>NZ_JABBDY010000001.1 GCF_012847295.1 Microbacterium sp. MF43
CCGCCGGCACACCAGCCTGGGCGACCTCAGCCCGGCCGACTACGAAGCACTTCACACCGCCGCCGAGATCGCGGCATGATCAACACACAAGAACCGTCCGGGAAACCGGGTCAGGCTCCATCCGCCGTCCCGATCACCATGTCACCCGACGCGTCATCCGTCACCGGCACTGTCACGACATCTCCCGCCGTGGCGGCCACCCGGCCATCCTCCGCAGCGAGAGAATTCCACTCACGCTCAGGCAGCACGACACCTTGCCGCAACTCCAGCCGTGCCGCCTCGAGCTCGGTCTGCTGATCCTCAGTTGAGGTGTAGCGCGTGTCGGGCGTGAACCAGGAGTCGAGGTACTCAAGCCAGTCCTCGTGGGATGCCTTGGTCGTGTCGAAGGTGGCAGCCGCCTCCAGCGCTGCGACCACGTATACCTCGGAATCCGTCGTGACGGGCTCGCCGCGCCAACCGTTCTGGACCGCGCCCGCATCGACCAGAGTGTCCCCGCCCGGTTCAGTCGACGGGCTGGTCGGAGATGACGAGGGCTGCGGGTTCTTGGAGGGGCCCGGTTGCGCATCCTGCTGGTTCACGGCCGCCGTGATGATGATCGCGATGATGCCCGCCAGCAGGACGGCGCCGCCCGTGATCGCCCACCCTCGAGCTCGGCGCACTGCTGGATTCGACGTCACCATGATCCGCACCTCCCCGCCACCGGCCGGTCCCGATCGGTGCGAGCCGCGACACGCGGGGGACACGCCGTGGTCGGCATCCTACGCACGAAACGCCTGAACCTAAAAGGTTCCTTCAATCGATTTCGGGTGGTGCGCATGGCCGTGTAGCGCGGGTTGCCAGGGGGAGGGCTCGACGCGCTTGGCACGCACCCTACGCCTGGATGGCAAGCGCTGTCTGTCGGAATTTCGGGGGACACGGAGCGCGCCGCAAGAGCAGCGCTAGCGAAGGTGTCCGTCGTTGACATGAGTGTAGGTTACATGCATACACTCCTTCTGTGTAGATGTAATTCATACGGTTCCGCTGGACGGCGACACACGGTCCGCGAAAGAATGAGACATGCCGAGAGTCGCCCGCCCCGCGAACGCAGAAGCCGCGGAGGATCCCATTAAGGCGTTCGGCAGCATGCTCAAAGCCGGCATCATCGGCCACCTCCGCGCCCACCCGAACGGCGGACGTAAGGAGATCTCCGACGCGCTCGACCTCCCCGAGCAGACGGTGATTACCGGGATCGACGAACTGCTCAGGTTCGGACTGCTTATCGCTGACCCACCTCGAGAGCAGGCGACGCGTGGGCAGCGCGTGCGTTACCGGGTTAACGACGAAGCGGTGACCGAGATGTACCTCCGGCTTGGTCTGGCGATCGGCGAGCTCTGAGCTGGCTGGTCGATGGGGCGGTCGTTGACTCAGTCCGCGTGGCTGCTCGGCAGGACGAGATCGCACGTCGCGTCGGGCGAGTCCGCTCCGGAACCATGGTTCGCTCGCCACCGCTGCGACGCTCGAAGGGGCCGTTGACGCGGTGGAGGAAATAGAGGAAACCGCACGCGTCTTCCTACTGCTTCGTGGTCGTTCGCCACGTTATCTGACCAGCGACCGCGTGTCCGAACTGCGGCATCGGCTGGCTTGACGCACTCAAACGCTGATCGCCCTCTGGCTGCAACTGGCTGGCACTGTATCGACGCAGGTGAATGCGACTGCTCTCACGATCTTGCCGCATGTCCGTCGGCGGCTCCTCGTTCAACGCTCAGGCGCCGGGTCGGACATCAGAAAAGCCACGAGCGGCGACCCCTGAAACCATCGTCTCGCGCCGCCAGCACCGGTAGCCCGCGTCAAGCAGTTCAGGCAAGATAGTGCGCTCCTCAGTACGCTGACCGCGCCCGATTCTTTCGCACGAGGGCGGGAAGCCAGACCGAAGGAGCCATCACGCGCCGGGCCGAACCTCTCGAGGGCAAGTGGCGCGAGTGGCGCCACCCCCGCTCGTGAAGTCGTGTCCCCGCCTCCCCGCAGCGCCATGTGGCCGTGCAAGTGCTGTCGACAGATCAGTCGCCGCCGGTAGGCGGGTCGAGGACAGTGGCAGTGGCGGCTCCCGAGCGGGCATTCGCAGACAGGGTGTGGCTTCGCCGACTGATCACTTCGCGTTGAACACCGCGTCTACCGCCAAGTGAAGCGTCGACGCCTCGAACTCCAGTCGTGCGGGCGAGGGCAGCATCGCGCGGTCGAGTGCGATTCCGTCTATGACGGACATGAGGAAACGTGCTCTCGCAGGCGTGTCGCCTGGATCAAGGGTGCCCTCTGATTCGAGAATCGCGAGCCATGACTCCACGCGCTGTTGCGCTTGGCGTACGAGCACGAGGTAGCCCTCACGTGCTTGATCGGTGGCCTCCGGGGCGATGAATGACTCGTAGACCGTGCGCCAGGTCGCCCTCGCCTGGTCTTCGGTGCTGAACGGTTCGAGGAGAACCCAGAGGCATTCGAGGAGCCGCTCACGCGCGGGCACCGAGGAGTCGCGGATCCGAGCGTCGGGCATCGCCTCGGCATAAAGCACGGTTAGGGCCGCGTCGAGGAGAGCGCGCTGCGTCGGGAAGTAGTGCCTCAGCGTGCTTGCGCCGACGCCAGCCCGAGCGGCCACGGCGCGCACGCTCGGCCTGTCGCTACCGGCGCGGATGATCTCCGTCGCCGCGTCCACGATCTTCTCTCGGGTGCCGATGGAAGCCACCTCCTCGCTGAGGGAATACTATCGCCTCGCACCGCGTACTAGTACAGTGTGCCGGCACAGCGTACTAATCGCTGGCTGACCTCAATCAATGTATTGCTTCGTCGCCCTGAAAGGACATCATGAATCTCATCGAGGCTCTCCAAGACCTCATGTCGCACGTTCCCGCGCTCGTGCAACCGCTCATCGTCGCATTCGCCGCAGCCATCCCATTCGTCGAGGGTGAGCTCGCCTCCGTCCTCGGCGTCTGGGCCGGCCTCAACCCGCTCGTCGCCTTCCTCGCAGCCGCGGCAGGCAACTTTCTGTCCGTCTTCGTCGTCGTCGTATTCGGCGCGCGCATCCGCGAAGCGATCACCACGCGCCGTGCCAAGCGCCGCGAACTGGTGCCGGCTGGAACGGGAACGGGCATCGAGCCTGCGCACTCGGAGGAGCCCAAGCCCGAGTCGAAGGGCCGCCAGCGCTTCCGTCGGTTCCTCGTCCGCTATGGCGTTCCTGGTGCGAGCCTCCTCGGACCCCTCGCGCTGCCGACGCAGTTCACCTCGGCGATGCTCGTTGCCGCCGGAGTCTCGAAGCGCTGGATACTTCTGTGGCAAGCGACCGCGATCATCCTCTGGACCGGCTTCGCTACCGCCCTCACCGTCGGCGTTCTCACACTCCTCTTCGGATGACGCATGCGCGAAAGAGGCCATCTCGAGCCCAAGCGAGCGCTGGTATCAGCAACCGCTCGGCTGATGGCAACGCCGCCGCCTTTGCTAGCCGCGCTAGCATTCAGCATGGCTTACATCGAGGCTCATGACCTCGTCAAGACGTATCAGCCCAAGGGTGCACCGGAGGTGCGTGCGCTCGACGGCCTCGACCTCGAGGTGCCGCAGGGTACGGTGACCGCGCTTCTCGGTCCGAACGGCGCGGGCAAGACGACGACCGTGAAGGTGTTGACCACGCTCATCCGCCCGGACTCGGGAAGCGCGCGGATCGCGGGGGTCGACGTGATCGGCGATCCGCAGCAGGTGCGGCGGATGAGCGGTGCGAGCGGCCAGTACGCGGCGGTCGATGAGAATCTCACTGGTTTCGAGAACCTGCTGATGGTCGGCAGGCTGTACCACCTGGGCCGCCGGCGTGCGGCGCAGCGTGCCCGTGAGCTCATCGAGCTGTTCGATCTCGTCGAAGCGCAGAACCGGCCGGTGAAGGGTTTCTCCGGCGGTATGCGGCGGCGCATCGACCTCGCCGGCGCACTGGTCATCAACCCGCCGGTGCTCTTCCTCGACGAGCCGACCACCGGTCTCGACCCTCGCAGCAGGCTGGCACTGTGGGACGTCATCGAGTCCCTCGTCGGCGGAAGCTTCGCCGCATCCCCGAGGCCGGTGGGTGGCGGATCGAGGGCCCAAGTCCCTCAATCACCGGGCGTCAAGGTCTGCATGTGGCATTTGCTAATCCGTAGAACGCGTGAGACGCGGGTGGAGGCGTGGAAACGGACGTCAAGTGCGCGAACGCTCAGGCTCAGCCTCCAAGATGGAGCTGTCGCGTCGGGTCGATCACGGTCATTCCGCCCGGCCAAGCTCCTCACCTAGGGCGTGTTGATCAAGAGGTTCCGCTCCTCGGTGGGTGAGTCTTGAACGGTGACGCGACAGGAGATCTCTGACGAGGTGTGGGCCGTGATGGAGCCGTTGATGCCGACGGTGACCGGTCGGTCGCGGCCGTGGACGGATCACCGGCTCGCTATCGAGGGGATGGCGTGGAAGTACCGGACCGGTGCGCCGTGGCGTGACGTTCCGGAACGGTTCGGGAAGTGGAACTCGATCTACAAGCGGTTCAACCGGTGGGCCGGGGACGGCACCTGGCAGAAGCTGCTCACCGAGGTGCAGAAGCAGGCCGACGCCGCTGGGGAAATCGACTGGGTCGTCTCGATCGACTCCACGATCGCGCGCGTGCATTAGCACGGCGCGACCCTCGCCCGGGACACAGGGGGCTGTGCCGAATCACAAGAATCCGTGGTCCGAGCCGCCTGATCACGGGATCGGACGCTCCCGCGGCGGGCTGACGACCAAACTGCACCTGGTCTGCGACGGCCGCGGCCGGCCGCTGAGCATGATGATCACCGCCGGGAACATCAACGACACCACGATGATGAGCGCGGTGCTGGAGAACATCCGCGTTCCCCGCGACGGGAAGGGCCGCCCCCGCACCCGCCCCGACCGGGTGCTCGCCGACAAGGGGTACCCCTCAAGGGCGAACCGCGCCTGGCTCCGCGACCGGAGGATCGCGGCGACCATCCCCGAGCGGGACGACCAGATCGCGCACCGCCGCAAGAAGCCGGGCCGGCCGATCGCTTTCGGCGACAAGCAGAAGGAACGCTACAAGGGACGCAACGTCGTAGAACGCTGCTTCAACCGTCTCAAGCAGTGGCGCGGCATCGCGATGCGCTCGGACAAACTCGCCCGCAACTACCGAGCCGCCGTCAGCCTCGCCGCGGCGCTGATCTGGATCAAGACCGATCTCCGCTGAGCGCTTCGCGCTCCTGCAGCGTGCGCTCAAGCTGTCCCACCGTCGGCGCACCCGCAAAGCCGCGCTCGGTCAGATAGACCCTGCACGCCAAGTCGGCAGTGTTCCCCTGGGACGGGAACAAGTCCTGACCGTCCAGAAGAATCGTGGGCGAGCCCGCGAAACCAGAGCTCACCGCCTCAGCCTCGGTGCGGATCAACACGAACTCCACCGGAACATCGCCCCGTCCGATCGAGTCGAGCACCAGCCGTACTCGATCGCCCGCCTCCTGCCAATTCGGGCAATCCTCGATATGCAGCACCTGGATCTTCACACGCCCATTCTCCCGCGCAACTCGCGGCGGCTGGCCACCCCGCACCTTCTTGATCAACACGCCCTAGTGGCGATCCTCGGGATCGAGTCGTACTGAAGCTGCCAGTTCAGCGGCGCCGGGACCCCGGAGGTCATCAGCCGCCGGAGTCGAGCGGGCCCCTTGGTGCCGGAGGCGATCGAGCCGTCTATTTCATCTTCGAAGATCGAATCGTAGTGGTCGCACCGCGGTCAGCGTCCAGTGCGAGGGGGTCTTCAAGCGCCGCCGCAAGCGCGGCTACGACCGCAGCTACGGGTGAGCTGTCTCGCGAAGCGAAACGGGTGGCCGCGAATATCTCGCGCACGGGAAACCCGGGCAGATCCAGAAGTCGCACAGGGCTAGGGTTGTCTGCCCACACGAGGTCGGGAAGCATCGCAACGGCGTGCCCCGCAGAGACGAGCCGAGCGTGGGCGGTGAGGTCGGTGGCTTCGAACTGAACGTCCGGCTCGAAGCCCGCCGCCCGACACTGCTGAACCGCCCAGTGACGCACAGCCGCGCCTTTAGGCTCGAGCACCCACGCCCGATCGCGGAGGTCCGTGAGGGCGGTGGAGCGGTCGCCAAGTGGGACGACTAGGCGAATCGGATCGGTGCCCAACACCACTCTGTCGATCCCGTCCTGCAACTGACGCGTCTGTCCGGGGTATTGCTCGGCAACGACAACGTCAAACGCGCGCGCCTGCAGCTCGAACAATCCCTCCTCCGGAGGCATCTCCGCCATCTCGACCCTCAGTGTCGGCAGGCGCCGACTCAGCCACGACAGCGCCTTCGGGACAAGCGCCTGTGCTGCCGTCGCCATCACAGCCATGCGCACTGGCATCGCCGCCGCCTGACTTTGTGAGAGCTCGGCGCGGGCGGCCTCATCGAGCTCAAGAGCTCTCGCGGCGTGGCGAGCGAGCAGGCGGCCCTGTGCCGTGAGACGCACCCGGCGCCCATCCGGTTCCAGCAGCGCGACGCCCGCCTCGCGCTCGAGGATCGCCAGCTGCTGCGACACAGTGGACGGACTGTAGGCGAGTGCCGTTGCGACCTCTGCGATCGTGCCTCTCAAAGCGAGTTCATGAAGAAGGCGCAACCTGCGTAGTTCCAACACGACACGCCTCTCTCAATTCATCAGTAAAAACGAACAGTACTGATCATAAATGTTCGCTTTTCACGAGGCTTACGCTTCCGCACACTGGACTCGCATACCAACCATCGGCACTCCCAGGAAGCACCATGACGTACACCATCCCCTCCGGTACCAGCGCCGATATCGCAGCACTTGCCGACGACGCCGTCGCGCTCGTGGAACACTGGCTGGCGGAGAGCCGGGACGTCCCTGTGGATGCCGCGGCGAACCGACTCGCCGGAGTGCTTCGTGATCCCAACGGCCTGGCCTTCACTGTCGGCTTCGTCGACGGTGTCGTCCGCCCGGAGGACTACGCGGTCGCGGCCGGCAATCTCCGGCGCCTCGTCCCACTCACACCGGCCTTCCTCCCCGCACCGCTGCGGGCCCTCATCCGCGCGGGGGCCGCGCTTGCCCCGGCTTTTCCCGGCATCGTGATTCCCCTCAGCAGGCGGGTTCTGCGCGAGTTGGTGCGGCACCTTATCGTCGACGCTCGCGACGCGAAACTCGGTAGCGCCATCAGCCGCATCCGCGCGACAGAAGGCACACGCCTCAACGTGAACCTTCTCGGCGAAGCTATTCTCGGCGAAGACGAGGCCTTTCGTCGTCTGGCCGGAACCCGGCGGCTGCTCGAGCGTCCAGACGTCGATTACGTGTCCATCAAGGTCTCGTCGACTGTCGCTCCGCACAGCCCGTGGGCCTTTGACGAGGCCGTTCGGCACGCTGCCGATGCCCTGGCACCCCTCTACCGGATCGCGCTCGCTCGCGGCAAGTTCATCAACCTTGACATGGAGGAGTACAAGGACCTCGATCTCACGATCGCAGTCTTCACAAGCCTCCTCGAGCGGGACGAGTTTCGCGCTCTCCAAGCGGGAATCGTGCTGCAGGCCTACCTACCCGACGCGCTGGGCGCGATGATCAGGCTGCAGGAGTGGGCCACCGCCAGACTCGCCGCGGGCGGGGCCCCGATCAAGGTGCGCGTCGTGAAGGGTGCGAACCTTCCCATGGAGCGAGTGGACGCCGAAATCCATGACTGGCCGCTCGCGACATGGCACAGCAAGCAGGCGTCCGATGCCTCGTACAAGGCCGTCTTGGATTACGCGCTGCATCCGGAGCGGGTGGCCGCGGTGCGCATCGGCGTCGCCGGCCATAACCTCTTCGACGTCGCACTGGCCTGGCTGCTGGCGAACAAGCGCGGCATAGCCGCGAGCGGGTCCGATCCGGCTGTCGAGTTCGAGATGCTCCTGGGGATGGCGACGGCGCAAGCAGCGGTGGTGCGCCGGACGGTGGGTTCGCTGCTTCTCTACACGCCCGTGGTGCACCCGGCGGAGTTCGACGTCGCGATCGCCTATCTGATCCGCCGCCTCGAGGAAGGGGCGTCCGCCGAAAACTTCATGTCGGCCGTGTTCGATCTGGGGGCCGACCCCGAGCTGTTCGCACGGGAGCGGCAACGGTTCCTGGCATCGGTGGGGACGATGCCGCGGGATGTGCCCGCACCGAACCGGAGTCAGGACCGTGCGCTGCCGTCCGCGCCCGCGTCGACCGACGGCTTCCGCAATACCGCCGACACTGACCCCAGCCTCGCCTCGAATCGCGCATGGGCGGACGGCATCCGCTCGCGCATGCGGGACTCGACCCTCGGCGTGTCGACCGTGCGTAACCACACGCTATCGCGCGCCGATGAGGTCGACGCCGTCGTCGACCGTGCCGTGCTCGCAGGCCGACGGTGGCGCTCGCTGGGCGCCGAGGCGCGAGCGGCCATCCTCCATCGCGCCGGCGACATCCTCGAATCGCGTCGCGCGGACCTGCTCGAGGTGATGGGGTCCGAGGCTGGGAAGGTGCTCGAACAAGGCGACCCCGAGGTCTCCGAGGCGATCGACTTCGCCCACTACTACGCCGAAAGCGCGAAACGCCACGCGCGGATCGACGGAGCCTCCCCCCGTCCGGTCCAGCTCACGGTCGTGACCCCGCCGTGGAACTTCCCCGTCGCCATCCCCGCGGGCTCCACGCTTGCGGCCCTCGCGGCAGGCTCACCAGTCATCGTGAAGCCCGCTCGTCAGGCGTGCCGCAGTGGCGCTGTCATGGTCGAAGCCCTGTGGGAGGCGGGCGTGCCTCGCGATGTGCTGCAGTACGTGCAACTGGCGGACCGTCGACTGGGCGAGCAGCTTCTGACCAGCCCGGCCGTGGAGCGCGTCATCCTCACCGGCGGCTACGAAACCGCCGAGCTCTTCCGCAGCATCCGACCCGATCTGCCGCTGCTCGCCGAGACCAGCGGAAAGAACGCAATCATCGTGACGCCGAGCGCGGACCTCGATCTCGCGGCCAAGGACGTGGCGTACTCGGCTTTCGGTCATGCCGGGCAGAAGTGCTCAGCCGCATCGCTCGTCGTGCTCGTGGGGACCGTCGCCACCAGCGAACGCTTTCGCCGTCAGCTCCTCGATGCCGTGGGCTCGTACCGGGTGGGGGATCCCAGTGACAGCTCGAGTCGCATCGGTCCGCTCATCGGCCCAGCCAACGGCAAGCTGCTACACGCGCTCACCACCCTCGAGGCCGGCGAGACATGGTTGATGAAGCCCGAACAGCTGGACGATGAGGGTCAGTTGTGGCGTCCAGGCATCCGGGACGGAGTCCGACCGGGAAGCCCATTCCACCTGACGGAGTACTTCGGGCCGGTGCTCGGCATCATGACCGCCGAGTCGCTCGATGAAGCGATCGCGATCGTCAACGCCATCAACTACGGCCTCACCTCCGGCCTGCACTCGCTGGACGATGACGAGATCGCCCGCTGGATGTCCTGCGTGCAGGCGGGGAACCTGTACGTCAATCGCGGGACGACCGGAGCGATCGTCCAGCGTCAGCCGTTCGGCGGCTGGAAGAAGGCCGCAGTGGGGGCCGGCGCGAAGGCGGGCGGACCGAACTACCTGATCGGACTGTCCCGGTGGGAAGACGTCCCGATCGCCGCCGCGGCGCCGCGCGACGCACTGTCTCGGGCAGCGCTGCGTGCCGCGGCGGGTCTTCCATCGGAGCAGAGGGCTTGGCTCGCGGGCGCACTGTCGACGGATGTCGCGGTGTGGGAGGCGGAGTACGGAGTGGTGCGCGACGCGACGGGGCTGCAGACCGAGCAGAACGCGCTGCGCTACCAGGCTGTGCCCGTGACCGTCCGCGTCGAGGATCCCGCCGTCACGGGCCGGCTCGCGCACGCAATCCGCGTCGCGGCGGCCGCTCTGCGCACAGGAGCCTCGCTGACGATGAGCGTGGGCACCAGCTTGCCATCCGACGTGGCTACCTGGCTGGAAGATGCCGGCGTGGTCGCCGCCGTCGAGGCGGCGCCCTCGTGGGCGGAGCGAGCGCAGAACCTGGCCGAGCGCGGCGGCCGAGTACGCCTGCTCGGTGCGTCCGCGGCCGATTTCGCCGCCGTCGCGGGTGGCTCGCCCGCGGTCGCCGTATATGACGGCGCGGTCGTGTCGGCCGGCCGGATCGAGATGCTGACGTTCCTGCGCGAGCAGGCCGTGTCGATCTCGGCGCATCGCTTCGGCACGCCACGCCGCGTGGTCGTTCCGGTGCTCGCCCCTTCTCACCGATGAACGGGGTATGCGTCGGCGGCGCTCGCATACATACGCATACACTTGGTTCGGGGAGCGGTCCCGCACCCGGCTCGCAGAGGAGAGATGTCATGGATGCCATCGGTCGCGCGTCGGACAAGCTGACAATCGTGAAGCTGCTCATCGCGCTCGCAGACGCCGACGCAGGCGGAGCGAGGAAGGCGCTGGCGGAGCACTGCCACGAAGACGCGGTCTTCGAGGTGTTCCATCCGTTCAACACCCTTCGCGGAGTCGGCCAAGCCGCCGACGGATTCTTTGAGCCGCTCAAGGCATCGTTCCCCGACTACGAGCACCGGCTGGGACTGTGCATCGCCGACGTATACGAGGGTCGCAACGTGGTGTCGACGCTCGGGCATCTAATGGGCACATGGTCGGAGCACTGGCTCGGCATCCCCGCGACACACGGCCTGACGTTCCTGCGATTCGGGCTGAACGCCGTCATGGAAGAGGGGAAGGTCGCCAAGGCGTACATCCTCTTCGATGCTGTCGACGTGATGAGGCAGGCGGGACGCTATCCGTTCCGCGCGATGCCCGGGAGTGCGGAGCAGTGGCCCCTCCCCCCGATCGACACGGGCGCGACCGCGCTCGGGCACGACGGCGACCTCGGCGGGCGGACGCTACGGATCGTGCGCGAGATGCAGGGGAGCCTCGGCTCGGGGTCGGAGCTGGCCGACCACGTCCTCACCGTCGACCACAGTCCGCACTGGCACACGAACATGAACTGGTACGGTCCGGCGGGAATCGGCTCCACCCGCGGGCAGAGGGGATTCGACGACTACCACGGCGCGCTGTTCATCCAGGCGTTCCCTGACCGCACGGGCTTCCCCCGTTCGCCGGGAGGGCCCGAAGAAGCGCCCGGCCACTACATCCAGGCGGGAGACGGCAGGTTCGCCGTAACGGGCGGCTGGCCGTCCCTGCACGGCACGCACAGTGGGGGACAGTGGCTGGGGATGCCGCCGACGCGCCGCCGGATCGAGATGCGCGTCGCGGACTGGTACCGCGTCGACGAGGACGACAAGCTGATCGACAACTGGGTGCTGATCGACGTGCTCCACATGCTCGCGCAGATGGGCTACGACGTGCTCGACGACCTCACCTTCATGGTCGACCCTCGCAAGCCGCGCTGGATCGCCTGAGCCAGAGGGTCGCGTGAACGCGCCCGTCGCGGATCGCGGGGATCCGCGACGGGCGCTTCTTACCGAGCCAAGGGCGCGGCGGGGTTCGCCCGCAGCTGCTCGATCTGCACGCGCAGAGCGAGCTCGTCGTACACGCGATGCTCCCGATGGATGCTGCCGGACTCGACGAGGAACTGCGAAGCGCCGATGATCTGCACGGGAAGGCCGGTGGCGGCTCCGTACACCCCGTAGCCCGAGTACGAGCCCTCCAGCAGCCAGATCGCGGTGATCCGGCGACCGGCTCGGGCCGAGTCGTGCGCGCAGATGTCGAGGACGCGCATCCGCACGTCGGGGAACGCGGAGTGGATGTCCAGCGTCTCCGTCGAGTACTGCGCAATCCCCTGCAGGGTGCGTCCGCGCGAGGTGTGCAGGACGACGTCCTTGCCGAAGTGGTCGGCCAGGCGGTCGTGCCGGTGCGTGTTCCACACCGCGTCCATGGCGGCGAGAACCCGCTGGCAGTCGTCGTCGGCCGCGGTGCGCGGACGGTCGCCGGACACCCCCGCGCGCAGCGGGTCGGCGGGGATCGCAAGTTCGAGGGGTCGCCACGCGGATCGCTCTGCCATCTCCAGCGACAGCCGCTCCAGGTCGAAGCCGAGATCCGTGACAAGGCGCGCCTCATCGCGCACGACCCACTCCTCGACAATCCGGCCGTCCCTCACGAGGCAGTGTGCCAGCGCGCGCTTCTCGAAATGACGACCCGTCGGCGGCCCGTACTCCGTCCAACCCGTGTTGGTGCCTGTGCTGTAGACGCGATGCGCCGAGACGAAGCCGCCTCCGCGCTGCTCCCAGACGACATCCTCACCGAAGCCCACTTCGTCGGGGAATGAGCGGATGCTCTGCAGCGTCCCCTGGACGACGGGCTGGACGCCGCGTGAGGTTCCGTACGCCCCGTGCAGGACGACGTCCTCCGCGTAGTAGCGCGAATAGATCAGCCCCACTCCCCGGTCGACCCAGATCTCGTCCGTGCAGCGGAGGATGTACTCCTCCACGCTGCTGAACGGGGCGAAGGCGCTCGTGGGAAGCGAGGGGGAGTCCTGCGCGGATTCGGTCTGTGTGGTGAGCCGCGAGTCGGCGTGCACATCGGTTCGCATTCATCTACAGTATACGTATGCATGCCGCATTACCAGAGTGGGCGGTGCAGGGAGGGGTGCGGCGATGGCGGTGACCAGTCACGATGTCGCCCGTCTGGCCGGCGTGTCGCAGGCCACGGTCTCCCGTGCGCTGCGGGACGACCCGCGGGTGTCGCAGCAGACGAGGAATGCCGTGGCCGAGGCCGCGCAGGCGCTCGGGTACGTGCGGAGCGAGATCGGCCGCAGCCTCTCCACCCGGTCAACGCATCAGATCGCGATGGTCGCCGACCTCGACAACGCGCTCTACCCCAGGTTGGTTGCGCCTCTTCACGATGCGCTGATGCACCGCGGCTACCGGATGGTGGTGCTCGCCGAGCGCGGGGACGAGATGGCCGCGTTCACCCGGCTGTTGGACGGCTCGGTCGACGGCGCGGTGCTCACCACGTCACAGCTGCGTTCATCGCTGCCCTTCATGCTGCGCACCAAGCAGTTCCCCTTCGTGCAGATGAATCGCATCAGCGATCTCGCCGAGGCCGACAGCGTGACCGCCGACAACAGCGCGGGAGCCGCAGCGGTCGCCGGGCTTCTCGCGGCCCAGGGGCACAAGCGCATCGGGGTCCTGGCGGGGCCGGACACCACGAGCAGCTCGCGAGACCGCGAGGCGGGCTTCCGCGAGGCGCTCGACAAGCGCGGGATCGATCTGCCGTCGCGCCGCGTGGCGCGCGGCGAGTTCACCTACGGCGACGGCAGCCGTGGACTTCGCGAGCTGATGTCGGGGGATGACCGACCGACGGCCGTCTTCTGCGTCACAGATCTGCTCGCGGTGGGGGCTCTCCACGAGGCGCACGTCATGGGACTTCGCGTGCCGGAGGACGTCTCGATCGTCGGGTTCGACGATCTCGAGCTCGCTGCGTGGCCGGGAATCAATCTCACCACGGTGCGGGTCGACTTCCTCCGCATGGCGGAGCTCGCCGCGGACCTGATCCTCGATCGCCTCATCGTCGGAAGGGCCGCGCCCACGAGGCATCACGTTTTGCCGACCGAGCTGATCCTGCGCGGCACCCATCGGTCGCGGCTAGCACGGTGAACCGGGCCGCGCACGACCCGACAACACGGCACCGCGACGCGCGCGGTGCTGACAAGAATAGAGAGGTGACGCTGTGACGTCATACGTGGGAGTCGTGGACATGCTGCGGTGGATCGCACAGACCGGCCCCGAGCGCATCATGACCGAGATGGCCGACGCCATCGAGGGCGACTTCCGGCGGTGGGAGTCGTTCGACAAAACCCACAGGGTGGCGAGTCACACTCCGTTCGGAGTCATCGAGCTGATGCCCATCAGCGACGCGGACGTCTACGCCTTCAAGTACGTGAACGGGCATCCGTTCAACCCCGCCCGTGGGTTCCAGACCGTCACGGCGTTCGGCGTTCTCGCCGACGTCCACAACGGATACCCGGTCTTCCTGGCGGAGATGACGCTGCTGACGGCGCTGCGGACGGCGGCCACCTCGGCGATGGTGGCCCGGACTCTCGCGCGCCCCGAGGCGCGGACCATGGCGATGATCGGCGCGGGCAGCCAGGCGGAGTTCCAGGCGCTGGCGTTCCGCGGGGTGCTGGGCATCGACCACCTGCGTGTCTACGACGTGGATCCGGCCGCCACCGAGAAGCTGATGCGCAATCTGGTCCCGAGAGGGTTCGAGGTCATTCCGTGCGCCTCCGCAGCCGAGGCCGCACGGGGCGCCGACATCGTCACCACGTGCACGGCGGACAAGGCAGTCGCCCGGGTGCTCGCCGACTCGAACGTCGCTCCAGGGATGCATATCAACGCGATCGGCGGCGATTGCCCCGGCAAGACGGAGTTGGATCCGGCGATCCTCGAGCGCGGCCCCGTGTTCGTCGAGTACGAGCCGCAGACCCGGATCGAGGGGGAGATCCAGGCAGTGGAGCCGGACTTCCCGGTGACGGAGTTCTGGCGCGTGCTGAACGGATCCGCACCGGGGCGGACCCACAGCGAGCAGATCACGATCTTCGATTCGGTGGGCTTCGCGATCGAGGACTTCTCGGCGCTTCGTCACCTTCGCGCAGGCGTGGCCGGCACGCAGCTCGAGCAGACCCTCGATCTCGTCGCGTCCCCCGAGGACCCGAAGGATCTGTTCGGGATGACGAACCTTCCCGTTCCCGTCGGCTGAGGCCGTCGCGCGCGGCACACGCACGGCCGTCGACGCGAGCTTCATTCAGCCAAGCCAGGGATACTACCTGCGGCGCAGTCGTGACGGCGACCCGGCCTGATCACTCTCCCGCGCCATCGCGCGCCATCCTGGGTGCATACAACGTGCATACGGGTGCACATACTGGATTCACTCTCTCGAATCCCGATATTCCGCCCCTGTTGGCCTTGACGGAGTGGGGTGAATAATGTTCAGATATACGTATTCATGAATCCGAAACAAGGAGGTTTCCGATGGCACGATCACTCAAGATGGCGGGGATGACCGCGGCGGGCGCGATGTCCGTCGTTCTCGTTCTGACCGCGTGCGGCGCCGGATCACGTTCCGGCGCACAGTCCGTCGACGCCGTCGACTGCGAGTTTCCCGAGCAGGACCCGGCGGTCAAGGTCAACGTCCTCGCCTACAGCTCTTCCGCGACCGACCCCTTCACGAACATGATGGTCGCCAGCTGCTCCAAGGACGGGGTGGAGGTCGCGCACGCGCCGATCGACTTCAGCGGTCAGTACACGAAGACCGCGACGACCCTAGCCGGTGACACGGGCACCTACGACATCATCGAGATGTATTCGGGAGCCGTGCCGAGGTACGGGTCGACCGGAGCGCTGCTGGACCTGAACGACCTGTTCGAGCAGTACGCCGAGTCGCACGACCTCGACGAGCTGGCCCCGGCGATGCTCGAGGGACTGTCCCACGACGGCAAACTCTACGCGCTGCCCACGCAGGCCAACGTCTTCACGCTCGCCTACCGGGAGGACATCTACGAGGACCTGGGCCTCGATGCGCCCGAGACCTACGCGGACGTCCTCGAGGATGCGAAGGTCATCCAGGAGAAGGGCGGCATCAAGTACCCCGTCGCGCTCCCGTTCGCCGACAGCACGTCGACGCTCTACGAAGGCACTCTCGCTTCCCAGGGCGCGACCTACGTCGATCCCGAGACCGGCGAGCCCACATTCCTCTCCGATGAGGCGAACAGCGGCCTGAGTGCACTGGCCGACCTCGCCCCGTATATGGACCCGCAGGTGATCTCGTTCGATCAGCCCCGGGTGCAGCAGCAGCTGTTCAACGGCACGGCGGCCATCGGCATCATGTACTCCGGCCGGCTGTCGGACCTCGCGGACCCCGAAGTTTCGCAGTACCCCGATGCCTTCGCGTATGCGCCCGCGCCGTCGGTCGAGCCCGGCGGGAAGACCAGCTCGATCCTCTCCGTGGACGGATGGTCCATCCCGAACAACACCAAGATCGACCCCGATCTGCTCTTCCGGCTGATGGTCGCCTCGATCACCGAGGAGGCCTCGGAGCAGGCGGTGCCGCACGCCTATCCGGCTCGCGTCGACGTCGTGACCGAACGGAACACTCCGTACGCCGAGGCAGTGGAGGCAGCGCTCGCCAACGGCGCCGGCACTCCGCCGATGGAGACCTGGCTGGGTACGGTGCAGAGCGACACGTCCGCACTGCTTCAGCGCGCGATCACGGGCCAGTCCTCGGTCGAGGACGCGCTCGCTGCGGCGCAGAAGGCCGCGGCGCCCGCGATCAGCGGATCCGCCGGATAGATCTCGGGAACGCGAGAAGGAGACGGGAATGCGACACCGCGACCTGTGGCTGGGGGTGGGGCCGACTCTTGCTGTCATGATCCTGCTGCTGGGTGTGCCGCTGATCTACACGGTCGTGTGGAGCTTCCAGAGCGTCGAGTTCGGAGCGCCGGGGGAGTGGATCGGCCTGGGCAACTACGTCCAGGTCCTCGCCGACCCGATGTTCCGATCAGCCGTCGCCTTCACGGTGGGCTACTCCATCATCAGCACGGTGGTGCTCCTGGCCCTCGGATTCGCGCTCGCGACTCTGCTCCACCACGCGGGGCGCGGCAAGTCCGTGTTCCTCGGCGTGCTGCTCGTGCCCTACGTGGTGCCGGCCATCCTCGCGGCCACGGCGTTCTCCTGGCTGTTCGACAACAGCTTCGGCGGACTGGTCAACTTCATCCTGGAGAAGACCACCGGCCAGGAGGTGCAGTGGTTCACCGAGACGTGGGCCAATCGCGGCCTCGTCCTCATGGCCGGCATCTGGCTGGGAGCGCCGTTCTACATGCTGGTTCTGCTCGGGGCGCTCAAGGGCGTCCCGGGCGAACAGCTCGAAGCCGCCGTCGCCGACGGCGCCAACTGGTGGCAGCGCCAGTGGCATGTGGTCATCCCGACGCTCGGACCGATGTTCCGGTTCCTGGCGCTGATCGGCATCATGAACGCCCTGGGGATCTTCGACATCCTGATCCCTCTGGCACCCAACGCCGAGACGGTGGGCTCCCAGTCGGTGAGCCTCTATGTGTACCAGAACGCCTTCGCCCGCGACCAACAGGACCTGGGCCTGGGCAGCGCCGTGAACGTCCTGATGATGATCGTGATGTTCGTCCTCGTCTCGCCCTTCGTCCGCAACATCTACCGAGAAGTGAAATCAGGCACCGCATGATGCTCCCCGCACCTGCACTTCCCGTCGAGGAGACCGCTCCGGCGACCCAGACGCTGGTTCAGCCGAAGCGCGCTCGCTCCACGCGAGCCCAGCGGTCGCGTCGAGCCCTGGTCCTCGTGACCCTCGCACTGCTCGCCGTCTGCTTCGTCATGATGTCGCCCTTCATCTGGACGGCCATGTCAGCGCTGAAGCCGACACGGGTGGCGTTCGCCAACCCGCCGGTGTTCTTCTTCGAGCCGACGATCGACGCGTTCGTCCGGCTGTGGGAGACGACGGACTTCGCGTTCTTCACCATGAACACGCTGATCATCGGCGTGATGGCCGTGGTGGGGACGCTCTTCCTGGCGGCCCCTGCGGCCTACGCTCTTGCCCGGTTCGGGGGCCGCACCAGTGCCATCATCCTCGCTTTCGCGCTCCTGATCCGGTCGATCCCGGGCTTCGCGATCATGCTGCCCATGTACGACTTCGCCACCGCGCTCGGTGTGTACGACACGAAGATCGCGTTAGCGGTCGCCTTCGTCGCCGTGGACCTCCCCTTCACGGTCTGGCTGCTGCGCAACTTCTTCGCCGCGATCCCCGTGGAGCTCGATGAGGCGGCGATGATCGACGGCTGCTCGAGGTGGGGGTCCTTCCGACGCGTCATCCTCCCCCTCATGCAGCCAGGTCTAGTGACGGCGGGTCTGCTGACCTTCCTGCTCGCCTTCCAGTCGTTCCTTCTTCCGGTCGTGCTCGCCGACATCAACGCGCAGACGGTGCCGGTCTTCCTGTCCACGCAGATCGGCCAGTCCCTGCCCCTGCTCCAGCAGGCCGCGGCCGGCATCGTGCTCCTGACGATCCCGGTGCTCGTGCTCGCGGTGTTCGCGCAGCGCTACCTGGTGGCGGGCCTCGCCGCCGGCGCTGTCAAGGGCTGATCCGGACGCCGCCGACCCCCAAGACTCCCACCCGGCTTTCCGCCAGAGAGGCAACGACGATGACCCAGCCGCAGCGCACGATGAGCGTCTACCCCTACACCGACGTGGTGGACTTCGTCGAGAGAACGACGTACGTCATCTGGAACGACAGACAACCCGATCTGGTGCACGAGTGGTATCTGCCCGAGACGGTGATCTGGACCGATGGCGGCGACATCGTCGGCGAAGACGCCGTCACCGCGGACACCTGGGAGCGCCGACGTGGCTTCTCGGACTACTACGGGGTCATCGATGACACCATCTGGACGGGCGACGACGAGTCCGGCTACCGCACCTCGATGCGGTGGATCGCGCACGGCACCCACGACGGTGAGAGCCGGATCGGTGCTCCGACGGGCCGCCGGGTGGCCAACAGCTCGATTTCGCACTGCGTTATCCGCGGGGACCAGTACGTCGAGGAGTGGGCCGGCGGCAACAGCCTCCGGTTCCTCGAGCAGCTCGGCCTGGACACGGAGGCGGCCGCGAAACGGCTGACCTCGACGTCCGCGCCACGGGGTGAAGAGGCACGGGAGGCGACCCGGCGGCTCGGGGTCACCGTCCCCGCGATCCCGGAGGTCGTCGACGGCCCGGGCCGCGTGGTGGCCGACCTGCTTCACGGCCTCTATAACGACCGCGACCTCTCCTGGGCGGATCGCGTGTACGCTCCCGGTGCGCCGTACTCGTTCAGCACCAGTCGAGTCGGCTTCGGCGCGGCTGGCGCGCGGGCCGAGGTGCAGCGCTGGCTCGACCTGCTTCCGGACCTCAGCCTCGAGATCGAGGAGCTCTACTGGAACCTCGACGGCGAGGACGGCGGACGGGTGGCGGTGCGCTACCAGATCCAAGGTCACGCCCACGACGAGACCGGCAAGGAGCGACCGATCTCGCTCATGGGCTTCCACCACATCCATGTCCGTGGCGAGAAGGTCGTCGCGGAGTGGGCGGAGTACAACGAACTCGCGCTTCTCGCGCAGATGGGCCGCTGATGGATTACGCAGCTGAGAAGGCCGTCGTCCGCGCGCACCACGCCGCCATCATGGCCGCCGGTCCGCAGTCCGTGGCTGACGTTCTCGCGGAGCGCACGTCTCCCGACTGGCACTGGCGAGGGATGCATCCCTTCCACGAGCAGGTCGGCCACCGGGCCGTGGCAGAGTCGTTCTGGGCGCCCTTCCTCGCCTCGATGTCGCGGCTGCAGAACCGTCCGGACATCTTCATGGCGGGACGCAACGAGATCGACGGGTTCTCTTCGGTCTGGGTCACCTCGATGGGTCACTTCATGGGCCTGTTCGACCAACCCTTCCTCGGGATCGCGCCCACCGGCCGCATCGCGATGCTGCGGTACGCCGAGTTCAACCGGGTGGAGAACGGCCGCATCGCCGAGACGGCGATGTTCTTCGACATCCCGCACCTCATGATCCAGGCGGGGCAGAATCCTTTCCCACCGCAGACCGGGGCCCATCTGGTGCAGCCCGGTCCGGCGACTCACGAAGGCCTGATGTACGGGCCGCAGGACCCTGCGAGGGGCACGGAGACGCTTCGGGCCATCAACGCCATGCTCAACGGCATGGGCCAGAAGTCCGAGGAGTCCTACGCCGCACACCTGGCGCACACGTGGCACGACGACATGATCTGGTGGGGACCGGCGGGCATCGGGGCCACGTACACGATCCCGCGGTACATCGAGCAGCATGCGATCCCGTTCCGGGACGCGCTGAACGAGGGGTATCGCTTCAACGGGCACCTCTGCCGGATCGCCGAGGGCGACTTCGGCGGATTCTTCGGCTGGGCTAACCTCACGGTCAGGAACTCCGGCGGCTACCTCGGCATGACGGCGGGTCCGGACGCTGCCGACATGAGGGTCGTCGACATCTATCGAGCGCAGGACGGCAAGCTCGCCGAGAACTGGATCTTCATCGACCTGCTGCATTACCTGAACATGCAGGGCCTGGACGTTCTGGAACGCATGCGGTCGCTCCGGCACTCAACACGGCCATGAAGAGGAGCCCAGCACCCGGCAGGCAGTCGCGTCCGGTGCCGGGCTCCTTTTCGTGGGTCAGCGCGGTGCCGACAGCACGTCGCTCAGGCTGCGCATGAGCACGTCGGTGAGGTTGAACACGACGAGCGATGCACCGGCGGAAAAGGCGGCGGATGCGGCATCCCGCGTTCCCACGATGTCCATGCGGAGGATGCCGGCCTCGGCGACCGCGCGGTGGACCTGCCGCGTCGCCTCGGCGACGGGAACGTCGTGCGGGCCGGTGGCAGCCGCGAGATCGGAAGGCCCGATCATGAGGCCGTCGATGCCGCGCGTGGTGGCGATCTCCGCGACCGCCGCGACCCCGGCGGGGGACTCGATCATGCCGATGAGGAGCGTCTCGTCCGACAGGCGCGCCCGGTGGCTCTCGCGATCGACCGTGCCGAAGCGGCCCGCGCGGTTGTACGTCGCGAAACCGCGACGTCCGACGGGCGGATAGTGGGTGGCCTGCACCGTGATGTTCGCGTCGGCGGGCGTGTCGAGGTGCGGCACGAGCACGCCCTGCGCGCCCTGGTCGAGCGCTCGCAGGATCGCCCCGTGATCGCCTTCCCCCACCCGCACGATCGTCGTGATACCGTAAGCGGCGGCGGTGGCGATGTGCTGGCGGAGGGCGACGCCGTCGGCCGGCCCGTGCTCACCGTCGACGACGACGAAGTCGGTGCCGGCGACGGCGGACATCTCGATGAGTTCCTCGTTGGGCATTCGCAGCAGCACGCCGAGGAGCTTCTCGCCCGACCTCGCCCGCAGGCGTAAGGAAGGTGTGTTCATGCCACCATCCCCGCCGAGAGGTCGACGTCCGCGCCGCACAGTCCGGGCATCGCCAGAATGGCGACCACCGCCCGCGCGACTTCCTCCTCGGTGACCATGCGGCCCAAGGCCGACCGCGACACGAAGGCGGCCTCGGCGTCGGCGGCAGAACCGCCCGACCGCTCCGCCTCGAGGCGGAAGTTGCGCTCCATGCGGGGGCCGGCCACCGGCCCCGGGGAGAGCGTGTTGACGCTCACTCCCTGAGGCCCCGCCTCGAACGCGAGCGTCGAGGTCAGGCCGATGACCGCCATCTTCGAGGCGCAGTACGGGGTGCGATGCACCAGGGGCCGCTTGCCCGACACCGAAGCGATGTTGATCACGTCGCCGGATCCGCGCTCGTACATCCCGGGCAGGAAGGCCCGGCAGAGCAGGAAGATCCCGCGTACGTTCACCCCGAACACGTCGTCCCACTCGGCGGGCGTGATGTCGACCAGATCCGCCACCGGGCCCGGGACCCCCGCGTTGTTGACCAGGATCGAGATCTCGACCTCGCTCAATCGCGCGCGCAGCGCATCGACGGAGTCCGGGTCGGCCACATCGCAGGCCTCCCAGCGGGCGCGCTCGCCGAGATCGGCCACGACGGCGGCGAGCTTCGCCTCGTCCCGCCCGACCAGCACCACGTCGGCTCCTGCGCCGTGGAGCATCGAGGCGATCGCGGCGCCGAGCCCGCTGCCGCCACCGGTGATGAGCGCCGTGCGCCCGGCGAGCGAGGTCATCACGAGGTCGGCGTCAGCGGCGCGAGGTCGGCGTCGAGGGCTTCGTCGATCCAGTCGAAGCGGCGACCGCTGTGGCGCCAGGCGCGGGCATCGCCGGACCGGGCGTGGCCTTCGAAGAGCTCGACGCGCGCGGCTCGGCCGCAGACCTCGCCGAGAAGCGCCGACGACGCCGGATCGACGATCTCCTGGTAGGTCACGGTGCGCAGGTACTTGCCGACCCAGAGTCCGCCGGTGTACCGGGCGGCACCGAGCGTGGGCAGCACATGGTTGGTGCCGATGACCTTGTCGCCGTAGGACACGCAGGTGTTCTCGCCGAGGAAGAGCGCGCCGTAGTCGTGCATCTTCTCCAGCGCCGCGCGCGGCTCGGCAGTGAAGACCTGGACGTGCTCCGACGCGAACCCGTCCGCGATCACGTAGGCCTCGTCCAGGTCATCGGCGACGATGACCTGGCCCCAGTCCCGCCACGCCGGCTCGGCGTAGTCGCGCGTGGAGAGGTGCGGCAGCAGCCCCTCGACCTGCTCGATCACCTGTTCGCCGAGCGTCCGTGAGGTCGTCACGAGCACCGCCGGCGACTCCGGTCCGTGCTCCGCCTGCGACAGCAGGTCCACCGCGGTGAGGAAGGGGTCGGCGGTCTCGTCTGCGATGATGAGGATCTCGGTGGGGCCGGCGAAGAGGTCGATGCCGACCTCGCCGAACAGCTGGCGCTTCGCCTCCGCGACATACGCGTTGCCCGGGCCCGCGATCAGGTTCACCGGTGCGATCGTCTCCGTGCCGATGGCCATCGCGGCCACGGCCTGGACGCCTCCGAGGATGTAGATCTCATCAGCCCCCGCGAGCTTCATCGCGGCGACCGTCGCTGCGGGGATCTCGCCGCGGATCGGCGGAGTGCAGGCGACGACGCGCGGCACGCCGGCCACCTTCGCCGTGATGATCGTCATGTGCGCCGATGCCGTCAGGGGGTACTTCCCCCCGGGGATGTAGGCGCCTGCAGCCTGCACCGGAACGTGCTTCTGGCCGAGGTGAACCCCGGGAAGCGTCTCGACCTCGATGTCGACGAGCGAGTCGCGCTGAGCCTGGGCGAAGGTGCGGACCTGCTCCTGCACGAACACGATGTCGTCGATGACCTGCTGGTCCAGCGTTCCCATGATCCGGGCGACGGCGTCGTCGTCGAGGCGGAAGGCATCCGCCGTCCAGTTGTCGAACTTCTCGGCGTAGCGCTGCACTGCGCTGTCGCCCTCGTGACGGATGTCGGCGATGATCTCGCGGACACGGTCTGCGACATCCTTCTGGGCGGTATCGCCGAACGATTTGGTGGGTGCGCTCTTCAGATGGGTGGCCATGCCTGTGGAGTCCTCTCGCTGCATACGTATGTCTTAAGTATGCATGCCTCTGTACCTCTGTCAAGATCGCTAGACTCTGACGACATCCGGGGAGGCCGCATTGGGAATCACGAGTCATGACGTCGCCCGGCTTGCCGGGGTCTCGCAGCCGACCGTGTCGCGGGCTCTCCGCGACGACGCGCGGGTCTCTGAGGAGACGAGGCGGCGAGTTCGCGAAGCGGCCGTCCGACTCAACTACGTTCCGAGCGACGTGGGTCGTGCGCTGTCGTCCGGACGGACGCGACGAATCGGGCTTCTCGTGACCGATCTGGACAACGAGTTCTACGCGCACATCATCGCCCCGATGCACAGGGAGCTCGAGCGCCGCGGTTATCAGCTCATGCTGCACACCGAATCCGGCGACAGCGAGACCGTCGTCGAGCGACTGCTCGCCAACGGGCTGGACGGCGTGATCCTTGCCACGACCACACTGGACGCCGTTGCGCCGCTCCGGCTCCGCGACCGTGGGATCCCCTTCGTCTACTTCAACCGGGTGGGCCGCATCGCCGAGGCGGACGCGGCGACCGTCTCGCCCGTCAGCGGCCTGTCCGCCGGCGTCTCCCGCGCCTACGAACTCGGCCATCGCCGATTCGGCGCCGTGCTGGGGCCGCGGGAGACCAGCACAGGGCAGGAGCGAGAGCAGGCCCTGCGCGAGGCGCTGGGCGGGTTGGGGATCCCGTTGGATGCCGCCTACGTGCGCACCGCGCCGTATGACGCGGCATCCGGAGACTCGGCTACGGCCTCGCTGCTCGCCCTTCCCGAGCGGCCCACCGTGATCTTTTGCGGCAACGACGTCGTGGCCATCGGCGCGCTGAACGCTGCGAAGCGGGAAGGCGTACAGGTGCCCGACGAGCTTTCCATCGTCGGCTTCGACGATCTGCCCGTGGCTTCCTGGCCCATCGTTGAGCTCTCGACGGTGTCGTACGATCTCGCCGGCATGGCCGCCGCGGCCGCGGAGGCTTTGACGCGGCGCATAGCCGACCCCACAGAGCCGTACGCGCGCACGGAGTTCGAGACCGCCTTCGTCGAGCGCCGCACGCTCGGCCCGGCTCCCGTGCGCTGAGGACCACGCGGCTGCGGCTGCAGGCCTCTTGCAATCCGTTTGTGCATACGCATACACTGCTGACCAATACAGACGATCGGCGGGCATGCCGGTTGACGAACGCAAGGAGCAGCAGTGCCTCTCGACGCGGTGGCCTATCGGCCCTACTCCGACCCGGACGACTTCATCCGTGAGGTGACGGACCTCATATGGGTAGACCGCTCGATCTCGTTCATCCGCCAGAACTACGAGGAGGATGCCGTCGTACACGGCGCCTACGGCACGACGACGACCTGCGACGCAGTCGTCGAGTCCACGCTCGCGCGCATTTCGGCCTTGCCGGACCGTGCCGGTCAGGCGGAGGACATCGTCTGGGAGCAGCGTGGGGACGACGGGTTCCTCAGTTCCCACCTCCTCATCTGGGGCGATCTGCCCACCAGGAGGCACAGCCGCACCATCGCCAACTGCCACTACCGTCGCGGTCGCATGGTGCAGGAGTGGATCGTGCGCGACAGCCTTGCCGAGGCTCTCGAGCGGGGCGCCGATCTGGACGAGCTCGCCCGTGCGCGGGCGTTCACCGGCTACTCGGGCTCGTGGACGCGTCCCGCGCCGGTCGACCCGATCGTGTTCGGCGACTCGGGGGCACGCCCCGACGACCACCGTTCCGAGGTCGAACGGGTGCTGGAGATGATCGAGCGGGTGTGGAACCAGCGAGACCTGCAGAAGGTCGAGTCATACTTCGACCGCGACCTGACGCTGGTGACGGTGGGCAATCGCCTGATCATCCGACCCGAGGGCTACCGTCGTGCGCTCCTCGGATTCCTCGAGTCCTTCCCCGGAGGCCGGTTCGAGGTGCGCGACATCCAGACCAACTACGACGTCCGCTACGCCGGGCTGCGGGTCGCCGTGACATGGAAATTCGTCGGCGATTACACCGGTAAGCCCGCTTACGGCGCGGTCACCGGCCGGCCCGTCGACGTGCTGGGGATCTCGCAGTTCACGTTCCACGGTGGCGCGCTGGTGAAGGAAGTGCGCATCTGGGACGACATCGCCCTGAGAGCACAGATCGCCGGCATGCGCGGCGACGAGCCGCTCGGCGCGCCGAGCTTCCACTGAAAACACGAGACGAGAGAAAGAGAAATCAGAATGAGTGACGTCGTCCTCGACAAGACCGAGATCGAGCGCCGCACGATCCGGCGCACGGATTGGGTGGCCTGCAACGCAGCGTTCATCGACTGCCGGACGCCCGGGTCGGACCAGAAGGAGAACTACGCCTTCATCGGCGCAGGGGTCTCGCAGAACGCCTCTCAGGTGATCAACCTCGCCGAGAACCACGGCTTCAACACCGGCGCGGCGGGCATGCCCAACGGCATCTCGAACAACCTTCACCTGCACTTCACGGCGGAGGTCTTCATCAACCTCGGCGGCCAGTTCCGGCTGCGCTGGGGTGTGGACGGCAAGGAGGGTCAGTACGTCAGCACCGACGGCGACATCATCTCGGTGCCGACGTGGATCTTCCGCGGGTTCACGAACGAGGGCCCCGACGACGGCATCCTCTACACCGTCCTCGGGCGCGACGTCACCGGCGGGATCATCTGGGGCCCCTCCGTGTTGAATGAAGCCAAGGGATACGGGCTGTACCTCACCGCGGACAATCGACTCATCGACACCGTCGCAGGTGACGAGGTGCCCGAGGACGTCGCGCTCATCGCCCCCATGCAGCAGCGCTATATCGACGAGCTGTCGAACTATTCCGTCGACGAGATGCGCCAGCGCGTCGTCCAGCCTGGTGATCGAACCTATAGCCGCAACGCGCTCCTCTGCGCGAACCTGCCGGGCGGTGCGGCTGAGCTCGCACTCGTCATCGGCTATGGCATGACCGAGGACCGCCGGCAGGTGCCGGCGATCCACGAGCCGCACTCGTTCAACGTCGCGTGGGTGCGGGCGGTCGAAGATGAGGGGATCCTGCGTCATCGCCACGACAAGGCGCAGGCGATCCTGGTGAAGTCCGGCCGATGGCTTGTGACCCTCAACGGCGACCCTGACGAGACCGTCGAGCTCGGTCCGTCGGACGCTCTCTCCATCCCTGAGGGAGCGTGGCGCGCGTTCCGCTGCGTCGACGCAGGCGAGGCCGACGCCGGCGAGCTGTTGGTCATCAACTCCGGCGACGACCGGGTCTACCTCGACTGGGCTCCCGAGGTGGTGGACGCAGCGCGAGATGCCGATCGCATGCTGGACCCAAACGGATACCTTGCGCCTGTCGGAGTGATGGTAACCGCGACCGAGGACGACTGACGACCCCGAGGCGGGAGATGAATGCGGTGGGGTCACTCGAGCTGACATTGGGCGACCCCACCGATCATTCCGGGAGCTCCGCTCGACCATTTCATCGGGCTGTCGAGCGGCTGCCTCATGCGCGCCGCCGCTGCCCGGGAAGGCTGCGATGATCCCCGTGGTGCTGCTACCCGGCATGAACTGCTCGGCCGACCTCTGGTCGGAATGCGTCGCCGGTGACGTGCTCTACCCGGAGCTCACTAGTACGAGCATCGACGGTCAGGTGGACTCGCTTCTCGATCGACTGCCAGAGCGGTTCGTGCTCGGCGGCTTGTCGCTCGGCGGAATCGTCGCGATGGCGCTCGCCGCCCGTGCGCCAGACAGAGTGAGGGGGCTCGTCCTGGCGGCCACCAACGCGAAGGCGCCGACCGATCTTCAGCGACGTGGTTGGGCTGATTGGATACGCCGCCTGGATGCGGGTGAGACCGCGCGGGACCTCCAGCGCAGCATCCTGCCTGCCCTTCTCATGCCGACCTCGGGTGAAACACGCCCCGATCTCTTGGAGCGCACGTTAGCGATGGGGGACGCAACCGGCGAAGCAACGCTGCGAAATCAGCTCGTCATGCAGGGCACCCGCATTGATCTCCGCTCCAGACTTGGACGAATCTGTTCGCCTACATTGGTCGTTTCCGGGCTCCGCGATCCGATCTGCCCGCCTTCCTTCCACGCCGAGCTCGTCGAGGCGATTCCCGATGCGAAACTAATGACCCTCGACACGAGTCACCTCGTGCCGATGGAGCAGCCTGCTGCATTTGGTCGGCTACTGCGGACCTGGCTAAGGCACCTGGAGATATAGGCGTGACCTGATCCCGAACTGGGGTAAATCACACGGCAGTTCGGGGCAGGGAGTGCACACAAGATCTCGCTCCTCGTCGGGCGCGTGGCGGGCCTCGCCGTGACAAAGAATTGAGAAGGATTGGTGCGGCCCGGCACAGCGCGCATGGTCGGCGCAACCTCGCATCCTGCGGACTCATGCGGCTGCCAACTTGAGATCGTTGAGGAAGCATCGTTGGCGAGGGTTCAAATTCCGCTGTCTCCGCGCGGGAACAGAAGCGGGAACAAACGCAATGAAACGCGTGCGACTCGATGCAGCGTTTGAGAACTGCGACCGTTGATTTCATGCGGTTCTGTGACCTCATGTGACCCCTGTGACCACATCCCGTATGCGTTCAAATCCCACCGTCACCGCCATAGACAAGCCCCGCGAGCCCTTGTAAACACTGGGATCGCGGGGCTTTCTTCTTGCCCGAGATCCCGCCGTGAGAACACGCGTTCTCCGGCGGCCTCGCGCGAGGCGTGAACGAAACCCTCGGCGCGACCGATCCTCCTCGCCGGCGCACCGCCGCCATCCTCGGCTCGAGCCCGCACTCCTGGCGGCGAGGAGCGGCTGCGAAGGCGGGCGCGGTGATTGACGCGGTGGCGGGGATGACGGTCGAGCATGGATCCGCAGCAGTCTCGACTGCGGCGCGACCCGAGCCCGCTGTGGCGGCTTCTACACTGACGGTGTGACTGCGAGGCGTGCAGAGCATCCGGGCGCCGGCCGCCGTCGGGTGCTGCCGATCCCGAGTGTGGCCGACGGGACCAGTCGCGTGACGACGTTCGAGCTGTTCTTCGATCTCGTCTACGTCTTCGCCTTCACCCAGGTCTCGCGGCTGATGGCCGAGACGCACAGCGCCGCGGGAATCGCGCAGGCCCTGATCGTTCTCGCCCTGCTCTGGTGGACCTGGGTCGGATTCAGCTGGATCTCCAACACGGCATCGGCAGATCAGCCCTTCTTGCGCACGGTGATGACGGCCGCGATGATCGCCGTGTTCGTGGCGGCCCTCACCATCCCCGAGGCTTATGAGGACCTCGAGGGCGGATGGAGCGGCCCGGTCGTCTTCGCTGCCGCGTACACCGCGGTGAGGCTGATCCATCTGGCGCTCTACAGCGTGGTGGGCTGGCGGTCGCGGGCGCTGCGCCGGCAGTTGGGGATCTTCCTGATCGCGCTGGTGCCGGCGGTGCTGCTCGTGCTCGTGGGTGCCCTCGTCGGTGGGGCCGCACAGGTGTGGCTCTGGCTGATCGCCATCGTCTATGACGTCGTAGCAACGCGTGTGGGTTCGGCGGTGGGGCGGGGGTGGAGGCTGCCGTCCGCGGAGCATTGGGCCGAGCGGCACGGCCTGGTGGTCATCCTCGCCCTGGGTGAGTCCATCGTCGCGATCGGCGTCGGCGTCGCCCGAGAGCCGATCGACCTCCCAATCGTCGTGGGGTCGGCGATGTCGGTCATCGTCTCGGTCCTGTTGTGGTGGTCGTACTTCGCGCGCCTCGCCGCCGCCGGCGAAGCTGTGCTGGCGGCGCGCGATGAGAAGGAGCGAGCGATTCTGGGGGCGGATGCCTACTCCTACGCCCACTTCGTGATCATCGCCGGGATCATCCTCACTGCCCTGGGTATCGAGGACGCCATGAAGCACATCGACGACACAGAAGCCTTCGGCTGGTTCGGTGCCGCCGCGCTCGGCGCGGGCATCGCCGCATTCGCGGTCGGGACGATCCTCTTCGCCCTCTTGATCGGGCAGCGCCGGTTCCTGATGCGAGGGGTGGAGGCCGTTCTCTTCGTCGCCGCGATCCCGGTCCTCGCAGGAGTTGCACCCCTGTGGGCGCTCACGATCGCGGCCGCATCGATGGCGGCGATCGCGATCACCGAGAGTCGCTTGCACCGCCGGGCTGCTCGCTCCTGAAGCCGGGACGTCGGATCCGCCCCGGGGACCGGACCGTCAGCGTCACTCATCCGGGGCGTTGATCAGCCCTGGCCCGGCGTCGCGTGGGAACGGTACTCGTCGACCACCTGCGCGAGGTAGTTCGTGATCACCGACCGCTCGTCCGGGGTATAGCGATCCAGCACCGCGTCGACGCCGAGGATCATCGGCATGAGCACCGACATCGCACTGCGACGAGAGGTCTCGGTCGGCACGATGAGGACGGCGCGCCTGTCGGTCGGATGCGGCTCGCGAGTGACGTGCCCGAGGGCGACGAGGCGATCGACCATGGCGGTCGTCGACGCCGTCGAGATGTGGAGCCGCCGTGCGAGGTCGCTCGGACCGAGCGGGCCAGACGAGAGAAGATGCTCCATCGCCTCGAGATCGGTCGGGTTCACCGTGAGGTGGGACTGGAGCCGCTTCTCGAACAGGTCGCTCATCTCGATGACCGTGCGCAACAGCATCGTGGCCTCGCGCACCGCGGGCACACCGTTCCCGGATGCTCCCGGGGCGGCGTCCACCGGGGCCGGCACCTCTGCGTCCATGGCTCGAGTCTACCAAGTGTTGCAAAGTTTGGCTTATTACTAGATAATCTAGTTACATGGGAAACTAGGAAAGGGGGAGCCGTGGACGGCTTTCTTCGCTTCGTCACGTCCGCAAAGACGTCGTGGATCGTTCTTGTCTTCGCCGCCCTCTTCGCCGGCGCGTTCTTCGCTCTGGGAAGCGGTTCCGACGAGGAGACCGCCCCGACCGCCGGTCTGCCCGACTCCGCGGAGTCCGTGCAGGTCGACGAGCTCCTCGAGGAGTTCCCGAGCGCCGACACGACGTCCGCCCTCCTTGTCTTCGCGGCAGACGATGGTGAGATCTCACCCGAAGATCTCGCGCTCATCGGTGCGAAAGCCAGCGGAGAGCTCGCGGAATTCACCCCCGACGGTTTCGTTCCTCCTGCTCAGGTCTCCGAAGACGGGACCGTCGCGCTGCTCGTCGTTCCGCTCGATCCCGAATCCGACGTGGACCGCCAGGCGGAGCGTGCCGCGGAGATCCGCGACGCTGCATCCGCCGGCCTGGAGGATGTGCGCGTATACCTGACGGGCGCCGAAGGCTTCGAGGTCGATGTCGCTGCGGTCTTCGCCGGAGCAGACTTCACGCTCCTCCTCACCACCGTGATCGTCGTGGCGATCCTGCTGCTCGTGACCTACCGCAGCCCATGGCTGTGGATCGTGCCGCTGGTCGTCATCGGCGTCGCCGACGCCGTGGCCGGCATCGTCGCCACCCGCGTTGCGAGTGCTGCCGGAATCGTGCTGGATGCGTCGATCTCCGGCATCCTCTCCGTGCTCGTCTTCGGTGCCGGGACGAACTACGCGCTCCTGCTCATCGCCCGCTATCGCGACGAGCTGCGACTGAGCAGCGACCGCCGTGAGGCGATGCGCCGTGCCCTCCGGGGAGCGGGACCGGCGATCATCGCGAGCGGTTCGACCGTCGCGCTCGCCCTGGGAACGCTCCTGTTCGCCGAGATCGCCGGCAACCGCGCGCTCGGGCTCGCCTGCGCGGTGGGCGTGCTCGTGGCGATGGCGTTCGCGCTCATCGTGCTGCCTGCCGCCCTCGTGCTGTTCGGCCGTGGCCTCTTCTGGCCGTACGTTCCCCGTTTCGGCTCGCCTGACGCCATCTCCCGCAGCCCGTGGGGAAGGCTCGGCCGGGCCGTGTCCCGCCGTCCAGCGCTCGTCGCGGTCGGCGGATTCACCGTGCTGGCGGCGCTCGCGAGCGGACTCTTCTTCGTGCAGACCGGCCTCTCGCAGAGCGACCGCTTCCTGGAGAAGCCCGAGGCCGTGCAGGGTCAGGAGGTCCTGGCGGACGCCTTCTCCGCCGGCACCAGCTCTCCGGCCACCGTGGTCGTGGCATCCGACGACGCAGCCGACGCGGTCACCACCCTCGTCGACGTCGACGGGGTCGACACGGCCGCCGTCGCCGAGGAATCCGGTGATCTCGCCCGCATCGACGTCGTGCTTTCGGACGCGGCCGAGACGCCGGAATCGTTCGCCACGGTCGAGCGGATGCGCGAGGCGCTCGCCGAGTCGGATGCCGCGGGCGCACTGGTCGGCGGTCTCGACGCCCGATCCCTCGACATCGCGCAGGCGCAGGCGCGCGACCAGGCCCTCATCATCCCGTTGATCCTGGTGGTCGTGCTGATCGTTCTGATCATCCTGCTGCGGGCGATCGTCGCTCCGCTCCTCCTCCTGCTGGCCGTCGTCGCGAGCTACTTCTCCGCTGTCGGGGCGAGCTGGTGGCTCTTCCAGTCTCCGCTCTTCGGCTTCCCCGCGATCGACACCAACGTGCTGCTCTTCAGCTTCCTGTTCCTCGTGGCGCTGGGCGTGGACTACAGCATCTTCCTCGTGACGCGTGCGCAGGAGGAGGCGCGGACGCTCGGCACCACCCAGGGCATGATCCGCGGCCTCGCCGCCACCGGTGCGGTCATCACGAGCGCCGGCATCCTCCTGGCGGCGGTGTTCGCGGTGCTCGGCGTGCTTCCCCTCATCACGCTCACGCAGATCGGCGTCATCGTCTGCATCGGCGTGCTCATCGACACGCTGCTCGTGCGTACCGTCATCGTGCCGGCGATGGCCTTCCTCACGAGGGATCGCTTCTGGTGGCCGCGTAAGCCGGCGATCAGCGATGCGGATGCCGCGGCCCGACACCTCGATGCACTCGCCGTGTCCCCGGCCGGCGCTGAGCGGGTCGAGGACCGTCCCATGGTCGAGACGCGCTGACCCGCCAGTCAGCGAACGAAGGAGGATGACGATGCCAGCCATCTCGGCGACGCGTCTCACGCGCAGATTCGGTCCGGAGCTCGCGGTGGACGCCGTCGACCTCACCGTGGAGGAGGGGGAGATCTACGGCTTCCTCGGGCCGAACGGCGCGGGAAAGTCGACCACGGTGCGGATGCTCGTCACCCTCCTCGCGCCCAGCGAGGGCGACGCGATCGTCGCGGGTGCGTCGGTGTCGCGCGATCCCGACACGGTCAGACTGCGGATCGGCGCCGCGCTGCAGGCGACAGCGCTGGACAAGAACCAGACCGGTCGGGAGATCCTGGTGCTCCAGGGCCGCCTTTACGGTCTGAGCCGCGCCGACGTCCGTCGTCGGGTCGAAGAGCTGGCCGAGCTCGTCGATATCGGTCCCGCGCTCGACGCGCGAATCTCGACCTACTCGGGAGGGATGAGGCGCCGCCTCGACCTGGCCGCTGCTCTCGTCCACGCTCCACGAGTGCTGTTCCTCGACGAGCCGACCACGGGCCTCGACCCGGTCAGCCGGGCCCGCATGTGGGACGAGGTGCGGCGGCTCAACCGCGACGAGGGCGTCACCGTGTTCCTCACCACCCAGTACCTCGAGGAGGCCGATCGCCTGGCCGACCGGATCGGAATCATCGATCGGGGACGCATCGTGGCGGAGGGGACGCCGTCCGCGCTCAAGCGCTCGGTGGGGACGGACCTCGTGCTGGCTGCGGTGGCGGACCCTGGCGACGAGCTGGTCGAACTGCTCCGGCGCATCCCCGGAGTCGACCGTGTCGACCGCCACCTCGACGGGCTGACGACCGCCGCTCAGGACGGTTCGCTCATCGTCGGCCCGGTCGCGGTGGCTCTGCACGAAGCCGGCGCCACCGTGGGGGAGCTGACGCTGCGGACCGCTTCGCTGGATGACGTCTTCCTCGAGGTCACGGGGTCCCGGTTCGCTGCCGCCGAGGCCGGAGGTGCAGCATGACCGTCGCCGCGCCCGCACACGCGACGCTCGCCCGACCCGCCGGGTTCGGCCGCGACTTGTTCAGTGTCGCCGGACGGGCTCTCCGCGGGGCGGTCCGCGAGCCCGAGGCAGTCATTCCCGCGCTGATCATCCCGATCTTCTTCTTCGCCGTGAACGTGGGCTCGCTGCAGGAGATCGCCCCGGCCGTGGGTATCGACGACTACCGCGCCTTCCAGCTCCCGGTCGCGATCATCTTCGCCGTGACCGGAGTCAACCGCGCGCAGGCACTGCAGCAGGACATCGCCGGAGGGTACTTCGACCGCCTGCTCATGGCGCCTGTGGCGCGGTCTGCGCTGCTGCTCGGACTCCTCGTCGCGGACTTCGTGCTGGTCGTCGCACTGTCGATTCCGGTGCTCCTCCTCGGGGCGCTGCTGGGGATCGGATACGTCACCGGGCCGATCGGGCTTGTCGTGTTCCTGCTCCTGGCCGGTGCGTGGGGACTCGCCTTCAATGGATTCGCCTACGCGATCGCGCTGCGAACAGGCTCGGCCGGAGCCGTAGGGGCGAGCTTCGTCCTGTTCTTCCCGTTCGCGTTCCTCACCACGACGTTCGTTCCCGAGGACGCGCTGACCGGCTGGCTCGCCACCGTCGCGGTGTACAACCCCGTCACGTACGTCCTCGCCGCGCTGCGTTCGCTCATCTCGGAGGGATGGGATCCCGTCGCCCTCGGCGCAGGCGCCCTCGCGGTCCTCGTCGTCGCGGCGGTGTCTTTCACGCTCTGCATACTGGCGATGCGCGGCCGCATCAGCCGCGGCTGACGGCGCTCATCCCCGTGCTGTGAGGCGACGTGTCCAGCGGACTCAGATCCAGAGCGGGAGCGTCCCGACGCCTATGCCGAGAAGTATGAGGATGATCGCGATCGGAACCGAACGACCGACGGTGCCACCGCTGAAGCGGTCGACGAGGCGTACGAGCCGCAACCTGACGCGGTCGCGTGCGATCAGGCCGACACCGAGCAGCACGAGGCACGGCAGGCAGTAGATCAGGGTGTATCCGGCGATGACGGCAAGTCCGACGCCGACACCGGTGCCGTTGCTGACGAGTCGTTCGAGCGCGATGAAGTAGGGAAACGCGTTGGGAAGGTCGGCGGCGGTGAGGACCATCCCGAAGGGCACGGCGGTCGAGGGTCTGAACCATGCGGGCAGCGTGATCGGCTGACGAGGCCGTTCCGTGAAGCGGTGTATGCCGGCGACGATCAGCCCGACGCCGGCAGCGCCGAAGGCGAGATAGCGCAGCGCGAGGACGATTCCTTCGACCGCGCTGGCGGCTGCGCCGGCGGTGAGGAACAGTGCGGCTCCGACGGTGAAGACCGTGATCGCCGCTCCGACCACGGCTGCTCCGGCGAGGAGTGCCGGACGCCGGGGCGCGGCGATGAGGATGAGGGTGACGGCGACGATGGTCGCGGGATTCAGCGAGTCCAGCAATGCGAGCCCGGCGATGCCGGCGAGGAGCGCAAGCGTCATGGGCCGCTGTCGCCCGTCGCGCGGGACAGCAGGAACGCGAGCAATCCGTCGATATCGGATGGTGCGGTCTCCAGGCCGGCGACGGCGTTGGCCACCAGGGCATCCCCGACGAGACGGATCACACGGGCGTGCACGGGGTCTCCGACCTCGGTGGCGATCATCGCCTCCCACCGTGCGGTGGCCGCCCGCGCCTCGGCCAGGAGTTCGTCGAATCGGGCGTCGCCGGGCAGGTAGGCCGACGCGAGGGCCTGCATGAGCTCTCGCTCCTCACGGTTCGGCAGCGACAGGCGTATCCACTCCTCGGCGGCTCTGCCTTCGGCGGCGGCGGCTGTCATCGCGCGATCAACCTCGGCGAGGGCGGTGCGCGCCAGCCCGATCACCAGTGCCGCGCGCGTGGGGAAGTGGTGGATGAGTCCCCCCTTGGAGATGCCTGCCGCTTCCGTCACCGAGTTGAGGGACGGAACGAGCCCCCGCTGCAGGGTGAGGCGACGAGCAGTGGCGAGGATCTCTTCACGCATGACTCCACCATAGCGTACCGACCGACCACCCGGTCGGTACGCAAGCGTCCGTTGACCCCCGCATGTGGGCGTCGGTGAGGATCGCTGGGCACGGAAGGCGGAGTGGCTCCGGGCCGCACCTTCGTACGCAGAACCATGAGGCCCCTGGGCAGCACATGGATCATCTGGGCGCGCGCTCCCCACTCGGGTTCGGCAGAGCGGGGTCGATGGGTGTGAGCGGCGGGTAACTGGCCTCGATCACGGTCGCTGCCATCAGGCACAGGTCCTCCCGGAACCGGCTGCCGATCACCTGCACGCCGATGGGAAGCCCGTGAGCGATTCCGACGGGCACGGTCACCGACGGCAGGCCCAGCACGTTGCATGCGGTCGTGATGGACATCTTCGCGAACGTCCCGGCGACGTCGGCGAGGCTGCCATCGGCCCGGAACGGCAACGCCCCGTAGACGGGCGCCACGATCACACGGCCGCCACGGAGGAACTCGCCCCACGCCCGCAGAAGTTGCAGCCGGCTGATGTATGCGGCGAGCGTGCGGGCCGCCGTGGGCGGTTCGGCCATCGCGAAGAGTTGGTCGACGAAGGTCGCCTGGGGCTGACCCCACGGCGGCGTCATCGTCTGCATGGCTGTCGACATATCGGACGTGAGGATGTCGAGCCACACGGCGGCGGCCCGATCGACTTCGGGGGGATCCTCCTCCTCGACGATGTAGTCCGCGGCGGACAGCGCTGCGCCTGCGGCGCGCACGCCGGCCTGGATCTCCGCCGCGGTGTCGTGTGGAGCGGGGTTCGGGACGACTGCCGCCCTCGGGGGCGAGGGGACGGGCGGACCGTCCAACGGGGCAGGCACCGTCCACGGATCGCGCCAGTCTTCCCCTGCCATGACCGTGTAGGCGAGATGGAGATCGGCGACGGTCCTCGCGAGCGGGCCCTCGGCGAGCATGAGCTGCAGACTCAGCGGCAAGTCGCCCGGTTCCTGCATCGGTGCGCGCGGGATGCGGCCGAGCGTCGGCTTCAGCGCGGCGATGCCGCAGCACGCGGCCGGCCAGCGGAGCGATCCGCTGAGGTCGCCTCCGATGCCGAGGGGACTCATCCCGGTTGCGATTGCCGCGGCTTCCCCGCCGCTCGACCCGCCCGGGGTCACATCGAGGTTCCAGGGGTTGAACGTCGGCCCGTAGAGACTGCTGACGGTGTGCCAGCCGATGCCCAGGTCGGGACAGTTGGTGCGGGCGAGGGGAATCGCGCCCGCGCGGCGCAGGCGCCCGACGTGGGGGGCATCCTCGAGCGGGATCGCGTTCGACAGCGCAGCCACTCCCTGTGTCGTGGGCGAGCCGGCGAGATCGATGTTCTCCTTGACCGTGAACGGGACCCCGTGCAGCCGTCCGAGCGCGCTGCCCGACGCGACCGCCTGATCGGCCTCGCGTGCCGCCTCCCGTGCATCGTCGGCCAGGACGAGCACCACCGCGCCGATCAGATCATCGATCTCGGTGATCCGTTCCAGGTGTGCCTCGATCACATCGGCGACCCGGACATCACGCGACCCGACGGATGCCGCGATCTCAGCCGCGCCCAGGCGCCAGAGCTGTTCATGGATCGCGGTCATGGAGCGCCACCTCCGCCAGCATCCTCGGTGGTCAGCACCGATGCGCTCTCGACCAGACGGCGAAGATCGGCGACGAACCTCGCCGCCGGCGCACCGTCGACGACGGCATGATCGACGGCGATCGCGACATCGACGACCTCACGCGGAACGACCTCGCCGTCCACATATCGAGGGCGGATGCTGATCCCCCCGACGATCATCTCGAGCGACATGATGGTCGGCGGCGAGATGGCGAAACCGCTTCCTCCGCCGAACATGCCTACGCTCGTGACCGCCACCGTGCCGATGCTCTGCCGGATGCGCACGGATCTCGCCATCGCCAGGTACATCAGCCGTCGCCCACCGGGTATGACGAGCACGGCTCGCCCCCATCGGTGCAGGATCCGCCCGGGCGGCCCGGCGAAGGACTCGCCCTTCGCGGCCCGCAGCTCGGCAGTCAGGTCGGCGACCGACCGCGTCTGCGCGTCACGCAGCACCCGCGGAAACGCGATGGGGCGTTCCGGCGTGGGCACCTCGACCAAGACGGTCACATCGACGAAGGAATGGACGATGATCCGACCGCACCAGTCGCGGTAGCCGTGGACTTCGGGGCTCTGCTCCGCAGCGCGGGCCAGGCAGGCGACGAGGAAGGCCGTCATCGACAGCGGTTCGGATCCGGGAGCGGTGAGCAGCTTCCGCGCCTCGGTGACGTCCAGTTCCACCAGACCGATCATGGGATGGATCCGTCGCCCTGACCGCAGACCGGCCACCATGATCCGTCGAGCGATGCCCGGCGGTCGCGCGGACCAGGTCCTTCCGCTGGCGGGTGAGGCAACGGTCACGAAGACTGCACTTCCGAGGTGGTGGAGGGGTCTGGCGGCGTCGGCGTTTCGGCCATGAGCCCGATCGTGTGACCCTCCGGGTCGGCGATCATCGCGAAGGAGCCGAATCCGCTGATCGGTCGGGGCTCGACGATCTGGGTGCCACCGAGCTCGATCGCGCGATCGATCGCGGCGGCGAGGTCATCGACACCGATGTACACAGTGACGTATCCGGGCGTACCTGCGCTGGTCTGCATGATCCCGCCGCCGATGCCACCGTCTTCGCGCTCGACCAGGCCGTACTCCTCGTCGCCGGTGATACGCCACCCGAACAAGTCCGAGTAGAACCGACGAAGCCGCGCAGCGTCTTGCGCTCCGATCTCCCAATGGACGACAGGTCCGGTCATGGCGGTGCTCCTTGTTCGGGGTGCGCGGTCATGGCGAGGGGGCGCCTCCTGTCGGAGACGCCCCCTCGAACTGCACCAGTCTGGGTGCTCGATCGACGCAGTCAGTCGGCGAGCCCCTCTTGAGCGACTGCCCGGGCGCGACCCGTGACAGCGACACTAGGCGGGTGCCGGGTGCGCGCCCGGGGACTTTCGTCCCGCGGCATCACGTCGACAACGCGGCCAGGAGCGGCGGGGTGTCCCTCGGGTACAGCATGCCCTGCATCTGAAAACGTGCCCGTGCGGGAATGACTCTTCGATGGGCGGCGACGGGCCGCTCCGACGAAGGAGGAACACCGTGCGAAAGAAGATTCTCGCGGCCGTCGCCGCCGGGGCCATCGCCGCCCTGGGTGCGATCGCGCCGGCCAGCGCCGACACCTCGAGCAACGCCGTGCTCTCGGTGCTGCATGGCATCCCGGACACCCCGGTCGACGTGTACGTCAACGGCGAACTCACGATCGACGACTTCGAGCCCGGAACCCTGGCCGGTCCGCTCGACCTTCCCGCCGGCGACTACCAGGTCGCGCTGACGGCCCCCGACGCCACCGATGACAGCTCGCCCGTTCTCGGGCCGGTGGACCTCACCCTCGACGCCGGGGTCAACTACACCGCGGTCGCGCACCTGGACGAAGGGGGATCGCCGACGGTGACGCCGTACGTCAACGACACCTCGCCGACCGCGGCGGGCGAAGGGCGCCTGACGGTGCGTCACGACGCGGCCGCGCCGGCCGTCGACGTGCTCGCGGGCGGCACGCCGGTGATCGAGGGGCTCGCCAACCCGGATGAGGCCTCTCTGGATCTGCCGGCCGGCACGATCGAGGCATCCGTCGCGGCTGCGGGCACGACCGAGCCCGTGATCGGTCCCGCGCCCGTCGAGGTGCAGGAGGGCGTGCTCACCATCGTGTACGCGTGGGGCAGCCTCGAGGACGAGAACCTGGATCTGGCGGTGCAGACCATCACCGGCCTGCACTCCGGCCCCGACGGAGTCGAGTCCGGAACGGGCGGGCAGCTCGCCCAGCGCGACATGATGCAGCAGTCGCTGTGGGTGCTCGGCGGTCTCGCCGTGGCGGCGACGATCGCAGCGACGGCCGTGTTCGCGGTTCGCGCGCGGGCCGAGCGCTGAGAGACCGCGACATGCGCAGGACGACCGCAGGGGCCATCGGGGTCCTTGCGGTCGTCCTCCTGCTGACCGGGTGCACCTCACCCGAAGGAGTCGCGCTGCCGACGCCGACAGCGTCACCGAGCCCGACGGTCCGGCCCACCCCCACCGTCGACGTGCCGGTCACGGCAGCTACGGCGAAACCCTCGCGGACGCCGGTGCCGCCCGTGAGGGTGATCGCGCCCTCGGTAGGGGTCGATGTCGCGGTGAAGCCGGTGGGCGTCGAGCCCAGCGGCTTCATGGAGATCCCCGAGAACCCTGAGATCGGCGGGTGGTATCGCTACGGATCCGATCCCTCGAGCACCGATGGGAACGTCGTGATCGCGGCGCACGTCGACTCGCGGAAGTACTCGATCGGACCCTTCAGCAGGCTGCGGGATCTGGCGGTCGGCGCTGTTCTCGAAGTCACCGATGCCGAGGGCCGAGTGCACCGTTACGCGGTGGACAGCGTGGAGTACATCCCGAAGAAGGAACTGGCGGGCGCCGACCTCTTCGCGCGTGAGGGATCGCGGCGCCTGGTCCTGATCACCTGCGGGGGTCCCATCGATCCCGCGACCGGCCTGTACGCCGACAACGTGGTGGCGATCGCGAGCCCGATGGCGTGATCCGGCGGGCCTCGTTGCCTCCGTTGTGGAGACGCGGCGCCTTGCTCTCCCGAGGTCCTTCAGCGAGATCTCAGATTCGTGCAGTGAATGCGGTATAACATGCAGTTACTGCACTTTCTCTCCGAAGGGATCCGTTATGACCGCTGCGCTCGCCGAACCCGATCTTCTGGGCGGACCACCGCCGCTCCTTCGCGCCCGGGGGCTGACGCGCACCTACGGCCGCGGAGACGCCGCCTTCCATGCCCTCCGCGGCGTCGATCTCGACATCCATCGGGGTGAGTCGATCGCCATCGTGGGCAAGTCCGGCTCCGGGAAGTCGACGCTCATGCACCTCCTCGCCCTGCTCGACCGCCCCACCGCCGGCGGAGTCGAGGTCGACGGGTCGGATGCCGCATCCCTCCGTGCCCGCGACCTCAACAAGCTCCGCAACGCCACGTTCGGGTTCGTCTTCCAGCAGTTCTTCCTCACCGCCGGACAATCGGTGTTCGAGAACGTCAGCCTGCCCCTCGTCATCGCGGGCCTGCCCGCACGCGAGCGGCGGAAGCGCACGATGGCGGCGCTGGACGCTCTCGGCATCGCCGACAAGGCATCGAATCGCGCAGTCGACCTCTCCGGGGGCCAGAAGCAGCGCGTCGTCATCGCTCGGGCGCTCGTCGGCGAGCCCTCGGTGATCTTCGCCGACGAGCCGACCGGCAATCTCGACACAGCAACGGGCGCTCAGGTGGAAGACATCCTGTTCGGACTGCAGCGCGATCGCGGGATCACCCTTGTGGTCGTCACGCACGACAGCGAGCTCGCCGGACGGTGCGAGCGATCAGTCACCATCGCCGATGGTGAGATCGTCGCCGACGCTGCATCGGCCACGGCCTTCCGGGAGGTGTCGCGATGAGGACGTCGGATGTGGTCCGCACCGCGACGCGCAACGCGTTCCGCAGCAAGCTGCGCACCACCCTCACGGTGCTGAGCCTCTTCGTCGGTGCGTTCACCCTGACGCTGACGACAGCGCTCGGCGCGGGCGTGAACGACTACGTCGAGCGACAGGTCGCCACGCTGAGCACGGGTGACATCCTGTTGGTCAGCCCGGCCGCATCGACCGACACGCAGGAGGGTCCGAACGAGTACGACCCGGATGGCAGGCAGGAAGGATCCGCGGGCAACCCGCTCACCGGCAGTGCGCTGCTCAACCAGGACGACATCGACGCGATCGAGGCGATGGACGGAGTACGGCGAGTGGAGGCCGTCAGTCAGATCCAGGTCGACTGGGTCGCGGCATCCGAGGATCCGGACGCGAGGTTCGAGGTCGACATCAATCCGACGTCGTCGATCGGGCGGAGCGACCTCGTCGCCGGCGAGCAGCTGGACCAGGAGGCACCCGGAAAGCAGATCGTCCTCCCCGAGGATTATGTGGCAGCGCTCGGCTTCGCAGACGTGCAGGATGCCGTCGGCGAGACCGTCGTGCTCGGATACACCGACGCGGAGCGTGCCGCGGCGGAGGTCGAGGCGACGGTCGTCGGAGTCGCCCGGACGAGCCTGTTCGCCGCCGGCGCGGGGGCGAACGCGGCGCTGGTCGATGAGGTGGCCGATGCGCAGGCGGTCCCCGGCCAGCCCCGCTCGTGGCCGCTCGCCGTCGCGTATCTCGATGGCTCGGGCGAGGACGGTGCGGTGACCGACGCCGACATCACCGACGTCAAGGCGGACCTGGCGGACGCCGACCTCGCGGGGCAGACCGTCGAGGATCAGCTCGGCATCGTCCAGACGGTCATCAACGGGATCATCGGCGTGCTGAGCGCCTTTGCGATCATCGCGCTCATCGCCGCCTCCTTCGGCATCGTCAACACTCTCCTGATGAGCGTTCAGGAGCGAACCAGGGAGATCGGCCTCATGAAGGCGATGGGGATGTCGAACGGTCGCGTGTTCGGGCTGTTCAGCCTGGAGGCGGTGGTGATCGGATTCCTCGGCTCGGCCCTCGGCGCGCTGGCCGCAGTGGCCGTAGGCTCCGCTCTCGCGGGAGGTCTGTCGCAGACGGTGCTCGCTGATCTGCCAGGACTGCAGGTCCTGCTGTTCGAGCCCGCCGGGGTGGTCACCGTCATCGTGGTCATCATGGTGATCGCGTTCGTGTCCGGTGTGCTGCCGGCGCGCCGCGCCGCGCGCCAGGACCCCATCGAGTCGCTACGGTACGAGTGACCCAGGAGCGCAGATCATGTCCATCCCCGCACGTCCTCGTCGCAAGGACGCCGTCGCCAAGGCTGCGGCGATCGAGGCCGCCGCCGTCGACCTCGTCCTCGAGCTCGGCTACGACGCGGTGACGGTGGACATGATCTGCGCCCGGGCGGGCGTGAGCCAGCGCACCTTCTTCAACCACTTCAAGACGAAGGACAACGCGGTCATCGGCCCGGGCGCGCCCAGCATCGATGAGCGCGCCGCGCGCGCGTTCATCGTCTCGGCGAGTCCGCTCCTCGAGGAGGCGATCGGCCTGATCCGCATCGACGCGGGGGCGATGGCGGAGGACCCGCGGCTGCTGGCCCGCCGTATCCGAGCCGTGGCCACGAATCCGATCCTGATGGCCCGGCAGATGGAACGGCTGGTCGCGATCGAGCACGACCTGCGCGAGATCATCGAGCTCCGCCTCCGCACGCAGTACCCCGACGAGTCCACGGAGCAGCTCGGCGAACAGGCGGAGATCATCACGCACGTCCTCGCCGGCGTCATGCGCTACATCGGTCAGTCCTGGGCACGTCAGGTGGAAGAGGGCGGTGCCCCGACGGTCGATCCGGCGACGATCAGCGCCTCGCTCAGCGCCGCCGTTCGTAAGCTCGCCTGACCGCGCCGCGCCAGAGCGGCTCGGCCTGGGTGAGCTCCTCCTCCGTGGCGAGGCGGAACGCGCCGGCGGGGGCTGCCGTCACCGCGGTGCGAGGCTGCCCCCGGGTCGCGATGAGGCTGGCCACGACGGCGACCGCGATGATGCCCGCGACGACCGCGAGACTGACGGTCGTCGGGATCTTCACGACGTCGAGCAGCATCATCTTGATGCCGACCCAGACGAGCACCGCCGACAGGCCGAGCTTGAGATAGACGAAGCGGTGGACGAGGTCGGCGAGCAGGAAGTACATCGCGCGCAGGCCGAGGATCGCGAACGCGTTGGCCGTGAACACCAGGAACGGCTCCGAGGTCACGGCGAAGATCGCCGGGATGGAATCGACCGCGAAGATGATGTCAGTCACTTCGACCAGCACGAGCACGGCCAGAAGCGGGGTCGCGAGCACGGCGCCGGCGCGTCGGATGAGGAACCGCTGCCCGTGGTAGGCGTCGGTCATGGGCACGATCCGGCGGAACAGGGCGATCACCCGCGATCGCTCGGGGTGCACGTGCTCGTTGCGGGAGATGAACATCCGCACGCCCGTGACGATGAGGAACGCCGCGAAGACGTACAGGATCCACGAGAACTGATCGATCAGCACTGCGCCCGCCGAGATGAAGATCGCGCGGAACACCAGTGCCCCGAGCACGCCCAGGAACAGGACCCGGTGCTGGAACTCCCGGGGGACGGCGAACGACGCGAAGATGATCGCCCACACGAAGACGTTGTCGACCGCGAGCGACTTCTCGATGAGGTATCCCGAGTAGTACTGCTGCCCGTACTCGGCGCCCCAGACGTTCCACACCACCGCGCCGAATCCGATGCCGAGGGCGAGCCAGACCGCGGACCACAGCGCGGCCTCCCGCACGCCGATGACATGAGCCCGGCGGTGGGCGAACAGATCCACGGCGAGCATGATCAGAATCACGCCGAGAACTCCGAGCCAAGCCGAGAAAGGAACGTCCATGATGCCTCCACGATCGAGTCGTGAAGGTCTGGTCAGCGGATGCTCCGTCGCACCGGGTTGCGGACGCGAACCGTACTGTCGGCACGAGGCGAGGACTACTCCCCTTCGGTTTCCATGACAGCACATCACGGGTGATCTGGGCTGGGAACGACCGGAGAAGGATGAAACACAGATTACGAAGTAGACACATGCTGGACATTTCGTAACGCGTATTACATGATGGACCTGCGCTCAGAGGCGAGCGCGTCACGAGAAAGGTCCACGATGGAACACCTCACCCCTCGCCTGCGCCGAGCCGCGGTCGCAACGGCCGCTCTGGCTGCAGGCGGCCTGATCCTGGCCGGCTGCGCGGCCGCATCCGGCGACGAGACCACGTCCGCCGAGTCGGCCGACGGCGTCGTCGAGATCGTCGGCGTCGAGGTCGCCGTCGACGAGGCGGCCCGCGAGCTCCTGCCCGAAGACATCGCCGACACCGGGAGCGTCGCGGTCGCAACCGACGCCCCCTACGCACCGTTCGAGATGTTCGTCTCCGAAGGCTCCGAGGAGCTCACCGGCGTCGACGTCCTCCTCGGCCAGGCGATCGGCGTGAAGCTCGGCATCGAGTTCGAATTCGCCCAGCAGGGCTTCGACGGCATCATCCCCGCCCTCCAGGCCGGCAACTTCGACGTCACGATGTCGGCGATGACCTCGAGCGTCGAGCGGATGGACGTGCTCACGTTCGTCGACTACTCGGCGTCGGGCACCGGCATCCTGACTCGCGCGGGCAACCCCGACGAGATCGAGACCTACCTCGACCTGTGCGGCAAGAACGTCGCCGTGCAGTCCGCCACCAGCCAGGCCGAACTCGTGAACGGCGTATGGCAGGCGGAATGCGAGGCGGAGGGGCTCGACCCCATCGTGCTGTCGGAGTTCCCCTCGGATTCGGACGCACAGCTGGCGATCACCGCAGGCAAGGCCGCGGCATCCCTCCTCACCAAGCCCAGCGCGGGCTACGTCGCCAAGACCACCAACGACGGCGACACGTTCATGGTGATCGAGGACCCGACGGCTCCCAACGGATACAACGCGACCCTCAACGGCATCGGCGTCCTGAAGGAGAACGAGGAGCTGGCGGCCGCCATCCAGGCCGCGCTGCAGTCCCTGATGGACGACGGAACGTACACCGCCATCCTGGCCGAGTTCGGCGTCGAGGGCATCGGCATCGACGAGGCGACCATCAACGGCGCCGCGAACTGAGACCCGCTCCCGGTGAGGCCGATCCCACGGCCTCACCGGGGGGCCCGATTCCCCCCACTCCCGGGCATTGGCCCGCCGACATCGAGGAGCACCATGGCCGCAACGTCGCAGCCGCTCGCCGCGAGCGCCCCGCCCGGGAGCGCCGCCCCCTCCCGCCACGAACCCATCACCACCGTCCCGCTGCGCCACCCCTGGCGGTGGGTGTCGGGCGTCATCGTCGGGCTCCTGACCGCGTCGCTCATCCTCGCCTTCGCCCAGAACCCGGCGATCGACTGGCCGACCGTCGGCGAATACCTGTTCGCGCCGCTGACGCTCCAGGGGCTCGCGACGACCATCTACCTCACCATCGCGGCCATGGTGATCGGCCTCGGCGGCGGCATCGTCGTCGCCGTCATGCGCCTGTCCCCGAACCCCGTCCTCCGCGTCGTCAGCGGACTGTTCGTGTGGGTCTTCCGCGGGACTCCCGTGCTGCTGCAGCTGATCTTCTGGGGATTCATCGGCGCGTTCCTTCCCAAGATCGTGCTCGGCATCCCGTTCACGAGCATCGAGTTCTGGTCGATCGAGACCAGCATGCTGATCCCCGCGACCGTGGCGGCGCTGCTCGCACTCGGCCTCAACGAGATGGCCTACGCGTCCGAGATCGTGCGCGCCGGCATCCTGTCGGTCGATCACGGTCAGACCGAGGCTGCATACTCGCTCGGGATGAGCCCCGCCCGCACGATGCGTCGCATCATCCTGCCCCAGGCGATGCGGGTCATCGTGCCGCCCATGGGCAACGAGGTCATCACGATGCTCAAGACGACGGCGCTCGTCTCGGTGATCGCGGGGCGCGACCTGATGTCGAACCTCCAGATGGCTTACGCCCAGAACTTCAAGATCATCCCGCTGCTCGTCGTCGCGGCGATCTGGTACCTCGCCCTCACGAGCATCCTCGCGATCCCGCAGGCCTGGCTCGAGCGCCGCTACGGGCGCGGGGTGGCCGGCGCGCGGGAGAGCGCGGTGGGCCGGATCCTGCGCAGCTGGAAGGACGGAAAGAAGTGACCACCATGCTCCCCACAGAGCCCGTCGTCTCGACCGACTCGGCGCAGACGGCCACCGCCGCCATCATCGACGCGCAGGACGTGCACAAGCGGTTCGGCGCGCTCGAAGTCCTCAAGGGGATCACCCTTCAGGTCGAGCGCGGCCAGGTGGCGTGCCTCCTCGGTCCGTCCGGCTCGGGCAAGTCGACCTTCCTGCGCTGCATCAACCACCTCGAGAAGGTGGACGCCGGCGTGATCAGGGTCGCTGGGCGCACCGTGGGCTACGAGGAGCGGAACGGCAAACTGTACGAGCTTCCCGTGGCAGCGGTCGCACGTCAGCGCCGCGGGTCGGCATGGTCTTCCAGCGGTTCAACCTCTTCCCGCACATGACCGCGCTCGAGAACGTCATCGAGGCCCCCGTTCAGGTGCTGGGCACCGGTCGCGCCGCGGCGAAGGAGCGTGCTCTGCACCTGCTCGAGCGCGTCGGCCTCGCCGACAAGGCCGCGGCGTACCCGAGCGCGCTGTCGGGCGGGCAGCAGCAGCGGATCGCGATCGCGCGCGCCCTCGCCATGGACCCCGAGGTGATGCTGTTCGACGAGCCGACTTCCGCGCTCGACCCCGAGCTCGTCGGCGACGTCCTCGACGTCATGCGCGACCTGGCCGACTCGGGGATGACGATGATCGTCGTCACCCACGAGATCGGCTTCGCCCGTGAGGTGGGCGACCTGGCCGTGTTCATGGACGGCGGCGTGGTCGTCGAGCAGGGCGCTCCCGCCGATGTGCTCGGCAATCCCCGCGAGGCTCGCACGCAGGCGTTCCTCGCCAAGGTGCTGTAGTGCCCCCTCTCCCGGCCGCCGTCGCGACGCCGACGGCGGCCGCTCTCCGCGCGTGGTGCGTCCGCGCGATGCCCGGCTTCCGCCGTGACCTGCGGGAGCTCGTCTCCATCGACTCGGGTTCGGCTTCGCCGGCGGGGGTGGATGCCGCGGGCGACTGGTGCGCCGCGCGACTGCTCGACCTCGGGTTCGAGGTCGAGAGGCAGCCGACGCCCGCCGTCGGGGCTGAGCGCTTCGGGGGAGTGGTCGTCGGGCGCCTGCGGGGGTCGGGTCGCGCCCGCATCCTCCTCTTCGCTCACCTCGACACCGTCTTCGCCGACGGGACGGCTGCGGCCCGGCCCTATCGCGAAGAGGGCGGACGCGCTTACGGGCCCGGAGTCTGCGACGACAAGGGTGGCGCCCTCGCGGGGCTCTACGCCGCGCAGTGCCTCATCGAGTCGGGATTCACGGGGTTCGCCGAACTCGTGCTCGCCTTCACCCCCGACGAAGAGGTCGGGTCGCCGGCATCCCGGCCCTTGCTCGCGACCCTGGCGACGGGCATGGACGCCGCGCTCTGCCTGGAGTGCGCGCGCGAGAACGGCGACCTCGTCTCGGCGCGCAAGGGCGTGGCCGACGTCCGCGTCGAGGTGCGAGGACGCGCCGCTCACGCCGGGGTGGAGCCCCATCGCGGACGCAACGCCGCCGTCGAGGCGGCGCGGCTGCTGCTCGACGTCCACGGGCTCAACGGCGCTCGTCGCGGTTTGACGGTCAACATCGGCGTCGTCCAGGCGGGGGAGCGGGCGAACGTCGTCGCCGCCGCCGCGAGTCTTCACGGCGAGGTGCGCGCTGAGACGCTGGACGATCTGGAGTGGGCGCTCACGCGCATCGAGATGCGCGCGAACGAGACCGTCGTGCCGGGTGTGACGGCCATCGCGGAGCGGGGGGACGTGTGCCCGCCGCTCGAGGGCTCGTCCACTTCCGGGCTCCTCGCTGCGGCGCACGTCGTCGCCGGCGAGCTGGGGCTGCGCATGGATGCGGCGGCCACCGGCGGCGTGTCGGATGCGAACTTCGTCGCGGCGACCGGTGTGCCCGTGCTCGACGGCCTCGGCCCGATCGGCGGGGACGATCACGCCGAGAGCGAGTGGCTCGACCTCGGGAGCGTTCCGGATCGTGTGGCCCTCCTCGCCGGGCTGGTGATCCGCGTGGCCTCGGGGTGAGCGCGCTACTGTCGACTCCGGAGGTGCCCCACATGGCGGAGGCCGGTATTGCGGAGTCGATCCGCCGCGGGATGGGCGACTGCTCGCCCGCCGAGCGGAAGGTCGCGCGCGTGCTGCTCGCTGCGTACCCGTCGGCGGGATTCGAGACGGTCGCGCGGCTCGCCGAACGGGCGGGGGTGAGTGGTCCCACGGTGCTGCGATTCGTGCAGCGCCTCGGCTACCGCGGGTTCCCCGATTTCCAGGATGCCCTCCGCCGTGACCTCGACGAGCGCTCGGCGTCGCCGCTGCGCATCTATGAGGCGCGCACGCCCGCCGGGCCGGACTCCGCGTCGCTTCGCGATCGCGCCGCCGCGATCTCGATGGCGACGCTCGAGCGGACGTTCGCCGAAGTGAGCACACACGAGCTCGACCGCTGCGTCGAACTCATCAGCGACGCCTCCGGTTCCGTCCTCATCGCCGGCGGTCGATACAGCAGTCTGCTCGGCCGCTCCCTCGCACTGCACCTCGAGCAGCTGCGTCCCCGCGTGCGGATGATCCCGGATGAGCCGTCGGCGCGTGCGGCGCTCGCCGAGGACCTGAGCCGACGCGACGTGGTCGTGCTGTTCGACTATCGCCGCTACGAGGAGCACACCCAGCGTCTCGCTCGCGCGGCGCGTCAGCGTCACGCGTCGGTCGTCCTCTTCACGGATATCTGGCTGTCTCCCATCTCGTCCGACGCGGACGTGGTGCTCACGAGCGCGACGACCGCACCATCGCCGTTCGACGCGATGACCCCGGTGCTCGCACTCATCGAGGCGGTCGTCGCCGGATGTCTGGAGCGCCTCGGCGACGCCGCCGTGGAGCGGATGGCCCGAGCCGACCGGTCCGCCAGCGACCTCGGACTCTACTGACCTCCGCGCCACTGACCTCCGCGCTGCGCGGGGGCGCTGCGCTGCGGGGCGCCAGGACGCGAGAACGACCGGCCGCGCACGCGCGACCGGTCGTTCTCGCTGCGCCGTGGGTCAGGGCGCGGCGACGATGTCCATCCGGAGCTGTGAGAACGACACGCCACCGGCGGGTGTCCTCCACGCAGCCGTCGCCTCGTCGCGCGTGAGCCGGGTCACGAACCGCGGACCCGACTCGTAGCTGGTCCCGTCGCCGGTCCGCGCCGAGGAGGCGACGACCTCGCGGGCGAGGTCGCGGAGGGAGTAAACCCCACCTTCGCCGTCGAGCGAATCCCAGACGTCGGCGACGGCCGAGGCATCCGCTCCCCGCGGCTTCACCGGGGCGGACCCGCGCGCCCGCTGCACCTCGACGGCGTCGCCGAGGGTGACACGGTCGCCCGCGGTGGCATAGCTCCAGCGCACCCCGGTGACGCCCTCGGCCGTCGGCTGCGCGGCGCGCAGATCGAGCACCGAGACACCGTGCTCACCGACCACCGTTCCCTTGCCGCTGCGCCGGTCGAGGACCAGGGCGGTCGTCTCGTCGATGCCGAGGACGAAGGGGTGGCCCGTCGCCAGCGCGAGTTGCGCCGCCCGGCCCTGCCGGCCCCAGGTCGTGAAGTGGCTGTCGATGAGAACGCCGTCGACGAAGCCGAAGCCGCCGTGGGGAAGGTATCCCAGGGCGCGGGCATCGTCGAGATAGCCCGGCGTCGCGCCGTCCCGCCATGCCTCGTACGACTCACCGCCTGTGATCATGTCCTCGCCCTGCTGGATGGTGAGTCCCGCGCTGACACCGGACACGACGCCGCGGGCAGCGACGGCGCGGATGGCGGTCATCACGGGGGTGTCGTCGCAGTCGGTGAACGCCTCGAGCGGCGCATCCGCGCACTCGAAGAGCGTCCGGACGTATCGCATCTGGTCCCCGCCGCCGAAGAAGACCCCGGTGGACGCTTCGATGGCGGCGCTGACCTCGGGATCGAACGCCTTCGCGGGCGTGTAGACGTCGCCGTCGTAGTTGATCGCGGTGTCGATGGGCACCGCGTACGTCTCGGCGCCGAACCGCTCGAAGAGGGCGGAGTAGTACAGACCGTTCGCGGCGGCGTTGTTCTTCGAGGCATCCGCGGCGTCCTGCGGCGTGCGTGCGGCCGACGCCGCAACGGTCACGATCGCGATGCGCGCTCTCGCAGGCCCCGAGCCGTCCGGGTCGGCGAGGTCGACGATCGACCGCAGGATCTGATCGTTCTCCTTGAGGTTTCCGCCGATCAGCACGGCATGGGGTGACACGCGTTCGGCGGCTGCCGCGTGCTCGGCTGCTGCTGCGGCCGGCTGCGGCGTGAGAGTGATCACGGCCGCAGCCGCGACTGCGGCGGCGAGGGTGCCGCTCCGGCGATGAGGGGTGCGCATGGATCTCCTTTGAAACATGGGATACAGAACTGCCGTTGACGTGTCAGAATCTAACGCACATTACAAACCGATGAAAGGGTGCTCGATGAAGGGATCTCCCGCCGCTCCGGTCGCGGAACTCGCGGGGCCGACCGCCGAAGAGGTGCCGTCCGCGGCGGCTGCGCCCATGCACGCCGTCACCCCGCAGACCACCGACATCGTCTCGGACGTCCTCGACTACGCTCGCCGCCGTGCTCTGCTGCCGGCGGTGCCCCTCGACCGGCCGATGTCGCCGGCTGAGCTGCGACGGCTGGCGGGGAGATCCATCCGGCGGGACGGCATCGGGGCGCGACGCGCACTCAGTGTGTTCGAGCACGTGCTCGCGCCCGCGTGCATATCGACTGATCATCCCGGCTACCTCTCCTTCATCCCCTCGGCGCCGACCAAGGCCGCGCTCGCGTTCGACCTCGTCGTGTCGGCGTCGGCGATCTACGGCGGGTCGTGGATGGAAGGGGCCGGAGCGGTCTTCGCCGAGAACGAGGTGCTCGAATGGCTCGCCGAGGAATTCGGGCTCCCGTCGAGCACGGGAGGCGTCTTCGTGCAGGGCGGGACCATCGGCAACCTCTCTGCGCTCGTCGCCGCGCGCGAGGCTGCCCGGCGCACGCGTCGCGAACGAGGCGAGCGCATGCCGGAGCGGTGGGCGGTCGTGTGCAGCGATGAAGCGCATTCGTCGATCGCATCCGCCGCGGCCGTCATGGATGTCGACGTCCTGCCGGCGCGAGCGGACGAATCGGGCCGCCTTCGCGGCTCCGCCGTAGACGACGTGATCGCGCTCGCCGACGGCGCCGTCTTCGCGGTCGTCGCGACGGCCGGGACCACGAACCTCGGCATCGTGGACGACATCGCCTCGATCGCCGACGTCGCTCGAGCGCGCGACGTATGGCTCCACGTCGACGGTGCCTATGGGCTGGCCGGGATGCTCGCTCCGAGCGTCAGGCACCTGTTCGCGGGAGTCGAGCACGCCGACAGTGTGATCGTGGACCCGCACAAGTGGCTCTTCGCCCCCTTCGATTCGTGTGCGCTCCTCTACCGCGACCCCCGTGTGGCGCTCGCCGCCCACACGCAGAAGGCGGAGTACCTCGACACCCTCACCGACTCCGCCGACGGGAACCCCTCCGATCTCGCGATCCAGCTCACCCGCCGCGTCCGCGGCCTGCCGCTCTGGTTCTCGCTCGCCACGCACGGCACCGCGCTCTACGCCGACGCGATCGAGGACGCCATCGGCCGCGCCCGCCGCGTCGCCGACGAGATCGCCCGGCGCCCCGGACTCACCCTCGTTCGCGAGCCGGATCTCTCGGTCGTGGCGTTCCGCAAGGACGGCTGGACCGCCGGCGACTATCAGGCGTGGTCGGATCGCCTTCTCGAAGAGCAGCGCGCGTTCGTCGTGCCCAGCTCGCACGCGGGTCAGCCGATGCTCCGGCTTGCGATCGTGTCGCCCCTCACGACCGATGCGCTGCTTCGGGAGATCATCGACTCCCTCTGCTGAGCAGAACGCCGCTGCGCGGAGAGCGTCAGGAAGGCCGGGGGTTCGTCGGAAGCGGTGCGTCAGCCCGCGTCCCCGAGCCGGCCCGAGCTAGATCGCGTCGAGATCCGGATCCGCGAGCGCAGCCTTCTCGCGACGGCGGTCCCGCACGCTGATCGCGATCGTGACGAGCCCGTACACGAACAGTCCGCCGACCACGACGGGCAGCGCCAAGGCGCGCGCCTGGCCGGTGACGACGTTGTTGATCCAGCCGATGTAGGGGACGGAGTACCAGAGCTCCCCGACGATCTGGACCGGCTGCACCGGCTCGGGGTCGTCGGCGTCGTTGGCGTCGCCGCGCGTGATGAACAGCGGCGTCCCGTCGGCGGCGGCGCCGACGGCGACCACCCGGTGGGTCACGACCTCGGGCTTGCCCGACTCCAGCTGATACGTGATCACGTCGCCGAGGTTGATCTCCTCGACCGGCACGGGCTTGACCACCACGAGCGTCCCGGGGGAGTACAGCGGAACCATCGAGCCGGTCAGCACGGTGTAGGGCTTCGACCCCGTGATCGCCGGAACGACGATGACGATGATCGCCAGCAGAGAGACGGCTCCGAGAAGCACCCACGAGAGCGCCTGGAACAGCATGCGCGGGAACGACACGCGGTCGTCGTCGGCGGGAGCGCCATCCGTGCCCGCGGCGGGGGCTGAGGCATCCGGCATCGTGTTCGTCCCCTCGGCGGGCGCTTCGTCTCGGCGCTCAGCGTACTGGTCCGCGATCGTCGCGTTCATGCGCACTCCAGGTTCTTGGACTTGGACGAGGACTGGAAGGTGAGCCGCGCCACGGCGATCGAGCCGCCCTGCGCGTTCTTCACCGTCACGTACGTCTCGGCGGCTTCGGCGCCCTGGCCTGCCGGGTAGGTGAGGCTGAGTGCGCCACGCGAGGCCGACGTGACGGTGCCGGTGAGGGTGGCCCCGGTGTCGTTGCGCACGACCGTGTAGGTCCCGGGGGCGACGGCGGTGGGGAGCATCAGATCGACGCTGTTGCCCGTGGTCTTGCAGGCAGCCCAGCCGGTGCTCGAGACGGCGAGCTGCGCCTGCGCGTCATCGCGCCAGTTGTGCTGCGTCGCGGTGGCGGTGGTCGTCAGGGTCAGGCTCGGTGCGGGAGCGCCCGCTCCGGTCAGGGTGTGCGTGTCGGTGTCGGTGACCGCGAGCTTGATGCAGGCGTGCACGGTCGCGCCGGAGGCGACGGGTGCCGACGCCGTCCACGACGATGAGGTCAGTGCGCTCTTCGGCGTCACGCCCGCATAGACGCCGTCGGTCTGGCACGACCCCGCATCGGCGGAGAAGGCGACCTGCACGGTGGCGATGGCGGCGGCGCCGAATCCGGATGCCGCGGCCACGGTCACGGTCTGACCGCCCCACGGCGCCGAACCGTCGTTGGTGAGCGGCGCCGAGAAGTACTTCGTGCCCGCCCAGCCGGTGAAGCCGGCCGCGGACGGTGCGACCGCGACGGGCGCGATCGAGAAGGTGCTCGCCTGCGCGGTCACGGCGAGCTGAGTGCTCACGACCCAGTAGGCGACGGCCGACAGCGGAGCGATGACGACCAGGCCGATCGCGGCCACGAGTGCCGCGATGAGCTTCGCTCGCTTCGTCATGATGTGCCTTCGTCCTCGAGGTGCCGTGGCGGGGTCAGGGCGCGGTCTGCGTGCCCGTGATGGTCAACGACACTGCGGCGGTCTGGCCCTGCGTGCCGTTGGGTGCGCTCGCTGCCAGACTCTGCCATACGCAGACGGTGCGAGTCGCGCCCGTGGTGAGAGTGTTCGCGACGGCCGTGGTCTGCCCGGCGGTCGTGCCCTGCCACCGGCCGGTGTCGGCGGGCCACGAGGTGGGCGGCGTCGCCGCGCAGGCCCCCGACTGCACGGCCACCGTGAGCACCACGCTCGCGGCCAGGGTGCCGGTCGCGCTGAACGAGCTGCTCAGCGAAAGCGCCACATCGCCGGTGTTGGCGATCGACCGCGTCGCGATGAGCTGTGCGGGTCCGCCTGGGTAGACCCCGGCGGTGGATCCGCCGGTTCCCGAGATCGAAAGCGCCGCCTCTCCTGTGGAGACCGAGACGGCGTCGGCCTGCGCGGTGGAGACGAAGGAGCTGAGCGTTCCGGGCGCGAGCACCACGGCAACGGCCACGACGCCGGCGATGAGCCCGGCGACCCCGAGGGGGCGTCCGCTCTTCTTCCGTGACATCTTCTCGTCCGTTCTCGTGGTGCGCGCGGCGGGTGATGGAGAAGGAGCCGGGCGGCTTTCCGGGTACACGCCCGGCCCCTTCAGTCGTGGGCCGTTGTCAGGACGCGCCGTTGGCGGTCTGCGTGACGGTGACGGTGGTGGCGCCCAGGTTCCAGCTCTGGTTCATCGTCGCCGCGGCGGTGTCCGCCGAGGCGTTGCTGCCGAAGGGCCAGGTGAGCGTGAAGACGAGCTGGCCGTTGACGGTGCCGCTCGCGACGTCGAACGAGGTGCCCGAGATCGCGGCGCCGTTGTAGGTGCCCGCGACGGCCGGGGTCAGGTGCGCCGGCACGGCGGCGAAGCCGCCCCAGGCGATCGTGGCGTTGGCGGTGAGGTTGGTGCCGTTGGCCTTCGTCTGGAAGGGGACCGTGTAGACGATGGTGTCGCCGGGGACCATCTTGAACGACGCGAGCGTGCTCGTGATGTCGGTCGTGGTGCTGCCGCGCTTGACCTGCCAGGTCGCCCCCGAGGTGAGTGCGACGTTCAGCTCGCCGGTCTGGATCGTGGCGGTGCTGGTCTGCGCCGAGCCCTGCCAGTAGGCGAGCGATCCGCCGCCGCCGAGCAGCAGCGCGATTCCGGCGGCGATGGCGATCGTGCCCTTCATGGACTTCTTCATGTCGGTTCCCCCCAAGGGATCTGCGGGTGTCTGAGCCCGGATTCTCTGAGACATCTGCGCGGTGCGCTTGCCTGATGAGAAGAGTCTGGAAAACCGACCTCGTCATGCCGATCAGAGAACCGCAACGTTTCCGCAAGGAATCCACGAGGCTTCCGCGAACCGCAAGACAGCCTCTGCGCCGGCTTCGCCCTTCCTTTTCTGAAAGTCGCGCTTGACGGGGGGAGGAGGACGGGTTCATAATCGTCCCCGTCGGATAAATCGATTTATCACAAGGATGTGAAGAGTGCCTCGTGCTCGTATCTCGGACGTCGCAGCGGCGGCAGGCGTGTCGGTGACGACCGTCTCGCTCGTGATGAACGATGTCGAGTCGCGGATCTCGGAGGACACCCGCAATCGCGTCCGCGAGGCCGCGCGAGCCGTCGGCTATGCGCCGAACTCGGTGGCCCGCGGACTGCGCACGCAGCAGACGCGAACGGTCGGCCTCATCTCTGATCAGATCGCCACGACGCCGTTCGCCGGGCGGATGCTCGCCGGCGCCCAGGACGCCGCTCGGGAGTCGGGCCACCTCGTCTTCCTGGTCGACACCGGCGGCGACGACGACATCGAACGCAACGCGATCAGCGCGCTGACCGCTCAGCAGGTGGACGCGATGATCTACGCGTGCATGTGGCACCGGGTCGTGGATGCTCCCGCAGGCCTCCCCCCGACCACGGTGTTCCTCGACTGCCGCCCCGCGGGAGGCGGCTTCCGCAGTGTCGTGCCCGATGATCGCGCCGGCGGGTACACCGCGACACGGGAACTCATCGACGCGGGGCACCGGCGGATCGCCTATCTCGACACCGACGACGCTCCGATCGCGTCCCGGCTGCGTCACGAGGGCTACCTCGAGGCGCTGTCCGAAGCCGGCATCACGGCCGACCCCACCCTCCACGTGACCGGTGCCACCACCGCTCAGGGCGGCCGATCGGCGGCCGACCTCCTCCTCGATCTTCCCGACGACCGGCGTCCCACCGGCGTCTTCTGCTTCAACGACCGCATGGCCGTCGGCGTCTACACCGCCGCGCATCATCGCGGACTCGAGATTCCGCGCGACCTGTCGGTCATCGGCTACGACGACCAGCAGCTCGTCGCCGCGGAGCAGGATCCCCCACTGACCACGATCGCTCTGCCCCATTACGACATGGGTCGCTGGGCGATGGAGGTCGCGCTCGGCGTCCGCGCGGAAGGGGATGAGGACGCCACGCACCTGATGGAGTGTCCCGTCGTGAGACGAGACTCCGTAGGCCCGCCGCCGGCGCAAGTCGCCAAACCGAACCGGCGACGGGCTTCACACACCGAACGACTGCCGTAGGCAGTCTCCGATCAGCGGCCGGCGCACGCGTCGACCGCCAACAAAAGGAAACCACAGAATGCGCAGAACGACGCCGATGTTCGTCTCGGCCGGGCTGGTGGGGGCAATGGTCCTCACCGGCTGCGGTCAGGCGGGTCAGGGTGAGACCACGACCGAGGATGGCCGCACCGAACTCACGATGTGGACTCACTCCGCCGGCAACCCGGCCGAGCTCGAGGTCTACGAGCGGATCATCTCGGACTTCAACGACTCGCAGGATGAGTACGAGGTCGTCCACGAGTCCTTCCCCCAGGGCGCCTATAACGACGCGATCGTCGCTGCCGCGGCATCCGGCGACCTTCCCTGCCTGCTCGATCTCGACGGACCGATCATGCCCAACTGGGCCTGGGCCGGATATCTCCAGCCGCTCGACCTGCCGACCGAGCTGACCGACTCGCTGCTGCCGACGGCGGTCGGCGTGTGGGAGGACGAGATCTACTCGGCGGGGTACTGGGATGCCGCGCTCGCGATCTTCGCCCGCAAGTCCGTGCTCGAAGCGAACGGGATCCGCATCCCGACGGTCGAGGAGCCCTGGACCGCGGACGAATTCGACGCCGCGCTCGCCGCGCTCAAGGACGCCGGATACGAGACGCCGATCGACATCGGCGCCGAGGACACCGGCGAGTGGTGGCCCTACGCCTACTCGCCGTTCCTGCAGAGCTTCGGCGGAGACCTGATCGACCGCTCCACGATGCTCAGCGCCGAGGGCGTGCTCAACGGGCCGGAAGCGGTCGAATGGGGCGAGTGGTTCGCCGGGCTGTTCGCGGACGGATACGCCGACAACAGCGGCACGGTCGGCAACCAGGAGTTCGTCGACGACGAAGTCGCCCTCAGCTACACCGGCGTGTGGAACGCCGTCGCCGCTCTCGACGCCGTCGGCGACGACCTGCTGATCCTTCCCCCGCCGGACCTGGGCAACGGCCCGAAGATCGGCGGCGGCTCATGGCAGTGGGCGATCTCGTCGGAGTGCAACGACGCCGACGGCGCCCGCCAGTACCTGGAGTTCAGCTTCAAGGACGAGTACATCACCGAGTTCGCCGACAAGCAGGTCGTGATTCCCGCCACCGAGGCCGCCGCGCAGGCGTCGGAGTACTTCGGCGACGAGGGAGCGCTCCGCCCGTTCGTCGAGTTCTCGCAGGAGTACGCCGTGCTGCGGCCGGAGACGCCCGCATACGCGGTCATCTCGAAGACCTTCGAGACCGCCGCGAAGGACATCATGAGCGGCGCCGACGTCCAGGAGACGCTGGATCGCGCCGTTTCGGAGATCGACGCGAACATCGAGTCCAACGACGGCTACGGCTTCCAGTGATCACCGTGCCGGCGGGAGCCGAAGCGCTCCCGCCGGCACACCTCGAGAGAGATCTGCCATGACTGTCACACCTCCGACGGTCGCCGCCGAGGAACCTCGGCGCGCCTACCGTCGCTTCCGCTCCATCCGCGGACGAGAGACCTGGGCCGGACTCGGGATGATGGCCCCCGCGGGCATCCTCCTCGTCCTGTTCCTGATCATCCCCGTGATCCTCGCGTTCACCCTGTCGTTCACCAACGCGCGGCTCATCTCGCCGAACCCGCCGCGCTTCGTGGGATTCGACAACTTCATCCGCGCCTTCACGGCCGATCCCGTCCTCATCCAATCCATCGGGAACACGGCGGTCTTCGCGCTGGTCGTCGTCCCCGTGCAAGCCGCCCTCGGCCTGCTCCTGGCCGTGCTGGTGAACCGGCGCATGCGCGGTGTCACCGCGTTCCGGGTGATCTTCTTCATCCCGGTCGTCACCTCGATCGTCGTGGTCTCGATCCTGTGGAAGTTCATGTACCAGGACGACGGACTGATCAACTCGATGATCGACGCACTCACGTTCGGGCTGTGGTCGGGCGCGGACTGGCTGAACGACCCCCAGACGGCGCTGGGTGCCATCATCTTCATGTCCATCTGGCAGGCCGTCGGATTCCACATGATCATCTGGCTGTCGGGGCTGCAGACCATCCCCGAGGAGCTCTACGAAGCGGCGAAGATGGACGGCGCGAGCCCGTGGCGCCAGTTCACCAACGTCACCTGGCCGGGCCTGCGCCCGACGATGGTGTTCGTCCTCGTCACCATCACCATCGCCGCGCTCGGCCTGTTCGTCCAGGTGGACGTGATGACGCAGGGCGGGCCGGTGAACTCCACCTCGACGATCGTCTTCTACGCGGTGCGCAAGGGATACGAGCAGCAGGAGATCGGGTATGCCGCCGCGATCTCGCTCATCTTCTTCATCGCGGTGCTCATCGTCGCGCTCGTCCAGCGTCGGCTGACGCGAGAGAAGGACTGACCATGTCCGTCACCAGAACGCTGACCACCGCCCCGCGCGATGCGCGACGCCGCGCGAAGATCACGCCGGAGTCGAGCGCGAAGGCCCAGCGCGTGCGCGGCAGGATCCTGCTGTACCTCGCGATGAGCCTGTTCGGGATCGTGTTCCTGTTCCCGCTCGTGTTCATGTTCGTGTCCAGTCTCAAGCCCGACAGCCAGATCCTGCAGGATGTCGACTCCGTCAACGCCTTCCTGCCCGTCGGCGACATCAGCCTCGACAACTACTTCGGCGTCTTCGACCGCGTCCCCGTCGCTCAGTTCCTGTTCAATTCGGTGCTCGTGACGGTGCTCACAGTCGGTCTGGGTCTCGTCGTCAACTCGATGGCCGGATTCGCCCTCTCGAGACTGGAGTGGAAGGGCCGCATCGTCGTGCTGGCCGTCATCATCGCCACGCTGATCGTGCCCTTCGAGACGATCGCGGTGCCGATGGTCTACTGGGTGGCGCAGCTGCCCACCCTGGTGCTCGAGGGCGGCGTGGTCAAGTACGACTTCGGCTGGCTCAACACCTACGAGGTCCAGATCGTGCCGTTCATCGCGAACGCGTTCTCGATCTTCCTGTTCACGCAGTACTTCTCGACGATCCCGAAGTCCCTCGACGAGGCAGCGCGCATCGACGGGGCCAGCTGGTTCACGATCTACCGGCGGATCCTGGTGCCGCTGTCGGGTCCGGCCTTCGCGACGGTGGCGATCCTCACCTTCCTGCCGGCTTGGAACCAGTACCTCTGGCCGCTCATGGTGGTGCAGAAGGAGGAGCTGCGGCCGGTCATGGTCGGGATGCAGTACTTCTTCCAGCTGAACACCGCATGGGGCGAGGTGATGGCCTACACATCGCTGATCACGCTCCCCGTCCTCATCGTGTTCCTCATCTTCCAGCGCGCGTTCGTCAGCAGCATCGCCGCCAGCGGGGTGAAGGGATGACGGCGACGGATGCCTCGCGCATCGTCGTCATCGGCGAGGCTCTCGTGGACATCGTCCACCGTCGATCCGGTGTCGTCGACGAGGCGCCCGGAGGAAGTCCCGCCAACGTCGCGCTGACCCTCGGGCGTCTCGGGCGGCGCCCCGAGCTCATCACGCGCCTGGCCGACGACGAGCGCGGCGACCGGCTTCGGAACTGGCTCGAGGAGTCGGGGGTCACCGTCACGGCGGTGTCCGCGGCGCGGACCGCGACCGCGGTGGCACACCTCGACGACTCGGGTGCGGCGACCTACGAGTTCGACCTGGACTGGGGGCTCGACGGCATCGATGCCGCGGCACTGACGGATGCCCGGCTGATCCACGTCGGGTCGGTCGGCGCGGTTCTCGAGCCGGGCGCATCGCAGCTGGCGTCGCTCGTTCGAGCGGCGCGGGATCGTGCGACGATCACCTACGATCCCAACATCCGCCCCGCGCTGGTGACCGACCCCGCCGCGGTGCGCCGCCGGGTGGACGAACTCGTCGGCCTCGCCGACGTCGTCAAGGCGAGCGACGAGGACATCCGGTGGCTGCATCCGGGTCGGGATCTCGCCGACGTCGCGCGGGACTGGCACGTCCGCGGACCCGCGATCGTCGTGATCACGCGCGGCGCCGACGGGGCCCTCGTCCAGACGGCGGAAGGTCGCGTCGCGATCCCGGCCGAACGCACGCCGGTCGTCGACACGGTGGGAGCCGGCGACACCTTCATGGGTGCTCTCATCGACGGCCTGGTCGGACTCGGCGGATCCGGAGCGGCTCTGCGGCGGCCGGGTGGAGGCATCTCGGAGAGCGCCCTCGAATCGGTGCTCGTTCGCGCGGCGCACGCAGCGGCGATCACGGTCTCGCGTCCCGGAGCAGACCCGCCGTCCGCTGCCGAGCTGGCGGCCGTGCACTGACAGCGGCGCGCGACGCCTCACCGACTCACCCGCCGTTCGCGGCACGACCCTCGGCTCCGGCCCGAGCACACAGACCGACCCAGCGCGGAGGACCGCGCTGCTCACACGAAGGATCGCATCTTGTTCGACCTCCCCGGCTCCTGGGTATGGGACTTCTGGTTCGCTGACGACGGCGACCGGTATCACCTGTACTTCCTCTACGCCTCCCGCGCACTCCACGACCCCGACGCCCGTCACTACCGCGCATCGATCGGGCACGCCGTCTCGACCGACCTGGTCGAATGGACCCAGGTCGCCGACGCGCTCGTGCGCAGCGACGCTCCCGCGTTCGACGACCTCGCCACCTGGACGGGTTCTGTGGTCCGGCATCCCGACGGCACGTGGTTCCTCTTCTACACCGGGTCGTCCCTCGCCCCCGATGGCAAGAACGTCCAGCGCATCGGGTACGCGACCTCGAACGACCTCGAGACCTGGACCAAGAGCGGCGGGCCGGTGCTGGAAGCGCGGGCACCCTGGTACGAGACCCTCGACAGCGGCGCATGGCACGACGAGGCCTTCCGAGACCCGTGGGTGTTCGCCGACCCCGACGGCGACGGCTGGCACATGCTCGTCACCGCCCGCGCGGCCCACGGGCCTGCGGACGGTCGCGGTGTGGTCGGTCACGCGTGGTCGTCGGACCTGCGCACGTGGGAGCTGCGGGAACCTCTGACGGCGCCGACCGCCAACGGGTTCGGTCAGCTCGAGGTGACGCAGGTGGAGGTCGTCGACGGTCGACCGATCCTGATCTTCTCCTGTCTCGACGAGCACGCTGCGGCGGCGCGGAGAGGCCATGCAGGGGGCACGTGGGCGGTCCCCGCAGAGTCCCTGCTCGGTCCTTTCGACGTGGACGCCGCGTACCCGCTGACCGACGAGAGTCTCTACGTCGGCAGGCTCATCCAGCGCCGCTCCGATGGCCGATGGCTGCTGTTCGCCTTCCGCAACGCCGACGAGAAGGGCGCGTTCGTCGGTGGAGTGACGGACCCGATGCCCGTCGCGTGGGAGGGAGAGCGGCTCGTCGTCCGCCCTCGAGAAAACTGATCGGCAAGGGTCCCAGCGACATCCCGGACGCTCTCTGGCGAGAAATCGCTCCCATCCGAAATACCCCTGCGGGGTATCTTGTATACCCCCATAGGGTATCCGCCCGGAAAGAGAGAAGCGATCATGTCAACATCACAACCGCCGGCCCGACGCCGGTGGCTCGGCCTCGCGCTGATTGCTGCGGCGCAGTTCGTCGTCATCATGGACACCTCGATCATCGGTGTCGCTCTGCCCGACATGCAGGCAGAGCTCGGTTTCACGCCGGAGTCCTTGTCGTGGGTCTTCAACGCGTACGTCATCGCGTTCGGAGGGCTGCTGCTTCTGGGAGGTCGTCTTTCCGACCTCTTCGGAGCTCGGCGCATCTTCACCACCGGCTGGGTGGTGCTCGCCGCCGGGTCGGTGCTGGCCGGTGCTGCGGGCAGCGTCGGAGTGGAGCTGGCCGGACGCGCGGTGCAAGGAGCGGGCGCAGCCCTTATCGCCCCCGCCGCCCTGAGCCTCCTCGTCGCCCTCTTCGGCGGCACGAAGGATCTGCCCCGCGCGTTCGCCATCTACGGCGCCGCCGCCCCGATCGGCGGCACCGTGGGGGTCTTCCTCGGTGGGGTGCTCACCGAGTACGCGAGCTGGCCGTGGGTCTTCTACATCACCGTGCCGATCGCCGCGCTCGTCGTGATGCTCACTCCCGGGTCGTTGCCCCGGCTCGCCGGTCAGCGCGGGTCGGTGGATCTCGCGGGAGCGATCACCGGCACAGCCGGCCTGGCTGCCGTCGTGTACGGCGTCGTGCGCGTCCCCGAGGTCGGCTGGCTGGCAGTCGAGACGCTCGTCGCCCTGGGTGCCGGCATCCTGCTCCTCGTCGTGTTCATCGCCGTCCAGGCTCGCTCGCGGCAGCCCCTCGTCCGCCTGGGCATCTTCCGCGCTCCGCAGCTCGGTGCGGCCAACGTCGCACAGCTGCTGCTCGGTGCGGCGTGGGTGCCCATGTGGTTCTTCCTGAACCTGTACCTGCAGAACGTTCTCGGGGCGAGCGCCTTCGGCGCCGGTGCCGCCCTCCTGCCCATGACGATCCTGATCGTGCTCGGAATGACGCTCGTCGCACCGCGTCTGCTGGCGAAGTTCGGGCCGAAGCCTCTCGTGGTGGCCGGGTTCGGCTTCCTCGCGGCGGGTCTGGTCTGGCTCGCCTCGATCCGCCCCGACGGCAGCTTCGTCGTGGACGTGCTCCCGGCTTCGCTGATCGCCGCGTTCGGAATGGCGCTGGCCTTCGTCCCGTCGCTCGGCGTCGCGATCGGGGCGGCACGCCCCGAAGAGACCGGGATCGCCTCAGGACTGGTGAACACCAGCTACCAGATCGGCTCGGCGGTGGGTCTGGCCGGTGCCACCGTTCTCAGTTCGATGATCATCTCGGGCGGCGTCGAGCCGGCCGACCTGACGAACGGCTACTCGGGGGCGTTCATCGGCGCGGCGATCGTCGCCGCCCTCGGCGCCGCGATCGCGGCCGTGACGCTGCGTCGGTCGCAGCGGGCCGAGGTCGCCGACAGCGAGGAGCAAGCCGTGAAGGCCTGACGCCGAACTCGGCGACATCCGTTCGGACGGCGAGCGGAAGCGTGCGCGGCGCGCACGGATCTGAAGGTGCGGAGCCCCGGCGTGGGCGGCCGCACCTTCAGATTGCCCCCGCTCGGTCAGCTCGGTGCGGTCGGCGGTGCCGCCGGCGCCGGCGAGACGGCCGGCTGCCGGCGCGCGCCGACGGCAAGCAGCACGGATCCCGCCACGATCGCGCCGAGGCTCCAGAGAAGCCCGATTCCGCCCGCGGCGAGCATCCCGGCCGTCGCCGGTCCGAGGAGGTCGCTTCGGACGCCGGCGCTCAGATCCACCTCGATGCCCATGCTCGCGTCCGCATTCATGACCACGATTCCCCAGTCTCCGGTCGTGAGCGGCCAGTCGATGTGCTGAGGACCGGTGCCGCTCGCGGACGTCACCCAGATCTCCTCTTCCTCAGGCGGCGAGGAAGGGGCGGTGCCGGGCACCTCGCGGTACTCGACGTCGAACGGCGCGCCCCGCAGCTCGTGCAGCTCGCTGTGCTGGACGCCGTCGAGGTAGGCATCGATGTCGTCCTGTCGCGCCACGCCGATGAACACCGCCCCGGATTGCGACGTCGCCGTCACACGGAGCGTGGCGAGATCGAAGGGAAGCGCGCGGACATCGCCGCCGATGCTCATCGGATCGTCGCGCTCGGTCGTGATGGCGTAGGAGTCGGTGGTGAAGGTGCGCTCGGGCGAGACGAGGAATCCTTCGTCATTCCGAAGTCCGCCGACCGCGGCCGTGGCGATTCCTCCGATGAGGATTCCTGCCGCGCCGAGTGAAGTGAGCAGCCCCAGCACGAGAAGGATGATTCCGCCGACGATCGCCGCCGTGCGACTGCCGTCCATCCGCTGGGCAGGGACCGGAGCAGGAGTGGTCATGCCCCCACGTTCGCTCGTTCCGGCCGGGTGGCACAGTGCCGAAAGTCCCTTCGGACTCGCCTGATGCCGCCTGGGTGACAGAAGGAGCGCACGGACGTCGCCGTCAGCAGGCCGGGGCGGGTCTGCGACCGCGCGAGGGCGGCGGGACGCGCGGCGGCAGGAGCCCCATCACGGCGTCGGCGCGGGGGCCGGAGACCACCGCTCCAGCACCTGATGCGCGAAGCGCTCGCCGATCAGCCGCTGGACGTCGGGCCCGGGGTGCAGGTTGTCGGGCAGCGGCATCCGCCGGGCATCGAGGGCGCCGTACAGCGTGGATCCGTCGACGTAGTGGAGGTTCGGATCGCCTCCTCGCCTGCGTTCGACGATGTCGGCGAGTGCCGCGCGGATCGACCCCAGCGAGAGCTTGCCCAGGGCGACGTCGGCCTCGGTTCCCCCGGCGATCGACCACTCGTAGGGCCGCGTCGGATCCTGCACGGTCGGGCCGGCCGCGAGCTCGACGGGCTCGCAGTAGATGGGGGAGATCACGACGATCGGGGTCGACGGATGCCCCTCGCGGAGGGTGTCGAGGAAGCCGTCGACTGCGGGACGGAACGTGCGCATCCGCATCGTGTCGCCGTTCACGAGATTGATGCCGACCTTGAGGCTGATGATGTCGGCCGGCTGATCCCGCATGGTCCGCGCGGTGAACGGATCGAGCATGGCGCTGCCCGAGAACGCCAGGTTCGTCAGCGTGACGTCCGCGGCGAGCGCGGCCACGACGGGCCACGTGCCGGTGGTCGAATCGGCGCGATATCCGTGGCTGATCGAGCTGCCGTGGTGCAGCCAGCGCGCCCTCGGGCGTTCAGCGGGTCGCGCGACGGGCGCGTCGGCGCGCAGCGCGAGGACCTCGACCGCATCGGTGTACGGCAGCCAGAGCTCGTACTCCCTCTCGACCCCCGGGAGCCCCGAGAAGCGCACGGTCGAGGGCGGGCCCTCGACGACGCGGCCGGACGGGTCCTCGAAGGTGAAGAGGTACCGTGTGCCGGCGATCGCGCCGGCCTGCGCGACGACATCGCCGCCGGTCGTCAGGTCGTAGAGGCTCGGGGGGAGGACGGATGCCTCGTCCGCCGCCATCCGTCGGGCCGACACGTCGAGCTCGATGACGGTCGCCGCGGTGCGCAGCGCGAGTCGCACGCCGGCGCTCTCTGCCGACGTCTGCGCCATGAACAGGTCGGGCACCTGCGCCCGGGCCCACGCCGGAAGCCGGTGCGGGAGCAGGCCCCGAGCCGTGGGCTCCACCTCCACGGCCCCGCGGATCTCGAGGTCGCCCGGGTCGATCGTGCGCAGCAACGTCGCCGTCATGTCCGGTCGATCACTCGTCCGTCCGCGTGCACGTCGACGAGACGGTCGCCCACGCGCAGGCCGCGGAGCACGGCCGAAGGGTCGAGCTGCGCGACGCAGCCGTCGACCTCGCCGAGGCCGTCGATACCGGGAGCCGCGCCGAACAGCGACTCGATCACGAGCGCGACGTAGGCTCCCGCCGATGAGCACGCCCAGTCGTTGATGTACGGCAGCTGCGGCGGCGCCTTGCGTGCTCCGCCGTTGATCAGCGGCTGCGCCTCCTCGACGAAGTGCGCCTGAGCGGGCGGCCCCTGATTGGCCGTGCGCGCGAGACCCGGAAGCCAGTCGAGAGCCACCTTCGGCTCGCCGAGCGCGACGAGCGCGCGTGCGGCGTCGGCCGGCCATGCGGTGTAGGCGCCGTTCCACTGGTGGTCCGGGCGCACGCTGTACGAGGCATCCGGATCCCACGGCGACAACGCGCGCAGCCACTGCGGCGTCTGCAGCTCGCGCTGGAAGAACGCGACCATCTCGGCGCGCGTCGTCTCGTCGAGGTCGTCCGAGATCGTGGTCCCCACGATGTTGAAGTCGTAGCAGTGCCGGACGGGGAGCTTCGACCCGTCGGGCTGGCGTGCCGCGAAGAACCCCTCGCCCGGCAGGTAGAGCTTCCGCACCTCGGCCACGAGCTCCTCTGCCTCAGCGCGCAGCTCGGCCGCACCGGCGGCATCGCCTCGTGCGTCCAGCACCTCGGCGGTGACGCGCAGGTTCCAGACGTTCGCCGCGTTGAAGCTGGCGACCTCGTGCGTGTACGAGCTGACGCACTCGAGCAGGTTCTCGATCTCGCCGTAGTCGGCGAGCGTCGAGGAGCGGCGAAGCCCCTGCCACGCCCGCGCCCAGAATCGGAGGTGATCGAGCACCGAACGCCCGTCCTGCTGCTGCTCGTCGAGGAACGCGGCATCGCCGTTGAACCGCAGGTAGTCCCGTACGAGGCGTGTCATCGCATAGTCGTTGACCGAGTACCACTGGCCGACCGGACCTCCGGTGAGCGAGGAGGTGCCGAAGAGCGTGTGCGTGTCGCTCGCGATCCAGTGGCTGAGCTGGCGGCGCATCGCTGCGGGATCCAGCAGCGCGTGCGTCACCGAGCTCAGGCTGAAATCCCAGATGAACGTCGTGGTCGCCCAGTAGTTGGGCATGAGGGTGTCGTAGCTGCGTCCCAGGACGTTGCCCGCATGGTCGCGACGGAAGTACAGGATGCCGAGAATGCCCCACCAGTACAGCCGGCGCAGCGGTTCCGACGTGGTCTCGAGCATCGGCAGGTGACCCGAGAACTCGCTGTTGCCGGGGGTGACGGCTGCCTCCAGCTGCGCGTTCCAGTAGCGCTCGGACTCCGCGACCGCGCCCGGGACGTCGGCGGCGACGGCGTCGTAGGCGGCGACGGCCTCGTCGCGGGTCCGGCCGACGGCGTTGACGTACCCGAAGCGGCCTTCGCCGCCGGCATCCACGTCGAGCACCACCGTGACGTCGCCGCCGCGGCCCATCCCGCCGATCCCGACCATGAAGTCCTCCGAAGCCGGCGCGACGCCGCTCGGGCGTGCCGTCGCGGGGACGTCGACCCCCTGCACGCTCCACGCGGACGCGGCGTCGTCGACGAACACGAGCCGGGAATCGTCGACGGATGCCTCGTTCTTCGCGTCCGGCGACTCGGGGGTGTTCCACGCCGCCTCGCCCGACACGACGCGGGCCGCGAGCGAGAGCATGACCTCGACCGCACGGCGCTCGGCGCCCGTGTTCCGCACGCGCACGTCGATCGCCACGGCGGTCGTTCCCGGCACGACCACCGTTGTCGTCTCGAGTTCGAGCCCCGGGAGCACGACGCGGCGGACGACCCGGTCGGCACGCCATTCGTGCGTGATGGGAGCGCCGTAGGACTTCACGATGCGACCGTCGACGAAGGCCACCGCGGTCGTCGCGAGGCCCTGCGAGACGGGCGGGAACTGCACCGCCGTGACCGACGTGAGGTCATGATCGACGCGCACCGTGCCGAGATGGTTGGTGAGCCCGGACGGCGCCACCATGTCGTCGTAGTGGTGCGTGATCGGGTCCGCCGCCAGATCGGCGACCGTCGGGACGTGGGACGAGCGCATGAACAAGATCGAACTCCTAGTACTGCCCGAGGGCGAGGCCGCGGGCGAAGAACTTCTGCGTGAAGAGGAAGAGGATCACCGTCGGCAGCGAGACCAGGACGGCCGCCGCGAGCACGGTCGAGATCTGGGCGCCACCGTACGTGCTCTGCATGCCGGCGAGCGTGGTCACGATCGGGCGCACGTCATCGGACTGGCTGAGCGTGAGACCCAGAAGCAGGTCGTTCCAGATGAAGGTCGCCTGCAGGATGAAGATCGCGACCAGAGCGCTCGAGGCCATCGGCACGTAGATGCGGGTGAAGATCCGCCACGTCGTGGCGCCGTCGAGCACCGAAGCCTCGAAGACGTTGTGCGCGACGCCGGTGAAGAAGTTGCGCATGACGAAGGCCGAGAACGGGATCGAGATCGCGGTGTACACGATGATCATGCCGAGGTGCGTGTCGTAGAGCCCGGCGCGCGAGTACGCGTCGAACAACGGCAGCAGGATCATCTGGAGGGGGAAGACGGTGCCTCCGAAGATCACGACGAACCACAGGAAGCCGCGCTTGAGGCGGAGCGCGACGATCGCGAATCCCGCCGCGGCGCCGACGACCACCGCGATGATCGGCGACACCACGGCGTAGATCAGGGTGGCGACGATGCTGTCGCTGAGGCCGGACAGCTGCATCGCATCCGCGATGTTCGTGAAAAGGGCGAACTCGCCCGACGGGATCCACGCCTCGTTCGAGGTGAAGGTCGTCGGGGACTTGCTCGCGTTGACCAGCAGCAGGTAGACCGGCAGCAGCCAGACGAGCCCCAGGATGACGAGCGTTGCGGTGCGGAGGGTTCTCGACATGATCACATCTCGTGCTTCGGTGAGAGCTGCTGGCGGAGGTAGAGCACCGACGCGACCAGCGTGACGACGGACAGGAAGACGGCGATGGCCGAGCCGAGCCCGTAGTCGCTGTTCACGAACGTCTCGCGGTACATCGTGAGCGCGAGCGTCTCGGACGCCCGGCCGGGACCGCCCTTGGTCATGGACAGCACGATGTCGAACGTCTTCAGGCTGGCGACGATCGAGAGGCCGACGACGACCGCGGTGAGCGGGCGGAGCATGGGCCACAGGATGCTGGTGAAGAGGCGCACACCGGTGGCGCCGTCGACGCGCGCCGCCTCGAGCGGCTCCTTCGGGATCGACTGGAGGCCGATCGTGAAGAGGAGGGCGTTGACGCCGACCCCCTGCCACGACGCGGCGATGATCATCACGACGGTGTTCAGCGGAGCGTCGACGAGCCAGCGCGGAGGGTCGGTGATCCCGAACACCGAGAGCGCCTGATCGAGGGCGCCGTTGGCGGACAGGATGAAGGACCAGATGACACCCACGCCGATGCCGGAGATGGCGTAGGGAATCAGGAACGGCAGCCGAAGCCAGACGCCCCCGGGAAGGTTCCAGGTGAGGAGCGCGAGCGCGAGGCCGACGCCGACGGGCACCAGGAGCGTCCCGGCCACCCACAGGAGCGTGTTCAGGAGGGCGCCGACGAAGGCGGGATCCTCGAACATCTCGACGTAGTTGTCGAGGCCGACCCACTCGGGATCGCCGAGACCGTTGTACTCGGTGAAGCTGAGGAAGGTGGTCCACAGCAGCGGAAGGTAGAGGAGGACGGCCACCAGGAGCACGCCCGGGGCGATGAAGCCCCGGGCGGAACCCTGGTACGGCGTCTTCCGGCTCCGGCGGGCCGGGCGGCGCGGGGTCCCGGTGGAACCACGCGCCGCCCGCTCCCGGGCGGGCGTCTCGACGACAGCCATGCGTATTACTCCTGGTCGGCCCAGTACTTGTCCGCCTCGGCCTGGATGGCCTCGAGGAACGGCATCGGGTCGCCGGGGTTGGCGTTGAACGCGCCGAACTGCTCGAGCGCGACGGTGAGGATCGGCGTGGGCGTGGCCTCGAAGTACCGCGTGAACAGCGTGTGCTCGCCGTCGGCGACCGTGGTCCCGAGGTCGGAGAGCATCGGGTCGTTGACGGTTGCCATCGGGTTGAACGCGACGTCACCGCGAGCGGCGTTCCATGCCGTCTGCGCATCGGGCGACATCCACCACTCCGAGTACGCCAGGCCGAGGTCCTTCTGCGACGAGTTCTCGGCGACGCAGAGGGGGCCCGACTCGACCGCGACCGGGGTCGTGCCGAGGTCGGGGTTCACCGCGGGGATGACGAACATGTCGTAGTCCTCGCCCGACACCATTCCGGCGCCGTCGAGCGACCCGTTGAAGAAGGAGCCGAAGTTGATCATGGCGAAGTCGCCCTGCTTGAGGCCGACCGCGGGGTCGGTCGTGCTGCCCGCGTCGCTGAACCAGCCCTTCTCGTGCTGGTCGAGCCACAGGTTCATGATCTCGACGATCTCGGGATCGGTGTACTTGACGTCCCCGGTCGAGAGGCCCTTGTAGAGCTCGGGGTCGGTGCCCGCGACCAGCTGCTGGAACCACTGGAACGTGAACAGGATGCTCGTCTGGTAGTACGGAGTGATGCCGGCGTCCTTGAGCGTCGCTGCCGCGGCGTCGAGCTCCTCCCAGGTGGTCGGCTCCTCGATGCCCTGCTCCTCGAAGATGTTCTTGTTGTAGTACATGACCCAGTACGCGATGTTCATGGGCACGCAGTACTGCTTGCCGTCGATCGTGTACTCGTTGCGCAGGTCCTCGGTGGCCCATCCCTCGTCGATCGCCTCTGTCCACAGGTCCGTGGTCTCGGCGACGAGGTTCTCGTCGACGAGCTGCTTGAGGGAATCGCCCGTGTGCCAGGTGAACAGGCCGGGGCTCTTCTGGGTGCGGAAGGACTGCTTGATGAAGGCGTCGTACTGGGCGGCGTCGGAGTAGCCGGTCGTGTTGAGCGTGATGTCGACGGCTTCGCCACTGGTGGCGTTCAGCTCGTCGAAGTCCGGCTCCCACGCGGCCTTGTCGGTGTAGAAATCGAGCTCGCCCGTCGTGGCGGCCTCCTCATCGCCGTTGCCCCCGCCGCCTGCGCAGCCGGTCAGCAGCAGTGCGGCAGTGGCGAACGCGGCGATGCCGGCTCCGACCATGCGTCGTGACTTCACTGGAACTCCCTTGTTCTTGGTCTGGTATCGTTACCAACCGCTCCGTCAAGCTATCAACTCTCTCGAGGGGATGCAAGGGCGGGCGATCGCGCGGCGGATGCCGCTTCGGTGTGTGCAAGATATTCAATTGTCGGTCGGTGTTCAGTTGTCCGCGCACGCCGCGAACGGCGCCCGCGGCGCTCAGCTGTCGCTGGAGCGTGTTCCCCGCACGTACGCCTTCACGGTGCCGAAGCGCTCGCTCCGGGAGTTCGGCGTCCTGCGGATGACGTAGGGGCCCACGGCCGCGGGAACGATGAACGTCTCCGCATAGTGGACGGTGTAAGGCGCGAATGCGCCGGTCGGGCTCACGATCTCGACCTCATCGCCCTCCACCAGATTCAGGACGTTGACGGTCCCCTCGGTGTCATGGGCGGCCTCCTGCTCGAACCAGTGACGGCGCACCTCGATGAACTCGAGCTCGTGCAGGCCGGTGCGCTCTTCGACGAGCCCGGGCTCGCGCCGCAGCTCCTCCACCTGGCCCACGAGGTTCCGTTCGACCCACTCGGTGTCGCGGTCCCACTGGATGTTGTGCTCGCCGTGGTCGATGTGGACCGGGCGCGGGACGCCGTCCAGTCCCACGCGGCCCCAGTCCCAGAGCTTGAACGTGAAGATGTACGGCGTGGCCGAGATCTCGAGGACCATCGAGTTCTCGCCCGAGCAGTGCACGGTGCCCGCGGGGATCGCGAAGTGGTCGTGCTTGCGTGCAGGGAAGACGTTCACGTACTTCTCCGCGTCGAAGGGATGCTCGCCGTCGGTCGCCGCGCGCAGATCCGCGAGCATCTCCTTCGGGTCCGTTCCCGTCTTCAGCCCGAGGTAGACGACGGCGTCGTCGGCCGCGTCGAGCATGTAGTAGCTCTCGTCCTGGGTGTACGCCATGCCGAACGTGTCGCGGATGTACTCCGTCAGCGGGTGCACCTGGAGCGAGAGGTTGCCGCCGCCCATCGTGTCGAGGAAGTCGAAGCGGATGGGGAACTCGGCTCCGAAGCGCGAGAAGGTGCGCTCGCCGAGGAGCTCGCGGGGACGGCTGAGGACGAGGTCCATCGCCGGGATCTCGACCACGCGACCACCCGCCTCGAGGAGCAGCGAGTTCTCCTCGGGAACGCAGTCGAAGCACCACGCGTAGTTGTGGACGGTCGGGTCGAGGTCGAGGGTGTTCTTCATCCACTGCCCGCCCCACACCCCGGGATCGAAGAACGGGACGACGCGGAACGGCGCCGCCGTGGCGCCCGCGAGCGCGGCGCGGAAGTCGGCCCCGCGCACGGCCCCGGCGACGTCGAGCGCGGCGTTGCCGTCGACGACGAGATCGATGCGGTCGAACAGCGTGCGCTTGTGGCGATCGGCCGTGCGCCACTCCACGAAGAATCCGCGCTTGTACTTGCGCAGCACATCGAGGTCGGCGTTGCCGGCGCGCCAGTTCGTCGCGCCGGCGCGCATGCGCTGCTGGATCTCCCAGCGTGCGAGATCGACCAGCACGAGCGCATCCGCGCGCCGACGCGCCGCGAGGTCGGCGCCCCAGCCGACGAGGACGACAGGTCCGGTGCGGTTCTCGGTGCGCTGCTGGAGGGCCGCGAGACGCTCCCGGTCGTAGAACTCGTCGATGGTGAAGTGGCTCATGACGCCGAAGACGCGGTCGTCGGTGAGGTTGCGGGCGATGAGCGCGTCGATGGCCTCCGGGTCGGCGGCTGCGGCATCCTCCACGTCGATCACCTCTGCGTGAGGCAGCGCCGCCCGGATGCTCGCCGTGATCCCGGGCACATCACCGCCCGGATAGACGTCCACCGCGATGAGCGGATGCCCCGTCGCCGTCGAGGCGATGTCCATCGCCGCCCTCCACGCGTCGGCGCCCACCAGCACCTCGCTGCCGGCGGGCAGCGGAATGGTCGGGTACTTCTCGTAGCTGCTGCGGTCGTCGCGCAGGTAGTCCTCGAGCGGGGTGCTGCCGGAGTCGACGGTCGTCATGGTCGTCCTTTGCTGGGGAGATCGTCGGCGAGTGCCGCCAGTCCTCGGAGGACTGAGGTGGAGGGATCGTCGGGAGTGACGAACGGCGGGCGGAACGACGACGACCACAGGTCGGCGTGCACGCGCTCGCGGAGCGCGGGAAGGATCACCTCGGCTGCCCGCATGATGCCGCCGGTCACGATCACGACGTCGGGGTCGAATGCGTGGCACTGGGTGACGATCACCGCGGCCCACGTGCGGATGTAGCGGTCGAGGATCGCGGCGGACTCCGGCTCATCGCGTGTCTGGACGAGATCGATGATGCCGATCGTGCCCCGTTCGGCGAGGTGGTCGGCGAGTCCGGGACCGAGCGCGAGGACTCCGGCGGCGGCATCCGCGGCGAGCGCCCACGTGCTCGCGAGCGCCTCGGCGCACCCGATGTTGCCGCATGGGCAGCGGGGGCCGTCGAGGTCGACGGTGATGTGACCGCCGAGAATGGCGCCGTGGCCGTGGCGGCCCCGGACGACCCGGCCGTCGAGGACCGCAGCGGCGCCGATCCCGGTGCCGAGCACGATGAGCAGGGCGTCCCGGCTCCCTTGCGCGCAGCCGTCGGTGATCTCGCCGACGAGCGCCGCCCGGGCGTCGTTCTCGACGGCGGCCGGGCAGCCGAATCGCTCCCGCGCCCACGCCGAGAGGTCGATGCCGTGCAGGTCGGCGTACTTGCCGTGCGCGGCGAGCAGGCTCGAGCTGTCCGGGTCGACCACGCCGGGGACGGCGATGCCGATGGCGCGGGCGGGTTCACCGGCGAGGAGGAGGTCGACCCGGTGGGCGACCTCATCGAGCCCGAGGCGGCCGTCGACGGCGGCGAACTCGGTGGCTTCCACCAGGCGACCGGAGTCGAACGAGCCGAGCTTCACGGCGGTGCCGCCGAGGTCGATCGCAACGGTGCGCATCGGCGTGGCCTCCTCGTCGGTGGGGTGGATTGGCATTGGTAACGTTACCATAGTCAGCGTGCGAGCAACGCGCAAGTCCGGCCGCTCAGGCGAGCGGCACAGGCGGGGCGACGTTGACCGGCATCTCCACCAGACGCGCCGGTCCGACGCGGCCCGCCCGGTCGGCGAGGCGGGTCAGCAGCAGCCGGGCGGCTTCGCGGCCCAGCTGGCGCGGGTCGTGGTCGACCACCGAGACCGGCACGGGCATGAGCTCCGCCAGCTCGAAGTCGTCGAAGCTGACCAGCGACGGCATGTCCGCCGCCCGAGCGCCCGACCGCAGGCGACGGCCGATCTCGCGCAGCGCGCCGATGCTGTTGCGGTTGTTCGCGCTGAAGAGGGCGGTCGGCGGCTCATCGAGATCGAGGAGCCGGCGCGTCGCCTCGCTCGCTGAGCCGCCGTCCTGCTGCTCGCGCAGCACGAGGGCGGGATCGGGGCGGATGCCTCGCTCCTGGAGTGCGCGCAGATAGCCCTCGTAGCGGCGGGCGCCCGTGAACGCCGAGCTGACGTTGCCGAGGTAGCCGATGCGGGTGTGCCCGGCGTCGAGCAGGGCGATCGTGCCGCGATACGCACCGCCGACGTCGTCCAGCAGCACCACGTCGACGTCCAGCCCCTGGATGCGGCGGGAGGCGAGCACCAGCGGCACGTCGCCGAGCCGCTCCGGCTGCAGGTGATCGGAAGGGCCGCCCGAAGGCACCAGGACGAGGCCCTCGACCTGCCGGCCCAGGAAGTCGGCGACGAGCTGGCGCTCGCGCGCGGGATCGCCGCCGGTGTTGCCCAGCACGATCCGGCGGCCGGTCTCGGCCACCGCCTCCTCGACGCCCAGGGCGAAGTTGCCGTAGTAGGGATTGCCGAGATTCGTGATCGCGACGCCGATCAGCCCGCTCGCCTGCCCCGGGCGCAGGCTGCGTGCGTTCTCGTTGCGGTAGTAGCCCAGTTCGCGGACCGCCTTGAGGACCTTCTCCTGGAGCTCGGGCCGCACATTCGCGCCGCCGGCGAGGGTGCGCGACACGGTCATCGGGCTCACTCCGGCGTGCTGCGCGACCTCCTTCACGGTCGGCAGCTTGCCGGGCTCGCTGACGCCGACCATGTGGGCTCCTCCTGTCTCGCCGCCGGACTCAACGTATACCGCTGTGCGCGCACCGAGCGATCGAAGGGCGTAGCCATCCGCGGCGAGTCTTGCTACGCTCCCGTGATTGGTAACGTTAACAGGAACGGCGGCGACCCCACCGTTCCCTGACCGGCAAAGATGCCGGGGAGGAGCAAAGCAGTGCTTCATCTTCACAAGCGACCCGGGCGTCTCGCCTTCGCTTCCGCAGTGGGGGCCGTCGCACTGGTGGCGACGTCCGCACCGTTCGCCGCCACCGCAGCCCCGACCTGCGCCGTCATCTCCGCGGCGGTCGACACCGAGCTGCGCGACCGATTCGGCGAGTACGGCGACACCGCCGGCAGGTGGACGGGAGCAGACTCGGCCTACAGCGTCGAGCTGCCCGACGGCCGCACCGCGTGGATCTACTCCGACACGTTCCTCGGGGAGGTCGACGACACGCATGGACGCCCGCTGGACTCGCCGTTCATCCACAACTCGATCAATGTCGACGATGACGGCGTCATCACGACCTATACGGGCGGCTCAGCCGAAGCGCCCGAGTCGCTGGTCAAGGTCGAGGGCGCCGACGAGGGACGCGACTGGTACTGGTTCGGCGACGCCACGGTGCACGGCGACGAGCTTCAGGTCATGCTCGTCGAGTTCGTCAAGACGGGCGACACCATGTGGGACTTCCGGTTCGAGGGCAACGGGGTGGCGACGTTCGACGCCTCGACGCTCGAACTGATCTCGGTCGACGACGTCGCCACCGACGGCATCAACTGGGGCTCGGCGATCTACGAGAACCCGGACGACGGCTACACCTACGTCTACGGGGTCGAAGACCTCGGGGCGCAGAAGTTCGCGCACCTCGCGCGCGTGGCCGGCGGCGACCTCGCCGACGGTGAGTGGGAGTATCTCGGCGACGCCGGCTGGTCGGCCGATCACACCGCCACCAAGCGGATCCTCGAGGGAGTCTCGAACGAGTTCAGCGTCAGCAGGTTCCAAGGGCGCTACACGCTCGTCACCGGCGACGCCACCGAGATCCTGAGCTCCAAGATCGTCATGTACCGCAGCGACAGCCTGGAGGGGCCGTGGACCGGCAAGACGGTCCTCTACTCCACGCCCGAGACCAGCGGGAACGTGTTCACCTACAACGCCAAGGCGCACCCGCAGCTCGGCGACGGCCACACGCTGCTGGTCACGTACAACGTGAACAGCTTCGACACCGACGACCTCTACACCGAGGTCGACAACTACCGCCCGCGGTACGTCGAGGTCGACGCCCGGATCAGCAACAGCAGTCACTGCCGCTGAGTCAGTGGACGATCGGATGCCCCGTGGCCGGCCCGCCACGGGGCATCCGCATCTTCCCTCGACGTCGACGCGGGCGGCTACATCGCCGCATGTCCCTGCCGTCGGCGCGCACGCCCCCTCACTGCCTTCCATGCGGCGTCGGTCAGCAGCACGGCCGGAATCGACAGGGCGGCGAGAAGCCACCCGGTCGGGGTCGGCATCGTCCCGCCGAGGAGCCCGGCCACCGGCGGGATGGCGAGGAACGCGAGCAGCAGCAGAGCCTGCACGGCGACGGCGTAGAGCACCAGGCGATTCCCGAGGAGGTTGAGCCGCCACACCGGCCGCACGGTGCTGCGGCACGCGAACGCGTTGGCCATCTGGCCCAGGGCGATGGCCGCGAACGCGGTCCCCGACGCCGTGCGCAGAAGCGGAGCCGAGACATCCGCCCCCCACTGCCAGCCGCCCTCCACGAGAACGAGGAGGAATGCGGCCAGTGCCACGACAGCCTCCGTCATGCCGAGGACAAGCAGGGCGCGGGTGAGCAGCCCGCGGTCGACGAGCGAGCGGCTGTGGCGCGCGCGCATGACATCGTCCCGCGGCGGCTCCGCCCCCAGCGCGAGAGCAGGGAGCATGTCGCTCCCGATGTCGAGCGCGATCACCTGCAGCACGCCGATCGCGAGCGGCACCGAGCCGCCCGTCATCGCCCACAGCACGAAGGGGGCGAGCTCGGCGACGTTGTCGGTGAGGTGGTAGGTGAGGAACCGCCGCACGTTCTTGAACGTCGCGCGACCGAGTTCCACGGCGACCACGATGGTCGCGAAGTGGTCGTCGAGAAGGACGAGGTCGGCGGCCTCGCGGGCGACATCACTGCCGGTCGCGCCCATCGCGACCCCGACGTCCGCCTCGCGCAGAGCCGGAGCGTCGTTGACGCCGTCGCCGGTCATCGCGACGACGTGTCCGTGTCCGCGCAGCGCGCGGGCGATCCGCAGCTTGTCGGCGGGGGTCGCGCGAGACACGACCACGCCGTCATCATGGTCGATCGCGTCGGCGAGCTCGGCGTCCGTCTCGGGGAGCTCGCGGGCGTCCAGCACGACCCCCCGGGGCCCCAGCAGCCCGACCTCCCGGGCGATGGCGGCGCCGGTTCGCGGGTGGTCTCCCGTGATCATGGCGATCCGGATGCCTGCCGAACGGCACTTCGCCAGCGCGTCGGCGACGCCGTCGCGTGGCGGATCCTCGAGCGCCAGGATGCCGATGAGGTCGAGTTCCCGCTCCATCTCGGGCGATGCGGCGCTGCGCCAGGTGCGGCTCGCGACCGCGAGGACGCGGCGGCCCCGCCCGGTCAGATCGTGCACGGCGGCGGCGACGTCATCCGGTACGGCGCGGCAGCGGGCGAAGACCGCCTCCGTCGCGCCGAGCACCGACACCCGGCCGTTGCTCAGAGCGGAGCTGATCATCCGCTCGGGCGAGTACGGCCGTCGGTCGGCACGGGGCTCCTGGACGATGCCCAGACGCAGCGCGAGGCAGTGGAACGCCGCCTCCATCGGATCTCCGGTCGCCGTCCACCCGCTCGGTCCCTGCGCGACGCGACCGGCCACGCAGCTGAGAGCCGCCAGCGCGACCGAGGGCGCGAGCGCGATCGCCGCCTCCTCGCCGGTGAGCTCCGCGACGGGATCGTAGCCGCCGCCGTGCACGCGCACCGTCCCTGCCAGGGTGACGACCTCGACGACGTTCATGCGGTTCTGCGTCAACGTGCCCGTCTTGTCGGTGCAGATGAAGGTGGTCGCCCCCAGCGTCTCGACCGAGTCCAGCCGGCGCACCAGAGCCCGGTTGTCGGCCATCTTCTCCGCTCCGCGGGCGAGCGACAGCGTCACTGTGGGGAGGAGGCCCTCCGGGATGAGCGCCACCGCCACCCCCACCGCGAAGATGAAGGCGCTCGTCACCGCGAGCCCCAGCGCGAGGGACGCGGCGCCGAGGCCCACGCCGACGGCCGCGGCGATGACGGCCACGACCCGCACCACCCGCTTCAGCTCCTGGGTCAACGGGCTGGGCGGGCGGGCCGCGCCCGCGACGAGCCGCTCGATGTCGGCAAGTCCCGTGCGCGACCCGGTCGCGATCACCACCGCGCGCGCCTCGCCCCGCACGACGAACGTGCCGGTGCGCAGCTGCTCACCGCTCGCGTGACGCACCGCCACGCTCTCTCCGGTGACGAGCGACTCGTCCAACGCGAGATCGTCGGACTCGAGCACCTCGAGGTCGGCGCCCACCCGGTCACCGGCGGCGAGCAGGACGACGTCGCCCGGCACGAGCTCGATCACGGGGATCGCCATCGGAGTCCCGTCGCGCAGGACGCGCACGTCGGACGGGAGAAGCTCCCGCAGGCGCTGAGCCGACGTGTCGGCGCGGTACTCCTGCCAGAACGCGAACGCCGCGTTCAGGAGAACGATCGCGACGATCGCCACGGCGAGTGCGGGGGTGCCCGCGAGGAGGGCCAGCCCGGCGGCGACCCAGAGAAGCAGGGCGAGCAGATGGGTCAGCTGCGCGGCCAGCATGCGCAGCGCCGACCGGCGCCGCGGGGCGGGGACCGCGTTCGGCCCGACCTCGGCGAGTCGTGCCGCGGCTTCCCGGGTCGTGAGCCCGCCGGTGACCACCGTCACCGGAGTCGGCCGGTCACCGCCCGACCCCGCGTTCACCGGTGCCTCGTTCGGGCAGGGCTCCTCCAGGGCGCCGGGCGCACCGCCCCATCAGCGCCGCACGACCTCACCCGATCCCCACACTTCCGTGTCTAGACGGGGGTCCCCCGAGTACGTCACGCTTCCGCTCCCGGCGATCTGCGCCGCGAGCTCCTCCGTCGCCGAGACATCGGCGTCCCCCGACCCGCGGATGACGACGGCGACGTCCCGCGCGTCCAGGTCCATCGTGTCGACGTCCCCGCTCCCGTCGATCTCGATCGAGACATCGGCGGCCGTACCCGACACGCTGGCATCCCCCGATCCCGCGATGCGGATCTCGACACGATCGGCGTCGAGACCGGTCCAGGACACGTCGCCGGAGCCGTTCAGCCGGACCTGAACCGATCCGTCGCCCGCGACTCGCGCGTCGACGTCGCCCGAGCCGTTCAGTTCGACAGCCTCCAGCCGCGGCAGTGTGAGCTCGTACCGCACGCTCCCGAATCCGAACATGAAGCCGGGCGACTCCCCGAGCACGAGGGTGTCGCCGTTGACCTCCGAGGTGAGGCGGCCCATCGCGTCCTCCGGCGCGTGGATCACCAGCGCAGGGTCCCCTTCCGCGATCGACAGCTCGCCGGACGTGCCGAGCACGACGCGGGTGACGTCGTCGACGGCGCGCTCCTCGGAGCTCGCCGGGCCACCCGGGAACATCGGCATGCACGCGGTCACCGCGAGACCGCACGTCAGGACGGCCGTCGCGGTGGTCGCCCGCCGGCCGCCGGCGGACGCTGCCCGGGGCATCATGGGTGACCCGCCAGGGCTGCATCGGTGAAGATCATCGGGTCTCCGCTTCGTCGACGTGCTCGGAAGCGGTGCGCGCCCGCAGCGGCCACTCATGGACGATCAGGACCGGACAGTGGCCGTGCGCGGCGCACGCCCTGCTCACCGACCCGAGCAGCAGGCCGGCGAAGCCGCCGTGACCGCGACTGCCGACGACGAGCATCGCGTTGTCGCGCGATGCGTCGATGAGCTCTGCGGCGGCGCTCCCGCGCCGAGCCGCGCCCGTGAACCAGTCGGGAACCCCCTCGGGAAAGGCGCGCTCGGCCTCGGCGCGGACGACCTGCTCGGCATCCTTCTCGAGCTCGTCGTACGACTCCGGGTAGTACCAGGCGTCCCCCCACGCCAGCGCCGGATAGTCCCAGACGACCAGCCCGTGAAGCGGGAGTCCGAGCTTCGGAGCGATCTCGGCCGCGTATCGCAGCGCCGCCCGTGAGGATTCCGAGCTGTCGATGCCGACGAGGATGCCCGGCTGCGTCCACGGAAACGACTTCCCGGGGGTCGGCGCGGGAACCGGCTCGCTCTGCTGCTCTGGCATGCGGCCATCGTGCTCGACCGCGCCTGCCCGGCTCGGGCCGAAAGTCCCGCGCAGCGGCACGGCGCGCGCCCCGCCGCGGCGGCTGCCGGTCAGGCCGGGTCCACGGTGACGCGATTGTCGACGTGCGTGACGTGCGGCGAACCCCACGCCGCCCTCTCGGCCTCACGCCGCTCCGCCCATGACGTCACCGAGCCCGACAGGACGACGGAGGTGCCGGCGACCGAGACGTCGATGCGGCCGGCGTCCACGAGCGCGTTGCGCGCGAGCGCGCTGCGGATGCGGTCCACCGTGTCGGGAGCGGTCGGACGCGGGGCCAGTGCGATCATGTCGCTCACGGCGTAGACACCGCGCAGCTCACGCACCGCGCGTTTGGCGGCGCGTCGCTGATAGTCCCACTCGGCCTCGCCGGTGAGGACCACGGTGTGGTCCTGGATCTCGGCCTTGACGGTGTCGGGCACGTTGACGGCCGCCTTCAGCGCCCGTTCGACCTCTCCGGCGATCTCCCGCTCGCTGACGGGCCAGCCGCGCTTCGGATAGACCGTCAGGTGGTCGATCACCGTGCGCACGCCGCGCACCCGCAGCGCGGCGCGCTTGGCGGCGACGCGCTGCGCGAAGTCGTCGACCTCCCCGGAGAGCGTGACGGCTCCGTCTTCGACGGAGACGCCGATTCGGGATGCCTCGACCTGCGGCATCCACTCCAGTTCGTTCTGCACCGAATCCCGGACGTCGCGATCGCGACGGGCAATGACGGTCATCGTCGTTCCTCTCTCAGGGCGCTCGTCCCACGAATATTCGCTCTACTGGAGCGGCTCCACGCTGATCCGGTTGTCGACATCCATGACATGCGGCGACGACCATGCGGCATAGCCCGCCTGGGACTTCTCCGCCCAGGAGTGCACCACCCCGGTGAGCACGACGTTCGAGCCCTCCACCGAGACGTGGATGGTCTGAGCGTCCAGCAAGGCGTTGCGCGTCAGCGCGTCGCGAATCCGCTTCTCGGTGTCGTGGGCCGACGGCCGGGATCGAAGCGTGATCTGGTTCTCGACCCGTACGACCCCGCGCAGGTATTCCGCGGCGCGGCGTGCCGCGACGCGCTGATACTCCCAGTCGACCTCGCCGACGAGGGTCACGGTGTGGTCCCGGATCTGCGCCTTGACCGCATCCGGCACGTTGATCGCCGCCCGCAGTGCCCGGTCGACCTGCTTGGCGATGTCGGTCTCGGTGACGGGCCATGCGGCTCTCGGGTGGATGACCATGTCGTCCACGAGCGCTCGAACGCCCCGCACCCTCAGCGCGGCGCGTCGGGCGGCGATGCGCTCGGCCATGGTGTCGATCTCACCGGAGAGTGTGACGGTGCCGTCCTCGACGGCGACCCCGACGCCGGCCGCGTCGACTTCCGGCGTCCAATCGAGTTCCTCTTCGACATCCGTCTTGATTGCGCGGTCGTCGCGCGTCGCGGTGGGCATGTCGCTACCTCTCTCGCTGGGGCTTGGCTCATCGCCAGCCTGGATCGCGCAGACATCCGGCGTCGGGACCTTCGTCCTTCAGCAGCCTCCGGCGACAGTGACGGGGAGGCGTCCCCAGGACGCCTCCCCTAGCTGCAACAGCCGCGGAGTTCATGGACGCAGCTCGTCGGGACTCCGTCAGACGTCGGCTGTACGGGCGCTACCCGCACGCCGGAGGTTACGCGGCTCGGGAGGCCGGAGCCGGGACGAAGGTCCCGCCGCGCGTGGTCGGTTCGCCCCTGCGCCGCCCGAGGGCACGCAGAGCCCACAGGATCGACAGCACGTCGACGGCTTCTTGCAGCAGCGCTCCGACGAGGGCCGGCAGGTATCCGAAGGCCGCGACGAACATCAAGCCGGCGCTCAGCCCCATACCGAGCCACACGCTCTGCAGGGCGATGCGGATCGTGGACCGCGCCGTGGCCTGGACCGCTCCGACTCCGCGGATGTCGTCCTCGAGAAGGACGACGTCGGCCGACTCGCTCGCGGCCGTCGCCCCCGCAGCTCCCATCGCGATGCCGACGTCGGCCGCCGCGAGCACGGGGGCGTCGTTGATTCCGTCGCCGACCATGACGACCGGACGGACGGAGAGACCCTGGACGACGGCGACCTTGTCGGCGGGCAGGCAGGCCGCGTGCACGTCGGTGATGCCCACCGATGCGGCGATGTGCCGCGCGGTCTCTTCGTCGTCCCCCGTCACCATCGAGATCGTCGTGACGCCGTTGCGCCGGAGCTGCTCCACCAGCGCCGCAGCATTCGGCCTCGTCGTGTCGCGGAAGATCAGAGTCCCCGACCAGCGGCCGTCGATGGCGAGGTACGTGGCCATCTCGCCGGGCTCGAGTGCCGCGCGCAGTATCGAAGCGCCCGTCTGCGCCTCGATGAACGACCGCTTTCCCACGAGGACTCGCCGACCGTCGATCTCAGCCGACACTCCGTGTGCGGCGGTCTCCTCGGCGAGGTGCGGCGCACGCAGGCGGATCCCCTCGGCGAGTGCGGCGCTCTCGGTCGCGCGGGCGAGAACGTGGGGGGACACCTGCTCCGCCTCGGCTGCGAGTCGGAGCGCGTCGGCACGCGACACCCCGCTCTCGGTCCGGACCTCCACGAGGGCAGGTCGGCCGCGCGTGAGGGTACCGGTCTTGTCGAAGATGAACGTTCGTGCGCGGTGGAGGATCTCGAACGCTCCACCGGTCTTCACGATGACTCCTTGCCGGGCGGACCTGCTCATGCCGGCGATGAAGGCAACCGGCGCGGCGACGAGCAGCGGGCAGGGCGTGGCCACGACGAGGACCTCGGCGAAGCGCGCCGGGTCCCCGGACGCCCACCACGCGGCGCCGGCGAGGCCGAGCGCGAAGAGCGTGAAGGGGATCGCGTAGCGATCGGCGAGGCGTACGAGCGGCGGTCGGCTGCGCGAGGCCGCCTCGACGATGCGCACGATCGACTGGTACTGGCTCTCCGCGGCCGGACGCAGGGTGACGATCGTGACCGCTGCCGAGCCGTTGACCGTTCCGCTGAGCAGCTCGTCGCCGACGGCCTTCTCGACCGGCACGCTCTCGCCGGTGAGCGAGGACTCGTCGACCACCGCGCCTGTGTCGACGAGCCGGCCGTCCACGGGCACCAGCTCGCCGGGGCCGACGACAAGTCGATCCCCGACGCGCACCTCGTCCACATCGACGTCGCGCATCTCCTCGGCGGAGACGACGAGATGAGCGATTCTCGGCGTGCGATCGATCAGCGCGCTGAGATCATGCCGGGCACGGCGTCCTGCGAAATCCTCGAGCGCTTCGCCGGTTGCGAGCATGAGGACGATCACCCAGCCCGCCCAGTACTCGCCGACGGCGAGAGTCGCAGCGATCGCGACGACGGCGAGGGCATCCACGCCGAAGGCGCCGCTTCGCAGTTTGCGCAGCATCATCAGCGCACTTCGGCCGGCCATGAACACCGCGAAGGCCACCAGGAGCCAGGACGCCGCAGCGACGCCCGAGAGCTGGAGCACACCGGCGGTCAGGCCGACGGCGAGAGCACTCGCGAGGAAGGGGTAGGTCCGGACGAGTCTCAGCCCGCGTCTCATTCCGCTCGGGTGCGGCCGGGGACGGTCGGCCATCAGATCACGTGTCCGAGACCCGCGGCGGCAGCGAGGGGATCTTGAAGGGAACGTCGCGGTGGGGCGTCGGCGCCGGATGCGCGCCGGTCGCAGGAAGCGAACGCGTCTCCGGCGTGGGGGGCGCATCACTCCGGGTGAACCGGCGCCCGGTGACGGTCTGCGCGACGAGCTTGAGGACGAACGGCTTGTAGCGCGGGTTCGACGAGACGAGCTTCGTCACGCCGGCACGTTCGATCTCCACCTGGTCGGTGAGGCGGCCGATGCTGCCCCGGACGACGACGCTCCACAGTTCGTCGCCGTCGGCGCCGTCGACCTCGAACCCCGCCACGGGATGCGCGGCGATCCGCACCAGCTTCGAGTCATGTGCGGTGCGGATGTATACCGCACCCCCGTGGGCGAGGAAGTTCACGGGGAACACGTCGGGCACGTCCTGGTCACCGATCAGCGCCAGGCGCCCCAGGGTCTCGTTCTCGAGCAGGTGCCAGCATTCGGACGTGCTCAGGTGCCTCACCGTCGTCATCGGGTTCCTTCCTCTCCCCTCGCATTCGATCAGCCCTGGTCTGGCGCGAGCGGACCGAAGGTCCCACCGGTCTAGCGGTGGGCCTGCCGCAGTCCTAGTCTGAACGGGGCGGAAGAGGGGAGCCCGCCGATGGCCGCGGACGACAGCCTCGCGTTTCCGGACGGTCCTCGCCTCGAACTCGACGAGGCACTGATGGCTCTGCTGAGTCAGGCGGAGAAGGTCCGGCACACGCAGGGGCGCTTGCGCGCGCTCCTGGCCGCCACCCAGTCCGTTGTCGAGGCCATCGATCTGTCGTCGCTGCTCCGGCGCATCGTGGAGGCGGCGATCGCCCTCGTCGACGCGGAGTACGGCGCACTGGGCGTCATCGCTCCGGATGGCACGCTCCTCGAGGAGTTCATCTACGTCGGGCTCGACGATGCCACCGCGGCCCGCATCGGGCACCTCCCCGAGGGGCATGGCCTGCTCGGCGCGCTCATCTCCGACCCGCAGCCGATCCGCCTCGCGGAGATGGAGGCTGACCCGCGAGCGGCGGGATTCCCTGCGCATCACCCCTCGATGACGAGCTTCCTCGGCGTTCCGATCCGGGTGCGCAACGAGGTGTTCGGCAATCTCTACCTCACCAACCACCGCGACGGGGAGTTCAGCGACGCGGACGAGCAGCTGATCTCGGCGCTCGCCTCGACGGCGGGGTTCGCGATCGACAACGCCCGGCTCCTGGACCACGCACTGACGAGGGAGCGCTGGATGAGGTCGGGTGCCGAGCTCTCGGCGGCTCTGCTCTCTTCTCCGACCGACGGCTCCTTCGACCTGATCGTCAGCCGCCTCTTCGAGCTTCCTGGCTCCGACAAGGTATCGGTGGTGCTCACGGACGACGAGCCGGGCCGGCTGCGTGTCGCGGCCGCGCGAGGAGCGGACGAGGCGACATTGCGCGGCCAGGTCGTGGCAGCCGAATCCGTGTGCGCCGGCTCGGCGCTCGCCGAAGGACGCACCCGCGTCCTGCCGCGGCAGACGCTGCAGGAGCAGGACGTCCTCCGCATCGCGGACGGATCCGAGCTCGGGCCGGCGCTGGTCGTTCCGCTGCGGGCTCGCGCGCGGCTGTGGGGCGCCGTCTGCATCGCGCGGGAGCCCTCCGGCAGACGGTTCACGCAGGCCGAGATCGACAGCGCGGCGGACTACGTCTCACGCGCCGCCATCGCGCTCGAGCTCGCCGCGGCGCGCGAGGAGGCGCAGCGAGCGATGCTCGCCGATGACCGCAGTCGCATCGCCCGGGACCTGCACGACCACGTCATCCAGCAGCTCTTCGGAACGGGACTCACGCTGCAGGCGGTCGCGGGGTCGCTGCCTCCCGGTCCGGACGCTCAGCGCGTGAACGACTCCATCGACCAGCTGGACGATGCGATCTCGCAGATCCGCACGGTGGTCTTCGCCCTCTCACGGCGAGACGAGACCACCATCCGCCACCAGATCATCGATGTCGTCGCCGGCCTCTCCGGATCCATGGCGCGCCCGGCCGGCATCCGATTCACCGGGCCGGTCGACCATCTGATTGTCGGCGACCTCGCCGCCGATGTCGTCGGGGTCTCGCGCGAACTGCTCAGCAACGCGGTCCGTCACGCCCATGCCGACGGGATCTCTCTCGAGCTCTCCGTCGAGGACGGCTGTGCGGTCGTCGTCGTCGTCGACGACGGCATCGGCATCGGCGACATCGCCCGTCGCAGCGGCCTGGACAACCTCGACCAGAAAGCGCGCGGTCGTGGCGGCTCGTTCAACCTCGAATCCGCCGACGGCGGAACGATCGCCACGTGGCGGGTGCCGCTTCGGAACGGAGCGGCCAGGCGGAAGGACGGACCCACATGATCGAAGTCTTCCTCGTCGACGACCACGAGATCGTGCGCCGCGGGGTGGGCGACCTGATACGGTCTCAGCCCGACCTCGACGTGATCGGTGAGGCCGGGACCGTCCGGCAGGCGGCTGGCCGCATCGAGGCCACTCGGCCCGACGTGGCGCTGCTCGACGTGCGGCTGCCCGACGGCAGCGGGATCGACCTGTGCCGCGACATCCGCTCACGGGTTCCCGATGTGAAGTGCCTCATCCTCACGGCGTACGACGACGACACCGCCGTGAGCGCCGCGGTGATGGCCGGTGCGTCAGGGTACGTGCTCAAGGACGTCGGAGGAACGCGATTGATCGACGCGATCCGGGCGGTGGCCGCCGGCCGGTCGCTGCTCGATCCGCGCCTGATCCAGCGCGCCAGTGCGCAGATGCGGGAGCGGGCGGACAACGATGATCCGCGACTCGGGTCCCTGGGGCTGCGGGAACGACAGATCCTCCGCCTCATCGCCGACGGCCTTACCAACCGCCAGATCGGCGAGAAGCTCGGAATCGCGGAGAAGACGGTGAAGAACTACGTCTCCTCGATGCTCAGCAAGCTCGGCCTCGAGCGCCGCACGCAGGCGGCCGTCTTCCAGCTCGAGCACGCAGACCCTGCGCGGGGCTCGGCTTCCGCGCGCAGGACTTAGGTCCTGCGAACCCCCTCGGCCGCCTCCCTACGTTCGGAGGACCGAAGGGGGGCGTCGATGGAGCGTGTTCTGCTGGGCTACGACGGCACGGCCGGCGCGGACGCCGCGCTCGACTGGGTGACCGACCGGGCACTGCGGCGGGACGCCCGGGTCGAAGTCGTCATCGTCACGAACCCTCTTCTCCAGGATCGGCCGATGGCCGAGGAGCAGCTCGCGCGTGCGGAGCGCCGACTGCACACGCAGATCCCCGCGCTCCCCGTCGAGACCGCTCGCATCGACGGTCGCATGCCGGGCGCGCTCGTGGATGCCGCCGCCGATGCCGACATCCTGGTGATCGGCGCCGACCCCGACCGCCCGGCACGTGAGGCCCTTCACGGCTGGATGTCGTTGCGCGTGAGTTCGCGCTCGAGCGTGCCGACCTGCGTGGTCCCCGCCGGGTGGTCCGCCCTCTCGGGCCCCGTCACGCTCGCCCTCGCGACCGACACGTCGAGCGATGCGGCTTCGGGCTATGCGGCCCGCGAGGCGCACGCCACGGGTGAGAGCCTGCGCGTCGTGCACGCGTGGTCGACGCCCCTCTCGTCGGCGCAGTCCTCGGCGATCGCCGTGCCGCGCCGCGAGGCGCGCGACCAGCACCAGGAGCTGCTCACCCGCTCCATCGACGGGATCAGGCAGCTCTTCCCCGGCCTCGTCGTCGAACCGGTGCTCGTCGCGGACAACGCCGTCGCGGCCCTGAGCCGGGCGGCCGCCGACAGCTCGCTGCTCGTGATGGGCACGCACGGGAAGGGCGTCCTCGCGGGCGGGTTCTCCGGCTCGGTCGGCCAGGACCTGATCGGCAGCATCCGCACGCCGGTCGTCGTCGTCCCGTCGAGCGGGTGACCTCGAGGGGTCGCTCCGCGATCCGCCGGGTCAGCGATCGATGGGAAGCGATCCGTTCCTGCCGACGGGGACCGCCGTCGAGCGGCGGGGATGTGGCTCGAACGAGAGGACGCCCAGCCGCAGCAGGGTCAAGCCGATCTCGAGCAGGCCCAGCACGAAGTAGATGGCCTGCAGCGGGCTGAAGGGGATGTAGATCATCTGGACGAAGATCCAGATGAGGCACGCGAATCCGGCCACGGCCGAGAGGAGCGCGGCCCAGCCGTCATGACGTGCAACGGCGAAGAACGCGACGCCGTGCGGCACGGCGACGAGGGCGATGAGCGCGACGCCGGGCAGCGCGTACGAGTCGAACGGCGAACCCGACAGGTAGTCGCCGGGCGGGATCAGGACCGTTCCGAGCGACGGGCTGATGCTCCCGAGCACCAGCGCGACGCCGCCGGCGAGTGCGGTCACGGCGACGAATGCCAACGATGACAGCAGGACGATCCTCTGCAGGCGAGCCATCGGTCATACCTCCTCTTCGAAACGCGAGACCCGTGCCTCGCTGGGAACGACGGTGACGGGGCACTCCGCATGCCACAGCACCTCCTGTGCGACCGAGCCGAGCAGGCTCCCCTCGAACACGCCCCGATGGTGCGTTCCGATGACGAGCATCGAGGAGCGCCCCGCGAATCGCAGCAGGGAGGCGGAACGGCTGTCGCGGACGAGTTCCGTGGTGACCGACATCGTCGCGTACCGCTCCATGACCCGTGAGAGGGCGCGGTCGATGACCTCGCGGTGTTCGGCGACCACCGATTCCGGAGTCCGGACGAGCACGGTGCTCCCGGAGAACGAGGGGGTCGGCATGAGCCAGGCGTGCACGAGTCGCAGCGGGACATCGGTGATCCGGGCCTCCCGTGCGGCGAACGCGAGCGCGGCCGCCGAGGACTCATCCGGGGCGACACCGACGGTGACGGCATCGGCGCGGCTCACCCAGCCGGCGGGGATCATCGTGACGGGCACGCGCGATTGCGCGCTGAGCCGGAGGGGGGTCGCGCCGGCCGCTGTGGCGCGGATCGGGTGGCCGAGGTTGATGCCCACGACCAGCAGGTCCGACGCCTGCGCGAAGTCGCCGAGCGCCGAAACGACGTCCCCCTCCAGCCGGTGCAGGGCGATGCTCGTACCCGGCGCCCGTTCGCGAAGGAAAGCCTCGGCCTCCCCCAGTTCGTCCAGAGTCTCCGCGCGGTCCCTCGCGAACGGTGAGACGACATTCACGACGCCGACGGCGGCGGTCTCCCGCGAGGCGCGCTCTGCGACCCACTCGAGCGCCGAGGCCGAAGCGCGCGTGCCGTCGAAGCCGAGAACGATGCGTTCCATCCGTGCCCCCTGATCGCTCGTGGCGTTGCCGCGAGGCGACGGTACGACGCCGGGGCGATCCCGGAGAGGGTCCTTGGTCCCGCGCGGTCTGCCGCAGGGCGGGACTTAGGGCCCGGCATCCGCACCGACCCGACGGTGCAATGGCATCGACACGAAAGGAACGTCATGACTGAGAACGCATCTCGCTTCACCGGACGCACCGTCATCGTCACCGGTGCCGGCTCGGGGATCGGCAGGGCCACGGCGGCGCGGCTCGCCGCGGAGGAATGCCGTGTGATCGCGGTCGACGTATCGGCGGAGCGGCTGGAAGGGCTCACCGGCGACGTGGCGGGCGACATCGTGGCCGTCGCCGCCGACATCACCGACCCCGCCAGGGTCGCAACCATCCTCGACGCCGCAGGCGACCGCATCGACGGTCTCGCGAACGTCGCCGGCATCATGGACGGGTTCGAGCCGACCGGCGAGATCCAGGACGCGACGTGGGACCGCGTGATGGCGGTGAACCTGACCGCGATGATGCGGCTCATGCGCGCGGTCATCCCCGGGATGGTGACGCGCGGGCAAGGGAGCATCGTGAATGTCGGTTCGGAGGCCGGCCAGCGCGGATCGGCGGCGGGCACGCCCTACACGACCTCCAAGCACGCCGTGAACGGACTGACCGTCAGCACGGCGTTCTTCTACACGCCCCGCGGCGTGCGGTGCAACGCGGTGGCGCCCGGTCCGGTAGCCACGAACATCGAGGCGCCCTTCCACTCGGAGTGGGGCCAGGCGCGCATCGGGCCGTTCCTGCAGACCAACGTTCCGACGGTCGCACGGCCGGAGCAGCTCGCCGCCGCGATCACGTGGCTGCTGAGCGACGACTCCTCCAACGTCTCGGGTGCCGTCATCCCCGTCGACGGCGGCTGGGCGGCGATCTGACATGGCACGCACACCAGCACAAGAGGAGAGCAAGGACATGAATCACGAGCCCACAGGGACCGTCGCCATCGTCTACGAGTCGATGTTCGGGAGCACGCGCCGGATCGGCGAGGCGATCGCCGAGGGACTCGGCGCCGGACAGCAGGTCACCCTGATCCCCGTCCGTGACGCGCACTCGCTGCCGGACGATCTGTCGGTGCTGATCGTAGGTGCCCCGACGCATGCACACGGACTCAGTCGTCCCGAGTCGCGGGTCGACGCGGTGAAGTGGGCGGCGAACGAGCAGATGGATCTCGAACTGGAGCCGGAGTTCGATGCGCCGGGCATCCGCGAGTGGCTCAAGCAGTACGAGCCGCAGGTCGCCCGGCACGTGGCGTTCGACACCCGAGTCGACATGCCGCGCATCTTCACCGGATCGGCGGCCGCCGCGATCGACCGCAGGATGTCGAAGCTCGGCTCGCGGCGGCTGGCCGAGCCGATGAGCTTCCTCGTGGACCGCAACAGCCACCTCGAGGCCGGCGAGATCGACCGCGCGAAGCGGTGGGGTGCCGAACTCGCTGCCGCGCTCGCGCCGACCGCGGCGCACTGAGGCGCTGATCCGCCATGGCCGGAGGGTCGAGCAGACACGATCCGGATGCCCCGGCGCGCCTCGCCGGTCCTTCGCTGCAGTTCCTCGGGGCCGCCGACACCGTGACCGGCTCGCGCTATCTGGTGCGCTCCGGTGACCGTCGTGTGCTCGTCGATTGCGGAATGTTCCAGGGGTACAAGGTTCTGCGCGCCCGCAATCGCGCCCCGTTTCCCGTCGCACCTTCGTCGGTCGACGCGGTCGTGCTGACGCACGCGCACCTCGACCACTCCGGCTACCTCCCGGCGCTCGTTCGCGACGGTTTCCGGGGGCCCGTGTACACCACGGCGGGGACGGCGGACCTGTGCCGCATCATTCTGCCCGACAGCGCTCACCTCCTCGAAGAGGAGGCCCGCCACGCGGCGGCCAAGAAGTGGTCGAAACACGCCGACCCACGGCCGCTCTACACGGTCGAGGACGTCTCCACCGCCCTCGAGCGTCTGGAGCCGCGCCGCTTCCATGAGTCGACGTCGATCAGTCCGGCGATGCAGCTGGAGTTCGTGCCCGCCGGGCACATCCTGGGTGCGTCGGGAGTCCGCCTGACGGTGGACGGGCGCACCGTCCATTTCACCGGTGACCTCGGTCGCGCCACCGATCCGCTCATGCTCCCGCCGGAGCGGATGGGGGCGGCGGATGTCCTCGTGACGGAGTCGACCTACGGTGATCGGAAGCACGACCCGGAGGATCCCGAAATCGTGCTCGGTGACGTCATCCGGCGGGTCGCCACGCGCGGCGGAGTGGTCCTGCTCCCCGCGTTCGCCGTCGGGCGCACCGAGACGATCCTGCTCCACCTGTCACGTCTGGCCGAGCGCCACGAGATCCCCGAACTGCCGATCTTCGTGAACAGCCCGATGGCGGTGTCGGTGGTGGACATCTATCGCCGATACCCCGCCGAGCATCGGCTCGACACCGACGAGCTCGGGCGGGTCTACAGCTTGCCGACGCTCGTGCGCTCGGTGGACGAATCGAAGCTGCTGAACCTGCGGGGTGGACCGATGGTCGTCATCTCGGCCAGCGGAATGCTGACCGGCGGACGCATCCTCCACCACCTCGTCGCGTATGGATCGGACCCCGCGAATGCGATCGTCCTCACCGGCTTCCAGGCCGGGGGCACGCGAGGCGCCGCCCTGCTCGGCGGAGCCGGGAGCCTCCGCATCTTCGGCAAGGACGTGCCTATCCGTGCGGAGGTCGTGAATCTCGACTCCATGTCGGCGCACGCGGATGCGGACGAGCTGCTCGCGTGGATGCGCAGCGCACCACAGGCGCCCGATTCGGTCTACGTCACGCACGGCGAACCGTCGGCCGCCGATACGCTCCGCTCCCGGATCATTCACGAGCTCGGCTGGCCGGCGAGGGTTCCCGAGCACCTCGAGACGGTGCCGCTGGCGTGAGGATCCGACCTCAGCGGTTGTGAACGACGAGCACGGGACAGCGTGCCCGCGCGGCGCATGCGTCGCTCACCGAGCCGAGGAGCAGTCCGGTGAACCCGCCGTGGCCACGGCCGCCGACGACAAGCAGGGCAGCCTCCTCCGACAGCTTCACCAGCTCGCGAGCCGGGCGCCCGCGTCGCACGCTGGAGGTGAACCACTCCGGCACCTCATTCGCAAAGACCTGTTCCGCCGCGGATGCCAGGACCTCGTCGGCTCCCGGACCCGGATCGGGATGGTCGTCGGGGGAGGAGTACTCGCCGGAGAGGAGCGTGGGATAGTCCCAGAGGAGGACCGCGTGGACGGGGAGCCCGAGCCGGGGAGCCATGTCGACCGCGTGTCGGAGAGCTCTCACCGAGGAGGCCGAACCGTCGACCCCCACGAGGATTCCCGGGTGCTCCCATGGCAGGGGAGGACCCGCCTCGTGCGGGGCGGGGTCGCGAAAAGCTTCCGGCATGGACTCAGCCTCGTGGCGCGAGCCCGCGCGTGTCAGGCCGAAGGTCCCGTCGCCGGGGACCTGTGCCGCCGCGCCGCGAGTCGCCGTACGAGCTTGTCGACTTCGACGATCACCAGCACGGTCGAGGCGAGGCATCCCGCGAGCAGCCACTGGCTGAAGGCCAGCGGCGCGAGACCGAGCAGCTCGGCGGCAGGAGCCCACGAGACGGCGACCCAGAGCAGCAGGATCGATGCGACCACCGTCGTCAGCAGCAGCCGGTTGCGCAGCGGGCTCAGCGCGATCAGGGAGAGCCGTTCGGATCTGGCGTTCCCGACCTGGAACACGTTGAACAGGACGAACGTCACGAGCGCCAGCGTGCGCGCGGTCTCGAGGTCGGCACCGCCGCGCAGGGACCACTCGAACATGAGCAGCACGACGATCGCCATCCAGACGCCCGTGATGAAGGTCCGGAACCAGAGCGCCCGCGAGAGCACTCCTTCGCTGCGGGGTCGCGGCCGGCGCGACAGCTCGTCTCCCTGTGCCGGCTCGAAGGCCAGCGCGATGTCCTGAACGCTGTCGGTGACCACGTTGATCCAGAGGATCTGGACGGGCAGGAACAGCAGCGGCTGCCCGAGCAGGACGTTCATCGACAGGGCGAGAACGCCGGCTACCGCCGTGGACAGCAGGAAGAACGTCGCGTTTCGGATGGCGGCGAACGTCACACGGCCCTGCTCGACCGCCGAGACGATCGTCGCGAAGTTGTCGTCGGTCAGGACGATGTCCGCCGCATCGCGTGCGACGTCGGTTCCGGAGCGTCCCATCGCCACCCCGATCGAAGCCGCCTTCAGCGCGGGCGCGTCGTTGACCCCGTCGCCGGTGACGGCGACGACCTCGCCGCGCTCCTCCAGCACGTGCACGATTCGCAGCTTGTCCAGAGGCGTGACGCGCGCCGCGATGCCGGTCTCCTCCAGCCTCGCCGCGAGGATGGCGTCGTCCAGCGACGCCATCTCCGTGCTCGTCACCGGCGGCCGCCCCACGTCGATCCCGAGTCGCGCGGCGACCGCGCAGGCGGTCGCCGTGTGGTCTCCGGTCAGCATCTTGACGGCGATCCCGGCGCGATGGCACGCCGCGATCGCTTCCTCCACTCCCGCCCGCGGCGGATCGGTCATCGCCTCGAGTCCGAGCAGGGTCAGGCCGCGGGGTGCCGGCATCGGATACGAGACCACCTCGTCGGGTCGAAGTGCTCGCTCGGCCGTCGCGATCACGCGCAGCCCCTTGCCGGCGAGTGCCTCGTGCGCACGCCAGATCGGGCCGTCCCTGCCGACCGGCTCGTCCGACCCTGCGACCGCGCGGCTCGCGCCGGCGACGAGGTCGAACGCGCCCTTGACGAAGAGGAAGCGCCGGCCATCGGCATCCCGCCGCACCGACTGCGAGAGGCGCGCCTCGACCTCGTAGGGAGCCGCGATCTCTGCCGCCGCCGCGAACTCGGCGTCGTCGACGGCGCCGGCGTCCAGCGCGATGGCTGCGGCCGCGACGTCGACCGCGTCGCCGATCCACTCGCCGTGCGCATCGCGCACCGCCTCGTTGGTGAGGGCACCGGCCCGCAGCGAGCGCCGGGCGAGGGCGGTGAGCGGATCACCGGGACGCCAGAGTCCGTCCGCGGTCCAGACCGCCTCGACGCCGAGCCGATTCGCGGTGAGGGTGCCGGTCTTGTCGGTCGCGATCACCGTCGTCGACCCGAGTGTCTCGACGGCGGGCAGCGTCCGAACGATCGCTCCTCTGCGCGCCAGACGCGAGACACCCACGCTCAGGGCGACCGTCAGGATCACGGGGAGGGACTCGGGGATGGATGCCACGGCGAGCGCCACCGCCGTCCGGAACATCTCGGCGAGGCCGTAGCCTCCCGCCAGGCCGACGACGAAGACGAAGGCGACGGCGATGAGCAGGGCGATGCCGATGTAGCGTTCCAGATCCCGCGTCACCTTCTGCAGCGGAGTGGGATGGTCCGTCTCCTGCACGAGATCGCTGATGCGGCCCAGCTCGGTGGCGCGGCCGGTGGCCACGACCACCCCCGAGCCGCGGCCGCGCATCACCAGGGTTCCCGTATAGGTCATGTTGGCCCGGTCGGCGAGCGCGGTCGTCTCCGCCAGGGCGCCGACTGCTTTGCCCGACGCGAGCGATTCGCCGGTGAGAGCCGACTCGTCCACCTGCAGATCGAGCACCGACAGCAGTCGGATGTCGGCGGGGACGCGGTCTCCGGGTTCGAGCAGCACCACGTCGCCGACGACCACGTCCCGCGCGGCCAGCACCTCCGTGCCGCTGTCGCGGCGCACTCTCGCCGTCGGAGCCTCCAGCGAGGTCAGCCCTCGCAGATCTCGCTGCGCCTTCCGCTCCTGCCAGAACCCCAGCACCGCGTTGAGGAGGACGACCAGGAGGATGGCGGCGGCATCCACCCACTCCTGTTGCACGACGGTCGCGGCCCCCGCGATCAGGAGGATCAGGATGAGCGGGCTGGCGAACTGGCGCAGCAGCACCGTTCCCCACGAATCCGGCTTCGGCCGGGGGAGCGAGTTGGGGCCGCCCGCACTCCGGCGCCGGGCGGCTTCGTCGCTCGGGAGGCCGCGCTCCGAGGATCCCACGCGTGCGAGGACCTCGTCGGCGCGGATCGCGTGCCAGGACGGGGCGTCCGCGTGCGACCGAGCCTCCGACGGCCCGGGCGGTCTCGTCAGACGCCCGGGGCCGTCGGAGCGCATCGTGATCACTCGTCGTGGGTGCCGATCGAGATCCTGCGCGGTGCAGCCGTCTCGGTCAGCGGGACCCTGACCTTCAGCACTCCGCCGCTGAAGGTCGCGGTGATCGCGCCCTCATCAGCCTGCTCCGGAAGCACGACACTCCGATAGAAGCTGCTGCTGCTCTCGCGCACCACGTACTCCTTCTTCTTGTCCTCTTCCTTCTCCCGACGTTCCGCCTGGATCACCAGCGCGCCCGCGTCGACGTCGACGCTGATGTCCGACTCCTGGAAGTTGGGGAGGTGCGCCTCGACCACGAGTGCCGTGCCGTCCTCGGTGTACACGTCCGTCGTCGGCATCCTGCTCTGCAGCGAACGGAAGCCCCCGTCGAACATGTCGCGGGTCAATGCCGAGAGCTGGGCGAAAGGATCCGCTCTCACAAGGTTGCGTGCCATTGCTGACTCCTATCTTTCAGGGGCGTCCCGCGCCCACCGCGAGCGTCGCACGTCGCCGATGGCCGCAGCGGGACGATGGTCCCCCGCCGGGCCGGGGTCGAGAAAGCGAACGCCACCGCGACGGGACGTTCGGCCCACTGCGCAGACCGGGGCCCGAAGACGCTGGACGCGATCGACACGGGAGGCACGGATGGAAAGCAGCGGACGGACGGTGAGGGTCGTCGAGAAGGCGGGGCCCTGGGGATTCTTCTTCCTCCTCGCCTACATCGGAGCGGCGATCTACTTCATCTCCTACTCGGACGGGAGCTTCTGGGCCGTCGTTCTCGGCCTGCTCCAGGCGGCGGTGTGGCCCGTGTACGTCATCTACTACACGCTCGCTCTCCTCGGCGCGTGATCGCAGACACGGCGATGGACGCGACGACGGCAGGCCTTCGCGCGGAGCTGCGCGAACCTGCCTGGCGAGCCGCTCCCCCCGGTGCGAGACCGGCGATCGGCCTGAGCTGGAGCCTCACCGTGCTCGCCAGTGCGATCCCGTTCATCGTGGCAGCGGAGCTCTTCGACACCGTCCCCTGGTGGATCGCCGCCGCACAGATCGGCCTCGCGCTGGCCGTGCTCGCCGGCTCCCTCCTCATCCGGCGATTGCGCGCGCTGTGGCGGTTCAGCGTCGTGATGGCGGTCCTGCTGTGCGTGCTGGCCGCATCCGCATCACTCGATCTCACCCCCGCCGTGGACGGCCTCCTCGGTCCCGGCGCCTTCGATGCGCGCATGCTGGCTGAGCAGACGGAGAAGCTCGCTGCGGCGCTGGTGATGATGTCCGTGCTCCTGCTGCTCCGCTACCGGCCCGGTGAGTTCTACCTGCGCGTCGGCGACCTGACGGCGCCCATCCGCCCGGTCCGGCTGCTCGGCTTCCCGCGGCCGGATTCGTGGCGTCGCTTCGGACTCATCTGGGGCGTGGGGATCGCCGCCGTCCTCGGGATCGTTCAGTTCGCCGTGACGCGCCCGTCTTCGGCCGTGCTCGCGTCGCTGTGGCCGATGCTGGTGCCGATCGTCGCCTTCGCCGCGATGAACGCCTTCTCGGAGGAGATGACGTACCGGGCGCCGATGCTGGCGACCCTCGACCCGGCGGTCGGCAGCGGTCACGCCCTGTGGCAGTCGGCGCTCTTCTTCGGCGTCGCTCATTACTTCGGCACCCCCGGTGGTCTGCTGGGCGCCGCGGCGTCGATCTTCATGGGATGGCTGCTCAGCAAGGCGATGCTCGAGACGCGCGGGCTGTTCTGGGCCTGGTTCATCCACTTCCTGAGCGACGTCGCCATCTTCGCGTCGATGGCGGCCGTCCTCGCCTGAGTCGTTCCGGTCCGCGTCCGGGTCCGCATCCGCCGTTCTCCGGCGCCGGCCGGGTCACCGACTCCGCCGCGGTCAGGGCTGCACGGCCGCGAGCCGGCTCACCGCCTCGGTGATGGTCTCCGGCGCGCATGCGATGTTCATGCGCGCATGGCCGGCACCCTGCGCTCCGAAGGCGGGCCCGCTCGCCAGAGCGACGCGCCCCTTCCGGCGCGCGGTGACGGAGGGGTCGTCACCCCACCCGAGCGCCGACATGTCGAGCCACGCGAGGAAGCCGGCCGACGGCCTCCGCAGCCGCACCGCCGGCAGCGTCGCGGCGAGCTCCGCTTCGAGGTGATCGACGTTCGCCTCGATCGCGGCGATCGTTCCGTCGAGCCACTCCGACCCGTGTGCGAACCCCTCGCGTGTGGCGATGAGTCCGAAGTGCCCGGTGCGATAAGTCACCTCGTCGGGGAGTCCGCGGATGAGCTCGGTCATGCGGTCCGACGCCGCGACGAAGAACGCTGTCTTGAGCCCGGCCAGGTTGAACGCCTTGCTGCCCGACTCCGCGGCGATCCCGTGCGCACGAGCCTCGTCGGACACCGACAGGTATGGCGTGAACGGCCCCCCGCCGTGGGTGAGGGGCGCGTGGATCTCGTCGGCGAGGACGAAGCCGTCGTACCGGGCGACGATCGCAGAGAGCTCCTCGAGGGTGGCGCGGTCGTGAACGAGTCCGACCGGATTGTGCGGGCTGCACAGGAGCACGCCCTTCGCGCCTGCGGCCAGCGCACGATCGATCCCCTCGAGGTCGAGGGCGAAAGATGCCCCGTCGTCCCGAAGCGGCACCTCGACGACGCTCGCCCCTGCCTCGGGGATCAGGTCGTAGAACGGCGGGTACACCGGGGGCGTGATGATCACGCCGTCCCCCGGCCCTGCCAGCCGCCGAAGGGACTCGACGATGACGACGCTCACGTCCGTCGTGGTGCGCATGCGCTTCGGATCCGGCGACCACCCCCATCTGGTGGCGGCGAAGTCACGGAACGCGTGCTCGGCGTCGGCGTCCCGGGTGCCGACGTAGCCGGTGTCGCCGAGCTCGATCGCCTCGTGCAGCGCCGCGGCGATCGCCGGCGCGAGCGGGAAGTCCATCTCGGCGACGAACATCGGCAGCACGTCCTCGGGATACGTGCGCCACTTCGCGCTGGTGCGCCGGCGCAGCGTGGTCATCGGGTCGGCGGCGGTCGGGATGCTCGTCATGGGACTCCTCGATGGGACCCGTCCGTCGAGGGCCCGTGCTCCCAGTGAACCACTCCCGCGACTACGCCTCGCCGGTCACGGTCACCTCCGCCCCGTCGGGCGCGATGAGCGTGACCGCGACGGACACCGGTGCGCCCAGGGGCACGCCGATCTCGATCGCGCCGCCGATCGGACGGCCCGGGCGCCTCACGCGCCGGAACGAGATCGAGCCCACGGTGATGGGCGGACGCGGGGCTCCGGGGATCGCCGCGAGATCCACCTCGGCGCGCAGCGGCCGCAGCGCCGGCAGCGGCAGCGGCAGGCGGAACGGCCCGCGTGTCGCCCGGCGTCCGGCGCTGACGCGCAACCGGTAGGTCTCATCGAAGGGAGCATCGGTCAGCACCGCCACGACGACGCCGCTCAGCGGCCGCGGGGTGATCCCCAGCAGCTCCAGCGTCGCCGCAGGAGGCGGAGGCGGCGGGGTCCAGCCCGGGATCGTGAGGGTCCGGGTGGTCGCGCGGCCGCGCGGGTCGGTCAGGACCGCTTCGACGGTGACGGATGCCGCGGCATCCGCTCGCTCGAACCACAGCGCGAGCGGCGACCTGCCTGCCGCGCGCGCTCCGCGCTGCCAGACCGCCGGGCCTCCCGGGGCTGTCGTGAGCGGCGTCTCGGCGAGAGACGCGAGCGACACGGGTCCGACATCGACCGGCGTCGGTCCTGCGCCGGTGATGCGGGCCCGCAGGGTGTGCTCGCCGAGTGCCACCGATGCCACCGGAGCCGTGGTCGCGGTGCGGACGACGAGGCCGGTGTGCGCGGCATCCGTCTCCGCGGACACGAGGTCCTCGAGAACCGGCGGCGTCTCGGGCGCCGCGAGCAGCGAGACGACGTCGGAGGCGGGGGAGTGCAGTCCGCGGATCGCCTTCTGCGGCTCGACCGCCTGCGGCACCGCGATGGCCCGGACGAGCCACGGCGTCCACGCGGGCGGCAGGGCGCCCTGCCATTGCGCGGCGTAGACCGGCGTGCCCGTCACCGCGTCGAGCACCGGCGTGCCGCCGTCGAGCTTCGGTGTTGCGGTCACCTCGGCGAACGGCGGACCCATCGTGTCGGCGCGGAGGGCGGCGCGGTCGCTGCGGGTGCGCAGCAGCCGGAACCGCTCCACCGGGATCGCGCTGGCCGCCTCGAGGGTGAGGAGCGTCTCGACCCCCGCTCCGACGGCGACCGGCGCCGAGCGCACCACCGGCGGCTCGGGGCGGGTGAGGCGCGGCGCGATCACCGCGCGCAGGTGCTCGTGCGGCTGCGTCCCGCCCGTGCCCTGCGGCCACGGGGACTCGATCGCCGTCGACGAGACGATCGTCACCGCGAAGAGGTGGATGTCGGTCGAGCCCCTCGGAAGGGTGACGTCGGTCGTGCGGACCGCGGCGTCGACCTCGGCCATGCGGCGGAACGCGCCGCGCTGACGATCCGGCGAGAGCGCGTCGTACGCCGCCCGGAGGGCGACGAGACGCTCGGACGGGCTGTCGGTCGGATCCGCCTGCGGCGAGAGGCCCGCCGTCTGGCGCAGCGCCGTCTCGGCGCACTCCCATACGACCGCGGTGCGCGCGTCCGCACCGGCGGCCAGGCTCCACGAGACGGCGGCGTGCGAGCATCCCGACGCATCGGGCAGACTCGCGAGCGGCACGTCGGGCAGGAGCGGAGGCGGAAGCGGATGCACCGGCAGGGGACTCGCAGCCCGGATGTCGGTGCGCGCACCGTAGGGGGTCGGCGACGGGCCCGTGAGCAGATGGCGTTTCGCCCACAGTGACGCCTCCCACCGGCGGACCGTCGCGAAGTCGAGTGTGGGGACGCTCGCCGTCAGCCGGTACCGCCGGGCTCCGTCGCCCCGCGGTGCACCACCGAGCGGCGCGGTGCCCTCTTCGTTCAGCTCGACCACGGTGCATCCGATGCCGGTGGGCACATCACCCGAGAAGGTCACCGCGAGGTCGCGCGCGAAGCCGTCCGCGGGCACGACGTTCGGATCCGGCACCGGCGCTGCCGGCGGTGGAGGCGGCGGCGCGGGACGGAACACCACGCGCACGTCGATCCGCGACGGCCGGCGCTGCGTCCACTCCGTAGCGACGTCGACCTCGAGGGTCGTCGGCGCCGCGGTCGAGCCCGCGTAGCGGGTGTCGAGCTTCGCCGTGACGATGGCGGGCAGCTCCGGCGCCGGTTCGTTGCCGGCGTAGGGGATGTCGCGCCACGGCGACCACACGCCGAACACGTCCGCCACGGCGAGGCCGTAGCTCACGGAGCGCCCCCCGCTGCCGAGCGGGATCGTCGCGGGAGCGTGCATCAGACTCGCGCGGTCGAATCCGGGCTGCCCCTGCGCCGCGTCGGGCGAGACGGCGACCGTGCGCCAGCCCTGGGGGTTCCGGCGCTCGATGATCGGCTCGGCGGTGGGTGCACCGGCCTCGGCGACGATCGCCGCCTGCTGTGTCGGGGTGCCCAGCATGGCCGACGCGAGGGTGCGCCGATAGGAGAGGCGGATGCTCTCCCCCCACGCCTCGTCGGGGTTGCGCGGCTCGACCAGCCCCGCCCGCGTCGCGCTCGCCTGCGTCGGGGCGGCGATCTGGCTGAGGCGCGCGCCGCGCGGCGCGTAGGCGGCGAACTCCGCTGAGCCGGTGCCCGGCGGGAGAGGCTGGCCCTCGACGACGCGCTCGCCGGGCGCCAGGGCGTTCCCGTACTTCGCGGTGACCATGAGCTCGTCCCCGCCGATGGGGATCTGATCGTCGCCGAGGGGCTCGACGACGTAGGCCGAGCCGAAGCCGGTCGCGAGATTGAGGAACGGGTCCACCTGCGCGGTGAGCCCGAGCACCGCCCACGGCCGGACGTCGGTCCTCGTCGGCAGCGAGGAGGTGCGAGCCTCCTCGTGGTGAGGGGCCGTCACCGAGGTCCAGGCCTCCGTGATCATCTGAGCGAACTCGGGGAGACCGGGGTCGTAGAGCGGCTCCACGGCGGGGAAGACGAGCTTGCGCAGCTCCTCGACCAGCGCCACCGGGTCGGGCTCCTCCCACGCGGGCGCCTGGATGCCTCCGGGTGTGAGCGCATCCCAGCCGAGAGGCGGGGCTCCGCGCAGGATCCGGCGGACCGCCGCGTCGAACGGGCGCTCCGGAGCGTCGACCCAGCCCTGATCCTGGGTGTCGTAGTCGCCCAGCGGCGAGTCGACCGGCAGGCCGACGAGTTCGAGCGGCACCCAGTCGTCGGCGTTCACGATGTCGTGCAGGGCGGTGATGGCGACGCTCGGCGAGTGACCGTTGACCAGGACCGCCCACGTCGCGCCGCTGGTGCGCAGGTCGAGGTTCGCCGTCGCGCCCGCGGGCACGTGCTGCGCGATGGCTCCGACGGCGCCGGCGATGCCGTCCCGGCCGGTGCGGTAGAGGAACAGACCCACCGGCTGCGCAGGATCGGAGGGGAGGCACCGCACGACGACCCGGCCGGCGTCGACGCCGCCCCAGGTCAAACGCAGACCGTCGGATGTGCCGTCGACGGCGGCGTCGACGGGTTCCGGCTTGCGTCGCTGCGACACCGGCCGGCGCCACACGGTGAAGGGGCCATGGGGGACGCCGAGCTCGGCCGAGCACGCCCACGCGAGCCGCACGTCGCCGGAGCGGCGCTTGAGCCGCTCCCAGTCGACCTTCTCGCCGAGGAGCTGGAGGCGTGCGCGAGCGACGTGGGTCCAGTCGATCTCGACCGCTTGAGCCCGCATGCGGAACGGGTCGGCGATGCGTGCCATCAGTCCTCCACCTCCCAGGGCGCCCGCTGCAGGTCGACCCGGACGGCGGTGGTCGCCGTCTCGGTCGTGCTCGTGGGCATGACGTCGCGGTGCACGAGGGCGAACCGCGCCTCGCATCCGCGTGCGGCCGGGCCGAGGATCGCGATCGCCCTCGTCCCCCCGGGTCCGCGGATGATGCGCTGCACGGTCGCCCGCGGCAGGTCCCCGGCCGCGGGCGCGGTGGTGTCGGCGCGCAGCACCAGCCACTCGCCCGGCCGGCCCGCCCAGTACCCATGGCTCGGGTCGGGTGCGTCGGGTGGCGCTGCGATCCACGTCGGCACGGTGCGCGTGCGCCAGAGCGGCTCGCTGCCTTCGATCACCACCGCGAGCGGCTGCGGCACGGCGGCCGTGCTCCACAGGACGCTCGTGCGCGGCCAGTCGGGGACGGCGCCGACATCGAGACCGGCGAGCTGGAGGGCGTTGTCGACCGCGGCGCCCGTGGGCTGATCGCCGAGCGCCGAGATCGCCGAGAAGTCGGCGACCGCCCGGTGCTCGGTCGTGGCGCCCGAGGTCAGTGCCGCCAGGTCGGCGGTGTCGCGGAACCTCGAGGTCGTGAACCCGACCCGGTGGACGAGGACGGCATCGGCCCCGGTCCCCTTGACGACGCTGTGCACGTCCACGAGGTAGTCCGTGAGCGGCTCGAAGTCGTACTCGAGGGTGGTCGTGTACACGTTCGTCGCGTCGGCGTCGACGTTCACGCAGCCCAGCCCGTCCTCGGCGATCATCTCGAGGGCCGCCGTGTGCCAGGGCTTGAGCACTCCGTCAGCGCTCTCGAGCGTCGCCAGGACGCCGTCGGGATCGATCGGCAGGACCACCCCGTCTGCCGGGCTCCCGCCGCCGGGAGGAGCGGGATGGTCCCCGGATGCCGCCCGCACCGTCACCCGGAGTTCGCGGCCGTACGCGTCGAACAGTCCGGTGACACGCTGCGTCGCGAAGACGATCCGCACCTTCTCGCGCGTGAAGACGCCGACCTCGTCCATGCTGGGCGACGTGCTGGTGATCCACGGGTCGAGATCGATGGGTGCGGTCGCCGACGTCCGGAACGCGAACGTCTGCGGAGACGGCACCGGATTCCAGCCGTCGCCGTCGTCACCGGACGCCGGCTGCGTCTCGCCGGTCTTGCTCGTCGCCTCCCACGACACCGCGATCGTGTAGTCCCGGCCCGGCATCAGGAGCGCAACGTCGTCGGTGCCCTTGGAGAGCGCGTTGGACAGTGCGGTGCGATCGCGGTCGGTGGTCAGTTCGTCCCAGTCGAAGCGCTCCGTCTCGCTCGCGAACCCGCCGGTGGCCGCGACCACGACGAACGGGTCGGTGAGCTGCTGGCGGTACATCTCGCGGCGGCGCCCGATGACGACGCGGAGCGTCCCATCGGGCACGTGCTTCAGCGGCACGAAGGCGGGGATGAGCAGCTTCCCGCCCTGCCGCAGCCGGCCGGCGATCACCCCCGCGCGCCACACCGGATCAGCCCACGGACCTCCCGGCTCGACCCACTCGTCGGGAAGGCGGTGCGCGCCCCCGAGCATGTCGGACCCGTCGAGCGGGCGCTCGTCGAGGGTCGTTCCGTCGCGGCTCTCGCAGCGGATCACGACGCCGCCGTTGAGCCCGCGCTCGTCGACCAGCAGAAGCACCGCGAACGCGGTGAAACTGTCGTCGTCGCGCACGAAGGCGACCGCATCACCGAGCTCGTGCGGGCGGAACCGCGACTCCTTCCATGCCTGCTTCACCAGGGCCCGCTCGTCATCGGTGCCCCACGGTGCCGGCTCGTCGAGGTCGCGATACGGCGAGCGCAGCACCGCGCCGCGGCATCCGCCCCGCTTCGGTCGCCGGCCGCGGCGGATCGGCTCCCGTTCCGCACCGTCGTCGGCCGCACCGGCCTCCCATCCGCTGCGCTGAGCCGTCGCGGCGAGGTCGTGAAGCGATCCGCCCTCGCTCAGGTAGGCGGTCGCCTCGGCGAGCGAGACCCCGCTCGAGAACGCGCCCGCGCTGAAGGTCGTGGGCGGCAGGCCATCCCATCTGCCGAACGGGTCGCGTGGATCCACCGGCTCGCCGTTCGGGTCGAAGCACGCGACCTGGTCGCCGATGACGACGGCGGGCGCCGTGCCCTGTGCGTGGTCGATACGGGGTTCGATGCGCCACGGCTCGATCACGCGCACGCGCGCATCGGCCGGCTGGCCCCGGACCGTGCCGGGAGGATCCGGCCACAGCACCCCGGTGAGGCGCCAGCCGTCGTCGCTCGGGCCGTCGGGGCTGTCGTGGAAGGTCCACAGCACGCGCGCCGGTGGGGCGCCCTGCGCGCACACGGTGCCCCACTGGTGTCGCACCGTCTCGACCAGGTTCTCGCCGTACGGCACGGCGGTCGGCGTCGCGGTGGGCAGCCAGTCCAGCAGCGCCAGCGTCGGGCCGGCGTGCGGCCCCGTCGTCGCGAGCGGGGCGAGCCACGTGCTCGGTGCGTCGCCGGGTCCGATGCCGCCAGTGACCATGATGGTATTGACGCGATACCGCCACCAGCGGTCGCCGACGCGGGTCCAGAAATTGGGCCCGCCCGGCGGAAGGTTCACGGGGGGCTCGCCGAGGATCTCGACGTCCGTCCCTCCGGGTCCGCCGTTCATGTGCGGCGCGGTGCGGAACGAGATGAGCGGGATCGCGTCGATCGGCACGACCGGAACGGGCTCGCTCGTGCCGGTGCGCGCCGCGTCGCCGAGTTTGCCGTCGATGACCTCGCCGGCGCCTGTGCCCTCGACCTTGGCCGGTGTGCGCGCGATGAGGGAGACGCCCGAGATGAGATCGAGCGGCGTCGGCGTCGGCGTCGGCTCGGCGCCGATCGTCAGGCTGACGCACCCCTTGACCGAGAAGAAGAAGAAGTCGACGCTGCCGCACACCTCGCCGTGGACGTACGGCTGCTGGCTGATCGATCCGTCCGGGTTCTCGCGCGTGCCGACCTGCACCTCGAGGGTGGCGCTCGCCGAGATGCCGATGATCCACAGTCGCAGCTCGCCGCGGACATAGATGATGCCGGCGAGGTAGAACGGGTCCAGCCCGAGGATCGCGTCGAACCCGGCGGCGACCTCGAGGTAGAGCCCCACCGACTTGCTGCCCATGAGCACGGCCTGCAGGTGGAACCCGGTGGCTACCGCGAAGCCCGACGGCACCGCGAGCGGCGGAGTGGTCCCGAGGGTGATGCCGTTGCCGTGGACCATGAGGTACCCGCTGCCGCGGATGACGTCCAGGACGCTCACCGTCACGCGCTCCGCTTCGGGGAACCGCCCCAGATCGACGAACCAGTTCTCGGGGTTCGCCGTCTCGAAGCTCGCCGTCACGGGGACGCGGACCGTCAGGATGCTCTCGATCTCGTAGGCCGCCACGATGCCGATCAGGATCGATCCTCGGGCGAAGTCGATGTCGAGCACGGCGAAGAACGTCGCCGTCTGGTTGCTCCCGAACACCGGTGGCAGGCTCAGCACATCGGCCTTCATGATGAGCACCAGTCGCGGGCCGGGCAGTTCGATCAGCACGATGCCGTCGAGGTGCACGGTGAAGCCGCCGTCGACGGTGCCGACGGCGAGGCCGGCCGCGAAGGCGAAGGCGCCGGGCTCGAGGGTCCACCCCTCGGGCGCCATCACCTGACCCGTGCGCGGGTACTGGGCCATCACCCAGTCGAGAGCAGGCGTGAGCGACCCCGCGAACGGGGATTCGTCTCGGCGGTAGTTGACGCCGACGCCGCCCATGAAGCCGTAGATGCCGAGGCCCGAGCTGCCCAGCAGGATCGGCACGGGGAACTCCACCCGCCCGCCGACCAGCACGCCGGTCACCCCGCGCGCCGGGTCGCGCTCGACCGCGAGCACGGCGGCGACCCGGATGTTCACCGGTGTGACGGTCAGGTCGAAGGCGCCGCGGAACCCGAATTCGGTGAATTCCAAGGAGCCCGAGCCGTGCAGCGTTCCGGGGATCTCGATGCTCGCGCGCAGCTTGGTGATCTGCAGGTCGAGCGGCGGGCCGTCGAGACGCACGCGCACCCGCACCGCGTCGACGCTCACGATTCCCAGGTCGACGCCGAGCCCGACTTCCACCTCGAGGTACGTCGGGTTGTCGCGGCTGACCCGGAAGCCCAGGATGCGAAGGATCTCGTCCAGCGGCGGCGTCGCGGTGAGGGCGCCGGCCGGCACGTCGAGCGAATAGCCGCGGCTCGGGTCGAACACCGGCAGCGGCACGTACTCGAGCCCGCCCGGCGTGGTGCCGGTGCCCCACTCCGAGCGCACGCCGATCGCCTTGTAGCGGGCCTTGATCGGCTTGGCGGGATCGACGCGCACCAGCTCGATGTCGAAGCTGAACGCGATCTCGAGGTCGAGCAGGATGCTGATCTGAGCGCCGCGATCGGATGCCGCGGTGATCCCGTCCGGTCCCAGCACGCCGCTCGAGACGACCAGCTCGCCGCCGCGGAGCATCAGCTCGTGGGTGTGGAGCACATCGCTCGCGCCCAGCGCGACGCTGCCGAGCGCGACGATCGCGCCTGCGGCGGGCGAGAGCTCCACCGCACTCGCCGTGAGCGGCGCCATCACGGCGAGGGCGCCGAGCACGTTCAGCGTCTGCGCGTTCGCCTCGCCCTCGGTCATGATCGCGAGGCCGTCGAGGTCCTGGTCGGCGGCGCGGAACTCCGCCGTCACCTCCCAGGCCGCGCGGTCCTCGCTGAGGCGGAGGCGCACGAGGAACAGGCAGATGCCGTCGGAGGCGTTGCGTGTGCCGGAACGCAGCGGGCTCTCGCCGCGGCGCGCGAGCGACGACTCGGCCGTCGTCTCGATGTCGAACTCGCCGTAGATCTCGGCGCGGACGAGGGTGTCGCGGACGATCTCGACGCGGACGCCGATCTTGCGGAAGCAGTCCGGGCGCTGCGCCTGCGGAGGCCGCGGGTCGGTGCGCGGTGCGGGCGGCAGCACGGTGCGGGTGATCTCCGCTCGGCAGATCTCCTCGGTCGCGGGCACCGGCTGCCACCGGGCGACCGCGAGCCACCAGTACGACGAGCCGCGTGCGGGCCGAGGCGTCACCGCGTCCATCAGCCCGGGAATCGTACCCGTGGAGTTGGCGAACGCCGATCCGTGCGGGGTTCCGGCCGCGACGTTGGTGAAGCCGGCGTTGCGCAGTGCGCGGATCGCGGCCTCCATGCGCCGCCGCGAGAGCAGCAGGTTGTGGCTGTCCTGGGTCGTCGACCCGGGATCCTCGTGCGAGGCGTACCCGTCGACGGTGATCAGCTGACCGGCTCCGATCTGCGCCACGCGGGCGGCCATGGCGGACTCGAACGCCGATCCGCCGGTCGCGCTCGTCGTCCGGCCCGATGCCGGCCGGTCGCGCATGTCCTGGTTGCTGTCGGCCCACGCCAGGCGGGCGTCTTCGCGGACCTGCTCCTCGGGTGAGAGCGGGGGGACCGGTGCCGGCACCGGAGCGGGGGGCAGCTGCCCGGCGGTGGGGCGGTCGAAGTGGAACCAGCAGCCCGCGGTCTGGGCGACCCCGGCCGGGATGGTCGCGGTCACCGATACGGGCGCGCCCGCGGCGACCGGGACGGTGAGCGTCTCGCCGGTGTGGCTGCCGCCACTCCACGTCCACGCGACGCTGCGGCGTGGCTCCAGGCGGACGGTGACGTGCGTGGCGGTCTCGCTCTCCTTGACGATCACGTGGGTCCCACGCTGGGTGGGCCGCACCTCGGTCGTCGATCCCCCCGGCGCAGCACCGCCGGAGGGTGCGGTCTCCCGCTGCACCGTGATCGTGCGGACCGTCGCCGGGGCCGGGCCGCCGTCGTCGGCGGTCACCGTGATCGTCATCGTCCCCGTGGCGGGCGTCGTGACCGGGGCGCGGTCGTCGGTGACCGGCATCCCTCCTCCGACGGTGATCGAGATCTCGACCGGCGCGATACCGCCCTCCGTGTCGACGACGATCTCGGAGCTCTCTGGCAGCGCTGCGGTGCCGCTTCCGGGGTCGGGGATGTATCGGCCGCCGGTTCCCCGGAAGCTGACGTGGATGCGCGGAGCCCCGCCGCGATTGACGACCTCGGCTTCGAAGATGCCCGTGATGCCCTGGTGCTCGCCGACGCCGATCCACAGGTTCCGGACGCCTGCGCTGACGGCAACGCCCTCGAGCCCGCCGGGGGAGACGAACAGGCGCAATTCCGGCAGGAACAGGCCCTGCCAGGCCGCGGGCTGCACGCGTGCCTCAGGGGGCAGGCCCGTGGGCGCTGCTGCGCCCGACAGATCGAGCACCGCCGTGCGATAGGCGAAGCCGAGCGTGGAGCCGGGTCCGATCAACGCGTAGGGCGGCTCCATCCGGACGAACTCGTAGATGTCCTCGGTGCCGCCGCCGGACGTGGTCGACGAGGACAGCAGCTTGACCCCGACCGACTGGCCGGCCAGCTGCATGACCCGCACCCGCAGCTGCGGCACGACGAAAGAGACGTCGGGGAACGCCGGGTCGGGGATCAGCTGCCCCTGGGGGTCGAGTTTCGCCCCGACGAGACCCGGGACCCGGATGGCGGCGAGCGGAGACGTGATGATGACCCGCCAGCCCGAGGCAGGCGCCCGGAGCACGCCGACGGCGACCGTCACATTCGGATCCCGCAGCTGCAGCAGCGAGCCGCCGGTGCCGAGGCCGCCGGTCGCGAGATCGAGCCCCGGCAGGCCTGTCACGCTCTGGGTGACCGTGGCCACATCCCAGGTTCCGAACTCGTCGGTATCGGTCGAGGTCGTGACCGTGTCGGTCATCTGCTCGAGCAGCGGCTGGAGGCGATCCGCGCCGCCGCCCGCGCCGGAGAGAGTGTCCCAGAGGCTCATGGCGCCCCTTCCGCAGGGTGGATCACCGGTGGTGGGCCACGCCCGCAGGCGCGCCCGATGTCGAACTCAGAGAGGTTCGCACTCCCGTGCTGATACGCCCGCACCCTTTCCGCGTGCGTTCAGCAGATCCCCCGTTGCGATGCGATGCACATCATCCTCCGGGCCGTGCCGTCGCGCAAGACCTCGGACGACGAGCACTGCACCAGCGCGGCGCGGGCCGGGAATGATACGCCGTATCGCGTCCCGAATCCATGGGTAGTTGCAGGGAATCCGCGCCCGCTAGCGTCCTTGTACCGCCTTAGGCGCTCGAATGCCGGCCTCACCCCCCGGGGACGGCACGAACAAGGGAGAGGGAAAACATGCTCTGGACCATCCTCGGGCTCATCATCATCGGCCTCATCGCAGGTCTCATCGCTCGCGCTGTCATCCCCGGCAAGCAGAGCATGGGCATCCTGCTGACGATCGTCCTCGGAATCGTGGGATCGTTCGTCGGCGGCTTCCTCGGGTTCCTGCTCTTCGGCGCGGACCCGAGCGGCGGCTTCCTGCAGCCGGCCGGCATCATCGGCTCGATCCTCGGGGCGATCATCGTGCTCGGCCTGTACGTGCTGTTCACGCGCCGCCGCAGCGTGGCCCGGTGATCCACACCTGCTGACTTCCAGCGCCCGGACGGGGCTGCGCGACTGATCCGCGCAGCCCCGTCCGCGTGTGCGCACACCGGTGTCTTCGGGAGGGACCCGGGAGATGCCGGGTTGGGGACCGACATCTCCCGGGTGTGGAGGGAGCCCCCGGCTCGACCTCACACAGGGGATGAGAGCGACACACCAGAGCGCTCTCGATACGTAGAGACACAACGGGCCTCGCCATTACGCGGTTTCGCAGAATTTCTTCCAGAAGTTCTGCGCGACGGGTCGGTCAGCGCCGAAACCGCTGCGCCAGCTCGGCTCCCGCCGCCGAGAGCCAGCGCGCAGGCTCTGCGAGAGCGGCGTCGGCGCTGCCCGAGATGACGGTGAGCGACAGCGCGTGCGCGAACTCCGCCGTCGACACGTCGGGGGCGATGCGCCCGGCGACGAGCGCGGTCGGAACGTCGGCCGCGCGGGCGACCGCGCGCACGAGAGCGGGCGCTTTGCCGCTCTCGGACTGCCCGTCGTAGGAACCCTCGCCGGTGACGACGAGGGATGCCGTCGCGACCGCATCCTGCAGGCCGACAAGATCGGCGACGGCCTGCGCTCCCGGCACGAGCTGCGCGCCCCATGCGAGCAGCCCGAAGCCCGTTCCGCCCGCGGCCCCCGCACCCGGTGACTCGGGATCGGCGGCGAGCAGGGAGGCGAGGTGGCCCAGACCCAGGTCGAGAGCCGTGACCGTTCCGGGATCGGCGCCCTTCTGGGGCGCGAAGACCGCCGCCGCGCCCTGGGCGCCGCACAGCGGATTGGTGACGTCCGTGAGCACCGTCACGCCGCCCGGCGGCAGCGCGGCCAGCGAAGAGAGGTCGGCTGCCGCGATCGAGCTGAGGCCGCGCCCGCCGGGCGGGACGGCGCGGGCCGAGGCATCCGTGAATCTCGCCCCCAACGCCGCGAGCATGCCGGTGCCGCCGTCCGTCGACGCACTCGATCCGATGCCGAGCACGAGGCGCGAGACACCGTGCGCCAGCGCCGCCGCGATCGCCTCGCCGAAGCCGCGGGTGTCGGCATCGAGCGGACGCAGTCGCGGCGGGCGACCGAGCAGCTCGATTCCCGAGGTCGAGGCGAGCTCGACCACGGCGGTGCCGCAGGGGGCGTCCTGATCGGGCGGGAGCAGCAGCCAGGATGCCTCGACCCGCCGATCGTCAGGACCGGTGACGGTCACCGGCATCCGCGTCGCACCCGGGACCGACGCCGCGAACGCGTCGAGCGTGCCCTCGCCTCCGTCGGCCATCGGCAGGAGCCGCAGCTCACGGATCGGGTCGACCGAGCGCCACCCGTCCCGCACGGCACGTGCGGCCGCGGCGGCGCCGATGCTGTTCTTGAACGAGTCGAGCGCGATGACGACGGGGCCCGCGCTCATCGGGTCGCTCGGCCGCATCAGCCGGCGGTCTCGGACCACGCGGTGCGCACGTCGTCGCCCGATACCTGGCGGTTCGGCGTCATCGCCCAGATCGGCTCGAGGTGCAGGGTCGCGTCGGGCGACGGCGAGCCCAGCGCCCCGATGATCTCGTCCCATTCGGGGTCGATGGGGTCCAGCGCCGCCAGGCGGCGCGAGAGGGCCTCGAATCCGTCGGCGGTCTCGAGAACGTGGACGAGCTCGTCGCCGTCGCGCCAGATGCTGTAGCGCACGACCCCCGCCTCGCGCAGGGCGCGGGCGATCGCCTCGGGTATCTCGGCGTGGACACGGCGATAGGTGTCGGCCGCGCCCGGTCGCAGGGTCGTGCGCTGGACGAAGAGTTCCATGGGGGAGGCTTCCTGTCGGAGGATGTCGTCTAAGCGAGGATGAGCTCGTAGCCCGCGTCGGTGACACGCTGTCGCTGCTCGGCGGTGGCCGAGGCATCCGTGATCACCGTCGAGAAGAGACCCGGACGCCCGATCCCCGCGAACGAGCGCCGGTCGAGCTTCGTCGCGTCGGCGACGATCACCGCGCGCTCGGCGCGCGAGGCCATCAGCGCGCTGACCGAGGCCTCGCGCTCGTCGTGGGCGGTCGGGCCGACGGCCGCGTCGAAGCCGTTGACCGCGATGAACGCGATGTCGAGGGTGATGCTGCCGAGGACCGCCTCGGCGTAGGAGCCGACGAGCTCATAGGACCGCGCGTGGACCACGCCGCCGGGCATGACGGTCTTGATCTGGGGACGCATGGCGAGCTGCATGGCGATGTTGACGGCATTCGTGACGACGGTCAATCCCGGCTCGGCCGACGGCTCCATGACGTCCGCGCGCGACATCAGGGCGTCGGCGATGGCGGTGGCGGTGGTGCCACCGCTCAGCCCGACCACGGCGCCGCGGGGAACGAGCGTGCTGGCTGCGCGCGCGATCGCCGCCTTCGCCTCGGGATTCTGCAGCTTTTTGTACCGCAGCGGGAGGTCGTACGCGACGGAATGGGCGACAGCGCCCCCGCGGGTCCTCGTGAGGAGCTGCTGCTCGGCGAGCGCATCGAGATCACGGCGCGCGGTCGCCGGTGACACCGTGAGCCGCTCGACGATCTGGTCGACCTCGATCTGACCGGTCTCGGCGAGCAGGTCCAGCACGGCGCTGAGTCGGTCGGCTCGATTCATGTGACTCCACCCGTCGATGCGAACAGGGCGAGCAGGCGGGCGGACTCACCCCGCACCGCAGCGCGGCCTGCCGCGATGTACTTGCGTGAGTCTACGGCCGTGGCGTTCTCGGCCAGGAATGCCCGCAGCGCGCTGGTGAAGGCGCTGTTGAGGTGGGTCGACACGTTGATCTTGGTGAGGCCGGCCGCGATCCCTTGGATGATCGTCTCGTCGGGCACCCCCGAGGACCCGTGCAGCACGAGGGGGACCGCCACGCTGTCGGCAAGGCGCGAGATGAGGTCGAGGTCGATCGACGCGACCCGTTCGGTCATGGCGTGCGAGGAGCCGACGGCGACCGCGAGCGCGTCCACCCCGGTCTCGGCGACGAACGCGGACGCCTCTGCGGGATCGGTGCGGACTCCCGGCGTGTGCGCACCCCCCTTGCCCCCGATCTCACCGAGCTCCGCCTCGACCAGCACCCCCGCTGCGGCGGCCCGCTCGACGACGCGGCGGGTCTGGGCGACGTTGTCGGCGAAGTCGAGCTTCGCGCCGTCGAACATGACCGACCCGAAGCCGGCATCGATCGCGCGGAACGCCAGCTCGGGGTCCTCCGCGTGGTCGAGGTGCACCGCGACCCTCGCCGGCGTGGCCTCGGCCGCGGTCAGCATCGCGCGTGCGATGGGGTCGAAACCGCCGTGGTAGGCGACGCAGTTCTCCGAGAGCTGCAGGATCACGGGCAGCCCGGCGTCCTCGGCGCCCGCGATCAGCGCTTCCGCCGTCTCGAGGTGGACGACGTTGAAGGCGCCGATGCCCCTCCCTCCGGCGTGAGCCTCGTCGAGGAGCGTGCGGGTGGCGGTGAGGGTCATGCAGTCACCTCGGTGATCGTCGTGATGAGCACATCGGCCTCGAGGGCCTCGTGCCGCGGGCTCAGCTCTCCGGCCAGCGGCATGAGCACGGCGGCGGCCGACCAGGCCGTCGCGCGCCGGGCCAGGGCGATCCGTGCTGCATGCGCGGAACTCCCGGCCGACCACAGGTCGTCGCCGGCAGCCAGAGCAGCGGCCACGGCGGCGACGGCGGCATCGCCGGCGCCCGTGGCGTTGCCCCGGAGAGGCCGCGGAAGGCGGGCTGAGATCGGGTCGCCTTCTCGCGGGAAGAGGGCGAGGCCCTCCTCGCCGAGGGAGAGCACGACGAGTCCGGCGCCGAGATCCCGCAGAGCGCGCGCGCCGGCACGAGGATCGGCCAGCCCCGTCGCGGCCTCAAGCTCTTCGCGGTTGGGCTTGAGCACGTGCGCACCGGCGCGCGCGGCAGCCAGGAGGCCGGGGCCGCTGGTGTCCACGACCACCGGTGCGGACCGGGCGACGCGGCCGACCAGAGCGGCGAGCTCGCCCGGACCGAAGCCGGGGCGGAGGCTGCCGCTGATGGCGACCGCACCGGCGGAGACGGCGACCGTCTCGGCTGTCTCGGCCAGCGCGGTCGCCTCGGCCAGCGTGAGCGGCGCGCCCGCCTCGTTGAGGATGGCCGTCTCTCCGGTCGCCTCATCGACGATCGCTGCGCTGCGGCGGGTCGGTGACGCCGTGGGGATCAGCCGATGGGGAACACCGGACTCCTCGAGGTCGACGCGGAACTGGTCGCCCGTCGCCCCGCCGACGGCCGTCAGCGCCACGACGTCGTGACACAGGGAGTGGAGCACCCGCGCGACGTTCAGGCCCTTTCCGCCGGCGCGCGCGGTACCTTCCGGAACACGGTGGGTCGCGCCCGGGACGAGGCGCGTGACGTGCCACGTGAGATCGAGCGCGGGGTTGGGCGTGACGGTGAGGATCATGCGGCGACCTGCTCACGAGCCAGGAGCGCCGCACCCAGCAGGCCGGCCTCGGCGCCGAGCTGCGCCGCCACGAGACGGGGGCGCCGCTGGTAGCTCAGACGTGCGTCCAGGCGCGAAGCCAGAGGGTCGAACAGCGCGGCCCCGGCGCGCGAGAGCCCGCCGCCGATGACGATGGCCTCGGGTGCGATCGTCGAGGAGATCTGCGTCAGCGCGAAAGCGAGGGCATCGAGCGCGGAGTCCCATACGGCCGCGGCATCCGGATCACCGGAGGTCGCGAGCGCGACGACTTCGCGTGCCCCGGCCACACCCCGACCCGATCGCTCGCTGTAGCGGCGCGCGATCGCGCCCGTCGAGGCGATCGCTTCGAGGCATCCGCGTCCGCCGCACACGCACCGGGGTTCCTCGGCGACGGGAGCGTGCCCGATCTCGCCGGCGTATCCTCCGCCGCGGTGCTGACGACCTCCGAGGATCAGCGACCCCGCGATCCCCGTGCCGATGATGACGACGACCGCGTCGTCGACGTCGCGCGCGGCTCCGAGCCGATGCTCCGCCCAACCCGCGGCGGCCACGTCGTGGTCGAACGCGACCGGGAGTCCGAGAGCGATCTCGGCCAGGGCGCGCAGGGGGGCGTCGCGCCAGCCCATGTTGCTCGCGTAGACACCGGTGCCACGGTGGGCATCGACGATGCCCGGTACAAGCAGTCCGGCCGAGCCCGGGCGGACGTCGGGGTGCGCGGCGCGGAGTTCGGCGGCGAGTCCGGCGACGTGGCGCACGACCGCCGCAGCCGTGCGTGCGCCATCGCGGGGGGTCGCGGTCCGGCGGAGGCCGAGCACCCGGCCCTCGGCGTCGACCACCGCCGACTTGGTGTCGGTTCCACCGACGTCGAACGCCAGCACGGCGGTGCCGGCGCCGAGCGGCGACGGCGCCAGCGCGCGGTCGGTGCTCATGTCAGCCCCCGAGAATGACCGAGCGCGTGAGGTTGCGCGGCGAGTCCGGGTCGAGTCCCCGGGCTCGCGCCCTCAGCAGCGCGACGCGGTGCGCGCGCACGAGTTGGGCCATCGGATCCGACGCGTCCGTCTCGAAGCGCGCGCCGGTCACCGCAACATCGCCCGCCAGCCCGGCGGGGGGCTCACCGAAGTGCCACGTCACGCGCCCCGGCGCGGCGATCGAGATCGGGCCGTGGCGGTACTCCATCGACGCGTACGACTCCGTCCACGACTGCGACGCCTCGCGCATCTTGAGGGCAGCCTCGTGCGCCAGGCCGACGGCCCAGCCGCGGCCGAGGAACGTGTACTGCTCGGCGTCGACCAGCGCGGGATCGAGGTCGTCGGCGACCGCCGCCTGGGCATCGGCGATCGCGCCGTCGAGGCTCTCGCCCAGCGATGCGCGGAAGAGCGCGAGGGCAGTCGTGGCGAACCGCGTCTGCACCACCGAATGCTCGTCCGCGAAGGGGAGCGTGATGGCGTGGTCGACGAGATCGACCCCGGGGGATGCCTCGTCTCCGATGACACCGATCGTGCGGACCTGGCCCCGCACCTGCTCGAGGAGTTCGAGCACTTCCGTGGTCGTTCCCGATCGGGTCAGTGCGACGATCGCGTCGTAGCCCCTGTCGACGAACGCCTCGGAAGCCGCGAAGGCGTCGGTCTCGCCCTGACCCCCGGACTCGCGCAGCCAGGCGTACGACTGCGCGATGAACCACGAGGTGCCGCATCCCACGACGGCGACGCGCTCGCCGAAGGCGGGGAGGGCGCGCTGCTCGTCCCGCAACGCGGCCGCGCGAGCCCACGTCTCGGGCTGCGAGGCCAGCTCGCGTTCCATGTGGGTGCCGAGGGTCGTCGCGGGCGAGGACGAGGACAGCGCGATGTCAGGGATGCTCATGGCTCCTCCGGGCAAGGGTGAGAGTTTGATGATTGTAAATGATCGATAGTGCTGCAAAGCAATCATCCGTATGATTGATTCGACCACGTTGCGCGCGAACTGTCCAGACGGAGACCGAGATGAGCGAAGCCTCGGAGCGGGGGAGAGAGGTCTCGCGCAGCGATGACGACCTCCTCGCGGAGGCGCGCGCCGGCTGTGCGGAGGCGTTCGGCGAACTGTGGCGCCGCCATCAACCCAGGGCCGTGTTGTTCGCGCGCCGCTACTCCGCGATCGCCGCGGCGGACGATCTCGTCGCCGAGGCTTTCGCTCTCATCCTCGACGCCCTGCGCGCGGGTGGGGGGCCGAACTCGGCGTTCCGCCCGTACCTCTTCTCGGTCGTGCGCAACACGGCGTTCCTCTGGGCGCGCGATCGCAATCGCGAACAGGACACCGACGACTTCGACGACTTCGTCGGTGCGACTTCCCCCGAGGCATTGAGCGTGGATGCGGCGGAGAAGTCGATCACGCTCCAGGCGTTCCGGGCGCTCCCGCAGCGCTGGCAGGACGCCCTGTGGTACGTCGAGGTCGAGCAGCTCCCCCGCGACGAAGTGGCGACACTGCTCGGCCTGACCCCCAACGCGGTCTCGGCACTGGCGTTCCGCGCGCGTGACTCGTTGCGCACCGCATGGCTGCAGGCGCATCTCGACACGGCGACGCTGCCGCGACCGTGCCGGGCGACTTCCGCCCAGCTGGCCGGCTACGCGCGCGGGAGCCTGTCGCGCCGGGACGCACGGAGAGTGGGTGCCCATATCTCGCGCTGCCCCGACTGCCGCTCACTCCTGGATGAGCTCGACTGCGCGGCGTCCCGGCTTCCCCGGGTCGTCCTGGTCGCCTTCCTCGGCGTGGCGGGCGCGGCGGCGTACCGGGCCGGCGATCTCGCGGCGCCGGTGTCGGCAGCGGCGGCCACGGGATCGACCGCGATCTCCTCGCTTCCTGGACCTGCCGGGGCCGGGAGCGCCGCCGCCGCCACGCCCGGTTCGCTGGCCTCGGCGCCTTCGCTCCTCGGCTTTGCGGCCATCGGTGTGGCCGTCGCGGGTGCGCTGGCCGTCGGGACGATCGCCGCGGGCGGGGGCGCGGAGACGCCGGCGACCGCCGAGGCGACGGCGATCGCACGGGCCGAGCCGCCCGTGCCCTTGCGGGTCCCCGCTGACCGCGCCGACGGCGGGACGCCCCCGAGGGCCCCGGAGGTGCAGCCGCTTCGTGAGAGCGCACCCGAGCCTTCGCCGCCGGCCCCGGACGCGCCTCCGCCGTCCGACGCGCCACCGGCCCCTCCCTCCTCCGACGACCCTGCGCCCGTCGTGGAGCCGCCCGAGCCGACACAGCGACCGGCACAGCCGGCGGCACCGATGATGTCGACTCGATGGGCACCGGGCGCGCTCGCCCCGCCCCCCTCGCCGCCCGCCGGCGTGGCCGCTCCTGCCGGCGAGCTCGCGGTGGACCCCCAGGGCTGGGTGCAGCCCTCGGCGGCGGGAACCGGCACCCCCGGCGCCGTCGTGGAGATCCTGCTCGCGGGCGCCGTCATCGCCACTGCCCCGGTCGACGCCGGGGCGTGGAGCGTCCCCTCCCTCGCGCTCCCGCTCGGCGACAGCCCGCTCGAGATGCGCCAGCGGGAGGGAGGAGAGACGTCGCCCCGGGTGCCGCTCGGTGTGGCGACGCTGCGCACCCCGGACGTGGCGGTGGCGCGTGTCTCGGCCTGCACGGCGACGTTCACCGCGCCACCCGGCTACGCGATCCTGTACGAGGGCTACGCCGCGCCCGCCGACTTCATCTCGCTCACCGTCTCTTCTCCGCAGGCGATGCCGCAGGTCGTTCGCGCTCGCGTCGTCGAGAAGGCGACCGGACGGACCTCGAGCGGGTTCGAGGTCCTCGTGCCCGCCTGGTAGACGCCGACGACGCTCGAGCCAGCGTCGACGAGAGATCCGATGTCTGGCGCGGCGCATCATTAGGATGGCGCCATGGCCGTGACCGATGAGGCGATCCTCAAGATCCGCGAGATGATCACGTCCGGTGATCTGGCTCCCGGGGACCGTCTTCCGCCCGAGAAGGAGCTGAGCGAGCGGCTCGGTCTGTCGCGAAGCTCCCTCCGCGAGGCGGTCAAGGCGCTCGAAGTCATCCGCGTGCTGGATGTCCGCCGAGGGGACGGGACCTATGTCACGAGCCTCGAACCGCGCCTGCTCCTCGAGGCGATGGCCTTCGTGGTCGACCTGCACACCGATCGATCGGTGCTCGAGATCTTCGCCGTGCGCCGCATCCTCGAGCCCGCAGCCGCCGCCCTCGCCGCGGAAAGCATCACTCCCGACGCGCTGGCCCGGCTCGACGACATGATCGGATCCATCCATCCGGGGACGGAGGTGGAAGAGCTCGTGCGGCACGACCTGGACTTCCACCACGCGATCGTCGAGGCATCCGGCAACGCGTACTTGAGCGGGCTCGTCGAATCCATGTCGAGCGGCACCGTCCGCGCCCGTCTCTGGCGCGGCATCACGCAGCGCGGCGCGACCGAGCGCACGATCGCCGAGCACCGCGGCATCCTCGAGGCGCTGCGCCGGGGAGATGGGCGGCTCGCCGAGGCGCTCACGCTGGTGCACATCGCGGGTATCGAGGAGTGGCTGCGGGATGCCTCGCGGCCCGAGTCCTGACGTGCGCGCTGCCCGTCGGGGCGACGCCGGGGTCCGGTCCCCTCAGTGGTCGGCCGGGGGATCCGCGGACAGGAGGGGATCCCTGACGAGCCCGCGCTGCGCAAGGGTCGACCACAGCTCATCCGGCAGCGGCGCAGCCATGCGCGTGAGGTTCTCGCGGATCGATGAGGCGTTCGCAGTTCCGACCACGACGGTGGCCACGACCGGGTTGCGCAGGGCGAACTGCAGTGCGGCCGCAGGAAGCTCGACGCCGAACTCACGGCACGTGCGCGCCACCTCCTCCGCGCGGTCGAGGATCTCACGCGGCGCCTCGCCGTAGTCGAAGGTGCCGCCGTTGCGAGGGGCCGTGCTCGCGAGCAGGCCGGAGTTGAACGGCGCGGCCGCCACGATCTTCACCCCTCGCTCTGCGGCGATCGGCAGAAGGTCGTCAGCCGCCCGCTGGTCGAGGAGCGTGTACCTTCCTGCGACCATCACGACGTCGAGGTCGCCCTCGGCAACCGCCCGCGCGGCGACCGCGGAGTCGTTCACGCCGACGCCGATCGCGCCGACGACCCCCTCGTCGCGCAGTGCTGCCAGGGCGGGCAGCCCTTCGGCGAGACCTCGGTCGAGGTCGTACGCCTCGGGGTCGTGCAGGAAGGCGATGTCGATGCGGTCGACTCCCATCCGCTCGAGGGAGTCCTCGATCGAGCGCCGCACGCCATCGGCGCTCGGATCGAATCGGCGGACGAGGTCGTCGGGCACGTCGAAGCCGTTGGCGAGGTCCCGGCCGCCCGAGAACGCGGGATTGGGATCGAGCAGTCGCCCCACCTTGGTCGAGATGAGGTACTCGTCACGCGGCTTCTCGCGCAGGAACGCCCCCAGGCGGCGCTCCGCCAGTCCCAGTCCGTAGTGGGGGGCGGTGTCGTAGTAGCGGATGCCGCCGTCCCACGCTGCGTGCAGGACCTGCCGGGCCCTGTCGTCGTCGACTTCGCGGTAGAGGTTGCCGATCGGGGCGGTGCCCAGTCCGAGGCGGCCGAAATCGACGGTCATGGGATTCCCCTCCGAGTGGGTTCTGTCCGCCACCGGTGGCGGACGGTCCATTGTTGCATCAAACATCCGACGTATCGGGTGCTTGATCCTCGAACCTATGCGACAATCGGCGCGTGGGGTGAATTCCGATCCCCAGAGTTCCGACGTTCGGAGGAGTGGTTCGATGAAGTTCTCACGGCTGGGGCCGGTCGGCGCGGAGATGCCCGTCGTCTGGGACGGCGAGCGCGCGTACGATCTGCGGCCCATCACGGACGACATCGACGGCGCCTTCCTCGAGCGGGGTCCCGCCGACGCCGTGCGCCGGGCGCTCGACGAGGGCCGGCTGCCGCTCGTCCCCGATGCTGCGGCGCTGCGCGTCGGCGCACCGATCGCCCGGCCGTCCGCCGTCTACTGCATCGGGATGAACTACGCCGCGCACGCCGCGGAGTCGGGCTCGGCCCCGCCCGAGAACATGGTGATGTTCATGAAGTCGCCGAACACGATCGTCGGCCCGGACGACGCGCTCGCGATCCCGAAGGGGAGCACGAAGACCGACTGGGAGGTCGAGCTCGGCGTCGTGATCGGGGCCCGCGCGTCGTACCTGGAGTCCGTGCTCGACGCGCGCGGGCACATCGCCGGGTTCGTGATCGCCAACGACCTGTCCGAGCGCGACTGGCAGCTCGCGGTGTCGGGCGGCCAGTGGTCGAAGGGCAAGTCCGCACCCGGCTTCTGCCCTCTCGGCCCGGTGCTCGCGACTCCCGACGAAGTCCGCGCCGACGACCTCCGCCTGCGCAGCTGGGTGAACGGGGAGCCGCGCCAGGACTCGCGCACCGCCGACCTCATCTTCGGCATCGACCGCATCGTGTGGGAGCTGAGCCAGTACCTCGTCCTCGAGCCGGGCGACCTCATCCTCACCGGCACCCCCGAAGGCGTCGCGCTGTCGGGGCGCTTCCCGTACCTCGCCGCCGGCGATGTGGTCGAGCTCGAGATCGAGGGTCTCGGACGCCAGCGTCAGAACGTCATCGCCCGCTGAACCGGAGAGAGCATCGTGATCAGACCGCTTGAGAACCTCGTCGCCATCGTGACCGGCGGAGCGTCCGGACTCGGAGCCGCCATCGCGCATCGCCTCCGCGAAGGCGGCGCGACGGTCGCCGTCTTCGATCTGAATCCGGATGCTGCGCCGCACGCCGATCTCGCCGTGGCGGTGGACGTCACCGACGACGGCTCGGTGGTCGCCGGTGTCGCCCAGGTCGCCGAGGCCTTCGGCCGCATCGACATCGTCGTGAACAACGCGGGAATCGGCGCGCAGGGCGACATCGCCGCCAACACCGACGAGGAGTGGCACCGCGTGTGGGACATCAACGTCGTGGGCGTCGCGCGGGTGAGCCGGGCCGCCCTCCCGCACCTGCGCCGGTCGCCCGCCGCCGCCATCTGCAACACCTCGTCCGTCGCCGCCACGGCCGGCCTTCCGCAGCGCGCTCTCTACAGCGCGACCAAGGGGGCGGTGCAGTCGCTGACGCTTGCCATGGCCGCCGACCATCTCCGCGAGGGTATTCGGGTGAACGCCGTGAACCCCGGCACGGCCGACACTCCGTGGATCGATCGCCTCCTCTCGGCTTCCCCGGACCCGGCCGCCGAACGCAAGGCCCTCGAAGCCCGGCAGCCGCATGGACGGCTCGTCTCGGCCGACGAGGTGGCCGAGGCCGTGGCCTATCTCGTGAGCCCGCGGTCCGGGTCGACGACCGGAGTCGCGCTCGCGGTCGACGGCGGCATGCAGGCTCTGCGCCTGCGTCCGCTCACAGAATCGAAATAATTCGCAAAACCGCGTCACCGATCTGCCCGATCTGTCTCTACCGAGTGCAGTTCCCCTCACACGGAAGGCAGTTTGCAATGACGCGAAAGATCACACCATTCGCGGTTCTCGCCGCTCTGGCGGCGACCGCCCTTTTTTCCGGCGGCATCGTCGCACCCCCGGCGAGCGCCACCGCGGTGGCGCTCGGCTCCCCGTGCGCCGCTGATCCGCTCCTCGACGAAGCGCAGCGGGCCATCGAGGTCCTGGCCGAGGACCTGAGCGCCTTCACCGAGGCGGCCGCCATCAACTCCGAGGCCATTGCGGCGCTCAAGGCGATCGCGACGAAGGACGACTCGCTGTGGCTCGATGAGTGCGGAAAGGCATTCTTCAGCGAGCCCTTGGCCGAGCATGACGATCACATCGACCCGGTGGTCGACGCGGCCGCTCCCGCGGTGAGCCTGATGCGACCTCTCAGCGAGACGTTCGAGCTGGAGTCCCGGCCCGGATCCGATCGGACGATCTTCCTCGACTTCGACGGGCACACCATCGAGGGCACCGCGTGGAACAAGCGGGTGAACAGCGCTCGCATCGTCGCCGAGGCCTACTCGATCGACGGCGACGAGTCGACCTTCAGCGATGCCGAGCGCACCGAGATCCAGCGCGTGTGGCAGATCGTCTCCGAGGACTACGCGCCGTTCGACGTGAACGTCACCACGCGCAACCCGGGTGATGCCGCCATCACACGCAGCTCGGCCGCTGACCTCCAGTTCGGCTCGCGCGTGGTGATCACCGCCGATCCCGGCAACATGCAGAAGCTCTGCGGATGCGGCGGGCAGGCGTACATCGGCGTGTTCAGCCACGACAGCGACCACGCCTACTACCAGCCCGCGCTGGTGTACACGGACGGAGTCGGCACGACGGGCAAGGCCATCGGCGAGGCGACATCGCACGAGGTCGGGCACAACTTCGGACTCACGCACGACGGCACCCCGACGGCCGACTACTCGAAAGGCACCGAGCCCTGGGCGCCGATCATGGGCGTGGGCTACGCCCAGCCGGTCTCCCAGTGGAGCAAGGGCGAGTACAGCGGAGCGAGCAACACCACGCAGGACGACCTTGCGGTGATCGCACAGAGCGCGCCCCGCGTCGCCGACGACCACGGCGACGGGGCTGCCGCGAGCGCGATCGCGGACGGTCAGGAGATCGAGGGTGTGATCGAGACGCGGACGGACGTCGATGCATTCCGGTTCACCGGCAGCGGCTCGACGACGATCACGGTCAGCACACCGCAGCAGTTCGGCGATCTGGACGTGCTCCTGACGGTCCGCAATGCGCAGGGCGCGGTCGTCGCGACGGTCGACCCGGGCGTCGCGAAGGTGAACGAGTCGCAGGCGACCGGACTCGGCGCGACGTGGAGCGGAGATCTGCCGGCCGGCGGCGCCACCTACACCGCGACCGTCGACGGCATCGGCACAGGTGACCCGCTCACCCCCGGGCTGTACTCGGACTACGGCTCGCTCGGGCGGTACACGATCTCGGTCGAGACCGGAGGTGCGGCGCAGCCGCCCGCCCCGGTGCTGGCGATCAAGCCGGCGGCGCCGGCCGCAGCGACGGTCGGCAAGGCCTACAGCGCGACACTGGCCACGGCGTCGGGCGGGACGGCGCCCTACCGGTTCTCGGCCGCGAACCTTCCCGCCGGGCTGTCGCTCGATGCGGCGAAGGGCTCCGTGAGCGGCACGCCGTCCGCGGCCGGAACGTTCGACATCGCTGTCTCGGTCACCGACGCGAAGAACGTCTCCGCGAAGACCTCGGTACGGCTGACGGTCAACCCCGCGCCGACCACGCCCCCGGCGACGCGGGCGACCGCCGTCGCCTCGCAGTCCTTCAGCGGCAAGGTCGGGTTCGCCTTCGGCGCCCTGCTCGTGGCCACGGGCGGTGACGGGCGCTATGCCTGGTCGGTCGCGTCCGGGACTCTTCCGGCCGGTCTCACGCTCTCGCCGGCCGGACTCCTCTCCGGAACGCCGACCACCGCAGGGACTTTCGCCTTCGGCGCGAAGGCTGCGAGCGCCGGCACCGCGGCGACCGGCATCGTCACGGTGACGGTCGCTCCGAAGGACGCGACCGGCACGTGGACCTGGTCGTGGTCGTGGTCCTCGACGGGCGGCACGGGCGGGCCGATCATCCTCATCCCGGGCCAGCTCGGCCCGTCCGCGTTCTGGACCGCCGTGCCCGTCTGACGCGCACGCGCACCGAGGGGGTCCCTCCTGCTCCGCAGAGGGGACCCTCTCCTCGTGCGGGGGCACGCACGCGGATGCGTCGGATCGCCGCGTGCGGCCCTAGGCTGGTCGCTTATGGCGCTCGGGGCGACGATGCACACCTTCTCGGTGCAGTTGGCCGACGTCGACCGCGGGGTCTACGACGACCTCGCGCTGCGGGTGGCGCAGCATCCGTCCGAGACGGCCGCATTCATGATGACGAGAGTGCTCGCGTACTGCCTCGAGTACGAGGAGGGCATCGCGTTCACCGAGGGCGTCGCCGCCACCGACGAGCCCGCGGTCCTGATCCGCGACGTGACCGGGCGGATCACCGCGTGGATCGAGGTCGGCGCGCCGGATGCCGACCGCCTCCACCACGGCAGCAGGCTCGCCGACCGCACGGTCGTCTACACGCACCGCGATCCCGCCAAGGTGCGCGCCGCGTGGACCGGCAAGCGGATCCACGGGGCCGACGCCGTTCGGCTGTACAGCTTCGATCCTGGATTCATCGACGCGGCAGCGGCCCTTCTGGACCGCCGCAACACCATGACGCTGTCGGTCACGGAGGGGCAGCTCTACCTGGAGCTGAACGGTTCGACGCTCTCGAGCACCGTGCACGAGCACGGTCTCGAGTGAGGTCGCTCAGGCGCGCTTGACCCGCGGCGGGGCGCTGGCGTCGAGGATCGCGCGCAGCCTCGCCGCCTCCTCGGCGGGCATTCCGTAGCCATGCTCCGGCTGAGGGTACGCACGAGTGCGCACCTCGCGGGTGTACGCCGTCACGCCCTCGATCATGGCGGAGCGCACGTCGGCGTAGCGCTTCACGAACCGCGCCGCGTGCCCGTCGTAGATGCCGAGGAGGTCGTGGAACACCAGCACCTGACCGTCCGTCGCCGGACCTGCGCCGATCCCGATCACGGGGACGCTCAGGCGCGGCATGATCGCCTCGGTCACCGCCGAGGGGATCGCCTCGAACACGATGGCGAAGCACCCGGCATCCTGCAGTGCCACCGCGCTCTCGCAGAGCGCGACGGCCTCCTCGGCGGTGCGTCCCTGCGCGCGGTACCCGCCGATCGTCGCCGCTGTCTGCGGCGTCAGCCCGACGTGGCCCATGACGGGGATCCCGGCGGCGACGATCGCCCGGGCGCGGTCGACCGACGATCCGCCGCGCTCGATCTTCACCGCGTCGCAGCCGGTGGTCTTGACGAAGCGCTGCGCGGTCGCGACGGCCTGCTCATCCGAGCCCTCGTACGAGCCGAAGGGGAGGTCGGCGACCAGCATCGGGCTCGAGAGGCCGCGCCGCACCGCCGAGGTGAGCATCAGCATCTCCTCGACGGTCACCGGCACGGTGCTCTCGTGGCCGAGCACGGTCATCGCCGCCGAGTCGCCGACCAGCACCATGTCGACGCCCGCCGCTTCGGCGATCTGCGCACTCGGGTAGTCGTAGGCGGTCACCATGACGATCGGCTCGGCGTTCGCCTTCTGGGCTGCCAGCCTCGCGAACGTCATGCGCGGACGCTCGGCGGGAGCGTCGGGGGTGCGGGTTCCAGCGCTCATGGTGCGGCCTCCAGGATGCGATTGTCGATGAGCCGGGCCGCCCCGACCCGCGCGGCGACGGCCAGCAGGGCCGGTCCGTCCACGCGGGCGAGCTCCCGCAGATCGTCGGGGGAGCGCAGCTCCAGGTACTCGGGTTCGATCCCGGCGGCGGCCAGGACCTGGGATGCCGCGCCGACGACGGCCGAGGCATCCGTCCGCCCCTCCGCCACCGCCTGCTCGGCGGCCCCCAGCGCGCGGTTCAGCGCGGTCGCCTGTGCGCGAGCGGCCGGGTCCAGGTAGACGTTGCGCGAGCTCATCGCCAGGCCGTCCGCCTCGCGGACGATCGGGCATGCGACGACGCGCACGGGCATGTCGAGGTCGCGCACGAGGCGACGGATGACGAGCACCTGCTGGGCATCCTTCTGCCCGAAGTACGCGTCATCGGGCGCGACCATCTGGAAGAGCTTCGTGACGACCGTGGCGACGCCGTCGAAGTGGCCGGGCCCGCGCGACGCCCCGTCCAGCACTTCGGTGATTCCGGCGACGTGGATCGTGGTCGCGAAGCCGTCGGGGTACACCTCGGCCACGGCCGGTGCGAAGAGCACGTCGACCCCGGACGCCTCCGCGAGGCGGGCATCGCGCCCCTCATCGCGCGGATAGCTTGCGAGGTCTTCGTTCGGCCCGAACTGCGTCGGGTTCACGAAGAGCGACATGACGACGAGGTCGTTGCGCTCCCGTGCCGCGCGCACCAGCGACAGATGGCCGTCGTGGAGGGCGCCCATCGTCGGGACGAGCCCGATCGAGGCTCCCCGAGCGCGCGCGTCGCGCACGGCGCGGCGCACGTCGGCGACGGTTCGGACGACTCTCATACCGGGGACTCCTCCGTTCGTGCGAGTGCGCGGGTGCGATCGCACAGTTCGTCGAACAGCGCGAGCAGTTCGGGCGCGTGTGCCGCGACCGCCTCACGCTGACGCGCGACGGTGGCCTCGTCTCCGCGGACGATGGGTCCGGTGAGCGCCGCGCGCGGTCCATGCTCGGCCCAATTCTCGACCGTGCCGCGCACGAGCGGAACCAGGTGCCTGCGGAAGTCGGCAGGAAGACCGGATGCCTCGGCCATCCGTTCTGCGGCGGCTTCCAGCGTCACGGCGAAGTTGGAGGCGATGGAAGCCGCGGCGTGGTAGCCGGCGCGCTGGGCGTCCGTGATCTCGAAGGGCTCACCGCCCACGGCACGGGCCAGGTCGGCGGCCACGGCGAGCGCTTCGGGCGACGTGCCGGCCACGGCGCAGCCGACGCCTCGGAAGGCGTCCGCGCCCTCACCACCCGTGAACGCGCGCAACGGGTGCAGGCCGAAGTCGACGCCCGCCTCGGCAAGGGTGGTCGCGCCGGAGGTGTGGCCGACGAGGGCGCCGTCGGACCGTACGGCGGCGGCGACCTCGGCGATCGCACGGTCCGGCACGGCGAGGAGAATCACCTCGGCGGGCGCGACAGGCGCGCCCCGGCCGACGGGCCCGGCCACCTCGTAGCCGGCCGCCCTCAACGCCGACGCGGCGGCACGGCCGACACGACCGGAGCCGACGACGCTGATGCGCGGGACGCGGTGGGGGTGCGGGGTGCTCATGGTCGTGCTCCGCGGGCGGGGTGCGGCACCCGTCGAGTATCCCACTGCCGCCCGCGGCCGGAGAAACCCGGAGCGAGTCACTCGGCGCGGGTGATGCATGGGCGCCGCGGAGCGGCCACCGTGGAATCCGAGGGGAGGAGGAGCCGTGTCGGAACCCCCGATCGAGCGACTGAGCCGAGCGCAGCGACGCCGGCTCGTCGCGTGGGGGCTCCTGCGCGCGCTCATCGCGGCCGTCATCCTCGTGACGCTGTACTTCGTGATCCCGCTCGACTGGATCGACGGGCTTTCGGTCGCTCTCGCCCTTCTCGTGGCGGCCGCGATCCTGATCGGGGTCTCGGTCTGGCAGGTGCTCGCGATCATCCGGGCCGGAGAGCCGGGGATTCGCGCCATCGAAGCGCTGGCCGTCATCGCGCCGCTCTATCTGCTCGTCTTCGCCGCCACGTACTTCCTCATGGCTCACAACGATCCCGCGTCCTTCTCGGCCGAGCTCGGCCGCATGGATGCGCTGTACTTCACGGTGACCGTCTTCGCGACGGTCGGTTTCGGCGACATCACGGCGGTCGGCGAGAGCGCCCGGGTGATCGTCACGGTGCAGATGGTCCTGAATCTGATCCTCCTGGGCGCCGGCGTGCGCCTGCTCACCATGGCCGTCAAGCACGGCCGCAGCGAGAAGGCCGGGGAGCCGCCGGCTGCCGCCGAATGACGGCCGAACGGCTCCGTGTTAGCGTGAGCGCGACCGAGAGGGGGACTGCGTGAGCGAGTGGGTCGACGCCGTTCTGCGCACGCTCCTCGAGGTCCTGGCCGGTGCGGCCGTCCGCGAGCCGGACGCGCTCGCCGTGGCGGTCTTCGCCCTCGCGGCGGTCGCGGTGCTGGTGCTCGCGGTCGCCCTGCGCGACGTCGCGCTGGGCGCTGCCGGCTCCACCCCGCACCCGCTTCGCGCGATCGACATCTCGGTCCAGCCGGCGCAGAGTCACCCGGATGCCGCCGGGCACTCGCGTCCGCGAGCTCCGGGGCTGGCGGTTCCGGCCGCCTGAGCCCGTTTCGCCGTCCGCCCGGGAGAGGGCGCTGCTCGGCGTTCCCGGTGCCCTGGTGGCCGCTTCGCCACCAGCTCACCGACCGAACGGACTCCCCATGGACCTCTACGCCTTTCCTCCCATCGCCTTCCTCCTGGAGGCGGCCTCCTCCGGACTCGAGCGGCTAGCCGATCTGCTGACCCCCCTCGCGGGCGACGCGGCGGCTGCGGCATCCGTCGTCCTCGTCACCCTCGTCGTGCGCGCCCTGCTCCTGCCCCTGGGCATCGCACAGGCCAAGGCCGAACAGGCGCGAAGTCGCCTGGCGCCGAGGCTTCGAGCTCTGCAGCGGCGCTACCGCGCCGATCCGGAGCGCCTTCGCCGCGAGACCATGGATCTCTATGCGACCGAGGGGATCTCGCCGCTCGCCGGATGCGCTCCGATGCTCGCCCAGGCGCCGGTGCTCGGCTTGCTCTACGCGCTGTTCGCCGTCGGGACGATCGCCGGCCACCCGAACACGCTGCTCGCGCAGTCGCTGCTGAGCGTTCCCCTGGGGACGAGTCTCGTCGCGGCCCTCGCGACCGGCGCCGCGACGATCCCGGTGCTTGCGGTGTCCGGTGGCCTTGTCGTTGCGATCGCCGCGGTCGCCGAGATCACCCGCCGCGCGTTTCGCGTGACGATCGCGCCGGGAGCGGATGCCTCGTCTCCGGGTGCCGGCGGAGTCGGGCGCGTCGCGGGCGCCCTGCAGTTCACCACGGCCGCCGTCGCGCTCTTCGTGCCGCTTGCCGCCGCGCTCTATCTGGCGACCACGGTCACGTGGACTCTGGCGCAGCGCCTCCTGCTGCGCCGTCGCTACCCGCTGACGACGTGAGCAGCGCGCAAGATCACCCCGCGCGGGTGGCGGGGCGGGTGCCAGAATCCCGCCATGTCCGCACCCCGCACAGAGCTCAAGAACACCGGATACGAGATCTTCATCGGCATCCTGTCGGTGATCTCGATCGTCAACCTCGTCCTCGTCTACGCGTTCGTGAAAGATCCGGGGCTCCAGCAGATCCTCAACGTCATGAATGCGCTCTTCAGCGCGATCTTCTTAGGCGACTTCCTGTACCGGATCTTCACGGCGCCGTCCGCCTCGGCGTACTTCTTCCGCCATTTCGGCTGGGCCGACCTGCTCGCCAGCCTCCCGTTCCCGCAGGCGAAGATCCTTCGCACCTTCCGCCTCGTCCGCGTGACCCGCCTCCTGCGGGAGGTCGGCCCGCGCGCGGTGTGGAGCACGATCACGCGGGACCGCGCGAACAGCGCGCTGCTGGTGCTGCTGCTCCTGGGCATCCTGGTGCTGCAATTCGGCAGCCTGCTGATCCTGCGGCTGGAGCAGTACGCCCCCGGCGCCAATATCACCAGTGCCTCGGATGCGCTGTGGTACACCATCGTCACCATCTCGACGGTGGGCTACGGCGACCAGTACCCGGTCACCGACGCCGGGCGGCTCGCCGGAACCATGGTGATCGTCACGGGCGTGGGCATCTTCGGCACCTTCACGGGCTATCTCGCGAACCTCTTCCTCGCCCCGCGGCGCAAAGAGGCGGCATCCGACACCGCCCCGCCGGAGTGAGCGCTGCTCGTGCGGCGGACGTGGGGGTGACGCGCGGGCGGGGAGATCGTCCGTGACGGGTGCGGCGGCCTCGGGCTAGACTTTCCGACGTGTTGACCTGTCGCTGTTGTCGCTGAGTGCCTCCGGCATCCCTCCGCGACCCCGACAGCAACCCCGCGCACCGCGCGGCGACACCGAGGACACATCCGTGCGTTACGCCGAAAGCGTGGCCGACCTCGTCGGCAACACCCCCCTCGTCCGCCTGAACCGCGTCACCGACGGCATCGCCGCGACGGTGCTCGCCAAGGTGGAGTACTTCAACCCCGGCAGTTCGGCGAAGGATCGCATCGCCCGCAACATCGTCGAGGCGGCCGAGCGCGACGGGCTCCTCAAGCCCGGCGGCACGATCGTCGAGCCCACGAGCGGCAACACGGGTGTCGGGCTGGCCCTGTTCGCCCTCCAGCGCGGATACCGAATGATCTTCGTCGTGCCCGACAAGTTCGCGGGGGAGAAGGTGGCGGTCCTGAAGGCGTACGGCGCCGAGGTCGTCATGACCGACACCAACGTGCCGCCGGAGGATCCGCGCTCGTACTACAGCGTCTCGGACCGGCTCGCCCGAGAGATCCCCGGCGCGTTCAAGCCGAACCAGTTCGCCAACCAGAACGGTCCGCGCGGGCACTACGAGACGACGGGTCCCGAGATCTGGCGCGATACCGACGGACGGGTCACGCACTTCGTCGCCGGGATCGGCACCGGCGGCACCATCACCGGCACCGGCCGCTTCCTGCGCGAGGCGTCCGGCGACAGCGTCCGCATCGTGGGGGTCGACCCCGCGGGCTCCCTGTACTCGGGAGGCCCGGTGCACAGCTATCTCGTCGAAGGGGTCGGCGAGGATTTCTGGCCGGAGACGTTCGATCCGACCGTCGTGCACGCGTACGAGCGGGTGGACGACGCCGAGGCCTTCGCGATGACCCGCCGCCTTGCGCGCGAGGAGGGCCTCCTCGTCGGCGGATCCAGCGGCATGGCCGCCGTCGGAGCGCTTCGCGTCGCCCGTGACCTGCCCGCCGATGCCGTCGTGGTGGTGCTGCTTCCCGACCACGGCCGCGGCTACCTCTCGAAGATCTACGACGACGAGTGGATGCGCTCCCGCGGATTCGACGTCGACGCCCCGCACGCTTCCGACCGACCCGAAGGACACCCTGCATGAGCGACCCCACCGCCCCCCGCGGCTTCGAGACGCGTGCCGTGCACGCCGGTCAGGTCTTCGACCCGACGACGGGGGCGGTGATCCCGCCCCTGCACTTCTCGACGACCTTCGTGCAGGACGGCATCGGCGGACTCCACAACGGCTACGAGTACGGCCGCAGCGGCAACCCCACGCGCACGGCCCTCGAGACCCAGCTCGCCGCGCTCGAGGGTGCCACGCACGGCCTCTCGTTCTCGTCCGGCCTCGCCGCCGAGGACGCGCTGCTGCGCGCGGCGCTCCAGCCCGGCGACGAGGTGCTCCTCGGCAACGACGCGTACGGCGGCACCTACCGGCTCATCGCGCGCGTCCTCGGCCCATGGGGCGTGAAGGTGCGTGTCGTCGACATGCGCGACCTCGGGGCCGTCGAAGCGGCGCTGCGCGAGCGTCCCGCGAAGATCGTGTGGGTCGAGACGCCGAGCAACCCCCTGCTGCACATCACCGATGTGGCCGGTCTGGCGCGGCTCGGCCACGCCGCAGGCGCGCTCGTCGTCGTGGACAACACGTTCGCGTCGCCGGCGCTGCAGCAGCCGCTCGCGCTGGGCGCCGACGTCGTGGTCCACTCGACGACGAAGTACCTCGGCGGCCACTCCGACGTCGTCGGCGGTGCGCTCGTGCTGAACGACGATGCCCTGCACCAGCAGCTGAAGTTCCTCCAGTTCGCGGTGGGCGCCGTGTCGGGTCCGATGGACGCGTGGCTCACCACGCGCGGAGTGAAGACGCTGGCGATCCGCATGCAGCGCCACAGCGAGAACGCGCAGGCCGTCGCGGAGTTCCTCGACGCGCACCCCAGGATCGCCCGCGTGCACTACCCGGGGCTCGCTTCGCACCCCGGGCACGCGCTGGCCGCGCAGCAGATGAGCGGCTTCGGCGGCATCGTCTCTGCGGAGCTCGCCGACGCCGCATCCGCTCGCCGTTTCGCGGAGTCCACTCGGATCTTCCAGCTGGCGGAGTCGCTGGGCGGGGTCGAGTCGCTCATGAACTACCCCGACGAGATGACGCATGCTTCGGTGCGCGGCACCGATCTCGCGGTCCCCGAGGAGCTCGTGCGGCTGTCGGTGGGCATCGAGAGCGTCGCCGACCTCATCGGCGACCTCGACCGCGCGCTCGCGGCCCTCTGACCGGCGGCCCGGAGCGACGTAGTCTCGGAGGATGAGCGCGAGTCCCGGCATCCCGTCGCCTTCTCGGAACCGTCCGGGGTCCGCGCTCGCCGCGCCCCTGCGCATCGGCGCGACCACCGTGCCGAACCGGATCATGCAGACGGCGCACTCCAAGCAGTACTCCGACCGGGTCGAGTCCGAGCGTGAGACGGCGTACTACGTTCGGCGCGCCGAGGGTGGCTGCGGCCTCTTCATCGCGGGCAATCACTTCGTGCACCCGTCGGGGTCGATCCGCGGTTTCCAGGATGCCTTCCGGCCCGAGTCGGTGGCCGCGAGCAGGCGCATGACCGATGCGATCCGGGATGCCGGCGCCCGCGTCTTCGTGCAGCTCAACCATCACGGCGCCCAGGCTCAGCCCGACCGGCCGGACGGCCCCGGCACCGTGTATGCCCCTTCGCGCATACTGTCGCCGTCGACCGCCCATGCGACCCGTGCGATGGACCGCGATGACATCGCCGCGCTCGTCGACGGCTGGGCGGTCTCGGCCGCGAATGCGCGCGAGGGCGGCTTCGACGGGGTCGAGATCCACATGGCGCACGGCTACCTGCTGCACCAGTTCCTCTCCCCGCTCTACAACGCCCGGACCGACGAGTACGGCGGCGATCTGGACGGCCGAACCCGCTTCCCGCGCGAGGTGCTCCGCGCGGTGCGCCGTCGCGTGGGCGACGACTACACCGTCGGCATCCGGATCGTCGCGAACGAGTTCCACCCCGACGGACTCGACGGCCCCGCGATGCGCGAGGTGATCGCGCGGCTCCGCGAAGAGGTGCGCATCGACTTCCTCGACCTCGCCGCCGGCGGCTATCACAACGTCCACTACGTCTTCCCGTCGTCTCCGATGCCGTATGCCTGGCTGCGTGACGACGTCGCCGCGGTGAAGGCGGCGAACCCCGAGGTGCCGGTCTTCGGTGTCGGCGCCGCCCGCTCGGTCGAGGAGGCCGAAGAGGTCGTCGCGTCCGGCCTCGCCGACATGGTGGCCCTTACGCGTGCGCAGATCGCCGACCCCGACCTCGGCCGGAAGCTGCTCGGCGAAGCCTCCGCGCAGGGACGAGGCATCCGTCACTGCATCCGCCTGAATCAGGGATGCCTCGGCCGCGGGAGCCGCGGACTGCCGATGTCGTGCACCGTCAACCCGCTCGCCGGGCGGGAGCGCGAGCGCGGCGAGCGCCCGCGCGCCGCCTCACCGCAGCGCTGGGTCGTCGTCGGCGGCGGGCCGGCGGGCATGCGCGCCGCGGTGGAGCTGGCGACCGACGGTCACGAGGTCACGCTCCTCGAGCGCACGTCGGGGCTCGGCGGGCAGCTGCGGCTCGCACGCCGCGTTCCCGGCCGGGAAAGCATCGGGCTGCTCGTGGACGACCTGGTGCGCGACCTCGATGCGGCGGGGGTGCACGTGCGCCTGGGTGTGGCCGCAGACGCCGAGCTGCTCCACGCGGTCGGCGCGGACGGGATCGTGGTCGCGACCGGTGCGGTCGCACCGGCGACGACGTCGCTCGCGCTCGGCGGCGCCTACCGCGTCGCTCCGGAGGCCGGCGTCACGGTCGACGCGTTCGCGGCGCTCGCCGATCCCTCGCGTCTCGGCAACCGCATCGCCGTCGTCGATGCGGACGGCACGGCCTATGCTGCCGGCGTCGTGCTGACGCTCCTCGGGGCTGTGTCGGAGCTCGAGCTGGTGACGCCGTTCGAGACGGCGTTCCCCCATGTCGGCGCCGGGTACGACCGTCCGCTCCTGCTGGAGCGGCTGGCGGCGCACGGCGGGTTCCGGCGTCGCCCGTCGCAGCTCGTCGAGGCCGCAGGTCGCGGATTCATCGTGGCGAGCGACACCCTCACGGGCGAATCGATGCGGTTCGAGGACCTGGATGCCATCGTGGCCGCCGAGCCCCGCTCGGCGGTGGGACTCCCAGGTCTCGACGGAGCCGCTCCGCGCGTGGTGACGATCGGTGACGCCTACGCCCCCCGCACGATCGACGCCGCGATCTTCGAGGCGGTCGAGCTGGCGTACGACGTCGCCGGCCTCTCGACCTTTCGGGGCTGACCGGGGGATCGTCTCTCCAGCGCTCATCGATCTGATCGCGGGCTGTCCTCGGGCGAACGGGTGCTCCCGCTCCACGCGTCGTTCGCACCGCGGTGGCATCGGGCCTATGCTCCTCGCATGGGCCGGTTCATCTACGACACGTCCGCGAATGCCGTCGACATCGACGATCGCACGCTGGCGCACCTTCGCATCGTCGTCATGAACAAGCTGCGCCGTTCCGAGCCCTTCATGTTCGACGTCGAGGTCGGAGACGGCAGCGGGCGCCGCAGCTTCTGGATCCACCCGTCGGTGCCGTTGCAGTTCCACTTCTTCGGAAGCCGGATGCCGCGCATCAACCGGCTCTGGGTGGAAGAGCTGATGCAGGCTGCGAGCGGGCCGGCAGGACTGACGATCCTCCCCGAGCCTGCCGAAGAGCCCTCCGCCGAGGCTGCGCACGCCGGTTGACCACGCGCCGGAGGGAGCGGAGTGTCCCGGTCCGGCCAGCTCGACGATCCGGTTCAGTCGGTCGTCGGGATGTCCTTCGCCGTGACGTCCTCGCCGGCGACCGTCAGCCGGTCGACCTCGAGACTCTCGACCTCGACGCTGCCGAGGGAGAAGTCGGCTTCGGCGCCGTCGCCGACCACCGGCACCGGCCCGGTGTCGAAGTGCTCGGCGACCAGGGTGATCCCGCCCGAGGAGTTCGCCGAGTTGGCGAGGTCTTCGATCCACTCGCGGCTGAGCTCGGTGGGCTCCGGGTCGTCGAACACGAAACGCAGCGGGATGGACGGATGCAGCCAGATGGTGCTGCGACCGCGAGCCTGGTCGTCGGGGTGCCGCCAGGAGACGGTGAAGCTCTCATCGCGGCGGAGCTTCGTCGCGATCACGACCTTGAGATGCGCCAGTGCGCGGTCCTCGATGTGGATCGGCGTGCCCGACCCTCCGTAGTAGATGGTCCCCACGGGGCTCAGCCTAACCCTCGGGCGCGGTCAAGGGGTCGTGCGGTGCGAGAAGGCGCGCCAGCAGGTCGAGCGCCTCGCTCTGGGGGACGGACTCGTCGAGCATCCATTGCGCCTGGAGGCCGTCGGACGCCGCGATGACGAGCGACGCCACGGCGTCCGGGTCGACGTCGGCGCGCAGCCGTCCGGCGGCCTGACCACGTCGCACCCGATCGACGAGGTCGGCGCGCACGCGGGCGAAGCGGTCCGTCGCGAACCGCGTCGCGTGGGGATGCCCGTCCTCGAGTGCCGCCGCGACGAGGGTCGAGTACAGCTGCACGAGACCGGGGACGGCGTGATTGCGCCGAGCCGACTCCGTCATGATGTCGACGGGCGACGCATCGATGCTGTGCGGATGCTCCTCGCCCTGCTGCCGCTCGGCCTCCTTGTACACCTCCACGAGCAGGTCCTCGCGAGAGGTGAAGTAGTGCGTGAGGGCCGCGTGCGAGACGCCGAGCTCCTGAGCGATCGACCGCAGACTGGTACCGGCCGAGCCCCGGCGCGCGAACACGTCGATCGCGCGATCGAGGATCTGTCTGCGACGCGCGAGCCCCTTGGCGTACGGCCCGCGGGTTCGCGGCGCGCTGTCGTCCTCGGGGGAGGGGGACGCGTCGTCGGGCATGGTGAGATCCTAGCCGAACAAAAACCTCCGAGTGGAGGTTTTGTGCTAGCTTGCTGGAATGCGCCCGCCGGGTGCACGTCATCGTCGACCGCCGAGGAGAGGTTCCATGTCGGCACTCACATCCGTTCAGCTGTTCACCGTGAAGGACGCTCTCGAGTCCGACCTCGACGGCACGCTCGCCGAGGTCGCCCGCCGCGGCTTCACCGCCGTCGAACCGTACGACTTCGTGCGCCGGGCCGAGCCCCTCGCCGCCGCCCTCTCGGCGCACGGCCTGACGGCACCGACCGGCCACGCCTTCCTCGCCTCGACCTCGTTCGTGAATCCCGACGGCAGCGGCACCCAGGTGCCGGTGGCGACCCACGACGAGGTCTTCGACGCCGCCGAGATCCTCGGCATGGGCACCGTGATCGACCCGTACACCGAGCCGGCCCGCTGGGAGACGCGTGAGCAGATCGAGGAGACCGCCCGCCTGCTCAACGCCGCCGCCGAGCGCGCGGCCGGTCGGGGCCTGCGCGTCGGCTACCACAACCACGCGCACGAGCTCGAGGCCCGGTTCGACGGGGTGAACGGGCTCGAGCTGCTCGCGGACCTCCTCGACCCGCGCGTCGTGCTCGAGGTCGACCTCTACTGGGCGGCGCGCGCCGGAGTCGACTCGGCTGCGCTGCTCGAGCGTCTCGGCGCCCGCGTCATCGCGGTTCACGTGAAGGACGGCACGCTCGACGCCGAGGCGATCACGGCCTATCCGCCCGCCGATCAGGTGCCTGCCGGAAACGGGAACGTTCCCCTCGAAGCGGCGCTGGACGCGGCATCCGCCCTCGAATACGCCATCGTGGAGTTCGACGCCTATGCGGGCGATCTGTGGGACGGGATCGAGCAGAGCCGCCGGTTCCTCGACGAGCGGGCGGCCCGCTGATGGCGGCCCCGGTCGGCGTCGGCCTCATCGGCGCCGGAAACATCAGCGACCAGTACCTCACGAGCCTCACGCGGTTCCCCGACGTGAACGTGCTCGCGATCGGCGACGTCCTCGAGGACCGCGCGCGCGAGCAGGCCGAGAAGTACGGCGTCCCGCGGTCCGGCGGCGTCGACGTCGTCCTCGGCGACCCCGACATCGAGATCGTGGTGAACCTCACGATCCCGGCCGTCCACGTGGAGGTGTCCGAGGCGATCATCGCGGCGGGCAAGCACGTGTGGACGGAGAAGCCCATCGGCGTCGATCGCGCGTCCTCGCTCGGGATGCTCGAGAAGGCGGATGCCGCGGGCCTGCGTGTCGGCGTCGCGCCCGACACCGTTCTCGGGCCGGGGGTCCAGACCGCCAAGCGCGCGATCGCGCGCGGCGACATCGGACGCCCGCTGTTCGCGCAGACGACGTTCCAGTGGCAGGGACCGGAGATCTTCCACCCGAACCCCGCCTTCCTCTACGCCGTCGGCGGCGGACCACTGCTCGACATGGGGCCGTACTACGTCTCGGCACTCATTCACGTGTTCGGGCCGGTCGCCGCCGTCGCCGCGCTCGGCCTCAAGGGATCCGAGTCTCGCGCAGTGCAGGTCGGGCCGCAGGCGGGCGAGCAGTTCCCGGTCGAGATCCCCTCGACGGTGTCTGCTCTGGTCCAGTTCGAGGAGGGCGGCCAGGCGCAGAGCCTCTACAGCACCGACTCCCCGCTCCTGCGGCACGGCGTCGTCGAGATCAGCGGCACCGAGGGAACACTCGTCATCCCCGACCCGAACACGTTCGGGGGAGCGATCACGATCACGCGTCCGCTGAAGGAGGCCGTGGTTCCGCCCGCGCCCGTCGTGCAGGAGGTGCGGGACGTGCCGCAGGAAGGCGTTCTCGCCGGGCGCGGACTGGGAGTGCTCGACATGGCCCGGTCGATCCGCGCCGGACGCCCGCACGTGGCGACGGGGCGATTCGGCTACCACGTGCTCGACACGCTGCTCTCGATCGAGGAGTCGGTCGAGAGCCGGTCCTTCGTGCCGGTCGAGAGCACGGTCGATGAGGTCGGCTCGCTGCCCGCCGACTTCGATCCGTTCGCCGCCACCCTCTGACGCGATTCGTCTCGCTTCGCCCGCCCAGCGGCCGGGCGGGGTGTTGCCCGGCTCATCTGCGGGAGGTCGGCTCATCTGTCGAGCCGACGGCTCACGGATGAGCCGACGAAGCCTCGGCGGGCGCCGCGCAGGAGTTCGGCGGTGCCGGCAGGCTGCCCGGGTCGCTGAGCGGGGAGCGAAGCGACGAGACGAAACGCGTCCTGATCAGCGAGTCGCGCGCGCGAGGTTCGCCTCGAGCTCGGACTTCGTCTGCGCCACGACGTAGGCCGGCTGGTCGCGCTCCACGCGCCAGCTCTCGTCCACCGGCCCGATGTCGACGGTGTCGAAGCCGAACTGGTCGTAGAGCTCAGCGACGAAGGCCGAGGCATCCGCGTGGTCGCTGGCCGTCGCGAGCGCGCGGCGTCCCTCGGTGCCGGCGGGCGCACCGGTCGTCAGGATGTCGCCCGACATGATGTGGTTGAACGCCTTCGCCACCTTCGACTCGGGCAGGTGCTCCTGCAGGAGCCCCGTCGTCGTCGCGCGCTTCTCGTCGAGCTCGGCGATGCGGCCGTCGCGCTCCCAGTAGTAGTTGTTCGTGTCGAGGACGATCTTGCCGGCGAGAGGCTCGACGGGCACGTCCTGGTAGGCCTTGAGCGGCACGGTCACGATGACGACGTCGCCGGATGCCGCGGCATCCGTCACCGTCCCGGCCGTGGCGCGCGCACCCAGCTCGGCGACGAGCGCCGTCAGCGTCTCGGGACCGCGCGAGTTGCTGATCACGACGTCGTACCCGCGGTCCACCAGGCCGCGCGCGAGGGTCGATCCGACGTGTCCTGCTCCGATGATTCCCACTGTGGTCATGCCGGGGGTGAACGCGAAGACGCCCGCCGGGAATTCCCGACGGGCGTCTTCCTGAGTCTCAGGGAGACTCAGAGCCTGGTCCAGGCCTCCGTCAGCACGGAGCGCAGGATCTGCTCGATCTCGGTGAACTCCGCCGGTCCGATGGTGAGCGGCGGTGCCAGCTGGATGACCGGGTCGCCGCGGTCGTCGGCGCGGCAGTAGAGTCCCGCGTCGAAGAGCGCCTTCGAGAGGAACCCGCGCAGGAGTCGCTCGGACTCGTCGTCGTCGAAGGTCTCCTTCGTCGCCTTGTCCTTGACGAGCTCGATGCCGAAGAAGTACCCGTCTCCGCGCACATCGCCGACAATCGGCAGGTCCTTCAGCTGCTCGAGCGACGACCGGAAGAGCGGCGAGTTCTCGCGCACGTTCTCGAGCAGTCCCTCGTCTTCGAAGATGTCGAGGTTCTCGAGCGCGACGGCGCTGGAGACCGGGTGGCCGCCGAACGTGTAGCCGTGGTAGAACGCGCGGTCGCCGTGGGCGAACGGCTCGTAGATGCGGTCGCTGATGACGGTGCCGCCCAGCGGCGAGTAGCCGCTCGTGACCGCCTTGGCGAACGTGATCATGTCGGGCTGGTAGCCGTAGGCGTCGCACGCGAACATGTGGCCGATGCGCCCGAACGCGCAGATGACCTCGTCCGATACGAGCAGCACGTCGTACTTGTCGCAGATCTCGCGCACGCGCTGGAAGTAGCCCGGAGGCGGCGGGAAGCAGCCGCCGGAGTTCTGCACCGGCTCGAGGAAGACGGCCGCGACCGTGTCGGGGCCCTCGAACTGGATCATCTCCTCGATGCGGTCCGCCGCCCACACGCCGAACTCCTCGAGGCTGCCGGTGGGCGCCCCCATGTCTTCGGCGCGGTAGAAGTTCGTGTTCGGCACGCGGAAGCCGCCCGGCGTGAGCGGCTCGAACATCGACTTCATCGCCGGGATGCCGGTGATCGCGAGCGCGCCCGACGGTGTGCCGTGGTACGCGACCGAGCGCGAGATCACCTTGTGCTTGGTGGGCTTGCCCTGAAGCTTCCAGTAGTACTTGGCGAGTTTGAACGCCGTCTCGACGGCCTCTCCGCCGCCCGTCGAGAAGAAGACCTTGTTGAGGTCGCCCGGCGCGTAGCCGGCGATGCGGTCGGCGAGCTCGATGGCCGCCGGGTGCGCATACGACCAGATCGGGAAGAACGCCAGCTCCTCGGCCTGCTTGGCGGCGACCTCGGCCAGGCGCTTGCGGCCGTGGCCGGCGGCGACGACGAAGAGTCCGGCGAGGCCGTCGATGTAGCGCTTGCCCTGCGAGTCCCAGATGTGGTGGCCCTCGCCCTTGACGATGATCGGGACTCCAGGCCCCTCGGTCATCACCGACTGGCGGGCGAAGTGCATCCAGAGGTGGTCCTTCGCCATCTGCTGCAGTTCGGCCTCGCTGCGAGCGGGGCGTCGGGTCACGGATTGCGCGGTGGTGGACATGGAACTGCCTTCCGTCGGGCTTTTCCCCGACGATACCCGCGCGCACGCGCGGCGGCCATGACGGTTCGTCCGGTTCGCCCGGCGGATGCGGCGGACCGTCCGCCGCCGCCTCGGGCCGCGCTCAGTACTGCGCGTCCGGCATGGGCGACGACGGCGCGGGCGTCGTCGGGTCGGGCGTCGGGGCCGGGGGCTCGGGCGTGGACGGCTCGGTCGGCGAGGGGAACGTCGGCTCCTCCGGATGCGGCGCGAGCGGCTCGTCGGGCGTGGGCGGGTTGGGCTCGGCGGGGAACGGCGAGGGGTCCTCGGCGGGGATCGCGGGCTCCGGCCTGCCCGGCACCGTGCCGGGCTCGGTCGTCGGGTCGCCGGGGATCCCGGGGTCGCCAGGTGCTCCGGGGCCGCCGGGGAACGTGTTCGGATCGCTCATGAGAAGGACCTCCTGCGTCCAGCGTGCGCCGGGTCGGGGCATCCCTCACCCCGCTTGACCCCGCGGATAGGGCGGTGTAACGGTCAGGCGGCGGGGCCGGTCGGATCGGCGAGCAGTCGCTTGAACGCCGCCTCGGCGGCGCCGATGAGCAGGCGGTCCTCGGCGAGGGAGGCGACGCGGATGTCGAGCCCCTCCATGTTCGAGGGCATCGCCTGCGCGCCGACGGCAGCGGTGAGCCCGGCGAGATCGATCGACGCGAGCGTCGCCAGGAACCCGCCCAGCACGACGACGGACGGATTGAGCACGTTCACGGCGTTGGCCAGAGCTGTGGAGAGGATGCCTCGCTGCCGCGCGACCTCGGCGGTCACCGCGGGTTCTGCCGACGCGGCGAGTGCCTCGGCCAGCGTCGGCTCGTCGGCGGCTCCGAGTCCGACGGCGTCGAGGAGGAGCGCGCGGCTCACCTCGTCCTCGAGCACGCCGCCGTCGGCCCGCCGGTCCGACTCGGACTGGATTCCCGGGCGGTTCTGGCCGAATTCGCCGGCATAGCCCCCGGCGCCGGCCACCGGCATCCCGTGCACGATGAGGCCGCCGCCGATGCCGCTCGCCCCGCCGTTGAGGTAGACGACGTGATCGATGCCGCGCGCCGCCCCGTAGAGGTGCTCGGCGAGTGCGCCGAGGCTCGCGTCGTTGCCGACCACGGTGGGCAGCCCCGTCGCCGCGGCGACCAGGTCGCGCACCGGCGCGTCTGTCCACAGCAGGTGGGGGGCGTTCCGTACGAGGCCGTCGGCGGCCCGCACCAGTCCGGGGACCGCGAGCCCGACTGCGACGATGCGCGCGCCGGTGAGCGGCCCGGCGCGCCACTCGCCGATCCGCTCCGCCACCAGGGTCGCGGTCTCGTCGGGCGTGAGCAGGTGGTCGATGTCGATCCGCTCGCGCAGGACGAGCTCGCGGTCGAGGCCGACCGCGGCGAGGGTCAGCGCGTCGACTTCGGGATTGACCGCGATCGCGATGACGCCGGGAGCGATCGCGACGACGGGGGACGGCCGGCCCACCCTTCGGGACGGGTCGGGCGCACGCTCTTCGACCAGGCCGAAACGGGCGAGTTCCGACACGAGGTCGGCGATCGTCGAGCGGTTGAGGCCCGTCGCCTCGGTGAGGGCCGCGCGCGACAGAGGGCCCTCGCGATGCACCAGCCGAAGAAGCCGAGCCAGATTGCGCTGGCGCACGCCCTCGGCGGAGGCGGCCTGATCGTTCACGCCCCCACTGTACGGCCGGGCGAGGCATCCGCCCCGGATTTGTTGCTCTTGACTCGAAATGTCGGGCGACATACTCTTGCACCGTCCACATCACTTTCGACGAAGCAGTCGAAACTTTCGAGAGGTTCGAGGATGAACACACGCAGCAGGACGCGGATCGCCGCAGGACTCGCCGCGACCGCCCTCGTCATGGGTGCGCTCGCCGGCTGCGCCGGCTCCGGCACCGACGGGGGCGAGGGCGAGGGCGACGGCGAGAACGTCACCATCACCTGGTGGCACAACGCCACCTCGGGACCGATGCCCGCCGTCTGGGAGGAGGTCGCCGCCGAGTTCGAGGCCGCCAACCCCGGTGTCACGGTCGAGCAGACCGGCTACCAGAACGAGGAGCTGCAGCGCACCCTGATCCCCAACGCCCTGGCCGCGGGCGACCCGCCGGACCTGTTCCAGGTGTGGCCGGGTGGCGAGCTGCGCGACCAGGTCGAGAACGGGTACCTCATGGAGCTCGACGAGGCGATCCCCGACACGATCGAGGCGGTCGGCGCGACGGTCAACCCCTGGCAGGTCGGCGGGGCCACCTACGGCGTCCCCTTCACGTTCGGCATCGAGGGGTTCTGGTACAACACCGAGCTCTTCGAAGAGGCCGGCGTCGAGGTGCCGACCACCCTCGACGAGCTCATCGATGTCGTGGGCGAGCTGCGCGACGCCGGCATCACGCCGATCGCCGTCGGCGCGGGCGACAAGTGGCCGGCCGCGCACTGGTGGTACCAGTTCGCCCTCCACTCCTGCTCTCCCGAGGCGCTGCAGGCCGCCGAGAGCGAGTACGACTTCTCGGACGAGTGCTTCGTCGAAGCCGGTGAGCAGCTGCAGGACTTCCTCGCGATCGAGCCGTTCCAGGAGGGCTACCTCGGAACGCCGGCCCAGACCGGTGCGGGCAGCTCGGCCGGTCTCGTCGCCAACGGGCAGGCGGCCATGGAGCTGATGGGCCACTGGAACGCCGGTGTCATCGGCGGCCTCACCCCCGACCAGGAGATCCCCGAGTTCCTCGGCTGGTTCCCGTTCCCCGCGATCGAGGGCTCGGACGGAGACCCGACCGCCGCGCTCGGCGGCGGGGACGGATTCGGATGCTCCGCCGAGGCGCCCCCGGAGTGCGCCGAGCTCCTCGCCTACATCATGAGCCCCGAGGTCCAGGCCACGTTCGCCGCCAGCGGTTCGGGCATCCCCACCGTGGCCGAGGCGCAGAGCGCACTCGAGGACCCCAACCTCAAGATGGTCGCCGAGGGCCTCGCGGCCTCGTCCTTCGTGCAGCTGTGGCTCGACACCGCCTACGGCACGACGGTCGGCAATGCCATGAATGAGGGCATCGTCAACCTCTTCGGCGGCAACGGCACGCCCGAGGACGTCGTCACCAAGATGGAAGACGCCGCAGGCACGCTCTGACATGACTGCTCTCCTCACGCCCGGGCCCGCGGTCACCGCGGGCCCGGGCCCCACCCCGGCCGCGCGCGAGACCCGCCGTCGCGAAGGACGCAAGCGCGTCGAGATCCTGCTCTTCGTCGCACCCGCCCTCGTGCTGTTCCTCGGGTTCGTGATCGTGCCCGTGATCCTCGCGGCGGTCTACAGCTTCTACAACCTCCCGGCCGCGTTCCAGTGGGACGATCTGGCCGACCCCGAGCGCTTCGTCGGCTTCGACAACTACGTGCGGGCGCTGACGACCCCGGAGTTCCTGCGAGCGATCGGCAACAACTTCTTCATCGTCGTGATGTCACTGCTCATCCAGGGGCCCATCGCGATCGGCGTCGCCCTGCTCCTCAACCGCCCGCTCCGCGGGCGTGGCGCCCTCCGGCTGCTCATCTTCGTCCCGTACGTGCTCGCCGAGGTCATCGCGGGTCTGTCGTGGAAGCTGCTGCTGCAGCCCAACGGCGCCGTGAACGCGATGCTCGAAGCCGTCGGTCTCGGCGCCCTCACCCGCAACTGGCTCGCCGACCCGGACATCGCGCTGTGGACGATCTTCTTCATCCTGACGTGGAAGTACATCGGCTTCGCGATCCTGCTGTTCCTCGCCGGTCTGCAGGGCGTGCCGGACGAGCTCGGCGAGGCCGCCCAGCTCGACGGGGCTTCGTGGTGGCAGATCCAGCGCCACATCACGATCCCGCTCCTCGGGCCGACCATCCGCATCTGGGCCTTCCTGTCCATCATCGGTTCGCTGCAGGTGTTCGACATGGTGTGGGTCACCGTCGCGCCGACCGTGCGCGGCATGGCCACCGAGACCATGGCGACCTACATGGTGCAGCAGGGCCAGTTCGCCGGGCAGCCCGGCTACGGCAGCGCCATCGCCGTCATCCTCTTCCTCATCTCGCTCGTGGTCGCCCTCGTCTACCAGCGCCTCGCGCTGCGTCGTGACCTGCGGGGCGCCCTGACCAGTGGAGTCCGCTGACATGTCCGCCACCACCACGATCGTGACCGGATCGCCCCGCGCGGCCGAGCCCGCCGGGCGCCGCTTCGACTGGGGGCAGCCGTTCGTCTACCTGGTCGCTCTCGTCATCGTCGCCGTCGCCGTCGGCCCCGTCCTGTACGTCTTCATCGGCGGCTTCCGCACGACGGCCGACCTGAACGCGAACCCGGCCGGCATGCCCGACCCCTGGACGATGCAGAACTGGGCCGCCGTGCTCGGCGCCCCCCGATTCTGGGGCAACGTGCTCGCGAGCACGCTCCTGGCCGTCGCGACCACCGCCGGCGTCGTCATCGCCGGGATCATGGCGGCGTTCGTGATCGCCCGCTACAGCTTCCGCGGACGCGAGGGGCTCTACACCCTCTTCGCCGCCGGCCTCATGTTCCCGCTGACGGTCGCCGCGCTGCCGCTCACGCTCATGCTGCGGACGATGGGACTGCACGGCACCTACCTCGGCGTCATCATCCCGGGAATCGCCTTCGCGCTGCCGACGACCATCATCATCCTCGTCCCGTTCCTTCGGGCGATCCCCGACGAACTCGAGGAGGCAGCCGTGATCGACGGCGCGACCCGGATCGGGTTCTTCTGGCGCATCCTGCTGCCGCTGTCCAAACCCGGACTGGTGACGGTCGGGATCCTCGCGTTCGTCGGCAGCTGGAACGGCTACCTGCTTCCGCTGCTCGTGATCAGCACCGGCACGCTGCCGCAGGAGTTCTGGCCGCTGCCGCTGGGGGTGACGCAGTTCTCGTCGCAGTACTCGCAGGACACCGGTGCCGTGCTCGCGTACACGTCGCTGGCGATGATCCCCGCGCTCGTGTTCTTCCTCGCCATGCAGAAGCAGATCGTCGGCGGCCTCACGGGGGCGGTGAAGGGATGACCGCATCGGCACGCGTCGAGGACCTCATCGCCCGGATGACGCTCGAGGAGAAGATCGCACAGCTGTACGGCGTCTGGGTCGGCGCCTCCGACGAGGGCGGCGACGTCGCGCCGCACCAGCACGACCTCGACGACGCCGTCGACCTCGACGCGCTCGTGCCGCAGGGACTCGGGCAACTCACGCGCCCGTTCGGCACGAAGCCGATCGACGCCGCGATGGGCGCGGCATCCCTCGCCCGCACGCAGGAGCGCATTCGCGCGGCATCCCGATTCGGCATTCCGGCGCTCGCGCACGAGGAGTGCCTCGCGGGCTTCGCGGCGTGGGGCGCGACCGCGTACCCGGTGCCGTTGTCGTGGGGCGCCACGTTCGACCCCGCGCTCGTCGAGGAGATGGCGCGGCGGATCGGCGACGACATGCGCTCCGTCGGCGTGCACCAGGGCCTCGCGCCGGTGCTCGACGTCGTGCGCGACGCGCGCTGGGGCCGCGTGGAGGAGACCATCGGCGAAGATCCGTACCTCGTCGCGACCGTCGGCACCGCGTACGTCCGCGGTCTCGAGTCGTCGGGCATCGTCGCGACGCTCAAGCACTTCGTGGGCTACTCCTCGTCGAAGGCCGGCCGCAATCTCGCCCCGGTGTCGATCGGCCCGCGCGAACTCGCCGATGTGCTGCTGCCGCCGTTCGAGATGGCGGTGCGCGAGGGCGGCGTCCGCAGCGTCATGAACTCCTACACCGACGTCGACGGCGTGCCTTCCGCGGGAGACCGGGCTCTGCTCACGGGGCTGCTCCGCGAGGAGTGGGGCTTCGAGGGCACGGTCGTCGCCGACTACTTCGCGATCGCGTTCCTCAAGCTCCTGCACGGCACGGCGGAGACGTGGGCGGATGCCGCGGCCCAGGCGCTCGAGGCGGGAATCGACGTCGAGCTTCCGACCATCAAGACCTTCGGCGAACCGCTGCGGCGTGCCGTGAGCGAGGGGATCGTGGACGCGGGACTGATCGACACCGCGCTGCGCCGGGTGCTCGCGCAGAAGGAGCAGCTGGGCCTTCTCGAGCCGGAGTGGTCCGCCGTTCCCACCACGCTCGCCGGGAAGGACCTGGCCGACCTGGATTCACTCCGCGGCAGCGTCGACCTCGACCCGCCCCGCAACCGCGCGCTCGCCGCCCGGCTGGCCGAGGCGGGCATCGTTCTCGTCCGCAACGACGGCACGCTGCCACTCGGAGCGCCGGCGTCGATCGCGGTCGTCGGCCCCAACGCCGACGACCCGTACGCGATGCTCGGGTGCTATTCGTTCCCGGCGCACGTCGTGTCGCAGCATCCGGGAGTCGACCTCGGCATCCGCATCCCCACCCTCCTCGACGCGCTGCGCGAGGAGTTCCCGGCCTCGGCGATCACGCATGTCGCCGGGACGACGGTCGACGGCGGGGAGACGGACGGGATCCCGGATGCCGCGGCAGCCGCCGCCGCGTCGGATGTCGTCGTGCTCGCGCTGGGCGACCGGGCGGGGCTGTTCGGCCGCGGCACCAGCGGTGAGGGGTGCGATGCGGAGTCGCTCGAGCTCCCCGGCGCGCAGCAGCAGCTGGTCGATGCGATACTCGACACCGGCACGCCCGCCGTCCTGGTGCTCTTCGCGGGGCGCCCCTACGCACTGGGGCGGGCGACGACCGAGTCGGCCGCGGTGGTCGAGGCGTTCTTCCCCGGCGAAGAGGGGGGCCCGGCCGTCGCCGGCGTGCTGAGCGGGCGGGTGAATCCGAGTGGACGGCTGCCCGTCAGCATCCCGGCGACGCCCGGCTCGCAGCCGACCACCTACCTCGCGGCGCCTCTCGCGCAGCGCAGCGGCGTCTCGAACGTCGATCCGACGGCCGCGTTCCCCTTCGGTCACGGCCTCGGCTACGCGGGGTTCGAGTGGGACGGCTTCGCGGGCGATGTCGCGGAGGTCCCCGTCGACGGCGAGGTGCGGCTGCAGGTGCGCGTGCGGAACGCGGGCGAACGGACCGGTACCGAGATCGTGCAGCTCTACCTGCACGATCCGGTGGCCTCGGTCGTGCGGCCGGTCCAGCGCCTCGTCGGGTACGCCCGCGTCGACCTCGCCGCGGGCGACGCCGCCGAGATCCGCTTCACCGTGCCGGCCGATGTCACCTCGTTCACCGGCCGGGACGGCCGCCGCATCGTCGAGCCGGGCGACGTCGTGCTCAGCGTCGGGCGGTCGAGCGGCGACCTCTTCTTCTCGCACACGGCCCGCCTCACGGGCGCGGTGCGCCGCGTCGATCACACCCGGAGGCTCCATCCCGACGTCGCCGTCGTGCCGGTGCAGGCGGGTGTCCCCGTCGGGTGATGCGGGCCGCCGAGCTAGGGCGCGGGCGGGTCGTGCGGGGCGATCCTGGCGACGGCGGTGGCGAAGTCGAGCGTCTGCAGCACCTCGACCGCGCGGGCGTAGCGGGTTCCGGCCAGCACCACGAAGACGGCGCCGGCGACGTCGATGAATCCGACGGTGCTGCCGTGGACGGTCACCTCGTACCGGTCGATGTCGACTCGGTCCCACCGGACGGCGGAGTCTTCGGGCGCAGGCGGCTCGGGACGGCGTGGCGGCAGCTCGCGGAGGGTCCGGATGGTGCGTGAGCGCAGCGCGCTCCTCCGCGCGGACGGGGCGGGCCTTTCGAGAACCATGAGCACCACTCCTCTCCTCCGTCCGTCGATGATCCCGCGCGGGAAGGCGCGCACGCGGGTCTTGACTCCGCGAGGGGCGGTGGATTAGAGGCCGTCATGCGGCGTCGGCTCAGCTGCGGGGAGGGGCGGTGCTCCCGCGCACCACGAGATGGGTCGCGAGGTCCATGCGCAGCGTGTCGACGGTGGCCCCCTCGGCCAGGCGCAGCGCCAGGCGCGTGGCCTCTTCGCCCATCCGACGGAGAGGCTGGTGCACCGTGGTCAGCTGCGGGCTCATCCAGCGCGCGAGCGCGATGTCGTCGTAGCCCACCACCGACAGGTCCGCGGGCACGCTCAGCCCGGCGGCGGAGCCGGCGGCGATCGCGCCGAGAGCCTGCAGATCGCTGCCGGCGAAGATGGCGGTCGGCGGATCGGGGAGCGCGAGCAGCTCGCGCGCGTGGAACTCGCCGCCACCCGGATGGAAGTCTCCGAAACGGATGAGCGCGGGATCGATCGGCAGTCCGGCGGCGTTCATGGCGGAGCGGTAGCCGTCGACGCGGGCGAGCGAGCACATCATGTCTTCGGGGCCGGTGATCGCGGCGACGCGGCGATGGCCCAGTTCGATGAGATGACGAGTGGCCATGAGACCGCCCGACCAGTTCGCCGAACCCACCGACGGCACGTCCGGGGACGGGTCGCCCGCGGGGTCCACGATGACGAACGGGATGCCTCGCGAGCGCAGCTTCTCGCGGTAGCGCTCCTCGATGTCGGAGAACACGAGCACGACGCCGAGCGGGCGACGGCGGAGCACCCCGTCGATCCAGTCGGCCGACGGGGCGTGCCGGTCGCCGCTCACCGTGAGGACGACGGAGAGTCCCGCTGCGTAGGCGACGTCCTCGACGCCCTCGATGACCTCCATCGACCAGCTGGGCTCGAGCTCATGGAAGACGAGCTCGACGAACTCGCTGCGCTGCGCGGACGTGCGGCGCTGGTAGCCGTGGCGCGCGAGGTGCTCTTCGAGTCGGGCCCTCGTCGCCGGGGCGACATCGGTTCTGCCGTTGAGCACCTTCGACATCGTCGCGAGCGACACCCCCGCCTCGGCGGCGATCTCTGCGAGCGTCACTCGGGCGGAGTCGACCATGCGTCGATGGTATCGCCCGAAACTATCGACGTCGTGCCGGTATCTCTCGGACGCATCCCCGCGATCGCACAGTGGACGCGGCATCCGATCTGATATAGGTTGTCTTGAACAACATTTTGTTCACCGTCGAACTCAGGAGCCTCATGCCCACCCCCACCCGCGAAGACAAGTTCTCCTTCGGTCTGTGGACCGTCGGCTACAACGGCACCGACCCCTTCGGCGGCCCGACCCGCCACGCGCTCGACGTCGTGCACGTCGTCGAGAAGCTCGCCGAACTCGGCGCGTACGGTCTGACGTTCCATGACGATGACCTGTTCGCCTTCGGATCGTCCGACTCCGAGCGCCAGACGCAGATCGACCGCCTCAAGGGCGCCCTCGACGACACCGGTCTCATCGTGCCGATGGTCACGACGAACCTCTTCTCGGCCCCCGTCTTCAAGGACGGCGGCTTCACCTCCAACGACCGTCAGGTGCGTCGCTTCGCGCTGCGCAAGGTCTTCCGCCAGCTCGACCTCGGTGCCGAGCTCGGCGCGAAGACGTTCGTCATGTGGGGTGGCCGTGAGGGCGCCGAGTACGACTCGGCGAAAGACATCCGTCAGGCGCTCGAGCGCTACCGCGAGGCCGTGAACCTGCTCGGCGACTACGTCACCGACAAGGGCTACGACATCCGCTTCGCGATCGAGCCCAAGCCCAACGAGCCGCGCGGAGACATCCTGCTGCCGACTCTCGGCCACGCGATCGCCTTCATCGACTCGCTCGAGCGTCCCGAGCTCGTGGGCCTCAACCCCGAGGTCGGCCACGAGCAGATGGCGGGACTCAACTTCGCCGCGGGCATCGCCCAGGCGCTCTTCCACGGCAAGCTCTTCCACATCGACCTCAACGGTCAGCGCGGCATCAAGTACGACCAGGACCTCGTGTTCGGGCACGGCGACCTGCACAACGCGTTCGCGCTCGTCGACCTGCTCGAGAACGGCGGCCCCGGCGGCGTCCCCGCCTACGACGGTCCCCGTCACTTCGACTACAAGCCGTCGCGCACCGAGGACGAGGTGGGCGTGTGGGAGTCCGCCGCCGCCAACATGCGCACGTACCTTCTGCTCAAGGAGCGCGCCGCGGCCTTCCGTGCCGACCCCGAGGTCCAGGAGGCGCTCGCCGCCGCGAAGGTGGACGAGCTCTCCGTCCCGACGCTCAACGAGGGCGAGACGTACGACGACTTCCTCGCCGACCGCTCGGCCTACGAGGACTTCGACACGAGCGCTTACCTCGGCGGCAAGGGCGCCGGCTTCGTGCGCCTCCAGCAGCTCGCGACCGAGCACCTGCTCGGCGCGCGCTGACCGACCCAACCCTTGCGTGTCCCGAACTTTCCGCTGCGTGTCCCAGACTTCACCGTCTTGAGGCACTGTCAGCGGCAAAGTTCGGGACACGATCGCACCGAGGAGGGTGACAGGTGATGGCATTGGTGATGGGCGTCGATTCGTCGACGCAGTCCTGCAAGGTCGTGATCACGGATGCCTCGACCGGCGCCGTCGTCCGCGAGGGGCGCGCCCCCCATCCCGACGGCACGGCCGTCGACCCGGCGGCGTGGTGGGATGCGCTCCAGTCCGCCATCACGGCCGCCGGCGGACTCGACGACGTCGGGGCGTGGGCGATCGGCGGACAGCAGCACGGGATGGTGGCGCTCGACGCCGAGGGCCGCGTCATCCGCGACGCCCTGCTGTGGAACGACACGCGCTCAGCGGGCGCCGCCGCCGACCTCACGCGCGAGTTCGGTGCCGATGAGCTCGCCCGGCGGACGGGCCTCGTCCCCGTGGCATCCTTCACGATCACCAAGCTGCGCTGGCTGCACGACGCCGAGCCCGAGAACGCCGCACGTGTCGCCGCCGTGGCGCTCCCGCACGACTGGCTCACGTGGCGACTGCGCGGATTCGGGCCCCGGGGGGACTCCCCGCGCGGGCCGGTTCTCGAGGAGCTGATCACGGACCGGTCGGATGCCTCGGGCACCGGCTACTGGGATCCCGTGACCGGCGGGTACGACCGTGGACTGCTCGCCGCCGCCCTCGGACACGACGCCGTGCTGCCCCGCGTGCTCGGCCCGGAGGAGTGGGTCGAGGATGAGGCCGGACGCCGCGTCGGCGGAGGAGCCGGCGACAATGCCGGCGCCGCACTGGGCCTCGGCGCCGGCCCGGGCGACGTCGTCGTCTCGATCGGCACGAGCGGCACGGTGTTCGCCGTCAGCGACGAGCGCACGGTCGACCCGACGGGCACCGTCGCGGGGTTCGCCGACTGCACCGGCCGGTTCCTGCCCCTCGTCGCGACGCTCAACGCCGCTCGCGTGCTGGACGCCGTCGGTCGCCTTCTCGCCGTCGACCATGCTGAGCTGTCGCGGCTGGCCCTGACCGCCGAGCCCGGCGCAGGCGGCCTGACTCTCGTGCCGTACTTCGAGGGCGAGCGCACGCCGAACCTGCCCGACGCGACCGCGTCGCTCACCGGCATGACGCTCGCGTCGACGACGCGGGAGAACCTGGCCCGCGCCGCCGTCGAGGGCATGCTCTCGGGACTCGCCGCCGGGCTCGAAGCGCTGCGCGGACTCGGCGTGCCCCTCGAGCGGGCGCTGCTGGTCGGCGGCGGCGCGCAGTCCGAGGCGGTGCGGACGATCGCCCCCCTCGTGCTCGGGCTTCCGGTTGAGGTTCCCGAGCCGGGTGAGTACGTCGCCCTCGGCGCCGCGCGCCAGGCGGCCTCGGTTCTCGCGGCCTGACGCCGCGGCATCCGTCCCCCCGGGCCAGATTCAGGCACCACGCCGGGTGTGGGCTGCACGCGAGGTGTGTCGGCCGGCGTGTCGCCTGGATCTGGCACGGCGTGGCGCGCGGAACCCCCGGTTTCCTGACGAGGAACCCGGAAAGCCGCCGTGCCGGCCCCGGCGCCGGCGGCCGTCGGTGGGCTTTTCCTGGTTTTTGTCGCCGCACCCGCCGCTGCCCCTTGGGCCTGCCGCCACGAGCGTGCTGGGCCGTCGCGTGCACAACTCCTGCTGTCCCGCCGGCTCGGCTGCCGCAGACCGCCCCGTTCTGCGGCGCCGGCCGATCCGCGGCGTCAAGGAAGAGGAGTTGTGCCCTCCCTCGGCCGCCTGGGTCCGCGCCGCCGCCGCGGGGCCGGATTCAGGCACCACGCGAGGTCCGCGCCGGCGGCAGGAGCTCCCCGCGGCGTGTCGCCTGAATTCGGCACATCCCGCACGGTCGCCCCTCGCGGCGTGTGTGAGCCAGGATGGGCGTGTGGCTGACCGTTCCGACCTCGATGCGATCGCGGCTGAGCTCTACGCCCTCCCGCCCACCGAGTTCACTGCCGCCCGCAACCGGAGCGCCGGCATGGCCGACCGCTCGATCGCCGCGCAGGTGAAGTCGCTGCGCAAGCCGACCGTCGCCGCATGGGTCGTCAACCTCCTGGCCCGGGAGGGACAGCTCGCCGACGCGCTCGAGCTGTCGGCGGCTCTGCGCGAAGCGCAGGAAGACCTCGATGCCGCCGAGCTCTCGCGCCTGGGCCGGCAGCGTCGGCAGCTGGTGTCCGCCCTGGCCGCGCAGGCGGTGGACCTCGCGAAGGAGGCCGGCGTCTCGGTGAGCGGCGCCGCACGCGAAGACGTCGAGAAGACGATCAATGCGGCGGTGATGGATGCCTCGGCGGCCGCCGCCGTCATGACCGCCCGGCTCGTCGCGCCGCTCGAGGCGGGGACGTTCGAGGCCGCCGACCTGGCCGACGCTGTCGGCGGTTCGCTTCCCGGCGTCGCGGAGCCGCCTGCACCCGACGACCTCGCCGAGCGCCGCGCCCGCAAGGCGGCCGAGAAGGCCGCGCGGGAGGCGGAGCGTGCCGCCAACGAGGCGGAGCGCGAACTCGCCGTCCTCGACGCGAAGCGGGCGAAGCTGCGCGAGCGCGTGGACCATGTCTCGGAGCGGATCGATGACCTCCGCCGCGATCTCGAGCGGCTCGAGGGCGAGCACGCCAGCGCGACCGCGGCGCTGGCGGCCGTCGAGGGGGAGCGGGAGGGCGCGGCATCCCGCTCCCGTGCCGCGGCGAAGGAGGCCGACCGGGCTCGCGCGGCGCTGGAGTGAAGGAGTTCTCACAGGAGTCTCGTAGCCGTCCTGCCTAGCGTGGTCCCATGGCGAACACGGCGCCCTCGGCGCACGCAGCGGACCCCGACGATATGGCGATCACGGTCTCGGCGGCCGAGCTGCGGGAGCTGCGGGACGAGTTCGAGCGCTTCCTCATGGAGTACCGGTTCGGCATGCAGGAGGTCGAGACGAAGCTCGGCATCCTGCGCGACGAGTTCCAGCTCGTGCACGACTACAACCCGATCGAGCACGTGACGAGCCGCGTGAAGTCGCCCGACAGTCTCGTGGAGAAGGTGCAGCGCAAGGGCGTCGAGCCCGACTTCTCGTCCATCCGCGAGGCGATCACCGATATCGCGGGGGTCCGCGTGACCTGCAGCTTCGTCGCCGATGCGTACCGCCTGTTCGATCTGCTGACGGCGCAGGACGACATCACCGTCCTCGCGGTGAAGGACTACATCGCCCATCCCAAGCAGAACGGCTACAAGAGCCTCCACGCGATCGTGGAGGTGCCCGTGTTCCTGTCGAGCGGCCGGGTGGACGTGCCCGTCGAGGTGCAGTTCCGCACGATCGCGATGGACTTCTGGGCCAGTCTCGAGCACAAGATCTACTACAAGTACGACACGAAGGTTCCTGCGGAGCTGCTCGACAGCCTCAAGGACGCCGCCGAGACCGCCGCCGAACTGGACGACCGCATGGAGCGCCTGCACAGTGAGATCCGCGGCGGTTCGCACGTGCGCCCGCCGCAGCTCCGGCCCGTCGCTCCCCGCCCGGCCATCCAGGCCTGACCGAGGGCGTCCCAGCCGAGAGCATCACCCGGGACGGGTGGGTCGGCGCGCGCGGGCCGTCGCTAGGGTGTGTGCGTGGACGACCTCGAGCCGACGCTCTTCCTCATCCCCGTGCTGGCGGTGCTCGCGCCGCTCGTCGCCCGGGGAATCGGCCGGTGGGTGAGGGTTCCGATCGTCGTCTTCGAGCTGCTGCTCGGCATCCTCGTCGGTCCCAGCGTCCTCGGGTGGGCGCAGCCGGATGCCTTCATCGACGTGCTGTCGGAGTACGGCCTCGCCATGCTGTTCTTCGTCGCGGGATCCGAGATCGAGTTCGCGGCGTTCCGCGGGCGCACCGGCCGCAACGCGGCGCTCGGCTGGCTGCTGAGCCTGGCGATCGGCGTCGGCGCGGCATGGATCTTCGTGCCGGGCGAGGAAGCGGTGATCATCGGCGTCGCGCTGTGCTCGACCGCGCTCGGCACGATCCTGCCCATCCTCCGCGACGCGGGGGAGCTGAAGACGCCGTTCGGCCGGGCCATCGGGGCGATCGGCGCCGTCGGCGAGTTCGGGCCGCTCATCGCGATCTCCCTGTTCCTCGGCACGCGCGAGCCCGGTCCCTCCGCCCTCGTGCTGCTCCTCTTCGCCCTCCTGGCCGGTCTCGCCATCTGGCTCGCCATCCGGGTGCCGCGCGGGGCGATGCACCGCTTCGTCAACTCGACGCTCCACACCTCCGGGCAGTTCGCGATCCGGGTCGTCTTCGTCATTCTGGCCGCCCTCATCGCGGTGAGCATCCTCCTCGACCTCGACATCCTTCTCGGCGCGTTCGCCGCGGGCATCGTGTGGCGCCTCATCATGCGCGACGCCGCCGAAGCCGACCGCGAGGCGGTCGAGAGCAAGGTCGAGGCGGTCGCCTTCGGGTTCCTGGTTCCGGTGTTCTTCATCTATACCGGCGTCACATTCGACCTCAGCGCCCTCCTCGCGCAGCCGGTGCTGTTCCTGCTCCTCCCCGCCGCCCTCCTGGTGCTGCTGCTGGTCCGCGGGCTTCCGTCCACGCTCGCCGCCCCGCCGGACGCGTCGCGTCGCGATCGCCTTGCGATCGTGTTCCTCGGCGCCACGGGCCTCCCGATCATCGTCGCCGTGACCGCGATCGGCGTGGACGAGGGGATCCTGTCGTCGGCGGCCAGCGCGCTGCTCGTCGGCGCGGGCATGCTGTCGGTGCTCCTCTTCCCCCTCGTCGCGATGTCTCTCCGCGGCGCCCGCACGCGGGCGACCGTGCCGGTCGAGGATGACATGGCGTGAGCATCCCCACCCTCCTCGACTCCGCCCGCGCGAGACTCGCCGACGCTCCGCGCGAGGGGCTGGGCGAGGTGCTCGAACCCCGCCGCATCCTCGGTCTCGCACGTGCCCCGCGCATCGTGCCGCGCGGCACCGCCTGGCACCTCGGGGTGCTCCTGCTCACCGACGACGCGCTGCTCGCGACGGGCGATGTGATCCGTGCCCGCGCAGAGGCGCGCCGCGGGTACACGGCCGAGTCGCAGCGTCAGCGTGCTGAGCTCGCGGCGGCTGCCCGGCGCGGCGGGTTCGACGAGGGGGCCACGGTGCACCTCGGGTGGAGGATGCTCGACCTCGACGCGGTCGCGCGGGGAGAGGCATCCGGCCCGCTCGCGCTCGTCGACGGCGTGATCGGCGTGCGCTGGAGCGCCGGGGGAGGGTACGTACCGCTCGAGCGGTATCTCGACGAGCGCGTCGCCCTCCTGCTCGACCCGCCGTCCGGAGCCTGAGCGCAGTCGGCCGGATAGACCTCCGGTCGGGGGCTGTCAACCGGATGCGGTGCGGCAAGAGCTTTCCTAGTCTGAGGACATGACCAGAGACCTCGCCCGCCAGATCGCGGTCATCAGCGCGTTCTGCTTCATGATCATCGCCGCCATGGTCGGCACCGGCCTGCTCGGCGGAACCCCCGTACAGGATCTGCAGGACGGCGCGCTCGACGCCGACGGCTCGTACCTCGCCCCCGCACGCCCGGCATTCTCGATCTGGACCGCCATCTACGTCGGCCTCTTCGGGTACACGGTGTGGCAGGCGTTCCCCGGCCAGCGTGAGCGGAGCCGGCAGCGCGAGCTCGGCTGGTTCATCGCCGGCACGATGGTGCTCAACGGCGTGTGGCTGGTCACGGCCCAGTTCGGGACGCTGCCGCTCACGGTCGTGGCGATCGTGGCGCTCCTGGTGCTTCTGTGCGTGACGTTCCAGCGCCTCGTCGCGCGCCCGGGTCGCGGCTGGCAGGACGCGCTCCTCATCGACGGCGTGACCGGTCTGCATCTCGGGTGGGTGACGCTCGCGACCGTGGCGAACACGGCAGCGTGGCTGACCACCGTCGTGCCCGAGAGCGCCGCCGACTCTGCGGCGCTGTGGGGCGTGCTGGTGCTGATCGTGGTCGCCGTGATCGGCGTCGTCCTGGCCTGGGCGAGCCGCTGGCGCATCGCTCCCGGACTCGCGCTGGCGTGGGGCCTGTCCTGGCTCGCCGTCGGGCGCCTCGCGTTCGAGCCCGAGAGCACCGCGATCGGAGTGACGGCGATCATCGTCGCCGTGATCGTGATCGCCGTCCCGTTCGTGGGCGCCGTGCTGCATCGCGCCGCCGACGTGCGCAACGCCGAGGTGTGATCAGGCCGGGCCGAATCGGGCGGCGAAGCCGCGCAGCAGGCGCGCCGGTTCGGTGACGGATGCCGCGAGCACCCGTGCCGCGAGCACGTCGTAGTGCTCCGCCTCGAAGTACCCGTCGTCCCGGTAGACCGCCATGCGCTCGGTGAACGCCTTCGTCGTGGGCTCGGGGTGGAACTGCGTCGCATAGAGGCGGTCGCCGACGACGTAGGCCTGCACCGGGCACGCGTCGTTGCGAGCGAGGAGTGTGGCGCCGGGCGGTGTCGCGGCGGTCCCCTCCTTGTGCGCGGTGAGGGCCGTGAAGCGCTTCGCGAGATTCCCGAAGAGCGGATCGGATGCCGCGCCCTCGGTCAGCTCGATGGTCACCGGGCCGGTGTCCTCGGGGTAGCGGCGGCTGACCTCGCCGCCGAGCATCCGGGTCACGACCCCGATGCCGTAGCAGGTGAACAGGGCGGCGGGTCCGTCGCCCTCGGCCGCGCGAGCCGCGATGCGCTCGAGGTCGGCCTCGAGGCGCCGCTGCACGTCGGTCTTCGTCGACTCGGGATCGGCGAGGTTGAACGGGCTGCCACCCACCAGGAAACCGCTGTAACGGTCGAACGCGTCCTCCGGCAGCGGCTCGCGGACGAGGTCGTGATGGGCCACGTGCGCCTCGTCCCGGCGCATCGCGGTGCGGAACGACTCGTACTCGGCAGCGGCGGCACCCTGTTGCGGCCGCACGCAGACATAGAGCAGGGGCGCGGTCGTCATGCCGGAAATTCTAGGTCGCGGCATCCGTCCCCGCGATCTCGGCACGTCGCCCGTGACGGTGTGTATCAGACCGCCTCTATCGCACTCCAGGTCAGTGTGGACACAATGGGCCCTATGACGCATGCTGGGGAGGCATCCGTCGACTCCGCCGAGCCGACGCGCTGGGAGCACGCCGCCGCGCTGTTCCTGCGCTGGCGCGAAGGCGACAGCCGCGCCATGGACGAGCTCGTGCGCCTCATGTCACCGCCGCTGTGGCATGTCGTGCGCGCATACGGCCTCGATCACGCGCTCGCGCAGGACGTCGTGCAGACGACCTGGCTGACGCTGGTGCGCCGGCACGAGACGATCATCGACCCGCAGGCGGTCTCGGGCTGGTTGACGATGTGCGCACGCCGAGAGGCGTGGCGCGTCGGAAAGCAGCATCGCAAGGCGGACGCCACCGAGGCCGAGTCGCTCGAACCCCATCTGCCCGTCCACGAATCCGCCGAGCAGACCGCCGCGCACGATGACGAGAACCGTCGTCTGTGGAGCGCGGTGGCGACGCTCAACGAACGATGCCAGCGCCTGCTGCGGATCGTCGCGTTCGAGGACCGGCCCGACTATGCGCGCATCGCCCAGGACCTGGCGATGCCGATCGGCTCCATCGGACCGACCCGCCAGCGGTGCCTGGGCAAGCTCCGCGCCGCTTTGGAGGGCGACGGATGGGGAGGAGACGATGATGGACACTGAGGACTTCGCGGCGGACGCGGCGCTCTTCGCGCGCATGCGCCGGATGTGGGAGGACGTCGACCCGGTGCCCGCCGACATGGTCGACCGGATGGTGGCCGCCGTCGCCGTCGAGGACCTCTCTCGCGAGTACGCGCTGCTGACCCTGGTCGAAGGATCGCTCGGCGCCGTACGCGGCGAGAGCGATACCGCGACCCTCCAGTTCAGCGACGGGACGACGAGCGTGCTGCTCCATGTGACGGCCACCGAGGGCGGCGGGCGGCGAGTCGACGGGTGGGTGGATGCCTCGGCGCTCGCCATCCGGCTGGCACAGGGCGACCGCGAGTGGTCCGCCGAGCCGGGCGAGCACGGCCGGTTCGCGTTCGAGAACGTCACTCCCGGGGTGTCGCGGTTGCGGCTCGTGGTCCGGGATGCCGGTGGGGAGCTGCGCGACTTCCAGACCCCCCAGTTCGAAGTGTGAGAGACCCGGCGGCCGCGGCTGGGCGCGGCCGCCGCCCCGAGAGGAGCACTGAATGTCGGACCTGCCCCCTGACCTCCCGCCCCGGCGGCCGCCGAACGAGACCTGGCGCAGGCGCTACGAGGCGACGAGGCCTCTCGGCGTGGGCCTCGACCCCTCGGTCGAGCCCGAGCCCGGGATCCCGGCCTATCCGACCGACTACGCGCCGACGCATCTGCTGGTGAGCGCCGGTGAGGATCTGACGAAGGTCGACACCATTCTCAGCAGCGCGGCCCGGCTGTTCGGCTGGTCGGTACGCGTCCGTCACCTGGACGGGCGCCCCATCGACGATCTCGGGGCGGAGGAGGAGGCCAACCGCGACCGCCGTCGGGAGGCCGAGTCCTCGGCCCCCGAGGGCGGCGAGCGTCCTGCTCGCCGGCTTCCGCCGCTCTATCGGGCCGACATCCGCCAGGACCCGAAGGTCGGCGTCGACGATCAGCCGGTTCCTCCGGTCGACGCGTGGCGGCTGCTCAAGGCCGCGCGCAGCGGAAGGATTCCGCCGTCATCGGGCGGTGAGGATACGCAGGGCGGCGCAAGCGAGCGAAGCGACGCGGAGACGCTCCCGCGCGGCGTCGGGCTCGATCACGTGCTCTCGGTCGGGCCGTACGGCCGCACCAACCCGTACGGCCGCACGAACCCGTATGGCCGCACCAACCCCTACGGGCGCACCAACCCGTACGGGCGCACGAATGCTCCCGGGCCCGACTCCTACGCCGAGCCCGGCAGCGGCGGTCGCGAGATCGTGACCTACGTCGGACCTCGGCCGGTTCGCACGCCCGACGCTCATGTGAAGGGTCGCCGGCCAGTCGTCGCCGTACTCGACACGGGGTGCGGGGAGCACGCGTGGCTCGGGGCGCCCGTGGTCCTCCGCGACCCGCGTTCGCCCGATGGGCCGATCGGATTCCACGACCCCGACACCGATCCCGAGGTGTATCCCGACCAGGCCGGTCCGCTCGACGGCTTCCTGGATGACGCAGCCGGGCACGGCACGTTCGTGGCCGGTGTGGTCCACCAGCTGTGTCCCGATGCCGAGATCATCGCGGTGCGCGTTGCGAACAGCCAGGGGACGGTGCTCGAGGGCGAGTTCCTCGACACGATCCGCCTGCTCGTCGAGTGGATGCAGCACCCGGAGGGCAAGCAGATCGACGTCATGAACATCTCGCTCGGGTACTACCACGAGACGCCCGACGACGAGCACTACGACAGTCTGCTGGGTGCGCTGCTGGAGGAGGCGCGCAAGGGTGGATGCGCGATCGTCTGCTCGGCCGGGAACGACTCGACGGAGCGGCCCGCCTTCCCCGCCGCGCTGTGGCGCTATCCCGTGGCCGCCTCCGAGGAGGACAAGAAGGCGCTGGAGACCGCCGCTCCGCATGTGGCGGTGGGTGCACTGAATCCCAACGACCGCACGATCGCGCTGTTCAGCAACGTCGGCGACTGGGTCTCGACGTACGCGCCCGGCGTCTCGATCTTCAGCACGTCCCCCGGCTTCGTGGGCGGCATCCAGGCTGGCACGCGTGACGACCTCTACCACGTGCCCGGGCTCAAGACGCCGCTTCCGCGGCAGAGCCTCGATCCCGACGATTGGCGCGGGGGGTTCGCGATCTGGAGCGGCACGTCGTTCGCCGCGCCCTACATCGCGGGGAAGCTCGCGCAGGCGATCGCGCCCGAGCTGATGCACGGCGCGCTGACCACGCCGGAGGAACGCAAGAAGGCCCTGCGCAAGGCCGCCGAGAAGCTGGAGTTCACTCCGCCCATGCAACCGCCAAGATAGGGGAGTGACCCGCTCGGCGGACCAGCTGCGTCAGCAGGCCGTGGACCTCGTGAACCGCGGCCGCTTCGACGCGGCCACGGAGCTGCTGGAGAGCGCCGACCGGCTCGCCGATGACGTCAACGTCCGCGCGCGGATCGCAGGAACGCGCGCGTACGTCATGGCGCGCACCGGCCATGTCGCCGACGCCGAGCGCACGTGCCGCGAAGCCCTCGCCCAGGATGGGCTGAGCGATCACACCGTCGCGATCCTGGCAGGCCAGCTCGGGGCTCTCGCCGAGGAGGCGGGGCGCCTGGGCGAAGCGGAGCAGTGGCTCACGCGTGCGATCGATGCGCTCGCCGACGACCCCGTTGCGCAGGCGAACACGCGCGTGAACCGCAGCCTCGTCCGCATGGAGCATCGTCGCCTCGCCGACGCCGACGACGACCTCCGCCTCGCGGCCCAGACGTTCGCCGCTGAGGGGATGCCGGTCGCCGAGGCGCAGGCGAACCACAACCGCGGATACGTCGCGATGCTGTCGGGCGATCTCGTCGGCGCGCTGCAGGCGATGGTGAGCGCCGCGGGGACGGCGGGAGATACTCCGGTCGGCGCCGCTGTGGGCGACCTCGACCGTGCGGAGGTGCTGCGAGACGCCGGCCTCACCACCGAGGCGGAGGCGATCCTCGCGCGCGTCGCCGCATCGTTCGGCGACCTCGACATGCCCCTCGACCGCGCCCGGGCCGAGCTGAACCTCGCGCGGTCGCTGCTCCATCACTCCCCCGTGCGCGCCGCCGAGGTCGCCGATGCCGCAGCAGCGAGGTTCCGCGCGCTCGATAATCGGGCATGGCTCGCGCGCGCCGAGGGCGTGCGTCTCAGGGCGCTCCTGAGCCCGGATGCCTCCGCGACCCCGCCCACGGCGGAGGAGGTGTCGGAAGCCGTCCTCGCGCTCGAGCGTCACCGTTTCCGCAACGACGCGGCCGCGCTCCGGCTCGCCGGCGAGCTCTCCCGCGCCGCGCGAGGCCAGCCCTCGGCCACACGCATCCGGCCCGCCCCCACGGCGTCGATCGAGGTGCGGCTACTCGCGCATGAGGCACGCGCGGCGCGAGCCCGAGCGGCAGGTCGGCCGGCGCTCGTGCGGCGGCACGCGGCATCCGGACTCGCCACCCTCTCGCGCTGGCAGAGCTCGTTCGGCAGCCTCGACCTGCAGACGTCGGTGGGGATGCACGGGACGCGGCTCATCTACGCAGGGCTTGAGGCCGCCGTAGAGTCCGGCGACCCGTCGGTCGTGTTCGAGTGGTCCGAGCGAGCGCGCCACCTCAGCCAGCAGGTCGTGCCGCTGCGCCCGCCGCCCGACCCCGAGCTGGCGCATCAGCTCGCCGAACTGCGGATGATCCGCGCGGAGGATCCGACCGAGGAGTGGCTTGCCCAGCCGCGCGCCGCGGCGCTGCGGGAGCGGGCGCGGGAGCGGCAGTGGTCGGCCACGGGCGCCGCGGCGACGGCGAGCCCCGCGAGTCTCGACGAGCTCCGGGCAGCACTCCCGGCAGATACGGCGCACATCGCCTACGTGTACTCCCGGGCGGCGCTCGTCGCGCTCGTCGCCACCGGCGACTCCGCCGAGGTCGTCGCGCTCCCGGGGTGGGAGAAGGACCGCGCGCTCGCCGGCCTGCGAGCCGACCTCGACATGGCTGCGTCGGTGCGCACCGGTCCCATGGCGGCAGTCGTGCGCAGAGCGCTGGACGCGCGGCTGGCCGATCTGTCGCGCGCGATCCTCGAGGTGCCGCTCGCCCGTGCGGGCCGGCGGCGGCTGCTCATCACGACGCCGGGGGTGCTCAGCGGCGTCCCGTGGTCGATGCTCCCGGCCTTGGCGGGACACCCCTTCACCCTCGCTGTCTCCGCCTCCCGATGGATGCGCATGCGTCCCGGCGACGACACCCGACGGCGGTCGGCGGGGTTCGCCGTCGGTCCGCGGGTCGAGCGCGGCGGGGAAGAGGCCGAGGTCGGGGCATCCGCGTGGTCCGGCGCGACCGTGTACCAGGGTGCCGAGGCCTCGGTCGACCGCGTCACGCAGCTCGCGTCCGACGTGGACGTGCTCCACGTCGCGGCGCACGGACGGCACGCGGTCGACAACCCGCTCTTCTCGGGCCTCGAACTCGCCGACGGCACGCTGTTCGGCTATGACATCGATCTCATCCCCGACGTGCCCGACACGGTCGTGCTGTCCGCCTGCGAGGTCGGCCGCTCTTCGGTGCGGTGGGGCGAGGAGGCGATCGGCATGACGCGCATCTGGCTGCACGCCGGCACGCGGGCGGTCGTCGCGGCTCCCGTCATCGTCGCCGACGATGCCGCGTGCGAGCTCCTCGGTGCGATGCACGGCGGGCTCGCCGCGGGCGAGTCGCCGTCCGAGGCACTGGCTCGCGCGGCGGAGCGGACCGGGATCGTCGCGCCCTTCCAGGTGCACGGCGCGGGTCTGTGAAACTCTTTCGCCGGGCATGTATCAGACCGGTCGGAAGGCGCTCCTGATCATCGTGACTGCTCACGCGTGAAGGTGTTCTGGGGGACACCGGCGACTGGGAGCGGGAAGCCGGATCTTGGGGAAGCGTCTGGGGGCGCGCGGCTTCCGGAGCAGGAACACGGGGGATGTCGCAGAGACCCAGGTCGGCGACATCCCCCGCCTTCGTGTGCCGGCAGGCGAACGCGTCAGCCGCGCGAGGAGTTCGCCGTGCGGCCCCGCACGATCCCGACGAACGCCTCCACCTCGGGCGTCGTGCGCTCGGCGACCCAGGCGAGCGCGACGCTCGAGGCGCGTCCGTCGCGCAACGGGCGATACTCGACGTCCTTGCGGTGGTGCAGGCGTGCGAGCGACATGGGCACCACGACCACGCCGACGCCCGCAGCGACGGTCGCGATCGCCTCGGCCGTGTCGGCGGGGCGAGCGAACGCCGGGGCGACGGAGCCGGGCACGTCGAGCCGGAGGACGTCGTCGTGCGGGACGATGATGACCTCGCCCACGAGATCGGCGAGTTCGAGGTCGTCGGCCGCAGTGAGGTGGGAGTCGACGGATGCCACGACGACCGGCACCTCGTCGTAGAGCGGAATCACGTGCAGGCCGTCCGGGTCGAGCGGCAGGCGGACGATCGCGGCGTCCACCGCTCCCTCGATGAGGGCGTCGCGTTCGTCGGCGACCGCGAGCGGCACCAGCTCGAGCGACGTGCGGGGCATCCGCTCCTTCCACACGTCGATCCACCTGCCGGGCGTCGCCCCGGGGACCGCGCCGAGCCGGAACCTCTCGGCCGGCGGACTCGGGGGCTCGGGGGACGGCGCCGGCGACGGCCGAGGGGTGCGTCGCGCCTGGGGCCTGCCCTTCGGCTGCCCACCACGCGACGTCGAGGGGCGGGCGGCCGAGGCATCCCGTCCCCTGCCGCTTCCGCGCGAACCGCCGCCCTTCGCCATAGGCCTCAGCGTAGCCGGGGCGCTATCGTTCGCTCATGGCGCGATCCTCGCCACGGTCTTCGCCGCGCTCGCCGCGCTGCTCCACGTGTACATCTTCGTGATGGAGAGCGTGCAGTGGACGCAGCCGCGCATCTGGAAGCGGTTCGGGCTGACCGACCAAGCCGCCGCCGAGACGACGAAGCCGCTCGCGTACAACCAGGGGTTCTACAACCTGTTCCTCGCGATCGGCACCGCGATCGGGCTCGTGCTCTACCTGTCGGGCGCGGCGGAATCCGCCCTGCGTGCCGCCGGGCTCGCCCTCGTGCTGTTCTCGCTGGGGTCCATGGTCGCCGCCGCCCTCGTGCTCCTCACGACGGGTGGCAGATACCTGCGGGCGGCGCTGCTGCAGGGAACCCTGCCGCTGATCGGCTTCGTGCTCTTCCTCTTCGCCTGATCAGCCGCACGCCCCCCAGCGCCCGGTTCCGGATGCCTCGGCGCGCGCCTGCGCGTCGGCGAGCACGTCGAAGTACGCGACGTTCGGCGCGATGCGGATCGCCTCGGCATCGCCCGCCGCGACGAGTTCGAGGTTCACGAAGGTGCCGTCTTCGCTCCAGACGTTGAACAGGCGGCGATCGTAGGCGTCCCACGTGTCATGGTCGGGCGCCGCCCACACGGTGGAGCCTTCGGGCAGAAGCTCCGCGAGGTGAGAGCGAGCCTCGTCGGCCCAGCACTCGGGCGTCGGCGTCCCCTCGGGGGTGTCGATGCCGATGAGCCGGATGCGGATCGGAGCGGCCGTGGTGACGATGTCGTTGGGCTCCTGCATCTGCGCCTGGATCGTGTCGCCGTCGTACACGTAGCGCACCGTCAGGGGGAAGGCCCCGGCCGGGCGCTCGATCGAGAGCGCGGCGGTCTCGCCGTCGCCGGATGCCGCAGCGTCGCCGTGCTTGTCCGTAACGGCGGAGAGCCAGATGACGGCGGTCAGCACGCCAGCCGCCATGACGGCGACCCCGATCGCCCAGAGCACCCGCTTCACGTGCGTCACGCTACCGCGCGACACAGACGGTGGACTGACCCTGCGGCTACGCGGCCAGGCGCAGTCCGCGCTGATCGGTGGCGACGCGCTCGCCGTCGGCGATCGTCTCGTCGTCGCCGATGAGCGAGCCCACGGCGACGCGCGCCTCGCTGCCGACGTGCGTGCGCACGCCGATCTTGGCTCCCGCGCCGATCGCGGCTCGCGGACCGATGTGCGCGTGCGGTGCGATGTCGGCGTCCGGGCCGATGACGGCATCCGTCTCGACCCACGCTCCGCGGCCGACGTGCGCGCCCGCGGCGATCTGCACGCCCGGTTCGACATATGCCCCGGCCTCGACGATGGCGCTCGGGTGCACCTTGGCCCCGTGCGCGATCAGGCCTCGGCCGTTGGCGTGCTTGCGGTAACGCAGCGTCTCGCCCCGGTCGTTCTCGATGTCGACGTAGTTCTTGCCCACTGTCCCCTCCTGCAGCACCGGTTGGTGCCGAGTACAGGAATAACCTCTACCCTTGCCAATTCATTCCCGCGCATCGGATGCCTCGGATGCACCCGGTTGCATAATCTTCGTCGCCGAGCTATGGGACGGATTGGAGCGTTCCGGGTCAGGGCTGCTCAGCGCACGTGATCGTCGGCGTGAGAGAGGGCCCGGTCGATCACATCGAGCCCGCGCACCAGGTCTTCTTCGCCGATGACCAGCGGCGGGGCCACGTGCACCCGGTTGAAGTGGGTGAACGGCCAGACACCGTCCCGCTTGCACGCCGCGGCGACCGCGGCGACGGGAGCGGCATCCGTCCCGCTCGCGTTGAACGGCACGAGCGGCTCGCGGGTCTCGCGGTCCTTCACGAGCTCGATCGCCCAGAAGAGACCCATGCCCCGCACGTCGCCGACCGACGGATGCCTCGTCGCGAGGTCACGCAGACGGGGCTCGATCACGCGCGAGCCCAGATCCCGCACACGGGCGAGGATCCCGTCGCGCTCGAACACCTCGAACGTCGCGACCCCGGCCGCGCACGCCAGAGGGTGGCCCGAGTAGGTCAGTCCGCCGGGGAACGGGAGGGTGTCGAAGTGCGCGGCGATGCGATCGGAGATCACCACGCCGCCGAGCGGCACGTAGCCGGAGTTCACGCCCTTCGCGAAGGTGATGAGGTCGGGGACGACGTCGAAGGCCTGGAACGCGAACCATTCCCCGACCCGGCCGAAGCCGACCATCACCTCGTCGGCGATGTAGACGATGCCGAACCGGTCGCACAGGTCGCGGACCCCCGCGAGATAGCCCGGGGGCGGCATGAGGACCCCGTTCGTGCCGACGATCGTCTCGATGACGATCGCCGCGATCGTCGACGCGCCCTCGAGGATGATCGTCTGCTCGAGGTGCGCGAGCGCGCGCTGCGCCTCTTCGTCGGGCGACGAGGAGTGGAACGGCGAGCGGTAGACGTAGGGTCCGAAGAACTTGGCCGTCGAGCCGTCGGCCGGCTCGTTCGGCCAGCGTCGCGGGTCGCCGGTCAGCGCGATGGCGGTCGCGGTGTTGCCGTGGTAGCTGCGATACATCGACATCACCTTGCGGCGACCGGTGACCAGGCGCGCCATGCGGACGGCGTTCTCGTTGGCGTCGGCGCCGCCATTGGTGAAGAACACCTTGTCCATCCCGTCGGGTGCGACGGCCGCGATGCGGCGCGCGAGGTCGCCGCGGACGTCGTTGGCCATCGACGGCTGGATCGTCGCGAGGCGACCTGCCTGCCGCTGGATGGCCGCGACGAGGTCGGGATGCCCGTGACCGAGGTTCAGGTTCACCAGCTGCGAGCTGAAATCGAGGTACGCGTGACCGTCGTAGTCCCAGAAGCTCGCGCCCTCGCCGGCAGCGACGGGGAGGGGGTCGATGACGGCTTGCGCACTCCACGAGTGGAAGACGTGTCCGCGGTCGTCGGCCCGAACGCGAGCGCCCGCCTCGGGGTCGGGGAGGGGGCGGGTCTTCCCGGTCGGATCGGTGTGGACCATGGTGCGGGGGAGAGAGTCGGTCATCGTCGTTCCCGGGGTGCCCGGACAGATCGACCGAGCATGGTTTAGGCTGAGTGTCGCCCAGTTTGTCAGAGTAGAAGTTGGTGCAACGGTGCCCGACCGTCGCGAAGATCGATCGATCCATACGGATCGTCTGGTCGCCGGATCCGCCCTCGAAACCCTCCCCACCGTGCGGGAGGTCATCGCGCTGGATGCCGTCGTCCAGGGCGTGCCCGAGGTGCTCGTCGGGGACGAAGCGCTCGACCGTCGCGTGCGCTGGCTGCATGTCTCCGACAACGCAGGGGTGGCCCGTCTGCTCGACGGCGGGGAGCTCCTGCTGTCGACCGGCGCGGCGTGGCCGGAGGACCCCGCCGACCTCCGGCGCTTCATCGGCGAGCTCGACGACGCCGGTCTCTCGGGGCTCATCCTCGAGCTGGGGACGCACTATCGGTACGTGCCGGCGGTCGTGGTCGAGGCGGCCCGCGAGCGCGGTCTGGCGCTGATCATCCTCCACCGGGAACTGAAGTTCATCACGATCACCGAGGCCGTCCACGCCCGGATCATCACCGGACAAAGCGACGCGCTGCGTTCGCGCGATGAAGTGCGCGAACGGTTCACCGCTCTCGTCCTGCGCGGCTCGCCCGCCGACTTCATCGTCCACCAGCTCGCCCAGACACTGGGAGCCCCGGTGATCCTCGAGAACCGCGGACACGAGGTCGTCGCCGCCGAGGTGCCGCTCGCGCTCGAAGAGGAGCTCTTCACCGAGTGGGAGCTGCGCTCGCGCTCCGCCCACCGCCGTTCCGAGCAGCGCCGCGAGCGCGGGGCGGCCCCCGGACCCGAGGACTGGCTCATCGTTCCCGTCGAGGCGCGCGGGGTGCGCTGGGGAAGTCTGCTCGCGCTGCCCGGGCCCGATCACCCCGCGGGACGCACCGCGGTGCTCGAGCAGGGCGCCATCGCGCTCGCGGTCGGCCGGCTCGCCGACGGCGAAGCCGACGAGTGGGGACGCATCGGGCGACGACGGCTCGTCGACGGGCTCCTCGCCGGCCGTTTCGCCGGGGCCGGTGGCGCCGCCGCGCGGCTCGAGGCCGCGGGCCTTCCGCTGCGGGGGGCGCGACTCTACGGCGTCGTGGTGTCGGGCGCGCCGGTGTCGGCCGAGCGAGCGGATGCCGCGGCTCGGGCGCTGCGCGGGCGGGTGCTCGCCGGCTCGGCGCCCGATGGGGTCGCCGCGCCCGCCACGGCGATGCTCCTGTCGCTGCCGGCCGACACGGTGTTCGACGACGAGGCCGCCCTGCGGTTCGCGGGATCGCTGGTCGAGACGGCCGACGCCGACCGCATCACCGTCTCGGTGGGACGCGGCTCCGAAGGACTCGACGCCGCCCTGGCATCGCTCCACGACGCGGTCGACCTCGCCCGCGGTCGGCGGCGCCGCACCGGGAGGGGGCCCCAGCTGCGCCGCGCCGAGAACCGCCCTCTGGTGCAGCTCGTGACCGCGCTGCGCGACGATCACCGCGTGCTCGACCACGGCGAGCGCATGCTCGCGCCGCTCATCGTTCACGACCTCAGCCGGGGCGGCGATCTGCTCGACGTCCTCGAGGCGATGCTCGCTCACCCGGGCAACCGCACGGCCGCGGCATCCGCTTCCCACCTCTCCCGCTCGGTGTTCTACCAGCGCATCGCGCTCATCGAGGAGCTGCTGGGCGCCGACCTCGACGACGGCGAGACGCAGACGGCGCTGCACCTCGCGCTCCTGGTTCGCCGCAGCGCCGGCCGCTGATCCCCCGTCCACTCAGGGCCGAGGGGCCTCAGACGACGACCTCCGGGGTGGAGCCGGTGATCTGCGGGCTCTCGCCGCGAAGCGTGCGCCAGACGGCTACGCCAGGTACACCTTGCGCAGGGTCTCGCTCACGGTCCAGACGGTGCGCATGCCGGCCTCGAGGCGCACGATCGAACCGACCCGAAGTTCGATCGCCGGCAACGGCGGGTCGACGAACTCGACACTCGCGGACCCCGCGACCACGACGAACACCTCGTCGATCTCGACGTCGGACATCGCGCCCGGCGTCATCTCCCAGACACCGATGCCCATGTCCTCATCGAGGTCGACCGCCCCGGTCGCAGGCGACCCGGCGACGAGCTGCGCGGCGGGCACGGGAGTGAGGGGCACATCGACCTCCATCGCGGAGACGATGGCGCCGGCATCCAGTTCGGTCATGAGTCGAATCCCAGCCCGAGCGCGTCGAGCGTCTTGAGCAGCAGGTTGCGGCGGCCGCGGTTGTGGTCGGCGCGGTCGAGCGACCAGCGCGTGGCGTTGATCCCGATCGCGGCGGCCGGCTCGGGCGGGAAGGGCAGCGGACGCTTGCGGACCATCTCGAGGTCGGTGCGCTCGTTGGAGACGCCGTCGAGCAGGTCGAGCATGACGTCTCCCGCGAACCGGGTCGACCCGACACCGAGCCCGGTGAAGCCGGCCGCGTACGCGACCCGCCGGTCGCGCGCGGTGCCGAAGAAGGCTGTGAACTGCGTCGACGTGTCGATCGCGCCGGCCCACTTGTGGCTGAAGCGCAGGCCCTCGAGCTGCGGGAACGTCGTGAAGAAGTGACTTGCGAGCTTCTCCCACGACTCGGGGCGGTTCTCGTACTCGGGACGCACCTTGCGGCCGTAGTGGTAGATCGCGTCGTAGCCGCCGAAGAGAATCCGGTTGTCCTTCGAGATCCGGTAGTAGTGGAACTGATTCGCCAGGTCGCCGATGCCCTGTCGGTCCTCCCACCCGATGGAGGCGAGCTGCGCGTCGGTGAGCGGCTCGGTCATGAGGACGTAGTCGTACACCGGCACCGTCATGAGGCGGTTGCGCTTGATGAGCGACGGGAACACGTTCGTCGCGAGCACCGCGCGGTCGGCGTCGACGCGTCCGCCGTCGGTGACGATCGAGACGCCTGAGGGGCCGGGTGTCTCGATCCCCGTCACGCGGGATCGCTCGAAGATTTCGACGCCGCGCTCCTCGCACACGCGGGCGAGCTCGGCGGCGAGCCTGCCGGGGTGCAGCATGCCGCACGTGTCCTGCTCCCACACCGCCGCGAGGTAGGTGGGGGAGTGGACGGATGCCTGCGCTTCCGCCTCGTCGAGGTAGACGACGCCCTCCTCGCCTTCGGCGGCCCACTCCTGCAGCCACTGGACCTGGTGGGGCTCGACGGCGGGCGCGAGCTGGCCGGTGCGCTCGAAATGGAAGTCCATGCCGTAGGTCGCTTCGGACGCCTCGATGGCGTCGAGGTTCTCGCGCCCGAGACGGTCGAGAGCGGGCATCTCCTTCGGCCAGCGGGCCATGCCGTTCTCGTGGCCGTGCGTGAGGCTCGCCTCGCAGAACCCGCCGTTGCGCCCCGAGGCCGCCCATCCGACACGTTGCGCCTCGACGACGACGATCTTCGCGTGGGGGTCGCGCTCCGTCGCCAGCAGTGCCGTCCACAGGCCCGTGTAGCCCGCGCCGACGATCACGAGGTCGGCTCGGTGCTGCCCGGTGAGGCCGGGCCGGTCGGGAAGGAGTCCGGGAGGGAGGTCGTCGCGCCAGAACACCGAGTGAGCGGCGCCGTCGAGGGCGTGTCGGATGACGGATGCTGCCGGCCGCTGTCGTTCGAAGACGGTCGTGCCCACGGATATCACTTCCCTGTCGGTTCGGTGCTCCCATCCTGACGTCACCCCGCGCCCCGAGGGAGGCGATCCCTGTCAGGAATCTCGGGCCCCGCCGGACGCCCTGTGCGCTCACAGGCCGGACGTGCGGGGTGGGATGCCTCGGCTATGCGTCGGGCGCCGCATAGACGCGGTCGCCCTCGACGAACGTCTGCAGCACGCGGGTCGCGCCGATCTCGTCGGCGGCTCCGTCGAACGGATCACGGTCGAGTACGACGAGGTCGGCGAGCTTGCCGACCTCGATCGTTCCCGTCGTGCGGTCGAGGTGGTTCACCCACGCCGAGCCCGCGGTGTATGCCGTGAGCGACGTCGCGAGGTCGATCGCCTGCTCGGGGAGGAACGCCTCGTACTCGCCCTCCTTCTGACCGGGAGCTGCGGTGCGGTTGACGGCGACGTGGATCGCCGCGAGCGGATCCGGCGTCGAGACCGACCAGTCGCTTCCCGCCGCGAGCACGGCACCCGACCGGAGCAGATCGCCGAACGGGTACTGCCACGCGCTGCGAGGTTCGCCGAGGAACGGCAGCGTCAGGTCGACCATCTGCGGCTCGAGGGCGGCCCACAGCGACTGCATGTTCGCGGCGACGCCGAGCTCGCGGAAGCGCGGGATGTCTTCCGGATGCACGACCTGGATGTGCGCGATGTGGTGACGGTTGTCGCCGCGGCCGTTCCGCGCGATCGCGTGCTCGACGGCGTCGAGGCATTCGCGCACCGCGCGATCGCCGATCGCGTGGAAGTGGACCTGGAACCCCTCGGCGTCGAGGAGCGGCACCGCCTCGTTCAGGATCTCGGGCGGCACGAACGAGATCCCGGAGTTGTCGGTGAAGTGCCCGTGTCCGTCGCAGTACGGCTCCAGCATCGACGCCGTGAAGTTCTCGGCCACGCCGTCCTGCATGATCTTGATCGACGTCGCCGCGAAGCGTCCGCCGCGGTAGCTCTCGCGCCGCTCGAGCAGGGAGGGGATCTGCTCGAGCCCTTTGGTGCGGTCCCACCAGATGGCGCCCACGACTCTCGCGGTGAGCGTGCCATCGGCGGCGGCCTGGAGGTACGCCGGACCGGGGTCGCCGGCGTCGCCGTACGAGCCGACGATCGCGTCCTGCCATGCGGTGATGCCGAACGAGTGAAGGTAGCGCTGGCCGACGAGGAGCGCCTCGGTCAGGCGCGCGAGCGGCTCCTCGGGCAGCATCCGGTTGACGAGGCCCATCGCGCCCTCGTGCAGCGTGCCGGAAGGGCTGCCGTCCGCGTCGCGCTCGATCCGGCCGTCGGGCGGGTCGGGCGTGTTCCTGTCGATTCCGGCGAGGCGCAGGGCCGCCGAGTTGACCCACGCGCCGTGCCCGTCGCGATTGGGGAAGAACGCCGGCCGGTCCGAGACCACCGTGTCGAGGGCGGCGGCCGTCGGCGTGCCGCCGGGGAAGGCCGACATCTGCCATCCCCCGCCGAGGATCCACTCGTCGTCGGGATGCCGCTGCACGTACTGCCCGATGGCCTCGAGGTACTCGTCGGCGGTGCGGAGCTCGGCGAGGTCGCAGCGCAGCATGTCCAGCCCGCCCCACACCGGGTGCACGTGCGCGTCCTGGAACCCCGGAAGGAGCATCCGTCCCTGCAGGTCGACGATCTCCGTCTTCGGACCGACGAGATCGGCGACGTCGTCACCGGTGACCGCGACGATCCGCCCGTCCTTCACCGCGACGGTGCGTGCGCGCGAGCGCACGGTATCGGCGGTGAAGACGGGTCCGCCCGTGAAGATCAGGTCGGCGTGTGGCATGGTCGGCTCCTTCGGTGGCGTTTCGTCTCGTTCGCTGCGCTCCCTCGCTCGACGACCGCGGCTCCCGGTCGCTGAGCGAGCGAAGCGAGACGAAACGCGTCAGCCGCCCGTCATCGTGCGCGCGATCTCGGTCGCCGAGTCGCCCGCACGCTTGAGCACGAGTGCGACCAGCGCGAGGGCGATCAGCGTGAGGAGCAGCATGATCGTCGAGACGGCCGCGATCTCGGGGCGCAGGCCCGAGCGCACCGCGCTCAGCACGTACACCGGCCACGGCGTCGTGCCCGAGACCTGCACGAATGCGGCCACGATCGTGTTGTCCAGACTCAGGGTGAACGCGAGGAGGAAGCCGGCCAGCACGGCCGGCATCGCGAGGGCGAGCGTGACCCGGCGGAACGTCGTGATCGGCTTCGCGTACAGGTCGCTCGACGCCTCCTCGAGGTTGGCGTCCTGCCCGACGAGGCGGGCGCGCACGATGTACGACACGACGGCGGTCGCGAACAGCGACGAACCGATCGAGAGGCGCACGATGCCGTCGTTGAACATCCCCAGTCCCATGTCCTGGCCGAGGAAGACCAGCCAGGGAAGCAGCGCCACAGCGTCGACGATCTCGGGCGTCACCGACACCAGCAGCAGGAGCCCCAGGAACCACCAGACCCACTTGCCGGGGTAGCGCGCCATCGCGATGCCCGCGAGCGTTCCGAGGGCCGTCGCGATGATCGCCGCGATGAAGGCCGTGATGAGCGACACCCGGACCGCGCTCTGGATCGCCGGCTTCTCGAGGATCGTGAGAAAGGCGTCGACCCCGAAGCCGTCCCACGCCACCAGCAGACGCCCGGTGTTGAACGAGTAGATGACGATCACGATGATCGGCAGGAAGAGGAAGAGCATCACGAGGACGCCCCACACGTTGAACGCGATGTCCGACCACGAGCGCCTCGCGCGCGGCAGCTTCGCCCGCGCTCCGGGGGCGGTGCCCTGCTGGGCGCGCAGCATCGTCTCGGTCGCCGTCTCGGTCGTCATGACGCCACCTCCGCGGGGGCCTTGGTCGAGGCATCCGCCCTCACCTGCTCGTCCACGGGACCGAGCACCAGCCGGTTGCGCGTGCGGAAGGGCAATGTGGCGAGCCAGATCACCACGGCCGCAGCGCCGATCGTCAGCATGATCACGAGCATCAGCATCACGGCCATCGCCGAGCCGAGGGCCCAGTTCTGCGCGGTCTGGAACTGGCTGGCCACCAGCTGTCCGACCATGTTGCCCTGCGCGCCGCCGAGGACGGTGGCGGTGATGTAGTCCCCCATGAGCGGGATGAAGACCAGCAGCACACCCGCGATGATGCCCGGCTGCGACAGCGGCAGGGTCACGCGGAAGAACGTCGTCCACTTGCCCGCGCCGAGATCCTTCGACGCTTCGCGCAGCGCCGGTCCGACGCGGTCGAACGCGACGAACAGCGGGAGGATCATGAGCGGCAGGTAGTTGTAGACGACGCCGATCACGACCGCGGTGCGCGTGTACATGAGGGCGAGCGGCCCGTCGAGCACCCCGATCCCCTGCAGCAGCGTCGACAGCCAGCCCTCGGGCGCCAGGATCACCTGCCATCCGATCGTGCGCACCAGGAAGTTCGTCCAGAACGGCACGAGGACGAGGGCGATCAGGATGCCTCGGCGCGACGGCTTCACCTTGAAGGCCATCCAGTACGCGACGGGCGCCCCGATGAGGAAGCACAGGACGGTGCCGAGGATGCCGACCCACAGCGTGTTCTGGAACGTCGCGAAGAAGGTCGGCGAGAGCGCCTCGCCGTAGCGATCGAACGACAGGATGTCGTTCGCGTGCGTGCCGAAGATGCCCGGCTTGTAGCCGAAGCTGAACCAGACCACCATCGCGACGGGCGCGACGAAGAACAGCACCAGCCACGCCCACGCCGGCGCCGCGAGCGCTGCTCCGGCCGAGGGCCTACGCACCAGCGGCGGCCTTCATCTCGTTGTGGATCTCGACGCGCGTGGTCTGCGAGTCGTTGAGCTCCTGCTCGTGCATGGTCTCGAGCTGCTCGGGAGTGAAGAAGATGAAGTCGCTGAGGTCGACCTCGCTCGTGTCCATGTCCTTGCCGCCGACGTTGTAGCCGATGTAGTCGAGGTTCAATGCGAGGCTCTCGGGCGACATCGAGTAGTTGATGAACGCGTGGGCGGCCTCCGGGTGCGGGGCACCCTCGGCGATGGCCCAGTTGTCCATCCAGAGCTCCGTCTGCGGCCCCGGCAGCACCCACTGCCAGCGGTCGGGCTCGCTCGACTCCTGGATGCCGAGGCGTGCCTCGCCGTTCCACGACTGCATGAGCACCTGCGAGCCCTGCACGATCGCGGTGCTCGGGTACGAGTCGAATGCGGCGACGTGCGAAGCGACCTCGCTGACCAGGAACTGGCGGGCGGCTTCGAGCTCGTCGGGGTCCTCGGTGTTCCAGTCCATGTCGTTGGCCCAGAAGTACGAGCCGATGGTTCCCGCCGGGTCGTCGAGCATCGACGTCTTGCCGCTGGCCTCGTTCTGAGCGGCGTCGAAGAAGTCCGCCCAGGTCGCCAGCTCGCGCGTGATGACGTTCTTGTCGTACACGAAGCCGGTCGTGCCCCACGCCTTGCAGACCGAGTAGTCGTTGCCCGGGTCCCAGGCGCGCCCGAGGTACGCCGGGTCCATGTTGGAGATGTTCGGCAGGAGATCCTTGTTGAACTTCGTCAGCAGGCCGTTCTCGATCATCTGCGGGATGAACACGCCCGTGGGAACGACGATGTCGTAGCCCGACGTGCCCTTCGCCGCGACGAGCTTCGCGATGAGCTCCTCGTTCGAGCTGTACGAGTCGAGCGTCACCTTGGGACCGAGCTCGGACGTGAAGCCCGAGACCACATCGGGCGAGTCGTAGTCGCCCCACGTGTAGACCGAGAGATTGTCCTCGAGCGTTCCGCCGGTCGCCTGCGGCTGAGGCGAGCCCCCGCCGGAGGGCGAGCACGCCGCGAGGGCGGCCGCGCCGCCCGCGATGGCGGCGATGCTGAGGAACCGACGGCGCGAGAGCTCGCGCATGATCGCCGGGGCCGAGCCCTCGGGGGCGAGGATCCGGAGGGGGTTGCGGGAGTCGGTCATCGGGGTCTCCTGGTTCGGGTCGGGGAGCCGGGTGAGCGGATGCTGCGGCTGTTCTGTTGTGGAAGGGTCAGACGGTCGGCGGGGCGACGTAGCCGCCTTCCTGGGCGGCCTCGTCGGCGGGGAACAGCAGCACGTTGCTCGCCGACCAGGTGCAGACGACCGCCGCGCCGATCTCGAGCGCCGGGGCGTCGGGCGTCGGCCGACGCACGATGAGGCTCTGGTCGTCGCCGAGGCTCACCAGATACTGCATGGTGTCGCCGAGGTGGGACACGCCGATCAGCTCGCCGCGGGCGGAGTTCGCACCGGATGCCGCGGCGGCGGTGTCGGCTTCGATGCGGATGTACTCGGGGCGCACCGCGGCCTGACCCTGGCCGGATCCGGTCAAGGAGGCGCCGGACGCGCGGACGAGCGCGTGAGGAGATGCGATCGCCGCGCCGGACTCCTCGATGTGACCGCGGAAGAAGTTCTGCTGCCCGACGAACGCGGCGACGTAGGCGGACGCCGGTCGGGCGTAGACCGTGTCGGCATCGGCGAGCTGCTCGATGTGGCCGGCGCGCATGATCGCGATGCGGTCGCTCATCGAGAGCGCCTCGCCCTGATCGTGGGTGACGAAGACGAAGGTGATGCCCAGCCGTGCCTGCAGCAGCTTGAGTTCGAGCTGCATCTCCTCGCGCAGCTGCCGGTCGAGCGCGCCGAGCGGCTCGTCCAGGAGGAGCACCGCGGGGCGGTTGACGAGCGCGCGCGCGAGCGCGATGCGCTGCTGCTGGCCACCGGAGAGCTGGGTGGGCCTGCGGTCGCCGAAGCGGCGCATCTGCACCAGGTCGAGCGCCTGCGTGACCTTCTCGCGGATCTCGGCCTTCGGGGTGCGGCGCTGCTGCAGGCCGTAGGCCACGTTCTCGGCCACCGAGAGGTGCGGGAACAGGGCGTACGCCTGGAAGACGGTGTTCACATCGCGGCGATAGGGCGGCACGCCGCGCACCGACTTGCCGGACACGCTGATGTCGCCGGCATCGGGCTGCTCGAACCCGGCGATCATGCGCAGCGTCGTGGTCTTGCCGCAGCCCGACGGCCCCAGCAGCGAGATGAACTCGCCGGGCTTGATCGTGAGTGAGAGGTCGTCGACGGCGATCTGGTCGCCGTACCGCTTTGTCACGCCCGACAGCACGACAGCACCGCGGCCTTCCGTCGGAACGGGGGTGTTCGCCGGAGCCGTCTCCGCGTCAGTCGCCGTGGTCACCTGATGAGGTCCTCCTGCAAGCGGGCTGCGCGACGTTGCACAGCCGGGTGGGATGTGTGGGTCATTCAATATCGGCTGGCCGACACCCCGCAACGGCGCGCTCGTCGAACCGGACGATTCGCGGCGGGACGGGCGCCCATGCGACAGATCGTCCGGAGTTGTGTAACGGTAAGGAAACCGCGGGGTTTCGGCCCGCTCACGCTCGACCGCCGTGGGGTGGGCGCGAGGCGACCTGACAGATCGTCCGCTCGACGGAGCCGATCATTCGCCCGCCGGCGCCGTCTGGCACGCCGGGCACCAGAAGACGATGCGCTCCCGCGTCGGATCGGCCCCGAGGGAACCCCCGCGGATCGGGGTGCCGCACCGTCTGCAGGGCCGGTTCTCACGTCGGTACACCCACGTCGATCGCCCCGGCCGGGCGTCTCCGGTGAAGGTCCTTCCGGAACGGTCGCGGTTCGCGCGGATCATGCGCGCGCCGAGGTCGACCAGGGCGGCAACGTCGGTGAGATTCGCCGGTGTCGTGGGCAGGATGCCGCGGACGAAGAGGATCTCGTTGGCGTACTCGTTGCCGAACCCGGCGACGTTGCGCTGGTCCTGGATCGCGACGTGCACGGCCCGGGAGTCGGCCGCCAGCCGCCGTGCGGCCTCGGCCGGATCCCACGAGTCGGACAGCGGGTCGGGGCCGAGGTAGCCGACCAGCTCTTCCTCGTCGGCTGTCGGCACCAGCTTGATGTCGGCGAGGTCGAACCCCACCGTCTCCCACTCGGAGCCGTCGGGAGCCGTCGCGTCGATCAGCGCGCGCGCCTTGAAGGCGGCATTGCGCCAGCGATCGCCGCGGCGGTACACGTGCCACTCGCCTTCCATCTTGAGGTGCGAGTGCAGCGTGTACGAGCCGATCCGGTGCAGCAGGTGCTTCCCGCGCGCGACCACGTCGTGCACGGTCTCGCCGCGCAGGTCGGCGGCGGCCAGCTGCGGCACCCGCAGTTCGAACCGCGTGACCTGGGCGCCAGCGAGGACGTCGTTCAGCGTGCGGGCCGTGCGGAAGACGGTGTCGCCCTCAGGCACGCGCCGGTCCCGCGTTCTGCCGGGCGGCTCGCTCGAGGTCGCCTGCGGTCAATCGCCGCAGGGTGAGCCCGCGCGGCGACTCGACGAAGCCGGCATCGCGCAGTGCGCGCCCCCAGCCGGTGCCGTGCACGAACGCGCCGTTGACCTGCTCGATCGTGAGCGTGTCGAGCTTGCGGGCCCGAGCGGTGGTCACGAGGTCGCGGGTCGCCGCGTCGATCGCGCCGGCGTCTCCGGTGAACGCGAGGGCGGACTTCCCTCCCCGCTCGAGGTACAGCACGAGGGCGCCGTCGACCAGCACGACGAGCGCGCCGGCTTTCCGGCCGGGCCGGTGGCCGACACCCTCGAGCGCGGGCCAGGCCAGCGCAGCGCCGTAGGGATTGGCCGGATCGGTCGCAGCGAGCGTGACGGCTCGCAGCGGCGGCGGGTCGGGCAGCCCCGCGAACTCGCGGATCCGGTCGACCGTGGTCGACGCGGCGAACTGCGCCGCGCCGAGCTTCTCGACGACGTAGCCCCGCCGGCAGTGGCCGGCCTCCTCGAAGCCCGCGAGCACCCGGTAGGCCTGCGCGAAGCCGCCCGGCAGGCCCTCGGCCTGCACGGATCCCCGCGTGACGATGCCGTAGCGATCGAGCAGCAGGCTCGCTGCGGCGGTGGCCCGGAGCGACGGATCGGACTCGGGCGCCGGCAGCAGCGACCACCGGCCACCGAGCGCGGGTGGGCGTGCGGGGACGGATGCCGCGACCGCCCGCACCGCGGCGCCGCGGTAGAGCCGGGTGCGGGGCGCCTTGCGGGCGACGCGGTGAGCCTGCGAGCCGCCTCCGACGAGCGTGCGGACCGGCGCGAAGGTGTCGTTCGTGACCCGGCCCGACCACGTGAGCCGCCACAGCGCCTCGAGGACGGACTGCTCGTTCTCGGCTTCGGTGAGCTGACGCAGCTGCGCCGCGAAGAACCCTCCGCCGGCGGCGAGGGCGGACAGGATGCGAGCGTCCAGCGATTCCGGTGCGACCTCTTCGTCGGCGACCGTGAGGGTGAGAGGCAGGGCGTCGGCGGGGTGGAGCGCGATCCACCCGTCGCGTCCGGCGAGGCTCCCGTGTCCGGACCAGGCGACCTCACCCGTGGCGGTGAGCTCGTCGAGCATCGCCGGGGCGTAGTCGCTCACGCGCGCGGGAAGGATCAGAGACTCCCACGCGCTCGCCGGGATCGGCACGCCCGCGAGCTGCTCGACGACCGCGGCGACGCCGTCCACCCCTTCGAGAGGACGGGTCACGTGCTGCCAGACCGGAAGGAATCGCGCGAAAGCGTCCTGCGGAACCGGCTCGACGCTCCCGCGGATGGCGGCGAGCGACCGCATCCGCAGGCGACGCAGCACCTCGGCGTCGCACCACTCCGTGTCGTCTCCGGCTGCACCCGTCGACGCCGGAAGGAAGAAGCCACTCGCGATGCGACCCTGGGATTCGAGTCGCTGCAGGGTGAGCCGGGCCACGGCGATACCGACGCCGAGGCGCTGGGCTGCGGCATCCGCCGTGAACGGGCCGTGCGTCCGCGCGTACCGCGCGACGAGGTCGCCCAGGGGATCGGCGAGCGGCTCGAGGAATGCGGTCGGGATGCCGACGGGCAGGGCGACCCCGATCGCGTCGCGCAGGCGTCCGGCGTCTTCGACCGCCGCGAAGCGCGGCACGCCCGCGATCGTCACCGGGATGGCCCGCCGCGCGGTCACGAGCGCGTCGAGGAGCGCCGCCGCCTCGTCCACGCTCGCCGTCGCGCCGTCGGCGCCGTCGCTGGACGGCTGCAGGCGCGCCGCGACTTCGGCGGCGTCGAGCGGACCGAGGATCCGCAGCAGGTCGGCGACTCCCTCCACTCCCCGCGCGCGGCGCTCGGGGTCGAGCCGCTGCGCCTCGCGCTCGAACTGCGCGATGACGTCCGGGTCGAGCAGCTCGCGCATCTCGACCTTGCCGAGAAGCTCGGAGAGCAGGGCCGGATCGACCGACAGGGCGGCGGCGCGACGCTCAGCGAGGGGGGAGTCGCCCTCGTACATGAACGCACCGACATATCCGAACAGGAGATCGCGTGCGAACGGTGACGGCTGGGCCGGCTCGGTCTCGATCAGGCGGATGCGGCGATCGCCGATGCTGCGGGCGATACGCAGAAGCGACGGCACGTCGTAGACGTCCTGCAGCACCTCCCGCAGCGTCTCGAGGATGATCGGGAACGTCGGGTACTTGCGAGCGACCTCCAGCAGCTGGGCCGAACGCTGACGCTGCTGCCACAGCGGGCTGCGGCGCCCGGGATTGCGCCGGGGCAGGAGGAGCGCCCGAGCCGCACACTCCCGGAATCTCGAGGCGAACAGGGCGGATCCGCCGACCTCGTCAGTGACGATCTGCTCGAGCTCGTCCGGGTCGAAGACGAACAGATCGGCGCCCGGCGGGTCGGCCGAGGCATCCGGGATCCGGGCGATGATTCCGTCGTCGCTCGCCACCGCCGCGCCCTCGACCCCGAGTCGCTCGCGGATGCGGGCATTGACGGCCAGCGCCCACGGGGCGTGGACCTGCATGCCGTACGGGGAATGGAGGATGACGCGCCAGTCTCCGACCTCGTCTCGACCGCGCTCGACGGTCAGCTGGCGGTCGGTCGGCAGTGTGCCCGTGGACTCCCGCTGCTCGGCGAGGTAGGCGAGCAGGTTGCCCTGCGCGTAGTCGTCGAGGCCTGCCTCGCGCAGGCGCTCTTCCGCCTTCTCGGGTTTGGTGGTCGACACTTCGCGCGAGAACCTGCCGAGCGCTTCGCCGAGCTCGGCGGGGCGCCCGATTCCGTCACCGTGCCAGAACGGCACCTTTCCCGGCTGGCCGAACGCGGGCACGACGTTGACGCGGTCGTGCGTGATCTCGACGATGCGCCAGCTCGTGGTGCCCAGGGTGAACACGTCGTTCACCCGCGACTCGTAGACCATCTCTTCATCGAGCTCGCCCACGCGCGCGTTCTGCGACTCCCCGGCGATGAAGACGCCGAACAGCCCGCGGTCGGGAATCGTGCCGCCGCTCGTGACGGCGATGCGCTGCGAACCGGGGCGGCCGGTGAGCGTGCCGTGATCGCGATCCCAGATGAGGCGCGGTCGCAGCTCGGCGAACTCGTCGGACGGGAATCGGCCGGCGAGCAGATCGAGCGTCGCCTCATAGGCCGAGCGGGGCAGCGACCGGAACGGCGCGCTGCGCTTGAGCGTCTCGTACCATCCCTCGACGTCGATCGGCCCGAGCGCACACGCGGCGACGGTCTGCTGGGCGAGGATGTCGAGCGGGTTCTGCGGGATCGAGATGGCCTCGATCTGCCCGGCGAGCATGCGCTCCGTCACGATCGCGGTGTGCAGCACATCGCCGCGGTGCTTCGGGAAGAGCGCAGCCCGGCTCACCTCGCCGACCTGGTGACCGGCGCGTCCGATGCGCTGGAGTCCCGAGGCGGCGCTCGGCGGTGCCTCCACCTGGATCACGAGGTCGACCGCGCCCATGTCGATGCCCAGCTCGAGGCTGCTCGTCGCGACGACGCACCGCAGCACGCCCGACTTGAGCTCCTCCTCCACCTGCGCGCGCTGCTCCTTCGACACCGAGCCGTGGTGCGCCTTGGCGAGCACCGGGTCGGCCCCGGCGGTCGCGCCGGCCTGCGCCATGGTCGCAGCCGGAATCGCGGGATCAGGCAGGTCGAGCCCGAGCCGCTCGGAGTAGATCTCGTTCAGCCGCCCCGTCAGCCGCTCGGCGAGCCGCCGCGAGTTGCAGAACACGATGGTCGACCGGTGCTGGAGGATGCGGTCGACGATCGCCTCCTCGACGTGCGGCCACACCGACCCGGTCATCTCCATCTCACCGCCACCCGTGGCCCGCTTCGACTGCCCGTCGGCGAACCAGTCCTCGTCGATCACCTCGCCGGTCGCCGCATCGGCTTCGGCCGGCGACCACGGCTCGGTCCCCGGTGGGGGCGGGGGATTGAGCATGTCGTCGATCGGAACGACGACCTTCATGTCGAAGGCCTTCGATGCCTTCGGGGCGACGATCTCGACGGGCGCGGCGCCGCCGAGGAACCGGGCCACCTCGTCGATCGGCCGGACTGTCGCCGACAGGCCGATCCGCTGCGCGGGATGGTCCAGGAGCGCGTCGAGCCGTTCGAGGCTGACGGCGAGGTGCGCACCGCGCTTCGTGGCGGCGACCGCGTGCACCTCGTCGACGATGACGGTGTGCACGCCCCGCAGCGTCTCGCCGGCGGCGCTCGTGAGCATGAGGTACAGCGACTCGGGCGTCGTGATGAGGATGTCGGGCGGCGCCGACACGAGCTTGCGGCGGTCGCTCGACGTGGTGTCGCCGGAGCGGACTCCCACCGAGACGTCGGGCACCGCGATGCCGAGCCGCCTCCCGGACTGGCCGATGCCCACGAGGGGCGAGCGCAGGTTGCGCTCGACATCGACGCCGAGGGCCTTCAGCGGCGAGATGTAGAGGATTCGGGTGGGGGATGCCGAGGCATCCGCTCTGCGCTTCTTTCCGCGCCCGGGGGCGGACTCGGGCGCGACCTGCTTCTCGCGGAAAACCCGGTCGATCGCCCACAGGAACGCCGAAAGCGTCTTGCCCGAGCCGGTGGGTGCGACGACCAGGGCGTGCTTGCCGTGCGATATCGCGTTCCATGCGCCGACCTGCGCATCGGTCGGCGCCGCGAACGCACCGCGGAACCAGTCCTGCGTGGCAGGACTGAACCGCTCGAGCACATCGCTCATCCCTCCATCTTGGTCGGTGCCGGCGACATCCGGGCGGGCTTGACCCGCTCGTCTCTTACGGTCACCGCTCGTCGGGAACCAGGAGCCACAGCGCCAGGTAGACCCAGAACGACAGCCCGAAGAACACGAGGCCGAGGAGCGTCACGATGCGCACCGCGGTGACGCTCGTCGAGAAGCGATTCGCCATACCCCGGCACACTCCGGCGAGCATGCGGCCGTCTCGGGGGCGCATCAGCACGGTCATGCGCACATCCTGCTCCTTCTCGCATGCGGGCGGGAGGGGGCCGTTGCCGAATCGTTGGAAAACGGATGCCGGTCCTTCCTCTCGCTCGGGTTGGTAGCGCACGGCACCCGCCCTCTTCTGATGGCGGATGCCGCGCGCCGGCGTCACCGCTCGGTCAGCGTGCCGTCGCGGCCGAGCTCGAGGGTGAGGCCCACGCCGACACGCTCGAGGAACGCGTCGTCGTGACTCACCACCAGGACCGCGCCGCGGTAGGACGCGAGGGCGTCGACGAGCTGCCCGACCGTGTCGAGGTCGAGGTTGTTCGTCGGCTCGTCGAACACCAGCAGCTGCGGCGGCGGGTCGGCCAGAAGCAGCCGGGCGAGGGCGACCCGGAACCTCTCGCCGCCCGACAGTGTCGACACCGGGCGCTCGACCGCGGCACCTCGGATGAGGAAGCGAGCCAGCCGGTTCCGCAGTTCGGGAATCGGTACGGCGGGCGCAGCCGCGCGTACGTTGTCGAGCACCGAGGCGTCGTCCGCGAGGCCGTCCACGCGCTGCGGCAGGTAGCCGACGCGGTCGGTGTGCAGCTCGACGCGCGCCAGGTTCAGGAAGAACCGGCCCCCGGGCGGCGTGTCGGGTGACGGCGGCGGCGTGTTTCCTGAATCTGGCACTGGAACGCCCGCGGCAGCGCCCGCGCCAGGGCCCGCGCCAGCGGCCGCAGCTCCAGGAACCCAGGCTCCCGAAGCCCCACCCACCAGCGCCTCGAGCAGCGTCGTCTTGCCGGCCCCGTTCGGTCCGATGAGAGCGACGCGCTCGGGGCCCTGGATGGTCCAGGAGCGCTCGCCGTCGCCGATCGTGGCGATGCGGCGTCCGAGCGGGACGCCGGGGTCGGGCAGGTCGATCTTGACGGCGTCGTCGTCGCGCACGCGCTCCTCGGCGGCCGAGAGAGCGGCGCGGGCGGCCGCCTCGCGATCGGCCTTCTCGCCGCGGAGCTTGCCCGCCGATACCTGCGCGGCCATCTTGCGTCCGCCCGCGACGATCTTGGGCACCCGCTTCTCGAGCTGCGCCTTGCGGCCCATCGCCGCGCGGTGCGAGATCGTCGTCTCGGCGCGGATGCGGTCGCGCTTCTCTCGGCGCACCGCCTGGGCGGCGGCGCGCTCGGCTTGGCGGGCGGCATCCTGCTCACCGTCCAGCCACGCGCGCCATGCCGAATACGGGCCGCCGAACACCGCCAGCTCGTTGCCGTAGAGCTCGGCGGTGTCGTCCATCAGCTCGAGCAGGGCGAGATCGTGGCTCACGACGATCAGGGTCCCGCGCCACGAGCGGACCATCTCTCCCAGCCGGGAGCGGGCGTCCCGGTCGAGGTTGTTCGTCGGCTCGTCGAGGAGCGCGATCGGAGCCCCGCCGAGGCGGATCCCGGCGACCGCGGTGAGGACCGCCTCACCGCCCGACAGCTGACCGACACTGCGATCGAGCATGTCGGGCGCGAGTCCGGCCTCGGCGAGAGCGGCGTGCGCACGGGCTTCGACGTCCCAGTCGCTGCCGACCGCATCGAAGTGTCGCGGGTCGGGATCGCCGGACTCGATCGCGCGCAGCGCGCGAAGGGTCTCGGCGACGCCGAGCAGGTCGGCGACGGAACGGTCCACGTCGAGCGTGAGCCGCTGCGGCAGGTACGCGGCATCCGCGGTCTTGTCGACGTGGCCGCCGTCGGGCGTGAGCTCGCCGGCGATGAGCCGCAGCAGCGTGGACTTCCCGGAACCGTTGCGGCCGACGAGGCCGGTGCGGCCGGCGCCGAACGAGCCGGTGACGCTGTCGAGGGCGGGCGTGCCGTCCGGCCACGCGAACGAGACGCGGTCGAGGATCACGGACGGGGTGAGAGTGTGAGCGGGCATGAGGCCTCCTGGTGTCGGTCGTGCGCTGACACCGGTGGCCGCGTACGGCCGGCAGGCATGCCGGAGCCGAGGATGAAGCGGCAGGTCGACGTCAGCGCGGAATCGGAAGCGCTGGAACGTCGACGGATCGACGGAACAGCGCGATTACAGCGCGGTGGCGTCGATGAGCTTCAACGGAATTCCTCACACTCGGGACAGAGGCAGGAGCCAGGATAGCGGATGCCTCCGCCCTCGCGCCTGAGAATCCGAGGTGCCGGCGTCGACCGTCAGGTGTCGAGGCGCTCGAGCTGCTTGTCGAGGAAGGCGCGCACATCGGCGAGCTCCTGCTCGGAGACGCTGTGCGTGAGTCCGGGGTACACCCGGCCGCTCAGGTCGACATGCCCGGGCAGCCACTCCGTCGTGTGCGCGATGAGGAACTCGGGGATCACGTCGTCGTTCGTCCCGCGCCCCCAGAACACCGGCGGACGGCGGTCGGCCAGCTCCGCGTCACGCGGCAGGGCGCCGGGCGTGGCATAGCCCGACAGGTTCACGGCGAAGGCGAACCGGCCCGGATCCAGGCGCATGGCCTGCAGCGAGACGGCGGCGCCCTGGGAGAAGCCGAGCAGGCCGACGCTGCGGTGGGCGGATGCCACGGCATCCGTCCACTCCAGAAGCCGGGTCGCGGCCGCGGTGGTGTGAACGGGGTCGCGGTCTTCGAGGTTCTCGATCGGGTACCAGGAGTATCCGGGCGCGGGAAACGGCGGCGCGAGGGGCGCGCGCACCGCTGCCACCGCGAACTGCGCGGGGAGGTACGGCACGAGACCGAAGAGGTCGCGTTCGTCGGCGCCGTAGCCGTGGAGCAGCACGAGGAGGGGGCGCCCCTCCCGGTCGCCCGCGTCGGCGGACCACAGCACGGCGTCGGCGTCGAGAGGCGCGGGGTTGCTCACGCGTCCATCCTGCCCCTCACTTGCGCTGTTCGCGCACCTCTCCTCCGGGTTGCGCCGGCGTGTGGAGGTTGATTCAGCAGTCCCGGAGGCACCGGTGCCGCACGGCTCGCGGGTACCGGTGCAACGCGCCCGCCTGGGGTATACAGGAGGCATGCCGGTCCGCACCCCAGACCCCGACCCGAATGAGAGCGACGACTCGGGTGTGCCGAGCGATCCCCTCCGAGGGGTGGGTGCGTCGTTCGGCCGGGGCGGGCATCCGGTCGGCGACGGCACGTTCGGGTCGCCGACGCCCGGGAGCGCTTCGAACCCCGGTTGGCTGACCGACGTCGAACTCGCCGAGGCGCGTCGCCGGCTGCCCATGCTCTATGTCGAGGCGCTGCCGGTGCGCACCGACGGCGTGGGCGCCGTCACCGAGGTCGGCATCCTGCTGCGTGCGACCCCGCTGGGGGAGATCACCCGCACGCTCGTCTCCGGCCGCGTACGCTACGGCGAGACGGTGCGCGATGCGCTCTTCCGCCACGTCGAGAACGACCTCGGACCCATGGCGTTCCCGCTGCTCCCGCCGCAGCCGGCGCCGTTCACGGTCGCCGAGTACTTCCCCATCCCGGGCGTGAGCGCCTTCCACGACGACCGGCAGCACGCGGTGTCGCTGGCCTTCGTCGTCCCGGTGACCGGCACCTGCGAGCCGCGACAGGACGCGCTTGAGGTCACGTGGATGGCGCCCGAGGAGGCGGCATCCGACGCCCTCTCGGCGGAGATGGAGGGCGGCCGCGGCACGCTTGTGCGCCTCGCACTCGCGAGCGTCGGGGCACTGCGCTGACGCGATCCCGGCTGCAGCGAGCGGTTCGTGCGGCTTCGCCGCCGGGGGACGGTCTTAGGCTCGGACGGTGAGCATCGCGCCGATCGACTTCCCCACCGACCTCGCGGGCTGGACCGCGTTCGCCCAGGACCGCGCCGCCGAGCGCCTCGCGCTCGTCGCGCGCGTGGACGAGCGGCTCCGCACCGAGCACGAGCTGCCGGTGGTCGACCGGCTCGAGCTGTGGAACGACGCCGACATCGCCCTGCGCGAGGCGCTCAGCGAGGCGTATGTGGTGAGTGAGGCGCACCCCGAGGCATCCGTCCGCGAGATCGCCGAGGCGCAGGTGCAGGGGATCGAGTCGATCTCAGCGGCGCGCCTTCTCGACCAGGGGCTGTGGACGGCGTTCGCGGATGCCTCGGCCGACGGCCTCGACGACGACCAGGTGCGCCTGCTCGAGCACGTGCGCCGCGACTTCCGTCGAGGCGGCGTCGGACTCGACGACACCGGTCGCGCGCGCGTGCGGGCGCTCGCCGAGCGCGACACCGAGCTCTCGCTCACCTTCTCGCGCAACATCCGCGAGGGACGCCGCGAGATCCAGGTGCCCGTGTCGGGCCTGGCGGGCCTTCCGCAGGACTTCATCGACGCGCACCCGGTCGACGAGCACGGCTTCGTGACTCTCACGACCGAGTACACCGATCTCATGCCGGTGCGCGAGTACGCGACGGATCGCGCGACCCGGACTGCGCTCGTGAGCGCCTACAACGATCTGGCGTGGCCCGAGAACGAGGCCGTGCTGGCCGAGCTGCTCGAGGTGCGCGCCGAGCGCGCGGCGGCGCTGGGCTATGCCGATTGGGCCGAGTTCGAGACCGAGACCCGCATGATCGGCGGCGGCGCCGAGATCCCGGCGTTCCTGAGCAGGCTCGACGAGGCGTCCCGAGAGGCGGCTCTCACCGAGTACGCGGCGCTGCTGGAGCGGCTGCGCCGCGATGTTCCGGATGCCTCGGCCGTCACGGTCGCGGACTTCTGGCATCTCCTCAGCGTGATCAAGAGCGAGCAGTACGACGTCGACGCGCAGTCGGTGCGCGCATACTTCCCCTTCGAGCGTGTTCTCGACGGCGTGCTCGACGTCACGGGCCGGCTGCTCGACGTCGAGTACGTCGCGGTCGACGCGTCCGCGTGGCATGAGGACGTGCGCTCGTACGACGTCATGCGGGGCGGGGAGCGGATCGGCCGCATCCACCTCGATCTCCACCCGCGCGGCGGCAAGTACAGCCACGCCGCGTGCTTCCCGGTCGCGCCGGGGATTCCCGGCCGGATCCTCACCGAGGCCGCACTCCTGTGCAACTTCTCGCGCGGACTCCTCGAGCACGACGAGGTCGTGACGTTCTTCCACGAGTTCGGCCACCTCGTGCACGAGATCCTCGGCGGACGCCAGCGCTACGCGCGGTTCACCGGGTTCGAGACCGAGTGGGACTTCGTCGAGGCGCCCAGCCAGCTGCTCGAGGAGTGGGCGTGGGACGCCGACGTGCTCGCGTCGTTCGCCGTCGACGCCGGCGGCCGGCCGATCCCCGCGGAACTGGTCGCGAAGATGCGCACGGCCGACGCCTTCGGACGCGCCCTCGAGGTGCGGCGCCAGCTCGGCCACGCCGCCGTGTCGTACCACCTGCACGTCGACCGGCCCGCCGATCTTCAGGCAGAGACCGAGCGGCTCTACGCCGAGTCGTCGCCCGTGCAGCCGATCCCGGGGCTCCACCCCTACGCCGGGTTCGGCCACCTCACGGGGTACGGCGCGTGCTACTACACGTACCAGTGGAGCCTCGTGATCGCGCGGGATCTGCTCACCGGCTTCCCGGATGGGCTGATGGATGCCGAGGCGGCCGGCCGGTACCGCGCCGAAGTGCTCGAGAAGGGCGGATCGCGTGATGCGCGCGACCTGGTCGAGGGGTTCCTGGGTCGCCCGTACTCGTTCGAGGCCTACCGGGACTGGCTCGCGGGGTCCTGACCGGCGCGGCTCGTCGCCGCGGCTCCGCCGGGCTGTGGATTCCGGCGGCGGCACACAGGTCCGCCGGGTATCCTTCACCTGCCCACACCGCAGTCCACTGCGACACACCCCCCTGATGTCGTCGAGGTGACGCGTGTGCGGCGCCTCGCCCACCTCGCTCTCCCCGCTCGGTGCGCTGCGCCGGACCCGCTTCGCCCGTACCCGAAGCGATCCGACGGCAGCACCCCGAAGAAGCGGAGACCCCCGATGCCAGACAACGCGGTTCCGGCCCGCACGGCCGACGACTCGACGTTCGATCGCCTGCTCGCGGCGCAGGCCGACGCCACCCCCACCACCACGTTCGCCACGGCGTTCCGCGGCTACGACAAGGACGAGGTCGACACCGCCGTCGCCGAGCTCGAGGCCCGCGCTCGCTCGGCCGCCGAGCAGCTGACTGCGCTGAAGCAGAACCAGCGTCGTGCCAGCGCGGTCGTCGCGCAGACCCGCGAGAAGATCGCCGCGCTCGAGATCGAGCTCGAGGCCGCCACCCGCGAGCGCAGCGAGGCGGTCGCCCGCCTCGAGTCGGCGGTGACGACTGCGACCGCCGAGTCCCGTGACGCCGTGGCGGCTCTCGAGGCCGAGCTCGCCGCCACCCGCGCCCGCGCGTCGGCGTCGGAGCAGCGCGTGCAGGCGCTCACCGAGGAGCTCGTCGGCGCGACCGACGACACACCCAACGGCCAGCAGTTCGAAGAGATCCTGCGCGTCGCCGAGGAGCAGGCCAGCGTGCTGCTGCGCAACGCCACGGTGCAGGGCGAGCGACTGCTCGAGGCGGCGCGCGCCGAGATCGAGAGCCGGCGCAAGGACGCACAGGCCGAGGCCGACGCGATCCTGTCCCAGGCGCAGCACGAGGCGCAGCAGGTGCGGCTCCGCATCGACACCGAGCTCACCGCGCACCGCTCGACGATCGAGCGCGAGGCCGCGCACGCCGCAGAGAAGGTGTCGCAGGCGGAGCGGGAGGCCGCGGCGATCCGCACCGAGGCCGAGAAGGGCGCCGCCGCGCTGCGCTCGATGGTCGCGCGCGAGACGGCCGAGGCCCGCGCCGAGGCCGAAGAGGCCGTGCGCGAGCTGCGCGTTCGCGCCCTCGACTTCGAAGCGTCGCTGACCCGTCGGCAGGACGACGCGCAGCAGGAGTTCCTCGTCCTCCACAACCAGGCCGTTGCGCACGCCGAGCGCATCACCCAGGACGCCAACGAGCAGGTTTCCGCTTCGCTCGACCACGCCCAGCGCGTCTCGGCGAAGGCCGAGGACTTCGAGCGCCTCATGCGGGCGCAGGCGCAGCAGATCGAAGCCGACGCGCACCTGCGTGCTCGCGAGCAGCTCGATCAGGCACGCGTCAAGGCGCAGCGCATCATCGACCTCGTCACGACGCAGGCGCAGACGGTGCTCCGCGACGCGGAGGACCGCACCCGTCAGCTCCGCTGGCAGCAGCACCAGCTCACGAGCTTCATGGCCGAGGTGAAGGAGATGATCCGCCCCGACGCGCCGATCGCGGCCGCACAGCCCGCCGATCTCGCCGAGGTCGCCGGTCAGGCTCCGATCGAGGTCGTCGTCGCGCCGGAAGACGTCGACGCCGAGCACGAGGAGCTGGCCGAGGCCGCACTCGACGCCGAGCACGAGGAGCTGGCCGAGGTCGCACTCGACGCCGAGCCGGGAGCGGTCGGGACCGACGAGCCCGGGACCATCGAGTCTGAGCTCACGGTCGGCGAGCCGGAGCTCGAGGTCGCGGAGCCGGCCTCCGACGGCGGCGAGGAAGGTGCGGAGATCGCCGAGGAGCAGCAGGCCGAGGCATCCGTCGACGACGTCCGGGTCGAAGAGCTCGAGTCCTCCGAGAAGTGAGTCCGCTCGGGAGGCGTCAGGCCGACGTCTCCCGAGCGATCGCCGCGAGGAACGCGTCGATGTCGTTCTCGCTCGTGTCGAACGAGCACATCCAGCGCACCTCGTTCTTCGCGGCGTCCCAGTCGTAGAAGCGGAAGTGCTCGCGCAGGCGGTCGGCCACCCCGTCGGGCAGCGTCGCGAAGACGCCGTTCGCCTGCGTCGGCTGCGTGAACGCGACGCCGCGGATCGAGCCGTCGGCGAGGCCCGCCTCCACGCCGCTCCGCAGGCGCTGGGCCATCGCGTTCGAATGCGACGCGTTGCGAAGCCAGAGGTCGCCCTCGAGCAAAGCCACCAGCTGCGCCGAGACGAACCGCATCTTCGACGCGAGCTGCATGTCGAGCTTTCGCAGGTAGGTGAGTCCGGTGGATGCCTCGGCATCGAGGACGACGATCGCCTCGCCGAGCATGGCCCCGTTCTTCGTGCCGCCGAAGCTGAGCACGTCGACGCCCACGTCGCGCGTGAAGGCGCGCAGGGGCAGCCCGAGCGACGCGGCAGCGTTCGAGATGCGGGAGCCGTCCATGTGCAGCCGCATGCCGTGGGCGTGGGCGTGGTCGGCGATCGCGCGGATCTCGTCGGGCGTGTACAGCGTGCCGAGTTCGGTCGACTGCGTGATCGACACGACGAGCGGCTGCGCGCGATGCTCGTCTCCCCAGCCCCAGGCCTCGCGGTCGATCAGCTCGGGGGTGAGCTTTCCGTCGTCGCTCGGGACGTGGAGGATCTTGATGCCGCCCACGCGCTCCGGCGCGCCGCCCTCGTCGACGTTGATGTGCGCCGTCGACGCGGAGATGACGGCGCCCCAGCGGGGGAGCATCGACTGCAGGCCGACGACGTTCGCACCGGTGCCGTTGAAGACCGGGTACGCCTCGACGCCCTCGCCGAAGTGGCGTGCCATCACCTGCTGCAGCCGCTCGGTGTACACGTCCTCGCCGTACGCGACCTGGTGACCGTCGTTCGCGGCCGCGATGGCGGCGAGCACCTCCGGGTGGATGCCGGAGTAGTTGTCGGATGCGAAGCCCCGGGTGTTCGGGTCGTGGATCGTGGTCACGGTGTTCCAATCTAGTTCGTGCGTCCGCAGCCGTCGTCGGGCGCATCGCGACGGAGCGCGCTCCGTGCTGCCGGGGGACGGCCGCGCGTCAGAGGGCGGGGTCGGTGAGGTCGACGGTGGAGTCGTTGACCTCGGCGGCATCGCTCGCCCACAGGTCGGCGAACCGCTGCGCGAGGGCGTCTTCGAGCCCGTCGAGGCTCTTGACCCGGAAGACGACGGATGCCGCGGCCAGCGGCTCGCCCGCATCCCTGGCCGCCTTCGCGAACCCCTGAGCGACGGCCCGCGCCCACGCCTCGGTGGCCGCTTTCACCGCCGCGTAGTTCGCACCGCCGGCCAGTGGCCGGGCGACGGCGGTGGACGAGACCACCGCGAGGCGCCCCGCGTCGGACGCCCGGAGGTCGGCGTCGAACGCCCGGCTCACGTGGCGCAGTGCCGTGAGGGATCCTTCGAGGAACCGGAAGTCGGCCTCGGTCTGGCCCGCCAGCCCGCCCCCGCCGCGCCAGCCGCCCACGAGGTGGAGGATGCCGTCGACGGCGCCGTGCTGCGCGTGCACGCGCTCGGCCAGCGCGGCCACCGCCGCCTCATCGGCGAGGTCGCACACCTCGGTGCGCGCACCCGCCTGCGCGACGGGGTCGAGCTTCGAGGCATCCCGTCCCACGGCGACGACGCGGGCACCGGCGGCGACCAGCGCCCGCGTCGCGGCGAGGCCGGCGGCACTGGTCGCGCCGGCGATCAGCACCAGCCGTCCGTTCACCCCGCGCGGGACTTCGGGCTCAGCGTTCATGCCGGCAATCTACGCAGGAGGCACGCCGAAGGCGAGGCTCAGGCATCGCCGCCGGTGATCCCCGCGGTCGATTCGATGACCGGCTTCATCTTCTTGTCGAGCGCCTCGAAGAACATCGACAGCGGGAACTCGTCGTCCATCACGGCGTCGGTGTAGCCCTTCGGGGGGCCGGAGAGGATCTCGTCGGAGAGGCCGCGCGCCCATGCCGAGGCCGGGTGGGGCGTCAGCGTGCCGCGCACCAGCTCGTACGCGGCGAGCCAGTGAGCCGTCTTCGGGCGGTCGATCGAGCGCCAGTAGAGCTCGTCGATCGCGTCGGCGAGGGCGACGACCGCGGCCGGCACGTCATCCCAGTCGAAGGCGAGGGCCGTGTCGGTCCAGTGCAGCACGCCGCGCTGGTGCAGCCAAGCGAACAGCAGCTGCCCGCCCAGTCCGTCGTAGTTGCGCACGCGCGAGCCGGTGATCGAGAAGCGGAAGATGCGGTCGAAGATGACCGCGTACTGCACGAGCTTCGCGTGCTCGAGCATCTCCGTCTCAGCCGTCGTGAGCGTCTCGCGCGCCGAAAGACGTCCCTGGATCGCGACGCACTCGCGGAACGCCGTCAGGTCGCAGCGCAGCTCCTCGAGCGAGTACAGGAAGTACGGCATCCGCTGCTTGATCATGAACGGATCGAACGGCAGGTCGCCGCGCATATGGGTGCGGTCGTGGATGATGTCCCACATCACGAACGTCTTCTCGGTGAGCTGCTGGTCGTCGAGCATGCGTGCGGCGTCGTCGGGCAGGTCGAGCTTCGTGATCTCGGCGGCGGCGCGCACGACGCGGCGATACCGTGCCGCCTCGCGGTCCTGGAAGATCGCACCCCACGTGAACGAGGGGATCTCGCGCATCGCGACCGTCTCGGGGAACAGCACCGCGCTGTTGGTGTCGTACCCGGGCGTGAAGTCGACGAATCGCAGCGAGACGAAGAGCTTGTTGGTGTACTCGGTCTCGAGCTCGGCGATGAACTCCGGCCAGATCACCTCGACGAGGACGGCTTCGACGTGACGATCGGCCGATCCGTTCTGGGTGTACATCGGGAAGACGACGAGGTGGCGCAGGCCGTCGACGCGGTGTCGCTGCGGCTGGAAGGCCACGAGCGAGTCGAGGAAGTCCGGCACCCCGAACCCCTCGTCCATCCAGCGCCGGAAGTCGCTCACGGAAGCCTCGAGATACTCGGCATCGTGCGGGAAGCGCGGCGCGAGCTCGTCGATCGCGGTCACGATCGCGTGCACGTGCTCGCGCGCTGCGGCGTGTGCCGAGGCATCCGGAATCGACCCGTCCTTGATCTGGAGGGGCTGCAGAGCGGATGTCGCGCCCTTGAGTCGCAGCCAGGCGTCAGAGGCCTCCACGCCCTGAGCCAGCGCGATGGCGTCCTCGACGACCTCGGGTTCGCCGACGATGGCCTTGGTGGTGGCGGGGCTGATGGGCATGGTGAACCTCCGTTCGTCGATCGGTGACGCCTCCAGTGTACGGGAAATGTTCCGGTGAAACATGCCGAAGGCAGGAAGACTTCCTGTTGGCGATCGGTAGAGTTGTTGCATGAGCACGCGCGACGACACCGCCGCCCCCGAGCCGGTGGACGACCCGATCGACGCCGCGATCGTCCGCGAGATGTCGCTCAACGCCCGCGCGACGCTGGCCGAGCTGTCGGCGGCGACCGGTCTCTCGGTCTCGGCGGTGCAGACGCGCCTGCGGCGGCTCGAAGCGCGCCGCGTGATCACCGGATACCGGGCCACCCTCGACGCCGAAGCCGTCGGCAAGCCGCTGTCGGCGTTCATCGAGATCACCCCGCTCGACCCTGCTCAGCCCGACAACGCGCCCGAGCTGCTCGAGCACCTGAGCGAGATCGAGGCCTGTCACTCGATCGCCGGCGACGCGAGCTACATCCTGTTCGTGCGGGTTGCGTCGCCACGGCACCTCGAGACGCTGATCCGCGACGTCCGCCTCGCGGCGTCCGTCAACACGCGCACGACCGTCGTGCTGCAGACGTTCTACGAGAACCGCCCGCTTCTTCCCGCCTGACCGCCGCCTGGCGACGAGAGCCGAGTACAGTCAGGCAGATGGAGGGGTCTGTAGCCGGCGGGTCCGGGCATGGAGTGCTGCTCGTGCGCAATGCGCAGTCCGGGACGGCCGTCATCCGTTCCGACCCTGCCGCGACGTTCGCCGAGCGGATCCCCGAGGCCGTCGTCCACGAGCTGGCCGAAGGCGAGGACCTCGAGGAGGTGGTCGCCGCCGCGATGGAGTCGGATGCCCCGCCCGCCGTCCTCGGCATCTACGGCGGCGACGGCTCGGTGTCGCGGATGGCGCACTTCGCCCGTCGATACGACCGCCCGCTGCTCGCGATGCCCGGCGGAACCTTCAACCACTTCGTGCGGGCGCTGGGGCTCACCGACGTCGACGTCGCGATCGACGCCCTCGAGGCGGGCACGACCGAATCGGTCGGCGTGGTGGATGCCACCGCCGACGACGGCGAGCCGATCACGGTGCTGAACGTCGTGTCCGTCGGCGCATACCCCGCCTTGATCGACGAGCGCGAGCGGCGCAGCAGCCTCGGCAAGTGGCTCGGCGGGGTGGCGGCGACGTGGACGGCCCTGCGCCGGACCGAGCCCCTCACGATCTCGCTCGGCGGCCGGCGGGCCCGCGTGTGGTCGGTGTTCGTGAGCGCGGGCCGGAACGACCCCGACCGCGTCGCGACGATGCAGCGGCAGGAAGCGGATGCCTCGGTCCTCGATGTGCGGATACACCACGCCCGCGGGTCCCGCGTCCGCGCGCTGGCGTCCCTGGCGTTCGGCAAGCGCACGGCCGCCCTGCTGCGCGCGGTGCGCCTCTTCCCCCGTGATGCCGACATCGAGCGGCTCGTGGTGCGCGACCTCGACATTCGGGTCACGCCGCGGGCGGGGCATCCGTCGGTCTTCGTGCACGACGGCGAACTCGAAGAACGCGATCCCGCAGGGTTCCGGCTGCGGTGCGTCGCCGTCCCCGACGCGCTGCGGGTGTACGCCCCGCGGGAGTGAGGCGTTTCGTCCCGTCGCTTCGCTCCCCGCTCAACGACCGGGGTGCGTTGCCGGTCGTTGAGCGAGCGGAGCGAGACGACGCGCGGCCGGCGCAGGACTCAGTCGTGCTGCGGGAAGCCGAGGTTCAGGCCGCCGTGCGACGGGTCGAGCCACCGCGAGGTGACGGCCTTCTCAGCCGTGAAGAACTCGAACCCGTGCGGACCGTACGCCTTGGCGTCGCCGAACAGCGACGCCTTCCAGCCGCCGAACGAGTGGTAGGCCACGGGCACCGGGATCGGCACGTTGATGCCGATCATGCCGACCTGGGCCTCACGCTGGAAGCGGCGGGCCGCGCCGCCGTCGTTCGTGAAGATGGCGGTGCCGTTGCCGTAGAGGCTCGAGTTGATGATGCCGAGGCCCTCCTCGTAGCCCTCGACGCGGACGACGGAGAGCACCGGACCGAAGATCTCGTCCTTGTACACCGCCGACGACGTGGGGACGTTGTCGATGAGCGTCGGTCCGAGCCAGAAGCCGTTCGGGTCTCCGTCGATCTCGACGTCGCGGCCGTCGACCACGACCGAGGCGCCGTCGGTGCCCGCGATGTCGAGGTACGACGTGACCTTGTCGCGGTGCTGACCCGTGATGAGGGGGCCCATGTCGCAGCCCTTCATGCCGTCGCCGGTGCGGAGCGTCGCCATGCGCTCCGAGACCTTCTGCACGAACTCGTCCGCGATCGTGTCGACCGCGAGGACGACCGAGATCGCCATGCAGCGCTCTCCCGCCGAGCCGAAGCCCGCATTGACGGCGGCGTCGGCGGCGAGGTCGAGGTCGGCGTCGGGCAGCACGAGCATGTGGTTCTTGGCGCCGCCGAGGGCCTGCACGCGCTTGCCGTGCGAGGTCGCCGTCTCGTAGACGTACTTCGCGATGGGCGTCGAGCCGACGAACGAGATCGCGCGGACGTCGGGGTGCTCGAGGAGCGCGTCGACCGCCTCCTTGTCGCCGTGGACGACGTTGAGCACGCCGTCGGGGAGCCCTGCCTCCTTGAGGAGCGCGGCGAGCCAGTTCGCGGCGGTCGGGTCCTTCTCGCTGGGCTTGAGGATCACGGCATTGCCGGCCGCCAGCGCGATGGAGAAGAACCACAGCGGAACCATCGCCGGGAAGTTGAACGGGCTGATGATGCCCACGACGCCGAGCGGCTGGCGCAGCGTGTAGACGTCGATGCCGGTCGAGACGTTCTCGGAGTACGCGCCCTTGGTCAGGTGACCGAGGCCGCACGCGAACTCGACGACCTCCATGCCGCGCGCGATCTCGCCGAGCGCGTCCGAGAGCACCTTGCCGTGCTCCTTGGTGAGGATCTCGGCGAGCTCGCCCTTGCGGGCGTTGAGCAGCTCGCGGAACGCGAACAGCACGCCCTGACGCTTCGCGATGGATGCGTCACGCCAGCCCGCCCAGGCCTCGGACGCGGCGTCGACGGCGGTCGCGACATCCGCCTTCGAGGCGAAGCGGACCTGCTTCTGCACGGTCCCGAGCGCCGGGTTGAAGACCTGTCCGGTCCGCTCGGACTCGCCAGACCACGCTCCGCCTCGCACCCAGTGCTCGAGGATCGTGGTCGTGGACTGGTCGGTCCGCTCCAGTGTGGTCGTGTCGGTCATGGTGTTCCTGCCCTCCATTGGGAAGCCCTCCTCGTGAGAGGACGCGCACGCGTCAAGAGAGGTCCTCTTCGACGCTCGTCAGAGCTTCATCGTAAATCGACATGGCCTGAGCCACTTCGTCGTCGGTGACCACGCACGGCGGCACGACGTGGATCCGGTTGTCGGCGGCGAACGGCATGAGGCCGCGCGTCGACAGCACTTTCTTGAGCCGGCCGATGACATCGGCGCCCACCGGCTCGCGGGAGTCGCGGTCGGCGACCAGCTCGATCGCCCAGAAGACGCCCTCGCCCCGCACTTCGCCGATGAGGCGGTGCTTCTCGGAGAGATCGGCGAGACCGGGGCCGATCGCGTCCGTGCCGATGCGGCGTGCGTTCTCGACGATGCCCTCGTTCTCCATCGCGTCGATGGAGGCGATGATGGATGCCGCAGCCAGGGGGTGACCGGAGTAGGTGAGTCCACCGGGGAAGACGCGGTCGTCGAACGTCGCCGAGATCGCGTCCGAGATGATGACGCCGCCGACCGGGACGTAGCCGGAGTTGACGCCCTTCGCGAAGGTGATCAGGTCGGGCACCACGTCGTAGCCCTCGAAGGCGAACCAGCGGCCGGTGCGGCCGAACCCGGCCATGACCTCGTCGAGGATCAGGATGATCCCGTAGCGATCGCAGAGCGCACGCACCCCGGCGAGGTAGCCCGGCGGCGGCAGGAGGATGCCTGCCGTCCCGGGAACGGACTCGAGGAGGATCGCGGCGATGGTGGACGGCCCCTCGGACTGGATGACGCGCTCCAGGTGGTGCAGCGCCCGCGCCGACTCCTCCTCGGGGGTCGTGGCCCAGAACTCGCTGCGATAGAGGTACGGCCCGAAGAAGTGGGCGTGACCGCGGGCGTACTGGTTCGGCATGCGACGCCAGTCACCGGTCGCGACGATCGCGGCACCGGTGTTGCCGTGGTACGAGCGGTAGGTCGACAGCACGGTGTCGCGGCCGGTGTGGAGCCTCGCCATGCGGATGGCGTTCTCGTTCGCGTCCGCGCCGCCGTTGGTGAAGAAGACCTTCGCGAAGCCGTCGGGCGCCTTGTCGAGGATGCGCCTCGCGGCGCGCCCGCGGGCGAGGTTCGCGGTGGCGGGGCCGATGGTGGCGAGTTCGGCGGCCTGCGCCTGGATCGCCGCCACCACGGCGGGGTGCTGGTGGCCGATGTTGACGTTGACGAGCTGGCTGGCGAAGTCGAGCATCCGGTTGCCGGCGTGGTCCCACACCACGGTGCCCGAGCCGCCGGCGATGACGGGGAGGTCGAGCGACGCCTGCGCCGACCAGGAGTGGAAGACGTGCGCGCGGTCGAGCGTCTTGGCGGTGGCGTCGAGGTCTTCCGACATGGCGCGGTCCTTCCGGTGTGGCGATTCCCCTCCCGTAACGCTCGTCGTTCGATCGAGCCGGGTCAACCGACGATCGCAGTCGGGGAGAGCGTCGCGTGAGACGGAATGTCCGGCCGCACCCCGCTCAAAGGGTGCGGCCGGACGGGATGGCTGACTACTGACCGCCCTCGGTGAGCACGACGTCGATCGGGGTGTATTCACCGCCGACCTCGACGCCTTCCTCCTCGAGTTCGGCGAGCGCCTGTTCGATGTACTCGTTCGAGTACGCCGACTCGGCGGGCTCGGTCGTGATGAGCTCCAGGCCGTCCTGGTTGACGGCCGACAGGGCGCCGGCGACCGTCTTGTCCCAGGCCGCCTGGTCGACGAGGCCGAAGTCCGCTCCGGTCCAGATGAGCTTGTTGACCTCGTTCATCTGCCAGAGCTGGTGCACCGGTCCCACCGGGAACGCCGCCTCGGCGTTCGAGGCGATGTCGTAGACGATCTCCGCGGCCTCCTCCGGATTGTCCCGCGCGAAGATCCAGCCCTTCGTGACCGCCTTGAGGAAGCGCACGGCGGCGTCTTCGTACGCGGGGTCGTCGGCGAGCCGTTGCGTGTCGGCCCAGATCGCGTCCTGCAGCATCGCACCCTCGGTGTCCTGGTACGAGACGACGTCGAAGTCCTCGGGCTGGTACAGCTCGCCCGTCTCGGGGTTCACGACCTCGAGGATCTGCGCCCATTCGTTGTAGGTCATCGCCTGTGCGGCGTCGACGTCGCGGTCGAGCAGGGCGTTCATCGAGAAGTCCTGGGTCGTGATCGACACCGTGCTGGCGTCGAGGTCCTCGGCGGCCATGGCCGCGAAGATCTCCCACTCGTTGCCGAAGCCCCACGAGCCGATGCGCTTGCCCTCGAAGTCCTCGACGGACTCGATGCCGTCGCCCTTCCACGAGACCTGCAGCGTTCCCGACTCCTGGAACACCTGCGCGATGTCGGTCAGCTCGACGCCGGTGGCCTCGAGGGTGCCGAGCACCTTCGGGACCCACGCGATCGCGAAGTCGACATCGCCGGCGACCAGTGCGTCCTGCGGGACGATGTCGCCTCCGGACGGAATGATCTCGACGTCGCCGAAGCCCTCCTCTTCGAAGTAGCCCTGATCGAGGGCGACGTAGTAGCCCGCGAACTGCGCCTGCGGCAGCCACTGCAGCTGCAGCTTCACCGACGTGAGGGGCTCGAAGTCCTCGTCTCCGCCGCCGCCGTCGGTGTCGGGATCCGACGAGCCGGCGCACGCGGCGAGCGCGAGCGCGGTGACGGCGAGGACGGATGCCGCGGCGAGGCCGCGCCTGGTGCTGTGTCTCATGCTGGTGCCTTTCGTGAGTGGTGCTTCTCTTTCTTCGGGTGGTCGAGCTGCTTCGGGTGGGCGCCGTCGAACCCGTGCCGGTCAGGCCGGCGATCTTCTCGTCGCCAGCCGCTCCAGGAGCGAGGTCACGAGGAAGAAGACGAGGCCGATGAGGATGCCTCCCAGCACGTAGGCCCACGCGAGGGCCGCCCGGCCGGACTTGGCGTAGGTGGCGATCGCCGTGCCGATGCCGTCGGCGGGGCCGCCGAAGTACTCGGCGACGAGGGCCGCGATCACGGCGAGGGAGCTCGCGATCCGCAGGCCGGTCATGAGGTACGGCAGCGCCGTGGGCAGCGTCAGGATGCGGAACGTCTGGGATCCGGATGCCCCGGATGCCCGCATCAGGTCGCGATGCACGGGTCGCGTCTGCCGGAGCCCGCGCAGCACGTTGACGAAGACGGGGATGAACGCCGCGATCGTGGCGACCGCCTGCCGGCCGAACTGGCTGGATGCGCCGAACATGGTGTTGAGGATGGGCGTGATCGCGACGATCGGGATGACGGCCAGTGCCGAGACGAGCGGCGCGAGCATGCCGTCGATCGGGCGGGCGGCGGCCGCCAGTGCCGCGAAGAGGATCGCGAGGACCGAGCCGGCGACGAGGCCGACGAGTGCGTTGGTGGCCGTGATCATCATGTCCTCGGCGATGATCGGCCAGCGCAGCACGAACTCCTGCGCGATCGCGAGCGGGCTCGGAAGCATCCGGGGAGCGGTTCCGGATGCCACCCACAGCGCCCATACGGCGAGGATGAGGATCCCGACGACGAGAGGGGCCACGAAGCGCAGCCATCCCGGCAGCGGTCTCTCGCCCGGCGCACGGGCGCGTCGCCGCTGCCCCGGGGGAGCGGGGAGCATCGTGGTCGCGGCATCCGTCATCGCTCGTTCGCCCTCTCGATCCGCGTGCCGTGGAGTGCCTCGCGCACGGCGGTGACGCGGTCGAAGTACTCGGTCGACTCGCGCAGCCCCTCGTCTCGCGTCTCGCCCAGGCCGGTCGTGATGACATCGGTGATGCGGCCGGGGCGCGGGCTCATCACCACCACGCGGTCCGACAGGAAGACCGCCTCGGGAATCGAGTGCGTCACGAACACGACCGCGGCACCGGTCTCTGCGGTGATGCGGGTGAGCTCGGACTGCAGGTACTCCCGCGTCATCTCGTCGAGCGCGCCGAAGGGCTCGTCCATCAGGAGCAGCCGGGGCCGCGCGGCGAGGGCGCGGGCGATCGCCACCCGCTGCTGCATGCCGCCGGAGAGCTGATCGGGATAGCGGTCGATGAACTCGGTGAGACCCACGAGCTCGGCCAGCTCGGCGACGCGCGCGGCGCGCGCGGCCTTGCCGGTGCCGTGCAGCTCGAGTGGCAGGCCGATGTTGGCGGCCACGGTGCGCCACGGGAGAAGTCCCGCCTGCTGGAACGCGATGCCGTAGTCCTGGTCGGCGCGCGCCCGGGCTGCGGGCTTGCCGAAGATCTCGAGCGTCCCGCTCGTGGCGCCGTCGAGGTCGGCGATGAGCCGCAGCAGCGTCGACTTGCCGCAGCCGGACGGTCCGATGAGGGAGACGAACTCGCCCTCGGCGACCTCGAGGTCGACCTCCGTCAAGGCCACGACCTCACCGGTCTTCGTCGGGAACACCTTGCCGACGCCCGCTGCTCGCACGGCGGCGCGTGCCGAGGCATCCGTCTGCATGTCTGGAAGGGTCATGCCGGCGCTTCTCCTCTGCGGTAGTTGGCCAGTCCGAGGCCGATGAGTGCGACGGAGCCGGCGGCGATCAGGCCGAGCGCGATCGAGCCGAAGGTCGGACCCCAGGGGGCGGCGGGGTCGCTCGATGCCTGCCCCGCCAGCTGGATGAGCATGCGGCCGATGCCGCCGCGCATGCCGATCGACACCTCGGCGACGACCGCCCCGAGCACGGCGTTCGCCGCCGCGAGCCGCAGCGCGGGCAGCAGGTGCGGGACCGCGGCGGGCAGCCGCAGCCGCAGCAGCGTGGGCCAGTAGCCGGCGGCGTAGCTGCTCATGAGGTCGAGGTGGATGCGGTCGGGCGATGCCAGGCCCCGCAGCACGCCGACGGCGACCGGGAAGAACGCCAGGTACGACGCGATGACGGCGACCGAGAGCCATTGCGGCCACGCGCCGCCGCCGCGGTCGATCTGATTGCCGATGGCATTGACCACCGGCGCGAATGCGATGAGGGGGACGATCTGGCTGACGACGATCCACGGCAGGAGGCCCCATTCGACCAGCCGCCAGCGCTGCATCGCGAGGCCGAGGATCGCCCCGACCGCCACGCCGATCAGCCATCCGACGGCCGCGATCCCGAGGGTGACGAGAGCCGCGCCCAGGACGGACACCCACAGCGGCGGGGTGTCTCCGCCGCTCGTCGGGGCGAACAGCCGGGCGACCATGTCCCAGACGTGCGGCATGGCGCGGTCGTGCGTGCGGGGCAGGATCAGGACGCCCGAGCCGGATTCGCCCTCGACGGCGCCGATGGTCACGCCTTCGGCAGGGCCGAGGAACTTGTACAGCTCCCAGATCAGCAGCACCGCGAGCACGCCGAGCGCGCCCCACGCCACCACGATCCAGCCGCGCAGCTCGCCCTGCCGCCGGGCCGACCACCCGATCGGCCTCATGTCTTCGCCGTCACATGCGCCGAGAGCGCGGGGATGACGGTCTCGCCGTACACGCGCAGGGTCTCCTCCTTGTTGTCGTGCTGGAGGTACCCGGCGAACTGGGTCACGCCGAGCGCGCGCAGCTGTTCGAGCTTGGCGATGTGCTCGTCGGCGGTGCCGAGGATGCAGAAGCGCTCGACGATCTCATCGGGCACGAAGTCGACGTGGTCGTTCTCGGCCTTGCCGTGGGTGTTGTAGTCGTAGCCCTTGCGTCCCTCGATGTACGACGTGAGGGCGTCGGGCACCGCGCCGTGCTCGCCGTACTTCGCGACGATGTCCGCCACATGGTTTCCGACCATGCCGCCGAACCAGCGGCACTGGTCGCGCATGTGCTGCCGATCGTCGCCGATGTACATCGGTGCCGCGACGCAGAACGCGATGGCATCCGGGTCGCGTCCGGCGGCGGCCGCGGCATCCCTCACCGTCTTGATCATCCAGGCCGCGATGTCGACGTCGGCGAGCTGCAGGATGAACCCGTCGCCCACCTCGCCCGTGAGCTTGAGGGCCAGGGGACCGTACGCCGCGACCCACACCTCGAGCTCCGAGCCGCGGCTCCACGGGAACTGCAGCGTCGCCCCCTTGTGCTCGACGGGCCGCGAGTTGGCGAGCTCGCGGATGACGTGGATCGACTCCCGCAGCTCCGCCATCGACACGGGCTTGCCGTTGGTGACGCGCACGGCCGAGTCGCCGCGACCGATGCCGCAGATCGTGCGGTTGCCGTACATCTCGTTGAGGGTGGCGAAGACGGATGCCGTGACCGTCCAGTCCCGTGTGGCGGGGTTCGTCACGAACGGCCCCACGGTCACCCGCTTGGTCTCGGCGAGGATCGCGGAGTGGATGACATACGGCTCCTGCCACAGCAGGTGCGAGTCGAACGTCCACACGTGACTGAAGCCGTGAGCCTCGGCGAGCTTGGCCAGCTGCACCGTGCGCGCCGCCGGCGGATTGGTCTGGAGGACGACTCCGAAGTCCATGTCACAGCCTTCCCGGGAGCGTGTCCCGAAGTTCTCGGATCATGTCCCGAAGTTCATCGGCCGCGCGGCCCGCAGACGGTGAACTTCGGGACACGATCACGTCAGCATCGTCAGATCAGGTACTGCGACAGGCCGCGCTTGAGGAAGCGGCCGTCGCCCTTGGCGCCCAGGTACTGGCCGTCGTCGACGATCACCTTGCCGCGGGAGACCACCGTGTCGACGTGCCCGTCGATCTCGAATCCCTCCCACGCCGAGTGGTCCATGTTCATGTGGTGGGATGCCGCCGAGATCGTCGTGTGCCCGTTCGGGTCGTACACCACGACGTCTCCGTCGGCGCCGGGCTGGATCACGCCCTTGCGCCCGTAGAGCCCGAACATGCGCGCCGGGGTCGTCGAGGTGAGCTCCACCCACCGCTCCAGGGTGATCTTCCCCGTCACGACGCCCTGGTACATGAGGTCCATGCGGTGCTCGACCGAGCCGATGCCGTTCGGGATCGCACGGAAGTCGTCGAGCCCGAGCTCCTTCTGGCCCTTCATGCAGAACGGGCAGTGGTCCGTCGACACCATCTGGATGTCGTTGGTGCGCAGCGCCTGCCACATGTGGTGCTGGTGGCCCTCCTTGCTGCTGCGCAGCGGCGTGGAGCACACCCACTTCGCGCCCTCGAACTGCCCCCACTCCTCGCTGAACGCGCCGAGCTGCTCCTCGAGCGACAGGTAGAGGTACTGCGGACACGTCTCGCCGAACACGTTCCAGCCCTGGTCGCGCGCCCACGCGATCTGGTCGACGGCCTGCTTGGCGCTCACGTGCACGGTGTACAGCGGCGCGCCGGTGAGGTTCGCCAGCATGATGGCGCGATGGGTCGCCTCCTCCTCCATCTGCCACGCACGCGCGATGCCGTGGTAGTACGGCGCCTTCTTGCCGGCTTCGGCCAGCTGCGCGGCGAGCACGTCGATGGCCGGGCCGTTCTCGGCGTGCATCATCGTGAGTAGACCGGTCTCGGCCGAGACCTGCATCGCCTTCAGCACCTGCGCGTCGTCGGAGTAGAACACGCCGGGGTAGGCCATGAAGAGCTTGAAGCTCGACACCCCCTCGTCGAGCAGTCCCCGCATCGCCGCCAGCGAGTCCTCGTCGACACCGCCGACGATCTGGTGGAACCCGTAGTCGATCGCGCAGTTGCCGCGCGCCTTCTCGTGCCAGGCGGCGAGGCCGTCCTGCACGCGCTCGCCGTAGCGCTGCACGGCGAAGTCGATGATCGACGTGGTGCCGCCCCACGCCGCCGCGCGGGTTCCGGTCTCGAAGGTGTCGGACGCGTTCGTGCCGCCGAACGGCAGTTCCATGTGGGTGTGCGCGTCGATGCCGCCCGGGATCACGTACTTCCCGGTCGCATCGACGACGGTGTCGACGGATGCCGCGACATCCGTCCCCAGCAGCTGCGAGCCGGGCGCCAGCACCGCGGCGATGGTCTCGCCGTCGATGAGCACGTCCGCCTCGCCGCGACCCGTCGCCGAGACGACGGTGCCGCCCTTGATGAGTGTGGTCGTCATGAGTCACTCCCTCCCTGTCTCGCTGCGCGGTGTGGGGTGCCGCGTCGCATGCCCCCGCGTCGGCCCGCGGCCGGCGCTCCCGCCAGTCCCGATGCCAGCGACGCGGCACCCCACACCGCTCCGCGGGCGCATGCGGCGCTCACGGCTTCGCGATCTTCGTGTAGGAGTCGGGGCGACGATCGCGGTAGAACTGCCAGTCGTCGCGCATCTCGCGGACCATGTCGAGATCCAGGTCGCGCACCAGGAGTTCTTCGTGCTCGCTCGAGCCGCGCGCGCCGACGAAGTTCCCGCGCGGGTCGATGACCTGGCTCGTCCCGTAGAAGTCGACGGCGAGGTCGCCGTACTCGTTGTCCTCGCGGCCGACCCGGTTGGGCTGCAGCACGAAGTAGCCGTTCGCGACGGCCGCCGCCGGGCCCTCGACCTCCCAGAGCCGGTTCGACAGGCCGGGCTTCGTGGCGTTCGGGTTGAAGACCATGTGGGCGTCGTTGAGGCCCAGTTCTCGCCATCCCTCGGGGAAGTGCCGGTCGTAGCAGATGTACATGCCGACGCGGCCGACCGCGGTGTCGAACACCGGGTACCCGAGGTTGCCCGGACGGAAGTAGAACTTCTCCCAGAACCGGTCCAGGTGCGGGAGGTGATGCTTGCGGTACTTGCCGAGGATCGTGCCGTCGGCGTCGACGAGCACCGAGGTGTTGTAATAGACCCCGGTCTCGGCCTCCTCGTAGATGGGCAGCACCGTGACCACGCCGAGCTCCTTCGCGACGTCGGCGAACCGCTGCACGATCGGACCGTCCGCAGCCTCGGCGAAGCGGTAGTACTTCTTGTCCTGCGTGATGCCGAAGTACGGGCCGTAGAACAGCTCCTGGAAGCACATGACCTGCGCTCCCTGCGAGGCGGCGTCGCGCAGGAAGCCCTCGTGCTTGTCCAGCATCGAGTCCTTGTCGCCCGTCCAGGTGGTCTGCGAGATGGCTGCGCGTACCGTCGTCATGGTGTCTCCGTCCGTGCTCGATCAAGGTCCCTCGGGCCGGGACCGGCGGGGTGAGACCGAAGGAGCAGCCCCGCCCCCTGATCCTGTCGAGTCGACGTTTCCCGTCGGTTTCGGCCTGTGACGCGACAGTAAAGCCTCACCTGGCAGGTTGCAATGGTTGGGTGGGCAAACCATAGGAACGAGCGCGAGATACATCGGGAGACGGATGCCTCGGCATCCGCTGTCGCGTACCGTGAAACGGTGTTCCGCCGCCTGAATCCGTACCAGTTGTCGCTGGACGTGGCGCTCGCGGTCCTCTTCGGGCTCGTCGCGCTGTGGGCCGAGCTCGGCTACGGGTGGGGGAGCGCGGTTGAGCCCCTGGCGAGCACGGCGACGTGCGTGCTGATGGCCGGGGCGCTCGCGATGCGCCGGCTGTCGCCCGCGCTCGCGCTCGGACTCGCCTGGTTCGGCGCGATCGTTCAGATGTCGTTCGGGCGTCCTCCGATGGTGGCGGACATCGCGATCTTCGCCGTGCTGTACGCCACCGCCGCCTACGGCTCCCGCACTGTGTTCTGGGCAGGACTCGCCTCGAGCCTGCTCGGCGCCGTTGTCATCACGGGCTACCTGTTCCTCATCCCCGAGCTCGCGGGTGGCGGGCTGAGCCGGTCGACCCTGCCGCTGGCGGTGGTCGTGCTCGTCGCCGCCGCGTTCGCGCTGGGCCTGTCGTGGACGCTCGGGGCGCTCGTGCGCACCGCCGTGCGCGCCCGCGAGAACCGCCGCGCGCAGCAGCTCGCCGAGGCCGAAGCCGTCGCCGAGCAGGAGCGGGTGCGGATCGCCCGCGACATGCACGACGTCGTCGCCCATTCGCTCGCGGTCGTGATCGCCCAGGCCGACGGGGCACGGTATGCCGCGGCATCCGATCCCGCCGCGACGACCGCCGCGCTCGGCACCATCTCGACGACCGCCCGCTCGGCGCTCGCCGACGTGCGGCTGCTGTTGACCCAGCTGCGGCACAGCCAAGGCGACGGTCCGCAGCCGACCCTCGCGGATCTCGAGGAACTCTATGCGCAGGTGCGCGCGGCCGGGGCCGAGCTGCGCGTCGACGTGGATCCTGCGCCATCGGGGGAGCCGCCGGCTGCCGCGCAGCTCGCGGTGTACCGGATCCTGCAGGAGGCGCTCACGAACGCGCTGCGTCACGGCGACGGAGGACCCGTCGACGTGCGGCTGGCGTGGCATCCGTCCCGCGTCGATCTCGAGGTGCGCAACGGCGTGACGGGGAGCGTCCCCGGAACCCCCGGGCACGGCCTCATCGGCATGCGCGAGCGTGCCCAGCTCGCCGGCGGACGTCTCGACGCCGTGGCGGAGGGGGACCGGTTCGTGGTGTCGGCGTCCCTCCCGATCGGAGGCGTCGCGTGATCCGTGTCGCTCTCGTCGACGACCAGGCGCTGTTCCGGGCCGGCGTGCGCATGCTGGTGGACTCGCAGCCCGATCTTCAGGTCGTGGCCGAGGCATCCGATGGACGCGAAGCGATCGACGTGGTGCGGGCGGCGCGACCCGATGTGGTGCTGATGGACATCCGGATGCCGGTGATGGACGGCCTCGCCGCCACCGCCGAGCTGCTCGCCTACCCCGAGCCGCCGCGGATCGTGATGCTCACGACGTTCGATCTCGACGAGGCGGCCGCTCGGGCCATCCGTCAGGGGGCGAGCGGATTCCTGCTCAAGGACGCCGACCCCGAGTTCCTGCTCGCGGCGATCCGAACAGTGCACGCGGGGTCGGCCGTCATCGCGGCGTCGGCCACCCGCGACCTGTTCGCGCAGTTCACGGATGCCTCTCCCCGCCCGGTCCCCGAGAGCTTCCGCGGTCTCACCGATCGCGAGCGCGAGATCTTCGGGCTTGCCGCACGCGGCCTCTCCAACGCCGAGATCGCCGCGCGGGAGTTCCTCAGCGAGGCGACCGTGAAGACGCACATCAGCCGCATCCTCACCAAGCTCGCGCTCCGCGATCGCGTGCAGCTCGTGGTCTTCGCGTTCGAGCACGGGCTCGCCTAGACGCGTCACGCGTTTCGTCCCGCTGCGCTCGTTCGGCGACCAGCTGCCGCGGGCCGGGCCCGGCGGCGGCCCGAGTACCGGGGCGTGCACAGCTCCTCCGGGAATGCGGCGGCCGCGCTCCCGCGGGAGATCGAGCGGCACTTGTGAGGAGTTGTGCCCGCTCGCACCGGGCGAAGCGGTCGGCGTCAGCGCCCTTCCCGGCCGGGCGAAGCGGGCGGCGTCAGCGCCCTTCCAGCGCCGCACGGTGCGCCGCGTACCTGCGCCGCCCGATCAGTCGCCACGCCAGGCGGCCGGGCGCGGGCATGTGCGCGTGGAGCCACGCGTCGCCGCCGTCCGGCTGCGCCGCGAGGATCTCGCCGAGCTGCTGCCAGGTCTGGCCCTTCGGGATCGACCGGCGGCCGTGCTCCGAGAACCACTTCACCTCCGCCTCGGTGATCGTGCGCTCCATGACCGGCACGATGTTCGCCTCCTCGTCCGGCAGATGCACGGCGAGCGCGGCGTTGACGCCGTCGAGTGCCGCGAGGACCGGCGCGGCGTCGACGGACCGTGCCGAGGCGCGCCACGCCGGCAGGGCATGGTCCAGCGACGTCAGCTGCACCAGCATCTCGGCGTGCTGCGCCTTCATGCGTTCGACGTGCGAGGCGCACGCGGGGGCGCGCTGCTCCAGTGCATCCCACAGCCGGGCGTCCTCGCCCTCATGGTGCGCGTGGAGGCCGAGCGACATCGTCTCGAGCTGCGTGGAAACGACGTCCGCATGCGCGACGTCGCCGTCGGCGACTCCGCGCACCAGCTCGGGCCCCTCACCGAACCCGCGACGGAACAGCCGGTGGATCTCGACCATGCCGCTGGCGTCGCACGTCTTGGGGCCGGCGGGCGCGTCACCGCTCGAGGGCAGGGGGGTGGCGGGCATCGAGTCTCCCTCGTTCTCGGGTTCTGCGGCGACCATAGACCCGCGAGGCGATCACCGGAAGAGATCATCCTCCAGATGTACGTCGATGCGCCCTGGGGCCGACGCGCGACACCGGAGCTGCTTCGTAGCGTCGAAGCCATGGAGATTTCATCGACCGACCTGGGGCTGGCTGCCCGGGTCCAGCAGCTGACCAAGGTCTACGGCACCGGCGCGGGCACGGTGCGAGCGCTCGACGGCGTGTCCGTCGGGATCCGCCGCGGCGAGTTCACCGCGATCATGGGCCCTTCCGGTTCGGGCAAATCCACGCTCATGCACATCATGGCGGGGCTCGACGCGCCGACCGCGGGGAGGACGTGGATCGGCGACACCGACATCACCGGACTGTCCGACCTCGAGCTCACGATTCTGCGTCGCCGCCGCGTCGGCTTCGTGTTCCAGGCCTTCAATCTGGTTCCCACGCTGGACGCGCTGGGAAACATCATGCTTCCGTTCGACCTGGACGGCCGACGTCCGACGACGCTCGAGCGGGCGCGCATCGACGGACTCGTCGAGACGCTCGGGCTGACGTCGCGACTCGCGCACCGTCCGCATGAGCTCTCGGGCGGGCAGCAGCAGCGCGTGGCGATCGCGCGTGCCCTGGCGACGTCGCCCGACCTCGTCTTCGCTGACGAGCCGACGGGCAACCTCGACTCACGCAGCGGGCGCGAGGTGCTCGGCCTGCTCGCCGCGGCGAGCCGCGACCACGGCCAGTCGATCGCGATGGTGACCCACGACCCGGTGGCCGCGAGCCATGCCGACCGCGTGCTGTTCCTCGGCGACGGACGCATCGTCGCCGACAAGCCGCGTCAGAGCGCCGAGGAGATCTCGGCGTACATGCTCGCAGCCGAGCTCGGCGCGGGTGCGCCGGCGGTGTCGTCGTGACCGCCGTCGCAGCACCGCTGAAGGACGAGCGGATGCCGCGGGCCTCGGGTGCCGGCCTCACGTGGCTGCGTGACCGGGGCATGGGCGCCAGCATCCTGGTCGCGGCGATCTCGAGCGCGTTCGGGGTCGTGCTGCTGTCTGCCACCGGGTACATCGCCGCCGTCCTGAGCGCCGCCCCGTACCTCGGTGACAGCGCCCAGCTCCAGATGATCCTGTCGATCCTCACCGTCGTCTTCGTGGGCGTGGCGGTCTACGTCGCGGGAATCGTGACGGCGAACACCTTTGCGACCGTCGTCGCGGGCCGCACCCGGCGAATCGCGCTCATGCGTCTGATCGGAGCCTCGGCTCGCTCGCAGCGGTCGGAGATCGCACGTCAGGGCTTGGGTGTCGGCGCGATCGGCGCGGTCACGGGAGTGATCGCGGGCGTCGCGCTCACCGTGGGAGGGATCGCGGTGCTCGAGGCGCTGCTGAACATCGAGGATGTGCAGTACTCCGTCGTTCAGGTGGTGCTCCTCGTCCCGGCGGTCATCGTCGCGCTCACCACGTGGGCCGCTGCATGGGTCGGCTCCCGTCGTGTTCTCACGGTCACGCCGCTCGAGGCACTGGGCGGATCGGTCGAGGCCTCCCACGAGTCGCTCACCGGTCGAAAGGGCCGCAATGCTGTCGCCGTCGTGATCTTTCTGATCGGTGCGGCACTGCTCGCAGCCGGTATCGCACTCGGTCTGATCACGCCGTTCGGCGTGGTCGTCGCGTTCTTCGGTGGTCTCTTCTCGTTCACCGGTCTCGTTCTGGGCTCGACGATGCTCATGCCGCCGGTGCTCCGGGCGGTGGGGAGGGTCTTCGGCCGTTCGGCGACCGCACGCCTCGCCGCCGAGAACGCCCTCCGCTATCCGGAGCGCTCGAGCCGCATGGCGATCGGCGTCGTGATCGGCGTCACGCTCGTGACGATGTTCGCCGTCGCACTCGAGACGGTGAAGTCGGTCATCGCGGTCTCGGCCGGTGGCGAGCTCGACACCCAGTTCACCACGATCATCGACACGTTCTCCGGCATCATGATGGGACTCGTCGCGGTGTCCGCCGTGATCGCGGCCGTGGGACTGGTGAACCTGCTGACCCTCGGGGTCGTGCAGCGGCGGCGCGAACTCGGTCTGCTGCGCGCCCTCGGCGTCTCGACGGGTCAGGTGCGCCGCATGGTGCTGCTGGAGGCGGCCCACATCACGATCACGTCCGTCATCACGGGACTCGTGCTCGGCACGGCCTACGGGTGGGCGGGCGCGCAGTCGCTGCTCGGCTCGACGCCGATGCCGCCGGCGTGGCAGTCGCCAACGCTGGTCGCGCCGGCCGTGCCGTGGCTGCCGGTCGCGCTGATCGTGGCGGCGACGGCGATCCTCACCCTCGTCGCGGCGGTCGTCCCGACGCGGCTCGCCACCCGCGTCGCGCCGGTGCAGGCGCTCGCGGACTGAGGGCGGGACGAAGCGTTCGGGCGCTTCGACGCGGATGCCGCGGTCAGGCTTCGGCCGCGGCATCCGTCGTCCATCGTTGAACGCGCGGGGTCAGATCACCGGGTCGCCGTCGGGATCGAGGTCGTGGGCCCACGTCGGCGCGAGCGCGCGGATGCGTGCCCCCCGCCACTGCCAGGCGCTCCACAGCACCGGCCAGAGAGTCGGCGCCGTCGGCCCGCCGATCACGAGGCGATCGCGCCAGAGCGTGCGGCCCGGTTCGCCGGGTGCCGGCGAGACAGCCATCTGGTGGTCCCACACATCGAGACTCGACAGCGGACCCGTGAGCGGGATGCCGCTGTCGCGGAAGATCCGCACGGTGCCGTGGGGCTCTTCCACTTCGCGCTCGCTCACGTGGATGAGCTGCCGGCCGGCCGGCACGCCGCCGAACGCCGACAGCTGCACCGGCACGTCGTCCCCGGGCGACCAGGAGGTCGGCAGCCCGTTCGGCACCATCGGCTCGAGGTCGAGCAGCGGACCGTAGAGTTCGGCGACCGCGCGCGGCGAGTGCAGCGCCCGCCACGCGGCATCCGGGTCGCAGTCGATGACGAGCTTCAGCAGGATGCGCATTGCTCCAGTCTCGCACCGGGGTGGGCCGACCGGTCCGCGTACGCTGGACGGATGCCCGGGCAGCTCCACCCCTTCGACCAGTCCTCGTACCAGGTGCGCTTCGAGTGGGGTGCTGACGGGCTCGCGCGCCTCGCGCCGTCCGACATCGTCGTGGTGGTCGACGTGCTCCGCTTCTCGTCGACGGTCGTCCAGTCCCTCGAGCGCGGCGAGCCGGTGGCGCTGGATGCCTCCGCGCACGCGGTCTCGCTGAACGGCGCGGCCGTCGCGGCCGCCGCGAGCGGGCTCGTGCTTCTGGGCGCACTGAGGAACCGGGCATCCGTCGCCCGCGCGATCCTCGCGGAGCAGGAGCGTCGTGGCGCGCGCACGAGCGTCGCGGTGATCGCGTGCGGCGAGCTGACGTCGCAGGCGCCGGCCGGCCTGCGATTCGCCGTCGAGGATCTCCTCGGCGCGGGGGCCGTCATCGACGCGCTCGCCGAGCTCGGCATCGATCACTCCTCGCCCGAGGCGGCTGTCGCCGGGGAGGGCTTCCGCTCGCTGCGCGGCGCGGCCACGCACCTCCTCACGGCGAGCGCGTCCGGGCGCGAGCTCGAGGAGATCGGCCGCCGCGCGGACGTCATCGCCGCCGCCGCGGTGGATGCGGCATCCGTCGTCCCGGTCTTGCGCGACGGGGTGTTCGTCGCGCTCTAGGTGTACCTGGCGGTCAGGTTCATCTAGGCCTCGCGCGGAGTCATCGCCGCGAGCCGGGTGGCCGAGGTGATCTCGCGCCGCGTCCACGTGAATGCGTAGCGCTCGTCGAAGCGCGGCGCGCATTTCGCACACGAGGTGGGCCGGGTCGCGCGGCGGTGGCGGTAGGCGACATGACCCGACGGGCACACCCCGATCCACGGTGCGAGGTCTGTCGCCGTCTCGCCGTGATGCGTCGTGCCGCCGACGTAGCCGAGGTCGCGCGCGACGGCCTTCCATTTCGGACCGTGGCCGGCCGTCGGCCCGGCGAGCGCGTGCGCCACCTCGTGCAGCAGCGTCTGATGGTTGGTGTCGTCGTCGTAGCGCGCCGTCAGATAGCGCGACACGCTGATGCGCTTGCGCGTGTAGTCGCACAGGCCCGCTCGGCGCTTGGCGTTGTCGAACCCGAACGACCAGGTGCTATCGAGGTGTACGGCGATGAGCGCCTCGGCCCACTGGCGCACGCGGTGCAGATCCGACATGGAGGAGAGAGTAGGTCCAGCCTGCGACAGTCAGCTGGCGACGGATGCCGCAGCCCGCCGCCGATCGGCGGCATCGATGGCCATCAGCGTCGACTCGAGCTGGTCGTCGGGCGCACCGGACTCCTGACGCAGGAACAGGGCGCGCTTGAAGTCGCGGCGCGCCGACTCGTAGTCGCCGGCCTCGTAGCTCACCTTGCCGCGGTGCTGGTACGCGAAGGCCGCGATGCCGGCCCAGCCCTGACCCTCCGCCTCCTCCGCGCAGGTGGTGAGCTCCTGATCGGCGGCGGCGAACTGATGACGCGCCTGCAGCACCGACGCGTGGAGGATTCGCGCGCGCAGCAGATCCTTGCGGGTTCCCGCCATGCGCGCCACTCGCACCGACTGCTCGGAGACGACGAGTGCGTCCTCGCTGCGGTCCAGCACCTTCAGCAGCCATACACGCTCCAGCAGCGCAGGGAGACTGCGCTGCTCGCCGAGTTCGTCGAGGCGCTCGCGGCACTGACGGGGGTCGACCTTCTCGCGGAGGGTGTCGGGGTCGTACCCGCGGATGTAGCTCACAGCGACTCCCTTCGCACGCATTCGATCGCTCCATCCAGTGTGCAGCGCGTCCGTCGGATCATCGGCGAGGGCACGCCGAAGCGGCTTCTATGAGCGGTGTTCTGGAACGGCGCGGGTGCCCGGTCTCGCCGCTCCCTCGCGGGCTGCGGGGGCATGTCCCGAAGTTGGTCGGTTGCACGGGCATCCGCCGCTCTTCTGCGGGCCGCTGGTGCATGTCCCGAAGTTGGTCGCTGGCATCGCCGCTCTCTCGCCGGCCGCTGGTGCATGTCCCGAAGTTGGTCGGTTGCACGGGCATCCGCCGGTCAACTTCGGGACATGACCCGCATATTTCGGGACATGCCAAGGGGTGGGGCGGGGGAGGGGGGACCGGCGGGGGCCGGGGCGGGCGGCCGCGTGGGGTCAGCGGTCGAAGACGGATGCCGCGGGCTTCGGCGACGCGGTGGAATCGCCGTCGGTGGCGATTCGCGCGCCACGGGTGAACTCGACCACCTCTGCACCCTGTGCGACCTTGGCGGGGTGGGGGCCTGCCGCCATGAGCCGGGGCAGCCACTCCGTCGGGAGAGGCGCCCGCGAGGCGGCGATCACGAGGTTGCCGAAGCGCCGTCCCTTGAGGGTCTGCACCTCGGCGAGGATCACGATGTTCTCGAGCACGGCGCCGATCGTCGCGGCCTGGCGCCGGGCGAAGGCGAGTCCGGCGCCGTCGGCGACGTTGACGAGGAGCACGCCGTCGGGCGCCAGGTACCTCGCCGCCTCGCGGTAGAACTCGACCGTCGTCAGGTGCGCCGGCGTCTGCGCACCGGAGTACACGTCGGAGACGACGAGGTCGGCCGCGCCCACGAGTCCCGCGGGCAGGCGCCCCAGTCCCTCGCGCGCGTCGGCGATCCGCACGCGGATCTGGGCTCCGCGGGGCAGCGGCAGGTGCTCGCGCACCAGGTCCCACAGCGCCGGTTCGAGCTCGATGACCTGCTGCCGCGAGCCGGGCCGCGTCGCCTCGACGTAGCGCGGGATGGTCATCGCACCGGCGCCCAGATGGATCGCGGTGAGGGGCTGGCGAGGCATCCGGAGCCTGTCGATCACCGCGCCCATGCGCGCCACGTATTCGAAGTGGAGATGCGTGGGATCGTCGAGATCGACGTGCGACTGAGGTGTGCCGTCGACGTCGAGCTCCCACCCGCCGCCGAACGCCGAGCGGACGATGCGCGCCGCCGTGCCGTCGGAGAGGCGCACGGAGGGGGCGGATGCCTCGTCCCTCCCGCGCCCCATGGGTCCACGTTAGCCCGTGCCGCCCGCGATGATGCTTCTGCCCTCCGCGGGCACCTGTGGATGAGCAGATCGATCAGTTCGCGGCATCCGATACCGTCGAAACACAATCGAGACACAGGTGTAATCGTCGGTGCCTGCCGCTGCGGGTAGCGTCGATGCATCACACCCCCTGAGGGCACGCGCACCTCTGCTCCACGACGATGTGCAGCGACGCCCACACGATACGGAAGGTGCACAGCACATGCTCCACACCCGGAAGCGCCGCCTGCTGAGCGGCGCTGCGGCGATCGCCATCGGTGCGGTCGTCCTCACGGCCTGCGCGAGCCAGCGCGATGGCGGCGGCGACAACACCGGCGAGGCGAGTGACGTCGACTCGACGTTCGTCTTCGCCTCCTCCGGCGACATCTCGGGTCTCGACCCGGCGATGGCGAACGACGGCGAGACGTTCCGCGTCTCGCGCCAGATCTTCGAGGGTCTCGTCGGCGTCGAGCCCGGGACCGCCGACCCCGCTCCCGGCCTCGCTGAGAGCTGGGAGCAGTCCGAGGACGGCCTGACCTACACCTTCCAGCTCAAGGAGGGCGTGACCTTCCACGACGGCACCGACTTCAACGCCGAGGCCGTCTGCTTCAACTTCGACCGCATGAACAACTTCACCGGTGTGGCGGCGAGCGAGAGCCTGTCCTACTACTGGGGCAAGCTCATGCGCGGCTACGCCGACACCGGCACCTCGATCTACGGCGGCTGCGAGGCCACCAGCGACACCGAGGTGGCGATCACCCTGACGCAGCCGTTCGCCGGCTTCATCCCGGCGCTGTCGCTGCCGTCGTTCGCGATCCAGAGCCCGACGGCGCTCGAGGAGTTCTCGGCTGACGAGGTCGGCGGCACCGCCGAGGCCCCCGTCCTCAGCGAGTACGCCCAGGGTCACCCGGTCGGCACCGGTCCGTTCAAGTTCGACGAGTGGTCCGTGGGCGAATCCGTCACGCTGAGCGCCTACGAGGACTACTGGGGCGAGCAGGGCCAGGTCCAGGAGGTCATCTTCCAGGTGATCGGCGAGACCACCGCCCGCCGCCAGGCACTCGAGTCCGGCTCGATCGACGGCTACGACCTCGTCGCGCCCGCCGACCTCGGCGCGCTCGAGGAGGCCGGGTTCAACCTGGTCAACCGCGACCCGTTCAACATCCTCTACCTCGGCATCAACCAGCAGGCACCGGGACTGTCCGACCCGAAGGTGCGCCAGGCGATCGCCCACGCGATCGACAAGGAGCAGCTCGTCACGCAGGTCCTGCCCGAAGGCACCGAGGTGGCGCAGGAGTTCATGCCGCCCGCCGTCATCGGCTGGAACGAGGAGGTCACGACGTACGAGTACGACCCCGAGACGGCCCAGGCACTGCTCGCCGAGGCCGGCTACGACGAGTCCAACCCGCTGACCATCCAGTTCAACTACCCGGTCAACGTGTCGCGTCCGTACATGCCCAACCCCGAGCAGATCTACACCAACCTGGCGTCGCAGCTCGAGGCCGTCGGCATCGTGCTCGAGCCGGTCGGCGAGGAGTGGAACCCCACCTACCTCGACCGCATCCAGGGTGGCGCCGACCACGGCATCCACCTGCTCGGCTGGACCGGCGACTACAACGACCCCGACAACTTCGTCGGGACGTTCTTCGCCAGCCCCGGCAACGAGTGGGGCTTCACGAACGAGGAGCTCACCGCTGCCCTGACCGAGGCGCGCGGTCTCGCGACGGCCGAGGAGCAGGAGGCCGCCTACCTCGCGATCAACGAGCAGATCATGGAGTACCTCCCCGGCATTCCGCTGGCTCACCCGGTGCCGACCCTCGCGTTCGCAGAGCGCGTGACGTCGTACCCGGCCAGCCCCGTGCAGGACGAGGTCTACAACATGATCGAGCTGAGCGAGTAAGCACGACACAGCGGGCGCCGCGGCCGTTCACCCGGTCGCGGCGCCCCGCCCGCTGTTCGGCCCGCTCGCGCGGCCTCGGCCGCCCACCCCGGAGAAACCCACCCCGTGCTACGCACCATCGGCCATCGGCTCCTCCTTCTCATCCCGACGCTGTTCGGACTCTCCGTCCTGCTGTTCCTGTGGGTCCGCGCCCTTCCGGGCGGGCCCGCCGTCGCTCTCCTGGGCGAGCGGGCGACCCCTGAGGCGATCGCGGAGATCAACGAGGCCTACGGCTTCAACAAGCCCCTGATCGAGCAGTACCTGACCTGGATGGGCCAGCTCCTCTCCGGCGACTTCGGCGTCTCGCTCCAGACGCGCCAGCCCGTCGTCGAGGAGTTCTTCCGTCGCTTCCCGGCGACGCTCGAGCTGACGATCTTCGCGATCATCATCGCCGTCGGCGTCGGCATCCCCCTCGGCTATCTGGCCGCCCGCCGTCACGGCAAGGCGTCCGACCATTTCCTGGTCGGCGCCAGCCTGCTGGGCATCACGATCCCCGTCTTCTTCCTCGCGTTCATCCTCAAGTGGATCTTCGCCGTGCAGCTCGGCTGGCTCCCGTCCGAGGGGCGCCAGGACCCGCGCATGGACGCGACGCATTACACCGGCTTCTACGTTCTCGACGGCATACTCACGGGTGAATGGGATGCCGCGTGGGACGCCTTCCTGCACCTGATCCTTCCCGCCATCGCGCTCGCGACCATCCCGCTCGCGATCATCACCCGCATCACGCGCGCGTCGGTGCTCGAGGTGCAGAACTCCGACTACGTGCGCACCGGCATGGCCAAGGGAATCTCCCGCTCGACGATCCGGTCGGGCTTCATCCTGCGCAACGCGATGCTTCCCGTGATCACCACGATCGGCCTGCAGGTCGGCCTGCTGATCTCCGGCGCCGTCCTCACCGAGACGGTCTTCGCGTTCCCGGGCATCGGGTCGTTCCTGTACCGCGCGATCTTCTCGCGCGACTATCCCGTGCTGCAGGGCTTCATCATCTTCATCGCGATCGGCTACGCCCTCATCAACCTGGCGGTCGACGTCTCGTACAGCTTCATCGACCCGAGAGTGAGGGTCTCATGACATCCGCGATGCTTCCTCCCGCCCCGAGCGGCGGCCCGGTCGACGACACCTCCGTCGACGACAAGGAGCTCCTGTCCGCCAAGACATCGGGCGGCGGCTTCTGGCGCGACGTCTTCCGGCGCCTGCGCCGCAACCCCAGCGCCTGGGTCGGCGCCGCGATCGTCGCGGTGTTCCTCCTCGTCGCGATCCTCGCACCGTGGCTGGCTCCGTACGGCCCCACCGAGCTGCCCGGCCAGCGCTACATCACGCCGACCCACATCCCGGGCCCCGGTGAGATTCCCGAGTTCCCGCTCGGCCTCGACCGCTTCGGCGGCGATGTGCTGTCGAAGCTGATCTGGGGTGCCCGCGCCACGCTCATCATCGGTGTCGTGTCCACCGCCATCGGCCTCATCGGCGGCATGATCCTCGGCTTCCTCTGCGGCATGTTCGGCGGCTGGGTCGACACGCTCATCATGCGCATCGTCGACATCATGCTCTCGGTGCCGTCGCTCCTGCTCGCCGTGTCGGTCGCCGCGGTGATCGGCCAGAACCAGGCATCGCTCATGATCGCGATCGGTGTCGTCCAGGTGCCGGTGTTCGCGCGGCTGCTGCGCGCATCGATGCTCCAGCAGCGCAACGCCGACTACGTCCTCTCCGCCCAGACCCTCGGTCTCGGCCGGGGGACCATCACCATGAGCCACGTGCTCCCGAACGCCGTCGGCCCCGTCATCGTCCAGGGAACCCTGTCGCTGGCCACCGCCGTGATCGAGGCTGCTGCGCTGTCGTACCTGGGCCTCGGCGGAGACGTTCCGCAGACGGCCGAGTGGGGCCGCATGCTCACGTATGCGCAGCTCGAACTCGCCATCGCGCCGTCGCTCGCGTTCCTCCCCGGTATCTGCATCACGGTGACCGCGCTCGGCTTCACCCTGCTCGGCGAGGCGCTGCGCGAGGCGATGGACCCTCGCACGCGGGCCAGGTAGTCCCGGGATACCGCTACGCGATTCGTCGCCTGGGAACGCATGCTCCGCCGAGTGCGAGGCGGGAGCACGATGCCCCCGGACCGCGAAGCGGACCGGGGGCTCGCCGCCCGGCGATCGGGCGTCAGACGGCGATGTCGAGCTCGTTGCCCGGAATCGAGGCGAGCAGGCGACGCGTGTAGGGGTCGCGCGGATTCGTGAAGATCTCCTCGCTCGACGCGGCTTCGACGAGCGCGCCGTCTTTCATGACGCACACGTAGTCGCTGATGAGGCGCACCACCGCGAGGTCGTGCGAGATGAACAGGTAGCTGAGCCCGTACTCCCGCTGCAGGTCGCGCAGGAGCGTCAGGACCTGGTCCTGCACCAGCACGTCGAGAGCCGACACGGGCTCGTCGCAGACGATGAGGTCGGGCGACAGCGCGAGCGCCCGCGCGATGGCGACACGCTGGCGCTGGCCGCCGGAGAGCTCGGACGGATAGCGGCGGAGCATCGTCTGCGGAAGCGCCACGTCGTCGAGCAGCTGCCGCACGCGCGCCGTACGCTCCTTCGCCGAGCCGCGCTTGTAGAACTCGAGCGGCTCGGTGATGATCCGCTCGATCGAGAACATCGGGTTCAGTGACGAGTAGGGGTCCTGGAAGATCGGCTGCACCCGCTGGCGGAACTGCTTGAGGTCGCGGCCCTTCAGCTTCGCGACGTCCTGCCCGTCGAAGCGGATCTCGCCGCTGGTCGGCTCGACCACCTTCAGGATCATGCGCGCCGTGGTCGTCTTGCCCGAACCCGACTCGCCCACGATCGCGACGGTCTCACCGCGCGGGATGGCGAACGAGACGTCGGAGACGGCGCGGAAGTCCTCTTTGCTGCCGCGCACCTTGTACACCTTGTTCAGGCCCTCGACCTCGAGGATGTGGTCGGGAGCGCCGTCCGCAGTGGTGGCAGGGACCCGTTCGGTCGTCGCGGCGGGGGCCTCGGCATCCGTCCCCTCGTCCCTCGGCGTGATGTCTGCCCGGGGGACGCCGGGGACCGAGGTGCGGAACACCTCGGGCCGCAGGCGCACGGCGGCCACCGACGGTGCCGCCTTCACGAGCGCCTGCGTGTAGGGCTGCTGCGGGTCTTCGAGGATCTGACGGGCCGGCCCCTGCTCGACGATGCGCCCGCGGTTCATCACAACGACGCGGGAGGCGCGCTCGGCGGCCAGACCGAGATCGTGGGTGATCAGCATGACCGCCGTGCCGAGCTCGCCGGTCATGCGGTCGAGCTGGTCGAGGATCGTCTTCTGCACCGTGACGTCCAGCGCGCTGGTCGGCTCGTCGGCGATGAGGAGCTTCGGGTTGCAGGCCAGGCCGATGGCGATGAGCGCGCGCTGACGCATGCCGCCCGAGAACTCGTGGGGGTACTGCTTCGCACGCTCCGCCGCGTTGGGGAGGCCTGCTGCCTCGAGCGTCTCGATGACGCGGGCGTCGACGTTCTTGCGCGTGGCCAGGCCGTGGGCGAGCAGGGTCTCGGCGATCTGCTTGCCGATCTTGGTCACCGGGTTGAGGTTCGACATCGGATCCTGCGGCACGAGGCCGATGGTGCGGCCGCGTACGCCGCGCATCACGCTCTCGGGGGCGCCGACGAGGTCTTCACCCTCGAGCATGATGCTGCCGCGTGTGACCTTGCCGTTGCCGGGAAGGAGGCCGATCACGGCCATCGCCGACGTCGACTTGCCCGAGCCCGACTCGCCCACGATCGCGAGCGTCTCACCGGCGGCGAGCTCGAAATCGACTGCCTCGACCGCACGCACCGGCCCTTCGATGGTCTGGAACTCGACCGCGAGATCGCGGACCTGGATCAGGGGAGTCCCGGCAGCGAGACGTTCGGTGGATCGGGCCATTGGTCCATCCTGCCCCTCCCGGCCCGTACCCGCATCCGTCCCTCCACAGCCTTTACGCAGTCGTAACGAGCGGACTGCACCGTCGCGGCCCGCGGCGGCGAGCAGGCGGCACGCCGAGACATGCCGAACCTCGCCAGTATGCTCACCGTCACCACCGCGGCGAGCGTCCTGACCGCCCGGCGCATCCCCGACCGCCGCGGCGCCGAGCGCACTACCGTGGGAGCATGGCGGCCATCGACCTCAACGCCGATCTCGGAGAGACCGTCGGCGGCGTGCCGACGGCGGACGACGAGGCGATGTTCGCGGTGATCTCCAGTGCGAGCGTCGCCTGCGGCGGACACGCGGGGGATGCCACGTCCATGCGCGAAGCCGCCGCCCGGGCCACGCGTCACGGGGTCGCGGTCGGTGCGCACCCCGCCTACCCCGATCCGGCGAACTTCGGTCGCCTCCCGATGGGGATGCCACCCGACGACCTCGCGGAGTCCGTCGCGATGCAGCTGGGCGCGCTGATCCTCGCCGGTGCCGACGTCCGCTATGTCAAGCCGCACGGCGCGCTTTACCACGCCGTCATCGTGGACCGCTCGCACGCCCGCGCCGTCGCCAGAGCCGTCGCGGATCAGTCCGCCCTGATCGGGAGAGCGCTGCCCATCCTCGGCCTGGACGGAGAGATCGCCGCCGCGGCGGCGTCGGCGGGCCTGCCGTTCGTTCGTGAGGCATTCCTCGATCGGGGATACACGCGCAGCGGCGGCCTGGTGCCGCGGACGTCCCCGGGCGCGCTGCTCGACGATCCGGTCGAGGTCGCCGCGAGAGCCGTCCGCCTCGTGCGCGAGGGCGTCGTGCGCGCGGAGGACGGGACAGAGGTCTTCGTGCAGGCGGCGTCGCTCTGCCTCCACGGCGACAGCCCCGCCGCGGTCGAGATGGCCCGCGCCGTGCGCTCGGCGCTCGACGCGGAGGGCATCGAGGTGCGCGCCCCGTGGTGAGTGCCCGGCTGCTCCCGATGGGCGAGCGGGCGTTCCTGCTGGAGACGACGAGCCTCGACGACGTGCTCGCGGTCCACGCGGCGCTCCGTGAGACACGTCCGGAGGGTGTCGCGGACCTCGTCCCGGCCGCGCGTACGGTGCTGGTGCGGATCGATCCGCAGGTGCTCCCGCTCGCCGCCGCCCGTTCCTGGGCCGTGGCTGCCGCCGACGCCGCCGGCCCTGCCCGAGCCGAGGACGCGCCCCCCGTCGAGCTCGCTGTCGTGTACGACGGTGCCGACCTCTCCGAGACGGCTGCGCTCCTCGACGTGAGCCCGGAAGCTCTCGTGCGCCGGCACGCCGCCGCGTCGTGGAGGGTCGCGTTCACCGGCTTCGCGCCGGGATTCGGGTACCTCGTGAGCGACGACTGGCCCTACGACGTGCCGCGGCTGGACTCACCGCGCACGCGCGTTCCGGCCGGGGCCGTCGGGCTCGCGGGCGGGTTCTCCGGCGCCTACCCCCGTGACACGCCGGGTGGGTGGCGGCTGATGGGCGCGACGGACGCGGTGCTGTTCGATCCGGATGCCTCGTCCCCGGCGCTCCTCGCGCCGGGTGGGCGCGTGACCTTCCGGCCCGTCGACGCCCTCGACACGGTCGTCGTCGCATCCGGAGCCCGCACCGTCGAACGGGCGGCCGCGCCCGCGTTCGAGGTGCTCGAATCGGGGCTCCTCGCGACGCTGCAGGACCTCGGCCGCGACGGGGCAGCGTCCCTCGGCGTGGCGAGGTCGGGAGCCTTGGACCGCGCCGCGCTGCGCACCGCGAACCGGCTGCTCGGCAACCCCGAGTCGGCGGGCGCGATCGAGATCACGATGGGCGGGTTCCGCGCCGTCGCGCGCACCGACCTCTGGTTCGCCGTGGCCGGCGCCTGGGGTCCGGTGCGTCTGGGCGGCCATGAGGTCGACCCCTACGAGGCGCACGCGTGGCCGGCCGGCACCGAGCTCCACGTCGATTGGTTCGCGCACGGCGCCCGGGCCTACCTCGCCGTGCGGGGAGGCCTCGACGGCCGTGCCGCGCTCGGGTCGCGATCGACGGATCTCCTGGCCGGTCTGGGCCCGGCCGCGCTGAAGGCCGGCGACCTGATCGGCGTGCGGGACGAGGCATCCGCCCCCGTCCCTGTCGCCCCGCTCGCACCATGGGGCGCGCCCCACGACGACGAGCTCACCCTCGAACTGGCGCCGGGACCCCGGGCGGACTGGTTCTCGCCGACGGCGCTCGCGTCGCTGTTCGAGTCGGTGTGGATCGTGTCGAGTCAGGCCGACCGCGTCGGGGCGAGGCTCGACGGTCCTGCCCTCGAGCGCACGCGAGGCGACGAGCTGCCGAGCGAGGGCATGGTGCCGGGCGCGCTGCAGGTGCCCCCGAGCGGCCGTCCGACGGTCCTCCTCGCCGACGGGCCGGTCACGGGCGGCTATCCGGTGATCGCCGTGGTGACGGATGCCTCGCTCGACCTGCTCGCGCAGGCGCGGGCCGGCACGCACATCCGTTTCCGCCATGCGCGCGCGCCGGGGTGAACCGGCGGCAGCCCACGGTCACCAGTGGCGCAGGGTCTCCTCGACGGCAGCGTGCTCGCTCTGCGGGAGCGCGAGGAGCACGGCTTCCGAGACGCTCATCTCGGCGCCCGCCGCCTCGCCCGCCGCCACGCTGTCGGGGTCGCGGCCGCGGAGGATCTCGAGATACGGGGTGTGCACCGTGAACGCCTCGACGTCGAAGATGCCGATCCGGCGGCGGATCACTCCGGCAGCCACCGCGAGGGCCGCCGCCCGCCATGCCTCTCCGTGCGCCGCTGCGACGGCGCACACGCCCTCGAGGCTGTAGGCGACGCCCTCCTCGTAGTGCAGCCGCACCGACAGGAGCAGGGTGCGCACGAACTCGCCCTCCGCCTGCTCGATGCGTCCCAGCTGGAACGTGAGGCGGGCCCGCAGGTTGCCCGCGACCGAGGTGGTGAAGAGGTCTCCGCGTGCGGCGGCCACCTCGGTCGCGCGGTCGAAGTGGGCCAGCGCGTCGTCGGTCTGGCCGCGCACCCATGCCAGTCGTCCCAGCGACACCTCCGTGATCGCCTCGGCCCATCCGTTGCCGAGTTCGCGCAGCTTGGCGACGGCCTTTCGCAGCTCCTTCTCGGCCTTGGCGATGTTCGGGTCGACGAGCTGCACGCGAGCGGTCGCGCGCGCGGCGAGCGCCATCGCCGCGGCATCCTCGTCCCCGCTCTCGGTGAACAGCCGCACGCATTCGCCGAGTCCGGCGACGACCTGCTCGCTGGGGCGCTGCCACATCTCGCCCCACAGCGCGAGGAACCAGGCCACCGCCCGGGTGTGCTGGGTGATCGGGCGCTCGTGCTGCTTCTCGAGGAGCTCGAGCATCCACAGTCGCACCTCGGCGAAGAAGCCGGAGATCCACCAGTAGATGAGCAGGCTCCAGGCGAAGTCGCCGGCGTCGTCGAGCCGGTCGGTGTAGATGAGGTGGCGCACCGCGGCCCGGAGGTTCGGGAGCTCGAGACCGAGCTCGACGACCGCGTCCGCCTGCGTCTCGCCGCCGAGGCCCGGTGAGACGCGGCGAACGAGCGCGAAGTAGTAGTCGGCGTGCGCCGCGCGCATGGTGTCGGCCTCGCCGCGCGCCTTGAGGCGTCCGATCGCGTACTCGCGCACGATGGCCAGCAGCGAGAACACCGACCGCCCGCCGATCTCGGTCTGCTTCACGAGGGAGCCGTCCACGAGCGCCGCGAGGGAATCGATCTCCTGTCCCTCCCACGAGCGGCCCGCGCCGAGCGCCTCGACGGCGTCCAGCGTGAACCGTGTCGCGAAGACGCCGAGATCCTCGAGGAGGTCGCGCTGCGCGCTCGGCAGCAGGCTCACGCTCCAGTCGATCGTCGCGCGCATCGTGCGGTGGCGTTCGGGGAGGTCTCGCACCGCCGCCGTGAGCAGAGGCAGGCTCTGCGCGAGCCGGTCGGCGATGCCGGCGGGCGAGAGGATGCGCACCTTTGCGGCGGCGAGCTCGATCGCCAGCGGCAGACCCTCCAGGCGGCGGCAGATCTCCGCCAGGTCGGCGGCGTTCTCCTCCGTCACGTCGAACCCCGGCTTGACCGCCTGCGCGCGGTCGACGAAGAGTGCGACGGCCGCCGACCGGCTGGCTCGGTCGATGCTGGCCGGAGCGTCTCCCGGCGGCGTCGTCAGCGCCGGCACCTCGAACACGCGCTCGCCGCGGATGCGCAGCACGATGCGGCTGGTGACGAGGAATGTGGCGGTCGGGGCCACCGTGTACAGGCGCACCAGCACAGGGGCGGCATCCACGATCTGCTCGAAGTTGTCCAGGACCACGAGCACCTTCCGGTCGGCCAGCGCGTGCGAGATGCGCTCCTCCAGTCCGGCCTCGCCGTTGTCGCGGATGCCCAGCGTGTACGCGATCGTCGGGAGAAGCAGTCCCGGCTCCAGCACGCCCTCCAGCAGGACGAAGTAGGTGCCGTCGGGAAAGAGGTCCTCGGTCGCGATCGCCGTCTCGATGGCGAGGCGGCTCTTGCCGATGCCGCCGGGACCGATGAGGCTCACGACCCGGTCGGTGCCGCGCGCGAGCAGGTCCCGAACGGCGGCGATGTCGGCCTCGCGGCCGATCGTCGTGGTGTACGGCACGGGGACTCGCGCCACGAGGGCGGCGGCTGCCGTCTCCGGGTCGGGCTCTTCGTTCAGGCGGGACTCGTCGAACCGTTCCGCCAGGAGCATGGCGAGGTCGCTCGCGACCTGGTCCTCGAGGTCTTCGGGGGATTCGAAGTGCAGGTAGGCCGCCGTGTCGTCGGCCTGGATGCGCGAGATCAGCTCGGTGAGGCGGTCGTCGCGGGCATCGGACGCCTTGATGTAGATGAGCTTCGGCATGGTCCTGGGCGCCAGGTTGTACTCGTCCTCGAGGCCCGAGATCTCCTCCTCGGGCGCGACCCACCCATAGCTCGAACCATAGATCCCGACGAACACGTCGCTCTGCGACAGGTACGACCGATACAGCTCGCGCGGCGGATGCGGCCGTGCCCCGAGCTCGAACATCACGGGGGCGAGCCGCATGCGCTCGATGGCGCCCTTGACCACGCGCCGCTCGTCGGCGAGCTCGCGCAGCGTGGAGCTCACGAACACGCGGATCCGCTGATCGGGGGTTCGGATCACCGGATGCGGCGACTGCGGGTTCACCATCGGAGGAGCGCCTCCCTCGCCGGGGCCTCGACGTCGGGCAGCGCGAGGGCGACGGCTTCGGCCGGGCTCATCTCGGCGCCGGCGCGCTCGCCGTCTGCGACGCCCTCGGGATCGATCTCGCGCAGCGCGGCGAGCGGCTGCTCGTGGACGGCGAACCCCTCGACATCGAACATCCCCGTCGTCTGGCGCAGCGACCGCGTCACCGCGGCGAACACCCCGGCGCGCCACGCGTCGCCGCGGATCGCCGCGATGGCGCACATTCCTTCCAGTCCGTACGCGGCGCCTTCGAAGAACCGCAGTCGCGCCGACATGTCGAGCGTGAGGAACCACTCCTGCTCGGCCGCCTCGACATCGCCGAGCACGAAGAAGATGCGGGCTCGGTTGTTGCCGGCGACCGCCCGGGTGAAGATGTCCCGCTCGGCGTCGGCGATCTCGGCCGAGCGGTCGAAGTGCACGCGGGCGTCGGGGATCGACCCCCCGCCGACGCTGATGAACCCGAGGCCCACCTCGGCCAGCGCCTCCCCCCATCCGTCCCCGAGCCGGTGCAGCGTGGCGACGGCCTGCGTGAGCTCGGTGTGCGCGGCGACCGCGTCCGGGTTCGGGAACTGGATGCGGGTCGTGCCGCGCGCGGCGAGCGCCATGGCGGCGGCATCCTCGTCTCCGCTCGCGGCGAAGAGCCGCACGCACTCTCCCAGGTCGGCGACCACTTGATCGCTGGGTCGCTGCCACATCTCGCCCCACACCGAGTAGAAGAGCGCGATCGCCCGTGCGCGGTCGGACAGCGGGCGCTCGCTCTCGAGCAGTTCGACCATCCACAGCTTCACTTCGGCGAAGAGGCTCGAGATCCACCAGTACGGGAGGAGCTGCCAGGCGAAGTCGGCCGCTTCCTCGAACAGGCCGGCATGGACGAGGTGACGCGCGGCCGCGCGCAGGTTGGGAAGCTCGTGCCGCAGCTCCGCGACGGCGTCGGCCTGGCCGGGCCCGCGCAGACTCTGGGCGATCCCGCGCACGAGTCCGAGGTAGTGGCGACCGTGCGCGATCTGCATCTGCTCGAGTTCGCCGCGAGAAGCCAGGTGCTCGACGGCGTACTCGCGCACGATGGCAAGCAGCGAGAACGCCGACCTCCCCGCGGTGTCGACCTGCTTCACCAGGGATGCGTCGATGAGGGCGGCGAGCGTCTCGATCGCGCCATCGCCCCACGCCCGCCCGGCGCCGATCGCTTCGACCGCCTCCAGCGAGAAGCGGGCGGCGAAGACTCCGAGGTCCTCCAGCATGTCGCGCTGGTCGACCGTGAGCAGGCTCACGCTCCAATCGATCGTCGCGCGCATCGTGCGGTGCCGCTCCGGGAGGTCGCGCGCCGATGTCGACAGCAGCGGGAGGCTTCGCTCCAGTCGTTCCGCCACGTCGTGCGCGGTGAGCAGTCGCAGCTTCGCCGCGGCCAGCTCGATCGCCAGCGGAAGCCCCTCGAGCCGGCGGCAGATGTGGATGACGTCGGCGGCATTGTCGGCCGACAGCACGAACTCCGGCTTCGCTGCCTGAGCGCGCTCGGCGAACAGCAGGCATGCGGGAGATAACCGCGCGCGCTCGAGCGTCGCCCGCACGCCCTCCTCGGGCGCGGCGAGCGCGTCGACCTCGAACACCTGCTCGCCGCGGATGCGCAGGATGCTGCGGCTGGTGACCAGGAACACCGCTTGCGGCGCCAGCGTGTACAGCTGCACCAGGACCGGCGCCTCCTCGATGATCTGCTCGAAGTTGTCGAGGACGATCAGCACCCGGCGACTCTCCAGGGCGCGGGCGATCCGCTCCTCGAGCGACCCGCCGCCGGTGTCTCGGACGCCGAGGATGTAGGCGATCGTCGGCAGCAGGAGGTCGGCTTCGAGCACGCCCTCGAGAGGGACGAAGTAGGTCCCGTCGGGGAAGAGGTCGGCGTTGGCGTGAGCCGCCTCGATGGCGAGGCGCGACTTGCCGATCCCCCCGGGTCCGATGAGACTCACGACGCGATGCTGACCTCCGCCGAGGAGGGCGCGCAGTTCGGCCAGCTCTCCTTCGCGGCCGATCGTCTGGGTGTACGGAACGGGCACCCGCGCGGCCACCGACTCCGACGCCGCCCAGGCGGCGGCGTCTCCGGTACGCGACTGATCGAACCGCTCGGCGAGGAGCGTCGCCAGGTCTGCGGCGACCTGGTCGCCCAGCTCCTCGCTCGACGCGAAGTGCAGATACGCGGCGGTGTCGTCCGCCTGAATGCGCCCGATGAGCTCTGTCAGTCGTTCGTCACGCCGGTCGGCATCCTTGATGTAGATGAGCTTGGGCATGCTCCTGGGCGCGAGGTTGTACTCGTCCTCGAGGCCGGAGATCTGCTCTTCGGGCGCCACCCAGCCGTAGCTCGATCCGTAGATCCCGATGAACACGTCGCTCTGCGCGAGGTAGGACCGGTAGAGCTCCCGGGGCGGATGCGGGCGCGCCCCGAGCTCGAACATCACGGGCGCGAGTCGCAGCCGTTCGATCGCATCCTTCACCACCCGACGCTCGTCGGCGAGCTCGCGCAGCGTCGAGCTCACGAACACCCGGATCCGCTGGTCGGGCGTGCGGATCACGGGGTTTCGGACCCCAGTCATGTGCACATCATGGACCCGCCAGGACCACTCCCGCCATCATTCTTCGCGGACTGGACCGACCCGCACCCCGATCACCCAGCCCGGATCGCCCGGTCGGATGGGGGAAGAGACGGCCCATTTCGCGGGTTATACCGCAGCATCCGAAACTCGTCAAGGATCCCGCTGGACATGGCGCGTCATCCCACGTATAGTTGGTAGTTGCGCTCTTGGATTCCCCCTGCCCTCATATGGTGGTCGGCTGTGCCTGCGCGCCCTCGCTCCATCGGCGAGGCGTGACGCGCGGGCAATCGGGGACGACGACTGAGCACTCCACCCTGACGACAAGGAAACGTGCCCCTGAACCGGGCCCACGGAGGTAATCCCCTTGGCTGCTGCGCGCAACGCATCCACCACCACCCCCAAGAACGGCCGCGGAGCTTCCCGCCTCTCGTTCGCCAAGATCTCCGACACGCTGACGGTCCCCGACCTGCTGGCGCTTCAGACCGAGTCCTTCGACTGGCTCGTCGGCAATGACGCGTGGAAGACGCGCGTCGCCGAGGCCAAGGCGGCCGGTCGCTCGGACGTCCCCGAGGTCAGCGGCCTCGAGGAGATCTTCGAGGAGATCTCTCCCATCGAGGACCTGAGCGAGACCATGCAGCTCTCGTTCACGAACCCCTACCTCGAGCCCGAGAAGTACTCCATCGAGGAGTGCAAGGAGCGCGGCAAGACGTACGCCGCCCCGCTCTACGTCGAGGCCGAGTTCATGAACCACCAGACCGGTGAGATCAAGACCCAGACGGTCTTCATGGGCGACTTCCCGCTCCAGACCGACAAGGGCACGTTCATCATCAACGGCACCGAGCGTGTCGTGGTGTCGCAGCTCGTCCGCTCGCCCGGCGTCTACTTCGACAAGACCCCCGACAAGACGTCCGACAAGGACATCGTCTCGGCCCGCGTCATCCCGAGCCGCGGTGCGTGGCTCGAGTTCGAGATCGACAAGCGCGACCAGGTCGGTGTGCGCATCGACCGCAAGCGCAAGCAGTCGGTGACCGTCTTCCTCAAGGCGCTCGGCCTGACCAGCGAGGACATCCTCGCCGAGTTCGCCGGCTTCGAGTCGATCGAAGAGACGCTGTCGAAGGACACCATCCTCTCCAAGGAGGACGCGCTCCGCGACATCTACCGCAAGCTCCGTCCGGGCGAGCAGGTCGCCGCCGAGGCCGCCCGCGCGCTGCTGGACAACTTCTACTTCAACCCGAAGCGCTACGACCTGGCCAAGGTGGGTCGCTACAAGATCAACCAGAAGCTCGGCCTCGACAAGCCGCTCACGGACTCGGTGCTCACGGTCGACGACATCGTCGCGACCATCAAGTACCTCGTCCGCCTGCACCGCGGCGACGTCACCTTCGAGGGCGTCCGCGCCGGCAAGACGGCCGAGATCCGCCTCGACATCGATGACATCGACAACTTCGGCAACCGTCGCATCCGCGCGGTCGGCGAGCTCATCCAGAACCAGGTCCGCACCGGTCTGTCGCGCATGGAGCGCGTCGTCCGCGAGCGCATGACGACGCAGGACATCGAGGCGATCACGCCGCAGACCCTGATCAACGTGCGTCCCGTCGTCGCCGCGATCAAGGAGTTCTTCGGAACGTCGCAGCTGTCGCAGTTCATGGACCAGAACAACCCGCTCGCGGGCCTCACCCACAAGCGCCGCCTCTCGGCCCTGGGCCCCGGTGGTCTGTCGCGTGAGCGCGCCGGCGTCGAGGTCCGCGACGTCCACCCGTCGCACTACGGCCGCATGTGCCCGATCGAGACGCCGGAAGGCCCGAACATCGGCCTCATCGGCTCGCTTGCGTCGTTCGCGCGCATCAACGCGTTCGGCTTCATCGAGACGCCCTACCGCAAGGTCGTGAACGGCAAGGTCACCGACCAGATCGACTACCTCACCGCGTCGGAGGAGGACGACTTCATCGTCGCCCAGGCCAACGCACCGCTCAAGGCCGACGGCCACTTCACCGAGGACCGCGTCCTCGCGCGCAAGAAGGGCGGCGAGGTCGACCTGTTCCACGCCGACGAGATCGGCTACATGGACGTCTCGCCGCGCCAGATGGTGTCCGTCGCGACCTCGCTCATCCCGTTCCTCGAGCACGACGACGCCAACCGCGCGCTCATGGGCGCGAACATGCAGCGCCAGGCTGTGCCGCTGCTGCGCTCCGAGTCGCCCGTCGTGGGCACGGGTATGGAGGGCTACGCGGCGATCGACGCCGGTGACGTCGTCACCGCCGACAAGTCGGGCGTGGTGCTCGAGGTCTCGGCCGACGTCGTGACCGTGCAGCTCGACGAGGGCGGCACGCAGGACTACTTCCTGCGCAAGTTCGACCGCTCCAACCAGGGCACGTCGTACAACCAGCGCGTCATCGTCTCGGCGGGCGACCGCATCGAGGCCGGCGAGGTCATCGCCGACGGCCCGGCGACGGAGAACGGCGAGCTCGCGCTCGGCAAGAACCTCCTCGTCGCGTTCATGACGTGGGAGGGTCACAACTTCGAGGACGCCATCATCCTCAGCCAGGACCTCGTGAAGGACGACACCCTCTCCTCGATCCACATCGAGGAGTACGAGGTCGACGCTCGCGACACCAAGCTCGGCAAGGAGGAGATCACACGGGACCTCCCCAACGTCAGCCCCGACCTGCTGAAGGACCTCGACGAGCGCGGCATCATCCGCATCGGCGCCGAGGTCCGCCCCGGCGACATCCTCGTCGGCAAGGTCACCCCGAAGGGCGAGACCGAGCTGTCGGCCGAGGAGCGCCTCCTCCGCGCGATCTTCAACGAGAAGAGCCGCGAGGTGCGCGACACGTCGCTGAAGGTCCCTCACGGTGAGCAGGGCACCATCATCGCGGTCAAGGAGTTCAACGCCGAGGACGGCGACGACGAGCTCGGCTCGGGCGTCAACCGCCGCGTCGTGGTCTACATCGCCCAGAAGCGCAAGATCACCGAGGGCGACAAGCTCGCCGGTCGTCACGGCAACAAGGGCGTCATCGCGAAGATCCTGCCGGTCGAGGACATGCCGTTCCTCGCGGACGGCACCCCGGTCGACGTGATCCTCAACCCGCTCGGCATCCCCGGTCGAATGAACTTCGGCCAGGTCCTGGAGACCCACCTCGGATGGATCGCGAAGCAGGGCTGGAAGGTCGAGGGCACCCCGGAGTGGGCCGCCCGCCTGCCGAAGGAGGCCTTCGAGGCGGCACCCGGCACCAAGGTCGCCACGCCGGTGTTCGACGGCGCATTCGAAGAGGAGATCGCGGGTCTGCTCGACTCGACGCTCCCCACGCGCGACGGCGATCGACTGATCGACTCGTCGGGCAAGACGCAGCTGTTCGACGGGCGCTCCGGCGAGCCGTTCCCGGCTCCGATCTCGGTCGGCTACATGTACATCCTCAAGCTGCACCACCTCGTCGACGACAAGATCCACGCGCGTTCGACCGGACCGTACTCGATGATCACCCAGCAGCCGCTCGGTGGTAAGGCGCAGTTCGGTGGCCAGCGCTTCGGTGAGATGGAGGTGTGGGCTCTCGAGGCCTACGGCGCCGCGTACGCCCTCCAGGAGCTCCTCACGATCAAGTCCGACGACATCCTCGGCCGCGTCAAGGTCTACGAGGCGATCGTCAAGGGCGAGAACATCCAGGAGCCCGGCATCCCGGAGTCGTTCAAGGTGCTCATGAAGGAGATGCAGTCGCTCTGCCTGAACGTCGAGGTGCTCTCGGCCGACGGCACAGCGGTGAACCTCCGCGACACCGACGACGACGCCTTCCGCGCCGCGGAAGAGCTCGGCATCAACATCTCCAGCCGCTTCGAGTCCTCGTCGATCGACGAGATCTGACCCGGCCGGCCCGATACAGAATTTTCGACACAGGAGAACTGAGAACTAGTGCTCGAGTCAACCACTTTCGATCAGCTTCGCATCGGCCTGGCCACTGCCGACGACATCCGTCGTTGGTCCTTCGGTGAGGTCAAGAAGCCTGAGACCATCAACTACCGCACCCTGAAGCCCGAGAAGGACGGCCTCTTCGGAGAGCAGATCTTCGGGCCCTCCCGCGACTGGGAGTGCGCGTGCGGCAAGTACAAGCGCGTGCGCTTCAAGGGCATCGTCTGCGAGCGCTGCGGCGTCGAGGTCACCAAGTCCTCGGTGCGCCGTGAGCGCATGGGCCACATCGAGCTCGCCGCTCCCGTGACCCACATCTGGTACTTCAAGGGCGTGCCCTCGCGCCTCGGGTACCTCCTCGACATGGCGCCGAAGGACCTCGAGAAGGTCATCTACTTCGCCGCCTACATGGTGATCTCCGTCGACGAGGAGGCGCGTCACCGCGACCTCGCGACGCAGGAGAACAACATCCGCCTCGAGCTGAAGACGCTGGCCGACCGCCGCGACTCGCGCATCGCCACCCGCCTGGCGAAGCTGGAGGAGGAGCTCGCCGCTCTCGAGGAGGAAGGCGCCAAGGCCGACCAGAAGAAGAAGGTCAAGGACGCCGCTGAGAAGGAGATGGCCCAGATCCGCAAGTCCGCGGACGACCAGGTCATCCGTCTCGAGAAGGTGTGGGAGGACTTCCGCACGCTCGAGGTCGGCCAGCTCAAGGGCGAGGACGAGATCTTCCACGAGCTGCAGGACCGCTTCGGTCAGTACTTCGAGGCCCACATGGGCGCCGAGTCGATCAAGCGCCGTCTCGAGGCCTTCGACCTCCAGGCAGAGGCCGACAGCCTCCACCTGCAGATCTCGGAGGGCAAGGGCCAGCGCAAGATCCGCGCGATCAAGCGCCTGAAGGTCGTCAACTCGTTCCTCGCGACCGGCATGTCGCCGGCTTCGATGGTCCTCGACGTCGTCCCGGTGATCCCGCCGGAGCTGCGCCCGATGGTCCAGCTGGACGGTGGCCGCTTCGCGACCTCCGACCTCAACGACCTCTACCGTCGCGTGATCAACCGCAACAACCGCCTCCGTCGCCTGATCGACCTCGGCGCCCCCGAGATCATCGTCAACAACGAGAAGCGCATGCTGCAGGAGGCCGTCGACGCACTGTTCGACAACGGCCGCCGCGGTCGCCCCGTCACCGGTACGGGCAACCGCGCGCTCAAGTCGCTGTCCGACATGCTCAAGGGCAAGCAGGGCCGGTTCCGTCAGAACCTGCTCGGCAAGCGCGTGGACTACTCGGGTCGTTCGGTCATCATCGTCGGGCCGCAGCTGAAGCTGCACCAGTGCGGTCTGCCCAAGCAGATGGCGCTCGAGCTCTTCAAGCCGTTCGTGATCAAGCGCCTGATCGATCTCGGTCACTCGCAGAACATCAAGGCGGCCAAGCGCGCCGTCGAGCGTACGCGTCCCGAGGTGTGGGACGTGCTCGAGGAGATCATCCGCGAGCGCCCCGTGCTGCTCAACCGTGCGCCCACCCTGCACCGCCTCGGCATCCAGGCGTTCGAGCCGCAGCTCGTCGAGGGCAAGGCGATCCAGCTGCACCCGCTCGTCTGCGCCGCGTTCAACGCGGACTTCGACGGCGACCAGATGGCCGTGCACCTGCCGCTGTCGGTCGAGGCGCAGGCTGAGGCCCGCATCCTCATGCTCGCGTCGAACAACATCCTCAAGCCGTCGGACGGCCGTCCGGTCACCCTGCCGTCGCAGGACATGATCATCGGTCTGCACCACCTGACCACGGTCAAGGAGGGTGCTGCCGGTGAGGGTCGCGTGTTCGGCTCGGTCGGCGAGGCGATCCTGGCGAAGGACGAGGGCACCCTCGACCTGCAGGCGAAGGTCCGCATCCGCATCCCGGGTCTCACCTTCCTCGAGGGCGAGGCTCCCGACGGCTACGAGCGCCACGGCCTCGTGGACGCCTCGCTCGGTCAGGCGATCTTCAACGACACGCTCCCCAAGGGCTACCCGTTCGTGCGCGAGCAGGCCGACAAGGGCAAGCTGTCGCAGATCGTGAACAAGCTGGCCGAGGAGTACCCGAAGGTGGAGGTCGCCGCTTCGCTCGACCGCATCAAGGACGCCGGCTTCTACTGGGCCACCCGTTCGGGTGTCACCGTGGCGCTGAGCGACATCCTCACGCCGCCGAACAAGGCCGAGATCGTGGGTGGCTTCGAGAAGCAGGCCGCGAAGGTCCAGGCTCAGTTCGAGAAGGGTCTCACCACCGACGCCGAGCGTCGCCAGGAGCTCATCAAGATCTGGACCGAGGCGACCGACGCCGTTCAGAAGGCGATGCGCGAGAACTTCCCCGAGGACAACACCATCAACCGCATGGTGTCGTCGGGTGCTCGCGGTAACTGGCTGCAGATCCGCAACATCGCGGGTATGCGAGGCCTGGTGAACAACCCGAAGGGTGAGATCATCCCGCGCCCGATCATCTCCTCGTACCGCGAGGGTCTGTCGGTGGCGGAGTACTTCATCGCGACGCACGGTGCCCGCAAGGGTCTGGCCGACACGGCTCTGCGTACCGCCGACTCGGGCTACCTCACGCGTCGTCTCGTCGACGTCTCGCAGGACGTCATCATCCGCGAGGAGGACTGCGGCACGACCAAGGGCCTCGAGCTGCCGATCGCCGCGCTCGGCGCGGAGGGCACGCTCGTGCGCGATGCGAACGTCGAGAACTCGGTGTTCGCCCGTACGCTCGCGGCCGACGTGGTCAGCCCCAAGGGCGAGGTCCTCGCCGAGGCGGGCGACGACGTAGGCGACGTGCTCATCGACAAGCTCGTCGAGGGCGGCGTGGAGTCCATCAAGGTCCGCTCGGTCCTGACGTGCGACTCGGCCGTCGGCGTCTGCGCGAAGTGCTACGGCCGTTCGCTGGCCACCGGCAAGATCGTCGACATCGGCGAGGCGGTCGGCATCATCGCCGCCCAGTCGATCGGTGAGCCCGGTACCCAGCTGACCATGCGTACCTTCCACACGGGTGGTTCGGCGTCGGCCGACGACATCACGCAGGGTCTTCCCCGCGTGCAGGAGCTGTTCGAGGCGCGCACCCCGAAGGGTGCGTCCCCGATCGCCGAGTCCGACGGCCGCATCACGATCGACGAGACCGACAAGTCGAAGAAGGTCATCCTCACGCCCGACAACGGTGACGAGCCGCACGTCTACCCGGTCCTGAAGCGCGCGACGCTCCTGGTCGAGGACGGTCAGCACGTCACGGTCGGTCAGCCCCTGCAGGTCGGCACGCTCGACCCCAAGGAGGTCATGCGCGTCATGGGTGCCCGCGAGGTGCAGAAGTACCTCGTGAACGGCGTCCAGGGCGTGTACCGCTCGCAGGGTGTGCCGATCCACGACAAGCACATCGAGGTCATCGTCCGTCAGATGCTGCGCAAGGTCACCGTGGTCGACCACGGCGAGACCACGCTGCTCCCGGGTGAGCTGGTCGACTTCAAGCGCTACCAGAACATGAACCGCGAGGCCGTGGCCGAGGGCAAGCGCCCGGCGTCGGGACGTCCGGAGCTGATGGGTATCACGAAGGCGTCGCTCGCGACGGAGTCGTGGCTGTCGGCCGCGTCGTTCCAGGAGACGACGCGCGTGCTGACCCAGGCGGCGATGGAGGGCAAGAGCGACCCGCTCGTCGGCCTCAAGGAGAACGTCATCATCGGAAAGCTCATCCCCGCCGGAACCGGACTTGCGAAGTACCGCAACGTCTCGGTCGAGGCGACGGAGGAGGCCAAGAGCGAGCGGTACCCCAACCGCATCTTCGCCTCGGACGGTGCGTACAGCGACGCCGACCTGAGCTACGTCGACTTCGACAGCTTCTCCACCGACGGCGACTTCAGCGGGAACTACAACTAGACGCCAGTCAGAGCGAAGGCCCCCGGGATCATCCCGGGGGCCTTCGTCGTGCGTGGTGCGGTCGTCAGACGCCGGTGGTGTTCGACCACTCGGGGGTGCCCGACGAGCCCGAGCCGCTGGTCGAGCCGACGTTCTCCTTGACGCGGTCGGCCGTGACCTGGGCCTCTTCCTTGACCGTCTCGACGGAGTCGGTCGCGGCCTGCTTGACGCGGTCCGCAGCGTCCTTCGCGGGCTGCTTGAGGTTCTCTGCGACCTCGCGCGCGGTATCGCCGGCCTTGTCGAGGAGCGGCTGCGCCTGATCCTTCAGCTGCGACGCCATCCGGCGCTCGCGGTTCGAGGCGGGGATCAGCAGCGCGGCGACGAAGCCGATTCCCGCGGCGACGGCGCCCACGACGAGCGGTGCGCCCTGCGTGGTCTGCTTCGCCTTGTGGGGCAGCTCGGCGACGGCGTCTCCCGCCGACGAGACGGCGTTCGAGACGGCGTTGCCCGCCGAGGACGCGGCGTGGGCGGTCGAGCTCCCCACGTCGTCGGCCGCTCCCATCACGCGCTCGCGGACGTCCGCGAAGCGGGTGCGCAGGCGCGTCTTCTGACGGTCCACGATCTTGCCGGGCGTGACCTTGTCGGCGAGAGCGTCGACGTCCTGGCCCAGCTGCTGATGCGTCTCTTCGATGTCGGCGCGGATCTCATCCGGATTGCTCATCGGTTCTCCTCATTCCTCTTCAATGTCTCGGGGATTTCCTTGATGGTCTCGACGGTCTGGGGAGCCCCGCGGACCTTCCTGACCTCGCTGCGCCCCACGGCGAACAGCACGGCGGCGATGATCGCCCAGAGCACGGCGACGATCACCGCGGACCAGCCGTTGCCGATGAGGGTGCCCAGCGCCCACCAGAGCGCGATCGAGAGGAAGAGCACCGCCATCATGCCGCCGTAGGCGGCACCGCCGAACATCCCGGCCCCGGCGCCTGCCTTCTTGGCAGAGTCGGTCAGCTCCGCCTTGGCGAGCTCGATCTCCTGCCGGATCAGCGTCGAGAGGTCGCGCATGACCTCGCCGACGAGCTCGCCGAGCGAGGAGTCCGCCGCCTGCTGCTGCGAGGGAGTGTCGAAGGTGGGGTCTGTCATGGTCGATCACCCTGGGTGCCGGGGGCGGCCCACGGGTCGCTCGGCGTGGTGTCGTCCACTGCCCTCTCGCCGGAGCCGGCGTCGACGGCGCCGGCTCCGTAGCCCGCAGCGTCCCCGCCGACCGTGGTTCCCTGTCCCGACGCGACGGCGGTCGCGAGAGGCGTCTCGTCGTATCCCGGCGGGGTCGCCGTGGCGCCGAGCGCCGGGTTCGTGCCGTTGCCGGTCGCCGCGGAGAACGAGGTGCTCTCCTGCGGCTCGCCTTCGCGCAGCGCTCGCACGACGCGTCCTGCGACCACGCCGACGCCGGCGGCGATCGCGAGGAACAGGCCCGTGTTCCGGCGGGCGAAGCCGCGGACGTCCTGGACGATGTCGGCGGGCTCGCGGTCGGAGAGCCAGCTGGCGGCGGAATCCGCCCGCTTCGAGAGCGTGCGCACGAGGGTGCTCGCTGCGCCGGACTCGGTGCTCGCCGCCATCGAGGAGAACTGCGAGCCGACGTTGCGCAGTCCGTCCGCGGCACGCTGCTTCTGCGTGGACGCCTGGTCGGTGAGCTGCGTGCGGGCGTCGTACAGCAGGCCGCGCGCAGCGCTCCTGGCTTCGCGGGCGACGTGGGATGCCTCGTTCTTGGCGACGCCCGCGACGTTCTTCGCACCCGCTCCGACCTCTGCGGCGGCGTCGGTCGCCTTGTCCTTGAGGCCCTCTCCGCCGGAGTCGGTGTGGTCCGGTGATCCTGTTTCGTATGTCGTCATGACAACGCTCCTCCTCTTCATCCGCGGTGGCGATGCGGCGCCCTGCGGGGAGGGCGCCGACTCTCGCGATCGGTCCCCATACGCTCTCCCGCGACGGGTCCTGCGCCGAGGGGGTCGCGCTTTCGGGCCCACCGGGGTAGGGTGCGCGCCCCTCCGGCGCCCGCCGAGGCATCCCCGCGCACGTCGGCCGAATGCCGGGACCCGCGCCCCACTGCGCGCCGTGCCGGGGCATCCGTCGTCGCCGCCCTTACCGTGGAGAAGGAGGTGGTGGGGGCCATGGCACGCGTGGGTGGGCGCAGCACGGTGATCGCCGTGCCGGTGGGCGTCCTCTGCGTCGCGATCGTGGCGGCGCTCATCTGGCTGTCGCTGCCGATGGTGCCCGTCACGGTGGCCTGGGCGGGCGACGTGCTCCGCAATGCCACCACTCCCGCGCCCGCCGCGGAAGCCGCCGACAATGCCGCCCGGCACGCCCTCGCGGGAGACGCGGTGGACTGCCGCGCGCTGTACTCCAACAGCCTGTGGAACGAGCTGACGTGGCAGGGACGAACGATCCTCGACCAGTCGTCCGATGCACCGCCCACCGAGGTGCCCGCCCTCGTCGAGGTGCTCGCGCCGGATGTGCGCCTCGCCTGCACGTGGACCGCGCAGGACGGCGGCACCGTCTCGAGCGCTCTCGCTGTCGTCGCCGCCGAGGGTCCGGTGCTCGCCGAGGCCGCCCTGCGCGGCCAGGGGTTCGCGTGCGGGGCCGCGGACGGCGTGGTGCGCTGCACGCGCGCGCAGGGACCGACGATCGAGGACCACGTGCTGCGCGACGGGCTCTGGCTCGCCAGCGTTCAGCGGTCGTGGCACCCCGATGACTACGCCGCGAGACTCGAGCGCTCCGTGTTCGGGTGATCGTCGCCCGCGAAACCACGGCACGCCTCCGCGGCGCGCGGGGCGCGCCGGGCTACCCTCGCACTGCGAGACCCTGTTTCCCGCGTGAGGAGTGCCTGCGATGAGTGACCCCAAGTCGACCTACGGCGAACCGGTCGAAGAGCCCACGCCTGTGGACGACGTCGTCGGTCGTGCGCACGAGGGCCTCGCCGAAGCCGAGGCTGCCCGCGAAGGGTCGGCAGCCGACACGACGGATGCCTCGGCGCCCGACCCGTCGACCACGCCGGCCGCACCGACCGAACCCGACCCGTGGGACTCGCCTGAGGCGGCCTCGCTTCAGCACGACTCCGCGGCCGCGGCACCCGCTTCCGCGCCCGACACCGCCGTGTACGACAAGCCCGCCGTCGCGGCGTACGAGCCGCCGGCCGAGACCGTGGCCGCCGCTCCCGTCGTCACCGCGAGCGAACCCGTGTCGGAGCCCGCCGCCGCGCCCGCCGCCGTGGCACCGCAGCCGATCTTCGTCCAGGCGCCGGAAGCGCCCCGTCCGCGAGGCAACCGCGCCGCCGCGGGTGCGATCGGACTTGTCGCCGCGCTCGCGTTCGCCGTCCTCTCCTTCGCGGTGTGGCTCGGGCTCGCGGCGCTCTCGGGCGGCGTGTCCACGGAGACCTTCGCCGGCCTCGCGCTCGGCACGCTCGGCACCTGGGTCTTCTGGGTGCCGGTGGTGGCGTTCTTCCTCGCGTTCTGGCTGCTCGGGGCGATCATCAACCGCGGCCGCTGGGGCTCGTGGGTGATCTTCGGACTCCTCGTCGGCTTCGCCTCGTGGGGCGGCTATCTGCTCGGCGTGCTGTTCCAGGAGCAGTTCTGGAACATCACGGCATCGCGGGGCGCCGAGCTGATGAGCGAGCATCTCCTCGCTCCGCTGGGCATCGCGGCCTTCGTCATCGGCAGGGAGCTCACGATCTGGTTCGGCGCATGGGCCGCCTCGCGCGGCCGCCGTGTGACCGAACTGAACGTCGAGGCGCAGCGCGAGTACGAGCGCACGCTCGAGGCGGGCCCGCAGCTCGTCCGTCCGTAGATGACCGGCGGCGCGCGCGAGCCGGGAGCCGGGCCGGTCCGTCCGGCGATCGCGCTCGCCTTCGCGACTGCCGCCTTCATCGCGCTCCTGATCTTCGGGCTGGGGATGACGAGCCTCGTCAGCGGTCAGGACGTCATCGCCACTCCCGGGCTGGGACAGGTCCCGGGCGTCGTGGCGACGGCCGTCGCCGTGGTCGCCTTCGTCGCGGGATTGTGGGTGGCGGTTCGTCAGCGCCCCGCCTCCTTCTGGGGCTCGGCGTGGACGACGGCGGCGGCCTACCTGGGCTACCTCGCCGGCATGTGGTTCGGCGCGCTCGCGACCGGCGCCGGACCGGCCGTCGCGGCCGCGATCGCCGGCCGCGTGGCGACCTCCTGGTTCGGTCTGGTGGTCGCCGGCGCGGCCTTCGTCTCGGCGTGGGGCGGCATCGCGCTCGTGCGTACGCGAGCCCGCCGTCCGCGGTGGCCGTGGGAGGACGAGGACGACGAATGACGGTCGGGACGGATGCCGCGGCATCCGCTTCTCACGCGTGATCTGCGTGATTCCCACGACTCGCGCCCTGACGGTACTACCGTGGAGCCTGTGGAGCGCTCGCTCGAGACGCAGGTCAGCCAGGCGGTGGACGCCTGGCTGGCGTGGCTGCCCCGCTGGGAGCCGGCCACCCACCGCGGCCGCGTGGCCCCGTGCCGCCGCTGCTTCGGGTCGCCCGTGCTGTCGGCGGCGGGTCTCGGCGCGGACGTGCCCCACGGCGTCCAGCACGGGCTCTCGACGCGCATCAAGACCATCGTCGATCGCGCGGTCGCGGAGTACACCTCGCTCAATCTGCCCATGCTCCAGGCGGAGCTCGATCAGCAGGCGGCGCGCAACCGTGCGCGCAGCTACCGGCCGGCGGAAGGCCTCGACCCCGAGTACGAGGGCCTGCCCCTCGACCCGGAGCCGGTCGCCGGGGCACCGTTCCTCTTCACGGTGTCGGGTCTCGCCGCCGAGGCGGACGCCGACGTCCCCGCGCTGCCTCCGCTCTCCGCCGAGGCGAAGGCCGCCCTGCGGCAGGAGGTCGGGCTCGCCGATGATTACGCGAACATGGTCGGGCGGGAGGTGTGCACGATCCTGCTCCACCACCGGCTCCGCATCCAGGCGGCGATCACGCAGTACGTCGAGCCGCAGATCGAGGCGATGCTCGAAGAGCTCACCCGCTCGCTGGATGCGCCGTTCGATCCCCGAGAGCCGCCGGCCGGCTGACCTTCGGCCGACGAGCCGTGCTCCGGCGAGGCACGGGCTCTCCCAGGGCGCTTTGTTAGCATGTGCGGGTTTGCTGTGCATGAGGCACGCCGGCTCTGCGGCGGAACCGAACCGGGGGGTGTGACGTGGCGACGAGGCTGCCTTCTGCGCCGCCCATCCTGCCCGGACTCGCGTACATCCGGCCGCTGGGTTCGGGCGGCTTCGCCGACGTCTTCCTCTACGAACAGGACATGCCGCGCCGCAACGTGGCGGTCAAGGTCCTGCCGAGCGATGTACGCGACCCCGAGCTGCGTCGCATGTTCAACGCCGAGGCCGACGTGCTCGCGCACCTGTCCGCTCATCCCTCGATCGTGACGGTGTATCAGGCGGGCATCTCGGCCGACGGCCGCCCCTTCATCGTGATGGAGTACTGCCCCGGCTCCCTCGCTGAGCGCTACCGTATCGAGCGGATCCCGGTCGACGAGGTGCTCTCGATCGGGGTTCGCATGGCCGGCGCGATCGAGTCGGCGCACCGCGCCGGGCTCGTCCACCGGGACGTCAAGCCCAGCAACATCCTCATCACGACCTTCGGCACGCCCGTGCTCGCGGATTTCGGGATCTCGTCGTCGCTCATCCAGAGAAGCACCGAGGAGGTGCTCGCGATGTCGATCCCGTGGAGCGCCCCGGAGGTGATCGCCGAGCAGACGCCGGGTTCGATCGCGAGCGAGGTGTGGAGCCTCGGCGCCACGGTGTATTCGCTCCTGGCCGGCCACAGCCCGTTCGAGCGCCGCGAGCGCGGTCAGAACTCCAAGGACCTCCTCCGTCGCCGCATCACGCGAGCCTCGTACACCGAGATCACGCGCGCCGACGTGCCCGCTTCGCTCCAGTCCGTGCTCGCCACGGCCATGAGCCGCGATCCGGCCCGGCGCCATGCGTCGGCCCGCGCGTTCGCCGAGGCACTCCAGGAGGTGCAGCGCGAGCTGGGGCTCTCGCCCACGCCGCTGGAGATCCCCGACGACGGCTGGTCCCCCGCCTCGTCGACGGTGGACTTCTCCGACTCCACCCTGCGCGGGCCCGCCCGGTCGCACCTGGAGCGCGACTCGACCCGCAAGCGCCGCGTGTCGGAGGGAGTGACGTCGCTCGCACGTGACGAGGACAGCGACCTGTCGGCGCCCACGACCTCGCGCGGCGGAGCCCTGCCCTGGATCATCGCCGCGATCGCGGGGGCCGCCGTCGCCGCGAGTGCCGTGGTGGTCGCCCTCTTCGCGACCGGGGTGCTGTGATGCGCCGATCGACGGCCGGGGGCCTGATCGCCACGGCGGCCGTGGTGGCGGTCGTGATCGGAGCGGGCGTGGTATGGCCCGGCCTGGACGCGCAGGAGACGCCCGACGTCGACACGGCCGTGTGGGCGCTGCAGACAGGGGACGGGCGGCGGTACGCGCGCGTGAACACGTCGGTCGGCGAGCTGGACACGGTGCGCGGCATCAGCAATCCGGACCAGGTCGTCCAGACCGATGACGCGGCGTACATCTTCAGCGACAGCTTCAGCAAGGTCACGCGGATCGACGAAGCGCTGCCCACGGATCTGGACGAGCAGGCCCTGCGGGCGTCGGCCTCGACCCCGGCGGGCACCACCGACGTCGTCACGGCAGGGGACTTCGTCGCCTACCGCACCGAGGTCGGCGGCGTCTTCGCAGGTCTCCTCTCGCGCGGCGAGCCGGCGCAGGTGGACCCTTTCCCCTCCGGAGACGAGGACGCGCCCCGGTATGCGGCGGACGCCATCGCGCTCGACGAGCGCGGCATCCTCTTCGCGTACTCGCGCGACGACGGATCCGTGGTGCGCTACGACATCCGCACCGGCGCGGTCGCGGGGCGCGATGCTCTCGAGGCGGACGGGCTCAGCACCCCGGCCGTGACGGCGGCGGGCGACGTCTGGGCTGTGATCGACACCGACGACGGCGACGTGTGGCTCCGCGGCGGCGAGGGCGCGCGACGCGCGACGGCCACGGGGGCGGTGATCGCCGGCAAGCCGGATGCCGACGGCACCGCCGTCTACCTCGCGGACGAGACGGGGCTGGTGCGCATCCCGGCGGACGGATCGGACTTCGACGTCGCGGCGGGCGGGACGGGGACGGTGCTGGGCACACCCGCGCAGCCCGTCGTGCACGACGACGAGGTGTTCGCGGCGTGGCTCGGCCAGGGCGATGGGGGCGGATGGCTGTGGCGGTCGAGCGACTCGTCGATGACTCCGCTCGACTACGGCGACGGCGATCTCGCGGACCAGCGACGCCCCGTCTTCGTCGCCAGCGAACGCGCCATCATCCTCAATGAGACGCGATCGGGCTGGGCCTGGTCGGTGCCCGATGGGGGCCTGATCCCGTCCAGTCAGGACTGGTCGCTCGACGACCGCATCGATCCCGACGCCGTGCCGAGCGAGGAGCAGCTCCCGGTCGTCCTCGACCCGAAGCCGCCCATCGCCGAACCGGACGCCTTCGGCCTGCGGCCCGGAAGTCTCACCACGCTCCCGGTTCTGATGAACGACCACGACCCCAACGAGGACGTCCTGAGCATCGACCCCGCCTCCGTCACGGGTCTGGACCCCGGCTTCGGTTCGGTCTCGATCACCGACGACGGTCAGCGCCTCGCCGTGCGCGCGACGCCGCAGGCGAGCGGGTCGGCCACGTTCTCGTATGCGGTGACCGACGGCACCTCGCAGGGCGGGCTGCTGTCGAAGCCCACGACCGTGACCTTGACGGCGGCCGGGGCATCCGCCGATTCGGCTCCTCAGTGGTGCGGTGTCGAACGCTGCCTCGTGGAGTGGCCGCAGCCGGAAGTCGCCCGCGGGGGCACGGTGACGGTGCCGGTGCTGCCGGGATGGGTCGATCCGGAAGGCGACCCGCTCCTGCTGCTGGCCGTCGAGAACCCCTCCGGCATCGGCAGCGTCGCGGCGACGCCCTCGGGGGATGTGGTCTACCAGCACAGCGACGACGGCGGCGGCGGCGAAGAGCTCGTCGAACTGATCGTGACGATCGCCGACACCCGCGGGCAGGCCACCGAGAAGTCCCTCCTCGTACGCGTCTCGCCGGAGCCGCAGCTGTACGCGCAGTCGTTCGCCGTCGTCGACACCGTCGGATCGCTGACGGTCGACGTTGCGGACCACGTGACCGGCACGGCCGGGACGCTCACGCTCGACTCGGTGCGCGTCCTCGATGACGCAGCCGCCACGGCCACCGTGGTCGACGGGTCGACCGAGTTCGACTTCTCGGCCAGCGCCGCGGGCACCTTCCGCGTCGACTTCACGGTCACGGACGGAGTCACCGACGCGAACGGGACCGCGCGGATCACGCTGCTCCCGGCAGACGCGCCCGCCGACCTGGCGACGTCGCCGGTCGTCGCGTTCGTGCGCCCGCAGCAGGACGCCACCCTCGATGTGTTCGCGGCCGTGTCGAACCCGACGCGCCGCGTCCTGCTGCTGAGCGACGTCGTCGCGACCGCCGACGAGGGAGCGAGCCTCTCGGTCGACGCTGTCGGCCAGAACAACCTGCGGGTCTCGGGGACCACGGCGACGGGCGCCGCGGGCCGCCTCGGGACGGTCAGCTACGTGGTGAGCGACGGCACCGACGACAGGGGGTCCCGCGTCGAGGGCGAGGCGACGGTCTATCTGCTTCCGCCGGCGCCCGAACTCGCCCCGATCGCCGTCGACGACACTATCGTCGTGCGCGCAGGCGCGCAGATCGACATCCCCGTGCTCGCGAACGACATCTCGCCCGCAGGCGGGCGTCCGATCCTCAACCCGGCGTCGGTCGCCTCGTCGACCGACGAGGCGCTCGCCTTCGCGTCGGGGGAGCTGCTGCGGTACCTCGCGCCCACGGAGCCGGGCGACTACGGCATCGACTACTCCGTCTTCACGACCGGCGCTCCGGCTCTCGCCGACACCGCCACCGTCCGGGTGCGGGTGCTCGCCGACGACACCAACCGCGCACCGCTGCCCGACACGCTGGAGGGCCGCGTGCTCAGCGGCCAGTCCACGCTCATCGAGTTCGACGGGTTCGGCATGGACCCGGACGGCGACGTCGTCACGCTCGACCGCATCGTCGCCCAGCCCGAACGCGGCGCTGCGGCGATCTCGGCCGATGGCGCATCGATCCTGTACTCGAGCGTCCCCGGCGACAGCGGCCAGGCCTCGTTCCGCTACCGCGTGGTGGATGCCTTCGGCGAGGCGGGCGAGGCCACGGTCCGCATCGGCGTGCTGGACGGCCAGGCGAACCCGAGCCCCGTGACCTTCACCGACTACGTCCAGGTACAGGCCGGCAACGACAGCACGATCCGCGTGAGCCCCCTGGCCAACGACGTCGACCCGACCCTGGGGTCGCTGGCGATCACGGAGGTTCGGCCCGACCTGCCGCCGGTCCTGATGGACGGCAGCGACAATCCGGAGTTCGATCGCCTCGACGACCGGATCCTCTCCGTCAACGACTCGACCGTCGTGATCGCCGCGGGAGCCGAGCCGACGACGATGTCGTTCCTCTACGACATCGAGTCGAGCTCGGGCAATACCGGCCGCGGGCTGATCGTCGTCGACGTCGTGCGGGAGAGCGTGCCCGACTACCCGGTCGTCGCCGACACCATCCTCACCGCCGAGACGCGCGAGGACTTCCCGGAAGGCGTCGACGTCCTCGCCGACAAGGCGACGTGGTCCGGCGGCGACTTGTCCGATCTCACGGTGTCGCTGTGGAACCCGGAGGACGGCGTCTCGGTGGACGGCTGGCGCCTGTCCGGCGATCTTCCCGCCCGGACGCGCCTGATCCCGTTCGCCGTGACCGGAGAGGGAGCGTCGGGGGAGGTCACCACCTACGCCTTCCTTCGTGTGCCCGGAGACGACGATCTCGCCCTCGCGCTCCGCGCGGGAATCGTCCCGCCCGAGGTGACCGAGCTGGAGTCGATCTCGTTCGACATGGACGATCTCGTCGCCAAGCCGCGCGGCGCCCGTCTGGAGGTCGGGGAGGGCGTCCGCGTGTCGGGCGCGCGGACCGGGGCGTCCTGCGTCTTCGAATCCGGCTCGGTCGTGCGCTACGACGCCGGGCCCGGCGCTCCGTGGGTGGACTCCTGCCAGGTGCCGGTCCGCCTCGAGGGCCAGGACGACTGGACTCACCTCTCGGTCCCCATCACCGTCAACGCGCTGGACCCGCAGCCCGTGCTGCGGCCGGCATCGATGACGGTCGGCCCCGGCGAGACGGCCACCTTCGACCTGCGCGACATGACCTCGTGGCAGCTGCGTCAGGACTGGGGCGGCATCGCGTATGCCCTGGACTACGCGGGCTCGGCGTTCGACGTGTCCGTCGACGGCTCGACGGTGACGGTCACGGGCGCGGACGATGCCGTGCCCGGTCGCGAGGAGGCGGCTCTCGTCTCGGTCACCAGCCACAGCCTCGTGTCACCCGCCCGGCTGATCCTGCGGGTCGGAGCGGCCCCCTCGACGCTCCCGCAGGGCGGGTCGGCGGTCCAGCAGTGCTCTCAGGCCGCCGGGTCCTCGTGCACGATCGACGTGATCGGCGCCGGAGGCGAGGTCAACCCGCTGCCGCGCACGCCGCTCGAGGTGGTCTCGGTGCGGCCGACCGGAGCGTGCGTCGGCGTGGGCTTCCAGGTCGGATCCGCGACCTCGGTCGTGGCGACCTGGACGCAGGACGCCCCCGGCGCGACGTGCACGGCCTCGTTCTCGGTGCGCGACGCGCAGGGCCGCGTCACCAACGCCGAGCGGGACGGCCGCGTCCTCCTCGACCTCCAGGGATTCCCCAAGGCCCCGGCGAGCATCGCGCAGACGGCGTACGGCGACGGCACGGTGACGCTGCGCGTCGACCCCGGCGGCGCCGCCCTCGCCTACCCCGCCCTCGCCGGCTTCGTCGTCCGCTCCGGCGGTCAGGAGGTCGCACGCTGCTCGGCGGAGGGCGTCTGCCCCGACATCCGCGCGCCCAACGGCGACCAGCGCACCTACGAGGCGTGGGCGGTCAACGCCGTCGGGGAGTCGAAGACCAGCGTGCGGACGGTGGCCTGGGCATACGACGCTCCCGGCGCCCCGTCGGGCGTCACCTGGACGCCGGTCGTGACCGGGGGCGAAGGCGGGATCGTCGCCCTCGTCATCGATGGCGTCGACACGGCCGAGACGGGGATCCTCGAGATCACCAGCCCCGCAGGCGAAACCCTTCGCGTGCCGGTCGGCCGAGGCGACGAGCGCGTCGAGGTGCGCAGCTACCGTGTCGGCTCCAATACGTCGGCGCCCGTGACGATCACGCCGTACTCCCGGTTCTCGCTTCCCCCCGGGCTCGGCGGTCAGCCCTCCGGCCAGTCGGTCACCGTCTACGCCAACGGCGTGGGTGCCCCGCTCAACGTGGCGCTCTCGCTCACGTCGCGACCCACCGGCGGAGATCAGGCGACGGTGGATGCGGTCGCCACCGCGCAGCCCAACGGGACCGGCTCGCAGCTGAGGTATGCCATCGTCCCCTACGACGAGCGGTCCCGCTGCACGCCCGAGGTGGGCGGCGACCGGGCCTCGTTCCCCGGTCTCGCGGCAGGCGAGGAGCACCGCTTCTTCGTCTGCGTCGAATCCTGGTACGACGACACGGTGTTCGGACGCAGCAGCGCCGAGGCGGCGGTGCGGGCGACCCAGACCGACGCCGCCCCGCGCGGCTACACGTTCGTGGTCGACCGCCGGCCCGTCGTGGAGGGACAGGAAGCGCGCTGGCGCATCGTCGCCGACCCGACCTCCGGCGAGAGCCCGCCCCGCAACAACGAGGTCCATTTCGAGGGCTGGGGTCCGGGCACCGCCGTCTACGACCGCGACCCCGGCATCCGCGTGTACTACCGGCACCGTCTGTGGGGCACCGAGTCGCAGCGCGGGACCGTCACGCCCGCGCCGGGGAGTGCGCCGTACCAGGTCTTCGCCCGCTGGGGCATCGACTCGTGCGTCGCCGGTGCGCCCCTCGGCCGCACGTGGACCTCCAGCAACGGTGACGGCGCCTTCGCGTGGTCGGACGAGCGCATCCGCTTCCTCGACGAGAACGGCGCGGCGCTCCCGTACACGGCCGGCTCCTGGACCGTGCCGGCGGGCGCCACGAGCGTCGAGGGCGTCGAGGTCACCGTGTCGTGGAACGCCGCCTGGAACCTCGATCCCACCACCCAGCGGGTGAGCGCCGCGTGCGACCCCGGAGACCCGCCCGGGCCGTGAACCGAGGCATCCGATCTTCCCTTCCCCACCGCAGAGGACGAACATGACCATCACGCAGGAGCAGGCCAGCTGGTTCAGCCAGACCTTCGCCCAGCTGGCCGACAACGTCGAGCGTGCCGTGCTCGGCAAGCGCCACGTCGTCGAGCTCGTGCTGACGGCGATGCTCAGCGACGGTCACGTGCTCCTCGAAGACGTGCCAGGGACGGGCAAGACCTCCCTCGCGCGGGCCATGGCGCAGTCGGTCCAGGGGACGAACACGCGCATCCAGTTCACGCCCGACCTGCTGCCGGGCGACATCACGGGCATCAGCGTCTACGACCAGAAGGAAGGCGTGTTCGAGTTCCACGCGGGACCGGTCTTCGCCAACATCGTGCTCGCCGACGAGATCAACCGGGCGAGCCCCAAGACGCAGTCGGCGCTCCTCGAGGTCATGGAGGAGGGCCGCGTCACGATCGACGGCGTATCCCGTCAGGTCGGTGTGCCGTTCCTGGTCCTCGCCACGCAGAACCCCGTCGAGCAGGCCGGGACCTACCGCCTTCCGGAGGCGCAGCTCGACCGCTTCATGATGCGCACGTCGCTCGGGTATCCCGACCACGCGGCCACCGTCCGCATCCTCGACGGCGCCGCCGTGGCGACCGCCGATCTCGCGCCGATCATCACCCCGCAGGCGCTCGCCGGCATGGCGGACCTCGCCGCCGAGGTGTATGTCGACGCACTCGTCCTGGACTACATCGCCCGGCTCGTGGACGGCACCCGCTCGGCCGACGAGGTGCGCCTGGGCGTCAGCATCCGCGGCGCGCTCGCCCTCACCCGGGCCACCCGCACCCGCGCGGCCGCCCAGGGGCGCACCTACGCGACGCCCGACGACGTCAAAACGCTCGCCGTGCCGGTGCTCTCGCACCGCCTCATCCTGCACCCCGAGGCCGAGTTCGACGGCGTCACGCAGGAAGCGGTGGTCGGCCAGGTCCTGCTCGACGTCGCACCGCCCAGCCGCCGCGAGGCCGTATGAGCCTCACCGAGTCCCGCCTCACCCGCACATCGGCGGTCACGAGCACCGGCACGAGCGGTCGCACCCAGGTCACCGCGACCGCCGTGACGACGCGTCGCGGTCGCTCGCTCGTCCGCGCTGTCGTATGGGGGACCGGCGTGTGGGCGGTGATCGCGAGGGGCACCACCGCCGCCGTGAGCTGGAGCGCTCGCACCGTGCGTCCGGCCGGTGTGCTGGTGGCGCTCGCCGCCTCGGTGGGACTCGGTCTCGGGATCGCCTTCGGATGGGTGGAGTGGATGGTGGCCGGTGCGGCCGCGGCCGTGCTGCTCGCGGCATCCGTCCCCTTCCTCTTCGGAGCGCGGTCGTACGACGTCTCGCTCGTGCTCGCCCACGAGCGCATCGTGGCGGGGGAGGGCGTCACCGGCGAGATCGTCGTGCGCAATGACGGCCGCCGACTCGCTCTGCCGGGACGGCTGGACATCCCGGTGGGCGCGGGCCTGGTGGAGTTCGGCGTGCCGCTACTGCGGCCGGGGCACACCGTTTCCCAGCCGCTGGACATCCCCGGGCTCCGACGCGGCGTCGTCAAGGTCGGCCCGGCCACGACGGTGCGCAGCGACCCCGTCGGGCTGCTCCGGCGCGAGCACGCCTTCGAGGACGTGCACGAGGTGTTCGTCCATCCGCGCACCACGACCCTGCCGTCGACGAGTGCGGGCCTCATCCGCGATCTGGAGGGCAACCCCACGCGGCGGCTGGTCGACTCCGACATGTCGTTCCACGCGATCCGCGAGTACGCCCCCGGCGACTCCCGCCGGCACATCCACTGGAAATCCACGGCCAAGACCGGGCGGCTGATGGTGCGCCAGTACGAGGAGTCTCGCCGCTCCCGCATGGCGGTCGTCCTCGCCGTGGCCGAGCACGAGTATGCGGACGCCGACGAGTTCGAGCTGGCCGTCGGCTGCGCGGCGTCGCTCGGCCTGCGGGCCGTGCGCGATGCGCGCGACGTCGAGATCGTGACCGGCTCCGAGATCCCGCGCGTCGTACGGGGACGGCTGCGTGCCATCCGGCGCATTCCCGCGGGATCCCCCCGGCCCATGCTGGACGGCTTCAGCGGCGTGGAGATGCTGGAGAGCACCATGCCCGTGTCGGAGGTCTGCCGACTCACCGCCGAGTCCGACGACCGGCTGTCGATCGCGTTCGTCGTGGTGGGATCGAAGGTGACGCTCACCCGTCTCCAGCAGGCGGCCCTCGCGTTCCCGGCCGACACAGCCGTCGTCGCGGTGGTCTGCGACGAGCGCGCCCATCCGCGCATGCAGCCGCTGTCGGCCATCACCGTGCTCACCGTGGGCACGCTCGAGGATCTGTCGGGACTCCTGCTCCGGGGGGCGACGTCGTGACGGTTCAGGATGCCCCGGCCGCCCCCGACCGCGCACTCGCGTTCGTGCCGCGCATCGTCGCGGGCTCGGTGTTCGCTGCCGTCGTCGTGGCGATCGCCGCCGTCGCCGCGTGGCCCATCTACCGGTCCTGGCATCTGCTCCTCGTCGTCGCCGTCGGCGCCGGCATCGGTGCCGGGATCGCGGCGGTCGCGCGGCTGCGGCGATGGAGCGGCTGGGTGGTGTCCGCCGCCCTCGGCATCGCGTTCCTGGTCATCGGGCTGCCGGTCGCGGTGCCCTCGAGGCTCGGCGGCCCGAGCGAACTCCTCCGCGGTCTCGGAGAGCTGGCGTCCGGAGCCGTGCTGGCCTGGAAGGACCTGGTGACCGTCGAGCTCCCCGTCGGCTCCTATCGGAACCTGCTCGTGCCCGCGCTGCTGATCTTCCTGATCGGGACGTGCCTGGTGCTCCTCCTCGCGTGGCGGGACGACCGCATCGCGTACGGCGCCGTGCCGGTGGCGCTCGCGATGGTGTCGTTCGGGCTCTTCTTCGGCCGTACGACGGTCAGCGATCCGGTCGCGCTGGGTCCCGTCGTGCTCCACACGCCGCTCGAGGCAGCACTCGGCGCCGCCACCCTGCTGTCCTGTCTTCTGTGGCTCGCGTGGCGCACGCATGATGAGCGCGTGCACGCTCTCCAGCGCGCCGCCGTCTCGAGCGGCGTCCGCGTCTCGCGTCGCCCTTCGCAGGCGGACCGCCGCCGGACGGCGCTGGGCGCGGGCATGGTCGCCGGCGCGCTGGCCGTGGCGGTGGCCGTCGTCCCGTTCGCCGCACGCGGGGCGGAGCGCGAGGTGCTCCGCAGCGCCGTCGGCCCCGAGATCGACCTGTCGGCGGCCGTGAGCCCGCTCGCCGAGTACCGCAGCCTGTTCACCGACGACCGCGCCGACACGGTCCTCTTCCGTGTCACGTCCCCCGCCTCCCTGCCCGAGCGCGTCCGGCTCGCCACCCTCGACGCCTACGACGGGGAGGTCTTCCGCAGCGGCGGCCAGGGCGCGATCGACGATGGCCGGTTCGTGCGAGTCCCCTCGAGCCTCGAGGCCGGTCCGGGAGCGCCCGTCGTCGCGACCGTGTCGATCGCCGCCCTCGACGGCATCTGGATGCCGACGGTCGGCCGGCTCTCGTCGGTGGGATTCGCCGGCGATCGCGCGGCGTCACTCGCCGACCGGTTCTACTACAACCAGGCTGCCGCGGCCGGGGTGCAGACGGCGGGCGGCGGCCTCGCCGAGGGGGACGAGTACACCCTTCGGGGTGTCGAGCCCGAGACGACCGACCTCGCCGAGGCCGTCGCGCCCGGCGGCGCCGGCGACGACGTCGCTGCGCCCGAGAGCCTTCGCACCTGGGTGCAGGAGCACGTCTCGGGATCGGACGGCGCGGCGCTCGCGGGGCTCGTCGCGCTCCTGCGCGAGCGCGGCTACCTCAGCCACGGCCTGGCGGTCGGCGACGAGAAGCCGGTGTGGATGGAATCGCTTCCCGACTACCGCTTCCAGCCGAGCGCCTCCGGCCACTCGCTGGCCCGGATCGACGCGATGTTCGCCCGGCTCCTCGAGCGCGAGACGGACCCGCGGGCGAAGGCGTCGGGCAACTTCGTGGCCGCGGTGGGCGACGACGAGCAGTTCGCCGTCGCGGTGGCGATGATCGCACGGGAGCTCGGGTTCCCATCGCGGGTGGTGCTCGGCGCCCGCCTGGCCGGCGCAGCGCCAGGACTCGCGACGTGCGACGACGGCGTCTGCCGAGCGCAGGATCTGTCGGCCTGGACCGAGGTCCAGTCCGCCGACGGCGCGTGGATCCCGGTCGACGTGACACCCCAGTACGCCGACTCGCCCAGCCTCGACGTCACGGAGCAGCGCGACCCCGAGGTGGTCACCGAGGTTCGGCCCGACACGGTCGAAGAGGTGCTTCCGCCCGACCCGCTCCAGGAGGACTCGCGTGCGGGGGACCCGGATGCCGACGACGCCGGCCTCGATCTGGCGTGGCTGTGGCCGGTGCTCCGGACGGCGGCGGTCGTGCTGCTCGTGCTCGGTCTCGTGCTGGGCCCCTTCCTCGTCGTGATCGGCGCCAAGGCAGCGCGTCGCCGGTCGCGTCGCCTGGCCGATGAACCGTCCGCGCGCATCACCGGCGGCTGGGACGAGTTCGTGGATGCCGCGGTCGATGCGGGCAGAAGAGCGCCCCGCACCCATACCCGCACCGAGCTCGCGGAGTCGTTCGGGCTGCCGGGGGGAGACCGACTCGCGACCGTCGCCGACCGGGCCCTCTTCTCCGCCGGGAACGAGACGGCCGAGGATGCCGCCGAGTACTGGCGGGAGGTCGACGAGCAGCGCCGCCGCCTCGCGCGAGAGCGTGGCTTCTGGAACTGGCTCGCCGTCACCGTATCTTTGAAGTCGTTCGCACGACATGTGGCTCCCGCTTCGGGTCCCCGCAGTCGACTCACCGAGAGGGGGAAGCGCCGGGCAGCTCGGCCCGCGCGCGCGATGTCATGAGTGCCGTCGATGCGTCCCCGTCCCACGCCCTCGCGGGCGTCTCGCTGACCGCCGCCGACGCGGCGCCGCCGGTCTTCGCGGTGCTGGTCTCCCTGGTGCTCGTCATCTCGCTGTACGTGTGGACGGCGATCGCGCTGTCCGCTGTGTTCCGCAAGTCCGGCGAGGAAGGCTGGAAGGCCTGGGTGCCGGTCTACAACACGGCCGTGCTGCTGCAGCTCGGCGGTTTCTCGGGGTGGCTCGTTCTCGTCGGCCTCGTACCCGGGCTCGGCGCGCTGGTGCTGTGGGCGCTCCTCGTGATCTCGTGCTACCGCATCAACGTCGTCTTCGGCTACGGCGTCGGGATGACGGTGCTCGCCGCTCTGCTGCTTCCGGTCTGGGCCACCGTGCTCGGGTTCGGCTCGGCCCGGTGGCTGGGCGCCGAGCACGCTGCGGGCGTCCGCCGGTCGGACTCGACCGCCGGCGAGGGCCCCGTGGTCGCCCGGCAGTCGGCCGCGGCGCCCATCTCCGGGCCGGCGGCGTTCCCGGCATCCGCTCCGCCTCTGCCTCCCGCGCCGGCCGCTCCGGCGGCTCCAAGGGGATGGGCGCCGGAACCCGTCGCCCCGGCACGACCCGCGGCGCCGCCCCTGCCCCCCGGCCCGGCGCGCGTCGATGCTGCCCTGGATGCTCGCGACCCCGACGGTCCGATCTCGTTCGTGCCGAAGTCTTCCCCGGGGCAGCCCCCTGCCGTGCCCGCCGCACGCGCGGAAGCCGATCGACCCATCTCCTTCGTGCCCGCGCCCGCAGCGTCGGCGAACCCGGGTTCGCCGGCCGCAGGCGAGGGTGCACCCGCGGACCCGGACCCCCTTCCTGCATCGGCGCGCCGGCCCGACGTGCCGCCCGTTCCTCCCGCGCCGCCCGCCGCCGCCGCCTCGGCGCGCGCGAACCAGGGCTGGGGCGGATTCGACCTCGGAGCCGTGAGCGAGCTGACCAGCGAGGTGACGGCTGCCGTGAGCGGGGCGCCCCAGCCCGTCTCGGCGGTCTCCGCCGAGCGGGGGGATCGTGAGGACGGCGTCCTGCAGCCCCCGGTGACCCGGGTGCCCGCAGCACGCGTCACCGAGTCGTCCGAGCCGTGGGCACCCGCGCGCTCTCCCCTTCCGGAGGCCGACGCCTTCCCCGAGGCCTCCGGCGAGGTCTCGGCAGTCGCGGGGGCGCCCGATGCCGGAACGCCCCGCTCGGCGCTGTCGTCGGTGTCGGCGCAGCACGTTCGACCGGAGATTCCGGAGGGGGTCGACGAGACGGTCATCGCACGCCGGCGGAAGTCGTCGTGGGCGCTGATCCTCCCGACCGGCTCTGCCGTCGACCTCGCCGCGGACGTCGTGCTCGTGGGCCGGCGGCCCGCGCCGAGCAGCGCGTTCCCCGACGCGCAGCTGGTCGAGGTCGACGATGGGACCGTCTCCAAGACGCATCTGCGCCTCGAGCGCAACGGCGAGGAGTGGTCGGTCACCGACCTCCATTCGACCAACGGGACGGTGCTGATCGCGTCGGACGGCTCGGAGCGGGAGATCATCCCGGGTACGCCGCACCGCGCTCCGCGGCGGTTCCTCCTGGGCGACGCCGAGCTGCGCCTGTCGCCGGATGATGCGAGCCGATGACCGCTGAGGTGCCCGAGGACGCGACGGAGCTGTCGGTGCGGCGTTCGCGTGCCGTCGAGCCACCGCACGATGCCGCAGAGGCGTCGGTGCGGCGTTCGGCCGCAGCCGACGCTCCCCACGACGTGACGGCGGTCTCGATCCGCCGACGGAGCGAGTCGGGGGCCGACCTCGCTCCCGACGACGCGACGGCGCCGTCGATCCGTTCCCGCACGGCCGCGCCGGGCGTCGGTGAGGCCGGCGACGAGACACTCGTCGCCGCCCGGCGCCGCACGCGGACGATGCCCGACGTCGACGACGCGACGGTCCCGGTTCGACGGGACGAGGCAGCGCAATCCGCTCCGACGGGCGAGGAGACGCTGATGCGATCCGTCGCGCCGGCGGGGACCCTGCGTCCCGCCACGCTCGACGACGTGGCGCTCACGAGTGCCGCCGCGCACATCCCCGACCCGGAGGCCCCGCCGGAGCGCACGCGGCCGCGCCCCGTGCCGGCGACGGTGGTGACCCGCACGAAGACGACCGTCCGTCCGGAGCCGATGCGGTCGGTGCCGCAGCACGACACCACCGAACTCGCCGCCCGCGGGCTCGCGCGCCGCCGTGCGCTCGTCGTCGTGCTCTCGGCGGCGGCGGTCGCGATCGCCTCGGCCGGTGCGCTCGTGCTTCTGCTGACCTGACCCGGGAACGACCTGAGGATGACGATGACCGATCTTGCCGCTCCCTCCCGCCCTCCGGCAGGGGCGCCACTCGACAGCGAGGGGAACCCGGTGACCGCCGCGCGGCTGGGCGTCGTGCCGGCCGGCGCAGGCTTCCGCTCGCTGGCGTTCGCGCTCGACGCGTCGATCTGGCTGGTGCTCGCGGCCCCCCTCGTCGCGGGCGTCGTGCTGCTCGCGACCGGTGACGCGTCCGTGCTGCCGGTCGTGCTGATCGCTGCCGGGACCGCGCTCGTGTGGGTCTTCTCGCTGGTGCAGCTGCTCCTCCACGGGCGACGGGGCGTCACAGCTGGCAAGGCCGCGCTGCGGCTGCGGTCGGTCTCGTCGCACGACCTCGGCCGACCGGGATTCTGGCGGGTGGTGCTGCGGGCTGTCGTGCTGTGGGCGAGCACCCTCGTTCTCGTCGTGGTGGGACCGGCGGTGCTCTTCGCCTCGAGCCTGTGGGACCCGCAGCGGCGCGGCCGCAGCATCCTGGACCGCATCGGCGGATGCTGGGTGATCGATGCGCGAGCCGGCCTCGACCCCTTCGACGCCAAGGCGCTGCGCCACGCGCGCCGCGCGCTGCGCGACCGCGCCGACGGCGGCGAGGACCTCCCCTCGATGGCGAGCGGAGCCCCCGAGTCGGTCGCGCTGCGGATCCCCGACGCGCGCTCACGGGCCGGCGTCGTCGGGCCGGGCGGCACCGGAGCGCAGTGGGAGACGGCGGAAGCGCGCGTTGACCTCGGCGTCATCGACGAGGTGCCGGGCGCGGATGCCTCTGCCCAGCCTGCGGCGACCGAGACGCCCGGGGGCCCGGCCGCTACGCCGCTCACGCCGGCGGGAGACGCCTTCGGTGCCGCGTCCGCGGCCTTCGCGCCCGTGGCGACGACCGGACCGGACCTGCCAGCGGCCGCAGCGGCACCCCCTCCTGCCGAGGTCGTGCAGGCCTCGGGCGCTGTTCCGGCGAGCGGACTGCGACGCGCCCAGGCGATGGTGCGCTTCGACGACGGCTCCGTCGTGCGCGTCCCCGTCCTGGGGCTCATCGGACGCGACCCCGAGGCATCCGCCGGGGAATCGCCCGACGCGATCGTGCGCCTCGAGGACCCGCAGCGCCTCATGTCGAAGACCCACGCGTCGTTCGGACAGGACGCCGACGGCGTGTGGGTCGGCGACCGCGGTTCGCGCAACGGCACGCAGCTGCTGTCGCCCGGTGGCGATGTCGTCGACGTTCCGGCGGGGGAGCGCATGCGCGTGCCCGCCGGCTGGACGGTGCAGGTCGGTGGCAGGACGTTCGAGCTCATTCCGAGAGGTGCTGATTCGTGAAGCTGAAGCTGGGCCTGCGGCGAGGGGTCGGCTCGGCGGTCGACGTGCTCGTCACCGCTGACTCCACCGCGACCGTGCAGGACGTGGCGCGGGCGCTCGCCGAGGGGGACGCCCTTGCGGCCGCCGGTGGCGTCAACGCGAGCGACGTGCCCACGCTGCTGGTGGCGCCCCCGGCGGGCCGGCCCGTGCAGCTCGACCCGTCCGCATCGATCGCCGACGCTCCGATCGGCTCGGGATTCGACGCCTCCATCGTGCCGGCGGCGACGAACGCAGACGGCGCCGTCACCGCCGCGGTGATGCGCATCCACAGCGGACCGGAGGCGGGACGGACGATTCCCCTGCCCGTCGGGACCACCGTGATCGGCCGGGTCGCGCCGGCCCAGGTGCTGCTGGACGACCCGCTCGTCTCGAAGCGCCATGCCCGCGTGGAGGTCGATCAGGGCATCGAGCTGGTCGATCTCAACTCGGCGAACGGGCTCGTCGTCGACGGGGGACTGGTCCAGCGCGTGCGCGTCATCCCGGGTCAGAAGATCACGATCGGCGCGACCGAGGTGTCGTTCTCGCTCGTGCCCCGGGTCGTGACGGACGACTCGCTCGTCCTCGAGCGCGGCGGCGCGCTGATGTTCAACCGCTCGCCCCGCGTGGAGGACCGTTACGCGGGGCAGGAGTTCCGGCATCCGATCATCCCCAACGAAGCCGACCCGCGCATCTTCCCGTGGCCGATGATCATGGCGCCGGTGCTGCTCGGCTTCGCGATGTTCGCCGTCACGCAGCGACCCACGTCGCTGCTGATCGTCGCGATGGCGCCGCTGATGATGCTCGGGAACTTCATCGGTCAGCGCACGCAGCAGGGCAAGAAGCTCAAGCTCGAGATCGAGACGTTCGAGACGCAGCTCGAAGAGCTCGAGGAGCAGCTCGAGGCGGAGGAGATCGTCGAACGCGAGCGCCGACGGGCCGAAGCACCCTCGACGGCGACCGTCTACGAGAACGCCATGTCGCTGGGTCCGCTGCTGTGGACGCGGCGCCCCGAGCATTGGAACTTCCTCGGCCTGCGCCTCGGCGTGGGCGCGGGGAAGAGCCGCAACACCGTGCAGGAGGCCAACGACCAGCGCGGGATCGCGCAGTACTCCCAGCAGGTGCGGCGTCTGCGCGACCGCTTCGCCCGGATCGACGACGTCCCCGTCATCGAGCTGCTGCCCTCGGCCGGCGCGATCGGCATCGCGGGTCCGCGCGAGTTCGCCGCCGACGTCGTCCGCGGCCTGGGCGTGCAGCTGTTCGGCCTGCACGCGCCGAACGAGGTCGTCACCGCCGCGATCGTGGATCCCGGCTGGACCGGCGACATGGAGTGGATGAAGTGGCTTCCCCACACCACGAGCCCGCGCTCGCCGTTCGCGGAGATGGCGCTCGCCGACAGTCAGTCGGCGGGCACCGCGCTGCTCAACGGCCTCGAGGAGGCCATCCTCGAACGCCTGTCCGGGTCGGCCACGCGGCGAGGGCCGCTGTCGGAGCAGGACGTCTCGATGTCGCTCGGCAAGCACGTGGGACAGCAGACCGGCTCGGACCGGGGCGCCCCGGGCGATGTGTCGCTGGTGCTGTTCGTGACCCACGATGCGCCGGTGGACCGCCCGCGCCTCACGCAGGTGATCGAGCGGGGACCGGATGCCGGGGTCTACACGATCTTCGTGGCACCGACCGTCGAGTCGCTCCCGGCCTCGTGCCGGACCTTCATCGACGTCACCGGCGGACTCGAAGATGCGATGGTCGGGTGGGTCCGCGCGGGAGACCGCGCCCAGAGCGTCGCCATCGAGGGCGTCTCGCGCGACTACGCCGAGATCTTCGCGAAGCGGCTCGCCCCCGTCGTGGACTCGAGCTCGGTCGCAGCGGACTCGTCCGACCTCCCGGCGAGCGTGTCGCTGCTGCGGCTCATCGGCACCGACATGGCATCCGAGCCCCAGGCGGCGATCGAGCGGTGGCGGCAGAACAACTCGATCATCGACCGCTCCCGCGGTCCGCGCCCGCGACTGAAGCGCGCGGGCACGCTCAAGGCCTACGTCGGCCAGGGCAGCCCCGATGCGATGTCGCTCGACCTGCGCACGCAGGGACCTCACGCCCTCGTCGGCGGCACGACGGGCTCGGGCAAGTCGGAGTTCCTGCAGGCGTGGGTCCTCGGCATGGCGGCGGAGTACAGCCCCGACCGCGTGACGTTCCTCTTCGTCGACTACAAGGGCGGCTCGGCGTTCGCGGACTGCGTCGAGCTCCCGCACACCGTCGGCCTCGTCACCGATCTCAGCCCGCACCTCGTGCGCCGTGCGCTGACCAGTCTGCGGGCCGAGCTGCACCATCGCGAGCACCTGTTCAACCGCAAGAAGGCCAAGGATCTCCTCGAACTCGAGAAGCGCCAGGACCCCGAGACGCCGCCGGCGCTCGTGCTCGTGATCGACGAGTTCGCCGCTCTCGCGACGGAGGTCCCCGAGTTCGTCGACGGCGTCGTCGACATCGCGCAGCGCGGCCGTTCTCTCGGCATCCACCTGATCATGGCCACACAGCGCCCGGCCGGCGTCATCAAGGACAACCTGCGCGCCAATACGAACCTGCGGGTCGCGCTGCGAATGGCGGATGCCTCGGACTCGAACGACGTCGTCGGCGATGCCGTCGCCTCGACGTTCGACCCGTCGATTCCCGGTCGTGGCATCGCGAAGACCGGGCCCGGCCGACTCGTGCCCTTCCAATCGGGGTATGCGGGGGGCTGGACGGCCGACGAGCCCGATCGCGCGCAGGTGCGGGTCGCCGAGCTCCGGTTCGGATCCGTCACGCTGTGGGAGGCCGAGAGCGACAACGACTCCGACACCCACGACGAGGACCTCGGCCCGAACGACCAGAAGCGACTGGTCGCCAACCTGGTGCAGGCGGCGGCCGAAGCCGGGATCCCGGCGCCGCGGCGTCCGTGGCTCGACGACCTGGCCCCGACGATCGACCTGCGCGACCTGCCGCTGGACGGCGATGCCCGCATCCCGATCGGTCTCGCCGACATCCCGCAGCGTCAGCTGCAGGAGGCGGTCTTCTTCCACCCCGACACGGACGGGCACATGCTCGTCTACGGCACGAGCGGCGCCGGCAAGAGCGCAGCGCTGCGTACGGTCGGAATCGCGGCGGGCGCCCGGCCCGACCTCGGCCGCGTCGCCGTGTACGGCATCGACTTCGGCACCGGCGCGCTGCGGGCTCTCGAGACCATGCCCCACGTCGGCTCGGTGGTCTCGGGTGATGACGTCGAGCGCGTCCAGCGGCTCCTCCGCACGCTGCGGGGCGTCCTCGATGACCGGGCCAAGCGCTACTCCGAGGTGAACGCCGCCACCCTCACCGAGTACCGGCAGATCACCGGTGACACCGCCGAGCCGCGGATCCTGCTCCTGCTCGACGGCTTCGGCGTGTTCAAGCAGGACTGGGAGACCTCGTCGACCCGGGCGGCGTTCTACGGCATCTTCATGCGCCTCCTCGGGGAGGGTCGCCCGCTGGGCGTGCATGTCGTGGCCACCGCCGACCGCTACGGCGCGGTGCCGACCGCCGTGAGCGCCAACGTCACGAAGCGCATCGTGCTGAGGATGTCCGACGAAGGCGCCTATTCGATCCTGGGGGTCGCGAAGGACGTGCTCAACGAGCGCAGTGTGCCGGGCCGCGCCATCGTCGACGGATTCGAGACGCAGGTCGCGGTGATCGGAGGAACCACCAACGTCGCCGAGCAGAACGCGGCGGCCGAGGCGTTCGCGGCGGCGCTCCGCGCCGCCGGGGCGGTGGAGGCGAAGAACATCGGGTCGCTGCCGACCGAGCTGGACGCCACCGAGCTGCCTGCGCGGGTGGGGGAGTTCCCGGCGCTGGGGATCGGCGACGACACCCTCGGGCCCACCGGCTTCGAGCCCGTGGGAACGTTCGTCGTGGCGGGACCCCCGCAGTCGGGCAAGACGACGGCGCTGCGCGCGATCGTGTCGTCGCTCGAGCGCTTCGATCCCGATGTGGAGCTGTTCCACATCGGCGGCCGACGAGCCGCCCTCCGCGGATTCCGGTCCTGGCGCCGCGCGGTGTCGGGCATCGAGGACGTGCGCGCGCTCGCGAAGGAGCTCAAGGAGATCGTCGCCGACGAGACGGTCACCACGCGCATCGCGATCGTCGTGGAGAACATCACCGAGTTCGGCGACACGGACGCGGAGCGGCCGCTCAAGGAGCTGTTCCAGGCGATCAACCGGAGCGACCACTTCCTGGCGGCCGACGGAGACGTCTCCCAGCTCAGCAGCGGCTACGGCCTCATCGGCGAGCTCAAGGCCGGTCGCCACGGCATCGCCCTGCGGCCCGAGACCTATGACGGCGACTCGCTTTTCAAGGTGCCCTTCCCCAAGGTGCAGCGGCACGAGTTTCCGGCGGGTCGAGGCCTCTTCGTCGAGAACGGGCAGCTCGTCACCGTGCAGCTTCCGCTCGTCGAGGAGGGCGCCTGAGGCCCATGGGGAATCCTCCCCATGGGCATCGGCCCGGGGTTGCGTTTACCGTGGGATCAGCCGGGGTGCTCCGGTGTTCCGAGAAGGAGATGGACGATGGCGGATTTCAAGGCTTCGTACGGTGAGATGGAAGCGATGTCGGGCAAGCTCGACTCGGGTCGCGAGGAGATCGGCGACATTCTGCGTCGGCTCAAGAGCGACGTGGACCGTCTGCTGGGCGACGACTTCAAGACGCAGCACGCGTCGGGCAAGTTCGGTGAGGGCTACACCGAGCTGACCACCGGTCTGGAGAAGGCCATCGAGGGCATCTCCGACATGGGTGAGTCGCTGCGCAAGATGCAGCAGGCGATCAAGGACACCGACCAGGCACTCGCCGGCAACTGACCGACGTCCGGTCCGCCCGTCAGGGCGGACCGGGCCGCATCCGCCCGACCCGGAAGGAGCGCTCGCGTGGCCGAGCCCGATGTCGACCTGAACCTGGACGACCTCCGCGTGATGAGCGCGCACCTCGGTGCGTTCGTCACCGAGTTCGAGAACATCGACTCCACGACCGACGACGTGCAGGACGCGGTCGGCCGGCCCGCGAACGACGGGCGCCTGCGCCAGCGCGTGGGCGATTTCGAGTCGGGGTGGGACGGCAACCGCGAGGTCATCCTCGAGTCCCTCACCAACGTCCACGATCACATCAAGGCCATCGTCGACGGCTTCGCCGAGGCGGACCTGACCATGGCGGGAGACGGGCAGTGAGCTACGGATACGAGTACGGCGGTCTGCGTTCGCCCGCGCGCCGGTTCCTCCTGCAGGAGATCGAGGGCGAACCGGACGCCATCGCCCGGGCAGGGCGGCACTACAGCGCGATCGCCGCGCAGATGGAGTGGACCGCCGACGAGCTGAAGAAGCTCGCCGACGACACGAAGTACAAGGCCGAGAGCCTCGACAAGGTGCGCGAGTCTGCGGGGGAGCTGCACGGCGAGCTGCGCAAGGCCGGTGTCCGCTACGAACGCACCGGACCGGTGCTGGTGACGTATGCCGCGGCGCTGCGCCGGGCTCAGAACATCACGGTCGACCCCTACGTCGAGCGCATCCGCACCGCGCACGCGGCCGCCGAGGAAGCCGAGGAGGCTCTCGACGAGGCCCAGGGGAAGGTCGACGACCTCGACACGACGTGGATCTGGGAGGACGACCCCACCGACGCCGAACGCAATGCCGCGGCATCCCAGCTCTCGGATGCGCGCCGCGCGGCCGGCACCGCGAGCTCGACTCTCGCCGGTCTGTGGGAGTCCTTCGAGAGCGGCTACGCGGCCTGGGAGGAGGCGTACGAGGACGCCGTCGACGGCGTCGAGGACGCGATCGAGGCATCCGGCATCAACGACTCGTGGTGGGAGGACCTGCTGGACGGGATCGCCGACGCCATGACTGTGATCGGGGCGATCGCGATCGTTCTGGCGATCGTCGTGGGCGGGCCCATCTTCCTCGTCATCGCGACGGTGGCTGCGGTCATCACCCTGGTGGCGCACCTGACGATGATGGCCGCCGGCTCCAAGCGGGTCTCGTGGGGCGACATCGTCATCGACCTCATCGCGGTGGCGCCCTTCCTCGGCGCCTTCGCCAAGGGCGCGCTCGCCGGACGAGGCGCCATGGCCTCCCTTCGCGTCGCGGCCGGCGCCGGCGGGGCATCCAGCGCCACCGTGCGCAGCGGCCGCAACGCGGTCGCCCTGGATCTTCGGTCGATCACCGGCGCCGGGCGCAACGTCGGCAATCGCGCCGCCCGCGAGGCTCGCGCTCCCGGTCTGGCGGACGACTTCCTCCGCAACGTCGAGGGAGCGTGGGGTCGCAACGCCTGGAATTCCCTCCGCACCGGCGGCAGTCGCTACGACGGAATGGTGCAGACCATGTCGTCGCGGATCGCATCGGAGTGGCCGGGCGCGGGTCGCGCAGGCCACCGCTCGCTCAACTGGATCGCACAGAACGGCGGGCCGGGCGCCCTGACGCAGGTCGCGAACGTGTGGAACTTCGCCAACGGCAACTACCAGGTCGTGCAGCTCGGGGTCGATATCCCCGGCGCGAGCGACGCGGTGGATGCCGGGATCGACGCCCTCCGAGGCCGGTAGCATGACCTGGTCCGCCACCCGTCGGGTGATGCGGCCACACTCGAGAACGGAGCGCAGGTGCCGTCCACCCCTCTGGCGATCCCCTACGACCCCGACGCGTGGATCCACGTCCCGCTCGACTACGAGGGCACCCCGTGGGAGAACGCGGAGGAATGGGCTGCGTGGATCGCCGAGAACGCGACGCGCGGCAGGGAGGGGGGTCCCGATCTCGCCCAGGCCGTGCGCGCCGAGGCATCCGAGATCGCCCGCTTCCCCGCGGCGCACGTGACCGCACGCTTCTGGCATTACCCCATCGACGGCGACCCCACCGGCATGGCCGACCTGTTCGTGCAGGAGCGGCAGGATGACGGTTCGCCGGCGGAGGATCTCCTGCCCGAGCCCGGATTCACACTCGTGGATCCGGTCATCGACGTGATCGACGCACCCGGGTTCGGTTCTGCGGTGCGCCGCTTGACCCTGAACGCCGTGCTCGCGGCGGAAGATGCCGATCCGGTCATGTTCCCGAAGGCCGAGTGGCTCGGGGTGACCGGGCGGTGGGTCGCCTACGTCGTCTCGGGCGACCATGACGTTGTCCAGCTGCGTGCTCGCCTCGACGACGCCGATGCGCTCTTCGCCGCCCTCCCCGCCGCGATCTCGGAGTCGGCCGGTGACTGATGTCACGAAGGAGGTCCGTCGTCGGATCGACGGGTGGCTGCGTGCCCGTCGCCCCGATGCAGACATGCGCGCCGATGCCGCCGTGCGCGAGGCATCCCGAATCGCGCTGTTCACCGCTGTTCCCGAGATGGAGCGCAGCCATGACACCGTCAGACGCGGCGACGCCCTCCGGGCGCCGGCTCGAGCAGCAGACAACGGCGGACGCGTCGCCACTCGCACGCATGAGGTGTTCTTCATCGTGGCGCTGGTCCTCGGACTCGTCGTTCCCGCCCTCGTCGCACTCTCGCCCCGCAGCGGTGACAGCGCGCTCTCGCTGGATGCGGGAACGCTTCCGGCCGGACTGTGCGCGCTGGCCACGCTGGGTCTGTTCGCCTGGCTCGAGCCCTACCGGCGGAGCATCGGCCTGTTCGGGCACGGCGCACCGCCGCGCCTGTATCTCGTCTACGGCATCGTGTGGCTCCTGCTGGTCGCATCGATCGTGCTGCTTCGCTGGGACGAAGTGGACGAACCGGGGTCCGTCATCGTCGGCCTGGTCATGATGGTGATCGCCGCCGCCGGAACGGTTCCGCTGTGGCTGCGTGCTCGTCGATCCGACCGGCCCGCGACTGCGCGTCCTGTGGCCGACGAGCCCGACATGACCGAGTGGTGGCGGGGAGCGGATGCCTCCCTGACGCCGCAGGAGCGCACCGACGTCGATCGCGCCTATCGCACCGCCATCGAGCGGCTCCGCGAGCAGTCTGTGATCAGCGCCGCCGAGGCCGACGCGGCTGTGCGGCGCGGGGCGAGAGAACAGTGGAAGAGGGCGGCGATCTGATGTCCCTGCGCGACGATCTGGGTGGCGGAAGAGCCGTCCCGACCCCGTACACGATCCTGTGCCCTCCCGGCTGGCGGCGCATCGCGCCCGAGGACCTGTGGGACGGACCCGCGAAGGAGGCCGCACTCGAGCGCCTCAAGGCCGCGGGCCGGGCCGACCTCGTGCTGCAGCTGCGGGGACTGCTCGCGCAGTACCGCCGGGCGGCGAAGGAGTCGAAGGTGTTCGAGGTGTACGTCCCGCCCTCGGTCGAGGACGAGGCTCCGCTTCCGGCCGTGCTGCAGGTGTCGCCGTTCGTGCTCCCCGCCACCACGTCCTGGGATGAGGCTCTCGCACGCCTGGCTCGGGGTGCGGCCGTGGAGCAGGCGGATTTCACGGAGACCCCGATGTGGGTCTGGCGACGCGACGGCAGAGTGGCCGACCAGGAGACCACCATCGCGTCCCGCGACTCCTACTTCATGGTGCCTGTGCCGGAGGACAGCCCCCGCCGCGCGCTGCTCTTCCAGCATTCCGTGCTCGTCCCGGGTGGCGAGGAGGGGCCGGCGGCGGCCGAGACGCTGGTGCTGCTCGGCGATGCCATCATGAGCACGATGCACTGGCGGACGGCGGCGGTGCGCGAGTCCTGACCCGCGTTTGCCCACCCCCCCGCGCGTCGCGTATCATTGACCGGGTGTGCGCTCACGCGCGCCGTCAACCGTGCCTCGGCGCGCCGACGGCCGAGCGGGCGCCGCATCTCAGGGAACGGCCTGCGAACAGGCCACCCCCACGGCATATCCACCACACAGGCTCGGCATCATCATGCCGCTCCGGTGGATGAATGTGAGCCCGCCGCGTCACGAATCGCAAGATCCGGATGCTGCGGGGGAGACACGAACGCTGTCACCGTGCAGCACCTGTGCGGAACCGAAGGAACCGCGCAGCACAACATAGGAGAGAACGTGCCAACCATTCAGCAGTTGGTTCGCAAGGGTCGCTCGCCCAAGGTCTCGAAGACCAAGGCGCCGGCGCTCAAGGCGAACCCGCAGCAGGCGGGTGTCTGCACCCGCGTGTACACGACCACGCCCAAGAAGCCGAACTCGGCGATGCGCAAGGTCGCCCGTGTCAAGCTCCGCAACGGCACCGAGGTCACCGCGTACATCCCCGGTGAGGGTCACAACCTGCAGGAGCACTCGCTCGTGCTCGTGCGTGGCGGTCGTGTGAAGGACCTTCCGGGTGTCCGCTACAAGATCGTTCGCGGCGCCCTGGACACCCAGGCCGTCAAGAACCGCAAGCAGGCCCGTAGCCGCTACGGCGCGAAGAAGGGTTGAGTTAGATGCCTCGTAAGGGACCCGCCCCGAAGCGCCCGGTCGTCAACGACCCGGTCTACGGCGCGCCGATCGTCAGCCAGCTCGTGAACAAGATCCTCGTCGACGGCAAGAAGTCGCTCGCCGAGTCGATCGTCTACACCGCCCTCAAGGGCGTCGAGGCGAAGAACGGCCAGGACGCCGTCGCGACCCTCAAGAAGGCGCTCGACAACGTGCGCCCGACCCTCGAGGTCAAGAGCCGCCGCGTCGGTGGCTCGACCTACCAGGTGCCGGTCGAGGTCAAGCCTCACCGCGCCAACACGCTCGCCCTGCGCTGGCTCGTGAGCTACGCCAAGGGTCGCCGTGAGAAGACGATGACCGAGCGCCTCCAGAACGAGATCCTGGATGCCTCGAACGGCCTCGGTGCCGCGGTGAAGCGCCGCGAAGACACCCACAAGATGGCCGAGTCGAACCGCGCCTTCGCGCACTACCGCTGGTAATCAGCTCTGTGTCGCCGGCCGGGGACGGGATCGGATAGCCGCGTCAGCGGCGTATCGAAACCTCCCGGCCGGCGCATCCCGAACACGTAAGGAAGACATCCCGTGGCACAAGAAGTGCTCACCGACCTCACCAAGGTCCGCAACATCGGCATCATGGCCCACATCGATGCCGGCAAGACGACGACGACCGAGCGCATCCTGTTCTACACGGGCGTCAACCACAAGATCGGCGAGACGCACGACGGCGCTGCCACCACCGACTGGATGGAGCAGGAGCAGGAGCGCGGCATCACGATCACGTCCGCCGCTGTGACGTGCTTCTGGGACAAGAACCAGATCAACATCATCGACACCCCCGGTCACGTGGACTTCACGGTCGAGGTGGAGCGCTCGCTCCGCGTCCTCGACGGTGCGGTCGCCGTCTTCGACGGCAAGGAGGGCGTCGAGCCCCAGTCCGAGACCGTGTGGCGTCAGGCCGACAAGTACGACGTTCCCCGCATCTGCTTCGTCAACAAGATGGACAAGCTCGGCGCCGACTTCTACTTCACGGTCGACACCATCGTCAACCGCCTCAAGGCCAAGCCGCTCGTGCTCCAGCTCCCCATCGGCGCGGAGAACGACTTCGTCGGCGTCATCGACCTCGTCGAGATGCGCGCTCTCGTCTGGCCCGGCGACGCCAAGGGCGACGTGACCATGGGCGCCAAGTACGAGATCCAGGAGATCCCCGCCGACCTCGCCGACAAGGCTGCCGAGTACCGCGAGAAGCTGCTCGAGACCGTCGCCGAGTCCGACGAGGCGCTGCTCGAGAAGTACTTCGGCGGTGAGGAGCTCACGGTCGCCGAGATCAAGGGCGCCATCCGCAAGCTCACGATCGCCTCGGAGCTCTACCCGGTCCTGTGCGGCTCGGCGTTCAAGAACCGCGGCGTGCAGCCGATGCTCGACGCCGTCGTGGACTACCTCCCGTCGCCGCTCGACGTGCCGGCCATCGAGGCGCACGACCCGAAGAACGAAGAGAACATCATCGAGCGTCACGCCGACCGTGACGAGCCGTTCGCGGCGCTCGCGTTCAAAATCGTGACGCACCCGTTCTTCGGTCGCCTCACCTACATCCGCGTCTACTCGGGTCACCTCGACTCGGGCTCGGCCGTGGTCAACTCGACCAAGTCCAAGAAGGAGCGCATCGGGAAGATCTTCCAGATGCACGCCAACAAGGAGAACCCGGTCGACTCGGTCACCGCGGGTCACATCTACGCCGTCATCGGCCTCAAGGACACCACGACGGGCGACACGCTCTCGGACGCGAACAACCAGGTCGTGCTCGAGTCGATGACGTTCCCCGAGCCGGTCATCGAGGTCGCGATCGAGCCCAAGACCAAGGCCGACCAGGAGAAGCTGGGTCTCGCGATCCAGAAGCTCGCAGAAGAGGACCCGACGTTCCGCGTGGAGCAGAACGCCGAGACCGGCCAGACCACGATCAAGGGCATGGGCGAGCTGCACCTCGACATCCTCGTGGACCGCATGAAGCGCGAGTTCAAGGTCGAGGCGAACGTCGGAAAGCCCCAGGTGGCCTACCGCGAGACGATCCGCAAGGCCGTCGAGAAGCACGACTACACCCACAAGAAGCAGACGGGTGGATCGGGTCAGTTCGCCAAGATCCAGTTCACGATCGAGCCTCTCGAGGTCACGGCCGACAAGACGTACGAGTTCGAGAACAAGGTCACCGGTGGCCGTATCCCGCGCGAGTACATCGGCCCCACCGACCTGGGCTTCCAGGACGCCATGAACGTCGGCGTGCTCGCCGGCTACCCCATGGTGGGTGTCAAGGCGATCCTGCTCGACGGTGCCTCGCACGACGTCGACTCGTCCGAGATGGCCTTCAAGATCGCCGGCTCGATGGGCTTCAAGGAGGCCGTCCGCCGCGCGAACCCGGTCATCCTCGAGCCGATCATGGCCGTCGAGGTGCGCACGCCCGAGGAGTACATGGGCGACGTCATCGGCGACCTGAACTCCCGTCGTGGCCAGATCCAGTCGATGGACGACGCCCAGGGCGTCAAGGTGGTGCGCGCGAACGTGCCGCTGTCCGAGATGTTCGGCTACATCGGCGACCTGCGTTCGAAGACCTCCGGCCGCGCCGTCTACTCCATGGAGTTCGACAGCTACGCCGAGGTCCCGCGCAACGTCATGGACGAGATCGTCCAGAAGACCAAGGGCGAGTAACCCTTACTCCGGGGTCGTTCGGTGACGAGCGGCCCCGGGGCACAACTTCACACAGAATCACCAGAACCGTCTCCACTAAGGTGGAGATATCCCCGTAGACGACCGGTCGCAAACCAGTGCCCGGAAGTTCTACACGACCGTCCTGAGGAGGACCCAGTGGCTAAGGCCAAGTTCGAGCGGACCAAGCCGCACGTGAACATCGGAACGATCGGTCACGTCGACCACGGCAAGACCACGCTCACCGCAGCGATCTCGAAGGTGCTCGCCGACAAGTACCCGTCGGCCACCAACGTGCAGCGTGACTTCGCGTCGATCGACTCGGCTCCCGAGGAGCGTCAGCGCGGTATCACGATCAACATCTCGCACGTCGAGTACGAGACCCCCAAGCGTCACTACGCTCACGTCGACGCCCCCGGTCACGCCGACTACATCAAGAACATGATCACCGGTGCTGCCCAGATGGACGGCGCGATCCTCGTGGTCGCCGCCACCGACGGCCCGATGGCTCAGACCCGCGAGCACGTTCTGCTCGCCAAGCAGGTCGGCGTGCCCTACCTGCTCGTCGCGCTCAACAAGGCCGACATGGTCGACGACGAGGAGATCCTGGAGCTCGTCGAGCTCGAGGTCCGCGAGCTGCTCTCGTCGCAGGACTTCGACGGCGACAACGCTCCGGTCGTGCGCGTCTCGGGCCTCAAGGCTCTCGAGGGCGACGCCGAGTGGACCGAGAAGATCGTCGAGCTCATGGAGGCCGTCGACTCGTCGATCCCCGACCCGGTGCGTGACAAGGACAAGCCGTTCCTCATGCCCATCGAGGACGTCTTCACCATCACCGGCCGTGGCACGGTCGTCACGGGCCGCGCCGAGCGCGGTACCCTCGCGATCAACTCCGAGGTCGAGATCGTCGGTCTGCGCCCGACCCAGAAGACGATCGTCACCGGTATCGAGATGTTCCACAAGCAGCTCGACGAGGCCTGGGCCGGCGAGAACTGTGGTCTGCTCCTCCGCGGCACCAAGCGTGACGACGTCGAGCGCGGCCAGGTCGTCGTGAAGCCCGGCTCGGTCACCCCGCACACCAACTTCGAGGGCACGGCGTACATCCTGTCCAAGGAGGAGGGCGGCCGTCACAACCCGTTCTTCACGAACTACCGTCCGCAGTTCTACTTCCGCACCACCGACGTCACCGGCGTCATCACGCTGCCCGAGGGCACCGAGATGGTCATGCCCGGCGACACCACCGACATGACGGTCGAGCTCATCCAGCCGATCGCCATGGAGGAGGGCCTCGGCTACGCCATCCGTGAGGGTGGCCGCACCGTCGGCGCCGGCACGGTCACGAAGATCCTCAAGTAAGGTCTTCGACTGAACTGAGCGGATGCCGCGGCATCCGTGACCGACAAGGGGTCGGGCCTTCGGGCCCGGCCCCTTCGTCGTGCCGTCTTCCGGTGGACGCACTCGGGCGGCGAGAATGGCCGGAAACGCCCACCCCGGGCACGTGAAGGAGCATGCGATGGGTATCGACGACCTGGTCAATCAGGGCAAGGACTTCCTCGAGCAGAACAAGGACAAGATCGACGACGTCATCACCTCCGACAAGGCGGAGGGCGTCAGCGACGACGTGCTCGACGCCGCCGCGGAGTTCGTCAAGAAGATCGCGCCGGATACCGTCGATCAGCACGTCGACGGCGTGCGCGACGGCATCGACAAGTCGATCGGCAACGAGTAGTCCTCGCCCCGTTCTCAGCGCGCAAGCGGCCCGGGTCTCGTGCCCGGGCCGCTTGCTGTGCCCGCCGTGTCGCGGGTCCGTGTGATGAGGGCCCTTGACGGGAGACGAACGCGGGCTTATCTTGCCCTTGGGAATGCGTGTCGACCGACTCCTGGGGAGTCAAGGACGACAGAGGGCCGACACGTGCTGGGAGGGGCTCCGACTTGGGGCACCCTACGTCGTTACGACAAGGGTGAAGTCAATGGATGTTCGTATTTTCGCGCGCGCTCAAAAAACTGGGGGACTGCGCCGAAGCATTCGGGAAGATCGCAATCAGGAGCGCCGTATCGCGCTTCAACAGCGCTGGCACGTAGGAGCTCTCGCGACTCTGGTCGCGGGAGCTCTCGTGTTCTCGGGCATATCGCCCGCGGTTGCGGAAGAGGGGGTGACACCCGAGACCACGACAGAGCAGACCACGACAGCCACGGAGCCCGAGGCTCCACCGGCAGAGGAGCCTGCGGCTCCCGCAGAGGAGGCTCCCGCGGAAGAGCCTGCGGCTCCCGTCCAGGAGACGCCCGTGCAAGAGCCTGCGGCGCCCGCCGAGGAGGCTCCTGCCGAGGAGCCGGCCGCTCCGGTCGAAGAGGCTCCCGCCGAGGAGACTCCCGGCAAGGGGTCGGCCTACCGCCAGACGGCTCCCGCCGACGAGGTGACGCTGCTCGCCGCGCCCTGTCTCTTGCAGGGCGGATTCGAGATCGACGGCAATTACCTGGCCAACGAGTGCGGTGGCCTCGACTGGAGCAACGTCGACTTCTCGTCGACGACCCAGGGTGGCACCTACCAGACCTCGAACAAGGACGACGACGACGACACGACGACCTGGACCAGTTCGGGAAGCACCCCGCCGAAGGGCGACTTCGAGCGCGTCTACTCGTACAGCACCACCGTCGGCTCGGAGTACTTCCTCCAGTTCGGCTGGGAGCGCGGACAGGAGGCCGGCACCGGCGGCTACCTCATCGAGGTGACGAACGCCGGTGCGCGCACGGCCGCCGACGGAACGCCGCAGCCGATCCGCACGAGTGGCGGCGCGGTTTTCGTCATCACCACGCAGGGTGGCGCCGCGCCGGTTCTCCGATACGTGTGCGTCTACACCAGCGCCACCAACTACCCCGGGACCTGCACCGAGTACGACGGCTCCGGCGGCTTCATCAGCGCAGTGAACGACACCGACCTCACGAACCCGTTCGATGAGACCGTCCTCGCGGGTGCCTTCTTCGAGATCGGGCTGAACGTCACGGAACTGACCGACGGCGTCGTCACCCCCGGCTGCCCGGCGGCCACCGATGCGACGGCCTACGTCCGCAGCTTCACCGGCAACATCGCCAGCACGCAGAAGAACCTGAAGGGATACGTCGCTCCCCTGGCGGTCGACCCACCCTCGACCTGTGGATCGCTGACCATCAAGAAGACGGACACCGCGGGCAACGGCCTGGCGGGAGCGACTTTCTCGGTCACGCCCAACCCCGTGACGGGAACCGGCAGCACGTCGGTTCAGACCGGCGCCGGCGGGCTCTTCGTGTTCTCGAACAACGTCAAGCCCGGTACTTACACGATCACCGAGACGGCGCCGCCGCCCGGTTACCTGCTCCCGGCCCAGCCGACGCAGCAGATCCAGATCGCGAGCAACCAGTCCGGCATGGTGACGTTCGTCGACCCGCTGGGCAGCGCGTCGTGGCTCAAGCACGACCGCGCGGGAGCACTGCTGGGCGGCGCGACGTTCCAGGTCACCGCGACCGGCGGCGCCGCTGCCGCCGCACCGTGGGACCTCGACTCTTCGCCGATCACGGTCGTCGACAACACCGGCCAGCCCGGGTACTCGGGCCGTGACAGCGACCCGACGGGTGGCGAGTTCACCGTCACGGGCCTCCCGACCGGAACGTACTCGGTCGTCGAGACCGCCGCGCCTTCCGGCTATGTGCTGGACCCGTCGTCGAAGTCGTTCACGATCTCGCAGCAGACGCCGAACGCGACCGTCGCGACAGCGTTCGTGAACACGCCCTACGCGACGGTGACCCTCACGAAGGTGTGGGTCAACTCGTTCACCGGCGACACCGCGCAGATCGCGATCGGCGGCGACGCGACGGCTCAGGGCACGTCGACGGCACCGACGAACGGTCCCGTGATCCAGGTGAGCGTGGCACCCGGTGCGTCGCTGAACCTCTCCGAGACGCTCGGCGGCGGCAACACCGGCGTGTACACCTCGACGCTCTCCTGCACGGGTGCAGCGGTGTCGAGCAACACGGGAACCGGCGGATCCATCGTGGTCCCGTCGTGGCCGGCATCCGCGAACGGTGTGCAGTGCACGTTCACGAACACCGCGGTCACCAAGACGGTCACGCTGCAGAAGAAGTGGATCGACGCGATCCAGGGTGACCAGGCTGCACTGACGGCCGGCACCGCGACGGCGACGTCGACCGCGAGCGGCGCGGCAGAGCAGCTCGACACCGTCAACAGGGCGGTGGCGACGGTCCGGGTGGGCGACTCGATCACCCTCTCCGAAGTGGTGACCGGTCAGGGCGTCTACGGCTCGACCTACAGCTGCACGACCGACCTCGAGGGCACCGGCCGCTCGTTCCAGCTCACCGTTCCGAACGAGAACGTGATCTGCACCTTCGAGAACACCGCGCAGCGGGCGAAGGTCACGCTGAAGAAGCAGTGGGTCAACGCGTTCGCGGGTGACACCGCCGACCTCGAGATCACCGGAGCCGAATCCGACTCCGCGACCTCGACGGCGACGGAGGGCGACAGCACGGACGAGGTGAACACGGCGTCTGTCGACGTGCGCATCGGCGACGAGGTATCGCTGTCGGAAGACCTCGGTGACGGCAACACGGGGGCCTACACGGCGACCTGGTCGTGCACCGACGGAACGTCCGGTGCGGGCGCCGACATCGGCGAGATCACGGTGGACGAGTCGATCACCTGCACGATCACCAATACGGCCAAGACCACCGAGATCGTGGTCAACAAGACGTGGGTGAACGCGTTCCAGGGCGACGAGGCCCACCTGACGATCAACGGCACCACCGAGACGTCGACGGCGACGGGGACGGCGAATCAGACCGACTCCGACGTCGTCGTCAAGACGGTGCGTGTGGGTGAGAGCGTCACGGTCTCCGAGATCCTGGACGACGAGAACCAGGGTGAGTACACCAGCACCTACTCGTGCGCACCGGTCGGCGGCTCGGGCAGCGGCCTGAGCACGACCTTCACGGCGCCGCTCGCGGGCGCGGAGTGCACCTTCACCAACACCGCGATCAAGGTCGGTGTCACACTCCAGAAGCGCTGGCTGGGTGCCATCGCCCTGGACACGGCGCTCCTCTCGATCCAGCCCGCGGGCGGGGTCGCGGCCACCAATACGTCCACGGCGGACGGCGTCAGCGTCAACCAGCTGGATGTCGTGAACGACGTCGAGATCGAGGTGCGCATCGGCGAGGTCCTGAGCTTCGGCGAGACGGTGAGCGGTCAGGGCGTCTACGCCTCGGCGTTCCTGTGCGACACCGGCCTCTCGGGCAACGGACGCAGCTTCCAGCTCACCGTCGAGGGGGAGACCACCTGTGTCTTCGCGAACCGGGCGCTCACGCGGGGAATCACGCTCGTGAAGACCTGGGTCAACGGCCAGGAAGGCGACACCGCCGATCTGGAGATCGAGGGCGGCGCGACGGGCTCGGGTCAGTCGACGTCCGACGGCTCGGTCGGGACGTTCACCGACCTCGACAACATCGTCACCGCGGACGCCCTCATCGGCGAAGAGGTGACGGTGAGCGAGGTCATCACGGTGCTGGAGGGCGAAGCATCCGACTACACGTCGACGCTCGTCTGCACCGCCGCGGATGACACCGTCGTCTTCAGCGACGACGGCCGCAGCGGCAGCTTCACGATGCCGGACCAGCCGGTCGACTGCGAGTTCGTCAACGAAGCCGAGCTTCCGACCATCGCACTCGACAAGGTCGTGGTCGTAGACGGGGCCGAGGTCGCCGAGGACAACTGGCAGCTCTTCGCGACCCCGGAGTCCGGCGATCCCGTGACGAACCCCGCCGGCGGCGACGTCGAGCCGACCGAGGTTCCCACGGGCGTGGGCTTCGACCTGACGGAGGACCTGATCGGCGAGTTCGCCGGGTCGGACGAGTTCGAAGCCGGCGAGTGGGCCTGTGTGTCCGACATCGACGGCATGGTCGAACTGTCGGACAGCGAGCCGGGTTCCGCTTCGCTCGGCGGTCTCGACAAGGGCGAGAACGTGGTCTGCATGATCGTGAACTCGCACGTCGATCAGGGCTACGAGTTCGACAAGTCGCTCGTCGACGCGGTGCAGAACGAAGATGGCACGTGGACGGTGACGTACGAGATCACGGTTCACAACAACAGTGCACTCGTCCCGATCGCGTACGACCTCAGCGACACCGTCGACGACCCGGAGGGTGTGACCATCCTCGGCGCGTCGTGGTCCGGTCCCACCTCGGGCGACTTCGGGGCTTCCCTCGCAGCGCAGCTGGCGGAGGATCGGATGCTGGCACCGTACGACGGCGCCAACGACGACGTCTACACCGTGGTCGTCGAGGCGGCCGTCGACTCCCTGCCGGAAGACGCCGAGGCGTGCTCCGAACAGGAGAGCGGAATCGGCATCCTGAACACCGCGATGCTCACGGTCGGAGACGACGAGCCCGTGGTGGATGACGCCTGCGGCACCGTGCACTTCGACGACGTCGGCATCGTCAAGACCGCGACCGACCTGCCCGAAGAGGGATCGGTGGAGCCGGGTGACGTGTTCACCTTCGAGCTCACCGTGACCAACAACGGGACGCGGGCTGCCGAGGACGTGCACGTGTTCGACGACTCGTTCAGCTTCGACCCGTACTTCGAGCGCATCGCGTTCCTGGCGGTGGACGTCGCACCCGACACGCTGACCGTCACCGACAACTCGGACCTGGGCGCCAACATCGTGGATCTCGTCATCGACGAGCTGGCACTCGGCGAAGTCGCCACGGTGTACGTCACCGTGGAGTTCCTCGAACCGCCTGACACCGGTGCGGTGGAACCGGACGAGCTGCCCGAGCCGATCGAGTCCTTCGACAACATCGCCTGCGTGGAGACCGAGCTCGACCCGACCGACGGGCCGAACGGTGACAACAACTGCGATGACGAGACCGTGCCGGCCCGCGACATGACGGCGGCGGTGTACACCACCTGCCTGAGCGACGCCGCGCTGCTCGGAGTGATCGTGAAGACGTCCGGCGAGCTCGAGGGCTCCGACGGCACGATCACGTGGATTCCGAACGACGGTGATGCCGAGACGGACCCGCCCCAGGTGCTGATCCCGTTCGACACCGCAGGCGGCACGTTCGAGGATGTCTTCGCCTGGCCAGGAGCCGATTGGACGCCGGCCGGCGTGGCGATCGACTACCCGGGCTGGCGCGCCATCGAGGCGGGCGACATCGTGCCCGGATCCAACCCGCGGCAGTACTACAACCCTGCTGACGGCACGATCATGACCCCGGAGCAGCAGGCGCTGTTCGTCTTCAACGGGCTCATCCTCGACCCGAGCGAGCTCGACTTCGACTGGCGCGGTACGACGACCATCACGATCGAGGTGAACCCCACCCTGGTGTTCGAGGCGGACTACCCGCCCGCGACTCCCGAGTGCTTCTCCGCTCGGCACACCGAGCTCGAGATCGAGAAGACGGCCAGTGCCGCGCAGGTCGATCGCGGCGGCTCGTTCACGTACGACATCGCGGTGGAGAACATCAGTGAGGATTCGGCTGCCGAGTCGGTCGTGGTGACCGACGTGATCCCGGCCGACATCCGGATCACGGATGTCTCGTGGCCCGGTGAGGGCGACGACGCGGTGTTCCCGAACTGGGAGTCCTGCGAGGTGACCGGACAGGATGCGGCCGGCTTCGGCGGAACCCTCGAGTGCGTGCTCTTCGGGCCGTTGCAGCCGCAGGGGACGGACGAGGGCGCCACGTCGGCGCCGACCATCACCCTCGCGGCCACCACGGACGCGACGTCGACGGTGACCACGATCGAGAACATCGCCGTGGTGGACTATCACACCTTCGGTGACCCGGATGACACGGGTCGGGACGTCGATGACGCGACAGTGACGCTGCCGACCGTCATCCTCCCCGAAGAGCCGGAGGAGCCGCTGCCGCCGACGGGTGGGGGAAACCCCTGGCCGCTGGCACTGCTCGGATTCCTCGCGCTCCTCGCCGGTGCGACCACCCTCGTGGTCGTCCGCCGTCGCCGGGGCGAGGTGAAGCCGACGCTCTGACCGTGAGAGAGGGCGGGTTGCCCCCAAGGCCCGCTCTCTCCCACCTCGCCCAGAAGGGCGAACCGAAACCCCCGCCTTCCCGGGGCGGGGGTTTCGGCGCACCGTTTTCCCGAAGCGGTGACACGCCGATCAGCCGTTCGAGTCGGGCATTTTGGGAAAGGTCCCCCGGGCCTGATACGGTGCATCCAAGACGGTTCGCCGTCCGCGGTCGTGCGACTGACCATCGCGCTGGGAGACCGCAGCATCTGTGGGTGCCGGGTCCGGCGTACTACGCCGAGTGGGAAGACGCGCTTCAGCGCGTTGCTGGGAAGACGGCTCCGAGAGGGGCTGTGAGCAGGACGGTGCGTTCGCGCACCGCTGGGAAGATCGGCGCGTTCTTCGACGCGCCGCTGGGGCGGCGCGGTCGCGCGCCGAGAACTTGGGGAAGGATTGCTGTGCTCAACGCGCGCAAGAACAAGAAGACGTTCAACGTCTTGGCGGCTGTCACGGTCGCCGCGTCGCTCATCGTCGCTCCGCTGGTGTCAGCCGGCGCGGCGGTCGCCGACGAGGGTCTCATCGGTGCCGTCGGGGTGATGGTTCCCGCAACGGCCGCGGCGAACTCGCCGAAGTACTGGGAGAACTACACCGATCACGACGCGACGTGCTACAGCCACGAGGGCAACTCGGCCCACGGCGCGCTGACCGACGGCGGGAAGACGGTTACGCTGAAGCCGTATCAGGAGTCGTGGCCGGGCGATCACTGGGAGCTGCTCGTCGTCAAGGCGGGGAACACGAACAATGTGATCGTCCACCCGCAGGCGGGCGTCGCCTACGCGTCTCCGCGCAACAACGGCGGCCAGCAGGCGACCGTGTCTCACTGGATCGTCTGCAAGGGCACGGCTCCCGTCACCCAGCCGACCGTCGTCACGCCGACGCTGGACGTGACGCTTCCGACGTGTCTCACGGCCGGCAGCGTGACGCGGAGCGAGAACGTCTCGTGGGCCTCGGTCGTGAATCCGGACGGCACCACCACGTGGACCGCATCGCCGCTCGCGGGGACGGTCTTCGCGGACGGCGTCAAGACGCAGTGGACGGTGCCCAGTCTCGACAAGCTGCCGTCGGACTCCGACGGCTGCCGTCCGACCGAGCCCGAGCCGGAGGTCAGCAGCACCGAGACCTCGACCTCTGACTGCACCAGCAAGACCGTCACCGTCACCACGGTCACGACGACGACGTCCTACGTGTGGAGCGAGGGCCAGTGGGTCAAGGCCACGCCCGAGGTCGTCACCACCACGGCCGAGCGCGCCATGACCGTCGACGAGAAGAAGGACTGCCCTCTCCCCGACACGGTGATCGAGACCTCTCCGTGGCAGGACGGCGAGTGGGAGTGCGGCGACACGCAGGTGACGCAGACGCGCACCATCACGACCAAGGTGTGGGGATACAACGAGCTCGGCGAACCGGCCGTGACGTCTTCGCTCGTGACGGAGGAGCAGACTCGCGACCTCACTCAGGCCGAGATCTCCGAGTGCCCGCTCGTGCCGGGCGAGATCCTCGCCAGCTGCATCGGTGACGTGCCCTACCTCGGGTACGCGGTGACGCTCCCCACCGGGTACATCGACGAGGACCCGAACCCGCTCACGATCACCTTCGTGAATCCGGACGGCGAGGACTACACGACCAGCGGCCACGCGCTGTCGGGCTCGGTGCTCTGGCCGGGCGCCTCGGCGACCGACCCGAAGATGTGGCCGGGCTGGGAGATCGTCGACGGCACCTACGTCAAGACCGGCGGCAACTTCGGGTGGACGCGCGAGGACATCACCATCCGCTTCCAGGTGAACCCCACCTTCGAGACGGTGGTGCATTACCCGGCGGCGAGCGCCCTGTGCGCCAATCCGCCGAAGCAGGCGATCAGCCCCGAGACGCCGGACGGGGAGACCCCGACGACGGGGACTCCCGGAACGCCGGCCTCCGACACCCCCGACGGCGGCGCCCCCCTCGCCGCGACCGGTGGTGGCGTGAGCCCCATCCTCCCGATCGCCGGTGGCGCAGCCATGATCCTCGGCATCGCCGCAGTGACCGTGGTCGCCTTCCAGCGCCGTCGGGCGACCTCCTAAGGGGTCGGCAGGAGGGGCCGGGATACTCCTCTCTCTCGAGAGCTTCCCCCCGAGCGTCCAGTGACAGGGGTGTCCCCAGGGCGGCCGCGCGCGAGCGCGGCCGCCCTTCTCCGTCTCGACTCGCCTGGGAAGCAGCCGAGGATAGCGGTCTCGCGACACGCCCGAGTTTGCGACACGCCCGGGCGGCACGTAGACTAGTGAGGTTCCACATTCCGGCGCGTCCTTCGGCGTGCTCCGGATCACTGCCAGGGCAGTGCATAGGCGGCACCCGGCTGCGGAGTAGACGACTGCTTCTCAGCGCTGGTGCAGGGTCCTAGGCCGCGGGCAGCAGAACCACCACATCTCAAACCCCCTTCATCACGAGAGTGTTCCTCTCGCGTGCGAGCGGGAGCGGATGCCGGGAGCGGCGCTTCGGCGCGGCCTCCGGATTGACATCAGAACAGCGGTGCAGCAACGCACTGCGCAAGCGGTGCAGAAGTGCCATGGCGCGTGAGCGCCACCGTGCGTCCAATGCCTCCGGGGCCTCCGGAACGGTACGACGCGAGAAAGAGAGTGAGCAGACAATGGCGGGACAGAAGATCCGCATTCGCCTGAAGTCGTACGACCACGCCGGCCTCGACAGCTCGGCGCGCAAGATCGTCGACACCGTGACCCGTGCGGGCGCGACCGTCGTGGGCCCCGTGCCCCTTCCGACCGAGAAGAACGTCGTGTGCGTCATCCGGTCGCCCCACAAGTACAAGGACAGCCGCGAGCACTTCGAGATGCGCACCCACAAGCGTCTGATCGACATCATCGACCCGACGCCCAAGGCCGTCGACTCGCTGATGCGCCTTGACCTGCCGGCCGACGTCAACATCGAGATCAAGCTCTGAGGTTCGACATGGCTGACATCAACAACAAGATTTCCAAGGGCCTGCTCGGCACCAAGCTCGGCATGACCCAGGTCTGGGACGAGAACGGCAAGCTCGTTCCCGTCACCGTCATCGAGGTCGCGCCGAACGTGGTCACCCAGGTTCGCACGCCCGAGAAGGACGGCTACAAGGCCGTCCAGATCGCCTACGGCCAGATCGACCCCCGCAAGGTCAACAAGCCGCAGACGGCCCACTTCGAGGCCGCCGGTGTGACCCCGCGTCGTCACCTCACCGAGATCCGCACCGCGGATGCCGCTGACTACTCACTCGGTCAGGAGCTCACGGTGGACGGCGTGTTCGAGGCCGGCCAGCGGGTCGACGTCGTGGGCACCAGCAAGGGCAAGGGCACCGCAGGTGTCATGAAGCGCCACAACTTCAAGGGCGTCTCCGCTTCGCACGGTGCGCACCGCAACCACCGCAAGCCCGGCTCGATCGGCGCCTCGTCGACCCCGAGCCGCGTCTTCAAGGGCATGCGCATGGCCGGCCGTATGGGTGGCGAGCGCGTGACCGTCCTCAACCTCACGGTGCACGCCGTTGACGCCGAGAAGGGTCTGCTGCTCGTCAAGGGCGCCGTCCCCGGCGCGCGCGGCCGCATCGTCTACGTCCGCAACGCAGTGAAGGGTGCCTGATCACATGGCTGACTCGACTCTCGCGCTCGACGTCGTGAAGGCAGACGGCAAGAAGGCCGGCTCGGTTGAGCTGCCCGCCGCTCTGTTCGACGTCAAGACGAACATCCCGCTCATCCACCAGGTCGTCGTGGCGCAGCGCGCCGCGGCTCGCCAGGGCACCCACTCGACCAAGCGTCGCGGTGAGGTCTCCGGTGCCGGCCGCAAGCCCTTCAAGCAGAAGGGCACGGGTAACGCCCGTCAGGGTTCGATCCGCGCGCCGCACATGACCGGCGGTGGCATCGTGCACGGCCCCAAGCCGCGCGACTACTCGCAGCGCACGCCCAAGAAGATGATCGCCGCCGCCCTGCTGGGCGCGCTCAGCGACCGCGCTCGCGGCGACCGCCTGCACATCGTCGACTCGTTCGGCATCGAGGGCGCACCGTCGACCAAGGCCGCTGCCGCGGTCCTCGCGACGCTCGCCCCGACCAAGAACGTGCTGGTCGTCATCACCCGTGACGACGAGCTCAGCATCCTGAGCGTGCGCAACCTCGCGTACGTCCACGTGCTGTACTCCGACCAGCTCAACGCCTACGACGTGCTCGTCTCGGACGACATCGTCTTCACCAAGGCCGCCTTCGACGCCTTCGTCGCGTCCAAGACCGGCGCCACCGAGGAGGTCTCGGCATGACCACCGTCAACAAGGACCCGCGCGACATCATCCTGAAGCCGGTCGTCTCCGAGAAGAGCTACGGGCTCATCGACGAGGGCAAGTACACGTTCCTCGTGGACCCGCGCGCCTCGAAGACCGAGATCAAGCTCGCGATCGAGAAGATCTTCGGCGTCAAGGTCGCTGCGGTCAACACGATCAACCGCGTCGGCAAGGCCCGCCGCACCCGCTTCGGCACCGGCAAGCGCAAGGACACCAAGCGCGCCATCGTGACCCTGAAGTCGGGCACCATCGACATCTTCACGGCAGTCGGCTGACGGTCGGGATAGAGGACTAGAGATATGGCTATTCGCAAGTACAAGCCCACGACCCCGGGTCGCCGCGGCTCGTCGGTGGCCGACTTCGCCGAGATCACCCGATCGACGCCCGAGAAGTCGCTCCTCCGCCCGCTCGCCAAGACCGGTGGCCGCAACAATCAGGGCCGCATCACCACCCGCCACATCGGCGGTGGCCACAAGCGCCAGTACCGCGTCATCGACTTCCGTCGCAACGACAAGGACGGCGTCAACGCCAAGGTCGCGCACATCGAGTACGACCCCAACCGCACGGCGCGCATCGCGCTCCTGCACTACTTCGACGGCGAGAAGCGCTACATCATCGCCCCGAACAAGCTGCAGCAGGGCGACATCGTCGAGTCGGGTCCCTCGGCCGACATCAAGCCCGGCAACAACCTGCCGCTGAAGAACATCCCCACCGGTACCGTGATCCACGCGATCGAGCTCCGTCCCGGCGGCGGCGCGAAGCTCGCCCGCTCGGCGGGTGCGTCGGTTCGCCTCGTCGCGAAGGACGGCCCCTACGCCCAGCTGCGTCTGCCCTCGGGCGAGATCCGCAACGTCGACGCGCGCTGCCGCGCGACGATCGGCGAGGTCGGAAACGCCGAGCAGTCGAACATCAACTGGGGCAAGGCCGGCCGCAACCGCTGGAAGGGCATCCGCCCGACCGTCCGCGGTGTCGCGATGAACCCCGTCGACCACCCGCACGGTGGTGGCGAGGGCAAGACCTCCGGTGGTCGTCACCCTGTTACGCCGTGGGGCCAGGCCGAAGGCCGCACCCGCCACGCGAACAAGGAAAGCGACAAGTACATCGTTCGCCGTCGCAACGCCGGCAAGAAGCGCAAGTAGGAGTAGAGGAAGATGCCACGCAGTCTTAAGAAGGGCCCCTTCGTCGACGAGCACCTGCTTCGCAAGGTCGCCTCGCAGAACGAAGCCGGCACGAAGAACGTCATCAAGACGTGGTCGCGTCGCTCGATGATCGTCCCCGCCATGCTGGGTCACACGATCGCCGTGCACGACGGTCGCAAGCACATCCCCGTGTTCGTGACCGAGACCATGGTCGGACACAAGCTGGGCGAGTTCGCGCCCACCCGCACCTTCCGCGGCCACGAGAAGGACGACAAGAAGGGCCGTCGCCGCTGACGCGGGGACGAAAGAGGAGAGAGAAATGGTGGAGTCCATCGCACGCGTGCGACACATCCGCGTGACCCCTCAGAAGGCTCGTCGTGTCGTCGCCCTCATCAAGGGCAAGCAGGCTGAGGAGGCCCTGGCCATCCTCAAGTTCGCGCCGCAGGGTGCGAGCGAGCCGATCTACAAGCTCGTCGCCTCGGCGATCGCGAACGCTCGCGTGAAGGCCGACAAGGATGGCGAGTACCTGGACGAGCAGGACCTGTACGTGAAGAACGCGTACGTCGACGAGGGCACGACGCTCAAGCGTTTCCAGCCCCGCGCCCAGGGTCGCGCGTTCCAGATCAAGAAGCGCACGAGCCACATCACGGTCGTGCTCTCGACGCCCGAGGTCGCCGAGGCGGCCCCGGCTGCCAAGACGAAGAAGGCGAGCAAGTAATGGGCCAGAAGGTCAACCCGTACGGCTTCCGCCTCGGCATCACCACGGACCACGTGTCGCGTTGGTTCTCGGACTCGACGAAGCCCGGACAGCGCTACGCCGACTACGTGGCCGAGGACATCAAGATCCGTCGTCTGCTGACGACCTCGCTCGACCGCGCAGGCGTCAGCAACATCGAGATCGAGCGCACCCGTGACCGCGTTCGCGTCGACATCCACACCGCCCGCCCGGGCATCGTGATCGGTCGTCGCGGCGCCGAGGCCGAGCGCATCCGCGCCGACCTCGAGAAGCTCACCGGCAAGCAGATCCAGCTGAACATCCTCGAGGTCAAGAACCCCGAGGCCGACGCTCAGCTCGTCGCGCAGGGCATCGCCGAGCAGCTCAGCGCTCGCGTGGCGTTCCGCCGCGCGATGCGCAAGGGCCTGCAGGGCGCGCAGCGCGCCGGCGCCAAGGGCGTTCGCATCCAGGTCTCCGGCCGCCTCGGCGGCGCCGAGATGAGCCGCTCGGAGTTCTACCGCGAGGGTCGTGTGCCGCTGCACACGCTGCGCGCGAACATCGACTACGGCTTCTACGAGGCGAAGACCACCTTCGGCCGCATCGGCGTGAAGGTCTGGATCTACAAGGGCGACCTGACCAACAAGGAGCTCGCGCGCGAGCAGGCCAACGCGCCCAAGTCGGACCGTCGTCGCGACGACCGTCCGCGCCGTGGCCCGCGCAACGAGGCCCCCGTCGCAGAAGGAGCATCGGCGTAATGCTTATCCCCCGCAAGGTCAAGTACCGCAAGCAGCACCACCCCAAGCGCGATGGCCAGGCCACCGGCGGCACGAAGGTCTCCTTCGGCGAGTTCGGCATCCAGGCACTCACGCCCGCTTACGTGACGAACCGTCAGATCGAGTCCGCTCGTATCGCGATGACCCGTCACATCAAGCGTGGCGGCAAGGTGTGGATCAACATCTACCCCGACCGTCCCCTCACCAAGAAGCCGGCCGAGACCCGCATGGGTTCCGGTAAGGGTTCGCCCGAGTGGTGGGTCGCAAACGTCAAGCCGGGTCGCGTCCTCTTCGAGGTCGCCGGCGTCAACGAGCAGCTCGCTCGTGAGGCCCTGACCCGTGCCATCCACAAGCTGCCTCTCAAGGCACGCATCATCAAGCGCGAGGAGGGCGACGCGTAATGGCGATCGGCACCAAGACGCTCGCTCCGAGCGAGCTCGACACGTTCGAAGACCAGCGCCTCGTCGAGGAGCTGCGCAAGGCCAAGGAAGAGCTGTTCAACCTGCGCTTCCAGTCGGCCACCGGCCAGCTCGAGAGCCACGGCCGCATCCGTGCGGTCAAGCGCGACATCGCGCGGCTCTACACCGTGATCCGTGAGCGCGAGCTCGGCATCCGTGCCACGCCCGCGCCGCTGGAGACCGCGACGAAGGCGAAGAAGACGAAGGCCAAGAAGGCGGATGCCGCCGACGAGGCCGCGAAGGAAGAGGCTGAGTGATGGCCACCACGAAGAAGACCGCGGCCGAGGCCGAGGTCAAGGAGCAGGTCGCCGGCCACGAGTCGGCCGCGCACGATGTGCGCGACGCCAACGCCCGTGGCTACCGCAAGGCCCGCCGCGGGTATGTGGTCAGCGACAAGATGGACAAGACGATCGTCGTCGAGGTCGAGGACCGCGTGAAGCACCCCCTCTACGGCAAGGTCATCCGTCGCACGTCGAAGGTCAAGGCGCACGACGAGGGCAACACCGCCGGCATCGGCGACCTCGTCCTCATCAACGAGACCCGTCCGCTGAGCGCGACCAAGCGCTGGCGCCTGGTCGAGATCCTCGAGAAGGCCAAGTAAGCCTCCGGCTTGCTTGGAACCCAAGGAGTAAAAAGTGATTCAGCAGGAATCCCGCCTCAAGGTCGCCGACAACACCGGCGCCAAGGAGCTGCTCACGATCCGCGTGCTCGGTGGCTCGCAGCGCCGGTACGCCGGTCTGGGCGACATCATCGTGGCCACGGTCAAGGATGCGATCCCGGGCGGAAACGTCAAGAAGGGCGACGTGGTCAAGGCCGTCGTCGTCCGCACTGTCAAGCAGACCCGTCGTCCCGACGGTTCCTACATCAAGTTCGACGAGAACGCCGCCGTCATCCTGAAGAACGACGGGGAGCCCCGCGGCACCCGCATCTTCGGACCGGTCGGTCGTGAGCTTCGCGACAAGAAGTTCATGAAGATCGTCTCGCTCGCACCGGAGGTGATCTGACCCCATGGCCAAGATCAAGAAGGGCGACCTCGTTCAGGTCATCTCGGGCGCCAAGCCCGAGCGCGGCGGTGACCGCGGTAAGCAGGGCAAGGTCCTCGAGGTCCTCGTCGAGCAGAACCGCGTCATCGTCGAGGGCGTGAACTACGTCACCAAGCACAACCGTGTCGGCCAGAGCCAGCGCGGCACCAAGACGGGCGGCATCGAGACGATGGAAGCCCCGATCCACATCTCCAACGTCGCGCTCGTCGACCCCTCGACCAAGAAGCCGACCCGCGTCGGCCACCGCATCGAGGAGCAGACGAAGGACGGCGTCAAGCGCACCGTCCGCGTGCGCTACGCCAAGAAGTCAGGCAAGGACCTCTGAATATGAGCACCGCCACTGCCGTGGAGGCTGGCAAGATCCAGCCCCGCCTGAAGCAGAAGTACAACACCGAGATCAAGAGTCAGCTGCAGGACGAGTTCGGCTACGCCAACGTCATGCAGATCCCCGGTCTCGTCAAGGTCGTGGTGAACACCGGTGTCGGCGAGGCAGCTCGCGACAGCAAGGTGATCGATGGTGCGGTCGACGACCTCACCAAGATCACCGGGCAGAAGCCGGTCGTCACCAAGGCCCGCAAGTCCATCGCCCAGTTCAAGCTGCGCGAGGGTCAGGCCATCGGCGCGCACGTCACCCTTCGCGGTGACCGTGCGTGGGAGTTCATCGACCGCCTGGTCAACCTCGCTCTGCCCCGCATCCGCGACTTCCGCGGTCTGTCGGCCAAGCAGTTCGACGGCCACGGCAACTACACCTTCGGTCTCCAGGAGCAGTCGGTGTTCCACGAGATCGACCAGGACAAGATCGACCGCGTCCGCGGGTTCGACATCACCATCGTGACGTCGGCCAAGACGGATGCCGAAGGCCGTGCGCTGCTGCGCCACCTCGGCTTCCCGTTCCGCGGCGAGGACGCCCAGGCCTGAGCCGAAGAGTCCCGGGAGCCATCCGGCTCCCGGGGCACTCATCGAAGGTCGCCTGTCGTGTAACGGCAGCCGAAACCTCATGAACAAAGGAAACAGCAAATGACAATGACAGACCCGGTCGCAGACATGCTGACCCGTCTGCGCAACGCGAACTCGGCGCACCACGACACCGTGTCGCTGCCGAGCTCGAAGCTCAAGACGCACATCGCCGAGATCCTCCAGCAGGAGGGCTACATCTCCGGCTGGGAGGTCTCCGACGCCCGTGTCGGCCAGACCCTCACGCTGACGCTGAAGTACGGCCCGAACCGCGAGCGTTCGATCGCCGGCATCAAGCGCGTCTCGAAGCCCGGCCTGCGCGTCTACGCGAAGTCGACCGAGATCCCCCGCGTCCTCGGCGGCCTCGGCGTCGCGATCCTGTCCACCTCCTCCGGTCTTCTCACCGACCGCCAGGCCGAGCAGAAGGGCGTGGGTGGGGAAGTCCTCGCCTACGTGTGGTGATCTGACATGTCGCGAATCGGACGTCTTCCCATCGACATCCCCGCCGGCGTGACCGTTTCGGTCGACGGCCAGGATGTCGCAGTCAAGGGCCCCAAGGGCGAGCTCAAGCTCACCGTGGCGCGCCCCATCGAGGTCAAGGTCGAGGAGGGCCAGGTCGTCGTGACCCGTCCCGACGACGAGCGCTCGTCGCGTTCGCTGCACGGCCTGACCCGCACGCTCATCAACAACAACATCATCGGCGTCACCCAGGGCTACACCAAGGGCCTCGAGGTCGTCGGAACGGGTTACCGCGTGGCTCAGAAGGGCAGCTCGATCGAGTTCGCCCTCGGCTTCTCGCACCCCGTTCTCGTCGACCCGCCCGCGGGGATCTCGTTCACGGTCGAAGGCAACAACAAGGTCACCGTGAGCGGCATCGACAAGCAGGCCGTCGGCGAGGCGGCTGCGAACATCCGCAAGATCCGCAAGCCCGAGCCGTACAAGGGCAAGGGTGTGCGTTACGCGGGCGAGGTCGTCCGCCGCAAGGCCGGAAAGGCTGGTAAGTAACCATGGCTGTGAAGTCGAAGACCGACGCCCGCGCGCGTCGTCACGCCCGCCTTCGCAAGAAGGTCGTCGGCACCGAGCAGCGTCCGCGCCTCGTCGTCACCCGCTCGGCCCGCCACGTCTTCGTGCAGGTCGTCGATGACAGCAAGGGCCGCACCGTGGCCTCGGCGTCGACCCTCGAGACCGACCTGCGCACGTTCGACGGTGACAAGACCGCCAAGGCCCGCAAGGTCGGCGAACTGGTCGCCGAGCGCGCGAAGGCCGCCGGCGTCTCGGACGTCGTGTTCGACCGCGGTGGCAACCGCTACGCGGGCCGTGTCGCGGCGATCGCCGACGGCGCCCGCGAGGGAGGTCTGAACCTGTGAGTGACAACAAGGAGAACAACGTGACCGAGCAGGCTGCCACCGAGGCGCCGGCCGAGGCGGCTGCGACCACCGAGCGTGAGCGCGAGCCCCGCCGCGGCGGTCGCGAGCGCAACCCGAACCGCGACCGCGGCGGACGCGACCGCGCCGAGAGCCAGTTCCTCGAGCGCGTCGTGACGATCAACCGTGTGTCGAAGGTCGTCAAGGGCGGTCGTCGCTTCAGCTTCACCGCGCTCGTCGTCGTCGGTGACGGCAACGGCGTCGTGGGTGTCGGCTACGGCAAGGCCCGCGAGGTGCCGCTGGCGATCTCGAAGGGCGTCGAAGAGGCCAAGCGCAACTTCTTCCGCGTGCCGCGCGTCGGCTCGACCATCCCGCACCCGGTGCAGGGTGAGGCCGCTGCCGGTGTGGTGCTGCTGCGCCCGGCCGCTGCCGGTACCGGTGTTATCGCCGGTGGCCCGGTGCGTGCCGTGCTGGAGTGCGCGGGCATCCACGACGTCCTGTCGAAGTCGCTCGGATCGTCCAACACGATCAACATCGTCCACGCGACGGTGGAGGCCCTGAAGCAGCTCGAGGAGCCCCGTGCGGTCGCCGCGCGTCGCGGTCTCGAGTTCGACCAGGTCGCCCCTGCCCGTCTCGTCCGTGCCGAGGCCGAGGCCGCGGCTGCTGCTGCGAAGGCAGGTGTCTGATGGCTGCGCGCCTGAAGGTGACCCAGGTCAAGTCCAAGGTGAGTGAGAAGCAGAACCAGCGCGACACGCTGCGTTCGCTCGGTCTCAAGCGGATCGGCGACTCCGTCGTCCGTCCCGACGACGCGCAGACGCGCGGTTACGTCAAGACCGTCGCTCACCTCGTGAAGGTTGAGGAGATCGACTGATGGCTGAGAAGGCCGAGAAGAACGAGGCCGTCGAGGCCGAGACTGCCAAGAAGGCGGCCGCCCCCAAGAAGGCGACCGACAAGGCAGCCCCGGCGAAGAAGGCCGCCCCCAAGGCTGCCGCCGACAAGCCGGCCGCCGCGAAGAAGGCGCCTGCCAAGGCCGCTGCTGCGAAGGCCGACAAGGCCGACGCTGCGGAGAAGGCTGAGAAGGCTCCCGCCGCCAAGAAGGCTCCGGCCAAGAAGGCGGCTCCGAAGGCGGATGCCCCGGCTTCGCGCCCGGGTGTGCTGAAGGTGCACCACCTGCGTCCGGTTCCCGGCGCCAACACCGCCAAGACCCGCGTGGGTCGCGGTGAGGGCTCGAAGGGCAAGACCGCCGGCCGTGGCACCAAGGGCACGAAGGCCCGCTACCAGGTCAAGGTCGGCTTCGAGGGCGGCCAGATGCCGCTGCACATGCGCACGCCGAAGCTGCGCGGGTTCAAGAACCCGTTCCGTGTCGAGTACCAGGTCGTGAACCTGGACAAGCTGGCCGAGCTCTACCCGGCCGGCGGCGACGTCACCGTCGGCGACCTGGTCGCCAAGGGTGCGGTCCGCAAGAACGAGAAGGTCAAGGTGCTCGGCACCGGCGACATCTCGGTGAAGCTCAACGTGGCGGTCGACAAGGTCTCGGGTTCGGCCGAGCAGAAGATCGTCGCCGCGGGCGGCACCGTCAAGTAGTACGCACAGTGGGGGTCGGAGCTTGCTCCGGCCCCCACTGGGTTACCCTGGACGTCGGCACGTCGCTGTGCGCGCCGGCATCCCTTCTGGAGGCATCCACTTGTTCAGCGCCATCGCGCGGGTCTTCCGCACTCCCGACCTTCGGCGGAAGATCGCATTCACCCTGGCGATCATCGCCCTCTATCGCTTCGGCGCCCACGTGCCGGCTCCGTTCGTCGACTTTCCGAACGTGCAGTCCTGCCTCCGGCAGAGCGGAGGCACCGAAGGCCTGCTGTCGCTGGTCAACCTGTTCTCGGGCGGCGCGCTCCTGCAGCTGTCGATCTTCGCGCTGGGCGTCATGCCGTACATCACCGCGACGATCATCGTCCAGCTGCTCCGCGTCGTCATCCCGCACTTCGAGACCCTCTACAAGGAGGGCCAGTCGGGCCAGGCCAAGCTGACGCAGTACACCCGCTACCTCACGATCGCGCTCGCGCTGCTGCAGTCGACGACCCTGGTGACGGTGGCGCGCAGCGGTCAGCTGTTCGGCGTGACCGGTGTGCCCGAGTGCGAGCAGCTGCTCACCAACGACGCATGGTGGGCGCAGCTCCTCATGATCATCACCATGACCGCCGGCACCGGCCTCATCATGTGGTTCGCCGAGCTGGTCACCGAGCGTGGCATCGGAAACGGCATGTCGCTGCTCATCTTCACGTCCATCGCCGCGACGTTCCCCGCCGCGATGGGTGCGATCTGGGCCTCGCGCGGCTTCGAGGTGTTCCTGCTCGTCCTCGCGGTCGGCATCGTCGTTGTGGCCCTCGTGGTGTTCGTCGAGCAGTCGCAGCGGCGGATCCCGGTGCAGTATGCCAAGCGCATGGTCGGTCGCCGCACGTACGGCGGCACCAACACGTACATCCCGATCAAGGTCAACATGGCCGGCGTCGTGCCGGTCATCTTCGCCTCGTCGCTGCTGTACATCCCGGCGCTCATCGCTCAGTTCAACATGCAGCCCGACGCGGACAACAACATCCCGGGCTGGGTGGCGTGGATCCAGCAGTACTTCACCAACGGCGATCACCCGATCTACATGGCCGTGTACTTCCTCCTGATCGTCGGCTTCACGTACTTCTACGTGGCCATCACGTTCAATCCCGTCGAGGTCGCCGACAACATGAAGAAGTACGGCGGATTCATCCCCGGCATCCGTGCCGGCCGGCCGACCGCCGAGTACCTCGACTACGTGCTCACCCGCATCACTCTGCCCGGCTCTCTGTACCTGGGCTGCATCGCGCTCCTCCCGCTCATCGCCCTCGCGACGGTCGGCGCCAATCAGAACTTCCCGTTCGGCGGCGCGTCGATCCTCATCATCGTCGGCGTGGGTCTGGAGACCGTGAAGCAGATCGACGCGCAGCTCCAGCAGCGTCACTACGAGGGGCTGCTGCGATGACGCGGCTGCTGATCGTCGGGCCGCAGGGCTCGGGCAAGGGCACGCAGGGTGTGCGCATCGCCGAGGCGTTCGGCATCCCGGCCGTCTCGACGGGGGATGTCTTCCGCGCGGCGGTCGCCGACGGCTCCGATCTGGGCGCGCAGGTCAAGTCGGTCATCGAGGCCGGCGACCTCGTCTCCGACGAGCTCACGAGCGCGGTCGTCCGCGACCGCCTCTCGCAGGCGGACGCCGAGGAGGGCTTCCTGCTCGACGGCTATCCCCGCAACGTGAGTCAGGTCGCCCACCTCGACGAGTTCCTCGAGGGCCGCGGCGAGACCCTCGACGCCGTCATCGAGCTCAGCGTGCCGCGTGAAGAGAGCATCGCCCGGATCGCGCTGCGCGCGAAGGAGCAGGGTCGGACCGACGACACCGAAGACGTGATCGCCAACCGCCTGGCCATCTACGAGCGCGAGACCGCGCCGATCCTCGGCGTCTACGGCGCGCGCGGCATCGTGGTGCAGGTGGACGGCGTCGGCTCGCTCGACGAGATCACGGCCCGCGTCCTCTCGGCACTCGAGGCGCGCGGTCTCCGCCGCGACGCCGCAGCCTGAGCCCGTGTCGCTGCGCCGCTCCATCTACAAGTCTCCCGCTCAGCTGCGGGCGATGGTGGAACCGGGTCTCATCACGGCGGCGGCACTCGATGCGGTCAGGGAGCTGATCGCCCCGGGTGTGACGACCGCGGAGCTGGATGCCGCGGCATCCGCCCTCATCACCGCTCGCGGCGCGAAGTCGAACTTCCAGATGGTACGCGGCTACCGGCACACCATCTGCGCGTCGGTCAACGAGCAGGTCGTACACGGCATCCCCGGCGAACGGGAGCTCGCCGCCGGCGACATCCTCTCGATCGACGCGGGGGCGGAGTACAAGGGATGGAACGGCGACTCGGCGTTCAGCGTCGTGCTCGACGACCCCGATCGTCCCGACGTCGTCGCTGAACGGCGACGACTCTCGGATGTGACCGAGGGGTCGCTGTGGGCCGGGATCGCGTCTCTCGTGACGGCGCGGCATCTCGGCGAAGTCGGCGCGGCCATCCAGGAGCACATCGAGGCGAACTCTCCCGATACCGGGGCCTACGGCATCCTGCGCGAGTACGTCGGCCACGGCATCGGCCGGAAGATGCACGAGTCCCCTTCGGTCTTCAACTACCGTGTGTCGGATCCGGGGCCGGAAGTGCGTCCGGGCCTCGTGCTCGCCATCGAGCCGATGGTCGTCATCGGCGACCAGGCGACGTTCGTCGAGGACGACGGCTGGACGGTGTCGACTCTGGACGGCACGGCCGGTTCGCACTGGGAGCACAGCGTCGCGGTGCACGATGGGGGCATCTGGGTGCTCACGGCGCCGGACGGAGGCGCGGCAGGGCTCGCGCCCTTCGGCGTCACGCCGACCGAGATTGCATAGGAGAGGTCATGACGGAAGGTCCGCGCAAGGTCAACTGGGTCGCGATCTGGGTGAGCGCCGGGGTCGTCGTGGCCCTCCTGGTGGCGGCCGTGCTGATCGTGGTGCTCAACAACCAGCCTTCGGACCCCGCGCCGGGCGGGACGCCGTCCGCCTCGAACATCGACGCCGAGACCGGGGCGATCCTGGTCGGGGACGGCGATGACCAGCTGGGCACCTACATCGACTTCCTGTGTCCGGTCTGCAACCGGTTCGAGCAGATCTACGGCCCCGACATCGCGAGCCTGATCGATGACGGCGCGATCACGCTGGCGATCCATCCGATCTCGATCCTCGACAGCAAATCGCAGGGCACGGAGTACTCGACGCGTGCCGCCAATGCGGCATACTGCGTCGCGGTGGCGGATGCCGAGGCATCCCTTCCCTTCATGAACGCGATGTTCGCCGCGCAGCCGGCCGAAGGCACTCCGGGACTCTCGGACGACGAGATCCTGCAGATCGCCGAATCGGTGGGCGTGACCGGGATCGACGCATGCGTCGACGACGGCGTGTACTCCGACTTCGTCGCGGAGATGACGGACAAGACCCCGGTGCAGCCGGGGGCGGCCGGCATCGGCACGCCGACGATCACGGTGAACGGCGAGGTCATCTCCAACTCGACCCTGCCCGAGCCGGGCCAGCTGGCGACGCTCTTCGGCTGAGATCCGCCCTGGGAACGGCTCGTCCTCCGCGGTAGGCTTCGGCTCGAGCGTGCGGGGGGCAACATGGGCGGGGAAACGGGGATGACGCGGCGAAAGGCGCGCCGCAAGACGGTGGCGCTCGCCGCCGCGATGGGCCTGATCCTGGGGGGCGGGCTGGTGGCGCTCCCGCCGTCGGTGGAGCCGGCTGCAGCCGCCATCGGCGAGTGCCCGGAGGGGACGATCCCGGGTCCTGGCAACACGAACCCGGTCTGGACGGATCAGAACGTCGCGGTCTACGCCGGAGGCGACTTCCAGGTGCGCGGCGCGGCGGCCGAGGCGGAGGGCCTCGTGGTCGTCCAGGGGGACGCGTCCTTCGACAAGGCCGCAGGCGGCCGCTTCAACGTCGGCTGGGTGGGTGTCGGATCGGGCGTCACGCCTCTTCCCGGAACCACGATGCTCGCCGTCGGCGGCGACGTGAGCGTCGGCGCGTCGACGGTGCTCGATGTCGGCGCGAACGCGTTCGACAACGGCCAGCTGCGCGGCGGCGACGTGCAGGTCGGGGGAGTGACGATCCCGGACTACGAGGCCACGGGCGCGAACTACGAGCTCAACAACGGGACGCTGACCCAGGGGCTGGGCGCGGCCGCCGTCGCTCCCTGGTCCTCATGGGGGACGCTGCTGGCCGACGAGTCCGCCGACTTCGCGGCGGCGACCCCGACGGGAACCGTGACCGCGGGTGCGCTGCTGACGTTCACCGGCGATGACTCGTCCCCGACCCAGGTGTTCGAGGTCGCCGCGGCAACCCTCGCCGCCAACCCGGCCCTCGGCTTCGCGGGGATCCCCGACGGGGCATCCGTCGTCGTCAATGTGACCGGCGGACCCGTGACCTGGGCCCCCAACTACTTCGCCGAGGACGGCGTGCGGGCCGACGATCCCGCGTCGCCGCTGTTCGGCGTGCTCGCCGCCCGCACGCTCTGGAACTTCGTCGACGCGACGTCTGTCCACATCGCCGGCTCTTCGCAGGTGCTCGGCACGGTTCTCGTGCCCGGCGCGAGCGGCGACCCCACCCAGCCGACCCTCCGGGTGACAGCGAGCACCAACGGACGCCTGTACACGAACGGCACGCTCCTCATGGACGGCGTGGGCAACGAGCACCACAACTACCCCTGGGTCGATGCTCCCTTCGACTGCATCCCCGTGACCGCGCCCGTCGAGGTCGGATCGATCACGATCGAGAAGATCCTGTCGGCGGATGACCAGGCCCTGCTCCCTCCGGGCACCACCTTCCACGGACTCGTGACCTGCACACCCGCGGACGGCGGGGAGCTCGTCGTCGAATGGGAGGTGGCGCCGGGGGAGACCACCACTGTGGACGGGCTCCCGGTCGGGGCGCCATGCGAAGCGACCGAAACCCTCGGCTCGACCTATCGCGTCCGGTTGCTCAGCGCTGGTCAGAGCTTAGATCCGACCGCGCTCGCGGCGTGGCAGACGCCGGTGTGGACCGTCAACGGGGAAGCAGCCACTGCCCCGGTCGCCTTCACGGTGCCCTCCCCGAGCGACGAGACGCAGCTCGCGTTCGCGGTCGAGAATGCGCTGGCGGTCGGGTCGTTCACGATCCGGAAGGTCGTATCCAATCCCGACGAGGTGCCGTTCGCTGACGGGTTCTCAGGGTCCTGGCAGTGCGCGGCGACGCAGGGCGGCGCCGGCGTGATCGACTCGGGCACCTGGGCGCTCGACGCAGGAGAGGTCTCTGCGCCGATCGAGGCGCCCGTCGGTGCGTGGTGCACCGTCACCGAGACGCTCCCGGCGGCGCCCGTGGGCGGGTCGTGGTCGGTGCCGGTCGTGTCTCCTGCCGAGGTGCAGATCACGGCGGAGTCGGCGCAGACCCCGCTCTCGGTGACGGTCTCCAACACCCTGACCCAGCTGATCGGGGCGTTCACGATCACGAAGACGGTGACGGGCGCGGATGCCCCGGCGATCGGCTTCGAGGGAACCTGGGGCTGTGTCTCCGATGGCGAGACGGTGGCCGAGGGCTTATGGGAGCTGGCGGCGGGCGAGACGAGCGACCCGTTCGCCGCGCCCGTGGGTTCGACATGCACGATCGACGAGATCGCCCCGACCGCCGCCGGCGGCTCGTGGGCCGCGCCGCAGATCTCACCCGCCTCGACGGTGATCACGGCGGAGTCGGCGCAGACGCCGCTCGCGTTCGAGGTCGTCAACGCGTTCACGGCGGACCTCGGCCCCGATGACGGCGGCGACGGGGAGATCGCGGGCGAGCTCCCCGCGACCGGCTCGACGATCCCGTGGTGGGCCGTCGGGATGGGCGCGGCGCTGGTCGCGGCCGGTGCTGTGATGCTGGCTCTGACGGTGGTGCGCCGCCGCCGCCCGTAGTCCGGCCCGCGCCTGGACCGGTTTGCCGAGGCATCCGATATCACGTATGCTTGATCTTTGGTGCGTTGCGCCTTCATCGGCGTGTCCGAGCACCACAATCCCATCCACCGCAGACCGACCGGTCTGCAAAAAGTGATAGCGAGCGTATGGCGAAGAAAGACGGTGTCATCGAGATCGAGGGCGTCGTGTCCGAGGCGCTGCCCAACGCGATGTTCCGCGTTGAGCTGACCAACGGCCACAAGGTCCTCGCGACGATCTCCGGCAAGATGCGGCAGAACTACATCCGCATCATCCCCGAGGACCGTGTCGTCGTGGAGCTCAGCCCCTACGACCTCACTCGCGGGCGCATCGTCTACCGCTACCGCTAGACCGGTCGAGAAGTAACGCCCCACCCGGCAGTCCCGGGGAGCCCGGCGAAGACAGCGAAACAGGAAATCATGAAGGTCAACCCCTCCGTCAAGCCCATCTGCGACCACTGCAAGGTCATCCGTCGCCACGGTCGCGTCATGGTGATCTGCAAGAGCAACCCGCGCCACAAGCAGCGCCAGGGCTGATCATGCTCCCGGATGCCTCGCCACGGGGCATCCGGTCCCACAACTGAATACACGAAACCAGGCAGGACCAGAACCCGTTCGCGGGGGACACCTCGGGCGGAGGCCCGGGCACCGGCCCTGCTCCACACCTCCACTCACTCCTAGGAGAACCGCATGGCACGTCTTGCCGGCGTCGACATCCCGCGCGACAAGCGCGTGGTGATCGCCCTCACCTACATCTACGGCGTTGGCCGTACCCGCTCGATCGAGATCCTCAAGGCGACGGAGATCGACGAGAATATCCGCGTCAAGGACCTCAGCGACGACCAGCTCATCGCGCTCCGCGACCACATCGAGGCCAACTACAAGGTCGAGGGTGACCTCCGCCGTGAGGTGGCCGCCGACATCCGCCGCAAGGTCGAGATCGGTTCCTACGAGGGTCTGCGCCACCGTCGCGGCCTTCCCGTGCGCGGTCAGCGCACCAAGACGAACGCTCGTACCCGCAAGGGCCCGAAGCGCACCGTCGCCGGCAAGAAGAAGGCCGGCCGCAAGTAAGCGCGCCCTGAAGGTTTAGGAGAACAGAACTCATGGCACAGGCCAAGACCGCCGCGCGCAAGCCGCGCCGCAAGGAAAAGAAGAACATCGCACTGGGCCAGGCCCACATCAAGTCGACGTTCAACAACACGATCGTCTCGATCACCGACCCCTCGGGCGCTGTCATCAGCTGGGCCTCGTCGGGTGGCGTGGGCTTCAAGGGCTCGCGCAAGTCGACGCCGTACGCGGCCGGCATGGCGGCGGAGTCCGCTGCCCGCCAGGCGCAGGAGCACGGCGTCAAGAAGGTCGACGTCTTCGTGAAGGGCCCGGGCTCGGGCCGCGAGACCGCGATCCGCTCGCTGCAGGCCGCCGGCCTCGAGGTCGGCTCGATCCAGGACGTGACGCCGCAGGCCCACAACGGCTGCCGTCCGCCCAAGCGCCGCCGCGTCTGAATTCCCGGAGCCGGGGTGCCTCGTGCACCCCGGCTACCGCACGCTTCGGCATCCGCTCCGTCTCCTTCGGGAGCCCGGCCGGATGCCCCGAGAAAAACTCAACACCTCACCCACCGCACGTGTCATATAGCGGGCACGTGATCGAAAGGAACACATAGTGCTCATCGCACAGCGTCCCACTCTGACCGAGGAGAAGATCGGGGAGTTCCGCAGCCGCTTCGTCATCGAGCCGCTGGAGCCTGGCTTCGGCTACACGATCGGCAACGCGCTGCGTCGCAGCCTCCTGTCGTCCATCCCCGGCGCGGCCGTGACGTCGATCCGCATCGACGGCGTCCTCCACGAGTTCAGCACCATCCCGGGTGTCAAGGAGGATGTCACCGAGATCATCCTCAACATCAAGCAGCTCGTCGTCTCGAGCGAGCGCGACGAGCCCATCACGGCGTACCTGCGCAAGACCGGCTCCGGTGAGGTCACCGCCGCCGACATCTCGGCCCCGGCCGGTGTCGAGGTGCACAACCCCGAGCTCGTCATCGCGACGCTCAACGACACCGCCAAGTTCGAGCTCGAGCTGACCATCGAGCGCGGTCGCGGCTACGTGTCGGCGACCCAGAACCGCAACGAGTACGCCGAGGCGGGTCAGATCCCCGTCGACTCGATCTACTCGCCGGTGCTCAAGGTCTCGTACCGCGTCGACGCGACGCGTGCGGGTGAGCGCACCGACTTCGACAAGCTCGTGCTCGATGTCGAGACCAAGCCCTCGATCGCCCCGCGCGACGCCGTCGCCTCGGCCGGTCGCACGCTGACGGAGCTCTTCGGCCTGGCCCGCGAGCTCAACGTCGAGGCAGAGGGCATCGAGATCGGCCCGGCGCCGGTCGAGACCGTCCTGTCGAACGAGCTGTCGATGCCGATCGAGGACCTCGACCTGTCGGTCCGTTCGTACAACTGCCTCAAGCGCGAGGGCATCAACACCGTTTCGGAGCTCGTCGCCCTCTCGGAGACGCAGCTCATGAACATCCGCAACTTCGGTCAGAAGTCGGTCGACGAGGTGCGCGACAAGCTCGTCTCGCTCGGCCTGTCGCTGAAGGACTCGGTTCCCGGGTTCGACGGCGCGCACTTCTACGGCGGCTACGACGACGAGACCGTCTGAGCCGGTTCCCGAACCGACTTTTCACACTGGAGTAACTGAGAATGCCTAAGCCCACCAAGGGTCCCCGCCTCGGAGGCGGCCCCGCCCACGAGCGCCTGCTGCTTGCGAACCTCGCCGCGGCCCTCTTCACGCACAAGTCGATCAAGACGACCGAGACCAAGGCCAAGCGCCTGCGTCCGCTCGCCGAGCGCCTGATCACCTTCGCCAAGCGCGGAGACCTGCACGCTCGCCGCCGGGTGCTGTCGGTCATCGGTGACAAGGAAGTCGTGCACGTCCTGTTCACCGAGATCGCGCCGCTGGTGGCCGACCGCGAGGGCGGCTACACGCGCATCACCAAGGTCGGCAACCGCAAGGGCGACAACGCCCCCATGGCGGTCATCGAGCTCGTCCTCGAGCCCGTGACCCCGAAGGCGAAGTCGGCCAAGAAGAGCGCCGCCAAGGCCGCTCCCGCGGCGGAGGAGACTCCGGCTGAGGAGGCTCCGGCCGAAGAGGCCGTCACCGAGGAGACCACCGACGACACGGCGGCCGAGGCCGGCGCCGAGTCGCCCGAGGAGGGCGCTGCCGCTGAGGCCGCTGCCGAAGACGCCGTCGAGGAGAAGTCCGAGTAATCGGATGCCGACCGGGACCTGCGTCCCGGTCACCTTGCACCCGCGAGACCCGCGTGCCTGTCAGGGCCCGCGGGTCTCGCTGCGTCTGCGGGCAGGCGATGCGGGCGCCGCTCGGCGTGACGACGGGAGGAGATGCCACGAGCGGAGGACGGATGCCGCGCGTGGCCTCCTCCGTTCGTGGCATCTCCTCCGCTGGTGACACCGCCTCACTCGCCGGCCGGCTGCGGAACTGCTCCGCGGTGGCGCGAGGTGAGGAGAGTCACTGCGCGACGGGGACCTGTCCGCTCGTGAGCCGCTCGGAGAGGCGGAGCTCTCGGGAGAATTGCCGCTGTGCGCGGTCGCGCTCGATACCGTCGATCGCGCGGGCGATGGTCTCGGCGAAGACGGCCCCTCCCGCAGGGCCGGGATGGATCGAATCGTCGGCGAGAAGGTCGGTCCGCGGCTCGATCGCCGCAGCCCAGTCCGCCAGCTCGACACGGGGGTGCGCGGCGGCGAACGCTGCGAGCTCGTCATTGACCCCGGGGACCCAGTCGCGCGGTGCGAAGGCGTTCACGAGGATGAGGTGCCGATCACGCCCGACGACCTCCGCCATGCGCTCGAGCGTGCCGGGGTCCACCCGGCCGTTCGTGCCGAGCGCGACGACGACGTACGGGCGCAGGCGCCCGGCGGCCTCGAGCTCTTCGAGGATCCCCGGACCAGCCCAGCTGGAGCGAGAGACCTCGGCGTCGACCTCGATGCCCGGCAGTCGCTCCAGCAGGGCCGGGGCGGAGGCGAGCATGACCGAGTCTCCGACCGCCGTCACCTCGGTGCCGAGCACCGGCGTCGGTTCGGGTGTCGGCGACGGGCCGCCCGGTCGCTGAGCGGCTGAGGCGGAACCCGCTGGCGCCGTGGGCGTGGGTGTGGCGGTGGCGCGGGCGGCGCCGGTGCCGGTCGCCTCCTGGAGGGCCCTCTCGCCCGCCGTCACCGCCCGCTCGCCGCTCGAGGAGGTCGGGGCCGCCGCGATCGCCGCCGACGTCCCGCCCAAGACCATGGCGCAGGCGAGGAGCAGCGCCCCGGCGCGCGCCGCTCCGGAGACGCCGCTGCGGAACTGCGCCCGAAGGGCACGGGCCACGGCGCGGAAGCCGTCGCGGCGCACCGGCGTCTCGACGAAGCGGTAGGAGAGCTCGGCGGCCGCAACGGTCACCGCGAGGACGCCCGCTCCCATCCACACCGGCACCTCGGCGCCGCCGCCGGGGGTCATGGCCATCGCCAGGACGAGCAGCGGCCAGTGCCAGAGGTAGATGGCGTACGAGCGATCGCCCACCCAGCGCAGCGGACGCCGGTCGATCGCATGACCGAACCACGACCCGGGCCACACGCCCGCGACGATCGCCACGGCCGTGCACAGGCTGGCGCCGACGAGCATCCCCGGGAAGGACCCGGGACCGGGCGGCACCCACGCGATCACCGCGATGCCTGCCAGCGCTGCGAGGCCGAGGCATCCGATCACCGTTCTGGTCACCGGGCTGTCGAACCACCGTGATCTCACCGCCGTCTGCGGCGGGGGCGCCGGCAGGACGAGCGTCCAGCCCTCCGGGAGCGTGATGCCGGGCAGGACCGGCCGAGCGGCGGGGTCGTCGTGCGGAGGTCGGGACAGCACCGGCACCAGCACGAACGCGAGCGCGACGCCGATGAGGATGCCGAACGAGTGGGTGTCCGTGCCGAAGTAGGCGCGGGTGGCGTCGGCCGCACCGGCCACGACGACGCCCATCCATACCGCGGATGCCGCTGCGAGCGCGACGGCGGCCGCCGCCCTCGCCCACGCGCGGGGCAGGAGCAGGAACAGCGGAAGCACGAGCGGCCACACCACGTAGAACTGCTCCTCGACGGACAGCGACCAGAAGTTGCGGAAGAGCTCGGGGGCTCCGCCGCCGAAGTAGCCGGTCTCGCCGGCGATGGAGATCCAGTTGTAGCCGAACGTCAGAGCACCGGTGACCTGCAGGCCCAGACGCAGGAGGACGTCTCCGCCGATCATCCACGCGAGGGTGGAGCAGACCGACACGACGAGGAGCAGCGCCGGGATCAGCCGGCGCGCCCGCCGCAGCCAGAAGTCGCCCAGCCGGATGCGGCCGGTCTGGTCGTGCTCGCGCAGCAGCAGCGCCGTGATGAGGAACCCGCTGATGACGAAGAACACATCGACGCCCACGAACCCGCCCGGGAACAGCGCGGGCGAGAACAGGTGATATGCCACCACCAGCGTGACGGCGATCGCGCGCAGGCCATCGAGCCCCGCATAGCGGGGCGCGGCGGTGGGGGAGGGCACGGCGGACGTCATGGGATCTCGTGGGGGAGCCTCCATGGTAGAACGACTCGCTGCGGCGACCCGGCTCCCAGAGGCGGCCGGCGCGTATCAGCGCACGTCGCAACACGCTCTACCCGGCGAGAGAGTACCGGCGCTAGTCTGGGCGCAGCCTCGGCCTGCGCCGGGGCTCGGGGGAAGTGTTTCCTGCGCCGGGGGGCGCACGAAGGAGACGACGTGTCCGAGCAGGCCTTGCCGACAGCGGCGCCCACTCCGTGGGTGGGGGCGCCGCGCACTCGCCGTCGTCCGGGGCTGTCGATCTATTCGATCCTGCTCATCATGCTGCTGTCGGTCAGCGTGCTCTCCAGCATCGTCGTCGGTGTCATCGGGTACGTGAACGGCACCGAGGCACTGCGAGCGATCGCCTACGAGAAGCTGGTCGAGATCCGCGAGAACCGGGCGCGCGAGGTGACTCAGCTGTTCGTCTCCATCGAGAACGCCGTGCGCCTGAGCGCGATGAACGACACGAGCACGCAGGCGGCACGCGCGTTCGCCGCCGGGTTCGCAGAGCTGGAGGCCTCGCGAGCGGATGCCGCGGCATCCGCTCGCCTCGATGCGTACTACGCCGACGTGTTCGCCGCCGACCTCTCGGAAGCCACCGGCGAGACGGTCGACGGCTCGGCGTTCGCCCCGACCGGCGCGGCGCAGTCGTATCTGCAGGACAACTACGTCATCCCCTACGACAGCTGGGAGGACGCGATCCTCACCGCCGATGCCGGGGACGGCAGTGCGTGGTCGGCGGCGCACGCGCGATTCCATCCCTACTACCGGGCGATGACCGAGCTCCAGGACTTCGAGGACGTCCTGATGATCGACACCGAGGGCAACGTGGTCTACACGGCGTTCAAGGGGGTCGATCTCGGCACGAACCTCCTCGACGGCCCGTACCGGCTGTCCAATCTCGCCGTTGCCTATCGTGAGGCGATGGACCGCAACATCGTCGACGACGTGGTGATCGCCGACTTCGCGCCCTACAGTCCGAGCCTCGGCAACCCCGCAGGGTGGGCGGTCGCACCGATCGCCGACGGCGGCGAGATCATCGGCGCGCTCGCGATCGAGCTGCCGATCGAGCGCATCGACGATGTCATGACGGTCGGCGGCGAGTGGGCGATGAACGGGCTCGGAGCAACCGGTGAGACCTACCTCGTGGGTCGGGACCTGCTCATGCGGTCGATCTCCCGTCAGCTCGTCGACGACCCGGAGGCTTATGAGAGCGCCGCCGTCGCGGCGGGTCTTGCGCCGTCGGCGGCGGCCCTCAGCGTGCAGAACGGCAGCACGCTCATGCAGCAGAGCATCTCGAGCGAGGCGGTGTCGCGCGCCCTGTCCGGCCAGGACGGCACCCTGCTCGAGCGGGACTATCTCGGCAGGGACAGCCTCGTCGCCTATGCCCCGCTCAACGTCGACGGCCTCAACTGGGCGATCGTCGCGCAGGAGACCTCCGCTGAGGCCCTCGTGCCGGTGGAGGAGTTCACGCGGAACCTCATCCTGTCGACGGCGGGGATGATCATCTTCGTCTGCCTGCTGTCCCTCGTGCTCGCGCAGGTGTTCGTGCGGCCGCTGCGACGGCTGAAGTCGGCAGCGCAGCGCATCGCGGCCGGCGACGAGGGCGTGCAGGTCGATGCCGGGTCCAGCGACGAGCTGGCCGACGTCGCTCATGCCTTCAACGACATGAGCCGCAGCCTGCAGATCAAGTCCCACCTGATCGAGGAGCAGGAGAAGGCGAACGAGCAGCTCATCCTCTCGTTCATGCCCGAAGGGATGGCGCACCGTTACAAGGACGGCGACGACGCCATCACGCAGGACAGCGACGACGTCACCGTCGTGTTCGCCGACATCGTCGGGTTCGAGGAGCTCGCCCTGTCGATGTCGTCGGACGAAGCGGTCGCGCGCCTCAACGACCTCATCCGCACATTCGACGAGGCGGCCGAGCGCCACGGCGTCGAGCGCGTGCGCACCACGAGGCAGAGCTATCTGGCCAGCTGCGGCCTGGCGACGCCGCGCGTCGACAACGCCCGCCGCGCTGTCGAGTTCGCGCTCGAGCTCGACAGCATCCTCGAGCGGTACTCGGCCCAGCAGGGGGTGAAGCTCGATCTGCGTGCCGGCCTCGACTCGGGCCGGGTCACGAGCGGCCTGATCGGCAGGGCGCGGGTCGTCTACGACATGTGGGGGGATGCCGTGAACCTGGCGTTCCGCGTGCAGGGAGACTCCGACGAGCCGGGCATCTTCGTGACTCAGCGGGTGGCCGACCGCCTTCCCGATTCGATCCCGGTCCGCCCGGCCGGCGACGTCGAGACGCAGAGCGGCACGCAGCGGGTGTGGAAGGTCGAGGCTCCCGCGATCGTCGTGGAGGGGTGAGCAGCCGTGGCCGACATCGTCTCGCAGCCGTGGTTCTGGCCCGCCGTCATCGTCTCGGTGGGACTGCCGCTCGCCCTGATCGGACTGACCGAGTTCTACAACGCACTTGCCCGCCGGGGGAGCAGGGCCGCGCCGATCGTGCTGATGGTGCGCAACTACCTGGTGCCGGTGGCCGGCATCCTCGTGCTCATCAGCCAGCCCGGAGCCTGGGAGGGCGAGGGAACCTGGCCTCGCGTCATCTGGACGGTCTTCGGACTCCTCGTGATCGTCGTCACGATCAACGCCGTCAACCACCTCGTGTTCCACCGGGCCGAGAAGGGCTCGTGGCGCGATCGGTTCCCCACGATCTTCAGCGACCTCATTCGCTTCGTCTTCATCATCCTCGGCATCGCCGCGGTGTTCTGGTGGGTGTGGGACGCCGACGTCGCCGGCGTCTTCGCCGCCCTCGGCATCACCTCCATCGTCGTGGGGCTCGCGCTGCAGAACGCCGTCGGATCGATCGTCTCGGGCCTGTTCCTCGTGTTCGAAGCGCCGTTCGAGCTCGGCGATTGGATCGAGACCGGCTCGACGCGAGGGCAGATCGTGGAGGTCAACTGGCGCGCCGTCCACCTCGATACGGGAAACGGGATCGTCGTCATGCCGACGTCCGAACTGGCCGACGGCTCCTTCGTGAACCTGTCGCGCAGCCCCGATCCCCATGCCGCGGTCCTCGAGCTCGAGTTCGGCACCGACGACCCGCCCGGTCGTGTCCGCGACCTGCTGGTATCGGTCGCACGCGACATTCCGTTGATCGCCCCCGGCCGCGAGCCGACCGCTGCGACGCTCGCGAGCAGCCGGTACGCCGTCGCCATCCCGCTGCGCAGCCCCGGCGACCGGGACGCCGTCCTCGACACGTTCGCGACCCGCCTCTGGTACGCCGCGCGACGCGCCGAGCTGCACCTCGACGGCGACCTCACCGACGACTGGCGCACTCCCGCCCGGCTGCAGGACGCACTCCGGCGGATCGCGCCGGCGCTCAGCCTCAAGGCGGGGGAGACCGACGCGCTCGCCGGTCACGCCCGTCTGGAGCGCTATTGCGTGGGAGAGTCGCTCCTGCGACCGGGCACCGTGCCGACCGAGATCCGGTTCATCCTCTCCGGCACGGTGATGCTCGGCATCCCCACCGACGACGACGGATTCGTGCAGGTGACGGTCCTCGGCCCCGACGATGGGGTCGGCCTCACCGCGCTCTCCCGCACCCAGACCATCTCGCGCGCGGTGGCGCTCGGCGAGGTGGATGTCGTGGTCCTGCCGGTGGCCGTCCTCGACGAGATCGTCCGCGCCCACCCGGTCGTCGCCCGCGAGATCGTGCGGGAGAGCGAGAACCGCACCAGGCTCGCGAGGACCGCGCTGCAGGCGGCAGGAGAGCAGGCGCTGCACCTTCGAAGCGTGCTCGGCTGACGCGCCGCGGCGCGGCTGCGAGGCGCCCGGGGGCGCGTGCTACGTTGATCGCAGACCCGGCGCCGCTGTCTGACTCAGCCCCCCAGCCGGGTCCTCGCCTTCCGCGGGTCACCCGCGGCGGCACGCGGTTTCGGGTTCAGGTTCCCCCGAGATGCATCCCCAGGTTTCGGGGGAACCGCCCAACGTCCCGCAGAGCACCGGGCTGCGTGGCCCGGGGGCGCCCGAACTAGGCTGGGGCCGTGCGCCTCCGCCTCGACATCGCCTACGACGGCACGCACTTCCGCGGGTGGGCGCGCCAGCCCGGGCTTCGGACGGTGCAGGAGACCCTGGAGTCGGCGCTGTCCCGCGTTCTGGGCGGAGATCCGAGGGTGGTGGTGGCGGGACGCACCGATGCCGGCGTCCACGCGTCGGGTCAGGTTGCCCACCTCGACCTGGACGAGTCGCAGCGCACGCGCGTCCTCGCGGGCAGGACGCGTGCCGGCGCAGGGGAGGCGAGCGATCCGGTCGGGGCACTCGCCTCGCGGCTCACCGGCGTCTTCGGCGCGTACTCCGACGTCGTGGTGACGCGATGCGCCGAGGCGCCTGCGGGCTTCGACGCGCGATTCTCGCCGGTCTGGCGCCGGTACTCGTACCGCATCGCCGACACCGTCTCCGGATACGACCCGATGGAGCGTCATCGCACCACCTCCGTGCGCGCCCGACTCGACGTCGAGGCGATGGATGCCGCGGCCCGTGCGCTCATCGGACTGCACGACTTCGCCGCCTATTGCAAGCCGCGGGAGGAGGCGACGACGATCCGGACCCTGCTCGAGTACGACTGGCATCGCGACCTGGAGGGGGTGCTCGTGGCGAACGTCCGGGCCGACGCCTTCTGCCACAGCATGGTGCGCGCGCTCGTCGGCGCGTGCGTGGCCGTCGGCGAGGGGCGGCTCGATGTCGACGACGTCGTCGACATCCGGGACGCCCGGGCGCGGGTGCCCGAGGTCAAGGTGCTCGCCGCGCGCGGGCTGACGCTCACCGAGGTGGGCTACCCCGCCGACCACCTCCTCGCGCAGCGGGCGGAGCAGACCCGCGCACGCCGCGCGCTCCCCGGGGGCGAAAGGGACGAGGCATCCGCCCTACGGGACTGATCGCTCGGTTCGGTCCAGCAGTCCTTCCACGAGCGCCGCGCTGACCTTCTCCCACCGGTCGCCGCCCTTCTGGGCGGCCAGGCCCGCCGCCTCGCGGGCGGTGTAGACCAGGGCGTCGAGGTCGTAGCCGAGGACGGATGCCGGCGCCCATCCCGCGCTCGCGGTGGGGCGGATGGCGAGGCGCGCATCGACGTCGAGGTGCGGCACCCGCTCGAGCACGGTGCGCACGCAGTCGCGCACGACCGCGTCGGGCCGCGGCACCAGCACGACGGTCGCCCCGGCGCTGGGCGTGCCGATGTCGGATTCCGCGGGAAAGGCACCGCGGACCTCCTGCTCGAGCCGCGACGCGAGGGAGGACATGGCCTCCGAGCCGGCCGTCTGGCGGATGTCGGCGGCGTCGTCCAGCTGGAAGTACACGACGGACCATGGCTCGCTGGTGCGCTGGGCGCGCAGGAGCCGATCGGAGGCGGTGGTCTCGAACCGCTGCCAGCCGCCCGGCGCCGCCGCGGGCCGGGCGAAGGCAGTGTCGCGCGTGGCGATGCCCATCACCGCGACGAGCGCGCATCCGACGTACACGAGCATGCCGATCGACGAGATCGTCCGCACCAGTTCCAGGTCGTCGCCGCTCGACGGGGGGAAGAGGGCGCCCGAGACGAGGGTCGCGGCGCCCATGAGCTGGAAGATCGCCGACACGACGGCGAAAGGCAGCACGACGCGGTCATGGCGACGCGCGGGGACGCGAACCCACTCGAGGAAGAAGAGCCCGGCGAAGACCGATGCGGCGAAGAACACGACGCGGTAGACGGTGCTGAAGGTGCTGGCGTCACCCGCCGCGACGAGAGAGGCCGCCGAGCCCGTGGCGATCACCGCGCCGATCCAGCCGTGCGGGCGGAGCCCCCACTGCGCGCGGAAGCCGGACCACAGGAGCGCCGGGGCGCCCATGAGGGCGCCGAGCGACGCGCGCCGCAGCGTCTCGAGGTCGTTGAGCTCGCCGGCGACGACGCCGAATGTGCTGATCATTCCGAGGGAGAACGCGAAGGACCAGTGCAGCGTCGCCGGGCTCGGCTTGGTGAGGAACCCCACGCCGATGGTGAGCATCGTGGCCAGCGTCGTGATCGCGGCCTGCGCGATGCCGAGGTTCACTCCGGCGAGATGAAGCGTGTCGCTCATACGTGGGTCTCCGTCCGCGTGGCCGCAGCGGCGCGGGCGCGGCGCGGGAATCGCACCGACACCGTCGTGCCGACGCCTTCCTTGCTGTCGATCTCCAGCGTGCCGCCGTGCGCCGCGACGATCTCGCGGGTGATGCCGAGGCCGAGTCCGGTGCCGGCCGCCGTCTCCTTGGCCTGCTTGGTGCGGAAGTAGGGCGTGAGGATGTTCGGCAGGTCGGTGGCGGAGATGCCGATGCCGTTGTCGGAGACGGTGAGGGACACGGTGTCGTTCTCGGTCGTCCCGACGATGCGGACGCGACCCTCCCGGCCGGTGTACTTGATCGCATTGCTGACGAGGTTGTCGATCACCTGCCGCACCCGGAAGCCGTCCGCGATGACGGGCAGGCGCTCGTCGAGTCTCATGGAGAGCTCCACATCGTGCGCCTTGGCCGTCGCGCGGAAGGAGTCGACCGAGTCGGCCACGATCTGGCGAAGGTCGAGGTCATCGAACGACTCCCGGCCCGAGAAAGCGGTGCGGGACGTGTGCAGCATGCTGTTGGCCATCTCGAGCATCCGCTCGCTGGCGCCGACGATCGCTTCGAGCCGTTGCCGCATGCGAGGCGTGAGGTCCTCCGTCTCGAGAGCGAGCTCGGCGTTGCCGATCATCACGGTGAGCGGATGCTTCAGCTCATGCGAGGCCATCGCGGCGAGGCGCTCCCGCTCCCGCTGGGCGTGAGTGATCGCCGTCACGTCATGCACGACGAGCAGGATGCTGGCGTCGTCCTCCGCGGTCACCGCCAGCGGCTTCGCCGTCACGGAGAGCACGCGCCATTCCCCCGCCTGCGTGAAGAGCCAGACGCGGGCGTCGGTGAACAGCTCACCGCGCGCAGCTCGAGCGAACGGGCGAGCCGACGGCGGAACGGGCATGCCGCGCAGCTCGGTGTACTCGACAGATCGCGCCGGCAGGCTGCGATCCAGCGGATCGAGTCCGTAGAGGCGCGCGTAGGCGTCGTTCACTGCGAGGATCTCGCCCGTCGGCGACACGCGCGCCACCCCGGTGTCGACGCCGTTGAGGATCTCGGTGGTGCGGCGCTCCTGGTCGGAGGCGCGATCGAGTGCCACCTTCAGTCGTCCGGCCTGACGTCCCAGCAGGCGGCGGAGCGATCGGGTCTGGCGCATGGCGAGATGGGCCGTGATGCCGATGAACGTGAGTGCGAGCAGCACGATGAACACACGCAGAGCAGCGTCCGTCGTGGGGGCTCGCGTCGTGTTGAGGAGCAGGATCGTCCCGATGAGCGACAGGTCCGCGGCCAGCCAGGCTACGCCGAAGTGCATGGCGATCCACATGACCGGGAACGCCCACAGGAACCCGAAGCGCAGGTCGGTTCCACTCGCGACGAGCCCGATGGCGATGGTGTCGAGGAAGGGGATCGCGAGAACCGCGTTCCTGGGAAGCTTCGACCAGGGAATCGCGAGGGTGGCGACGGTCACGATGATGAGGGCGAACATCCCCACCGCGAAGTTCCACTGGGCGAAGAGCTCAGGGCGCAGGGCGAGGACGAGGACGCACAGCATCACCACGCTCGCGGCGAGCACGAGCTGGGTGAGCCAGATGGAACGCGTGCGGGGGCCGGGCGCGGCGATCTGCGCCATGGTCTGCCCCCCGGTCGCCATGTGACGGATTCTAGGGGTCATCGGTCGCTTCGTCCGGGAGGACGCCGCCTCCGACCCTTGCGGAAGTCTTGCGCGAACCTTGTGTCGTCCGCGTGAGAGCGTCACGAAGTCGTTGCGGTCGGTCGCGCAGGCTGGGGACAGGCCGCCGATCGGAGGCCGGAGACGAGCCACGCGAGAGGAAGCGGACGAAGTGAACGGACGTGCCACGCCCCCCCGTCACGGGGACGGCGCGTCGCGGCAGGGCTCGACGATCGGGTGCGTCATTCCGGCCTGCGACGAGGAGCACTCGATCGCACGGGTCATCGAGGCTCTCCTGGGGCAGACCCGGGTGCCCGATGCGATCCATGTCGTCGTCAGCAACACCGCCGACGACACCGTCGGCGTGGCTGCGCGATTCGCCGGTCCTCACCGGATCACCACCGTCCTCGGCGAGCAGTACACCGAGGTGTTCGTCCACGACATCGGCAGAACCTTCGGCGGAGAGGTGCGCGCACTCAACTACGGCTACGCCCTCGTCGAGGCGTTCGACTATCTTGTGGGCGTCGGTGGCGACACGGTCGCCGACGCGGATGCGGTCGAGCGTCTCGAAGCGGAGGCCTACGCGCGGGATCGGAGCGGCGGCGCGTGCGCCATTCAGCGCGGCCGTCGGCTCTCCATCTTCTCCACCCAGGCCCTGCGAGATCAGATGACTCTGCATCGGCGATCCACGCCGTGGGTCGCGGACGGCGTCGAGGACCCGCTGCGTCCGCCGCGCACCGGGACCGCGGCGCGGCCCGGCCAGAGCGCGGGATCCCTGCCGGGAGGCGGTGCTCAGCCGAGTTCCGATGTGAGTCGGTAGCCGACGCCGCGCACGGTCTCGATGTACCGCGGGTTCGTGGCGGAGTCGCCGAGCTTTCGGCGCAGGTTCGTCATGTGCGCCTCCACCGCCCGCTTGTCGGCATCGCCGACGTAGTAGCTCGTGACGTACGACTCGCCCCGCAGGACGAGAGTCAGGTCGGCCTTGCTGCGCACGCGACGCTTCGACTCGAGGAGGGTCGCGAGCAGGTCGAACTCCGTGCGGGTCAGGTCGAGATCCTGACCGCCGATCGAGACGAGGCGGTTCTCGGGGTGGAGCAGCAGATCGCGGTGAGCGATCCAGCCGTCGCCTGCCTGTCGGGTCGCAGCATCCTCCCCCTCCTCGCCCACGAGAGGCGTCTCTGCCGTCGAGGCCTCGCCGGGGTCCGCGCTCCCCGCGGCGCTGGCTGCGCGGGCATCGGAGGGGGAGAGGGGCACCCCCGCGGCCGGCCCTGCCGGCACCGCAGCGGATGCGTCGGTGACGCGGCGGCGCATCAGCGCCTCGACGCGTGCACGCAGCTCACGAGGGCGGAAGGGTTTGAGGAGGTAGTCGTCCGCTCCGGCACCGAGGCCGGCGATCACATCCGCCTCGTCGTTGAGTCCGGTCAGCATGATGATGTAGGTGTCGGACTGCGCGGCCCGGATGCGGCGTGCTGCTTCGAAGCCGTCGATGCCCGGCATGGTGACGTCGACGGTCGTGAGGAGGGGGCGGTACGTCAGCACGGCGCGGACGCCGTCGATCCCGTTGCCGGCCGAAACCGTCGAGAACCCTGCCGACTCGAGGACGTCCGAGAGGATGTGCCGGATCTCGGGGTCGTCCTCGATGATGACGGCCGTCTTGAGCTCATCGTCTGGGGTACTCATGGGCGCGTGCGGTCTCTCTCGTGCATCTGCTGCTGACCACCCGCGAGCACGCCGACCCCAGTTGCGACGTTCCGCGCGATGGCGAGGTGCTCCTGATGCTACACACCCGTCGTCTGCGGCGGCGGACCGGACGGGCGCGTCCGCGGGTCTGCGCGGCTTGCACTCTCTGGGAGTGCGCGCAAGATCCCGCCGCTGTGCCCCCGGTCAGGCCTAGGCTGGGCGCGACATGAAGGTCATCTCGTACAACCTGCGCAAGCACCGCGCGGCGGGTGAGCTCGCCCACTTGATCGAGCGGCACGCCGCCGACGTGCTGTGCCTGCAGGAGGCGGACACGAGCGACCTCCCCGAAGAGATCGAGGGCCTGCGCCTCGCGGATGCGACCCAGCGCAATCGGCTCGGTCTCGCGGTCTACTACCGCGAGAACACGTACCGAGCGCTCGATGTGCGCGCGCTGGCGCTGAAGAAGTCCCTGCACGACCGCGTGCTCAAGCCGGCCGAGGAGCGCCTGCTCGGGGTGAGGCTTCACGACATCGACGACGGGCGCGAACTCATCGTCGCGTCGTTCCACGCGGCCCCGCTGACAGCACTGAACTCACTGCGTCGGCACCAGATCCGCACGGCGCTCGACGAGCTGCGTACGCTCGGCGACGGGGTCCCCGCGCTGATGGTGGGGGACTACAACTACCCCGTCTTCAAGGAGCACCTCGGTCAGAAGGTCCGCGAGCAGGGATACGAGCTGAATCTCAGCGACTCGCGCACCTACACGCGCTACCGCTTCTTCCGCGGCCACTACGACTTCGCCACATCGGTCGGGTTCGAGATCGACCGGGTGCGCACGCTGCCGCAGGGGCTGAGCGACCATCTGCCGATCCTGGTGACGGCGCGGCTCCCGCTCGTCTCGGGCGGCTCGGTCGAAGCGCCCCGGGCCGAGGCATCCTGAACCGACTCCTCGTCCGCACCGGGCACGAACGGTCCCCCCGAGACAGGTGGAGCGCGTCTCGAGGGGACCACACCCGCCGTCCCGGAGCCGACGGCTGCACGGGGCGCGTCCCACTCTCGGTGGGGGGCGAGGGGGATGACCGCGACGGGTGTCCGTGACGCGCCGCTCTGGGGGGAGGGCTCGCGGCGTCACGAGATGCGCCTGCCGGGACCGGCGCTCCCGATCAGCGTCGGTCCCGGCAGAACTCTCTGGGGCAGGTCGCGGGCGCCCCAGTCGCCCGCGACCTGCCGTCGGGTCAAGCGACCGCGTCTTTGACGCTCTCCATCAGAACCGAGGTGTCCACGGCGGCCGGCCGGCCCAGCGCGCGGTACTCCCAGCCCGCAGCGCGATATGCCGTCGCGTCCAGCGCGTGTCGTCCGTCGACGATCCGCCTGTGGGCGACGAGCTCTCCCAGGAGCGTCGGGTCGGCCCGACGGAACTGGTCCCATTCGGTGAGGAGCACGGTCACCTCGGCCCCTCGCACGCACTTGCCCAGGTTCTCTGCGTAGTCGAGGTCCGGGTAGGCGCGGTGCGCGTTGGCGATGGCCTCGGGGTCGTAGACGGTGACCTTGGCCCCCTCCAGATACAGCATCCGCGCGACATCGAGGGCCGGAGCGTCGCGGACGTCATCGGAGTTCGGCTTGAACGCCGCCCCCAGTGCCGCCACCCGCACGCCCTTGAGGTCGCCGCCTGCCAGTTCGCGCACCAGGTCCACCGTGCGCGCGCGTCGGCGGAGGTTGATGCGGTCGACCTCGCCGAGGAATTCCACGGCGGCACCGACGCCCAGTTCTCCGGCACGGTGGCGGAATGCCCGGATGTCCTTCGGCAGGCATCCGCCGCCGAAGCCCAGCCCGGGCTTGAGGAAGCGTCCTCCGATGCGGTCGTCGTAGCTGAGGGCGCGCGCCAGGAGGCTCACGTCCGCGCCGGTCGCCTCGCACACCTCGGCCATCGCGTTGATGTAGGAGATCTTGGTGGCGAGGAAGGAGTTGGCGGCGACCTTCACCAGTTCCGCCGTGGCCGTATCGGCCACGACCACAGGGACGCCGTCGGCCAGCAGGGGAGCGAAGGCATCGCGGAGCATGCCCTCCGCCCACTCGCTCTGCACGCCGAACACGAGCCGGTCCGGGTGCAGGGTGTCGTCGACGGCGAACCCCTCGCGCAGGAACTCGGGGTTCCAGGCGAGCTCGAGCTCGCGGCCGATCGGAGAGACGCGCTGCACCAGCTCCGTGAGCCGCGCGGCGGTGCCGATCGGCACCGTCGATTTGCCCACGAGCAGCGCCTTGCGCGTGATGCGCCGGGCGAGCTCGGTGAAGGCCGAGTCGACGTATCGCAGATCGGCCGCCTCCGACCCCTGCTGCTGCGGGGTGCCGACGCAGATGAAATGCACGTCGCCGAACTCCGCGGCCTCGTCGAAGTCCGTCGTGAAGCGCAGCCGGCCGGTCCGGAGCACCTCGGCGAGCTTCTCCGGCAGGCCGGGCTCGAAGAACGGAACCTCGCCGGAGGCCAGGGCGGCGACCTTGCGGGGGTCGACGTCGACGCCGAGCACCTCGTAGCCGAGGGTGGCCATGCAGATGGCGTGGGTGGCACCGAGATATCCGGTGCCGATGACGGTCAGGCGGGGCGGTCGCTCTGTTGCCCCGAGGCGGTTCGCTGTCATGCGGAACTCCTTGCTGGAACGCGGGATGGATGGGACAGCGCCGATCGGGACGGCGTTTCTCTCAGCGGCAGTCGACATTGGAATACCCTTCGCCTGCCTGCGAGACCTTGTTGTCGCACGCGACGACGTTGTCGCGCTCGGGAGTGAGTGAGAACCCGAACCCGGGTCCGTTGACGGTGGCGGTGTTCCCGCGGAACACGTTGCGGGTTCCCCAGCCGCCTTTTCCGATCTCGTGGGTCTGGAATCCGTCCAGCGGCGAGTTGACGCCGACGTTTCCTTCGATGACCCAGTCGTTGCCCTTGACGTCGACCCACGAGTCGGCCCCCACGATGGCGGAGCCGTCGAACGTGTTGCCGCGCACGACTCCGCCTGTGGTGCCTTCCTTGATGTCGATGGCCTCGGACGTCGTGCCGTGGATCGTGTTGCCCTCGATCACGTTGCGGTCGGAGTTGTCGGGCTGCCCGTCGGTGATCGTGCCCCAGTTGCTCTCGGCCGTGCCGATGTAGATCCCCTCGCCGAACTTCTCGCGACGCAGCCCGGTGTCGCTCACGTCGTTGCCGATGATGTGGTTGTCGGTCGAGTGCTTGCGCAGATGGATCGCCTCGTCGCCGATGTGGTACACCGTCAGCCCCTCGATGACCGACCCGATGGTGCCGTCGGCCATCACTCCCTTCTGCCCGTTCGTGACGGAGAAGCCCTTGAGATGCCAGTAGCGTGCCCCGTCGAGGTGGAAGACGTAGTCGCCCTTCCAGTCGCCGCCGTCGAGGACGGCGTCCGTGGGGCCGCACAGCGTGATGGGGGCCTCGGCGGTGCCGGACGTCGTGGCGACGAACTCGCCGACGTAGGTTCCGGCGGCCATCACGATGACGTCCCCGGGCTCGGCGCCGGCGAGCGCGGACAGGAGCTCGTCGGCGTCGGCCACCTCGACGGTGGCGCTCGAGCAGTCGACGGGCCTGGCCTCGCTGATCGGTCCGGTCGGCACGGTCGCGGACGGCAGCTCGTCGCCCTCGTCCTCCTCCTCGCCCCCATCGGGCTCTTCGCTCGGCGACTCGGTGCGGCCCGGATCCGACGACGGCGTCGCGCCGGCGTCGATCGGCGCGCGGCCGACAGCCGAGGCCAGCCCGGTGAGGCCCCAGAGGAGCACCACGAGCGTCGCGCCCGCGAGGAAGGAGACGGCGGCCAGCAGCCAGGGTCGCGCGGTCAGCTGAGAGATCATGCGGGTCGCTCCTCGGGGGTCGGCCGGCCGCGCCCGAGTGCGGCCGGGTCGGCCACGCCCGCCGTCAGCTGATCCAGCGGGCGGTGGGACTCGTAGGGGTGACGGATGGCGGTGCCCTTCCGGCGACCGCGCAGCCCCGTCAGGGCGGTGATCACGACGGCGCCGCCGAGCAGGATCCACATCACGGTCAGCGGTTGGAAGATGCTCCGCAGGATGACATCGAGCGGCTTGGTGCTCTGCCACCCCTCGAGATCGTTGTCCTCGACCGTGGGATCGAGGGCCGCACGCGCCACGTCGATCGCGCTGGGGCCTCGCCCCGAGACGATGTTGTTGGTGACGGTGGACGGGTCGGTGCCGCGGATGACGGTGACGGCGTGGTTGCTCACCCCGGCGACGACGTTGCGGTCCACGAGGCCGGACGCGTCACGCAGGAAGACGCCGACGGTGCCGCCCTCGACGCTGTTGCCCTGGACGGTCGCCCCTGTCACCCCGCCGCGCAGCGCGATCGCGTGTTCGACGGAGTTCTCGACGATGTTGTCGGTGAGCATGACGCCGATCACGCCGCCGGCCACGACGATGCCCATCTGGTGGTCCGAGACCGAGTTCCCGTCGAGGACGATGTTCTCACCGCCGACCACCTCGATGCCGTAGCGGCCGTTGCCGTTGACGAGAGAGTTCGAGACGGTGTTGTTGCCGTAGGCGCCGGTGGCCGTCCCGGTCGCACTCGGGCCGTCGGCGAGGGGTCCGCCTTCGAGTCGGATGCCGTTGCGGCCGTTCTCCTCGGCCGTGATCCGGTCGAGGATGACCCCGGTGGCGGCGCGCGTCAGGTTCACGCCGTCGACGCCGTTGTTGGAGGCGGTCGTGTTGTGGACGACGGTGTTCGTCACGCCCCGGTGCAGGACGAGACCGTCCACAAGGTTGTTGGAGAAGGTCGAGTCGCGGATGTCGATGCCGACGGCGCTGGTGATGAACATGCCGAACGCGTTGTCGCGGCTCTCCACGCCGTCGATCGCAGCCGACACATAGCTGTATCCGCCGAGGTCGGGCGCGAGGTCGAGGAGTTCGGCGCCACCGGCCGGGTAGATCTCGGTCCCGTACACCTGCGGACCGGCTTCGCCGTTGTTCACGCGGTTCTGGTCGGCGTCCTCGGACAGCGTCTCGGGCGCCGCCGTGCCCGTGAGCGAGACGCCGCCGGTCGTCCCCGACCAGAAGCCGAGGTCGTGGAACGTCACGTGCGTGAACGCCGCGTGACCGCCCGTGACGCGAAGGTAGGCGCGACCGTCCGACGTCTCGGTGTCGACCGTGCGGCTCACCGGGTCCCAGCTGGTGACCTCCATCGGGCGGTCCTCGGTGCCGCCGAACAGGAGCGCCCCGCCGATCGTCACGATCGACACGAACGCGTCGGGGGTGCTCGCCAGGTGAAGGACCAGTCCGTCCTCCGACTCGAGCTTCAGCGTCGCGCCCTGCTCGACGACGATGTTCTCGGTGAGCAGGTAGGACCCGTCCGGTTGCCGTACGAACGTGCTCGGCGCGTACTCGAGCAGATCGTCGAGCGTGTACGGCGCCTCGCGCCGGATGAGCACCAGGGTGTACGTGTTGCCGGTGACGAGCCGGTACGGCCGGCCCTGGTTCACATTGGTCCACCCGGCCGCGTTCGAGATGGCGCGGACGTCGATGAGGCGCCGGTCCTCCGCCGCGACGAGCTGCGACTCGAGCGCGGGGTCGCCGGGGTAGGCGTCCCCCTGAACCGCGGTGTCCGTCGCCGGCGAGTTCGGATCGATCGACGACGCGGCGACCGGCGTTGCTGCGGCGTGCGCGGCGAGGGGAGCGACCAGCGCAGCGGCGACGCCGAGTACGGCCGCGGCGGCCAGCCGGGGCATCCGGATCCCGGGCATCGTCAGGCCGCCTCGGGAAGGTACGACCCGCGCGATGCGGGGGACTCGGCCACGAGAGTGCGCGCCGTCTGCCCGTCTCCGCCGATCTGGTCGGCGTGCCGGGTGAGCCAGCCCTGCTTGTTCATGGTCACGAAGGCGTAGAGCTTGATCGGCAGCGCGATGAAGATGACCGTCAGGGTGACGAGGGGGAGCAGCAGGATGTCGAGCGGCCGACGGCGCAGGTGCGAGAAGCCGCGGATCCCGCGTCCGATGAGGAGCCACGCGACCGTGGCCCAGATCGCCACGGGGGTGGGCTCGAGCCGGCTGAAGACGATGTAGAAGACCGTCAGGCCCATCGTGACCGGTGTCAGCAGGATCTGAAGCACGGTGATCTTGGTGACGAACGGGGTCCGCCACAGCCAGCCCTTGAACATCGCCGTGAGATAGGTGCGGTAGGAGTTGCGGCTCCACCGCACGCGCTGCTTGACGAAGGCGCGGAAACCGGAGGGGAACATCGACAGCGCGCGCGCCGAGCGCTGGTGCACCGTCTTGTAGCCCGAGGCCAGCACGAGCCACGTGAGCCGGCCGTCGTCGCCGGCGATGCAGCGGCGGCCCAGGAAGAACTCGTTCTCGAGGTTGTCGACGACCGGGAGCACGGCGGCACGGCGGTAGACGGCCGTGCGGCCCGAGATGACCGGGACGGCGCCGGCGTGACCCATCGCGGGCACGTAGTTGTAGTAGCGCAGGTCGACCAGCCAGTCGGCGACGCGCCGCCAGATGCTGGTGCCGCGCTGGTAGACGTTCTGCTGCGTGCTGACTCCTCCGACCAGGGGGTCGATGAAGGGCTTCTGCACGTTCTCGAGCAGCCCGCGGGTCCATGAGGTGTCGGAGTCGGTGAGGACGAGGATCTCGCTCGTCGCTTCGCGGATGCCGACGCCCAGCGCGGAGCGCTTGCCCGCGTGGTGGAACAGGATCGGCTTGATGCGCTCGTCTCCGAGCGCCACGATCCGGTCGTAGGCCTCGAGGTCGGCGACGTCGAGCACGATGATGATCTCGGTCGGGCCCTGGCTGCGCCATGTCTCGAGGCAGCGCATCAGGATGTCGGGGTCCTCGTGGTACGACGGCACGACGACAGAGGTGGTGGTGCGGAAATCGCTCTCGATCGGCTTGACGCGGGCCGAGAGGATCACGCGGTAGAGCCAGAGACCCCACACGATCGTGCCCGCGACAGCGAGCGGGAAATACGGGGCTAACGTCGACCAGGCGTCCCCCAGAGAGTGCCAGCTGAATGCCGGCGTGGAGGCCGAGGCGAGAACCCCGGCCGGAAGGCTCGACGGATTGATCCCGAGAAGCATGTGCTGAACCCCACATTCGCATGCTGAAGACGCGACGAAACGCGCATGAACCCCGTCAGGCCCGGTAGGGGCGTGGCGGATCGAGCCGCCACGGCGAGGCCCCAGTCAGCCGGACTTTCCCAGTCGACGCTCGCATCATCGGGAAATGCGAGTGCCTCCATCCGGCTGTGCGATCAAGGTGGCAGACACCGACGCGTTCGGTCAACGCTTATGACGCGTCTTGGCGTTTTGTTTACCCAGACGTCACGTCTGAAACATCGGCGAAATGCCGGATCGGCGCCCGGTCAGGGCTTGCCCATGCCGATGTAGTGCCAGCCGGCGGCGCGCCAGGCTGCGGCATCCCACCCGTTGCGGCCGTCCACCACGACTCGGCCATCGGTGAGCGAGGCCGCGTGCTCAGGTGTCAGCTCGCGGCGGTAAAGGTCCCATTCGGTGACCAGGACGATCGCGTCGGCGTCGCGGAGCGCCTCGTCCCGATCGGCGACATACGTGAGCTGCGGGTACTGCCGCCGGGCGTTGTCGAGGGCGGCGGGGTCGGTCACCACGACGTGGGCACCGAGGTCTCGCAACCGCTCGGCGACGTCGAGTGCGGGGGAGTCGCGGATGTCGTCGCTGAACGGCTTGAACGCGGCCCCGAGCAACGTCACGCGCTTCCCGGCCACAGATCCGCCGAGTCCTTCCGCGACGAGTTCGACTGCGCGCGCGCGGCGGCGCAGGTTGATGGCGTCGACTTCGCGCAGGAAGGCGACCGATTCGCCTCGCCCGAGCTCCTCGGCACGTGCGGAGAACGCGCGGATGTCCTTCGGGAGGCACCCGCCGCCGAATCCGATGCCCGCGCCCAGGTATCGGCGACCGATCCGCCCGTCATGCCCGATCGCGTCGGCCAGCTGTGTGACGTCGGCGCCGGCCGCCTCGGCGATCTCGGCCATCGCGTTGATGAAGGAGATCTTCGTAGCGAGGAACGCGTTCGCGGCGACCTTGACCAGTTCCGCCGTCGCCCAGTCGGTCACGATGAACGGCGTCCCGGCATCCAGCGCGAGACGGTACACCTCTCGAATGGTCTCGACGGCTGCGCCGGCATCCGGGCCGGTCCCCACGACGAGACGATCGGGCTCGAGCGTGTCCTTGACGGCCCATCCCTCGCGAAGGAACTCCGGATTCCACACCAGGGTCGCGCCCGCACGCTCGATCTCCGGCGCGAGCCGCGCGGCCGTGCCGACCGGGACGGTCGACTTCCCGGCGACCACGTCGCCCTCGCGCAGGTGGGGCACGAGGGCGTCGAGCGCGCCGTTGACGAAGGTGAGGTCGGCGGCGTGGGCGTCGTCCTGCTGCGGGGTGCCGACGGCGAGGAAGTGGACGACAGCACCGGATGCCTCGGCCATGTCGGACGTGAACCGCAAGCGCCCCGATGCGAGGCCGGATGCCAGCAGCTCGTCGAGGCGGGGTTCGAAGAAGGGCGCCACTCCCTCCGCGAGCCGGGCGATACGCGACGCGTCGACGTCCACGCCGACGACGTCGTGGCCTAATGACGCCATGGCGGCGGCATGGACGGCTCCGAGGTAGCCGCACCCGATGACTGACAGGCGCACGAGCGCTCCAGACCGCGGCACGGTGCCGCTCGGCCATATGCTACCGGCGGCACGCCCTCGTGCACCCGTGCATCGCACGGACGTCAGGCATCGCGTTCGACACCGTCCGCGCGGATGCTCGGGTCGGTCTCGTGCCACTTCTCGATTCCTTGGACGACCCAGAAGGCGAAGAACAGCGTGAGTGCGGCCGCCTCGGCGAGGAGCACCACCGGAAGTCCGGATGCGGTGGCGCCGGGGAGCAGCGCGACATACACCGCGAGCACGGCCACGAGCCCGGCGGCGATCGCGACGTACAGCGCCCGGAACACCAGCGGAGGAGGGGCGCTGCGACGCGGGAACGCGTTGATGACCGCGACGGTGGCGAAGAGCGCGAAGAATGCGATCGTCGCGACGAAGTGGCCCTGTGCGAGGAACGCGTCCCTCGCGAAGAGCCACAGCGCACCCACCACGACGAAGAGCGCCGTGCTGCTGACGAGGCTGAACCCGACGGTGTCGAGCGACACCTGACGCAGGGCGGCCAGCAGCAGGCCGACCAGCACCGTGATCAGGCCGACGACGAGGTAGGTCGCCACCCCGTTCGCGGCATCCGCTTCGAACTCGGGCGGGAAGCAGCGATCGGTGCACGGCACGGCGACGCCCGGAACGCTGCCCGGTGCGAGGGTGGTGGGCACGAGGGCGATCAGGGGCGCGAAGAGGGCCGCGGCGTCGAGCAGAGCGCGCTCGAGGCCGCGTCCCGAGAGGGCGACCAGGGCGAGGGCTGCGGCGATGAGCGCACCCACGAAGGCGTTGCGCGCCGGTGTGTAGAAGTAATCGCTGACCGAGGGGAGCCATCCGACGGATGCCGCGGCCAGCCCGACCGCGACGAAGATGACCACGACCGTCCCGGCGATGGCGATGCGCAGGTAGCGGTAGGTGCGCTGCACCGAGGTCGACGGCACAGCTGCGGGCATGTCGAAGAGGATAGCGAGAGGCTGCGACGGCGACGGAGCTCGTCGGCGTGTTTGGCCGACGGGTTCGGATGCCGTAGACTCGACGTTTGGTGTGCGGCTCGGCTGACCCGGCACCACGAACGTGAGCCCTCCACTGGCGTGTTCCACGGTCATCGGCCTCGGAACCACCCCGGAGTGGGATTCACGAACTTCTCCGTTCGATTCAAGAAAGCAGCACTACTGTGACGCGCACTTACACCCCCAAGGCTGGCGAGACCCAGCGCGAGTGGCTGGTCATCGACGCGACCGACGTCGTCCTCGGCCGCCTCGCCTCGCACGCCGCCGCGCTCCTGCGCGGCAAGCACAAGCCGACCTTCGCCAACCATGTCGACACCGGTGACTTCGTCATCATCGTCAACGCCGAGAAGGTGGCTCTCACCGGGCAGAAGCTCCAGAAGAAGATGGCCTACCGCCACTCGGGCTACCCGGGCGGTCTCACCGCGGTCTCGTACGAGGAGCTCCTCGACAAGAACCCGGTGCGCGCCGTCGAGAAGGCGATCCGCGGCATGCTGCCCAAGAACAGCCTCGGCCGCCAGCAGCTGTCGAAGCTCAAGGTCTACCGCGGTGCAGAGCACCCGCACTCGGCCCAGCAGCCCAAGACGTACACCCTCGACCAGGTCGCCCAGTAAGCACCGCAGAGACTAAGGACACACTCGTGGCGAACATCGAAGAGACCACCAACTACTCCACCGAGACCCCGGTCGACGAGACCGTCGTCGCGGCCGAGCGCCCCGTGCTCTCGGTCTCCGGCGCCGCCGTCGGTCGCCGCAAGCAGGCCATCGCCCGCGTGCGCGTGATCCCCGGCTCGGGCACCATCACCGTCAACGGCCGCTCGTTCGAGGACTACTTCCCGAACAAGCTCCACCAGCAGCTCATCACCGACCCCTTCACCGTGCTCAACCTCACGGGCGCGTACGACGTGATCGTGCGCATCTCGGGTGGCGGCCCCTCGGGTCAGGCCGGCGCGCTGCGCCTCGGCATCGCCCGTGCCCTCAACGAGATCGACGCGGAGAACAACCGCCCGACGCTCAAGAAGGCGGGCTTCCTCTCGCGCGACGCTCGCGTCATCGAGCGCAAGAAGGCCGGTCTCAAGAAGGCCCGCAAGGCGCCTCAGTACTCGAAGCGCTGATCGGCTCTCGCTCCGTATGCCGCTCTTTGGCACGGACGGGGTGAGGGGGCTGGCCAACGGCCCCCTCACCGCCGATCTCGCACTGTCCCTGGCCCAGGCGACGGCCGTCGTCCTGGGCCAGGGTCGTACAGCGGAGGCGCGACGCGCCTCCGGCAAGCGACTGACCGCGGTCGTCGCCCGCGATCCCCGCGTCTCCGGTGAGTTCCTCTCCGCTGCCGTCGAGGCGGGACTCGCATCGTCGGGAGTCGATGTGCTCGACGCCGGGGTGCTGCCCACGCCGGCCACGGCCTTCCTCATCGCCGACATGGACGCAGACTTCGGCGTCATGGTCTCGGCGTCCCACAACCCGGCGCCCGACAACGGCATCAAGATCTTCGCCCGCGGTGGCGTGAAGCTCCCCGACGTCGTGGAGCAGCGCATCGAGGCCGCGATGGCCGGCCCGAAGCTCCAGCCGACCGGCGCCGAGGTCGGGCGCATCCGCCGCTTCGCCGACGCCGAGGACCGCTACGTCGTGCACCTCCTCGGGTCGCTGCCGCACCGGCTCGACGGCCTTCACGTCGTGCTCGACTGCGCGCACGGCGCGGCATCCGGAGTGTCTCCCGAGACGTTCCGCGACGCAGGCGCCCGGGTCACCGTCATCGGCGCCGACCCCGACGGTCTCAACATCAACGACGGCGTCGGCTCGACGCACCTCGACAAGCTCGCCGAGGCCGTCCTCGCCCATGGCGCCGATGTCGGAATCGCCCACGACGGTGACGCCGACCGCTGCCTCGCCGTCGACGCCGCTGGTCGTGTGGTCGACGGCGATCAGATCATGGCGATCCTCGCCGTTGCGATGAAGGAGCGCGGACACCTCGTCGACGACACCCTCGTCGCCACGGTGATGAGCAACCTCGGCCTGCACCGCGCGATGGAAGCCCACGGCATCACCGTCGAGCAGACGTCGGTCGGCGATCGCTACGTGCTCGAGCGCATGAACGAGGGCGGCTTCTCCCTCGGCGGCGAGCAGTCCGGTCACGTCATCATGAGCGAGTACGCGACGACAGGTGATGGCCTGCTGACGGGGCTCCACCTGGTCGGCGAGATGGCCCGGCAGCGCAAGTCGCTGGCCGAGCTCGCCTCGATCATGACCGTGTACCCCCAGGTCCTCGTCAACGTGAAGGGCGTCGACCGCTCCCGCGCCAACGACGACGAGACCGTGTCGGCGGCCGTGGCCGCTGCAGCGGCCGAACTCGGCGACTCCGGACGCGTGCTGCTGCGCCCGAGCGGCACCGAGCCGCTCGTGCGCGTCATGGTCGAAGCGGCGTCGGCTGAAGATGCCCAGCGTCACGCCGACGCCCTTGCCGAGGTCGTGCGCGAGCGCCTGGCGCTCTAGTCTCCACTCACGCCGCGGCGACGGACCCCGACGAGGCCCGCGCCGGCGGCGATGAGAGCTGTCGCGACGAGCGGCAGCCAGGGGGCGAACGCCCCGCCGGTGGCAGGGAGGTCGGGCGGCGTCGGCGACATGGCGAGTTCGGCCGTGCTCAGTACGGCGGTCCCCTGGTCGGTGGTCGCAGTCGCGGTGTTGGTCACCGTCCCGGCGCGGAGGTCGGCGGCTGTCAGCGTGTACGTGGCGGTCGCGGTCGCTGTCGTGCCGGGGGCCAGCACGCCGGGCGACGCGGGCCACGCGTACTCGATGGCCGAGAGGCCGGGCATCGGATCGGTGACCCTCACGCCGGTCAGCGTCACGTTGCCGGTGTTCTCGAGGATGAACGCGAAGTCGACGATGCCCCCTTCGCGCCAACTCGAGCCCGCGTAGGCGGCGGTCTTGCGGAAGACCAGCGCCGGCTCGGCCGGCAGCACCAGGATCGCGGTGTCGCTGTCGGTCGCCTCCTGCTCGCCCGGACCGACGCCCGTGGCCAGCGCGGTGTTCTCGAGGGAGCCGTTGTCGATGTCGGCTTGGGTGAGCTCGTACGTGGCCGTCGCCGTCAGAACCTGCCCCGACATCAGCACCCCCTCGGCTTCGGGCCAGGTCAGTTCGAGGGGCGACAGGCCCGGGAGCGCGTCGGCGAGCTGGACATCGCTGAGTGTGAGGTCGCCGACGTTGGTGACCTCGAATTCGTACGCCACGACGTCGCCGGCCCGCACCGTCCCCTGTGAGGTGAGAGTCGCCGTCTTGCGCACCTGGATACCGGTGACCGCCGGCGTGCGGGTGGTGACGGTGTCGTCATCCGAGACCGGGGGTCCGCTCGGCGGCGTCCCCGTCGCCGTCGCGGTGTTGGACACGCCGACCAGGCCGTCGACGTCCCCCTGCGTCACGACGTAGCTCGCGGTCGCGGTGACCACCTGGTCGGGACCGAGCACGCCCTCTTCGCCGGGCCAGGCGCCGAAGACGATCTCCGAAAGGCCCTCGAGCTCGTCGACGAGGGTGACGTCGGTCAGTGTCACGTTGCCGGTGTTGCGCACCGTGAAGTCGTACTCGAGCGTTTCGCCCACCCGCCCGGTGGTGCCCGCGGCGTAGTCCGCGTCCTTCACGATCGAGATGGCCGGGGCCGCGGGCAGCGCCACGGTCTCGCTGTCGTCGTCGGTGACCTCGATGCCGCCCGGAGTGGTCCCCGCAGCACTCGCGGTGTTCACGAGCTGCCCGGCGTCGACGTCTGCCTGCGTCACGGTGTACGTCGCCGTCGCGACAGCCTCGTCGCCGGGAGCCAGAACCCCCTCGTCACCGGGCCAGGTCACCTCGAGGGCCGGCAGCCCGGGCAAGAGGTCGGCCACCGTGACGCCCTCGAGCGTCACGGGACCGTCATTGATCACCCTGATCGTGTACGCGATCGTCCCGCCGGCCGTCGAGACCGTCGTCGGCGACGCGCTCTTGATCACCGAAATGCTCGGCACGGCTGTGCTCGTGACGAGCGCGGAGGCCTCGTCGTCGACGGCGGCACCGGCCGGCGGGGTGCCCGACGCGGTCGCGGTGTTCGCCACGCTGCCCAGGTCCAGGTCGGTCTGTGTGATCTGGTACGTGCCGACCGCGGTCACGCTCTGCTCCGGCCCGAGGACGCCCTCGTCGCCCGGCCACGTGAAGACGAGCGGGCTGAGCCCCTCCAACGGGTCGTCGATCGTCACGTCCGTCAGCGTGACGTCGCCGCTGTTCGACGCCACGATCACGTACTCGATGGTGTCGCCGACCGCGGCGAAGGTGAGCTGCGACGGCGTCTTGGTGAGCGTCAGCGCCGGATCAGTGACGACCATATCGACGTCATCGTCCCGGCCGGTCAGGACCCTGCCTGCGATCGCGGGGTCAGGCGCCACGACCTCGGCGGTGTTCGCGATGGTGGGCGCCGCGACGGTGGGCAGGACGCGCACGGTCAGCGTGCGGGTCAGATCGGCGCCGCCCGGCAGGTCGGGCAGCGCCCAGGTGACGGTTCCGGCGGAGAGGATCCCGCCGCCGGAGGCCGAGACGAATTCCACGCCCGCGGGGAGGGTGTCCGTCAGTGTCGCGTCCGTGATCGTCTCGAAGTCGAGCGGGTTGCTCACCGTGATCGCGTAGATGAGGAGCTGGCCGGGAGCAGCTGTCGTCACGCCATCGTCTTTCACGACGCCGATGTCGCCCGCCGCGGCGGTCGCGGTGAGCTCCATCACGTCGGTGTTGTTCCCCGGGATGGGGTCGAACATGCGGCCCGAGATGGCCGCGGGGATCGTCAGAGGGCTCGTGGTGGTCGCGATGACCGGGATGTCGAGAGGGACCGCGACGCCCATGAGGAGCGGACGGTCCGACGTGCACGACAGCGTCGCGGGCCCGATCGCCGTCCCGAACACGGGGTTGCCGCCGGCATCGGTCGCCGTGCAGGTCCAGCCCTCCGGTGTGAACGACGTCACCGTCAGACCCGCCGGGATGTCGCCGAAGGCGACCGACGCGATCGCGGACTGCGCACCTCCGTTGTTCCTCACCGTCCACGGCAGGACGCCGGGTCGTCCCTGCTGCACGCGGGGTGTCCCCGCCACGATCTCCAAGTCGGTCTCCTCGATCGAGGCGCACACCGGCGCCGGCTCGGATACGAGGGCGAGCCCGCCCGCCCGGACGGCGAACGAGTTGCACGCGATCGCGCCGAAGCTCGGCGAGCCCTCGACGGCGGCCGTGTACTCCAGAGAGAACGACTGCCCTGCGAGCAGGTCGCCGGCCTTCTCGAGCCGGATCGCCTGGGCGCCCGAGAATGTGGGACCCCAATCGTCGACGCAGTCGGGAACCGTCTGGCCGACCTCGTCGCGGCACGGTTGCGTGTCCGCGGAGTAGGTCGCCGTGGCGCCGTTCGTGGGCGTGGCCACGGACTCCACCGTCTCCTGGAACGTCGAGCCGCGTGCGACGGAGCCGGTCGCTTCGCTCGTTCCGGTGTCTCCCGGGTAGGGAAGGATGTCGTAGCCGACGACATCCTGCAGTGCACTGTTGCCGATGTTCGTGACGGTCAGCCGATAGCGGATCGAGTCGGAGTCCGGCGGCACGCCCACGGCGTGCTCGGGGTCGGCGAACCACTGGCAGCCGTCCGGCTGGGAATCGTCCGGCAGGCAGATCTCCTTCCGCACCTGCATCGCGGCGACGGCAGCGACCGGCACGGGCGTGATCGGTGCCGCCTCGCTGAATCTCATGGTCGCGGGATTCCCGTCGATGTCGGGGATGTCGGTGAACTCGCGCGTGAAGATGTCGGCCGGCTGGACGTCGCCCGTGTTCCCCACGAATCCGCGCGGGAGGCCTGACGTCCCCGCGGCGACGGACGGGTCCGGTCGCGCGACGACGCTCATGCACGGAAGGGTCGCGTTCATGCCGAAGGTGATGCCCTCGGGCCACGCGGCTACGGCGACCTGCCGCTGCACCCCGTCGATCACCGTGGTGCGATAGGTGAAGCTCACGCCGGGCGGGACGCTGCCGGCGGGGAACGACGACGATCCTGGTGTGATGTTCCACCCCGCCGGAGCCATGAAGACGTACTCGGGAGTGAACGGCACATGGTCCGACGACACATTCGTCGTGGTGCCGCAGACGGTGAAGGTGACGTTCGTCGTCGGGGTCGCGGCGGACGCGCCGCCTGCGATCGACGGTGCTCCCAGCGACGCGGTGATGGTCGGCGGGAGCCCGACCAGATGGATCGTCGAGGTCCCCTCACCGGTCTCGACGCCGAGCCCCGAGACTCCGTAGTCCAGAGCGCCCTCGAACGAGTTCGTCGTATACGTGTCGCGAGCCGCGTTCGTGGGGATCAGCCCCTGGAAGTACACCTCGAGCTGTCGCGACGTGTTCGTCGTCGGGAAGACGTTCGCGCCGTCGAGACGCGGACCGGTGACGGTGGCTTCCATGATGCGGCGGCCCGCCGGAGCGGTGTAGTTCGTGCCGGAGTAGTTCACCGTCGTGCCGTTGTCGAGAAGGACCACAGCGGTGAACGGGATGTTCTGTGTCAGCGTGCCGCTGGCGATCGCCGGAGGTGGACTTCCCACGCGGATGCCGGCGATGATCTGGGTGATGGGCATGTCGGGGTTGTCACCCAGGTGCGTGTCGACGACGGTCGGAACGGCCGGCGCGCTGCCCGTGTTGGCCACGACCGCGTTCCAGCGGAGGATGCGATCGGACTCGCCCGCCGCGGGGACGGGCACGTCGATGTTCTGCCCCATGATGCGGGACGAGCCGATCGGGTTCACCAGGAAGGTGTCGGCGTACTTGAAGAACACGCTGCGCGCGAAGGGTGCGATGAGCTCCACGGTGTGCGGCGGGATCGTCAGAGGCCAGGCGGCGAACCCGGGGTTGTCGGGCCAGGTCATGACCGCGGAGGCCGTATTGGTCCGCCTCGCGCCGGGTGTGGCATCCGGGGACACCGCGTAGCGGTAGCGAATCGTGAAGTCGGTGCGGAAGCTCTGCTCGGGGATCTGATTGGGCGCCGCGAGGACCGGTGAGGTCACCGTGGACGTGGCGAACCGGTATCCGGCGGGAGCGTCGGCTGTGCCGGTCGAGGTGCCCGACTGCGTCGTCGTGCCGTTGGTGGCTGTCCAGGCGATCGTCGATCCAGCAGGGGCCACGATCTGGTAGACGGGCAGGTCCTGAAGATCGAGGGTGTCATCGGTGACGACGGCGATGCCCGGGATGTTGGCGGTGTTCGCGACGGTGACCTGCCACTCCTTGAGATTCGTCCCCGACGTAGGGATGACGACGGGGGAGACCGTGTTGTTCTCCAGGCGCTGCGCGCCGTCCATGGTCGAGATCTTGCCGCGCTGTTCGGCGCGCGCAAACGGGTCGGCGCAGCGCAGCGAGAAGGGCCCGATCGCGGGCAGTGTCGCGGATCGGACGTCGCCCGGGATGCCGGGCATGCTGATGTAGGTCGCGTCGACGCGTCCGGTCGGTCCGTTGAACTGCGTGGTGAATCCGCACGACTGACCCGGGGGCGCGACGTTCGCGCGGGGGAAGGTGATGGTCAGGGCCTGCGCGGGGCTCCACCCGCCCTGCGAGGTCGGCCCTGTTGCGGCCCACGGCGGTCCGGCCCACGTCAGCACGAGTCCGGTCGCAACGGATCCCGACGTCGTGGGGCCGCCCGTCGCCGACACGAGCTCTGCCCCCGGAGGCAGCTGGTGCGTCACTGAGTACCCGCTCGCGCAGACGCGGTCGACGCTGCCGCAGCCGGTCGTCATCGCGAGGTTGTAGCTGATGTTCGTGTCTGTCGCGAAGAAGCCGCTCGCGGGCGCGGCGAAGTTCTGAGCGATCGTCGGCGCTGTCGGCGTCGCGATCGTCCATGTCACGGGAGCCGATGTCGCAACCGTCGCGCCCGCGGCCGTGACCGCTCTGCCGCGCACCGTGGCGGTGATCGGAAACCCGTTGGGGAAGTTCTGGGTGGACGAGCTCACGCGGCCCCCGCCGGCGACGCCGGCAGCTGCCGGCCATCCGTACTCCACGATGAACCGCCCGTTGATGCCCGGATTCAGGTCGCCGAGTGCCACCGTGTATCCGGCGGCCGCGCTTCCCGAGATCGATCCCCCGGTCGACGGAGGCACGAAGCCCGTCTGGGTGTCGAGCAGCCGGTAAGCCCCGTAGTTCGGGTCGAGCGCCATCGGGTCGAAGGCGACCGTCGCGTCGTCGCACACCTCGCTGAGGCACGAGAAGTCGACCTGGAAGGCGATGCGGCGCGGCACCTGTGTGGCGCTGATCGTCGTGATCGGCTGCCTCGTCGAGGCGTCGACCGCGACCACGCTCACGAGCAGCTGAGACGCCGCGTGCGCGGGCGGCGCACCCAGCGCGATCCCGCCGAGCACGGTCAGCGTCACGGTGAGGACGGCGACGATCACGCGCCCGAGGCGCCCCCTGACAGGCGGGGTCGCCACTGTCGTCTCGGCTGCGCTGCCCATCATCGCTCGTACGCTCCTCGGCGAGTGTGGAGTGTTCGGCACCGCCGGGCCGATCGTGGGAGCGAAGCGGTGTTCGCGTTGCCGGCCCGACGGGGATTCGCGCCCATTCAACCGAAAGCGGAGGGGGCCCGCCAGTGCCTCGGCTCGGAATCATCCCCGACGGGTGACCCCTTTCCCGTGCGATCCGGTAATCCCTTTCCTGTCCGACGCCGGCGGCCGGGCTAGGCGAGGGGGGCGCTCCACGAGAGCGACTCGATGTACCTCAGCAGCACGCCTTCGCGCAGAGCCCACGGCGACACCTCGAGCTCGTCGACGTCGAGCGCGCGCATCGCCTCGTGCAGCACGACCGCGCCCGCGACGATCTGGAACGTCCGGTCGGGAGTGATGCCGGGCAGCTCCTGCCGGGCGCTGGCCGGAATGCGCGCGAGCCGCGGGATCCACGAGCTCAGCGAGGCGCGGGGAAGGAGCATCCGCTCGATCCCCGACCAGCCCGGCACCGGATAGCCGACCAGCTTCGCAAGGGACCGGATCGCCTTGGACGACCCCACGACGTGATCGGGTCGCGCCAGCGTGCCGAAGTCGCGGGCGACGGGCGCGAGAGTCGCCCGGGCGTGCCGGCGCAGATGCTCGACGGCCTCTTCGCCGGGCGGGTCGTCGGGCAGGAACTGCACCGTCATACGGCCTGCGCCGAGGGGGACGGATGCCGCGGCCTCCGGCAGCTCGTCGGCACCAGCCGCGATCTCGAGCGAGCCCCCGCCGATGTCGAACAGCAGGATCTGGCCGGCGGCCCACCCGAACCAGCGTCGCACGGCGAGGAACGTGTAGCGCGCCTCGGTCTCGCCGCCGAGGACCTGAAGGGGCTGTCCCAGGGCCTCCTCGATGAGCGCGATGACCTCCGGGCCGTTCGCGGCCTCCCGCACCGCGGACGTCGCCGTGGCGAGCAGTTCGTCGACGTTCTCGGATGTCGCGACGTCGCGAGCCTCGGTCACCGCCGCCACGAGCGCCCGCACGCCTTCGTCGGTGATCTCCCCGTCCGGACCCAGGTAGCGCATGAGCCGGAGCACCGTGCGCTGGCTGGTCGCGGCGAGCGGGCGTCCTCCGGGTCTCGCGTCGGCGACGAGCAGGTGGACGGTGTTGGATCCGATGTCGAGGACTCCGAGGCGCACGGGTCGACAGTACCGCCCGGCACAGATGAGCGCCGGATGAGAACTGTCGTGGCGGTCTACCCATGCCGAGGACGCCCGTTTAGCCTCGGCGAGGGTGCCGACCCGGCATCCGTCCCCGCTCGCGGGCGATGAGGAAGTCGCCCGTAGCACGGCGCTCGACGACGAGTGCCGATCGAGAAGGAGAGAACATGAATCGATCCCGCATCACGGCGAGGGGCGCTCTCGCGCTCACCGCCGCTGGGGCCACGGCTCTGGCGCTCGCGATCGCTCCGGCCGCGGCCGCGACGGCTGCGCCGGCCGCGAAGTGCGAGAACCGGAACAACAACACCGTCGCGAAGCTGCTCGAGTGCGTGACCGCCGAAGGCGCGATGGAGCATCTCGAGGCGCTTCAGGAGATCGCCACGGCGAACGGCGGGAACCGCGCGGCCGACACCGCCGGCTACGAGGCCAGCGTCGACTACGTGGTGGAGACCATGGAGGCGGCCGGCTGGGAGGTGTCGATCGACGAGTTCGACTACCTGGTTCCGGTTCCGACGGTGAAGCAGCTGACCCCCCAGAGCGTCACGCACCCCGCGGGATTCTTCCGGGCAGGCTCGGGCGAGGGCACGGTGACCGGCAAGGTCATCCCCGTCGACCTGGCGATCGCGACGCCGGGCGGAGGCACGAGCGGATGCCAGCCGGAGGACTTCACGACCCTCGACTTCTCTGGCCCTGCCGACATCGCGCTCATCCAGCGCGGTGCGTGCGAGTTCGGCATCAAGGCCCGCAACGCGCAGAACGCCGGCGCGGAGGCCGTGGTGATCATGAACTCCGGCAGTGCGGGCAATGAGGGCGTTCCGGCCAACGTCACGCTGATCGGCGCGAACCCGACGGCACTGGACATCCCCGTCGTGTCGACCTCCTTCGCCGGCGGCGTCGCCCTGTCGGCTCCGGGCTCGACGGCCACGGTCTCGATGTTCATCGACAACCGGCCGCAGAAGAACGTCATCGCGGAGCTTCCGGGCATCAACGACGACAACGTCGTGATGGCCGGCGCTCACCTCGACTCCGTGCTGGCGGGCCCGGGCATCAACGACAACGGGTCGGGTTCGGCCGCGCTGCTCGAGCTCGGCCAGTCGATGCGCAAGCTCAAGCCGCAGAACACCGTGCGCCTCGCGTGGTGGGGCGCCGAGGAGTCGGGCCTGGTCGGCTCGAACCAGTACGTCGCCGGGCTCACCCAGGCCGAGAAGGACCGGATCGCGCTCTACCTGAACTTCGACATGGTCGCCTCGCCGAACTACATCTTCATGGTGTACGACGGCAACGAGTCGAGCTTCGAGGCGCCCGTGGTCGTGCCCGACGGGTCGACCGCGATCGAGAACCTGTTCGAGCGCTACTACACCAGCGTCGGCCAGCCCTATGACGACGCGCAGTTCAGCGGACGCAGCGACTACCAGGCGTTCATCAACAACGGCATCGCCGCCGGCGGCCTCTTCACCGGAGCCGAGCAGGTCAAGACCGCCCAGCAGGCGGAGATCTGGGGCGGCACGGCGGGCGCCTGGTTCGACCCGTGCTACCACATGGCGTGCGACACGCTCGCGAACGTCAGCATGAAGGCCCTCGACGTCAACTCCGACGCCGTCGCGCTCGCCGTGCTGGCGTACTCGTACTCGACGGAGCTGGTCAACGGCGTGCCCGGTGTCGAGGTGCCCGGCGGCCTCCTGCTGCCCGAGCCCGCGGGACCGGAGCACACCTTCGCCGGTGGCGGCGGCGGCCTGCACGACGACCACGACCACGATCCCGAGGTCGACTGACGCGCTCTGCGCAACGACGGGCCCGCCCCTCCGGGGGCGGGCCCGTCCCGTTCGACGGGGTGCGGGCCGGGGCATCCGCCTCAGCGGATACGATGAGCGGGATGTCCGCCGACGACGCAGCCACCATCTCCCCGGCGCTCTCGCTGTATCGCGAGATCGATCGTGCCGATTGGGCACGACTCGCCTCCGGGATGTCGCAGCCGCTCTCCGAGACCGAGATCGTCCAGATCCGCGGACTGGGCGACCGACTCGACATCGACGAAGTCGCGCAGGTGTACCTGCCCCTGTCGCGCCTGCTCTCGCTCTACGCGAAGGCGACGAAGCGCCTCGGGGCCGAGACCAGTGCGTTCCTCGGCGACACCGACACGACGACGCCCTTCGTCGTCGCGGTCGCCGGCTCGGTGGCGGTCGGGAAGTCCACGATCGCCCGACTGCTGCGCGAGCTGATGAGCCGGTGGCCCGACACGCCGCGTGTCGAGCTCGTGACGACCGACGGATTCCTCTACCCGAACGCCGAACTCGAGCGCCGCGGCATCATGGACCGCAAGGGCTTCCCGGAATCCTACGATCGGCGTGCGCTGGTGTCGTTCCTCACCGAGGTCAAGAGCGGTGCGCCCGAGGTCAAGGCGCCGTTCTACTCGCACATGCGGTACGACATCGTGCCCGACGCTCACACCACCGTGCGACGGCCCGATGTCGTGATCGTCGAGGGACTGAACGTCCTCCAGCCGCCGCCGGCGCCCCACGACGTCGCGGTCAGCGACCTGTTCGACTTCTCGGTGTACGTCGATGCCGATCCCGGTCATATCGCGCAGTGGTACGTCGAACGGTTCATGGCGCTGCGCACGGGCGCGTTCGCCAACCCGAACTCGTTCTTCAACGTCTTCTCGCACCTGACCGACGACGAGGCCGTGCAGACCGCGATGGGCTACTGGAACGACATCAACCTCCCGAACCTCATGGAGAACGTGCTGCCGACCCGCCATCGCGCGAGCCTCGTGCTGCAGAAGGCGGCCGATCACACCGTGGAGCGCGTGCTGCTCCGCAAGCTTTGACGCGCGGACGCCATGCCCGCCTGATCAGGTCTCCTGTTTTCGTTCAGGCTCCTTGCATAAGGGCCCGCCTACCATTGAGGGCATGTGTGGAATCGTCGGATACGTGGGCCCTCGCCAGAGCCAGGCCATCCTTCTCGCGGGCCTCGCCCGTCTCGAGTACCGCGGCTACGACTCGGCGGGCATCGCGGTCATCGATGCGGACGGCGACCTCGGCATGCGCAAGCGCGCCGGAAAGCTCGGCGTCCTGCGCGACGACCTCGAGAACACGCCGCTGAGCGACGGGACCACCGGCATCGGCCACACCCGCTGGGCCACGCACGGCGGACCCACCGACGACAACGCGCACCCGCACCTGGCCGACGACGACAAGCTCGCCGTCATCCACAACGGCATCATCGAGAACTTCTCCGAGCTCAAGGACGAACTCCTCGCCGAGGGCTACACCTTCCGCAGCCAGACCGACACCGAGGTCGCCGCCGTGCTGCTGGGTCGCGAGTATCGCGCGGCGGGAGACCTCGTCCTGGCGTTCCGCAACGTCGTGTCGCGCCTCGAGGGCGCGTTCACCCTTCTCGCCATGCACGAGGACGAGCCGGGCCTCGTCGTCGGAGCCCGTCGCAACTCGCCGCTCGTCATCGGGCTGGGCGAGGGCGAGAACTTCCTCGGCTCCGATGTCGCCGCATTCGTCGAGCACACCCGTAACGCCCTCGCCATCGGCCAGGACCAGATCGTCGCCATCACCCCCGAGGGCGTCACGGTCACCGACTTCGCCGGCGGCCCGGTCGAGGTCGAGCCCTTCGAGGTGACCTGGGATGCCGCCGCCGCCGAGAAGGGCGGCTGGTCGTCGTTCATGGCGAAGGAGGTCTCCGAGGAGCCGGAGGCTGTCGCGAACACGCTGCGCGGCCGCATCCACGAAGGCGAGGTCGTGATCCCCGAACTGGACGGGCTCGACGAGCTCTTCACCGACATCTCGCGCATCATCGTCATCGCCTGCGGCACGGCCGCGTACGCCGGCCAGGTCGGCAAGTACGCCATCGAGCAGTGGACCCGCGTGCCCGTCGACGTGGAGCTCGCCCACGAGTTCCGCTACCGCGACCCGGTCATCGGCCCCGACACGCTCGTCGTCTCGATCAGCCAGTCCGGCGAGACGATGGACACCCTGATGGCGGTGAAGTACGCGCGCGAGCGCGGTGCCAAGACGCTGTCGATCTGCAACACGCAGGGCGCGACCATCCCGCGCGAGTCCGACGCCATCGTCTACACCCACGCCGGGCCCGAGGTCGCCGTCGCCTCGACGAAGGCGTTCGTCGCGCAGGTCACCGCCCTGTACCTGATGGCGCTGCACATCGGCCGCATCCGCGGGACGGTGCCCGCTGCCGCCGCCGCCGCCCACGTCCACGAGCTCGAGGCCGTCCCCGGCAAGATCGCTCAGATCCTCGAGCGCGAGCAGCCCCGCATCGAGCAGTTCGCGCACTGGATGGCCGACACCCGCTCGGTGCTCTTCCTCGGTCGCCACGTCGGCTACCCGATCGCGCTCGAGGGTGCGCTGAAGCTCAAGGAGCTCGCGTACATCCACGCCGAGGGCTTCGCCGCCGGTGAGCTCAAGCACGGCCCGATCGCGCTGATCGAGCCGGGCCAGCCCGTGTTCGTGATCGTGCCCTCGCCGAGCAAGTCGGCCGAGATGCACAAGAAGGTCATCTCGTCGATCGAGGAGATCCGCGCCCGTGGCGCCCGCGTCATCGCGATCGCCGAAGAGGGCGATGTCGCCGTCCTGCCCAAGGCCGACGAGGTGCTGCGCATCCCGCTGGCCGGTCCGCTCTTCGAGCCCCTTCTCGCCGTCGTGCCGCTGCACATCTTCGCGATGGGCCTCGCGACGGCGAAGGGCCTGGACGTCGACCAGCCGCGCAACCTGGCGAAGTCGGTCACCGTCGAGTAGGCGCCTGCGGCGTCGCGATAGGGTGACGGATGCCGCGACCGCGGCGCGACAGGAGAGTCACGTGATCGTCGGGATCGGGGTCGACCTGGTCGACATCTCACGCTTCGAGCGGACGCTGGAGCGGACGCCTCGCCTGGCGGAGCGCCTGTTCTCGCCGGCTGAGCGTGAGCTCCAGCCCCGCTCGCTCGCGGCGCGGTACGCCGCGAAGGAGGCGCTGATCAAGGCGCTCGGCGGGTCGGACGGCGTGCACTGGACCGAGATCGAGATCACGCCCGAGGCATCCGGCCGCCCCTGGTTCACGCTCTCCGGCTCCACCGCCCGGGTCGTGACGGAACGAGGGATCACGACGCTGCACCTGTCGATGTCGCACGACGCCGGGATCGCCACCGCATATGTCGTCGCCGAGGCGGCGGAGGCGGACCGGTGACCCGCATGCCCGACGGTGTGCTGCGCGAAGCGCGCATCGACGTGGGCGCGATCGAAGACAATGTGCGCCACTTCCGACGTCTGACGGAGTCCGAGGTCATCGCGGTCGTCAAGGCGGACGGGTACGGTCACGGCGCGGTGCGATCGGCGATCGCGGCGCTCGCCGGAGGTGCCGCGCGCCTCGGAGTGTCCGATGTGGCCGAGGCGATCACCCTGCGCCGTGCGGGCATCGACGCGCCGATCGTCGCGTGGCTCCACGCGCCGGGAACCGACTTCACCGAGGCTGCCGGCCTCGGCGTGGAGCTCGGCATCTCGAGCTTCGATCAGCTGCAGCGTGCGGCGGCGGCGGCCTCCGGCGACCGGCCGGTGGCAGTTCACCTCAAGCTGGAGACGGGTCTGTCGCGCAACGGGATCGCGCCGGCCGACCAGCGGCTCGTCTTCGCCGAGGCGGCACGGCTCGAGCGCATCGGCCGGCTGCGGGTGGTCGCCCTCTTCAGCCACCTGTCCAACGCGTCACGCGAAGACGATCTGGCCGCGCTGCGTGCGTTCGAAGAGGGCGTGGGCGTGGCGGCGTCCCTCGGGCTCGCGCCGCGGATTCTCCACCTCGCCGCCACGAACGCCGCGATCGCGGTGCCGGAGTCGCGCCTGGGCTGCGTGCGCATCGGGCTGGGCATCTACGGCCTGTCGCCGTTCGAGGATCGCACCGCAGCCGACCTCGGTCTGCGCCCGGCGATGACCCTGCGCGCCGCGGTGGCGGCGGTCCGCCGCGTGCCGGAGGGCACGGGAGTGTCGTACGGATACGACTACCGGGCACCGCGCGAGACGACCCTCGCCCTCGTGCCGGCGGGCTACGCGGACGGCGTGCCGCGCCAGGCATCCGGCGCGGGTCCCGTCACGATCGGCGGAGGCCGCTTCACGGTCGCGGGCCGCATCGCGATGGACCAGTTCGTGGTCGACGTGGGCGACCACCCCGTCGCGGTCGGCGACGAGGTGGTGCTCTTCGGCGATCCCACGCTCGGGGATCCCTCGGCGGACGACTGGGCGCGCGCGGCAGGAACGATCAACTACGAGATCGTGACTCGCATCGGCCCGCGCGTTCCACGTCGGCAGGTCACCGCATGAGCGGGAAGCGCGACGAGAAGCCCGGCGTTGAACCCGGCGTGGAAGAAGCCCTGCAGACACTCGACGGACTCGTCGGCTCGCGCGAGATCGCGTCACCCTCCGACATGGAGGCCCTGGGCAAGCGGATCGGGCGGATGCTGGGACCCGGCGACCTGGTGGTGCTCACCGGCCCGCTCGGCGCGGGAAAGACCACCCTCACGCGCGGCATCGCGGCGGGCCTCGAGGTGCGCGGGCCGGTGCAGAGCCCGACCTTCGTGATCGCGCGCACGCATCCCTCGCTCGCGGGTGGAACGCCGCTCGTCCACGTCGATGCGTACCGCCTGGGCTCGCCAGCCGAGCTCGACGATCTCGACATCGACTTCGACGCGTCCGCGGTGATCGTCGAGTGGGGCCGGGGAATGGTCGACGGGCTGCGGGAGCACTGGTGGGAGATCGAGCTCGACCGCGAGTGGCACGGTCGCGGCGTCGACACCGCGTGCGGCACCTCCTCGCGGGCGACGGAGGAGCTCGATGCCGACTCGCCCCGGATCGTGACCCTGAGCCGACGGCCCTGACGCCGTGACCGGCGTCGGTGCGTCGCCGATTACCCTGGAAGGCGTGATCCTCGGCATCGACACCTCACTCGGATCGGCGGTCGCCGTCGTCGAGCATGACGGTGCCGTGCGCTCACAGGTCGAGAGCGCCGACGCTCGCGGCCACGCCGAGGTCATCGGAAGCCTGATCGAGCGGGCGCTGGCCGAGGCATCCGTCCGTCCCGATTCGATCACCCACGTGGCTGCGGGCATGGGGCCGGGGCCCTTCACCGGCCTGCGGGTGGGGATCGCCGCCGCGCGCACGTTCGCCCTCGGCCGGGGCGTACCGCTGGTTCCCGTCGTCAGCCATGACGCGGTCGCGCTCGAGCTCCTGCTCCACGATGCGCTGACGGGCGAGCTCGACGAGCCGGGTCGCCGCGCATTCGCCGTCGTCACCGACGCCCGCCGGCGGGAGTTCGCCTACACCGTGTACGACGGTCTCGACGACGATGGACTGCCGCGGCGCCGCACCGAGCCCGGCCTCGCCCCGCGCGACGAGCTCGACGCACTCCTGGACGCCGGTGACGTGCGGCGGCACGACGCCGCGCGCATCCCCGCCGGCCTGCTCGCGCTCACGGCGGCGCGGGCGCTCGCCGCGGGACGCTCGATCGGTCCTGCCGACGCGCTGTACCTGCGCTCGCCGGACGTGACGCTCCCGGCAGGACCGAAGAAGGTGCGGACATGAGCATCCGCCGCGCCGTCCCCGCCGACCTCGAGGCCATCATGGCTCTGGAGCGCGCGTCCTTCCCGACCGACGCGTGGTCGGACGCGATGATGCGCGAAGAGCTCGACTCACCCCACGGCTGGTATGTGATCGACGAGCTCGCCGGCCGGGTCGTGGGATACGCCGGCCTTCGCGCGGTGCGCGGCTCGAGGGACGCCGACGTGCAGACCATCGCGATCGCGGAGGCGTCACGGGGCCGCGGTCGGGGCCGGTCGCTCCTGCATGCGCTGATCACCGAGGCATCCCGGCGGGGTGTGCACGACCTGTTCCTCGAGGTGCGTGCCGACAACCCGGTCGCGCAGCGGCTGTACGCCTCGGAGGGATTCGCCGAGGTCGGGCGCCGACCGCGCTACTACCAGCCCGACGACGTCGATGCCGTCGTGATGAAGCTCGACCTGCGCGCGTGGGCCGCCGCGCGCCACGCGTCACCGGAGGATGCGGGGGTGTGCACGTGAACCGCGACGCCCCCGTGATCCTCGGGATCGAGACGAGCTGCGACGAGACGGGCATCGGCATCGTCCGCGGTCGCACGCTGCTGTCGAACACGATCGCCAGCTCGATGGACGAGCACGCCCGATACGGGGGAGTCGTCCCCGAGGTGGCGGCGCGCGCACACCTGGAGGCGCTCGAGCCGGCGATCCATGCCGCGCTCGCCGAGTCGGGCGTTGCGCTCTCCGACATCGATGCCGTCGCCGTGACCTCGGGCCCGGGCCTCGCGGGAGCGCTCATGGTCGGCGTCGGGGCGGCGAAGGCGCTCGCCGTCTCGCTCGAGCGCCCGCTCTACGCCGTGAACCATCTCGTCGGGCACATCGCCGCCGACATCCTCGACCCGGACGCTCCGCCGCTGGAGTACCCGACGGTCGCACTCCTCGTGTCGGGCGGGCACACGTCACTCCTCCTGGTCCGCGACCTCACCACCGACGTCGAACTGCTCGGCGAGACGATGGACGACGCCGCCGGCGAGGCCTTCGACAAGGTAGCTCGCCTGCTCGGGCTCCCGTACCCGGGTGGTCCCGAGATCGACCGCGCCGCGGCATCCGGAGATCCTGAGGCGATCCGCTTCCCGCGGGGGCTGTCGCGCGCGAGCGACATGGCCGACCACCGCTACGACTTCTCGTTCTCGGGGCTCAAGACCGCCGTCGCGCGCTGGATCGAACAGCAGCAGGCGGCGGGGGAGCCGGTGCCCGTGGCCGACGTCGCCGCGAGCTTCCGGGACGCGGTCGTCGACGTGCTGGTCAGCAAGGCGCTCGCCGCGTGCCGCGACCACGGCGTGCCGCGCCTGCTGCTGGGCGGCGGCGTCATCGCCAACCGGCGCCTGCGCGAGGTCGCGCTGGAGCGGGCGGCCGCCGAGGGCGTGACGGTGCGCATTCCGCCGCTCTCGTTGTGCACCGACAACGGCGCCATGATCGCGGCGCTCGCGTCCGAGCTCGTGATGTCGGGACGGCTGCCGTCGACGTTGGACTTCGGGGCCGACTCGACGCTTCCCGTCACCCAGATCCAGGTGGCGGAGGCGGCCCGGTGAGCCAGGACGAGCGGATGCCTCCGCCCGCCGATCGCGCGAACGGAACGCCTGCCGCGCGGCCGTCGCCGGATGAGACGATCCTGCGTCCGGCGGCACCTCATCCGCCCGCCGTCGAGCCACCGTCACCCGACGTGACGATCGCCGATGAGGCCTCTCCGCTGCCCGGCGTTCATCGCGGCGGGTTCCTGAGACTGCCCACCGCCCCGATCGCAGTGACCACGCAGTCCGCCCCCGCCGAGCCCGGCACCGAAGACGAGCCGCCTCCGGTGACGGCGCCGTGGCTCATGCCCGAACCGGAGCCGCTGCACCGGGGGCTCGCCGCCTGGGCGCTGGTGTTCTCCATCGCGGGTCTCATCGTGGCGCTGTTCGTCGGCTGGGGCTTCCCCATCGGGATCGTCGGCATCGTCACGGCGATCCTCGCGCTGCGACGCCCGCTCGAGAGCAGGGCGGTCGCCATCTGGGCGATCACCCTCGGCGCGGTCTCGCTGCTCTACAGCGCGGGGTGGCTGATGTTCGCCGTGAGCAGGCTCACGGCTGCCGGCTGACGCGGTCTGCCAGCACGGCGATCCGCTTCGCGCCCACGCGCGTGAGGAGGAGGGTCGCCTCGTTCTCGCCGCTCAGCGCGAGCTTGCGGCGGAACTGGGCCGGGTCGACGTCGACGCCGCGCTTCTTGATCTCCAGGCGCCCGATGCGCTGCGCGCGCAGCGCACCGTTGATGGCGGGGATTTTGGCGGGCATGACCTCGCGAACCCGGAACGACGACACGAAGGGGCTCGTCACCGGTGCGTCGGAGGTGAGGTAGGCGATGTGCTCGTCGACCATCCCCGCGTCGAGGGAGCGCGCGACATCGCCGATGAGTCGCGCGCGGATCACGGCGCCGTCGGGCTCGTGGAGGTAATCGCCCAGCTCACGCGCCGGCTCATCGGGCGCGTCGCCCGGGCCTGTCAGCTCGTGCGCGTCGCCGCCGCGGATCACGAGCGCGGCGCGACGCACTCCCTCGCGCGCGAGCGCGCCCGACCACAGCACGAGTTCGACGGTCGAGCCGTCGGCGCTCACCCACTGCGCTTCGAACTCATCGGGGATGGCCTCGCGCTCGAGCGCGGGACCGAGCTTGATGCCCGCGGGCAGCCGGCGGGCGAGGTCGAACGTCCAGTCCAGCGGGGGCGACCAGTCCTCGGGGCGTGTGCGCTTCGTCTCGGTGTGCCCGGCCGTGCGGCGGGCGGGGTCGAGCCACACGGCGTCGCCCCCCGTGAGGTCGGCGTCTTCGGCCGTGCTGTGACGCACCGATGCTGCGTCGCCGAACGGCGCCAGGTTGTAGGCCGCGATCGCCGCCGTCACCTCGTCGGCGTCGACGGCGTGGACCTGCAGCCCCAGCCCGGCGAGGCCGAGCGCGTCGCCGCCGATGCCGCATCCGAGGTCGGCGACCCGCTGCAGGCCGCTGTCCCGGAAGCGTGCCGCGTGCCGCGCCGCGATCGACAGTCGCGTCGCCTGCTCGAGGCCGGCTCGGGTGAAGAGCATGCGCTGTGCGAACGGGCCGAATTTCGCCTCGCCTCGGGTGCGCAGCCGGGACTGGGTGACGACGGCCGAGACGAGGTCGGGGGAGTGGCCCTCCTTGCGCAGACGCGAGACGGCGCGCGCGACATCGTCGGCCGACTCGACCGGCGGCAGCGCGTCCAGCAGCCGCAGGCCCTCGGGCGTCAGCAGGGCGGTCAGCTCGGCCATCTCCACCCGGCCAGCCTACGGGCGTGCAACGGGACGTCATCCCGTTGGCACTCACGTTGCAAGAGTGCCAGCGCATCCCTAGACTTGAAGTAAGCACTCTCCATACCAGAGTGCTAACGAGTCTTCAGTCTCAAGGAAAGAAGAGGTAGACCGTGTCGGTTTCCATCAAGCCGCTCGAGGACCGCATCGTCATCAAGCAGGTCGAGGCCGAGCAGACCACCGCGAGTGGCCTCGTCATCCCCGATACTGCCAAGGAGAAGCCCCAGGAGGGCGAGGTCGTCGCCGTGGGCCCCGGCCGCATCGACGACAACGGCAACCGCGTCCCGCTCGATGTCGCCGTCGGCGACCGCGTGCTCTACAGCAAGTACGGCGGCACCGAGGTGAAGTTCGGCGCGGACGAGTTCCTCGTCCTGTCGGCTCGCGACGTCCTGGCGGTCGTCGTCCGCTGACCGCTCGTCGTGGGCGCCCCGGCGCAGTCCGCGACATGCACAACACGTACCGAGAGGGTCGGATGCCTCGGCATCCGGCCCTCTCGTCGTCCCTCCTGGCAGAGATCGCGCGCACATCGGCAGTCCACGGCCCGCTCCGGTGCCTCGCGCCCTGCCTGCCGCCTCGAGCCGCGCTCTAGGCTGGACCGGTGAGTTCCGAGGCGTCATCGACCGATCAGAGCGAGGATCTGACCGAACTCGGCGGGTGCGCGACCGCCACCGCCGGCATCGGGGTCATCCCCGCGCCCGAGGCAGCGGGGAAGGATGCCGCGCGGGAGTACACGCTCGGCGGAATCTATGCCTTCACCGCCTACCTGCTGTGGGGCTTCCTCCCGCTGTACTTCCTGCTGCTCGCTCCGATCGGGCCGTTCGAGCTGGTCGCCTGGCGCATCCTGCTGTCGCTCGTGTTCTGCGCCCTGCTCATCGCCGTGACACGCTCGTGGTCGCGGATCGGCGCCATCTTCCGGCAGCCGCGGCTGCTGGCGCTCACCGCGCTGGCGGGCGCCCTCATCTACATCAACTGGCAGGTGTTCATCCTCGGTGCCCTCACCGGGCATGTGATCGAGACCAGCCTCGGGTACTTCATCAATCCGATCGCGACGGTGCTGCTCGCCGTGCTCGTGCTGCGCGAGCGGCTGCGCGTCACGCAGTGGGTCGCCATCGGCGTCGCCGCCCTGGCGGTCGTGGTGATCATCGTCGGGTACGGGTCGATCCCCTGGATCGCGCTGACGCTCGCGGCGACCTTCAGCCTGTACGGCCTGGTGAAGAAGCGCGTCGGGCCTTCTGTGGATGCCGTGAGCGGGCTGACCCTCGAGTCGATGTGGCTGGTGCCGGTGGCCGTGGTCATCCTCATCGTGGTCAATGCGACGACCGGGATCGTCTACGGCTCCGCAGGGCCGTGGCACACCGCGCTGCTCAGCCTCGCGGGCGTGATCACCGCTGTGCCCCTGCTGTTCTTCGCCGCGGGAGCGCGGCGGACGTCGCTGACCGTGATCGGGCTGCTGCAGTTCGTGGCGCCGATCCTGCAGTTCATCATCGGTGCGTGGCTCCTGCAGGAGCCGATGCCGCTCGAGCGATGGATCGGCTTCGGCCTCGTATGGCTCGCGCTCATCATCCTGACGGTCGACTCCGTCGTGCACGCTCGGCGCACGCGCGTCGCCGCCTGACGGGCCCTGCGGCCGGTTCATCTGTGCGAAATCGACCTCCCGCGAGGGCGGAAGGTCGATTCGGCACAGATGAACGAGGTCGTGGCGGAGCGGTCAGCGCACGAGACGTGCGATGGCCTGCGTGGCCTCGGTGATCTTGGCATCCGCCTCTTCGCCGCCCAGTCGTGCCGCGTCGACGACGCAGTGACGCAGGTGGTCGTCGAGCAGGCCGACCGCGACCGCCTCGAGAGCGCTCGTCAGAGCGCTGATCTGGGTGAGGATGTCGATGCAGTACTTCTCGTCCTCGACCATCTTGTGGATGCCGCGGGCCTGGCCCTCGATCCGCTTGAGGCGGTTGAGGTACTTGTCCTTGTCGGTGATGTAGCCGTGGTGGCTGTGATCGGTGTGCACAAGGGTGTCGCTCATCATGGATCCTCAGTGGGTGTGGTGTGCGTCGGGCGCCGGCGCGGTTCGCGGCGCGGGAGTGTGGGGGACGGATGCCTCGGCGGCTCCGGCACGGCTGCGGAATGACCGCAGGCGCAGGCTGTTTCCCACCACGAAGACACTGGACAGCGCCATGGCCGCCCCCGCGATCATAGGGTTCAGCAGCCCCAGTGCCGCAAGCGGGATGGCTGCGACGTTGTAGGCGAACGCCCAGAACAGGTTGACCTTGATGGTGCCGAGCGTCGCGCGCGAGAGGCGGATCGCGTCCGCCGCGCTGCGCAGGTCGCCGCGCACCAGCGTGATATCGGACGCCTCGATCGCGGCATCCGTCCCCGTTCCCATCGCGAGGCCGAGGTCGGCCTGCGCCAGGGCGGCGGCGTCGTTCACTCCGTCGCCGACCATCGCGACGACACGGCCCTCGGACTGCAGCCTTGTGACGACCGCCACCTTGTCCTGCGGGAGCACCTCGGCGATGACGTCGTCGATGCCCACCTCGGCGGCGACGGTGCGCGCGACGGCCCCGGAGTCTCCGGTGAGGAGAATGGTCCGAAGTCCGAGGGCGCGCAGCTGGGCGACGGCGTCGCGGCTCGTCGGCTTCACCTGGTCGGCGGCGACGAGCAGACCCCGCACCTCGCCGTCCCACGCGGCCAGCACCGCCGTGCTGCCGGCGGCCTCGGCGGCGCGCTTCTCCGCCGCCAGATCCTCCGGCAGGTGCAGAGCCCAGTCGGCCAGGAGCGACTCACGGCCGACGAGCACGGCGTGGCCGTCGACGATGCCCGACACGCCCTTGCCGGGCACGCTCTCGAACGACTCCGGGTCGGGGAGAGCGCCGGTCTCCGCCTGTGCTCCGCGGGCCACGGCCTGCGCGATCGGGTGCTCTGACGCGTGCTCGAGCGCGCCCGCCAGCCGCAGGAGCTCGGCACGGTCGGTGCCGGACGCCGGGACCACGCCGATGAGAGCCATCCGGCCAGACGTGACGGTGCCCGTCTTGTCGAGGACGACCGTGTCGACCGTGCGGGTGGACTCGAGCACCTCGGGCCCCTTGATGAGGATGCCCAGCTGCGCGCCGCGCCCGGTGCCGACGAGCAGCGCCGTCGGCGTGGCCAGGCCGAGCGCGCACGGGCACGCGATGATGAGGACCGCGACAGCAGCGGTGAGTGCCATGGCCGCGTCGTAGCCGAGGACGAGCCAGGTCACCAGCGTCGCGACGGCGATGAGCAGCACGATGGGAACGAAGATGCCCGAGATGCGGTCGGCAAGGCGCTGGACCTCGGCCTTGCCGGACTGCGCCTGCTCGACGAGCCGCGCCATCTGGGCGAGCTGGGTGTCGTCGCCGACGCGGGTGGCCCGCACGACCAGGCGCCCGCCCGCGTTGACCGTCGCTCCGATGACGGCATCGCCCGGGCCGATCTCGGCCGGTACGGACTCGCCGGTGACCATCGACGCATCGACCGCCGATGTGCCCGACAGGACCATGCCGTCGGTGGCGATCTTCTCGCCGGGACGCACGACGAACCGATCGCCGACGCGAAGGTCGGCGATCGGCACGCGCGTCTCGACATCGGCGCCTCCAGCGCCGGGCCGCAGGACTGCGGCATCCTTCGCCCCGATCTCCAGCAGCGCCCGCATCGCCGCGCCGGCGCGGCGCTTCGAGCGCACCTCGAAGTAGCGCCCGGCCAGCACGAACATGGTGACGCCCGCGGCGACCTCGAGGTAGATGTCCCCCGCCCCGTCGCCGGGCTGCACCGTCCACTCGAACTGGTGGGTCATGCCCGGCATGCCCGCATGGCCGAAGAAGAGGGCGTAGAGCGACCACAGGAACGCCGCTGACACGCCCAGGGAGATGAGGGTGTCCATCGTCGCGGCGCCGTGACGGAGGTTGATCCAGGCCGCCCGGTGGAAGGGCCACGCGCCCCACACCACGACCGGAGCAGCGAGGGCGAGCGATGCCCACTGCCAGGAGGTGAACTGCAGGGCGGGGATCATCGACAGGAGGATCACCGGGACCGAGAGCACGATCGAGCCGATCAGCCGCTGGCGCAGTCCCTCGATCTCACGGTCGCTGACGTCGTGGTCGTGCTCGGGCGCCTGCGGCTCGGGCGGCTGGGGGAGAACGGCTGTGTACCCGATCTTCTCGACCTCGGCGATCAGGTCGCTCGGGTCGAAGTGAGGCGGCGCCATGACCGTCGCCTTCTCGGTGGCGTAGTTGACGGAGGCCTCGACCCCGTCGAGCCGGTTGAGGCGCTTCTCGATGCGGGCGGCGCACGACGCGCAGGTCATGCCCCCGATCTCGAGCTCGATGCGGGCGCCCGGTGCCGGCGTCGCCTCCATCAGACGCGCACCGCCTCGTACCCGGCCTCGTCGACAGCGGCGACGACGTCCGCATCGGCGACCGGAGCAGTCGAGCCGACGATGAGCGTGCCGGACTTCGCGTCGACGGTGATGGCCTCGACGCCCGCGATCTTCGAGACCTCGCCGCGGACGGACGCCTCGCAGTGTCCGCAGCTCATTCCGGTGACCTTGTACTCGGCCGTCTGGGTCATGATGTCGCCTCTCTCGAGATGAATACGCTGGATACCCCATAGGGGTACGAACGAGACAAGCCTATACCGGGCTGGGGTATTCCCGGTCCGTGTCGTCCGCACGAACCCGGAAGACCGGCGGCGGAAGCGATCTCGAGGCGTTACACATCGTTAACGAATGGCAACATTGCGAAGCGCTCCCGATGGTTAGGTTAGGGACACTGGGTCGGCTCCTGAAGCCGTGCCCGTCGTTCATCACAGCAAGGAGCAACATGAGCGTCTTCACCCGCTCGCGCACGTCGACCCTCGCGGGCGTCGTTGCGCTCGCCGGCGCCAGCGCCCTCGTCCTCGCCGGCTGCGCCGGTGGCGGAACGGCCGGCGAGACCAGCGCGCCTCCCACCGAGGAGCGCGACCTCACCCTGAAGATCGGCACGATCCTGCCCCAGACGGGCAACCTGTCGTTCCTCGGACCGCCGGAGGAAGCAGGCGTCGGCCTGGCAGCCCAGCACGTCAACGACGCGGCCGAAGACACCGGCCTGACGATCGACGACATCGTGTGGGGTGACTCGGGCGACACCGACAACAAGGCCTACGCGACCACGATCCAGACCCTCATCTCGGAGGGCGTGACTGCCGCGATCGGCGCCGCGTCCTCGGGCGTGACCAAGCTGTTCCTCGATGACGCCGTCGCAGCCGGCATCATCGTGTTCTCGCCGGCCAACACGTCGCTGGACTTCACGTCCTGGGACGACAACGGCCTCTACTGGCGCACGGCTCCGTCCGACACGCTCCAGGGCGAGGTCCTCGGCAACCTGGTCGCCGAAGACGGCCACCAGAACGTCGCCGTCCTGTACCTCAACGACTCGTACGGCACCGGCCTGAACGAGGTCTTCCAGGAGACCTTCACCGGCGCCGGCGGCACGATCGTCGAGGAGCAGTCGTACAACACCGGTGACACCTCGTTCGACGCGCAGATCGGCGCCCTGATGGCCTCGAACCCCGACGCCATCGTGCTGATCACGTTCGACGAGATCTACACCATCGGTCCGGCCCTCCTCGCCGCAGGTTACCCGGCCGACCAGCTGTACCTGGTCGACGGCAACCTGAAGAACTTCGGTTCGGACGACAAGTGGCCCGCCGAGGCGAGCATGGCCGGCGCCAAGGGCACCACGCCTGCCGGCCCGATGGAGGCCGACACCGGTTTCCAGGATGAGCTCAACGAGTGGTGGACGGGCGAGGGCAACTCCGAGCTCACCGACTTCTCGTACGCCAACGAGTCCTACGACGCGGTCATCCTGCTCGCGCTCGCATCGCTCGCGGCCAACTCCACCGACGCGGCCGACGTGGCAGCGAAGCTGCAGGAGGTCTCCGGCGGCACCGACGGCGGCGAGAAGTGCGACTCGTACGCGGACTGCGCTGAGATCATCCTCAGCGGCGGCCAGGCGGACTACGACGGCCACTCCGGCCCGATCACGTTCGACGAGAACGGTGACCCGACCGAGGCGACCATCGGCGTCTTCGAGTACGGCGACGACAACCTGAACACGCGCATCGGCTGAGCCGACTCGCAAGGAAGGGCCCCGGATCGCTCCGGGGCCCTTTCGTCGTCCTGGGGTGCGCGTCGGGCGCTACTTCGCCGTGAGGCCGGCCCGCCAGCGCGCGTACTCGCGCGTGGACAGCACCGCGAAGATCGTCCAGATCCCCGCGTCGTCGGCCAGGCCCAGCGGACCGAGGACCAGCTCGGGAATGAGATCGAGCGGCACGACCGTGTACACCGCGGCCGTGATCGCTGCGGCCCACGTGGTCGGTGCGACGCGATGCTCGCCGCGCTTGATCGCCCTCACGAACCTGAACATGGGTCAAGTGTGGGGCCGGTGCCTCCGAGCCAGCCGTGAATCCGCTGTCGAACAGGCGGGACCGAAACAAGCGGGGGACGGATGCCTCGGCATCCGTCCCCCGCTTCTGCTGTCGTGGGTCAGTGGCCGCCCTCGGTGCCCAGCGTGCCGAGGTAGAGCCCGATGACCTTCGGGTCGTTGAGCAGATCGCGACCGGAGCCCTCGTAGGCGTCGCGGCCCTGGTCGAGGACGTACCCGCGGTCGCAGATCTGCAGGCAGCGGCGCGCGTTCTGCTCGACCATGATCGTCGTCACGCCCGCCTTGTTGATGTCGGAGACGCGGATGAAGGCGTCGTCCTGACGCACCGGCGACAGACCGGCCGACGGCTCGTCGAGGAGCAGCACGGCCGGGTCCATCATGAGCGCGCGCGACATCGCGACCATCTGGCGCTCGCCGCCGGAGAGCGAGCCGGCGCGCTGCTTGAGGCGCTTGCCCAGCTCGGCGAAGATGCCCGTCACGAAGTCCAGACGCTCGGCGTACTGCTTGGGGGCCTGGTAGAGCCCCATCTGCAGGTTCTCCTCGATGGTGAGCGACGGGAAGACGTTGTTCGTCTGGGGGACGAAACCCACGCCCCGGCTCACGAGCCTGTCGGACTTCAGGCCGACCACGCTCTCGCCGTTCACGGTGATCGATCCGGACCGGACCTTCACCATGCCGAAGATCGCCTTCAGCAGCGTCGACTTGCCGGCGCCGTTCGGCCCGATGATGCCGATCAGCTCGCCCTTGTGGGCGACGAGGTTGGCGCCGTTGATGATGTTGATGCCGGGCAGGTATCCCGCGTAGAGGTCGGTGACCTCGACGACGACCTCGTCGGTCTTCATCCCCTCCACGCGCGCGGCGTCGGCCGCGGGAGCCGTCGCGCCCGGCGTGCGCCCGCTCCCGGGCGCCGCACCCGCGCCCGCAGGCACCGCCTCGGCATTCGAAGCGTCGGTCACTTGCTCTCCTCCTCGGCTTCGGCGATCGAGGCCTCCTCGGCCTCCTTGATCTCTTCCAGCAGCTCGACGGCGGAGCTGTCGAGCTCGCCCGCGATGCGGCCCGTCACGACGCCGAGGTCGACGTCCTGGTGGCTGCCCAGATAGGCGTCGATGACCGCCGCGTCCTGCATGACCGTCTCGGGCGGACCCTCGGCGACCACACGGCCCTCTGCCATCACCACGACCCAGTCCGCGATGTGACGGACCATGTGCATGTCGTGCTCGACGAAGAGCACGGTCATGCCGAGGTCCTTCAGGTCGAGGATGTGGTCGAGGAGCGATTCCGTGAGTGCGGGGTTCACGCCGGCCATCGGCTCGTCGAGCATGACGAGCGTCGGATCGCTCATGAGGGCGCGCGCCATCTCGAGGAGCTTGCGCTGACCGCCCGAGAGCGACGCCGCGTAGTCGTCGGACTTCGCGTCCAGCTTGAAGCGCTTGAGCAGCTCCATCGCCTTCTCTTCGTTGGCGTTGTCCTGCTTGCGCCACACGGAGGGGATGATGCTCGCCCACAGGCGCTCACCCTTCTGCGACGTCGCACCGAGCTTCATGTTCTCGAGCACCGTGAGCAGCGACAGGGCCTTGGTGAGCTGGAACGTGCGCACCTGGCCCATGCGGGCGACCTTGAACGAGGGGATCCCCGACAGGTTCTTGCCGTCGAACGACCACGTGCCCGAGTTGGGCTTGTCGAAGCCGCACAGCAGGTTGAACAGCGTGGTCTTGCCCGCGCCGTTGGGGCCGATGAGAGCGGTGATGGCGCCCCGGGGGATCTCGAGGTGATCCACATCGACGGCCGTCAGGCCGCCGAAGCGGCGGGTGACGTTGTCGATGATCATGATCGGGTCGTTCTTTGCCACCCCGGGGACAGGGTCGCCCTTGGCGAGCCCGGTCGTCTTGGGGCGACGGATGCTCCCGGTCGCGGTCGTGACCGCGCCGGTGGTGGGCGTGGAGCCGGAGGCGGGCGGCGTCGCGCCGCCCGGCGTCACGGGCTCGGGAGTGCTGTTACTTGACAAAGGTCAGCTCCCTCTTGTTGCCGAAGATGCCCTGCGGGCGGAAGATCACGATCAGCATGAGCGCGACACCCACGAGGATGAAGCGGAGCGTGCCCGCCTGCACCGACGAGATGGGCAGCACGCCCGAGTTCGCCAGCGCCGGGAGCACGTTTCCGAGGAAGCCCATGATCACCCAGAAGATCACCGAGCCGACGACGGGACCGAACACGGTCGCCGCGCCGCCGAGCAGCAGGATCGTCCAGATGAAGAACGTGAGCGAGGTCGTGTACGTCGCCGGGACCACCGCCGACGGGAGCGCGAAGACCACGCCGCCGAGGGCACCGAAGACGCCACCGATGATGAGCGCCTGCATCTTGTAGGCGAACACGTTCTTGCCGAGCGAGCGCACGGCGTCCTCGTCCTCGCGGATGCCCTTGAGCACGCGGCCCCACGGGCTGCGCATGAGCGCCCACACGAGGTAGACGGCGATCGCCAGCAGGATGATGCCGAACACGCGCACCCACAGCTGATCGGCCGTCCAGGTCCACGGACCGAACCCGTAGGTCCCCTCGGGGAACGGATTCGCCGCGCGGAATCCGGCGTGGTAGCCGCCGAGTCCGTCGGCGGAGTTCGTCCACTCGTCGAAGAGCTGCGTCGTGAGCGCGAGGCGCACGATCTCCGCCGCCGCGATGGTCACGATGGCGAGGTAGTCGGCGCGCAGCCGCAGTGTCGGAATACCGAGGATGATCGCGAAGACCACCGAGGCGAGGCATCCGACGATGATGCCCACCCACCAGGGCCACCCGAACGTGAGGATCGAGATGGCGTAGCCGTAGGCGCCGAGGGCCATGAAGCCCGCCATACCGAAGTTGAGCAGGCCCGCATAGCCGAAGTGCACCGCGAGACCGGTCGCCGCGAGGGCGTACGCGATCGTCTCAGGGCTGAACAGCCAGTAAGCCGTGTTGTTGAGAATCTGTCCCCAATCCATGGCCTAGCCCAGCCTCTCTTTACGACCCAGGAGGCCTTGCGGCCTCACCAGGAGGATGACGATCAGGACCGCGAGCGCACCGACGTACTTCATGTCCGGCGGGATGCCCAGCAGGGTCGAGAGCTCGACCAGGATGCCGACGATCAGCGAGCCGATCAGGGCTCCGAACGCGGTTCCGAGGCCGCCGAGGGTGACGGCGGCGAAGATGAGGAGGAGCACCTGGACGCCCATGTCCCACTTCACGCCGGGGCGGAAGTAGGCCCACAGCACACCGGCCACGGCGGCGAGGGAGGCCGACAGGACCCACACGATGCGGATCACGCGGTCGACGTTGATGCCGGATGCCGCGGCGAGGCCGGGGTTGTCGGAGATCGCTCGCGTCGCCTTGCCGATCCGTGTGCGCAGCAGCCAGTAGGCCACCGCGAGCAGCAGCAGGATCGAGATGCCCATGGACACGACGTCGATCCATGACACCGCGATCGGGCCCACGCGGATGTCGCGCGCGGCGCCGGCGCCCGGCAGCTGGTACGTGGCACCGCCGATGAAGAACTGGAAGGTGTAGCGGATCGCGAGCGACAGACCGATGCTCACGATCATCAGCTGAACCAGGCCCAGGCCCTTTCGGCGCAGCGGCTTCCACAGTCCGGCGTCCAGCGACCATCCGAACGCGGCGCCGGCGAGGATCACGATCGGGATCACGATCCACATCGGCAGTCCGAAGTTGACGCCGAACACGAGCGCCACCACGGCGCCGAAGGTCAGCATCTCGGCGTGCGCGAAGTTGGTGAGGCCCGTCGTGCCGAAGATCAGCGAGACGCCGACCGCGGCGAGGGCGAGGAGTAGGCCGAAGTTGATGCCGCTGATGAGGCGCTCGGCGAACTGGTCCCAGAACGACGTCGTCACGCGCTCACCCTCGCCGAGGAAGAGGTTGACGATCTTCGTGCCCGTGGCGCCGAAGGCGACGTCGAACGAGGCGGTCGTGCCGGACTTGGGCTCGATCCCCTCGGGGAGCTGCTCGGGGTCGACGATCACGCCGTCGGGGAGGGTGTCCTCGTCGACCGTGAGGACGTACTCCTCTTTCTCGGGGACGTACAGACGCCACTTGCCCTCGTCGTCGGTCACGGTCTCCGCCTCGAAGCCGTTGCCCTCGATCTGCATCGTGACGCCCGCGACGGGTTCGCCGTCGAATGTGATGATGCCGCCGAAGTAGAAGTCGGTCTGCTCTTGATCACCCCCCGGGGTGTCCGGCGCTTCGGCGGACGCATGCGCGCCGGCGGGCGAGGCGAGCAGCATCAGCGCCGCAGCCATCAGCACTCCGACGAGGATGACCGCCCCTCGGGCGTATCTCCTCGCGATCACAGTCGTAGGACCCACAGAACCTCCAGTCGGCGGCACCACGCGCACCGATTGCAGTCGGGTCGCATCGGCCGTGATGAACGACGCTACGACTGTAATGTGTCCGCAGTGTTTCGCCTACTCATCCCCGGGCGCCGGTACCGAATCGGAATGCGCAGCGGGCCGCGGGAGCCCGCTGGCCGGGAACAAACGGGGTCGCACGGCGCTTAGAATCGAGTACGGAGCGTCCCCGCGCACCGGCCGTCGTCGTCCACCCCGAGAAACGCGCCGCGAGCGCAGGAGAACCCATGGAGCACAACGACCCCTTCGGCTTCGTCGGACTGACGTACGACGACATCCTGCTGCTGCCCGGGCACACCGATGTCATCCCGAGCGAAGCCGATACCTCGTCGCGGGTCACCCGGCGCATCACCGTCGCGACGCCGCTCCTGTCGGCGGCCATGGACACCGTCACCGAGGCGCGCCTCGCGATCGCGATCGCTCGCGAGGGCGGTCTCGGCATCATCCACCGCAACCTCTCCATCGAGGAGCAGGCCTCGATGGTCGACCGGGTCAAGCGCAGCGAGTCGGGCATGATCACCGACCCGATCACGACGACGCCCGACGCGACCATCGAAGAGGTCGACTCGCTGTGCGCGACCTACCGCATCTCGGGCCTCCCGGTCGTCGACGGCGAGGGTCGCCTCGTCGGCATCGTGACCAACCGCGACATGCGCTTCGTGTCGGGCTTCGAGCGCCAGACGACGAAGGTGCGCGACGTCATGACGAGCAAGGATCTCGTCACCGGCCGCGTCGGCATCAGCGCCGGCGAGGTCATCTCGCTCTTCGCGCAGCACCGCGTCGAGAAGCTGCCGCTCATCGACGATGAGGGCATGCTCGCGGGCCTCATCACCATCAAGGACTTCGACAAGAGCGAGAAGTACCCGCTCGCGACCAAGGACGACCAGGGCCGACTGCGCGTCGGCGCCGCCATCGGCTTCTTCGGCGACGCGTGGGAGCGTGCCGTCGCCCTCCGCGACGCGGGCGTCGACGTCATCGTCGTCGACACGGCGAACGGCCAGTCGGCCGGCGTCATCGACATGGTGAAGCGTCTGAAGGCCGACGAGTCGTTCGCCCACATCGACGTGATCGGCGGCAACGTCGCGACGCGCGAGGGCGCGCAGGCGCTCATCGACGCCGGTGTGGACGCCGTGAAGGTGGGTGTCGGGCCGGGGTCGATCTGCACCACGCGCGTCGTCGCCGGCGTCGGAGTGCCGCAGGTCACCGCGATCTACGAGGCGTCGCTCGCGGCGCGCGAGGCCGGAGTGCCGATCATCGCCGACGGCGGCCTGCAGTACTCGGGCGACATCGCCAAGGCACTCGTGGCCGGCGCTGACACCGTCATGCTCGGCTCGCTGCTCGCCGGCACCGACGAGTCGCCGGGCGAGATCGTCTTCCAGGGCGGCAAGCAGTTCAAGCAGTACCGCGGCATGGGTTCGCTCGGCGCGCTGCAGACCCGCGGCAAGAAGACCTCCTACTCCAAGGACCGCTACTTCCAGGCGGACGTCCCCAGCGACGACAAGCTGATCCCCGAGGGCATCGAGGGTCAGGTCGCCTACCGCGGCCCCGTCTCGGCGGTGGCGTATCAGCTGGTCGGCGGCCTGCGCCAGTCGATGTTCTACGTCGGCGCGCGCACGATCGAAGAGCTCAAGGCCAAGGGCAAGTTCGTCCGCATCACGGCGGCGGGGCTCAAGGAGTCCCACCCGCACGACGTCCAGATCGTCGTCGAGGCGCCCAACTACAAGCGCTGACCCGCACAGGTCGACAAGGGGAGCGGATGCCGAGGCATCCGCTCCCCTTTCGTCACCAACCTCGCAGAATCGCGCCAAGCTCGCAGAATCTCGCCGGATCCATGCGATCACGGGGCGTATCTGCGAGGCTCGTGCAGCCAGCGCGGCCTCCTGCACAGCTCAGGATGCGAGCGCGATGTGCACAGGCGGTCGAGGGGACGACGTCCGACTCGGCCCGCTGAGACCAGGCTCTTCGCATGGGGCAGCGGAGGACTCTCGACGACCTGCATCGATGGCTGGCCGAGCGCGGTGGAATCGCTCATCGCGACGACGCGGTCAGCGCGGGGTTCTCGGTGTCCGCAGTGCGCGCTTTCGTGCGCGATTCTGCGAGATCCGTGCGTTCGAGCTCCCGCATGTCACCGCGTCGACCGGGAGGGCTCCGCCACGTGAGATCGGCGGCGGCGGACACGGATGCCGCGTCCGCCGCCCTTGCGACGGATCTCAGCCGACCGGCTGCAGCCGCGCCTTCTCGTCCGTCTCGGCCGGGGCCGCGGCATCCGTCGCCTTTTCGGCTCGACCCGCGGGCAGCAGCACCGACACGAGGGTCGCGGCGAGGAGCACTGCAGCACCGGTGAAGACGGCGGGGCGGGCTGCGTCGACGTAGAGGTCGGGCGTGAGTGCACCGCCCGCTCCGACGAACATCGCCGTCATGACCGCCGTGCCCAGGGCCACGCCGAGCTCGCGGACGGTCGAGTTCACGCCGGATGCCTTCGCGTGGTCGACGAGGCCCAGGGTGGCCAGCAGCGCCGTGGCCGACGGCGCGAACACCAGGGCCATGCCGATGCCGGCCATGAGGAAGGGCACGACGAGCGACGCGTAGGCGGTGTCGGGCGACATGATCGCCGCGATCCATGCGAGAGCCACCGCCTGCAGGGCGAGTCCGACCACCATCAATGCACGCGTGCCCACGCGCGGGGCGAGGAACCCGGCGATCGGCGCGACGAACATCGGGGCCAGCGTCCAGGGGGTCGTCTGCAGTGCAGCCTCGAACGGCGTGGACCCCTGAACGACCTGCAGGTACTGGATGAGGATGAACACGGATCCGAACGTGCCGAAGCTGAACGCGAAGCCGATCACGTTCGTCACCGAGAACGAGCGATCGCGGAAGAGGCGCAGCGGCACCAGCGGCGCCGCCGTGCGGGCCTGCCATGCGACGAACGCGACGACGAGGAGTCCGCCGAGGACGAGTTCGGCGATCACCCCGATCGAGTCCCAGCCGTCGTCGTTGCCGCGGACGATGGCATGCACGAGGGCGAGCACTCCGGCCGCCGCGAGGATCGCACCGGGCACGTCGATGCGGGCGCGGGCGCCGAAGTCGTTGCGCAGCACGAGGAGCGCGAGCGGGATCGCCACGATCGCGACCGGAACATTGATCCAGAAGATCGCCTGCCAGTCCCAGCCCTCCATGATCGCGCCGCCCACGAGCGGCCCGACGGCGACGCCCAGACCCGAGATGCCTCCCCAGATGCCGATCGCGAGCGGGCGGCGGGCTGGGGTCACGGCACCGCTCAGCAGCGCGAGCGAAAGCGGCATCACCGCGGCTCCGCCGAGGCCCTGCAGCGCACGCGCGGCGATGAGCTGACCGGGATCGGTGCTGAGCGCGGCGAGCACTGACCCGATGCCGAAGACGGCGATGCCGATCGCGAAGACGGTCCGCCGGCCGAACCGGTCGCCGAGCGCCGAGGCGATGAGGATCGCTCCGGCGAACGAGAGGGTGTACGCGTTGACGAACCACTGCAGCTCTGCGACGGAGGCGCCCATCTGCGCGTGCAGCACCGGCAGGGCGTTGGTCATGACGAGGTTGTCGAGCGTGGCCATGAACATCGGGAGGGATGCGGCGGCGAGGATCAGGGCGAACGGGCGCGAGCGGCGGGGGAGGGTCTCCGGTCGGGAGGAGGCGATGTCGAGAGCCATGGAAGTCTCCGGTAGTAATTGGATGATTACTTGCTGGAAGTCAATGTAGTAATTCACTGATTACAAAGTCAAGTCATTCGCTGATAACCTTTCGGCATGAGCACTCCCCGCGCCGCCGACGTCATCGATCCCGCGGCCCCTGCGCGGCGGCTGTCGTCCGACGAGCGCCGCGTGCAGATCCTCGCGGCGGCGCTCGCCGTCTTCGGCGCCCGAGGGTACGAGGGCGCGACGACCGATGATGTCGCACGCGCGGCCGGCGTCAGCCAGCCCTACGTCGTGCGGCTGTTCGGCTCGAAGGAGAACCTCTTCCTCGCCGCGATCGAGGATGCGCTGGCCCGCATGCTCGCGGCGTTCCGCGCCGCCCTCGCCGCGGGCGACGCCGAGGACGCCGGCGCACGGATCGGCCAGGCATACGTCGACCTGCTCCAGGTCCGCGGCCTGCATCAGACGCTCGCGAACGCCTACCTCATGGGCAGCCACTCCGTCATCGGCCCGTCCGCTCGGCGAGGGTTCGCCGCCGTGTGGCGGTTCTTCCGTGACGAGCTGGGTCTCGAGGCCGACGAGGCGCGCGCCTTCATGGCTGAAGGCATGCTCATCAGCACGATGATCGGGCTGCGGCTCGTCGATGACTACGGCTCAGACCCCCAGATCACCGAGCTCTTCCGCTCCTGCTTCCCGACCGAGCTGCCGCACGTGCTCGACCTCGTCCCGCGTGGCGACGAGCGCTGGTGAGACGCGGACCGCAGGGCTGACGGATGCCTCGGCCCGGCGTATCGTCGGGGACATGTGCCGCAACATCCACACGCTTCACAACTTCGAGCCCGCTGCGTCGTCCGACGAGGTGCACGCCGCGGCGCTCCAGTACGTGCGCAAGATCGCGGGAACCACCAAGCCCTCCAAGGCGAATCAAGAGGCCTTCGACCGGGCTGTCCACGAGATCACGCACGTCACCCAGCACCTGCTCGACGATCTCGTCGCGGTCGCTCCGCCCAAGAACCGCCAGGAGGAGGCCGCCAAGGCCCGTGCCCGCGCCATCAAGTCCGGCCGCTACGCCGCCCCCGCCGCCTGAGCCGCGTTTCGTCTCGCCTCCCTCGATCGACGACCGAGGCGTGGCGTCCGCTGAGCGAGGAGCGAAGCGGCGGGAGGAAACGCCTCGACCACCGATAGGCTGGTCGGCTCCCCGACGGTGACCGAAGCGCGCGGAGCAGACAGGGAAGACCGTGGGGTACATCGACATCGCCGGCGTCTCGTACGCGCTGCCGGACGGCCGGCCGCTCCTCGACGAGGTGTCGTTCCGCGTGGGCGAGGGCTCGACGACGGCGCTCATCGGGCAGAACGGCGCGGGCAAGACCACTCTGCTGAGGATCATCCGCGGGGAGACTGCTGCGCACGGGGGCGTGGTGTCGATCGACGGCGGTCTGGGTGTGATGGACCAGTTCGTCGGGCACGGCGGGGCGGGGCAGACCGTGCACGACCTGCTGATCTCGGTCGCGCCCGACCGCGTGAGCCGGTCGGCGCGAGAGCTCGAGGACGCCGAAGCGGCGATCATCGAGCACGACGACCTCGACATCCAGATGCGCTATGCCGCCGCGCTCGCCGACTACGCCGAAGCAGGCGGCTACGAGTACGAGACGGTGTGGGACACGTGCACGATCGCCGCGCTCGGCATCCCCTTCTCGCGTGCGCGCTTCCGGGAACTGGCGACGCTGTCGGGAGGGGAGCAGAAGCGGCTCGCGCTGGAGGCGCTGCTGCGCGGTCCGGATCAGGTCCTCCTGCTGGACGAGCCCGACAACTACCTCGACGTGCCGGGCAAGCGGTGGCTCGAGGAGCGCCTCCGCGAGACCCCGAAGACGGTGCTGCTCGTGTCGCACGACCGTGAGCTGCTGGCGCGCGCAGCCGACCGCATCGTGACGCTCGAGGTCGGCGGCGCCGGGAGCACCGCGTGGGTGCACGGGGGCGGGTTCGGCACGTATCACCGGGCTCGCGACGACCGCATGGCACGGCTCGATGAGCTCCGGCGGCGCTGGGACGAGCAGCACGTCAAGCTCAAGGACCTCGTCGCGACGCTCAAGGTGAAGGCCGCGGCCAACGACGGCTTCGCCTCGCGCTACCGTGCCGCACAGACGCGGCTGCGCAAGTTCGAGGAGGCCGGTCCGCCGCAGGAGCGTCCCAAGGAGCAGGACCTCGACGTGCGTCTGCGGGGCGCCCGCACGGGCCGTCGTGCGGTCGTCGCCGAACGGCTGGAGCTCACGGGGCTCATGCGTCCCTTCGACCTCGAGGTGTGGTTCGGCGACCGCGTCGCCGTGCTCGGGTCGAACGGGTCGGGCAAGTCCCACTTCCTGCGCCTCCTCGCACGCGGCGGCACCGATCCCGACGGGCGCCTCGGACACCTCACGAGCACGGGCGCTTCCCTCGACCCGGTCGCGCACAACGGCCGGGCGATCCTCGGTGCGCGGGTGGTGCCGGGCTGGTTCGCGCAGACGCACCGGCACCCGGAGTTCACCGGCCGAACGCTGCTCGACATCCTGCACCGGGGAGAGGATGCCCGCGCCGGGCTGCCCCGCGATGCTGCGAGCTCGGCCCTGGACCGGTACGGACTGGTCGCGCAGGCCGAGCAGACGTTCGACGCGCTCTCGGGTGGCCAGCAGGCGCGGTTCCAGATCCTGCTGCTCGAGCTCTCCGGAGCAACGCTGCTGCTCCTCGACGAGCCGACCGACAACCTCGACCTCGTGTCGGCCGAGGCGCTCCAGGACGCCCTCGCCCGGTTCGAGGGGACCGTGCTCGCCGTCACGCATGACCGCTGGCTCGCGAGATCGTTCGACCGTTTCCTCGTCTTCGGCGCGGACGGCCAGGTCGTCGAATCGAGCGCCCCGGTGTGGGACGAGGGCCGGGTCGCGCGCGAGCGGTGACCGGCCTCGGGCGTTGAGCCAGCGCAGCGAGACGGAACGGCTCCGCGCCCGAGGTGGCGCGTTTCGCCTCGCTCGCTGTGCTCGCCCGCTCAACGACCGGGGCGGCGGCCGAGGCATCCGCTCCACGAACTTCGCAGAATGTGACGCTCGTCGCACCGGACACCGGAAGATTCTGCGAGATTCGCGCGATTCTGCGAAGTTCGGGCCGCCTGGCACCGCGGGACCCGGCGGATCCAGGCCGCGGGACCCCGGCGGGTAGGCTGGGAGACGTGAGCATGGACATCGAACTCGGCCGCGCGAAGCGCGCACGCCGCGCGTACACGTTCGACGACATCGCGGTCGTGCCCTCGCGGCGCACGCGCAACCCCGAGGACGTCTCGACGACGTGGACGATCGATGCGTTCAGCTTCGACATCCCCGTGATCGGCGCGCCGATGGACTCGGTGGTCAGCCCGCAGACGGCGATCATGCTCGGCCAGCTGGGCGGCCTCGGCGTTCTCGACCTCGAAGGCCTGTGGACCCGCTACGACGACCCGACGCCGCTCCTCGCCGAGATCGCCGGTCTCGAGAAGGCCGCCGCGACCCGTCGCATGCAGGAGCTCTACGCCGAGCCCATCAAGCCCGAACTCGTGCGCGACCGGCTCGCCGAGATCCGCGCGGCGGGCGTCACCGTCGCCGGCGCGCTCACCCCGCAGCGCACGCAGGAGCTCTACGAGACCGTCGTCGCGGCGGGCGTGGACCTGTTCGTCATCCGCGGCACCACCGTGTCGGCCGAGCACGTCTCGAGCGTCGACCAGCCGCTGAACCTCAAGAAGTTCATCTACGACCTCGACGTTCCCGTCATCGTCGGAGGCGCGGCGACCTACACGGCGGCCCTCCACCTCATGCGCACCGGTGCGGCCGGAGTGCTCGTCGGCTTCGGAGGCGGCGCGGCGTCCACCACCCGTGCGACCCTCGGCCTGCATGCGCCCATGGCGACGGCCGTCGCCGACGTCGCCGGCGCACGCCGCGACTACCTCGACGAGTCGGGCGGACGCTACGTGCACGTCATCGCCGACGGCGGTGTGGGCACCTCCGGCGACATCGTCAAGGCGCTCGCGATGGGTGCCGACGCGGTCATGCTCGGGGTGGCGCTGGCGCGGGCGACGGATGCCCCGGGCCAGGGCTTCCATTGGGGCCCCGAAGCCCACCACTCCAAGCTGCCGCGCGGGCGACGCGTGAAGGTCGATCAGGTGGCCTCGCTCGAGGAGATCCTCTACGGGCCCGCACCGGTCGCCGACGGCACCGCGAACCTCATCGGTGCGCTCCGAAAGTCGATGGCCACGACCGGTTACTCCGACCTCAAGGAGTTCCAGCGGGTCGAGGTCGTCGTCGCGCCCTACAGCGCGGGATGACCGACTCCGACGAGGAGCGCCCGCCGGTGAGCGAGCGAAGCGGGACGACACGTCCGCAGCCCGCGGGCGCTGAACCCGTCGAGGTCTTCCCCCCGACGCTGCGCGAGGTGATGCTGCGTCCGCAGTGGATCGGGATGCTGCTGCTGTGCCTCGTCGTCGCGGGCGTGTTCGCGTGGCTGGGGCAGTGGCAGCTGAGCCGTGCGATCGACACCGATCCGCCGCCTCCGGGCGCGACGGAGGAGGTGCGGCCGCTCGAGGACGTCGTGCAGCCGGGGGAGTACCTCTCCGGCCCGCTCGTCGGACAGCGCGTCACGGTCGAGGGCTTCTGGCTGCCCGGTGACTTCATCGTCGTGTCGTCGCGGTTCAACGACGACGTCGAGGGGTACTGGGTGACCGGGCAGCTCCGCGTCGCGGGAACGGACGAGCCCACCTCGGTCGCCGTGGCGCTCGGCTGGGCGGCCACGCTCGACGAGGCCGAATCCGCCGTCGAGGAGTACGACCGCCTCGCGGCGGCGCCGGTCAAGACGCCGACCGAGGTGACCGGCCGCCTCATCTCCGATGAGGGACCGGTGCCGCCGCCGCGCGGCGCCGACCCGCAGACCCTCACTCGCATGTCACCGGCCGCGCTGCTCGGCCAATGGCACGATGTCGCGGGGCTCAACGTCTACCGGCAGTACATCGCGTCGGAGGAGGCCCCGCCGCCTCTCACCGACATCTCGTCACCCGCGCCGGACGAGGCATCCGCCGTCAACTGGCTCAACATCTTCTACGCCGCCGAATGGGCCATCTTCGCCGGCTTCGCGTTCTACCTCTGGTACCGCCTCGCGCGCGATGCGTGGGAGAAGGAGGTCGAAGACCTCCAGGATGACGATGGCGATGTCGACGCTGAGACGGATGCCGCGGCATCCGGCCCGGAAATCACCCCGGAATCCCGCGGGTAGACTGGGGTCATGCCCCGCGCCCCGAAGCTCGCATCCTTCCCGGCGATCCGCGGAGCCCTGAAGTTCTACCAGGTCTGCTCGATCATCACGGGCATCGGTCTGCTGCTGCTCGTGGCCGAGATGATCCTGAAGTACACGCCCCTCCACGTCGAGCTCTTCCTCGGCGGCTCGGGCGGCTTCCTGTGGTTCGCGCCCGTGATCGCCGGCCCCACCTGCGAATGGTGGTCGCTGTTCGCTCCGATGACGAACGACTGCGAGATGACCTCGACGGGCGACGGGCTCAATCTGTCGCTGTTCATCCTGGTGGCGCACGGCTGGTTCTACGTCGTGTACCTGTTCTCGTGCTTCCGCGTGTGGAGCCTGATGCGCTGGCCGTTCGGCCGGTTCATCGTGCTGGCCCTCGGCGGCATCATTCCGCTCCTGTCGTTCTTCATGGAGGCCAAGGTCGGCCGCGAGGTCACCTCGTATCTCAAGAGCCGTGAAGACGCCGAGCTGCACTCGCAGGCCGCGCACTCGACCCTCACCCACGCGATCCCCACGGAGAACCAGCGTTGACCGAGCAGACCGAAACCTCCCAGCGTCCCGTCCTCGTCGTCGACTTCGGGGCGCAGTACGCCCAGCTGATCGCGCGGCGCGTGCGCGAGGCGGGCGTCTACAGCGAGATCGTCCCGCACACCGCGTCGGCGTCCGACATCGCGGCGAAGAACCCCGTCGGCATCATCCTGTCGGGCGGTCCGTCGTCGGTCTACGAAGAAGGCGCGCCGTCGCTCGATGAGGGCGTGTTCGACCTGGGGGTGCCGACGCTCGGCATCTGCTACGGCTTCCAGGTCATGGCGCAGGCGCTCGGTGGCGAAGTGGCCAACACCGGACTGCGCGAGTACGGCGCGACGGATGCCTCGGTGACCGGTGACGGCGGAGTGCTCCTCGGCGGCCAGCCCGTCGACCAGAACGTATGGATGAGCCACGGCGACCAGGTCTCACGCGCGCCCGAGGGCTTCGACGTGCTCGCCTCGACCTCGGCGACGCCGGTCGCCGCGTTCGGCAGCGACGAGAAGCGCTTCTACGGTGTGCAGTGGCACCCCGAGGTCAAGCACTCCGATCACGGCCAGCAGGTCATCGAGAACTTCCTCCACAAGGCGGCCGGACTTCCCGCCGACTGGAACAGCGGCAACGTCATCGCCGAGCAGGTCGAGCGCATCCGCGCCCAGATCGGCACCGGCCGCGTGATCTGCGGACTGTCGGGCGGCGTCGACTCGGCGGTTGCGGCGGCCCTCGTGCACAAGGCCGTCGGCGACCAGCTCGTGTGCATCTTCGTCGACCATGGTCTGCTCCGTAAGGGCGAGCGCGAGCAGGTCGAGCAGGACTACGTCGCCTCCACCGGGGTGCGGCTCGTCACGGTCGACGCGCGTGAGCGTTTCCTCACGGCGCTCGCGGGCGTGAGCGACCCCGAGCAGAAGCGCAAGATCATCGGCCGCGAGTTCATACGCACGTTCGAGGAGGCCGAGAAGGCGCTCATCGCCGAGGCCGCCGCCGACGGCGAGCCCATCCGCTACCTCGTGCAGGGGACGCTCTACCCCGACGTCGTGGAGTCGGGCGGCGGAACCGGCACCGCCAACATCAAGTCGCACCACAACGTGGGGGGTCTCCCCGAGGACCTGCAGTTCGAGCTCGTCGAACCGCTCCGCACGCTCTTCAAGGACGAGGTGCGCGCGATCGGGCGCGAACTCGGCCTTCCCGAGGTGATCGTCGGGCGACAGCCGTTTCCGGGCCCCGGCCTCGGCATCCGGATCGTCGGTGAGGTCACCGCTGACCGCCTCGAGATTCTGCGTGACGCCGACGCCATTGCGCGCGAGGAGCTGAGCCGCGCGGGACTCGACGGCGAGATCTGGCAGTGCCCCGTCGTGCTCCTCGCCGATGTGCGATCGGTGGGCGTGCAGGGCGACGGCCGCACGTACGGCCACCCCATCGTGCTGCGGCCCGTGTCGAGCGAGGACGCGATGACCGCCGACTGGACGCGCCTGCCCTATGACGTGCTCGCCCGCATCTCCAACCGCATCACCAACGAGGTGCGCGACGTGAACCGGGTCGTGCTCGATGTCACGTCGAAGCCGCCGGGCACCATCGAATGGGAGTGATCGTCGACGGATGCCTCGGGCCTTGGGCTCGGGGCATCCGGCGTTCCGGCGCGGGGTAGGTGTTGGACAGGTGAGAAGGAAAGCGGAGTGGGGGAGGATGAAGGAGTGACGACGTTCCCGGATGCCGAGTACCTGATCCTCTCGAGCAGGCTCATCCCCGATCACGACGGCGGATACGCGATGGCCATCCTTTCGCGTGCACGCCAGATGGCAGCAGCCGGGGTGCACGGCGGCCGCGGTCCGCTGATCCTCACGTTCGACCCTGGCTCCGCCGCCGACCACGCGCGGCACCGCAGGGCATTCGACGAGCGCGACCTGATCGTGGGCGTGGATCGCATGAGGAACCTGTTCGACGAGGCATCCGATCCCCGCGGCGGAGCCGCCGCCTGGCTGCGCGACGCGGCTGAGCCCGGCGACCCCGACCCGGCGCTCGAGTACCGCGTCGTCGCCGACGGCGAGGGGCGCCCGATGGTCGGGCTGCCGGTGATCCACGGCGACCCCGACTGGCACATCACCACCGCTCCGGTCGCGGTCTACGGGGCGGGCGGACGCGTCGCCGGGGTCGTGACCGGCTTCGGCGCGCTGTATCGCGCGTGGCTGGCGCACGTGGTCGACGGGCTGCGGGCCGCCGACGGCGGCAAGCCCGTCGTGGTCATCTGCGAGTCCCGCCAGCTCGGCGAGCTGATCGCCGGGTGGAGCGACCCGGGTGTGCGACTGATCCATTCGATCCACACCATCCATCTCGAGCCGCCTCACACGCCGGATGCTCCGCTGAACCCCCTCTGGACCCGCTGGTTCAGCCTGGCCGAGCGCTTCGACGCCGTGCTGTGGCTGAGTGAGGCGCAGCGATCGGACGTCATCGAACGGTTCGGCGACGAGGGCGTGCATCTCGTCATCCCGGCCGGCGTTCCGGCGGCGTCGAGCGTGGTGCCGGGGTCGGAGCGCGTCGCCGGCCGCGTGGTCATGCTCAACCGGCTCGCGCCGGGGAAGCGCGTCGATCATGCGATCCGGGCGTTCCGGGCCGTGCTCGAGTCGGTGCCCCACGCGACGCTCGACATCTACGGCGCGGGTGCCGAGCGCGACGCGCTGCAGCAGCTCATCGAGTCCGAGGGGCTCACGGCCCACGTCGCCCTGCGCGGGATCACCGATGATCCCGAGCGCGTGCTGGACGAGGCATCCGCCTTCCTCACCACCTCTGCGTACGAGGGGCAGGCGCTCGCGATCGTCGAGGCGATGGTGCGCGGGACTCCCGTCATCGCGTACGACGTGCCGTACGGTCCCCGCGATCACCTCGCCGGCGGCGGGGGAGTGCTCGTCCCCAACGGCGACGAGACCGCTCTGGCGGCGGCGATCGTGCGCGTGATCGCCGACCCCGAGGAGCACGCCCGTCTCTCGCGCGAGGCGGCGCAGATGGCCCGCCGGGTCGACCCGGATCGCGTCACGGCGGCGCTCGCACAGGCCGTGAACGACGTGCTCGCCGCCCCCTCCCGCCGGGCCTGAGCCGCCGCCGGGCCGCGTTTCGTCTCGGTCGCTTCGCTCCCTCGCTCAACGACCGGGGCGCCTCCGCGGTCGTCGGGCGAGTCGAGACGCGTCTCCGGTCGTCGGGCGAGTCGAGACGCGTCTCCGGTCGTTGAGCGAGCGCCAGAGTCGAAAGGCGTACGCACTCCGCCCACGGCGGAGCCGCCGTGGGCGGAAGCGGATGCCCCGACCCGCGGCCGCACGCAGGCTGGGGTCATGGCTGAAGAAGGCAAGATCCCGATGTTCGGGGCCGAGGCGCGACGCGAGCTGTTCCACCAGCGCGTGCTCGTGCTCGACGGCCCCCTCGACGACGACAACGGCACGCTGCTCGCGACGCAGCTGCTCGCGCTGGCAGCGGAGGACGAGGCATCCGACATCGCCCTGTGGATTCACTCGCCCGGGGGCTCGGTTCCCTCGATGCTGGCGATCCGCGACGTGATGCGGCTCATTCCCAACGACGTCGCGACCCTCGCGCTCGGCCTTGCGTGCAGCGCGGGGCAGTTCCTCCTCTCGGCGGGTGCGAAGGGAAAACGGCGGGCGCTGCCGCACGCGCGCATCCTCATGCACCAGGGGTCGGCCGGCATCGGAGGATCGGCGGTCGAGGTCGAGGTGCAGGCCGACGACCTGCGCCACATGCGCGACACCGTCCTCGGCCTCATCGCCGCCGACACCGGGCAGAGCATCGACCGGATCTTCGAGGACTCCCTGCACGACCGGTGGTACACCGCGGCCGAGGCGCTCGACTACGGCTTCATCGACGGCATCGTCGACGACTTCGCGCAGGTCGTGCCGCGCCGGCGGCGTCCCGCGGGTCTCGGGGTCGGGCCGGCGGAGGTGGCGGCATGAGCTCGTACACGATCCCGAACGTCGTCGCGCAGCACCCGCGCGGCGACCGCATCATGGACGTCTACTCGCACCTGCTCGCCGAGCGCGTCGTGTACCTCGGCACCGGCATCGACGCCGGCGTCGCGAATGCGCTCATCGCGCAGCTGCTGCACCTCGACGCGGAGAGTCCGGAGCGGGACATCCAGCTCTACATCAACTGCGAGGGCGGAGACCCGGCGGCGATGCTCGCCGTCTACGACACCATGCAGCACGTGAGACCGGATGTCGCGACCACCGTCGTCGGGCAGGCCATCGGCGTCGGCGCGGTGATGCTCGCGGCCGGCGCGGCCGGCAAGCGGGCCGTGCTGCCGCACGCGAGAGTCGTGCTGCATCAGCCGGCGGCGCAGGGGCGCGGGGCGATCCCCGACCTGATCCTGCAAGCCGACGAGCTCGTGCGCGTGCGCGGAGACGTCGAGGCGATCCTCGCCCGCCACACGGGCAAGGAGCCGGCGCAGCTGCGCGCCGACACCGACCGCGACCGGGTCTTCACCGCGACGGATGCCGTGGCGTACGGTCTCGCGGATCGCGTGCTCACCGAGCGCTGAGGCCCGCGGCCGGTGGTGGCGTTTCGTCTCGTCGCTTCGCTGCTCGCTCAACGATCGGGGGATGGGACGCTCCGGTCGTCGAGCGAGCGGAGCGAGTCGAAGCGCTCTCAGCGGGGGGACGCGCCGGCGCGAACGGCAGCGGCGACGTCGTCGGGCGATCCCTTCCAGGGCGCGCCGTGACCGGGCAGCACCCACACCGCGTCGACGCCGGCCAGACGGTCGAGCGACTGGAGCGCGTCCGCGGGCTCGTCGGTGAACGGCGCGGGCTGCATGCCGGCGCGTCCGGTGAGCACGTGACGGGTCGTGAGGGCGTCGCCCACGAAGACCGCCTCGGCGATCGGGACGTGCACCGCGATGCTCCCCGGCGAGTGGCCGGGGAGGCCAATGATGCGCGGCGACCCCGGCAGGTCGAGCACATCGCCGTCGGCGACCTCGACGACGTCCGTCAGGTACTCGGTGCGGTAGCTCTTCTTCCGGACCGCGTACGCCGCGAAGCCGACGGTCGAACCGAGGCGCATCGGCCCCAACGGCGTCTTGGGCTTCTCTCCGGTCTTGGCTCGTTGCGCGTCGGCGGCGTGGATGTAGACCGGAACGCCGCTCTCGCGTCGCAGTCGCTCGGCGAAGCCGATGTGGTCGCTGTCGCCGTGGGTGAGGATGAGTCCCTTGACGTCGTCGAGCGTTCGCCCGATCGCCGACAGTTCGGCGGTCAGGTCGTCCCAGTGGCCAGGCAGGCCGGCGTCGACGAGGGTGATGCCTTCGGGCGTCACGACGAGGTAGGCCGCGACGATGTCGTTTCCGATGCGGTGCAGGTGCGGTCCGAGTCGCATGAGATCCTCCAGATGATTGTGACGGCTATGGTACGTAGCTATGATAGCTTAAGTCAATAGCCATCAAGGAGGGCCGATGCCGACGCCAGATCGAACGTCACTCGCTGCCATCGTCGACGCGGGCCGTGACCTGCTCGAGCTCGGCGGTCCGGCGAAGGTCACCATGCAGGCCGTCGCAGACCGGGTCGGCGTGCGGGCCCCATCCCTCTACAAGCGGGTCAGAGACCGTGACGCCCTTCTTCAGCTCGTCGCCGAGGCCACCGTCGAGGATCTCGGCACGCGGCTGGCGGCATCCGGTGGAACGCTCCCCGGCCTCGCGCGTGCGTATCGTGCCTTCGCCCACGCACGTCCCGAGGGGTTCCGGCTCATGTACTCCGTTGCGGGGAGCGCCGACGCGCTGGCCCGCGCGAGCGAACCGGTGCTGCGCGCCGCGCGCGAGGCGGTCGGCGACGAGGAGGCTCTCGACGAGGCGCGGCTGCTCACCGCGTGGGCGACCGGCTTCGTGAACATGGAGCTGGCCGGCGCCTTCCGCCTCGGCGGAGACGTCGATGAGGCCTTCGAGTACGGCCTCTCGCGCCTCGCCGCACGTCAGCCGGCCGCTTCGCTCCCGGGCCACACCTTTCCGGCCCACGGGTCGTAGTCGGCGATCAGCTCCTCCTGCGGTGGGCGCTGGCCTTCGGGCACATGCTGCAGATTCACCCGCACGCGGTACCAGAGCGAGCTCGACCCCCGCATGCCGTCGACGAGCACGTCGGCCGGGTGCAGCAGCGACACCGCGGACGGATGCCTCGCCTTCCACTCCTCGAGCGCTTCGAGCGCCTCGGGCTTGGTCTTGGTGCGGGCGATCTCGATGAGCGGCATGGTCGACTGTCGTCGTCCATCGGGCCCGCCCGCGCGCGGCGGCTTCTCTGCCGGACCGAGTTCGTCTGCCAGCGCGAGCAGCCCGTCGAGTGTGCCGACCGCCTCGTCGATCCCGCGGTGCGGGTCGCCGATCGCAGCGAAGCGCTCGAGCACGGTCGCGACCGTGAACTCCTCGGGACGACGCACCGCCACCTCGTCCCACTCCATCGGGGTCGACACGCGCGCATCCCGGAGGGGACGGATCGAGTACGCGGATGCCACGGTGCGGTCCTTGGCGTTCTGGTTGAAGTCGACGAACACGCTCTCGCCGCGCTCCTCCTTCCACCACCGCGCCGTCGCGAGCCCGGGCGCCCGGTTCTCGACCTCGCGCGCCAGCGTCTCCGCGGCGAGGCGGACCTGCTTGTAGTCCCAGTGCGGTGCGATGCGCACGAGGATGTGGAGGCCGCGCGACCCGCTCGTCTTCGGCCAGCCGACGAGACCGACGTCGTCGAGCACCTCCCGCGCGACCATCGCGACGTCGACGATCTGCGACCAGTCGACGCCCGGCATGGGGTCGAGATCGATGCGCAGCTCGTCGGGGTGGTCGAGGTCTTCGGCGCGCACGGGATGAGGGTTGAGGTCGAGGCATCCGAGATTCACGACCCAGGCCAAGCCCGCGGCATCCCGGATCACCGCCTCTTCGGCGGACGTGCCGCGCGCATAGTGCAGGGTCGCGGTGTCGACGAACGCGGGGTGGTTCTCGGGCACCCGCTTCTGGAAGAACGCCTCTTGGTCGATGCCCTTCACGAAGCGCTTGAGCACCATCGGACGCCCGCCCGCTCCGCGCAGGGCGCCCTCGGCGACGGCGAGGTAGTAGTTCACCACGTCGAGCTTGGTGAGGCCGGGCTCGGGGAAGACGATCTTGTCGGGACTCGAGACGCGCACCTCGTGGCCGTCGACGTCGAGGAACTCCTCTTTGCGGGCTGGGCTCACGCGCCCACGCTATCGACGGCCGCCGACGTCGGCCAGGGGTTGCGCGGCGGACAGGATCAGGCGGCGAGCGAGTAGGCCGCGCGCACACCGACGACGGCGCGGGATGCCGCGTGCTCGCGCAGCTCGTCGGCCACAGCCGCAGTCAGCTCGACGAGCGTGACCTCGAGGGCGCCGGCGACGGCGGCGATCATCTCGCTCGAGGGTTCCTTGAGTCCGCGTTCGATCTCGGACAGGTACTGCGGAGAGACGCCGGCACGCTCGGCGGTGTCGGCGAGGCGCTCGCCGCGATGGTGGCGGATCCGGCGCAGCTGATCGCCGAGGGCATCCCGCCACAACGGCTCGGGCTCGCGCGGCGAGCGCGGTGCGGGCTTCGTCGGCAGCGGGATGATCTCAGCCATGCGGTCACGATAAATCGCCTCGCTCCCCGTGCGCGAGCCGTTCCGCCCACAGCAGAACGACGCCAGAATCGGATGCCGCGCCCGCCGCGCCGACAGTGCGCGCCCCGCCCGGCGTGTCGGGCAGGATCTCCGATGGTGTGCAGGCGCGGGGGCAAAGAAGAGGCCGCCCGGACGAACCGGACGGCCTCTTGAGTCTCTGCGACTTCTAGTTCGAGCCTCGCACGATCGCGATCATGCGCAGGATCTCGACGTACAGCCACACGACGGTCACCATGATGCCGAAGGCGCCAACCCACGCCAGCTGGCGGGGAGCGCCGTTGCGCACACCCTGCTGGATCGAGTCGAAGTCGAGCACCAGCGAGTAGGCGGCCATGATCACGACGAGGACGCCGATGATGAGGCCGAGCGGGATGCCCATGAACTTCTGGCTCAGCAGACCGAAGCCGTCGATCGGGGTGAAGATCATCAGCATGACGTTGATCAGCGAGAACACGAGGTAGCCGACCATCGCTATGAGGAAGATCTTCGTGGCCCGCTTCGAGGCGCGGATCTTGCCGCTCGCGAAGAGGGCGAGCGTCACGCCGACCACCGAGAAGGTGGCGAGCGTCGCCTGAAGGACGATGCCCGGCCACTGCACCTCGAAGAACGCCGAGATGCCGCCGACGAACAGACCCTCGAACGCCGCGTAGGCGAAGATCAGGCCGGGCCGGACCTTCTTGCGCGAGGTGAAGATGACGACCAGCGCGAGGATGAGCCCGCCGAGCGCGCCGATCGCCCACGGGAGGATCGACAGCTGGTTGGGCTGCGTGGCGTCGAGGCCGCCGAGGGTCCAGACCCAGCCGATGGCCGCGGTCGCGAGCAGGATCGCGAAGAGTCCGACGGTCTTCCAGACGGTGTCTTCGACCGTCATGCGGTCGGTCTCGATGGCGCCGGCGGAAGGGGCGGCGTACATCCCCTCGAGCTGCGCCTGGGATGCGGCATCCACTCCGGCGTGCTGGGCCGAGGCGGTCTGCGTCTGCGCGGGCGGCGGGGTCAGGCCGGGGCGCCCGGGGTAGGTGCGAGCGGCCTTCGAATCCTGGAAGGCCGGATTGTTGAACGCGGGGTTGTCGAGGGCCACTGCTCTCACACTCCAAGTCAAGGTTGCACAGCACGGTGCTGTAGATCAACGATATCCGGTCCGGTGCGAAGCCGGGGATTTCCGGGCTGTGAGGAGGCTTCGAGCGCGCCGGAAGTCGAATGAACGACGTGAGGCGTTTCGTCTCGCTGCGCTCGCTCAACGACCGGGGGGCGCGCCAAGTAGCGTGGACCCATGCCGCGCCGGACTCCGCTCGTGATCGGTCATCGCGGTGCGCCGGGGTACCGGCCCGAGCACTCGCGCTCGTCGTACGACCTTGCGCTCGAGTTCGGGGTGGATGCGGTGGAGCCCGACATCGTCGTCTCGTCCGACGGGGTTCTCGTCGTGCGCCATGAGAACGAGATCTCGGGCACGACCGATGTGGCCGACCGGCTCGAGTACAAGAGCCGGCGCGCCACCAAGACCGTCGACGGCGCCGAGCTGACCGGCTGGTTCACCGAGGACTTCACGTGGGACGAGCTGTCGACCCTTCGATGCCGCGAGCGGCTGCCGAAACTGCGGGCGTCGAGCGCGAGCTTCGACGACCAGCAGCCGGTGCTCCGGCTGCGCGACGTGCTCGACCTCGTGCGTCTGGCAGCACTCGACCAGGGGCGCGAGATCGGCGTCGTGCTCGAGATCAAGCACGCCACCTACTTCGCCTCGGTCGGATGGGACATCGCCGAGCTGATCGAGGCCGAGCTGCGCGAGGCCGGCTGGGCGGACGGGCAGCTGCCGCTCATCATCGAGTCGTTCGAGTCGACCGTCCTGTTCCGGCTTCAGGAACGAGGCATCCGGGCGTCGTACATCTACCTGCTCGAGGCGGCAGGCCGGCCGTTCGACCTGCTCTCCCAGCACGGCAAGGCGGCGCTGACCTACAGGCAGACCGCGGCGCCGGCGGGACTCGACGGCCTCGCCGGACGGGTCGACGGCATCAGCGTCGACAAACGCATGATCCTCGCGCCCGACAAGCTGGGACGGCTGGGAAGCTCGAGTGTCGTGGCCGATGCCCACGAGCGCGGCCTGCGCGTCTTCACCTGGACGTGTCGCCCCGAGAACAGCTTCCTCATCGGGCAGTTCCGCGGTCGCGGCGGCCCGGCGGCGTTCGGTGACTGGCAGGGCGAGTGGGCGGCGATCCGGGATGCCGGAGTCGACGGCGTCTTCGTCGACCACCCCGACCTCGGCGTGGCGTTCTTCGGTTCCTGAACTGGGAGAGCGCTCCCCGGTTAGGGTGAGGGCGTGACCTCCCCTGGCATCGTCGTCGAAGGAGTCCGTCGCGCATTCGGTGAGATCCAGGCGGTTCGGAGTGTGACGCTGCACGCGCACGCCGGCCGTGTGACGGGTCTCGTCGGGCCGAACGGCTCGGGCAAGACGACCCTTCTGCTCATGCTCGCCTCGCTCCTCGCGCCGGACGCCGGGTCGATCCGCATCGACGGCGTCGACCCGGTCGCCGATCCGCATGCCGCGCGTGCGCTCATCGGCTGGATGCCCGACGCACTCGGTGCGTGGGGGTCGCTGACCTCGCGCGAGACTCTCGTCATCACCGGGCGGCTCTACGGGCTGTCGAAGCCCGACGCCGCCGTGCGGGCTGAGGCGCTCCTCGCCGAAGTCGGGCTCACCCCGCTGGCCGACTCGGCCGCGAAGGTGCTCTCGCGTGGACAGAAGCAGCGCCTCGGCCTCGCCCGCGCGCTCATGCACGACCCGCGGGTGCTGCTCCTCGACGAGCCTGCGTCGGGACTCGACCCGCAGGCGCGCATCGACCTGCGGGTGCTCCTGCGCCGTCTTGCCGCCGAGGGACGCACGATCCTGGTGTCCAGCCACATCCTGAGCGAGCTCGAAGAAGTCGTCGACGACGCGGTCTTCCTGCTCGAGGGCGCGACCGTCGACAGCCGTCGCGTCGAAGCGGCCGCGCGCCGCGCGCGGCCCTGGCGGGTGCGGGTGGCGGGGGCCGAGGCATCCGTCGCCGCCGCACGAGTCGCGGAAGTGCTGGGACTCGACCCGTCCGCCGTCGGCACCGACCGGCGCGATGTCGTGGTGGAGTTCGAGTCCGACGAGGCCGCCGCTGCGGCGCTGCGCTCGCTCGTCGCCGCCGACGTCGCGGTGGCCGAGTTCGCCGCCGCGCAGGGAAGTCTCGAGCACACCTTCCTCGACCTCGGCAGGGGAGTGCCTCCCGCCGAGCCGGGTGATCCCGGGGCTCCGCATCCCGCCCCGGCCGCGGCGGTCCCGCCGGCGCCGGCAGCCGACCCCGGGCCGCCCGTCGCCCCGCCGACACCACCCGCAACGACGACCGACGAGGAGGGCACCGCGTGAACGCGCAGCGGCTGGGCACCATCGTCCGTCTCGAACTGATGCAGCGCACGCGCAGCGTCGCCTGGTACGTCCTGCTCGGAGTCTTCGCGTCGCTGCTGCTGCTGGTCACGGGGCTGTCGTTCCTGGCCTTCCGCTGGGCGGGCGACGCGAACGGCGCGGCGATCTACTCGACCATCGTGTACATCACGCTGCTGCTGGTCGTGCTGGTCTCGCCGACGCTGAGCGGCAACTCGATCAACGGGGATCGGGATGCCGCGACCCTGGCCCCCGTGCAGGTGACGCTCGCCACGACCCTCGAGATCATCCTCGGCAAGTTCCTCGCCGCGTGGATCACCGGTCTCGCCTTCGTGGTCGTCGCGGTGCCGTTCCTTGCGATCGCCACGCTGGCCGGACAGGCGGATGTCGCCACCATCGTCGTCTCACTGCTCGTCCTGATCGTCGAGGTGGCCGTCATCGCTGCGATCGGCGTCGCGCTCAGCGGCATCCTTGCTCGACCTCTCTTCTCGGTCGCGACCACGTACCTCGTCGTCGCGGCGCTCGTCGTCGGCACCGTGATCGCGTTCGGTCTGATCGGGGCGACGATGCGCACCGAGCAGACGGTCAGCTCGCGTTCGATCGACTGGTCGCAGTACGGGGATGACGAGTTCCCGTGCATGCCGGGCGAGGAGCCGTCGGAGGAGTATCCGTGCGTCGACGACGTCACGCCGGAGTGCGGTGAGTGGGAGACGTACACGACCGAGACCGTTCGCTTCGACGCGGTGTGGTGGATCCTCGCCGCGAACCCCTTCGTGATCCTCGCCGACGCGACTCCCTCGAGCTTCGATTCGAACGGGTACCCCGTCGACATGTTCGGGCAGATCAAGTCCGGGGTGCGTTCGGCGCAGCAGCCGCCGCCGTCGGAGGTGGTCTACGACGAGTGCAGTCCGTCGTTCACTGACGACCAGCGCACCCCCGAAGAGGTCGTCGAGGAGTCGACGCCGAGCTGGTTCGTGGGTCTGGGCCTGCAGATCCTGCTCGCGGCCGGGCTGCTGTGGTGGGCCTGGGCGCGCACGAACACGCCCGCGCGCAAGCTTCCGCCGGGGACCCGCATCGCATGACGCGACGAATCCAGGTAGTGCAACTTGAGGGTTGCACTACCTGGACTCGCGTGGCACTCTGAAGTGAGTGCAACCGCAGGGTTGCATTAATCTCAGAGAGGAACGATCATTGTGAGCATGACAGTCAACCCGTCGTCGGTCGTCGACGACGCCGCGTTCACGGTGCGACGCACCATCCGCATCGCCGCGCCCGTCGAGAAGGTCTGGGCGGCGGTGACCGAACCCGAGCACATCTCGCGCTGGTTCGGCCGCGCGCGGTTCGAGGCGGTCGCCGCCGGCGCGAGCGGCACCCTCACCTGGCCCGACCGCGACCCGATCCCGGTGCGGATCGAGGCGCTCGAGGCGCCCCGGCTCGTGTCCTACCGGTGGGGGAACGACGACGCCAGCGGCGTCGTGCCCGATGTACTCGACGACGCGCACTCGACGGTCTTCACCTTCACGCTCGTGGAGGTCGACGGCGGCACCGAACTCACGGTCGTCGAGACCGGCTTCGAGAACACCTCCGATCCAGTGGCCAACCTCGTCGACCACCGCGACGGCTGGAACGGCGAGCTCGACAAGCTCGTCGCCCTCCTCGAAAGCGGCTCGTGACGACAGAGACGCTGGTTCCGGTGTTCGCCGCACTCGGAGACGAGACCCGGTGGAGCATCCTGGTGGCCCTCGGCGAGGGCGACGCTTCGGCGTCCGCTCTCGCCGGGCGGCTCCCGGTCACCCGCCAGGCCATCGCCAAGCACCTCGCCGTGCTGCAGGAGGTCGGCCTGGTCGAGCCCGTGCGGGCCGGGCGGGAGGTGCGCTACCGCATCGTCGGCTCGCAGCTGAGCGCGACCGCGCGCCGCCTCGACGCCATCGGCGCCGAATGGGAGCGCCGGCTGGCCGCCATCAAGGAGATCGCCGAGGGGCTGTGATCCTTCCCGCGCCTCGGTGGGCTGTCAAGACCCTCCGAGGCGCCGTGGCGCGTTCGTAGCGTGGAGCTATGACCCAGCTCAACGGAAAGCGCGTCGCCTTCGTCGCGACCGACGGATTCGAGGACAGCGAGCTCACCTCACCATGGCAGGCGGTGACGGATGCCGGTGCTCATGCCGTTCTCGTCGCACCCGAGACCGGCTCGATCGAGGGCAAGAACGGCCACACGCAGCGCGTGGATGCCGTGACGACGGAGGTCGAGGCATCCGAATTCGACGCTCTCGTGCTGCCCGGCGGTGTCGTCAATGCCGACCACCTGCGCATGGACGAGGGTGCCGTCGCCTTCACTCGCGCGTTCTTCGCGCAGCACAAGCCCGTCGCGGCGATCTGCCACGCGGCGTGGACGCTCATCGAGGCGGATGTCGTCGGAGGGCGGACGCTCACGAGTTATCCGAGCCTCAAGACCGATCTGCGCAATGCCGGTGCGACGTGGGTCGATGAGGAGGTCGTCGTCGACGAGGGCCTGGTCACCAGCCGGACCCCCGAGGACCTGCCCGCTTTCAACGCGAAGCTCGTCGAGGAGATCGCCGAGGGCAGGCACTCGGCCCAGACGGCCTGAAGCGCATTCGCACACGACCGAAGGAACCCCATGTCGAACCTCAATCCCGCTGATGAGATCCCCCCGGCCCCCGACGGACAGGTCGGCGTGCAGCCGCTGCGCGACGGCGACACGTCGATCGAGACCGACCCCACCGTGGACCCGGCCCAGGCCGACTGGGATCGCACGACCGCGCTGGACGAGGGCGCCGATCTGGCCGACCTGGCCGAGCCGACGGCCACCGGCGACGACCCGGCGCAGCTTCCGGACGACCTGGACGAGGTGCCCGCCACCGATCTCCCGTCGAGCGTGTTCCAGCCCGAAACGCAGGGCCTGGACCCCAACGAGGCCGAGCTGGGTGACGAGGGGCAGGGCGACCTCGCTCCGGAAGACCTCTGACGACACGCTGATCGGCTGGGTGACCGAGGGTTTGCGAGCCGATTCTCCGAATGTCAAGGGGCATGCGCGACGTGGAGAAGCGGGCGCAATCTGGTCGACGGAGGAGGGAACCGTGCTCGAGCTTGTCTGCCGAGTAGCCCACCGGGGGGTGGGTTGCCGGTGCTCGCGCGGTCTTCTTCGCGCGGCTGAGGCGCTTGGCGCTCGCCGCGCCGGACGTGGGCTGTGCGCCGCTGGGTGAGCGCCGGCCCGCGTCCGACCGGGGGCCGGCCGAAGACCCGCTGCAGGAGCGAGTCATGACGACGCGGCTGCTCCTCATCTCCGACACTCACATTCCCGGACGAGCGCGGCACCTGCCCGATGTGGTGATTCGTGAAGCGGATGCCGCAGACCTCGTGATCCACGCGGGGGACTGGGTCTCGGAGTCCGTCCTCGACGAGCTCGAGCGGCATGCGGACGTCCTGGGCGTGTGGGGGAACAACGACGGCGCGGATCTACGGGGTCGACTTCCCGAAGTCGCACGCCGCACGATCGAAGGCGTGCGCTTCGGGGTCGTGCACGAGACGGGCGCCGCGGCACGCCGCGAGACGCGGATGGATGCCGAGTACCCTGACGTCGACGTGCTCGTGTTCGGCCACAGTCACATCCCGTGGGACACCGTAACGGCACGGGGCATGCGGCTATTGAACCCGGGGTCGCCAACCGATCGCCGGAGGCAGCCGGAGTGCACGTCGATGACCGCGGTCGTGGACGACGGGCAGCTCGGGGACGTGCGGCTGGTGCCGGTGCCGCGGGCGTGAACGACAGCGCTCCAACCTACGGGCGCAAGGCTACTCCTCGCCGGGTCGTCCGGATTTTCCTACGCTCGAGTCGCCAGTGAACCTGGTGCGTAGTCGGGTGCCGCCACTCGTGGATCCGGTATTCGACGCCGGGTAGCAGAACGATCGGAATCGGGTCGGGCGATGCCGGCGCCACGGCACCCACAACGACCTTCGCGTCGGTCGGAATGAACGGAGACTTGGCCGGCACTCCGAGGCCACTAGCCGGCTCTCCGGCGCGCTTCAATGAAGAGCAGCGAGCAAGTGTTCATTGCGCTTGGCGATGAGGTGACGTAGGTACGGAACGAGGAGCATGCGCTCGACAACGGAGCCCAACACTGGCGAAGCGACGGTAATGATGTCTGTCATGCGGCATCCATCGCCCAGCGGCTCGAACCGATGTTCGTGCACGAAGCTCTTGAAGGGTCCGCGCACTTGCTGATCGACGAACAGCGAGGGCCTGTCCAGCGCTGTGATCTTCGAGGTCATCGTGAACCACACGCCGAAGTGGCGTGCACGCCAGGTAACCGTCTCGCCCAAGCCGATGATGCCGGAGGTGCGGCCCGCAATCGCGTGCTCACCGGACTGCTTCATCGACGACACGTGCATGTCGATGTCGAGAGAGATCTCGAACAGCTCCTGTGCTCCCACGTCAGCGTCAGTCACCATGACGAAGGTTGTCGGCATCCCTCCATTCTGCGCGAAGACCCCCGGCCCTTGCGGGCCGTGAGGGCGGAGTCCACCCGGAGTGGACGCGACGGCGGGAGTCGAACCCGCAACGCAACCGGGTATGAACCGGAGCCCGGGACCGCCCGGATCGCCGCGATGACGCCACGCTAGAGCAGAGAGCGCCCCAAGTGGGCAAGCGTGACCCGGGGTTTCGCTGTGAGTCTCGGCGTGACGCCGAAAGGCGGCACCGTCAGGTCCACTGATCGTTCGCGGAGGCCATGTAGCGGTCAGGCTCCGGGCCGCGCTGGAAGCGTCTGCCGGTGATCGAAGTCGGTGAGATGCGCACCCAGCGGTACTTGAGCGTCGGGATCCAGGGGGTGAGCGGCAGCGCATCGGCCTCGTCGATCTCGCGCTGCAACTCGAGGCGCGTGGCGACTCCCTTCAGAACCACACTCGCCGCGCCGACGTCGTCGAGCTCGTCGACCTCGAATGCGACGCGAGGATTCGCCGACAGCTCGGCGAGCTTCGAGCCCGGTGCTGTGCGGAACAGCACTCGAGGTCCATCCGTCACGTAATTGATCGGGAAGATGTCGGGTTCTCCTCGAACGGCCACAGCCAGACGCCCGACCTCGCCGCGCGCGAGCAGGTTCCAGCACTCATCCTCGGAAAGCGTCCACACGAGCGCTTCGCTTGTCTCACTCATCCCGCATCCCTTCGTCGAACCCTTCGGCTGAGGCTCTCGGCCTACCGCCGCGCACGTCCTGCAAGACCTGGATGAGGTGAGTGTCGCGTCGGGGCGATCAGGTCGATCGGGACGTAGGTCCTGCCGATCCGCGGGCGCCGAGGCATCCGTCCCCCGCCTCGACATCGCAGGACCTTCGACCCCCTTCGCGTCCGCGGCCGAATCCGACACTGATGCTGCATCGGACTCGCCGGCAACCGACCAGGAGGTCACCATGGCCACGAATCTCAGTCCGCAGACCGCGCCCCCGCAGGCGCCATTTGGTTCGACCGCCCCGCCCGAGCGGTCCTTCATCGCGACATGGATGTTCTCGTGGCTGCTGGGCTTCCTCGGCGTCGACCGCTTCTACCTCGGCAAGGTGGGCACGGGCATCCTGAAGCTGCTGACCTTCGGGGGACTGGGAGTCTGGTGGCTCATCGACCTGATCCTCACCCTCGCCGGGGTGCAGCGCGACAAGGAAGGCCGGCTGCTGCCGGACTTCGAGCAGCACAAGATGATCGCGTGGATCATCACGGCGGCCGGGTTCGGGCTTGCGATCCTGACGTCGGCGCTCACCCAGATCTTCGTGTACGTGCCGGAGCAGATCGGTCCGATGATGCCTTGGTGGCTGGGCCAGTGAGCAGCGTCATCCCCCTCGCCGCTCTCACCATGGCCGACCTTCCACAGGTCGGAGGCAAGAACGCCTCACTCGGCGAGATGATCGGCCGCCTGACGGACAGAGGGGTGAGGGTTCCGGGAGGATTCGCCACCACGGCTCGGGCATATCGGTCCTTTCTCGCCGCCGGAGGACTTGCGGATCGGATTGAACAGAGACTGGCCAGTCTCGATGTCTCCGACGTCAAGAAGTTGGCCGAGGTGGGCGCCGAGATCCGCGCCATGATCACCGCGCAGCCGTTCCCGGCTGATCTCGAGCAGGACATCCGGGCGGCGTTCGCCGATGTCCTCGAGGAGAACTCCGGCAGCGCGGACGTGACGTGGGCCGTCCGATCTTCGGCCACGGCCGAGGACCTCCCCGACGCATCCTTCGCCGGCCAGCAGGAGACGTTCCTGCACATCTCCGGAATCGAGAACGTCCTCGGGGCGGTCAAGATGGTGTTCGCGTCGCTCTACAACGATCGGGCGATCGCGTATCGCGTGCATCAGGGCTTCGACCACTCCGATGTCGCCCTGTCCGCCTCGGTGCAGCGCATGGTGCGGTCCGACATCGGCGCATCCGGCGTCATGTTCACGCTCGACACCGAGTCGGGATTCCGCGACACCGTGCTGATCACCAGTGCGTACGGTCTGGGAGAGGCGGTCGTCCAAGGCGCGGTCAACCCGGACGAATTCCTCGTCTACAAGACCGGCCTTCGCGCCGGCCGGCCGGCGATCCTGAGGAGACGACGGGGGCAGAAGGCCACGGCGCTGCGGTTCGCCGGTGAGAGCACTGTCGACCGCAGCACCGTGTTCGAAGACGTCCCGGATGCCGAGCGGTCGCGGTTCAGCATCACCGACGATGAAGTGGCCGAACTCGCCAGGCACGCCCTCGTGATCGAGGAGCATTACGGGCGGCCGATGGACATCGAGTGGGCCCGGGACGGCCTGGACGGACGCCTCTACATTCTGCAGGCCCGTCCCGAGACCGTCGTCTCGAGAGAGGACGGGGTCAGCATCGACCGGTTCGTCCTGCACGAGCACGGGGAGCTGCTCGCTGCGGGCCGCGCGATCGGCCGCCGCATCGGCGTCGGCCGCGTGCGCGTCATGTCGTCCGCCGCTCACCTGGATCGCGTCGCGGCCGGAGACGTGATCGTCGCCGACATGACCGACCCCGACTGGGAGCCGGTGATGAAGCGGGCGGCGGCGATCGTCACCAACCGAGGCGGACGCACGTGCCACGCCGCGATCGTTGCGCGAGAGCTCGGCATCCCCGCCGTCGTCGGCACCGGCACGGCGACGGCCGACCTCGTGGACGGCACCCTCGTCACGGTCAGCTGCGCGGACGGCGCCGACGGGCACGTGTTCGCAGGGCGAGCCGAGTTCTCCGAAGAGCGCACGCGGATCGATCGGATGCCTCGCATCCCGGTCGATCTGATGATGAACGTCGGCACACCCGATCAGGCCTTCGCGTTCGCCTCGCTTCCGAACGCCGGGGTGGGACTCGCCCGGCTCGAGTTCATCATCAGCGAGCTGATCGGCATCCACCCGCAGGCGCTCCTCGACCTCCCGACCCTGGAGGGACCGCTGAGGGACACGATCGAGCAGCGCACGACGGCCTACGGCGGGCCGCGGGAGTACTTCGTCCGGCGACTGGCGGAGGGCGTGTCGACGATCGCCGCGGCGTTCGCGCCGAAGCCCGTCATCGTGCGGACGAGCGACTTCAAGACCAACGAGTACGCCCACCTGCTCGGCGGGGATCGTTACGAACCGCTCGAGGAGAACCCGATGCTCGGCTGGCGGGGCGCATCGCGCTACGTCACGGATCGCTTCGCCGACTGCTTCGCGATGGAGTGCGAGGCGCTGCGGTATGTCCGAGACGACATGGGGCTGACGAATCTCAAGGTCATGATCCCGTTCGTCCGCACGCTCGAGGAGGCCGCGGCGGTGGAGCGGGTGCTCGCCGCCAACGGACTGCGTCGGGGCGACAACGGGCTCGAGGTGCTCATGATGTGCGAGATCCCCGCCAATGCGGTGCTCGCGGACCGCTTCCTCGATCACTTCGACGGCTTCTCCATCGGCTCGAACGATATGACCCAGCTCGTCCTCGGCGTCGATCGCGACTCGGAGCTGGTCGCGGCGGCCTTCGATGAGCGCGACCCCGCGGTCCTGAGCATCCTGCAGGCGGCCATCGAGGCGTGCAATCGTCGCGGCAAGTACATCGGCATCTGCGGTCAGGGACCCTCCGATCACCCGGACTTCGCCGAGTGGCTGGTAGACCAGGGGATCGGATCGATCTCACTCAACCCCGACAGTGTCATCCAGACCTGGATGCGGTTGGGGGAGCGCACCGCGCAGGGCGTGTCCGAGCACGACGACGATCGCGTGCCTGCCGCGTGACGGTGCCCGTCCGGCCGCGCGTCCGCGGACGGCTCAGGAGCGGTTCAGGAGCCAGCGCAGGTGCTCGACCACGAAGGCGTGATCGTCGGCCTGGGGCAGACCTGAAACCCCGACCGTCCCGACCGCCCCGACGCCGGCGATCGTGATCGGGAAGACGCCGCCGTGAGCGGCGTAGCGGGTCGGGTCGAGGCGCGCGTGGGTATCGAAGTCCTTGCCTGCGGCGCGGAAGGAGAGGCCGACACCGAAGGAGGAACGGCCGTAGCGGCGGGCGACGCGGGTCTTGCGCTCCAGCCAGCCGTCATTGTCGGCGCTCGATCCGGGGAGAGCCGCGTGGAACACGCGCGCTTCGCCGAGGGTGATGCCGATGACGATCGGCAGCCTCGCCTCCAACGCCGCCTCGCGCATGCGCGAGCCGAGGGTCCAGGCATCCGCGAGCTCGAACCGTGACAGGACGAGTTCGGCTTCCTCCGCTTCGACACGGGCGAGAGTCGTGCGGGCGTCTTCGGTCATGCCGAAAGGCTAGCGCCGGGCGCGGCGGCACGCGCGTTTCGTCTCGCTCTGTCTGCTCGCTCGCTCGCTCAACCACCGGGTGGGGCTCGCTCAACGACCGGGGGCGCCCGGCGACCCGGTCACTTCTCTCGCGGCGCCGGCGGCGGAGCGTCGAGCGCCCGCAGCATCCGTTCAAGGGTTTCCCTCAGCTCCTCACGGGCGGGCGAAGCGAGGTCCGTCGTGTACTCGACCCCGGCCGGGATCCACGTCAGCCCGTACATCGTCTCGCGGAAGTCCGCGCCGCCCACCGGCCACCGCGTGTGGGACTCGTCCTCGGCGGTGGCTCCCTGCCCCCACTGCCCGAAGTAGTCGCGCATCTGATCGATGGGAAGCTCCATCACGGCATCCGCCTCCACCGCCTGCCGCACCCATGAACGTGCGACGACGATGAACTCCTCGACCTGCTCCGGCGTCAGCGGACGCGGCTCGAACAGCACGCGGGTGTGCTCGACGCCGGCGAGGCGGTCGACGCGGAAGGTGCGCCAGTCCTCCTTCTCGACATCCCAGCACAGCAGGTACCAGTGGCGGTCGGCGGGCGCGAGGGCATGCGGCTCCACGCGGCGCCGGGTGACCTCGCCGGACGCCGCGGTGTACGTGAACCGCACCCGCTCATGGTCGCGGCAGGCCAGCGCGAGCTCGCCCAGCACGTCGCTCGACACCGCCGCACCGGCGCTGAGCCCCGCAGGCTGCACCGCCTCGGCGAGCGCCTTCACGCGCCGGCGCAACGGCGCGGGCAGAACCTGCTCGAGCTTCGCCAGCGCGGTGATGGTGGTCTCGGGGCCGGAGACGAGGCGCTGGGATGCCGCGACGCGCAGTCCGATCGCCATCGCCACCGCTTCCTCGTCCGTGAGGAGAAGAGGGGGCACCGCGCTGCCCGCCTCGAGCCGGTAGCCGCCCGCGGATCCCGGCGTGGACTCGATTCGGTAGCCGAGGTCGCGCAGCCGCTCGACGTCTCGCCGTACGGTTCGCTCCGTCACACCGAGCCGCACGGCAAGTTCAGATCCGGGCCAGTGTCGATGCGTCTGCAGCAGGTTGAGCAGCGACAGAGCGCGGGTGGTGGTGTCCGACATGTCCTCAAGATTGCCACTGGTCGCGGACAATATTTGTCCGCATTCGTTCCTACCCTTTCGGCATGGCGAACGAACCGATCATCGAAGCGCAGGGGCTCACCAAGCACTTCACCGTCAAGAAGAAGACCGTCGAGGCGGTCACCGACCTCACCTTCCAGGTCGCGCGAGGCGAGCTCGTCGCGTTCCTCGGACCCAATGGCGCCGGCAAGTCGACGAGCCTGCGCATGCTCACCACCCTCATCCCGCCGACCTCGGGCACGGCCCGTGTCGTCGGCTTCGACATCCTGAAGCAGCCCGCCGACGTGCGCGCCCGCATCGGCTACGTCGGCCAGCTCACGAGCGGCAGCTTCTCCCAGCGCGCCCGCGACGAGCTGCTCAGCCAGGGCGCGTTCTACGGCATGTCGAAGGCGGCATCGCGCGCCCGCGCCGACGAGCTCATCGAGTCGCTGGACCTCGCCGGGTTCGCGACCCGGTCCGTCCAGCAGCTCTCGGGCGGACAGAAGCGCCGCCTCGACGTCGCGCTCGGACTCATGCACGCCCCGCCGCTGATCTTCCTCGACGAGCCGTCGACGGGTCTGGACCCGCAGAGCCGCGCGAACCTGTGGCAGCACATCCTCGACCTGCGGGAGAAGTACGGCACGACGGTGTTCCTCACGACGCACTACCTCGAAGAGGCGGACCGTTACGCCGAGCGCGTCATGGTCATGGACAAGGGGCGGGTCATCGCCGACGACACCGCCCCGGCGCTCAAGGCGAATCTCGCCGGCGACCTGCTCACGTTCGGCTTCGCCGGGGAGACGGATGCCGCAGCCGCCGTCGCGGTCATTCAGCGGCTCACCGATCGAGAGGTGCGGGTCGAGGGGGCCACGGTGACGTTGACCGCCCCTGAAGGAGACGCGCTCCTTCCGTCGGCCGTGCGCGCACTGGACTCCGCCGACATCCAGGTCGCGCGGGCGACCGGCGTGCCGCCCACCCTGGACGACGTCTTCCTCGCGCTGACCGGACGCACGCTCCGCGAGGCCGGGGAGGGTGAGCCGTCCGATGAAGAGACAGATGAGACGACGGATGCCGCTGCCGAGGCATCCGTGATGGAAGGAGCCCAGCGATGACCGCGACCGAGATCCGGCCCGACACGGCCGTGCGCGCCAACCCGGCGCGCGACACCTGGAACGTGCTGACGCGCGAGCTCAAGCCGGTCGTGCGTGATCCGTTCACGCTGATCTTCAGCCTCGTGCAGCCGCTCGTCTTCCTGGGACTGTTCGCTCCGCTGCTGATCGGATCATCGGGTGCCCCGGTGGGGGAGACGCTGCAGTGGTTCGTTCCCGGCGTGCTGGTGATGATCGTCCTCTTCGGCACCGGCGCGACCGGATCGAACCTGCAGTACGAGATGATGACGGGCTCGCACGAGCGCACCCTGGTCGCGCCGCTCGCGCGCTCCTCCCTGCTCGTCGGACGCGCGCTCAAGGAGATCGCGCCGATCGTCGTGCAGGCGCTCCTCATCGTGCTGATCGCGTGGCCGTTCGGGTTCTCGATCAACGTGGCAGGGCTCGTCATCGGTCTCGCGCTGCTCGCCGTGTTCGGCGTCGGGCTGGGTTCGCTGTCGTACACCCTCGCGCTCAAGACGAAGGACCGCGAGTGGCTGTTCTGGGGCGTGCAGCAGACGCTGATCTTCCCGCTGCTGATCCTCTCGGGCATGCTGCTGCCGCTCGACGACGCACCCGGCTGGATGCGCGCGGTCGCCACCGTGAACCCGATCAACTGGGTGGTTCAGGCAGAGCGCGCGCTCTTCGCCGGCGACCTCGGCGCGATCGAGGTGCTGTGGGGCTGGGTCGCGGCGCTCGTCCTCGCGGTGCTCGGCCTGTGGGCGGGGATCCGCGCGATGCGCAAGAGCAGCTGATCCTCGCGGGGTGAGGCGTTTCGTCTCGCTCGCTGCGCTCGCGCGCTCAACGACCGGAAGGGCGCGTCCCCCGGTCGTCGAGCGAGCGGAGCGAGACGAAACGCCCACTCCTCCCCGTGGTCCACAGCGCGCGCGGCCCGGCGAAAACCACTGGTCGGGCCGCGGTACCTTTGTCGGATGACGACGGCGACACGGCGAGGCATCCTCGCTGTCGTCACTTTCCTCGTGCTTCTCGCGATGGGCCTCGGCGTCGGTGTGGTGGTGGGGGATGCGCTCGGCATCCGCACCGAGCCGGCCGAGCAGATGCAGCCTGCCGAACCGACCCGGCCCGACCTCGGGCCGGCCGTGCCCGCCCCGCGCCTCACGACCATCGACGCTCCCGACGGCCCCCGATACGACGCGGCCATCGACAGCCTGATCGAGGCGGCGGAGGAGGCATCCGTCCGCGAAGGCGAAGTGTCCGTCACCGTGGTCGCCGGAGCGGGCGACGAGTCCGACGACACCTACCGGCTCACCGGCACCGCGACCGCCCTGCGGATCGAAGCCGCCAGCGAGACCGGCGCCGTCCGTGGCCTCTACGATCTCGCCTCCCAGGTGCGCACGGCGCAGCCCATCGCCGCAAACCTCGGTCAAGAGATCACGTCGCGCCTGCCGTTCCGCATGGTCGACATGGGCGCCGTCGGCGTCGAGCCCGATCCCGCGGCGTGGGAGAAGGGCGACGACTACTCTCACGCGTCAGAGGCGTTCGCCAAGGTGCTCCTGCCCAAAGCCCCCTATGTCGACGAGGAGGCGCTCGCCGAGGCGTTCGCCGACTTCGACGCGTTCATCCGGCACTCGCTCGAGAACGGGTACAACGCCGTCGCGTTCCCGGGCTTCATCGAGTTCGTCGCATTCGACGAGGTCGCCGACGGCGTCGTCTACACGCCGGGCGACGAGCACCGCGCGCAGGCGCTCGCGCTGCGAGACGCGTTCGGCCCGTTCTGGCAGCACGCCGACGATCTCGGCATGGACGTGTTCCTGCGCACCGACATGCTGACGCTCACGACGCCGCTCGAGGAATACCTCGTCGACACCTTCGGCTCGCTCGACACCGAGAACCCCGAGCTGTGGGACGTCTACGCCGCCGGGCTCGACGAGCTCTACGCCGCCGAGCCGGCGCTCGACGGCATCCTCATCCGCATCGGCGAGGCCGGCGAGGTGTACGACGTCGAGGGCTGGGACTACTACTCCCAGCTCGCGGTCCGCACGCCCGAAGCCGTGCGGACCATGCTCACGACGCTGAGCGCGCAGGCCGAGGCATCCGATCGCGAAGTGATCTTCCGCACGTGGAGCGTCGGTGTCGGCGCCGTCGGCGACATGCATACGAACCCGGAGTCGTACGAAGAGGTGCTCGGCGGCATCGACTCGCCGGCGCTGATCGTTTCGACGAAGTACACGCTCGGAGACTTCTACAGCTGGCTGCCGCTCAACGACACGCTAGAGCAGGGCGAGCAGCGGCGGATCGTCGAGTTCCAGAGCCGGCGTGAATTCGAGAACTTCGGCGCCTTCCCCAACGACCTCGGTCGCGAGTACCAGTACGCGCTGCAGACGCTGCTCGCCGCGAACCCGAACGTCGAGGGCGTGTGGGTGTGGACGCAGGACGGCGGGCCCTGGCGCGCCGGCCCCATGACCCTGTACCTCAAGGCGGGGTTCTGGCAGCTGTACGAGCTCGACACCGTCGTCGCCTCGGCGCTGGCGCGCGATCCGTCCGCCGACGTGGCCGACGTCACCGCCGGCTGGGCGCGGCAGTGGTTCTCGGATGATCCGGCGACCGTTTCGGCGATCGTCGAGGCGATGTCGCTCTCGCGCGACGCGATCGAGCAGGGCATGTACATCGAGGCCTTCGCCGACCAGCGCGTGTTCGCCATCGGCCTCGAGCCGCCGCCCATGATGTGGATCTTCGAGTGGGACATCCTCACGGGTGACTCCGCCGTGCTCGACGTGCTCTACGCCATCTCGCGCGACGCGACCGGCGGCGACATCGAGTCGGTCATCGACGGCGGTCGCGAAGCGGTCGAGACGGCCGAGGCCATGCGCGATGCGGTGGCGGGGACGGATGCCGCGACCTGGCGCGACCCGGCCTTGCACGACGCGTTCGTCGAGACGCTCGAGTACGAGCTCGACGTGCTGCGGCTGCTCACGGCGTATCGCGCGATGATCCTGCACCAGGGGGAGTGGCACGACACCCTCTCGCCCGCCGCCTACGCCGCGTGGGACGCCGACCGAGTCGCCTACGAAGCGCTCGCCGCCGACCATCTCGAGGTGTACGAGGGGAACATCGACTTCCCGGCGTTCAACCTCACCGCGGCCCAGCTCGGCGTCGAGCGTGCCGAGCGCGACCTCCCGATGGCGTGGGTCGCACGGGTGCTGCTCGCACTGGCCGCGGCGTGGGTCGTGATCGGCATGCTCGCCGCCCGCACCCGCCTCGTGCGTCGACCGGGTGCGGCGGCCGCACGCGCGTCGTGGATCGCATCGACCCGTCCGTGGCGGGCGCGAGAGTCGACGCTCGGCATGCTCGAGCTCGATCGTTGGCTGCTGCTCATCGTTCCGGGCGCGCTGCTCGTGGCGACGCGCGCCGTGCAGACGTCGTTCCTCTCGTGGACGCATCTCGCCGTGGTCTTCGCCGCGTGGGCGGTGTTCGCGCTGGTGGTGCGGCTGTTCGTGTGGCGGCGCTCACCGTGGCCGGTCATCGCGGCCGTCGGCGGGGTCGTGGTGTTCCGTTGCATCGTGACGCTCGTGGCGCTGTCGTTCTCAGGTCCCGGCGGGTACTGGTTCGCCTTCTGGACCGAGCCGATCCTGCGCAGCGCCTACATCGCGGTCGCCTTCGCCCTGTTCGTCTGGGTGTTCGTCGCGGCGGGCTGGGCGCTCGCGATGCAGGTCGGAGCGCGCCGCGCGACCGGATACGTGCTCGCGGCGATCGGCGCCGCGCTCGCCCTGCCGTCGGCGGTGATCGGCTTCGTCGGACTGGAGCGCGCCCTCAGCCTGTGGAACGACGAGATGGGCCTGCTCCCATGGGGGCTCGCGCGCATCCTCGGCATCACGACCTACCTCGAGATCCCGCCCGAGACGCCGTGGATCGCCGCCCTCGTCGGCGCCGTGCTCTGCGGAACCGGTGTGCTGCTCGCGCTGCCGTGGCGACGGCGACGGGATGGCGAGGCATCCGTTCCCGCGGGCGCGCGGGGCTGAGGCATCTCGTTCCCGCGGGCGGGCTGGGCTGAGGCATCCGTTCCCGGCCCTTGTCAGGCCTCAAGCAACTTCGCAGAATCGCGCCGGAATCGCAGGATCGAGCGCAGAATCTGCGAGATTCGCGCGATTCTGCGAACTTCGTGGTGTAGCGGGCGGGGGTAGAGGGACGCGGGGTAGCGGGACGCGGGGCACAGGGCGGCTCGGCAGGGCGCGCCCGACGGTGGGTGAGGGCGGCTCGGCAGGGCCCCCGGGGATCGAGCGCGGGCGCGCGCTCAGTGGCGGACGAGCGCGTGGGCGTCGTCGGTGCGGACGATCTCCTTGCCGAGCGGCATGAGCGACACCGGCACGAGCTTGAAGCTCGCGATGCCGAGCGGGATGCCGATGATCGTCAGGCACATCGCCACACCCGTGAGGATGTGCCCGATCGCGAGCCACCAGCCGGCGAGGATCACCCACACGACGTTGCCGAGGAACGAGCCGACGCCTGACGTGCGCTTCTCGACGATCGTGCGACCGAACGGCCACAGCGCGAAGAGGCCGATGCGGAACGAGGCGATGCCCCACGGGATCGTGAGGATCAGGATGCACAGCACCACTCCCGCCGCGAGGTAGCCGAGGAACATCCAGAAACCCGACAGCACGAGCCAGATGATGTTGAGGATGGTGCGCATGCAACGATCATGCCAAGCGGATGCCGCGAACCCGCTGTGCGCGCACCGAGGATCCGCCCGCGGCGCGACCCGAGCGCGCGTCGACGGCCGGCAGTAGAGTGAGCGCCACTGGGGAACCTCGCACAGGGGAGTGTGACATGGCTGCTCGCGTCCTCGTGCTCGGCGCCGGCTTCGGCGGGCTCGAGCTGACCGCCACGCTCGCCGAGGAGCTCGGCGATGCCGCCGACATCACGCTGATCGATCGCACCGAGGAGTTCGTGTTCGGCTTCTCGAAGCTCGACGTGATGTTCGGCCGCGTCCGCGCGGATCACGTGCGACATCGCTACAGCGGCCTTGCCGCCCCCGGAGTGACGTTCGTGCACGCCGGTGTCACGGCGATCGATGCCGACGCCAAGCGGGTCGAGACGACCGCCGGAACCTTCGACGCCGACTACCTCGTCATCGCGCTCGGGGCCGACTACGACCTCTCGCGCACGCGCGGTCTGGCCGAATACGGACACGAGTTCTACAGCGAGGCCGGCGCATTCGCGACCCGGGACGTGCTCGAGGCATTCACCGGCGGAGACGTCGTCGTCGGCATCACGGCAGGGCCGTTCAAGTGTCCGCCGGCGCCCAGCGAGACGGTGCTGCTCCTCGAAGAGATGCTGCGGCAACGAGGCATCCGCGATTCGTCGACGATCACGCTCGTGATGCCGTTCCCGCGTCCGATCCCGCCGTCGCCCGACGCGTCGGCGGCGATCCTCGCGGCGTTCGAGGAGCGCGGGATCGCGTGGCACCCCGACACCGGCGTGAGATCGCTCGACGGCGACAGACGGGTGGCGAACCTCGGCGACGGCGCGCAGCTGCCCTTCGACCTCTACCTGGGTGTGCCCGTCCATCGGGTGCCCGACGTGATCGAGGCATCCGGCCTCACCGTCGACGGCTGGGTGCCGGTCGACCCCCTCACGCTCGAGACCCCGTGGCCCGATGTGTTCGCGATCGGTGACTGCGCGGCCGTCGGGACGCCGCGCGCCGGCGTGTTCGCGGAGCGTCAGGGGGTCACGGCCGCTCGCCGCATCGCCGCCCGGGTTCGTGATGCCTCCGCCGTCGATCGCTACGACGGCAGGGGCACCTGCTACATCGAGTTCGGCGGGGACGCGGTCGGAATCGTCGACGTCGACTTCTTCGCCGGACGCCCCAGCGCCACCCTGCACGGACCGTCGCGCGCCCTCGCCGCCGACAAGAACGCGTTCGGAGCGGCGCGGGTGAAGCGCTGGTTCGGGCGCGACTGGGACCCGGTCGGCCGATCCGGGCGCGCCCGGACAGGTCCCCCTTAGGCTCGGCACATGAGCAGATCGGATGCCTCGGCACGGCCCGTGATCGAGGCGATCCTGCACCGCGCGGCTGACGAGGTCGGGTCGACGCTCGCGGGCGCGCTCGCCGACGAGCCCGACGGCGTGCATCAGCACCGGGTGCGCGTGCGGCGGCTGCGCAGCGTGCTGGGCGGGTTCCGTGATGCTCTCGACACTCACGCCGCGGAGCGGCTGCGAGTCGCCTTCGGCGAGTGGGGGCGCGAGCTCGGAGTCGTCCGCGACATCGAGGTGCGTGCGACGGTCGCCGCCGAGACGCTCGAGCGCGCCGGCATCGACGACCCGCGCGTGTTGCGGCGGCTCGTCGAGTCCGAGCGCGAGGCCTACGGTGCGGCCCACGCTCGGCTGGTCGAGCTCGCGGGCTCGCCGCGCGCGGTCGAGCGCATGCGGATGCTGAGCGGGGTCGCCGCGAGCGGGGTCGCCGGGGATCCGGATGCCTCGGCCGGCGAGCTGGTGGCAGCCGTGCTCCGCACCCAGGTGCGCCGCGTATCCCGGGTCGAGGCGTCGCTCGACGACACCGACGAGCGCTACCACGATCTCCGCAAGGCGGCCCGGCGCGCGCGGTATGTCGCCGAGGCCGTGGCGGACGCGGCCCCGGGCCTCTTCTCGACGCAGGTCGAGGCGATCGCCGACGCCGGCGACGAGCTGCATGACGCGCTCGGCGCGCACCGCGACGCCATGCTCCTCGCGCACCGCGCGCGGCACGAAGGCGTGCGGGCCGGCCGCGCGGGCGAGCCGTCCGACGCGTATGAAGCGGTCGCGTCGCTCGCCCGGCAGGACGCCGCGCAGCATCTCACCGAGGTGCCGACTGCGTTGAAGCGACTGCGAGCCGCGGCATCCGATCTCCCCTGACCTCTCCCCGGAAGCGGGTGTCGGCCCGCGCGCCTAGACTTGTCGGGCCATGACCGACGCCTCCATCCCTCTCATCGTCGGCGCGGATCGCGGCCCCCAGCAGGCCGGCGCGCGCCCCGACGACGACCTCCTCGCGGGGCTCAACGCGCCGCAGCGCGAGGCCGTGACGTACCGCGGCCCGGCGCTGCTGATCGTCGCCGGCGCGGGCTCGGGCAAGACGAGCGTGCTGACCCGCCGCATCGCGAGTCTGCTGCGCAACAAAGAGGCGTGGCCGAGCCAGATCCTCGCCATCACGTTCACCAACAAGGCCGCCGGCGAGATGCGCGAGCGCGTCGAGAGCCTCAACGGCGACTCGGCCCGAGGCATGTGGATCTCGACGTTCCACTCGGCGTGCGTGCGCATCCTGCGCCGCGAGGCCGAGCAGTTCGGCTTCACGAAGTCCTTCACCATCTACGACTCCGGTGACTCGCGTGCGCTGATCAAACGACTGGTCAAGGAGCACGAGGCCGACGCCTTCGGGCTCACGCCTGCGGCCGCGCAGAGCAAGATCTCCAAGCTGAAGAACGAGTTGGCGGATGCCGAGTCCTACGCCCGGTCTGCGAATATGTCCGACCCGGCGGAACGCGTCTTCGTCGAGCTGTTCGCGGCGTATCAGCGCGAGCTCCAGCGCGCGAACGCGTTCGACTTCGACGACCTCATCGCACAGACGGTGTTCCTCTTCCGTGCCTTCCCGCAGGTCGCGGACGTGTACCGGCGCCGGTTCCGGCACATCCTCGTCGACGAGTACCAGGACACCAACCACGCTCAGTACGCCCTCATCCACGAGCTCACGCGCCCGATCGGGAGTGGAGCCGAGCCGTATTCCGCGGGCGGCATGATGATCTTCGAGCCCGACCCGGCCGACGATCCCGACAAGGCGGGCGCCTCGCTGACGGTGGTCGGCGACTCCGATCAGTCGATCTACGCCTTCCGCGGCGCCGACATCCGCAACATCAGCGAGTTCGAGCGCGACTACCCCGGCGCGAAGGTCGTGCTGCTCGAGCAGAACTACCGGTCGACGCAGAACATCCTGTCGGCCGCGAACGCCGTCATCAGCAACAACTTCGACCGCAAAGACAAGAAGCTGTGGACCGACGTCGGCGCCGGCGAGCAGATCGTCGGCTTCACGGGCTACTCGCAGCACGATGAGGCGCAGTTCGTCGCCGACGAGATCGAGGCACTGCGCCGGGTCGACGTCGACTACTCCCAGATGGCGGTGTTCTACCGCACCAACTCGCAGTCGCGTGCGCTCGAAGAGATCTTCATCCGCTCGGCCGTGCCCTACAAGATCATGGGCGGCACGAAGTTCTACGAGCGCGCCGAGATCAAAGACGCTCTCGCCTACCTCATCGCGGTCGCCAACCCCGCCGACGAGATGGCGATGCGACGCATCATCAACCGGCCGCGACGCGGCATCGGCGACGTCACGATCGAGGCGATCTCCCGTTACGCCCAGGAGGAGGGCATCACGTTCCGCGATGCCCTCGCCAACTCGTCCGCGCTCGGTGTGGGACCGAAGATCCAGGCGGCGATCGCGCATCTCGATGCGGTGCTCGCCGAGGCATCCGATCTCATGCTCCCGTCCTCGGGCGAGCTCGCCCCGCCGACCGCCGTCGCCGAGGGCATCCAGCTGCTGCTGAACAAGAGCGGCTACTACGACGCGCTCCGCGCGAGCAAGGACGCGCAGGACGAGGCCCGCATCGAGAACCTCGACGAGCTCGTCGCCGTCGCCCGCGAGTTCGCGCGCAACAATCCCGAGGGCACGCTGCTCGACTTCCTCACCGAGGTGTCGCTCGTCTCCGACGCGGATGACCTTGAGGATGCCTCGGGCTCGGTGTCGCTCATGACGCTTCACACCGCGAAGGGCCTGGAGTATGACGCGGTCTTCGTCACCGGCGTCGAGGAAGACCTGATCCCCCACCGGATCTCGGCGAACGAACCGGGCGGCCCGCAGGAGGAGCGCAGGCTCTTCTACGTGGGCATCACCCGCGCCCGCAAGCGGCTGTACCTCTCGCTCGCGATGACCCGTGCCCAGTTCGGCGAGGTGACGGTCGCGATGCCGAGCCGCTTCCTGCAGGAGATTCCGAACGAGCTGCTCACCTGGCGGCAGTCGCCGGGAGACGTCAACTCGCGGGGCGGCACGCAGTCGCGCGCGCTGAATGCGCGACGGGGGGCGGGGTTCGGCGGCTCCGGCAAGCGGTATGGCGACGACCTCGTGCCGCTGGCGCGCCGTGAGCCGAACGGGAACCTGGAGCGATTCGCGAACAAGATCCCCGCGAAGGTGCGCGACAACGGCGACATGGAACTCGCGCCCGGCGACCGCATCCGTCACGACGACTTCGGCGAGGGGCGCGTCGACGCCGTCACGGGCGAGGGTGCCAAGCGCGTCGCCCACGTTCGATTCGACAAGGCCGGGCCGAAGAAGCTGCTGATCAAGATCGCCCCGATCGAGAAGCTGTAGCGCGGCGCCGGGTGTGTCCCCAGGCGGCTGAGCCGCGCGAGGCCCGGGGTTAGGCTCGGACCATGGCACTCTTCTCGCGCCGGCCCAAGGACGCCTCCGACTCGCAGCCGGAGGAGGCCGCCGCCGATCTCGGGCAAGATGCCGCGCAGGCCGACGCCGCGACGGCCCCCGTCGACCACACCGCTGACGCCGCCGGGCTGAACGCCGACGCCGACGCGACGCCGCCCGATCCCGGCGCGGCGGCTGCGGCATCCGTCTCCATCTCGGTCTCGTCCTACGGCGGACTCGGCGCGGCCCCGCCCGCGTCGCGGGCGGCCACCCCGAAGCTGCAGCCGCGCAAGTCCGGTCGCGCGGCCACCAAGGTCGCGCCGCAGGAGACCGAGACGGTCGCCGGGCTGCGAGACAACGTCCTCGTGCGCGAGGCTCTCGCACGCGTCGCCGACGGCACGGCCCCGCAGGCGCTGCTCGACGTCGCGCGCCAGATGCTGCAGGGGCACCTGTTCCTCCGCGTGAAGGGCGACGCGCGAGCCCTCTTGGCCGAGGGGCGTGAGCTGCCGCTCGCCGTGATCAAGGCCGACGGCCGCCAGTTCGCGCTCGCGTACTCGAGTGGAGCGGCGCTCCAGGCCAGCGTGCGTGCCGATGGCGATCTCGACACGTCCGCGATGGGACAGCCGGTGCTCGCGGTGATCCGGCATGTGCTCGCCGGACCCTACGACGGTCTCATCATCGACCAGGCCTCGGCGCCGGCGCGCGCCGTGCTGCCGCGCCCCCTGCTCGAGAAGGTCATCGAGAAGGTCGACGAGCAGTTGACGGTCAAGACCCTGCTGGCAGGGGAGCGGACGGATGCCACGACCGCCGCGATCGCCGAGGCGCTGACCCGCGTGCCGCTGTGGGTCGCGGTCGGCAAGGTCGAGGACGGGCGTCCGGGGCTCGCCGAGGGGCGCACCGAGGACGGCTCACGCTACCTCGAGGTGTACTCGCACCCGCTCGAGGTCGCGGTCATGGGGCGCGGTGATCAGGCCGCACCCGTCACGGCGGCCCAGCTGGCGGGCGCGCTCGGAAGCGACGACGGCCTGACCGGGGTCCTGCTCGATCCGGCCGGGCCGTGGATGCGCCTGACGCGCGACGACCTCGCGCCGGTGTTCGCCGCTCGTTGAGTTGAGGTCTTGACGAGGCATCCGCTCCGCCGTACCCTTTATCAACCGATTCATTGATAAAGAAGCGAGTTGATAATGGATGCCGACGTTGCCCTCGATCGGGCCTTCTCGGCGCTCGCCGACCCCGTGCGGCGTGCCATCGTCGCCCGGCTGAGTCGCGGTTCTGCCACGCTCGGCGAACTCGCCGAACCGTTCGACATCTCGCTGCAGGCGGTCTCGAAGCACATCTCGGTGCTCGAAGACGCCGGCCTCGTATGGCGCACCCGTGAGGCGCAGCGCAAGCCCGTGCACCTCGACGCCGCCGCGCTCGAGCGGCTGACCGCCTGGATCGACCGCCACCGGATCGACGCCGAACGCGCGTACCGGCGCCTCGACGCCGTCCTGGCGGCCACTGCGGCGACCACGGAAACCCCTCGCAAGAACACCGCTGGACCCCGTACGAAGGAGAAGGAATCGTGAGCAATCCGCTCATCATCGACGCCGTGCCGGGCACGTCGTACGCCGACATCACCCGCGAGTTCGACGCACCCGTCGAGGCGCTGTTCCGCGCGCACGCCGATCCCGCGCTCTTCGCGCAATGGATCGGACCGGGCGACGAGCGCACCCGGATCACCGACTGGGACTTCCGCTCGGGCGGCAGCTACCGGTTCGTTCAACGCGACAACGACGGCGAGTACGCTTTCCGAGGCTCGTTCCACACGGTGCGCGAGAACGAGCTGATCATCCAGACCTTCGAGTTCGAGGGGTGGCCCGACGAGGTGAGCATGGACCGCATCGCGTTCGAGTCGCTGCCCGGCGGCCGGTCTCGGATCGTCGATCACAGCGTCTTCCCGACCATCGAGGTGCTCGAGAAGATGATCGCCGAGGGCATGGAGCGCGGCATGCGCGAGGGCTACGAGAAGCTCGATCGGATGCTCGCCTCGGGGCTGTGACATGGGAAAGGTCGTGTGCTCGGCGTCGATGTCGCTCGACGGCTTCGTCGCCCATCCGATCAACGACCCCGGGCGCCTCTTCGACTGGTACGAGGCCGGCGACGTCGAGGTCGTGACCGCGAGCGAGCCGGCCTCGTTCCACCTGACGCCCGCGAGCGCCGCGTACTGGCGGGGGTGGGTGGAGCAGATCGGATGCCTCGTGGTCGGCCGCCTGCTCTTCGACATCACCGACGGCTGGAGCGGCGTCCATCCGCTCGGCGTGCCCTTCGTCGTCCTGACGCACGAGGCGCCGGCCGACTGGGCCCACGCGCACACCGGCAACGCGCACTTCGTGACCGACGGCATCGAGGCCGCGATCGCGAAGGCGCAGGAGATCGCGGGCGACCGCACCGTCGCGCTCGCGGCCGGAACGATCGCCGGTCAGGCGCTCGCCGCGGGGCTGGTCGACGAGGTGGCCGTCGATCTCGTGCCGGTGGTGCTGGGCGAGGGGCACCGCTATTTCGTGGACGTCGACCCCGCAGCGGTACGGCTGGGAGACCCCACCACGATCATCCCGAGCACCCGAGTCACGCACCTGGTGTTCCCCGTCGAGCGGTGAGGTGTGCTCGAAGGGGAGGGGAGGAGGGGTGCGGGATGTCGCGGGCCGCCCGTAGGGTCGAGGCATGGCGTCCGAGCGCATCACCCTGACCGTTGCCGGCCCCGATGGCGACCGCGAGGTCGGGCTCTCGAGCCCCAACCGCGTGCTGTGGCCCGAGCTCGGCATCACCAAGCGCGAGCTCGCGGAGTACGTGATCACCGTCGCCCAGCCGTTCCTCACGTCCAACGGCGACCGGCCGGTCTCGCTCGAGCGTTTTCCCGAGGGCGTCGACGGCGAGCGGTTCTATTCGAAGAACCCGCCGAAGGGCGCGCCGCCTTTCGTCGAGGCGCAGACGGTGACCTACAACAGCGGGCGGAGGCATCCGCAGCTCATCCTCACCGAGATCGCGACCGCCGTCTGGGCTGTCCAGATGAACACGATCGTGTTCCACCCGTGGGCTTCGCTCGCATCCGACACCGACAACCCCGTCGAGCTGCGGATCGATCTCGACCCGCAGCCCGGAACGGGTTTCGCGGATGCCGCCGCTGTCGCCCCGGCGCTTCGCGAGGTGCTCGCCGAGGCGGGGCTCACGGCATTCCTCAAGGCGAGCGGCAACCGGGGCATCCACGTCTTCTGCCCGATCCAGCCGGAGTGGGAGTTCCTCGACGTGCGGCACGCGGTCATCGCCGCCGGGCGCGAACTCGAACGCCGGCACCCCGACAAGGTGACGATGAGCTGGTGGAAGGAAGAACGCGGAGAGCGCATCTTCATCGACTTCAACCAGGCCAACCGCGACCGCACGATGGCGGGCGCGTACTCGCCCCGCGCTCTGCCCGGGGCGACGGTGTCGACGCCGCTGACGTGGGAGGAGCTGGCGGATGCCGATCCCGCCGCGTTCACGATTCGCACCGTGCCGCAGCGGCTCGCCGAGGTGGGAGATCCCTGGGCCGCGATGCAGGCGAAGCCCGGGCGCATCGACACCCTCTTGGAGTGGTGGCAGCGCGACCTCGACTCCGGGCTCGGCGAGTTGCCTTTTCCGCCCGACTTCCCCAAGATGCCGGGCGAGCCGCCGCGGGTTCAGCCCAGCCGCATGAACCCCGAGAACTGGACGTGATTCTGCGCGTCGGCCCGGGTGATGGCGCAGCCGGACAGGGTTTTCCACAGGCGGCATTCAGCGTCGGCGGTCTCTGCCAGGATTAGCCCCGGCGCGGGCGGCAAGGGGCCGGAATCTCCGCGCGATCTTCGTGGGGAGACTCGATGCCTACTGCCCTCCAACGATCCGGCGTTCGCCTGATCGGCTGGCTGATCGCCGCCGTGATGGTGATCGCCGGAGCCGTGCTCGCGCCCGGCACCGCCTACGCCGATGACGGCGTCGGATCGATCGCCGGAACAGTGACCGACGACACCGGCGCCACCGCCGAGGGCGTCGAGGTCGTGGTGCACCGCTACAACGTGGACTGGGACTACTGGGAGTGGCAGTCATCGACCGTCACCGGCGCCGATGGCGCGTACGCCCTGGCCGAACTGCCGGCGGGGGAGTACAAGGTGCAGTTCGTGCCCGGTGCAGCTGCGGGGCTGGTCGCGGAGTGGTGGGACGGGGCGGCGAACGAATGGTCGGCTACTCCGCTGACCGTGGAGAGCGGCGCCGCGTTGGTCGACATCAACCCCGCGCTGGCACGCGGCGGCTCGGTCTCGGGCGTGGTGACGGATGCCTCGGGTGCGCCCATCGAGAACGTATCGGTCCGTTCCTATGACGCGGACTCCTTCGAGATGGTGGGGTGGGCGTCCACGGACGCGACGGGCGCGTACGCGCTCACCGGTCTGCCTGCGGGCGAGTATTCGGTGCATTTCGAGGCGTGGAGCACCAACCACATCACCGAATGGTGGGACGACGCACCCCGTTCTGACGAAGCGACGCGGGTAGCGGTGACAGCAGGCGAGGACACCACCGGAATCAGTGCCGAGTTGGCGATCGGCAACTCCGTGTCCGGGGTCGTCTCCGACGAGGACGGGTTGCCCGTCTCGGGAGTCGTCGTCGAGGTCGTCTCCGAGACCGGTGAGCACCTCGGCCAGGGTTGGACCGACGACGCGGGCGCGTATACGGCGCCGAGCATTCCGGACGGCGCGTATCGAGTTCATTTCAATGCTCAGTACGCGTCTGCCAATCTCGTGAGCGAGTGGTGGGACGACGTGGCGCTCGAGGCCGACGCCAGGGTTCTGGAGCTCGCGGGCGGTGCGGAGCTCGAGAGCATCGACGCCCAGTTGGCGCCGGCGGGAGCCATCTCCGGCACCGTTTCGGACCCGTCGGGAGCGCCCGTCACGGATGCGGCTGTGACGCTTTATGCCGCCGACCCGGCAGTCGAGGGCGGCAGCTGGGTGGCGAGCGAATGGGTCGCTGCCGACGGCTCGTTCGCCTTCCACGGGGTGAGGGCCGGGTCCTACAAGCTCGAGGTCACCTCGGGGTCTCCCGACGTGCTCGGCGAATGGTGGCGGGACGCTTCGTCCGAAAGCGCAGCCGAGGCGGTGACGGTCGAAGCCGGGTCGACGGCCTCCGGCATCGACGTGGAGCTCGACGCGGCCGGGATCGTCACCGGAGTGGTCTCCGACGCCGACGGGGCGCCGGTGGAGGGCGTCACCGTCGAGGTTCACTCGGAGGTGAGCGGGACGATCTCGGCGGCGACCGACGGAGCAGGCATTTACCGCATCGGGGGACTCCGGACCGGCAGTGCCAAGATCCGGTTCTTGACTGAGACCGCGTCCAGTGACGTCGCTGGCGAGTGGTGGAACGACGCCCTGTCTGCCGACGACGCAACGCCCATCGAGATCACCCAGGGCGAGATCGTGTCCGGAATCGACGCTCAGCTCCGCCCGGGTGGAAGGATCACGGGCACGGTCCTCGGCAGCGACGGTGCGCCCCTGAGCAGCGGAATGGTCCTCGCGTACCGCGGCGACGAGCAGACGCCCGCATCGCAGACCTGGATCAACGAAGACGGCAGCTTCGCGGTGCGCGGGCTCGCACCGGGGACCTACCGCGTACTTGTGACGATCTACGCGGAGAACCTTCAGATCTGGGAGTGGTGGGACAACGCCCAGACACGTGAGTCCGCCGATGCGGTGCAGATCGCGGAGGGTCAGGCCGTCGACGGCCTCCACATGACGTTGTCAGAGGACGACGGTTCCGTGGTCGAGAGTTATGACGCCTCACTATCCGGACGCGTCGTCGACGAGCACGGCCAGCAGATTCCGGGCGCTTACGTGGGAATCGAGCGCGCGAACGCGGAGTCGGGCTTCGAGGCTGTCATGGGTGACGACGGAACCTGGTCGGCCGAGTGGATGGCGGCCGGCGACTACCGTGTGTTCGCCACAGCCACGATCGACGGTCAGAAGATCACGCAGTGGTGGGACGGGGCATCCGACAAGGAGAGCTCCGACATCATCACCCTGGCCCGAAGCGAACAGCGCGCCGGGATCGACTTCGTCCTGCGCCGGCCCGCGCCGCCGGAGATGGAGTCGTCGACTCCGCAGATCGCCGGACCGCCGCGGGTGGGGTCGGTGCTGTCGGTCGACACCGGCGCGTGGACCGAAGGCGCCACCTTCGCGTACCAGTGGTTCGTGGGCGGAGAGCCGATCGATGGTGCGACGTCGCCGACGTATGTTCCGACCGCGGATCAGGTCAGGCAGCGGATCACCGTGGCGGTGACGGGCTCGCTCGACGGCTACACGAGCGTCACGCAGCTCTCGGAGCCGAGCGCGCCGATCCTGCGCGAAAAGCACAAGCCGGCCTCCGGCAAGCCCACCGCGGGCACACCGAGTCGCGGCCCCGCCTCGGAGCAGACCGGGCGCGCCGCGCTCTGACCCGACGCCTGGGCGGCGTGTTCAGTCGAGCACGTCGCCCAGGTCGTATTCCGAGACCGTCTCGAGCTGGTCGTAGGTGCACGAGGCCGGGTCGCGGTCGGGGCGCCAGCGCTCGAACTGCACGGTGTGGCGGAAGCGCCAGCCTTCGAGCTGGTCGTAGCGCACCTCGAGCACGCGCTCGGGACGCAGGTGCACGAAGGACGAGTCGCGGTCCGGCGCCGAGAAGCGAGACTTCTCGCCCTCGCTCTTGACCGCGGCCCCGGTGTCGTCTCGCTCCACGAGCGGCGCGAGCTCGTCGATCAGCTCCAGGCGGCGGGCGTTGCTCCATGCGGCGACGCCGCCCACCGGCACCAGTTGACCTTCGTCGGTGTAGAGGCCGACCAGGAGTGAGCCGACCCCGGCGCCGGACTTGTGGATGCGGTAGCCCATCGCGACCACGTCGGCCGTGCGAGCGTGCTTCACTTTGAACATCGTGCGCTTATTGGGCGCGTACGGCTGGGCGAGCGGCTTGGCGATCACCCCGTCGAGGCCGGCCCCCTCGAACTCGGCGAGCCACCGTTCGGCGACAGCCGGGTCATCCGTCGTCCTGGTCACATGCACCGGGTGGGGCACCTTGCCGAGCAGGTCGACCAGCTCGGCGCGGCGCACCTCGAACGGCTCGGCCTGCAGGTCGCGATCGCCGCGAGCGAGCAGGTCGAACGCGATGAGCATGGCCGGTGTCGTTTCGGAGAGCATCGTGACCCGGGATGCCGCGGGGTGGATGCGCTGCGTCAGCGATTCCCAATCGAGCCGCTGCTTGCCGGGCTCGCCCTTCGGCACCACGATCTCACCGTCGATCAGGCACGGCTCCGGCAGGATGCGCGAGAACGCCTCCACCAGCTCGGGGAAGTACCGCGTCAGCGGCTTCGCGCCCCGGCTGCCGATCTCGACGTTCTCGCCGTCCCATGACACGAGAGCCCGGAAGCCGTCCCACTTCGGCTCGAAACTGAGCCCGCCGGGCGTCTTCGCCGGATCCGGCACGGTCGGAACGGACTTGGCCAGCATCGGCGCAGGGATCTCGTACGGCATGGACCCATCCTGCCCGTCCCTCCCGACGCTGTCCCGTCCCCGGCGGCGCTTGGGTCGATTCCTCTACCCCTGGGGCCTCTGCACCTCTGCACCTCTGCACCTCTGCACCTCTGCACCTCTGCACCTCTGCACCTCTGGGACCTCTGCACCTCTTCACCTCTGCACCTGTGCACGTCTGCACTTGCCATGTCCCGAAGTTGATCGCTCGGCTAGCCGTGAGGCGGCGAACTTCGGGACATGGGCCGAAAAGTTCGGGACATGCTGACGTTGCGAGGCTGGGCGGCGTGTTGCCTGACTCTGGCCCACCCCGCCCGGTCACGCCGGGAAGGACTGCGGCGCCCACCCCGCCCGGTCACGCCGGGAAGGACTGCGGCGCCCGCAGGGCGGATTCAGGACTCGATCGGATGCTTCGGCCGGGCCCACCGCGCGGGGAGGCCGGGTCCATCCCAGACCTGCACCACACCCCACACGGCGGCGGCGATGGGAACGGCGAGGACCGCTCCGACGATGCCGCCGAGGACGGTGCCGACCGTCAGGGCGACGAGGATGACGAACGCGTGCAGCTTCATCGAGCGGCCCATGAGCACCGGCTGCAGGAAGTTCCCCTCGAGCTGATTGACGAGCACGACGACTCCGACGACCAGGAGTGCGTTGAGCGGGCCGTTCGCGACGAGCGCGACCAGTGCCGCCAGGATGCCCGCCAGCGTCGCACCGACGATCGGGATGAAGGCGAGGAGGAAGACCAGGACCGACAGCGGTATGGCCAGCGGCACCTGCAGGACGAGCAGGCCGATCAGGATGCCGATGGCGTCGACGAGGGCCACGGTCGCCGTGCCGCGCACGTACGACCCGAGCACTCCGACGGTCTTGTCGCCGATCCGCCGGCCGCGCACGTAGCCCTCGCCGTGGAAAGGCCGCAGGAGGAACTCCCACATCTGCGGGCCGTCCTTGAGGAAGAAGAAGAGGATCGTCACCATCAGCACGAAGCCGGTCACGAAGTCGAACACCTGGCCGACGCCCTGCAGCGCGCCTGAGCCGAACTGCGCGCTCGTGATGAAGTCGGTCGCGGCTGCGACCCACTCTTCGATCTGCTGGGGCGACAGGAAGTCGAACGGGAGGTTGTTCGCCCATGCGAGGAGCTCCTGGAAGCCGTCCTCGGCCTGCGCGGACAATTCCCCCCACTGGTCGCTCACGGCCCACACGATGAGCCAGCTGAGCAGACCGAGCACGATCACGATCGCGAGCAGGGTGATCACGGTCGCCAGCACCGACGGCACCCCGCGCTTGCGCATGAAGTGCATCACGGGATGGAACGCGCACGCGAGGATCAGCGCGATCACGACGGGGATCGTCACGAGCGTCAGCGACTGGATCGTGAAGACGATCCCGGCGGCGACCACCACGACGAGGATGATCTGCAGCGCACGGGTCGCGAGCCTCCCGAAGCCATCGGCCCACAGGCTCCACGGCGCCCGCGTCGCCTTCGGCTCGATCTGGTTCGATTCGAGGCGGATCGTCTGCGGCTCGCTGCGGAACAGGCCCATGGTGCGAGGCTAGCCGCGCCCGCCCGCGAACCGGGGATGCCTTGCCGCGAGGCCCGTGGCCCTGCTACGGCGCGAGCGCGGTGCGCGAGTACGCCTCGCCCGCGCGGCGGCAGCGGGCAGCTAGGCGAAGGCGCTCATCCCGGTGATGTCGCGGCCGATGAGCAGCGCCTGCACGCTCTCGGTGCCCTCGTACGTGTGGATCGCCTCGATGTCGGCCATGTGCTGCATCACGCCGTTCTCGAGCAGGATGCCGTTGCCGCCGAGCAGATCGCGAGCCGTCGCCGCGATGCGGCGAGCGGCGCGGGTGTTGTGGTACTTCGCCAGCGATGCCTGCGTGGGTCGCAGACCGCCGGATGCCTCGAGATCGGCCAGGTGACGGCAGTACAGCTGCATTGCGGTGAGCTCCTCGAGCATCTGCGCGAGACGCTCCTGCACCATCTGGAACTTCGCGAGCGGCTTGCCGAACTGCGTGCGCTGCTGCGAGTACGCGAGTGCGGCCTCGTAGCAGGCGGTCGCGTGCCCGAGAGCCGACCACGCGACGCCCGACCGCGTCGAGTACAGCACCGTCGAGGCATCCTTGAAGCTCTTCGTGCCGGGCAGGACCGCGTCGGCCGCGACCCGCACGCCGTCGAGCACGATGTGGGCCTGATGGATGCCGCGCAGCGACGCCTTGCCGGCGATGACCGTGCCCGTGTAGCCGGGCGTCTCCTGCTCGACGAGGAAGCACCGGACGGCTCCGTGGGTCTCATCCCCCGGGAAGTCGACACGCGCCCACACGAACGTGATTCCGCCCGAGGCGCCGTTGCCGATCCACTTCTTGGCGCCGTCGAGCACCCAGTCGTCGCCGTCACGTCGCGCGACGGTCTCGAGGGAGACCGAGTCGGATCCGTGGTCGGGTTCGGTGAGGGCGAAGGATGCCGGCACCTCCCCGCGCGCGACGGCCGTCAGCCACCGCGACTGCTGCTCGGAGCTTCCGAACAGGGCGAGCGTGCGCAGGGCCAATCCGCCCTGCACGGCGATCACGGTGCCGAGAGAGCCGTCGCCGCGCGAGACCTCCATGTTGACCAGACCGGCGGCCAGGGGCGAGAAGCGGGTGAGGTCGGGGTGGTCGATGCCGTCGTTGAAGAGGTCGAGCTCGCCCATGCGCATCGCGAGATCGAGGGGATACGCGGCGGCATCCCACGCCTCCTGCATGCGCGTGCCCACCTCGTCGATGTAGTCCTTTGCCCGCTGCCACACGGCGTGGTCTTCGTCGGAGATGTCGGCGAACACACGGTAGTAGTCGGTGCCCAGACGGGTCGTGACGTCATAGCCGTCGACGCTCTGGCCGGGGCGGGGGGCGAAGTCTGGCATGGGTCCTCCTCGTGCGTGCTGACCCAGTCTATTGGAACTCGGTACCGCAGAGCATAGGACTCAGTTTCATCCAGCTGGCGATGCGCTAGCGCCGCGGCGTCCAGCCGGGAGGCAGCGGCCCGTCCGCCCGTGCGCGTTCGGCATCGTGCCGCGCAGACCAGCCCTGCGCGGCATCCGTCCCTTCGAAACCGCCCCGCGCCACCCGGAACCCGACGTCCTCGTGGTGCATGCGCGGCGCTCCGCCGCGCCGCGTCGATGCGCGTACGCTCCATGCGTCGTCGGCGAACCCCCCGCCGCGGAAGACCCGGTACGCGTCGTAGCGCGCGGGGTCGAGCAGATCCCAGCACCACTCCCACACGTTGCCGAGGGTGTCGAACAGGCCGAAGAGGTTCGGATGCTTCGCGCCCACGTCCTGCGGCGACGCCACGCCGTCGGCGCTCGTCCACGCGACGTCGGCGAGCGGACCGTAGTGCGGGCCGGTCGATCCCGCGCGGCACGCGTACTCCCACTCAGCCTCGGTCGGCAGGCGATAGCCGTCGGCCTCGACGTGCCAGGTGACGTCCTCCCCGTCGAACGTGTAGGCGGGATCGAGCCCTTCCCACTCGGAAGCGGCATTGCAGAAGCGGATCGCACGCAGCCAGGTCACGTCGGCGGCGGGCCTGCGCGGATGGGAGGCCGCGTCGCCGGTCACCTCGGCCAGCTGCTGTTCGGTCACGGGATAGACGCCGATCTCGAACGGCTCCAGCTGGACCGTCCATCTCTCCTTCCGACGGGCGTCGTGCAGGGTGACGCCCCCGGCGGGAATCCGAGCCAGCTCGATGTCGTTCACAGGCGCACGGGGTCGTCGAACGTGATCAGCTGGCGCAGCTCGCCGCCGGCGGCCAGGCGATCCATCGCCTCGTCGATCTCGTCCAGCCGGATGTGCGACGACACCAGCCGCTCGAGCGGCAGACGCCCGGCGCGCCACAGCTCCACGTACCGGGGGATGTCGCGGCTCGGCACGGCAGAGCCGAGGTAGCTCCCGACGATCGTGCGCGCCTCCGCGGTGAGCACGAGCGGCGAGATGCTCGCGCGCGCCTCGGGCGCGGGAAGGCCCACGGTGACGGTCGTTCCTCCGGGCGCGGTGAGCGCGACCGCCGTCTCGAACGCGCGTGCGGCGCCCGCGGCCTCGATCACGACGGGGGCACGGATGCCTCGCTCCGCCGCTGCCGCCGGCGACAGCGCGTCGGCGGCGCCGAGCTCGCGCGCGAGGCCGAGCTTCGCGTCGACGGCGTCGACGCCGATCACCTCGTGCCCGAGGGCGACGGCGACCAGGAGCGCCGCCATGCCGACGCCGCCCAGCCCGACCACGATGACCGCGTCCCCTTCGGCGGGGCGTCCGGCGTTGAGCACCGCGCCGCCGCCCGTGAGCACGGCGCAGCCGAGGAGCGCCGCGATGTCAGGCGGCACGTCCGCATCCACCGGAACGACGGAGGATCGACTCACGACCGCGTGGGTTGCGAAGGCCGAGACGCCGAGGTGGTGGTGCACGTCCTCCTGCGCGCCGCCGGTTCCGGACCGGTGGAGGCGGATGCCGCCGCCGACGAGCGTCCCGGCGTTGTTCGCAGTTGTGCCGGGCCCGCAGGGGAGCCGGCCGTCGGTGAGGCACCCCGAGCACTCGCCGCAGTGGGGGAGGAACGTCATGACGACGCGATCGCCGGGCGAGGCATCCGTCACCCCCGCACCCACCTGCTCGACGATCCCCGCGGCCTCATGACCCAGGAGCATGGGCGTCGGCCGCACGCGGTTGCCGTCGACGACGCTCAGATCGGAGTGGCAGATGCCTGCCGCCTCGATGCGCACCAGCAGCTCGCCCGCGCCGGGCGGGTCGAGGTCGAGCTCTCCCACGGTGAACGGCTTCGAGTCGGCGAAAGGCGCCGCGGCGCCCGACTGCTCGAGCACGGCTCCGGTGATGCGCATCCGATCTCCTCGTCGAGGTGCGGGCACATCGGCGCGCCCTCCTCGATGAAATCACGTCCCGGCTGGGACGGGGCGCGTCACCCGGCGGCGCTCGGCGGCGACGTGCGCCGGCGCCGGATCAGGAAGTACGCGGCCAGGGCGATCCCGACCACGATGAGCGCGACGGGAATCACCCACGCGAGCGTCGACGACACGGCATCCTGCTCGGGTGTCGCATCGGCCGTCGGCGTGGGGGTCGGGGTGGCCTCGGCGGTGGGCGTCGGGGTGGCCTCGGCGGACGGGCTCGGGCTCGGTGTCGGGGACGGACTGGGCGCCGGTGTGGTGGGCCGCGGCGTCGGCTCGACAGTCGGGACAGCCGTCGGCTCCGGTGTCGGTGCCGAGGTGGGTTCGGGCGTCGGCTCGACGGTCGGTTCTGCAGTCGGCTCGGGCGTGGGCACCACCGGCGTGCGCGTGGGTCTCGGGGTCACGGTGGGCAGCGCGGTCGGCAGCTCGATCGTCGGCGTCGGCAGTGTCGTCGGCAGTGCCGTCGGCAGGGTCACCGTCCCGTCGCAGCCGGCCAGGAGGAACACCGAGAGGGCGATCGCGAGCGAGACCCCGGCGGCGCGGACGCCGCGGCGCGGTGCGCTGCCCGCACTCACGGAGCGACCGTCGCCGCCCGCGCGATGCGGCGGCGACGGAACCACTTCTCGACCTCGATGAACACCGGCACGATGAGGGCGATCCCGAGGCACTGCAGCCAGGCCCAGCCGTCGAGCGACGTCGTTCCGATGAGTCGCTGCAGGAAGCCGATCTCGACGGCCGCGACCGTCAGCGCGAGCGGGATCGCCAGCCACTTCACGGCGACGAGGATCGGCGCGGCGAGTCCCGATTCCGGGTCGCGGCGCATCACGAGCCCGCCGAAGATCGCGCCGAATGCCGCGATCACGAAGGTCATCGTCACGGGCGCGTTGGGCTCGATCGAATCCGCCTCATCGGGGTACAGCAGCAGCGGCACCAGCGAGGTGAGGAAGATGAGCGCGCCGTAGACGAACCACATGATCACCGCCGAGCGGTTCGCGATCGTCTTCTTCGGGTCGCGCGGCGGCTTCTGCATGATCCCGTCGGGCGCCGGGTCCAGCATGATCACGATCACCGGGAAGATCGACACGAAGAAGTTGAGGAACAGCACCATGATCGGGAACAGCGGCACCCCGTCGTTGATGTCGAAGATGCTCGCGGCCAGGAACAGCAGCACCAGCGAGAACAGCTGCGCCATCTGGTAGCGGACGTAGCTGACGATCTTCTCGTAGATCGACCGCCCCAGACGCACCGCGGTGACGAGAGTGCCGAAATTGTCGTCGACGAGGATCATCTTGCCGGCCTGCTTGGTGACGTCGCTGCCCGAGCCCATCGCCACGCCGATGTCGGCCTGCTTGAGCGCAGCGGCGTCGTTGACGGCGTCGCCGGTCATCGCCACGACGGCGCCGTCCTCCTGCATGAGCCGCGCGAGGCGCAGCTTGTCTTCGGGCGTCACCCGGCCGAAGACGTGGAGATTCGGCAGCGCGGCCTTGAGCTCGTCGTCGCTCATCGCCTGAATGTCCGCGCCGCTGGCCGCACCGGGCCCGAGGCCGAGCTTCGAGCCGATCGCGGCGGCCGTGATCGCGTGGTCGCCCGTGATCATGCGCACCTCGATGCCGGCCTCGAGTGCGACGCGCACGGCTTCTTTCGAGGAGGGGCGAAGGGGATCGATGATGCCGACGAGACCGACGAAGGTGAGGTCGGTCACCTCGGCCATCGGGTCGCTCGGCACGGGCGTCCCGGCGGGGAAGCGGCGGACGGCGAACGCGAGGACACGCAGTCCCTGCTCCGACAGTGAGCGGTTCGCATCGAGCACCGCTTCCCGCTGCTGCTCGATCGGCACGGGGCCGTCGGACGTCAGCACGTGCGAGCAGCGGTCGAGGACGACATCCGGCCCGCCCTTGACCAGCGCCACGAGCTGGGTGCTGCCGTCGCGCGCCACCTGGTGGAACGTGGCCATGAACTTGTACGCGGAGTCGAACGGCACCTCGGCGGCACGGGGATACTGCACACGGGTGAGCTCGGCGTCGGCGCCCATCTTGGCGGCCAGCACGACGAGGGCGGCCTCGGTGGGGTCGCCGATCACGACGCCGTCGTCGGAGACGGTCGCGTCGCTGCAGAGCGTGAGGCCGAGGGCGAGCTGGGTGAAGTCGGGCATCGGCTGACCGGCGACCTGACGGATCTCGCCGGTCTTCTCGTACCCGCTGCCGCCGACCGAGTACCAGTCGCCCGCGAAGTAGAGGGACTCGACGGTCATCTCGTTCATCGTGAGAGTGCCGGTCTTGTCGGAGTTGATCGCGCTCGTCGCTCCGAGCGTCTCGACGTCGGTGAGGTTCTTCACGACGGCCTTGTGCTCGGCGAGCTGCCGCGAGCCGTACGACAGCATCGCCTGCACGAAGGTCGGCATGCCCGTGGGGATCGCCGAGATCGCCATCGAGATGCCCAGCAGGATGACCGAGGCGGCCGGCTGGCCGCGCAGCAGGCCCGTCACGATGATCACCGCGACCGCACCCCAGGCGATCCAGCCCAGCACGCCGGTGAGCGAGTCGAGCTCGCGCTGCAGCGGCGACTTCGCCGGCTTGACCGCCGACAGCATCGACGCGATCTGGCCCATCTGGGTGCCCATGCCCGTGTCGGTGATCACGACCGTGGCGGTGCCGCGCGTGACGAGGGTGTTCTGGAACACCATGTTCGCCCGGTCGCCGAGCGTCGTCTCGGCGTCGGCGATCGTCGCCGCGTCCTTCGCGATCGGCGCGCTCTCGCCCGTGAGCGCCGCCTCCTGTGTCTCGAGCGTCGCCGACCGGACGATGCGCCCGTCGGCGGGGACGATGTCGCCGGCCTCGAGCGACACCAGGTCGCCCGGCACGAGACCTGTCGAGTCGAGCTGGAGCAGCACCCCATCGCGCGTGACCTTCGCCTGCGGGATCTGCATCTTGGCGAGCGCGTCGACCGACGCCTTGGCCTTCATCTCCTGCTTCGTGCCGAGGACCACGTTGAGGATCACGAGAGCGCCGACCAGGATCCCGACGCTGATCTGGTTGATGAAGAGGCTGATGATCGCGACCGCGACGAGCATGATGTTCATCGGGTCCGCGAGCTGGCGCAGGGCCACCTGCCACACCGACGGCTGCGGCTCGGCGGCGATCGAGTTCGGTCCGTGCTCGGCGAGCCGCCGCGCGGCCTCGGCCGCGGTGAGCCCTCGGTCGAGGTCGGCGCCGACGGCGGCGGCGACCGCATCCGGGTCCTGCGTGTACCAAGGGGCGGCGCTCTGCGACGTGTCCACGGTGCTCATGTGCTGACGCTACTCCCGAACGCCTCGCGCGCGAGGGTGATTTGCGCCGGGGCGGGCTACTCGTCGAGGCGCGCGCGAAGACGCCGGGCGACCTCGGCCGTGGGCATCGACCGGGGGAACACGGCGACCACGACATCGTCGGGCGAGGCATCCGTCGCCTGCCCGTCGGGCTGCACGCCGAACCTGCGGAGGGCGTCGTCGAGCGCGCGCCGGAGGACCGACACGGGCACCCGCTTGGGGCCGCGCAGCAGCTGGCGCAGCACGTGGTTGTGGATCGCGGTCACCAGAGCCGAGAAGCCGACGGCGTCGATCGGATCGAGGCCGGGGAGCGACGCCCGCAGGTACTCGTCGAAGAGACGCTCGTACCGGAACACCGTCACGATCTCGCGCTCGCGCAGCGCAGGCACCTGGCGAACCACGGCGTAGCGCCGCCGCGCGAGCTCGGGGTCGGCGGCGAAGTGCGAATAGACGAGGACGGATGCCTCGCACACCGCACGCCACGGATCGTCGTGGTCGCCCGCGAGGAACTCGCGGAGGCGGTCGAGGAGCAGCTCGTGGTCGGCGAAGACGACGTCGTCCTTGCCGCCGAACTGGCGGAAGAAGGTCGAGCGCGAGACACCGGCCGCGTGCGCGATCTGCTCCACCGAGGTCTGATCGAATCCCTGCTCGGCGAAGAGCTCGAGGGCGGCGGCCACCACCGCGGCTCGGGGAGCGGCGGACGGGGCGGCGGCGATGTCGGTCATCTCGGGGAGAGCCTATCTTCTCCGTCGTGGGCCGCCGAGCGGCGGCGGAGTTGACAATCGAGGAGTTTGGTGGAAACGTTTCCACTGCGACCGCAGCGAGGCTGTCCATGACGAAGGAGCGGATGTGGCACGAGTCACCATCATCGATGTCGCCAAGCGCGCCGGAGTCTCGGTGGCTTCCACGTCCCGCGCCCTGAACGGCCTGGTGGCCAGCGCGGAGACGATCGAGAAGGTCCGCGCCGCGGCCGCCGAGCTGGGCTACGCCGCAGACGTCACCGCACGCTCGCTCAAGCTCGGCCGGACGCAGCAGCTCGCCTACGCGGTGGCCGACATCGGCAACCCCGTCTACGTCGAGATGATGTCGGCGATCGAGCGGGTGGTCGCGGCATCCGACTACCGCCTCGTCATCTCGAGCACCGGCGACGTGCAGGCGACGGTGGACCTCGTTCACAGCCTGGGCCGCGGATTCGTGGACGGCATGGTGATCTCACCCCTGCGCGTGACCGACGAGCTCGTCGCGGCCATCGCGCAGGCCCCGGTTCCCGTCGTGGTGCTGGGTCGGGTGCCGGAGAGCGCGGGTGTCGACACCGTTCGGGCGGACTCCGGTCGCGGAATGGAGCTGGTCGTCGATCACCTCGTCGGCGAAGGGCGCCGTCGGCTGGCGTTCCTCAACGGCCCCGTCGACACCACCCCCGGCCGCTTCCGCCAGGACGGATTCCGACGTGCGGTCGCCGACGCCGCCGGCGTCTCGACGGTCGAGGTCGGCGTCGACGATTTCACCATCGCCGAGGGATACCGCGGTGCGCTCGAGCTGCTCGAGGGAAAGGTCGCGGGGGAGATCGATGCGATCGTCGCCGCGAACGACCTCATCGGCATCGGTGCACTTCATGCCGCCGACGACCTCGGGCTGCGCATTCCCGAAGACATCGCCATCACCGGGGTCGATGACACCGAGCTCGCTCAGGTCTCGCGACCGGGACTGACCAGCGTCGACCTGGGCGCGGCCGAGCGCGGACGAGTGGCGGCGGAACTTCTCATCGCGCGCCTGGCCGAGCCGGAGCGACCCCTGCACACGGTGACGGTCGCCCCGTCCCTCCGCGTACGCGGCTCCTCCGTGCTCGGCGCGATCCGCTCTGTCACCCTCGCATCCGAACGAGAGGCCTCGGCATGAGTGCGAACGCACCTGATTCAGCCCCGACCGCCGTCGCCGAGACGGTCGCCGCCGACGACGGATCGACCGTCGGCGACCGCAGGACGCCACGCGGCAAGAAGGTCCGGCGTCTGGGTGCGCGGGCGCGCGCCGAGCGTCGCGAGGCCGTGGCGCTCGTCGTGCCCGCCCTCCTGCCGATCATCATCTTCTCGGTGATCCCGCTGCTGAGCGGCGTCGCGCTCGGGTTCACCGACGCGACGCTCGCGCGCAACGCGGAGATCAACTTCAACGGCCTCGAGAACTTCATCGAACTGGCCGGAGACCGTCGATTCTGGTCGTCGTTCGGCATCGGCCTGGTCTGGGCCCTTTCCGTCTCGCTGCTGACGCTCGTGTCGGCGATGGGCCTCGCCCTCCTCCTGAACTCCGACCTGCGGCTCAAGGGCTTCACCCGCGTTCTCGCCCTCATTCCGTGGGCCATGCCGCCGGTCGTGGTCGCCATCGTGTGGCGCATGATCTACAGCACGAACTCCGGGCCGCTGAACGCCCTTCTCCAGTCGTTGGGAATCCCGCCCGTGAACTGGCTCGGCGACTTCAACACCGCCCTGCCCGCGGTGATCGTGGTCGGCGTGTGGGCGGGGATGCCGCAGACGACGGTGCTGCTCCTGGCGGGCATGCAGTCGATCGCGCCCGAACTGCATGAGGCCGCAGCCGTCGACGGTGCCGGCGCCTTCCGCCGCTTCTGGCACGTCACCCTCCCTGCCCTCCGCCCGGTCATCATCGCCATCACCAGTCTCGACTTCATCTGGCAGTTCAATTCCTTCGGGCTCGTGTACGTGCTCACCGAGGGCGGTCCCGGCGGCCGCACGATGATCCCACCGCTGTTCACCTACCTCGAAGCGTTCCGCAACCGAGAGATCGGCTATGCGTCCGCGATGGGCGACGTGCTCGTCATCGCGATCATGATCATCCTCTCGATCTATCTCGTGCATCAGTTCCGTCAAGGGAAGGAGCAGCGATGACCACCGACGCCCCGTCCCTTCCGGCCCGCGGCGGTGACGCCACCCGGACGATCGTCACCGGACGCGCGACGCCCCCGCCTGCGCGGCGCAAGCGCGGATTCTCGTGGACCAAGGCATTCCAGTACCTGGCGCTGTCGATCTACCTCTTCGTCCTGGGCTTTCCGCTCGTATGGCTGCTGTCGGCTTCGTTCAAGTCGTCTCGCGAGCTGAACTCGCTCGGCGCGAACCTGCTTCCCCGCGAATGGGTGTTCACGAACTACCTCACCGCGCTCGAGCGGCAGAGCCTCGTCACGTCGATCGGCAACTCCCTCATCGTCGCGATCTCGACGACGATCCTGACTCTGCTGCTCTCCTTGCCCATGGCGTACGCGCTGGCCCGCCTCAAGGGGAAGCTGCGTGCAGCCGGTACCGTCTGGATCCTCGCGAGCCAGGTGTTCCCCGCGATCCTCATCATCATCCCGCTGTTCCTGGTGCTGCGGACGATCCAGCTCAACGACACCCTGATGGGACTGATCCTCGTCTACGTCACCTTCACGATGCCCTTCACGCTCTGGATGCTGCAGGGCTACATCGCGGCGATCCCCCGCGACCTCGAAGAGGCCGGGGAGATGGACGGTGCCGGCAGGTGGCGGGTGCTGCGATCGATCGTCCTCCCGCTTCTCGCACCCGGCCTGGTCGCCACGGCCATGTTCACATTCGTGTCGGCGTGGAACGAGTTCTTCCTCGCCCTCGTGCTCATCCAGAGCCCCGAGCTCTACACGCTGCCCATCACGCTGCGGTCGTTCCTCGGCGCCGAGGGGCAGACGCAGCTCGGTCCGCTCGCGGCGGGCGCCGTCATCGCGACCATCCCGTCGCTCATCATCTTCAGCATCCTCCAGAAGAAGCTCACCGGCGGCACGCTCGCCGGTGCCGTCAAGGGCTAGTCCTGCCCGACCATGAGAAAGGTACCCATCATGTGGAAATCCCGAGGCATCGCAGCCTTGGCGGTCGCCGGCGTGGCCGCGCTCGTCCTCACCGGCTGCCAGCAAGGCAGCGCCTCCGACAACAACGACGACAGCGGCGACGGCGTCACGCTGGAGTTCCAGTCGCTGTCTGACCAGCCCGCCACTCAGGAAGCGGTGGCGGCCATCGTCGACCAGTGGAACGCCGACAACCCCGATGTGCAGGTCGAGATCGTCCAGGCCGGCTGGGACGGCATCTACGACAAGCTGATCACCCAGTTCACGGGCGGCACGGCACCTGACATCATCCACTTCGAGGCGGCCAGCATCATCCCCTTCGCACTCGACGGCTACCTCGCGGATGTGTCGGACCTGGTGGAACCCGAGATCAAGGACGACATCTCCGAGGGCATCTGGGAGTCGGTGACCGTCGGAGACGAGGTCATCGCCTACCCCTCCACGATGCAGTCCTACATGGTGTTCGCGAACACCGACCTGCTCGAGGCGGCCGGTGTCGAGGTTCCCACCGGCGAGACCATGAGCTGGGAAGAGCTTCGCGAGATCGCCCAGGCCACCACGACTGACGGAGCATACGGTCTCGGCTGGGGGCTCGGCTCGCCCACCGCCGCCATCATGAGCCTCTCGATGGGCTTCGACGGCGGCTACTTCGAAGGCGAGGGTGAGGACGTCACCATCGACGTCGGAGAGGATGAGCTCGCCGTCCCGGAGGCCATCCACCAGATGGCGTACGAGGACAAGTCGATCGACCCCACGTCCCTCACCCAGTCGGGTTCGGACGTGCTGGCTTCGTTCTACGGCGGCACCGTGGCGATGACCGTGCAGGGATCCTTCCAGGCGACCAACATCGCCAACGACGCCCCCGAGGGATTGAACTGGACGGTCCTGCCGCCGCTCGAGGGCACGGCCGGCGCGCTGCAGGCCGCCAACCCGCAGACCTATTCGATCAACGTGGACTCGGAGTACGTCGAGGAGTCGGCTGACTTCCTCAACTTCCTCATGAGCCCCGACAATCTGGCGTCGATCGCTTACGCCGACGCGCTCATCCCGTCCTCGGGCGGAGCCCAGGCCGAGGTCGAGACACTGGCCGCCGACGCCACCGGCTGGGATCAGATCCTGGCCTCCGCCGACGGCCTCACCGCGCCGCCGTTCCTCAAGGTGTCCCGCTACGCCGAGTGGAAGGACACGATCGCGACGCCGGCGTTCCAGCAGTATCTGGCCGACCAGATCAGCGTCGATGATCTGCGCACACAGCTGACGGACGGCTGGACCGAGGTCAACGGCTGACCTCGCCTTCGACTCGCGGGGCGGTGCCCGAGGCGTCGCCCCGCGACCGATGGAGAGCAGACTCGAAGTGGAGCGGGACGTGAATGTGATCGAGGACCGAGTGGCCGGCGTGCTCGCCGGGGCCGCAGTGGGCGACGCCCTGGGCGGGGCGACGGAGGGCTGGACGCCCGAACAGATCGAGGAGCGGCACGGTGGCCGGGTCACCGGCATCGTCGGTCCGTTCCTGCCGGACTGGCGCACGGCGCGCCCCATCGCGCCGTACCACAAGGGCGACGGCCACGTCACGGACGACACCCTGATGACGCACGCGCTGATCGAGGTGTATGCCGCGCGGCGCACGCACCTGGACGCGTTCCACATGGCCAGCGACCTGGTGCCGCTCATGATCGGGGAGCCGCGATGGATCCCCGAGCTCGAGCAGGAGGCGCTGATCCTTCAGCGCGTCTTCCTCGCCGAGAAGTGGATCGTCGCCAAGCTCCACTACGGGCACGTCGATCCGCGGGAGGCGGGCGTCGGGAACATCGTCAACTGCGGTGCCGCGATGTACATGGCGCCCGTGGGTCTGGTCAATCTGGGCGACCCCGAGGCCGCCTACGCTGAGGCGATCGACCTGGCCGGAGCGCATCAGTCGTCCTACGGACGCGAAGCGGCCGGCGTGTTCGCCGCCGCCGTCGCTGCAGCGGCAGCGCCCGGCGCGACGGTGCGGGACGTCATGGCTGCCGCCCTGCGGGTCGCACACGACGGCACCGCGGCAGCCATCGTCGCCGTTCTCGACGCGGTCGAGGAACACCGCGCCTCTTCGCGAGCCGACGACCCCCGCGAGCTCGCGCGGGTCGTCCGGGCGGCCGTCGCCCCCTACGACACGGTCGGCGATGCATACCGGGCGATGGCCATGGACGCTCGGCTGCCCTCGCGCACGAAGTCGATCGAGGAGCTGCCCGTGGCTCTCGGCTTCGTGCTGGCGCACGACGGGGACGCGCGTGAAGCCGTCCTCGCGGCAGTGAACTACGGACGCGACTCGGACTCGATCGCGACCATGGCCGGCGCCATCTGCGGCGGGCTCGCCGGCCGCGCCGGCGTTCCGAGCGAGTGGGTCGACGCGGTCACCGAGGCGAGCCGGCTCGATCTCGAAGGAGTGATCCAGACGATGGCCGACGTGGTGCGCGATGTCACTGCGGCCGATGCTCGGCGCGCGCGCGAAAAGGCGGCGATGCTGGACGGGCTTCTCACGGGAGCCGCGCTGTGAGACTGACGTGGGCTCAGCCGGAAGACCTCGTCGCCGCCGAGATCGCCGCATTGCGTGAGCAGGGCACTCCCGAGGAGGTCCTGGCTTCGATCGGGAGGCGATGGGCAGCCGCCGGAGGAGACACGACGCTGCAGCCGTCGGGAGCGAGCGCCGCGCCGGCGACTCCCGCCGTGCGCGCGCTTGCGCGCGAACTCCTCGACGAGCTCGCGGGCGCGCAGCCTCGCTCCGATGACGAGCCGGATGCCTGGGACGACATCGAGCGACTCCTGCCGCCGATGCCCGAGCTGCCCCGGCCGCCTCGCGCCGACCCCGACCGGGTGCTCGGCGCGTGGTACGGGCGGTCGATCGGATGCCTGCTCGGGAAGCCGGTCGAGAAGATCCCCCGCCCCGGCATCGAGGAGATCGCACGGGCCACGGGCAATTGGCCCATCACGGGGTACTTCACCGCACGTGGGCTTCCGCGTGACGTCGCCGAGCGATGGCCGTGGAACCGGCGGTCGGCCCCGACCTCGCTCGTAGAGAATATCGACGGCATGCCCGAGGACGACGACCTCAACTTCGCCATCCTCGCTCTGGACATGCTCGAACGGCGCGGGGCGGCGCTGACGACGGACGACGTCGCCGAGACCTGGCTCGCGAACCTCCCGGCGGGACGGGTGTTCACCGCCGAACGCGCGGCCTATCGCAACCTGCTCGATGCGCGGCCCGTGCCCGAGACGGCCACGCACCTCAACCCCTTCCGCGAGTGGATCGGCGCACTGATCAGGGTGGACGTCTACGGCTGGTCGCAGCCCGGCGATGTGCGGGCGGCGGCACGCCTGGCGTGGACCGACGCGCGCCTCAGTCACACGCGCAACGGGCTGTACGCGGCGATGTGGGCAGCCGCCCTGTGCTCGGCGGCGCTCGTCTGCGACTCGCCGTCGGCGACGCTGGATGCCGCGGCCAGCGTCGTGCCGCCGCGCTCGCGCCTCGCCGCCGCGGTCTCGCTCGGGCGGCGGGTCGGCGCGGAGCTCGCCGCCGGCGGCATCGGAGTCGCCGCGGCCCTCGACCGACTGCACGAAGCGTTCGACGGAATGCACTGGGTGCACGCCCTCAACAATGCGGCGCTCATCGCCTGCGCGCTCGAAGCATCAGCGGGGGATTTCGAACGGGGCATCCCCGTCGCCGTCGCCGCCGGATGGGACACCGACTCGGCAGGAGCCACCGTCGGATCCGTGCTGGGCGCGCTCCGCGGTATGGCCGGCATCGATCCCGCGTGGAGCGAGCCGCTGGACGGGCGCATCGCCACATCGCTGCCGGGCGGCCCGCAACGCTCGATCCGGGACCTCGCGGACCGCACACTCGCGCTGCCGAAGAGGATGGCGTCGTGAAGATCGCGGTGGTCGGCAGCGTCAACATGGACATCGTCGCGCGCGTTCCGCGCGTGCCGGGACCGGGAGAGACACTGCTCGCGCGCGGCGTCTCGCGCAGTGGCGGAGGCAAGGGTGCCAATCAGGCCGTCGCGGCCGCTCGGGCAGGCGGAGCGACCGTGGCCTTCGTCGGCGCCGTCGGAGCGGATCAGGACGGGGAAGCGCTGCGTGCCGGGCTGGAGCGCGACGGCATCGACGTCAGTGGACTCGTGTCGTCGGGCGAGCCGACGGGGACGGCGCTGATCTCCGTCGCTGACGACGGCGAGAATGCGATCGTGGTGATCGCAGGCGCCAACGCCGAGCGCGGCCCGCTCACCGCTCGGCAGCGTGCCCTCGTCGCGGAGGCGGACGTCGTCATCGCCCAGCTGGAGATTCCGGTCGCGCGGGTGCTGGAGGCATCCGCTCTCCGTTCCCCCGACTCTCTCTTCGTGCTCAACGCCTCGCCGTCCGAGCCCTTCTCCGACGCCCGTGCCGGCGACCGGCTGTTGGAGGCCGCGGACATCCTGGTGGTCAACGAGCACGAGCTGCGCGACATCGCGGGCGGCAGCCTCGACCTCGATGCGGCCCTGGATCGGCTCGCGCACCGCGTGCACGCGGTCGTCCTGACACTCGGCGCGGAGGGATCCCTCATCGCGCGCGGCGACGAGCGTCGGCGCATCCCATCGTTCCAGGCCGACGCGGTCGACACGACGGGCGCCGGCGACACCTTCTGCGGGGTGTTCGCCGCCGCCCTGCCGGCGGGCAGAGCCGCGCTCGACATCGACACCCTCGCACGGGCGGCGACGAGCGCCGCCGCGGCCGCATCCCTGGCCGTCGGCAGACCCGGCGCGCAGGACGCCGTACCCACCGCGGCCGAGCTCGCGGAGTTCATGAAGGAGGTCGCATGAGCGGCGGTTTCGATCCCCTCGTCCCGCGCGAGCTGGACCGCCCGACGGAGGTGCCGCTCCGCGCGGACGTGACCGACGGGCCGGGTGCCGAGCTGCTCGATGACGCGAAGATCTTCGCCGCGCCTGCGGATCGCTCGCAGCTCGGTCAGTGGCGACGGCAGCTGGATGCCTGGCGGCGTGGGGCGCTCGCCCGTTACGGTGCTCCCTCCCGGTACGACGATGCGGCGTCCGCGTGGGCGAGCCGCTGCTTCACGGTGGCGCAGGTCTGGCTCTGGGATGAGCTCTTCTTCGATGCCGACGCACAGCGCTTCACGCCGGATCGCTTCCTCGACGATGCGCGGGAGCGCTTCGGAGGCCTCGACGGCGTCGTGCTGTGGCACGCCTATCCGGTGATCGGGATCGACGACCGCAATCAGTGGGACTTCTACGACGTGCCCGGTCTTCCCGAGGCGGCGGCCGCGCTGCACGACGCGGGGGTGCGGGTGTTCGTCGACTACAACCCGTGGGACACCGGGACGCGCAGGAGCGGCGATGATGCCCACGAGCTCGCCGAGGTGATCCGGCGGCTGGGCGCGGACGGGGTGTTCCTCGACACGCTCAAGAACGCCGATCCCGAGTTCGTCACCGCCCTGGATCGCGCCCGGCCGGGGATCGGACTGGAAGGCGAGTCGAAGCTCGCGACCGCCCGCATCGCCGATCACACGCTGTCGTGGGCGCAGTGGTTCGCCGACACCACGCCCCCTGGTGTCCTTCGGGCGCACCTGTTCGAGCGGCGGCACATGCAGCATCACATCCGTCGGTGGCACCGTGACCACTCGGACGAGCTGATCTCGGCCTGGCTCAACGGCGTGGGCGTGATGGTCTGGGAAGTCGTCTTCGGCGCGTGGGTGGGGTGGAACGCCCGGGACGCCGCCACTCTGCGTCGCATGCTCCCGGTTCAGCGCCGCCTGCACCGCTGGCTCGTCGAGGGCGAATGGACGCCGCTCGCCGTGTGCGAGCCGACCGGCCTCGTCGGATCGGAGTTCGTTCTCGACGGGGTTGCGCTGGTGCTGCTCGCCAACACATCCGAGGTCGACCTGACCTACGAGCCCGACGGCCCCGGCGCGACGATCCTCCTCACCGACGACGGACGATCCGGCGCGGAGCCGACGGGAGTCGCGGTACCCGCCCGCGGCGTGGCCGCCGTCCTGCGCGTATCGCAGGGTGCGCCCGAGCCGGCCGGCATCGACGAGCTCCGCGCCGAGCTCGCCGGCCGCCTCCATGACGCGGACGCCTCGTTCCCGCATCGCCGAGCGAGCCGCCTCGCCCCGCCGGCGTGGCAGGGGCCGACCGCGGATGCCGGCACCCGCACGGCCCTCCAGGAGGATGCCCTCGTGCTGGAGCCGGGGGAGCGGGTCATCACGGTCCGCTACCGCCAGCGAGAGACGGGCATGTACGAGGGCGCGCCGTACGTCGACGAGTGGAAGCCGTTGCCGCCGCGCCTGCACGACCAGCGCACGCTGGAACGGGTCGTCGAGCTCGCCGGCCGCGTCCGGGTTGCCGCGCGAGAGGTGTCGGTCGCCGAGTACGCCGCGTTCCTCGCCGCGATCGGCGAGCCGGCAGACGCCGTCGAGGGAGCTGCCGAGGCGCCCGCGACCGCGGTGACCTTCGCTCGCGCGCGCCAGTACGCGGCGTGGGCGGGCGGCAGACTGCCGACGGAGGATGAGTGGCAGCTCGCCGCGGCCGCCCGCGGTTTCGAACGGCGATCACCGGCCGTCTGGAACTGGACCGAGTCTGAGCACAGCGACGGGCGTACGCGTTTCGTGATGCTCAAGGGCGGAGCCGATCACCTCGCCGAGGAGTCCGACTGGTACTTCGACGGCGGGGTGCGGCATCCGGAATTCTCCGCGAAGCTCCTGCTGCCCGGCCTGGGCGTGGACGCATCGTCGTCGATCGGCTTCCGGATCTGCTGGACGGATGCCTCGTGAGCGCGCTCGAGGGACTGATCATCGTCGACCTGTCGACCCTGTTCGCGGGCCCCATGGCCGCGATGCACCTGGGCGACATGGGGGCGACCGTCATCAAGGTCGAGCACCCGACACGCCCCGATCCCGCACGCGGGCACGGACCGTCCAAGGATGGCCACAACCTGTGGTGGAAGACGCTGGGGCGCAATAAGCGGACGCTCGCGCTCGACCTGCACACCGACGGCGGCCGGATGGCGCTGCTGAGGCTGGCGGAGAGGGCAGACGTCATCATCGAGAACTTCCGCCCGGGCACCCTCGAGCGGTGGGGGCTGGGGTACGACGCTCTGTCGGCCCGCAATCCCCGCCTCGTGCTCGCCCGCGTCACCGGCTTCGGGCAGATCGGCCCGTACCGCTCCCGACCGGGCTTCGGGACGCTCGCGGAGGCGATGAGCGGATTCGCCGCCATGACCGGTGAGCCGGATGGTCCGCCGGTCCTTCCTCCGTTCGGCCTGGCCGACGGAATCGCCTCGCTGACGACCGCGTATGCGGTGATGGTCGCGCTGCACGCGCGGGGCCGCACGGGGATCGGGCAGGAGGTCGACGTGGCGATCGTCGAGCCCATGCTGGCGATGCTCGGACCGCAGGTCACGCGATGGGATCAGCTGGGCACGGTTCAGCCCCGCACCGGCAATCGCTCGGCCAACAACGCCCCCCGCAACACGTACCGCACGGCGGACGGGTCATGGGTGGCCGTCTCGACCAGCGCACAGTCGATCGCGGAGCGGGTCATGCGACTCGTGGGGCGGCCCGAGTTCGTCGACGAGCCGTGGTTCGCGACCGGCGCGGGCCGCGCCGAACACGCCGACGAGCTCGACGAGGCGGTGGGCTCGTGGATCGCACAGCGACCCAGAGCCGAGGTCCTCGCCGCCTTCGACGAGGCGGAGGCGGCCATCGCTCCCGTCTACGACGCCCGAGACATCGTGTCGGACCCGCAGTTCGCGGCGCTGGGCACCATTCACGCCATAGATGACCCCGACCTCGGTCCGATGAAGATGCAGGGGCCGCTGTTCCGGCTGTCCGCCGACGCGCCGGTGATCGACTTCACCGGCCGGGCGCACGGTGCGGACACCGACGCACTGCTCGCCGAACTCGGCTACTCCGACGACGAGATCCGCGCACTCCGTGACGAGGGAGCCATCGCATGACCATTCCCCTCACCGCGCTCTATGTGCCGGGCGACCGGGAGGATCGCGTGGCGAAGGCGCTCGCGTCGCAAGCCGACATCGTCATCGTCGACCTCGAGGACGCCGTCGCACCGCGGCGGAAGGACGACGCGCGCTCGGTCCTCGCGGTCCTGAGCCGACCCCGGAGTCAGCGGGTGCAGGTTCGGGTCAACGTCGAGGGATCGCCATGGCATGCCGCCGACGTCGCTGCTGTCGCCGGCCTGGAGCACGAGGTCGGCATCCGCCTTCCCAAGGTCGAGTCGGCCGCGACCGTCGCAGCGGTCGCGGAGCGCGCGCCCGATCGGGAGGTCCACGCGTTGATCGAGTCTGCGCTCGGAGTCGAGCACGCCTTCGCGATCGCTGCCGCCGGTGCGGCCACGCTGGCCCTCGGAGAGGCGGACCTGCGCTCGCAGCTCGGGCTCCCATCCGGCGAGGCCGGAGAGCCTGGGCTCCTGTGGTCGCGTTCGCGCCTGGTCACGGCAGCCGCCGCCGCGGGGCTTCCCGCGCCGATGATGAGCGTCTACGCCGATGTGTCCGACCTCGAAGGCCTGGCCGCCAGCTGCGCGCGCGGTCGAGCGCTGGGGTTCGTCGGACGGACGGCCATCCATCCGCGGCAGCTCCCGGTGATCGAGCGGGCCTTCATCCCCTCGACCGACGAGGTCGCCCGCGCGCAGGAGATCGTCTCCCGCGTGGGGTCGGCCCTCGAGGACGACAACGGCACGGTCGTCCTCGAGGACGGCACGTTCCTCGACGTGGCGATGGTCCAGGCAGCGCGCCGAACGCTCCAGCTCGCCGAGCGCGCCAGCTGACCCGTCCGCGCGCGCTCCCCCGCCGCGGCGGCGCGTCGCTGCGGTCGGGAGCGCCCAGCAAGCGGTAGTAGGCTGGGGGACTGGTCGATATCTCGACGTCGAGACGCTTTTCGCGTCATCCCACCCCCATTCGCCACCTGCGAAGGAATTCACTGTGGATCTGTACGAGTACCAGGCACGAGACCTTTTCGAGAAGTACGAGGTGCCGGTGCTCGCCGGCATCGTCGCCGACACCCCTGAGGAGGTGCGGGCGGCCGCCGAGAAGATCGGCGGCGTCGTCGTCGTCAAGGCCCAGGTCAAGACCGGTGGCCGCGGCAAGGCCGGCGGCGTCAAGGTCGCGAAGACGCCCGACGAGGCATACGAGGCCGCGAAGGCGATCCTCGGCCTCGACATCAAGGGCCACGTCGTCAAGCGCGTCATGGTCGCGCAGGGCGCGCGCATCGACAAGGAGTACTACTTCTCGGTGCTGCTCGACCGCGCGAACCGCTCCTACCTCTCGCTGTGCAGCGTCGAGGGCGGCATGGAGATCGAGGAGCTCGCCGTCGAGCGCCCCGAGGCCCTCGCCCGCGTGAACGTCGACCCGCTGACGGGCATCGACAAGCAGAAGGCCGTCGAGATCGCCGAGGCGGCCGGATTCGACGCGGCGCTCGTCGACAAGGTGAGCGACGTCTTCGTGAAGCTCTACAGCGTCTACAAGGGCGAGGACGCCACGCTCGTCGAGGTCAACCCGCTCATCCTGTCGGAGGACGGCGAGATCATCGCCCTCGACGGCAAGGTCTCGCTCGACGAGAACGCCGACTTCCGTCACGCCGGTCACGCGCTGCTGGAAGACAAGGCCGCGGCCGACCCGCTCGAGGCGAAGGCCAAGGAGAACGATCTCAACTACGTCAAGCTGGACGGCGAGGTCGGCGTCATCGGCAACGGTGCGGGCCTCGTCATGTCGACGCTCGACGTCGTCGCGTACGCCGGCGAGAACCACGGTGGCGTCAAGCCCGCGAACTTCCTCGACATCGGCGGCGGTGCGTCCGCCGAGGTCATGGCCGCGGGCCTCGACGTGATCCTGGGCGACCCGCAGGTCAAGTCGGTCTTCGTCAATGTGTTCGGCGGCATCACCGCCTGCGACGCCGTGGCCAAGGGCATCGTCGGCGCGCTCGCCGAGCTCGGCTCCTCGGCCTCGAAGCCGCTCGTCGTGCGCCTCGACGGCAACAAGGTCGAGGAGGGCCGCGCGATCCTCCGTGACGCGAACCACCCGCTGGTGACGCTCGCCGAGACCATGGACGAGGGCGCCGACAAGGCCGCCGAGCTCGCGAACGCCTGAGCCGAAGCATCCGGAAAAGGACCAACTGAAATGTCGATCTTCCTCAACAAGGACTCCAAGGTCATCGTCCAGGGCATCACCGGCGGCGAGGGCACCAAGCACACCGCGCTCATGCTCAAGGCCGGCACGCAGGTCGTCGGCGGGGTGAACGCCCGCAAGGCCGGGACCACCGTGCTGCACCACGACAAGGACGGCAACCCGGTCGAACTCCCGGTCTTCGCGACCGTCGAAGAGGCCATCGCCGCCACGGGCGCCGATGTTTCCATCGCCTTCGTGCCGCCCGCGTTCACCAAGAGCGCGATGGTCGAGGCCATCGACGCCGAGATCCCGCTCCTCGTCGTGATCACCGAGGGCGTGCCCGTCGGCGACACCGCCGAGGCGTGGGCGTACGCGCAGGCGAAGGGCAACAAGACGCGCATCATCGGGCCGAACTGCCCCGGCATCATCACCCCGGGTGAATCGCTCGTGGGGATCACGCCCGCCAACATCACCGGCAAGGGCCCCATCGGTCTCGTCTCGAAGTCGGGCACGCTGACGTACCAGATGATGTACGAGCTGCGCGAGATCGGCTTCTCGACGGCCATCGGCATCGGCGGCGACCCGATCATCGGCACCACCCACATCGATGCGCTCGCCGCGTTCGAGGCCGACCCCGAGACCAAGGCGATCGTCATGATCGGCGAGATCGGCGGCGACGCCGAGGAGCGCGCGGCCGACTTCATCCAGGCCAACGTCACCAAGCCGGTCGTCGGATACGTCGCAGGGTTCACGGCACCCGAGGGCAAGACCATGGGTCACGCGGGCGCGATCGTGTCGGGGTCGGCGGGCACCGCACAGGCCAAGAAGGAGGCCCTCGAGGCCGCCGGCGTCAAGGTCGGCAAGACGCCGAGCGAGACGGCTGAGCTCATGCGCGGCATCATCGCCGGCCTCTGATCGGTCCGCGACGTTCGAGAGGGCTCCGCTTCGGCGGGGCCCTCTTCGCATGCGCCGGTCGCGGGGACGAGCATCCGCACGTGCGTCGTGCGCCGGGCATCCGTCGTCCGCGTGCGCCCTCGGTGGGGGCATCCGTCGTCCGTGTGCGCCCTCGGTGTGGGCATCCGTCCACACGAACTGCGCAGAATCGCGCCGAACTCGCAGATTCTGCGGCGGTGGCTGTGTTCTGCGCGCGATTCTGCGAAGTACGCGACGGATGCTGGGGCAGCAGTCGCCGCGAAGTAGCCGACGGAGGCCGCGGCGGGGGCGGCCGCGCCGAGGGGGCCCACGCGCGGGTTAGCCTGAGGGCATGCCGTTGACCGGGGAGTACAAGCCGTCCACGTCCGCCTGGGCCCGCAAGCAGGCGGAGGCCTTCGAGGCCTCGAACGGGCAGAAGGCCAACACGCTGCGCGGCGTGCCGATCGTCGTGGTGACGTCGGTCGGCGCGAAGAGCGGAGGCCTGCGAAAGACCCCGCTCATGCGCGTCGAGCACGAGGGGCGCTACCTCGCCGTCGCGTCGAAGGGCGGCGACCCCGAGCCGCCGAACTGGTACTGGAACATCCGCAAGAACCCGCACGTCGAGCTGCAGGACGGTGCCGTCAAGCGCGACTACACCGCCCGCGAGCTGTCGGGAGATGAGCGTGCCCAATGGTGGGCGCGTGCCGTCGAGGTCTGGCCGGACTACGACAACTACCAGGCCAAGACCGAGCGTCAGATCGCGGTCTTCCTGCTCGAGCCGAACGAGGACTGAGAAGAGCGGATGCCCCGGCCGAGGCATCCGCTCTTCTGGTGACGCTGTGCGGGGCGCCTGCTGATCCGCGAGACCTCGGCTCACGTGCCGAGCCGCGATCGAACAGATGAGCCGACGAAGCCCGCCGGAAATCAGCCGGCGAGCATCGTCTCGAGAGGTCCGCGCGCGAAGTACAGCACGAAGCCGGCGGCGACCACCCACAGCAGCGGGCTGATCTCCTTCGCCTTGCCCGACAGCGATCGCACGACGACCCACGCGATGAAGCCGGCGCCGATCCCGTTCGCGATCGAGTAGGTGAGCGGCATGACCGTGATCGCCAGGAACACCGGCAGCAGCACCGAGAAGTCGGTGAAGTCGATGTACTTGATCTGCGCCATCATGAGCGCGCCGACGATGACCAGGGCTGAGGCCGCGACCTCGCTCGGCACGATCGACACGAGCGGGGTGAAGAACATCGCAACCAGGAACAGCGCGCCCGTGACGACGTTCGCGAAGCCTGTGCGGGCGCCCTCGCCGATGCCGGCGCCCGACTCGATGAACACGGTGTTCGATGACGCCGAGGCGTAACCGCCTGCGACCGCGCCGACACCCTCGACGATCAGCGCCGACTTGATGCGGGGGAAGTCGCCCTTCGCATCGGCGAGGCCGGCCTCCTTGGACAGGCCCGTCATGGTGCCCATCGCGTCGAAGAAGTTCGTGAACACGAGGGTGAAGACGAGCATGAGTGCCGCGAGCACGCCGATGCGCTCGAACGATCCGAGCGAGACCTGGCCGATGAGCGACAGGTCCGGAATGCTCACGAGCGACGCCGGCAGCTCGGGGACCGACAGGCCCCAGCCGCCGGGGTTGACCTCGTCGCCCTCGAACTTCGGGCCGATGTTCCAGATCGCCTCGACGATCACGGCGACGACCGTGCCGGTCACCAGGCCGATGAGGATGCCGCCCTTGACCTTGCGTGCGACGAGGATGCCGGTCAGCAGCAGGGTGAACACGAAGATCAGCGTCGGAACGGTCGCGACCGAGCCGTTGATGCCCAGGCCGACGGGAGGCGACGACGCGCCGGTCGACGTGACGAATCCCGCATCGACGAAGCCGATGAACGCGATGAACAGGCCGATGCCGACCGTGATCGCGAGCTTCAGCTGGATCGGCACGGCGTCGAAGATCATGCGCCGCAGACCGGTGGCCGCCAGCAGCACGATGATGAGGCCGTTGATCACGACGAGCCCCATCGCCTCGGGCCACGTGACCTGGCCGACGACGGCGACGGCGAGGAACGAGTTGATGCCCAGGCCCGCCGCGAACGCGAACGGCAGGCGCGTCACGAGACCGAACAGCACCGTCATGACGCCCGCGGTGAGGGCGGTGACCGCGGCGACCTGCGTGAAGCCGAGGGTGTTGCCGTCGACGTCGACCCCGCTGGAGAGGATGATCGGGTTCAGGATGACGATGTAGGCCATCGTCACGAAGGTGACGACACCGCCGCGCACCTCGGCGCCGACGCTGGAACCGCGTCGGGTGATCTCGAAGAATCGGTCGAAGCCGTTGCGGGGCTCGGGCGTTTCGGCGGTGTCGACTGCGGGCGACGGGGCTGTGCTCATGAATGACCTCCGCAGAAGACGTTAGTGCCCGTCGGGCCGGTCGAACGCCTCGGATCCGGATGCCGCGACCAGCCGGTCCGTCGCCCGCAACGCGGCGTCGGCCGTAGGTAGGGTCGAAGTCGCATGCATCGCCTCACCGTCGCCCTCCTCGCCGCCGTCGACGCCGCCATCGCGGTGGCCGTCGGAATCGCGGCGACCCTCGCCCCGCTGACCCTGCTGTGGGTGTTCGGGCTCGGCGAGAGCGCGGACTGGAACGCGCTGTGGCCCGCGGCGGTGACCGCGTGGCAGTTCGGGAACCTGGTGCCGATGCTCGTCACGCTCCCCGCCGGGTACATCGCCGCCGTGGGGATCGACCCGGCGGCGGCATCCTTCACGCTCTCGCTCTGCCCGCTCGCGTTCGCCGCGTTCACCGCGATCTTCGCCGCGCGCTCGGGCATCCGCGCCTCGCGGGCAGAGGCGTGGGCGACCGGGGTGGGCACCGGTGCCGTGGTGTTCATCGCCCTCGCCGCGCTCGCGGGCTTCACCGGCCAGAACCTCCTCGCCGATACCGAGCTGTGGCAGGCGATCCTCTTCCCGACCCTGGTGTTCGCCCTCCCCGCCCTCGTGGCCGCCGTCGTCACCGAATGGCGCGAAGCCGGGGCGGGTGCGATCGCGCGCCTGCGCGATCGCGTCGAGGCCGCGCCCCACGGCTGGGGCGAGGTTCCCTCTCTCACGGCGCGCGGCACCGCGGTCGTCCTGGTCGGACTCATCGGCCTGGGCGCACTGCTCACGGCTGCGGCCCTGCTGCTGCGGGGCGCCGACGTCATCGCGCTGTTCCAGGCGGGCAACGTCGACGGCCTCGGCGCGACGGTGATGACCCTCGCGCAGCTGGCGTATCTGCCCACGATGGCGGTGTGGGGCATGGCCTTCGCGGCGGGACCCGGCGTCGTCCTCGGTGACGGCGGAGCCGTCTCGCCGTCCGGCACCCAGGTCGGCGTGGTGCCGGGCATCCCGATCCTCGGCGCGCTGCCGGAGTCGACGTCGCCGTGGCTGCTCCTGCTCGCGCTCGTGCCGGTGGCGCTCGGCGCGTTCGCCGGGTGGATCGCCCGCTCGCGGCTGGTGGCGGGGCATCCGCCGCCGGCGCGTGATCGGACCGCGTCCGGCGCCGACGGAGAGTACGAGGTGGTGCTTCCGGGGCTTCTCGCGCAGGCTCCCATCGCCGACGTGCGCGAGGACGGCACGTCCGACCACGACCCGTTCGGCGCCCGGCTGGTCGTCGCCGCGGGGATCGCCGTGCTGTCCGGCGCCGGAGCAGCGCTCCTCTGCGCTGTCGCGTCGGGATCGATGGGTCCGGGCCGTCTCGCCTTCGTCGGACCCGAGGCGGGGCCTGTGGCGCTGGCCGTCGGCCTCGAGGTGCTCGTGGGTGCGGCGATCCTGCTGCTGCTGCCGAGGGGTGCGCGCGGGCGTGCCGACGATCGGAGCGGAGCCCGTTCGGTGGACCGATGGCGGGCTCCGGATGCCCGGGCACCCAGGTCGGAGACCGATCCGGGGCGCGATCGAGCCGACGCCGAATCGCCCGCCGACAGCGGGCCGGGGGAGCGGTGGCCGGCTCCGGATGCCTCACCCGACCTCTCAGAGACCCTCGACCTGGGGCCGCGCGGGGCCGAGCCCCGGGCGCCGCTAGACTGAGCGGGTGCTCACGGTCGCCGTCCTCATCTCGGGCACAGGGTCCAATCTGCGCGCTCTGCTCGATGCGGCATCCGACCCCTCCTACCCGGCCGAGATCGTCGCCGTCGGCGCGGATCGCGAGGCCGAGGGCTTCGCGCACGCCGAGGAGTACGGCATTCCCTCGTTCATGGTCCCGTGGGAGCAGTTCGGGTCGCGTGAGGAGTGGGGCGAGGAGCTCGGGCGTCAGCTCGGTGTATGGCGGCCCGACCTGGTCGTGCTGAGCGGGCTCATGCGCCTGCTTCCGGCGTCGCTGGTCGACGAGTGGTCGCCGCGCATCATCAACACCCACCCGGCGTACCTGCCGGAGTTCCCCGGCGCGCACGGGGTGCGCGACGCGCTCGCCGCCGGAGCGGTGCAGACCGGGGCCAGCGTCATCATCGTCGACAACGGGGTCGACTCGGGTCCGATCCTCGCCCAGGAGCGCGTACCCGTGCTCCCCGGCGACGACGAGCACACCCTCCACGACCGCATCAAGCCCGTCGAGCGTCGACTGCTGATCGACGTCGTCCGCCGCATCGCGACGGGCGACCTCGACCTGGCCGCCACGTCGGCGGCGGCGTCCGCTTCCTGACCCCACCGACGAGGAGAGCCTCCATGGCCGGCCCGACCCACGACCCCTCCCTGTACACGCACCGCGACGTCGTTCCGGTGCGTCGCGCGCTGGTCTCGGTCAGCGACAAGACCGATCTGCTGAAGCTCGCCGAGGCGCTCTCCGCCGCGGGCGTCGAGATCGTCTCGACCGGCTCGACGGCGGCGACGATCCGCGACGCGGGCCACGCCGTCACCGACGTGTCGGCGGTGACGGGCTTCCCCGAGTCCCTCGGCGGGCGTGTCAAGACGCTCCACCCCGGCGTGCACGCCGGGCTCCTCGCCGACCTGCGCCTCGAGGACCACCTGCAGCAGCTCACCGAGCTCGGCATCGAGCCGTTCGAACTCGTCGTGGTGAACCTGTATCCGTTCGTCGAGACGGTCCGCTCCGGCGCGACCGGCGACGACGTGGTCGAGCAGATCGACATCGGCGGCCCCGCGATGGTGCGCGCATCGGCGAAGAACTTCGCCAACGTCGCGATCGTCGTCTCGCCCGAGTCGTACCCGGCGATCATCGATGCCCTCGGCAATGGCGGCACGACGCTGCAGCAGCGCCGCGACCTCGCTGCCCGCGCTTTCGCGCACACCTGCGAGTACGACCGCGCCGTGGCGACGTGGTTCGCCGAGGAGACCCTCGGCGGCGCGGACCTGCCGCAGCACCTCACGATCAAGGCCGAGCGCCTCGCGACGCTGCGCTACGGCGAGAACTCGCATCAGCGCGCCGCGATCTACACGCGCGTGGGCGGCCACGGCATCGCCCAGGCGCGACAGCTGCAGGGCAAGGAGATGTCGTACAACAACTATGTCGATGCGGATGCCGCGCTCCGTGCCGCCTTCGACATGGTCAAGCCCGCCGTCGCGATCATCAAGCACGCCAACCCGTGCGGCATCGCCGTCGCGGCCCCGAACGCGCTCGACCCGATCGCCAGCGCGCACCTGCGCGCCCACGAGTGCGACCCGGTGTCGGCCTTCGGCGGCGTCATCGCCGCGAACCGCACCATCACGCTGAAGATGGCCGAGAACCTGCGCGACATCTTCACCGAGGTCATCGTCGCTCCCGACTTCGAACCCGAGGCGCTCGAGGTGTTCCGCCTCAAGAAGAACCTGCGCGTGCTCCAGCTTCCCGAGGACTGGCAGCAGGAGCGCATGGACGTACGGCTGGTGTCCGGCGGACTGCTGCTGCAGGACGCCGACCGATTCCCCGACGACATCGAGTCTGTCGCCAAGGACTGGCAGCTCGTCTCGGGCGAGCGTCCGGCCGATGACGACATGACGAACCTCATCTTCGCGTGGAAGGCGTGCCGCGCCGTCAAGTCGAACGCCATCGTGCTGGCCAAGCAGTCGGCCACGGTCGGCATCGGGATGGGCCAGGTCAACCGCGTCGATTCGTGCCGCCTCGCGGTCGAGCGCGCCGGCGACCGTGCGGCCGGGTCGGTCGCGGCATCCGACGCCTTCTTCCCGTTCGCCGACGGGCCGCAGGTGCTGATCGACGCGGGGATCCGCGCGATCATCCAGCCGGGGGGTTCGGTGCGCGACCAGGAGGTCATCGACGCCGCGCAGGCCGCGAACGTCACGATGTTCTTCACGGGCGAGCGCCACTTCTTCCACTGACCCGCGACGCCGGGGTCGCTTGAACCTCGCAGAATCGCTCGGATCTCGCACGATCCGCCCGACTTTCTGCAAGGTTCGCGCGATTCTGCGAGGTTCGTGAGACAGCGGCTACGGGCGTGAGGCGCTACGGGCGTGAGGCGGCTGCGGGCGTGCGGCGGTGACGGGCGTGCGGCGGCGGCAGAAGGGCGGCGGATGCCTCCAGCACCGTGTCCGATTTCCGCGAGCCGTTGTCGGGCGGGCGTGGCAGGCTAGGGGTCATGAGCCTGGCCATGACCTTCGACGAGCGGTATCGCGCGATCGACTCGCGCGACACCCGCTTCGACGGTCAGTTCGTCACGGCGGTCCGCTCGACCGGCATCTACTGCCGTCCCAGCTGCCCGGCGCGCACGCCGAAGCCGTCCAACGTGACGTTCTATCCGACGAGCGCCGCGGCGCACGAGGCCGGTTACCGCGCCTGCAAGCGGTGCCTGCCCGAGGCGGCGCCGGGGTCGCCGCAGTGGAATCTGCGCGGCGACACCGCCGGCCGGGCGATGCGACTCATCGCCGACGGCGTCGTCGAGCGCGAGGGCGTCCCCGGTCTCGCCCGGCGCCTGGGCTACTCGCCGCGCCACCTCACGCGCCTTCTCAGCTCCGAGCTCGGCGCCGGGCCGCTCGCGCTCAGCCGCGCCCACCGCGCGCAGACCGCGCGCATGCTGCTCGTGGGCACCGATATGCCGGCCGCCGACGTCGCCTTCTCGGCGGGCTTCGCCAGCGTGCGGCAGTTCAACGACACCGTCCGCGAGGTGTTCGGGCTGGCCCCGCTCGAGTTGCGGGCCCGCCGCCGTGCCCACAGCGGCTCGGCCGTCCAGCCGGGCGCCATCGACCTCGTGCTGCCGCACCGCGGTCCGCTCGATTCGACCGGTCTGTTCGCGTGGATGTCGGCGCGCGCGGTCTCCGGAGCCGAGGTCGCCACCGAGCGCTCGTTCGCCCGCACGCTGCGGCTCGCGGGCGGCCCGGCGTGGTTCGAGCTGCGGATCGACGCGTCCGAGCGCGTCCGCATGCGTGCACGGCTGACGAACCTGCGCGACCTCTCGACCCTCGTCACCCGGGCCCGGCGGCTCTTCGACCTCGACGCCGACCCGCTGGCGATCGACGACGCGCTGTCGACGCGGCCCGAGCTGGCCCCCCTCGTGCGGGCCGTTCCCGGCATCCGCGTCCCCGGAGCGGCCGACCCGCACGAGATGCTCATCCGCGCGATGGTCGGCCAGCAGATCACGGTCGTCGCGGCGCGCACCGCCCTGTCGGCGCTCACCGCCGAACTGGGCGAATCGGTCGAGGGCTTCGAGGGCACGAACCTGCTGTTCCCCTCGATGCAGGCCATCGCCGAACGCGGCGCCGACGTGCTGCGCGGGCCGGCCGCCCGCATCCGCTCGATCACCGGCGCGGCGGCCGCGCTCGCCGACGGCTCGCTCACCCTCACGTCGGGCGACGACGCCGTCGCCCAACGTGAGGCGCTCCTCGCCATGCCGGGCATCGGACCGTGGACCGCCGACTACGTGCGCATGCGGGTGCTCGGCGACCCCGACGTGTTCCTCCCCGGCGACGTGGCCGTGCGTGCCGGGGCCGCGGCTGCGGGCATTCCGTCCGACCCGAAGGCCCTGACCGCGTGGGCGGCCCGCACCGCGCCGTGGCGCAGCTACTTCACCGCCCACCTGTGGCGGGCCGTCCCGCCCAAGCCCCCGCGGGCGCGGCGGGGCGCGGCATCCGTCCCCGAGAAAGAGGCGATCGCATGACCACCGCGACCATCCAGACCATCGACACCCCCGACGGCCCGTTCACGATCCTGGCCGATGACCGGCAGCGCGTGCTCGTGTCGGGGTGGACCGTCGATGTCGACCGCATCCTCGGTCGCCTGCGGCCCGCCGACCGCCCGTCGTCGATGAGCGTGGGGGAGACGGATGCCTCGGCAGCCGCCCGCGCCTACTACGACGGCGACCTGGGGGCGATCGACGGCGTCGAGGTGGCGCAGTTCGGGACGGCCATGCAGACGGCCGGATGGGAGGCGCTGCGGCGGATCGAGCCGGGGCATCCGCTCACCTACGCCCAGTTCGCCGTCGAGCTCGGCTCGCCCTCGGCCGTCCGCGCGGCGGCGTCGATCTGCGCGCGCAATGCGCCGGCGCTGTTCGTCCCGTGCCACCGCGTGCTGCGAACGGGCGGGGGCCTCGGCGGCTTCGCATGGGGGCTCGACGTGAAGCGCGCTCTGCTGGAACGCGAGGCGGCAGTGCCGGCGCTGGTGTGAACACGCGCGCGCGGCGAGGTCCGGCACGGATTCGGGCGTTGCTTTCAGCGAACACCCAGGTATAGGCTGGAGGGCTGTCGCGTCGTTCTCGGCCGACGGTCCCGTTCGCTCACACCTCAGGAGGATGCCATGTCCCAGGCCGCCATCGCCGCGAAGACCGCCTACGTCCTCCGCCTCGCCGTGTCCGAGCGCGCGCGCCTTGCCGGGCCTGCCGGCTCGCGCGTCCAGGGGTAGTCGCCCCTTCACGCGTCCCGGCTTTCGCCGGCTTCGGCATACCGCCGCCTTCCGGAGCGTTCTTCGCTGAAGGGCTCCGTCGCGCCCTGCGCTTCCCAGACCCGACCCGGGTCGTCCCCATCACCGTCCCCACAAGGATCATGACCACTACCGCTCCACCGTCGAAGTCCCAACCGCCGGCTTCTCCGCCCGTGTCCACTCCTAAAGCGCTCGCGCGGCTGCTGCCCTTCGCCAAGCGCGTCCTGCCCCGGCTGTCGCTCGGTGCGCTGAGCGCCCTTGTCGCGAGCCTGCTCGCGCTGTCGATCCCGCTCGTCCTCGAGGCGATCGTGGCCGGACCCATCGCCTCCGGCGACATCACGCAGATCGCGTGGGGCGCCGCCGCGGTGCTCGCTCTCGGCCTCGCCGAGGCGCTCATGGTCTGGCTCCGCCGCTGGTTCGTGCTGGGTCCTGCCACCAAGGTCGAGTACGAGATCCGTCAGACCTTCTATGCGCGCCTGCAGCGACTGCCGGTCTCGTTCCACGACAGGTGGCAGTCCGGTCAGCTGCTCAGCCGGATGATGCAGGACATCAGCATGCTCCGCCGCTGGATGGCCTTCGGCATCGTGCTGCTCGTCGTCAACGTCATCACGATCGTCGTCGGCACCGCCCTCCTGTTCCGCTGGCACTGGCTCCTCGGCACGATCTTCCTCGTCGTGTCGGCGCCGCTGTGGTACGCCGGCTACCGGTTCGAGAAGACCTACGGCACGCTCACACGGCTCAGCCAGGACCAGGCGGGCGACCTCGCGACCTCTGTCGAGGAGAGCGTCCACGGCATCCGCGTGCTGAAGGCCTTCGGACGCGGCAAGCACGCACTGCACAAATTCGCCGCGCAGGCGGAGACCCTGCGGGAGACGGAGCTGAGCAAGGCCCGCGCCGTCGGCTGGATCTGGTTCTGGCTCGTGCTGCTGCCCGACATCGCCTTCGCACTCTGCCTCGGTGCGGGGATCTACCTCGCGTCGTTCGGACAGCTGCAGACCGCCGAGCTGATCGCGTTCTTCGCGATGGCGACGGTGCTGCGCTGGCCGATGGAGTCGATCGGCTTCCTGTTCTCGTTCACGCTGGACGCGCGCACGGCCACCGACCGCATCTTCGAGGTGTTCGACGAGGAGAACGCGATCGTCGATCCCGAGAACCCCCAGACGATCGATCGTCCGCGCGGCGCGCTCACGTTCGAGAACGTGCACTTCCGGTATCAGGATGCCTCCGCTCACGAGCGCGACCTGCTCGACGGCGTCGACCTGACCTTGCGCCCCGGCGAGACCATGGCGCTCGTCGGCCTCACCGGGTCGGGGAAGACGACGCTCACGACTCTTCCCGCGCGGCTCTACGACGTCACCGGCGGGCGGGTCACGCTCGACGGCGTCGATGTGCGCGATCTCACCCTCGACGAGCTGCGCCGCCACGTCGGCATGGCCTTCGAGGACGCGACGCTGTTCTCGCAGTCCGTGCGCGACAACGTGCTCCTCGGCCGCGAGGATCTCGCGCCGGAGAGCCCCGAGGCCGAGCATGTCCTGCGCGAGGCGCTTCAGGTCGCGCAGGCGGGCTTCGTCGACGACCTGCCGGACGGCGTCGACACGATCATCGGCGAGGAGGGCCTGTCGCTCTCCGGAGGCCAGCGCCAGCGACTCGCGCTCGCCCGCGCCGTCGCGGCCCGCCCCGCGGTGCTCGTGCTGGACGACCCGCTGTCCGCGCTCGACGTCGACACCGAGGCCCTCGTCGAAGACGCCCTGCGCGAGGTGCTGCACGCGACGACGGCGCTCGTCGTGGCGCACCGCCCGTCGACGGTCATGCTCGCTGACCGCGTCGCCCTGCTCGAGGCGGGACGCATCACGGCCGTCGGCACGCACTCCGAACTGCTGCGCGAGAGCGAGCACTACCGCCACGTGATCTCGAGTCTCGAGGTCGAGGAGGCCCGGCTCCGGGCGAGACAGAAGGACCAGGACTGGGAGGTGAACCTGTGAGCACCACGACCGTCACCGGCACGAGCGGCGAAGACCGCTCCGACTACACGCGCGCGGAGAGCAAGGCGATCCGCAAGCGCTCGCTGCGGCTTCTCGGCTCACTGGTCACGCCCGTCCGCGCGCAGCTGTGGCTCGCCGCGATCGTGCTGGTCGTCTCGACGGCCTTCCGCGTCGCGGGTCCCGCGCTGATCGCGTTCGGCATCGACAACGCGCTCCCGGCCGCGGTCGAGGAGCTCAACTGGCTGCCGACGATCGGCGTGGTCGCGCTGTACCTCGTCACGGGCATCGCCGGCGCCTCCCTCATCGGCTGGTATGTCGTCGTGGCCGCGCGTCTCACGCAGGCGATCATGCTCGACCTGCGCAAGCGCATCTTCGTGCACACTCAGCGACTCAGCCTCGAGTTCCACGAGTCCTACACGTCGGGCCGCATCATCTCGCGCCAGACGAGCGACCTCGACTCGATCCGCGAGCTGCTGGACGGCGGTCTCAACGAGCTCGTGTCGGGCATCCTCTACGGCGGGTTCACGCTCGTCATGCTGCTCCTGGTGGACTGGCAGTCAGGCGTGATCCTCGCGGTCATGGGCATCCCGCTGCTGCTCCTCATGCGGTGGTTCTACACGCGGTCGCAGGTCGTCTACCGCGAGTCACGCGTGGTCAGCGCGAAGGTGATCGTGAAGTTCGTCGAGACCATGACCGGCATCCGCGCCGTCAAGGCCTTCCGCAAGGAGGTCCGCAACGACCGCGAGTTCGGCGAGCTGGCCAGCGACTACCGCAACGTCAACATGCGGTCCATCCAGCTGTTCGGCACATTCGAGCCGGGGCTCATGGCGGTCGCCTCGGTCACGGTCGCCCTCGTGCTGCTGTGGGGCGGCATCCGGGTGGTCGACGGCGCCATCGAGGTCGGCGTGCTGCTGGCCGCGGTGCTGTACGTGCGCAACTTCTTCTCACCGCTTCAGGAGGTCGCGTTCTTCCTGAACTCGTACCAATCGGCCACCGCCGCGCTCGAGAAGGTGTCGGGCGTGCTGGAGGAGGAGCCGACGGTTCCCGACCCGGTGAAGCCGGTCGACCTGTGGACGGCCCGCGGCCACGTGCGGTTCGACGACGTGAGCTTCGGCTACTCGAAGGATCGCGTCATCCTGCCGGACTTCTCGCTCGACATCCCTGCCGGGCAGACGGTCGCGCTCGTGGGCACGACCGGCGCCGGCAAGTCGACGCTGGCCAAGCTCGTATCGCGGTTCTACGACCCGAGCGAGGGCCGAGTGACGCTCGACGGCGTCGATCTGCGCTCCCTGCACCCGAAGGACCTCCGCCGCGCGATCGTCATGGTCACCCAGGAGGCGTACCTCTTCAGCGGGACCGTCGCCGACAACATCGCGCTCGGCAAGCCCGACGCCACGATGGACGAGATCCGCGCCGCGGCGCGCGCCGTGGGGGCGGATGCCTTCATCGAGCGCCTCCCGGACGGCTACGCCACCGACGTCAACAAGCGCGGCGGCCGCGTGTCGGCGGGTCAGCGCCAGCTGATCTCGTTCGCTCGGGCGTTCCTCGCCGACCCGGCGGTGCTGATCCTCGACGAGGCGACTGCTTCGCTCGACATTCCGAGCGAGCGCCAGATCCAGGACGCGCTGCAGACGCTGCTCGCCGACCGCACGGCGATCATCATCGCTCACCGCCTGTCGACGGTGGCGATCGCCGACCGCGTCCTCGTCATGGAGCACGGCCGCATCATCGAGGACGACGCCCCCGAGGAGCTCATCGGCGGCGACGGCCGCTTCGCCCGGCTGCACGCGGCCTGGCGCGAGTCGCTCGTCTGAGTTCGATCCCGGATGCCTCGGCCCCCGCTCGCGCGGAGGCCGAGGCGTCCGTCCTTCCGCGACGCCCGTTGGAACCGCGCTGGTGGCTTTCAGACCCGGGCGATCGAGACGTGGTCCGAAAGCGGATGCTCCCCGGGAAGGTCGGCCAGCGCCGCCGCACCGTCGAGGCCGTCCCCGCGAGGTGCGATCAGTCGGGTGCTCAGTCCGGTCGCCGCGAGCCGTGTCGCGAACGCGTCGGCGACGGCGGGGGAGCGCAGCACGCCGCCGATCGCGCACACCTCGAAGGTCTCGCCGTTCTCGCCGACGCGTCGGAGGGCCGCCTGGACGCTGATCGCGAGCTCGGCTCCGGCCCGCACGCTGATCGCGCACGCGACGGGATCGCCCGCTGACGCTGCGCGGGCGACCGCTTCTGCGAAGGACGCCACGGTGGAGACGCGATCCTCGGAGGACTGCAAGTCGATGTAGGCCAGCGAGAGATCCGGCCAGCGCGCTTCGACGGCGGCGCGGAGGGCGCTGTGCGGACCGCGCCCGTCGTAGGCGCGCATGACCGCGTCGAGGGCCTCCCGGCCGATCCAATAGCCGCTGCCGGCGTCGCCCATGATGTGGCCCCAGCCGTCGACGCGAGCGACGCGGCTCGCGCCGACGGCGAGGGTGACGACGCCCGTGCCCGACGCGACGACCGCTCCGTGGACCGTGCCGAGGGCGCCGAGGTACGACGTGGTCGAGTCGTGCGCGAGCCGCACCTCGACGACGCGGCGATCGTCGACGAGGCCGAGGAGAGCACCGGCGTCGGCCTCCCGCTCGGTCAGCCCCGACACTCCCGCGGACACGACGACCGTCGACGCGTCCGTGTCGCCCAGCGTCTCCGACGCGACGGCGGCGAGCTGGCGGAGGAGCGGCTCGTGCGTGCGGATGCCGGGGAACACACGAGTGCGCGCGCCCGTGCGATCGCTGACCCGCACCTTGATCCCGGTCTGCCCGGCGTCGATGGCGATACGGCTCATGCACGGTCCTCTCGGCGTCGCGCGTTCGCGTCCGGCCGCCCGGACTCGCTCGAGCCGTCCGCTCCGGCCCCCGCTCCCGTCGGTGACGAGGGGTCGGGCCGAGGGGCGACGAGGCCTCGATGGGGGAGGGGTATTCGAGGCCCCGCCGCCGGTCTCAGGAGCCCGGCTCGGGCTGTGTCGCGTCTGTTTTCGGGTGGTGATTCGGGTGAAGCGCGAGGTGATCGCTCAGAGTCGGATCTCGGCGATGACTTCACCGTACTCGGTCTCCCCGACCGGAGTGAAGCCCACTCGCTGGAAGAATGCTTCGGGTCCGCCTTCGCCCGCCTCGTAGATCACGTCCACGCGGTCGAACCCGCGGTTGCGCGCCTCTTCGAGCAGCTGCTCGACGGCGAAGCGTCCGACGCCTCGGCCCTGGTCGTCGGCGTCGACGTTGATGCGCCAGAGCACGGACTGGAAGTGCTCGACGGGGGCGTCGTGATCGAAGTTCGCGCTGACGAACGCCACGACCTCTTCGCCATCGAGGACGACGCGCTGCCAGGTCGTCTGCGGGTTCACCACCGTCGCGGCGATGCCATAGCTGACGGGGGCGAGGAACTGCTCCTGCCCGGGCTTGAGCGACAGGTTGTTGACCGCCACGATCGTGGTGGCGGACAGTTCGACGAGTCGCAGTTCAGCCATATCCGCATGCTAGCCGGGATGCGCCGCGGAGGCACGGTCGGAATCCGGGCGTTACGGGGAGTTCATCTGGGGAAGTATCTCGATGTCGAGATATTTTTCCGTTGCGTTAGGCTGGAAACATCCCCGAACGAAAGACGAGACCGGTGACCGACTCGACCATCATCTACACGTACACAGACGAGGCGCCGGCGCTCGCGACGGCCTCGTTCCTCCCGATCATCAAGGCCGTCACCGGCCAGGCCGGAGTCGACGTCGAGACCCGCGACATCTCGCTCGCTGGCCGCGTTCTGGCTGCGTTCCCGCAGAAGCTCACGCCCGAGCAGCAGGTCGGCGACGCCCTCGCCGAACTCGGCGGACTCGCCACGCTCCCCGAGGCGAACATCATCAAGCTGCCCAACATCTCGGCGTCCATCCCGCAGCTGAAGGCGGCGATCGCCGAGTTGCAGGCGGCGGGCTACGACATCCCGGACTACCCCGACGAGCCGCAGACGGTCGAAGAGAAGGACATCCGGGCGCGCTACGACCGCATCAAGGGCTCCGCCGTCAACCCGGTGCTCCGCGAGGGGAACAGCGACCGTCGTGCGCCGCTGTCGGTGAAGAACTACGCCCGCAAGCACCCGCACCGCAACAAGCCGTTCGCCGAGGGTTCGAAGACCCGTGTCGCGACGCTCGGCCACGATGACTTCAAGTCGAACGAGAAGACCACCGTGATCGCGTCCGACGACGTCCTCAGCATTCAGCACGTGGGCGCCGACGGCACCATCACCCCGCTCAAGTCCGGCATCAAGGTGCTGCCCGGCGAGATCGTCGATGCGACGTTCCTCTCGGCGTCGGCTCTCGACGCGTTCCTGTCGCAGACGCTGCAGGACGCGGCATCCGACGACCTGCTCTACTCGGTCCACCTCAAGGCCACCATGATGAAGGTCAGCGACCCGATCATCTTCGGCCACGTCGTCAAGGCGTACTTCGCGGATGTCTTCGACCGGTACGGCGACAGGATCGCCGAGGCGGGCCTGACCCCGAACGACGGACTGGGCGCCATCCTCGCCGGCCTGGGCTCGGTGGAGGGAGGCGATGAGATCGCCGCCGCCATCCGGGCGGACCTCGAGAACGGCCCCCGCCTGTCGTACGTCAACTCCGACAAGGGGATCACGAACCTGCACGTGCCGTCCGACGTCATCGTCGACGCGTCGATGCCCGCTCTCATCCGCAACGGCGGAAAGCTGTGGGGTGCCGACGGGAGCGAGGACGACACCCTCGCCGTCATCCCCGACTCCTCGTACGCGAGCGTCTACCAGACGGTGATTGACGACGTCGTGGCTCACGGGCCGCTCGACCCCGCCACGATCGGCACCGTCCCCAACGTGGGACTCATGGCCCAGGCGGCCGAGGAGTACGGCAGCCACGACAAGACCTTCGAGATCTCGGCGCCCGGCACCGTGCAGGTGCTGAACCGGGCGGGAGACGTGCTGCTCGAGCACGCTGTGCAGCCCGGCGACATCTGGCGAGCGACGCAGACCAAGGACATCGCCGTGCGCGACTGGGTCAAGCTCGCCGTCGGCCGCGCGCGTGCGACCGGCGCGCCCGCGGTGTTCTGGCTCGACGCGAGCCGCTCGCACGATGCCGCGCTCATCGAGAAGGTCACGCAGTACCTCGGCGACCACGACACCGAGGGCCTCACCATCGAGATCCTCGCGCCCGCCGCGGCGACGCAGTACTCGCTCGACCGGCTCCGCAAGGGGGAGGACACCATCTCGGTGACCGGCAACGTGCTGCGCGACTATCTCACCGACCTGTTCCCGATCCTCGAGGTCGGCACGAGCGCCAAGATGCTCTCGATCGTCCCTCTCCTCGCCGGCGGTGGCCTGTTCGAGACGGGTGCCGGCGGATCCGCGCCCAAGCACGTGCAGCAGCTGCTCGAAGAGAACTACCTGCGGTGGGACTCGCTCGGCGAGTTCTTCGCGCTCGCCGCGTCGCTGGAGCATCTGGCCACGACCACCGGCAACGTCCGCGCACAGGTGCTCGCCGACACGCTCGATGCCGCGACCGGTACGTTCCTCGAGAACGACAAGTCGCCCGGCCGTGCGCTCGGCACCATCGACAACCGAGGCAGCCACTTCTACCTCACGCTGTACTGGGCACAGGAGCTTGCGGCGCAGCAGGCCGACCCGGCCCTGGCGGAAGCCTTCGCACCGGTCGCCGAGGCGCTCGCGGCGAATGAGGAGAAGATCGTCTCGGAACTCAACTCCGTGCAGGGGTCGCCGGCGCAGATCGGCGGGTACTACCGGCCGGATGCGCAGCTGGTGGAAGCGGTCATGCGCCCGTCGCAGACGTTCAACACCATCATCGATTCGATCAGCTGACCGCTCAGACGAGAGCCCCGGCCGCGGAAGCGGTCGGGGCTCTCGTCATGAACGCTGCGGGATCAGGCGTGGATCCAGACCTCGGTGCCCACCTCGAGCCAGTCGTACAGCGCCTTGGCGGTGCTGATCGGCATGTTCACGCAGCCGTGGCTCATCGGATTGCCGAAGTTGTTGTGCCAGTAGGCGCCGTGGAACGCCTGGTCACCGTTGAAGTAGGCGACCCAGGGGATGTCGGCGGTGCAGTACGGAGCGCCCGGGAAGCACCCCATGTCCTGGATCGGCACGAACGCGAAGACCCGGAAGTGTCCCTGCTGGGTCGGGGTCTCCGAAAGCCCGGAGGAGATCGGGAACGAGCGCATGACCTTGTCGTTCTCGAACATGAACAGGGTCTGCGTGCCGAGGTCGACCTCGACGCGCCGCTCGACGGCGGCCGTCGCGAAGGGAGTCTCCTTCACCGGGAGCTCGTAGCGACCGCTCCCCGTGGCCAGCAGGGCGGCGAACTCACTCGCGACGTCTCCCGTGTCGCCGAGCACGCGACCGGTCACGCCGGGAGTCAGCTCGCGCAGCACCTCGCCGCCGGAGTCGGTGACGACGCGGGCGCTCACCGGTTCACGGTTCACCGCCTTCGCGAGGGTGGGCACGAGCTCGGCGATCGCCGCCTCGTCCGCCGTGATCGCGAAGGTCCCGTTGTCGCTCGGCGTGACGGTGAGCCACGAGGCTGCGACCGCCCGCGACACCGGCACGGTGCGCTCCTCGCCGACGTAGAACCCGGCCGTGTCGAGCATCGTGTTGAGCCGCTCCGCGGTGGCCTCGGCGACGTAGGTCGGCGTGTCCGCCTGCACCGGTGCCGCCGTCGCCTCGACCTCGACGCGGGTCCGGCCCGCCTCGAATGCGTCCTGCAGAGCGGCGCGGACGGCGTCGAGGTCGACACCCGTGCCCTCCTCGGCGGGGGTGGCGACATACGACGTCGTCTCGGCGTCGAATGCGAGCGTCGCGTCGACCGGGTCGGTGTAGAGCTGGGGGGCCGCATCGCGCAGGGCTGCCGAGGCGGCCTCCTCGTCAAGGGTGATCGGTGCGGTGATGGATGCCGGGAACCAGGCGGTCACATTCCACATGGGATGCTCGGCGAACGCCGCATCCACCAGCGCGCGGGCGTCGACCGTGGCGCCGAGGTCGGCAGCGGTGACCTCTGCGTCGGCGCCCTGCCCGGTCAGCACGACGGTGGTCGTGGCCAGCTGCGCATTCACCGCGTCGGTGGCCGCACCGGGAGTCATGAAGCCGACGCCGACGCCGGCCACGGACGTGCCGGGTGCGACGAGCACGAGCGACGAGGCCGTCAGCGCAACGGCCGCGGCCCCGGCTCCGACGCCGATCCACAGCCCCTTCCGGCTCTTGCGAGGCCGGGGCTCGGCAGGCGCCCACGCGTACGTCGGCCCCTCCGGCGCGCCGTCGTTCGGCTGCAATCCGTCGGTCGTCTTGGTCGCGAGTTCCGTCACCGATTCACCCCCCGGTTGTGAGCGACATTGCTCCAATGGTAAGGGACCGCCTCTGAGGGTTCGGCAACGACCTCATCACGCTCTGCGGGACGTGCCCGCGGTAGCGCTACTCGACGGGACCGCAGAGCTCCTCGAACTGCTGCATCGACTCTTGGAGGTCGGTGCCCATCTGCTCGAACTCGCTCGCCTTCGACGTGTCGCCTTCGATGATGGCGGGCAGGACTTCGGCGACCTGCTCGAACAGCTCCTGCAGCGACGGCAGGAGCGCGGCGACCTCTTCGTTGGTCACCTGGCTCGACGCGTCGGCGATGCTTCGGGCGGCAGCGTTGAACGCGTCGGCGACGGCGGCCGGGTCATCCGTCGTCGCCTGCTCGAACTCCGCCGTCGCCTCGGTGATCGTGTCGGTCACCAGCTGGCACGCCTCGTCCACCGTCTGCTCGCCGTCGCCACCGCCCGAGGCGGACTCGGACGCGGAGCCGCCCGTAGCGGTTCCGCTCGGGGTTATCGCGGGGAAGCCGGCGCAGCCGGTCAGGCCGACCGCGGCGACCGCGGCGATCGTGAGGGCGGCGATCCGGCGGGAGAGGTTCGGCGTACGCATCGTTCCACTGTAGGCGAGGGTCGTGACAGGCGCGTGAGAGGAGCAGGAACCGGACCGGCCCTCGTCAATGTAACGGTTTTGTAAATACGCCGCGCAAACCGGATCCAGGACTTGCGTGTCGTTTGTTCGTAAGGTCTACTAACAAACATGTCTGCATCGGAAGTGCAGCGCGGCTCTTCCACGATCGAGCCGCCGCACCCTTCAACCGCCCCCGGCGCCTCTCGCGGCTTCGGACAGGGCCGCGCCCTCCGGCAGGGCGGCAAGGTGCTCCCCGAGCACGCCCGCGGGCACAACCGCTCGCTCGTCCTGCAGACGCTGTTCCACCAGGGCGCGATGAGCCGGGCGGACCTCTCGCGGGAGACCGGACTGACCCGGGTCACGATCTCCGACCTGGTCGCCGAGCTCATCGCGGACGGCTTCGTCGCCGAGATGGGCGTGCGCGAGGCATCCGGTCCGGGCAAGCCCGCCATCCTGGTCGACCTCGATCGCGCCGGTCACCGCATCGTCGGCATCGACCTGTCCGGCAGCGAGACGTTCATCGGGGCGGTTCTGACGCTCGACGGCGACATCGTCGCGCGGCGCGAGATTCCCCTCCCGGCCGCCGACGAAGTGGTCTCCACCGTCGTCGAACTCGCGCGCGAACTCGTCGCCGACTCGCACGCCCCCGTGCTCGGCATCGGTGTCGGCACTCCCGGTGTCGTCGACGACCGCGGCGTCATCCTCACTGCGCCCAACTTCGGGTGGGCCGGCTTCGACCTCGAGGGAGCGCTGCAGCAGGCGCTGTCCCTCCCCGTGCTGGTGGCCAACGATGCCAACGCCGCTGTCCTCGCCGAGTACACCTTCGGCGGCGCCGGTGACGACGTCCTGCTCGTCAAGGTGGGCCGCGGTGTCGGCTCCGGCCTGCTCGCCGGCGGGCAGCCCATGCGAGGCAGCCGGTTCGCCGCGGGCGAGATCGGGCACGTGACGGTGGGCACCGACGGCGGCCCGGTCTGCGTGTGCGGCAAGGTGGGATGCCTCGAGGCCTGGCTCTCGGTCCCCTCGCTGTCCACGCGGCTGCGCGAGGCGCCCGCCGCCGACCGCGACGGCCTCCTGCGTGACGCGGGGGAGCGGCTGGGCATCGCCCTGGCACCCGTGGTCGGCGCGCTCGACCTCTCGGAGATCGTGCTCTCCGGCCCCCCAGAGCTTCTCGACGGCCCGCTTGCGGAGCAAGCCGCCGAGACCCTCCGTACCCGGACTCTCGCGCAGTTCCACGACGGGATCAGGGTGCGGATGACGGAGCAAGGCCAGGACATCGTCCTGCGCGGCGCGGCCGTCATGGTCCTGTCAGGACAACTCGGGGTGTCGTAGCGACGTCGCCATCGAACCCCGCAATCTCCCCCCGGATGGGTCACCCGGCCCGTCCAACACACCAAGAAAACACAAAGGAAGACACCATGAACAAGAAGCTCGGAGCCCTCGCGCTCGTCGGCGCTTCGGCTGTCGTTCTGGCCGGTTGTGCAGGCGGCGGCGAAGCAGCCCCCAGCGAGGCCGCGACCGGCGACCTGACCGTGTGGCTGGTCGGCGCAGACACGCCGCAGACCGCTCGCGACTACCTCAAGGAGACCTTCGAGGAGGAGAACGACGGCTGGACCCTCACCATCGAGGAGAAGACCTGGGCCGACGTCTCCGACACGTACGAGGCCGCCCTCTCGTCCAACGACGCTCCGGACGTGGTCGAGGTCGGCAACACGCAGGCCATCGGCTTCGCCGACAAAGGCCTGTTCCTCGACATCTCCGACATGCAGGACGCCCTCGGCGGCGACGACCTGCTGCCGGGTCTCGTCGAGGCCGGCACCTACGACGGCTCGCTGTGGGCCGCGCCCTACTACGCCGGTGGCCGCGTGGTGTTCTACACCCCGCAGATCGTCGGCGACACGCTTCCCGCCACGCTCGAGGAGTACGTCGAGCAGGGCACGGATCTCACCACCGCGACGGTCTCGGGCATCTACGCGCCGGGCCGCGACTGGTACAACGCGCTTCCCTACGTCTGGGCCAACGGCGGCGAGATCGCCGTGCAGGACGGGGATGTCTGGGACGCGCAGTTCGCCAGCGATGAGAGCGTCAAGGGTCTCGAGATGCTGCAGGACGTCTACGAGAACGCCACCGTCGCGCCGGTCGACGGCAACGAGCGTCTCGGCAACATCGCGTTCTGCGCGGGCGAGGTCGGCTTCCTGTCGACCCCGGCGTGGGCCGAGGGCAACCTGACCGGCGCCTGGCCGTGGGGTGACGAGGCAGCCGGTGAAGAGGTTTCCAACGGATGCCCCGACACCTACGCCAAGGACCTCGGCGCCTTCGCTCTGCCGGGCCTCGAGGAGGGCGAGACCGCCCCGATCTTCGCGGGTGGCTCGAACGTCGCCGTCGCCTACAAGAGCGACGCGCAGGGCAAGGCCAAGGCCGCGCTCGAGATCATGCTGTCGGAGGGGTACCAGACGCTTCTCGCCGAGCAGGGACTCGTCCCGGGCATCAAGTCGGCCGCGTCGGCGCTGCCCGACACGGACTCCGCCAAGGCGCAGGCCGAGGCCCTCGCCAACTCGAAGTTCACCCCGGCCAGCCCCAACTGGGGCGAGGTCGAGGCGGCCCAGATCATCCCCGACGCGCTCGTGCGCATCGCTCAGGGTGAGGACGTCAAGACGGTCGCTGAGGCACTCGACAAGCAGATCGAGGACATCCTCAACAAGTAAGCCCCCCGGAGGTGAGGGGTCCCGGTTCCGACCGGGACCGGGACCCCTTCACCCGGACCGAGCCCTCGGCCAGACTCAGGACACGGCAGTCCTGCGCCTGACCCGGAGAACGGTCCTCTCCGCCCACATCCCGGATCGCCGGACGCCTCGCCATGCCCGGCCGCAACACTCAGAGAGGAGACGACATGAGCGACACCGCCACCGCGGTCCGTCCCGCCGAGAAGAAGCCCCGGTCGGCGGCATCCCGCCCACCCGTCTCACGGGAGAAGGCCCGCGCCCGCCGCGACGCCCGCAGCGCCTGGACGCTGCTGGCACCCTCCCTCATCATCCTCGGCGTCATGGTCGCCTACCCGGCCGTGCTCATGGTCATCCAGTCGTTCACCGACTACACGGTGCGCAACAAGGTGCAGGGCACGATGCCGAACTTCGTCGGCCTCGAGAACTATCTCGATCTCTTCACCCAGTCCGACTTCCCGGCCGTGCTGGTGCGCAGCCTCGCGCTCATGGTCGTGATGACCGTGTTCATCATGGTGCTCGGCGTGCTGATCGCCGTCCTCATGACGCGGCTCGGCCGCACCTGGCGCATCCTGGTGTCGGTGGGCCTCCTCCTCGCGTGGGCGATGCCGCCGCTGACGGCGACGGTGGTGTGGGGCTGGATCTTCGACACCCAGTACGGCCTGGTCAACTGGGCGCTCAACACGATCACCGGCACCCAGAACTGGACCAACCACTCCTGGCTGCTCGAGCCCCTGTCGTTCTTCTTCGTGCTCACGATCATCGTCGTGTGGCAAGGCGTGCCGTTCGTGGCGTTCACCACGTACGCCGGCCTCGGCCAGGTGCCCGCCGAGGTGCTCGAGGCCTCGTCGCTCGACGGCGCGAACGGATGGAAGCGCTTCTGGAACATCGTGTTCCCGTACCTTCGCAGCGTGCTGACCGTCGTCCTCGTGCTCCAGATCATCTGGAACCTGCGGATCTTCACCCAGGTCTACGCGCTGCAGAGTCGCGGCGGCATCGCCTCCGAGACGAATGTGCTCGGAACCTACCTGTTCCGCCAGGGACCGGGGGAGGTCGCCTTCACGGCAGCCATCGGAGTCGTGATGGTCGTCCTGCTCCTCGTGCTCTCGTGGGGCTACGTGCGCACGACGCTCAAGGAGGAGGAACTGTGAGCACCCAGATCAGCACCGGCACGCAGCTGGGCATCGTCGGGGTCGACGAGGTCCTCGGCGAGGTCGGCAACGCCAAGACGCCCCGTCGCCGTTCGATCGACGTGCGCCGCCCCTCACCCAAGCGCGTCGTCACGCGCACGCTCCTGAACATCGCGGCGCTCATCGTCTTCGTGATGTCCGTGTTCCCCGTCTACTACATGGTGAATCTGTCGTTCACTCCGAACTCGAAGATCATCAGCCGCAACCCCAGCCTGTTCCCACTGGACTTCACCTTAAGCAACTACCGTTCCGCGTGGGGCCGCGAGGCGGCGGCCGGCCAGACCGACTTCGCCCACGCGCTCCCCACGACCCTCACGGTCACCGCGGGCGTGCTCATCGTGACGCTCCTGTTCGCGTTCCTCGCGTCGATCGCGCTCGCCCGCTTCAGATTCCGTGGCCGCTGGACCTTCATCGTGGCGGTGCTCGTCGTGCAGATGATCCCCGGCGAGGCGATGATGTTCACGATCTACGGCATGATCGACGACTGGCGCCTCATGAACACGCTGCTCGGTCTCGGGATCGTCTACGTCGCGATGGTCGTGCCGTTCACGATCTGGACGCTGCGGGGATTCGTGGCCGGGGTGCCTGCGGACCTCGAAGAAGCGGCGATGATCGATGGGTGCACCAAGTCGCAGGCGTTCTGGAAGGTGACCTTCCCGCTGCTCGCCCCCGGCCTGGTCGCCACCGGCATCTTCGCCTTCATCCAGGCGTGGAACGAGTTCACGATGGCGCTTCTCTTCCTGCGGGGCTACAACCTCACGCTCATGCCCTGGCTCAACGCCTTCCAGTCGTCGTCGGTCGGGGGAGCCGTGAACTGGGGTGCGGTCATGGCCGGTTCGACGATGATCGCGATCCCGGTGGTCATCTTCTTCCTCATCGTGCAGGGCCGCATGACCGGCGGTCTCGTCTCCGGGGCGGTCAAGGGCTGATGCGCGCGCTGCACCACACCCTCTCCCGCGGGGAGACGGGGCGATGAAGGTCGGGCTCGACGTCGGCGGCACGAAGACCGACGCGGTGGCCGTCGATGACTCCGGCACGATCGTCGGTCGCGTGCGCCTCGCAACCGGCTGGGGAGCGGATGCCGTGACCGCGACCGTCCTCGCGGCGGTGCGTGCGCTCGGCACCGACGCGGGGGTCGACGTGTCGGCCATCCGATCGGTCGGTGTCGGCATCCCCGGTCAGATCGATCCCGGAACGGGACGGGTCTCGCACGCGGTGAACCTCGGCGTCGAGGAGCTCGACATCGTCGCGGCGACGGCGCCCCATCTGGGCGTCACGGTGGGCGTCGAGAACGACGTCAAGGCAGCGGCGCTCGGCGCCTACGCCCTGCACGGCGGGTCGGGTTCGATGGGCTATCTCAACGTCGGCACCGGCATCGCTGCCGGCATCGTGACGGACGGGCGGCTGTGGCGGGGCGCCCGCGGCACAGCCGGCGAGGTCGGTCATATCTCCGTCGATCCGAACGGGCCGCTGTGCCGCTGCGGTCAGTTCGGCTGCATCGAGGCGTTCGCGGGCGGCGGTTCGATCGCCGAGCGCTGGGGCAAGGCAGGCGCGCTCCCGGTGCGCGACGTGTTCGACGCGGCCGATGCCGGAGATCCCCTCGCCCGCGAACTGCGCGGCGGCCTCGCCCGCGGCGTCGCAGCCGCGATCCGTGTACTGGTGCTGACGGCGGACGTCGATGTGGTCGTGCTCGGCGGGGGAGTGACGGCCCTGGGCGATCGCCTGATGAGCGACGTCACGGCCGAGCTCGCGGCCAGTGCCGAGGCATCCGCCTTCATGCGCTCGCTCCGACTCGAGGACCGTGTCGAGCTGCTTCCCGCCGGCTCACCGGCCGCCGCGCTCGGGGCTGCCCTCGTGGGTGCGTCCCGTGACACCGAAGGAGCTCTCGCCCATGGCTGAGGTCGTCATCGTCCGCGATCACGCCGAGGCGGGGGAGCTCGTCGCCGACGCGATCGTGCGCCTGATCCGCGCCAACCCCGAAGCCGTGCTCGGGCTCGCGACGGGCTCCACCCCGCTTCCCGTCTACGAGGCGCTGCGGCCCCGGCTCGGCGACCTCGACGCGAGTCGGATCCGCGGCTTCGCGCTCGACGAGTATGTCGGCCTGGACCCCGAGCATCCCGAGAGCTACCGCTCCGTGATCCGCCGCGAGGTGGTGGAGCCGCTCGGGCTCGATCCTGCGCTCGTGCGCGTGCCGGACGGGTCCCTCGACGGCATCGAGCATGCCGGAGACGCGTACGAGCGGGCGCTCCGCGACGCGGGCGGGGTCGACCTGCAGCTGCTCGGCATCGGCACCGACGGCCACATCGGGTTCAACGAGCCGGGATCGTCGTTCGCGTCGCTGACGCGCGTGAAGACCCTCACCGCGCAGACACGCGCCGACAACGCGCGTTTCTTCGACTCGATCGACGAGGTGCCGCGCCACTGCATCACGCAGGGCCTCGGCACGATCCTGCGGGCCCGCCACCTGGTGCTGCTCGCGTTCGGCGAGGGCAAGGCCGACGCCGTCGCCGGTGCCGTCGAGGGGCCCGTGACCGCATCGCTGCCGGGGTCGGCGATCCAGCTGCATCCCCGTGCGACCGTGGTGGTCGACGAGGCGGCAGCCTCTCATCTCGCCTACGCCGACTACTACCGCTACACGTACGCCAACAAGCCCGACTGGCAGCTCATCTGACCGCACGCCGCCGTCGACTCGGAAAGCGTCCGCCCGCTACGCTGGCGCGATGACGGATGCCTCGGGGCAGCGCAGCCCGCATCGTTCCCTCGTCCCACGTGTCATCCCCCGTGCGGGGAGGGGTCACGCCGAAACATCGCCGGGCGTGCGCCGCGCGCTCGGCACCCGCGACGGCCGTCTGGTGTTCATCATCGGCGGTGCGCTCATCACCGTTTCGGCCCTGGGCGGGCTCGTGGGCGCCGTCGCGCTGTACGCGACAGTGCGCTCCCTCTCGACAGGGGGCCCGATCGGCGGTGGGGAGGGGAGCCTCTTCGCCGACGCGCTGCTGCGCGGGATGTTCGCCGCGGCCGTGGTGCTGTTCGCGGTGGGGATCCGCGGCGAGGGGAGCGTGGTCGGGCGACGACCGGTCGGAACGATCGCGCTGATCGCGACAGCGGTGGCGTGGATGGTGCCGATCCTGCCGTCCGCGCTCCCGGCCGAGAGCTCGCTGGTCTGGTTCGCGGTGGGGCAGTGGGGAGTGGTCGTGGCAGGGACCGTCGCCGCCGTCGAGGTCATCCGCCTGCGCGCGGTCCGCGGATGGACGCGGTTCCTGCCCCTCGCTCTCGTGGTGGCTCAGCTGGCTCTCCAGCTGTCGATGCTCGTGATCCTCACGGCTCCCCTGGACAGCTGGAGCAGGCTCGGCTGGGCGGCGATGCTCGGCCTCTTCGGCTATCCCGCGGTGACGCTGATCACGCTCGCCATCGGCATCTGCGCCCTCGTCGCGGGGCTACGTGCCAGGCCCTCCGATGAGGTGTCTTCCGAGTTCACCGAGGACCGGGGCCGTGCGACGCCGGCCGGCTAGCGCCGTCAGCGCTCGCGCCAGGCGAGCGCGAGCAGCTGATTGCGACTGAGGGGTGCCAGCGGCGTGGCGTCGACGTCATCGGGAGTGAGCCACCGCAGCTCGGCGATCTCGGCGCCGGCGACGGCGCGGCCGTCGCTCAACCGAAGTGCGAACGCATCCGCGACCACGACGTGCCCCGGCTCGTTGGCCGCGGCATCCGTGAACCGTCCCAGCGGCACGAAAGAGCCCGCCTCCGCGACGATGCCCGTTTCTTCGCGCACCTCGCGCACGACGGCGTCGAGGGCGCTCTCGCCCGGGTCCGGCTTGCCGCCGGGCTGCTGGAACACCTCGGCGCCGTGCTTGCGGACGACGAGCGCCCGGCCGTCGGCGTCGGTGACGACCGCGGCGCTCACGTGCACGACGGGATGGCTCACCTCGTGAAGACCTTGCCGGGGTTGAGGATGCCCTGCGGGTCGAAGACCCGAGTGATCTGCCGTTGCAGCTCCCACTGGTCGTCGCCCAGCTCGTCGGCCAGCCAGCGGCGCTTGAGGACGCCGACGCCGTGCTCTCCGGTGAGGGTGCCTCCGAGGCGCAGAGCCGCGCGGAAGAGGTCGTCGGCCGCCCGCCAGATGTGCTCGGGCGCCTCGACGACGCCGAATTCGTCCGGCTCCGCGTCGAAGACGAAGTTGGGGTGCAGGTTGCCGTCGCCCGCGTGCGCCACGGTGGGGATCGCCACTGCGTGCTCGCGTTCGACGCGAGCGATCTCGTCGAACATGGCGGGCAGGGCGCTGCGCGGCACGGAGACATCCTCGATCAGGGTCGTACCGAGCCGCTCCATCGCGGGGTGCATCGATCGGCGGATCGCGAGGAGCCGCTCTCCCTCGTTCCGGTCGTGCGACAGAGCCACGCTCCCGCCTGAGCCTCGCAGCACGTCGGCGATGGCGTCGGCCTCGACGGTGGCGGCGGGGCCATCGGTCTGGATCGTCAGCTGGGCGGCGCCCGCCGTGGGCGGGTCGAGCGACAGCAGCGCGTGGACGGCAGCGAGCGACGCCGCATCCATGAGCTCCATGATCGCCGGCTGGACCCCGGACGCGGTGACGGCGGCGGATGCCTCGGCCGCGGCCCGCACGTTCGGGAAGGTGGCCGCGATCGTGCAGACGTCTCCGGCGATCAGCCGCCTGAGCTTGAGGGTCGCTCCGACGATGACGCCGAGGGTCCCCTCGGAGCCGATGACGAGCGAGGTGAGGTCGAGCCCCGTGACCCCCTTGACGGTGCGATGGCCGAGCCGGAGAAGCCGGCCGTCCGCCAGCACGAGGTCCACGCCGAGGACGGCGTCGCGGACGACGCCGTACTTCGCGCACAGCAGGCCTCCGGCACCGGTGGCGATGTTGCCCCCGACGGTCGAGATCGCGCGGCTCGCGGGGTCGGGCGCCCACCACAGGCCGTGGTCGGCCAGGGCGGCGTTCAGGTCTCCGTTGAGGATGCCGGGCTCGACGACCGCGAGCAGATCGTCGGGGCGCACCTCGAGGATGCGATCCATGCCGCGAACCGACAGGGCGATCTCGCCGTCTCCAGCGTTCGCGCCGCCGGCGAGCCCCGTCGCCGCGCCTCGGGTGACGACCGGTGTGCCGGTCGCCGAGGCGATCCGGAGCGTCTGCTGGACGTCGGCGACCGAGCGGGCGTTGACGACGGCGAGGGGTGTGCCGGAGGCCACGTGACCGGACAGGTCGGCGCGTGCGGCTCGTCGGGCGGTCGCGGAGGTGTCGACACGCTCGCCGAGGGCGGCGCGCAGCCTCGCAACGACGCCGGAGTCGCTCAAGCGAGGCGTCGCCGTCCGGCGATCACGCCGATCGTCACCGCGATCACCCCGAACACGAGTCCGACCCAGGCCTGACCCATCGCCCACCAGGCGATGGTGGCGGCAGCGTACACGAGGAGCTCCACGAAGGCGCGCACGAACGGGTGCACGGTGAGGACCGCGCGCGGCGAGACGAAGAGCGCCCACACGAGGATGGCGAGGACCGGTGCGCCGATCCCGGCGACGATGTTCCACGGGAACGGCCACGACACGAAGCCCCAGATGGCGAGCGTGGCGAAAGCGAACAGTTCGCAGAGGAACGCGAGGATGTCGATCGCCGACAGCGGTGCACGGGTGCCGGGCGCGCGCTCGCCGGCAGAGGGGCGGACGGAGTCGGGCATGCCCTCCAGTTTAGGCGCCGACCGTCGACGACTCCTCCGCGCCGCCCATGCGCAGGGGTGCTCCGCCGGACGCCGGTGCTCCACCCGATCGTGATTCCGCCCTCGCGTCATCGGCGCGCGAGGGTCCGGTGTCCGCGCGCTCGGGCTTGGACGGGCTCGGCCGGGCTGCGGTCGACCCGACACCCGAGGTCGCGGCTGAGAGGCCGGGGGCGATGGGTGCGGCCGGTGTTTCGAGGTGCGGTGTGGCGCCCCGATCGGGTGCCGCACTGTCAGGCAGGTCTGTCAGGGGGGCCCGCGGCGCGGGTTCGAACGATGAATCACCGGGGTTCGAAGCGGCGCCGCCACGCGCAGCTGCGGAGTGCGCGTGCGCGGCGGCCGCTCCCTGGCTCGAGTTCGCAGCCTTCCGCTCCGGATCCGCGCCGTCCGCAGCCGTCTCCGGCCCGGACCCGTCGGCGCGGGGCGCGTGGCCGTTCGTCTCTCCCGCAGGCGCCGCACTCGACGCGACGGCGCTCGACCTGGAGGCACTCGATCCGCTGCTGCCCGGGGCGGAACCCGCGCCCGTCGCCTGCGCGGCCGCAGCGCTCGATCCTCCGCGGGAGTCGTCGGCGGATCCGACGCCACCTGCGGGAGCGGCCGCCGAGCGCCCCGGCGCCTCCGCATCGGACAACGGTCCGCCCTGCGCGACGAGGATCGCGGGTGTGAATCCCGCGCCCGGGGCCGGTGCGCTCTCCGGCTTGCTGCCGCCGCTGTTCGCGTTGCCGCTCTGGGGCGTGCCGTTGTTGACCCCGGTATCGGCGTCATTGCCGTTGCCGGCGTTTCCGTTGCCGGAGTATCCGTTCCCGTCATTGCCGTTGCCGGCGTTTCCGTTGCCTCCTGTGGCGGGGCTGCCGTCGCCGGCGTTTCCGTTGCCGGGGTTGCTGTTGCCGGCACCCCCGTTCCCCGGTGCTGCCGGAGCCCCCGCCGATGAGTCGCCGCCTGGCTCCTGCGGGTCGGGATCAGTGCCGCCCGGCGCCTCGGCGGGGCCGTCGCCGCCGGCACTCCCGTTCGCCGGGTTCCCTTCGTTGCCGACGCCGTTGTTGCTCCCGCCGTCGACGGCCCGTCCACCCTCCGGCCCTGATGGATCCTGGGCGGGATCGGGCGGGAACGGCGGAATGTCGGTCGGTGACGGCCCCTCGGGGAGTTCGTCGGGGACCGCGGCCTCGGCGATCATGTCCAGCGGGGTGCCTGCGTCGTCCTGGGGTGCGGCCACCGCGCGGATCGAATACGGCTCGGGCGCGGCATCCGTCGACTCCTGCATGCCCGGCAGGGCGACGGCTGCAGCGACCGTCCCCGCCACCACGAGACTCGCCGCGGCCATGCCGGCGATACCGGCGCCGCTCAGGACACCGCCCGCCGCGAGGCCGGTCGCCGTCGCTGCCCCCGCCGTCGTCACGCCGGCGACGACACCCGCCGAGCCGACCGCGGCAGCACCGGCGGTCGTACTCGCGCCGGCGGCTGCGGACCCGGCCGCCGCGACCGAGCCGGCCGCTGCCGACCCGGTCGACGCACTCGCCGAGGTGCCTGCGCCGACGAGCGATCCCGCACCCGCTCCACTCGCGCCCACGCCGCCGGCGACACTCACCGTGCCTTCGACGACGGACGACGGCATCGCGGCCAGCGCGATGGCCGGCGCGCCGTTCTGCAGAGAGGCCAGGTAGCCCGAGGCGCCGGCGACGCCCACCGTCAGAGGGATGAGCACGAGTGCGAGCCTGCTCGAGACCTCCTTCGCCTCGCTCGCCACGATCGCGCAGCGCGCGCAGGAGGCGAGGTGGGCTTCCAGACGGGCGCGGTCCCGCCTCCCGATGTTGTTGCGGGAGTATGCGCCGAGACGCGCGATCGTCCACGCGCAGTCGGAGTCGTCGGCGACGGAACGCAGGTGCGCCTGGATCCAGGCCTCGCGAAGGCCCTCCCGCGCGCGGAACGTCAATTGGGCGACCGCGGTCGGCTTCATCCCGAGGAGCGGGGCCATCTCGGCGGGCTTCATTCCCTCGATCTCGGAGTACCAGAGCACTTCCTGCCACCTCGTCGGGAGGCTGCGGAACGCCTGATGCGTCAAGCCGCGGTCGAGGGAATCCGCCGTCGCCTGCTCGGTGGTCGCCGGATCCTCCATCGTCTCGAGCTCGTCGATCGCGGTCTCGCGCCGTACTCTGCCCCAACCCGCCGCCGTGTTGCGGATGCTCGTGAAGAGATACGCGCGGAACGAGCCGGTCGGGCCGCCGCCCTTGAGGATCGACTGGTAGATGCGGGTGTACGCCTCCTGGACGAGGTCGTCGGCATCGGTGCCGGGCGAGACGTTGCGCGCGACGGTGATGCCCGACCGGTAGTGCCGGCGCCACAGCTCCCCGAACGCGAACGTGTCACCGGAGCGCGTGCGCAGCACCAGGTCGGCGTCACCCTGCAGGTCTGCCTCGCGGCTCGCCGTCGAGCCGCCGTCCGGCGTCTCATCCTCGTCGATCACGTTCTCCCCCGGTGGCTGGGTGGTCGTGAACGCTCCCCCAGCGGCGGCCCCAGCCCATGCGAGCCGTTCGGGCGGCCCTGCGTTTTCCCATTCTGACCTCGAACGGCCGATTTGGCCAGAGGCTGCACGGGCAGCGGTAAGGGATCGCAGGGCGCGCACATCGAGGCGATGTCTCGACTCCTGCCGGGGGTTTTCTTCGAACTCGCGTAATAGAACCCCTGTGCTCCCGTCTCATCAGTCAGAGACGATGTTCGTCGCTTTCGTGGGGATCAGGCGAACACCGGCCGTGAGGCGGAGCTCGGTGGGAACTCGGGGGAGGGACCACCGGCTCCGCCCCTACTCCGGAGTCTTTGGCCGCTGAGGGGGGATCAGCGGCCCTCCTGTGCTCCGTCCGCCGCGCGACGCCCCGGGTTGCGCGGCGGACGGCCTGGCTCAGACCTCAGCGCCGCCGACCCACACGCGGGTGACGTGCAGGCTCTCGTCGAGCAGCACCGCGTCGGCGGGCGAGCCGACAGCGAGGCGACCGAGGTCATCCCGCCCGATCGCGCGCGCCGGGACCGCTGTCGCCGACCGCAGGGCGTCCTGCCGGGCGACCCCGGTCGCGACCACGCGACGCACGGCTTCCGCCTGCGTCAGCGTCGAGCCGGCGATGGAGGACCCGTCCGCGAGCATCGCCACGCCGTCCGTCACCCTGACGTCCAGGCCGCCCAGCAGGTAGTGGCCGTCGCTCGCGCCGGCAGCCGACATGGCGTCGGTGACGAGCGCCACGCGGTCGGCCGCGGCGGCGAACACCGTGGCGATGACGTCGAGGTCGACGTGCACGCCGTCCGCGATGAGCTCGAGCGTCACGCGGTGATCCCGCAGTGCCGCGATCACGGGCCCGGGCGCACGATGGTGGATGCCCGGCATCGCGTTGAAGGCGTGCGTGAGCAGCGACGCACCCGCGTCGAAGGAGCGCTTGGCCGTGGCGGCGTCGGCATCGGTGTGGCCGATCGCGACGATCACGCCGGCATCCACGAAGCGCGCGATCGCGTCATCGGCGCCCGGCAGCTCCGGCGCGAGGGTGACCTGGCGGATGGTGCCGCGTCCTGCTTCGAGCAGGAGGTCGACGGATGCCGCGTCCGGCGCCCGTAGCAGGGCCTCGGTGTGCGCGCCCTTGTGCCCCGGATCGAGGAACGGCCCCTCCAGGTGCGAGCCCAGGATCGTGCGATCGGCGTCGGCGAGGTCGGCGATCATCGCCGCGCGTACGGCGAGGTCGGGGATCGACGCCGTCACCAGGGAGACGACGGAGCTGGTGGTCCCGTGGGCGCGGTGCAGCGCCCGCGCTGCGAGGACGGCGTCGGCGCCGTCGTCGAAGCTGAAGCCCGCGCCGCCGTGGCAGTGGATGTCGACGAAGCCGGGGGCGAGGCATCCGCCCCCGCCGTCCACGACGTCATCGGCGGCCGGCCGCGAGGTGCCGGAGCCGACGGCTGCCACGCGCCCGCCGTCGAACAGGATCCATGCGTCGTCGGTCGTCCGCCCGTCGTCGGCCAGCCGCACCGAATGGATGAGCGTGCTCACTCGGTGACCCAGGGGATCTCGTCGGAGGGGTGGAAGCCGATGCCCAGGCTCGTCCAGAGCGGCCCGAGGGCGCCGACGCGCTCGCGGAAGGACTCCCACGTGCGCAGGTCGCTCGTTCCCGTCGCGGGGGACCAGCCGGCTTCCGCGGCCGCCGCGATGCGAGGGAAGACCATGGTGTCGATGTCGGCTGCGGTGCGGATCGTCTCGGTCCACAGCGGCGCCTCGACGCCCAGGATGTCGTCCTCCTCGATTCCCGAGACGACCGAGCCCGGATCCCAGTCGTAGGCACGCTCGACGCTCGTCGGACCGTTCGCCCACGTGAGCCCGAGGTCGGGGCCGGTCGGGTAGTTCATGTCGAGGTAGATCGCGTCGGCAGGCGACATGATCAGCTGTGCCCCGTTGCGCACGAAGCCTCGGGCCTTCTCGTCCGCGCCGTCGGTCGGCTGCACATAGCCCCAATACTGTCCGACGGTCGAGTCGGCGATCTCGCTGGCCTCACCCGCCTCGTGCCACGCGACCGGGGTCTTGCCGAGGTCGGCGATGATCGCACTGGTGCGCGAGACGAACAGCGCGAAGTCCTCGTCGGTGGTGCCGAGCGCCTCGTCGCCGCCGAAGTGCAGGTACGGGCCCGGTGTCATGGCGGCGAGCTCGCCGAACACGTCGGCCACGAAGTCGTACGTCGCCTCATCGTGGATGCGCAGTGACGAGAAGCCGACGGCCATGCCGTCGTATGGCTTGCCCGTCTCGGGCAGGTCGCCGTCGAAGAGCTCGGCATCCTCGCGCACCTGAGCCGAGATCACCGGCTCCTCGACGAGTTCGGGGTAGGCGAGCCCGATGGCGTGGGTGTGGCTGGGCATGTCGAGCTCGGGGACGACGATCATGTGACGGGATGCCGCGTACTCGACGATCTCGCGGTAGTCGTCCTTCGTGTAGAAGCCGCCGGGATCCCCACCGACCGCGGTCGCCGACGCGAGCTCGGTGAGCCGGGGACGCTCATCGAGGTGGATACGCCACCCCTGGTCGTCGGTGAGGTGGAGGTGGAGCGCGTTGAACTTCAGTCCCGCCGCGCGGTCGATCAGCCCCTTGACGGTGTCGACCGGGTGGAAGTGCCGCGCGACGTCGAGCATGACGCCGCGGTAGGCGAAACGCGGGGCGTCCTCGATCTCGACCGCCGGCACGATCCAGCCGTCGTCATCGGGCTGCACCAGCTGCCCGAGCGTCTGCACGCCGTAGAAGAGGCCGGCTGGGTCGGCGCCGACGACGGTGACGGATGCCTCGTCGGCCACGATCCGGTACGACTCGGGTGCTCCGCCGCTCTCGACCCTCAGGTCGGTGGAGCCGTCGTCGCTCGTCTTGAGCTCGAGGCCGGTGCGCGCGGTGATCAGCAGCGAAAGGGCGGCGGAGGCATCCGCGTCTCCCGCCACCGCTGTGTCGCCGGTGAGCCGGAACGGCGCGCCGGTCCCGGGTGCGACGGACGCGGGGGCGGGGACGACGGCGAGAGACACAGTGGCTCCATTCTGGACAGCGGGTGCGCACCCTGCCAAGACGAGGGCGGCGAGCACGGCGGCGGTGGCAGCGCGTCGCTGGCGAGGGTTCATGTAAAGCGTCCTAACAAATAGGGTGGCTTCAGCCTACCGCCCGGCCCTCCACCGTCGCCACACCTCTCCCTTCGCGGGCCGCGCGGCCGATGTCTCGGCTCGTTTCAGCGACTCGGACCCGAGCGGGCGTATCCGTTATGCTCGGGGTGTCGCGACTGGCGTTGAGGTGGGCCACCACCGGGGAGCGACCGACTACGGCATTCGACCGCACGCCTGGGCCGATGTGTGTCTCGCTACGCGCCCCGCGCGCGTTCGACAACCGGCCCGGCACCCCGTGCCGCGCACCCGACAGCCGCAGTCAAGGAGATCGCCATGACCGATCAGTACTTCAACGCCCCGCTCGCCGAGGTCGACCCCGAGATCGCCCAGGTGCTCGAGCGCGAGCTCGACCGCCAGCGCGGGTACCTCGAGATGATCGCCTCCGAGAACTTCGTGCCCGTGTCGGTCCTGCAGTCGCAGGGCTCCGTGCTCACGAACAAGTACGCCGAGGGCTACCCCGGCCGCCGCTACTACGGCGGCTGCGAAGAAGTCGACGTCGCCGAAGAGCTCGCGATCGCCCGCGCCAAGGAGCTGTTCGGCGCCGAGTTCGCCAACGTCCAGCCGCACTCGGGCGCGACGGCGAACGCCGCCGTGCTGCACGCGATCGCCCGCCCCGGCGACACGCTGCTCGGACTCTCGCTCGACCAGGGCGGCCACCTGACCCACGGCATGAAGATCAACTTCTCCGGTCGCCTCTACGACATCGTCGCCTACGGCGTCGACCCCGAGACCTCGACGATCGACATGGACGAGGTGCGCCGCCTCGCGATCGAGCACCAGCCGAAGGTGATCATCGCCGGTTGGTCCGCCTACCCCCGGCAGCTGGACTTCGCCGCGTTCCGCTCGATCGCCGACGAGGTCGGTGCGCTGCTGTGGGTCGACATGGCGCACTTCGCCGGCCTGGTCGCGGCGGGCCTGCACCCGAACCCCGTGCCGCACGCGCACGTCGTCTCGTCGACGGTGCACAAGACGATCGGCGGTCCGCGCTCGGGCTTCATCCTCACGAACGACGCCGACATCGCGAAGAAGATCAACTCGGCCGTCTTCCCCGGTCAGCAGGGCGGCCCGCTCATGCACGTGATCGCCGCCAAGGCGACCGCGTTCAAGCTCGCCGGCACCCCCGAGTTCAAGGAGCGCCAGGAGCGCGTGCTGCGCGGCGCGCACATCATCGCCGAGCGGCTCTCGCAGCCCGACGTCACGGACGCCGGCATCACCGTCCGCTCGGGAGGCACGGATGTGCACCTCGTGCTCGTCGACCTGCGCAACGCCGAGATCGACGGCAAGCAGGCCGAAGACCTCCTGCACGAGATCCACATCACCGTCAACCGCAACGCGGTTCCCAACGACCCGCGCCCGCCGATGGTCACCTCGGGCCTGCGCATCGGCACGCCCGCTCTCGCCACCCGCGGATTCGGCGACGCCGAGTTCACCGAGGTCGCCGACGTGATCGCTCTCGCGCTCCTGCCCGGTGCCGACGTCGAGGCGCTTCGCGCTCGCGTCGCCGCCCTGACCGCCGCCTTCCCGCTCTACCCGGGCCTGCAGCAGTAATGGTCGCGGTCCGGCTCGACGGCAAGGCCGCGGCGGCCGAGATCAAGGCCGAGCTCGCCGAGCGGGTCGCCTCTCTCAAGGAGCGCGGGATCACACCCGGGATCGCGACGGTGCTCGTCGGCGCCGACCCGGCGTCGCAGCTCTACGTCGGCATGAAGCACCGCGAGTCCGAGTCGATCGGGATGAACTCGATCCAGCGCGAGCTCCCCGCGGATGCGACGCAGGCCCAGGTCGAGGCGCTGATCGACGAGCTCAACGCCGATCCCGACTGTCACGGCTACATCGTGCAGCTGCCGCTGCCGAAGCACATCGACACCGACGCGGTCCTCGAGCGCATCGACCCCGCCAAGGACGCGGACGGCCTGCACCCGACGAACCTCGGCCGGCTCGTGCTGAACGTGAATACGCCGATCACCTCGCCGCTGCCCTGTACCCCCCGTGGCGTGATCGAGCTGCTGCAGCGCAACGGCTACGACCTGGGCGGCAAGGACGTGGTGGTCGTCGGGCGCGGCGTCACGATCGGTCGCTCGATCGGGCTGCTGCTGACACGCCGCGAGTACAACGCGACCGTGACCCTGACCCACACCGGGACGGCGGACCTCGGCCACCACCTGCGTCAGGCCGACGTCGTGGTGGCCGCCGCCGGCGTGAAGCACATCGTCCGCGCAGAGGACGTCAAGCCCGGCGCGGCGGTGCTCGACGTGGGCGTCACGCGCGAAGTCGACCCCGCGACGGGCAAGTCGAAGATCTTCGGGGACGTGCACCCGGACGTCGCCGAGGTCGCGGGCTACCTCTCGCCGAACCCGGGCGGGGTGGGGCCGATGACGGTGGCGCTGCTGATGACCAACGTGGTCGAGGCGGCGGAGCGGATCGCGTAGCGGCATTCTCGTCGGCGTCGGCGTCGGCGTCGGCGTTGGCGTCCGCTAGCGGAGCATCCGGACGTCGGTGATGGCCGGAGCGCCCGGATCGATCTGCTCTGCGCCATCGGGAGCGAAGCCGTTCCGGCGGTAAAAGGCCATCGCGCGCGGGTTCTGCGCGGCTACCCAGAGCATCGCCGGCTCAGCGCCGAGGACGGCATCGAGCAGCGACTGACCGGCCCCCCGGCCGTGATGGGCAGCCATCACGTAGAGCGTGTACAGCTGGCGTTCGCGGGGGAGCGGCGCTTCCTCGTCTCCGAGAGCCGGGCCCGCCATCGCGAACCCGATCGTCGAGCCTGAGGAATCCTCCACGACGCGAACCGTCCACTCGTCGCGGTCGTCGTCGAGGATGCGGCGCCACATCGTCCGGCGCATCTGGACGTGCTCGTCGCCGAGGAACCCTTCGGGGAGCAGGTCGGTGTACGTCTCCTTCCACGTGATCACGTGGAGCTCCGCGATGCGTTCAGCGTCTCGCCCTTCGGCGCGCCGGACGGTGTATTCCATTGCGACAGCCTGCCAGAGCGGTGGCGGGGCGCAGGTCCGGCTGTGGAAGACACGGCAGACGGGGTGGTGATCAGGGAGGACGTGCGTCGGGGTCGGGCGCTGTCGTAGCCGGGGCCTACGCTCGATCCGTGGCAACGCTGGACGACATACGCCAAACCGTCGACCTCCTCCCCGGCGCCGAAGAACGCGAGACCACGGGTGGCGCGGCGTGGTTCGTGCGAAACAAGCTCTTCGCCTGGGAGTGCCATCCCTGGCCGAGCATCCCCCCGGACGTTCGTGCGATCGTCGCCTCCGAGCTCGTCGTCGGCGTCAAGGTGACCGACGGGCTCGACGCCCTCGCCCTGCGGGAGATGGAGCCCGAGGTCTTCCTTCCCCAGACGACGGGCTGGGGCGAGCCGAAGGTGGCGTTCCGCATGGCCCGCATCGAACGCGATCACCTCGTCGAGCTCGTCACCGAGGCATGGCGCGTCCAGGCCCCGAAATACCTGCGGCGTGAACTCGACCCCACCGACACCTGAGGGAGCGACGCCTCGCAGCGCCTGTCGTAGAGTTGGTGAAAGCGCTCTCCGATGCGCCCGAGAAAGGCAACACTCAAGTGAAACACCCTCGCACTCGCAACATCAAAGTTCTTCTTACTGGCGCCCTCATGGGTGCACTCGTGCTCGGAGGTTCCGCGGCCGGCGCACACGCCGACACCGCTGACCTTTCCGAGTCGGCGCTGTCGCAATTCCGCGACAACCTGACTTCCGAATCAGACATCGCAGCCTTTGACGCGCTGACCGAAGACCAGCGCGTCGATCTCGCAAGCTATCTGCTCGGTGAGACCGACCCGCTCTCGCAGCTGTCCGACGCCGAGCCTCACGCTGGTGACTTCGAACTCCGTACCAGCGCACCGATCCCGTCGGCGGGCATCACGCCGATGGCCGCCGGCGCGACGCGAACGGTGAGCGCCTGGCAGTCGTTCCTGTTCGCCGGCATCACGATTTCGAAGACCACGGTTCGCGAAACGTACTACTACTCGGGGGCGAACGCCACAGGAATCGCGTCGTACTCATGCGTGGTGAACGCCAACTACGACCCCTTCGCCCAGGTCACAGCGGCGAAGGACGGGGCATGGATTAGCTCGGGGAAGGCCATCGCTGAATGCCGGGTCACCGTCAAGCGGGGCGCGCCTAGCCCATGGGGGCAGATCACCTGGAGCACGGCGTCCAACATCCAGTACGTGTCCGGCAACGGGTACGGCAACGTGACCAGCCACGGCTGGCGCTGAGCTAGGATCGCCCGCATGAATCCGTTGATTCCGGGAGCCGGTGACGTTGTACTGGCGGCCGTGGCCGTGCTCAACATCGTGTTGGTGGTCCTCGCCCTAGCTGCCTTGCTCCGAGCAACGGACAGGAACCACTGGCTGGCAATCATCCTGCTTACGCTCCTCGTCCCGATCGGAGGTCCCGTCGTTGCCCTTATCGTGCTGCACCGACGCAACGCCCGGGGCCTCGTTCGGGCGAGTGAAGCGACCGCTACCTCGTAGAGAACGGTGACCGAACCGATAAGGCCTCCGCAGCGCCGCCTGCGGAGGCCTTATCTCGTCTTTGTGTACCCGCTGGACATTCCGCCCGGCGCGACTCTTGAACAGATCGGGGAAGGCGTGTTTGCGGTTGTTGGGTCCGCCGGCGAACCGCTGTCGGTGATTCTCCCGCCCTTGGCGAAGGATGCGAACGGCGTGGACATTCCGACCCGCTACGAGATCGAGGCCGGGGCGTTGATCCAATACGTCGAGTATGCCCACGCAGAGGCGGCCTATCCGCTCGTTGCCGATCCCAAGTTTGCTTGGTGGAGGGGTTCTGTCGACGATCAAGAAGGCGCGCTGATCGAACTGGACTGCCTCGACGAACCCGATCTGCCAGCGACGGACCCCGCCGCGGTGATCATGCTGGAGGCCCTGGACCGGTCCCGTCGACAGTGCACCTCCCGGACCACAAGAACCGGTATGCAGGGCAAACCTGCGGGCCGGCCACGGGCCCTCTCCGACGACCAGGCTGGAACCCGTTCATCGAGAAGAAGGGTACAAAACACTGCCGATGGGCGTCGCGACGTCGGCTAGCATGCCACCCATAACCAAGCGGATGCGTTACTACGGGCTCGCGGTCTTGATCTTGTTGGGTTTCGTGATCCTCGGTCTCGTGGTAACCAGCGCCGTACCGTCGTGGACGGGATGGCTTTGTTTGGAATCGTACTGACCTCGATCGGAAGCTACCAGTGGTCGGTCCGTAGGAACGTCCGCTCACGTCGACACCCCTAGTTCGGTCCGGCCGCTGGTATTACTCCAGCGGCCGGATCGGTGGACAATCCGCGTTGCTCCCCGGCGGCTCTACGCACGTCATCCTCGACCGAGGTCCTTTCGCCGTGAGCCGCAATCCGCTTTACCTGGGACTCATCGCCTGCGATCTGGCCCTCGCGCTACTGTGGCCCTCGTTCTGGGCGCTGCTGTTCACCCCGGTCGGGGTCGCGGCGCTGTGGTGGGGCGCGATCGTCCCCGAGGAGCGGTACCTCGAAGAGAAGTTCGGCGACGAGTACCGCGCCTACCGGAGCCGGGTGCGCCGCTGGCTCTGACTCGTGCCGCTCGTCGACGGGACGCCCACTACGGTGGAAGCGTGCCCTTCGCCTTGGCGCTCACCGTCGTCCTCGTCCTTCTCGCACTGTTCCAGCTCGCGCTCATTCTCGGTGCTCCGCTCGGTCGCTACGCGTGGGGCGGTCAGCATCGCGTGCTTCCCGCGCGCCTCCGCGTAGGGAGTGCCGTCTCGATCCTGATCTACGCCCTCATCGCGCTGATCGCCTGGGATCGGGTCGGCGCGATCGAGCTCTTCGGCGAGCCGTTCGCCGAAATCGCGATGTGGGTGATCTTCGGCTACTTCGTGCTGGGGATCTTCCTGAACGCCGCCTCGCGCAGCAAGCCCGAGCGCTTGGTCATGGTGCCGGTCGCGGTCGTGCTCGCCGTGCTGTCGTTCTTCATCGCCATGGGCTACGGCGAACTGGCATCAGCGATCTGACCCACCTACGGGGCGCCGACGCGCTCGCGGATGATGCGTGCTGTCGCTGCCGGGTCGGGCCGGTGCATGACGGACTCCGGCACGATGACGAGCTCTGAGCGCGGCATCTCCCGCGAAAGGCGATCAGCCGCGGTCACCAGGATCGGGAACGTCTGCTCGCCCCGGAGAATGGTCACAGGATTCGGGACGGAGAGCATCTCGGGCGTGGGCGTGGAAACCTGCCGAGCGAGCCGAGCGTCGTAGACGGTGGACTGCGCCAGGGGGAGCAGAGCAGCGAACTGATCGCTCTGGCGGATGGACTCGACCATTTCTGCAGGCAGCTCCACCCCCTCGAGCTGGAACGTCGTGACGGCCTCGGCGAGGGCCCCACTGTCGACCAGCTCTTGCAGTCGCTCGGGGAGTCGCCTGTCGGGTTCGCCGACCCCGAATCGGAACGGCGGCTCGGAGAGGAACAGCGCCCGGATCGGCACCCCCTTCGACGCGGCGTAGAGAGCCAGCACCGCCCCGGAGGAGTGCCCCAGCACGACCGCATCGCCCCCGACCGCCTCGATCACGGCTGCGACGTCGGCCACCTCGTCGTCGGGTGTGGAGCCGCGCCGGTCACCGCTCGATCCGCGGCCGCGTCGATCGACGGTGACGGCGCGGAAGCCGGCATCCGCCAACGCCTCCGCGAGTCCGCGACCGTCGGAGGCGACGGAGAACGCGCCGCCGAGGATGACCACGGCCGGACCATCGCCGAACTGGTCGAAGGCGATGGCGGTGCCGTCGGAGGAAGTGGTCGTCTGCATGCCAGCACGAAACCACGCACCGCCGACACCGGCAAGGCCCGCGCGTCAGCCGACCGGCACGAGGGAGGCGCCCAGCGCCACCACGACCGCGATGGCGAAAGCCAGCGCGGTGATGAGCAGGGCCTTGCGAAGATCCTTCCTGCGGAACTCGGCGTCCTGCACAGGCTCCTCCGCGCCGAGCGCGCCGAAGTTGTACAGGCCCCGCGAGGCGAACCCCACGCAGAAGCGGAAGGCCGCCTGCAGAAAGCCCTGTGCCGAGAGGAACACGGGCACTGCGACGAGGAGGCGCCACGGCGCAGGCCAGCCGAGCGCGAATGCGAGCGCGAGGTAGACGACCGCGAGCGCGAGCCCCAGCCAGCCCGATACCCGACGCCGGCGGATCTCGGCAGGGCCGATGTTGCACACTCCCGGCTGATACACGGCTCGCGAACTCATGGCGTCATTCTCGCGGTCAGAGCCTGATCTCGCCACGAACGATGAACCGCGCACCGAGCAGCCGCTCCCGTCCACGCCGCATCACCGGTGGCGACGAGCCTCTGCCGCCGCGAGCGCAGCCTCGGCTCCGGCAGTCGGTGCGATCGCGACGAGACCTCGATACAGCGTCACGAGCACCTCGACGTCGACCTCGCCGGTGCGGGCCCGATCGCAGTGCACCGCCTGGATCGCCGCCTCCAGCTGGAACCTCCCGAGCGGATGCCCGAACGACGAGGCCCGTCGCAGCAGCGCGGCCCCCTCGGCGATGAGCTCCGCGTCCCACGCGGAAGGATCCTGCTCGTCCAGGGGCGGCCACGGAGTGATCGCGCGAGCGGGAGCCCGTGACTGCGCATAGGTGAGCAGGGCGGCGAGTCCCCACGCTTCGGGCTCGTCGTCGAGGAGGGTCGCGACGAGGACGGCGAGCCACCGGGCCTCGTCGGCGAGCGAGACGCGCGGGTCCGGTCCCTGGTCGAGGAAGTCGAGGGCGTACGCGCCGTAGACGGCCTCGAGCACCGAGCCCAGGCGCTCGGGCATGTCGGCCCGTGAGGGAACCCGGAAGGGAATGCCGGCGTCGCGGATGCGCCGCTTCGCGCGGACCAGCCGCTGCGCCATCGCGGGCCGCTCGACGTCGAATGCGCGAGCGATCTCGGCGGCGTCGAACCCGAGCACGACCTGCAGCATGAGCGGTGTGCGCACCGTCGGGTCGATCGCGGGGTGGGCGCAGGCGAACAGCAGTTCGAGCCGCCTGTCGGGGATCGCGTCGCGACGGGCGAGCGCCATGGTGGGATCGTTCGCCCCGTCATCGGCGAGCGTGGCCGCGATCACGTCGTCCAGGGGCGCGCCGGTGCGATGCGCGGCAGAGCCGAACACATCGCGCATGCGGTTGCGGGCCACGGTGAGGATCCATCCTTCGGGGTTGGCCGGGACTCCGGCATCCGGCCACACGCGCAGCGCGCGCTCGAACGCGTCGCCCAGCGCGTCCTCCGCGAGCGCGAGGTCGTGCGTGCCCGCCGCGAGGAGCGCCACGAGATGGCCGTACGACGCACGTGCGGCACGCTCGGCCGCCGCACGCGCGTCGTCGCCGGCGGTCATCGGTCCGCGAAGGCCGTCCACGCGCCGTCGTGGAAGCGGGTCGCCGTGGGGCGGATCTCGATCGCGCCCCACGCGACCACCGGAGCCTTGCCGGCCCAGGCGATGGCCTCATCGAGGTCGGCGACCTCGATGACGAACGTCCCCCCGAGCTGTTCCTTCGTGTCGGCGAACGGTCCGTCCTGTACCCGCAGCCTGCCATCCGCTGCGGTCACCGTGGTGGTCGCGCTGGACGGCTGCAGCACCTCGGCGGACCGCAGCACGCCGGCCGCTTCGAGGGCCTTCGCGTAGTCGTCGAACTCGCGCATCCCTTCGGCCAGGGCTTCCGGGCCGAGGTCGTCGGCGGTCATCTCGGGGTAGTGCAGCAGGAGGGAGTACCGCATGATGTCGTCCTTTCGTCAGTGGGTGACACTGCGATGACGATCGAGGGTGCGCCCGATCGACAGCCGGGCGTCAGCTCTTCCCGAGTTCGTCGAGCATGCGGCGCTGCTCCTCGGTGAGGCCGTCGTCGAGCTCGCGTCGGCCGATCGCCTCCTGCGGGCTCGGGATGCGCGGGGCCGAGGCATCCGTCGCTGTCGTCGCCCGACCGCCCGCGGCCTTGTCGTACAGCGCGCCGGTGTGATGCTCGACCCTGTCGTCGATGGCGTCGTAGATCGCCCAGCCGATCAGCAGGATGACGGGCGGCAGCACGTATCCCCAGAACCAGCCCCCGACGCTCACGCTCGAGAGCGCCACCGTGGCGATCCAGACGAGGAGGGCCACGGCGAACGCCAGCAGGAACTCGACGAGCTTCTCGCCCGCGCGCGTGCGCTGATGCGCCGACTTCGCGGCCATCGACTGGAACCACCGGTGCACGAGCGGCTTCACCCAGATCTCGAGCGCCGTCATGACGATGCCCGCCCACAGCGCCGCCCACCCGACGCGGGCGGGGGTGAGGAACCCGATGACGAGCAGCACCACCACGTTGAAGACCAGCAGCGAGAGGAACCGCACGACCCACTTCTTCATGCACTCACTGTGCCACGGCGGGGCATCGGTCGGGAGCTACCGGATCGACACCAGGTGATCGATGTCGTCGTGGGGCAGCACGTCGGCCACCGCCGTGACCTCGATCTCCACGAGGTCGGCGCGTCCCGACACGATCGTGAGGAAGGCGGTATCGGCGGCGTCCCGGCCGGTCGCGATGCGCACCAGCGTGGAGCGCGGCGCGAGCGTCGTGGCATCCACCACCCTCCACGCCCCCTCGATCCACGCCTCCGCGACCGCGTGGAAGTCCATCGGCGCGAGTCCCGGGGCGTACACGGCGACCTGACGCGCCGGCACGCCGAGCCCGCGCAGCAGCGCGACGCACAGATGTGCATAGTCGCGGCACACGCCCTGACGGGCCAGCAGCGTGCGCGTCGCGCCATCGGTCGGCAGCGACGAACCCGCGACGTACGCCAGCCGGGTTCCCACCCACGAGGCCACCGACGCCAGCAGTTGCGCGGGGTCGTCGATTCCTGCGAACTCTCCCGCCGCCGTCGGTGCGAGCGCGTCGGACTCGGCGTAGCGGCTCGGTCGTCCGTAGACGAGGAGGTCGGATTCGGATGCCTCGACCGCCGCGGCCTCTCCTTCGATGGTCACGCGGTACACGACCTCGAGTCGCCCGGTGCCGCTCGAGATGCGGTGAAGGCGCGTGCCGTGCGCATCGGCGACCTCCCGCCACGGCACCGGCGAGCCGTCGAGGGTGGCGGAGAACTCCTCCGCCGACGGCGCGTACTGCGCGCTCGCCGCCACGGCGAAGACGAGATCGGCGGGCTGGGTCACATCGAGGACGATGCGGCTCGAGACATCCCTCTGCATGCACTCAGCGTGGCATGCCGCGAGCAGGGCAAGGCACCCCTTGACAGCGGGACGGCCGCGGACGGGTCAGTACGACGAGCGTTCGGTCGCAGGCCGCGCGGCGCCGAAGTCCGTCGCGAGGCGCTCCGACCCGCGGGCGAGGAGCGACACGTCGGCGCCGACGAGAATGAAGGCGGCACCGGCGTCGAGATACGCTCGCGCGGCGGCCGGATCGAACGCGTTCACACCGACCGGCTTGCCGGCGGCGCGGACGGAGTCGAACGTGCGGCGGACGGCGGCCGAGACATCCGGGTGCGTCTGCTGGCCCAGCAGGCCCATCGATGCCGCCAGGTCGCTCGGACCGACGAAGACGCCGTCGATGCCGTCGATGCCGGCGATCTCGGCGGCCGCCTCGACCCCGTCGGCGGTCTCGATCTGCACGAAGAGGGAGACATGCGCGTCGGCGTTCGCGAGGTAGTCGTCGACCCGGTTCCAGCGCGCCGACCGGGCGAGGGCCGAGCCGACGCCGCGGCGCCCGTGCGGCGGGTAGCGAACGGCCGCGACGAGCTCCTCCGCTTCGGCGGCCGAGGCGACCATCGGCACGAGGATGTTCTGCGCACCCAGATCGAGCACCTGCTTGAGCGTCACGACATCGCCGATCGGCACTCGCACGACGGGCGTCGCCGGATACGCGGCTACGGCCTGCAACTGCGCGAGCGCCGACTCGAGACCGTTGGGGGAGTGCTCCATGTCGATGAGCACCCAGTCCAGGCCCGATCCGGCGCAGATCTCCGCGACCAGGGGTGATCCGGAGCACACCCACATGCCCACGAGGGGCCGCTCGGCGGCGCCGAGGACGTCGCGGAACGTCGGGTTCAGACGAAGCGGCATTCGATCACTCCCATGGGTCCGTAGTCGCACCGTACCGCGTCGCCGCGCGAGACCCACATGGGTCGCGTGAACGAACCCGCGAGGATGATCTCGCCGGCTTCGAGCCGGGCGCCGTGCTGGTGGAACTTGTTGGCCAGCCACGCCACGCCGGTGGCGGGGTGCCCGAGCACGCCGGCCGCGACACCGGTCTCCTCGATCTCGCCGTTGCGGCTCAGCACGCCGGGCACCCAGCGCAGATCGATCTCGTCCGGGCGCTTGCGCACGTCGCCGAGCACCATCGCCCCGTAGGCGGCGTTGTCGGCGATCGTGTCGACGATCGTTCGTCCCTCGAGTTCGATGTGCGAGTTGAGGACCTCCAGCGCCGGCACGGCGTAGTCGATCGCATCGAGGGCGTCCGGGAGCGAGGCATCCGGCCCCTCCAGCGGCCTCGCGAGCACGAACGCCAGCTCGACCTCGATGCGCACGTTCGAGAAGTGGTCCACGGGGATCTCATCGCCCGACCGGTAGACCGTGTCGTCGAACATCACGCCGTAGTCCGGCTCGGTGATGCCGGTCGCCTGCTGCATGGCCTTCGACGTCAGCCCGATCTTCCGGCCGACCAGCCGGCGGCCCGCGGCGAGGTTCTGGTCGCGCCAGACGCCCTGGATCGCGTACGAATCCTCGACCGTCGCCTCGGGGTACCGCGCCGTGATGCGGGGGATCACGCCGTGCGTGCGGTCCGCCTCGGCGAGCTCACCGGCGATCTGCGCGATCACGTCGGGTGGCAGCATCCGTCTCTCCTTCGTTGGGTCCAGCCTCGCGGCGGTTGGTTCAGCCTTGCGTGTGCCGAGCCCAGCCTTGCGTGTCCCGAGCCCAGCCTTGCGTGTCCCGAAGTTCATCGCCTAGAGGACGCGCAGGCGGGCGACTTCGGGACACGACGCGGAAACTTCGGGACACGGTGGGGTGGGGCGAGTTGGGGTGGGGGTGGGGTGGGGCGAGTCGGGGTGGGGCGAGTCGGGGTGGGGCGAGTCGGGGTGGGGCGAGTTGGGGTGGGGTGGGCGGGGTCAGAGCTGGTGGCCGAGCTTGTACTCGCCCTGCTTGTACTCGGGCATGGAGTCCTCGCCGGGGCGCGTGTACGAGAAGCCGTCGGCGCCGATCGTGACGGCCATCTCGGACGAGTCGGTGCGTGCGACGACGGGCTGCGGGTTGCCGTCGAGGTCGAGGACGAGGGATGCCTCGGTGTACCAGCTCGGAACAACGGGGTTGCCCCACCAGTCGCGGCGCTGGTTGTCGTGCACGTCCCATGTGACGACCGGGTTGTCGGGGTCGCCGGTGTAGTAGTCCTGCGTATAGATCTCGACGCGGTGCCCGTCGGGGTCGCGCAGGTACAGGTAGAACGCGTTGCTCACGCCGTGGCGACCGGGCCCGCGCTCGATCGCGTCGGAGCGGCGCAGCGCCCCGAGCTTGTCGCAGATCGCGAGGATGTTGTGCTTCTCGTGGGTGGCGAAGGCGACGTGGTGCATGCGCGGGCCGTCGCCGCCGGTCATGGCGGTGTCGTGCACGGTGGGCTTCCGGCGCATCCAGGCGGCGTAGACGGTGCCCTCCTCGTCCTGGATGTCCTCGGTCACGCGGAAGCCGAGCGACTGCATGAAGTTCACCGCACGCGGCACGTCCGGGGTGACCTGGTTGAAGTGGTCCAGGCGCACGAGCTCGCCGGGGGTGTGCAGGTCGTAGCGCCACGACAGCCGCTCGACGTGCTCCGTGGCGTAGAAGAACTCGTACGGGAACCCGAGCGGGTCGATCACGCGCACCGCGTCGCCGATGCCCTTCACGAACCCGTCACGGCTGCGGCGCACCTCGCAGCCGAGCTCCTCGTAGAACGCCACCGCCTTGTCGAGGTCTTCCGGCGTGCGCACCCGGTACGAGAACGCCGCGACCGCTGCGACGTCGCCCTGACGCAGGACGAGGTTGTGGTGGATGAACTCCTCGGTCGAGCGGAGGTAGATCGCGGTGTCGTCCTCCTCGGTGACATACAGCCCGAGCACGTCGACGTAGAACGTTCGCGAGGCGGCCAGATCGGTCACCACGAGCTCCATGTACGCGCACCGCAGGATGTCGGGCGCGGGACTCGTCGGCGTCGGGACCGGGTTGTCGGATCGGATGGGTGCCTCCTGGCTCACGTAGAAGCCCGAGGAGGTGAGGGTCATGTCTTCGCGGTTGGTCATTTCGCGTCCTTGCGTTCGTTCGCGGGGTGGGGGCGTTTCGTCTCGCGTCGCTCGCTCAACGACCGGGAGGCTCCGGTCCTTGAGCGTCGGTCGTCGAGCGAGGGAGCGCCGCGACCGAGACGAGACGCATCAGTGGGATGCCGGGGTGCCGGCCTTGCCGAATGTGGGGTTGTGAGCGGGGCCGAGCGTGATGTGCACGGCCTGCTGGTCGGTGTAGAAGTCGATCGAGCGGTACCCGCCCTCGTGCCCGAGGCCGGATGCCTTCACGCCACCGAAGGGCGTGCGCAGGTCGCGCACGTTGTTGGAGTTGAGCCACACCATGCCGGCCTCGATCGCCTGCGAGAAGTTGTGGGCTCGCCTCAGGTCGCTCGTCCACACGTACGCGGCGAGGCCGTATCTGACGCCGTTGGCCAGCTCCAGCGCCTCCTCGTCGGTATCGAACGGAGTGATCGCGACGACCGGGCCGAAGATCTCCTCCTGGAAGATGCGCGCATCGGGAGCGACATCCGCGAACACCGTCGGGGCGACGTAGTTGCCCGTCGGGAAGCCCTCCGGTCGCCCGCCGCCGGCGACGAGGCGGCCCTCGGTCTTGCCGATCTCGATGTACGACATCACCTTGTCGTAGTGCTCGGGGTGCACGAGCGCGCCGACCTCGGTCTTCGGGTCCTGCGGGTCGCCGACCACGACGCGGGACGCCTGCGCCGCGTAGCGCTCGACGAACTCGTCGTAGATCGGGCGCTCGACGAGGATGCGCGACCCCGCCGTGCAGCGCTCGCCGTTGAGCGAGAAGACGCCGAAGATGGTCGCGTCGATGGCGGCCTCGAGGTCCGCGTCGGCGAACACGATCGCCGGGCTCTTGCCGCCGAGCTCCATCGACAGGCCCTTGAGGAACGGGGCGGCGTTGCCGAAGATGAGCTGCCCGGTGCGGCTCTCACCCGTGAACGAGATGAGCGGGACGTCCGGATGCTTCACCAGGGCGTCGCCGGCATCCTCGCCGAGCCCGTTGACGAGGTTGAAGACGCCCTGCGGCAGCCCCGCCTCCTCGAAGATCCCGGCCCACAGCGATGCCGACAGCGGAGTGAACTCGGCGGGCTTCAGCACGACGGTGTTGCCCGTGGCGAGGGCGGGGCCGAGCTTCCACGACTCGAGCATGAAGGGCGTGTTCCAGGGTGTGATGAGCCCGGCGACGCCGATCGGCTTGCGGTTGACGTAGTTGAGCTGACGCCCCGGCACCTTGAAGGCGTCGTCGGTTTGGGCGACGATCAGGTCGGCGAAGAAGCGGAAGTTCTCGGCCGCGCGACGGGCCTGGCCGAGGGCCTGCGTGATCGGCAGCCCCGAGTCGTAGGACTCCAGCTCGGCGAGACGGGCGTCGCGAGACTCGACGATGTCGGCGATGCGGTGCAGGATCCGCGAGCGCTCACGCGGAAGCATCCGGGGCCACGGGCCCTCGGTGAACGCGCGGCGCGCAGCCGCGACAGCGCGGTCGACGTCGGCCTTCTTCCCCGCGGCCGCCCGCAGGTACGTCTCGTTCGTGACGGGGTCGAGCACGTCGAAGGTGTCGCCGTCGAGCGAGTCGACGAACGCGCCGTCGATGTAGTGCTGGATGCGGCCGGGCAGGTCGGCGGGCACGTGGCGGGCCGCGGTGGCGGTGTCGGTCATGGGATCTCCTTCACTGGAGGGGGTCAGAACGCGGGGAGGCCGAGGGCCTCGTCGGGGTGCTCGTGGATCATGTACGCATCGAGGGTGGCCGAGCGGTGCCGGCGGGCGGCCTTCTCGATCTCCCCCAGGGGGGCGGAGTTCTCGATGAGCTGCAGGATGTTCTCGTGCTCGCGCACGGACTCGGCCGCCCGTCCGGGCACGAAGCTGAAGGTCGAGTCGCGCAGATGCCCGAGGCGCGCCCACTCTGCATGGACGAGGTCGAGCATCCGCGGGTTGGCGCACTTCTCGTAGAGCGCGGCGTGGAACTCCTGGTTGAGCGCGGTGAACGCGCGCGGATCGAAATGCTCGAGCGTCTCGATCATCAGCTCGTTGATGCGACGCGCGTTGCGCAGGTCGTCGGGGGTGAGTCGCCGCGCCGCGAGCGCCGTCGCGGTGCCCTCGAGGATCGACAGCGCCTGCATGCTGAAGCGGTACTGGGAGTCGTCGACCATCGACACGCGGGCGCCCACGTTGCGCTCGAACGTGACGAGTCCCTCGGCCTCGAGCTGGCGGATCGCCTCGCGCACGGGGACGACGCTCATGTCGAGCTCGCCGGCGATCGTCCCGAGCACCAGCCGGTAGCCGGGCGTGAACTCCTGGTTGGCGATGCGCTCCTTCACCCAGCGGTACGCCTGCTGCGACTTGCTGAGGGTCTCGGCCTCGAAGGGCGTCATCGCGTGCCTCCGCGCTCGGCGTCGTAGCGGGCACGCCACTGCGCGTTCATCGGGAAGAGCCCGTCGACGGGATGCCCCTCCGCGACGCGCTGGGCGATCCAGGCGTCCTCCTCCTCCTGCGCCAGCGCGGCGTCGACGACCTCCTCGACGATGGCGGGCGGGATGACGATCACGCCGTCCGCGTCGCCGACGACGACGTCGCCGGGCTGCACCGTCGTGCCGCCGCATCCGATCGTCACGTCGTGCTCCCACGGAACGTGCCTGCGTCCGAGCACGGCGGGGTGGGGCCCCGCCGTGTAGACCGGGATGCCGACCGCGGCCACCGCGTCGGCGTCGCGCACGCCGCCATCGGTGACGATGCCGGCCGCGCCGCGGGCGTGCGCGCGGATCGCGAGGATGTCGCCGAGCGTTCCCGAGCCGGACTCTCCGCGGGCCTCGATCACGATGACCTCGCCCTCACCGACGGCGTCGAACGCGCGCTTCTGCGCGTTGTATCCGCCGCCGTGCGACGCGAAGAGGTCTTCGCGCAGCGGAACGAACCGCAGCGTGCGGGCTGTTCCGACGAGCTTCGCCTCGGGATGCAGCGGGCGCACGCCGTCGATCGTGACGTTGTCGAGCCCGCGCTTGCGCAGCTGCGCGCTGAGCCCGGCGACGGGGACCGCCTCGAGCTTGGCACGCAGTTGCGCGCCGATCCCGGTCGTTGCGCTCCCTCCCTCGACGACCGCGTCGTCGGTCTCGGCGGGCAGCCCGGTGGCCTCTCTCGATCCCCAGGCCTCGGCGCGCTGCAGGTCGTCGGCGGAGGGAAGCGACCCGAGCGCCGCGTCGAAGGGCACCTCGCCCTGCACGACGGTGGTCACCAGGCGGCCCGTGGACGGTCCGCCGGGGACGTCGACCTCGACCTCGATGACGTCGCCCGGAACGGCCACCGATGACCCGGCGGGCGTTCCGGTCAGAATGATGTCTCCCGCCTCGAGCGTGAAGTGCTGCGACAGGTCGGCCACGAGCTGGGGGAGCGGGAAGATCATGCCGGCACTGCTGTCGTCCTGGACGAGTTCGCCGTTCTTCCAGGTGCGCACCCGCAGCGCGAGCGGGTCGACCGTGCGCGCGTCGAGGAGAGCGGGGCCGATGGGCGTGTAGCCGTCGCCGCCTTTCGAGCGGACGTTGGAGCCCTTGTCGTTGGCGCGCAGGTCGTACAGGCCGAAGTCGTCGGCTGCGGTGACCCAGCCGACGTGGTGCCACGCGTCATCGAGCGTGACGCGACGGGCGGGCGTCCCGATCACGAGGGCGATCTCGCCCTCGAAGGCGAGCAGATCGGTGCCGGCGGGCCGTTCGATGGTCGCGCCCGACGGGGAGAGCGAGCTGGACGGCTTGAAGAAGTACGACGGATGCTGCGGCCGCCGCCCGCGCTGGTCCGCACGTGACGCGTAGCTCAGGTGGATCGCGATCACCTTGCCGGGGCGTCCCGGAAGGGCGGCGAACCGGGGATCCGGTGTGGTCTCGTCCATCATGAGCGTCCTCACTCTTGCGTCGTATCCGAAATCGTATACGATGGCTCGACATCCGGCAACACACCCTCGCGAGGGCAGGGGCCGGTGACGAAGTCGTCAGCACAGACACAGGAGTCACGCAATGAGCACACCCACCTCCGAGTCGGGATTCACCCCCACCGGCACGATCGCGAGTCCCGTCGACCGACGTCGCGTGGTGTTCGCGACCGTGGTCGGAACCACCGTGGAGTGGTACGACTTCTTCATCTACGCGACCGCGGCGGCGCTGGTCTTCGGGCAGCTGTTCTTCGCACCGCTCGGCGCCAACAGCGCGATCCTCTCGTTCGCCACGGTCGGTGTGAGCTTCCTGTTCCGCCCGCTCGGCGCGTTCCTCGCCGGGCACTTCGGCGACAAGTACGGACGCAAGGTCGTGCTGATGTGGACCCTCATCCTCATGGGCGCCGCGACGGCGCTCATCGGCGTGCTCCCCACGTATGCCGCGATCGGCATCTGGGCGCCGATCCTGCTGGTGCTCCTCCGCATCCTCCAGGGGCTCTCGGCAGGCGGCGAGTGGGGCGGCGCCGTGCTCATGGCGGTCGAGCACGCGCCTCGTACGCGACGTGGAGCCTTCGGCGCCTCCCCCCAGATCGGGGTTCCGCTCGGTCTGCTGCTGGCCTCGGGTGTGATGGCCCTCATGGCGATGATCGCTCCCGGTGACGCGTTCCTCGAGTGGGGATGGCGCGTGCCCTTCCTGCTCAGCGTCGTGCTGATCCTCGTCGGGTGGTACGTGCGCCGCCGCGTCGAGGAGAGCCCGGTCTTCGCTGAGCTCGCCGAGCGCAAGGAGCAGACCCGCATGCCGATCGTGCAGCTGTTCCGCAAGCACGCGCTGCTGGTGCTCATCGCCGCTCTCGTCTTCGCCGGGAACAACGCCGTGGGCTACATGACCACGGGCGGGTACATCCAGAACTACTCGACCAATCCCGAAGGTCCGCTCGCCCTCGATCGCACCCCGGTGCTGTGGGCGGTCACCGGATCGGCCGTGACGTGGCTGCTCTCGACGCTCGCCGCGGGCTTCGTGTCGGACCGCATCGGCCGCCGCACGACGTACATCATCGGGTGGATCCTGCAGCTGGGCGGCGTCTTCCTGCTGTTCCCGCTCGTCAACACCGAAAACATCTGGCTGATCTTCCTCGCCCTGGCGATCCTCACGATCGGCCTCGGCTTCACCTACGGTCCGCAGGCGGCGCTGTACTCGGAGCTCTTCCCCGCGTCCATCCGCTTCTCCGGGGTCTCGATCTCGTACGCGATCGGGGCGATCCTGGGCGGCGCGTTCGCCCCGACGATCGCGACCTGGCTCGTGAGCGAGACCGGCACGACGCTGTCGGTGACGTGGTACCTGGCCGGCATGACGCTGATCGGCCTGATCGCCACGCTCCTGCTGCGCGACCGCTCGGGCATCCCGCTGGGCCCCGACCACGAAGCCGAGCAGGCCGTCAGCCCCATCCGCGGCCTCTCGAAGGCCTGACCCGGCGCCCGTCTCCGTCTGCACGAAACCGACCTTCGGCCCTTCGCCGGGGGTCGGTTTCGTACAGACGACCGCGGGTGCCGAGGGCGGTGGGGACGGATGCCTCGGCTACCGCGTGCGCATGCCGTCGAGCACGACCGCCACGACGTCGTGCGCGAGGCGCTCGCGGTCGACCGGTCCGCTCGGGCGGTACCACTCGACGATCGAGTTCACCATGCCGAAGATGAGCCGCGTGGCGACCGCGCCGTCGAGGTCGTCGCGCACCTGACCTTCCCGCTGCGCCCGCTCGACCAGCGCCGTCACGCGATGGTCGAACGCGCGGCGGCGCTCGAGCGCAACGCGCTCCACCTCGCTGTTGCCGCGTACGCGCAGCAGCAGGGTGACGTACGGCAGGCGGTCGACGAGCACGCCGACCGCCCCGCGCAGCACCGCGTCGAGGCGCTCCGCCGCCGAGCCCTCGGCCGCGGCCGGAGCGTCGAGCACGCCTTCGAGTCCGCTGAGGGCTTCGTCGAGGGCGAGCGCGAGCAGCTGCTCCTTCGAATCGAAGTGGTGGTAGAGCGCCGACTTCGTCAGACCCAGCTTCGCGGCGACGTCGGCCACCGAGGTCGCGTCGTATCCCTGCTCGTTGAAGAGCGCGACCGCGATCGCGAGCACCTGGGCACGGTCGTACCCGGGCCGGCCGCGGCGGGCGGCGATCGGCGCAGGCTCGGGCTGCGACGCGGGAACGGACATGCGTCACAGTCTCGCACCCTCAGGGCGGGCAGGACTCGATTACTGACCGATCGTTTAGGTAATATGGCTGTCGACCGCGACGGAGCGATCGAGAGGATGCCGATGGCCGAAGCGCTGCAGATCGACAGCGGTGACGATCGCGTCGTCGCCACCCTCGCACGCCCCGAGGTGCGCAACGCGATCGATCAGGACATGATCGACCTGATCCACGAGCTGTGCGCCGATCTCGAGACGCGTCCCCGCACGCTGATCCTCATCGGCTCGGGCGGCGTCTTCGCGTCGGGAGCCGACATCGCCCAGCTGCGCGCGCGCCGCGCCGCCGATGCTCGCCGCGGCATCAACACGCACGCCTTCGAGCGCGTGCGCGCCCTCCCGATGCCGGTGATCGCTGCCGTCGACGGCTACGCTCTCGGCGGCGGCGCCGAGCTGGCCTACGCCGCCGACCTCCGCATCGGAACACCCCGCGTGAAGATCGGCAATCCCGAGACCGGGCTCGGCATCATCGCGGCCGCGGGCGCCACCTGGCGGCTGCCGCAGATCGTCGGCGACGCCCGTGCGGCCGAGCTGCTGCTCACCGGCCGCATCCTCGATGCCGACGAAGCTCTCGCGTGGGGCCTGCTGTCGTCGCTCCACGAGCCCGACGAGCTGCTCGCGGCCGCCCACGCCATCGCCGACCGCATCGCCGCGAACGACCCGCTCGCGACGCGCCATACCAAGACCGCGCTCGCCGCAGCGGCCGACGCGCACCCGGCGCTCGAGCTCGAGCTGCAGGCCGAGCTCTTCGAGAGCCCCGAGAAAGAGCGCCGCATGACCGCCTTCCTCGAACGGCGCAAGGGATGAGCGCCGGCGGCGTTCCGGCGCGCGTCGGCGTGATCGGCGGCGGGCGCATGGGGGCGGGAATCGCGCACGCCTTCGTGCTCGCGGGCGCCCGGGTCACCGTCGTCGAACGTGACGAGGCCGCGGCGGCAGAGGCATCCGTCCGCGTTCTCGAGAGCGTGCGGCGCAGCGTCGAGCGCGGCGCTACGGACCGATCGGCGGACGACCTCGCCGCGGCGGTGGAGACGGCGACGGATGCCTCGGCGCTCGCCGGCTGCGAGCTCGTCGTCGAAGCCGTGCCCGAAGACCGCGACCTCAAGCTCGGCACGCTCTGCCGCGCGGAGGAGGTGCTCGCTCCGAGCGCCGCACTCGCCACGAACACGTCGTCGATCTCGATCGACGACCTCGCCGCGCGTCTTGCGCGTCCCGCTCGCTTCATCGGACTGCACTTCTTCAATCCCGTGCCCGCGTCGAGCCTGGTCGAGGTGGTCGTCGGCGCCGGGACCGACGCAGGGCTCGTCGATGCCGCGCGGGGGTGGGTCGAGGCCCTCGGCAAGACGGCCGTCGTGGTGCGGGATGCCCCGGGCTTCGCCTCGAGCCGCCTGGGCGTCGCGCTCGCACTCGAAGCGATCCGCATGGTCGAGGAGGGCGTCGCGTCGCCCGGCGACATCGACGCCGCGATGGAACTGGGGTACCGGCATCCGGCGGGCCCCTTGCGCACGACCGACATCGTCGGCCTCGACGTGCGTCTCGGCATCGCCGAGGAGCTGCACGCGAGGCTGGGCGACCGCTTCGCGCCCCCCGAGCTGCTGCGCCGCATGGTCGCCGAAGGGCGCCTCGGGCGCAAGGCGGGCCGTGGATTCTACGAATGGAGTGACCAGTGACCGCGATCCTTCCCAGCTACGTCCAGGGCGAGTGGTGGACGCCGGCGGATGCCTCGACCGGCGTCGACGTCCGCGATGCCTCGACCGGCGAACCCGTCTGCCGCGTGAGCACCGACGGCCTCGACCTCGGCGCCGCGCTCGCGTTCGCACGCACGGCCGGGCAGCGGAGCCTCGGCGAGCTGACGTTCCACCAGCGCGCCGTGCTGCTCAAGCAGTTCGCCCAGGCGCTCACCGCGCGCAAGCAGGAGCTGTACGACCTCTCCAAGCGTGCAGGCTCGACCGAGCGTGACTCGCTCAACGACGTCGACGGCGGCATCGGCGTGCTCTTCACCTACTCCTCGAAGGGACGCCGCGAGCTGCCCGATGGCAGTGTCTACCTGGATGGACCGGTCGAGGTGCTCTCGAAGGACGGGTCCTTCCTCGGGAGGCATGTGTACACCCGCCTGCCCGGCGTCGCGGTTCAGATCAACGCCTTCAACTTCCCGATGTGGGGCGCTCTGGAGAAGTTCGCTCCGGCGTTCCTCGCAGGCGTGCCGACCCTCGTGAAGCCCGCCACGCCCACCGCCTACATCGCCGAAGCGTGGGTCCGCATCCTGGTCGAGACCGGCCTTCTGCCTGACGGATCGCTTCAGCTCGTGAGCGGAAGTGTGCCGGACCTCTTCGCGCACCTTCGCCTGGGCGACCTGGTCGGCTTCACCGGCAGCGCGTCCACGGCCGAGCGGCTGCGGGCTCACGACAGCGTGCAGACGGGTGGCGTGCGCTTCACCAGCGAGACCGACTCCATCAACGCCTCGGTGCTCGGGCCCGACGCGACGCCGGGCACGCCCGAATTCGACGCGTACGTCCGCCAGCTCATGGTCGAGCTCACGACGAAGGCGGGGCAGAAGTGCACCGCCATTCGCCGGGCGATCGTGCCGGCCGCATCCGTCGATGCTCTCGTCGAGGCGGTGCGCGCCAGGATCGCGGAGCGCGTGGTGATCGGCGATCCGCATGCGCCGTCGGTCACGATGGGGCCGGTGGTGTCGCTCGAACAGCGCGAGGAGGTGCTGCGCAGCGTCGCCGCTCTCGAGGCCGCGGGTGGGCGCCTGCTGCTCGGATCGACTGAGCCGCCGCAGGTCGTGCACGCCGACGGATCGACGGGGGTCGCCGAGCGCGGCGCGTTCCTCGAGCCGCTGCTCATCGGGTTCACGGATGCCTCGGCATCCGCCGCGCACGAGGTCGAGGCCTTCGGCCCGGTCGCCAGCGTGCTGCCGTACTCGACCGTCGACGAAGCCGCCGACCTGGTGGGCAGGGGAGGGGGCTCGCTCGTGACGAGCGTCGCGACCAATGACCCCGGCGTGGCCGCGACGCTGCTCGCCCGCACGGCGGCCTACAACGGCCGGCTCCTCTTTCTCGACCGCGACGATGCGCGCACGTCCACGGGCCACGGGGCTCCGGTGCCCCACCTCGTGCACGGAGGACCCGGCCGCGCGGGCGGCGGTGAGGAACTCGGCGGCATGCGAGCCGTGCTCCACCACATGCAGCGCACGGCGCTCCAGGGTTCGCCCGAGATGCTGACCGCCCTCACCGGCGTGTGGCATCAGGGGGCGGCATCCCGTTCCGACCGCCACCCGTTCCGCAAGTCGCTGGCCGAGCTCGCGATCGGCGACCAGGTCGTGTCGGGCTCGCGGGTGGTGACGCTCGACGACATCGAGACGTTCGCGCACTTCACCGGCGACCTCTTCTACGCGCACATGGACGAGGAGGCGGCGGCCGCGAACCCGTTCTTCCCGGGCCGGGTCGCGCACGGCTACCTGCTCGTGTCGTGGGCGGCGGGACTCTTCGTCGACCCCGAGCCGGGCCCGGTGCTGGCGAACTACGGCCTCGAGAACCTGCGGTTCGTCACGCCGGTGTCGCCGGGCGATGAGATCCGCGTGGTGCTGACCGCGAAGCAGATCACGCCGCGCGAGACCGACGAGTACGGCGAGGTGCGGTGGGACGCCGTCATCCGCAACCAGAACGACGAGCTCGTCGCCTCGTACGACGTGCTTACGCTCGTCGCGAAGGAGCCGGCCGAGGCGGCATCGTGACCGTCGATCCCGCCGAGCACTTCGCCGGCGCGCGCGAGATGCTGCGCCGCGACCGCCTCTCGGCCGCGCTCGGCATGGTGGTTGTGCGCGACGAGCCGGGTGAGGCGGTCGTCTCGATGGTCGTGCGCGAGGACATGACGAACGGCTTCGGCATCACCCACGGCGGGATCGTCTTCGCGCTGGCCGACACCGCGTTCGCCATGGCGTGCAACGACGACGACGCGGTGACGGTGTCGGCCGGCGCCGACATCACCTACCTCGCGTCGACGACGCCGGGTCAGACGCTCATGGCGACGGCCCGGCGGCGTTCGCGGTCGGGCCGGACGGGCGTGTTCGACGTCACGGTCACCGACGAGACCGGCGCGGTGGTCGCCGAGTTCCGTGGGCGGTCGCTCACCACGAGGCGCGTCGCGGGAGGGTGACGTCCGCCCCCGAGGGGTACCGACCTGCCGCCGAGCGGCGTAGACTTACTGAACGAACGGTCTGTAAATAAGGAGTCGAGGATGACTGCACCCGATCTGAGCGTGCTCGCGCCGGACGAGGCCGAGGAGCAGGCGGCGTTCGACGCACTCATCGCCGCAGAGCAGCGCATCGAGCCGCGCGACTGGATGCCCGAGGCGTACCGCAAGACCCTGATCCGGCAGATCTCGCAGCACGCGCACTCCGAGATCATCGGCATGCAGCCCGAGGGCAACTGGATCACGCGCGCACCGAGCCTCAAGCGCAAGGCGATCCTGATGGCCAAGGTGCAGGACGAGGCGGGGCACGGGCTCTATCTGTACTCGGCCGCGCAGACGCTCGGCATCACGCGCGACGAGATGACGCAGCAGCTCATCGACGGCAAGGCCAAGTACTCGTCGATCTTCAACTACCCGACCCCGACGTGGGCCGACATGGGAGCGATCGGCTGGCTCGTCGACGGCGCGGCGATCTGCAACCAGGTGCCGCTGTGCCGCGCCTCGTACGGTCCGTACGGCCGCGCGATGGTGCGCATCTGCAAGGAGGAGTCGTTCCACCAGCGGCAGGGTTTCGAGATCCTCCTCGCGCTCATGCAGGGGACGCCGGCGCAGCAGAAGATGGCCCAGGACGCCGTGGACCGCTGGTACTGGCCGAGCCTCATGATGTTCGGGCCGCCCGACGACGAGTCGCCGAACTCGGCGCAGTCGATGGCGTGGAAGATCAAGCGGTTCTCCAACGACGAACTGCGCCAGCGGTTCATCGGGATGCTCGTGCCGCAGGCCGAGGTGCTCGGCGTGACCCTTCCCGACCCGGAGCTGCGCTGGATCGAGGAGGAGCAGCGCTGGCACACGAGCGAGATCGACTGGGCGGAGTTCCACGAAGTCCTGCGCGGCCGCGGCCCCATGAACGCCGAGCGGCTGCGCAATCGCCGCACCGCGCACGAAGACGGCGCGTGGGTGCGCGAGGCGGCGGCGGCCTACGCCCGCAAGCAGGCCGCACGCGCGGAAGGACAGGTGGCATGATGGCGACCCCCGGTGCATCCGAACGCGAGACCTGGCCGCTGTGGGAGGTGTTCGTGCGGGCGAACCGCGGACTCAGCCACGTGCACGCCGGCTCGCTCCACGCTCCCGACGCCGAGTTCGCGCTGCGCAACGCCCGCGACCTCTACACGCGGCGCGGGGAAGGCACGTCGGTGTGGGTCGTGCCCGCCGACGCGATCACCACCAGCGACCCCGACTCGAAGGGCGCGTTCTTCGAGAGCCCGGCGGGCAAGAACTACCGCCACGCGGTGTACTACACCGCCTCCGAGGGGGTGCCGCACCTGTGAGCACCGAACTCCAGGGCATTTCGTCTCGCTCCGCTCGCTCAACGACCGAGACGAAACGCCCCGACCCGCACGGCGACGTCACCGTCGAGAGCGTCCGTCTGTCGGCAGAGCTCACGGGCGAAGACGGCCGCATCGCGTCCCCCGACATCGCCGAGTACGCGCTGTGGCTCGGCGACGATGCGCTCATCCTGGCGCAGCAGCTGGGCGGCTGGATCGCGCGTGCCCCAGAGCTCGAAGAGGATGTCGCCCTCGGCAACATCGCGCTCGATCTCCTCGGGCATGCGCGGTCGCTCCTGCACTACGCCGGGACGGCCGACGGTCGTTCCGAAGACGACCTGGCGTACTGGCGCGACGAGCCGGAGTTCCGCAGCGCGTGGCTCTTCGAGCAGCCGAACGGGGACTTCGCGCAGACGATCGCGCGGCAGCTCGTGGCATCCGCCTACCAGTTCGAGCTGTACACGGCGCTGCAGGAGTCGTCCGATCCGACGCTCGCCGCGATCGCGGCCAAGGCCGTCAAAGAAGTGGACTACCACCGCGACCACGCGGTGCAGTGGACCCTGCGCCTGGCCGGCGGCACCGACGAGTCCCGCCAACGCATGATCCGCGCGATCGGCGACGTGTGGCCGTATGTCGACGAGCTGTTCCGCGACGAGCCGCTCATCGATCGTCTCGACGGGGTCGCCGTGCGCCCGTCGTCGTTGCGGGCGGCGTTCGACGGCGTCATCACCGCCGTGTTCGCCGAAGCCGAGCTCGAGGTGCCGGCGGGCTTCACGTCCTCGGGCGGCGGCCGGCGCGGCTCGCACTTTCCGGACCTGGGGTTCGTGCTCGCCGAGATGCAGGTCCTCGCCCGTCAGCACCCGGGAGCGACATGGTGAGCCCGACGGCGGCAGAGGCATCCGCCCGCGCCTGGCAGGTCGCGGCGACCGTCGTCGATCCCGAGGTCCCGGTCCTCACGATCGAAGACCTCGGGGTGCTGCGCGATGTGTCGGTCTCGGGTGACACGGTGACCGTCACGATCACGCCGACGTACTCCGGGTGCCCCGCGGTCGATGCGATCCGCGACGACGTGGTGCTCGCGCTCACCGACGCCGGGTTCCGCGACGTCGATGTGCGCCTCACGCTCTCGCCGGCATGGACCACCGACTGGATGAGCGACGCCGGCAAGGAGAAGCTCCATGCTTACGGCATCGCGCCGCCGACCGGTCGTGCGGCGGTCGGTCCGATCCGCGTCGCGCTCGCTGTGAAGTGCCCTCGCTGCGGATCGCTCGACACGCGCGAGCTCGCCCGCTTCGGCTCGACCTCGTGCAAGGCGCTCTACGAGTGCCGCGCGTGCCTCGAGCCGTTCGACCACTTCAAGGTGCACTGATGGCCACCGGTCCCGACGCGACCGCCCGCGAGAACGAGCGCATCGCCGAGACGCTGCTGAGCAGCGCCGTCGGCGGCCCCCGCACGGTCAAGCGCCGGGCGCGGTTCCACACGCTGCGGGTCGCGGCGGTGCGGCCGTTGACGGATGCCTCGGTCGAGGTCACATTCGCGATCCCCGAGGCGATCCGCGACGAGTTCGACTACCTCGCCGGCCAGCACGTCGCGCTGCGTACGATGCTCGACGGTCACGAGGTGCGCCGGTCGTACTCCCTGTGCCGCGCGGAGGAGTCGGGCGGTGGCGGCGACGGTCCGCGAACGATCAGCGTCGCGATCAAGCGTGATCAGGGTGGCCGCTTCTCCACGTGGGCGCAGTCCGAACTCAAGCCCGGGGATCGCCTCGACGTGATGAGCCCGCAGGGAAGCTTCACCTCGACGCTCGCCGACCTCGACGCAGCCCACGTCGCCGGCATCGCCGCCGGGTCGGGCATCACACCTCTCATGGCGCTCGCTGCGACGGTGCTCGCCCGCTCCGAGACGTCCCGCTTCACGCTGGTGTACACGAACCGGTCCACGACGGACGTCATGTTCCTCGAGGAGCTCGCCGACCTCAAGGACCGCTACCCGTCGCGCCTGGCGCTCCACCACGTGCTCTCGCGCGAGCAGCGCGCGGCCCCGCTCCTGTCGGGACGCATCGACGAGGACCGCTTGCGCCGCATCCTCGACGCCCTCGTGTTGCCCGAGACGGTGGACGAATGGTTCCTGTGCGGGCCGTTCGAGCTCGTGCAGCTGTGCCGCGACACCCTCGCCGACATCGGAGTCGCCCCCGAGCACGTGCGGTACGAGCTGTTCACGACGGGCGAGAACGGCCGCGTCGAAGCGCCGTCGGGAAGACCCGTCCAGGTGCGCGCCGACGAGCCCGTGCACCGCATCGAGGTCACCCTCGACGGCCAGTCGGCCACGATCGAGAGCCCGGTGTCGGCGCACGAGTCGATCCTCAACGCGGCGCTGCGCGTGCGTCCGGACGCGCCCTTCGCCTGCGCCGGGGGAGTGTGCGGCACGTGCCGTGCCCGCCTCCTCGAGGGCTCGGTCTCGATGACCGAGAACTACGCGCTCGAGCCCGACGAACTGGAGCGCGGATACATCCTGACCTGCCAGTCACATCCCACGACCGACCGGGTCGTGGTCGACTACGACGTGTGAGGAACCCATGATCCAGCTGCACATCGCCGACGGCGTCGCCGAGGTCGTGCTCGACGCGCCCGACAAGCTCAACGCGCTCACCCTCGAGGCGATCGGAGAGCTCGACGCCGCCTATGCGGAGGCCGAGGCATCCGGTGTCCGCGCCCTCGTGCTGCGCGGAGAGGGGCGCGCCTTCTGCGCCGGACGCGACATCACCGGGGTCGACCCCGCCACCGACGATGTGCTGGGCTATCTGGGCGCGGTCGAGGGCGTCATGCGACGGATGGCGGCCTTCCCGGCGCCGACCTTCGCCGCCGTGCACGGCGCGTGCCTCGGCGTCGGGCTCGGCCTCGCGATCGCGACCGACGTGGTCTACGTCGCCAGGACGGCGAAAGTGGGCTCGCCGTTCGCGAACCTCGGTGCGCTGCTCGACTCCGGAGGGCACGCGCTGCTCTACGAGCGTCTCGGGGCGCACCGGGCGCTGGACCTCATCTACACCGGCGACCTGCTGTCGGGTGCCGAAGCGGTGGAGTCGGGACTGTTCAGCCGTGCGCTGCCCGCCGACGAGGTGCTCGGATTCACGCGCGAGCGCGCGGCGCGAGCGGCTGCCGGACCCACGCAGGCGTTCCTCGCATCCAAGCGCCTCATCGACAAGCTGCGCGACGAGCGGCTGTGGCGGGTCGTGGCCGAGGAGAACCGCGGGCAGGACGAGCTGCGGCACACCGCCGACTACCGCGAGGGCTTCGCGGCCTTCGGCGAGAAGCGCCCTCCGACGTTCTCCGGTTCCTGAACCGTTTCGTCTCGCTGCGCTCGCCCGACGACCGGGGCTCGGCGCCGGGGCTCACGAGTTCACGCGGATGATCTCCTGCTGGTACGGCGCGACGACGGTTCCCGAGATGCGGCAGTCGAGCATGAGGAATCGGCGGGATGCCTCGGGCTCCGCCGTCCACGACGCGAGACGATCCAGGTCGGACATCGTCCGCACGACGACGCCTTCGGCGCCGACGCCCGCGGCGAGGGCGGCGAAGTCGACCTCGGGGATGCGCATGGGGCCCTCGGCGAGCCCCTTCAGCCCGTAGAGGTTCACCTCGGCGCCGTATGCGGCGTCGTTCCAGACGACCGCCAGGCCCCGGCCGCCGGCGACGCGCACCGCGGTCTCGAGGTCGGCGAGCGCCATGAGGCCGCCGCCGTCGCCGCTCGTGAGCACGACCGTGGAGGTCGGCTGCGCGAGCGCCGCACCCGCCACGGACGGGAAGCCCAGGCCGATCGACTGGAAGGCGGTGCCGACCATCATCATGCGGTCGGGAGATGACACCGGCCAGTACATGTTGGCCCACCCGATGAAGTGCCCGCCGTCCGAGACGACGACGCGGTCGTCGGGGAGCAGCTCGCCGATGCGCGCCGCGATCGAGCGGGGGTCCAGACGCCCGTCAGGGGCGATCCCGTCACCGAGGTCGTACCGGCGCGCCCTCGCGACGTCGACGCTCTCGCGCCAGCCGCTCGGGGCGGCGCCCCTGGCGGCGAGGGCCGTCACGAGCTCGCTCGCCACGACGGCGGCGTCTCCGCGCACGAATCCGCCGACGTGCGGATGCGTCGCGGCCGGCGCGACGTCTACCTGGAACACCCGCGTCCCCGGTGCGAACAGGTCGCCGAAGCGCATCGTGAACTGGTTGAGGGATGCCCCGAAGACGACCGCCACGTCCGCTTCGCGCACGAGCGACATCGCGCCCTCGGCGCCGAAGCCTCCGGTCACGCCGAGGTCGAACTCGGCGCGGGGGAACACGCCGCGTCCGAGCGCCGTCGACGCGGTCAGCGCTCCGACGGCGTCCGCGAGCCGGCCCAGCGCCCCGCCGGCGCCGCAGATCCATGCTCCGCGCCCGGCGAGCAGGAAGGGCCGCTTCGCCGCCGCGAGGGCGGACGCGAGATCCGCGATCGCGCCCGCGGCGAAGGGCCCGGCGGGGGCCAGGGGAGCGGGGAGCCGCGGCTCCGGAGCCTCGGGGAGGGGGCCTGCGTCACGCGCCGCGACGTCGTAGGGGATCGCGAGCACGGTGGGCACGCGGTAGGTGAGGGCGTGCTCGATCGCGATGACGGTCGTGGCCGCGGCATCCGCTCGCCCGACGGTGTACGTGCGAGCGCCGACCGCCGACGCCATCGCGATCTGGTCGACGTCCCACGGGCGTGGACCCGAGGTCGGCTCGTCACCGACGACGAGCACCAGCGGCACGTGCGCCTGAACGGCCTCGGCGAGCGCCGTGAGCGTGTTGGTGAAGCCGGCGCCGTAGGTCGCCGTGGCGGCGGCGAGGCGGCCCGAGGCGCGGTGATAGGCATCGGCGGCGACGACGCCGCCGGCCTCGTGGCGGACCGCGGTGAAGGCGACATCGGTCGAGCGCTCGAGTGCGTCGAGGAAGTAGGCGTTGCCGTTGCCCATCACCCCGAAGACGTGGTCGATGTGGCGGGCGAGGGTGAGCGCGACGTGCGCGGAGACGGTCGGCATGAGGGAACTCCTGCAAGACGGGAACGGGTGTGAGGCCGTATGTGTCTCGCGCGTTCGCGCTGCGTGCCCTTTTTTCGAGCACCGCCGGGATCGTCCCCGCCGGACGTGATGAGTATGCCACACGTCCGACGCGGCAAGATGGGTGGCATGAGGACCATCCAGCTGCGCCGGTACACGCTCGTCGAGGGGGAGTACGAGGCCTTCGTCGATTGGTGGCAGCAGTGGATGCCCCGCGTCCGTCCGGCGGCGGGATTCGCCATCGACTTCGCGTACGGACTGCCCGAATCGAACGAGTTCGTGTGGGCCGTGAGCGCCGAGGGGGACGAGGAGGCTTTCCTCGCTCTCGAGCAGGCCTACCTCGCGTCCGACGCCCGCGCCGAGGCGTTCGCCGGGGTGCCTCAGCGCGTCGCGGTCTACGACATCAAGCTCGTCGGCACCCGCTACGCCTGAGCCGGTCCGCGCACGGGCCCCACGCCTCCGTCGCCCAGCGCCGACCGGATGATCGCGGCCGAGCGGGCGAGACGGGCCGCGATCTCGTCGGATCCGTGGGCGCTCGCGAGGTAGACGACAGCGATCGCGGCCGGGCCGCGTCCGCGCAGCTCGAGCGGCACGGCCACCGAGCGCAGGCTCGGAATGACCTCGTCGTGACTGTCGAACCAGCCGCGGGCCGAGGCATCCGTCACCTCCTGACGCAGATGCGCGTCGGCGTCGCGCGGCCACGAGGCGGCGGGCACGAGTGACAGGATCGCCTTCCCCGGAGCGCCGCGGGTGACCGGATGCCTCGACCCCGGCCGCTGCGCCACCGACGCGACCGCGTGGCGGGGCTCGACGCTGGCGAGGGTCACGCACTCGTCGTGGTCGAGCACGCTGAGGAAGCAGGTCATGCCGAGTTCGTTCGCGACGTCGGTGAGCTCGGGGAGGGCCTCGGCCTGCAGGTCGTGCGCGACGCCCGCCGCGAGGGCGGCCATGCGGGCGCCGAGTGAGACCAGGCCGTTGCCGTCGCGCGCGACCAGGCCGTGGTCTTCGAGCGTGCGCAGCAGACGATAGGCGACCGAGCGGTGCACGTCGAGTCGTCGTGCGATGTCGTCGATCGTGAGCGGCTCGCGGGCGTCGGCGAGGACCTCGAGGATCCGGATGCCTCGGCTCAGGGTCTGCGACGCGGGACCGGCCTGCGCCGCGCGAGAAGGCGCGTCTGTCATCGGAATCGGTCCTTTCGCGTGACGCGCATGAGACGCCGGCGCGCGGAAGCCTTGTGAGCAGGCATCCGCTTCGTATACGATCTGTTCAATAGTAGAACGCCGTGTTCGAATATAGAACGCGGCCTGCCGATACCGCAAGCATCGCCGCCGCGCGGTCGACATCGAGGTCGCACGAGGAGTCCCATGCAGTTCCATCACCATGGCTACGTCTCCGGAGAGCCCCGCATCCAGGATGCCGCGGGCACCGGCATCGATCGCCCGGCGGACCTCCCCGATCAGACGGACGTCCTCATCGTCGGGTCCGGCCCCGCCGGCATGCTGCTCGCCGCGCAGCTCTCGCAGTTCCCCGACGTCACCACGCGCATCATCGAGCGCCGGGAGGGACGGCTCGTCCTGGGCCAGGCCGACGGCATCCAGCCCCGCAGTGTCGAGACGTTCCAGGCCTTCGGGTTCGCCGAGCGCATCACCGCCGAGGCCTACAACATCGCCTACATGAACTTCTGGGGCCCCGACCCCGAGAACCCCCGCCACATCATCCGCACGGCCCGCACCGAGGACTACGCGCTCAAGATCAGCGAGTTCCCCCACCTGATCGTCAACCAGGCGCGCGTGCTCGACTACTTCGCCGAGGCGGCGGCGCACCGCCCCGGGCGGATCGTGCCCGACTACGGCGTCGAGTTCCTCGGACTCTCGGTCGCCGACGACGGGAAGTACCCGGTCGAGGTGCGGGTCCGTCACACGACAGGTGCGCGCGCCGGCGAGGAGAGGATCGTCCGTGCCAAGTACGTCGCCGGCTGCGACGGCGCGCGCAGCGGCGTGCGCGAGGCGATCGGCCGCCGCCACGTCGGCCGGTTCGCCTCCCATGCGTGGGGCGTCATGGACGTGCTGGTCAACACCGACTTCCCCGACTGGCGCACCAAGTGCGCGATCAACTCCACCGCTGGCAACATCCTGCACATCCCCCGCGAGGGCGGCTACCTCAGCCGCATGTACATCGACCTGGGCGAGGTGGCCGCCGACGACGACCACCGCGTGCGGCAGACGCCGATCGAGGAGATCATCCGCCGCGCCAACGAGATCCTGCACCCGTACTCGATCGATGTGAAGCAGGTCGCGTGGCACAGCGTCTACGAGGTCGGCCATCGGGTGACCGACCGCTTCGATGATGGCGATGGCGGTCGCGCGCCGCGGGTGTTCCTGACCGGTGACGCGTGCCACACCCACAGCGCCAAAGCCGGGCAGGGCATGAACGTCTCGATGCAGGACGGCTTCAACCTCGGCTGGAAGCTCGGGCACGTGCTCACCGGGCTCGCGCCCGCCGCGCTGCTCGAGACCTACTCCGCCGAGCGCCAGCCCGTGGCGCAGCAGCTCATCGACTTCGACCGCGAATGGTCGGCCCTCATGGCGCGCAAGCCCGAAGAGATCAGCGACCCTCAGGAGCTCGCGACGTTCTACCTCGGCACCGCCGAGTTCCCGTCCGGGTTCATGACGCAGTACGGCCCGTCGATGGTCGTGGCGGATGCCTCGCACCAGGACCTCGCGGCAGGGTTCCCCCTCGGCAAGCGCTTCAAGTCGGTCGAGGTCGTTCGCGTGTGCGACGGCAACGTGATCCACCTCGGGCACCATGCGAAGGCCGACGGACGCTGGCGCGTCTACGCCTTCGCCGACGCTCCCGCGTCCGGCGAGGACTCGGCGCTCGCGGCGTTCGCCGCGTGGCTCGACTCGCCCGAGTCGCCGCTCGCCCGCCACACGCCCGCCGGCGCCGACGTCGACGCGGTGTTCGACGTGAAGGCGATCTACCAGCAAAGGTACGAGGACGTCGACCTGACCCGGGTGCCCGCCGCGTTCATGCCGAAGACCGGCCCGCTCGGTCTCATCGACTGGGAGAAGGTCTACGCCGCCGGCCCGAGCGCGTGGAGCACGGCCGACATCTTCGATGAGCGCCAGGTGTCGCGCGAGGGCGCGGTGATCGTGGTGCGCCCCGATCAGTACGTGGCAGCCGTCCTCCCGCTGACCGCGACCGACGAGCTCGCGGCGTTCTTCGCGGGCGCGCTCGTCGATCAGCGCGCCCGGGAGGCGGTGCGCTGATCGTGTCCAGCGGGGTGAACGCCGCCCTGCGGTTGTACGTGGTGTATATCGGCCGTCCGGCCGGGCCCCGGCAGAATAACCCGGGAAGCAGGCGAGAAGGGATGCCGCGGCATCCGGAACCGACGAGGGAGTCCCCGTGACCGAGAACCGTGAGACCGAGCTGCTGGCGTCCGTCCCCGACGGGCTGTTCATCGGCGGCGAGTGGCGTGCGGCCGCGGGCGGCCGGACGCTGAAGGTCTACGACCCGGCGACCGGTCAGACGGTCAAGGAGATCGCGGATGCCTCGCCGGAGGACGGCAAGGCGGCCCTCGACGCCGCGGTCGACGCCTTCCCGGCGTGGGCGGCGACGCCGGCGCGCGAGCGCGCCGAGATCCTGCGCCGGGCGTTCGACCTGCTGCAGGAGCGCAAGGAGGACTTCGCGCTGCTGATGACGGTGGAGATGGGCAAGCCCCTGGCCGAGGCGCGCGGCGAGGTGGCCTACGGCGGCGAGTTCCTGCGCTGGTTCAGCGAGGAGACGGCACGCGTGCAGGGCCGCTACGGCGCGAACCCCGAGGGCACCGGCCGCATGATCGTGTCGCAGCATCCGGTGGGGCCGTGCTTCCTGATCACGCCGTGGAACTTCCCCCTCGCGATGGCGACCCGCAAGATCGCGCCGGCCCTGGCTGCCGGCTGCACCGTCGTGATCAAGCCGGCCGAGCTGACGCCGCTGACCACGCTGGCGTTCGCGAAGCTGCTCGAGGATGCGGGACTTCCGAAGGGCGTCGTGAACGTGTTCACCACGTCGACGTCGGGCAAGGTGTCCGAGCCGATCATCCGCGACCCGCGCCTGCGCAAGCTCTCGTTCACGGGTTCGACGGGCGTCGGCCAGCGTCTGCTGGAGCAGGCCGCGCAGGGCGTGCTGCGCACCTCGATGGAGCTCGGCGGCAACGCGCCGTTCGTGGTGTTCGAGGATGCCGACCTCGACAAGGCGGTGGACGGCGCGATGCTGGCGAAGTTCCGCAACATCGGACAGGCCTGCACGGCGGCGAACCGGTTCATCGTGCAGCGCTCCGTCGCCGACGAGTTCGCCCGCCGGGTGACCGAGCGGGTGCAGTCGATGAAGATCGGCCGCGGCACCGAGGACGGCGTGCAGATCGGGCCCCTCATCAACAAAGACGCCGTCGACAAGGCCTCCTCGCTGGTCGCCGACGCCGTGCAGCGCGGCGCGCAGGTGCGCACCGGCGGCAACGAGGTCGACGGCGCCGGCACGTTCTACGAGCCCACCGTGGTCACCGACGTGCAGCCCGGATCGGACATCCTGCGCGAGGAGATCTTCGGACCGGTGCTCGCCATCGTGCCGTTCGACACCGAGGACGACGCCGTCCGGATCGCGAACGACACGGAGTACGGGCTGGTCTCGTACGTCTTCACCGAGTCGCTCTCGCGCGGCCAGCGCATGATCGAGCGCCTCGAGACCGGGATGATGGGCCTCAACGTCGGTGTGGTCTCGAACGCGGCCGCGCCGTTCGGCGGATGGAAGATGTCGGGCCTGGGCCGCGAAGGCGGCGCCGAGGGCATCCACGAGTACCTGCAGACGAAGTACACGCTCACCGCGAACCCCTTCGCCTGACGCGTTTCGTCTCGCTTCGCTCGCTCAACGACCGGACGGCACTGCCCCGGTCGTTGAGCGAGGAGCCCAGCGACGAGACGAGACGCGGTCCGGCTCGGATGCACCGCGTCGGCGTGCTGCGCCATGATGGGCGCATGGTCGCCACCCCCGCCCTCGACGTCGCCGCCATTCGGCACGACCGGCTGCGGTCGCATCGGCTGAGCGCGCCGGCCGCCACCCTCGGCGAGGCCGCATCCCACATGCTCGCGACGCAGGGTCAGGAGTTCTGGGGCGGTCGGTGGGCGCTGGCGGCGCGCACCGCCGGCGATCCGACGATCCGCGACGTGGATGCGGCGTTGGACCGTGGCGAGATCGTGCGGTCGTGGACGATGCGCGGGACGATCCACATCATTCCGGCGCGCGACCTCGTCTGGGTGCTCGGTCTCACGGGGGAGCGGCAGTCGCGGCAGGCCGCGGCGGTGCGCCGCGCCGAGGCGATCGATGAGGCCGAACTCGAGCGCGCGGAGCGGCTCGCGCGCGAGGCGCTGCGGGGCGATAACCGCCTCACGCGCAAGGAGCTCTTCGCCGTGTTCGAGGCGGGTGGGGTCAGCACGGCCCGGCAGCGCGGCTACCACCTGCTCGTCGCTCTGTCGCTGCGCGGCGTCGTCTGCCAGGGACCGGTGGTGCCGCGCGAGGGCGGCCCCACCCGTGAGCAGTACGTCGTCCTCATCGAGGAGTGGGTGACGGATGCCGCGACTCCCGTCGACCCGCTCGCCGAGTACTTCGTGCGCTATATCGGCTCGCACGGCCCGGCGGGCGCGCGAGACTTCGCCTGGTGGTCGGGGCTGCCGCTCGGCGTGGCGCGGGCCGCGGCGGAGCAGGCATCCGACCGGGTCACCGTCGTGGGTGACGACCCCGAACCGCAGTACCGCGTCGCCGCGCCCGCCCCGCCGGTCGACCCCGCCGCGCCCGCGGTCGTCGCCCTCCCGCCGTTCGAGGAGTACTACCTGTCCTACGCCGACCGCACGGTGCCCTGCGCGCCGGAGTTCCTCCGCGCGATCGGTCCGAGCATGAACGGCATCGTGCGCCCGATCATCGTGGCGCGGGGCGAGGCGATCGGCGTCTGGACGCATTCGGTCGCGGTCGGGCGGCACGCCGACGACCCCGTTCCCGAGCTCTTCACCACGGGGGCCGCGACCCGGGCCGAGGTGTCGGCGGCGCTGGACCGCTACCGGGACTTCATCACCGCCTGACCCGCGGCGGCGGGTCGACTAGCCGGATGCGGTGGCCGGTGCAACCCCTCGCCCGAGCGGACGACGGCGACCTACCGTGGTCACCTTCCCAGACTCGAGGAGGGTCCGTCATGCCCGACAGTTCTACCCACTACCGCGTGGTGGTGATCGGGGGCGGGAACGGGGGAGTGTCGGTCGCCGCACGGCTGCGCCGCCTCGGAGTCGACGACATCGCGCTGGTCGAGCCACGCACCGACCACCTGTACAAGCCGCTCTTCTCGCACGTGGCGGGCGGCACGGCGCGTGCGAGCATCACCGTCCGGCCGCAGCGCGACGTGACACCGGCGGGTGTCACGTGGATCCAGGACGGCGTCACCCGCGTCGACCCCGAGGCGAACAGGGTGCTCCTGGGCAGCGGCCGGGAGCTGACCTACGAGCACGTCATCGTCTGCCCGGGGATCCAGCTGGACTGGGACCGCGTGCCCGGGCTCGTCGACGCGCTGAAGACGCCGGCCGTGGCATCCCACTACGAATTCGAGCTCGCCGCGAAGGCATCCCTCCTCCTGCGCGACCTGCGCAGCGGAACGGTGATCTTCACCCAGCCCGACGATCCCGCATCGTGCGCCGGCGCGGCTCAGAAGCCGATGTACCAGGCCTGCGCATACTGGCGGGCGACGGGCGTGCTCGACGACATCCGCGTGGTGATGGTCGTGCACGGCGAGCGTCCGTTCGGCATCCCCGACATCTCCGGTGAGCTCGAGCGCCGCATCGCCGACTACGGCATCGAGCTGCGCACGCGCAGCGAGCTGCTCGAGGTGGATGCCGAAGCGCAGTACGTGGTCATCGGCGGTCCGGACGGCACCGAGCGGCTCTCGTACGACGTGCTCAACGCCGTCCCGCCGCAGTCCGCCCCCGACTGGCTGAAACCCTCGGCGCTGGCTGCCGACCTAAGCGGTGGCGGCTTCGTGGAGGTCGACCCCCGCACCCTTCGCCACCCGCGCTTCGCCAATGTCTGGTCTCTCGGCGACGCCGCGGCGACGACGAACTCCAAGTGCGGGGGAGCGCTGCGCAAGCAGACCTACGTGCTGGCGAAGAACCTGGCGGCGGTGCTGCGGGGCGAAGACCCGAGATGGGAGTACGACGGATACGCCGTCTGCCCGTTCACGGTGTCGCGGTCGACCGTCGTGTGGGCGGAGTTCGACGATCGCGGCCGCCTGGCGCCGACGATCCCGTTCTGGAAGACGATGTACCGCGAGAACCGCCTGTCGTGGATCTTCGATCGCCACGTGCTGCCGTGGGTGTACTGGAACCTCATCCTCACCGGCCGCGTGTGATCCGGGCGGATCCGTCGACCGCGAGCGAAGGGCGGTCCCAGCGTGGATTTGGCGGTGCCGCCCGGCTCACGTAGACTTGCGGCAACCGAAGACCGCCGGTCATCGACGCGCGCGCAAGCGAGCGGAGATCGAAGCACTGCATCGCAGGGGCCCGCGCAGGTGACACGAACGAACTTCCGGGTTCCCGCTCCGTGCGCTTGCGCCGGAGCTTTTTTGTTGCCGTGGTGAGAGCAGATGAGCGGATGTCGAGGCCGACGCCCCGCCATCGCGGAGCGTCTCGTACACACAAGGAGTGGCCATGGCGCAGAAGGAAGCATCGGTCGCCGAGCTCACGAAGCATTTCGAGGACTCGACCGCCGTTCTGCTGACCGAGTACCGCGGTCTGACGGTTGCCCAGCTCAAGGAGCTGCGCAACAGCATCCGTCAGGACGCGGAATACGCCGTGGTGAAGAACACGCTGACCAAGATCGCCGCGAACAACGCGGGGATCACGTCGCTGGACGACGACCTCAAGGGTCCGTCGGCCATCGCTTTCGTGCACGGTGACCCGGTCTCCGTCGCGAAGGGTCTGCGTGCCTTCGCCAAGGCACACCCTCTTCTCGTCATCAAGGGCGGCTTCTTCGACGGAGCCCCCCTCAGCGCAGAAGAGGTCAGCAAGCTCGCCGACCTCGAGAGCCGTGAAGTCCTGCTGGCGAAGCTCGCCGGCGCGATGAAGGCCTCGATGACCAAGGCGGCCTACGTCTTCAACGCACTGCCGTCGAAGGCCGTTCGCACGGTCGACGCGCTGCGTGAGAAGCAGGAGTCCGCGGCCTGAACCGGCCCCGGCTAAGCAAAACCCCAATCAAGGAGAATCATCATGGCAAAGCTCAGCACTGAGGAGCTGCTCGACCAGTTCAAGGAGCTCACCCTCATCGAGCTCTCCGCGTTCGTCAAGGCGTTCGAGGAGACCTTCGACGTCACCGCCGCCGCCCCGGTCGCGGTTGCCGCTGCGGGCGCGCCCGCCGGTGGCGCCCCCGCCGAAGAGGCCGAGGAGAAGGACGCGTTCGACGTCATCCTCGAGGCCGCCGGCGACAAGAAGATCCAGGTCATCAAGGTCGTCCGCGAGCTCACCTCGCTCGGCCTCGGTGAGGCGAAGGCCGTCGTCGACGGTGCTCCGAAGGCCGTCCTCGAGGGCGCCAACAAGGAGACCGCCGAGAAGGCCAAGGCCGCTCTCGAAGAGGCCGGCGCTTCGGTTACGCTCAAGTAATCTCGCGAGCTCAGCTCGTTCACGAAGGCCCCGGATGCTTCGGCATCTGGGGCCCTCGTCATGCTCACCGCCCGTTCACGGCCCGACCCCCACGATCGCCGAGGCGGCGTCGTCGACGGCCGCCGTCGAGCTGCGCACGATGAGGGGCGACGATTCGTAGATGCGGTGGGTGGCGGCATCCGGATCGTCCAGCTGCCACATGAGGAGCTGCACGGCCGCGCGCCCCTGCTGGTGCGGCTTCTGCTGCAGCGTCGTGAGGGAGAACATCTCGGCGTACGCGTGATCGTCGATGCCGACGACGCTGAGTTGATCGGGCACGCGGATGCCGAGCCGCCGTGCGGCGATGATCGCGCCGACCGCCACCTCGTCGCATACGCCGACGACCGCCGTCGGGCGGGTCCGGCGATCGCCGAGCAGCTCTACGGCGGCGCCGTAGCCGCCGGGCATCGTCGCCTCCGAAGCGATGTGGCGAGCGGATGCCTCGAGCCCGGCGTCGCTCATGGCGGTGAGATACCCGTCGAGCCGCTGCTGATCCCCGAAGCTCGTGCGCCTGCCGTCGGGATCGCCGCCGACGAAGGTGACGGCGCGGTGGCCGAGGCCCACGAGATGCTCGGTGGCGATGCGTCCTGCAGCGCGATCGTCGATCGAGACGGCGTTCGTGCCGACGTCGTAACCGCCCACGCTGACGACGGGCTTGCCGAACGCGACGAGGCGTTCGAGCTCGTGCGCACTGGGCTCGATGCCCACGGCGATCAAGCCGTCGAAGCGTTTGCGGGCCAGAAACGTCTCGAACATGTCGCGGCGCGCGTCCGACTCGGGGGGAGCACCGTACAGAGCGAGGTCGTAGCGGCGTTCGAGCAGCGCGTCCTGGATGCCCTCGAGGACCTGGGCGAAGAACCACCGGTCGAGAGTCGGCACGACGACGCCGATCGTCTGCGTGCGGCCGGTCACGAGGCTGACCGCGCTGGTGGTCGGCACGTAGCCGAGCTGCGTGGCCGCTTCCCGCACCTTGGCGCGTGTCCCGTCGGAGACGTATCCCGCTCCCGTCAGCGCCCGGCTGGCGGTCGACTTGGAAACGCCCGCGGCACGCGCGACGTCGGCGATGCCCGCCACTCGGCCCTCCTCGGCAGTCCCGGCGGTTCCCCGCGTCGATGCGAATGTGGAACCGGTTCCGGGGCTCATTGTGCCGTGCTCGGCGGCGTTTGTCACGTCCACTCCCGCATTTACCGAGTTGTGATCAAGTGTGATTGTGCCGACACCACGCATCCCCTAGCGTGAGCATGGAATCGGTTCCCTAAGTTCGCACGCGGGGCACGGAGGCAGTGGCTTCGCGGCACTCGATGAGGAGGACGAATGAAGACATCCAGACGAGGTCGCCGGATCATCGCGCTCGCGGTGGCAGGAGCGACCGGCGTCGCGCTCGCAGGCTGCTCCGGAGGCCCGGGCGCCAACAACGGCGACGACGGCGGCGGCGAAGGCGGCGACGACAACGTCGTCACCGTCTACGGCACCATCGTCACCCCCGAGCAGGAGCTGCTCGAAGAGTCGTGGGCCGCGTGGGAGGAAGAGAACGACATCGACATCCAGTACGAGGGGTCGAAGGAGTTCGAGGCGCAGATCGCGGTGCGCGCCCAGGGTGGCACGCCGCCCGACCTCGCGATCTTCCCGCAGCCGGGCCTGCTCGCCGACATGGCCAGCCGTGACCTGGTCCTTCCCGCGCCCGATGAGGTGGCCGCCAACGTCGAGGAGTACTGGACCGAGGACTGGGCCGGCTACGGCACGGTCGACGGCACCCTCTACGGCGCCCCGCTCATGGCGAGCGTCAAGGGCTGGATCTGGTACTCGCCGGCGCAGTTCGAGGAGAACGGCTGGGAGATCCCCACCGACTGGCAGGGGCTGCTCGACCTGACTGCGCAGATCCAGGCCGACACCGGCAAGGCGCCGTGGTGCATCGGGTTCAACTCCGACGCCGCCACCGGGTGGCCGGGCACCGACTGGATCGAGGACATCGTCCTGCGGCAGTCCGGTACCGACGTCTACGACCAGTGGATCGCCAACGAGGTCCCGTTCACCGACCCGCAGATCAAGTCGGCGTTCGAGGAGTTCGGCAAGATCGCGCTCAACCCCGAGTACGTCAACGCGGGCTTCGGCGGCATCGACACGATCGTGACGACGCCGTTCGGCACCGACCCGGCCGCCGCCATGGCCGCCGGTGACTGCGCTCTGCACCACCAGGCGTCGTTCTTCGACGGCTTCCTCGTGGATGCGGGTGCCGAGGTCGGCGAAGACGGTGACATCTGGGCGTTCCTCACCCCGCCGTTCGAGGCGAGCGGCGAGGAGGCCGGAGCGGTCGTCACAGGCGGTGGCGAGATCGTCGCCGCGTTCGACGACTCCGAGGCCACCCGCAAGGTGCAGGAGTACCTGTCCAGCCCCGAGTGGGCCAACAGCCGGGTGTCGCTCGGCGGGGTCATCAGCGCCAACAAGGGTCTCGACCCCGAGAGCGCCTCGAGCCCGATCCTGCAGCAGGCCATCGCAATCCTGCAGGACGACGCCACCACGTTCCGCTTCGACGCATCCGACCTGATGCCGGGTGCGGTCGGCGCCGGAACGTTCTTCAAGGGCATGGTCGACTACGTCAACGGCACGGACGTCGACACGGTGCTCGAGCAGATCGAGTCGGGCTGGCCTTCCGAGTAGCCAGCGTCTGATCCGAGACGGGGCCGCCCTCCACGGGCGGCCCCGTCCCCTTCCGTCCGTCGCGAGTCCATCGCCGCACTCGAAAGGTCGCCATGTCCGACTTCCTGCGATGGGTGAGCACGCTCAACCCCTGGCTGGAGATCCTCGTCATCGTCGGGGTCTTCCTGATCGTGGTCGCGCTCATCCTCTTCTTCGTCGAGATCGCCCCTCGCCCGGGCCGGATGTACACCATCATCCGGCTGGCCGCGTGCGTGGCCTTCCCCGCGCTGCTCCTGTGGTTCCTGCAGTCCTACCAGTGGGCGATCATCGCCGCCGCGGTGCTCGGGCTGCTCTTCTTCTTCCTCGACAAGCGGGCCAAGGGGGGAGAAGGGTCGCTCTTCCAGCTCTTCGGGTTCCTCACGCCCGCTGCACTGCTGGTCGTCGTCGGGCTGATCATCCCGACGATCCAGACCCTCTTCCAGTCGTTCATGAACTCGCGCGGCACCGAGTTCGTCGGCATGGACAACTTCGTCTGGATCTTCTCGCAGCCCCAGAACGTCCGCGTCATCATCAACACCATCATCTGGGTGCTGATCGCCCCGGTCGTCTCCACCGCCGCGGGGCTCGCGTACGCCTACTTCATCGACAAGACGCGCGGTGAGCGGGTGTACAAGATCCTCGTGTTCCTGCCGATGGCCATCTCGTTCGTGGGAGCGTCGGTGATCTGGCGGTTCATGTACACCGCCCGTCCCGCCGACGCGGAGCAGATCGGCTTCCTCAACCAGGTGCTGGTGTGGTTCGGCGGGCAGCCGGTGAACTTCCTGGCCGCCGAGCCGTGGAACACCCTGTTCCTCATCGTCGTGCTCATCTGGATCCAGACCGGATTCGCCATGGTGATCCTGTCGGCGGCCATCAAGGGCGTGCCCACCGAACAGATCGAGGCCGCCGAGCTCGACGGCACGAACGGCTGGCAGAAGTTCATCAACGTCATCGTCCCCGGCATCCGTCCCGCGCTCATCGTCGTGCTGACGACGATCTCGATCGCCTCCCTGAAGGTGTTCGACATCGTGCGGACGATGACCGCCGGCGCGAACAACACGTCGGTGATCGCCAACGAGATGTACACCCAGTTCCGCAGCTTCGAGGCGGGGCGCTCGGCCGCCTTCGCCGTGATCCTGCTGGTGCTGGTCATGCCGATCGTGATCTACAACGCCGTCCAACTCAAGAAGCAGCGGGAGGTGCGCTGATGAGCGCCGTGATGCCGGTCGATCTGCCGATCGACGATGAGGGCAAGGAGGAACTCGCTCGCGGCGCCCGCCGGCAGGACCGCGACATGTTCGGCAAGACGAAGCGGCGGCTGACCTCGCCGTGGGCCACCGCGGCCGCGCTGATCATCGCCCTGCTGTGGACGATCCCGACCTTCGGCGTGCTGATCAGCTCGTTCCGCCCGCGGGAGCTCATCCAGACCACCGGCTGGTGGACGGTCTTCGAGAACTGGGGCTGGACGCTCGACAACTACGCGACCGCTCTCCAGTCGGGCAACAGTCAGCTGACGATGGCGCAGGCGTTCGTGAACTCGTTCGCGATCACCATCCCGGCGACGATCATCCCGATCTCGATCGCGATGCTCGCCGCCTACGCGTTCGCCTGGATGGACTTCCGCGGCAAGAACATGCTGTTCATCCTCGTGTTCGCGCTTCAGATCGTGCCGATCCAGATGGCGCTGATCCCGCTGCTGCAGCTGTTCTCGCAGGGCACGATCTTCGGATTCCCGGTGATCGAGGCGATCGGATCGGCGGGCTATGCGCAGGTGTGGATCGCTCACACGATCTTCGCGCTGCCGCTCGCCATCTTCCTGCTCCACAACTTCGTGGCCGAGATACCGGGCGAGGTGATCGAGGCCGCACGAGTGGACGGCGCCGGTCACGGTCAGATCTTCTTCCGGATCATCCTGCCGCTGACGATGCCGGCGATCGCCTCCGTCGCGATCTTCCAGTTCCTGTGGGTGTGGAACGACCTGCTTGTATCCCTCATCTTCGCGGACGGCAACGTGGCGCCGATCACGAAGCTGCTCGCCGAGATGACGGGGAACCGCGGCCAGGACTGGTACCTGCTGACGGCCGGCGCGTTCATCGCGCTGCTGGTTCCGCTCGTCGTGTTCATCTCGCTGCAGCGGTTCTTCGTGCGCGGACTGCTCGCGGGCAGCACGAAGGGCTGATCCGCGACGACAGGGCGCGGCGCACGTACCGGGGGGCACGTGCGCCGCGCCACCTCGTGCGCGTGCGTCGCGGTCCGGGCGGCTATCGCCGGGCGGTTCCGGATGCTTCGCCCGCCGGTCAATCGCAGCCGAGGCGCTCCTGCATCGCGCGCATCGCGTCGATCTCGAACGACTGTCCGTCCCTGATGTCCTCGGCCACCTCGAGAGCGCGCGGGTCCGATCCGAGTTCGAGAAGTGCTTCGGCCATGGGGATCGCGCCTTCGTGGTGGCGGATCATCAGCTCGAGGAAGAGGCAGTCGGCCTCCTGGCCGGTGGCGTCCGCGAGCTGCGCCAGCTCGGCATCTGAGGCCATCCCCATCGCCTCGCGGGCCTCGTCATCCGTCATCGCCTCGCCGCCGCCGTGGGCGTGCTCGTCCGACGGGTTCATCCACGTCATCATCGGCTCGCCGGTCTGGCTGAGTCCCCACTTCACGAGCCAGTCGTACATCTCGCCGCGTTGCCCGGCCTGCCCGGTGGCGATGTCGTACGACAGGACGCGCAGCTCCTCATCCTCGGTCTTGCGGTAGATCTCCATCGCCATGGCGATGGCCTGCGCGTGGTGGACCTGCATATCGCGGGAGAAGCCCGCCTCGGGCGAGCTCGTGCCCGGAGTGCTCACCTGACTCTGTGCGCCGAACGTCGAGAACCGGCCGATCGCGAACGCCAGAGCCGCGATCAGGACGAGCGCGACGGCGATGACGAGCCAGCGGCCGGTGCGACCGGCCGGCGCCTCATCGGACACCGCCGGGGCCCTACTTCTTGCCGGGCGCGTCGAGCGCGCCGGTGCAGGCGGCGTTCGGTTCGGGCGCGTTGGTGCTGCGCCAGTACGCGCTCATGAACTCGTCGATGCGCTCGTCGTCGGGGGAGTCCGCCGTGATCTGGGCGTTCCAGGCACTCACCGCGATCGGGCTGTCCATGCCCTCGTAAGGTGAGAGGAGCGCGTAGCTCGACGGGATGCGGGCCTCGAGGGCGGCGATGTCTTCTTCGGACACCCGGGCCGGATCGTAGGTGACCCACACCGCGCCGTGCTCCAGCGAGTGCACCGCGTTCTCGTTCGGGACGGGCTGGGTGTAGACACCGCAGTTCAGCCACACCGCGTTGTGGTCGCCGCCGGTGGGGGGCGTCTGCTCGTACTCGACGGCGCCTTCGACGTGGTTCGCCGTGTTCTCGAACTCCTCGATGCCCTCGATGCCGCTGCCGTCGCTGTCGCCGCGCTCATACGACGGCGGGGGAGCGGGCGCGAACACGATCGACGCGACGACGAGGCCGACCACGACGACGGCGGCCGTGATGCCCACGACCCACCAGACGAGCTTGCTGCGGCGGCGCTTGGCCAGCTGACGCTGGTACTCGGCGAGCTTCTCCTGTCGCTTCTGCTCGCGCTGCTGCTTGACCGTGAGGTTGATCTCGGCCTGCTTGGCGGGGTTGCCGCTCGTGCGCTTGTCGGCGGGGCTCGGGGGTGTCGGGGTCATATGCGTGATCTCGGCTCGGGCACCGGCGTTGCAGCGGGCGACGGACAGGACACGGCAATCCTATGCGAGCGCATGCGGGAGTGCGCTGGGAAGGCCCTGGGGTGACGCCGCGAGTCACCGCAACATGCCGGTCTTCGAGCGTGTCGACGGCGCGTCTGGAGGGTCGCAGCCGGCAGCGCTTGCGGGGCGGCCCGGGGCATCCGATAGAATGGATCTCGAATCGATTCGACTCAGACCGTCGTCGATGATCTCCTTCCCCCTTCCTGCGCGCCTGAGCCGGACGACCGGTGTCGACGCCTCCCTGCCTCGCCGCCCGACGCCGAACAGAAAAGCCACGTTGCTCGATACCGCCTCCGTTCCCACTCAGCGCCCCGCCGACCCCGCCGCACCCGCGGCCCCGACTCCGCGCGCGTCGTCGACCGGCGCGATCCGGACGCTGGGGTCCAACCCGGCCACGGCGCCGATCGTCCTCCACCCCGGCGACTCGATTCCGCACCGTCGCCGCGTGCTGTACATCGTGCTACTGGGGGCGCTGACCGCGCTCGGGCCGTTCACGATCGACCTGTATCTGCCGGCGTTCCCGGTGCTCCAGTCGGAGTTCCAGACGACCGCGGCCGCCATCCAGCTGACGCTCACCGGCACCATGGTCGGCTTCGCCCTCGGCCAGCTCATCGTCGGACCCCTGAGCGACAAGGTCGGTCGCCGGGTGCCCCTCCTCGTCGTCACCGCGCTGCACGTCGTGGCCAGCATCGCCGCCGCCCTCGCGCCCAACCTCGAGCTGCTCTCGCTCGCCCGCGTCTTCATGGGCGCGGGAGCCGCCGCGGGCGGCGTGATCGCCGCCGCGGTCGTGCGCGACCTCTTCGGCGGGCGCCGGCTCGTCGTGATGCTGTCGCGGCTGGCGCTCGTCTCGGGCGTCGCGCCCGTGCTCGCCCCGCTCGTGGGGTCGGCCCTGCTGCTTCTGATGCCCTGGCGCGGAGTCTTCGTGGTGCTCGGCGTCTACGGCAGCATCATGCTCGTCGCCGCGGCGGTCTTCATCCCCGAGACCCTCCCGCCGGCGCGCCGGCACGAGAAGGGTGCGACGACGGTGTGGCAGCGGTACCGCAGCGTCTTCTCCGACCGGGTGTTCATCGGCGTGCTCATCATCGGCGGCATGACCTTCAGCGGTCTCTTCTCGTACCTTTCGGCATCGTCGTTCCTCTTCCAGGAGTCATACGGCTTCGACGCGCAGCAGTACGGCCTCCTGTTCGCCGCGAACTCGCTCGGCGTCGTGCTGGGCGTGCAGGTCGCGGCTCGGCTGGCCGCCCGCTTCGGACCGCAGTGGGTGATCGCGTGGTCGACGGGTGTGATGGTGGTGGCGGCATCCGCCATCATCGTCACCGACCAGCTCGGCCTCGGCCTGTGGGGAACCGTCGTGCCGCTGTTCGTCTTCATGACCGCATGCGGATTCACCTTCCCGTGCGTGCAGGTGCTCGCGCTGGACCGCCACGGCAAGGCGGCCGGAACGGCGCAGTCGATCATCGGCGCCACCAACTTCGGCGTCGCCGGCATCATCACTCCGGTCGTGGGCTGGATCTCGGCGGGTGCCGGCATCACCGCGACCACGATGGCCTCGGTCATGGTGGGCTGCGCGATCGTGGGCACGCTGGCGCTGTGGTTCGTGGTGCGCCCGCGCACCGTGGCGCGTCTGGCCCCCTGAGATTCGCCGCCGGACTCAGTCGAGCCGCCGCACCGGCTGCAGCCGGAACAGCCGCACCGTGCGCCCCGACTGCCGCTCGTAGTTGCGGTACCCGGGCCACTGCCGCTCGATGCGGGCCCACACCGCGTCGCGCTCGTCATCGGGCACCGGCTCGGCCCGCACCGCGAACCGCCGGCCCCGCACGGTGATCTCGGCGTCGGGATGCGCGAGGAGGTTCGCCGTCCAGGCGGGATGCCTCGCCCCGGCGAAGTTCGTTCCGGCGACGATCGCACGGCCCTGGCCATCAGGGCAGTACATGAGCGGCGCCTCCCGGGGCATCCCCGAGGCGGCGCCGATCGTGTGGAGCACGAGCGAGGGGACGAGGAGCGCGCTCACCTGCACCCGACCGCGCGTGGCCCACGAGACGAACCGCTCGAGCGGAGGCAGCACGCGCGGTCCGAGGAAGCGCCGGAAGACGCGAGTACGCGTGAGCGGCGAGATCACGGCCCGTACGGCATCGGCGACGGCGTTCATGCCGTCATCCTCCTCCGGCAACGGCGCGAACGATAGCAGATCGCGCGGCGCGACCCCCATCCGCGGGAATGTTGGCAGACTGGGGCGATGAGCGACGAGCGCACCGCGAGCGTGCGGCCCGCCGACGCCGGCGTGCGGCCCGCCGACGCCGGCGTGCGGCCCGCGTGGGGCTATCTCATCACCGGGCTCGTGCTCGTCGCATCGGCCTGCGGACTGGGGTTCTGGATCCTCACCCACGGCGACCCTCCCTTCGCCGTCGATGTGTGGTGGAACGCCCTCGTCGCCGAGTGGTGGTCGCCGTTCCTCACCGGCCTCTCGCGATTCATGAACTGGGTGGGCGGCGGCTGGGTCGCCGTCCTGGCCGTGCCGCTCGCCGGTGCGCTCGCGCTCGTCCTCCTCCGACGACCGTGGGCCGCGGCCTTCTTCCTCGCGGCCGAAGCGGCGTCGGCCGGCGCCGTGCAGGTGCTCAAGCACACGTTCGGTCGCGTGCGGCCCGAAGACATCATCGTCACCTCGGACTACGGCTCATACCCGTCGGGGCATGTGGCCAACGCCGCGACGCTCGCGGTGTGCGCGTTCGTTCTCTTCCCGCGCGTGTGGGTCGCGATCGTCGGCGCCGCCTGGATCCTCGTGATGGCCTTCAGCCGCACGTACCTGCATGCGCATTGGCTGAGCGACACCGTCGGCGGCGCCCTCATCGGGGCCGGTGCCGTGCTCATCGTGGCCGCAGCGTTCGCGGTGCCGATGGCCAAGGAGAACCGCGGCGCGCCCGAGAAACGGCGTGGCTAGGCTGAGCGCATGACCGCGCCCGAGACGCCCGACCCCGCCGTCACCGCCGCCGAGGCCGAGCTCGCGAGGCTGAGGGCCGAGGCCGAGGCGGCCGAGGCGCAGCTCAAGCTCGCCCAGACCAGGGCCGCGCTGGCCGCTGCCGAGGCCGAGGCCGCGAAGGCCAGGGTCTCCGGGGGCGCGACCGCGGGAGCGGATGCCTCGGCCCCCGCGCCCGTGACGACCCAGACGTCGGCAGCATCGAGCGGCAGCCCGGATGCCTCGGCCCCGGCGCCGGTGACGACCGAGGCGCCGGCAGCATCGCCCGCGCCCCCAGCCCCGGCTGCATCGGTCGACGGCCCGCTCGCCGAGGGGGATGTCGCGAAGATCGTCGCGGGATACACCTTCGAGGGCGCCACGCTCGACCTCGGGGCCCTCGTCAACGGCGTCCCCGTGCCGGAGGCGCAGGTGCGCATCCCGCTCGGCATGATGAACCGGCACGGGCTGGTGGCAGGCGCCACCGGCACGGGCAAGACGCGCACCCTCCAGGGCCTCGCCGAGCAGCTCGCCGCCAAGGGCGTGCCGGTGTTCGCCGCCGACATCAAGGGCGACCTGTCGGGAGTCGCGACCCCCGGGGAGGCGAACGAGAAGCTGCTCGCGCGCACGAACGCGATCGGACAGGAATGGAAGGCCGAGGCATCCGTCACCGAGTACTTCGCGCTCGGCGGCATCGGCAAGGGCGTGCCCGTGCGTGCGACCGTGTCGGGGTTCGGTCCGCTGCTGCTGAGCAAGGTGCTCGGGCTGAACGAGACCCAGGAGTCGAGCCTCGGACTGGTGTTCCACTACGCGGATCAGCAGGGCCTGGCCCTGGTGGACCTGTCGGACCTGCGCGCCCTGCTCACGTTCCTTACGAGCGACGAGGGCAAGGCCGAGCTGAAGGAGCTCGGCGGGCTGTCGGCCGCGACGGCCGGCGTGATCCTGCGCGAGCTGATCACCTTCGCCGACCAGGGTGCCGACGTCTTCTTCGGCGAGCCGGAGTTCGAGGTCGGGGACTTCCTGCGCACGGCGGCCGACGGACGCGGCGTCATCAGCCTGCTCGAGGTGCCGGGCGTCATCGACAAGCCGGCGCTGTTCTCGACGTTCCTCATGTACCTGCTCGCCGAGCTCTTCGAGATCCTCCCCGAGGTGGGAGACCTCGACAAGCCGAAGCTCGTGTTCTTCTTCGACGAGGCGCACCTGCTGTTCAAGGACGCCTCGAAGGACTTCCTCGCGGCGATCGTGCAGACCGTGCGTCTCATCCGTTCGAAGGGCGTCGGGGTGTTCTTCGTCACCCAGACGCCGAAGGACGTGCCCGGCGACGTGCTCGCCCAGCTCGGCTCGCGCGTGCAGCACGCGCTGCGCGCCTTCACGCCCGACGACGCCAAGGCCTTGCGGGCGACGGTCGGGACGTACCCGAAGTCCGGCTACGACCTCGAACGCGTGCTTCAGGAACTCGGCACCGGCGAGGCGATCGTGACCGTCATGAGCGAGAAGGGCGCCCCGACGCCGGTCGCGTGGACGCGGCTGCGCGCGCCGCAGGGACTCATGTCGCCGACGCCGGATCCGCAGATCGAGGCGGCGGTGAAGGCCTCGCCGCTGCTGGCGAAGTACGGCACCCCGATCGATCGCGAATCGGCCCGCGAGATCCTCACCGCCAAGATGAAGGCCGCCGACGACGCGGCCGCGGCCGAGGAGGCCGCGCTCGAGCAGGCGAGGACCGACGCCGAGCTCGCCAAGCAGCAGGCCGCGATCGACAAGGCGAACGCCGCCGCGGAGAAGAAGGCGCAGCAGGAGTACGACCGGCTCCTCAAGAAGACGCAGGGCACCTCGCGCACGCCGCGCCGTGCCGAGAAGTCGCCGCTCGACGAGATCCTCGGATCGAAGGCGACCCAGACGATCCTCAACGGGGTCATCCGCGGGGTGTTCGGCACCGGACGCCGCTGACGCGGACGAGACTGACGCGGACGACGCTGACGCGGACGACGCTGACGCGGACGACGCTGAGCACGGGCGCGAGCGCCTAGCCTGGGGGCATGGCGAGGAAGCCCCCGAAAGCCGACATCGACGAGACGCAGGTGCGCGTCACCAGGCCCAAGAAGGTGGCGGTCGGAGTGCCCGCCGTCCTGCACGCGCTCCAGATCTCTCAGGAGCAGATGGGCGTCGCGCGCTCGGTGCAGACGCTGCTGCAGGTCAACCAGAAGGACGGCTTCGACTGCCCCGGCTGCGCGTGGCCCGAGGAGGACAAGCGCCACGTCGCGGAGTTCTGCGAGAACGGCGCCAAGGCGGTCGCCGAGGAGGCCACGCTTCGCCGGGTGGGGCCGGAGTTCTTCGCCGAACACGCGATCGACGAGCTGCGTTCGCACGACGACTGGTGGCTCGGGCAGCAGGGACGGCTGACGCACCCCATGGTCCTCGACGAGGGGGCGACGCATTACCGCCCCCTCAGCTGGGACGACGCCCTCCGCGAGATCGCCAGCGCCCTTCGCACCCTCGACGATCCCGACGAGGCCGTGTTCTACACGTCGGGGCGCACGTCGAACGAGGCAGCCTTCCTCTACCAGCTGCTCGTGCGGGGCCTGGGAACGAACAACCTGCCCGACTGCTCGAACATGTGCCACGAGTCATCCGGCTCGGCGCTCACCGAGACGATCGGGATCGGCAAGGGCACGGTGTCGATCGACGACATCCATGACGCCGACCTCCTGATCGTCGCGGGCCAGAACCCCGGCACGAACCACCCGCGTATGCTGTCGGCGCTCGAGAAGGCCAAGCAGCGCGGAGCGACGATCATCGCCGTGAACCCGCTGCCCGAAGCGGGTCTGCTGCGATTCGAGAATCCGCAGACCGTGCGCGGGGTCGCGTTCGGCGGCACGAAGCTCGCCGACGAGTTCGTGCAGATCCGGCTCGGCGGCGACCAGGCGCTGTTCCAGGCGATCGGCAAGCATCTGCTCGAGGCCGAGGAGACCGGCGGCGGCGTGCTCGATCACGACTTCATCGCCGCGCACACGAGCGGCTTCGAGGGGTATCGGCAGGCGATGGCGGATGCCTCGTGGCGCGACCTCGTCGAGGCGACCGGGGTCCCCGAGAACGCCCTGCGGCGCGTGGCCGAGGCCGTGCGGACGTCCCGCGCGACGATCGTGTGCTGGGCGATGGGGCTCACGCAGCACAAGCACTCGGTGCCCACGCTGCGCGACGTCGTGAACGTGCTCCTGCTGCAGGGGAACATCGGCCGGCGTGGCGCGGGCGTCTGCCCGGTGCGAGGTCACTCGAACGTGCAGGGCGACCGCACGGTGGGCATCTACGAGAAGCCGTCGGCGGCGTTCCTCGACGCGCTCGACCGCGAGTTCGCGTTCACCGCTCCGCGCGAGCACGGCTTCGACACCGTCGACGCGATCCGCGCGATGCGCGACGGACGGGTGCGGTTCTTCATGGGCATGGGCGGCAACTTCGTCTCGGCGACGCCCGACACCGCCGTCGTCGAGACCGGGATGGCGCGGGTGGACCTGACCGTACAGGTGTCGACGAAGCTGAACCGCTCCCACGTCGTCACCGGCCGCCGGGCGATCATCCTGCCGACCCTCGGGCGCACCGACCGCGACCGTCGCGGCGGACGCGAGCAGCGGGTCACCGTCGAGGACTCGATGGGCGCGGTCCACGCCTCGCGCGGCCGGCTCGCGCCGCCGGCGGAAGACCTGCTCAGCGAGGTCGCGATCGTCGCGCGCCTGTGCGCGCTGGTGTTCGAGGGCACGGATGCCGCGGCATCCGTCCCCGGTCCGTCACGAGCGGGGGACTGGGAACGAGCGGGGGACTGGGAACGAGCGGGGGACTGGGAACGAGCGGAGGACTGGGAACGAGCGGAGGACCCCACCCGTCCGGAGAGTCCTCCGCTCGTCACATCTCCGCCGCTCGCGACGCCCAGCGACGTCGACCGGGGGCAGGTCGAGCGCACCGCGGCCGAGGAGGCGCACGCCTCCGGCGGAGCGGAGCCGCGGCATCCGCTCTCCGTCCCTCAGGCGGACTGGGCGGCGCTGGAAGCGGACTACGCCCTCATCCGCGCGCACATCGCCCGCGTGATCCCGGGATTCGACGACTACGAGGACCGCATCGACAAGGGCCGCACGCTGCACCTGCCCAACGGGCCGCGCGATGCGCGCCGGTTCGCCACGGCCGACGGCAGGGCGCGGTTCACCGCGAATCCGCTGGAGTTCCCGCGCATCCCCCGCGGGCGCCTGCTGCTGCAGACGCTGCGCTCGCACGATCAGTACAACACCACGATCTACGGCAAGGACGACCGGTACCGCGGCATCCGTGGGGGTCGCCGGGTGGTGCTCGTCAACGAGAAGGAAATCACCGCGCTCGGCTTCGCCGAGGGCGACCTCGTCGACGTCGTGTCGGAGTGGCGCGGCGCCGACGGTGTGCTGCAGGAGCGCCGCGCCGAGGAGTTCCGGCTCGTCGCCTACCGCACCCCTCGCGGCAATGCGGCCGCCTACTACCCTGAGACCAACGTGCTCGTGCCCCTCGATTCCGTCGCCGACGTCAGCGGCACGCCGACCTCGAAGTCGGTGGTGGTGCGCCTCGAGCACCGCGGATGACCGGCCGGCCCCCGTCGGGCGTGCGGCTCTCTAGGCTGGACCCATGACCCGCGCCGCCGTCATCACGGTCTCCGACAGGTCCTCCGCGGGGGAGCGCCCCGACGAGAGCGGGCCCATCGCCGTCACCGCCCTCCGCGAGGCCGGGTTCGACTGCGCCGACGCCGTCGTCGTGCCCGACGGAGCCGACAACGTCGAGCGCGCCCTGCAGGCAGAGGTCCTCGCCGGCGTGAAGCTCGTCATCACGACCGGCGGCACCGGGGTCGGCCCGCGCGACGAGACGCCCGAGGGAACAATGCGCGTCATCACTCGCCAGGTCCCGGGCATCGCCGAGGAGCTGCGCCGCCGCGGCGCCGCCGAGAAGCCCGCGGGAATGCTCACGCGGGGGATCGCCGGCGTGGCCGACCCGCACGGCGTGCTGATCGTGAACCTCCCCGGATCGACGCGGGCCGTCGCCTCGGGCATGCCCGTGGTGCTCTCAGTCGCCGGCCACGTGCTGGATCAGCTCGGCGGCGGCGACCACTGATGCACGCCGTGCGCCTCGCCGCCATCAGCGAGCAGCCCCTCGACCTCGACGCGCACCTCGCCGCCGTCGACGATGCGTCGGCAGGCGCTGTCACGACGTTCGTCGGTCGCGTGCGCGACCATGATCCGGATGCCGCGACCGCCGTCGTCGCGCTGGAGTACTCCGCGCATCCCGACGCCGAGGCGGCCCTCCGCCGCATCGCAGAAGAGGCCGTCGGCGACACCGGGGCTCTCGTCGCCGTATCGCACCGCGTCGGGCGTCTCGCGGTCGGCGATGCCGCCGTGGTGATCGCCGTCGCAGCCCCTCACCGCGCGGAGGCCTTCGACGTGTGCCGCACCGTCATCGAGACGATCAAGACGGGCCTGCCGGTGTGGAAGCGGCAGGTCGAGGCCGACGGCACGGCGACCTGGCTCGGCCTCGGCGGCTGACGCCGTTCGGCTCGCTTCCTCGCTCAACGACCGGGGTGCGCCGGCTGACGCGTGTCGTCTCGCTTCGCTCGCGCAACGACCGGTCGTTGAACGCGGAGCGCAGCGACGAGACGAAACGCGCGGAGGGCGAGCTCAGCCGCCGGCGAACGGCGGCAGCACGTCGACCAGGTCGTCGGACCCGAGCGGAGTCTCGTCGTCGACGCGTGAGCCGCCGACGAGCACCGCGCAGCGGGGAAGGATCCCGCCGAGCGCCGGGTGGTCGGACGCGACCGCGCGGCGCAGGTCGCCCAGCGTCGCCTCGAACCGCTGCTCGCGGTCGGTGCCGGCCGCGTCGTGCGCGGCGGCGAAGTAGCGGACGACCGGCACTACTGCTCCCACGACTCGGCGAGAGCGGCCACCTCGGCGAGGGCTCTGCGCACCTGTGCGGCATCCGTGCCCGCGCGGCCTGCGACGAGCCCCGCGACGAACGCGCCGAGGGGCGCTGCCGGGCGGGCGACGCCGTTGGCCACATCCCGCGTCAGGTCGAGCACGGCGGCGACGGGGACGTCCTCCTCCGACAAGCCGAACCGCTGACGCAGCGTCGCCGCCCATGCGTCGAGCGCTTCGGGCGGAAGGGTGCGGGACTGATCGCTCATGACCTCTCCTTCGCGTGGTCCGCGCGGGCGCGGGCCTCGTGCAGATCCTCCCACGTGTCGACGTCCCGCGTGAGGTCGTCGGGCGCCGCCAGCACGGCGACCGCGAGGTCGGCCATGAGGTCGCGGACGGGGGCGTTCCGGCCGAGGTCGGGCAGAGCGGATGCCGCGGCCCGCAGCGCCGGCGTGCGGTAGGCGCCGGTCAGCCACTGCGGCCGGCTTCCGCCGCTGCCGAGGCACACGCCGTCGGTGTCGCGCGGCAGCAGCGGCAGATCGGCCACGAGTCGCCGCACCGCGGCGCCGATCCGCGGGAGGTCGCACGCCAGCAGCAGGGTCCACTCGGGATCCTCCGTCCAGCTCGCGAGCGCCGCGACGGTCGCGGCCGCCGGCCCGCCGAAGGGAGGGTCCTCGCGCACCCACGCCACCGGCAGTGCGGGGTCGAGGATCGGTGCGGCGACGGTGATGGGGTGGGCCGAGGCATCCGTCGCCGCCGCCACGGCCGCGGCGAGCAGGGTCGTGCCGCCCACCTCGAACAGGGGCTTGGTCTCGCCGCCGACGCGCGAGGCGCGCCCGCCCGCCAGGAGGATCGCCCCGACCGACACGGTCGCAGCCACGTCAGTCCTCGCCGGCGCCGCGCAAGGGGTCTTCGCCCGCACGGAACCAGTCGCCGCTCTTGCCGCCGGTCTTCGCCACGATGCGGACGTCCTCGATCGAGGTGCCCTTGTCGAGCCCCTTCACCATGTCGACGATCGCGAGCGCGGCGACCGAGACGGCGGTGAGCGCCTCCATCTCGACGCCGGTGCGGTCGGCCGTGCGCACGGTGGCTTCGACGGTCACGCCGTCGGCCGTGACCTCGAGCCCGACGGAGGCGCCGTGGAGGCCGATCACGTGCGCGAGCGGCAGGAGGTCGGGCGTGCGCTTGGCGGCCTGGATGCCGGCGATCCGCGCGACGGCGAGCACGTCGCCCTTCGGCACGCTGCCATCGCGCAGCGCCGCGACCACGTGAGGCGCACAGCGGACGAACCCGCGGGCGGTCGCTGAGCGGGACGTCGGCTGCTTGCCGGTCACGTCGACCATGCGCGCGTGGCCGGCGTCGTCGAGGTGCGTGAAGCTCATGTGATCAGCATGACATCGACGGGGTCGCCGACGTCGATGCGGTCGACCTCGGCGGGTACGATCGCGTACGCCTCGGCGCGCCCCAGACCGCCGGCGAGGTGCGAGCCGCCGCTCGTCGCGGGCAGCGCGCGCCACGTGGCCGGATCGGTGCGGTCGATCGTCACGGGAAGGTACTGCGCCCGCCCGGGCGGTGTGCGCCACGCCGCGCCCGCGGGCAGACGCAGCACCGGGCGGCCGAGGTCGGCCCGGCCCTGCATGCGCAGGAGGGCGGGACGCACGAACACCTCGAACGACACCGCGGCACTCACCGGATTGCCGGGAAGCCCGAAGAGCAGGGTGCCGCTCGGGGTTCGGCCGAATCCCTGCGGCTTGCCGGGCTGCATCCGCACCTTCGTGAACGTCATCATGTCGCCGAGCGTGCTCTTGACCACCTCGTACGCTCCCGCGCTGACGCCGCCCGAGAAGACCACGACGTCGGCGCCGAGCGCCTCCGCCGCGGCGATGGCCTCGCGCGGTCCGTCGCCGTCGTCGGGGACGCTCACCCGCAGCACCACCTCGGCTCCCGCTTCCTCCGCCAGACCGCGCAGCAGCTCGCTGTTCGATTCCGGGATCTGCCCGCGCTGGAGCGGCGAGCCCGGCCGGACGAGCTCCGAGCCCGTCGACACGACGGCGACGCGCGCCGTCCGGCTGACCACGACGTCGGACACGCCGGCGGCCGCAGCCGCTGCGAGCTGGAGGGGGCCGAGCGCAATGCCCTCCGGCAGGAGCGGGTCGCCGGTGACGGCGTCCTCGCCGCGGCGGCGGATATGCGCGCCGGCCGCTCGCGGCGCCTGCATCACCGCGATCGTGTCGAGCGAGTCGGCGAGACCTCCGGCGGTGTCCTCGAAGGGCACGATGGCTGTCGCCGAGGTGGGAACCGGTGACCCCGTCATGATGCGAGCCGCGTCGTTCCGGCCGAGCGCCGGGTCGAGGGCGGTGCCGGCGGGGAGGTCGGCGACGACCCGCAGGTGGACCGGCCCGTCGGGGGAGGCATCCGCCACGTCTTCGAACCGCACCGCGAACCCGTCCATCGCCGAGTTGTCGAACATCGGGATGTCCACGGCGGCGCGCACCGGCTCGCGCAGCGTGCGCCCGCGGGCGGCGGGAACGGGCACGACGACGGATTCGAGCAGCGGGGTCGCCGCGAGCACCGCGGCGAGGTGATCGGCCACGCCGACCAGTCCGTCGGAGCTCATGCCGGCGTCCGTTCGCGCGGGGCTTCGCCCCACGCGTCCATTCCGCCGGCGAGGACGGATGCCTCGACCCCCGCGCTTCGCAGGGCACGGGCCGCACGCTCGGCGCGGACGCCGACCTTGCACACCACGACGACGGGCCCGGGCCCGGCGGCGGCGGGGTCGGCCAGGAGCTTCCCGAGCGGCAGCTCCACGGCGCCTCGCAGCACGCCGGTGGCGGTCTCGTGCGGCTCGCGCACGTCGAGGAGCGTCGCGCCGGCGGTCTGTGCCGCCAGCGTCGCGGCGAGGTCGACGTGCGGCACGGGGGTGTCGAGCGCGGGCGCTGCGTCTCCGGCCGCCGCGTCCTCGGCCGCCGCGGTGGCGGACGAGGGTCGCAGCGGCACCTCGTCGGTGCGACCGCGGAGCGCGTCGATGAGCGCCACGCGTCCGAGAAGGGGCTCGCCGACCCCGGTGAGGAGCTTGATCGTCTCCGTCGCGAGGAGCGAGCCGACCTGAAGGCAGAGGGGACCGAGCACGCCGACCTGCGCACAGCTCGGGACTTCGCCGACAGTCGACGGTGGGTACAGGTCGGACAGGCGCACCGGGGAGATGTGCTCGGGCGGTGCCGACCAGAACACCGTCACCTGGGCGTGGAACTCCTGCACGACGCCCCAGACGAGGGGAACGCCCAGGCTCTCGCAGGCGGCGGCGACGGCATCCCGCGTCTCGAACGTGTCGGTGCCGTCGACGACGACGTGCGCCCCCGCGAGCAGGTCGCGGCCGTTCTCGGGCGTGAGCCGCACGGCGACGGGCCGCACGATCGTGTGCGGCGAGAGGTCGGCGGCGACCCGCACCGCCGAGTCGACCTTGCGGTTGCCGACATCGCCCACGCGGTGCATCACCTGGCGCTGCAGATTGGATGCCTCGACCTCATCGTCGTCGATCACGGTCAGCGTGCCGACGCCCGCCGCCGCGAGGGCGAGAACCGTGGGGGAGCCGAGGCCGCCCGCTCCCACCACCGCCACGTGGGCCGCGGCGAGCCGTCGCTGCGCGATCTCGCCGAATCCGGCGAGGGCGCCGTGCCGCGCCGTGCGGACGCGCTCGTCGTCGGTGAGACCGGGGCTCGGCTCGACCAGGGGCGGGATCGGCATGGCTCCAGGGTAGGACGGTGCGGAGGGGACGAGCCGCGTGAGCCGCGGGTCCGGATGCACGGGCTTCGCGAAGACTCCGCAGATGCGGCGAAATTCCTGATCAGGCGCCGCTGATGCGGTGATATCGTGCGGGTATGCCGGACTACAAGATCGCCGAGGCCGCACGTCTCCTCGGCGTGAGCGACGACACCGTGCGCCGATGGGTCGAGGCAGGCACGCTGCCGACGACCGGAGCGAGTCCGGCGATGATCCCGGGTGACGCCCTCGCGGTGCGGGCTGTCGAGCTCGCCGCGGCTGCGCGCGAGGGGGACGTGCTCTCCAGCGCCCGCAACCGTTTCGTCGGACTGGTGACGCGCGTGCAGCGGGACGGACTCATGGCCCAGGTCGACATCCAGGCCGGCCCGCACCGCGTCGTGTCCCTCATGTCGGCCGAGGCCGTCGACGACCTCGGCCTCGAGGTCGGCTCGCTCGCCACCGCCGTCGTGAAGGCGACGAACGTCATCGTCGAGACGCCGCGAGGCGCCTGATGCGCCGATCCGGGCAGCTCGTGTCCCTCGCGGTCGTCGCGGCGGCGCTCACGCTCGGCCTCGCCGGCTGCGCGGCTGCCGACCAGGCAACGGGGGCGGCTGCCGGGCCGGCGGAGGCGACCGGGCCCGAGCTCACCGGCGAGCTGACCGTCTTCGCCGCCGCCTCGCTCGGGGCGGCGTTCGACGAGCTCGCGACGCAGTTCGAGGCGAGGCATCCGTTCCTCGACGTGCTCCCGATCTCGTACGACGGTTCGAGCACGCTCGCCACGCAGCTCGTGGAGGGCGCCCCCGCCGACGTCTTCGCGTCGGCCGACGAGAGCAACATGCGGAAGGTGGTGGACGCGGGGCTGGCCAGCGGGCCCGACCTGTTCGCGTCCAACACGCTCGTGATCGCGGTGCCGGCGGGCAATCCCGGTCGCATCGCGTCCATCGACGACCTCGCGGACCCGGACCTCACGGTCGTGCTCTGCGCCCCCGAGGTGCCGTGCGGTGCGGCATCCGGAACCCTCCTCGACGACAACGGGGTGACCGTGACCCCGGCGAGCCTGGAGCAGAACGTCAACGCCGTGGTGGCGAAGGTCGCCGCCGGCGAGGCGGACGCGGGGCTCGTATACGCGACCGACGTGCTCGGACGGGACGATCTGGAAGCCGTGGTCGCAGCAGGGGCGGCCGACGTCGTCAACCACTATCCGATCGTCGCGCTCGAGTCGGCGGCCAACCGCCCCGCGGCGGACGCCTTCGTCGCTTTCGTGCTCTCGGACGACGGCCGCGCGGTGCTCGACGCACGCGGATTCGGAGCACCGTGAGCGACGCCGGCGGCCGCATCGGGTTCGTGCCGCGGATCCTCGCCCTGCCCGCGCTGCTCGGGCTCGCCCTGCTTGCGCTCCCTCTCATCGCGCTCGTGCTGCGCGTCGACTGGTCGACGCTATGGGCCGACATCACGTCGCCCGAAGCGCTCTCGGCGCTCGGGCTGTCCCTGGTGACGGGGCTGACGGCGACCGCCGTGTGCATCGTGCTCGGCGTGCCGCTCGCGCTCCTCATCGCCCGGAGCCGCCCGCGGGCGGCGGCGGCGCTGCGCGCGCTGGTCACGGTGCCGCTCGTGCTGCCGCCGATGGTGGGCGGCGTGGCGATGCTGTTCCTGTTCGGCCGGACGAGCTGGCTCGGTGGTCTCCTCGCCGAGTGGGGTGTGCGCATCCCCTTCACGACGACCGCCGTCGTCCTGGCGCAGACCTTCGTCGCGCTGCCGTTTCTCGTGCTCGCCCTGGAGGGCTCGCTGCGGTCGACCGGCATCGGCTACGAGCAGGCCGCCGCCGCTCTCGGGGCGGGCCGGTGGACGATCCTCGGCCGCGTGACGCTGCCGCTGGCCGCGCCCGGGCTGGTCGCCGGGATCGTGCTGTGCTTCGCGCGCGCGATCGGCGAGTTCGGCGCGACAGCGCTCTTCGCCGGCAACGCGCCGGGCGTGACGCAGACCATGCCCCTGGCGATCTACACGGCCTTCAACGGCGCCGGCGTGTCGCAGGGCACGGCGGTGGCGCTCTCGCTCCTCCTGCTCGTGACGGCGATCGCCGTGCTGCTGCTCGTGCGGGCGTGGCGGGCGGAGGCGCCGAGGTGACCGGCGCGACGCTCGACGTCCGCGTCGCCGTCGAGCGGCCCGGCTTCCGCCTCGACGCAGAGCTGCGCGCAGGCGCGGGCGAGGTCGTGGCGGTGATGGGCCCGAGCGGAGCGGGCAAGTCGACCCTGCTCGGCGTGCTCGCGGGCCTCGTCCGCCTGGACGACGGTCATGTCCGTCTCGGCGAACGCGAGCTGGACCGTGCGCCGCGCCGATGGACGACGCCGGCCCAGCGCGGCATCGTCCTGCTGGGTCAGGAGCCGCGGCTCTTCCCGCATCTGTCGGCGCACGAGAACATCGCCTTCGGCCTGCGGGTCCACGGCGCCGCGAAGCCCGTCGCGCACGCCGAGGCCGACGAGTGGCTGTGGCGGGTGGGCCTCGACGGCATGGGGGCGCGGCGGCCCTCGCAGCTGTCGGGCGGACAGCAGCAGCGCGTCGCGCTCGCGCGCGCCCTCGCGACATCCCCGTCGGCCCTCCTGCTCGACGAGCCGCTCACGTCGCTCGACGCGGAGACCGCCGCCGACATCCGCGGGCTGCTGCACGACCAGCTCCACGCGACGCGCATGACGGCGATCGTCGCGACGCACGACGCCGTCGACGCGGTCTCCCTCGCCACCCGCCTGCTCGTGCTCGAGGGGGGTCGCGTGACCCAGGCCGGTGCCGTGCGCGAGGTCCTCGCCTCGCCGGGCACCCGGTTCACGGCGGCCGTGGCCGGGCTCAACCGTGTCGTCGGCGCGGTGGCCGGCGGGCGCTGGGAGCGGGGGCCTCTCGTGCTCGCGAGCGCGGGCGAGGCATCCGTTCCCTCCGGCACCATCGAGGCCGCCGCGGTGTTCCGGCCGTCGGCCGTCGGGATCGAGCGCGTCGGCGCGGACACATGGACGGGCGCGCTGCGGCTGGAGGACTCCGCTCGCTCCGGGGAGTGGCTGGCCCGGGTGACGCGCCTCGAGCAGACGCCCGCGGGCGTCAGGGTGCGCACGGCCGAGCCCGAGGTCGCCGTCGACCTACCGGCCGACCGCGCGGCCGAGCTCGGGCTCGCGCCGGGGGTGCCGGTGCGGCTTCGTGTGGCGAGGGACGACGTGCGACTCGTGCCGCTGCCGTGACCGGCCCCGCTCCTAGACTCGTGGCGTGCGCATCCGCCCCTTCCGTTCCGGCGACGAGCCGGCGCTCGCCGACATCTGCCTGAAGACGGCGGATGCCGGCGCCGACGCCACCGGGGTGCTCGACGACGACGACCTGTGGGCCGAGATCTTCGTCCTTCCGTACGTCGCCCGTCACCCGGATCTCGCCTTCGTCGTCGAGGCCGGCGACGGGCGCGTCGTGGGCTACGTCGTCGCGGCGCCCGACACCCGGGAGTTCGAGGAGTGGTTCCGCACGCGGTGGTGGCCGAAGGCCGGCGCACGGTGGCCGCGGCCGGGCGCCGAGAGATCGCGGCAGGACGGCATCCTGCTCTATGCGTACGGGCGCGGTCCGGGCGCCGAGCCGTACGGCGACGACTATCCCGCACACCTGCACATCGACCTCCTCCCCGAGGCGCAGGGGCAGGGGCTGGGGCGACGGCTGATCGATACGCTGATCGACGAGCTGCGCCGCCGTGGTGTCACCGGGCTCCACCTCGTGGCCTCCTCCGACAACGCCGGGGCCGTCGCGTTCTACCCGCGCGTGGGTTTCGCGCCCCTGCCCTCGCACGACGGGGTCCGGGCCTTCGGTCGCCGGCTGGATTGAACCCGGTGGGGGCTCCGCGTCAAGCCCTGCGCGGCGACGGCCTGCCCGCGTACTCTGCCTCCATGGAAGACCTCTCCTCGCCGACGGGACGTGAGCCGGCACTCGCCGCCGTCCCGGGGCCGGACGGCCAGGCGCCGCGGGCGCTCGTCATCGGCGCCACGGGCTACATCGGCGGGCGCCTCGTGCCCCGTCTCCTCGCGGGCGGCTACGTGGTGCGCGTCCTCGCGCGGGACGCCGCACGCATGGCCGCGTTCTCGTGGGGTGGCAGCGTCGAGGTCGTGGAAGGCGACGCGACGGATGCCTCGGCGGTCGCCCGTGCCGTCGAAGACGTCGACGTCCTCTACTACCTCGTGCACTCGATGGCCGCGGGCCGCGACTTCGCCGACACCGACCGGCGTGCGGCCGAGACCGTGGCGAACGCAGCGGCGGAAGCCGGCGTCGCGCGCATCGTGTACCTCGGTGGTCTTCACCCCGACGGTGTCGCCCTCTCGCCGCACCTGCGCTCGCGCGTCGAGGTGGGCGAGGTGCTCCTCGCGAGTGGCGTGCCGACGCTCGTGCTGCAGGCGGGCGTCGTGATCGGCTCGGGCTCGGCGTCGTTCGAGATGGTGCGCCACCTCACCGAGGTGCTGCCGTACATGCCGGCTCCGAAGTGGGTGCGCAACCGCATTCAGCCGATCGCCGTGCGCGACGTGCTGCACTACCTGCTGGGCGCCGCGCGGGTGCCCGCCGACGTCAACCGGGCCGTCGACATCGGAGGACCGGATGTGCTGCGGTACGGGCAGATGATGAACGGTTACGCCGTCGAAGCGGGGCTGCCGCAGCGAGCCATCGCGGCGCTCCCGGTGCTCACTCCGCGCCTCGCTTCGCACTGGGTGAACCTCGTCACGCCGATCCCGCGATCGATCGCGAGACCGCTCGTGGAGTCGCTTCAGAACGAATGCGTCATGAAGGATCACGCGATCGACGAGCTCGTGCCGCGCCCGGCCGACGGCCTCACGCCGTACCGGGAAGCCGTGCGGCTCGCGCTCGGGCGTGTCGAGTCCGACACCGTCGAGACGAGCTGGGCGGACGCCGAAGTGCTCGGGGTGCCCAGCGATCCGCTTCCCAGCGACCCGGACTGGGCGGGGCGCGTCGTGTTCGTCGATGCGCGGACGGCGCACACCTCGGCGCCGCCCGAGGCGCTGTGGCGGGTGATCGAGGGCATCGGCGGCGAGAACGGCTGGTACTCGTCGCCGATCCTGTGGGCGATCCGGGGCTGGATGGACCGGCTCGTCGGCGGGATCGGACTCGCCCGGGGCCGCCGTTCGCGGGCGCGGCTGGGCGTCGGCGATGCACTGGACTTCTGGCGTGTCGAAGCACTCGAGCCGGGACGGATGCTGCGGCTTCGCGCCGAGATGAAGGTGCCCGGTCTCGCGTGGCTCGAGCTGCGGGCCTCGCCCGAGGGGGACGGCTCGCGGTACGACCAGCGCGCCGTGTTCTTCCCGCGCGGGCTGGCAGGACGTCTGTACTGGCTCGCGGTGCTGCCGTTCCACGGATTCGTCTTCGCCGGCATGGCGAGCCGGATCGCCGCGACGGCCGAGGCGGGCGCCGGCGGCGGGACCGCACCGCCGGTGGAGGAGCTGCCCGACGCCGCGCCGCAGGAGTTCAGCGCCGGGGTGGAGCCGGCTCGCTGAGATCACGGATGCGGCGCCGCTCGAAGAGGGTGTAGACCGCACCTCTCCAGCCGCGTCTCTCGTCGGTGAGCGTGGCACCGTCCTCGTGCCAGCCGTGCGCCTCGTAGAAGGCGGCGGCCCGGAGGTTGCCGTCGAGCACCCACAGGTGCGCGTGGCGGAATCCCTCGGCGCGCAGTCTGTTCTCGGCCTCGACCAGGAGGGCGTGGCCGACGCCGCGCGACCAGTGGTCGGGAAGAGCGTAGATCGCGAACAGCTGACCGTCGCGCGGCAGATCGTCGTCGATCGACGGTCCGATCGCCGCCCACCCCACCGGCACGCCGCCGACCTCGGCGATGAACTCCACGTGGCGCGGCCCGTGCAGCTCGTCCCACCGTGCCGCCCGGCGCTCGCCCTCGCTGTCGGCGTCCATCTGGTCGAGGATCTCGGCGTCGATGAGTCCCGTGTAGGCGGCGCGCCAGGTGTCGATCCGGATGCGGGAGATGGTGAGCGCATCCTCACGCAGCGCCGTGCGGACGGTGACGGTCATGCACCGACGCTAGCGGAGGCATCCCGCTCCCACACCGCGGACGTCGCGGCGGCTCAGCCTTCGATGCGGCCGGCTTCGAGGCGCACGACCCGGTCGACGAGCCCCGCGGGGACGGCGGCGTGCGAGATGAGCACGACGGCGCGCTCGGGACCGACGGCTCCCAGCAGGTCGGCGAGGAGGGCGTCGGATGCCTCGGGGTCGACGCCCGCGGTCGGCTCGTCGAGCACGAGCACCGGGAAGCCGCGCAGCAGGGCGCGGGCGAGGGCGATCCGCTGCGCCTGGCCTCCCGAGACCAGTGCGCCGCGCTCGCCGACGCGCGCGTCGAGTCCGCCGCGCTCCGCGAGCCATGTTCCCAGGCCGACGCGCGCCAGCACGTCTTCGAGGTCCGAATCTGTCGCCCGGTCGTTCGCGAAGAGCAGGTTCTGGCGGATGTCCTCGTCGAAGAGCATGGGTCGCTGCTCGCACAGTCCGACGGTGAGCCGCACGTCGTCGGCGGCGAGATCGTGCGCCGAGCGTCCGCCGATATCGTAGGCGCCGTCGACCTCGAGGAAGCGGACGAGCGCGTGTGCGAGCGTGGACTTCCCTGCCCCGCTCGGCCCGATCACGAGGACGCGCTCGCCGGGGCGTACGTGCAGATCGACGTCGCGCAGCGAGGCATCCGCACCGCCCGGCCAGCGCACGGACGCGCCGCTCAGACGCAGTCCCTCGCCGAGCCCCGGTGCGTCGCCGGTGGCCGCGATCGGCCGCTCGTCCACGATCTCGGCCGGCACGGCGGCGGGTACGGCCGCGGCGATGCGCTCAGCGGAGGCTCGCACCTGCCGCCACGCCGAGGCGGCGAGGGGCGCCGACGCGAAGACCTCGAACACGGCCATCGGCACCAGGACGGCGACCGCGATCTGCGGGCCGTCCACCGCCCCGGACGCCGCACCCGGACCGGCGGCGAGGACGGCGAGGATCGAGGCGGCTCCGGCGAGCAGCGAGACGACGGCGGCGGTGCCGGCCTGCGCCCCTGCGCGCCGCACGACCGCCCGCCGCAGGGCGGCGTCGGCGGCGGCGATGCGGGCGCGGCTGGAGGCCTCGGCGCCGTACGCCAGCAGCACGTCGATGCTGCCGAGGTGGTCGACGACGGCATCGGCGACGCGCGCGCGAAGGGGAGCGATGTCGCGCTCGGCGCGGGATCCGGCCGCCCAGCCCCACAGGGCCGCAGCGCACCCGGCGGCCAGCAGGCAGCCGAGCAGTGTCAACGCCGCCGGCCACCACACCAGGGCCACCAGCACGACGGCTCCGAGGGCGACGGTGGCCGAGGCGACGAGCGGCTGCACCACCCGCAGCGGCAGGTTCTGCAGGTCGTCGACATCGTCGACCAGCGCTCCGAGCACCGATCCGCGGCGTGTGCGGGCCAGGCCGTCCGGAGCGAGGGGCACGAGGCGCCGGATGAGCGCCGCCCGCGTCGTCGCCAGCTGACGAAGGGCCGCGTCGTGACCGGTGAGCCGTTCCAGGTAGCGGAAGCTCGCGCGCGCCAGCGCGAAGAACCGCACGCCCACGACGGCAGCCGAGAGATAGAGCACCGGCGGCTGCTCGCTGGCGCGCACGATGAGCCACGCGCTGACCGCGAGGAGGGCGACGGCGGATGCCTCCGACGCGAATCCCGACGCGAGCGCCGGCCAGAAGCGGCGGGCCGGCGGGAGAGCGCCGCGCAGCACGGCGGCGGGGGTGACGGATGCCTCGCTCACGCGGTCACCTCGCTCGCTTCGAGTCGCACGACCGTGTCGGCGATCCCCCGTGAACTGGTGCGATGCGAGACGAGCAGCACCGTCGCCCCGTCGTCGGCCAGCGCCCGCACGTTCTCCCACAGGCGCGCCTCGGTGCCGGGGTCGAGGGCGGAGCTGGGCTCGTCGAGGGCGATCACCGGTGCGCGCCCGCGCAGGTGCCGGTAGAACGCGCGCGCCACCGCGACGCGCTGAGCCTGGCCCCCGGAGAGTCCCGCGCCCTGCACGCCGAGCTCCCGCGAGGGCGCGAGGTCGGCTGCGCACGCCAATGCGAGCGCGCGGTGCACGAGCGCGGGGTCGGGGGAGTCGTCGCCGAGCGCGACGTTGCCGGCGATCGAGCCCGCGACGAGCCCGGGCTGCTGCCCGGCCCAGGCGAGCCACGACGGTGCCGTCAGAGCACGCACGTCGACCCCGCCGAACGTCGCGGAGCCCTCGAACGTCGCGGCCCCGCGCAGCGCGGCGAGAAGGCTCGACTTGCCGCTGCCGCTCGGTCCCTCGATCAGCACGACGGCACTCGGCCCCGCCTCGAGGTCGACGGGTGGCAGCATCCGCTCGCCCCGCACCACGCGCGCACCCTCGATGCGCAGCCCGCCGCCCTGGGGCGCACCGCCGCCGGTGCGGCGGGAGGCGGCGGACCGGATCCGACGCGCGGCGTCGAGCACATCGAACACGTCGTCCGTCGCGGCGACGCCCTCGGCCGCCGCGTGGAACTGCACGCCGACCTGTCGCAGCGGCAGGTACGCCTCGGGGGCGAGCAGCAGCACGAACAGTCCGACGGTCAAGGCGAGCGCGCCGTCGATCAGGCGGAAGCCGATCGACACCGCGATGATCGCCACCGAGATGCTTGCGAGGAACTCCAGCGCGAATCCCGAGAGGAACGACACCCGCAGCACGCGCAGGGTCTCGCGACGGTACTGATCGGTCACCTGCTCGATGGAGGCTGCCGCCCGATGCTGCCGGCCGAAGACCTTGAGCGTCGAGAGCCCCTGCACCGTGTCGGCGAAGCGGGCGGCGAGCCGCTGCAGTGTGCGCCACTGCCGCTGCTGGACCGATCGCGTGGCCAACCCGATGAGCACCATGAAGATCGGGATGAGGGGGAGGGTCAGCACGACTGTGAGTCCGGAGACCCAGTCCTGCCACCACATCACCGCGACGATAATCGGAGTGGCGACGACCGTCTGCACGAGCTGCGGCAGGTATCGGCCGAAGTAGGCCTCGAGCGCGTCGAGTCCCCGCCCCGCGGTGACCGCGAGGTGCGCGGAATTGCGGCTCCCGAGCCACTCCGGACCGAGGATCCCGACGGCTCCGACCAGCGCCGAGCGCAGCTGCGCCTGCACGCGGGCGGCGGCGCGTGAGGCGACGGCCTCCCGCGCCCACAGCAGGCCGGCGCGGAAGGCGACCACCGCGGCCAGCGCGCCGAGCGTCGCGGCGAGCTCCTGCTGCGGCATCCCGTCGATCAGCCCGGTGATCGCGCGCGTGAGCAGCCACGCGAACGACACGACGACCGCGGTCTGGGCGACCGCGATGGCAGCGATCGCGACGAAGAACCCGCGTGAGGCGGTCGCGTAGCGCAGGAGTCGCGGGTCGACCGGCTTGCCCGACGGCCGGGGCGGCTCGGTGCCCGTCTCGCTCTGCACTTCGCTCATCGCCCCTCGACCCTATCCGTCGCGTCCAGGCGGGACGCTCGGATGCCCCGGCTCAGTGGCCGCCGGCGACTGCCTGCTCGATGCGTGTGCGCGAGACGCGCTTGCGGAAGATCCAGTACGTCCAGCCCTGGTAGAGCAGCACGAGGGGAAGGAAGATCGCCGCGGCCCACGTCATGATCGTGAGCGTGTAGTCGGTGCTCGAGGCGTTCTCGATCGTGAGGCTGAAGGCCGGGTCGGTCGAGGACGGCATGACGTTCGGGAAGAGCGCGAACCACAGCGTCAGCACGGCGGCCACGATGGTCGCCGCGCCGAAGCCGAACGCCCATCCCTCGCGATCCCGCAGGTTCGAGACGAGGGACGCGAGCAGCGTGACGGCGGCGATGCCGGCGCACGCCACGACGGCGGCGAGGAGAGGCGCGCCGTTGGCGGCGGCGATGAGGATCGTCCAGATCAGGAACACCGCTGCGACGGCGACCGTCAGCGCTCCGGCACGGCGCGCGAGGCGGCGAGCGTCCTCATGCACCTGCCCGTCGGTCTTCAGCGCCACGAAGTACACGCCGTGGGTGAAGAACAGCAGGAGCGTCGTCAGTCCGCCGAGGAGGCCGTAGGGGTTCAGCAGCGTGAGAAGCGAACCGGTGAACTCGTGGTCCGCGTCGAGGGGGACGCCCTGCACGATGTTGGCGACGGCGACGCCCCACAGCAGTGCGGGGACCGCCGAGCCGATGACGATCATCGTGTCGAAGCCCCGCTTCCAGCGCAGGCTGTCGCGCTGGTGGCGGTACTCGAACGAGACGCCGCGCAGGATGAGGGCGAGGAGGATCAGCAGCAGGGCGAGGTAGAAGCCGCTGAAGAGCGTGGCGTACCACTCCGGGAACGCGGCGAACAGGCACGCGCCGGCCACGATGACCCACGTCTCGTTCAGGTCCCACACGGGGCCGATCGTGTTGATGATCTGCCGGCGCCCGATGTCGTCCTTGCCGAGGAACGGCAGCGACATCCCGACGCCGAAGTCGAACCCGTCGAGAACGAAGTAGCCGACGAACAGGAAGCCGACGATCCAGAACCAGAGGTAGGCGAGATCCATGTCGTGCTCCTAGTACACCGTGGTGGGCGTGTGCTCGACCGCGAGGTCGCGCGGGTCGGGGTCGTCCGGTCCGGGGAGGGGGTCGGGCCCCTTCTTCGCCGTCTTGACGATGAGTCCGATCTCGACGACCGCCAGCGCGGCGTAGATCAGGGTGAAGGCGACGAGCGAGATGAGCACCGTCCACCCGGGGACCGAGGGCGAGACGCCGTCCTCGGTCAGCATGAGACCGAAGACGATCCAGGGCTGGCGGCCCATCTCGGTGAACACCCAGCCGACGAGGATCGCGAAGAGCGAGGCGGGCCAGGCCCAGATGGCGAGCTTCCAGGCCCATGCGGGAACCTCGCGCTTGGCCTTCTTGCGGGTGAGCCAGAGCCCCACGACGGCGGTCAGCGCGGCGATGCCGCCGAGGCCGATCATCCAGCGGAACGACCAGTAGGTGACCCACAGGACCGGTGCGAAGTTGCCGTCGACCTGGTCGGCGAACTGGGGGAACATCTCGGTCGTGTACTGCAGGTTGAGGTCGTTGATGCCCTCGACACAGCCGTCGAGCGTGTGCGTCGACAGGAAGGCCAGCAGGTACGGGATGCGGATGGAGAACAGCTCGGTCGAGCCGTCGGGGGTGCCGAGCGTGAACACCGAGAACGAGGCATCCGCCCCGCACGCGCTGTCGAACATCGCCTCGGCCGCCGCCATCTTCATCGGCTGCGTCGACACCATCACGAGGCTCAGCTGATCGCCCGAGATCGCGACGCCCGCGAACGCGACGATCATGCCCCACAACCCGTACTTCAGCGAGATGCGCATCATCTCGACGTTCTGGCCGCGCAGCAGCTGCCAGGCGGAGATCGAGATGATGACGCCGGCCGTCATCATGAACGCCGCGAACAGGGTGTGGGGGAGCGCGGCGAGGGCGACGGGATTGGAGAGCACCGCGAAGAAGTCGGTCATCTCGGCGCGAGACCCGTCCTCGGCCATCCTGAAGCCGACGGGATTCTGCATGAACGCGTTCGCCGCGAGGATGAAGTACGCCGAGAACCAGGCGCCGATCGTCGCGATCCAGATGCTCGCGAGATGGAGCGCCTTCGGCAGGCGATCCCATCCGAAGATCCACAGGCCGATGAACGTCGCCTCGAAGAAGAAGGCCATCAGGCCCTCGAAGGCGAGCGGTGCGCCGAACACGTCGCCCACGAAGCGCGAGTACGCCGACCAGTTCATGCCGAACTGGAACTCCTGCACGATGCCGGTGACGACGCCCATCGCGAAGTTGATGAGGAAGATCTTGCCGAAGAACCGGACGAGATGGAGCCACTTCACGTTGCCGGTGCGGAACCAGGCGGTCTGGAAGATCGAGACCGTCAGCGCCATGCCGAGCGTGAGCGGCACGAAGAGGAAGTGGTACAGCGTCGTGAGCCCGAACTGCCAGCGTGCCAGCAGCAGCGGGTCGAGGAGGTCCACGATGCGTTCTCCGATCGCTCGATCGATCTGTGGTCTGACCACAGTATCATGTGGTCAGACCACAGGTCCAGGGTCCTGTCACTCGTCGCTCCGCGCGGGTCGAGGGCGACGCGGTCGGCGCGTCTCGGCGAGCGGAGGCGGGGTTCCGATCTGAGCGTGACAGGAGCGCAGCCCCGGCCGCCAGGCCCTGGGCCGTGAATAATGACGTCGCACGCGACCGCGGCGGCGCGGCCACGGTTACGCTCGAACCATGGCGATCCGGGCCCGGCGTTCGGGGACGCGCGCGTGAGCGCGATCCCGGTCACGATCGCGCGCCGGATGCCCCGGCCCGCCGCCGCGTCGGACGAGACCCGCGTCGGCCTCGGCGCGCCGCTGCTCGACACGCACGGCCGCGTCCACCGCGACCTGCGCATCTCGCTCACCGACCGCTGCTCGCTGCGGTGCACGTACTGCATGCCCGAGCAGGGGAACGAATGGCTCGCGAAGTCGAGCATCCTGACGCTCGACGAGATCGTCGAGGTCGCCCGGATCGGTGCGGCCGACGGCATCACGACGTTCCGGCTCACGGGTGGAGAGCCGCTGCTGCGCACCGACATCGTCGAGGTCGTGAGGCGGCTCGCCGCGATCACCGGCCCGGAGGGGCGGCCGGTCGACATCGCCATGACGACGAACGGCATCCGACTGCGCGAACTGCTGCCCGAGCTCATCGGCGCGGGCTTGCGCCGGCTCAACATCTCGATCGACACCCTGCGGCGCGACCGGTTCCGCGAGCTCACCCGTCGCGATCGGCTGGACGACGTGCTCGACGGGATCGCGGCGGCCGCGGCATCCGATCTGCGTCCCCTCAAGCTCAACGCGGTCGCCATGCGCGACGTCAACGACGACGAGCTGGTCGAGCTCGTCGCGTTCGCGCTGGCGCACGGGGCCGAGATGCGCTTCATCGAGCAGATGCCGCTCGACGCCGGGCACACGTGGGATCGGGCGCGCATGGTGACGCAGGACGAGATCCTGCAGACGCTGGCGCTTCGCTGGGACCTCACTCCCGTACCGGGGAGGGAGGGTGCTCCTGCCGCACGCTGGTTCCTCGACGGCGGTCCCGGGACGGTCGGGGTGATCGCGTCGGTCACGGCCCCGTTCTGCGGGGATTGCGACCGGCTGCGCCTCACCGCCGACGGCCAGCTGCGCAACTGCCTGTTCTCGACGACCGAGTACGACCTGCTGCCCATCCTGCGCGGGAGCGCGGAGGGCTCGCGCGATGACGAGGTCGATCGGATGCTGCGCTCGTGCGTGCACGGGAAGCTGCCCGGGCACGCGATCGACGATCCGGCGTTCCTCCAGCCCGTACGCGGCATGAACGCGATCGGCGGCTGACGTGGGACGACTCACCGTCCATCGACCGGTCGTGAAGGTCACGCACGACGGCGCCGGCTTCGGCGGACGCCGTCGCAGCGACACCCTCGCCGTCGAGGAGCCGCTCGAGATCCGGATCGCTGGCGAGCCGCTCGCCGTCACGATGCGCACGCCAGGACACGACGTCGAACTGGCGGCCGGCTTCCTGGTGTCGGAGGGCGTCATCTCGCGCGGCTCCCACTTCCGCAGCGCCATCCACTGCGGCGGCCCCGGGACAGGTGCCGTGGGAGCAGCGGCGTCCACCGAGAACACATACAACGTGCTGGACGTCGCGCTCGCCGCGGGCGTCTCGCCGCCCGACCCTTCGCTCGCACGCAGCTTCTACACGACGAGCTCGTGCGGGCTGTGCGGCAAGGCCTCGATCGACGCGGTGCAGACGGTCTCGTCCCACGATGTGGGGACGGATGCCGCGACCATCCCGGCCGCTCGCCTCATCGAGCTTCCCGAGCGGCTGCGCGCAGAACAGGCCGTCTTCGGCAAGACCGGCGGCCTGCACGCCGCGGCGCTCTTCGATGCGGCGAGCGGAGAGCTGCTCGTCGTGCGCGAGGACGTCGGGCGGCACAACGCCGTCGACAAGGTCGTCGGCTGGGCCGTGCTCGCCGATCGGCTGCCGCTGCGGGGGACGGTGCTCCAGGTCTCGGGCCGGGCGAGCTTCGAACTCGTGCAGAAGGCGATCATGGCAGGCATCCCGATCCTGTCGGCGGTGTCGGCTCCGTCGTCGCTCGCGGTCGAGCTCGCCGAGGCATCCGGTCTCACCCTCGCCGGATTCGTGCGGGGCGAGACGATGAACCTCTACTCGCGGCCGGACCGCGTGACGCTCGACGCGTCGGCCTGAAGCGACAGCTGCACGACGCACTGCGCCGGGTCGCATGACGGGGCGATGCCGTCGACCTTGAGGGGTCCGCCCGCCTGGGTGAGCACGCCGTCCATCAGTCCGACGTGGACGCGGCAGAGCATGCCGCGATGGTCGGCGGTCGTGGCGTGGGGACACGGCGTGAGATCGACGGTGAGGGTGCGCTCGTCGATGAGCGGGTCGAAGCCCGCTTCGCTCAGATCCTCGACGAGCGCGTCGAGCTGGTGGAGCGCCTCGGGCTCGAGCACCTCTTCCGCGGCGCTCGGGTAGACGCGGCGCAGCAGATCGCCGCGCGCGGCGGCATCTCTCGCGCGCTGCGCAGCGACGGGACTGGATGCCGCGGCGTCGCCCGTCGCGGCCGTGTAGAGCACGCGCGGGCGGCCGCGGGTGGTGCGACGCTCCGTCTCGGCGATGACGTAGCCCGCGTCCATCAGCCGATGCACGTGCTCGCGCACGGTGTTGGGGTGCAGTCCGGTGGCCTCGACCAGCTCGGCGATCGTCCGCCGCGGGCGTTGCTGCACGAGGTGCATGATCTCGACGCGGGAGTAGCTCGAGATCGCGCTGTAGCCGGCGGACATGGTCCCATTATCCGGGGGTGGGAACCCTCGTGCCCGATGCCGATCGGCGCTCCGTCGCTACGCTGATCCGATGGACGTGCACGGCGGCGGGAGCAGGCTCGTCTGGCACGATCTTCCTGACCGCGTCCGGCGCGGGATCGAGGGGCTACTCGGCTCGCCGGTGCGTGAGACGAGGTCGGCGGTCGGTGGCTTCTCACCGGGGCTGGCATCCAGCCTGACCCTGGCCGACGGACGAGTCGTCTTCGCCAAGGCCGTGGGCGAGCAGACGGCACCGGGAAGCGCGGAACTCTTCCGCCGCGAGCGAAGGAATCTCGAGACGCTCGGCGTGCGCCCTCGCGTTTCCCGTCTTCTCGGGGCTTACGACGACGGCGACTGGGTCGCGCTCGTCCTCGAACATGTCCCCGGTCGGCCGCCGCACCCGTCGGACCCGGTCGAAAGGGCAGCCATGGTCCGGGCGTTCGAGGACCTGGTGGACCGCTTCACGCCCGCGCCCGTCGATGCGCCGACGTTCGCGGCGGCTTCCAGTGGTGCGCTCGACGCATGGAGCACGGCGCCCGATGACCGCGGTGCGCGGATCGACCCGTGGGTGTGGCAGAACATGGCGCAGGTTCACGCGCTGGCCTCTCGGTGGCGCCAAGCCGGCATCGGCGAGACGCTTGTCCATGGCGATCTTCGCGCCGACAACATGATCCGGACGCCTGCCGGCGAGGTGGTGATCGTGGACTGGACGGACATCCGCGTCGGCGCATCGTGGCTCGACTGGGCAATGGCCGTGCCTAGCATGTGTCTCTTCCCCGGCACGCCGTCGGCCGAGCGCCTGTTCAACGAATCTCATCTCGCAGATCAGGCCCGGCCAAGCGACGTCACCTCGATCGTGGCCGCCGTCGCGGGCTATTTCCTGTGTTCATCCGTGCGTCCCGCGGTGCCGGCTCTGCGCGCGGTTCGTGATTTCCAGAGGGCCCAGGGAGCGGTCGCGGCCGATTGGCTGCGGCGGAGAGTTGAGGCCGGCCTGGTGTGATCGCACTCGGCGGGGCCTCCCCCCGCCGCTACGGTGGGGCGCATGGATTCGAACGACCGCGCCCTCGTGGCCGATCTGCAGCGCCTCGTCCGGCGACTCAACGAGCTGCCCGACACCCGCGAGCCGCAGGAGACGCGCCTGGGCGCTCTCGTGCGCGAGCACCTCGGGGTGGCCGCGCACACCGTTCCCGTCACGAGCGAGAAGGTGAGTGCGCACCGGCTCGCCGATGCCGACATCGCGCTCGGAGTGATCGCGAGCGAGGATCCGGATGCCCGGCTGGTGGGTGTCGCGGGCGGCATGGAGAGGCACCACGAGGACACGCAGAGCCTCCTCGCCCACCGCTATTCGGGGTTCGCGCCCGGGCCCGTCGAGTACGTCACGACCCCCGTCGGACCCGGCGCGTCGCGCGAGACGGTGGCGTTCGGCCTGCACCTCTTCCGGTTCGAGGGTGCGGCGGTCGCGGTCCTCGTCCGCAATGCGATGCCGATGCACGGCCGTGAGGCGGTCACGCTCGACGTCGTCGCCGCGCAGGAGGGCGTGGCGGGACGGCTGCTGCGCCGCATGCACGAGGAGATGAACGAGCACAGCGTGATCCGCGGCAACGTCGTGAGCTTCACCGCCGACGAGTACGGCCACGGGCTGGGCTCGCTCACCTTCCTCCCGCGCCCGTCGGTGGGTGTCGACGACATCGTGCTGCCGGACGGGGTGCTCGACGGCATCCGCGCCCATGTGATCGGAATCGGCGAACAGGCTGCGGCGCTCCTGGCCTACGGTCAGCACCTCAAGCGCGGGGTGCTGCTCTACGGCCCGCCCGGCACCGGCAAAACGCTGACCGTCGAGCACCTCCTCTCGGCGACGCCCTCGCGCACCGCGATCCTGCTGCAGGGCGGCAGTCTGCGCTTCGTCGCCGAGGCTGCGCGGCTGGCGCGGACGATGACTCCGGCGATGCTCATCTTCGAGGACGTCGACCTCGTCGCCACGGAGCGCGGCATGTTCGGCGGACCCCAGCCTCTGCTGTTCGAGATCCTCGACGCCCTCGACGGCGTCGGCGGGGATGCCGACATCGCGTTCCTGATGACGACCAACCGCGCCGACATCCTCGAGCCGGCACTGGCGCAGCGGCCGGGTCGCGTCGATCACGCGGCCGAGATCCCGCTTCCGGATGCCTCCGCCCGCCGCGCGCTGCTGGCACTGCACGCCCGCGACACCCCGCTCAGCTCCGCTGCCCTCGATGAGGCCGCCGAGCGGGCAGAGGGTGTCACAGCGTCCTTCACGAAGGAACTCGTGCGGCGCGCGGCCCTCCGGGCGGCCCTCGCCGGTGAACCGCTGTCGGATGCCCATCTCGAGAACGCGCTCGACGAGATGCTCGGCGCGGCTGCCGCGCTGACGCGCTCGCTGGTCGGAGCGGCCGGCGAGCCGGGCGGCGAGCCGTTCTCATCCTGAACGGGGGACGCGTAGACGTGACACCTCTCCGATAGGGTCATCGCCATGGCAACTCGTCACGACCAGGAACTCCACGGCGGCGTCCTCAGCGGAAACGGCAGCCCCGGGCTGTGGGGCGCGCTCCTCGGCCTCATCATCTTCGCGTTCGTCGCGGTGCCCATCTCGGCGGCCGTCCGCTTCGCGATGCACCCGAACACCCAGCAGCTGTTCGCCGGCCGCCTGTCGGAGGCGACCGAGGCGGGGTATGTCGCCTTCTGGTGGATCGTGGCGATCCTGCTCCTCGCGCTCCCCTTCCTCGTCGGCTGGGGCGTCGCGAAGCTCTCGGGCAAGACGCTCGGGATCATCGCCGCGATCATCGGCATCTTCTTCATCGCGATCCTGATCATGGGGCAGATGTTCGTCTTCTGACCCTTCCATCGAAACGAGGAACGGGCGGGCGCATCCGAGGATGCACCCGCCCGTTCCGCGTCAGCGGGGGAGGCTCAGCCGCACGACTGCGCGGCGTACGAGGCATCCGTCTCCGACGTCACCTGCTCGCCGTCGATCGTGGCGGTGACCGTCACCGACACCGTGCCGCCCTCGATGCTGGGCAGGCGGGTGGTGAAGACCTGCGACGACGACTTGCCGGGCTGGACGGCCGCGACCGTCTTGGTCCCGAACGCGGAGGTCACCTGCAGGGCGACCGGAACGTCATCGACGTTGTCGACCTTGACGGTGATCGCCACCTTGCCGGCGACGCACCGCGTCGCCGCCGTGACGTTCACGTCCGGACCCGTCTCGGGCAGCTCGATCGTCTGCGGTGCGACGCTCTCGAGCGTCGGGATGACCGGCTTCATGAGGCCGTCCGCTCCGAACTCGAGCTTGTCGATCGTCGTCTCGCGGTGCGTGCCATCGCCGCCCGGGATCGCGAACCGGTGGTACGCGATGTACCAGTCGTCGGTGCCCGGGACGTTGATGATCGAGCTGTGTCCGGGTCCCTTGATGCCGAGGGACAGATCCTTCTGCAGGATCACGCCGCGATAGGTCCACGGGCCGGTCATGCTCGTCGCCGTCGCGTAGCCGACGCGGTAGTTCTCGGAGCCGGTGTCGTCGATCGCGTAGGTGAGGTGGTACAGGCCGTCACGGTAGTTGAAGAACACTCCCTCGCGGAAGTTCGTCAGGCCGTTGATGCGCTGATACGTGCCCGCCTTGATCGAGATCATGTCGTCGTTCAGCTCGGCCAGCACGGGTGAGCCGTTGCCCCATCCCAGGTACCAGGTCCCCGACACGGGGTCGTGGAACGCGGCGGGATCGATGGCCTGACCCGAGGTGACGGCCTCGTTGTTGAGGATCATCGCCGTCGGCTGGGCGACGAACGGCCCCATCGGGCTGTCGGCGACGGCGACGCCGATCGTCTTGCGGTTGTAGGTCGGGTTGTGACCGCTGAAGTAGAAGTAGTACTTCCCCTCCCGCTCGATGATCGTCGGAGCCCACGCATTGCCGGTCGCCCACGGAACGTTGCCGTTCGCGCCGTCGAGCTTCAGGAACGGCTCGGCCGAGCGCGTCCAGTCGACGAGGTTCTTCGACGACCACACGTAGAACTCGTTGCCGCCCCATCCGGGAAGCCCGTCGGTCGTGGCGTAGATGTAGTACGTGTCGCCGAACACCGCGATGTTCGGGTCGGCGTACAGGCCGGGCAGCACGGGGCTGTTCACCACGCGCGCCTCGATCGTCCACGACACCGTGCCGCCGTCGGGCTCGGTCAGGGTGTACGTCTTCGGGGTGCTGAGGTTTACCGTCGTCCCGGACGCGGGCGACACCGTTACGCCGGGCGCCGTGGTGAATGTCGGGGCCAGGGAGGTGACGTCGGTGCCCTTCACCACCGGGATCACGGCCTTGTGCGCGATGCTGTCGACGAAGGGTGCCACCTTGAGCGTCGACGGGTCGGTCAGCGACACGTCGAGCAGCTGGTCGGTCACGCCCGCGTTCCCGAGCACCTCGGTGGCCGACAGCGCACGGTTGTAGACCCGCACATTGTCGAACCATCCGCGGAAGTACGCATCGCCCGAGTAGAACGACTTGCCGAGGTAGCCGGCGAGGCTCGTGCCCAGGTCGGCGACCGTCGTGTTCAGCGCGGCGTTCTCGCCGAGCTTGACGCCGTCGGAGTACACGGTCATCTTGGCGCCGTCGAAGACGACGTCCACGCGATGCCACTGGCCGCTGGCCACCGAGCCGGTGACCGCGGACTCGTTCTGCCACGAGGTCTGGGTGATCGCGCTGCGCACGTCTCCGCCGCGCAGACGCAGGAAGTAGTACTTGTTCGTGTCGGCGCCGAGCGCGAACGTGAAGAAGTTCCCGCTCGTGAGCTCCGACTTGACGTCCATCGAGATCGTCATTGTGCTGCGGCCGTCGAAGAAGCCCGTCGGGAACGAGGCGAACCCGTTGGCGGAGCCGTCCAGGCGCAGTGCCTTGCCCTGCGCGGCATCCGTCGCCACCGCCGTGGTCCCGCTCGCGGTCAGGTCGGCGTCGCCGGCCGAGTCGGCGAGCGTCCCGTCGTCGAAGGTGTACTCGGCGATCGGCTCCTGCTGCGGCTCCTCGGGCTCCTCCGGGTCGACCGGCTCGTCGCCGTACGCCTCGAGCAGGCGCTCCTCCTCGGCTGCGGACAGGCGGAGGACCGACCCGTGGCGGAAGCGCTGGTCGAAGGAGTACTGGTCGGCGCCGGCGCCGACGCTCAGCTGCGTGAACTGCAGGCTCTCGAGCGTGTCCGCGGTGTGACCGTAGTACCCGCTCTGGTCGCCCATCGCCGCCCAGCGGCCGTCGGGCAGCTGGTAGACGGTGAGGCCCTCCATCGAGGTGCGAAGACCGTGAGCGGATGCCTCGCCCCGGTCGATCTCGCGGGTCCACGGTCCGTCGAGCGACGCGGCGGTGTCGACGACCGTGTGCCAGTCCGACGTGGAGAAGCGGTAGTAGGTGTCGCCCTCCTTCGCGATGGTCGAGTCGATGATGTTCGGACCGGTGAGGCCGTCGCCCTTCTCGTTGAGGGAGGTCCAGATCTCGGGCTCGGTGAAGTTCACGAAGTCGCGCGTCTTGGTGAGGTACATCCGCAGCGCCCAGTCGTTGGTGCCGTCGTCGGTGCGGTCGCGCGCGGCCCAGTAGACGTAGTACTCGCCGGTGGCCTCGTTGTAGGTCGCCTCGGGCGCCCACACGCAGCCGGCCTGGTCGAACCCGGCGAACACGATGCGCTGATCGCTCCAGTTGACGAGGTCGGTCGACTCCCAGACGACGATGTTCTGGCTCGCGTTGAGCTGGTCCCAGCCGGAGCCGCCTGCGCCCCCGCCTTCGGCGTGCAGATCGGTGCCGATGATCCAGTACTTGTCGCCGTCGGGGGAGCGGACCAGGTGGGGGTCCCGCACGCCCAGGTCGCCCCCGAGGTTCGCCAGGATCGGCTTGTTGTCGTTGAGCTTCGACCAGTGCAGGCCGTCGTCGGAGTGACCGAAGAAGATCTTCTCGTAGCCGCCCTCGGTCGCGAAGTGAGTCCAGAGATAGCCGGCGGTGTAGTCGGTGTCGAGATCGGCGGGGGCCGCCTTCACCGTCACCGGGATGCTGCGCGTCGCCGTCGTCCCGGCGACGGTCGCGGTCAGGGTGACGGCCGTGTCGGTGGCGCCTCGGGTCACGACGCCGGCAGCCTTGCCGCCCTGTGCCGTGGTCGTGATGATGCCGGCCGGCGACGCGGACCAGGTGATGTCGCTGCCGTTGAGGGATCCTTCGGCGGGCAGGGTGATGTTCCCGCGGATGTCCGACGCGTTCGGGATGGCGACGGCGTCGAGGTCTTCCTGGGCGAGCGCTGCGCCGCCGGGCAGCGGCAGCACGGTGGCGGTGAACGCCTTCGTGCTGGAGGCCGTGCCGCGCGTGATCGTCGCGGTGAGGGTGACGTCGGTGGCGGATGCCCCGGCCGCCGGCCGCGTGACGACACCGGCGTTCGAGATCACGGCGCTGTTGCTCGAGGCCCACGTGAGGGTCGAGCCGTTCGCCGCCGTGGCAGGCAGCGTGAGGTTCGCCGTGACTGCGGAGAGGTCGCCGAGAGCGAGCGACGCGGCATCGCGCTGCACGCGGGTGACATCGGACGGCGCGAGCGCCGCGACTTCGCCCGCCGTGAGGGCGGTGTCGTAGATGCGCACATCGCGGAGGCTGCCGGCGAGACGCTTGTCGGCGTTGTAGACCGAGCGGCCCAGGTAGTTCGCGGTCGTGACCCCGCCGCCGATCGAGCCGGGGGTGGTGGTGACGTTCGTGTTGATCCCGACCTGCACGCCGTCGAGGTAGACGCGCGCCGTATTGGAGGCGTCGTCGAGCGTGTACGTGATGGTCTTCCACACATCGCGCTCGAGGTTGGCGCCGCTGTTCGCGGTCTGCTCGGTCGACCAGTTGCCGGTCGCGATCGAGGTCTTGTACGAGTTGCCGGTCGAGTACAGGTACCCGTTGCCGACGCCGGCGCCGTCGGTGTTTCCGAAGCCGTAGATGAAGTAGGGGGTTCCCTGGGCGGCACGCACGAGAACCTCGGCGCTCACCGTGATCGAGGTGAGGCCGGCGAGGAGGTTGTCGGGCAGATCGACGTAGTCGTCGGTGCCGTCGAGCCGCACGCCCTCGCCGCCCGTGAGCGAGGGACCGCCGACGTACGTCCCGTTGCGGCCCGAGCCCGACGCGTCGACCGCGACGGTGCCGGAGGACTCGTCCAGCGGGTAGTGGGCGACCAGCTGCGCGGCGGCGCTGGCCGGGACGGACGCGACCACGGCGCCGGTGAGTCCCAGGCCGATCGCGGTGAGGGCGGCGATCGTTCGTCGAACGAGGGGCTGCTTCATTGCGCTCCTTCTCGGCCGCATCGGTGCGGCCGTCAGATGGGGGTGAACGCGATGTTAGCGCTCACTACCGACGCGAAGCAACCCGCAGGACGCGGTCCGTACCGGCGTCAGATGACGAACGGGAGGCGTGGAAGCACCTCGGACATGGCGCTGCCCACCGTCCCGGGGGAAGAGGTGGGCAGCGTCGGGGCGCCGAGGATCACCGTCTGGGGGTCCGGTTCTCCGCGCTCACCATCCACGAGAGCTGCTCGACGCGTTCGAGGATCGCGTGAAGGATGTCAGCACTGGTGGGGTCTTCTTCGTCGACGTCGTCGTGGACGTCGCGACAGGTCGTGGCGACAGCATCGAGTCGCTCGGTCATGAGGTCGACGACCTCGGTCGTGGCGATCTCGCCCTGAGGGAACTCCGGGAGCGTGGTGGTCTGCGCGACCTGGTCGCTGCGGCCGTCGGGCAGCGCGTGCAGCGAGCGCATGCGCTCGGCCACGGTGTCGCTGAACTCGCGAGCCGACTCGATGATCTCGTCGAGCTGCAGGTGCGTGTCGCGGAAGTTGCGGCCGACGACGTTCCAGTGCGCCTGCTTGCCCTGCAGCGACAGCTCGATGAGGTCGACGAGCACCTTCTGCAGGTTCTCGCTCAGCGACTCGGATGCCGAGAATCCCTGTTCCGCGTTCTGCTCCGTGGTCAACTCTGCCCCGGCGCCGCCGCGCGCGGCCCTGCGACGGTTCGCCGTCTTCGATCCGGCGGCCTTGGGGGCGGTGCCGGACTTCTTGGCGGTGGTCGTTGCCACGGTGTCTCCTTCGCTCGGAACACCCCGACGCTATCGACAACATCGCGCGCGCGGATGGGTCTTGATCCGCACTGCGGGGAGTGCTACTCGGCGTCCGAGATCGTGAGGCTCACGCCGATCCGCTCCACGGCGCGGGCACGATGACCCACAGGGCGATCCCGGGCTCGCCCCCCTCCACGCGCCACGAGTGCGGCTCGCGACCGGGGAACGTCAGCGCATCGCCGGCCCGGAGGATCGCCACTCGGTCGGCGAAGCGCACCGACATCGATCCCGAGACGACGTGCAGCACCTCTACGTCGCAGTTGATGGTGTAAAGCTCGCTGCCCCCGTGAGCGTCCGGCGCCAATTCGGAGCGCAGCAGCTGCACGCGCTGCTCGCCGCGCGGCGTCATCAGGCGCTCGTCGGCCCCGAAGCCGCCCAGGTTGATGCGGGGTGCGCTCTCGAACGCGACGTGCTGCACCTCCGGCTCGGCGAACAGCGCACCGACGGGAAGGGAGAGCACCTGGCACAACTGCACCAGGGTGGCGACGCTCGGCGAGGTCTCGTCCCGCTCGACGCGGCTGAGGAACCCCTTCGACAGGCCCGTGGTCTCGGCCAGCTGAGCGAGCGACAGACCCTGCGCGGTGCGGGCGGCGCGCAACCGCGCGCCGATCGGCGTCGCGTTCTCGTCGGCGGTGGGGTGGATCGCGCGCATCGCGCTCCTCCTCTCAAGGCGCCCCTTGACGCGTTTCGGCCGCGGGCGTACCGTGTCGGCAAGAGTTGCCTCCAGAGTATCGAAAGTTGTCAAATATGCAACCCCAGTCGTCCGGCCCGAACGAGCCGATCGGACCCGTGGACGCGAGCGTGGTCCCTCGGTTCGCCGGCATCGCGACGTTCGCGCGGCTGCCGCGCCTCGACGAGGTCGAGCGCGCCGACATCGCCGTCGTCGGCATCCCCTTCGACAGCGGCGTGAGCTACCGGCCGGGTGCGCGCTTCGGCCCGTCGCACGTTCGTGAGGCATCCCGTCTCCTGCGCCCCTACAACCCGGCGCAGGACGTCTTCCCGTTCGGGGCCCAGCAGGTCGTCGATGCCGGCGACCTCGTCGCCAACCCGTTCGACCTCACCGCGGCGGTGACCGAGATCGAAGCGGGGGCACGCGACCTGCGCTCCCGTGCCGATCGCCTGGTCGTGATCGGGGGAGACCACACTGTGGCGCTGCCGTTGCTGCGCGTGGTCGCGGCCGACCACGGGCCGGTCGCCGTGCTCCACTTCGACGCCCACCTCGACACCTGGGACACGTACTTCGGTGCCCCGATCACGCACGGGACCCCGTTCCGTCGGGCGTCGGAAGAGGGACTCATCGATCTGACTGCGAGCATGCACGTCGGCATCCGCGGCCCGCTCTACGCCAAGAGCGATCTGGAGGACGACGAGCGCCTCGGCTTCGCCATCGTCTCGAGCGAGTACGTCGAAGAGCACGGCGTCGAGGCGGCGATCGATCGCATCCGGACGCGGATCGGCGACGCGCCCCTGTACATCTCGATCGATATCGACGTCCTCGATCCGGCGCACGCGCCGGGCACCGGCACGCCCGAGGCCGGCGGCCTGACGAGCCGTGAGCTCCTCCGGATGCTGCGGGCGCTGGCCGACCTGCGCATCGTCGGGGCCGACGTGGTGGAGGTCGCCCCCTCGTACGACCACGCGCAGATGACGGCGGTCGCTGCGAGCCACGTCGTGTACGAACTGCTCAGCGCGATGGCGCCTCGCTCAGAAGGGACGAACCCGTGAACACTCCACGCCCCGATGCTGTCGAGGCCGCGGCATCCGCCATCGTCGACGCGTTCGCCGCGACCGACCGCGACCGGTACTTCGCGACGTTCGCGCCGGACGCGACCTTCGTCTTCCACACCGAGCCGGCCCGCCTCGAGGACCGCGCGGCGTACGAGCGGCTGTGGGACGAGTGGGTCGCCGCCGGGTGGCGCGTGGTGTCGTGCGCCTCGAGCGATCGGCGTGTGCAGGTGATGCCCGGCGCCGCCGTCTTCAGCCACACCGTCGACACGTCGGTCGAGACAGCCGACGGTCCCGAGTCGTATCGCGAGCGCGAGACCATCGTGTTCGCGCTCGACGGCGAGGAGCTCATGGCCGTCCACGAGCACCTGTCCCCCCTCACCTGACCTCCCACCACCCGAAAGAGGAGCCCCGAAGATGTCGCTCTACACCCGCCTCGAACGCCGACTCGAGGAGCAGTCCGACGACGCCGGCGCCGTCCGCGGCACCTACTCGTCCGGCCGCATGCTGATGATCTGGCTCGCGGCGAACCTCGTCGTGACCACTCTCCTGACCGGCACGCTGTTCGTCCCCGACGTGCCGTACGGGCTCGTGATCGCGCTGATCATCGGCGGCACGATCGTCGGCGCGGCCGTCCTCGTCCTGGTCGGCGCAATCGGCACCCGGACCGGCCTGCCCACCATGGCGCTCACCCGCGGGCCGTTCGGCACGCGGGGGAGTCTGCTCCCGGTGACGGCGAACGTGATCATCCTCATGGGGTGGAGCTGGGTGCAGGCGATGCTCGCCGGCATCTCGCTGGACTACATCGTCTCCTCGCTCACCGGCTTCTCGAGCCCGGTGCTCTTCGCCGTCGTCTGCCAGACGATCGTCGTGATCCTGGCGATCTTCGGGCATGCCGGGGTCGCCCGCGTCGAGCCCTGGTTCGCGGCGATCATCCTGGCGATCGCCGCCTACATCTTCGTCGTCGCGTTCACGTCATACTCGCCGGCGGACTTCGGCGCCATCCCGGCGAACCCAGAGCCGTTCTACTCACCGGGCCTCGTGTTCGACGTCGTACTGGCGACGGCGATCTCGTGGACGGTGCTCGCGGCGGACTTCAACCGCTTCGCCCGCACCACGCGTGCCGGCGCGGTCGGCTCCGGCGTCGGGTACACGCTGTCGACGATCATCTCGATGTCGCTCGGCGCCACGGCGATGGGCTACGTCGTCCTCAGCGGCGGCGAGGCGATCCCGTTCGACCCGGTCACGATCATCGAGCCGTTCGGCGCGCTGTTCGCCGTCGCGATCTTCCTGTCGGTCATGGCGACCAACACGATGGTCGTCTACGGGATGGTCACGACCGTGGTCAACGCCATCCCCGGCCGGCGCGTGCCATTCCTCGGGGCCGCTCTCGTGCTCGGCGTCATCTCGATCATCGGCTCGACCTTCTTCGGTCTGCTCGCGCAGTTCACGACGTTCCTCGTCACGATCAGCGCGCTGTTCGCGCCGGTGTTCGCGATCATGATCGTCGACTACTACCTGATCAAGCGCGGCTCGTACGAGCCGGACATCCTGCGCCCCCAGGGCGGACGCTACTGGTACACGGGCGGCGTCAACTGGCTCGCCGTCGGTGCCTGGGTCGTCGGTGCGGTGCTCGCCTACGTCTGGGCGTACGTATGGCCGCTGCCGTTCGGGGCGACGGTGCCGACGTTCGTGGTGACCTTCGCGCTCTACCTGCTCGTGTCGCTGCCGGGCCGGGCGAAGGACGGGTTCGCGCCGGCCCGCAACCTCAGCGAAACCGTCGATGCCCGCTGACCAGGCGGCGCCGGCCGTCGCGGCGCCGGTCGGCGTGCTCGTCGATCTCAGCCACCCGATCGAGCACGGAATGCCCGTCTATCCGGGCGATCCGGAGGTCGCCATCGGTCCGGCCCTCTCGATCGGCGCCGACGGGGTGGATGTGACGGCGCTGCACCTGGGGTCGCACACCGGCACCCACGTCGACGCGCCCTCGCACACGATCGCGGGCGGCCGGACGATGGCGGACGTGTCGCTGTCCGAGCTCTTCGGCGATGCGATCGTCGTGCGGGTGCGCGACGCCGTCGCGGGGGAGGTGCTCGGCTGGGCACGACTCCGGGCAGCCGCCGAGCTGCCGGAGAAGCTGCCGCCGATCGTCCTGGTCGATACGGGCTGGTCGCAGTGGTTCCACGACGAGCGGCGGACGCGGCATCCGTCCCTGTCCGCCGACGCGGCGCGGGAACTGCTTCGCCGCGGCATGCGGGTCCTCGCGGTCGACACGCTGAGCCCCGACGCGACCGATCCCGCGTCGGCGGACTTCCCTGTGCACGCCGCCGTGCTCGGCAACGACGCCCTGATCGTCGAGAACGTGCGCGGGCTCGACGCCGTGCCCGACCGGGTGCGCGTCGGCTTCTTCCCTCTCCGTCTCGCCGGCGACGGCGCCCCGGTGCGGGCGGTCGCATTCCTCCCGACGGCCTGATCGGTTCGGCGGGGCATTCCCGCGATCGTAGGGTGGAGCCGTGGCATCCGTTCTGAACGTCTCGGCCTATCTGTTCACGCGGATCGACGACCGCGAGACGCTGCGCCCGGTGCTCCGTGCGCGCGCTGCGGCGCTGGGCCTGAAGGGCACGATCCTCCTCGCCGAGGAGGGCATCAATCTCTTCCTCGCCGGCGACGAGGAATCCGTCCGCGCCTTCCTCGACGGACTGCGTGCCGACCCCCGTTTCGCCCCGCTCGCCGCGAAGGAGAGCTGGTCCGACGCTCAGCCCTTCCGCAAGCTCCTCGTCAAGCTCAAGCGGGAGATCATCCGCATGGACCGCCCGGCGATCCGGCCCGAGGAGGCACGCGCGCCGGCCGTCGCGCCGGCGGACCTGCGCCGCTGGCTCGATCAGGGGCATGACGATGCCGGTCGCGAGGTCGTGCTGCTCGACACGCGGAATGCGTTCGAGGTCGACTACGGAACGTTCGCGGGCGCGATCGACTGGCGCATCGAGCGGTTCACGCAGTTCCCCGATGCCGCGACCGCCCATCGTGCGCAGCTCGAGGGCAAGACGGTCGTGAGCTTCTGCACCGGCGGCATCCGCTGCGAGAAGGCCGCCATCCACCTTCGCGAGACCGGGATCGACGCGGTGCAGCTCGAGGGCGGCATCCTCGGCTGGTTCGAGCACGTCGGCGGCGATCACTGGACGGGCGAGTGCTTCGTCTTCGACGAGCGCGAGGCGCTCACACCCGAGCTCACGCCGCGGTGAAAGCCGCGGCACCCGTCCGTGATGGTGACGGATGCCGCGGCCCCGGCCCGGCCCGCTCGCACGGCCCCGAATTCCGTGCGTGCGGTCGGGTGCCCTACGGGTAGATCTCGCCGGCGAACCAGGTGCCCGCGTCGATCCACTCGCCGTTGCCGCCGCCGCCCCAGCCCTGGTTGACGTAGAAGGCGGTGTCGGTGACAGTCTCCTCCCAGCTCCACCAGAGGAAGGAGTGGCGTACGACGCGCCGCTGCCAGGCGTAGCCCCACGCGACCGGGTAGTGGCTCAGCCACCCGGTGCCGATGACGGCGGGCGTGCGCCGGTATGCGATCGACTCCGCGGCGTAGTTCGCCAGCCGCGTCTCATGGACTCCGAACGTGTTCCAGTGCGTGCTGAGCCGCGTGTAGCTGCGGCCGTTGACATACCGCCACGCGCCGGGCATGTCCCACGGCGTCGTGGCGCCTGACCCGAAGGCGCAGAACGTGCCGACGGCGTGGTGCAGCTCGGTGATCATCGCGTTGACGCCGGCGTCCTGCGCGATCGGGGCGACGGCGTCGGCACCGCGTCCCCCGCCCACCCGGTAGAGGCCGTTGCGCCCCGCCCAGTAGGCATTCCCGCCGGCGGCCTGCCGATCGGCCCACGCGAAGAGGATCGCCCACGCGACCGGCCCGCAGCCCACGGCGCATCCGCCGTAGGTGAACTGGTTGTAGCGCGGCTGGTCGCCGGCCGAACCGGCCCAGAAGTAGTTCCAGCTCATCGCTGCTCACCCCCGAACACGGGCCCGAGCGTCGAAGACGACGGTCGCACGATCGTCGGTGCATCCTCCGGGACGATGAAGAACGTGAGCGACTCCCGCTCGCCGCTGCCGTAGGACAGCTGCACCTCGAACGACGTGTCGCGCACCGTGGCGTCGGCCTTCGGCGTCAGTTCGAGGCGAGGCGGATTCGCCCCGCCGTCGAACTCGAAGGCCACGTACTGTGCGCCGGGACCGGCGAGGTCGAAAGCGCCCTCCTCGAGCAGCAGCACCGTGAACGTCTCGCCCGAGCGGATGCCCTGGCCGAACTTCTCGGTGAGCTCCTCCACCCGCCACGGCCCGCTCGCCCGCTGCGCCAGCGCTTCGAGGTGCAGGCGGTAGGAGTCGGCGTATCCCTTCTTGCACTCCTCCCACGAGCGCCAGGAGCCGTAGTCGGCGAACGGCCGCTTCTCACGCGAGCGCCGCAGCTTCACGGTCGCGGCTTTGTCGCCGTCCTCGGGGAAGTCGCCGGTCTCGGGCCCCGTCGTCGCCCATCCCGCTGGAAGCGCCTTCGGCGCCTGGGCGGGCACGTTCTCGAGCTTGGGCGGCATCGTGCCGATGTGCGCCAGCATCGTGCCGTTGTCGTCCTCGGAGGCGTACGCGAGGGCGTCCAGCTTCACGACCCGGGTCAGTGCGCCGTCACGCGCTTCCAGCTGCCGGCTGGGCGGCGCCACATCGAGACTGAAATGCGGCACTGGCACATCATGGCCGCCGGTCGCGATGAGGATGAAGCCGCGGTCGAACTCCTTCGCCTCACCCTCCTCGAGCGGCAGTGCGGTGCGCACGCCCTCGAGCTCGATCTCCCAGTAAGCGACGTCGTCGACGTCGGGCCGGTAGACGGGCGTGGCCTCTGTCCCGAAGGACGGTCGTGGCGGCTTTCGATCGCCGCGTGGAAACAGGTGCTCGACGGTCATCGTCGCGACCGCGCGTGCGGCGCGGCGGCGAACGTCGATCGGCACCTTCTGGATGGGAACTCTCATGCTCGACCCCCCGGTCAGATGGGACGGTCCCGCACCGCCCTCAGTGAGAGGAGTGCGCGCGAGCGCGTGAGATACACGCAATCCGTCCGGCCGTCCGTGCCGAACAGTCCTGTGAGCGGAGGTCCGGCAGATGGCGCAACGGCGCAGGGGGAGATTCATCGCGTGGAGCGCGCTGGCGGGAGTGGTGAGCGCCGCCGTGTTCCTCGCGACCGCTGAGCTCGTCGCTCTGATCGTCGCTCGCGAGAGCAGCCCCATCCTCGCCGTCGGATCCTTCGTCATCGACATCGTCCCGCAGCCGCTGAAGGAGTTCGCGATCGCCGCCTTCGGCGAGGCCGACAAGCCGGTGCTCCTCGTCGGGCTCGGGATCGCCGTGGTGATCGCCGCCGCCGCCGCGGGTGTGCTGCAGTTCGTGCGGCCCCCGCTCGGAGTCGTCGCGCTCGCCATCGCCGGAGCACTGTCGATCGCGGCGATCGTGACGCGCGCCGGTGCGACGCCGCTCTCCTGGCTGCCCCCACTCGTGGGCACCGCAGCGGGCTCGCTCGTGCTCGTCCTGGCAATCCGCAGGCTGCGGGGCTGGGCGGCTGCCGCGGCTGTTGCGGGGAGCGAGCCGGCGGATGCCGCCACCGCTGCGCCTGCCACGACCGCTGAGCCGAGCGGGATGGGCCGTCGCGGCTTCTTCCAGGTGCTGACGATCGCCGGGGCATCCGCTGTCCTCATCGGGATCGGAGCGCGCGTCGCCAACGTGACCACGACGTCCATCGCGGCCGTCCGCAAGGCGCTGAAGCTGCCCGCTCCGGCCTCGAGGGTCACGGTGCCCGCGGGCGCAGAGCTCGACGTGCCGGGGATCACGCCGCTGTACACGCCGAATGCGGACTTCTACCGCGTCGACACCGCCCTCACGGTGCCGTCGGTCGACCCGGCCGACTGGCGGCTGACGATCGACGGGCTCGTGGACCGGCGGGTGGAGCTGACGTTCGAGGACCTTCTCGCGATGGGGCTCGACGAGTACTCGATCACACTCACGTGCGTCTCGAACGAGGTCGGCGGCAGTCTCGTCGGCACGGCGAAGTGGCTGGGAGTCCCGGTGCGCGATGTGCTGGCGCTCGCAGGACCGCAGTCCGCCGCCGACATGGTGCTCTCGCGCAGCGTCGACGGGTTCACGGCCAGCACCCCGCTGGAGACGCTCACCGACGCCGGGCGCGACGCCATCCTCGCGGTGGGCATGAACGGCGAGCCTCTGCCGCTCGAACATGGATTCCCGGTGCGGATGGTCGTGCCCGGGCTGTACGGCTATGTGTCGGCGACCAAGTGGCTCACCGAGCTCAAGATCACCACGTTCGCGGCGGACGAGGCGTACTGGACCCCGCGCGGGTACAGCGCGAAAGCGCCCATCAAGTTCTCGTCGCGGCTCGACACCCCCCGCACGGGTCAGCCGGTCGAGGCCGGCACCGTCGCCCTCGCGGGGGTCGCATGGGCGCAGACCGTCGGCATCGAGCGCGTCGAAGTGAAGATCGACGATCTCGACTGGCAGCCGGCGACGCTGTCGGCGGCGGTGAACGACGACACCTGGGTGCAATGGGTGCTCGAGTGGGACGCGACGCCCGGCACCCACAACGTCACCGTCCGCGCTGTCGACCGCGACGGCGAGGTCCAGGTCGAAGAGCGCTCGCCCATCGCGCCGGACGGCTCGACCGGGTGGCAGCGCACCCTCGTTCGCGTCACATGACGGCGGTCGCGTAGTCGCCGCCGGGCTCGCCGATGTTATCCGGGTGAGCGGATGCCTCCCCGCCGTTCCGTCGACGCTACGGCGCGACGTCCCACGTGAGGGTGTCGTCGGCGACGTTGACCGCGACGGCCCACGTCGTGCCGCTGGCCCCCACGGCCGTGCAGGTGAAGAGCGCCCCGGTCGCGGTCGGCGGGTTCGCGGGGCACGTGACCTGAGTGACCTCGCCGGTCTGCTCGAGGGCCCACGCTTCGATCTCGCCCTCGAGCGCGGCGCTGTCGATCGTGGCGGGAGCCGTCAGGATGCGGAACACCATGAAGCCGAGGAGGAGTGCGGACAGGACCAGTCCGAAGATCGCCTCGCGCTTGCGCGTCGGCCGCACGATCGCCAGGACGAGGCCGACGATCGACAGGACGAACGCGGCGACGACCAGGCCGATCTGCGCGAGCCCGGCGACGGCCGCGACGGTCGGATCCATGCCGCTCGCGAGCCAAATGAGGCCCGCGACGCCGAGGACGGCGAGCAGGAGGAGCACGAGCGCGGCCTTCGCCGGCCCGTTCTTCGACGACGGCACCGCCGAGGCCGTCATCGCCGCCGCGTACGGTGCCGAGGGCACGGAGCCGGTGCGCACCACCGGGTCCAGCGGCTTGGCATGGTCGGTCCAGCGCACGCCGTTCCACCAGCGCGTCTGTCCCGTTTCGCTGTCGTAGAGCCAGCCGGGAGGCTGCATCCCCAGACGAGTGTCTTCGCTCATCTCATCCCCAGTTGAGTGAATGACACGGTTCCCACACCGCGTCCTGGCTCGAAGAGTAGCGGATGCGGCACCCGCTTTCCACTACCGCGCGTTCACCACCCGCCGCGCATCGGCGTGTGCCCCTCTCGCGCATCGTCGGGCATGGCCATCTCGGCGCGCACACCGAGCAGCCGGAGGGGTCTGCCCGGCTCGATACGGTCGACGAGCTTCATCGTCTCGGCGATGACCGTGTCACGGTCGAACGTCGCCGGGATCTTGTGCACGAGCGTCTTGGTGACGAACGGGGCGTACCGGATCTTGAGGCCCACGCCGACGACCGGCCGGCCCTCGGCGGCCACGTCCGCCAGCACCTGCGTGAGCAGTTCGCGTGCCGCAGCCTCCACGTCGGCGCGCTCCACGATGTTCTGCTGGAAGGTCGTCTCGCGCCCGTGCCCGCGCGCGACCCACGGCGTGTCGTCGACGACCGCCGACCCGTCACCACGCCCGAGCTGGCGGTACCACGGACCCATCTTCGGACCGAACTCGCCCGCGAGGATCTCGGGATCCGCACGCGCCAGGTCGTCGACCGTCTGGATGCCGAGGGCCGCCAGCCGCTTGGAGATCTTGCTGCCCACTCCCCACAGGGCGATCGTCGGGCGTTCGCCCATCACCTCGAGCCAGTTGTCGGCCGTGAGTCGGAAGGTTCCCCGTGGCTTGCCGAAGTCCGTCGCGTTCTTGGCGCGCACGAGGGTATCGCCGATCCCCACGCTGCAGTGCAGCTGCGTCCGCTCCAGGACCGCGGTCTGGAGCTCCCGGGCGAAGGCTTCCGGGTCTTCGGTCTGCACGCCCACGAACGCCTCGTCCCAGCCGAGGACCTGGACCACGGCGCCCGGCTGCTCGCGGAGCGTCGCCATGACCTCCTCGGACGCCGCAGTGTATGCGGGCGCGTCCACGGGCAGGATGATCGCGTCCGGCGCCTTGCGGGCGGCGATGCGAAGCGGCATGCCCGACCCCACGCCGAACGCGCGCGCCTCGTACGACGCCGTCGAGACGACCGCCCGCTCCGTCGGATCGCCGCGTCCGCCGACGATCACGGGCTTCCCGGCCAGCTCGGGGCGGCGGAGGACTTCGACCGCCGCGATGAACTGGTCGAGGTCGACGTGCAGCACCCACGGCGTGGTCATGTGCTCCAGTGTGGCCGGAGCCTCCGACGCGGTCGAGCGGGAGGGAAGACGGATGCCCCGACCCCCGGCATCGCGCGGGGCCGAGGCATCCGTTGTCTCCGGGTCAGCGGGGGACGTCGCCGCGCCAGGCGCCCGTCTCGTGACGGGTCTTCTCGATGAACTCCTTGAAGTTCTCGAGATCCTTCTTCACAGCGTGCTTGCCGGCGCCGACCAGCGCACCGAGCTTCTCGATCGCGTCGGTCGGCTCCCAGTCGATCTGCACGGTGACGCGGGACTGATTCTCGTCGAGCTTGTGGAAGGTCACGACGCCGGCGTGAGCGGTGTCCCCGCCCTCGCTGCGCCACGCGACACGCTCGTCGGGGTGCTGCTCGGTGATCTCGGCGTCGAACTCGCGCTCGAACGGGCCGACCTTCACCTTCCAGTGGGTGTGCGTGTCGTCGAGCTGGGTGATGGACTCCACCTCTTCGAGGAAGTGGGGGAAGCTCTCGAACTGCGTCCACTGGTTGTAGGCGGTGGTCACGGGGACGTCTACGTCGATGGTCTCGATGATCTGCGTCATGCTCCTAACCTTGCCCGGCGCCGGGCGGGATGCACGCCCCTTGCATTTCGCGGCGATGGGAGGTATTCGTCGGATGCTGTCGCTAAGGTGACGCTCGAAGAAGGAGCGCCGCGTGAAGGTCGACCTCAAGAAGCAGATCCCGTCGTACACGGCGCCCCGCGGCCGGTTCGAGATCATCGACGTACCGTCCCTGCGATACCTGATGGTGGACGGTCATGGCGACCCGAACGCTGCGCGGTCCTACAGCGAGGCGGTATCGGCGCTCTACGGCGTCTCCTACAAGCTCAAGTTCCTGAGCAGGAACGATCTCGGCCGCGATTACGTCGTCATGCCCCTCGAGGGCCTGTGGTGGTCGGACGACATGTCGACGTTCACGACGGCGCGCGACAAGTCGCGGTGGAGCTGGACGATGATGATCCTCGTGCCGGAATGGCTGGGTCCCGAACAGGTCGAGCAGGCCCGCGATGCCGCCGGCGCGAAGGGCGACCTGCCCGCACTCGACACCCTCAGGCTCGCTTCGCTGGAGGAGGGCCGGTGCGTGCAGACGCTGCATGTCGGCTCCTATGACGACGAGGGCCCCGTGCTGGACGCCATGCACCACGACTTCATCCCGGGGGAGGGCCTGCGGATGCGCGGCGTGCACCACGAGATCTATCTCGCGGATCCTCGGCGCTCGGCGCCCGAGAAGCTCCGCACGATTCTGCGCCAGCCGGTCGAGGAGGACTGGTGACCTCTAGTCACGAGCAGATCGACGATATATCGTTGAGTATCGCCGGTATATCGGCGATCCACCTCAGGAGGTCGTCATGAGCGATTCGTTCACAGGAGATTGGTTCGGCCCGCGCGGCCAGGGCGCGGGGCGACCCGGCGGCGGTCTGTGGGAGGCGATGGACCAGTTGCGCGACATGTTCGAGCAGAAGGTCATGACGCCCCGGATGTCGCGCGGCGACGTCCGCACGGCCGTCCTGACCGTCCTCGCCGACCGGCCCATGCACGGCTACCAGATCATCAGCGAGATCGAGGAGCGCAGCGGCGGCACCTGGAAGCCGAGCCCCGGCTCGGTGTACCCGACGCTGCAGCTGCTCGCCGACGAGGGGCTGATCACAGCCGAAGAGTCCAACGGCAGGAAGACCTACTCGCTCACCGAGGCGGGACGCGCCGAGGTCGGATCGACCGAGGGGCGCTCGGCGCCGTGGGAGGCGCCCGGTCGCAAGGACGCCGCTCGCGCCACGGTGCTGCCCAGGGCCGGCGCGAAGCTCGCGCAGGCCGCCGCGCAGGTCGCAACGAGCGGTTCGCCCGAGCAGGTGCAGCAGGCGGTCGAGGTCCTCGACGAGGCACGCCGTAAGCTCTACTCCATCCTCGCCCAGGACTGATTGGTGCCGCCGGAACGCCGGTCCGATCGGTTCCCGATCCAGGGAGATTCGATGGCCGACGCCGGGACGTCGCGCGCGCGCTACCGACGGATCCTCCGGTTCGCCGCGCGCTATATGGCGCAGGCGTGGTGGTACGAGCTGTTCCTCCCCCGCATCGGACTGGGGCGTTGGGCCGCGCGGGGCCGTGCTCGCCGCCTGACCGGGCTCGCGCAGAACTTCCACGGCCTGGCCGTCTCGCTGGGCGGGCTCATGATCAAGGTCGGGCAGTTCATGTCATCCCGCCTCGACGTGCTGCCCCCCGAGATCACGAAAGAGCTCGAAGGACTGCAGGACGAAGTCCCGCCCGTCGAGTTCGACGCCATCCGGCGTCTCGCCGAGGCCGAGCTGGGCGTCGCGCTCGAGTCGGCGTACGCGTGGATCGACCCGCTGCCGGTGGCGGCGGCATCCCTCGGCCAAGCGCACCGCGCACGGCTGAGACCGGACGATGCCGCCGAGACGGGATTCACGGACGTCGTGGTGAAGGTGCAGCGCCCGGGGATCGAGCAGATCGTCGAGGTCGACCTCGCCGCGCTCCGGCGCGTGGCCCGGTGGCTGAGCCGTGTCGGCATCGTGCGGGATCACGTCGACCTGCCGATCCTCATCGAGGAGTTCGCCCACACGAGCTACGAGGAGATCGACTACCAGCACGAAGCCCGCAACGCGGTGCGGTTCGCCGAGAACTTCGTGGGGGATGTCCGCGTCGAGGCTCCCGAAGTGGCCTGGGAGCGCTCGACCCGGCGCGTGCTGACGCTCGCCGACGTCACGGCCATCAAGATCAACGACGTCGAAGGCCTCCGAGCTGCCGGCATCGAGCCGGCGGACGTCGCGAGCGAGTTCGCGACCGTCATGTTCGATCAGCTGTTCCGCGACGGGTACTTCCACGCCGACCCGCACCCCGGCAACATCTTCGTCACGCCGACTCCCGGCGCGGAGCGCCCGTGGCACCTCACGTTCATCGACTTCGGCATGATGGGCGAGGTTCCCGACCGGCTGCGCCGCGACCTTCAGCAGGTCGTCATCGCGGTCGCGTCCCGCAACGGCAAGCAGCTCGTCGACAGCATCCGCGACGTCGGGGTCCTCCTTCCCTCCGCCGACACGGTCGAGCTCGAACGGGCGATGACCGCCTTGTTCGCGCGGTTCGGCGGGATGGGGTTCGCGGAACTGCAGCAGGTCGATCCCCGCGAGTTCCAGGCGTTCGCGCGCGAGTTCGGCGACGTGATCCGGTCGCTGCCGTTCCAGCTGCCGGAGAACTTCCTGCTCATCGTGCGGGCGGTCTCGCTGACGTCCGGCATGTGCAGCTCGCTCGAGCCGGACTTCAACATGTGGGACGCCGTCGAGCCCTACGCCGGGCAGCTCATGCGCGACGAGCGGGGGAACGTCGCCCGGGCGTTCGCGAAGGAGGCGGTGTCTGTCGCCGCCATCGCCGCACGACTCCCGCGCCGCGTCGACGACCTCGTCACCAGAGCCGAGGAGGGCAGGCTCTCCGTCGATTCGCCGCGCGTGGAGCAGCGCATGCGGTCGCTGGACCGGGTGGCGCGTCGCGCGGTGTCGGCGGTGCTGTTCGCCGGCTTCTTCATCGCCGGTGCGGTGCTGCGCGCCGACGAAGAGGTGTTCGGCACCGTTCTCATGGCGGTGTCGCTGCTTCCGCTGGTGCACGCCGTGCTGTCGGGTCTCGGCCGGCGCTGACTGCTCAAGACGAGGCGGAGAACACCCGCTCGCGGATGGCCTGCTGCACCTGGCGCCGTGCCGTCTGAATGTGATCGACGAGGAGCGTCGCTGCTCGTGCTGCATCGCCGACACTTACGGCGTCGGCGATGGCTCGATGCTGTGCAGCGGCCGCCGCAAGCGGACCGGCAGCGAGACCTTCGAGCGCCACGACGCTCATGCGCTCGTGAAGCTGCTGCACTCCGGTCAGCATGCTCACGAGATACTCGTTGCCTCCGGCGACGGCGATGCTCCGGTGGAACGCGGCATCCGCGACGGCGAACTTCACGGTGTTCCCCGAGCCCGCCGCCGTCATGGTCTCGGCAGCGGCTGATGCGATCGCCTGCACCTGCGCGGGGGCGGCCCGCTCGCAGGCAAGGCGGACGGAGAGCTCTTCGAGAGCGACGCGAATCTCGAAGAGGGAGTGGATCTGCTCGGGGTCGGTCGGCCTGAAGTGAGCGAATGAGTCGCTCCAGATGGAGTGAGGGGCGTCGGCCACATAGATGCCGCGACCCTTCTCGACGGACAGTCGACCGACGGCTGAGAGGACCTTGATCGCCTCACGCACCACCGACCAGCTCATTCCGAGCGACTGCGCAAGCGCCCGCTCGGTAGGCAGACGGTCACCTGGCCCGAGCTGATGCGATGCGATGAGGTCGAGGATGCGGTCTGCGGCGACGAGGTAGCCCGGCCGGTAGCCGGGGGAGTCGCCGGATGCCTCGACGGCGATGTCGTGCGGGGGCATGTCCTCCACCTCTTTCCCTGCGTACTCCACGTCAGGATACTCCGATAGATCGTATCTATCACCGCCGATGAATAAGAAAGAAATGTTGACAATCCCTTCAGGCCACTATCACAATGCTGTGAATGCGGCTATGTCGCGAACAGGGCGCAGAGCCCGGCGCCCCGACGCCGATCTCGCATAGTTCGTAGCAATAGATCGCGGTGTAAAGATCAACGCTGCTCTGTGCACGACGCTGAAAGGCGAATGATGCGTATTTCATCGACGACCGCGAGGATCGCCATCCTCGCCCTGCTGGTGTCGCTGCTGGTTGTCCCGCTTCCGTTCCGCGCGGAGACGGCCCAGGCCGCGTACGCGAGCGGAAACGCACCGTACATCAACACCTGGCTCCTGGCCGGGCCGTTCGCCGGTTCGATCCAGGCCGACCCGGCGACGAGCCCGAGTGAGGGTGAAGACATCGGCGGAGCCGAGTGGCAGTACTTCGACGACCGCCTCTACAACCGCAACCTCGACGACTATCAGGACCTCTATGGTCACTTCAAGATCAAGCAGGGCAAAGCCGTTGCCGACGACATGGTGGCCTATGCAGTGGTCTATGTCCACAGCTCCACGGCCCAGTCGGCGAAGTTCAGGATCGGATCGAGCGGAACGCACGAAGTGTGGATCAACGGGACCTCCGTGGGCGCACTTTCGACCGCCGTCGAGGCGCATAAGGACACCTCCAGCTACGACATCTCGTTGACGAACGGCTGGAACCGGGTGCTTGTGAAGCAGGTGAAGACTCGCGCCTACTTCTGGGGGTTCTACGCGCGCATCACCGACGCGAACGGGGATGCCGTCACGGGTCTCACCTACTCGACGCAGCCCGGCGGGGGCGCGCTCGGAATCAACACCAAGGGGCTGTCCTTCACAGCGAATGACATGCCGACGGCGTACACCGAGTGGCCGTACGTGTGGACCACGTCGAATCGGGGCACGCAGACGTGGCGCCCCCAGGCATCGAAGTTCCGCTTCTACGGGCAGGGCGGGACGCCCGGCTACACGTGGGCGATCACCGGCGGCACCCTCCCGAGCGGGCTGACGCTCGCCAGCGACGGAACCATCGATGGCACGGTCTCGGCAGACCCGGGTGAGTACACCTTCACCGTCCGCGTCACCGACGGTGCGGCGGACACCGCCAGCAAGAGCTTCACGATCGTGGTGAAAGAGCGACCGAACGCGTGGATCCAGCACGCGGGGCAGGTTGCCCTCGTCTCCGCCGGCGCCGCGTACACGGCGACCTTCGACCCGAACTTCTCCGCGGACCTGTGGGCGGAGCGCATGAAGCAGCAGGGGATCGGCGCGGTGTATTTCGAAGCCGGCCAGCAGTCCTCGGTCTGGTGGCCTTCGTATCACCAGGCGGCGCCGACCGCGGACTACATCACGCCCTACATGGAAGCCGTGAAGCGACATGGCATCCGCTGGGGCATGTACTACCCGTCCGAGGGCGCGGGAAACAAGCACTTCACATCGAGCGGGTTCGCCCGGGACATCGAAGACCTGATCACCCGCTACGACAACCCCCGACAGTGGTTCTTCGACGGCAATCCACACAATCGCGGAAACCTCGACGCGATGTACAGCATCGTCCGCGCCTATGGCGACGACGCCGTCATTCTCTCGAATGATGTTCCCGAGCAGGGCGACACCGACCTGAAGGTGACCGAGAACGTCCGGTATTGGGACAACGCGCTGGGGACCGCGCAGCCGTGGGCGACGCCCGACAACAAGTTCACCGTCATCGACGCATGGCGCCACCCGTTCACCACGACGCTGGACCTCTGGCGGCCGTACCACGGCTGGCAGGTGCGCGATGACTGGAGGAACTTCGCCAAGGCGCACATCGTCGAGATCGCGACCGGTCAGATGGCCGACTTCGATCAGGCGATCACCATGGCACGTGGTTCGGGGGGCGGGGCGAACCCCTCCTCGCCGCTGACCGCGTTCCCGGAAGACGCTCAGAAGTTCATCGACATGCACGACGGTTACGCAACGTGGATCAACTCGCGACTCGAAGCACTCACGGGGACGGAGCCGGGTCCGCTCGCCGCCTCGAACTGGGGATTCTCCACGCACCGCGACAACGTGATCTACATGCACGTCCTCGACGCGCCAGCGCCGATCAGCAAGACCGGCATGCCCGGGGGCGACTCCGTCACGGTGGGCCCGGTCGCCGACACGGTCACCGACGTGTCGGTCCTGAACGGACCGAGCCTCCCCTTCACTCAGACGGGCTCGAACGTGACGATCACCACCACGGGCGTGGTCATCGATCCGATCGACACCATCATCAGGATCGAGACGGACAAGGCGTTCACGGGCTACCCCCTGACCTCGGTGAAGGCGACCGCGACGGAGACCGGCCCCTCGACCGCCAAGGTCGCTGTCGAGGGATACCTCAACGAGTACATCGCTCTGAAGGCGGACCTCACGGACGGGGAACGTGCGAGCGTCTCCTACTCCACGGACGATTCGGCGGTGGCGACAGTGAGCTCGGCGGGTGTCGTCACGGCCGTCGGCCAGGGTGACGCGAGTATCACGGCCGAGGTCGAGTATGACGGAGTCACGAAGTCCGACAGCATCACCGTCGAGGTGACAGCGGGGAATGCCATCCGCGTCACCGACACCATGATCGGTGCCGTCGCGCGACTCGACGGCAAGGAGGCCTACTTCGGGAAGCTCTACCACCAGAACGCCTCCGCGACGATGACCATCGAAGGCCGCGGGGAGCGCGGTGGGAAGCTCGACATCACGCAGGCCACGGTCACCTACGAGACGGACAAGCCGGACCTGGTCGACATCACCAGCGGCGGCGTCGTCACCGCGAAGACCTCGGTGACCTCTCCCCAGCGGGTGGCAGTCTGGGCCACAGTGTCTCAAGACGGCGAGAGCGTGACGACGAACAAAGTGAGTCTCGACATCACCGACGAGCGAATCGTCAGCGTCGGGAAGGCAGCGACGTCGAGCGGCGCAGCCAGCGGCTTCGGGGCATCGAAGGCCAACGACGGTGTCGCGTATCCGGCAGACGGCGGCGACGGCTCGAAGTGGAAGGCGAGCTCCACCACCGGTGCGTGGTGGCAGGTCGACCTCGGCACGACACAGAGGATCGCCTCCCTGGACGTGCACTTCAATCACCGCAACGATCACTACGTGAATCTGCCGAAGTCCGTGACCTACCAGGTGAGCGACGACGGCGTCGCATGGACGACAGTCATCCCCGCGTCCGTCAACGTTCCCGTCGACGGCGGCTACAGCGCGATCGAGCCGACAGAAGTCACGCTCGGTGCCGAGGGCCGCTACGTGAGGCTGCTCTTCGAAGAGGGCGCGAAGGGATCAGGTGGGATCGACCTTCTCGAGGTGACCGTGTGGGGCAAGGACGTGCTCCCGCGTGCGAACTACGCACTCGGCGCAAGCGTGACCGCATCGTCCTCTCTGCACGACGGCGCGACGCCCGGGCGTGCGACCGATGACGTGGTCGGCGCGTACGGGAATGGCGAGTGGGTGTCCTCCGGCGAGGCGAACCCCTGGATCAAGCTCGCGTGGCCGACGACGAAGACCATCAACACCGTGGTCCTCTATGACCGCACGCACGGCTCCGAGAACATCAACGGCGGCGTCCTCACTTTCAGCGACGGCACGAGCGTTCAGGTCGCCGCGGTCCCGGTGAACGGTGGCGCCAAGCACATCGAGTTCCCCGACAAGACGGTCGATTGGGTGAAGTTCCAGGCATCGGGCGGAACCGGAGTCAACAACGGTCTCTCCGAGATCCAGGTCTTCGACCTTCCACCGAACATCGCCCCCGACGCGACTGCTTCCGCGTCGTCCCAGTACAACGCGAACTACGCGGCCGCCAAGGCCATCGACAACGTCATCGGCGCGAACGGCACCGGCGAGTGGGCAGCGCTGAACCAGACAAATCCGTGGCTCAAGCTCGAGTGGCCGTCTTCCCGAAAGATCGAAGGCGTCGTGCTCTACGACCGCGTCAACGGGTCCGACAATGTGAACGGCGGGACGCTCTCGTTCAGTGATGGGACGAGCATCGAGGTGTCGGGGATCGACGGTGCCGGGGCGCCGCGTGAGGTCGCGTTCCCCGAGAAGACGGTCACATGGGTGACGTTCCAGGTCGCGGGTGGGACGGGCGTGAACAACGGTCTCTCCGAGATGAGGGTCTACGGCGAACACGTGGCGCCGCCCACCAATGTGGCGCCGTCGGCCACCGTGACCGCTTCGTCGCAGTTCAACGCGACCTACGTGCCGGCCAAGGCCACAGACGGGATCATCGGCCAGAACATCACGGGGGAGTGGGCATCCCTCGGCCAGGTCAACCCGTGGATACAGCTCGACTGGTCATCCTCGCAGGCTGTCGACCGAGTAGTTCTCTTCGACCGAGTGAACGCCACTGATGACATCAACGGGGGCACGTTGACCTTCAGCGACGGCACGAGCGTCGCGGTCACCGGCATCGACCCTGCAGGAGCGGCCAAGGTGGTCACGTTCCCCGAGAAGACGGTCACCTGGGTGAGGTTCCAGGCAGCGGGCGGGACCGGCTCCAACAACGGCCTCTCCGAGATTCAGGTGTTCTCGGCGGTGAACGGACGCCCGGCGGACTACCGCGCCATGTGGGGCTTCAACGACAACGCCAGCGACAACAGTGCCAACGACCTCGATGCCACGCTGGCGGGAACGGCCGGCTACAGTTCGACAGCACCCAAGGAAGGCGGGGCGTCGCTCACCCTCGACGGGTCCAGCGGCGCGAAGGCGACGGCGGGCCTGGCGAGCACTGCGGCTGACAACGTCACGCTGTCCGCGTGGGTCAAGTGGAGCGGCGCCACGACAGCGCACCAGATGATCCTTGTGAACGGCAACACCGCGTCGAGCGGATATGCACTCTTCCTGAATCAGGCAGACAGCAACAGGGTGTCGATCCTCGTCGCCGGCAACGCGGTCGCCGCCTCCCAGACGGCGCTGACCAGCGGTCAGTGGACGCACCTGGCCGCTGTGCGGCGAAACGGCACCTGGGTGCTCTATATCAACGGTGTCAGCTCGCCGATCAGCCAGAGCGGCGCTGCGCCCGCCACGCCTGCCGGCGGGACCGTGATCGGGAACGATCAGACCGGCAATCACGGCTTCAAAGGATCGATCGACGACGTGCGCATCTACAACCGTGCGCTGACAGCGGCGGAGATCACGAAGCTGACGAGTTGATGACGAAGGGGGAACCCGGCGCGGGGGCGTGCCGGGCCGCGAGTGCGGGAGACGGCGGATGCCGCGCCCCACGTGGGACGCGGCATCCGGATTCCGTGCTCAAGCGTTGGCGTCGGCGCGCTTGGGCAGCACCCACCCGGCCCGCGGGAAGTGACAGGTGTACCCGTTCGGGATGCGCAGGAGGTAGTCCTGGTGCTCCGGCTCGGCCTCCCAGAACGGCCCCGCGGGCTCGATCGTGGTGACGGCCTTGCCCGGCCACAGTCCGCTGGCGTCGACGTCGGCGATCGTGTCGCGAGCGACCTGCTCCTGCTCGGGCGTGAGCGGGAAGATCGCCGAGCGGTAGCTCGTGCCGATGTCGTTGCCCTGGCGGTCCTTCGTGGACGGGTCGTGGATCTGGAAGAAGAACGCCAGGATGTCGCGGTAGGTCGTCTGCGTCGGATCGAAGACGATCTCCACCGCCTCGGCGTGCCCGGGGTGCTTGCGGTACGTGGCGTGGGCGTTCTCGCCGCCGGTGTAGCCGACGCGCGTCTGCAGCACGCCGGGCTGGCGGCGGATGAGGTCCTCCATGCCCCAGAAGCATCCGCCGGCGAGGACCGCCGTCTCGGTGCCGGGGGTGCGGGTGATCTCGCCGGTGTCGAAGGGACCGCTGGTCATGATGCGTGCTCCTGATTCTCGCGGGGGAAGAGGTGTCGGTAGTCGCCGTAGCCCTCGGCCTCCAGGTCGGAGGCGGGGACGAAGCGCAGTGCGGCCGAGTTCATGCAGTATCTCAGGCCCCCGGCCTCTCGGGGGCCGTCGTCGAAGACATGCCCGAGGTGGCTGTCGGCGCCGGACGAGCGCACCTCGGTGCGGCTCATCCACAGGCTGCGGTCGCTCTTGGTGGTGACGGCATCTGGCTCGATCGGCCGCGTGAAGCTCGGCCATCCGGTTCCGCTCTCGTACTTGTCGACGGACGAGAACAGGGGCTGGCCCGAAACGACGTCGACATAGATGCCGGGCTCGTGGTTGTTCCAGTACGGATTGCGGAAGGGCGGCTCGGTGCCGTCCTCCTGCGTGACGCGGTACTGCGCGTCGGTGAGGCGGCGGAGCGCCTCGGGGGTCTTGCGATAGTCGGCGGGATTCACGGTGTTCCTCCTCTGCGACGTCGCTGGCTGCGGCGTCATAGAGGGAGAACGGATGCCTCGCCGGTTTTGGTCCCGCGAAGCTGGGAGCGAGCTTCGAATCCGGGTCGCCGAGACGGTCGTCACAGCGTGCGACTGCTCAGGACCTCTGTCGCTGCGATCTTCAGGGTTCCGTCCTCGTCGACGAGACGGTACGCCGTGACCTCCTCGACCACCCGCCCGTCATTGAAGCGATACGTCACGGCTGCTTGCCCGGAATCGGGGCCGGTTGCCTGCACATCGGCGAAGGACACCTCTGAGACCTGCGACCAGAACGCCTCGTAGCCGCCCCGCCCGCCGGCGTGGTTCTGCTGGTAGTCCGCTGTCATCAGTGGCCATGCCGCGTCTCGCCCCTCGGGCATCATGGCGTAGTACCCGGAGATCGCGGCGACCACGCGCTGCTCGGGAGTGGCTGTCGCCGGCGGCGTCACCGGTGCGGGAGTCGATTCCGCGTCTTCCTCGGGGTCCGCGGGAAGGGTCGGCGACGGCGTCGGCTGGCGCGTGGCGCCCTCGGTGACGGCCGGGGACGGACGCGCGGGCTCGGCCTGCCGCGCGGTGTTCCCGGGCCGGGGGACGAGGAGGAGGACGAGGACGACGACCACCGCCAGCACCGCGAGACCGCCGGCGACGAGCGCCGCTCGCGAGCGACCGCCCCTCTGTCGAGGCGGGCTCGGCCCGCCGGACGGCGGCGGCGCAGGGGCAGTCTCCGCTGTCGCGAGCGGCGGCCGGGCACCTTCGACGGCGGAAGGGCGAGCCTCCGGATCCGCCTGCTCGGGGGGAGTGAAGGGGACCGTGGGAGTGGTCGCCGCGGCATCCGTCTCCTCGTCGGACGCGCCGACCGACGCGCCGGCGACGGTCGCCGCGGCTACCGCCGTCGCCTCGAATCCGAGGGTGACGAGTCCTTCGGTGACGGCCCGGGTCGACCGCGGCTCATCGGCGAGGGCACCGAGCTCCTGTTCGACCGACCGCATGGTGGGCCGCCGCTTGGGGTCGCTCGCGAGCATCTTGCGCAGGAGCGGCGCCAGGGGCCCCGCATGCCGGGGCGCCGGATAGCCGCCGCGCGACACGCGGTGCAGGAGCGCCATGTGGTTGCTGTCGGTCCCGAACGGCGGTTCCCCTTCGACTGTGGCGTAGAGCGTGGCGCCGAGCGAGAACACATCCGAGGCGAAGCTGGTGGGCAGTCCGCGGGCGACCTCCGGCGCGAGATACGCCGGCGTGCCGTGCACGATCCCGGTCGCCGTGATCGTCGCGTCTCCGAGCGCATGCGAGATGCCGAAATCGCTGATCAACGCCGACCCGTCCGCCGAGACCAGGATGTTCCCCGGCTTCACGTCGCGATGCACGATCTTGAGCGCGTGAGCCGCGGCGAGAGCCGAAGCGACCTCCGCGCCGATGCGGGCCGTCTCGAGGGGAGTGAGAGATCCGTGCTCCCGGAGCAGGTCCGACAGCGGCGTGGACTCGACGAGCTGCATGACGATGCACGGCTGACCGTCGTGTTCGATCACGTCGTAGACGGTGACAGCGTGCGGATGGTGAAGCCCCGCGGTGATCCGCGCTTCGCGCATGGCGCGACCCGTCGCCCGCTGACGGTCGTCTTCACTCAGTTCGGGCTGTGTCCGCAGCATCTTCAGGGCCACCGGACGCTGCAGGCGCGTGTCCCACGCCTGCCACACGATCCCCATGCCGCCCGCGCCGAGCATCTTGGCCAGCCGGTACCGGTCGGCGACGAGTGCGGGTGGAGTGCTCATGATGGTGCGCTGTTCGGGAGGTGGTGCGCTGCTCGGGAGGCGGCGCACGGACGGTGGGCGTCGTCCGAGAGTCGCGCATCGATGCGGCGCACCCCAGGGGGTTGCATCCGCTGCGCGGGTATGAAAGGCCGCGAGCGTCGTGCTCGTCCGGCCGAGCGCTAGGAGAGTTCGCGAGCGACCGCGACGAAGTGCGGAAGCGCCCGCTCGATCGTCTCCATCGTCGCGGTGAGTGAGATCCGGAAGTGCTGCGGCTGATCGAACAGGGTCCCGGGCATGGGGAAGACACCGCGTGCGGCGAGGGCATCGCAGAAGGCGGCCGCGTCGCCGCCGGGAGCCTTCCCCCACAGGTAGAAGGTGCCTTCGGGGCGCGTGACCTCGACGCCGGCATCGACGAGCGCGCCGTACATGCGGTCGCGCTTGCGGGTGAGCTCGGCCATGTCGAGCGAGAGTCGCTCGAGGTCCGGGACGGCGTACTGCATCACCGCGTCGGGAAAGCCCCAGCCGATCGCCAGGCCGAGCGGCATCATCGCCGCCCGCAGTTCTTCTCTGTCGGCGGGGGGCAGCAGCGGAGAGAGGGCCAGGTACCCGATGCGCTGTCCGGGCGCGAGCAGCACCTTGGCGTAGCTGTAGCCGATGACCGTCCACGGGTACGATCCCGCGGGGCTCGCGAAGGGAATGTCGTCGAACCGGATGCGCCGGTAGGGCTCGTCCGACACGATCCAGATCCGGTGGCCGTGGGTGGCGGATGCCTCGCCCAGCGTCGCGGCGAGAGCATCCCACGTCGCCTTCGGGAAGACCCGCCCGGTGGGGTTCGACGGCGAATTGACGACGACGATCCGGGTGCGCGGGGTGATGGCGCGAGCGATCGCGTCGATGTCGAGGTCGAACGTGACCGGGTCGAGCGATGCGCGCACCGGCACGAGGTCGGCGATCAGGAGCATGGGCTCGTAGCAGAACCAGCCGGGCACGGGGATCACGACGTCGTCACCGGGGTCGGTGAGGAGCGCGAACGCGAGCTGGAGCGCGCCGAAAGCTCCCTGGGTCATCGCGATGTCGGCGGGCTCGAAGGGGAGACCCAGCTCGTCGCGCAGCCCGGCGGCTACGGCATCCTGCGCCTCCTGCTCGCTCGTCTTGTACGCGAACCAGTCGACCGACTGCGGCTCGAGGTGCTTGCGGATCGCGGCGGCGAGGCCCGGCAGGGGGAACTCGTGGGGGTTGCCGAACGTGAAGTCGAGCGCGTCGGGCTCGGCGGTGAGACCGTTCATCTTCGCGAGGAAGTCGGTGACGACGTCGACGGACGCCTTCGCTCCGCTCGCGCGCGCGGACATGACCATGGTGAACCCCCTTGTCCCCAGTGCTGCGGTCAGCCTTTCAGCGGGTGCCCGCGCGCGTCAACCGCCACCGGTGCGCGGCTGGCGCGGCGATCGGCGTCTTCCCGGTCGGGCAGCGCCCGCGCAGTGCGCCCCGCTTTTACCAGCAGGCCGGATCGTCTGTCAACGGGAAGTTGTCGACGGATGCCTCGGCATACTCTTGCGGAGCAGTGATGCGCGGTGCGGTCGAGGGTCGGTATTCGGGTCCGGTCAATCTCCTGCAGCAGCGCGATGGCCCCGGCGGGCGGGCACCCGCCCGGGGCCATCACTGTCTCCGGCGGCGGGCGGCGCTACGCTGGCCCGGTGCACCGCGTCTTCAGCCTCAGCTTCGCCAAGGTGTATCCGCTGTACGTCGCGAAGGTGGAGAAGAAGGGGCGCACGGTCGCCGAGCTCGATGAGGTCATCGAGTGGCTCACCGGATTCGACGACGCGCGCCTGCGACACCACCTCGACGCGGGCACGACCTTCGAGGACTTCTTCGCCGACGCCCAGCTCAACCCCGCGGCATCGGCCATCACCGGCGTGATCTGCGGCATGCGCGTCGAGGAGATCGAGGATCCCCTCATGCAGAAGATCCGGTACCTCGACAAGCTCGTGGACGAGCTCGCCAAGGGGCGACCGATGCACAAGGTGCTCCGCGCGGCCTGAGGTCGGCTGATACGGTCGGGATCGCACGGGCCGGCGAGCAGGGGAGTGAACGTGGCGGAGCGCAAGAGCTGGGTGCTCGTGGACGGCGAGAACATCGACGCCACGCTCGGCGGGTCGATCCTCGGACGTCGGCCGCAGCCCGACGAGCGCCCGCGCTGGGACCGTCTCCTGTCGTTCGTCGCGGAGCGCTGGCAGCAGCCGTCGCAGGGGCTCTTCTTCCTCAACGCCAGCTCGCACCTCCCGATGCCGTTCGTGCAGGCGCTCCTCGCCCTCGGCTACCAGCCGGTGCCGCTGTCGGGTGCGCCCGACGAGAAGGTCGTCGACATCGCGATCCAGCGCACGCTGCGCGCACTGGCCGATCGCGACGACGATGTCGTGCTGGTCAGTCACGATCGCGATTTCGTCGATGACCTCGGACGCCTCGCCGGCGGGGAGCGCCGCGTCGGCGTGCTGGGGTTCCACGAGTTCCGAAGTGCCGAGTTCGGCGCCATCCCGGGAGTCGAGCTGTTCGACATCGAGTACGACGCGGACGCGTTCGACGCTCCGCTGCCGCGCGTCCGCGTCATTCCGATCGACGAATTCGACCCGACCGCCTTCCTGCGCTGACCAGAGTCCCGTCGTGGTGGTTCGGGGCGGATGCCTCGACCTGACCGACTCTCCAGGTGGCGGGCGCGGGTGGCGTCACGGAGGAATGTCGTAGGTATGTTCTAAAGTCGAGCCATGTTCATCGCAGGCGATTCCCCGGTCCCGGTGCCGGACGCCCTCGATCGCGTGATCGAGATCGCCGACTACATGTCGATCATCGCCGCCCAGCGGCTGGAGCGGATCGACGCCATGCGTCGAGAGGCCCTTGCCGAGGCGGCGGCCTTCGGGCGTGAGCTCACGCCCGTCGTCGAGCGCGGGATCCGCCTCGAGCTGGCCGCGGCCCTGCGTGTCACCGAATACGTCGCCGACGACCTGCTGCACCTCGCCGAGGCCCTCGTCCAGCGATACCCGGCGGTGCTCGATTCGCTCGCCGGCGCGCGGGTGACCGAGCAGCACGCGCGGATCCTGGTGTCCAGCCTCGATGCCGTCGAGTCGGAGCTGCGCGGCATCCTGCTGCCCGACGCGCTCGCCGAGGCCGAGGCGCAGCCCGTCGGCACGTTCCGCCGGCGCCTACGCGCGATGATCGACGCTGCGCGGTCGGTCACGCTCGCGCGCCGGCACGAGGAGGCGCTCGCGCATCGACGGGTCGCCATCGAGCCTGCCGAGGACGGAATGGCGTGGCTGCACGCGCTGATCCCCGCGGTCGAGGCTCGTGCGATCCATTCTCGTGTGACCGCGATGGCCAAGGCGATCGCCTCTCATCCCGACGAGAGCCGCAGTCTCGACCAGACCCGCGCCGATGTGGTGTGCGATCTCCTCATCGAGGGTGACACCGCCGGGCACCCGGCGGAAGCGCGAGGCATCCGTGCGACGGTGGCGGTCACCGTGCCGGCGCTGGCCCTTCTCGCCGCTGATGACGACGAGCGCGACCGCCGCGGGCATGCGCCGGCCAGCGTCGAAGGGATCGGCCCCATCCCGCTCGATGAGGCCAAGCGGCTCTGCGCAGGAGCGGAGGGATGGATGCGGGTCCTCACCCACCCCGAGACGGGCGCCGTTCTCTCGGTCGGTCGTGACCAGTATCGACCACCGCCGGGCATGCGTCGGCTGATTCGCTGGAGAGCGGGGAGATGTATGGCGCCGGGGTGCGGAGTGCCTGCGTCACGATGTGAGATCGATCACACGGTCGCGTGGCAGGACGGAGGACCGACGTCGCTGTTCAACGCGGCCCCACTGTGCACCGGGCACCACACCGTCAAGCATCACGGGGGTTGGACGGTAGAACAGGTCCCCGGGAGCGGCGGCGCGCTGTTGTGGACCTCGCCGGCGGGCCGCAGATACCTCGTCCAGCCCGAGCGCCCGCTTCCCGTGTTCCGTCCCTCCTCGGCAGCGGATGCGCCGTTCTGACGCCCGAGGACGCGCCGTGCTGACGCCCCCGGGTCCCCGGTGCGCCGTGCTGACACCCCCGGATGCGGGGCTGGCCACGGTGCTGATCCTGACCGCAGACGCGCAGAGACCCCAGGGAAGCCCCGGGGTCTCTGCGAACGGACTGGACTCAGTACCAGCCGACCGACTGCGAGTGCGACCATGCGCCGCACGGCGAGCCGTAACGGCCCGAGATGTAGCCGAGGCCCCAGCGGATCTGGGTCGCGGCGTTCGTCTGCCAGTCAGCGCCGGCGCTGCCCATCTTGCTGCCGGGGAGGGCCTGCGGGATTCCGTACGCGCCGCTCGACGAGTTGTAGGCGCGGTAGTTCCAGCCGGACTCCTTGTTCCACAGCGAGACGAGGCACGAGAACTGGTCGCCGCCCCACCCGTAGCTGCCGAGCATGCTCCGCGCGATGGCCTGCGCCTCCGCCGGGCTTGCACCGCCGCCGGCGGGAACCGGCGCGGAACCGCCACCGCCCGAAGACGACGACTGAGACTGCGACTGGGCGGCCTCGGCCGCCTGGGCGGCTGCGGCTTCCGCCGCCGCCTTCTCGGCGGCCGCGCGGGCCTCCGCCTCGCGCTTGGCCTTCGCGGCCGCCTCACGCTCGGTCTTCAGCTTCTTCGCGGCGTCGAGACTCGCCCGCAGATCGGCGACCTCGGCTTCGACCGACGCGATGAGCGCCGTCACGTCGTCGGTGAGATCCGGCACGAGGGGAGCGGGCAGGTCCAGGCCGCCCGCGAGGCGCTCAGCGGCGGCGCCGAGCTTGGAGGTGTCGATGGTGGTGTCGGTGTCGCCGAGGTCGAGACCCGATGCCTTGACATCCGCGGTCACCGTGGCGGCGGCCGCGATCGTCACGTCGGCGACGTCCAGCGCATCATGCGCGGCGATCGAGATGGGGTCTGACCCCTCCGTCGTCACGGCGACCGTCGGTTCGGTCGGCATCGTGAAGGACGCCAGGGCGAACGTGCGGTCCGGACCGGCGGCTTCCGCCTGCGAGAGCGGCGCGGCCGTGGCCACACCGGCCGTCGCGAAGAGGCCGATGGCGAGGCCGGCGCTGACGATGGCGGTTCGCCTCTGCTGGCGCCGGCGGGCGCTGCGGGCACGACGAAGACGGGCAGAAGAAGAGCTGGAGCGCATGAAGTAAACCGAGTTCCGTATCGTTTGCTGCGCCGTTCGGGTGGCGCCATCGTGCCTGCCAGGCGGGCACAAGTCCCCGAGTCTGCCTAGCTCGTCTGGACGGTTCCGGTGCGTTACCTGAACGTTACATGGGAGTCCCGACGCCGAAAATGGCTGATCAGCGAGCCTGCCGAGGCTCGAATAAGGGTGACTCGCCCGGATCGGGACGCCCGAGTGAGCGGGGTGCTCACCGGATCGCGCGCCCCCGAACGACCTCGGGGCTCACCCGAATCGGTAGTGGTCGGCGCTCGCGTTCACCCACCCGGCGAAGCGCCGCGCCGAGGCATCCGCTCCCGCGGGAATCGCGACCGCCCAGACCTGTGCAGCACCCGTGACCACCAGGTACGTCAGGTCGCGGCGCACATCCCGGTTCAGGGTTCGCGGCGTGATGGCGCCGCCCGTTCCGACCAAGCGACGCTCGACGGCGTGGCGTGTGAAGGCCGGACTGCGCAGGAGCGCATCCCCCGAGTCCACGGACGCGCGCACCGAGCCGACGGGCTGGCTGAGGTCGCCCAGATGAATCCAGCGGTCATCGAGGACGACCCCTGCGAAGTCCTGCTCCCGCCCGCTGTAGCGCACCGCGGTCGTCCACTGCCTCCCGTCCCACCAGCGCTCCCTGCCGCGCTGATCGTCGTACCACCCTGCGGGCGCGACACCGCTGCCGGCGGGGGCGGGGCCTCTGTGGAGTTCGGTGCGGTCCTCCCGCAGGTCGATGTACTCCTCCGTCCATCGCGCGCCGTCCCACCAGCGCTGCCTGCCGGTGCCGTCGTCGTACCAGCCCGGGGCCGGCTGCGTGTTCATGCCACGAGGGTAATCGCGTCACGCCCTCCCTGTCCGGGATCCGGCGTAGCCTGGCCGGGTGCCCGCCGATCCGACCTCGCAGAGCGCCCGCGACCAGCTGTCGGCGCTGGCCGACGTCGCGGCTCGCGATCGCCCCGGCTTTCCGCAGTTCGCCTCACTGCCCTCCAGTACGCGCGCGCGACCGGCAGCGGTCCTCGTGCTGTTCGGGGTCCTCGACTCGCTGCTGAGCGAGCGCGACCACGCGCGCGCCGTCTCGCGCGACCTCGACGTGCTCCTGCTCTCCCGTGCCTCGACCCTTCGGTCGCACGCGGGGCAGGTCGCTTTCCCCGGCGGTCGGCTCGACCCCGACGACGACGGCCCTGTCGGCGCCGCCCTGCGCGAGGCGCGCGAGGAGACGGACCTCGACCCGTCCGGGGTCGAGGTGCTGGGCACGCTCGAGGATGTGCCGCTCGTCTACTCCCAGCACCTCGTGACTCCGGTGCTGGGCTGGTGGCGGCATCCGTCCCCGGTCCGCGTTGTCGACCCGGCCGAGTCCGCCGACGTGTTCCGCGCTCCCGTCGCCGACCTGCTCGACCCTGCCCATCGCGGGTCGACCGTGATCCGCCGCGACGGCCAGGAGTGGCGCGGACCCGGGTTCCTCCTCCCTGGACCCGACGGCGACCACCTCGTCTGGGGCTTCACCGGGATGCTGCTGGACGGACTCTTCGACCGGCTCGGGTGGACGGAGGCGTGGGATGCCTCGCGCGAGCTGCCGCTCGAACGGGCAGGGTTCGACGAGTCCGAAGCTCGCTCGGGAAGGTCCACGCGCTGACGCCTGCGGGCCGTGACCCTGCCCGGTTCCGCGCGGGTGGACTAGCCTCGTCCGCGTGACGCACCGGCTCACCCGCGACGAGGCCCGCAGGATCGCCGTGCGCGCCCAGCTGCTCGACGCCCAGCGTCCCGGCGACGTCATCGAGGTCGCGGAGCAGCTCGGCTACGTCAAGATCGACCCGACCGCGACGATCGCACCGTGCGAGCACACGGTCCTGTGGTCGCGCATCGGATGGTCGTACGAGCCGGGTCAACTGCAGAAGGCGGTCGAGATCGACCGTCTGCTGTTCGAGTTCGACGGCGCCTTCCGCCCGATGAGCCTGCTCCCGCTGATGCGTCCGGCGATGCGCCGGTGGCCTCAGCGGGAGAGCAGTCGGCAGTGGCTCGAGGCCAACGCGCGCTTCAAGGCCGACGTCCTCGACCGCCTCCGAGCCGAGGGTCCGCTCCTGGCGAGCGAGATTCCCGACACCGCGCAGGTCGACCGCGCGCCGGACGGCTGGTCGGGCCGCAACCAGGTCCCCCACATGCTCGACTTCCTGAGCAGGCAAGGGCTGGTGGCGATCACCGGCCGCGAGGGAAGGCACCGGCGCTGGGATCTGGCCGAGCGCGTCTACCCGGCCGACCTTCCCGAGATCGAGCCTGACGAGGCCGATCGACTCCTCGCGGAGAGGCGACTGCAAGCCGTCGGCATCGCGAAAGCCCGCTCGCCCTGGTCGCAGGTCGGAGATGCGGGCGAGCGAGCGACGGTCGAGGGAAGCAGGTGGACCTTCCGCGTCGATCCTGAGGCGCTCGCGGCTCTCGACGACGAGGACGCGGGCGGCCGTGTCGCGTTCCTCAACCCGTACGATTCTCTGCTCTTCGATCGCCCTCGGCTGGCGGAGATCTTCGAGTTCGAGTACGTGCTCGAGCAGTTCAAGCCCAAGCCGCAGCGGATCTACGGCTACTTCGCGCATCCGATCCTCCTGGGCGACCGATTCGTGGGGATGCTGGACGCCGAGGTCGATCGCGAGCGCGATGCGCTCCGCGTGAACGCCGTCCACGAATTCCTGCCGCTCGAGCCGGAAGAGCAGGAGATGGTTCGCGCAGAGATCACGGACCTCGGAGAGTGGCTCGGGCTGCCCGTCACCGGTGTGTCGGAGCGCGCGGTGTCGTAGATTCCCACCATGGATCGTTCGGTGCCGAACCTTCCGTCGCGCGAGTTCGACGCGACGATCGTCTTCTACGGCGGCTTCGGGTTCGAGGTGGCCTACCGCGACGGCGGATGGCTCATCCTGTCGCGTGGCGGTGTGGTGCTCGAGTTCTTCCTCGCGCCCGAGCACGATCCGTACGAGAGCTGGTTCATGGCGAGCATCCGCGTCGCCGATCTCGACGGCCTGTACGCGGCCGTGCGAGACAGCGGCGTTCCCGAGCAGACCATCGGCATCCCGCGGCTGGTCCCCGTCGCGCTGCAGGAGTGGGGGCACCGCGCGGGATTCCTGATCGACCCGGACGGCACGCAGCTGCACCTCATCGAGGACGCCGGCTGACGCGCTCCCGCCGCGCCGTGACGACCGCGGTTTCGTCAGCCCCGCGTCCCCGTCCATCCGAGGGCCGGGGCGACGTGGGTGGCGAACGCCTCCACGATGCGGAGGTTGAACTCGACGCCCAGCTGGCTCGGGATCGTGAGCATGAGGGTGTCGGCGGCGGTGATCGCCGCGTCGTCCTTCAGCTGCTCGATGAGCACGTCGGGCTCGGCTGCGTAGGTCTTGCCGAAGGTTGAGCGCATGCCGTCGATGACACCGATCTGATCGCCGTCCTGGCGCCCGCCGAAGGTGAGGTGATCCTCGGCCGTCATCAGCGGGAAGATCGACCGGCTCACCGACACCCGCGGCTCGCCGGTGTGTCCCGCCTCCCGCCAGGCGGCGCGGAAGGCGTCGATCTGCTCGGCCTGCAGGATGTCGAACGGGCGTCCGTCCGCAGAGGTGAGCAGCGTCGAGGACATCAGGTTCACGCCGATGCGTCCTGCCCACTCCGCGGAGTCGCGGTTGCCGGCGCCCCACCACACGCGCGATCGCAGGCCGGGTGAGTGCGGCTCGATGCGCTGCATGCCCGTCGCACCGCCTCCGAACGGCGAGGAGGAATCCCGCTCGGCCAGTCCCTCGCCCTCGATCGCGCGAAGGAAGAGGTCGAAGTGCGCGCGCGCGATGTCTGCCCCGCGAGGATCGGTTGATCCCGTGTACCCGAACGCCTCGTACCCGCGCACGACCGTCTCGGGTGACCCTCGGCTCACGCCGAGCGCCAGGCGTCCGCCCGAGATCAGGTCGACCGCCGCAGCCTCCTCGGCGAGGTACAGCGGATTCTCGTAGCGCATGTCGATGACACCCGTGCCGACCTCGATGCGCTCGGTCTTCGCGGCGATCGCGGCGAGGAGCGGCATCGGAGACGACTGCTGGCGCGCGAAATGGTGCACCCGGAAGTAGGTGCCGTCCACGCCGAGCTCGTCCATGCCCTGCGCGAGGTCGATCGCCTGGAGCATCGAGTCGCCCGCGCTGAGCTGACGCCCGCCGCCGAGCGGGCCGTAGTGACCGAACGAGAGGGTTCCGAAACGCTGCATGACGACTGCAACGGTACGCCCGAGGCATCCATTCCGGTGAATACAGCACGTCGGCCTGGTCCCGGCCGGACCGCGCGTGCCTACGATGGCAGGAGGATGGCAGGAGAAGAGGCCGGAGGAGGAGGCGGATGATGCAGGTCCGAGTCGCCGGCGTCGCGCTCGACGCCTCGGGGCAGCACGTCCTGCTGCTCAAGCCCATCGATCAGCTCCCCGGAGACGGCATGGTGCTGCCGGTGTGGATCGGTCAGCTCGAGGCGACCTCGATCCTCGTCGCGGTGGAGCAGGCCGTCGTCCCGAGGCCGCTCGCGCACGACCTGATGCGCTCGATCATCACCGCGCTCGGCGCCGAGCCGGCGCGTGTCGAGATCACCCGGATCGACGACGGCACGTTCTACGCCGAGCTGACCCTCCTCGTCGGCGGGCGTGAGGTCGTCATCGACGCGCGACCCTCCGACGCCGTCGCCCTCGCGTGCCGCACGGGCACCGGGATCTGGGTCGCCGAGCCCGTGATGGACGAGGCGGGCGTGCCCGACGTCCTGACCGAGACAGACGCGAGCGATCGTCTGGACGAGTTCAAGAAGTTCCTCGACGACGTCGAGCCCGAGGATTTCGAAGCGTGATCGCAGGCGCGGCCGAGGCATCCGCCCTCGACATCGCGGCCGCCGTGAGGTCGGCGACGATCAGTGCAGTCGATGTGGTCGACGCGCATCTCGACCGCATCCGCACCGACAATCCACGCCTGAACGCCCTCACGGTGATCTTCGCCGACCGGGCCAGGGCGGAGGCCGAACGCGTTGACGCGGCCGTCGCGCGGGGTGAAGACCCGGGCCCGCTCGCCGGGGTGCCGTTCTCGGTGAAGGAGAACATCGACCTCACCTGGTCGGCCTCGACCAGTGGCTGGCGCGGACTGGCGGACGCCGTTCCCGACCGGGACGCCACGGTGGTTCGGCGCACGCGGCACGCAGGGGCGATCCCCATCGGCCGCGGCAACATGCCGGACTTCGGCATGCGCTGGGACACCGACAACGACCTCTTCGGCCGCACTCTGAACCCGTACGACCCGGCCCGCACGGCGGGCGGCTCGAGCGGGGGAGATGGTGTCGCCGTTGCGACCGGAATGGCCGCGCTCGGACTGGGCAACGACTTCGGCGGGTCGGTGCGCATCCCGGCGGCGGTGAACGGGGTGTTCGGCCTCCGGCCCTCTTTCGGGCGCGTGCCGCGCGCGGCGGTGCGAGGCACGCCGGTCGCGATGACGCTGCAGCAGTTCTCCGTGAACGGCGCCCTCGCCCGCACGGTCGACGATCTCGAGCTCTGGCTCGACGTCGTGGCGGGCTTCGATGCCGACGACCCCGTGTCCCTCGACCTCGATCTGCGTCCGACCGAGGCGCCGCCTCGCCGCGTCGCGGTGCTGCGAAACCCGCTGGGATGGGGAGTGGACCCCGAGGTCGAGGCATCCGTCGAAACCGTCGCCTCCCGCCTCGAGGCAGCGGGCTGGCAGGTCGAGGCCGCCGAGCCGCCCATGCTCGAGCAGGCCGCCGTGCTGTGGCGGCGCCTCGCGTGCACCGACATGCTGCTCACGCTCGATCCGGCCGTCCTGCCCCAGCCGCTCGGGGCCTCGGCGACCGCTTTCCTGCGTGACAGCACCGCCGCCGCGCGGCCGTTCGAGACGGCTGCCGACTACGCCGCCGCGTGGGCGCAGCGCGCCGTGATCGCGGCCGAGTGGCGCCGGTTCCAGCGCATGCTGCCGGTGATCCTGGGCCCGGTGTTCGCCACGCGCGTGCCGCCGGTCGACTTCGATCTGGGGGGACCGGATGCCGCCACCGACGCGTGGCGCAGCCTGCGGCTGACCGTGGCGGCGAACTTCCTCGGGCTCCCCGCCGTCGCGGTTCCGGCCGGGCTCGACAGCGGCGGAGTGCCCCTCGGCGTGCAGCTGATCGGACCCGCGCACGCGGACCGGTTCGTGCTCAGCGCGGCCCGCGACGCCGGTACCCGCAGAGCGTGAGGACTGTTGCGAGACCGGCGGGCGTGCCGGGCCAGTGCCGTTCGATCGCCTCGATCCCGGCGTGGCGGATCGCTGACCTCAGCACGATGGCGACGACGATCGCGTCGTCGGCGAAGCCGATGACGGGAAGGAAGTCGGGCACGAGGTCGATCGGCAGGAGCAGATAGCCGAGGAGGCCGAGCAGCCACCATCGGGTGGCGCGCGGTACGGAGGGATCGGAAGCGAGCCGTTTCACGAGCCGCACGACGTCGGGCACCAGGCGCATGACCGCGCGCCAGTCGACTTCGTTCCCCGCGCGTCGCTGCTGGACCCACAGCACGAGCAGGAGGCTCAGCCACAGCAGCAGCACGCCCCCCAGCACGCCGAGGACGATCGTCAGCCATTCCGGCATCTGGCCTCCTCGGGGTGGCGGGCGGGGTCGGGCGGCGGCGTCAGGCCTCGACGGTGACGCGCCCGGTCTCGACCGGGAACAGAGCGCGCACGGTCAGCCATCCCACCGCCCCGCCGGCCAGCTGAGCCGCGACGAACGGGAGCGCGGACGCCGGCGAGATGCCGGCGAAGGTGTCGCTGAACATGCGGCCGACGGTGATGGCGGGGTTGGCGAAGCTCGTGGACGACGTGAAGAAGTAGGCGGCGCCGATGTAGGCGCCGACCGCGGGCGCGGCGATCGCCGAGCGCCCCGTGCGCACGAGCGCGAACACCACCACGACGAGTCCCGCCGTCGCCACGACCTCGGAGAGCAGGAGCGGCCAGCCGGAGCGCTCGGTGGTGCTCCAGGCGACGGCGGGCTCGCCGAACAGGACGTTGGCGAGGATCGCGCCGCCGATGCAGCCGAGCACCTGCGCGGGGATGTAGGCCGCCGCGACGGCCCACTTCTCGCGATGGAGCGTGATGTCGGCGACGGTGATCACCGGATTGAAATGCGCCCCCGACACCGAAGCGAAGACCAGGATGAGCACCGTGAGAGCGAGGGCGGTGGAGAAGGCGTTCTCGAAGAGCTGCAGTCCCGTATCGCCCGGAGAGAGCCGCTGGGCCGCGATGCCCGATCCGACGACCGCCAGTGTCAGCCCGGCGCTTCCGAGCAGCTCGCCGAGCGCGGCACGGGACGAGTGACTCACGATTGCTCCTCTGGGATGCCGTCGCCGGCCGATCCGGACGGCATGCGTCGATCGTAGTCACATAGATCCCGATCGATAAATCGCGGAGCGCGATCGGCTTCGGCGGCGCCTGTCGGCGTGTGCGCGGATAGACTCCGGCCTATGGGTTCTGAGGAGGATCGCGGCCTGACGGTGCTGGCCGATCCGACGCGAGCGCGCATCCTCCGCCTGATCCGCGATTCCGACGACGGGCGCGCGCTCGTCGGAGAGCTCGCCGAGACGCTCGCGCTGCGACAGCCGACGGTCAGCCACCACATGAAGGCCCTCCTCGCCGACGGAGTGGTCGCACGCCAGCCCGACGGTCGGCGCGTCTGGTACTCGATCGCTCCCGCGCACGCCGACCGCGTCGACGCGCTCCTGGGTGATGCCGGCGCCGGGGCCGCGCCCGACCTCGAGCGCATCGCCGCCGATCTGGCGGAGCGGTATGCCGGGGTCTTCAGTCGCGAGACCGTGCAGGAGATGGTGCGCGAGAGCAGTGAACTGCTGTCGCGAGAGTCGTCCGCGCCGCTCCTCGCGTCGCGCACCTCCGCCTTCGCGTCGGCACGCCTCGACGCGATCCGCCGCGCGGAGGGTGAGCGTCCCGAGCGACCCGAGGTGCTGTTCGTCTGTGTGCAGAACGCCGGACGGTCCCAGCTCGCCGCGGGCATTCTGCGCCAGCTCGCGGGGGAGCGCGTCGTCGTCCGCACGGCGGGATCGGCACCCGCAGGGGACGTGCGCGCGTCGATCGTGCGCGCACTCGACGAGATCGGCGTCTCGCTGGGTGGAGAGTTCCCGAAACCCCTCACCGATGAAGTGGTGCGGGCGGCCGATGTCGTCGTCACGATGGGCTGCGGCGATGCCTGCCCGGTGTATCCCGGGCGTCGCTATCTCGACTGGCCGATCGAGGATCCCGTCGACAAGCCGCCGGCGACGGTGCGCGCGATCCGCGACGATATCGAGCAGCGCGTGCGGCTCCTGCTGCAGGAACTGCTCTGATCCGCGTTTCTTAACCGATAGATATGGGTCTATGCTTTGCGTGAGAGTGAAAGCGAGGCATCCATGTCAGACAAGCCCACCGTCCTGTTCGTCTGCGTGCACAACGCTGGACGCTCGCAGATGGCGGCCGGATACCTGCGAGCCCTCGGCGGCGACCGGGTAGAGGTGCTGTCGGCCGGCTCCGCGCCGAAGGACCAGATCAACCCCGTCGCCGTGGCCGCCATGGCGGAGGAGGGCATCGACATCGCCGGCAACACGCCGAAGGTGCTCACCGTCGAGGCTGTGAAGGAGTCCGACGTCGTCATCACGATGGGCTGCGGCGACGCCTGCCCTGTCTTCCCGGGCAAGCGGTACGAGGACTGGGAGCTCGACGATCCCGCAGGGCAGTCGATCGAATCCGTTCGCCCCATCCGCGACGAGATCCGTGGGCGCATCGAGGCGCTGCTCTCGGAGATCCTCCCCTCCGGACGGGCCTGATGACCGGCGTCGAGGGCTACTCGGCGCTGCGATCGCCCGACGCGATCCTTCACCGGGCGACCGAGCGCCTTGCTCAGAGGTTCGCGGGACTGGTCGGAGCAGAGACGGTCGAGAAGGTCGTCTTCGAGTCCTACGTCGCGCTCGGGCGGTCCGCCCGCGTCCCCACGCACGTTCCGGCGCTCGCCGAGAAGTTCGCCGCGGAACGCCTCGTCGCGCTCGGGCAGGCGGAGGGCCTCATCTTCAAAGCCGTTCCCGAAGTGCTGTACCTCTGCGTGCACAACGCCGGGCGATCGCAGATGGCGGCCGCGATCACCCGGCACCTCTCCGGCGACCGCGTGCACGTGCGCTCCGCCGGGTCTCGGCCGACGGGTGACGGCGTTCTTCCCTCGGTCATCGCGGTGCTCGAGGAGATCGGGATCACCGTCGACGAGGAGTTCCCCAAGCCGCTGACGGACGACGTCGTGCGGGCCGCCGACGCCGTGGTCAGCATGGGCTGCGGTGACGCGTGTCCGCTCTATCCCGGCAAGCGCTACCTCGACTGGGATCTCCCCGATCCGGCGACGCTGGACCTCGACGGCGTTCGCGCCGTGCGCGACGAGATCCGCCTCCGCGTCGTCGAACTGTTGTCGGAGCTTTCGCCGGCGCCGCGCAGCTGACCCCACGTGTCGCGGGGCTCCCTCCCGGTACCCCAAGGGGGTATAGTTCGAGCAGGTTCTCATGAATGCGATCGTGCTCAACCCGGTGCAGCGTCCGCGTGTCTGGCGGTGGGCGGTCGCTGTGCTGTTCACGGTCGGCGTGATGGCCGGGCTGCTCGGGATGCACACGTTCTCAGCCGGGCACAGCGGCCCCGCGGCGGGGGCGATGTCGGTGGAGATCGAAGCCCACTCTCATGGCGACTCCGATCGCGAGGGTGATGCAGGCCTCGGCGGCTGCGCCGACTGCGCGCATCCCGAGCATCATGAGCTCGTGATGGCGTGCGTGCTCGCGCTGCTGGCGACTCTGCTCGTCCTGGTGGTCCCGAGCAGCGCCGCGTCGACGGGGCGCGATGCGCCCTCCCGCCGAGGGCCTCCTGCCATCGTCCGCGCGATCGGGGCGCGGCATCCCTCCCTCCACGAACTCTCCATCAGTCGAACGTGATCCACCCTCGGCCCTGCGCCGAGTGAGGAGTGTGCCCGCGAGGCGGGCTTTATTCGCTTTCGACAAGAGGAAGACGTGTGATGAAGAAGATACGGATGACGCTGCTCGCGGCGGCGCCCATGGTGCTCGGGCTCGCGCTCGTGGGGTGCGGTGCGGTCGGTGACCGAGTCGGCATGCCCGGCATGGATCATGGCCGAGATGACCAGTCCAGGATGCCGTCGGCCGAAGTGAGCGGCGACTTCAACCAGGCGGACGCGATGTTCGCGATGATGATGATTCCCCACCATGAGCAGGCTGTGGAGATGAGCGATCTGATCCTCGCCAAGCCGGGAGTCCCGCAGGAGGTCAGCGACCTCGCTGAGCAGATCAAGGCCGCGCAAGCACCCGAGATCGAACTGATGCGCTCCTGGCTCGAGGACTGGGGTATGGACATGCCGGGTGCCGGCGGGGGGATGGGTCACGGCGACGGCATGATGTCGGACGACGACATGGCTCAGCTCGAAGCCGCGGACGGTGCAGTGGCTTGGCGACTGTTTCTCGAGCAGATGATCGAGCACCATGAGGGCGCGATCGACATGGCGCAGTCCGAACTGGAGCGTGGGGTGAACGAGGATGCGCTCGAACTGGCTGAGCGGATCATTCAGACGCAGACGGCCGAGATCGCGACGATGGAGCGACTGCTGGCGGAATAGGCATCTCGGGAATACCCCCTGGGGGTATCGCGTTCTGGTTGAGCGACTCCCGTGAGGAGAGGTTCACGCCCCGGTCGCGGGCGACGACGAAGGAGACGTCATGAGCACGCAAGAGCAAGGAAAGCAGCCCGAGCCCCCGCACGAGCACGGGCACGGGCACGAGCAGCCGCACGATCAGGGGCGGGCGCACGAGCACGAGCACGCGCACGAGCACGGGCACGAGCAGGCACCCGGTCGTCACGCGTCGCGCACGGCAGTCGAGGAAGCCCATCGCGACGTGGGCGCCACGGACGGCCGCCATGCGGACCACGGTGGGCACGCGGGGCATGATGAGCACGCGGGCCACGGTGAGCCCGCGAGGCACGGCGAGCACGCGGGGCACGGCGAGCACGCGGGGCACGGCGAGCACGCGGGCCACGGTGAGCACGCGGGGCACAGTCCGGCCGCGAATGGCGCGGGGCACGGCGGGCACGGGGGTCACTCGGGCGATCACACCGCGCAGTTCCGCAGGCTCTTCTGGATCAATCTGATCCTCGCGGTGCCGGTGCTCGCCTTCTCGAGCATGTTCGCCATGCTCATCGGCTACTCCCTTCCGCAGTTCCCCGGCGTGAACCTCATCTCCCCGATCCTGGGCACCGTCATGTACCTGTGGGGCGGGTGGCCGTTCCTCTCGGGCGCGGTCGGCGAGCTCCGGGCGCGCAAGCCCGGCATGATGCTGCTGGTCGGACTTGCGATCACGGTGGCGTTCGTCGCGTCCTGGGGGGCGAGCCTCGGTCTGCTGCACCACGAACTCGAATTCTGGTGGGAGCTCGCACTGCTCATCGTGATCATGCTGCTCGGGCACTGGATCGAGATGCGTTCGCTTGCGCAGACGACGTCGGCGCTCGACAGTCTCGCCGCACTGCTGCCGGACGAGGCGGAGCGTGTCGACGGCGACCGGGTGGTGAAGGTCGCGCCCAGCGAACTCGTCATCGGCGATGTGGTGCTGGTCCGGCCCGGAGGCAGCGTGCCGGCGGACGGAAGGATCGTCGACGGCCGCGCAGACATGGACGAGTCCATGGTGACCGGCGAGTCGCGGCCGGTCGCACGCGATGTCGGTGACGTCGTCACCGCGGGCACCGTGGCGACCGACTCGGGGATCCGCGTGCAGGTCACCGCGACCGGTGACGACACCACTCTCGCGGGAATCCAGCGGCTCGTCGCCGAGGCGCAGAACTCCTCCTCGCGTGCCCAGCGGATCGCCGACCGCGCGGCCGCCTGGCTGTTCTGGTTCGCGCTGGGTGCCGCCGCGGTGACGGCCGTGGTCTGGACGGTGATCGGCCTTCCTGACGAAGCCGTCGTCAGGACGATCACGGTCCTCGTGATTGCGTGCCCCCACGCCCTCGGGCTGGCGATCCCGCTGGTGGTCTCGATCGCGACCGAACGGGCCGCCCGGGGCGGCGTCCTCATCAAGGACCGTCTCGCACTCGAGAGCATGCGCTCGATCGACGCCGTCCTGTTCGACAAGACCGGAACGCTCACCAAGGGCGAGCCGACCGTCAGCGATGTCTCGCCGTCGGCGGGTCGCACCGCCGAAGCCGTGCTCGCGATCGCGGCGGCCGCCGAGTCCGACAGCGAACACCCCCTGGCCCGCGCGATCGTCCGGGCGGCGCACGATCGCGGGCTCGAGGTGGCGCCGGCGACCGGATTCACCTCGTCGCCCGCTGTCGGGGTCACCGCGACCGTAGATGGCGCCGAGGTGCGCGTCGGCGGGCCGCGCCTGCTCGAGGAGCTCGGAGCGTCCGAAGTGGCCGCGGCCGATGCCTGGCGCAAGGATGGCGCGATCATCCTCCATGTCGTCGAGAACGGCGTCGTGATCGGCGGCCTCAAGCTCGCCGACGAGATCCGACCCGAATCGCGTGAGGCGGTGGATGCCCTGCACGCCCTCGGCGTCGAAGTCGTCATGATCACGGGGGATGCCGAGGCGGTGGCCCGTGCGGTCGCCGCCGATCTGGGAATCGATAGGGTCTTCGCCGGTGTGCGCCCGGAGGACAAGTCCGCGAAGATCGCGTCCCTGCAGGCCGAGGGACTGCGCGTGGCCATGGTGGGCGACGGCGTCAACGACGCTCCCGCGCTCGCGCAGGCCGACGTGGGGATCGCGATCGGTGCGGGCACGGACGTGGCCATCGCCTCGGCGGGCGTGATCCTGGCGAGCGACGATCCGCGCTCGGTGCTGTCGGTGATCGAGCTGTCGCGAGCGAGCTACCGGAAGATGAAGCAGAACCTCTGGTGGGCGGCGGGGTACAACCTGATCTCCGTGCCGCTTGCGGCCGGAATCCTCGCTCCGATCGGGTTCGTCATGCCGATGTCGATCGGTGCGATCCTCATGTCGCTGTCCACCGTCGTGGTCGCGCTGAACGCTCAGCTGCTGCGGCGGCTGGATCTGGCGCCGGCGAGCAGCACGCGGAGGATCCTCGACCGCTGACCGAGGACCCTCCCGCAGAGGATGCCAGGCGTGCAGCCGGACGTGAGGATTCCGTTAGTACCGCTCAGGTGGAGGTGATCGCCCGGGTACCGTGTGCAGGTGACGATGCGACGACCGCGTACGGTGACGCGTCGCCAGAGGCTGGTATCCCGACTCCGGCTCCATCCCGCCCAGGCGGTCGCCGGGGGATTCGCCGCCGCAATCGCGGCCGGAACCGTGTTGCTGCTGCTGCCCATCGCCAAGGCCGGTCCGGGCGGTGCGACCTTCGTCGAAGCGCTCTTCACGTCCACCAGCGCGGTGTGCGTCACCGGACTCGTCGTCGTCGACACCCCGACGTACTGGACGCCTTTCGGGCACGTGGTGATTCTTCTTCTCATGCAGCTCGGCGGGCTGGGGATCATGATCTTCGCGTCGTTGATCGGCCTGCTTCTGGCGCGGCGGCTCTCCGTGCGATCACGTCTCTACGCGGCGGCGGAGGCGAAGGTACTCGGCATGGACGATGTGCGCGGCGTGATCCGCGGAATCGTCGGAGTCTCGCTCGTCATCGAAGCGGTGGTGTTCGTCCTCCTCACCTCGCGGTTCCTTCTCGGATACGGCTACTCGATCGGCGACGCCGCATGGCACGGACTCTTCCACTCGGTCTCGTCCTTCAACAACGCCGGTTTCGCGCTGTACGGCGACAGCCTGATGCGATTCGTCGCCGACCCCTTCATCTGCCTCCCGATCGCGGCTGCGATCATCCTCGGCGGGCTCGGGTTTCCCGTGATCATGCAGTTGCGGAAGGAGTTGCGGCATCCGCTGCATTGGACGATGAACACCAAGCTGGTGCTCTCCGCGACCGCGGTGCTGCTGGTCGTCGGCTCCGTCTACATCACGGCGATCGAGTGGAACAACCCGGATACCCTCGGACGGCTCGATCCGGGGGCGCGGGTGCTCGCAGGCTTCTTCCAGTCGGTGCAGACCCGAACCGCGGGCTTCAACTCCGTCGACATCGGTGCGATGCACGACGAGACCTGGCTGGGCATGGACGTGCTGATGTTCATCGGCGGCGGACCGGCCGGAACCGCCGGCGGCATCAAGGTCACGACGTTCGCGGTGCTCTTCTTCATCATGCTCACGGAACTGCGAGGCGAAGGTGCCGTGAACATCTTCGGCAAGCGGCTTTCCCGGGCGGTGCACCGGCAGGCGATCACCGTCGTCCTCATCGCCGTTGCCGCCGTGATCGCCGGGACGGGGGCGATCATGCTCCTCGCGGGTGAGGACCTCGACCGAGCGCTCTTCGAGACCGTGTCCGCGTTCGGCACCGTCGGGCTGTCCACGGGGATCACCGCCGCGCTCACCGAGCCTGCCCAGATCGTCCTGGTCCTGATGATGTTCCTCGGCCGGCTCGGCCCCCTCACGCTCGGGTCGGCCATCGCGCTGCGAGACCGGCGCATCCTCTACGAATTCCCGAAGGAGAGGCCCGCCATTGGCTAAGTTCCCCAGGTTCAGCGGATCTGATCGGTCGCACCGCGTTGCAGAAGCGCACTCGGTTGCGGTGATCGGACTCGGCAGGTTCGGTCGCGCGCTGGCCCTTGAACTGATGGCGGGAGGCACGGACGTTCTCGGCATCGACATCACCGAGGACCTCGTGCAGTCCCTCAACGGCCAGCTCACTCAGGTGGTTCGAGCGGACTCGACCAAGCGGGAGGCATTGATGCAGCTCGCCGTGCCCGAGTTCGACAGGGTGGTGGTGGCGATCGGCGGTGACATCTCCGCCTCGATACTCACCTGCTCGATCCTGCTCAGCATGGACATCCCCGCCGTGTGGGCGAAAGCGGTCGACGATCAGCATGGACTGATCCTCGAGCAGCTCGGTGTGCACAAGGTGATCTATCCCGAGAAGGACATGGGGCGGCGCGTGGCGCACCTCGTGAGAGGCGCGGCACTGGACTTCATCGAGATCGCGCCCGGGTACGCGATGGTGAAGGCACCGGCGCCTTCCTCGATCCAGGACAGACCGCTGGGGGAGACCGGCCTCCGCCGCACCCACGGAGTCACGATCGCCGCGTTCCAGCACGACGAGGATCCGTGGGACAACGCTGACAACAACACTGTCCTGCGCGCCGGCGACACGATCATCGTCGTCGGGAAGACCCGCGACGCGGAAGCGTTCGCGCAGCTGCTCTGACGGCTGCGCACCCGCGCGATCCGGCCGGCAACGCATACCGCACACGTCACGGACTCGCTCCGCGACCTCCTCTTCGAATCGCGCTGTCCCCGAAACAAGAACGGACCACCCTGCGGGCGGTCCGTTCTTCTTGGCGGAGGATAGGGGATTCGAACCCCTGAGGGCTTGCACCCAACACGCTTTCCAAGCGTGCGCCATAGGCCACTAGGCGAATCCTCCAGCAGCCCCGGAGGGCCACAGGACATCCTACCTGGTCGCCGGAGCACCCCCTGCGTACACGCTTCCCGGACGCACGATGAGCGACCGTGGCATGACGACCGCCAGGATCCGGCGGGCCGCGGGCGCTCCCGCCAGCAACTGGGCGCGAACGGATGCCGCGGCATCCGTCGCCGCGTCACCCAGCCAGTAGTCGCGACCGCTCCCGGGCGCATACGACGCCCTCTCGATCGCGCTCACGAGGGTCCACACATCGTCGGGTGCGACGCCATGCTGGTCGATGAGGCGCTGCGCGAAGGCGCGCGGAGTCTCACTGGCCGGAACCGCGATGCCGACATCGATCGCGGCATCCTGAACCATCGTCCACGCCGACGCGGCATCCCCGCCGCGCGCCGACGTCGTGAGCTGGCGCCGACGCACCTCACGCACGAGGAACGGCAGGGCGAGCACGAGGAGGATCAGCATGATGACGCCCAGCATCGGCAGCGGGTTCGCGCCTGCGAGCGGCGTTCCCGGGAGGGCTTCGTCACGCGGGTCGAGCGGCTGATTCGGATCCGCTCCCGGAGTGGTCGTCGGCGTGGGCGTGGCGCCCGGCGTCGGATTGTCCGGATCGTTGGTCGTGCCCGGCAACGACGCGGCCGGCGCGAACGACGTCGGCACGCCGAGCCCGGCCGTCGGCTCGAAGGGGATCCATCCCACGTTGTCGAAGTACACCTCCGGCCACGCGTGCAGCAGCGAACTCGAAACCGAGTAGACCGTGCGCTCCTCGCGGATGTCGGTCGTCGCCGTTCCGGGCAGATACCCGACAACGATGCGCGTCGGCATGTGCAGCGACCGCGCCATCAGGGCGAAGGCCGATGCGAAGTGCACGCAATAGCCCTCGCGCACCTCGAGGAAGCGGGCGACCGCCTCCGCGCCGCTGCCATCGAACCCGTCCTCGACGGGAGCCTCGAGCGAATAGCGGAACTCGCCGCCGCGGAACCATCGCTGCATGGCGATGAGGCGGTCGTAGTCATTGGTCGCGCCGGCAGTGACCTCGGCGGCGAGCTGGGTGATGATGTCGGGGGTGTCGGGGGGCAGCTGCGTCGTCTCGTCGCGCAGATCGGGTCCCCCCGCGCTGTACTGGCGGATCTGCTCGAGGGTGGGGCGCGGCTGGCTGGCGACGACCTCGTACGTCTGCCCCTGGGTGCTGCCCGACTGCGAGATCACGGTGCGGTTGTACGGCACGGCCGCCCACCGCCCGTCCAGGCCGGAGACCTCCACCGCCGGGAACGTCACCGGAAGCCACACCGAGGCGAGGTTGATGACCTCCACCGAGGTCGTCGTCTCGACGACGCGCACATCCGAGCTGACGCTCACCGTGCCGAGACCGAAGTCGCTGTCGAGGGGAACGGTGCGCACCCGATCCGGCTCCCACACGCCGCCCTCGAAGCGCGAGAGCGTCGTCGCGCGCAGGTACGGCGCCGCGCTGCCGTCGGTGCGGACGCGCAGCACCTCGACCGTCTCCGGACGCCGCAGGTCGTCGCCGAGCTGCAGGGTCGCGTCGATCCCCGGCCCCGGGCCGAGCCCGCCGCCGGCGCGCATCGCAGGCTGGGGCAGAAGCGGTGTCGCGACCACAGCCACGACGACCGCGATGGCGCCGATGCCGAGTGCGGTCGCCGGCACTCCGGCGGACCGCTCGGCCGCCTGCTCGAGCGGCCGCTCCCGCGAGCGCGTCTCCGCCCGGATGAGGAACAGGATCGCGACCGCCAGGAAGACGAACGCCATGACGTCCACCTGACGCGGCACCGCGATCGCCGGAATGAGCGAGACGGCGACGATCCCGATCGACGCGAGGAGCGGCATCCGTGCGGTGAGCACGACGTGATCGACGATCAGCGTGAGCAGTCCCATCGACCCGACGATGAGGAAGGCGAGCGCGACGCTGTCGTCGAGGGGCGCCGCACCGAAGACGATCTGGTCGACGGCGTCGTCGATGAGAGGCGGCACGGCACGGACGGTGTCAGGCGTGGGGATGACCCACAGCAGAGCGGTGTCGCGCAGGAACACCAGCGTCATGAACGCCACCCACACGCCGGCCTCGATGAGACTCACCGCGACAGCGGGAAGCCGGAAGCGCCGCGCCACGAAGCCCGCCGCCAGCACGGCGCTCGCGATGATGACCGATCCGAGGAGCCATCCGCCGGGCTTCACCACCCGCAGGACCGGAAGCAGTGCCGCCAGCAACGCGGCGAGCAGCGCCACGGTGAGCACCCACTCCCCGCCGCGGCGGCCGGAGCGCGGAGCGAGAGAATCAAGCGACGACATGGCTCAGCCCCCGGCCGACCGCGTTGCCCCACGCCGCCGCGAAGTCGCCGTCGGGGTCGATTGCTCCCACCCGCCAGCCATGGTCGGCTGCCCGGTCGAGCGCATCGGCGACGGGCGAGACCGCGAACAGCATGGGGAGCGTGGAGTGATGGGGGACCGCGGCGATCGCCGAGGCATCCGACGCATCGAATCTGCCCACCACGACGATGACGGGACCCGTCATCGTGCCCGCGAAGAGCCTCGCGAGGCGACCCAGCGAATCGTCCCGGCGGGCCGTGAGCGTCGCGAAGTGGGTGAGCATCGCATCGACCTCGGCCATGTCGCCGCCGTCGATCCGATCCGCCAGGACCGTGCCGTCCGAGTCGAGCACCTCGACGGCGTACCCGTCGTGCACCAGCCGCGCGACCGCCGACACGCACGCCGAGACCGCGGCCTCGAAACCCGGATCGGATCCGGGAGCGTGCATCGCCTCGGTCGACCAGCGCAGCGCACCGCGATCGAGCACGACGCTCGCCTCGGGAGTCGACTCCTGCTCTTCCTGGCGCACCATCAGCTCGTCCCGGTGCGCCGTGGCGCGCCAATGGATGCGCCGCATCGAGTCGCCGGACATGTACGGCCGGGCGACGAGGTTGTCGGCGCCCTGTCCGAGCTGGTTCGTCGTGGTGTGCAGCGTGCCTCCGGTCTCTCCGGCGAAGTCCGTCAGCGGCGGCAGGTCGACGATCGCCGGCGCCACGGTCACCGCCGTGCGCTCGCCGAAGAGGTTCTGGCGGCGCGCGAGCCCGAACGGGTCGGTGGAGCGCACCGACAGCGGGCCGATCGAGTGCACCCCGCGCCGCACGCCGCGGACGATGTACGACAGATCGACGACGCGATCGCTGCGCCGCAGCCCCGAGCCCAGGGCGGGGAAGATGCCCTTCGAGTCCCCGCTCAGCCCCTTGGGCAGGGTGTCCTGCCACACGCCCGGCGGCGTCGGCAGCGCGGTCCGCACTCCGACCCGCACGTTCACGACCGATTCGCGGCCGACCGTCGCGACATCCGGCTGAAGCGACCGCGTCACCACGTCGGAGCGCCGGGAGAGATAGAGCGAGGCCACACCGGCACCCAGGACGGCCAGCAGCAGGATGCCGAAGTACATGAGCTCCGTCACGCCGAACTCGTTCGCCATGACCAGACACAGGATCGCCAGGATGAGCGCACCCGTGCCTCGCACGGTCAGCGGCCACAGGCGTCTCATCGCAGACTCACTGACGTGCGGCGATGGGCACGCGCACGCTCGCCGCGATGCGCTCGAGGATCGTCGTGACGGCGTCGGCGGCACCCCTCGCGCGTGCACCGCCGGCGGCGCGGGTGGGGATCAGCCGGTGGGCGAACACCGGCGCGAGGAGGGCGGTGATGTCATCGGGGATGACGAACCCCCTCCCGTCGAGTGCGGCCCACACCTTGGCTGCGCGCACGAGCTGCAGCGTCGCCCGCGGGCTCGCGCCCAGCCGCAGATCGGAGTGCGTCCGCGTCGCGTGCGCCAGGGCGACGGCATAGTCCTCGATCGTCGGAGCCACATGGACCGCGCGGGCCCACGCGATGAGGTCGGTGACCTCGTCGGCCGACACGACGGCGGCGAGCTGATCGAGGGGGTTGGCGGTGTCGCGCTGTCGCAGCATGAGCGCCTCGGAGCGCTGGTCGGGATACCCCATCGAGATCCGCATCATGAAGCGGTCCCGCTGCGCCTCCGGCAGGGCGTAGGTGCCCTCCATCTCGAGAGGGTTCTGAGTGGCCACGACCAGGAAGGGACTCGGCAGGAAGTGGGTACGGCCGTCGACGGTGACCTGTCCCTCTTCCATCGCCTCGAGGAGCGCCGACTGCGTCTTGGGGGAGGAGCGGTTGATCTCGTCCGCGATCACGATGTTCGCGAAGATCGCCCCCTGCTTGAACTCGAACTCGCGCTCGACCGGGTTGAAGACGCTCACGCCGGTGACATCACCGGGAAGAAGGTCAGGTGTGAACTGGATCCGACGCACCGTCGCGTCGACGGACGCCGCGAGAGCGCGCGCCAGCATCGTCTTGCCGACGCCGGGAACATCCTCGATGAGGAGGTGCCCCTCGGCCAGCAGGCAGACGAGCGCACTGCGCACGGCCTCGGGCTTGCCGTCGATCACACTCCCGACCGAGGCGAGGATCGCGTCAGTGGTGCGCGCGAAGGCGTCTGCCGTGGGCGCGCCCGCCGACTCGGTCACTGCGGTATCGGTCATCGAGACCTCCCAAGACCGCCCGTCGGGGCGGGTAGCCAGTGCAGACGGGCCCCATTGCCGCCCACTCGTCGATCGTAACAACGGGAGGACCGCCGCGGGCCTGGGAGATCACTGGACTCTTCCCGGAGCGCGGGACCAACGGCCCAGCCGCGGGCCCGGACGGCGGACACGATCAGCCCATGACGGACACGTCCCGACGCACCCGCATGACGATCGTCGCCCTCGCGGCCGGCGTGCTGCTGGTCGTGGTGGTCGCCCTCGTCGCGGTCTTCGCGCGCGAGGACGTCGTGCCTCTCGACCCCGCCACCCCGCAGGGCGTCGTGCAGCAGTACTCGCAAGCCGTCATCGACGGTGACGTGACCACGGCACTGACCTACCTCGCCCCCGATATCGCGGACTCCTGCGAGCGGGTGCCGTTGGCGTCGGATGACGTCCGGCTGACGCTGCTCGAGAGCACCGAACGCGAGGACACCGCCCGAGTGCGGGTGCTCGTCGTGACCACCTACGGCTCGGGACCGCTCGGCCCCGACGAGTACGAGAGCGAGGAGGCCTTCGACCTCGTCGACGTCGGCGGAGAGTGGAAGATCGAGACGGCGCCGTGGTCCCTCACCGTGTGCGCCGCTGACGGAGTGCCGCGATGAGCGGGCCGAGCGTCATCCCCGACGCCGCGACAGCCGGATCCCCGGAGCGAGCAGCCACCGGCGGCGCCCAGGCCGTCGTGCGCCGCATCATCGTCCTCGTCATCCTCTTCGCGCTCGTCGTCATCGCGGCGATCGGCCTGAGCGGTCTGCTCGAACGCGCGATCGGTGCGGGCAGCGAACTCGTCGTGAGCGACGCGGCGCTGGCGCGCTCGCTGGCGTTCGCACTGATCGGCGCACCCCTGGCCGGCGGGCTCTGGTGGTGGGAGCGTCGACGGCTCGCCGCGGACGCGGGCGAGCGGGGGTCCTGGGTCTGGGCGCTCTACGTCGCGGCGATGTACCTCACCTCTCTCATCGCGGCGACCGTCTCGCTCGGGACCGCCGGCGTCAGCGCCCTCGACGGGCAGTGGCGGCCCGCGGCCCTCGCGTCGGGGGTCGTGTGGCTGGGCGTCTGGGTCTGGCACCGGTACATCCGCGGCAGCGCGACGACCGGGCCGACGCGGCTGACCGACGTTCCGGTGGAGCTCGCGGCGGTCTTCGGACTCATCGTGGCGGCATCGGGAGCCGTCGCCGCGATCGCCGTGGTCGTCTCTCAAGCGCTCGTCGGCGTATCCATCCCGATCGCCGAGTCGCCGCACTGGATCACCTCCGCCCTCCAGTCGCTCTGCTGGTTCGCGCTCGGCGCGGCGGTGTGGTGGTGGCACTGGTTCCATGACAAGGCGGTGGATGCCGCGGACGGATTCGCCCTGGTCCTGCTCGTGGTCGTGGTCGGTGCCGCCGCGGCGGCCACCCTCTTCGCCGTAGGGACCATCTGCTTCGTGGTCCTGAGGGTGCTGTTCGACACGGATCCGCTCGCCGGAGTCCTGGCCGCACTCGATGTGGCCGTCGGGGCGGCGCTGATCGGTGGCATCGTCTGGGTCGTCTATGCGAGCGTCCTCGACAGGCGATCGCGGCACGCACGGGAGGCCGGACGGCTCGTCGTGTCGGGAGTCGCGCTGATCGGCGCCGCGAGCGGCTTCGGTGTCATCGTCAACGCCCTCCTGGCCTCCCTGTCCGACCCGCTCACGGAGTCCGACCCGCGAACGCTCCTCCTCGGCGGCCTCAGCGCGCTCGCCGTCGGCGCGACGGCGTGGGGGCTCGCGTGGCGGCCGGCTCGTCATGTCGACGCGCAGGAGGCCGCGGCGCCGGCGCGGAGGACTTATCTCGTGGTGGTCTTCGGCGCGAGCGCGATCGTCGCCCTCGTGACGCTTCTCGTCATCGGCTACCGGCTCTTCGAGTTCGTCCTGGCGGCAGGCGAGGTCGGAGGGCTCGTCGAACGGATCCGCGCGCCACTGGGACTGCTGAGCGCCACCGCCCTCGTGTTCGCCTACCACTTCGCCATCTGGCGCCGCGACCGCGCGCTCGCCGGGAGGATTGCACGCAGGCGCGCCGTCGGACGGGTGATCCTCATCACGAACGGCGGGCACGACGATCTCGCGGCGCGGCTGCGCTCGGAGACCGGAGCGAGGGTCAGCACGTGGCAGGCCGCGGACCCGGGCGCGCTCACCGCACGGGACGTCCCCGCGGTGGTGGAGACTCTCCACGGGCTGTCGGCGCCTCGCGCTGTCGTGATCGCCGATGCCGACGGCACCGCCCGCATCATTCCGCTCGCTGACTGATCGGGGGTCGGCGACGGGTTAGACTGGTGTCAGCTCTCCGCGAGGCGGCATCCAGGCCAACTCCCCCAGGACGGAAACGTAGCAAGGGTAACCAGGCTCTGCCGGGTTCGCGGAGAGTCTTACTTTTCCCGGAGCCCGCCGCCTGCCGCCCACCCCGGCCTCGCGTTCAGTCAATAGGCTGGGGCGCGTGGCACGGAGCATCTTCATCACGTCGGCAGAAGGCCACTCCGGCAAGTCGACGGTCGCACTCGGCGTGCTCGACGCCCTGAGCCACGCGACGCCCCGCGTCGGCGTGTTCCGCGCGATCGCACGGTCGACGGTCGAGCCCGACTACGTGCTGGAGATGCTGCTCGACCACGACGGCGTCGACCTCCCCTACGACGAGTGCATCGGGGTGACGTACGACGACGTGCGCCACGATCCGGATGGCGCGCTCGCGACGATCGTCGAGCGCTACAAGGCCGTCGAGGCGCAGTGCGACGCCGTGGTGATCATCGGCAGCGATTACACCGACGTCGGCAGTCCGGCCGAGCTCGCTTACAACGCACGCATCGCAGCGAACCTCGGTGCTCCCGTGCTGCTGGTGCTCGGCGGCCGGTCGGCGCAGAGCCAGACGCAGCCCGAGCAGCTCGGCTCCTCGCTGCCGCGCACGGCGGCCGAGATGGGGCAGATCGCCGACCTCGCTCTTGCGGAGCTCGCCCACGGTCGCGCCGAGCTGTTCGCGGTCGTCGCGAACCGGGCCGAGCCGACGGAGGGGGAGGAGACGATCGCCGCCATCCGTCGCTCGGTCGAGGCATCCGGTCTCCCGTCCGCCGCCCGCATCCCGGTGTGGGCGATCCCCGAGGACCGTTTCCTGGTGGCGCCGTCGATCCGCGGCATCATGCGCGCCGTCGAGGGGCAGCTCCTCGCGGGCGACCCCGACCGCCTCACCCGGGAGGCACTCGGCGTGGTGGTGGCGGGCATGTCGATGGTGAACGTGCTGCCGCGCCTGCTCGAGGGTGCCGTCGTGATCATTCCCGCCGACCGATCCGAGGTGCTGCTGGCGACCCTGCTCGCCAACGCGTCGGGAACCTTTCCGTCCATCTCGGGCATCGTCCTCAACGGCGGCTTCGAGCTTCCGGAGCCGGTCACCCGCCTGCTGGACGGGCTCGGCTCGAACGTCCCGATCATCACGACCGACCTCGGCACGTACGAGACCGCGGTGCGGATCATGAACACGCGCGGACGCCTCGCAGCGGACTCGCAGAGGCGCTACGACACGGCCCTCGCCCTGTTCGAGCAGAACGTCGACACCGACGAGCTGCTCGAGGCGTTCGGCGTCGCCCGGGCGACCGTCGTCACGCCGCTCATGTTCGAGTTCCAGCTCATCGAGCGCGCGCGCGCCGAGCGCAAGCGCATCGTGCTGCCCGAGGGCGACGACGACCGGGTGCTCCGCGCCGCCGCGACCGTGCTGAAGCGCGGCATCGCCGACCTCACGATCCTGGGGGAGCCGTTCGAGGTGCGGGCGCGGGCGATCGAGCTCGGCATCGACCTGCAGGGCGCCGACGTCCTGTCGCCGTTCGACGCGGTCCACGTGCACAAGTTCGCCGAGGAGTACGCACGGCTGCGGGCGCACAAGGGCGTGACGCTCGCGCAGGCGGCCGACACCGTGACGGACGTGTCGTACTTCGGAACGATGATGGTGCACCTCGGCCTCGCCGACGGCATGGTGTCTGGCGCCGCGCACACCACGGCGCACACGATCCGGCCCGCGTTCGAGATCATCAAGACCAAGCCGGGCGTCTCGGTCGTGTCGAGCGTCTTCCTCATGGCGCTCGCCGACCGGGTTCTCGTCTACGGCGACTGTGCGGTGATCCCCGATCCGACCAGCGCGCAACTCGCCGACATCGCCATCTCGTCTGCCGCGACGGCCGAGCAGTTCGGCATCGAGCCGCGCATCGCGATGCTGTCCTATTCCACGGGGGAGTCGGGTTCGGGCGCGGATGTCGAGAAGGTGCGGGATGCCACCGCGCTCGTGCGCGAGCGCGCCCCCGAGCTCCTCGTGGAGGGCCCGATCCAGTACGACGCGGCAGCCGACGCCGCGGTCGCCGCGGCGAAGATGCCCGGCTCGCAGGTCGCGGGTCGGGCAACGGTCTTCGTCTTCCCCGACCTCAACACCGGCAACAACACGTACAAGGCGGTGCAGCGCTCGGCGGGCGCGGTGGCGATCGGACCGGTGCTGCAGGGGCTCAACAAGCCGATCAACGACCTGTCCCGGGGCGCGCTCGTCGACGACATCGTCAACACGATCGCGATCACGGCGATCCAGGCCCAGGGCGTCGGCGAGTCCCCGTCGTGACACCCGTCCACACCGTCACCGCCATCGCGACACTCGCGCGCGATGCGCGGATCGGAGCGTTCCCGTCATGACCCCCGTCCTTGTGGTGAATTCCGGTTCGTCGTCGTTCAAGTACCAGCTGATCGACATGGACACCGAGGCCCGGCTCGCGTCCGGGCTCGTGGAGCGCATCGGGCAGGGCGTGGGGCACGCGACGCACAAGGTGCAGGCCGCGGCGTTCGCGGGGACGGATGCCTCGCCGACCGTGCTCGACGCCGAGACGTCCCGTCAGCTTCCCATCCCCGACCACACCGCGGGGTTCCAGGTGATGCTCGACGCGTTCGCCGCGGACGGGCCGTCGCTCGACGAGCACCCGCCCGTCGCGGTCGGGCACCGGGTCGTCCACGGCGGTGCCCGCTTCTTCGAGCCGACCCCCATCACGCCGCTGGTCGAGATCAACATCGACGAGCTGTCCGTGCTCGCGCCGCTGCACAATCCCGCGAACCTCGCCGGGATCGTCGCCGCGCGGAAGGCCTTCCCCGATGTGCCGCACGTCGCGGTGTTCGACACCGCCTTCCACCAGACGCTCGCGCCCGCGGCCTACACGTACGCGATCGACGCGACGATCGCGGCATCCCATCGCATCCGTCGGTACGGGTTCCACGGCACGTCGCACAAGTTCGTCAGCGAGGCCGCCGCCGCGTTCCTCGGACGCCCTGTCGAAGAGCTCAAGCAGATCGTGTTCCACCTCGGCAACGGGGCATCCGTCACCGCCGTCGACGGCGGCCGGTCGATCGAGACCTCGATGGGATTCACGCCGCTCGAGGGCCTGGTCATGGGCACGCGGTCCGGAGACATCGACCCGGCGGTGCTGTTCCACCTCGCGCGGCGCGAAGGCATGTCGATCGACGACCTCGACGATCTCCTCAACAAGCGCAGCGGCATGCTCGGACTCGCCGGGTCGAGCGACCTGCGCGACATCCGCACCGCCATCGCGCGCGGCGACGAGAGGGCGATGCTGGCATACGAGGTGTACGTCCACCGGCTCCGCGCGTACGCCGGTGCGTATCTCGCGCAGCTCGGTGGCGCCGACGTGATCTCGTTCACCGCGGGGGTCGGCGAGAACGCGCCGTTGGTGCGCTCCGCCGCGCTCGAGACGCTCGGCTTCGCGGGTGTGCAGATCGACAGCGCGCGCAACGAAGCGCCGGGTCGCGGCATCCGGATCATCTCGACGGATGCTTCGGCCGTGACGGTCCTCGTGGTGCCGACCGACGAGGAGCTCGAGATCGCGCGCCAGACACTCGCCGCGACCCGCGGGTGACGCGCCCCTCGTTACCCTGGGATGGTGCCGATGCCGAATCTGCCCGACCTCCGTTCGTACGACGCCGTCCTGTTCGATCTGGACGGCGTCCTGACGCCCACCGCCGAGGTGCATATGCACGCGTGGGAGACGATGTTCACCGAGCTCTTCCGCGCGTGGGGCATCACGCCCCCGTACACGGAGCGCGACTACTTCGATCACCTCGACGGCAAGAAGAGGTACGACGGAGTCGCGGCGCTGCTGCGGTCGCGTGACGTCGAGGTGCCGTGGGGTGATCCGTCCGATCCGGTGACCGCCGACACCGTGTGCGGCATCGGCAACCGCAAGAACGTGGTGTTCGAGAAGGTGTTGCGCGACGAGGGAATCGCGCCGTATCCCGGCTCGCTGGCGCTGCTGGACGACCTGGCCGACGCGGGCACCACCGTGGCCGTGGTGTCGAGCTCGAAGAACGCCGAAGAGGTGCTGCAGGTGGCCGGCATCCGCGATCGTTTCGCGGTCGTGATGGACGGCGTGATCGCCGAGCGCGACCACCTCGCGTCCAAGCCCGCGCCCGATGTCTTCGTCGAGGCGGCGCGCATGCTGGGGGTCGATCCGGCTCGCAGCGTCGCCGTCGAGGACGCCATCAGCGGTGTGGAGTCCGCCGCCGCCGGCAGGTTCGGGCTCGTCGTGGGAGTGGACCGCGGCGCGGGGGCCGATGCACTCCGTGCGGCCGGTGCCGATATCGTCGTCAACGACCTGGAGGAGTTCACTGCATGATCGATCGCGACCGGTTCCCCGTCGACCCGTGGCGACTCGTCGAGTCCTCCTTCGATCTCGAGGATTCGGGCGTCACCGAGACGCTGTTCGCCGTGGGCAACGGCTACCTCGGCATGCGCGGGAATCACCCTGAGGGCCGCCATGCCCAGGAGCACGGCACGTTCATCAACGGCTTCCACGAGACGTTCCCGATCCGTCACGCCGAGCAGGCGTACGGTTTCGCCGAGGTGGGGCAGACGATCATCAACGCGCCCGACGCGAAGGTCATGCGGGTGTACGTCGACGACGAGCCGCTCTCGCTGGATCTCGCCGACGTGCGCGAGTACGAGCGCGTGCTCGATATGCGCGAGGGCGTTCTGCGGCGCCACATTCTGTGGGTCACTCCGTCGGGCAAGGACGTGCGGATCGACTTCGAGCGCCTGATCTCCTTCGAGGAGAAGCACCTCGCGGTCATGAGCGTCCAGGTGACGGTGCTCAACGCCGATGCCCCGGTGGCGATCAACTGCCAGATCCTCAACCGCCAGGACGGCGAGGACGTCTACGGCGGCACCCCCTCGAGCCCGATGCGGGCCGGCTTCGACCCCCGCAAGACCGAGAAGCTCCACGAGCGCGTGCTCGAGCCTCAGGAGTACTGGCAGGAGGGCGACCGCACGGCCCTGTCGTACCGCGTGCGGGAGTCGGGCATGACGATCGCCGTCGTCGCCGACCACACGATCGAGACCGACAACGAGTACGACTCTCGCTATCTCGTGGAGCCGGACATCGCCAAGAACGTGTTCCGCGTGCAGGCGAAGGCGGGCGTGCCGATCCGCGTGACGAAGCTCGTCAGCTACCACACCTCTCGCGGCGTGCCGGCTCGCGAGCTCGTCGATCGCGGTCGCCGGGCTCTCGACCGCGCCCGCACGCTGGGCGTCCCGGCCATCTACGCCGCTCAGCGCGAGTGGCTCGACGGGTTCTGGGAGCGCTCGGATGTGCGGATCGCCGGTCACGACGACCTGCAGCAGGCGACCCGCTGGTGCCTGTTCCAGCTGGCACAGGCCTCGGCACGCGCCGACGGCATGGGCGTCCCCGCGAAGGGCATGACGGGGTCGGGGTACAGCGGCCACTACTTCTGGGACACCGAGATCTACGTGCTGCCGTTCCTGGCCTACACGACTCCGCTGTGGGCCCGGAACGCGCTGCGGATGCGGTATCTGATGCTGCCGGCCGCGCGCCGGCGCGCGTTCCAGCTCAACGAGCACGGCGCGCTGTTCCCGTGGCGCACCATCAACGGCGAAGAGGCGTCCGCCTATTACGCCGCCGGCACGGCGCAGTATCACATCAACGCCGACGTCAGCTTCGCCATGGCCAAGTACATCCGCGCCACCGGTGACATCGAGTTCCTCTACCGCGAGGGCGTCGACATCGCGGTAGAGACGGCGCGGCTGTGGGCCACCCTCGGGTTCTGGCGCACCATGGAGGGCGCGGGGGAGGAGTCGTTCCACATCCACGGCGTCACCGGCCCCGACGAGTACACCACGGTCGTCAACGACAACCTGTTCACCAACGTCATGGCGCGGTTCAACCTGCGCTTCGCGGCCCGCACGGTGCGGGAGATGGCGGAGCACGACGGCGAGGACTACCGCAAGATGGTCGACCGGCTCGGGCTCGACCCGGCCGAGCCGGAGGGATGGGAGCGGGCCGCCGAGGCGATGCACATCCCGTTCAGTCCCGCGCTCGGGATCCACCCGCAGGACCACGTGTTCCTCGAGCGCGAGATCTGGGACCTCGAGAACACCCCCGCCGACAAGCATCCGCTGCTGCTGCACTTCCACCCGCTGGTGATCTACCGCTACCAGGTGCTCAAGCAGGCCGACGTCGTGCTCGCGCTGTTCCTGCAGGGCAATCACTTCTCCGACGAGGACAAGCTCGCCGACTTCGAGTACTACGACCCGCTGACCACCGGCGACTCGACGCTGTCGGCCGTCGTCCAGGCGATCCTCGCCGCCGAGGTCGGCTACCAGGACCTCGCCCTGGAGTACTTCCGCGAGTCGATCTTCGTCGACCTCGCCGACCTCCACCACAACGCCGCCGACGGCGTGCACGTCGCCTCCGCCGGCGGGGTGTGGACGGCACTGGTGTCGGGCTTCGGCGGCATGCGCGACCACTTCGGCGAGCTCTCCTTCGACCCCCGCCTGCCCGCCGACTGGCCGGAGCTGTCGTTCGTCCTCCACTGGCACGGCACCCGCCTCGACATCTCCATCACTCGCGACCAGCTCCGCATGGCTGCCACCGGCGGGGATCCGGTCGGGTTCAGCGTCCGCGGCACCGGCTACGTCGTCGGTCCCGGCGAAGAGGTCAGCGTGCCCCTCGACGGCCAGGGCCCCGTGATCCCGGGCCGTCCGACGCTCCGCCAGCTCACCGACGTCCAGCGCGAGGACGGCTCGTACCTCTCGGCGTCGGTGCCGTCCGTGACGTCGTCGATCCCGGTCATCGTCGGAGCGGCCGACATCGAGCACGGCGCGGACGCGTCGTGAGTCGGCGGTGCGACGGGAGCGGAACGCGCCCGGGTGTGATGTCGCACCCAGGCCGTAGGCTGTGGTGGTGACCACCGCCCTCTACCGCCGCTACCGGCCGGAGTCATTCGGCGAGATGATCGGCCAGTCGCAGGTCACCGAGCCGCTCATGACCGCGCTGCGAGGCGACCGGGTCGGCCACGCCTACCTGTTCTCCGGTCCGCGCGGCTGCGGGAAGACGACGTCGGCACGCATCCTGGCGCGGTGCCTCAACTGCGCGCAGGGTCCGACCGACACCCCGTGCGGCACGTGCGACAGCTGCATCGAGCTCGGCCGAGGCGGCGGTGGTTCGCTCGACGTCGTCGAGATCGATGCGGCCAGCCACAACGGCGTCGACGATGCGCGCGACCTTCGTGAGCGGGCCGTCTTCGCTCCCGCCCGCGATCGGTTCAAGATCTTCATCCTCGACGAGGCGCACATGGTCACGCCGCAGGGCTTCAACGCCCTGCTCAAGCTCGTCGAAGAGCCCCCCGACCACGTCAAGTTCATCTTCGCGACGACCGAGCCCGAGAAGGTCATCGGCACGATCCGCTCGCGTACCCACCACTACCCGTTCCGCCTCGTGCCGCCCGCCGCGATGCTCGAGTACGTCCAGCAGCTGTGCGAGCAGGAGGGCGTCGAGGTCGAAGCCGGCGTGCTGCCCCTCGTCGTCCGCGCGGGCGGCGGCTCACCGCGTGACACGCTCTCGCTTCTCGACCAGCTGATCGCGGGATCCGAAGACGGCAAGGTCGTCTATGAGCGCGCCGTCGCTCTGCTCGGCTACACGCATGCCGAGCTCCTCGACGAGGTCGTCGACGCCTTCGGGGCGGGTGACGCCGCGGCCGCCTTCGCCGCCGTCGACCGCGTGGTGCAGACAGGGCAGGACCCGCGCCGCTTCGTCGACGACCTGCTCGAGCGCCTGCGCGACCTGATCGTCGTCGCGGCGACGGGTCAGGGGGCCGCCGCCGTGCTCCGCGGTGTCTCCGCCGAAGACCTCCTGCGCATGCAGCGTCAGGCGGACGCGTTCGGCACCTCGCGCCTGTCGGCGATCGCCGACCTCGTGATCGCGACGCTCGACGACATGACCGGGGCCACGTCGCCCCGCCTCCAGCTCGAGCTCATGGTCGCGCGGGTGATGGCGCGGGGAGCGGATGCCTCGGCATCCGTCGCCCCCGCCACCGTCGTGCCGGTCGAGCGGTCGGGAGCCGTCGTCGAGCGCGGTCCGGCTCCCACGGCGCCCGCCGCACCTGTCGCTCAGGCGCCCGCACCTGTCGCTCAGGCACCCGCGCCCGGTCGCGCCGCCGACGCGACGCCGGATTCCTCGTCCGCGGTACCGGCGCCCGCCGCTGCTGCACCGACCACCGTGCCGGCGCCCGAGCCGGACGTCGCGGCGTCGGCTCCTCCGGTGTCGGCTCCTGCGGCGCCGACGTCCGCGGTTCCCGCGGCGTCGGTTCCCGCCGCCCCCGCCGGTCCTGTCACCGCGCAGCGCATGCGCGACGCGTGGCCCGAGGTGCTGGCAAAGCTCGAAGACATCAGCCGCACGTCCTGGCTCCTCGCCTCCAACGCCGAGGTCGCCGGGCTCGACGACGACGTGCTCACGCTGTCGTTCTCGAGCCAGTCCGACGTCGCGAAGTTCAAGCAGCGCGTCGCCGGCGGCGGCCCGAGCGAAGACCTGCGCCAAGCCATCGTGGCGGTGCTCGGCATCCGCGTGAAGTACCTGGCGAAGCACGACGGTCCGGTTGCGGCGCCCCCCTCGGGAGGCACCGTCGGCCCGGCGCCGTCAGATCCTCCCGCAGCACCACCCTCCCGCGGCGGCGCCCCGACCGCCGCCCGCGTGTCGGCCCCGGCGGCAGCAGCCCCGGTGACGGAGTGGGCCGTCGCTCCGATACCCTCCGATGCCGACGCCCCGCCGCCCGATCCGGGTCCCGCCGCATCGGCCGCCTTCGACCGCGCGCCGTCCGCGCCCGGGCAGTTCGCGGTCGACGACGAGCCCGAAGACGCCGCTCGCTCTCGCGTGACGACACTCGCTCCGGCGCGCGAAGGCGAGGTGCTGCGCTCGGCTGACGTCGCCTCCTCGGCTGTCGGCGAGGAAGAAGCAGAAGACGAGATCCCGGATGCCCCGGCCGACGCGCCGGTGCCGCCCGTCGTCGCTCCGCCGCTGCCGCCGGTGGTGACGACCCGCAACGGGGGAGTGCAGCGCTACGGCGAAGCGGTGGTGCGACAGGTGCTCGGCGCGACCTTCGTGCGCGAGGAGCCGTACGAGCCCCCGACGAGGTTCAGTTAGTCCATGTACGACGGCATCGTCCAAGACCTGATCGACGAATTCGGTCGCCTGCCCGGCATCGGCCCGAAGTCCGCGCAGCGGATCGCGTTCCACATCCTGCAGACGCCGAACTTCGACGTCTCCCACCTCGCGCAGCTGCTCGCCGAGGTGCGCGATAAGGTGCGTTTCTGCGAGGTGTGCGGCAACGTGACCGAGCAGGACCGCTGCTCCATCTGCCGTGATCCTCGGCGCAACCAGTCGCTCATCTGCGTCGTGGAAGACGCGAAGGATGTCGCTGCCATCGAGCGCACGAGGGAGTTCCGCGGGCTGTACCACGTGCTCGGCGGCGCGATCAGTCCCATCGCCGGCATCGGTCCCGACGACCTCCGGATCACCCAGCTCATGCAGCGCCTCGCCGACGGCACGGTGCAGGAGGTGATCCTGGCGACCAACCCCAACCTCGAAGGGGAGGCGACGGCGACGTACCTCAGCCGCCTGCTGCACACCCTCGAGATCAGCGTGACGCGCCTGGCCTCCGGTCTCCCCGTGGGCGGCGACCTCGAGTACGCCGACGAGGTGACCCTCGGCCGTGCGTTCGAGGGCCGCCGCTCTGTCTGACATCAGCCGTAGATTGGCGGTCGTGCTCGTCGCGTCCGGCCCGGCCGCGACCGATGCTGGAGCGATGAGGAAGACCACGTGAACGGCACGATTCAGAGGTTCGACGCCCGGGCCTGGGTGCTGTTCGCGATCATGGCGGTGGTGTGGGGCATCCCGTACCTCTTCATCAAAGTCGCGGTGGACTCGTATTCGCCGGCTGCCGTGGTCGCGGGGCGCACGCTCATCGGCGCGCTCCTCCTGCTGCCGTTCGCGCTCCGGCAGAAGGCGCTGCGGCCGGCCTTCTCGAAGATCGGATGGGTGCTGGCCTTCGGCGCCATCGAGATGGCAGGTCCCTTCCTGCTTCTCGGCCACGCCGAGCAGACCCTGCCGTCGGGCCTCACCGGCCTGCTCGTCGCGACCGTTCCGCTGTTCGCCGCGCTCATCGCGTTCGGCGGCGGTGATCGGTCCGTGTTGAAGCCCGCGCGGGCGATCGGCCTGGTGGTCGGCTTCGCCGGAGTCGCGATCATCGTCGCTGGACCCGGTCTTGCGGTCGAGGGCGGGGGCGGGCTCCTCGCCGTCGGCGAAGTGCTTCTCGTCGCCGTTCTCTATGCGATCGCGCCGTTCATCGTCGCGCACAAGCTGAGAGACGTGCCCTCGCTCGGCACGATCACGCTGTCGCTGTTCGCGGTGGGCATCTACTACCTGCCGATCGGATTGCTCACCCAGCACGAGGTGCCGACGCTGAACGGCACCGTCGCGCTCGTCCTGCTCGGCGTCGTGTGCACCGCGGTGGCCTTCATCGTGTTCTTCGCGCTCATCGGCCGGGTCGGTCCGGTCCGCGCACCACTGTTCACGTACGTCAATCCGGTGGTCGCGATCCTCCTCGGCACGATCATCCTCGGCGAGGATCTCACCCTCGGCCTGCTGGTCGGATTCCCGCTGGTGATCCTCGGGTGCTGGCTCGCCGCCACCGGCGGCACCTTGCGCGCGCGCAACCCCGACCTCGAGCCTTCACCGAAAGCCGAGCGGGAGCCCGAGACCGAACTCCCGCCCGTCGCGCCCGGCTGAGCCGCCGCGCGTGGCCGGTGCCGGCTCCCGTGGCGGGAGGCGCACCCGTCACATGGCCGAGGCCGAATGCGCGCGTCCGTAAGATGGAGGCTTGGCGCGGCATCCGACCGCGTCTGAGAGTCTTGAATGCCGCACGGCGGCATCCCGGGAGCGAACGTGGCGCTGATCGTCCAGAAGTACGGCGGATCGTCGGTCGCTGATGCCGAGAGCATCAAGCGCGTCGCCAAACGCATCGTCGACGCGCGGCGCGCGGGACACGACGTGGTCGTCGCCGTCAGCGCGATGGGCGACACCACCGATGAGCTCCTCGACCTGGCCGCGCAGGTCGCTCCGATCCCCGCTCCGCGCGAGCTCGACATGCTGCTGTCCAGCGGGGAGCGCATCTCGATGGCGCTCCTCGCGATGGCGATCCATTCGATGGGCTTCGAGGCGCGCTCGTTCACGGGCAGCCAGGCGGGCATGATCACGGATGCCACGCACGGCGCGGCCCGCATCGTCGACGTCACACCGGTGCGTCTGCGCGAGGCGCTCGACGAGGGCGCCATCGTCATCGTCGCGGGCTTCCAGGGATTCAACCGCGACACCCGCGACATCACGACCCTCGGACGCGGGGGCTCCGACACCACTGCCGTCGCCCTTGCCGCCGCACTCGAGGCCGACGTGTGCGAGATCTACAGCGACGTCGACGGTATCTTCACCGCCGACCCGCGTGTCGTTCCGAAGGCCCGCAAGCTCGGCGTGGTCTCGGCGGAGGAGATGCTCGAGCTCGCCGCCAACGGCGCCAAGGTGCTGTACATCCGGGCGGTGGAGTACGCGCGGCGTCACGGCGTGCTGATCCACTCGCGCTCGACCTTCAGCTCGAGCGTCGGAACCTACGTGCTCGGCCCCGGGATGACCCTCCCCGACGGCGAATCAGGAGAAGAGATGGAAGAGCCCATCGTCGCGGGCGTCGCGACCGACCTCAGCCAGGCCAAGATCACCGTGATCGGCGTTCCGGATGTGCCGGGCAAGGCCGCCGAGATCTTCAAGGTCATCGCGAAGTCCGGCGCCAACGTCGACATGATCGTTCAGAACGTCTCGGCCGCCACGACCGGTCGCACCGACATCTCGTTCACCCTGCCCAAGACCGATGCCGCGACGGCGCTCAAAGCGCTCGCCGGCGATCAGGCCGAGATCGGCTTCCTGAGCCTGGTGCACGACGACCAGATCGGGAAGCTCTCGGTGGTCGGCGCCGGCATGCGCACGCATTCGGGAGTCTCGGCGACCCTTTTTGAGGCGCTCAGCATCGCAGGCATCAACATCGAGATGATCTCGACGTCCGAGATCCGCATCTCGGTCGTCGTCCGCGGAGACGATCTCGCCGAGGCGGCGCGCGTCGTCCACACCGCGTACGGTCTCGACGGCGACAGCGACGCCGTCGTCCACGCCGGCACCGGGCGCTGACGGCCGACGCCTCCGCGGCGTCGAGCGTGGCGCGAATCCGGCTGTGCGTGGCCGTCTTCCGGCGGTAACGCGGGGCGGGCGGCGGAGTGCGGCCGGTAGAATCGCACAAATCCCGCGCTCCGATGGCGTCTGCGCGACCTCTTCGCACCAAGGATCCTCATGACCCGCATCTCCGAATCAGGACTCTCCGTCGCCGTCGTCGGCGCCACCGGCCAGGTCGGCACGGTGATGCGCGAGATCCTCCTCGAGCGCAGCTTCCCCATCCGCGAGCTGCGGCTGTTCGCCACCGCCCGTTCGGCGGGGACCTCGGTCGAGTTCGCGGGGCAGACGGTGGTGATCGAGGATGTCGCCACCGCCGACCCGTCGGGCATCGATATCGCGCTCTTCTCGGCCGGTGCCACCGGCAGCCGTGCCCACGCGCCCCGTTTCGCCGAGGCGGGCGCCCTCGTCATCGACAATTCGAGCGCCTGGCGCATGGACCCCGAAGTTCCCCTCGTCGTCAGCGAGGTGAACCCTCACGCGATCGCCGAGGCCAGGAAGGGCATCGTCGCGAACCCGAACTGCACGACGATGGCCGCGATGCCGGTCCTCAAGGTGCTCGATGCCGAAGCCGGCCTCGAGCGCCTCATCGTGTCGACCTACCAGGCCGTGAGCGGTTCCGGTCTCGCCGGTGCCCAGGAGCTGCTCGGCCAGGTGGAGGGAGTGCTCGCGCAGGGCCACACGCTCGACCTCGTCCGCGACGGGTCGGCCGTCGACTTCCCGCAGCCCGAGAAGTACGTCGCTCCGATCGCGTTCGACGTCATCCCGCTCGCGGGCAACCTCGTCGACGACGGCCTCAACGAGACCGACGAGGAGAAGAAGCTCCGCAACGAGAGCCGCAAGATCCTCGAGCTCCCCGACCTCCGCGTCGCCGGCACGTGCGTGCGCGTGCCCGTGTTCACCGGTCACTCGCTCTCGATCCACGCCGAGTTCGCGCGCGACATCACCCCCGAGCGGGCACGCGAGCTGCTCGCGGCCGCTCCCGGCGTCGCCCTCGAAGAGGTGCCGACACCGCTGCAGGCCGCGGGCAACGACCCGAGCTATGTGGGCCGGATTCGTGCCGACCAGTCCGCGCCCGAGGGGAAGGGTCTCGTGCTCTTCATCTCCAACGACAATCTGCGAAAGGGCGCTGCGCTGAACGCCGTGCAGATCGCAGAGGTCGTCGCGGCGTCGCTCGGGGCGAACGCCTGACTTAAGAACGGCGGATTTTTCGCGCCTACGGACCCGCTCCCGGTCAGAGGCTGTTTCGCGGCGAACTAGAATCGTCGGGTGACCGAATCGCCCTCTGACGCCCTGCCTGATCCTGACGACAGCGATATGCCTGCGGGCACCGTCGACGTGCTGCTGATCGGTGGCGGGATCATGAGCGCGACGCTCGGCACGCTGCTGCAGAAGCTGCAGCCGTCGTGGAAGATCGCGGTGTTCGAGCGGCTGTCCGACGTGGCGCTTGAGAGCTCCAACGCCTGGAACAACGCCGGCACCGGACACGCCGCGCTCTGCGAGCTCAACTACATGCCCGAGGGCAAGGACGGCTCGGTCGACCCGACCAAGGCCATCTCGATCAACGAGCAGTTCCAGCAGAGCCGCCAGCTCTGGGCCAAGCTCGTCGAGGAGGGCGTGCTGGACGCGCCGTCCACCTTCATCAACTCGGCGCCGCACATGACCTTCGTGCAGGGCGAGAAGGACGTCGCCTACCTCAAGAAGCGCTATGAGGCGCTCAAGAACCAGCCGCTGTTCGCCGGGATCGAGTACAGCGAGGATTCCCGGGTGATCAACCAGTGGGCGCCGCTCCTCATGCAGAAGCGGCGAAAGGGCGAGCCCTTCGCCGCGACGCGTGTGCCCGCGGGCACAGACGTCGACTTCGGCGCCCTCACCCGCCAGCTCCTCGCGCACCTCGCCGAGAACGGGGCGGACGTGCGAACGAACACCGAGGTTCGCAGCCTGAAGCGCCTTCGCGACGGTTCGTGGGGTGTCAAGTACCGCCGCACGATCGGCCGGACGCCGGGGCACATCCGCGCGAAGTTCGTCTTCGTCGGGGCCGGGGGCTGGGCCCTCAAGCTCCTGCAGCGCTCCGGCATCCCAGAGATCAAGGGCTACGGCGTCTTCCCGATCGGCGGGCAGTTCCTCAAGACGACGAACCCGGCCGTGGTCGCCCAGCACAAGGCCAAGGTGTACTCGCAGGCCCCGGTCGGTGCGCCGCCGATGTCGGTGCCGCACCTGGACACGCGCGTGGTCGACGGCGAGGCATCCCTGCTCTTCGGCCCGTTCGCGACGTTCAGCCCGAAGTTCCTCAAGAACGGCTCCATCCTCGACATCGTGACGCAGGTGCGCCCGCACAACCTCGGCCCGATGCTGAAGGTCGCGTGGGACAACCCCTCGCTCATCTCGTACCTCGTCGGCGAACTGCTGAAGAACCACGCGAAGAAGGTCGACAGTCTGCGAACCTTCATGCCGACCGCCAAGGACGACGATTGGGAGCTCATCCAGGCGGGCCAGCGGGCGCAGGTCATGAAGAGAGACCCCGAGAAGGGGGGCATCCTGCAGTTCGGCACCGAGGTCGTGACAGGTGCCGACGGATCGATCGCCGGCCTCCTCGGTGCGTCGCCGGGGGCCTCGACGGCGGTCTCGATCATGCTGGGCCTGATCAAGACGTGCTTCCCCGACAACCTTGCCGCGTGGGAACCTCGCTTGCGCGAACTGATCCCGAGCTACGGTCAGACCCTCAACACGCGCCCCGATGCCGCCGACGATGCCCTCGCTGAGACGGCGGAGGCGCTCGCCCTCACGGCCTGACCCGCTGCGCCGGTGAGCACGGATCGTCCACGCGGCAGCCGTGCGCTCCCCCTCGGCCGGGGGCGGTCCTCCCGGCCGTGGGGGAGCGGCGGCTTCGGCCGGCGCTGTCTGCTCGTAGACTCGCCGGGTGGCCAAACTGTACTTCCGCTACGGCGCGATGAACTCGGGAAAGTCGACGTCACTGCTGCAGGCCGCCTACAACTACGAGGAGCGGGGCCAGCACGTCCTCCTGGCGAAGCCGGAGATCGACACCAAGGGCGCCGATCAGATCGACAGCCGCCTGGGCGTCCGTCGGACCGTGGACTTCCTCGTCTCGCCCGACGCTGATCTTCGCTCGCTCTTCGCGGAGCATCGCGCGCGCGTGCGGGCCCGCGCAGAGGACGCGCTGATCCCGGAGTCGGCCGCGACCGGATCCGCCCCCGACGTCGCCTGCCTTCTGATCGACGAGGCCCAGTTCCTCACCCGCGCGCAAGTCGATGACTTGCTGCGGATCGTGGTGCTGGACAGGGTCCCCGTGCTCGCGTACGGGATCCGCACGGACTTCCAGACGCAGGCCTTCCCGGGCTCTCGACGACTGCTCGAACTCGCCCACAGCCTGGAAGAGCTGAAGACGATCTGCCGGTGCGGCCGCAAGGCGCTCTTCAATGCTCGCCTCGTCGGCGGCCGCTTCGTCTTCGATGGCGATCAGGTCGCGATCGATGAGCTGTCGGCCGACCGTGTGACGTACGAGTCGATGTGCGCGGAGTGCTACCTCCGCGAATCGGGCGGACGGATCGGCGCCAACTAGGCTGGAGTCCATGCGAGTTCTCCTCACCGGCGGCGCCGGCTACATCGGCGCGCACACGGCGATCGCCCTGATCGAGGCCGGTCACGAGGTCCTGATCATCGATGACATGTCGGGGACGAGTGCCGCGGCGGTCGCGCGGATCGAGGAGATCACAGGGACGGATGTTCCGATGCTCGAATCCGACCTCCGCGACGAGGCGACGCTGACGGCTTTCGTGCGTGAGAACGCGCCCGTCGACGCGGTCGTGCACCTCGCCGGGCTCAAGGCGGTGGGCGAATCGATGGCGAACCCGATCCGGTACTACGACGTGAACATCGGCACATCGGTCACTCTGCTCAAGGTGATGGCCGCTGAGGGCATCCATACGATCATCTTCTCGAGCTCGGCGACGGTCTATGGAACCCCGGAGCACCTGCCGCTCACCGAGGAGTCGCCCACCGGGATCGACCTCGCCAACCCATACGGAAAGACCAAGCGGATCATCGAGGAGATCCTCGCCGACGCCGCTGCCGCCGACCCCGAGCTGCGCGCCGTCAGCCTGCGGTACTTCAACCCCGTCGGCGCCCACCCGTCGGGCCTCATCGGCGAGGACCCGCACGGCATCCCCAACAACCTCATGCCCTTCGTCTCGCGGGTCGCGATCGGCGCCCTTCCCGAGGTCTCGGTCTTCGGCACCGACTACGACACTCCCGACGGCACGGGCCTGCGCGACTACATCCACGTCACCGACCTCGCCGATGGCCACGTCGCGGCCCTCGAGCACGCACAGCCAGGGTACGAGGTGTACAACCTGGGTACGGGCGAGCCGGTCAGCGTCCTGCAGCTGATCGAGGCATTCGAGCGGGCGAGCGGCCGCGAGATCCCGCGCCGGCTCGCGCCGCGCCGTCCCGGCGACGTCGCGGCCACGTATGGCGACCCGTCGAAGGCCGAGCGCGTGCTGGGCTGGTCGACGAAGCTCACGATCGACGACGCATGCCGGGACTACTGGAACTGGCAGACGAAGAACCCCGACGGCTACCCCGGAGCCTGACCTCACGCCACGTCGACACTCACACCGGTCGGGCGACCTCCGGGCGTCGCCGACGCGGGAGGGGGACGAGCATCGACGTCGTGCGCCGGTAACCGGCGTAGCCGGGATACTTCGACGCGGTGATCGACTCCGTGAAGATGGTCGACCCGATGAAGAGCACCGTGAGGAGGACCGCACCCGCGATGGTCCAGTTGAGCCAGCTTCCGCCGGTCGACACCACCGCTACCGCGCTGATCGCGTAGAAGATCCACCACTGCGCCTGCTCGAAGAAGAAGTTCGGGTGCCGGCTGTACGCCCAGAGCCCGCTCGTCACGAAGCCCGGCTCGAGCGTTCCGCCCGCGGCCTTCTTGGCCTGGTGGAAGTTCCACTGCTGCTGATCGGCGATGAACTCGCCGAAGAGGAACGTGGCGAAGAGCAGGGCGAAGGCGGCATCCCATCCGGTGAAGGGAGACGGATGCTGCCACGCGATGTACGCCGGCATCGTGATGAGCACGAGCAGGGCGTTCTGGTAGAGGACGATGAAGAACAGGTTGAACACCTGGAACCATGCGGGCGACATGCGGCTGCGCAGGATCGCCCAGCGGTAGTCCTCCATGCCGGTGTAGCCGCCCTTGCGGGCGAAGTTGAACGTGAGGCGGGCGCCCCATGCCGTCACGAGCACCGCCATGACGACGACGCGGGCCGCGTCCCCGCCGGACTGCGCGCCGTCGGGCAGGGACGTCAGTGCGGCGATCGCGAAGATCCACACGTACACCACGGGGACGATCGACCACAGGCGGTCGACCCACGAGGTGTCCTTGGTGATGAGCGAGGCCACCCAGCAGAAGGCGCTCGCGGCGCCGGCGACGACGAGAACGGCGAGGAGGGGGTCCATGCGGACACCATAGTCCTTGCGTGTGGTCCGACCACAGGATACTGTGGTCTGACCATATCGAAGGGTGATCCGTGGCTCTGTCAGCGTCGACCTCGACCTCGACCGCGCGTGCGTGGCAGCTCGTCCTCGAACGCATTGAGACCGACCTTCTCGAGGGAGAGCTCCGGCCCGGCGACCGGCTGCCTCCCGAGCGCGAACTGGCGAGCACCCTCGGCGTGGGGCGCTCCAGCGTGCGCGAAGCGCTGCGGGTCCTCGAGGTCATGGGCCTCATCCGCACGGGGACCGGGTCGGGCCCGTCGTCCGGTGCCATCATCATCGCCACACCGCAGGGTGGGATGTCGGCGCTGCTGCGACTCCAGGTCGCCGCGCAGGGGTTCCCGCTCGACGATGTGGTGCGGACGCGTCTCGTGCTCGAGTCGGCCGTCGTCGAGGCCCTCGCCGCCGACTCCGGCCGCGACACAGCGGGCGCTCGAGCGGTCGTGGCGGCGATGGAGGCCGGTGACCTGACCCCGGCCGAGTTCCTGGCGCTCGACGCCCAACTGCATCTGGCGCTCGCCGAGGCATCCGGAAACGTCGTCATCGCCGCGATGATGGCCGGTCTGCGCACGGCCATCGAGTCGTACGTGCAGGCGGGTGCACAGGGCATCGCCGACTGGGATGCCACGGCCGACCGGCTGCGCCAGGAGCATCGCGCGATTCTCGACGCCGTGGAGGCCGGCGCCGCCTCCGACGCCCGAACCCTGATCCACGACCACATCACCGGCTACTACGCCGAAGCGGGCCTTGCCCGTCGCACTCAGTGAAGGAATCACCCCGCATGGTCCAGCGCCAGCTGCCCAACCCCGTCGAGCTGCTCGAACTCATGAAGTTCAAGAAGCCCGAGCTCAACGGCAAGAAGCGCCGCCTCGACGCCGCACTGACGATCTACGACCTGCGAGCGATCGCCAAGCGCCGCACCCCGAAGGCCGCTTTCGACTACACCGATGGTGCAGCAGAGGGTGAGCTGTCGCTCTCGCGCGCACGTCAGGCGTTCGAGGACATCGAGTTCCACCCGGGCGTCCTGCGCCCCGCGCCCGAGGTCGACATGTCGGTGGAGATCCTCGGCGGACCCAGCGCGCTGCCCTTCGGCATCGCGCCCACCGGCTTCACCCGTCTGATGCAGACCGAAGGGGAGGTGGCGGGGGCGTCCGCGGCCGGTGCCGCCGGGATCCCGTTCACCCTCTCGACCCTGGGCACGACGTCGATCGAGGGGGTCAAGGCGGCGAACCCGAGTGGCCGCAACTGGTTCCAGCTGTACGTCATGCGGGACCGCGAGATCTCCTACGCCCTGGCGCGCCGCGCGGCGGAGGCCGGGTTCGACACCCTGCAGTTCACGGTCGACACGCCGGTCGCCGGCGCTCGTCTCCGCGATAAGCGCAATGGGTTCTCGATCCCGCCGCAGCTGACGGTGGGCACGATCGTCAACGCGATCCCGCGGCCGTGGTGGTGGTACGACTTCCTCACGACCCCCAAGCTGGAGTTCGCGTCGCTGTCGGCGACGGGCGGCACAGTCGGCGAGCTGCTCAACTCGGCGATGGACCCGACGATCAGCTACGACGACCTGGCTGTCATCCGCGACATCTGGCCGGGCAAGATCGTCGTCAAGGGCGTGCAGAACGTCGAGGACTCGGTGCGCCTCGTCGACGCCGGGGTCGACGGCATCATCCTCTCGAACCACGGCGGGCGCCAGCTCGACCGGGCGCCGATCCCGTTCCACCTGCTGCCGAACGTCGTGCGCGAGGTGGGCAAGGACGCGACGGTGATGATCGACACCGGGATCATGAACGGCGCCGACATCGTCGCCTCGATCGCCCTGGGCGCGAAGTTCACCCTGATCGGCCGCGCCTATCTCTACGGCCTCATGGCCGGGGGGCGAGCCGGCGTGGACCGCACGATCGAGATTCTCCGCACCGAGATCGAGCGCACCATGAAACTCCTCGGCGTCTCGACACTCGCCGAGCTCGAGCCCAAGCACGTGACGCAGCTCACGCGCCTCGTACCTCTCGCGGCCGCCCGTGCCGAGGCCGGGGGGTCGCGCGTCAGCGCGGCCAGGAGGGCGGACACGACGGATGCCTCGGGCCCCGCGCCCGCGAAGGCGACCGCAACGCGCGCGAAGTCCCCGAAGCCCGCTGCGGCCAAGGCGGCAGGGGCCAATCCCGCCGCGTCCGAGGCGACCACGGCCAAGTCTGCTGCGTCCACGGCGGCCACGGCCAAACCCGCCGGTTCCTCACGGGGCGCGGGAACGAAGGCGTAGCCGACCGGCTCCGGGCGGGGGATGCCCTGGCCCGGAGCATCCGGATCAGACGCGAGGCGGGAGGGTGGGGAGGAGGCCTTCGAGGAGCCGAGCGGTGTCTTCCCAGCCCTCCACGGCCCTGCAGGCCACACCCATCGCCAGTACGGGGTAGTCGTTGCCGTCGGGGTCCAGGCGGTCGCCGACGAAGAGCATGTCGTCGAGGTCGATGCCCGTCTGCTCCGCCAGCTTGCGCATGCCATAGGCCTTGTCGATGCCGCGGTGCGTGATGTCGACCGAGGTGGAGCCGCCCGAGCGGACCTCGAGGTCGGGAATGCGGTCGGCGACGGCTGCGCGCAGCGTGTTCTTCTTCTCGCCGGTGGGATCCCACGCCGTCTTCGCGGCGAGCGGTGCGCGCTGGCCGAGTGCCGAGAAGGTGATCTGCGAGCCGCGATCCTCGAGGATGTCGCCCCATGTCTCGCTCTCCCACAGGCCGAGACGGCGCGCCTCGCCCTCGAGGGCGTCAAGGGCGCGGGACTTCTGATCGTCGGTGAGCGAGTGCGCGTACACCGTGACGATCCCGTCCGGCGTGACGCGGTAGTACTGGGTGCCGCAGGTGGGGAGCAGATGGAGATGCGAGAGCGTGGCGGCCGAGGCATCCGGAAGCCTGTCGACCACCTGGCTGGTGAACTGGGCGAGCTGCCCGCCCGAGATGATCGCCACCTCGACGCGCTCCGCGAGGGCGACGAGCAGGTCGCCGATGCGGGGATCGATCGCGCTCTTCGAAGGGGCGAGGGTGTCGTCGAGGTCGAAAGCGACGAGGCGAGGAGCTGTCATGTGCTCCTCGCCTCGTCTCTGCCTGTCGGGGTGACAGGATTTGAACCTGCGGCCTCGTCGTCCCGAACGACGCGCGCTACCAAGCTGCGCCACACCCCGTTTTGCAACCGTTCGAGTCTAACCGATGCAGGGCCGTGCTCCGAACCGAGCGCCTACGCGCGGGGCACGAGCGTGATGAGCGTCGCCTCGGGGCGGCACGCGAAGCGCACCGGGGCGTAGATCGAGTGTCCCAAACCTGCGCTGACGTTGAGGGGCGCGCGGCGCGCGCCGTGCTCCCATTCGCTCAGGCCCCGGGCTTGGCGCAGAGGGATGTCGCAGTTGGCCACCAGCGCGGAGGGAGAGCCGGGAATGCGCACCTGTCCGCCGTGGGTGTGGCCACCGAAGAGCACATCGGCGCCGAGGTCGACGAACCGATCGAGCACGCGGCGGTAAGGCGCGTGAGTGACGCCGAGCGTGACGGCGGGCGGCTCGTCTCCGCGCAGTTCTTCGACGAGGTCGGGGAGCGCGTCGAGTCTGTCCCAGCCGCGGTGGGCGTCACTCACCCCGAACGCGTCGACGCGTGAGCCGGCCGCCGTGACCGTGCCGACGCGGTTGTTCAGATCGAGCCAGCCGAGGTCGTCCTCGAGGTATCCGTCGAGCGCCTGCGTGTCGAGGGGCTCCGCGGACACCCGGCCGTGAGCTTTCGACGGCCCGAGGAAGTATTTGAAGGGATTCCTCGGGCTCGGTGCGACGTGATCGTTCGAGCCATGGACGAAGAACCCGGGGATGCCGCGCAGCGGGTCGAGCGCAGCTCGCAGTCCGCGGAGTCCCTCGACGTGGCCCAGGTTGTCGCCCGTATTGACGATGAGGTCGGGCTCCAATTCGGCCAGTGCCGCGATCCACCGCTGCTTGCGCTTCTGCCAGGGCGCCATGTGCGCGTCGCTCAGATGCAGGACGCGGATCGGGCGCGCGCCGACCGGGAGGACCGGGACCTCATGCCACCGAACGGTGAAGAGGTAGCGCTCGATGCCGATGCCCCAGATCGCCGCCGCAGCGCCGACCGCCCCCACCGCGCCGAGCGCGGTGAGGGCAGGCCGAGTCGTCGCGTGGGGCACTAGCCGTCGTTGCCGCCGCCGTTACCGCCACCATTGCCGTTTCCGCCGCCACCGCAATCGGGGGCCGAGTAGTTGACGGTGATCGCGGAGTTGCGGTTGGTGACCGTTCCCGCCGCCGGTGTCGTGGCCGTTGCCTGGCCCGCGGGGTCGGCGGCCGCATCGACCGCGCACGTGCCCGCGACCACATTGCCGAAGCCCGCCTTGCGCAAGTCGGCGATCGCGCGCTCGAGCGGCTTGCCCGCCACATCCGGCACCGTGAGACCCTGGCCGTTGCTGGGGCTGATCGTCACGACCGTGCCGCCCGCGACCCGGCCGGCGCCGGGATTCTGCGCGGCCACGAGGCCGCTGGCCATGTCGGAATCGACCGGGGAGCCGTCGACGACCTCGAAGCCGGCGCCCCGCAGGATCTGGCGTGCTTCATCCATGGTCTTGCCGACGACGTTCGGCAGGTCGGTGTAGACCTGGCGCGACAGGTTGCTGTCGGGACCGGGGAATCGGTCGCCTCCGTAGAGCTGATTCGCCAGATGCTGCAGTTGGCGCGCCATCTGGAACCGGATGCGGCTCAGCGGCTCATAGCTGCCGGTCCAGTACTTGTCGTACAACGAGATCTCGCCCGTGACGTTTCCGGTCCACACCGCCGTGGTGACCTTCGTGCTCGACTCGACGATCCAGGTGTGAGTCTCCTCGTGCGTTCCCGTCTTGCCCATCACGGGGGTGCCGTCGAAGGGGTTGCCGGGGTAGGCGCTTCCGCCCGGCTGCATCACGCCCTCGAAGGCGTACGCCGCGGTGGCGGCGACGGCGGGATCGATCACCTGGCTGCAGCTGCGCTGGGGCTTGGCGATCTCCTTGCCGTCGGAGTCTGTCACCCGGTCGATCGCCTGCGGCTGGCAGTAGACGCCCTTGTTCGCCACGGTCGCGTACGCAGCCGCCATCGCGAGCGGCGAGATGGCGTCGTCGCCGATGACCTTGTTCGGGCCTGTCATGACGATGTCGTCACCAGTGCCGAGCTTGACGCCCATGCGCGTCGCCGCCTTGCCGATGTCGCACAGGTCCAGTTCGGAGGCCATGGCGAGGTACCCGGTGTTCAGCGAGTCGCGCGTGAACTGCATCGGCGTGCCCACGTACCCCGCCTGGTTCCGGAAGTTCTTCGGGTTCCAGTCGGCGTTGTAGTACATGCCGCCGTTGTAGCAGGAGTCCGGGAACTGCGGGATGACGCGATTGCGGCCGTTCACGACCTCGTTGACCGAGTGGCCCTTCTCGAGCCAGTCGATGAGGGTGAAGAGCTTGAAGGTCGATCCCGCGCTGAAGCCGCGGGATCCCCCGAACTGAAGGTCGCCCGCGTACACGATCGACGAGTAGTTGGGGTCCCCCGTGATGGTTTCACTGAATTTCGTGTTCTGCGCCACGGCGAGGATGCGGCCCGTCGACGCCTCGATGCTCATGGAGGTCGCGCCGAAATATCCACCCGGCACCGATGACGGCGCGAGGGTGTTCATCGTGGTCTGCGCTTCATTCTGGAGGCGCAGGTCCAGCGTCGTGTAGACGTTGAGGCCACCGCGGCGGAGGTTGGAGGTGCGCTCCTCCTGGGTCGCGCCGAACGCGGGGTCACGCTCGATGACGTACCGCACGTACTGGCAGAAGTACTCCATGCCCTTGGCCTGGACGCAGCCGTCCTTGGGTGCGGTGACCTTCGGCGTGATCGGCTCGATCACGGCCGCGTCGTACTGCTCCTGGGTGATCTTGCCGTCGTCGAGCAGGCGGGTGAGCACGTACAGCTGGCGACCCTTGGTGGAGCTGTAGCCATCGGCGGCCGCCAGATACTGCTCCTGCGTGATCTCTCCGGCCTCGAGCTTCGACGTCAGAGCCGCGATCTGGTCGGGGTTGACGTCGTCGATCAGGCCGTCGGGCGCCTTGTTGTACGCGACCCCGTCGGCGTCGACGATGGAGCCGCCGGTCATGTCGATGCGGTACCGGTTCGGGTTCTGCACGATCCCGGCCAGGGTCGCGGCCTGGCTGATCGTGAGGTCCTTGGCCGAGACGCCGAAGTACCGCTTGGCAGCGGCCTCGATGCCATAGGTGCGGCCGCCGAAGTTCGCGATGTTGAGGTAGCCGAGAAGGATCGTCTCCTTGTCGTACTTCTTCTCCAGGGCGATCGCGTAGCGCATCTCCTGCAGCTTGCGCTGGATGCCCTCGTCGCCGACGGCGGTCGTCGCCTGCGTCCAGCAGTCGAGCTTCGCCTCCTCGGTCTCGGCCTGAGCCTCGCACCGCTGGACGAGGATGTTCTTCACGTACTGCTGGCTGATCGTCGAGCCACCCTGGGTCTCGCCGCCGCCGCGCAGATTCGACATGACGGCGCGCGTGGTGCCGATCAGGTCGACGCCGCCGTGCTGGTAGTAGCGCGGGTCCTCGCTGGAGAGGATCGCGTCGTACATGAGGGGGCTGACCTCGTTCCACTCCACCGGCGAGCGGTTCTGGTCGTAGAACTGCGTCATAACGACGTAGTCGTCCTTGGTGGGGTCGGTCTTGACGTACAGCGTCGTCGGAAGCATGAGCTTCTCGATCTCGAGCACGCTGGGGAGGTTGTCGAACATCGTGATCGCGCTCGTCGCCGCGGCGCCGGACAGCGCGATCGCGGGCGTGACAGTCGCGGCGACGAGGACGCCGGCGACAGCGCTGAGGCCGACGAGGCCGGCGAGACCGCCGAGCACACCGCTAGCCGAACGATTGGTATCAGGCATAGGGTGATCGTAAGGGAACTACCTGGGCGATTCCCTGACGGACGTGCGCCCGCGGCGAGTTTCCCAGCCTTCACCAACCCGTTTCCGCTCGCCGACTCGAGGAGCCGCGATGACGACGTGGGAGTATCTCACCACGCCCCTTCTGATCCACAACACCGCCGCGATCCTCAACAACTGGGGCAAGCAGGGCTGGGAACTCGTGCAGGTCGTTCCCGGTCCCGAGGGCGGGCTCGTGGCCTACCTCAAGCGCCCCGCCGGCGGCGGCGAGGCGAACGCGGGGCTGGATGCCGCAGCGCAGGCCGCCCGGCAGTTCGGAGAGGACTGACATGACCATCTCGCAGAAGCTCGCCGACCTCGGCATCGACCTGCCCGACGTGGTTCCGCCCGTCGCCGCGTATGTGCCGGCGAAGGCGCACGGCGACCTCGTCTTCACCGCCGGGCAGCTGCCGATGATCTCCGGCGCCCTCCCCGCGACCGGCAAGGTGGGTGAGGGACACGGCCTCATCCCCGCGTCGGATGCCAAGGAGTACGCCCGCCAGAGCGCGCTCAACGCCGTTGCGGCGGCTGCGGCGGCCGTGGGCGGCGTCGACCGGCTCACCGGCGTGGTGAAGGTCGTCGGGTTCGTGGCATCCGTCCCAGAATTCACCGGCCAGCCCGGCGTCATCAACGGCGCGAGCGAAGTGCTCGGCGAGATCTTCGGAGACGCCGGCACGCACGCCCGCTCCGCGGTCGGCGTACCCGTGCTGCCGCTCGACGCGCCCGTCGAGGTCGAGGTCATCTTCTCGTACGCCTGAAACGAGTGACGGATGCCCCGGCGCGACCGCGTGCCGGGGCATCCGTCGTCTCGAGCTACCTGACCTGGGCGGAGATCACGCTCATGACCGCCGTGTCGGCGAGAGTGGTGGTGTCGCCGACCTCGCGGCCCTCGGCGACGTCGCGGAGCAGGCGGCGCATGATCTTGCCCGAACGGGTCTTGGGCAGTTCGCCCACGATGTAGACGTCGCGGGGACGAGCGATCGGCCCGATCTGCTCGCCGACCCAGCCGCGAAGCGACTGCGCCAGGCCTTCGGCCGAGTGCGCGCTGAGGTACGACTGCTTGATGATGACGAAGGCGACGACGGCTTGACCGGTGGTCTCGTCCGACGCGCCGACGACCGCGGCCTCGGCGACCGCTTCGTTGCCGACGAGCGCCGACTCGATCTCGGTGGTCGATAGGCGGTGGCCCGACACGTTCATGACATCGTCCACGCGGCCGAGGAGCCACACGTCTCCATCGTCGTCGAGACGGGCGCCGTCGCCGGCGAAGTAGAAGCCCTGCTTCCGGAACTTCTCCCAGTAGGTCTCGACGAAGCGCTCGGGGTCGCCCCAGATGCCGCGCAGCATCGACGGCCACGGTTCGGTGATGACGAGGAGTCCGCCGTTCCCGTTGCCGACGTGGGAGCCGTCCTCGTCGACGACGTCCACGGAGATGCCCGGCAGCGGGACCTGCGCCGATCCGGGTTTGGTCTCGGTCACGCCCGGCAGGGCAGAGATCATGATCGCACCGGTCTCGGTCTGCCACCACGTGTCCACGATGGGCGCCGTCTTGCCCCCGATGATCTTGCGGTACCACATCCACGCTTCGGGGTTGATCGGCTCGCCGACGGATCCGAGCAGGCGCAGCGACGACAGGTCGAACTGCTTGGGGACCGAGCGGCCGATCTTCATGAAGGACCGGATCGCGGTCGGTGCGGTGTAGAGGATCGTGACGCCGTACTTCTGCACGATCTCCCACCAGCGGCCCGGGTGCGGGGTGTCGGGCGTTCCCTCGTAGAGCACCTGGGTGGCGCCGTTGGCGAGCGGGCCGTACGTGACATAGCTGTGCCCGGTGACCCAGCCGATGTCGGCCGTGCACCAGAAGACGTCCGTCTCGGGGTGGATGTCGTGGACGACCTTGTTCGTGAACGCGGCCTGCGTGAGGTATCCGCCGGAGGTGTGGAGGATGCCCTTGGGCTTCCCGGTCGTGCCCGACGTGTAGAGGATGAAGAGGGGGTTCTCGGCGGGGAACGCCTGCGCCTCATGCTCGCCGGATGCCTGCGGCACGACGTCGTGCCACCAGATGTCGCGACCCTCGGTCCAGTCCACGTCGTTCCCGCCGCGCCTCACGACGAGCACGTGCTCGACGGTCTCCTGCTCGCCTGAGCCGCGGTCGCCGAGCGCCAGGTCGACGGCGGGCTTGAGCGGCGACACCTTGCCCTTGCGGTAGCCGCCGTCGGCGGTGATCACGAGCTTCGCGCCGGCGTCGTCGATGCGCGCGCGCAGGCTGTCTGCCGAGAAGCCGCCGAAGACGACCGAGTGGATGGCGCCGATGCGCACGACGGCCAGCATGGCCGCGACCGCTTCGGGGATCATCGGCATGTAGATGGCGACGCGATCGCCCGCCCCGACGCCGAGCCCCTCCAGCACATTGGCGAGGCGCTTGACCTCGTCGGTGAGCTCGGCGTACGTCACGCGACGGTCGTCGCCGGGCTCGCCCTCCCACAGGAGGGCGATGCGATCGCCGTTGCCTGCCTCGACGTGGCGGTCGAGGCAGTTGTATGCGACGTTGAGCTCGCCGTCGGCGAACCACTGCGCGAACGGCGGGTTGGACCAGTCGAGGACCTGCGTGAACGGCTTGTGCCAGTGCAGCTCGCGGGCCTGATCCGCCCAGAAGCCCTCGCGGTCGGCCGCCGCCCGTTCGTACAGGTCGCTCGTCGCAACGGCGGCGGCGGCGAACTCCGACGACGGGGAGAACCGCCGGTCTTCGTTCAGCAGGTGGTCGATCTGGCTGCTCATAGAGCGCGCTCCTTCGCGGGCTGAGGTCGGGTCGTCCGGCGGAGAGCCGGGTGTCTGTCTCGCAATGTAGTGAGCAGGACGTGCCGTCACTACCCCCGATAGTGGGGGAGGCGGCATTCCTGGACCCGTCCGATATATCAGTGAGAAGGCTCTCATGAATCCTTCTCGCCACAGGCTTCGCGCCTATGCTGGCGAGCGGCCGAACTTCGATTCTGGCGTTGCGACACCCGGACCACCCCCCGAAATCCGGTGTCGCGTGTGGCGGCATCCCATTCCCCCCATGGGATGCCGCCCTTGTTTTGCCCTTCGGCGATGGCGGCGGCTCCTCCCCAGGCGGACGGTGCCGCCGCCTCTTCACTGATGTCCGGGGGTGCCGGCATCCGTCATCGCCCGCCTTTCTAGCCTCGGGACATGGCCGAGCACTTCGTCGTCACCCCACGGCAGGGGACCGATGGCGACAGGGCGTCGGCGGCCGGCCCGCCCTCCGCGCCGCGGACTCTCGTGCGCGCTCGACCGCGGCATCCGTCCCTGGAACGGCTCGCGGAGTACCTCGACGCGCCCGACGTGACCGACCTCTTCATCAACGGCAGCGCCGGCTTGTTCGTCGATCGCGGAGCAGGCACGGCCGCCGAGCCGGGGTGGCGGGCCACCGAAGAAGAGGTGCGCGCCCTCGCGGTCGAGCTCATCGGCGCGGGCGGCCGTCACATCGACGACGCGTCGCCCTGCGTGGACGTCCGTCTGGAGGGAGGGATTCGCGTGCACGCCGTACTGCCGCCGGTGTCGGCCGAAGGCACGCTCATCTCGATTCGCGTGCCCCGTCTCGATCGCCCCGGCCTCGCCGACCTGCAGCGGGCGGGCATGTTCGCTCCCGCGATGCGCGCCACGATCGACGCGGTGGTGTCCGGCCGCGAGAACTTCCTGGTCACCGGTGCGGCGGGCGCAGGCAAGACGACGCTTCTCGCCGCTCTGCTCAGCGCCGCGCCGGCGCACGACCGCATCGTGACGATCGAGGACGTCGCCGAGCTCCGGCTCGATCACCCCCACCATGTGCGACTCGAGGCGCGTCAGCCGAATCTCGAGGGCGCCGGTGCTATCGGTCTCGCGCGACTCGTGCGAGAGGCGCTCCGCATGCGACCGGACCGGCTCGTCGTGGGGGAGTGCCGCGGTGAAGAGGTGCGTGAGCTGCTCTCGGCGCTGAACACAGGCCACGATGGCGGGGCCGGGACCGTGCACGCGAACAGCCTGCACGACGTCCCTGCTCGGCTCGAGGCGCTCGGCGCGCTGGCCGGCCTCCACGACACCGCCCTCGCACGCCAGGTCGCGAGTGCCATCGACTGGGTCATCCACGTGGAGCGCTCCGGCGACGGTGTCCGCCGCATAGCGGCGACAGGACGGCCGGTCGTGGGCGCTCGGGGACGCCTCGAGATCGAGGAGACCGCATGGGCCGGGTGAAGAAGGAATCCGCGGCGTCGACCGCCGCGGAGACGGTGCTGCGGCTCGCCGTGCTCCTGCAGGCGGGTCTCTCGCCCGCGCGGGCCTGGTCCCATCTCGCCGACGCCGGCGACGAGAGCGCCGTCCGGGTCGTGTCGGCCACCGCGGAAGGCGGCGCGCTCGCGGATGCGATCGCGACGGCGGGCGCCCGGGCGGCGACCGCGGTCTCCTCGACCGGAAGGCTCCGGGCGCGGTCGGCTGCTCGACCCCCCGGCACGGATCAGGCGGTGGGCGATCCCTGGCCCGACGTGGCGGCCGCCTGGCGCGTGGCGGTCGCCGTCGGCGCTCCGCTGGCCGAGACGCTGCGGGGCACCGCGGCGGCGCTCCGCGATGCGCACGAGGCCGCCGACGATGTGCGGGTTGCGCTCGCCGAGCCCGCCGGCACCGCTCGGCTCATGGGCTGGCTTCCCGTCGTCGCCCTCGCGCTCGGAGCTGCCTTCGGCTTCGACACCTTCGGGGTGCTGGTGAGCCAGCCGCTCGGCATCGGGTGCCTCGCGGCCGGTGTCGTGCTGATCGTGGTCGCGCGGAGGTGGAGCGGCGCGCTCGTCCGTCGCGCCAATCCCGCCGGGCGCATCCCCGGCAACGACGCCGAACTCCTGGCGATCGCGTTGAGCGGAGGAGTGTCGATCGAGCGCGCGACGGCACTGGTCGAGCAGGCGGGTTCGGCGGCGGATGCCTCGACCGCCGCGGTGCTCGCCCTTTCGCGCTCCGCCGGCGTGCCCGCCGTCGAGCTCCTCCGCGCCACGGCGGCGCTCGCGCGGCACCGCGCGCGCATCGAAGGGAGGCTGCGAGCCGCCGACCTGTCGTCGCGCCTCCTTCTGCCACTCGGCGCCTGCACCCTCCCCGCGTTCCTCCTGCTCGGCGTCGCACCGATGATGCTCAGCGTCATGAGCACCGTGCCGCTGTCGTGGTGACCGGCCCCCGACCGTGCCCGCCCTCATCCCCATCGAAAGGACCCACCACCTATGTCCCTTCCCATCTTGACCCGCCGCCGTGCGCTGCGACTGTTCTGCGACGTGCACTCCGACGACACCGGCGCGGCGACCGCCGAATACGCCATCGCCACGATGGCCGCGGTCGCGTTCGCCGGTCTGCTCGTCGTGATCATGCGCAGCGATGAGGTTCGCGGCATCCTCACCGATCTCGTGCGGCGCGCGCTGACCGTCGCATGACACGCTCGCTGCTCGGCGACGATCGCGGATCGGTCGTCGCCGAGTTCGCGGTCGCCCTGCCCGCCGTCGTCCTCGTGCTCGTGCTCGGCGTCGGGGCGCTCAGCGCCGGTGCGCGCCACGTCCGGCTGCAGGACGCCGTCGCCGACGCCGCCAGGCTCGCGGCACGCGGAGAATCCGACGATCGCGTGCACGCGACCGTCGCGTCGGTCGTGCCCGGATCCGACGCGCGCATCGAGGTCCGCGACGATCTGGTGTGCGTCGCCGCATCGGCGCCCGCCCTCCTCTCCGTTCGCATCGGCGCCACCAGCTGCGCGCTGGCGGGAGGGCGCTGATGCCGGGCACGCTCGCGGCAGCGGGGCTGGTGGTCTCGGCGGCGCTGCTGACCGGATCGCTCGCCGGGGTGTCCGCGGCAGCGGTCTTCGGTCAGCGGCTCGCGGGTGTCGCCGACGCGGCCGCACTCGCCGCGGCGGACGCGGCCTCGGGCGCGGTGACGGGAGTTCCGTGCGAGCGGGCGAGAGAGATCACGCAGAGAGGCGAGGTCGAGCTCACCGCGTGCGAACTGGACGGTCTGGTGGCGACCGTGTCGGTGTCTGCGCCGTTCGGCGTCCTCGTGGCCGTCGCGCGCGCTCGAGCCGGCCCGCCGTCATGAGCGACCGCTCACAGCGCCCACACCGAGAAGTGACGTGTATGGTTTGCGTCGAAGAAAGGACGCCCCCTTTGGCAGAAGGAAAGAAGCTCGTCATCGTCGAGTCACCGACGAAGATGAGGTCGATTCAGGGGTACCTGGGCGACGGCTACGAGGTGCTCAGCTCGGTTGGGCATATCCGCGATCTCGCGGACAAGAAGGACATCCCGGCCGACAAGAAGCAGGCGTACGGCAAGTACTCCATCGACGTCGAGAACGGCTTCGACCCCTATTACGTCGAGAGCGAGCGCGGCAAGAAGACCGTCGCCGAGCTCAAGCGCGCGCTCAAGGGGGCCGACGAGCTCCTACTCGCGACCGATGAGGACCGCGAGGGCGAGGCGATCGCATGGCACCTCCTTCAGACCCTCAAGCCGAAGGTGCCCGTGCGCCGCATGGTGTTCCACGAGATCACGAAGGACGCGATCCGCGCCGCCGTCGACAACACGCGGGATCTCGATCTGGCGCTCGTGGATGCGCAGGAGACGCGGCGCATTCTGGACCGCCTCTACGGCTGGGACGTGAGCCCCGTGCTGTGGTTCAAGGTGCAGCAGGGCACGTCGGCCGGCCGCGTCCAGTCCGCCGCGACGCGCATGGTCGTCGAGCGGGAGCGCGAGCGCATGGCGTTCGTGTCGGCCTCCTACTGGGACATCGACACGCAGGCGGTCAAGGGCTCCGACTCGTTCGCCGCGCGCCTGGCGCGCGTCGACGGTGCGCCGCTGGCGCGCGGCACCGACTTCGACGACACCGGTTCGCTCAAGAAGGCAGTGCTCGTGCTCGACGAGGCGCAGGCGCGGGAGCTGGCCGACGCGATCGTCGCGGCGGGCGAGGCATCCGTCGCCTCCCTCGAATCCAAGCCGGGCACCCGCAGTCCCCGCGCACCGTTCACGACGTCCACCCTCCAGCAGGAGGCCGGCCGCAAGCTCTCGATGAGCGCCAAGCACGCGATGAGCGTGGCGCAGCGTCTCTACGAGAAGGGCTTCATCACCTATATGCGCACCGACTCGACCGCGCTGAGTGCTCAGGCCGTTCAGGCGGCGCGGGCTCAGGCCGTCGAGATGTACGGCGAGAAGGCGGTGCCGCTCAACCCGCGCACGTACGCCAGCAAGAGCAAGAACGCCCAGGAGGCGCACGAGGCGATCCGTCCGTCGGGCGAGACCTTCCGCACGCCTGCTTCCGTCTCGGGCGAGCTCGATCGCGACGAGCAGCGGCTCTACGACCTCATCTGGAAGCGCACGATGGCCAGCCAGATGTCCGACGCCAAGTACGAGACGACCACGGTCGTCCTCGCCGTCGATGCGGGCGGCAAGCGCGCCGAGTTCACCGCCTCGGGCACCGTGTACACCTTCAAGGGCTTCCTCGACGCCTACGAAGAGGGCAAGGACGAGAAGCGCGGCGATGCTGACAAGGCGGATGACCAGGCGCTGCCTGCGCTCGCCGTCGGCGATGTGCTGCGGCTCAAGGAGGTCGAGCCCAAGGGTCACACCACCAGCCCCAAGCCGCGTTACACCGAGGCGAGCCTGGTGAAGGCTCTCGAAGAGAAGGGCATCGGCCGCCCCTCGACGTTCGCCAGCATCATCGACGTCATCCTCAACCGTGGGTACGTCACCAAGCGCGGTCAGGCGCTCATCCCGAGCTGGCTCGCCTTCAGCGTCGTGCGGCTGCTGGAACAGCACTTCGCCGACCTCGTCGACTACGACTTCACCGCGGCGCTCGAGGATGACCTCGACGCGATCGCGCGCGGGGAGCAGAAGCGCGAGGACTGGCTGAAGGAGTTCTACTTCGGCTCCGATCAGCAGGTCGGGCTGCGCAACATCGTCGACAACCTCGGCGAGATCGACGCCCGGGCGCTCAACTCGACGCCCATCGGAGACGTCGCAACGCTCCGCTTCGGCAAGTACGGGCCGTACCTCGAGGTTCCGAACACCGATGACCCCGCCGGCGAGCCGCGCCGCGTCAACATCCCCGACGACCTCGCCCCTGACGAGCTCACGCCCGAGAAGGCGAGGGAGCTCATCGAGGCTCCTGTCGCCGGCGACCGCGTGCTGGGCGAGAACCCCGCCACGGCGAAGCTCGTCGTCGTGAAGGACGGCCGCTACGGCCCATACGTCCAGGAGGTCGACCCGCCCGCCGCCGAAGAGGTCGACGAGTCGACCGGCGAGATCGTCGAGACGGCCGAGCCCGCGCCGAAGAAGCGCGGAGCCAAGAAGGAAGCCGCTCCCAAGCCCCGCACGGCGTCGCTCTTCAAGTCGATGTCGGTCGACACGATCGACCTCGAGACCGCTCTGCGCCTGCTCGACCTTCCTCGCGTGGTGGGCGTCGATCCCGAGTCGGGTGCCGAGATCACGGCGCAGAACGGCCGCTACGGGCCCTACCTCAAGAAGGGGACGGATTCGCGCACGCTCCAGAGCGAGCAGCAGATCTTCGAGATCACGCTCGAGGAGGCGCTCGCGGTCTATGCGCAGCCGAAGTACGGCGCGCGCGGTGCGAGCAGCGCACTCAAGGAGTTCGAGAACGACCCGGTCAGCGAGAAGCCGATCAAGGTCAAGGACGGCCGTTTCGGACCCTATGTCACGGATGGAGTGACGAACGTCACCATCCCGCGAGGTCAGACGCCCGACGACATCACGTACGAGATCGCGGTGCAGATGCTCGCCGACAAGCGTGCCAAGGGCCCCGCGCCGAAGCGCACGGCACGCAAGGCCCCGGCGAAGAAGGCCCCGGCGAAGAAGTGACCGGCGAGGATGCGGGTCCGGGCGCGAGCGCGCCCAGACCCGATGGAGAAGTGGCCGGCGCGGGTGCGAGTCCGGGCGCGCGCGAGCAGGGCACGCGTGAGCACGGCGCGCGCGAACACGGCGCGGGATCGCCGCAGGGGCTGTTCATCACGTTCGAGGGTGGCGACGGGGCGGGAAAGACCACCCAGGCCGCACTGCTCGACGAGTGGCTGACGGCGTCCGGCCGCAGCGTCGTGCGCACGCGGGAGCCGGGCGGCACCGAGGTCGGCGCACTCATCCGCGACATCGTGCTGCACCATCGCGGAGAAGTCTCGGCGCGCGCCGAGGCACTGCTGTACGCGGCCGACCGTGCGCATCACGTCGAGACCGTAGTGCGCCCTGCACTCTCCAGGGGCGACGTGGTGATCCAGGATCGCTATCTCGACTCCTCGGTCGCGTACCAGGGCGCGGGTCGTGTGCTCGGCCGCGACGAGGTGCGCTCGCTCTCCCTCTGGGCGACCGAAGGCCTTCTCCCCGACCTCACGGTGCTGCTCGACCTGGATCCGTCGGTGGCGCGCCGCCGCCTCGATGCCGACGACAAGCCGTTCGACCGGCTCGAGGCCGAACGCGAGGCGTTTCACGTGCGGGTGCGCGAGGAGTTCCTCGCGCTGGCGTCCGCAGAGCCCGGCCGCTTCATCGTGCTCGACGCCGCTCGGCCGCCCGCCGAGCTCGCCGCGACCGTCCGCGCACGCGTGGCTGCACTTCTCGGCTGAGCGCCAGGGTCACGTCCCCGGCCGCGACTAGGCTGACACGCATGGAATCGACGGCGGGCGCGGGGTCTCCCACCGTGCACGCCGATGTCCCCTGGGGCGCGGTGTGGGGGCAGCGCGACGCCGTCGCGGCGCTGCAGGCCGCGGCATCCGATCCCACCGCACTCACCCACGCGTGGCTCATCACCGGCCCTCCCGGGTCGGGGCGCTCGACGCTGGCGTACGCGTTCGCGGCGGCGCTGATCGCCGAGCCGGGCGACGAGGCGGCGATGCGCCAGGTGCTCGCCGGAACGCACCCCGACCTCACGGCGCTGCGCACCGAGGGCGTCATCATCTCGATCAAGGACGCCCGTGCGCTCGTCGAGCGCTCGTACTTCTCGCCGTCGCTCGGTCGCTACCGCGTGATCGTGATGGAAGACGCCGACCGCATGGCCGAGCGCACGTCGAACGTGCTGCTCAAGGCGCTCGAAGAGCCACCGGAGCGCACGGTCTGGGTGCTGTGCGCCCCGAGCGACGCCGATCTGCTCCCCACGATCCGTTCGCGCGTGCGCACGTTGCGCCTGCGCGAGCCCGACGTCGACGATGTGGCCCGCCTCATCGTCGAGCGCACCGGGGTGGATTCCGCGATCGCCGAGCAGTCCGCCCGTCACGCCCAGCGTCACATCGGCATGGCGCAGCGTCTCGCCACGGATACCGCGGCACGAACCCGCCGCGACGACACGCTGCGAGCGGTGCTCCGCGTGCGCGGGGTCAACGACGCCGTCGAGGTGGCCGGACGCATCGTGGCGGCCGCCACCGATGATGCCAAGGCGCTCACCGCCGAACGCGATGAGGCCGAGCGTGCGACGCTGCTTCGCACCCTGGGAATCGCCGAGGGTGCGGCGGTGCCGCCCGCGGTGCGCTCGCAGCTGTCGGCGCTCGAAGACGACCAGAAGCGCCGCGCGACGCGCAGCCTGCGCGACGGCATCGATCGCGTGCTGACCGACCTCGAGTCGATGTTCCGCGACGTCCTCATGCTGCAGTTCGGCCGCGACGCCGACCTCATCAACCTCGAACTCGAGCCCGATCTCCGCGCGCTCGCCCAAGCCTGGCTGCCCGAGCGCACCCTCACCGTCGTCGACCGCATCGGCGAGACGCGGCGCAACCTCGAACTCAATGCCGCCCCCACCCTCGCCCTCGAGAGCATGCTCGTCACCGTCGCGAGCGGAAGGATCCCGTGAACTCCCGCCTTCTCCGCCGAGCCTCCGCCGTCATCGCGGGCGTGGTCGCGGCCTCGCTCACCTTGAGCGGATGCCTCTACGCCCTGATCCCCGAAGACGCCGCGGTCTCCACGGCGAGCCCTGCGCCCGATACGGCGGGTGTGCCCGAGGAGCTGCTGCCCTACTACGGGCAGGAACTCGACTGGTCGGGCTGCGGCGACGGCTTCGACTGCACCACCGTCACGGCGCCGCTCGACTGGGCCGACCCGTCGGCCGGTGAGCTCGAGCTCTCGGTCATCCGCAGCCGGGCGACCGCGGGCGAGCCGGTGGGGTCGCTGCTCACCAACCCCGGCGGGCCGGGCGCGAGCGGCGTCTCGCTCATCCGCGACAGCCTGACCTTCGCGGTCGGCGAGCCGCTGCGTGAGCAGTTCGACGTCATCGGGTTCGATCCGCGCGGAGTAGGGGACTCCACCGCCGTCACGTGCTACGACGCCGCAGACATGGACGCCTACCTCTTCGACATTCCGGAGAGTGCGCGGGGGACGGATGCCTGGACCGAGGAGATGCGGCAGGCCAACGCCGACTTCGCGGCGGCCTGCGAGGCCAACAGCGACGGCATCCTGCCCTTCATCACCACCGAGAACGCCGCGCGCGACCTGGATCTGCTCCGGGCGGTCCTGGGCGACAGCGAGCTCAACTACCTCGGCTACTCGTACGGCACCTTCCTGGGGGCGACCTACGCCGAGCTGTTCCCCGATCGGGTCGGCCGCCTGGTCCTCGACGGCGCGGTGGACCCCGCGGTGTCGATGCTCGAGCTCGACGTGACGCAGGGGCTCGGGTTCGAGTCCGCACTGCGCGCGTTCATGGCGGACTGCCTCGAAGGAAGCGAGTGCCCGTTCCGCGGGTCGGTCGACGACGCGATGGCAGACCTCGGTGCACTGCTCGCGTCCGTCGAACGCGACCCGTTGCCAGCCGCCGACGGGCGGGAGCTCGGTTCGAGCGCACTCATGATCGGAATCGTGGCCGCCCTGTACTCGCAGGAGAGCTGGGGCTACCTGTCGATGGCGCTCGACGGCGTGCTGCAGGGTGACCCCGAGACCGCCCTGTTCCTCGCGGACGTGTACTACGACCGCGAGAACGGCGAGTACCTCAACAACCAGACGGAAGCGTTCCGCGCGTACAACTGCATGGATTACCCGGCGGACGCGACGGAAGAGGAGCTCGCGGCGGCCGAAGCCGAGCTGACCGCGGGAGCTCCGACGGTGGCGCCATACTGGCTCGGCCCGAACGCGTGCGAGGCATGGCCGTACCCGCCGACGGGCGCACGAGTGCCCCTCGCCGCCGAGGGGGCAGCGCCGATCGTCGTCGTCGGCACGACCAACGATCCCGCCACTCCCTACGAGTGGTCGGTCTCGCTCGCCGAGCAGCTTTCATCGGGCGTTCTGGTCACCCGCGAGGGCGAGGGGCACACCGGGTACAACAAGGGGAACGACTGCGTCGACGAGGCCGTCGAGCGGTATCTCCTGGATGGCACCGTCCCCGAGGATGGCCTGGTCTGCGGCTGAGCCGCTGTCAGCGGCGCAACACGCGGCGGAACACCGCGCCTGCCGAGGAACGGTGCACCCCGAGGGCGAGCCGTGCGCGTTCGCGAGCACTCCCGCGACCCTGTAAGATCGTTGATCGTGCATCGCGCAAGCGAAGCGCGCCACCTTAGCTCAGTCGGCAGAGCGATTCACTCGTAATGAATAGGTCAAGGGTTCGATTCCCTTAGGTGGCTCAGACCGGAGAGGCCCGCTTCTGGCGGGCCTTCTTCGTACCTGCACGACAGAAGAGGCCCGATGGATTCCACGATCGACGCGCTGGTCGAGATCTTCTCGTGGGTCGGATTCGGCCTGGGGGCTCTCGTGGCCGGCATCGCGCTGATCATGTACCTCTTCGACGGCACGTGGCTGCCCACGCGGGGCGTGCTCGACGACTCCGACCACGGGCGCGTCGTGCGCTGGTTCGACGAGGACGGCGGCGTGAACGAGGCGCATCTCACCCACGAGCAGGAGCGCCAGCTGGCCGGCAAGGACATGGCCGACATCTTCTACCGCCGCGGCGGTCGGGCGCGCATGAGACTGACCCAGGGCTCGCCGGCGGTCCGCGCGGTGGCCTACCTCTCGCTCGGCCTCGTCGGCGTCGGCGTGCTCGCACTCATCGCCTCGTGGGTCCTCCTCTTCTCGCGCGGTTGAGCGCGCTCGCTCACGCCAGAGCGAGCACGCCCCCCGCCACCACCGCGAGGGCCAGGCCCACCCACTGCACGGGAGCGACCCGTTCACGCAGGATGATCGCGGCGAGCAGAATCGTGCCGGCGGGGTAGAGGGCGGTGAGGGCGGAGACGATCGACAGCTCTCCGCTGCGCAAGGCGATGAGCGCCAGCGCGTTCGCCGCGGCATCCACCACTCCGCACGCGACCGCCAGCCACCACGCCCCCGCGAGCGAGGGTGTGGGTGTCGGGTGGGTGGCGGTGGCGTGCTCGAGGTCGGCGTGTCCGGTGGGGGTCACCCCGAGGGCGGGTGAGGCGGGGGCGAGGGCGGATGCCGCGGCTCGCCCGGCCCGGACGGCGGTGAACACCAGCGCCCCGACGCCGAGCCCGGTGATGAGCGTCGTGGTGGAGCGGCTCATGACGAGGGGGACGAGGCCGCTGTCGCTCGACGTCTGATCGATGACGATCAGGAACCCGCCGATCGCGAGGCCCGAACCGATCGCCATGAGCAGTCCGCGTGCGCTGGGCCTGACGACCTTCTCGCCGGGGATGAATCCCACCAGGACGACGGCTACGAGAGCGACGCCCAGTCCGGCGTACGCCACCGGGGAGAGGACCTCGCCGTCGACGGCGAGTCCCCACAGCATGGGCGCGATCGCCGATACCACCGCGGTCAGCGGGGAGAGGATGCTCATCGGCCCGATGGCGAGGCACGCGTACAGCAGCAGGAGGGCGATCATGCCGAAGCATCCGGCGAGGACGCCCCACGCCAGGTCGGCCGGGTGGCACGTGCCGCCGACGAGCGGGTGTGCCAGCAGCAGCGCGATCAGGCCGGAGGCGGCCGCCACTGCGGTGACGACGAGCGAGCGCAGTCGCTTCGCGGCGAGACCCCCGAAGAAGTCTGCGGCCCCGTAGACGAGCGCTCCGGAGAGGGCGAGCACGGCGGCGAACATCGTTCTCAGCATAAGGATGTCGCGCTGGGACAATTTCGCTAGATAAACTAGCGATATGGGCACCCCTCACCACGCGACCGCACGACCGAGCCGATGGCTTCGGATCGGCATCCCGGTCCTCCTCGTCCTCATCTGGCTCGTCGGCGGCTCCGTCGGCGGCCCCTACTTCGGCAAGGTCGACGAAGTGTCGACCAACGATCGTTCGTCGTTCCTGCCGGAAAGCGCCGACGCGACGCAGGTGAACGAGCGTCTCCCCGACTTCCTCGGCGACGACAGCATCCCGGCCGTCGTCGTCGTCACGGGAGACGGCGACCTCACCGAGGAGCAGCTCGCCGATGTGCAGACCCTCGCCGACGACATCGCGGGCCTCGAAGGGGTGCTCGAAGGCACCTCTCCGCCCATCGTGTCCGAAGACGGCGAAGCGGCGCAGGTGTTCGTGCCCGTCGACGCCTCGGGCGAGGTCGGGGAGGTGGTCGGCGAGATCCGGGCGCTGGTCGAGGAGGATCTCGCCTCACCGCTCGAGGGCTGGGTGACCGGACCGGCGGGGTTCACCGCCGATCTCGTCGAAGGCTTCCTCGGGATCGACGGACTGCTGCTCGCGGTCGCCCTCATCGCGGTCTTCATCATCCTGGTGATCGTGTACCGGTCGCCGCTTCTTCCGGTGCTCGTGCTCCTCACCTCGGTCTTCGCGCTGTGCGTCGCGCTGCTCACGGTCTGGTGGCTCGCCAAGGCCGGCATCGTGGTGCTGAACGGCCAGGTGCAAGGCATCCTGTTCATCCTCGTGATCGGCGCCGCGACCGATTACGCGCTGCTCTACACCGCGCGCTTCCGTGAGGCGATCGCCGACGGCGCGGCCCGGTGGGAGGCGACGACCCGCGCCTGGCGAGGGTCGTTCGAACCGATCATCGCCTCCGGCGGAACGGTCATCGCGGGACTCCTCTGCCTGCTGCTCTCCGACCTCGCGACGAACCGCGCACTGGGGCCCATCGCGTCGATCGGCATCGTCTTCTCCGTGCTCTCGGCTCTGACGTTCCTTCCCGCTCTCCTGGCGCTGTTCGGGCGCTCGGCCTTCTGGCCCTTCATTCCCAGGCAGCCGCTGGCGATGATCCCCGACGACCTCACGCAGCCGGTGAAGGGTCTCTGGCCGCGTCAGGCCCGGTTCGTCGCGCGTCACGCGCGCGCCGTGTGGGTCGTGTGCACGATCGTCCTGCTCGTGGGCGCCGTGGGCATCACCCAGCTCAAGGCAGACGGCGTCCCGTCGAGCGAGCTGGTGCTCGGCGAGTCGGAGGCGCGCGATGGACAGGTGGTCCTGGCAGAGCACTTCCCCGCCGGATCCGGAAGTCCCGTCTATGTCGTCGTCCCCGAGGACGAGCTCGCCGGTGCCGTCGAGGTGCTGGATGCCGCCGACGGCATCGAATCGGTCGCCGTGGCATCCGAGGATTCGCCCACCGGCCAGGCGAGCGTCGCGGTCGAGGGTGGCGAGCCCGTCTTCACGGCGGTGGGTCCGCCGGGAACCCCGGCACCCGAGCCCACCGTGTCCGACGGCGATGTGCTCGTCATCGGCACCCTCACGGAGGCCGCCGACTCGCTCGCGGCCGAGGATACGGTGCGGGAGCTCCGGGCCGACCTCGACGAGGAACTCGGTGACGGTGTCGCGATCGTCGGCGGCGAGACCGCGACCGACATCGATTCGAACGACACGTCGATCCGCGACCGGACCGTGATCATCCCCGTCATCCTGGCCGTGATCCTGATCATCCTGATGCTGCTGCTGCGGTCGATCCTCGCCCCCGTGCTGTTGATCGCGACGGTCATCCTGTCGTTCGCGACGGCACTCGGCGTGAGCGCCCTCGTCTTCAACGGGGTCTTCGCCTTCCCCGGCGGCGATCCGGCCGTCCCGCTCTACGGGTTCGTGTTCCTCGTGGCCCTCGGCGTGGACTACAACATCTTCCTGATGTCGCGCGTGCGCGAGGAGTCGCTCGTACACGGGACGAGACCCGGCATCCTGCGCGGGCTCGTCGCGACCGGCGGCGTGATCACCTCGGCGGGTCTGGTGCTCGCGGCGACGTTCGCCGCGCTCGGCGTCATCCCGATCCTGTTCCTCGCGCAGATCGCCTTCATCGTCGCGTTCGGCGTTCTCCTCGACACCTTCGTGGTGCGCTCGCTGCTCGTCCCGGCACTGTCGTACGACATCGGCAAGGCGATCTGGTGGCCGTCGAAGCTGTGGCGCCAGGGTGTGGACGGGGGAGCGGATGCCTCGTCCGCCGAGCCCGGGCGAATCGAATCCACCGCGGCGTCCGCGCCGGCGGACGAGCTGGTGACGGATGACGGCCACCCGCTCACCCGGGAGGAGTACAGGCGTACCCTCGACTCATGAGCAAGGCGCTGTTCATCGTCGACGTCCAGAACGACTTCACCGAGGGCGGGGCGCTGGGGGTGGACGGCGGTGACGCCGTCGCCCAGCGCATCACCCGCTACCTCGAGGCGCATGCCGGCGACTATGCCGTGATCGTGGCCTCTCGCGACTGGCATGACGGCGACAACGACAACGGCGGACATTTCCACGATCAGCCGGACTACGTCGACACCTGGCCCGCGCACTGCGTCAGTGGCACCGAGGGAGCCGAATACGATGCCGGGCTCGACACCACCCCGGTGACGCACCATGTGAAGAAGGGGCAGGGGCGTCCCGCGTACTCCCTGTTCGAGGGAACCACCGACGACGGCGTGACGGTCTCGCACCTGTTGGAGGAGCACGGCGTCGTCGACGTCGACGTGACCGGGATCGCGACGGACTACTGCGTGCGTGCCTCCGCACTGGACGCGATCGAGCACGGACGTCACGTGCGGGTCCTGACGGATCTGGTCGCCGGCGTCGCCGCCGAGTCGAGCGACGCGGCCCTCGCCGAACTCGCCCACGCCGGCGCGGAGCTCGCCGAATCCGGTGTCTGACTCGGCTGTGCCCGTCCGTCGCGTGCTCGCGACCGACGGCGACCGGCTGCGTCAGCTCAGGCTGGAGGCGCTGCAGGATCCCGCAGCGGGCATCGCGTTCCTCGAGTCGTATGAGACGGCGGTGGAACGGCCCCGGGAGTTCTGGGACGATCGGGCCGTCGGCGCGGCCCTCTCCGCGTCAGCGGCTCAATTCGTCGCCGAGCAGGGACAATCGTGGGTCGGCACCGTCACCGTGCTCATCCCCGAGCCCGGTCAGCCGGACTACTTCGGGCGGCTTCGCGAACCCGGGACCGCGCTGGCGGTGGCCGTGTTCATCTCGCAGGGGCACCGCGGCAGAGGCATCCTGGACCGCCTGATCGACGCAGGCGCGCAGTGGGCTCGATCTCAGGGCTGCACCCGGCTGCTCCTCGACGTGCACGAAGACAACGCGCGCGCCCGGGCGGCCTACACGCGGCTCGGATTCGCGCTCACGGGCGGTGCGATCGTGGGGCAGAACGGCCGCGAGGTCGAGATGTCGAAGGATCTCCCTCAACGCCCGAGCAGCGACAGACGCTGAAAGGCGCCCCCGAGGGGACGCCTTCTCGCGTGGGCCCCGTGGGGCTCGAACCCACGACCCGCGGATTAAAAGTCCGATGCTCTACCGACTGAGCTAGAGGCCCGCAGCCTCCAAGCCTACCCAGTGAGAGACATCCGCTCGCCCGCAGCCCGTCAGGGACCGTTTCCGTTCCCGTTGCCGCCGCCGTTTCCGTTCCCGCCGCCGTTGCCGTTGTTGTTGCCGGGGCCGCTGTTGTCGTTGCCGCCGCCGTTGCCGCTCCCGGTGTCGGCGCCGCCGGTGTCTCCGCCGGTGTTCTCCGTCTCCGCGGGCTCCGTCTGCGATGGGCTCGGCTGGGGGGTGGGCTCGTCGACCACGGTCTGGGACGGCTGCGGTTCGGGAATGACGGCGGCCTGGTCAGAGAGCCAGACTGCTGTCGTCACAGCGGCCAGGAGCAGGAGCACGCCGACGATGACGCCGACGACGATCCGCCGTCGGCGGGAGTCCGCAGCGGCCGCCGCAGCAGCGACCGGCGGGGTGGCGGCCGAAGGGGGCAGGGGAGGCGGCGGGCCCGGCAGCACCATCGTCTTGTCCGTCGTGGGGCCTGTCACCGGCGCCGCCGGCGCGAGGGCGCGCGTCGGCCCGGTGAGGAGGGTGGGGGTCTCCTGCGTCGCTTCGTCGGCCAGCGCGGGGGGCAGGGGCGGACCGCCCAGGGCGAGTCGCTCGGCCGTGATGGCGACCTCGAGTGCGGTGGGGCGGTCGTCCGGGCGCATCGCCGTCATGCCGCGCAGGAGTCCGCGCCACTCCGGCTCGAGCGATCCGGGAACCTCGGGCGGAGAGGAGAGCCGGGCGATGACGGTGCCGATGCCCTCGGCATCCGGGAACGGGCGCTCACCCGTGAGCGCCTCCATCAGCAGGAGTCCCAGGGCATAGATGTCGGCCGGCGGAGCGGGTGCTTCACCGCGCGCCTGCTCGGGGGCGACGTAGGCGGCGGTGCCGATGATCATTCCGGGCGTCGTGACGCGCGCCGAGTCGAGGAGGTGAGCGATGCCGAAGTCCGCGAGCTTCGCGCGCCATTCGCGGCCGGGAAGAGGCGACTTCCACAGGAGGACGTTGGACGGCTTGATGTCGCGGTGCACGATTCCCGACGAATGCGCGACGTACAGGGCTTCGGCGAGGTCGACGGCGATCGACGCCGCTTGATCGGGGGGCAGCGGTCCCTCGGCGATGCGCTCGCGCAGTGTGATCCCGTCGACGTACTCCATCACCAGGTAGCTGGTGTCGTCCTCGACGATGTGCGCGTCGAACAACGTCACGAGCCCGTGGTGGTTCAGCGCGGCGAGCAGCGTCGTCTCGGATCGCGCTCGCTCCACCTCCGTGGGGTCGACGCCGCGCAGCACCTTGACTGCGACGGTCCGGCCCAGCGCCTCGTCGTCTGCCCGGTAGACGCGCGCCATTCCGCCTTCGCCGATGCGCTCGCGAAGGATGTAGCGATTACCCAGTATCTCGCCGGTGGACAGTTCACCGGCTTCGCGCAGATCCGCCATGGTCCTCCCCGCCGGGCTCGGCGTCGACGGGAGGAATCGACCGGTCGGGCCCGAACGAATCACGACGTTACTCCGCGGGATATCCCCGCACGACGCCCTTGACGGACCAGGTCCGATCATGCATCGGCGGGCGCGACGAAGCCGCCGGTGCCACCTCGCAAGGCACCGGCGGCTCGCCGCCCCCCTCGGGAGCCGGGTTGAACCCGGCGGCGGGTCACTGAGCCGGAGGCATCAGGACCGCGTCGATGAGGTAGACCGTCGCGTTGGCGGTCTGGACGCCGCCGCAGATGACGTTGGCGTCGTTCACCATGAGCGCGTCGCCCTCGCCGGTCACCTCGACGTCGGCACCCTGGACCGTGGTGTGCGTGCCGCCGATGGCGTCCGGCGCCACCTGGCCGGGCACGACGTGGTAGGTCAGGATCGACGTCAGAGTCTCGGTGTCGGTCTTGAGCGACTCGATCGTCGCCGGGTCGATGGCGGCGAAGGCCTCATCCACCGGTGCGAACACCGTGAACTCGTCGCCGTTGAGCGTGTCGACGAGGTTCACGTCGGGGTTGAGCTGTCCGCTGACGGCCGCGACGAGCGTGGTCAGGAGCGGGTTGTTCGACGCGGCGGTGGCCACAGGGTCCTGAGACATGCCTTCAACCGAGCCGGCGCCGTCCGGCACCGCTTCGGCGTAGTCGGCGCAGCCGGGACCGACGAGGTTGGCGGCCGGGTCCATCTCCTCCATGGGCTCCTCCGACTCCTCGACGGCGGGGGTCGACGGCTCGTCGGACGGCTCGGCGGTCGAGCCGCTCATCGAACAGGCCGAGAGGGCGAATGTGGCGGCGACCGCGAGTGCGAGTCCAGCCGACATCCGCTTCCTGGTGATGCGTGACATGACTTCCTCCTCTGTGAGGTCCGTTCGGACCGTGATCTGCAGGCCCCTGCATGCGGGGTGGTGCCGCAGGAGCGGCTGTACGGGCTGTTCGGAGGGTCCATGCAAACGGATTGGAATTCGTCCGAATCGTGCTGCCCTTTCCTGCTCACGCGCCCGATTCCTTCGACCGCGCGAGCAGGAATCCGCCGCGCGAGCAGGAATCCGCCGCGCGAGCAGGAATCCGCCGCGCGAGCAGGATGCGACCGCGCGCGCAGGATTCGACCGCGCGAGCGCGCGCGACGGGGATGGGGAGGGAGCGGAGGCCGGGGCCAATCCGATCCGCGGGACGGCGGCGAACAACCCTCGTGCATCGCCTACCACACGGCGGCGCGTGGCGAGGGATCGCGAACTGGGGAAGAGGTTTAGGGCATGCTGGTGGACATGGTGATCGACGGGATCGACGTGCCGGAGGACGGCGCCCCGACCGTCGACCATGTCGGCGAACTCCTGCAGCGCGTCGCCCGCGGCGATCAGGGGGCGTTCGCGCGCGTGTACGACCTGCTGTCGCCGCGCGTGTTCGGGCTCATCCTCCGCGTCCTCGTCGACCGGGCGCAGAGCGAGGAAGTCCTCCAGGAGGTCTTCCTCGAAGTGTGGCAATCCGCTTCGCGCTTCACTCCGAACAGGGGACAGGGAAGATCGTGGGTGCTGACGATCGCGCATCGCCGAGCCGTCGACCGGGTCAGGTCGTCGCAGGCGAGCACGGATCGGGACGTGCGTGCGGGCTTCCGGGATCTCGATGTCGCACATGACGGTGTGTCCGAGCAGGCCGAGTTGCGCATCGAGGGACAGAAGGTGGCGGCCGCGCTGACAGCCTTGCCCGAGGCGCAGCGAGAGGCCCTCACGTTGGCCTATTACGGCGGTTACAGTCAGAGCGAGATCGCGGCCCTGGTGGGAGCGCCGCTGGGGACGATCAAGACGAGGATGCGGGACGGCCTGTCCCGACTGAGAGCAGAGATGGGGGTGACGGCGTGATGGACGAACAGGAGTTCGCTGAGCTGGCGGCTGGCTATGTCCTCGGCTCGCTGTCGCCCGAGGACCGCCTCGTCTTCGACGAAGCCCGCGCGACGCATCCCGAGTGGGAGCACTGGATCGTCGAGGACGCGGCGATCGCCGCCGCGCTCGCCGAGGCCGTGCCCGACGCGGCGCCTCCGCTGACGGCACGTTCGACCCTGCTGGCGCGCATCGGCACGATGCCGCAGGTGCCGGCGCTCGAGATCGAGGACCCCGCAGCCGCAGACCCGCTCGCCGGGCCGGTCGAGGTGCCGCCGCTGCCCGAGCTCACCGCGGAGGAGGCATCCGTTCTCCCTCCCGCTCCGCCGGCGACCGACCCCGCGCCGACCACGACGACGATCCAGGCGGTCTCGCGCCGCAACTGGACACGCGGCCTGCTCACGCTGGCGGCCTCGCTCGTCGTGCTCGTGACGCTGGGTTTCGGAGCGGTCACGCTCAACGAGTACGTCAACCGGCCGCCCGAAGTGGTCGCGCTGGACGAGATCGAGTCCGCCCCCGACGCGGAGTCGGCGACGTTCGACCTCGAGGAGGGCGGAACGGCGACAGCCCACTGGTCGGCGTCCATCGGCAAGGCCGTCCTCGTGTCGGACGGGCTGCCCGAGATCGCCGACGACGAGAGCTTCGAGCTGTGGTTCGTGCGCGAGGGCGGCGAGCCGGTGTCCGCCGGCGTCTTCGAGGCGAGCGGTGGCACGTCGACCGCGATCCTCGATGGGGAGCTTCAGCCGGGCGACACGATCGCCGTCACGATCGAGCCGCAGGGCGGATCGCCCGATGGCCAGCCGTCGTCGGATCCCATCATCGCGATCCCGACCGCGTGAGGCACGCGTGCAGACGACACAGACGCTCGTCCATCTCCGGCGCGCTCGAGATCTGATGGACCGGGACTACGCCGAACCGCTCGATGTGCCCACGATGGCCGCCCAGGCCCTCATGTCGCCCGCCCACTTCTCGCGCGAGTTCAAGGCCGCTTACGGTGAGACGCCGTACGCCTACCTCATGACGCGTCGCATCGAGCGCGCGATGGCGCTGCTTCGCAACGGGGTGTCGGTGACGGATGCCTGCACCGCCGTCGGCGCGACGTCGCTGGGGTCGTTCAGTTCGACGTTCACCGAGATCGTCGGCGAGACCCCGAGCGCGTACCGGGCTCGTCCGCACGACGCGGCCGAAGCGATGCCGCTGTGCGTGGCGAAGATCCTGACCCGTCCGCGTCGCTGATCGTGCGCCGTGCGAGCGCCGCGCGGGAACTCCCGCGGCCCCGCTGCGAGTGAGCAGGATCGGAGAAGCGCGGCCACGGATGCCTTCTCTACCGTGGCTCTCATGACCACCATCTCTCTCTCGTACTGCCCCGTCACCGTCGACGACGTGGAGGCGGCGATCCCGTTCTACCGTGACGGCCTGGGTCTCGAGGTCGTCAACGACGTCGCCTACGACGGACACCGCTGGGTGAGCTTCGGCTTCCCCGGGCAGGACGGGCTGGCCCTCGTCCTGTCCGACCCCACTGCCGGCCGTTCGCCGGAGGACGGCGACGCACTCCAGCGTCTCGTCGTGAAGGGGTCCGGTCCCGGGCCTTACGTCTTCTCCACCACCGACATCGACGCGACGTTCGAGAAGCTCCGCGCGTTCGGTGCCGAGGTGCTGCAGGAGCCCATCGAGCAGGCGTGGGGTCCGCGCGACTGCGCGTTCCGCGACCCGTCGGGCAACCACATCCGCATCAACCAGGTGTGACATGTGCCTGCCCTGGGAGGCGCCGCTGCGTGCGACGAGCGCAGGAGACGCGACGACGGGGGGAGCGGATGCCTCGCGCCCGTCGCCCGCTCGTCACGTCTCCTCCCGTCGCTGCGGCGACCCAATCGTCCAGCCGCGGGAGCGCGAGACGCCGGTAGCCTTGCACGGGTGAGCGACGAGTCCAGAGGATTCCACAAGCCCGTGCGCCGGCCGGCCGAGCTGTTCGACCGCCTGTTCGCCGCCGACGACCCGGCGGAGGTCTCTCGCGTCGCCCATTCGACCGCGCACGCCCTGCTCGCACGCGTACGAGCAGACCCCGACGGTCAGGTGGTGGATCGCCTCGTGGCGTTCACCGACCAGCACGGCATCGACGACATCGCCGAGCTGTGGTCGCGCGCGCCGGCGAAGTCCCTCCCCGGCGCGCTGTGGCGGCTGTACCTGCTCCAGCTGATGATCCACGACGATCCGCGCACGGCGGCGCTGCTCTACGAACGTGGCCGGGCCGAGCTCGCATCGGCGGACGAGGTCATCGCGGGAGCTCCGACCCCCGCCGGACCCGACGAGCTCGTGGCGCTCGTCGATCAGATCCTGCGCGGGCTCTTCGAGGGCGACTTCGCCGTCGCGCTCGACCGCGCCGCCGCGTTCTGCCGCGTCCAGGCATCGGGCGCCACGCACCTCGCCGACGACTACGAGGCCACCGAGCCGCAGCGTGCGTCGACGTTCACGACGCGCGCCCTGCGGCTGAGCGACTACGCCGCCGACCTCGCCGCGTGCGCCGCGCTCTGGCGGCGAGACGCGCTGAGCTGAAGCTGCGCCCCTCGCACGGGCGGGGGAGAAACGATCCGACGCAGCGCGTGCCCGACACGATGGTGCCGGGCCGCAGAACGCCCGGTGCGGGTGGCCGCTTCGCGGGAGAGTCGTTCTGGTGCCCGACACGATGGTGCCGGGCCGCAGAACGCCCGGTGCGGGTGGCCGCTTCGCGGGAGAGTCGTTCTGGTGCCCGACACGATGGTGCCGGGCCGCAGAACGCCTCTCGGCGCAAGGCCGCTCGCAGCGGCAGAAGATGGAGCCCGGGGTTACTGCGGCCCGGCCGATCCAGTGTAACCGAGGCGGGGCCCGCGGCATTCCCGCGCGTAGGCTCTTGACATGACTTGGCGTTTCGCTCTCGTGCTCGAGCCCGCGGCATCCGACGACTCCCGCACCGACTTCGCCGACGGGTTCCGCGAGATCGACCCGTCGGCGCCCGCTCTCAGCGTCGGCGAGCTGAGTACGCAGCGCGGCGACGGCATCTTCGAGTCGATCGGCGTCGTGAACGGGCACGCGCAGGAGGTCGGTGCCCACCTCGAGCGACTGGCGCACTCGGCGGGACTGTGCGACCTTCCGGCACCGAATCTCGCGCAGTGGCGGCAGGCCGTCGAGGTGGCGGCGTCGCACTGCCCGTCGGACGGCGAGGGCGTGATCAAGCTCATCCTCAGCCGCGGGGTGGAGCACGGCCCCGCCCCGACGGCATGGGTGACGGCGGCGCAGGCCGCCGACAACACGGCGGCGCGGGAGCGCGGCGTGCGCCTCGTCACGCTCGACCGCGGGTACTCACTTGACACGCCCGCTCGCGCGCCGTGGCTGCTCCTCGGGGCGAAGACGCTGTCGTACGCGGTCAACATGGCCGCGATCCGCGAAGCCAAGCGCCGTGGCGCCGACGATGCGATCTTCGTCTCGTCCGACGGCTTCGTGCTCGAGGCCCCGACCGCGTCGCTCGTCCTCCGCAAGGACGGCCGCTTCATCACGCCCGCCCCGAACGCCGGCATCCTGCACGGCACAACCCAGCTCAGCCTCTTCGATCACCTCACGGAGCTCGGCCACGAGACGGCGTACGAAACGGTTCCCGTGTCGGCGCTGGCGGGGGCGGATGCCGCGTGGCTGCTGTCGAGCGTGCGATTGGCCGCCCCGATCACCGCGGTCGACGGCGCCGAGATGCCCGTGGACCGCGAGTCGACGGCATCCTTCAACGACTACCTGTTGAGCCCCCGCGACTGACCCCGACCCGTGCGACTCCCCACCCGCCCGACTCCCCACCCGCCCGATTTCCCACCCGCCCGATTTCCCACCCGCGGCGATCGCCCGCGCCACGCGGCGCAAGTCGCGCCCTGCGGCGTTCGTGTGGACGCGCAGCCCGTCCAGCTCGCCCGGCGTCAGCACCCCTCGTCGCCGAGCCGACCCGAGGGTGACGAAGAACTGCTCGACACCTCGGCACCAGAGGATCCGCCGAAGACCCCGAAGAAGCGAGGGGATGCGCGGGTCGAGAGAATGGGCGCCGAGGGCGAGGACCCCGGCGTCTGGGCCTATCCGAACCGGCCCGAGACGTAGTCCTCGGTCGCCTGCACGGCCGGAGTCGTGAAGATCGACCTCGTGTCGTCGTACTCGATGAGCTTGCCCGGCTTGCCGGTGCCGGCGATGTTGAAGAACGCCGTCTTGTCGCTCACGCGCGAGGCCTGCTGCATGTTGTGGGTCACGATGACGACGGTGTAGTCGTTCTTCAGCTCGCCGATCAGCTCCTCGATCGCGTAGGTCGAGATCGGGTCGAGTGCCGAGCACGGCTCGTCCATGAGGATGACCTCGGGGGAGACGGCGATCGCACGAGCGATGCACAGACGCTGCTGCTGCCCGCCCGAAAGCCCCGAGCCGGGCTTGTCGAGGCGATCCTTGACCTCGTTCCAGAGGTTGGCGCCCCGCAGCGACTTCTCCACGAGCGCGTCGGAGTCGGACTTGGCCATGCGCTTGTTGTTCAGCTTCACCCCGGCCAGCACGTTCTCGCGGATCGACATCGTCGGGAACGGGTTGGGCCGCTGGAAGACCATGCCCACCTGGCGGCGGACGAGAACGGGATCGACGTTGGGGCCGTACAGGTCGTCGCCGTCGAGCAGCACCTTGCCCTCGACGCGCGCGCCGGGGATGACTTCGTGCATGCGGTTGAGGGTGCGCAGGAACGTCGACTTGCCGCAGCCGGACGGGCCGATGAACGCGGTGACGCTGCGGGGTTCGATGTCGAGCGACACGCCCTCGACGGCCAGGAAGTCGCCGTAGTAGACGTTCAGATCGTTGACTTCGATGCTCTTGGACACGATTCCTCTGATTTCGCTTCGGGAGGTATGCGGGGGCTCAGCGGCCCAGCTTGGGGGAGAAGATCTTCGCGACCAGGCGCGCGACCAGGTTCAGCACCATCACGATGACGATGAGCACCAGCGCGGCGGCCCAGGCGCGGTCGTGGTAGGCCTGCACGGGAATGCCGGCGTACATGTACTGCGTGTAGGCGAAGACCGGGAGCGTCATCATTCGTCCCTCGAACAGGTTGTAGTTCATGGACGTCGCGACGCCGGCGGTGAGCAGCAGCGGCGCCGTCTCGCCGATGACCCGCGAGATCGACAGCATGACACCCGTCGTGATGCCCGCGATCGACGTGGGCAGCACGACCTTCGCGATCGTGAGCCACTTCGGCACGCCGAGCGCGTACGCCGCCTCGCGCAGCTCGTTCGGGACGAGCCGCAGCATCTCCTCGCTCGAGCGCACGACGACCGGGATCATCAGCACCGACAGGGCGATCGAGCCCATGATGCCCATGCGGATCCCCGGCCCGAGGAACAGGGCGAACAGGGCGTACGCGAAAAGGCCCGCGACGATCGACGGGATGCCGGTCATGACGTCGACGAGGAAGGTGATGCCCTGCGCCAGACGCTTCCCGGCGCCGTACTCGACCAGGTAGATCGCGGTGAAGATGCCGATCGGGATCGAGATGATCGCGGCGGCGAGTGTGATGAGGAGCGTGCCGACGATGGCGTGCAGCGCGCCGCCGCCCTCACCGACGACGTTGCGCATGGAGCTGTTGAAGAACTCGGCCGAGAGTCCGGCGACGCCGTTGACGAGTACCGTCCAGGCGACGGACACGAGCGGCACCATCGCGATGGCGAACGCCACGGTGACGACGCCGGTCACGAGCCGGTCGACTCCTTTTCGGCGACCCTCGACCAGCGATGAGATCAGCGTGATGAGCGCCAGGTAGACCAGGGCCGTGACCACAGCCCAGCCTGCGATGCTGAACTCCGACCCGTTGGCCATCGAGAGGACGCCGAAGACGAGCGCGGTGATGCCCGCGCTCGCACCGAGCAGCCCCCACGGCGCCCACGCGGGGAGATGTCCGCTGGTCAGCCGCTGGTGCTCGCGAACGGGCGCGGGCGGGGGTGCCTGGGTGACGGGAGCGGTCGTGATGGTCATGTCAGTTGGCTCCCGAGAATTCCTTGCGCCGGCTGACGATCCAGCGTGCAACCGCGTTCACGGCGAAGGTGACGATGAAGAGGATGAGGCCCGTGGCGATCAGGACGTTGATGTTCGTCCCGTAGGCCTCGGGGAAGGTCAGCGCGATGTTCGCGGGGATCGTGCTGGGGTTCTCGGCGGTGAAGAGCTGGAAGGTGACGACGCCGGTGGCGGAGAGCACCATGGCGACCGCCATCGTCTCGCCCAGCGCGCGCCCGAGGCCCAGCATGGATGCGGAGATGATGCCGCTGCGACCGAACGGGAAGACAGCCATATTGATCATCTCCCAGCGCGTCGCGCCCAAGGCGAGGGCCGCTTCCTCATGCAGGACCGGCGTCTGGAGGAAGATCTCACGACAGATCGCCGTGATGATCGGCACGATCATCACGGCGAGCACGATGGCGGCCGTGAAGATGGTCCTGCCCGTGGCCGAGACCGTCCCGCCGAACAGCGGGAACCAGCCCATGTTGGTGTTGAGCCACACGTAGACGGGCTGGACGGCGGGCGCGAGCACCATGATTCCCCACAGGCCGAAGACCACGGAGGGAACTGCGGCCAGCAGGTCGACGATGTAGCCCAGGGTCTGTGCGAGACGCCGCGGAGCGTAGTGCGAGATGAACAGCGCGACCGAGACAGCAAGCGGCACAGCCATCACGAGGGCGAGGAACGAAGCCCACACGGTACCGAACGCCAGCGGCCAGACATATGCCCAGAAGTTCGTCGACAGGATCGATGCGGTCTCGCTGGTCGCGGTGAGGCCGGGGATCGACTGGACGATCAGGAAGATCGTGACGGCGGCGAGCGTCACCAGGATCATCGAGCCCGCGGCGAGCGCCGTGCCCGAGAACCAGCGGTCGCCCGGCCGCTGCTTGACCTTGCCCGCGGCCGGGGCGGTCGTCGTGGTCATGGTGTCCTTCTGGTTCGGGTCGTACGGGGTGAGACCCGCTTCCGGCGCGGGGCGCGCCGGAACCGGGTCTCGGTGTCTTACTCGACGACGATCAGCTCGATCGCGGCGTTGACCTGCTCGCGCAGCGAGTCGGAGATGGGGGCGCTGCCCGCCGCCTCGGCAGCGGCGTCCTGGCCCTCGGGGCTGGCGACGTACTGAAGGTAGGCCTTCACGAGCGGCGCGACCGCCGGGTCGGCGTACTCCTGGCACGCGATCATGTAGCTCACCAGCACGATGGGGTAGACGCCGGCTTCGTCGGAGGTGCGGGCGAGCTCGAACGCGAGGTCACCCTCACCGCGGCCCTCCTCCAGCGTGGAAGCGTCGACGATGGCGGCGGCGGCCTCCGGCGAGTACTCGACGAACTCGTCGCCGACCTGGACGGCGGCGGTGGAGAGACCCTCCTCGGCGGCGCGCGACGCGTCGGCGTAGCCGACGGTGCCGTTTCCGCCTGCCACGGCCGACACCACGCCCGAGGTGCCCTGGGCGGCCTCACCGGTGTTGAGCGGCCACACGCCGTCGGGCTCCGAGGTCCACACGTCGGGCGCGGCCTGGTAGAGGTAGTCGGTGAAGTTCTCGGTCGTGCCCGAGTCGTCGGCGCGGTGCACCGGCGTGACCGCGAGGTCGGGGAGCTCCACGCCCTCGTTGAGCGCGGCGATCGCGGGGTCGTTCCAGTTGGTGATGTCACCCGAGAACAGGCCCGCGATGGTCGCGGCGTCGAGGTTGAGGGAGTCGACGCCCTCGATGTTGAAGATGACGGCGATCGGCGAGATGTAGGTCGGCAGTTCGATGATGCCCGAGCCGTCGACGCAGGCATCGAACGGGCCCGCCTCGATCTCCTCGATCTTGAAGGCCCGGTCGGAACCCGCGAAGGGGAAGGCGCCGGCCTGGAACGACTCACGCCCTGCGCCGGAGCCGGCGGGGTCGTAGGTCACGTCGACCCCGGGGTTGGCGGTCTGGAACCCGGCGGTCCATGCCGAGACCGCGACTTCCTGCGCCGACGATCCGCCGCCGGCGATCGCGCCTTCGAGGTCGGAGACGGTGGGTTCGCCGGTCGAGTTTCCGCCGGGGGCGGTCTGCTCGTTGGCGGCGCAGCCGGCGAGGGCGAGGGCCGCGACAGCGGCGACAGCGCCCACCTGGGCGATGCGGGAGATCTTCACTGTGTGAATCCTTCACGTGTCAGGGAATGAGGCCCAAGAGGGCTTCGGGTAACGAACCCGGTGCAGGGCTCGCACTGAAACGTAGGCTCGGACTCTTAAGAGACTGCGCTCGGCGGGTGAACGGAAGGTGAACGGGATGCCGACAACGAGGCATCCGGGAACCGTGTCCGTTCACCTGCGCGGCGCGGACCGCGTCAGACCTTGGGGATATGCGTCTCGATCGCGATGATCCCCGACCCCGGGCTGTCGACCGAGAGGTGCGCGACCGAGAAGGCAGCGAAGTCGAGCGCGGAAGCGCTGCCGAGGTACGACCCGCGCAGTGTGCCGGTCGCGAGGGCGAGTTCGCTGAGTATGTCGGGAAGCACCGGACCGTGGCTGCACAGCACAGCCGCCTTGCGGGCGCGCACCCGCTGGCCGATGATCGTGCGGGCGTCGGAGGTTCCCTCTTCCCACGCGTCCTGACTGATGAGCGGGGTTCTGTCGACCTTCTTCCCGAGCGCCGCCGCCAGCGGCGCCACGGTCTTCACGCACCGGGTGGCCGGACTCGACAGGATCTTGCGTGCGCCGAACGCGAGCAGCGGGCCGACGATGGAGTGCGCCTGCTTCTTGCCTCGTGAGGAGAGGGGGCGCCGGGCATCCTCCCCCTCCCAATCCTCGCGGGGGAGCGCCTTGGCATGCCGGAGCGCGATGATCGGGAACGTGCGCAGCACGCCCTCCTCGACCAGATGGAGGAAGTTCTCGAGGATCTCGACGTCGACGGGGTAGCTCAGCCGTGCGAGAGCCTTCTTCGGCGACGCCCACTCGAGGGCGGCGATCTCTTTGTTCGGCACGAAGGCGGAGGCGCGGATGGCCGCGTCTGTCGCCTCGGCGGCCCAGTAGTGCACGATCTTGGTGCGCTTGCTCGGCAGCCGGTAGCGCGAGACGCCCACCGGAACACCGAGCGAGACGCGGATGCCTGTCTCTTCGAAGATCTCGCGCGCAGCCGTCTCGGCGAGCATCTCGCCGGGGTCGACCTTTCCCTTGGGGAGCGTCACGTCGCGGTAGCGGGTGCGATGGATGAGCAGCACTCGCAGCTTCGCGTCGACGACGCGCCAGACGACACCGCCCGCGGCGTAGACGGCGGTCTCGGTCATCGCACCGCCCGCGCCCGCCGGCGGCGCTGGACGTTGGCCATGGTGCGGTCCTGCATGTCGACGAGGAGCTGGCCGTCCTGGCCCACGTTGTGGCGGATCCACTCACCGTCGGGGCCGAGATGCCACGAGCTGGAGGTGTCGCTCATGGCGAGGTCGAAGAAGTCGCCGAGCTCCTTGAGGTGAGCGGGCGCGGTGACGCGCACGAGCGCCTCGACGCGACGGTCGAGGTTGCGGTGCATCATGTCGGCGCTGCCGATGTACATCTGCGGGTCGCCGTCGTTGTGGAACGTGAAGATGCGCGAGTGCTCGAGGTAGCGGCCCAGGATGCTGCGTACCCGGATGTTCTCGCTCATGCCCGGCACTCCCGGCTTGAGCGAGCAGATGCCGCGCACCCAGACGTCGACTCTCACTCCGGCCTGGCTCGCACGGTAGAGGGCGTCGATGATCTGCTCGTCGACCATCGAGTTGACCTTGATCCGCACGCTCGCCGGGCGTCCGGCGAGGGCGTTGCGGCGCTCCTTGTCGATGAGGCGCAGGAGGCCCTTGCGCAGGTGGAGCGGCGCGACGAGCAGCCGCTTGAACTTCTTCTCGATCGCGTAGCCGCTCAGCTCGTTGAACAGGCGGGTGAGGTCGCGGCCGACCTGGTCATCGACGGTGAACAGGCCGAAGTCCTCGTAGATGCGGCTCGTCTTGGGGTTGTAGTTGCCGGTGCCGACGTGACTGTAGCTGCGCAGCACGCCGCCCTCCTCGCGGATGACGAGGGCGAGCTTGCAGTGCGTCTTGAGCCCCACCAGACCATAGACGACGTGAACGCCCGCCTTCTCGAGCTTCCGGGCCCACAGGATGTTGTTGGCCTCGTCGAATCGCGCCTTGATCTCGACGAGCGCGAGAACCTGCTTCCCCGCCTCCGCCGCGTCGATGAGCGCCTCGACGATCGGGCTGTCGCCCGACGTGCGGTACAGCGTCTGCTTGATGGCGAGCACGTGCGGGTCCTTCGCCGCCTGCTCGAGGAAGGCCTGCACGCTCGTCGCGAACGATTCGTACGGGTGGTGCACGAGCACGTCGCCCTTGCGGATCGAGGCGAAGATGTCGGGCCGCTCGTTGTTGTCGCCGGGCTGGAAGGCCATCGCGGTCGTCGGGACGTGCGGCTTGAACTTGAGGTCGGGGCGGTCGATACGCAGGTCGAACAGCCCACGAAGGTCGAGGGGCCCGGGCAGGCGGTAGACCTCCTGCTCGGTGATGTCGAGCTCGCGGATGAGCAGGTCGAGCGTCACCTCGTCCATGTCGTCGGTGATCTCGAGGCGGATCGGCGGACCGAACCGGCGCCGAAGCAACTCGGCCTCGAGCGCCTGGATGAGGTTCTCGGACTCGTCCTCCTCGATCGCGACGTCTTCGTTGCGGGTGAGGCGGAACGCGTGGTGGTCGAGCACCTCCATTCCGGGGAAGAGGTCGTCGAGGTGATTGGAGATGAGGTCCTCGAGCGGAAGGTACCGGGCGGCGCCGTCGGGGGACGGAACCTCGACGAAGCGGGGCAGCATCGGCGGCACCTTGAGGCGCGCGAACTCCTGCCGGCCTGTTCGGGCGTTGCGGATGCGGATGGCGAGGTTGAGCGAGAGACCCGAGATATAGGGGAAGGGGTGCGCCGGGTCGACCGCGAGCGGCATGAGCACAGGGAAGACCTGCGCTTGGAAGTAGTCGTACAGGGTCGAGCGGTCGTCTTCGTCGAGCGCATCGTAGGAGACGACGTCCACACCGGCGTCGGCGAGCGCGGGCTTGACCAGGTGCGTCCACGCGTCGGCGTGGCGTAGCTGCAGGCGGTGCGCCTCGCCGGAGATATCGGCGAGCACGTCGGCGGGCGCACGGCCGACGTTCGTCGGCACCGCGAGGCCGGTCACGATGCGGCGCTTGAGTCCGGCCACGCGCACCATGAAGAACTCGTCGAGGTTGCTGGCGAAGATCGCGAGGAAGTTCGCCCGTTCGAGCAGCGGGAGGTGCGGGTCTTCGGCGAGCTCGAGCACGCGCTGGTTGAATGCCAGCCAGCTCAGCTCGCGGTCGAGATAGCGGTGCTCGGGCAGCTGGGCGTCGAGCTCCTCATCCAGGTCGAAGTCGTCGTCGTCCGCGTCGCCGAGCCCTGCGTCGAGCACCTCGTGTTCGATCATCCCCTCATCATTGCAGGCGCACGTGACGAGAGTGTGAACGGGTCAGGGGGTTGACCGGGGCGGGTCAGGCGTCGGTGCGCTCGCGGGGAGCCGGGAGCTGGTCGTCCTCGTAGACGTTGAAGCGGTACCCCACGTTGCGGACCGTTCCGATGAGCTGTTCGAGGTCGCCGAGCTTGGCGCGCAGACGCCGCACGTGCACGTCGACAGTGCGCGTTCCCCCGAAGTAGTCGTAGCCCCACACCTCGCTGAGCAGCTGTTCGCGCGTGAAGACGCGGGAGGGGTGCGTCGCGAAGAAGTGGAGGAGCTGGAACTCCTTGTACGTGAGGTCGAGCGGCTTGCCGTGCACCTTCGCCGAGTACGACGACTCGTCGATCGTGATGCCGGAGGTCTGGATGCGCGTCGACACCTGCTCCTTGCTCATGCGGCCCACCGCGAGACGCACGCGGGCGTCGACCTCTGCGGGTCCCGCCGTCACGAGGATCACGTCGTCGACGCCCCAGTCCGTCGAGACCGCCGTGAGGCCGCCCTCCGTGACGACCAGCAGCAGCGGGGCGTCCAGTCCCGTGGTGTTGAGGATCTTGCACAGCGATTTCGCGCCGACCAGGTCGATGCGCGCATCCACGAAGATGACGTCGGCGCTCGGTGCGTTCACGAGCGAGGCCGGCTCGGCGGGGATCTGGCGCACGCGGTGGCTCAGCAGCTCGAGCGAGGGCAGGACCGGACCGCCGCCCTGCGCGGAGCTGAGAACGAGGAGCTGTGCCAAAGCGTCGCCTTCCCGGCGCGTGGTATCGCGTCGTGAACCCCAGTGTAGGGCGTGCGCGGGACGGGGCTTTGCGCGCCCGCCACCGGCCGACACGCAGGCGCTCCGTGCATCACGCGGCGCTGTGGGCGAGAATGGGCGGGTGGCCGTGCCTGAACTCGCTCCCCGCCGCACGTTCGGCGGCATCGTCGCCGTGTGGATCGCCGCCGCCGTCATCGGCGTGCTCGTCGGCCTCTTCGCGGGGGACGCGTGGCGAGCCCAGTGGCTGGCGGTCGGGCTGGGCGGATGCCTCATCCTCTCGTTCGCGATCCAGCTGTGGTCCGGCCGTTCCCAGGGTTTCACGCAGCGTGTCGCGGCCAGCGCGCTCGGCGCGCTGGTGGTCATGGGCGTGATCAGCCTCGGTTTCGGGCTCGCGGCCATCGTCCCCGGCTGATCCGGCGCGCGACCCGCCGACTAGACTGGTCGCATGGATCTCTTCGCGCTCGAGCTGTTCTACGTGGGTCTCCTCGGTCTGGCGTCGCTCGCGATCGCCTTCGTCTCGGTCGTCGTCCTGAAGAACCTCTACCGCGGCCAGCGCTGATCGGCCGCGCCGTGTTCGATCTGCCGACCGACCTCCCCGCCGATCTCGCGCCGCTCTCGTGGCTGGTCGGCGTCTGGGAGGGCACCGGCGTCATCGACTACGCCGATCACGCCTACTCGGGCGAGTTCACACACCGGGTGAGCTTCAGCCATGACGGCGGCGACTACCTGAACTACTCGGCCAGTGCGTGGCTGAACGGCGAGGACGGCGCCCGCACGCCCCTCGTGTCCGAGATGGGCTACTGGCGCCTGTCGCGCCCCGCGACGGACGCCGATGCCGGACCGGGACTCCTCCCTGCGGCGGCCCCGTCGGCTCCGCGCACGGCCGACGACGTCGAGCTCCTGCGCAATGCCGAGGGCGGGTTCGACATCGAGGTCGTCCTCGTCCACGCCGACGGCATCAGCGAGCTCTACCTCGGACAGATCCGCGGACCGCGCATCGACATCGCCACCGACGCCGTCGTGCGTCCGGCAGGCGCCAAGACCTACGCGGCCGGCACCCGCATGTACGGCCTGGTCGAGGGGCACCTTCTGTGGGCGTGGGACATGGCGGCCCTCGGCCACGAGCTCGGCGCGCATGCGTCGGCGCGTCTCGCGCGGGCGGAATGATGTCCGCACCCGCCGCCGCCTTCGCCGACCTCCCCGGTGCCGTCATGGACGACTCCGGCCTGCAGCACGTCGGCAATCCGCTGGTCGAGCAGCGCGCGCTCGCCGCCGGCGAGGCGATCGCGCCTCTGGGCGACCGCGCCGTCCTGGCCGTGCCGGGAGAGGACCGCCTGTCGTGGCTCGATTCCCTGACTTCTCAGGCCCTCGCCGGCCTCGCTCCCGGCGTCAGCACCGAGCTGCTCGTGCTCGATCCGCAGGGACACGTCGAGCACGCGGCATCCGTCCTCGACGACGGCGAGACGACGTGGCTCATCGTCGACCGCCCGGACGCCGAGGCGCTTCTGACCTGGCTGCGCCGGATGCGCTTCCGGCTGCGGGTCGACCCGCGCGACGCGAGCGACGAGCTTCGCGTCATCGGCGGCACCGCGGCGGCGCTGGGGAAGGTCCACGCCGCCGCCCCGGCGGGGGTGGCGCTGGTGTGGACCGACCCCTGGCCCGACGTGTCGCCCGGCGGGCACGCCTATGCCGCCGTCGACCCCCATCCCGGCGTCCAGCGAGACTGGGCCGAGGCGCTCGTGACGCCCGACGAGGAGCGGCGCCTCTCCGCCGCCGCGGCGGCCGGGGAGCTCTCGCTGGCCGGACTCGTGGCCGCTGACGCCCTCCGCGTGGCGGCGTGGCGCCCGCGATGGTCGGCCGACGTCGACGAGCGCGCGCTGCCGCACGAGCTCGACTGGCTGCGTACGGCCGTGCACCTCTCCAAGGGGTGCTATCGGGGGCAGGAGACCGTCGCCAAGGTCCACAACCTCGGTCATCCGCCGCGTCGGCTCGTGGCTCTCCAGCTCGATGGGAGCGCGAGCGTGCTGCCGGCGCCCGGAGCAGCCGTCCGGGTCGGGGAAGACGTCGTCGGCGCGGTGACCTCGACAGCGCTGCACTTCGAGGACGGGCCGATCGCCCTCGCCGTCCTGCGCCGGTCGGCGCCGGTCGATGCGACGCTGCTCGTCGACACCGAAGACGGGCCGATCACCGCGGCACAGGAGGTCATCGTGCCGCCCGACGCAGGAGCGACGGCGAACGTTCCGCGCCTGACGAGGCTGTCGCGCCGGGCATCCGCGAAATGAGGCGACGCCGGAGGAGTGGACGCGCCGCATGAGCGGGCCACCCACGACCACGGCGATCCCGACCGGCTGGCGGGCGCGGCTGAACCCGCGCCCTGCGCTGGTGCGCCTGCGGGAGTCCGGCATTCCGATCGTGCAGATCGTGGTCGCTGCAACCGGGTCCTACGCCTTCGCCCACTACATCCTCGGTCATCCGGCTCCGCTTCTCGCGGCCACGGTCACCGTCGGCAGCCTCGGACTCGTTCGGGATGCCCGTCCGCGCCGTGTGCTCGAGACCGTGCTGGGCATGCTCGTCGGGATTCTGGTCGCCGAACTCCTCCTCATCCTCACCGGCACAGGCTGGTGGCAGCTGGGCCTGGCTCTGGGCGTCACGCTCGTGGTCGCCCGCCTGCTCTCAGCCCAGGCGGGCTTCGCGATCGCGGCGGCGATCCAGTCGCTGATCGTGATGGTGATCCCGGCGACCGCGCCGTTCCTGCGCCTCATCGACGGCCTCGTGGGCGGCGTCGCGGCGCTCGTCGTCACCGCCCTCATCCCGCGCAATCCGCTGCGCGACGCGCTGCGCGAAGGACGAGCGGTGTTCGCCGCCGTCGACAAGACATCGGCCGCCCTCGTGCAGGCGCTCCGCCGCGGCGACCGCCTGCGAGCGGAGCGCGGACTCGAGAAGGCCCGCGCACTTCAGCCGCTGCTCGATGACTGGCGCTCGTCGCTCGAATCCGGTCTCGCGATCGCCCGCATCTCGCCGTTCCTGCGCCGACAGCGGTTCGAGCTCGACCGCCAGGATCGCATCCGCGAGTCCGTCGAGCTCGCCACCCGCAACCTGCGCGTCGTGGCCCGCCGGGTCGTCTATCTCTGCGACGACGGCGAGTCGCGGCCCGTCGCGGCCGATGTGCTGGCCGAGATCGTCCGCGGCGCGGGGTTCGTCTCGGACGCCCTCGACGACATCTCCCTCGAACCGGCGGCCCGGGCAGGGCTGGCGGCCGTCGCGTCGCGTCTCGATCCCGCCGAACTGCTTCCGGGCGCCTCTCTGGGCGAGCACAACCTCATCGCCGCGATGCGTCCGCTCGTCGTCGACCTTCTCACCGCCACGGGCATGTCGCCCGCCGACGCCCGCGCGGCGGTGCCGCGCATCTGAGCGTCAGCGAGGAGCCACCGCGTCCCAGGGCAGGGTGAGCTCGCCCAGTCTCCACCGGGATCGTTCGAGCACGGGCCAGCCGGATGCCTCGACCGCTCCGACGGCCGTGCGCCAGCGCTCCACGGGACCGAAGGGCGACACGCCCGCGGCGCGGTCCCACTTGGCGTCGAGCGCGCGCAGGAGCGCATGAACGCGCTCGCCCGGGACGTTGCGATGGATGAGCGCCTTGGGGAGGCGCTCGGCGGCGATGGACGGATGCGTCAGCCCGGCCAGTCGCAGCGAGATGGTGAGTGTGCGCGGCATGCCGTCGTCGCCGATGGCGACCCAGGTCGCGATGCGCCCCAGCTCGTCGCACGTGCCCTCCACGAGGAGTCCGCCGGGAGCGAGCGCCGATGACATCGCGGTCCATGCGGCCGCGACTTCGGGTTCGTCGTACTGGCGCAGCACATTGAATGCCCGGACGACGGCTGCGCGGCGGCCGCCGGGCAGCGGCACCTCGAATCCGCCCAGCGCGAAGGACACGGCGGCGCCCGGCGCGAAGGGCGTCTCGCCGGCGCGGACGGCCGTGAGCTGCTCCTCTGCCCGCGCGACCCTCGCCGGGTCGATCTCGAGACCGAGCACCTCGACGTCCGGCCGCGAGCGGGCGAGCCGCGCCTGCAGTTCGAAGGCCGTCACACCGCTCGCCCCGAAGCCGAGATCCACGACGAGCGCGTCTTCGGCACGCCTGAGCGCGGGGTGCCGGGCGATCCACCGGTCGACGCGCCGGAGCCGATTGGTGCCGGTCGTCCCGCGTGTGATCCGCCCGACTCGTGTGGCACGCGCGGCCGGGGAACGAGCGGAGGCCATGACCCCATGATGCCAGCCGTCATCGGCGGCGGCCGGTGCCGGCGGCGCCGATATCATGGGCGAATGACCGCGCCTTATACGCTGATCCTGCTTCGCCACGGCCAGAGCGAATGGAACAAGACCAACCAGTTCACCGGATGGGTCGACGTCCGTCTCACCGAGCAGGGCAAGGCCGAGGCGCAGCGCGGGGGCGAGCTCCTCGCCGAGTCCGGCATCCTCCCCGACATCCTGCACACCTCGGTGCTGAGCCGCGCGATCCAGACCGCGAACATCGCGCTCGACGCGGCAGACCGCCTCTGGATCCCGGTCAAGCGCTCCTGGCGACTCAACGAGCGCCACTACGGCGCGCTGCAGGGCAAGGACAAGGCGCAGACCCTCGAGGAGTTCGGCAACGAGCAGTTCATGCTGTGGCGCCGCTCGTTCGACGTGCCGCCGCCGCCGCTCCCCGCCGACGACCAGTACAGCCAGGTCGGCGACCCGCGGTACGCCGGTATCGACGGCGAGGTTCCCGACACGGAGTCGCTCAAGATCGTCATCGACCGCATGCTCCCGTACTGGCACAACGACATCGTCCCGGACCTGAAGGCGGGAAAGACCGTGCTCGTCACGGCGCACGGCAACTCCCTGCGCGGCCTCGTGAAGCATCTCGACGGCATCAGCGACGCCGATATCGCCGAGCTCAACATCCCCACCGGGATCCCGCTCGTGTACCGCCTCGACGAGGATCTCAAGCCCCTCGGCCCGGGCGAGTACCTCGACCCCGAGGCCGCTGCCGCCGGCGCCGCAGCGGTGGCCGCGCAAGGCAAGAAGTAACACGACAAGGAAAGAGACCGGATGCCCCGAGCATCCGGTCTCTTCGTCTGGGGCCCCTAGGGCTGGGCGGTGATGATGTCCAGCGTGTCGGTCGAGGGGGTCCAGTCGCCCGTCGACAGATAAGCGACCTTCTTGGCCACCGACACGGCGTGGTCGGCGAACCGCTCGTGGTAGCGGCTGGCGAGTGTGGCGTCGACGGTGGCCGATGCCTCGCCCTGCCAGCTGTCGCTCAGCACCTTCTCGAACACCGAGACGTGGAGGTCGTCGATGTGGTCGTCGGCGTTGCGGATCTGCTCGGTCAGGGCCAGGTCCTGGGTGCGCAGCAGTTCGGTGAGCTGGCGCGCGACCTCGACGTCGAGCTCGCCCATCTTCGTGAACGTGGACTTGAGGCCCTTGGGGATCGCGCGCTCCGGGAACCGCATGCGCGTGAGCTGAGCGATGTGCTCGGCGATGTCTCCCATGCGTTCGAGGGATGCGCTCATGCGCAGCGCGCTCACCACGATGCGCAGGTCGCGGGCGACGGGCTGCTGGCGTGCCAGGATCTCGATCGCGAGCTCGTCGAGGGCGACAGCCTTCTCATCGATGATGGCGTCGTCCTCGATGACCTCCTCGGCCAGCGACACGTCGCTCGTGCTGAACGCGCGCGTGGCCTTGTCGATCGCCACCGTGACCAGTTCGGCGATCTCGACCAGACGACTCTGCACGTCCTCGAGCGACTGATGGAAGACTTCGCGCATTCGATGCACCTTTCGTGACTCGGGCAGCATCCGCCGCCGCGATCGTGGCGATTGTCGCCAGCGAAGGTTAACGGACGGTGCCGCCGCGGTGAATAGTACCCGGCGCGCCCCCGGGACTCGGCGGGAACGTCGGATCGTCGGTTCACCTGCCCTCTACGCTGGTGCCATGGACACGACGCAGCTCGCGCTGCTCGCCCTCCTCGCAGGCGTCGTCATCGGGGGCTCCGTCTCCGCGGTCATCGTGACGTCGCTCCGTGCGCGCGACCGCGCCCGGGCGGAGACCTCGCTGGCCATCCCCGAAGGAGTCCGCGAGGTGCTGCACGGCATGGACGACGCCGCCGTCGTCGTGGATGCGTCGTTCACCGTGCTGGCGGCTTCAGCGCCCGCGGCTCCGTTCCACTTCGTCGAGGGACGGTCCGTCCCTGCCGATGAGCTGAAGGCGATCGCGCGCAGAGCCCGCGACGCGGGAGCTCCCGCCACGGACACCATTCGACTGCGCCGGGGCGCGCCGCCGGCCGAGCCACGGCTCGTCGTCGTGCGCGCGACTCGCATCTCTCCGCGACTCACCCTGCTCGTCCTCCGCGACATCACCGAGCGGGAACGCGTCGAGCAGATGCGTCGCGATTTCGTGGCGAACACGAGCCATGAGCTCAAGACGCCCGTGGGCGCGGTGAGCCTGCTGGCCGAGGCCATCGAGATGGCCGCCGACGATCCGCCGCAGGTGCGCGCCTTCGCCGCGCGGCTCACGGCCGAGGCATCCCGCCTAGCCCTCCTGACCTCGCGCATCATGAACCTGTCGCGCCTGCAGTCGTCGGACGAGCTCACCGAGGAGCGCGACGTATCGGTGGACGAGGTCGTCGCGGCCGCGCTCGACGCGCACGCGATCCAGGCCGATTCCGCAGGAGTCGAGGTCGTCCGCGGGGGCAAGCGCGGCTTGTTCGTGCGGGGCGATGCCCAGGTGCTGAGCGAGGCCGTCGGAAACCTCGTGGCCAACGCGATCCAGTACTCCCCGCGGGGGTCGAGCGTCGGCGTGGGCGTCAAGCTCGTCGACGGCGTCGTCGAGATCGCCGTCACCGACCGGGGGATCGGGATCGCGGAGGGCGAGCAGGACCGCGTCTTCGAGCGGTTCTATCGCTCCGATCCGGCCCGTGCCCGCCGCACCGGCGGGAGCGGACTGGGCCTGTCGATCGTCAAGCACGCCGTGCAGCGTCACGGCGGCGAGGTGCGGCTGTGGTCGCGTCCGGGGCGCGGATCGACGTTCACCATCCGCCTGCCCGAGACCCCGGCGCCCGCCGACCAGGCGCATCCCAAGCGCACCCGCAAGAAGAAGCGGACGCCCGTCGAGGCATCCGCCCCCCTTCCGATGAACGGAGAGCCCGTATGACCCGCGTCCTGATCGTCGAGGACGAGCCCGACCTCGCCGACCCGCTCGCGTACCTGCTGCGTCGCGAAGGCTACGACGTCGAGATCGCCGAGGACGGGCCGGCGGCCCTGATGGCGTTCCGCGAGCACGGAGCCGACATCGTCCTGCTCGACCTGATGCTTCCCGGCATGCCGGGGACGGAAGTGTGCCGGCAGATCCGCACGACCTCGACCGTGCCCATCATCATGCTGACGGCCAAGGACTCGGAGGTCGACATCGTCGTGGGGCTCGAGCTCGGTGCTGACGACTACGTGACCAAGCCGTACTCCGCACGCGAACTGCTCGCGCGCATGAGGGCGGTGCTGCGGCGGTACGCGCAGGTCGACGCGGATCTCGACGATCGGGTGCTCGAAGGCGGACGGGTCGTACTCGACATCGACCGGCACACCGTCGCGGTCGAGGGCAGTGAGATCAGCATGCCGCTCAAGGAATTCGAGCTGCTCGAGGTGCTGATGCGCAACGCCGGCCGAGTTCTCACGCGAGGCCAGCTGATCGACCGTGTGTGGGGGAGCGACTATTTCGGTGACACGAAGACCCTCGACGTCCACATCAAGCGCATCCGCTCGCGCATCGAGCAGAACCCGAGCGCCCCGGAGATGCTCGTCACCGTCCGTGGCCTGGGGTACCGCTTCGAAGGCTGAGTCCCGACCGGGCTGCAACGACGAAGCCCGCCCGCGTGATCCGCGGGCGGACTTCGTCGTTCAGCGGGTCAGCCCTGGGACTCGGTCTCGCTCCCCGAGGGGACGAGGGGTGCCAGGTAGGGCAGTTCGCCGTCGAGCACGGGAACGGAGATGAGGGTGCCGTCGGCGTCGCCGGACTGGAAGTAGCCGGGGATGTCCGCACCGGCGGGAGTGTCGAGGCCCTCGACGAGGATCGGGTCTTCGCCTTCGGCGCCGAGGCTGATCGTCGTGCGCGCCGGCACCCGGACGGTGAACGGGATCGTCGATCCGCCCTCTCCCAGCTCGATGCGCAGGGTGTGCGAGTCGTCGGTGTCGTTCACGATCGCAGCGACGAAGTTGCCGGCAGAGCCGTCCTCGTTGGCGACGATGAACGCGTTGCGCACATCGAGCGGGCCCTCGTCGTAGACGTTCACGCCCTCGGCGGCCGAGTACTGGATCGTCGTCGCCTGCGGCGAGATCATGCTGCAGCCGGTCGTGCCGAGGACCACGAGGGCTCCGACGGCGATCGACGCGATGTGGCGCGAGTTCACTGGTGGTCCTCCCGGGACGGCTGACGGCTTCCTCAGCATTCTAGGGGTTCGCGGGCTGGGCGCGTGGCGGCAGCTCCCGGTGGTCGGCGACCGGTGGGCGGAGAACCTTAGCGTATGTCGCCTGTGGTATCCTGGAGGTTGCCGAAAGGACATAACTCCATGCTTTTTGAGGTTGGCGAGACGGTCGTTTACCCCCACCACGGCGCGGCAACGATCATCGAGGTCAAAGACCGGATCATCAAGGGCGAGACGAAGAAGTATCTGAAGCTCAACGTCACGCAGGGCGATCTGATCATCGAGGTCCCCGCCGAGAATGTCGATCTTGTCGGCGTCCGCGACGTCATCGGCAAGGAAGGCCTCGACCGGGTCTTCGAGGTGCTGCGCGCCCCCTTCACCGAAGAGCCCACGAACTGGTCCCGCCGCTACAAGGCGAACCTCGAGAAGCTCGCGTCCGGCGACGTCATCAAGGTGAGCGAGGTCGTGCGCGACCTGTGGCGCCGCGACCAGGATCGCGGTCTGTCGGCAGGCGAGAAGCGCATGCTGGCCAAGGCCAAGCAGATCCTCATCTCCGAGCTCGCCCTCGCGGAGAAGACCGACGAGGAGAAGGCCAGCGTCATCCTCGACGAGGTCCTCGCCAGCTGACGCCTCCCGGCACCCGCTAGCGTTGGTCGGGTGACCATCGCACCCGTTCCCCGCGTCGGCATCATCGTCGTGGCGGCCGGTTCCGGCACGCGCCTTGGCGCGGGGACTCCGAAGGGTTTCGTCGGCATCGACGGGCACACGGTGCTCCGTCACGCGCTCGAACGCGTGTTCCGCGCGCCGTCCGCGCAGGTCGTCGTCGTCGCGCCCGCGGGTCGCGAGGGCGACGCGCGCAGTGAGGCGATCGAGGCTGCGGGGGCGCGCCGTGATCTGGTGACGGTCGTCTCGGGCGGCACGACCCGCCAGGCCTCCGTGGCCGCGGGTCTCGCGGCGCTGTGGGCCGACGTCGAGATCGTGCTGGTGCACGACGCCGCCCGGGCGCTCACCCCGCCCGAGGTCTTCGAGCGGGTCATCGAAGCCGTCGATTCGGGACGCGACGGCGCCATCCCCGTGCAGTCCGTCGTCGACACGATCAAGCGCGTCGACGGCAGCGAGATCGTGGGCGTCGTCGACCGGTCGGAGCTCGCCGCCGCGCAGACGCCGCAGGGGTTCCGTCGGGACGTCCTCGAGGCGGCGTATCGCGCCGCGGCGGCGGACTTCACCGACGACGCAGCCCTCGTCGCGGACGCCGGTCACGCCGTCGCAGCGGTGCCGGGGCATCCGCTCGCCTTCAAGATCACCACCCCCGCCGATCTCGAGCGCGCGCGATCGCTGGTCGCGGACGCTCCGATCGCGCCGGTCCAGGCGCGACTCGATCGGACGCTCCCCGCGCCGCGCGTGGGGGTGGGCACCGATGTGCACGCGTTCGGCGGCGCCGGCGCGCTGTGGCTCGCAGGGATCGAGTGGCCGGGGGAGCAGGCGCTGTCGGGTCACTCCGACGGGGATGCGGTCGCCCACGCGATCGTCGACGCGCTGCTTGCCGCCGCGGGACTCGGCGACATCGGGACCCACTTCGGAACCGACCACCCCGAATACGCCGGCGCCCACGCCGATGCCTTCCTCGGTCGCACTCTGGGCCTGCTCGGCGAGGCCGGCTGGCGGGTGGGAAACGTGTCGGTGCAGGTGCAGGCGAACCGTCCGCGGTTCTCGGCGCGGCGCGCCGAGGCCGAGGCGGCGCTCTCTGCCGCGCTCGGGGGTGCGCCCGTGTCGGTGTCGGCGACGACGACCGACGGGCTCGGCTTCACCGGACGAGGTGAGGGCGTCGCAGCCTTCGCGGTCGCGCTCGTGCTCCCCGCGTAGTCAGAGCCTCCGGGTCATGAAGACCGAGAACGGATCGAGTGCGTAGCCGTCGAACGGCCCGCACTCGACGAACCCCTCGCTCTCGTACAGGCGCTGGGCGGGGAGGAACTCCGGGGTCGAGCCCGTCTCGAGCCACAGGCTGGTCATGCCGCGCTCCCGGGCCGCCGTCATGATGTGCCGCAGGAGCGCCCGGCCGACGCCCGCCCCGAGGAAGCGGTCGTCGACCCGCATGGACTTGAGCTCTCCCCGCTCGGTGTCGATCGTCTTGAGCGCGCCGATCCCGGCCAGCTCGCCGCCGATCCAGGCCGACCAGAACGAGACCGAGACGTCCGTCAGCGCATCGAGGTCGAGCGCGTGCACGCTCTCCGGCGGCGAGGTGTCGTGCATACCGGCGAGATGGAAGGCGACGAGGCGCCTCGTCGCGTCGCCGCTGAGGTCGTCGGGGCGGATGTCGATCGTGGTCTGCATGTCGTCCAGCAGTGTGCCACGAGCGCGTTGCCGGGAGGTTTCGTCAGGCCTCCACCGCGTAAGGCTGCGGGTCGCGCGGCGTGCGGGAGCCCCACGCGAGCAGTGCGAGTCCCGCGCCCAGAACGAACAGGCCGACGATCGCGAGCAGAGACAGCCGCTCGCCGAGCGCGACGATGCCCAGGACGCTGGCGGTGAGGGGTTCGCCGAGCGTCAGCGTGGCGGCCGTGGCGGCCGTGAGCCCGCTCAGCCCCCAGGTGAAGAGGACGTAGGCGACGGAGATCGTGGCGAGCCCGAGCCACAGGGTCATCACAACCCCGCTCGTCGTGCCCAGCCAGGCGAGATCGACGAACGGAAGCGCGAGGGCGCAGATGACGGCCGAGCTCGCGCCCATCGCCCCGACGACGGTGAACGGATCCCACCCCTCGTCGAGCAGTCGCCGCTGAGCGTTGGCGATCACCGCGAAGGAGGCACCCGCGCCGATCGAGGCGAGAAGCCCGATCGGGTCGGTGCCGCCGACACTCCCGGTGCCGCCGGCCTCGCCGCCGACGCCGAGCAGCACGACGCCGAGCGTGGCGAGAGCCGTGGCGCCGATCCACGTCGCCGACGGCATCCGCCTCGTGAGGGCCCACTCGAGCAGGCCGGCGAGGATGGGCGCCGACCCGAGCGCCACGACCGTCGCGACCGCCACGCCGTTGCGCGCCGTGCCGAGGAAGAAGAGGGGCTGGTAGAGGGCGAGGCACGCACCGGTGAGGACCATGAGTGACAGCGACCGCATCCCGAGTCGCGGGGCCGGCGCCGCGTCGACCGGTCGCCGGCGAGCGTGGCGTGCGGCGAGGAGGAAGGCGATGATCGCGAGACCCGTTCCGCCGACGACCATCCGCATCACGCCGATCGACAGGGGCGTGGTGCCGTCTGGGCCGAGCGCCTGCGAGGTGCCCGTCGTGCCGAAGAGCATCGCGGCGGCGAGGACGGCGAGCACATGCATCGCACTCAGTTCTACCGGAAACCCGGCCGGTAGGCTGGTGCGGTGACGGTTCAGCTCTACGACAGCAAGGCGCAGGCCCTGCGCGACTTCGTTCCGCTCGACCCCTCGAACGTCACGATCTACGTCTGCGGACCCACCGTGCAGTCGGGCCCGCACATCGGGCATCTGCGCGGAGCGCTGAGCTTCGACATCCTGCGCCGCTGGCTCGCTCATCGCTATGAGCGCGTGACCTTCGTGCGCAATGTCACCGACATCGACGACAAGGTGCTCGCCAATGCGACCGACGGCGAGCCGTGGTGGGCGCTGGCCTACCGCATGGAGCTCGAGTTCACGCGCGCCTACACCGCGATCGGCATCCTCGCGCCCACGTACGAGCCGCGCGCGACCGCATCGGTCCCGCAGATGCAGGAGCTCATCGCACGCCTGATCGAGGCCGGGCACGCGTATCCGGCGGCGCCGGGGACGGATGCCTCGGGCGACGTCTACTTCGATGTCAGATCGTGGCCCGGCTACGGTTCGCTCACGAACCAGTCTCTCGACGCGATGGAGCCGGCCGCTGACGCCGACCCCCGCGGCAAGCGCGACCCCCGCGACTTCGCGCTGTGGAAGGGGGCCAAGCCCGACGAGCCCGCGTCGGCGACGTGGGACTCGCCGTGGGGGCCGGGCCGGCCCGGCTGGCACATCGAGTGCTCGGCGATGTCGCGCCGCTATCTCGGTGCCGAGTTCGACATCCACGGCGGCGGTCTCGACCTGCGCTTCCCCCACCACGAGAACGAGCTCGCGCAGTCCACCGCGGCCGGCGACGCATTCGCCCGCTACTGGGTGCACAACGGCCTCGTCACGGTCAACGGGCAGAAGATGTCGAAGTCCCTGTTCAACTTCGTGCTCGCCGATGACGCGCTCGCAGAGTTCGACCCGCTGGTCATCCGCTACGCCCTGCTGGCCGCGCACTACCGCTCCAGCCTGGACATCTCGCAGCGTGGATTCGACGAGGCCCGCGCGGCGGTCGATCGCATCCGCACGTTCCTCGAGCGGGTGCAGCGCATGCCGAGTCCGTTCGCGTGGAGCGCCGACCGGCCCGACGGCTTCGATCCCGACGCCGAGCCTGCGCAGGGCGCGTCGTCGGAGGTCGGTGGCCCGGGGTCCGGCGAGATGCCCGAGGCGTTCGCATCGGCGATGGACGACGATCTCGGTGTTCCGCAGGCGCTGGCGGTCGTGCACGAGGCCGTCCGCACGGGCAATTCCGCGCTGGACGCCGGCGACGATGCCGGAGCGTGGGAGTGGGCGCTCCAGGTGCGGAGAATGACCGGCATCCTCGGGATCGACCCGCTGGATGAGCAGTGGACGGCGACGGATGCGCCAGCCGAGGCATCCGCTCTGGACACCCTCGTGCAGACCATGCTCGTCCAGCGGGCGGACGCGCGGGCCGCGAAGGACTGGGCCGCGGCGGATCGCATCCGCGATGCCATCGCGGCCGCCGGCATCACTCTCGAAGACGGGCCGGACGGCACGCACTGGACACTCGACCCGCTGGAGCGGGCACGCCGGGCATGACCCGGCCGGAAAGGACGACAGATGGCTAAGCCAGGACGCCCCGGCGCTGCGAAGGGCAAGAAGGGCCCCACCAAGGGCACGGGCGGCAAGAACAAGCGCTCGCTCGAGGGTCGCGGCCCAACCCCCAAGGCGGAGGACCGCGCGTGGCACCCGGCCGGCAAGCGCAAAGCCGCCGCCGAGCGCTACGCGGCCGCCGGCGGCAAGGGCAAGCCCGCCGGCTCGTCGGGCCAGAACCGCTCGCCGCGCGCCAAGAAGGACGACGACACCGAGACGGTGACCGGCCGCAACTCGGTGCTCGAGGCGCTGCGCGCGAAGATCCCCGCGACCGCGTTCTACATCGCGCAGCGGGTCGAGATGGATGACCGCGTCAAGGAGATGCTGGCGATCGCGACGCACCGTGACATCCCCGTCATGGAGGTCACCCGTCCCGAGCTCGACCGCATGGCGGGGTTCGACGGCGTGCACCAGGGCGTCGCTCTCAAGGTTCCCCCGTACGAGTACGCGCATCCGCAGGACCTGCTCGAACAGGTCATCGACGCCGGCCGGACGCCGCTGTTCGTCGCCCTCGACGGCGTGACCGATCCGCGCAACCTCGGGGCGATCATCCGCTCGACGGCGGCCTTCGGCGGGCACGGCGTCATCGTCCCGCAGCGCCGTTCGGCGAGCGTCAACTCGGCGGCGTGGAAGACGAGCGCCGGCGCCGCCGCCCGCATCCCGGTCGCGATCGCGGCCAACCTCACGAGCATGCTCAAGGAGTTCAAGAAGCAGGGCGTGTTCATCCTCGGCCTCGACGGGGACGGGGACGTCTCGCTGCCCGGCCTGGAGCTCGCCGACCGCCCCGTGGTGATCGTCGTCGGCTCCGAGGGCAAGGGCCTGTCGCGGCTCGTCACCGAGACCTGCGACCAGATCGTGTCGATCCCGATCTCTGCCGCCACCGAATCGCTCAACGCCGGCATCGCGGCCTCCGTCGCGCTGTACCAGGTGGCGACGCTGCGGGGCGACAAGGGCTGAGCGGATGCCGCAACCCGGCGTATTCATGGGAATGAATCATCGGAAGCGCGGCTTGGGCATCACATAACCGTCGAAAGGGAGACCATGGCACGCATCGCCGTCATCGGAGGAACCGGCTACGCCGGCAGCCACATCGTCGCGGAGGCGGTGAACCGCGGGCACACGGTGGTGTCCGTCGCTCGCACGGTTCCCGCGGAGCGGATCGAGGGCGCGACGTACATCGAGGGCACGCTCCTCGATGTCCCGAGCCTCGTGGCCGAGCTCGAAGGCGTCGATGTCGTGGTTGTGGCCGTTCCGGCTCGCGGTGACATGGAGGGCAACGTCCGCTCGAATGTCGCCGAGCTCGCCGCAGAGCTCCCGGCCGATGTGCGCATCGGTGTCATCGGCGGTGCCGGTGGCAGTCTCATCGCCCCCGGCGGTGAGCGTCTGGTCGACCAGCCGTCGTTCACGGAGGAGTACAAGCCCGAGGCGCTCGAAGCCATCGGCATCCTCGAGGACCTGCAGCAGGGTCCGGCATCGCGCGACTGGTTCTACGTCCACCCGGCCGGCGGCTTCGGCGCCTGGAACCCCGGGGAGCGGACCGGCTCCTACCGCGTCGGAGGCGACGTCCTCGTGACGGATGAGGACGGCGAGTCCTTCATCTCGGGCGCCGACCTGGCGGTGGCCGTCGTCGACGAGATCGAGGAGCCGAAGCACACGCGCGAGCGCTTCACCGTCGGCTACTGACGGCTCTCAGACGAGGTCGCGCCAGTCGATCTCTTCGTCCTCGTCCTCGACGACGGGCATGCTCGAGGTGATCACCGAGAGCGACACCGTTTCGGTGGGCGGGCCCATCAGCGTCGCCTCGTCGCGGCGGTGCCGCAGCACGTCGTCGATATAGCTGGTGAGCACCTCTGCGAGGGGCACGGACTTGCCTCGCGCCTGCGACATGTACCACCGGTGCTCGAGCACCTGGTGGAACACCTCGGCGGGCTCCAGCTTGGCGCGCAGGTCCCACGGAATCGCCTTGACGACCGGCTCGAACACGCGCGTGAGCCATTCGTGGGCCACCATCTCCTCGTCGTCGCCGAGGCGGGAGATGCGCGCGCGGAACTCGTCGAGGTCGTTGAGCAGGCGACGGGCCTGGTTCTCCTCGACATCGAGCCCGGTGAGTCGGATGAGCCGGCGCTGGTGGTGCCCGGCGTCGACGACCTTCGGCTGGATCGACACTCGCGTGCCGTCGGCGGTGGTCTTGATCGACATCTCGCCGATGTCGAAGCCGAGGTCGTTCAGCCGCTGTACGCGCTCGGTCAGGCGCCAGGCCTCCTCGGCGCCGAAGGACTCCTTGTCGGTCAGCGCCGCCCACAGCGCGTGATACGAAGAGACGATGCCGTCGGCGATGGCGATGGCATCGACGCCGCCCTCGAGGCGGCCGCCCGCCTCGAGATCCATGATCTCGCCGGCGATGTTCGTGCGGGCGACGTCGAGGTCGTGCGCACGCTGCCCTGGCGTCAGCCCGCTCTCATGCAGCTCGCCCGTCTCGGCGTCGACGAGGTATGCGGCGAACGCGCCGGCGTCGCGCCGGAACAGCGTGTTGGACAGCGAGACGTCGCCCCAGAAGAACCCGACGTTGTGCAGCCGCACCAGCAGGGCCGCCAAGGCGTCGACCAGGCGGGTGGCGGTGTCGGGGCGGAGCACCTGCGTGAACAGCGCGCGATACGGGAGCGAGAACTTCAGGTGAGCGGTGACCAGCGCGGCGGGAAGCGGCTCACCCGAGGCATCCGTTCTCCCGGCGATCACCGCGACCCGCTGCACGCACGGAACATCGAGGCGGTCGAGGTTGCCGAGCATGTCGTACTCGCGACGTGCCATCTGCTCGGTGGTCTCCTTGATGGCCACGACGCGCCCCGACAGATTCGCGAAGCGCACGAGATGACGCGAGATGCCCTTGGGCAGGTAGACGATGTTGCTCGACGGCCAGTCCGCGAGCGTCGTGGACCACGGCAAGGTCAGCAGGCCGGGATCCACCCGGCTGGCAGTGATGCTCAGTGCGTCCCGCACGGTCACCCCCCTGAGAATGCGCAACGGCGCGGGGGGAATTCTCCCACCCGCGCCGTTGCGACGGAAATCGATCAGGCCGAGACGACCGGCTTGTCGTTGAGGCGCTCGCCCGACTCGAGGTCGAACGCGTGCACGTGGCCGGCGGTCGCGGCGAGCGTGACGGTCTCACCCGCGTGCGGGTGGCTGCGGCCGTCGACACGGGCGACGAGGTCGGTGCGCTTGCCGCCGATGTCGGTGTGCCCGTACAGGTAGCCGTCGGCGCCGAGCTCCTCGACGAGGTCGACGACCACCGACAGGCCCTTGCCGTCGGCCGGGCCGACCACGATGTCTTCGGGACGGACGCCGACGGTGACCTGGCTGCCGTGCGCGCGGCCGACGGTGTCGCGGTCGAGCGGAACGACCTCCGAGCCGAACTGCACGCCGCCTTCGGCGAGGTCGGCAGGGAAGAGGTTCATCGCGGGGGAGCCGATGAAGCCGGCGACGAACACGTTGTTCGGCTTCTCGTACAGGTCGCGCGGCGTGCCGACCTGCTGCAGGAGGCCGTCCTTGAGCACCGCGATGCGGTCGCCCATCGTGAGGGCCTCGGTCTGGTCGTGCGTGACGTAGACCGTGGTGACGCCCAGGCGGCGCTGCAGCGAGGCGATCTGGGTGCGGGTCTGGACGCGAAGCTTGGCGTCGAGGTTCGACAGCGGCTCGTCCATGAGGAAGACCTGCGGCTGACGGACGATGGCACGGCCCATGGCGACGCGCTGACGCTGACCGCCCGAGAGGGCCTTCGGCTTGCGGGTCAGGTACTGCTCGAGGTCGAGCAGCTTCGCAGCCTCGAGGACGCGGGCGGCGCGCTCCTCCTTGCCGACGCCGGCGATCTTCAGGGCGAAGCCCATGTTCTCGGCGACCGTCATGTGGGGGTACAGCGCGTAGTTCTGGAACACCATCGCGATGTCGCGGTCCTTCGGCGGGACGTCGGTGACGTCGCGGTCGCCGATGAGGATGCGGCCGGAGTTGACCTCTTCGAGTCCGGCCAGCATGCGCAGCGAGGTGGACTTTCCGCAGCCCGAGGGGCCGACGAGGACCAGGAACTCGCCGTCGGCGATCTCGAGGTCGAGCTTGTCCACGGCGGGGCGCGTGCCCCCGGGGTACAGGCGGGTTGCGTTGTCGAACGTGACGGACGCCATGTTTCTCTTCTCCTTCACCGGCAGGTACGTGCCGGACGATCCGTAGTGATGGAATGAGCGGGGGCTCTCCCGCACGCCCGCCATCGGGCGCAAGGACAAGTATGACACGGCTCGTATCGAGGCGCCGTCTGGGCATTTCCCAGGGTGGCTGGCTAGCATCGTCAACGGCCGATTCCCCCGATAGGCCCTGCCGGATTCCGGCCTCCTTCCGTCCCGAGAGGTTCCATGTCGAGCGACGAGTCATCGAACGCCGCTGCCGCCAGCGAGCGGCGTGACGCCGTCCGCGAGAAGGCCCAGCTGGTGCAGGCCCAGCAGTCGCGCGCGCGTCGGATCCGCGGCGCCAGCATCGGCCTGGCGGTGATCGCCCTGGTCGCCGTCGTCGCGATCGTGGTGACCTGGACCATCTCGTCGGCGGCGTCGAAGCCGGTTCTCAGCCCTGACAACGTCAACGACGACGGCTTCGTGGTGACCGGCGTCACGGGTGTGGGGATCGCGACCGAGGATCCCGACACGTCCGGCGACCCCGCCGCCGCGACGCCCACGGCCGAGCCCACGCCCACGCCGACTCCGACGTCGTCGCCCGCGGAGACCCCCGACGTCGAGATCCGCGTCTACGTCGACTATCTGTCGACGGGATCGCGGGACTTCCAGCTGGCCAACGTGCAGCAGCTGTCGAAGTGGGTGAGCGAGGACGCCGCGACGTTGAGCTACTACCCGGTCGCGATGCTCACGTCGAAGTCGAACGGCACCAAGTACTCGCTGCGCGCCGCGAGCGCCGCGGCGTGCGTCGCAACCCACTCGCCGGAGTACTTCTTCGCCTACAACAACACGCTCCTCACACAGCAGCCCGACATCGACTCCGACGGCTACACCGATGCCGAGCTCGCCGACATGGCGATCGCCTCCGGCGCGGAGGGAGCCAAGGTCGTCCGTGCGTGCATCGAGGACCAGGACTTCGCGTCCTGGGCGAAGACGGCCACCGAGCGGGCGCTCGACGGCCTTCCCGGGACCGACGGCATCGCCCTCACCGGCACCCCGATGGTGCTCGTCAACGGCCAGCCGTACGTCGGCGCCCTCGACGACCCCAAGGAGTTCGCGCAGTTCGTGCTGACCGTCGCGAGCGACGCGTACTACGAGCAGACCCCGACGAGCACGCCGACGCCGACGCCGACGCCGACGCCGTAACGCCGACGCCGTAACGTCGACGCCGTCGCCCATCGGTAGACTGGGCGCTCTGCCGACGTGGCGCAATTGGTAGCGCACCCGACTTGTAATCGGGCGGTTACGGGTTCAAGTCCCGTCGTCGGCTCGATGTCTTCGACCCCCGCGCCTCGCTCCGGCGCGCCCCGGAGCGTGCCCGCGTGGGTCGCACTGGCTGTCGCCGCTGCGATCGGCATGATGACGGCGGTCCAGGCCCGCGTGAACGGGCAGCTCGGCATCCGGCTGGACGACGGCTTCGTGGCGGCGGTGGTGTCGTTCGGCTCAGGGCTGCTCATCCTGATCGTGCTGTCGATCGCGCTTCCGACCGGTCGCGCCGGCTTCGCGAGGCTCGCGACGGGCGTGCGCACCGGCGGGATCCCGTGGTGGATGCTCGCGGGTGGCGCGGCCGGTGCGCTCACCGTCGCGACGCAGGGCCTCGCGGTCGGACTCATCGGCGTCTCGCTCTTCACCGTCGGCATCGTCGCGGGGCAGACCGTCAGCGGACTCCTTCTGGATCGCGTCGGCTTCGGCCCGGCCGGCGTCGTGGCGGTGACGGTTCCGCGTCTGGTGGGCGGTGCGCTGGCGCTCGCCGCCGTGGCGCTCGCGCTGGTCGGCGACGGCCTGTCGAGCGTTCCCGCATGGATGCTCGTGCTGCCGTTCTTGGCCGGCATCGCGATCGCGTGGCAGCAGGCCACCAACGGACGCCTGCGTCAGCGGGTCGGCACGCCGTTGACGGCCACCCTCGTCAACTTCATCGGCGGCACTGTCATCCTCGCCGTCGCGGCCGTGGTGCACGTCGCCGCGGCAGGGCCGCCCCGCCCCTTCCCCGCTGAGGCGTGGCTCTACGTCGGCGGCGCGCTCGGCGTGGTGTACATCTTCCTGTCGGCGCTGATCGTTCAGTACACCGGCGTGCTGCTGCTGGGTCTCGGAGCGGTGGTGGGGCAGCTGCTGATGTCGGTCCTGCTCGACGCGCTGTGGCCTGCCCCTGCGAGTCCGGGTGTCGCGCAGGAGATCGCGATGGTGACGGTCGCGCTCGCGTCAGTGGTCGTCGCCGCACTGCCGTGGCGACGACGAGCGAGATGACGCCGCCGCGAGCGCGGACACCGCCGCACTCGCACCGCTGCGCTCGCGCCGACACGGGCACGCTCGGTTCACCCTGCGCCGAGGTGAGGCGTCGCTCAGTCCTCGGCCGGGTCCGGCTTCTGCTTCGTCCCGGAGGTCTGCCTCGGCATCCGTGAGATGAACTTTCGCGCCTCGACGCCCTTGCGTCGCCCGGGACGCGACCGCGACGGCTTCCCGCCCACATAGAGCCACCCCAGCAGCTCTTCGTTCTTGCCCAGACCGTGGGCCTTCGCCACGGCCTTCGACCGGGTGTAGTGCCCGGTGCGCCAGATGACTCCCCACCCGGCCTCGTCGAGCAGGAGGCTCAGCACGTGTGCCACGCCGGACGCAACGGCCTCCTGCTCCCACCGCGGCACCTTGTCGCTCTTCTTGTAGCTGGCCACGACGGCGATCAGCAACGGCGCCCGCAGCGGCTTCGACGACGAACCCTTGTCTCCGTTCGCCTTGTTGATCGCCCGGCCCAGCCGCTCGCGGTCGGCTCCGCGGAGTTCGATGAGCCGCCACGGCGACAGCGACGAGTGATCGGCGACGCGTCCCGCTGCCGAGACGAGCGGGAGGAGCTCGGCGTGAGTAGGCGCCTCGTCGGTCACCTTCGACCACGATCGACGCGCGCGCACCGCCTCGAGGGCCGAGCCGGTGTGCGCCGTGGCCTCGCGCGTCGCGTCGGGCTCGCGCGGAGGCGTCGTGGCAGCCGTCATGCCGCGTCGTCGGGCGTGAAGCTCAACGAGAGGGAGTTCATGCAGTAGCGGTCACCCGTCGGCGTGCCGAACCCGTCGGGGAACACATGGCCGAGATGCGAGCCGCAGTTCGCGCAGCGCACCTCGGTGCGCACCATCCCGTGGCTGCGGTCCTCGATGAGCTCGACCGCCTCGGGTCGCACCGATTCGTAGAAGCTCGGCCAGCCGCAGTGCGAGTCGAACTTCGTGCCGCTCTTGAAGAGCTCGGCGCCGCACGCGGCGCAGGCGTACAGTCCGGCGCGGCTCTCGTCGAGGAGCTCACCGGTCCATGCCCGCTCGGTGCCCGCTTGACGCAGGACCGCGTACTGCTCGGGGGTCAGCTCGGCCCGCCACTGGTCGTCGCTCTTCTCCACGGCGTAAGTCATGCCTCCATTCAACCCCAGTCCGGGCGGACCTGCTCCGCGCAGACCGGGCGTCCACCGCGAGAATGGGGGAGTGGAACCGGATGCCTCGACCGCCGTCGCCGAGCGGTACGCCCGCTTCGCGCGCGACGAAGCGCCGGGTCGCAGCGACCTCTACGCCGACTGGGCTTCGGGTGTGGCATCCGATCCGTCCGTCTCGGCGATCCTCGCGCGCATTCCGCAGACGCACCGTCAGCCGCCCCTCGTGTTCGCCGTGACGAGGATGCTCGGGGCACCGGAGGGTCGGTTCGCCCAGTGGTCGACGTGGCTGGCGTCGCATGCCGACGAGGTCGTCGCCGAGGCATCCCGTCGCCGCCTGCAGACCAACGAGCCGCAGCGGTGCGCCGCGCTCCTCCCGGCGCTGTCGACGATCGCCGGGCCGATCGCGCTCCTCGAGCTCGGTGCGAGCGCGGGGCTGTGCCTGTATCCCGACCGGTACTCGTACCGCTACGCCGGCGGGGAGAACCTCGACCCGGCGGAGGGGACGTCCGCCGTCGTGCTGGAGTGCGCGGCCGCCGGGAATCCGCCGCTGCGGATGCCGCACATCGTGTGGCGTGCGGGCATCGATCTTGCCCCGCTCGACGCCGCCGGCCCCGACGACCGGCGGTTTCTGACTTCTCTCGTCTGGCCCGGCGAGGTGGGGCGCGCCGATCGCATCGAGGCGGCGTGCGACATCGTCGCTGCCGACCCGCCCCTGCTGATCGCCGGCGACGCGTCCGACCCGGCCGTGCTCCGCGCCGCCGCGCGACGCGCTCCCCGTGACGCCACGCTCGTGGTCACGACGCCCGGTGTGCTGCCGCACATCCCGCGCGCCGGTCGCGAGCGCCTCATCGCGGCGCTGCGGAGCATGGACGCGACCTGGGTCACGATCGACCCGCCGGGGCTTCACCGGGCATGGTCGCCGCCCGTCGACCCCGCCACGTGGGGAGGGTTCGTGCTCGGGCGCGACGGCGTACCCCTGGCCGCGGTCGATCCGCTCGGGGCTTTCGTGGAGTGGCGCGCCGATCCGGGACGGATCCCCGATTAGCGTGGGCGCGTGCCCCTCACCGACCGCGACCGCGCCCTTCTCGCCTTCGAGGCCGAGTGGCGCCGCCACGCCGGAGCCAAGGAGGAGGCGATCCGCTCCGAGCTCGACATGTCGCCGGCTCGCTATTACCAGCTCCTCGGTCGCCTGATAGATACCGCCGAGGCGCAGGCGCACGACCCGATGCTGGTCAAGCGTCTCCGACGGATCCGAGACGAGCGGACGCGGCTGCGAGCGGATCGCACCGCCGGGACGCGCTGACATCCCGTTCGGGACCAGCCGCAACGTGCCGGTACCATCGACTGGTGCCGAGAACGACGTACCCGCGGGATCGCTTCGACGACCTCCCGGACGTGGATCGCGTCGGCGCGCACCGGGCCGAGAACCCCCGCATGCGCGGGTGGGTCGTGCTGCTGTGGGCGGCGCTGGCCACGATCATCCTGATCGTCGTCGGCATCTTCGCGACGCTGCTGGTGTCGGGTCGCATCGAGCTCTTCCCGGCGCCCACGCCGACGGCTGCGGCTCCGACCGCCGAGGTGACCCCGGTCGTCGACACCACCTACCAGGTCGTCATCCTGAACGCGACCCCTGAGCAGGGCCTCGCCACTCAGATGAAGGACACGGTCGTCGCCGCGGGCTGGCCCGACGGGTCCGTGCTTCCGAGCGACGCCAGCGCCGACGACTTCCCCGAGACGACGGTGTACTACGTCGCCGCCGAGGACGAAGCGGCGGCTGCCGGGCTCGCGCAGGTCGTCGGCGGTGCCCGCATCGAGCAGAGCGAGGTCTACCAGCCCGCAGACGCCGGGACGAAGCAGCTCACCGTGGTGATCGGACTCGACCGCACCGCGGCGGGCCAGACGCCCGACCCGACTCCCTGAGGCTGTCCGCCGGGTCTGTGTTTCACGCGGGTAAACAGTTCTGTCCCTTCGTGTCAACAAGTCGCCGCCGGGTCGTTTCCGCGTCTTCTCGCGTGCATACGATGAAGCCAGTCGTACCAGCATCAGGAGATTCGCATGACTCAGGGCACCGTCAAGTGGTTCAACGCCGAGAAGGGCTTCGGCTTCATCACCGCCGAAGGGCAGGACGTCTTCGTCCACTACTCCAACATCGACATGTCGGGCTTCCGCGTGCTCGAAGAGGGCCAGACCGTCGAGTTCACCGTGGGGACCGGTCAGAAGGGTCCGCAGGCGGAGTCCGTGCGCGTGGTCTGATCCCGCGCTTCGCGCGTGAGGGAGACGGGATGCCTCGGCATCCCGTTTCTGCGTGTTGCGGCGTCCGCGACACGGCTTGCACTCCCTAGGGGCGAGTGCCAGAATGGATTAGCACTCGGATTCGTTGAGTGCTAATCCATAAGCCCCGTCCTGGGAGGACGAAACACACATGGCAAAGATCATCGCTTTCGATGAGGAGGCCCGCCGTGGCCTCGAGCGCGGCCTGAACATCCTGGCCGACGCCGTCAAGGTGACCCTGGGCCCCCGCGGTCGCAACGTCGTTCTCGAGAAGAAGTGGGGCGCCCCCACGATCACGAACGACGGCGTCTCCATCGCCAAGGAGATCGAGCTCGACGACCCGTACGAGAAGATCGGCGCGGAGCTCGTCAAGGAGGTCGCGAAGAAGACCGACGACGTGGCCGGTGACGGCACGACGACGGCCACGGTCCTCGCTCAGGCGCTCGTGCGCGAGGGCCTGCGCAACGTCGCGGCCGGTGCCGACCCGATCTCGCTCAAGAAGGGCATCGAGAAGGCTGTCGCGGCCATCACCGCCGAGCTCCTCGAGTCGGCCAAGGAGGTCGAGTCCAAGGACCAGATCGCCGCCACGGCGTCGATCTCGGCCGCCGACCCCGAGATCGGCCAGCTCATCGCCGAGGCCATCGACAAGGTGGGCAAGGAGGGCGTGGTCACCGTCGAGGAGTCGCAGACGTTCGGCACCGAGCTCGAGCTCACCGAGGGCATGCGCTTCGACAAGGGCTACATCAACCCGTACTTCGTCACGGACCCGGAGCGCCAGGAGGCCGTCTTCGAGGACCCGTACATCCTCATCGCCAACCAGAAGATCTCGAACATCAAGGACCTTCTGCCCATCGTCGACAAGGTGATCCAGGACGGCAAGGAGCTCGTCATCATCGCCGAGGACGTCGAGGGTGAGGCGCTGGCGACGCTGGTGCTCAACAAGATCCGCGGCATCTTCAAGTCGGTCGCCGTCAAGGCCCCCGGCTTCGGTGACCGTCGCAAGGCTCAGCTGCAGGACATCGCGATCCTCACCGGCGGCCAGGTCGTCACCGAAGAGGTCGGCCTCAAGCTCGAGAACGCCACGCTCGACCTCCTCGGCCGCGCGCGCAAGGTCATCGTCACCAAGGACGAGACCACGATCGTCGAGGGTGCCGGCGACGGTGCTCAGATCGAGGGCCGCGTGACCCAGATCCGTCGCGAGATCGACAACACCGACAGCGACTACGACCGCGAGAAGCTGCAGGAGCGTCTCGCCAAGCTCGCCGGCGGCGTGGCCGTCATCAAGGCGGGTGCGGCGACCGAGGTCGAGCTCAAGGAGCGCAAGCACCGCATCGAGGACGCCGTCCGCAACGCGAAGGCCGCCGTCGAAGAGGGCATCGTCCCCGGTGGTGGAGTCGCCCTCATCCAGTCCGGCAAGAAGGCGCTCGACGCCCTCGAGCTGTCGGGCGACGAGGCGACCGGTGCCAACATCGTGCGTGTCGCGATCGAGGCTCCGCTCAAGCAGATCGCCCTCAACGCCGGTCTCGAGCCGGGCGTCGTCGCGAACAAGGTCTCGGAGCTCCCCGCGGGCCACGGCCTCAACGCCGCGACGGGTGAGTACGGCGACCTGTTCGCGCAGGGAATCATCGACCCCGCCAAGGTGACCCGTTCGGCGCTGCAGAACGCCGCGTCGATCGCCGGCCTCTTCCTCACGACCGAGGCCGTCGTCGCCGACAAGCCCGAGAAGGTCGCGGCTCCTGCCGGCGACCCGACGGGTGGCATGGACTTCTGATCCAGAAGCCTCCCCGCGCGTAAGCGATCACACGAAGGGCCCCTCCTCCGGGAGGGGCCCTTCGTCGCCTCTGCGCGCGTTCAGCGGAACAGGCTGGTCGTGGCGAGCTCGGCCTCCGCGTACTGCCGGCCGGCGGCGGCCAGGGCCACACTGATCCCCGCGAGCGAATCCTCCACCTGGCGCTGGGTGGCACGCCACTGGTCGGTGACCGAGTGGAACGCGAGTGCCGCAGAGCCGGTCCAGGTTCCCTGCAGCTGCGTCAGCTGCGCCATCATCGCGTTGGATTCGGCCTGCAGGCGGTCGATCGTGTTGCGGACGGCCGCCGTGGCGGCCATGACGGCGTCGCTGTCGACGGAGAAGACGGCCATTGTTCATCCCTTCCCGGGCACGACCAGATGTGATGCCCACTGGTCCCGACGCTAGGCGTCGTGCCGAGCTCGAGCGGGTGCGCCCGTGCGGGCGGTGGAGACGGCGGGTCGGCGCGTCCCTGGGGAGGAACCCCGGCCGACGGAGGGGGCGGCTGCGGGACTCAGTCGTCAGCGAGTTCCAGGCGTTCGAGCGGCTGTGTCTCGATGTGCAGATGCTCTGCGGCATCCCGAGCCTCGGCGAGCGGAAAGGAGACGCGGAACGTCGCCCCGCCGCCGGGGGTGTCACGAACACCCACCGATCCGTGGAGCGCCTCGACGATGGAGGCCACGATCGACAGTCCAAGGCCCGACCCGCCGGTCTCGCGGGTGCGCGAGGTGTCGGCGCGCCAGAACCGCTGAAAGATCTTGTCCTTGATCTGATCGGGGACGCCCTCCCCGTGGTCGACGACTTCGACCCAGCCCAGGAGAGCGGTCGCGTCGACACCCACGCGGAGCTCGATGGGGGAGTCGTCGGCCGTGAAGCGACGCGCGTTGCCGATGAGGTTCGCGACCACCTGGCGAATCCGGTTCTCGTCCCCGAGCACGACGGGCACCGACTGCTCACCCGGGGCGGTCCCGTCTCCCGTCGGCGCCGACGGCGTCAGGTCGCGCACACCGGCGGCGCTCGTGGCGGGCACGGGCTTCGGCCGCCGCCGCAGAAGGGACAGCGTGGCCCCGGCGCGCGTGAGCGGCGTCGTGGGCGGACGCCGCTTCTCGTCGGGTTGGTCTCGCGCGGGCGGCAGGTTCCGCGTCGGCAGCTCGTCGGCCGTGGTGTCGATCACCGTGATCGGGCGCATGGGTGCGGACGCGCGAAGGTCGAGGGCCGCGTCCCGCGCGATCGGACGCAGGTCGACGGGCGTGATCACGACGTCCCGGCGCTCGTCCAGGCGCGCGAGGGCGAGAAGATCCTCGACGAGCACGCCCATGCGGATCGCCTCCTTCTCGATCCGGTCCATCGACTGGGCGATGTCCTCATCGCCACGGATGGCGCCCATCCGATACAGCTCGGCGTAGCCGCGCACCGTCACGAGCGGTGTGCGCAGCTCGTGGCTCGCGTCGCCGACGAACCGGCGCATCTGCCGCACGGTCGAGTCGCGCTGCGACAGCGCCGCATCCACGCGGTCGAGCATCGCGTTGATGGCGGTCTTGAGACGGCCGACCTCGGTGGTGGTCGGCTCGATGTCGGTCATGCGCTGACTGAAGTCGCCGGCGGCGATCGCCATGGCCGTGGCCTCGACGCCGCCGAGGCTGCGGAACGTCAGCGTGACCAGCCAGCGCGTGAGGAAAGCGCTGGCGATCAGGATGATCATGGCGAGGAGGCTGTAGATGCCGATGTACTGCGCGACGACCTGATTCGTGGGGGCGAGCGGCAGGGCGACGAGCTGCGTGTAGTTGTCGCGGACCCCCGGGATCTCGAGCAGGTCGACGCTGGCGTGATAGGGCGAGCCGCCCGCAGAGTTCGGCAGCGGGAAAGGCGAGATGCCGGTCGTGACGGTGTCCTCGACGGTGATGGTCTCGGGATAGACCGGTGCCGGCGCTCCGCCCCCGCCGGCGCTCGCTTCGAGAGTCCCGTCGGGGTTGTACACGGCGACGAAGTACGACGTCGGCGCCGCGCCCCGCTGTTTGACGAAGAACGGCTTGCCGTCGGAGACCGTGATCTCGAAGAGCGGGCTGGTGACGTCGGTGCGCACGAGCTGCATGAGCTGCTCGTCGACGCTGCTGGTGAGCGTGTTGCGGAGGAAGATCGCGGTGCCGAATCCCGCGGCGATGAGGCCGACGGCGAGCAGGATCACCGTGACCCCGGTGACCTTCGCGCGCAGGCTCGTCCCGCGCCACCACCGGGTGATCGCGTCCGTCTTCTGCGCCAGGACGAGCCCTTTCGATCGTGCCGCGGGTTACGCGGTCTTGCCCGCCTTCAGCATGTAGCCGAAGCCGCGCTTGGTCTGGATGAGCGGCTCCGACGAGTGCGGGTCGATCTTGCGGCGGAGGTAGGAGATGTAGCTCTCGACGATTCCGGCGTCGCCGTTGAAGTCGTACTCCCACACGTGGTCGAGGATCTGCGCTTTGGACAGCACGCGGTTCGGGTTGAGCATCAGGTAGCGCAGGAGCTTGAACTCCGTGGGGCTGAGGTCGATCGAGACGTCGCCCACCTGGACGTCGTGGGTGTCCTGATCCATCGTGAGCTCGCCGGCCCGGATGACCGACTCCTCGTCGGCCTGCATCGTCCGGCGGAGGATCGCCTGAATGCGCGCGACGATCTCGTCGAGGCTGAACGGCTTGGTGACGTAGTCGTCGCCGCCGGCGTTGAGGCCGGTGATCTTGTCCTCGGTCTCGTCCTTGGCGGTGAGGAACAGGATCGGCGCGGTGTATCCCGCGCCGCGGAGCCGCTTGGTGACGCTGAACCCGTTCATGTCGGGGAGCATCACGTCGAGGATGATGAGGTCGGGCTCCTCCTCAAGCACCGCGGAGATCGTCTGGGCGCCGTTGGAGACGGCCCTCACCTGGAAACCCGCGAATCGGAGGCTCGTGATGAGCAGGTCGCGGATGTTCGGCTCGTCGTCCACAACGAGGATGCGCGGTGCGGTCATGCCCTCATTATGTCGACGGATGCGATGCGGTGCCTGGAAATCACCCGGAGAGGCGGATATGCCGCGGCTCGGCGGGTTCACGCCGACAGGCAGCCCCGGACGGCCACGGCGACGCTCTCGCGCACCGGCGCATCGGGATCGACGCTGAGCCGGTGCAGGATGATGCCGTCGCCGAAGGCCATGAAGGCGGGCAGTGCGGTGTCCGGATGCCTCGCGCCGAGCTGCACGAGCAGCGACCGGGTGAAGGCCGCCATCCCCTGACGCTGCGTGTGCAGGGGCGCGAACAGCTCGGGATCGGAGCCGGCCTCGAGGAAGAGCGCGTAGCGCGCGCGTGTGCGCACCGCGAATCTTCCCGTGAGCAGCTCGATCGCATCGGTGAACATGTCGACGAACCCGTCGAGGTCGTCGAACGGCTGGGAGAGCGCGTCGCTGAGGTCGCGCGTCTCCTGCTCGGCGATCCATGCCGCAAGACCGGCGACCAGCGCCGCCCGGGTCCGGAAGTGGTTCGAGGTCGAACCGCGCGGGAGTCCGGCCTGCGCGTCGATGCGCGCATGGGTGAGGGCGCGAATCCCCTGTGTGCCGACGAGCTCGACGGCGCCTTCGAGTGCGCGTTCCCGTGTGGTTCCCATGCTGTCAGCGTAGCAAGATCACTACGTTCATAGTGACAGGTTACTATGAACGTAGTATCATTCTGGTCATGGACGCCTCAGACCGTCGTTCCTCCTCCCCCGACGAGACCCACGCCGCGTCGTTGCTGCCGTCCGACCTCCCGTCGGCGCCCGGCTTCCGCCATCAGTTCATCGATACTCCTGGTCTGCGCACGCACGTCGCCACCGCCGGAGACGGCGAGCCGGTCGTGATGCTCCACGGGCTGCCTCAGCACTGGTGGCAGTGGCGCACGATCGGCGTCGAGCTCAGCCGCCGCTACCAGGTGCTCTGTCCGGATCTGAGAGGGTTCGGCTGGACGAGGGCGGAGTCGCCCGGCATGGGGCGTCTCACCCAGATGGACGACCTGATCGCGGTCCTGGACGCTCTCAGGCTGGACCGCGTCCGCATCGTCGCGCACGACATGGGCGCGCTCACGGCGGCGCACCTCGCGTACGCCGCACCGGAGCGCCTGCGCGCCGTGGCCGTCCTCGCGGTACCGCCACCGTTCATGCCCTTCAGCGTCGCGATGCTGCCCGCACTGCGCCATATCCCGCCGCTGCTGTTCCACCGCCGCGGGCGGTCCATCGCCCACGTCTTCGATCCGCCGTATGTCGTGACTCCGCTGGCGGAGGAGACGATCGCGACGTACCTGGCCCCGATGAAGCGATCCGACATCGACGCGGCCATCAACGAGGTGTACCGATGGCTCGTGTTCTCCGAGATGCCTCGTATGACGGGCGGTGTCTACCGACGGCAGCGCCTGACGGTGCCCAGCCTGTACGCCTTCGGATCGGAGGACCGGCCTCTCAACGCGGAGTTCGTCCGCTCGCAGTGCGGCGACGTCAGTCGTTTCGCCGACCACCTCGAGATCGCGGACGTTCCCGACGCAGCCCATTTCATGACCGACGACAATCCCGGAGCGATTCAGGAGCTGCTGCTCGACTTCTTCGCTCGCGTGAAGTGAGCAGGCGATGCGCGCCGCCGTTCGTCAGGCGGCGATGCCGTCGGCGTCCAGGATCGTGTAGGCGTAGCCCTGCTCCGCCAGGAACCGCTGACGGTTCTGGGCGAAGTCCTGGTCGACGGTGTCGCGTGCGATGAGCGTATAGAAGCTCGCCGTGTGGCCCGACTCCTTGGGCCGCAGCAGGCGTCCGAGGCGCTGGGCCTCCTCCTGGCGCGAGCCGAACGACCCCGAGACCTGGATGGCGACGGATGCCTCGGGCAGGTCGATCGAGAAGTTCGCGACCTTCGACACCACGAGCACCGAGATCTCACCGACCCGGAACGCCTGGTACAGCTGCTCCCGCTCGTCGACGGGCGTCGCACCGGTGATCTTCGGTGCGTCGAGCGCCTCGGCGAGGATGTCGATCTGGTCGAGGTATTGCCCGATCACGAGGATCTGCTCGCCGGCGTGGCGCTCGACGAGACGGCGCACGACGCCGATCTTCGCCGGCGCCGTCGCCGCCAGGCGATAGCGGTCCTCGTCGGCCGCTGCGGCGTACTCGAGCCGGTCGCCGGCGGGAAGGTCGACGCGCACCTCGTAGCAGATGGCGGGGGAGATGAATCCCTGCGCCTCGATCTCCTTCCACGGGGCGTCGAAGCGCTTGGGGCCGATCAGGCTGAAGACGTCGCCCTCACGACCGTCTTCGCGCACGAGCGTCGCCGTGAGTCCCAGGCGCCGCCGGGCCTGAAGGTCGGCGGTCAGCTTGAAGACGGGCGCGGGGAGCAGGTGCACCTCGTCGTAGACGATGAGTCCCCAGTCGAGCGCGTCGAGCAGCGCGAGATGGGCGTACTGGCCTTTCCGCTTGGCGGTGAGGATCTGGTACGTCGCGATCGTGACCGGCTTGATCTCCTTGGACTGACCGGAGTACTCGCCGATCTCCTCAGCAGTGAGGGACGTGCGCTTGAGCAGCTCGTCGCGCCACTGGCGCGCGCTGACGGTGTTCGTCACGAGGATGAGCGTGGTGGTCTTCGTCGCCGCCATCGCGCCTGCCCCCACGAGCGTCTTGCCCGCACCGCAGGGGAGCACGACCACGCCGGATCCGCCGTCGCTGAAGATGTCGACCGCCTGGCGCTGATAGGGGCGGAGGTTCCACCCGTTCTCTGCGAGGTCGATCGGATGGGGCGTCCCCGGCGTATAGCCGGCCAGATCTTCGGCGGGCCAGCCGATCTTGAGGAGCTCCTGCTTGATGTGGCCCCGAGCCCACGCGTCGACCACGAACGTGTCGGGGGAGGGGTGGCCGATGAGGAGTGGTTGGATGCGCTTGTTCCTCGAGACCTCGGCGAGGACCGCGGCATCCGTCGACCGCAGGACCAGCTCGCCGTCGTCGTTGCGCTCGATCACGAGTCGTCCGTAGCGGCCGACGGTCTCGGCGATGTCGATCGAGACCGACGGCGGCACGGGGAAGCGCGACCACCGGTCGAGTGTCGCCAGCATGTCGTCGGCGTCGTGGCCGGCCGCGCGTGCGTTCCACAGGCCCAGCCGCGTGATGCGGTACGTGTGGATGTGCTCGGGGGCGCGCTCCAGCTCGGCGAAGATCGCGAGCTCGTGGCGAGCGCTCTCGGCGTCGGGGTGGGCGACCTCGAGCAGCACGGTGCGATCGCTCTGGACGATGAGGGGGCCGTCAGCCATAACGTGCCAGTCTACGTGAGTGACGGCGGGTCGACGCCGGACGGCGCGGGAATCGGCGACGCGCCCGAGGGGGGAGTGCGGCCGCGCCCCCGAACCGCGAGCGACTCGGCGGCCGCTCAGCTCGCGAATGCTCAGGCGGGGCGGACGCTGACGATGCTCGATACCGGCAGGGTGCGCTCGATATCGGCGGCGCGGTCACGACCTCGCAGACGGCCGCCGCCGAGTCCGGATGCCTCGAGCGTGAGGGTGCGCTCTGCGCCGTCCGGCATCCGCACCACGACCACGATCTCGCTGCGTGCGCGCACGGCCTGTTCGAGCTCGCGGCCGAGCCAGCCCTCTTCGCCCTCGGTGTCGTGGCCGCTGCGGAGGACGCCCAGCAGCCGTTCATACGTCTGGGTGGGGCTCGGGAGGGTCTCCGGGGTGGCGGCGCCGGCCCGTCGTCGCAGAAGCTCCGGCATCCCCTGCTCGTCGACGGCCACCACGGGATAGCGGGCATCGGCGAGCGCCCAGTAGACGGCGTCGCGCGGCACGCGGGACATCAGCCGTCCGTCTTCGTGGAGCAGCCCGAGGTGGCGCAGCGACTGATCGACGGCGATCGTGTCGCGCAGCGAGCGGTCGGCGGTCTCGATCCTCGTCCGGCCGGACTCGGCGATGATGCCTACCTGGACGAGCCCATGGCGGGCGGCGGTGCTCTCGATGAGGTATTCGAGAGGCTGCGGCACGCCCGTGAGAGACAGGCCCGTCAGGAACTCGCGGATCGACGGGGCCGTCTCGCCCTCGGTGAGGCCGGCGGCGAGCGACTCCGCGGTGAACCGGTACGTGGACGCCTGCGCACGGGACTCACGCACAGCGATGCCGCGCAGGCGAAGGTCGAGCGCCGGCGCAAGAGGCCCCGGCGCGATCGCGGTGAGATCGGCCTGGAGGTAGACCCGGTCGATCTCGGCCGGCAGGTGCGCCGCGAGGCCGGAGGGATCGGCCGCGGTGCCCGTGCGCAGGCCGCTCGTCCAGGCGTACTCGGTGCCGTCGGGGGCGATCAGCCCCCATTGCACGCCGAGGCGGAGCATCCGTTCGAGTCGACCCGGCCATTCCGGATCGAGCGGATACTCGCTCGCCCAGGTCGACGGGTCGGTGAAACCGCCGTCCTCGGTGCGCAGCCCGGGCGGCAGCGCCGAGCGGAAGCCCTCCGCGATCGCCGCCCACCGCTGCGGGGTGGGGGACTCGAGCCAGGCCTCGCCGGCAGGGGTCACGATCCACTGACGCTCGGCAGGCATCGCGAGCCCTGCCGCGGCCGCGGCGACCAGCAGGTCCTCGAGGTCGTCGTCCTCGCGGATCGCGCGAGCCTCGATGAGGCGCTTGCGCTCGGCGGCGCTGACGGAACCCGACCCGGTCCGAGGGAACGGGGAGTGCAGGCAGGCCAGCAGCACATCGGCCAGAGATCCGGCGATCGTGAAGGCGCGCTCCGCGGCCTCGGCGGCGGCCCGGTCCGACGCCGGCGTGCGCGAGGGCGCGTCGAGGCCGCGCGCGAACGCCTCAGGGCGCGACGCGGCCAACGCGGCGACGCGCTCGGCGACGACGCCGTAGGGGCGGCCGTCGACTCCTACGAGGGCGAGGGAACTCAGCCAGGGCAGCTCGCCCGCATCGCCCGACGCGAGAGCGGCGAGGGCGTGGCGCGGAAGCTTCGAGAGTGCGCGGTCGACGGATGCCGCGTCCAGCAGCGCCTCGGACGCATCGAACAGGTCGTGCCAGGGCGCGGACGGCGAGATCCCGCGCGCGGCGAGCGTCGTGGCCAGCGCGGCGTCGTCGCGACCGGCAAGCCAGGTCGCGAGTGCGCGCTCGTCGGAGACCACTCAGCCCCCTCGGTTGGCCCGAGCCCTCCGCACGAAGCTCATGATGAGCACGGCCAGCATCAGCGCGAAAGCCACGATGGGGGCGATGTACAGCAGAGCGCCCAGCACGGGCCAGATGCCGGCGGACATGTCGGCGTCGGACGCCGACGCGATCATGATCGCGAAGAAGCTGATGATGGACAGCACGAGCAGCCCCAGCGACATGAAGGCCAGGATGCGGTCGATCCGTCGGACGGGGACGTCCTCGCCGGGCGTGTTCGTGCTCATCCGCTTCAGCCTAGCGGCTGGCGCGGTTGCCGTAGGCTGGGGGGAGGGATCGGACGATCCCCGTTTCCGTCATGCCCGCCGCTGCGCGGCTCCCTACACAGCGAGGTCTCCATGCCCACCGGCAAGGTCAGGTTCTACGACGAGGAGAAGGGGTTCGGCTTCATCACGACCGATGAGGGCCAGGACGTCTTCCTGCACGCCACGGCCCTGCCCGCCGGCACACCGGCACCCAAGGCCGGTACGCGTCTGGAGTTCGGTGTCGCCGACGGCAAGCGCGGCCTGCAGGCGCTCTCGGTGCGTGTGCTCGAGGCTCCCGTCAGCCTCGCCAAGCGGTCGCGCAAGCCCGCAGACGACATGGCGATCATCATCGAAGACCTCGTGAAGCTGCTCGACGGCATCGGCGGCGACCTTCGCCGTGGCCGTTACCCCTCGGGCGGCCACGCGCAGAAGGTGGCCGCAGTGCTGCGCAAGGTGGCGGATGAACTCGACGCCTGATCCCGCCGACGCTCCCGTCGAGCCGGAGATCGAGTCCCCCGCCGAGGTGGACGGGTCAGTCGACGCGCCGACCGAGCAGGACTCGGCGACGAATGACTCCACCCCCGAGGCGGACACGGAGACGGATGCCCCGACTCCCGAACCCGCGCCCGTGATGCCGGTCGAGACCGTCGTGCCGGTCGAGCCCGACCCCTCGCTCTTCGAGGCGCACGACCTGGCGCTCGCCGCACTCCGTGAGATCACGCCGGCTGCGACGATCGGCGACGCTGCGGGCTACCGTGTCGAGCCGGACGGCGTCGTGTCGCTGCGATTCGCCAACCGGCTGGCCGGATACCCCGGGTGGTTCTGGACCGTCAGTCTCGCGCGCGTCCCCGACGCCGAGCCCACCGTGCTCGAGGTCGAGCTGCTGCCGGGCGAAGACGCCCTGCTCGCGCCCGACTGGGTGCCGTGGGCGGAGCGTCTCGCGGAGTATCAGGCCGCGCAGGCAGCGCTCGCCGAGGCATCCGTCTCCGAGGGCGGCGACGAGGAGGATCTCGACGATGTCGACGACCTCGATGCCGCCGACTTCGACGATGACGGGTCACCCATCCTGCACGCCGGCGACGTCGACGGGGTCGACATCGACGAGCTCGATGACTCGGACGTTGATGAGGATTCGGACGAGGACGACTCGGACGAGGATGACGACGACTCGGACGACGATGACGAGGACGAGGACGACTCGGACGAGGATGACTCCGACGACGACTCGGACGACTCCGATGACGATGACTCCGACGACGATGACTCCGACGACGATGACTCCGACGACGATGACTCCGACGACGATGACTCCGACGACGACGACTCGGAGGAGTCCGAGGGCGACGACGCGGAGGAGTGACTCGCCGCGCCGCCGCCCCGGGATTTCACGGGGTGAGAACCGCGGCCGTCGCCCATTCGACCGCCGGGTCCGCCGTGCCGGCCGACACCGTGAACCGCCCGGCGAGGAGCGCCTCGTCGCGTGACGACGGCCCGACCAGCAGCTCGAACTCCCCGGGCTCGACGACCCGGACCCCGTCGGCATCCACGATCGTGCAGTCGGCGACCGCGATCTCGAGGGCGACGATCGCCTCGGCGCCCGGCGCGATGTCCACGACGGTGAATGCCTTCAGTTCCTTGTCGGCCCAGCTGACCGATGTGACGGTGTCGCGAATGTACGCCTGGACGACCTCGCGGGCGGGACGGTCGCCGGTGTTGCGCACGGCGACGGTCGCGCGGACCGTATCGCCGGCCTTCAGAGCGGACTCCTCGATCCGCAGGTCCGAGTACTCGACGGTCGTGTAGGACAGGCCCTCTCCGAACGCGTGCGCCGGGCTCTGCGTGAGGTCGGCATAGCGCGACCCGTGCTGCCCGCGGAGCTGGTTGTAGTACGTCGGCTGCTGGCCGACGTGGCGCGCGAACGAGATCGGCAGCCGGCCCGAAGGCTCGATGTGCCCGAGCAGCAGCTCGGCGATCGCGCGGCCGCCCTCCATCCCCGGGTTCGCGGTCCACACGAGGGCCGCAGCCTCCGTCACCGACGGCGGCAGAACGAGCGGCTTCGAAGCGAGCAGCACCACGATGAGGGGCGTGCCGGTCGCCGCCAGCGCCTCGAGGAGCGCCTGCTGCCCGCCGAGAAGCTCGAGGGTCGCCGTCGACCGCCCCTCGCCCACGAGCTCGACGCGGTCGCCCACCACGGCGACGACGTAGTCGGCCTCCTCGGCGGCCGAGACCGCCTCGGCGATGAGGGCGGCGTCGGGCGCGACCGGCACGACGATCTGGGGCCGGGGCTGCCCGTCGGGGAAGTATGCGCCTTCCGGGTCCTCTTCGAGCGTGAGGATGTCGGCGCCCCGGGCGTGCGTGATCTGCCATCCCGCCGGGGCATGCGCGCGCAGCCCGTCGAGCACGGTCGTGATGAGGGAGCGCGGCTGACCGTCCGGCAGCCAGTCGACTTGGCCCGAGGAGCCTGCCCAGTCGCCGAGCTGCGTCTGCGCGTCGTCGGCGAGGGGGCCGACCACCGCGACGCGGCGGGCCTCTCCGGCGCCGGCGAGGGGGAGCGTGCCGTCGTTCTGCAGCAGCACCAGCGAGCGCCGGGCGGTCTCGAGGTTGAGCGCGACGTGCTCGGGGCTGCCGATCACCGTCTCGATGCGCTGAGCGTCGGGCAGGCGCGGGTTCTCGAACAGTCCGAACTCGAACTTGAGGCGCAGGATGCGCGACACCGCGCGATCCAGGTCGCTCTCGGCCATGAGCCCCTTCTCGATCGCCTCCCGCGCGCCGTCGAAGAATCCGGGCGTGGTCATGACCATGTCGTTGCCGGCCTTCACGGCGGCCGCGGCGGCGTGGGCGTAGTCGGGCTGCACCTTCTGCTCCCAGACCATGCGACCGACGTTGTCCCAGTCGGTGATGAGCGTGCCGGTGTATCCCCACTCGCCGCGCAGCACATCGTTGAGCAGCCAGTCGTTCACCGTGATCGGCACGCCGTCGGTGGTCTGATAGCCGAGCATGAACGTGCGGCATCCTTCGCGTGCCACTCGCTCGAAGGGCGGCAGGAACCACGAACGCAGCTTGCGGCGCGAGATGTCGGCTTCGCTGGCATCCCGGCCGCCCTGCGTCTCCGAGTACCCGGCGAAGTGCTTCGCCGTCGCCAGGATCGCGTCGGGATCGTCCAGACCGCCCCCCTGGTAACCGCGCACCATCGCCGAGGCGAGCTCGCCGATCAGGTAGGGATCCTCGCCGAACGTCTCGTCCACCCGGCCCCAGCGCAGGTCGCGCGCGATGCACAGCACGGGGGAGAAGGTCCAGTGGATGCCGGTGGCCGACACTTCGGCGGCGGTCGCCCGGGCGACCCTCTCGATGAGGGCCGCGTCCCACGTCGCCGCCATGCCGAGCTGCGTCGGGAACACCGTGCCGCCCTCCCAGAACGCGTGACCGTGGATGCAGTCCTCTGCGACGAGCAGCGGGATGCGCAGGCGCGTCTGCTGCGTCAGGTCTCGGGCACGCAGCACACGAGCAGGCGACGCATGCAGGATCGATCCGGCGTGCATGCGCAGGACCTGATCGTCGAGGTCCTCACGGGCGTCGAGCTGCAGCATCTGCCCGACCTTCTCCTCGAGGGTCATGCGGCCCAGCAGGTCGGCGATCCGTGCCTCGACCGGAAGCTGGCGGTCGAGGTAGGCGTCGTTGGTCACAGATTCTCCTGTCGGGATGTCTCGGCCGCCGTGCGGACGACCGTGACGGTGTCGTTGACGTTCATGCCCTTCTTCTTGAGGGCGCGGGCTCGTTCCCCGGCGGATCGGAGCCGCGGGTTGACGTACTCGTCGATGCCGAAGTTGATCAGCGAGAGAGCCACGCCGACCGCGGCGATGCACAGACCTGGAGGCAGGAACCACCACCACTGGCCCTGCCGGAAGGCCCCCTGCGCGCTCGCCCAGTTGAGGATCGTGCCCCAGTTGTAGGTGGTCACCGGGATGATGCCGATGTACGACAGCGTGGTGAGGCCGATGATCGCAGCGGTCACCGTGCCCACGAAGCTCGCCGCGATGAGCGCCATGAGGTTCGGCAGCATCTCGACGGTGATGATGCGGCGAAGCGGCTCGCCGTTGGCCTTCGCGGCCTGCACGAAGTCGCGGCTGCGCAGCGACATGGTCTGCGCGCGCAGCACACGGGCGCCCCAGGCCCAGCCGATGAGGCCCAGCACTCCCGCGATGAGGATGAGCGGCGGGTCCTCGAACATCGAGGCGACGATGATGATGAGCGGGATGCCGGGGATGACGAGGAACACGTTGGTGAGCGCTGAGAGTCCCTCGCTCCTCCACCCGCGGAGATAGCCCGACATCACGCCGACGACCACCGCGAGGACGGTGGCGATGATCGCGGCGAGGAAGCCGACCACGATCACGCCGCGCGTGCCGTGGATGACCTGGCTCAGCACGTCTTCGCCGATGTGGGTCGTCCCCAGCCAGTGGGCGGCGGACGGCGGCTGGAAGCGCGCCGTGTTGTCGACCTTGGTGGGTGAGTACGGGGCGAGGACGTCGGCGAAGACCGCGACGAGCACGAAGAACCCGAGGATCGACAGGCCGGCGATCGACTTCCCGTTGCGGAACATCGCGAACGCGGACCCCAGCCTCGATGCGAAGCTCGGCTTCTTCGGCGCGGGGCTGCCCGAGGACGCGGGACGGCGGACGGTGGCGGTGGCCGGGGTGTTCGCCGAGCGCTTAGCCACGGTGTCGGTGATGGTCGTGTCCATGCTCAGGCCTCCGTCTGGCGTGTGCGCGGGTCGAGGAATGCGTAGGCGACGTCGGCGAGCAGGTTCGCCAGGAGCACCGAGACGGTGAGCACGAGGAACACTCCCTGCATGAGGGCGTAGTCCTTCGCGTTCGTCGCATCGAGCAGCAGCTTGCCGACGCCGGGGTAGCTGAAGACCATCTCCATCACGATCGTCCCGCCGACGATGAAGCCGAGCGCGAGTGCGAAGCTCTGGATCTGCGGGAGCACCGCGTTGCGAGCGGCGTAACGCCAGAGCACCCGGTTGTTCGGCAGTCCCTTCGCCTGCGCGACCGTGACGTAGTCCTCGTCGAGGACGGTCAGCATCATGTTGCGCATGCCGAGCATCCAGCCGCCGAGCGAGGCGATGATGATGGTCGCCGCGGGGAGGAAGCCGTGGTGGAGGACGTCGCCGATGAACTCCCCTGACCACTCCGGCGTCACCCCGACGCCATACGCCTTGCCGATGGGGAACCAGCCGAGCGCCACCGAGAAGACCGAGATCGCCACGAGCCCGAGCCAGAAGTAGGGGATGGTGCTGAGGAAGGTCGTGAGGGGGATGAGCGCATCGAGTCTGCTGCCGCGTCGCCAGCCGACGATCGCGCCGCCGATGGTGCCGATCGCGAAGGCGATGAGGGTCGCGAACCCGACCAGCCCCACCGTCCACACCAGCGATTGGCCGACCACTTCGGTGACCGGGCGCATGCCGTGCAGGAGCGAGATGCCGAGGTCGCCGCGCAGGAGCAGGCCCCAGTAGTCGAGGTACTGCTGCCAGAGGGAGGTGTCGGTGTCGAGCCCGAGCAGCGCCCGCAGCGCCTCGGCGGCCTCGGGCGTGACGTTCCGATTGCGTGCCAGGTAGGCGGTGACCGCGTCGCCCTTCATCAGCCGAGGCAGGAAGAAGTTGATCGTGATCGCCGCCCACAGCGTGAACAGATAGAACAGGGCGCGATTGCCGAGGAAGCGCCAGGGGACGCGCACGCGTCCTCTGGCGGCGCCCGCCGCCGTCGTACCCGCCTCGACCGCGTCGAACTCGGGGGCGGGGAGCTGGGGGGCGACGGCGCTCATTCCTGACCTCCGAGGGTGCCTGCTGCGTGGGTGAAGAAGCGGTCCGGGTCCGGGGATGCCGCGCGAAGTTCCTGGGTGTACGCGTTCTGGGGCCGCAGGATCACGTCGTCGGCTGGGCCGTGCTCGACGATCCGGCCCTGATTGAGCACGAGGATCTCGTCGCTGAAGTGGCGCGCGGTTGCGAGGTCGTGTGTGATGTAGAGCACGCCCAGCCCCTCCTCGCGCTGCAGGTCGGCGAGGAGATTCAGCACTCCGAGGCGGATCGACACGTCGAGCATCGAGACGGGCTCGTCGGCGATGAGCAGCTTGGGGCGGGATGCCAGGGCGCGCGCGATCGCGACGCGCTGGCGCTGACCGCCCGAGAGCTCATGCGGACGGCGGTCGATCACGGCGTCGGCATCGAGGCGGACCCGGCCGAGCAGGCGGCGGGCCTCGTCATCGAGCTGGTCCTTCGGGACGACGCCGTCGAGCTGGAGCGGCCGCTCGATGGCGTAGCGGATCGAGTGATAGGGGTTGAGCGATGCGAACGGGTCCTGGAACACCATGCGCAGCTGCTGGCGATACGCGCGCAGGCCCTTGCCGCGACGGGGGATCGGCTCACCGTCGAGGCGCACTTCGCCGCTCGTGGGCGACTCGAGCTGCGTGAGGATCTTCGCGATCGTCGACTTGCCGCTGCCGGACTGGCCGACGAGGCCGATCGTCTGGCCCGACCGAAGCGTGAAGCTCACATCGTCGAGGGCCCTGAACTGGCCGGCGCCGCGCACGGAGTAGACCTTCGTGACGGCGTCGAACTCGAGGACGGTCATCGGCGGACCACCCCCCTTTCTCCGGTGAGTCGTGGGAACGAGGCGAGCAGCGTGCGCGTGTACTCGTCCTGAGGGTCGGTCCAGATGCGCTCCGCCGAGTCGAGCTCGATGATCTCGCCCTCGCGCATGATCGCGATGCGGTCGCTGATCTCGAGGAGCAGCGGGAGGTCGTGCGTGATGAAGATCACCGAGAACCCGAACTCGTGCCGCAGGTGCGAGACCTGGCGGAGGATCTCCCGCTGGACGAGCACGTCGAGGGCGGTGGTCGGCTCGTCCATGACCATGAGCTGCGGGCGCAGCGCGAGCGCCATCGCGATCATCACGCGCTGGCGCATGCCGCCTGACAGCTCGTGCGGGTACGAGCGGTAGCGCTGCGCGCCGACCTTGACGATCTCGAGCAGCTCGATGACCGCCGCGCGTCGCTGCGCGCGGGAGAAGGCGGGGCGGTGGACCTCGAAGACGTCCTCCAGCTGAGAGCCGATCGTGGCAACGGGGTTGAGCGAGTTCATCGCACCCTGGAACACCATCGAGATCTTGTCCCAGCGGAATCGGCGCATCTCCTCGGGCTCGAGGGCGTTGATGTCGATGTCCTCGCCCTTCGCGTCGTGGAAGACGACCGAGCCGCTCGTGATCACCGCCGGGGGCTTGAGGAGGCGCTGGACGCCATAGGCGAGTGTGGTCTTGCCGCACCCGCTCTCCCCGGCCAGACCGAGGATCTCACCGCGCTGGAGCTCGAGCGTGACGTTCCTGACGGCCCGCACGGGGGGATCGACGTCGTAGACGATCGAGAAGTCGTGGACGGAGAGCAGCGGATCTCTCATCGTGGGGGTTCGCTTTCGTGAGGTGAGATGCGGGCGGGACGGATGCCGCAGCAGCGGTGCTGTCGTTCGGGCGGGACGGATGCCGCAGCAGCGGTGCTGTCGTTCGGGCGGGACGGATGCCGCAGCAGCGGTGCTGTCGTTCGGGCGGGACGGATGCCGCAGCATCCGTCCCGCCCTCAGCCGGCTACTCGGCGGGCTGCAGCTTCGTGAGGATCTGCACGACCGCGGGCTGCGTCGGGTCGGCCGAGGCGTACGGGTCGTCCTCGGACGGCCATCCGACGTAGTTGCGTGTGTTGAACTCGCCCAGGAGCGGGTGTGCGCCGAGCGGGATCGCCGGCACGTTCTCCACGAACGCCGTCTGCATCACCGCGAGGGCGGCTTCACGATCGGCATCCGAGGACGCGTTCGCGTACGTGTTGAGGGCGTCTGTGACGGCCGGGTCGTCGAAGCGGCCGAAGTTGAACGCCGCCTTTCCGTCGACGATCCACTTCGGGTCCATCGTGGACGTGTAGAGGCCGTAGGCGTTGCCGGTGTCCTCGAGCCAGTGGATGATCGCCTGGAAGGTGCCCTCCTGGCGTGCGGCGTCCCAGCCGCCCCAGTCGGGCTGGTCGACCTTGACCTCGATGCCGAGGCCCTCCTTGAGCTCCTCGGCGAGGAGCGCCTGCTCGGTGTTCCAGTCGCTCCAGCCCGCCGGGACCGAGATGGAGAACGAGACCGCCTCGCCGTCCGGATCGAGGAGGGCGTCGCCCTCCCACGTGTACCCGGCGTCGGTGAGGATCTCGCGGGCCTTGTCGACGTCGACGGAGTAGTTCTGGCCCGCGTACTCCGGGATGATCTCGTCCTCGAGCAGGGTGCCGAGACCCGTGACGCTCCAGACCGCCTCGCTCGCGCCCTCGCGCGCGATGTCGACGTAGGCCTGACGGTCGATCGTCCAGGCGAGCGCCTGGCGGAGAGCCGGGTCGTCGAACGGCTCGGCCTGCAGGTTCATGAACAGCGTTCCGGCGCCCGCGGTGGGCGAGACGAGGAACTTGTTGTCGGGGTCTGCCGACAGGTAGCTGTCCTCGATCTGCGGGATGAAGGCCTGCGCCCAATCCGCCTCGCCGGTCGCGAGCGCGGTCGTGAGGGCTGCGTTGTCGCCGTAGGAGACGTAGTGCAGCTCGGGCACGGACAGTTCACCGCCCCAGTAGTCGGGGTTCGCGGTGAGGGTGACCGCCTCGGTCGTCCACGAGTCGAGCACGTACGGACCGGTCCCCACGGCCTGACCCTCGCCGGTGAGCGGGTCGGTGTTCGGGTCCTCGATGTCGCTCCAGATGTGCTCGGGCACGATCTGGAAGTGCAGCACGCGCGCCTGCTGCGTGAACTTGGAGCTGTTGAAGTCGATGGTGACGGTGTCGCCGTCGACGCTCACGCTCTTGATGTCGAGCGCGTTGGTGTCGTTGAGCTTGCCGTCGAGCACCTGGTTGAACGAGAACGCGATGTCGTCGGCGGTGAAGTCTTCGCCGTCGCTCCACTTCACCCCGCTGCGGGCGACCGCGGTGAGCTGGGTGTAGTCGTCGTTCCACTCCACCGACTCGGCCAGCCACGGCGTGGTGCCCAGGTCGCCCGTGGGGTTCACGAGGGCGAGGGGTTCGAAGATCACCTTGCCGTAGGCGTACTTCGACGCAGACGAGTCGCCCAGGTACGGGTTGTTCGACTCGGTCGTGATGGCCCCGTCGGGCTTTGCGATGGTGAGCGCCGCGCCGGGCTCCGAATCGCCGGAGTCCGCGCCTCCGGCCGCGCAGCCGGTGAGCACGATCGCCGCGGCGATGCCGACGGCGACGAGGGAGGACCTGAGCCTCATTGCTTCTCCTTCGTGATGCGACGACGGCGTGCGCAGGAGAGCGACGACGGCGTCGGGGGTGATTGCGCGTTCAACTTACAATCAAGTAAGTAACCTTTGCAAGCGCGTCGTCTCCCGCGGTGCCCGCGCGTGCGTAGAATCGTGATCCGCCGGATGAGTGAGGGGCGGACGCCAGTGATCGAGCAGCGCAGACAACCGCGTTCGCGTCCCGAGACCCTCGCGAGGCGTCGCGACATCCTCGATGCCGCGACCGAGATCTTCGGCGCGAAAGGGTTCACCGGCGGCACGCTGCAGGAGATCGCCGATCAGGTGGGCATGACCCACGCCGGCATCCTCCATCACTTCGGCTCGAAGGACGCCCTGCTGCTGGAAGTGCTGCAGCATCGTGACGAGACCGACGTGGCCGACCTGGAGGAGCAGCACATCCCCGACGGGATGGAGCTCTTCCGCCATCTGGTGCGCACCGCGTTCGCGAACGCCGATCGTCCCGGCATCGTGCAGGCCTACGCCGTCCTCTCGGCGGAGTCCGTGACCGACGGGCATCCCGGCCGCGAGTTCTTCCAGAAGCGGTACGAGACGCTGCGAGGCGAAGTCGCGCACGCCTTCGCCGTCGCCTGCGCCGAGCGCGGCATCACCGAGCCCGACACGGTTGCCTACGCGTCGACGAGCATCCTCGCCGTCATGGACGGTCTCCAGGTGCAGTGGCTGCTCGACCCGACCGCGCTCGACCTGGGCCGTGCGTCCGAGTTCGCGATCGAGGCGATCGTCTCGTCCGTGCTCGAGCCCGCTCGCTCACCGCTGGTCTGAGCGAAGCGAGCGGAACGGGCCCTACAGCCGCTCGACGGTGTAGTCGATCGCCTTGATGAGCTGGCGCACATCGTCGGGGTCGATCGAGACGAACGTCGCCACGCGCAGCTGGTTGCGCCCCAGCTTGCGGTACGGCTCGGTGTCGACGATGCCGTTGGAGCGAAGGCTCTTCGCGACGGCGGCGGCGTCGACGGAGTCGTCGAAGTCGATGGTCACCACGACGGGGGAGCGGTCGGCGGCGTCGGCGACGAAAGGGGTGGCGAACGCGGATGCCTCGGCCCAGTCGTACAGCGCCTGCGACGACTCCCGCGTGCGCGCGTCGGCCCACTGGAGCCCGCCGTTGTCGCGGATCCAGTCCAGCTGCTGGTCGAGCAGGAAGAGCGTCGCGAGCGCGGGCGTGTTGAGCGTCTGGTTCAGGCGCGAGTTGTCGAGAGCGTTCTTGAGGCTGAGGAACTCGGGGATGTAGCGGCCCGACGCGGCGATCCGCTCGATGCGCTCGATCGCGGCCGGCGAGACGAGGGCGAACCACAGGCCGCCGTCGGACCCGAGGTTCTTCTGCGGCGCGAAGTAGTAGACGTCGGCCTCATGGATCGAGAAGTCGATGCCACCCGCGGCGCTCGTCGCGTCGATCACGGTGAGTGCATCGGGGTCGGCCTCCACGCGGGTGACGGGGGCGCTGACACCCGTCGAGGTCTCGTTGTGGGGCCACGCGTACACGTCGACGCCCTCGACGGCCTCGGCCGTCGTGCGGGTTCCGGCCGGAACCTCGCGCACGTCGGGCGCCTCGAGCCACGGGGCCTTGGCGGCCGCCGCGAACTTGCCCCCGAACTCGCCGAAGACGAGGTTCTGGCTGCGCTTCTCGATGAGACCGAAGGCCGCGGCATCCCAGAACGCCGTCGACCCGCCGTTGCCGAGGATCACCTCATAGCCCGTGGGCAGACGGAACAGCTCACCCAGACCCGCGCGCACCTGGCCGACGAGGTCCTTGACGGGAGCCTGGCGGTGGGAGGTGCCCAGCAGCGCCGAGCCCGGGCCGGCCAGCGCCTCGAGGTGCTCGGGGCGCACCTTCGACGGGCCGCACCCGAAGCGTCCGTCGGCGGGCAGGATCTCACGGGGAAGCGCGACGTGGGGCATGGGTCGATTCTAGGCAGGCCCCCCGAAGCGGCCGGGCCGCGTGACGGCCCGTGACGCCGCCGCGGAGGGCCGTGCCGTCGCGCCGCCAAGATAGGGTGGCCTTACCGGCTTTCCCGACTCGAGGACCCTCGCGACATGACAGATCTCATCGACACCACCGAGATGTACCTGCGCACGATCCTCGAGCTCGAAGAGGAGAACATCATCCCGCTGCGCGCGCGCATCTCGGAGCGCCTGGGGCACTCCGGTCCCACCGTGTCGCAGACGATCGGCCGCATGGAGCGCGACGGTCTGGTGGTCGTCAGCGAGGACCGCAGCCTCGAGCTCACCGATGCCGGGCGGCAGAAGGCCGTCGACGTCATGCGCAAGCACCGTCTCGCCGAGCGCCTGCTGTCCGACGTGATCGGCCTCGACTGGGCGTACGTCCACGAAGAGGCGTGCCGATGGGAGCACGTCATGAGCGAGCAGGTCGAGCGCCGGCTCGTCGAGCTCCTCGGGCACCCGACCGAGTCGCCGTACGGCAACCCCATCCCGGGCCTGGATCAGCTGGGCGATGTGCCTGCGACCGGATTCGAGCAGGGAGTGGTGGGCCTCGTGCGCCGACTCAACGAGGCGGGCGAGCCCATCTCGGGCACCGTGCGCCGTCTGGCCGAGCCCGCGCAGGTCGACCCCGAGCTGCTTCAGCAGCTCAAGGGCGCCGGCGTCGTTCCGGGCGCGTCTGGCGATTACCGCTACAACGAGGGGTACGTCCTGGTGCAGATGGACGGCAGCGACGAGGGCCTCGAACTCCCGGTCGAGGTCGCCTCGCATATCTTCCTCGTCGACGACCGTCGCTGACCGGGTGCCGAGCAGGGCGGATGCCTCGCCCACCGCACCTACGACACACGCCCAGGCATCTGCCAGCCGCGGAGCGTGACATATTCGTTACCTTCGGGTAGCCTCGAAACGTCCAACAGGCGAGAAGCCCGCCGATCGGACCCCGCGCGGATTGCCTCCCTGGCTCGTCGTCCGCACGGTGAAGCCCGCATATCGTGCCCCGAACACCGAATGCCGACGAGCCAGCGCCCCCGGCGCCGAGGCGCCGGAGGACAGTTTGGCTGATAACAACGATTCGCTCGCGAGCGATCCCGTGACCGACGCGACGAGTCTGACCCGTCGCACGCGCGTGCGCCGCACACCGGCCGCTCGCCCGAAGGTGGCGAAGCCCGCGGTCCCGGTCGCGAAGAAGACGGCCGCCGTGGCGTCCGGATCCCAGATGACGGTCGGTGAGCGCGCCGCGAAGCAGCTCCGCAGCCTGGCGGTGCTGGGCATCGTCGGCGGTCTCGTCGGCGTCACCGCGCTCCCCGCCTTCGCCGGCGTGATCCAGCCGGGTGAGGCTCCCGTCACGCTCCAGCAGATGGCCGCCGAAGACGCGCAATCCGTCGTGGTCGCCTCCGACGCCACCGGCGCCGAACTGACGCGCGACAGCTACTCGGCCACGACCTCGGAAGAGATCCAGAAGAAGAAGGCCGCGGAAGCCGCGAAGAAGGCCGCCGCCGAGCGCGCCCGTCTCGCCGCACAGGCGTCCGCTGCGCAGACCGGGTACAACGTCGACCTGAGCATGGTCGCCCCCGGCTCCGGCGCCGTGCGCTGGCCCCTGGCCGACTTCACGCTCACCGACGGTTACGGCACGCGCGGTGGTGCGCACCGCGGCATCGACATGGTCGCCCCGGGCGGCACTCCGATCTACGCGGCGGCTGCGGGTGTCGTGAACGTGTCGTCCGAGGGCTACTACGACTACGGCGTGACGATCACGATCGACCACGTCATCAACGGCCAGAAGGTCACGACGCTCTACGCCCACCAGACCTACGGCAGCCGTCAGGTCGTCTCCGGCCAGCGTGTCGAGGTCGGCCAGCTGATCGGCCTCGTCGGCAGCACCGGCCGCTCGACGGCCAATCACCTGCATTTCGAGGTGTTCGTCAACGGGTCGAACGTCAACCCGCTGACCTGGCTGCAGGCCAACGCCGGCTGACCCCTCTTCCGCGAATCCCCTCGGAGCCCGGCTCCGAGGGGATTCGCCGTTCCCCGACACGCCACCCGCCGTTCACCGCCCCCCGCGGCCCTCATCGCTCGTGGGTGCGTTAGCCTGAACCCGACGCTGAGAGAAGCGGAGGGAGCCGATGGGCAGCATTCCTCGCATCCGAACCATGGATGCGCTCGGACGCCTCGTCCTCCGGCATTGCACGAGCGGATGCCGCGGCACTGCCGTGGCTCCAGGGCGCTGTCTGTAAGACAGCGCCTTTTTTCATGCCCCTGCGCAGATCGATCGTCGCGCAAGTCGAATAACCGAGAAGCCGTCCCGGCCATTCGAGAGGATGATCAATGCGCACTCTGGTGCTGAATGCGGGCTACGAACCGCTCGCCGTCGTGTCGTTCAAGCGGGCGCTCGTGCTCGTCATGAACGAGAAGGCCACCGTCATCGAGCACACCGATGGTGATCCGGTGTGGGGCACGAGACGTGCCTATGATCGCCCGGCGGTGATCATCCTGACCCGGTACGTGCGGGTCCCCGGAGGTCGCCGAGTGCCGGTCACCCGCCGTGGGGTGCTGCGACGCGACGCGCACCGGTGCGCCTACTGCGGCTCCTCCGCCTCGACGATCGACCACGTCCTTCCGCGTTCGCGGGGCGGTGGCGACTCGTGGGAGAACCTGGTGGCGTGCTGCCTGCGCTGCAACAACGTCAAGGGCGATCGCACTCCGCAGGAGATGAACTGGGAGCTGCGGTTCACGCCGCATCCTCCGCGCGGGGCGCAGTGGACGGTGCGCGGCACCGAGCGCACCGATCCGCGGTGGGAACCGTATCTCGCGCTCGCGGCGTGACGTCAGTGCCCCTCCAGAACGCGCAGCCACCGGATCAGGATCGGCTCGATCGCCGAGGCATCCGCTGATCCCAGCTCGTCGAGGAGCCGGTGCTCGTTCGCGAGGTGGGCGGTGAACGCGCGGTCGATGAGCTCTCGCCCGGCCGGTGTCAGCCGGACGAGGCGCCGGCGGGCATCGGATGCCTCGGCACGCCGCTCCACGAGACCACGCGCCTCGAGGCGGTCGACGCGCTTGGTGAGGCCGCCGGTGGTGACGAGCGTGTGGTCGGCGAGTTCGCCCGCCGCGTGCTCGTAGGGTTCGCCGGCGCGGCGGAGCGTCGCGAGGACGTCGAACTCGCCCTCGGTGAGGCCGAATTCCCGGTATACGGAGATGAGGCGCTCGGTGAGCTCGAGCGCCACGCGGTGCAGGCGCCCGATCACGCCTTGAGGCGACGGGTCGAGGTCGGGGCGCTCGCGCCGCCACGCCTGCTGGATCTCGGCGATGCGGTCGATCGGCTGTTCGGAGGAGGCATCCACGGGGGCCATCTTATCTTCCCGGTAAGGTAAAGTATCTTCCATGGAAGATAAAAGACTGCTGTGGATCGCCATCACGGCGATCGCGCCGATCGCGTGGGGCAGCACGTATGTCGTGACGCGCAACCTCCTGCCTCCCGAATCGCCACTGTGGGGCGGCGTGCTGCGGGCGCTGCCCGCGGGGCTGATCGTGCTGCTCGCTGCGCGCGTCCTGCCGCGTGGATCCTGGTGGTGGCGCTCGCTTCTGCTCGGCACGCTCAATGTCGGCGGTTTCTTCGTGCTCGTCTACGTCGCAGGCCAGCGCCTGCCCTCGGGCCTGGCTGCAACGCTCATGTCGACGTCGGCGGCGTGCATGCTGCTGTTCGCGTGGCTGCTGCTGCACAAGCGGCCGCGAGCGGCGGCCGTGGCCGGTGCGGCGATCGGACTGGCGGGTGTCGTGGTGATGGTGGGCGTCGACATCGGGGACGTCGACGCGTGGGGCGTCGCGGCGTCGCTCGGCGCGATGGCGGCCTCGTCGCTGGGGTTCGTGCTCACAGCCCGGTGGGGGAGCGATGTCCCGGCGCTGCCGATGACGGCATGGCAGCTGGTCGCCGGTTCGCTGGTGCTGCTCCCGGCCGCCGTCCTGGTCGAGGGTGCGCCGCCCGCGCTCGCGCCGCCGGCCGCGCTGGGCTTCGCCTACGTCACGCTCATCGCCACGGCGCTGGCGTACGCCGCCTGGTTCGCCGGTCTGCGTCACCTCGCGCCAGGCGTCGTGGGGGTGGTCGGGCTCCTCAATCCGGTGACGGGTGTCGCTCTCGGCGTGCTCGTCGCGGGAGAGGCGTTCGGGGTGCCTCAGGCGGTCGGTGTGGCGCTCGTGCTCGGCGGGATCACCCTGGGTGCGCTGCCCCCGCGCCGGCCGCGGCCGGATCGGACACCCGTGCCGGCCGGTGCGGAGGTGCGGGTGGTGCGGGCCGAGTCGTAGCGGGGCGGGTCGGGCGATGCATCGATCGCGCTGCGCGGTCGAGGTGTGTCGGAGGTACGAATTATCTTCGATCCCGGGATTGATTCATTAGAACAAAGATTCTAGGATGAGTGGATGACGGCAGTGCGTGATCGTGCCGGCGTGGCGGGAGACCTGGCCTCCCTTCGCGCACAGCTCGAGCGCGTGCAGGGCCGGCGGCTCGATGCGCCGGTGCTTCCCGTTCACCCGGCGCTCGCCGCTCTCCTGCCCGGTGGCGGGCTGCGTCCCGGCGCCGCTTACTCGCTCTCCCGTTCGACGTCGCTGCTGCTCGGACTCCTGGCGCAGCCGTCGCAGGCGGGTTCATGGTGCGGTGTCGTCGGCATGCCGCGGCTGGGTGCCGAGGCCGCCGAGCGTCTGGGGGTCGATCTGACTCGGCTCGTGCTCATCCCCGAACCCGGGCCGCGGTGGCTCGCCGTGACGGCGACGATCGCCGAGGTGCTGCCGGTGGTGGCAGTGCGTCCGGCCGGCCGCGCCCCCGATGCCGAGATCTCGCGGCTGGCGGCGCGACTGCGCGACCGAGGGGCGGTTCTGCTCGTGCAGGGCCCGTGGCCGCAAGCCGAAGCCGTGCTCGAGCTCGACGCGCCCGAGTGGAGCGGATTGGGGCGCGGTCACGGCTACCTCTCCGGCCGGGAGGTCACCATCACGGCATCGAGCCGTCGCTGGCCCCGCCCGCGGCGATCCCGCGTACTGCTTCCCGATGCCACCGGCACCATCGCGGCTGTCGGCGAGCCGGTGCCTACGCTCACCACCGTGCCGGAACCGGTCGAGCCACGCTGGGGTGCCGGCACCGCATACGCGTCCCTCGAGGCGAGGGCGGTCGGCTGACATGGCCGTGGAGTCTCCCGTCCGCAGCCTGGTGCTGTGGTTTCCCGACTGGCCCGTCACGGCGTTGCTGCAGGGCGCCGGAGCAGACGAGCTTCCTCCGCTCGATCACGTCCGGCCCGTCGCGGTGATCGAGCGCAACCTCGTCACCGCCTGCTCTGCCACCGCTCGCGCTGAGGGCGTGCGCCGAGGGCAGCGGCGTCGCGATGCTCAGGCGCGATGCCCCGGGCTCACGGTGGTCCCGGGCGACACCGCTCGAGACCACCGAGCGTTCGCCCCCGTCGTCTCGGCGATCGAGGAGCGGGCACCGGGCGTGCAGGTCGTGCGTCCTGGGCTGTGCGCTCTGCGAGCCAAAGGGCCGGCGCGCTACTACGGTGGCGAGGCCGCAGCGGCGCGCATGCTGATCGAGATGCTGAACGGGCGGGGGCTGGCCGGCGTGCGGGCCGGCATCGCCGACGGTCCTTTCACCGCCGAGCAGGCGGCGAAATCGGGGACGAGCGCGACCGACCCGGTATGCGTCGTGCCGGCCGGCGAGGCGGCAGGATTCCTCGCGCCGTTGTCGGTGGCGGTGCTCGAGGCGTCCTCGTTCGGCGCGGGAGCGGCGCCGTCAGCCTCCGACGACCTGGTCGGGCTGCTCGCCCGGCTGGGCGTGCAGACGCTCGCTGAGTTCGCGGCCATGACACCCGATCGCGTACGCGAGAGGTTCGGAGAGCGCGGCGTGCGCCTCCACGCGCTCGCGGGCGGGCAGGATTCCCGCCCGGTCGAGCCACGCGTCCCGCCACCCGAGCTCGCGCGTGAGATCGCGTTCGAGCCGCCGCTCGAGATCGCCGATCAGGTCGCGTTCGGCATGCGCGTCACCGCCGACGACTTCATCGCGGGCCTCGGAGCGATCGACCTCGTGTGCACCGAGCTGCGCGTCGAGCTCATCGGCGATCGGGGCGAGCGCAGCGAGCGGGTTTGGCTGCACCCCGGTTCCTTCGATGCCGCGGCGGTGGTCGACCGCGTGCGCTGGCAACTGTCCGAAGAGGTCGGCAAGCACGGCGGCGGAGACGAGCGAGAGGTCCTGCGCAGCGGGGTTTCGCTGGTGCGCATCTCTCCCGAGGCCGTGGACGCGGCATCCCACCACGCTCCCGCCATCTTCGGAGGCGGGCCCGAAGAGAAGGTGCACCACGCGCTGTCGCGCGTCCAGGCCATGCTCGGCCATCGAGGCGTGCTCACGCCGGAGATCGGCGGCGGGCGATGGCTCACGGAGCGGCAGGTGCTCGTGCCCTGGGGTGACCGCCATGCGACCGGATCCGACGGTCTCGCGGCGCAGCGAGCGCGCCCCTGGCCGGGCAGTCTTCCCGATCCCCTGCCGACGACGGTGTTCGCCGAACCCATACCCGTCGACGTGCGCGCGCTCGGGGGAGAGATCATCGACGTCGACGAGCGGGGCAGCGTCTCGGCGGTGCCGGCGACCTTCATCGAGAGCGGGCGGCGGCGGGCGATCGAAGCGTGGGCGGGGCCGTGGCCGGTGGTGGAGCGGGCGTGGGATCCGACGCGCTCTCGCCGCGCGCACCGATTCCAGGTCGTCGACGCCGACGGCGGCGCATGGCTGCTGGTATGCGAGGGCGACGCGTGGATGGCGGAGGCGCTCTATGACTGAGCGGCACCCCGTGCGGCGTTTCGTCTCGCTGCGCTCGCTCAACGACCGGAGAGATCCCCGGTCGTCGAGCGAGGAGCGCAGCGACGAGACGAAACGCGCCGAGCCGCCGAGGAGGGCCCGCTGATGGGCTTCAACAACCCCTCCGTGCCGTGGTCCGAGATGGAGCGGCTGCTGAGCGACCGCCGCCGCCCGACCGGTCGCCCGGTCGGAGCGGACGGCGGCGACAGCCCGGCGTGGTCGCACAAGCGCGGGCCGTACGTCGCACCGGGCATCCAGCGTCCCGCCGAGACGATCCCGTACGCCGAGCTGCACGCGCACTCGTCGTTCTCCTTTCTCGACGGCGCCTCGTCGCCAGAGGAGCTCGCCGAAGAGGCCGAGCGTCTCGGCCTGCACGCCCTCGCGATCACCGACCACGACGGCTTCTACGGCATCGTGCGCTTCGCCGAGGCGGCCGAGTCGCTCGAGCTCAAGACGGTGTTCGGCGCCGAGCTCTCGCTCCAGCTGCCGAAGCCGCAGAACGGCGAGCCCGATCCGGTCGGTGCGCACCTGCTCGTCCTCGCGCGCGGTGAAGAGGGCTACCACCGCCTCGCGGGGGCGCTCACGCACGCCCAGCTGCAGGGCGCCGAGAAGGGGCGCCCGGTCTACCGTCTCGACGAGCTCGCCGACCAGGGGCGCGATCACTGGGCCGTTCTCACCGGATGCCGCAAGGGCGCGGTGCGTCGGGCGCTGACGGAAAGAGGGACGGATGCCGCGGCTCGCGAGCTCGATCGTCTGATCGCCCTCTTCGGGTGCGACGCGGTGCATGTCGAGCTCATCGACCACGGCAACCCGCTCGACACACGCGACAATGACATCCTCGTCGGTCTCGCACGCGAGCGTCGCCTGCCACTGCTGGCCACCAACAACGTCCATTACTCCGTGCCGAAGCGGCAGCTGCTGGCCGCTGCCGTCGCGGCCGTCCGCGCCAACCGCGGCCTCGACGAGCTCGACGGCTGGCTGCCCGCACACGCCGGCGCCCACCTGCGATCGGGTGCCGAGATGGCCGAGCGGTTCGTGCGGCACCCCGACGCCGTCGCGCGCACCGTGACGCTCGCCGACGAGCTCGCCTTCCCGCTGCGACGTGCCAAGCCCGCCCTGCCGAAGCAGGAGGTGCCCGAGGGGCACACGCCGATGTCCTGGCTGCGGCATCTCGTCTGGGAGGCGGTGCCCCGCAAGTATCCCGGCCTGTCCGAGAAGGACCGCGTGCGCATCGAGAAGGAGCTCGGGGTCATCGAGATGAAGGACTTCCCCGGCTACTTCCTGATCGTGCACGGCATCGTGCAGGAGGCGCGGCGCCGAGGCATCCTGTGCCAGGGGCGCGGTTCCGCGGCCAACAGCGCGATCTGCTACCTGCTCGACATCACCGCGGTGGACGCGATCGCCTATGACCTGCCGTTCGAGCGCTTCCTGTCGAGCCTGCGTGACGAGGAGCCCGACATCGACGTCGACTTCGACTCCGATCGGCGTGAGGAGATCATCCAGTGGGTGTACGCGAGATACGGACGCGAACGGGCCGCCCAGGTGGCGAACGTCATCCAGTACCGCCCAAAGAACGCCGTGCGCGACATGGCGAAGGCGCTCGGGCATTCGCCGGGGCAGCAGGATGCCTGGTCCAAGCAGGTCGAAGGGTGGGGGGCGCATCTCGAGACCGGGCCCGGACACGACATCCCCGACCGCGTGCTCGAGTTCGCCGGAGAGCTGCTGAAGGCACCACGGCACCTCGGCATCCACTCCGGCGGCATGGTGCTCACCGACCGGCCGGTGGGAGAGGTCGTGCCGATCGAGCACGCCCGCATGGAGAACCGCACGGTCATCCAATGGGACAAGGACGACGCCGCGTGGATGGGATTGGTGAAGTTCGACCTGCTCGGGCTGGGCATGCTGGCGGCGCTGCAGTACTGCTTCGACATGATCCGCGCCTCGACGGGTGAGGACTGGGAGCTGTCGACCCTGCCCAAAGAAGAGAAGGCGGTCTACGACATGCTGTGCCGGGCCGATTCGATCGGGGTCTTCCAGGTCGAGTCGCGCGCGCAGATGGGCCTCCTGCCGCGTCTGCAGCCGCGGCGGTTCTACGACCTCGTGATCGAGATCGCCCTCATCCGTCCCGGGCCGATCCAGGGCGGGGCGGTGCATCCGTTCGTGCGGCGCAAGCTCGGCATGGAGCCGGTGACCTACGCACACCCGAAGCTCGTGCCCGTGCTCGAGCGCACGCTGGGCATCCCGGTGTTCCAGGAGCAGCTCATGCAGATGGGCATGGCGGTCGGAGGGCTCACGGGCGAGGACGCCGACCTGCTGCGGCGAGCGATGGGATCCAAGCGCGGGGTCGAGCGCATCGAGTCGCTGAAGGAGAAGCTCTACGCGGGCATGGCCGAGAACGGGCTCGTCGGCGAGGAAGCCGACGCGATCTACGCCAAGATCCAGGCGTTCGCCAATTTCGGGTTCGCCGAGTCGCACTCGCTGTCGTTCGCTCTGCTGGTCTACGCCAGCTCGTGGATCAAGCTGCACTACCCGGCGGCCTTCCTGGCCGGCCTGCTGCGCGCGCAGCCGATGGGGTTCTACTCTCCGGCATCGCTGGTGTCGGACGCGCGGCGCCATGGCGTCCATGTCCGCCGCCCCGACCTGCACCTGTCGGGTGTCGAGGCACTGCTCGAACCGGTGGCAGCGAACGAGGAGCACGGCGCTCCCGGCCCGACCGGCCTCGCCTCGTGTGCTCATCGCACGCAGCCGCCGGTGGGGCCGTTCGACATCGATGCGCCCGACGAATCCGCGGCGCACCGGCGTGACGGACGCTTCTCGGTGCGGTTGGGCCTCGCCGGAGTGAAAGGGATCGGCGCGAAGGTGGCCGAGCGCATCGTCGCCGCCCGGGAGGCCGAAGGGCCCTTCCACGACCTGCACGACCTCGTGCGCCGCACGAGCCTGACCGCCGTGCAGCTCGAGGCGCTCGCGACCGCGGGCGCCTTCGAAGGTCTGGGCATCACGCGGCGCGAGGCCATCTGGCTGGCGGGTTCCGCGGCCATGGACCGTCCGGAGTTCCTGCCCGACTCGCTCGTCGCGGTGCAGCCGCCGCTGTTCACAGACCAGACGAGTTACGAAAGGCTCGCGGCAGATCTCTGGGCGACGGGGGTTTCGACCGATGACCACCCGATGACCCACTACCGCTCCGGGCTCGACGCCCGCGGCGTGCTCACCTCATGTGAGCTGCGCAGCCACGAGACCGGCCGGCGCATCGAGGTGGCAGGACTCGTCACGCACCGGCAGCGGCCGGCGACAGCATCCGGCGTGACCTTCATCAACCTCGAGGACGAGCAGGGCCTCGTCAACATCATCTGCTCGGTGGGGGTGTGGAACCGCTACCGTCGCGTGGTGCGCGATTCGCCTGCGCTGATCGTCCGAGGCGTCCTCGAGCGATCGGCCGAGGGGGTCACGAACGTTCTCGCGGACCGGTTCGAGGATCTGCGTGTCGGCGTGCATCATCAGGCTCGCAACTTCCGCTGACCGGTGTGCCCCGCCCCCTTCCGTCACCGCCCGTTGACCGGGCGTACAGCGGGGCGGGGTAATCTCGAACGACTGCTCCGGTCGTGCGTAGACGAGGTTCACTCCTGCGGCACCGGATGCCGGAAAGGACACCTCATGTGGATCGTCGCGAGCTCGGACTGGCGCGACGGACTCCCGTTCGAGATCCCGGTGATCGTGGCCGAGGTCTCACCGGGAGAGGACACCCGCTGCTTCGTGTGCGGCGCCGACTCGACGCCGCTGCCGCGCACCGAGCTGTGGGCGGTCAAGCACCGGCATCCGAAGAATCACAGCGGCTACGTGCGGTTCTACTGCACCGAGCACCGTCCTGCGCCGCCCCGGCTCACACCGGTCGTCGATCCGCGCCGCGGTGCGGCGGCGCGCGGTGAACGCCGCGCGGCACCGCGCCGCACCACGCCCGCCGTGGAGCGACCGGCCGCGCTGTGCCCGAACTGCTTCGTCGAGGTGCCCGCGACCGGCGTATGCGGCATCTGCGGGACGACTGTCGGCTGACCCGTCCTCGCCCGCCCTGCCGGGACTGCCCCGCTGACCCTCGGCAGCGATCACCGCTGCGGACACGTGCGCTGCGACTGACGCGACCGCGGTGGCCTCAGAGCCAGCGGCGTCGCTTGAACACCACGTACAGCATGAGGCTCGTGGCCGCCATCAGGGCGATGGCCATCGGGTACCCGAGCACCCAGTCGAGCTCGGGCATGTACTCGAAGTTCATGCCGTACACGGTGCCCACGAGGGTGGGGCCGAAGAGGATCGCCGCCCAGGCGGAGATCTTCTTGACCTGCTCGTTCTGCGCCAGCGCGGTGTCTGTCTGCCGCTGCGTGACGAGAGTGGCATTGACCGTCAGGGCGTTCTCCAGGATCGCGCGGAACGCCGACGTGCGTTCGATGATGCGCAGGGCGTGATCGTGCACGTCGCGCAGGGCGCGCTGCAGCTCGATGTCGACGCGGTACTTGTCGGCACCGCGCAGCAGGCTGTCGAGCATCTCCGCGAGGGGCTGCGTCGCGCGCTGCAGGGCGAGCACCTCCCGCGAAAGCTCGTAGATGCGCTTGGAGAGCGCGGGATTCGTTCCGCCGAACAGGGCATCCTCGATCTCGTCGATGTCGTTCTCGACCCCCGCGACCACCGGGGCGTACTCGTCCACGACCTCGTCGAGGATCGCGTACAGGACGGCCTCCGGTCCGCGCGCCAGCAGTTCGGGCTGACTCTCCAGCCGCCGCCGCACGCGCGCGAGGTCGGGCGATTCCGCGTGCCGGATCGTGACGACGAAGTCCGGTCCGACGAAGACGTGCAGCTCGCCGAATTCGACCGTCTCGGTCGAATCGACATACCGGGCAGGGCGCAGCACGGTGAACAGGATGTCGCCGTACCGCTCGATCTTCGATCGCTGATGGCCTGTCAGCGCATCCTCCACGGAGAGCGGGTGCAACGAGAACTCCGACGAGACCTGCTGGATCTCCTCGGGTGTCGGGCGGACCATCCCGATCCACGCCATCCCGCCCCGGGATCGCATGTACTCGAAGGTGTCGTCGAGGCTCGCGGGGTTCTCGATGCGGCGCCCGGCGACGTACACACCGTTGTCGATGATCGGCATGACCTCATTCTCACCGGGCGACCGCGGCTGCCCGGGCGCACCGCCGACGGGTTCCCCGATGCAGATGCACCGGGTCTCGAGCGCTGGGGACACTCGAGACCCGGCTACCGTCAGCGACTCTTCGCACCCCCAAGGCCACGAACGCCGCCCGGTATTGCGGAGAGGTTGGGGACCCACTCCGCAGACAGGTGCTGGGGACACCTGCAAGGCCGACGTTAGCGCTTTCCGGGGCCGAATCCGAAGCACTTGACGCGCGGCGGGTGTTCGGGCGTGGCGCGACCGGCCCGGCCGCACCCCGTGCCGCGGCTGTCGATGACGGCCCGTTGACGGCCCGTTGACGACCCGGCGACGACCCGGCGACAGCCCGGACGGCTCAGTGACGACCCGGTGACGGCTCGCAGCGAGGGCAGGCGTGCTGCCACGGGGAGGACGATCGGTCGCCATGATGGAGACTCCGCGGGCCGGATGATAGCGCCTCCCGCCGCGATTTCAACCCCCAGTTTCCTGGGGGCTCGCGGGATAGCTTCCTACGTAGCGGCACGGCGCACCAGCCGTGCGGTTGGGGAGGACACCATCGTGATGCGCACGATCGACGAGGCGGGAACTGTCGCACTGCTCGACGGCCGCTATGAGCTCGTCGAATGCGTGGGGCAGGGCGGGATGGGCAAGGTCTATCGCGCCGTCGACACAGCCCTGGGCCGCACCGTCGCCGTCAAGCTTCTGCCCGCGTCTGCCGACGGCATGTCCGAGCCCGACCGTGCCCGCAACGAGGTGCGCGCGCTCGGATCGGTCCACCACCCCTCCCTGGTGAAGCTGCTCGACGCGAGAATCGCGCAGGGCCACCCCTCGTACCTCGTCATGGAGTACATCGACGGTCCGACCCTCTCCCGCCAGATCCGCGCCGGTGCGATGCCGCCGTCGGCCGTCGCGAAGCTCGCCGTCGACCTGGCGTCGGGTCTGCACGCCGTTCACGCCGCGGGGCTCGTGCACCGCGATGTCACTCCCGCGAACGTCCTTCTCGCGGCATCCGTTCTCCCGTCGGTCTCCTTCCACGCGAAGCTGACCGACTTCGGTGTCGCGCTGCTCACGGACAGCGTGCGCGTGACCACCCCCGGCATGGTGATCGGCACGGCGCACTATCTTGCTCCCGAGCAGGTGCGCGGCGCCGAGGCGACGCCCGCGGCCGACATCTACGCGCTCGGTCTCGTCCTGCGCGAGGCGCTCACGGGGGAGCGAGCCTACCCGCATGCGTCCGGCATCGGCGCGGTGATGGCGCGGCTCGTCGAGCCGCCGAGCATCCCCGACAGCGTCGGATCGGAGTGGGCCCACCTGCTGCGGTGCATGACCGACACCGACCCGGAGGCGCGTCCCTCCGCGCTCGAGGTCGCCGAGAAGGCCATGACGCTGCGCAGCGCGGACGCCACGGCGTTCGCTCCCGTCGGCATGACGCTTCCGCGCGAAGCGGCGGCATCGCCGTCCGGAGCGTTCGAGGCCACCGCGCCGATCGCTGCCCCGTCCGCGGCCGCTCTGCCCGAGCCGACGTCGGTCTTCGAGCTGTCGGCTGTCGCGTCGGCGCCGAGCCCGATGGCCGCGTCGCCGACACAGGGCGCGACGACCGCGGCCCCGCTGACCCGCCGCGCGCGGCGTCGCCGCCGCTCTCTCGCGTCGCGGGTGCTCGTCGGTTCTGCCGCCGCAGCGACCGTCATCGGCGTCTCGGCGGGGCTCCTCGCCGCGGCCGCCCCTCCTGCGTCGCCGGCGCCCTATGCGACGGTGCGCGAGGCCGTCGACTCGGGTGAGACGCTGCCGGCGGAGCCGGTGGCTGAAACGGATGCCTCGACCGATGTCGCCGTGGTGCCCGCGAGCACCCCCGCCGACGCACCGCAGGCTCCGGCCGACACGGCAGTGGATCAGAAGGATGCGGGGAAGTCCGGCGCCAAGGCGGAGAAGTCCGCCGCGAAGAGCACCGAGGCCGCGAGCGACAACGCCGCGCCGGAGTCGGCCGAGCCGCAGTCGCAGAACGGCAAGGGGCAGGGTAAGGGCAAGGACCGCTGAGCCCGCACATGACGATCCCGCCGGTGCGCGGGTGCGCCACCGGCGGGACCGACGGGGGTGTCACATCGCGGGAACGAGCACGCGGTCGATCGTGTGGATGACGCCGTTCGAGGCCTGGATGTTGATCGCCCACAGCACGATACGCGGGTCGCGGAGGCTCGTCGTCTCGTCACGCAGGTAGAGTCCACGCGGCTTCACGATGCCCCCGTTGGCCATCGTGAGCGAGCCGGAGGTGACCACCTTGACGGGTCCCAGCTTCTTGCCCGCCACGACGTGGTACAGCAGGATGTCGGAGATCTGGTCGAGGGAGTAGGCGGACGTGATCGTCGACAGGGCGGCCGCTTCACTGGCGGGCGCCGTTCCGGTCAGGTCGGTCACGAGGCGCAGGAAGGCGCGGTCGTTGGGAGCGAAGACCGTGTACTTCTGGCCGGTGTCGGCGAGGGCGCCGTCCAAGCCGGTCGCGAGCACGGCCTGCACGAGGATGTCGTAGTCGTACGGGTTGCTGTCGGGCGTCCCGCCACCCGATGCGGCGACAGCGACATCGACGATGGTGCCGCTGGGGGTGCCTCCTCCCGTCGCGTGAGCAGGGGTGGTCGTGAAGACCAGAGCGAGCGCGGCGACCGCGGCGACGGCGATGCGTGACTTCTTCATGGGTTCAGCTCCTTCGATGAGTGTTCGACCACCGCCCGTGGACGGCGCCGTGAAGGTATTCCGCGGGGTGGTCGATTCCGGATGCACCGGCACGTCCATCCCCGTGATCAGCTGAAGCCGAGCTCTCCGCGCACGATCGAGTCGCCCGAATGGGTCGGATCGCCGTCGAGAGGCTCCTGCGAGATGTCGACGAGGACGTAATCGCGCAGGTCCACATCGTCGGGCACCACGAACGTGCCTTCGTCGCCTTCGAGTTCGCCGAGGCTGACGATGGCGGTGGCGTCCGCCGTGATCAGCCACACCTCGCGGAAGCCGTCGCCCTCCTCCGACGCATCCAGCCGCACGGTCACCGTGCGCTCGCCGTCGGGATCCTCGGTCACGAAGGCCTGGCCCTCGGCACCCGGGTGCTCCGGGAATGCCGCGAGCGTGGCCGATGCGATCTCGATCGACTCCGGCGGGCGCAGCAGGTTCCACGCGCCGAACCCGACGAAGATCACGGCCATTCCGGCTGCGAGTGTGAGGAGAGTGCGCAGGAGCGGCCGCGGGCGGCGGCGGGACGAGGCATCCGTCTGCGTGCCTGCGGCGACCGGTGCGGTGGCGGCCGGGGTCCGGGTCGCGCTGTCCGCGGCGTCGTCCGGCGCGAGCTCTGCCACCGCTTCGCCGCCGCCGCGCACCTCGTGGAGGATGCGGTCCCACACCCGCTCGGGCGGGGCCTCGAGGTCGCCGAGGCTCACGGTCGATTTGCCGACCGCGACGGTGTGCTCCAGCTCGGCCAGGTCGAGCGTGCACACGTCGCAGGTCTCGAGGTGGTGCTCCTCGTCGGGAGCGACGGGTTCGCCGATCGCGACGAGCGCGAGGCGTTCGGGGTCAAGATGCGACATGGGGCACCTCCAATCGGCTGCGCAGGCGGGTGAGACTTCGTCGGATGTGGCTCTTCACGGTACCCAGCGGCATGTCCAGACGTTCGGAGATCTGCTGGTGCGTCAGGTCGTCGTAGAACGCGAGGCGCACCACTCGCTGCGCGTCGGGTTCGAGTCGATCGATCTCGTCGGCGAGCAGGAGGCGGTCGCCGAGGTCGAACTCGGTCGCGCGGTTCTCGTCGGGGACCGCGAAGCGCTGGAGCTGCTCCTGCAGCTCGCGCACCTTGCGGCGCGCTTCGAGGGTATCGGCGATGCGGCGGCGCGTGATGGCCACGATCCACGTCGAGAGGCGGCCCTTCGCGGGATCGTACGAGGCGCGCGACGTCCAGGCCGAGACGAAGGCCTTCTGCGTCACGTCCTCGGCATCCCCTCGATCTCCGAGGACGCGCAGCGCCAGGGTGAAGACGAGCGGGGACCAGCGCCGGTAGATCTCCTCCAGTGCGCGTTCGTCGCCCGCTCGGAAGCGGTCGATCTGCTCGCGCTCCTGCGCCTCGTCCACGCTCGCTCCTCTCCTGTCCGATGATGGCGTCGGCTCACGCGGCTGCCCGGGTCGCGGTGGTCCCCACGCTAGCGGGGCCGGGCCCGGTGCCGCGAGAGGCGGTGGTCGGGGCATCCGACGACCGCTTGGAGCGCGGGGACGGGACGACGGCCACCCGCACGGGCGGAACAGACCATCGCGCCGGTGTCGAGGTGGCCGTCGCGACCGGCGCCGCTGCGGCAGGCACAGGGCGGAACCCTGCCGGCGGCGCCGCGACTGACGGAGCGACCCTTGCAGTGCGGTCGCGACCGGTCAGCGCGTCGAGGCGTGGCGAGAGTGAGGTGCGCACGGTCGTCTCCCATCGGGCGACCCATCGCCGCCCTCGTGAAGTCCTTCCGCCGCGGGCGCCGATTTGGATGCACCCCGATCGGGCGCGTCGCGCGAGGGCTCGTCTTCCGCCGCGGCGTCAGGCCGCGGCGTCCATCGTGGCGCGGTTCTTGCCCGACCGCTTCGAGTCGTACATCGCCGCGTCGGCGCGCACGAGGAGCTGCTGAGCGCTCGGTCGTGCGTCGACGCCCGGACGGTACAGCGCGATGCCGACGCTGACCGATGCCGAGATGATGCCGTCATCGACCGCGATCGGAGCGCGGCAGATCTCCAGCACGCGTTCGGCGACGGTCGCCGCCTGGTTCGCGCCCGTGCTGGCGCAGATCGCGACGAACTCGTCGCCGCCCATTCGGCCGACGACATCGGAACCGCGCACGCTCTCGGTGAGGCGGTTCGCCAGCTCGACCAGGACCGCGTCGCCGGCGGCATGCCCGAAGGCGTCGTTGATGCTCTTGAAGTCGTCGATGTCGAGGAACAGCACCGACAGGGGCTCGTTCGTCGCGAGCGCGCCGGAGATCGCCTCGTCCAGCTGCATCTGCAGCAGCTGCCGGTTCCCCACACCGGTGAGCTGATCGTGCAGAGCGAGAAAGGCGAGCCGCCGCTGCAGGCGCACACGGGTGAGGGTCTGGGATGCCTGTCGTCCGAGGGCCTGCTGCAGGTCGATGTACTGCGCGTCGAAGTCGGTGCGACGGCCGAAGAAGCACACGAGCAGTCCGAGGCGCTGACCGTCGGCGATGAGGGGGGTGATCGTGATCGACGCGAGTCGCTCGGCCTGCATCGCGTCGGCGAGATGGGGGAACTCGTGACGCACCTCGTCCACGTCGACGATGGTGACGTCGGGGGTCGCGCGCAGTTCGGGGACAGGAGCGACCTTGCCTGCCAGGGGGTTGGTCCCGCCGGTGAGCACGAGATCGCCGTCCTCGCCGATGAGGAGCACCGCGGTCTCGCGGGCGCCGAATGCCTCGCGGGCGACTTCGGCGAACGACTGGGCGACGTCTTCGTCGGTCGCGCTCACCCCGAAGGTGCTCGACACCTCCTGGAGGATGCGCACGCGCTGCTCGGACGACTCCGCTTTGCGCCGCGCCTGCAGCAGATCGCGCTCGTAGCGCACGCGCTCGGTCGCGTTGAAGACGGCGATCCGGATGATCCCCGCTTCGGGATCGAGGACCGAGTTGATGAGCGCAGGCATGGGCTTGTCGTCGGCCATCACCAGCGTGACCGCGACCTCCTCCACGTTCCCGCGCAGGTGGAGCAGCTGCGTGTGGCGCGTGTCGAAGAAGAGGCGGCTGCCGGCATCGAGCAGCGACGCGAACGTCCTGCCGATGACATCCTCGCGCCGGTGACCGGTCCACGTCAGGAACATGTCGTTCGCCTCGAGGATGCGGCCGTCGGCGGATGCCGCGACCAGACCGCACGGCGCGTGATCGAACCAGCCGGTGTCGGACGTCATGCGAGGAACCCCCGGATCTCCCGGACGACCTCGTCGGCGGCCGACAGGATCGGCACGTGCCCGGTGGCCTCGAGCATCCGGAAGCTGCTGCCCGGGATGGCGGCGTGCACGAATGCCCCCACCTCGTCCGGCGCGATGGCGTCGGCCTGGCATTGCAGCACGAGCGTGGGCACCCTGACGAGGGGAAGGTCGGCGCGGTTGTCCGACAGGAATGTCACGCGAGCGAAGTGCCGGGCGATGTCGGGGTCGACGCTGCAGAAGCTGTCCGTCAGGCGCTGACCGAGCTCGGGGAGGTCGGGCCGTCCCATGATGACCGGGGCGAGTTCGCGCGCCCAGCCGAGGTAGTTGGCGTCGAGGGAGTCCAGGAGCGCATCGATGTCCCGCTGCTCGAAGCCCCCGTGGTATCCGGCGGCATTGGTGTAGCGGGGCGACGGTCCGACGAGCACGAGCGCGCGGAATCGCTCCGGCGCCCGGTTGGCGGCGAGGACGCCGATCATCGAGCTCACGGAGTGGCCGACGAAGACCACGTCGGACGCGTCGAGCGCTTCGAGGATCTCGATGACGTCGGTCGCATAGCCGTCGAGCGAGTCGTACTTGCCGCGGTCGTAGAACGACGCGTCCGATCTTCCCGCTCCGACGTGATCGAAGAGGATGACGCGGTGGTCGCGCGCGAACTGCGGGGCGACGAGGCCCCAGGTCTCCTGGCTGCACCCGAATCCGTGCGCCAGCATGATCGTCGGGCCGGTGAGGTCGCCGGTCACCGTCACGTTGTTGCGGCGCAGGACGTCGATCGTCTGGACGTCGGACATGGCGATCCCATCTCGGGCGGGGGAGCCCTTTACGCATCGTACGTGACGAGAACCCCATTTACTTCACTGAGTGAAATTCCGCTGCCGAATGCGGACAGGCCCTGCCGTCAGTGGATAGGGGGTGACGACGGCAGGGGGTGCGGGATATCGTTCGAGCAGCCGCCCCGACGGGCGCGCGAGGGAGGCATCGGTGAACGACGGCGGTGCGGCCGCGCTCCCGCTGGGCGCGGTGCGCGTGGGTGAGGGCGGTGCCATCACCGGCGTGAACACATGGTTCGCGGACTGGATCGGCTCGCCGGCGGACGAGTTCGTCGGCCATACGATCAGCGAGTACCTCATCCATCCCGACGAGGATCTGCTGCCCGCGATCGGGCCGGGGCCGTGGATGATGGTCAACGCGCGGAAGCGGAGCCGTGCGGCGATGGTGACCCGCGTTCACGAGCAGGGCGAGGAGGTCTTCCTGATCGCGGACGCCTCAGAGCGCTGGCGGGCGCTGGTCGAGCTGCGTCAGCAGTACTCGCTCGCCGAACGCACGCGGACGCGCCTGCAGCTCGTGATGGACTCCGCCGTCGCCTTCGCGACGGCTGCCACCGAGGAACAGCTCGCGGAGATCCTCGCGGACAGCACGGCGCGGGCGTACCGTGCGGAGCAGTCCACCGTTCTGCTCCATGAGCCCGACGGCCTGAGCATCGTCGCCGCTGGTGAGGATCCCTTCGGCGGGCGTGTGGACCCCGACACGCTGATCGGCCTCGTGAGCGCCCCTCGGCGGACCCTCAAGGTGACCGCACCGGCCCGGGCGGAGCGGTTGGCGCCGGGGCTCGGCGCCGCGATGGAGGCCGCCGGAATTCACGCGTTCATCGCCGCGCCCCTGCACCACGAGGAGATCGACTTCGGCGCGTTCGTGAGCTGGTTCCATCACGACCGGATGTTCGACGAAGAGGCCTCGCCGCTGGCCGAGGCGCTCGCGGGCCAGGCGGCCCAGGCCCTCGCGACTCTGCGACTGCAGGCTCGGCTCGCGCACGCCGCCACTCACGACGAGGTCACGGGGCTGCCCAACCGCCGTCATCTCGAGGCGGCGATGAGCCGGTTCATGGGCACCACCGGGTGCGCGGCGCTGTTCATCGATCTCGACGGCTTCAAGAGCGTGAACGATCGCCTCGGGCATCAGGCGGGGGATCGGATGCTGCGCGACGCGGGCCGTCGCCTGTTGAGCGCCGTGCGCGCCGACGATATCGTCGCGCGCTACGGCGGCGACGAGTTCGTGGTCGCGTGCGAGGTGCCCGACCCGACCGTCGCGATGGAGATCGCCGAGCGCATCCTCGAGGTGCTTCGCGGCGACCCCGCGCATCCGCTCACAGAGCAGCCGTTGAAAGCGAGCATCGGCGTCGCCCTCGCGCCACCGGGGAGCAAGCTGCTGTCGGAGCAGCTCATCCGCCGCGCCGACCTGGCGATGTACCGGGCCAAGACCGCCGGCGGCGACCGGATCGTGCTGGCCGACGCCTGACCGGCGCTTGCCCCGCGGCAGATCGTCGCCCACAGTGGACCGGTGGGCACGGTACGCGCGGAGATCGCGGCGCTTCGCACGCTGGCGCTCGCCGCGCTCCGTCGCTACCCGCTGCCCGACGGGCGGCTCACTTTCGTGACCCACGGCGAGAACACGACGTTCCGCCACGAGAGTGACGCGGGGAGGTTCCTGGTCCGGGTCCACCGGCCGCAGCGACACGGACGGAACTCCGATACGCGCGCATCCATCGAATCCGAGATCGCGTGGATGCGGGCGATCCGCGCCGACACCGATCTCGAGGTTCCCGAAGCGCTCGAGGCTCTCGACGGCGGCGTGGTCGTCGAGGCCTCCGTCGCCGGCCGCACGCGGGCGGTGTCGGTGCTGAGGTGGATGGAGGGGCGGATTCACGAGGCATCCGCTCGCCCTGTCCATCTGCGCCGGCTGGGCGGGGCGATGGCGGTGCTCCACGACCACGCTGACGGCTGGAGGCCGCCGCAGGGGTTCACGCGCATCCGCTGGGATCACGAGGCGTTCTTCGGCGATGTGATGGTGTACGGCGGCCTCAGGGCGGCGGAGTGCTGGCAGTTGCTGCCGCGGGAGCTGCGCGGCCGGTTCGACGCGGTGGGCGAGCGGATGGCCGGCATCATGACGCGCGACCAGGAGACCGGGCTCATCCACGCCGACCTGCACCTGGGGAACGCGGTCTTCGCCGACGGCCAGGTGAAGCTCATCGACTTCGACGACTGCGGCACCGGGCCGCGCCTGTACGACCTCGCCGTGGCCGTGTGGGAGCTTCGCGACGAACCGGAGTACGAAGGATGCCTCGCCGCCCTGCTCGACGGGTATCGCGAGGTCCGCGGGATCGACGCCACCCACCTCGACGACTACATCGCCCTGCGCCAGGTCGCTTTCGACCTCTGGTACACCGGCACGGCGCAGCAGAATCCACGCTTCGCCGCGAGACTCGACAAGGTCCACGCATGGTCGATCGACATTCTCGATCTCGTCGAGCGGCGGTCCTGACAGCCCGGTTGCCGGCGTCGGCATCCGCCGGGAAACGAATCGGCACCCGCCCCCGGAGGGGCGAGTGCCGATCGAGAACTGACGAGTGTCAGAGGGGGCGGATGTTCGCCGCCTGCATGCCCTTGGGGCCACGCTCAGCGTCGAATTCGACCTTCTGCTCCTCGCGGAGATCCTTGAAGCCGTCGCCGGCGATCGCGCTGAAGTGCGCGAAGAGATCAGCGGAGCCGTCGTCGGGTGCGATGAACCCGTAGCCCTTCTCCGAGTTGAACCATTTCACGGTGCCAGTGGCCATCGTGTCTTTCCTTCTGTTTTTCGGGCCGCCGGAGCGACCGGGGGTGCCGTACCGAGAACTCCGGTGCGGACGATGCAGGGGCGCGGGCCGCGTGGGCGGGGCCGAGCCGAGATGGGAGGTCTCCACCGCCGCGCGAGCGGCGAAAGAGGTGTCGTGCAGGCCGAGGTCGGCGCCCTGCGCGCTGTGCGCGTGGGAACCCTCGTGAGTTACCTCGATGAACCCGGCGAACTCGCCGAGCATGGTGGCCACGAAGACATCATCGTCGGCCTGTCGCCAGTCGAGCGAGAAGCCCGAGGTGGGGGAGTGCATGTGATCCAAGCTGTCGCCGAGAGACGGTCTCTCGTGCGTGTGAAGGGCGGGTGATCAGACACCGCCGGGTGCGGAACATCGCGAGCGTCGAAGTGCGGGGCTCTCCACGGTGAGGCCGAGAGGATGACGCGTCGTACCCGTGAACGGGCGGATGGAACTCGATTGAGTCACCCTCACGCTATCACCTCAACCTGTGCGTCGGGTCCGAGCGGTGCGAATCCGTTGCTCCGGAGCGCCGGCCCGGCCCCTGCTGCGAGCGTGCGGGTGCCGCCGTGCTCGCCCACGGCGGCACCCGTGCGAAGGATCCTAACCATGGTTGGACCAATCGGGGGAGGTGCAGGACGCAGACGGCCGGCGCAGTTCATATCGCGAACACCATGCGGTCTCGCCCTCGGTCGTCGAGCGAGCGAAGGGACGCGAAACGCGTCGCCCCCCGAACGCGCCCATCACGCGTGAGACGATGCATCGGATGGACAACAGCACCCTCGCCGAACTGCGTGCGCTTCAGGCGCGCGTGTACGGGCCCGAAGCCGACATCGCCGCAGATCCCGGAGCGCTCGAGCGTCTGGAAGAGCTGGAGGGCTTGCTCGGCGCACCGGCCGCCGCGCAGACGGCGAGCGAGACCCCTCCCGCTGTCGCCGATCCGCGTGTGGCGGTGGCGGCCGCTGCTGCACCCGTCCCGCGTGACGTACCTCTCGCGTCGGTCGCCCCTTCCAGTCCGCCTGAGCCTGTCGCGCACGAGCCGGCCCCGACCGAGAGCGCTCCGGTCGAACCGGCCCCGAGACAGCTCAGGTCGCGGTGGCTGAAGCTGTGGTGGGCCCTGTCGCTCGTGGCCGCTGCCGGCCTGGCCGCCGGTGCGACCTACGGGCTGATGCGCGTGGCCCCGATCTCGGTGTCGAACGGTGCCCCGCAGGTCGCGACGCTCGAGCCGGTCGCGTTGCCGGACATTCCCAGCGGCTGGTACGGGGTCGGCCCGAGTTCGACCGCGTGGGAGTTCTACGGCATGACGCTGTTCGAGACGAGCTTCGCGATGACCGGCACGGGTCAGGAGTGCTTCACGATCGTCCGGACCGATTCGCTTCCCGAGCCCGATGCCGATCCGAACAGCTGGTCGTACAACGGCCCGATGTACTCCGCGTGTCGCGTCGGCAGCTTCCCTGCAACTCTGGAGATGCCGGTCGATGCGAGCGCGCCCGCGGAGCTGACCGCGCAGTTCCCCAAGGGCGGCGCACTCCAATTCGTGCGCGACGGCGACCGCCTGGGAGTGTTCCACGACCGAGGGTGAGTCGCACGGTATCGATCAGGCGGACGGGAGCGCGGCGCCGAAGGCGGCCGGTTCGACCGGGGGCCGCTATTCCTTGGGACGGCGGGCGCGTTGCCGGATGAGTCCGAAGATGAGCGTGCCGACGAACAGCACGATCCCGATGAGCGCGAGCCACAACAGGCCCTCGAAAGCGAAACCCACGATCGACAGCACCACCCAGGCGACGAGCAAGATGATGAGGACTGTCCACATGCTGCTCACCGTACGCTCGTTCGCGGGCGAGGGACAGATCACGCTCCCGGCGAGGTGCGGAACCGGTGGCGCCCCTGGAGGGACTCGAACCCCCAACCGTTTCCTTAGGACGGAACTGCTCTTCCATTGAGCTACAGAGGCTGGCTCCGAAAGTCTACCCTCGCCGCGACGTGCCCTCGGAGGAGTAGCGTCGGCGTCATGGACCTTGGGAGGGGTGCGGCATCCGCCATCGTCGTGGTCGCGGCGGCGCTGGCCTTGACGGCGTGTGCGACGGGCGAGGCGGCGGTCACCCTGCCGCCTGAGGGCGCTGGCCCCGACTACCAGCTCGGCGAGTCGTATCCGCCGCCCGAGGGCGTCGGCATCGTCGTGCGCGATCGAACCTCGCCGCCGCCCGAGGATGTGTACTCGATCTGCTACATCAACGCGTTCCAGACGCAGCCCGGCGAGCTCCAGGACTGGCCGGACGAGCTGATCCTCGCCGGCGAGGACGGCGAGCCCGTCTTCGACCCCGAGTGGCCCGATGAGGCGCTGCTCGACACCTCCACCGACGACAGACGCGAGGCCATCGTCGAGATCGTCGCGCCCTGGATCCAGCAGTGCGCCGGTGCCGGGTTCGATGCCGTCGAGTTCGACAATCTCGACTCGTATGCTCGCAGCGACGGCGCGCTCACCCTCGACGGCAACATCGAACTCGCCGAGGAGCTCGTCGAGACAGCGCACGAGGCCGGCCTCGCGGCGGCACAGAAGAACGCCGCCGAAGATGCCGAGGTGCTCCACGATGAAGCCGAGTTCGACTTCGCCATCGTCGAGGAATGCGTGGCGTTCGATGAGTGCGACGCGTACGAAGAGGTCTACGACGACCGCGTCATCGCGATCGAGTACTCCGATGCGGCGGATTCGTCCTTCCAGGACGCGTGTCGCGAGGGTGGGATGCCTGAGTCCGCCGTGCTGCGCGACCGAGACCTCGGCGCGCCCGGCGACCCGGGCTATGTGTTCGAGCTGTGCCCCGACGACTGAGGGGCTGACGTGCCTCGGCCCCGGCGCCGGAGCGCCGGGGCGGGGCATCCGTCTCCTACTGCTGCAGGCCGATCGCGAAGCGCACGGAGCCGTCCTGCGCCAGCTCGGCGTCGAGCACGCGGTCGTCCAGGGCCGCGGCGGCCCCCTCGTCGAGGAATACCCGCGCGCCGTCGGTCACGACGATCGTGTCGCGCGGCTCGGGATCGGGGGCGACGCTGAGCTCGAGTCCCTGGTCGCTGCCGGTGTCTGCGATCCGCACGCCTCCATCCCCGGCCTCGGGAACTCGCGCGATGATCTGCTTGACCGCCTCTGCGGCGGTCTGGGTCATCGTCATCATGATCCTGCTCCTTCCGTAGCGGACTGGAACCGGCCACGATTCCGAGATCCGAGATCGATCTCAAGGAATGAGCGCCATTCGGAGGCGATTCCCACGTTCCGGGCCCGCTTCTGCCAGGGTGGAGGCGTCTCGCACCAGACCCAGAGGATCGCATGACCCGCATTGGCATCGTCGCCGAGAAGCCCGGAGAGAACCGGGTCTCCGCGACTCCTACGACCGTTCCCAAGCTGATCGCCCTCGGTTACGAGGTGGTGGTCGAATCCGGCGCCGGCGCCGCGTCGTCCTTTCCCGATTCCGCGTACCGGGCGGCCGGGGCATCCGTCGTCGACGGCGCCACCGCATGGGGCTCGCCCATCATCCTCAAGGTCAACGCGCCGACACCGGGCGAGATCGGCCGCCTCGCCGATGGCGCCACGGTCGTCGCGATGCTGAGCCCGGCACTTCGCCCCGACCTCGTCGAGGCGCTCGCGACCCGGGGGATCACCGCTATCGCGCTCGATGCCGTGCCGCGCATCTCGCGCGCGCAGTCGATGGACGTGCTCAGTTCGATGGCGAACATCTCGGGCTACCGCGCCGTCGTCGAGGCGGCGCATGAGTTCGGCCGCTTCTTCACGGGCCAGGTGACGGCGGCGGGCAAGGTGCCGCCGGCGAAGGTGCTCGTCGCGGGCGCCGGGGTCGCGGGTCTCGCCGCGATCGGCGCGGCGTCGAGCATGGGCGCGATCGTGCGCGCCACCGACCCTCGGCCCGAGGTCGCCGACCAGGTTGCGTCGATCGGGGGCGAGTATCTCGAGGTCGTGGTGCCTGACGAGCAGAAGCAGGTGTCGGCGGACGGCTATGCGAAGGCGACGAGCGAGGCGTACGACCGGCGTGCCGCGGAGATCTATTCGGAGCAGGCCGCCGACGTCGACATCATCATCACCACGGCGCTCATCCCGGGGCGCCCCGCTCCGCGCCTGATCACGGCAGCCGATGTCGCGAGCATGAAGCCCGGCAGCGTGATCGTCGACATGGCCGCGGCGCAGGGCGGGAATGTCGCGGGTTCGGTCGCGGGGGAGCGGGTCGTCACGGACAACGGGGTCGTCATCCTCGGCTACACGGACCTGCCCGGCCGGCTGCCTCAGCAGTCGTCCCAGCTCTTCGCGACGAACCTCGTCAACCTGCTCAAGCTCCTCACCCCCGGGAGGGACGGCGAGCTCGCGCTCGACTTCGATGACGTCGTGCAGCGCACCGTCACCGTCGTGCGCGACGGCGCGGTGACCTGGCCCCCGCCTCCCGTGCAGGTCTCGGCCGCGCCGGCGAAGGCCGAGGCATCCGCCCCCGTCGTCGCGCCCGAGAAGAGGGCGATGTCCCGCGGCGCCAAGACTGGGCTCATCGTCGCCGGCATCGCGGTGCTCTTCGCGGTGTGCGCCTTCGCGCCACCGCCGCTTCCGCAGCACTTCCTCGTGCTCACGCTCGCGATCGTCGTCGGCTTCTACGTCATCGGGCACGTCGCCCACGCCCTGCACACGCCGCTCATGAGCGTGACGAATGCGATCTCGGGAATCATCGTCGTGGGCGCCATGGTGCAGATCACCGTGCCCGATCTGACGGTGCAGATCCTGGCCGCGATCGCCGTGCTGCTGGCGAGCATCAACATCTTCGGCGGCTTCGCCGTGACGCGGCGAATGCTCGCGATGTTCCAGAAGGGTGAGCCTCGATGATCGCCGTCGCCGGCGCGGTCGCAGGCGCCGCCTACATCGTCGCCGCGCTGCTGTTCATCCTCAGCCTCGCGGGCCTCAGCAGACATGAGACCAGTCGCCGCGGCGTCACCTACGGCATCCTCGGCATGACGATCGCCCTCGCCGCCACGGTGTGGCTGGTCGCCGCCGATGCCTGGAGCGACCCGCTGGCCAGCAACGGCCTGATCTGGCTCGTCGCCGCCGTGCTGATCGGCGGCGCGATCGGCCTGTGGCGTGCGCGGATCGTGGAGATGACCGGCATGCCGGAGCTCATCGCCCTGCTGCATTCCTTCGTCGGCCTGGCGGCGGTGCTGGTCGGCTGGAACGGCGCGCTCTACGACACCGGGCTGGAGGGCGCGCTCGCCGACATCCACCATGCGGAGGTGTTCATCGGCGTCTTCATCGGCGGCGTGACCTTCACCGGGTCGATCGTGGCGTTCCTGAAGCTGTCCGCCCGCATCTCGTCGAAGCCGCTCATGCTGCCGGGCAAGAACGTCCTCAACCTGGGCGCGCTCGTCGTGTTCGTGGGTCTCACGGTCTGGTACGTCATCACTCCCGAGCTGTGGCTGCTCATCGCCGTCACCGCGCTCGCGCTCGCCCTCGGATGGCACCTCGTCGCCTCGATCGGCGGCGGAGACATGCCCGTCGTCGTCTCGATGCTCAACAGCTACTCGGGCTGGGCCGCCGCCGCTGCAGGCTTCCTGCTGAACAACGATCTCCTCATCGTCACCGGAGCGCTCGTCGGCTCGTCGGGTGCCTACCTGAGCTACATCATGTGCAGGGCCATGAACAGGTCGTTCCTCTCGGTCATCGCCGGCGGCTTCGGCATCGAGGCGCCGAGCGCGGCGGACGAGGAGTACGGCGAGCACCGTGAGGTCGACGCCGAGACCGCGGCCGACATGCTCTCGGGGGCGAGTTCCGTCGTCATCACGCCCGGCTACGGCATGGCGGTCGCGCAGGCGCAGCACGGCGTCGCCGACCTCGTGCTGAAGCTCCGTGAGCGAGGGGTGGACGTGCGCTTCGGCATCCACCCCGTCGCAGGTCGCCTGCCCGGTCACATGAACGTGCTGCTGGCCGAGGCGAAGGTGCCCTACGACATCGTGCTCGAGATGGACGAGATCAACGACGACCTCTCGCGGACCGATGTCGTGCTCGTGATCGGCGCGAACGACACCGTCAACCCCGCCGCCGCCGAAGACCCGTCGAGCCCGATCGCCGGCATGCCCGTTCTGCGCGTGTGGGAGGCGCGGAATGTCATCGTCTTCAAGCGCTCCATGGCATCCGGCTACGCGGGCGTGCAGAACCCGCTGTTCTACCGCGAGAACGCCCAGATGCTGTTCGGCGACGCCAAGGAGAGGGTCGACGACATTCTGGTTCACCTCTCACGGGTGTAGTCCACGGGTCTGACGGGTGTCGTCCCCGGCGGGCCGGCGCCGGCGCCTAGCTTCGATATCTTTCGAATTTCTGACTTGATGGATATCGTAAGAAATGGCAAAGTGACGGATGCGGGCGCGCGATGGAGCCGCCATCGTCCAGCGATCCCGCCACTCCACGGGGGTCTTCGATGATGCAGATCACGCGACGTTCACTGCTCCAAGGCGCCGGCGCCGCCGGCCTCGGCGTCGGCCTGGCCACGGTCGCGGCGCCGGCGACGCCGGCGCGCGCGCTGGTCGCCGACGAGTATGACGATCTGCGCCAGAGGTACGTTGAGCGCATCACCGTCGGTCCCGGGTTCGACCACACCATCGCACCGTTCAGCACCGAGCTGACAGCGATCGAGTCCGCCGTTCAAGGGCTCCAGGCGACGATGACCCCGGGCTCGACGACCGGGCTGTGGCCCGACATCCCCATCTCGAGCGGGACTCGCTCCGGCGCGGTCACGGCGGGGTATGGCCGCCTCTCGCAGATGGCCGTCGCGTGGGCCACGCCGCACTGCTCCTTCCATCAGGACCCGGCTCTGATCGCCGACATCATCGCCGGAATCGACTGGATGCATGCGCACGCCTTCAACTCGAGCGTCACCCAGTACGGCAACTGGTGGGACTGGCGCATCGGATCGCCCGCGACGCTGTTGAACATCCTGGCGATCGCGTACCCGCACCTGACGGCGACGCAGATCTCGGAGAACCTCGCAACGATCGACGCGCACTCGCCGGACTCCCACCTCGACACTCTGCTCGCGACGAAGCAGAGCACCGGCGCCAACCGCTCCGACCTCTCGCTCATCAGGGTTCTGCACGGAGTGGTGGGAAAGTCGTCTGCGAAGATCACGACCGGCGTGAACGGATTCTCGCCCCTGTTCGCGCCCGTGCGCAGCAACGACGGCTTCTACGAGGACGGGTCGTTCGTGCAGCACGAGAAGGTCCCGTATCTCGGAAACTACGGGCATGTGCTGATCTCGGGGTTGGCAAGTGCAATGGCATTGGTGAGCGGCTCGACGTGGCAATTCGACGACCCGAAGGTGTCCTTCATCTACGACATGTTCGAGCGCGGAGTCATCCCGTTCATGTTCAACGGTCTCGTCATGGACAATCAGTCCGGACGCCGCGTGGCGCGGGGCATCATCACCACCGACGCGCGCCCCTACGAGCAGAACGATCATCACCGCGGGCATGCCATGATCTCCGCGCTCCTGCAGCTGTCCGAGAGCGCGCCGACCGCGACGGCGGCGCGCATTCGGGCGGTCTGCAAGGGATGGCTGCAGCGCGAGTACTGGGGCCGCTACATGGAGGACCATACCCCCGGGCTCGCGAACCTCGCACGAGCGAAGGCGGTCATCGACGACTCCAGCGTCCTTCCCGAGCCGGAGCCGATCGGCAGCCGTGTCTTCGGCGCGACCGACCGAGCCGTGCACCGGCGGGCCGACTGGGCCCTGGCGATCTCGATGTGCTCATCCCGCACGACGTTCCTGACGTCGGTCAATCAGGAGAACCTCCGCGGCTGGCACGCGAACTCGGGGATGGTCTCTTGGTGGGGCAGGACATATGGGAACGGCCAGTATTCGGATGCCTTCTGGCCGACGGTCGACCCGTACCGGATGCCCGGCACCACGGTCTCGCGCAAACCCTTGGCCGACGGACAGGGCGGGTACAACCAGGCGGTCCCGAACGCCTGGGCCGGCGGGGCGACGGACGGCACGTACGCCGTTGTGGGTCAGGACACCCGGGGCCTCGCGTCGACCTTGCGGGCCAAGAAGTCCTGGTTCTGTCTCGCCGACCAGGTCGTCTGCCTCGGGGCCGGCATCGCGTCGACGGACGGGCACAAGGTCGAAACGACGATCGACAGCCGCAATCTCGGAGCCACCGGGAGCGCCGCCCTCACGGTGGACGGGGCGGTGCAGCCGGCGACGCTTCCCACCGAGACCTCGTTCGCCGCGGCGTCGTGGGCGGCGATCCAGGGCTTCGGAGGGTACGTCTTCCCCGGAGGCGGGTCGATCCGCGCACGACGCGAGGAGCGCACCGGCGCCTGGAGCGACATCAACAAGGGCGGAGTGGCTTCCACCGACCCGATCACCCGGCGCTACATCACGCTGTGGTTCGATCACGGCACGGATCCCACCGCCGGGGCCTACGCGTACATCCTGATGCCGGGCGCGTCACCGGCGACGACGGCCGCTCGTGCGGCGAGCCCCACGGTCACGATCCTCGCCAACACCGCGAGCGTGCAGGCCGTCAAGGACGCCGCGACGGGTGTCACCGCAGCCAACTTCTTCGCGGCGGGCACGGCTGGGCCGATCACCGTGTCGGCGCCGTGCTCCGTGCTCATCCGCGAGTCCGGTGGCACGCTGAGCGTGAGTGTCGCCGACCCATCGCAGAAGTCGTCCACGGTCGCGGTGACGATCGACCGTGCGGGGCTGTCGACGTTCTCGACGGCGACGTCGGCGCCCGAGATGTCGGTGACGCGGCATGATGCGAAGATCGAGCTGGTCGCCGAGGTCGGCGCCTGCCTCGGGGCATCCCGCACCATCACCTTCGGCACCGGGACCACTCTGAGCGACCGCACCCTCGTGAACGTCGCCGCGACGGCGGATGCGACGGTGCGCGACGGATCGTATGCGACGACGAACTACGGCAGCGACGCGGACCTCGTTGTGAAGAACAGCAGCGATGCGGGCTACAGCAGACGCGCCTATCTGAAGTTCGATGTGAGCGGCGTCACCGCGACCCCCCGCCGCGCGGTCCTGTGGGTCTATGGCAAGACCTCGGACTCCAACGGCAAGGAGGCTGTGCTCACCGCGAACCGCTGCTCGACGGACCAGTGGACCGAGACGGGCGTGAACTGGAGCACCAAGCCGCCCTTCTCGGGTGCCGTCGCCACCGCGCCGATCGGGGAGTACGAGAACTGGCTGGCGTTCGACGTGACGAACCTCGTGGTCTCCGACCACCCGGGGGACGGAGTCGTCACCATCGGGCTCTCGGGCACCGCAGGGGGCAACCTCGTCCAGCTCAACAGCCGCAGCAACGCCGCGAACAAGCCGTACCTGGAGGTGCTCACGGGCTGACGGGCTGCGAAGCGGGGTGCGTCAGTGCGCGGCCTCGTAGGCCTCGAGGACGGATGCCGGCACCCGCCCGCGCTCCGAGACCTTGTGGCCGTTCGCCTTCGCCCACTCGCGGATCGCCGCGTAGTCCTGCTGACCCGACCGGCGTCGCTTGACGCCCGACCCGGATGCAGAAGACCGGCCGCTGCCCGCGGCGCGCGACGAGACGCTGCGGCCGGCGTCGACGAAGGGGGCGAGCGCATCGCGCAATGCTGCCGCGTTGCCGGCACTCAGATCGATCTCGTAGGCGACGCCGTCGAGTGAGAAGAGAACGGTCTCCCCTTCTCCGACTTCAAGGACTGTTCCGTCGAGATCGTCGACGAGTTGATGCACGATTCTGCGAGCCATGAGGGCACATTACGCCGAATTCGCTTCGGCCGCGGGGTGATTTCCACGCCGGGGAAAACGAAAGGGAATTCTCGCGGCGATAACGCCGGTCGAATTCAGGGCAGCAGACCCGCGCGCCGGGCTTTCGCGACCGCGGCGTGGCGGGTCGAGGCATCCAGTTTCGCCATTGCGGATTGCAGATACGACTTGACCGTTCCCTCGCGCAGCGACAATGTCGCCGCGATCTCGGAATTCGTCGAGCCGAGTGCCGCGCACGCGAGCACGTCGATTTCGCGCGGCGAAAGTCGCACGTCCAGTTCGAGGGAGGGTTCGGTTTCGGACTGCGAAAGGGCAGCCAGGCGCTTCTCGACCCGCGCGAGCCTCTCGCGCAGCTGGGGGTCGTCGATCACTGCCGCGACGCTTCGAAGCTCCGCGTATGTCTCGCGCAGCTCCTCCCTCGCGGCAGGGGCGAGTGCGGATGCCTCGCCCGCCGGTGCCATCGACAGCCGACGCCGCACCTCCTCGCGGATCCGCAGCTCGGTCGAAAGCTCGTCGGCCACCGCGAAGGCCGGTCGCGCGACGACGTCGCCGACGGGTGATTCCGCCCACGAGCCGCAGTAGATGACGCCGCGGGCTCGCCCGGATACCAGCACCGGGACGGCGAACAGGGTGGCGATGCCCTCGCCCAGGACGGCGCGGTCATAGTCGTGCGTGATGCTGCGGGAGGAGCGGTAGTCGAGCGCGAGGCGGGGCCGCTTCTCGACCAGAGCGCGACCGCCCAGGCCGCGAGAGGCCCGGACGATGAGGCCGTCGAGACGGCGCGTGCGGGCGCCGACGATCGAGGTCACGTGGATCGCGTCGCCCTGTTCGAGCCCGCCGAAGGCGACGGGGAAGCGAGTGCGACGCGCGAGGTCGGTCACCGCGCGAGCGAGAACCTGCTCATCGCTCTCGCTGCCGGGGGTCTGCTCAGTGGTGGTCTGGCTGCCCACGCACTACCTACTTCCGGGGGTGACGGCGTCCTCGCCGATTTTCGTAGCGTCGACCCTACCACCCGGTTCGGGCGCTCGCTCCGCCGTCTCGGGATCCCCACCGGCGCAGTGATGCGCCTGTTCATGAGGCAAGGAGGCCACATGTCGGATCCTCGGATCGACACCGCCCCACCGGGCGGAATCGACTACATCGAGGTCGAGGAATCGCCCCGATTCGCAGAGCTGAAGCGCCGTCATCGGGGCTTCGTGTTCCCGATGGCGATCGCGTTCCTCGTCTGGTACTTCGCGTACGTGCTGCTCTCGTCGTTCGCGCCGGCGTTCATGGCGCAGCGCGTCTGGGGCGACATCACCGTAGGGCTGCTGTTCGGGCTCGGACAGTTCGTCACCACCTTCGCGATCACGATGACCTACGTCTGGTACGCCAACCGGAAGCTCGACCCGATCTCGTCGGAGATCCGCGATGAGCTCGAGCAGCGGGAGGTGTCGGCGTGAACGACATCATCAGCTCCATCGAAGCGGCGGTGACCACGGTCGAGAACAACCCGATCCTCAACATCTCGATCTTCGGCGCGTTCGTCGCGGTGACGCTGTTCATCGTGATCCGGGCAAGCCGAAACAACAAGACCGCGGCGGACTACTACGCCGCGGGTCGCTCCTTCACCGGTCCTCAGAACGGCTTCGCGATCTCGGGCGACTACCTCTCGGCGGCGTCGTTCCTCGGCATCTGCGGCGCGATCGCGATCAACGGCTACGACGGGTTCCTCTATTCGATCGGCTTCCTCGTCGCCTGGCTCGTCGCGTTGCTGCTCGTGGCCGAGCTCATGCGCAACACGGGCAAGTTCACCATGGCCGACGTGCTGTCTTTCCGCCTGAAGGAGCGGCCGGTGCGGATGGCGGCGGCGATCACGACGCTCGCGGTGTGCTTCTTCTATCTGCTCGCGCAGATGGCGGGCGCCGGCGGCCTCGTGTCGCTGCTGCTCGGCATCACCGAGGCTGTCGGACAGTCGATCGTCGTCGCCGTCGTCGGGATCCTCATGATCGTCTACGTGCTCGTCGGCGGCATGAAGGGCACGACCTGGGTGCAGATCGTGAAGGCGTTCCTCCTCATCGGCGGCGCGCTCGTCATGACGATCTGGGTGCTGGCGATCAACGGATTCAGCCTCAACACGCTGCTCGAGAACGCGGTGGCGGCGTCGCCGAAGGGCGAGGCGATCCTCGGACCGGGCCTGCAGTACGGAGCCAACCCTTGGGACTTCATCTCGCTGGCGATCGCGCTGGTGCTGGGCACCGCGGGTCTGCCGCACGTGCTCATGCGCTTCTACACGGTGCCGACCGCCAAGGAGGCGCGGCGCTCGGTCGTATGGGCGATCTGGCTGATCGGCCTGTTCTACCTCCTGACGCTCGTCCTCGGCTACGGTGCCGGTGCCCTCGTCGGGCCCGAGACGATCGCCGCGGCGCCCGGTGGTGTGAACTCGGCGGCACCGCTGCTCGCCCTCGCTCTCGGCGGCCCGGTCCTGCTGGGCTTCATCTCGGCGGTCGCCTTCGCGACGATCCTCGCGGTCGTCGCCGGCCTCACCATCACCGCCGCGGCATCCTTCGCGCACGACATCTACGCGAACGTCGTCAAGAAGGGCAACGTGCCGCCGGACGGCGAAGTCAAGGTCGCCCGTCGCACGGTGATCGTGATCGGCATCCTCGCGATCATCGGCGGCATCGGCGTGCAGGGCCAGAACGTGGCATTCCTCGTCGCGCTCGCCTTCGCGGTGGCCGCTTCGGCGAACCTGCCGACGATCCTGTACTCGCTGTTCTGGCGCCGGTTCACGACGCGCGGGGCGGTGTGGAGCATGTACGGCGGCCTGGCGGCCGCCGTGATCCTCATCTTCCTGTCGCCGGTGTTCTGGGGAACCGAGACCAGCGTGTTCAAGGTCGGCACCGCCATCTGGCCGCTGAACAATCCCGGCATCGTCTCGATCCCGCTCGGGTTCTTCCTCGGCTGGCTCGGATCGGTGACGTCTCGTCGTGCTGAGGACCGTGTCAAGGCCGCCGAGATGGAGGTGCGCTCACTGACCGGCTACGGAGCCGAGAAGGCCACGCACCACTGAAGCAGGTTCCCGTTCCGGGGACGCAAGTGCACGGCCCGGGCGGAACGCCGCCCGGGCCGTGCTGCGCGCGGACGGCCTACTCGCCCGCGGCGCGCTCGTGATCGACGAGCCACCGCTTCACCTCCGGGCGCCCGCCGTACTCGCCGAGGGAGCCGTCGGCCCGCACGACCCGATGCACCGGCACGACGATCGAAAACGGCGTGTTCGCGCACGCCGTCCCCACGGCTCGGGCCGCTCGGGGACTGCCGGCAGCGATCGCGACTTCCCCGTAGCCGGCGGTCTCGCCGTAGGGGATCTCGCACACCGCCTCGAGCGCGGCGCGCGTGAAGCCGCGCACGAGGCGCCAGTCCAGCGGAAGATCGAAGGCGCGACGGTCGCCCTCGAAGTACTCGTCGAGCTGCGTCGCGGCGGCGTCGGCCGAGGCATCCGACTCCGCCGGAACCGGCATCGCTCGCAGCGCGAGGCCGACCCGCTCGAGCTCGGCGCCGAGCGGGCCGTCGACCGGGTGGAGCGTCACGATCCCGGCATCGGTCGTCACGATCAGCACGTCGCCGACCGGGGAGGGGTGGACGAGGAAGCGGGACGGCTGCGGCGAGGTCATGCGACCATCCTGGCGCGGCGCTCGCGGACCGGACCGCACGGGGCCCGAAGTGGGAGACGCGGCCCTCGGCGGTCGGCTGGGGAGGAAGCGCTGGTCAATCGGCGTGTCCCAATACCGCGAAACTCGGCCTCGCTGCAAGAGGCGCACGACAACGGCGCTTAGTGTGGCTCGTGTGTGGCGAGCAGAAGGCAGCGTCGTGGCCGGCGCGAACGATGCCGTGTCCGACAGTGTCGTGACACCGGGCGATCTCGGCCTCGCCGAGCCCGGCGTCACCGTGGCGCATATCGCCGATCCGGAGCGCGAGCGACTGCGGCTGCAGTCGGGTGAGCTCGGGGGACGGTCGACGCTGCTCCACTTCACCGACAGCTACGACGACTCCATCGAGATCACCAAGGCCCACCCCGGCAGCCTGCCGCAGTTCATCACGGGCCGCTCGACGCTGCTGTCGAACCTGTTCCGCGACGAGGTGGCACTGCGCAACGCGCGGCTGGCCGCCGAACGCATCACGGCCAAGAACGTCGAGCTGCGCACCACGAGAGGACTCGAGGCCGTGCACCTGGCGGTCGGACTGGCGCAGTGGCGCATCGGGAGCCTCGACTGCAGCGCCCCGGTGCTGCTCCGTCCCCTTGCGATCCGCCGCCACCATTCCGACTTCGAGCTCAAGCTGCACGGCTCGATCTTCGTCAACCCCGAGCTCGTGCGGGCCATGCGCACGCACTTCGGCATCGAGCTCGACGGTGCCGGGCTCGCGGCGCTGGCCCACGACGGGGGCGTGTTCAAGCCGCAGCCGGTGATCGACCACCTTCGGGCGCTCACGTCGTGGATCGAGACCTACGTCGTCAAGCCGCGTCTGCTCGTCTCGAGCTTCGCCGACGTCGGCAGCGGCATGGCCCGCGACGCGGCCGACCTCGACCACCCGGTGCTCAATGCGCTCGCCGGGCACCCCGCCGACCGCGAGACCCTCACGCTGCGCCGCGAGGTGCCGCTGCCGGCGAGCCCGGACGAGCGCCCGCCGGCGTCGGACAATCTGCTCCTCGACGCGGACTCCGAGCAGGAGCGCGTGCTCGCGCGCATCGCGGCGGGGCAGTCCCTCGCCGTGCACACCCTTCCCGGCACGGGCGGCACCCAGACGGTGATCAACGCGGTCGGCGGGCTCGTGCGCGACGGCAAGCGCGTGCTCGTCGTCAGCGCCCGCAGTTCGACCCTCGACGGCATCCGTCATCGCCTCGCCGGGATCGGGCTGCCGGGCCTCGCCGTGTCGCCCCGGCATCTGCAGCGCGACCTCATCCGCGCGATCGGCCGCAACGAGAAGGCGGAGGCGCCGAAGGTCGCCGACATCGACGACGCCCTCGTGCGCCTGCGCGGGGTGCTGCGGGACTATCGCGGTGCCGTCACGGCCAAGCATCCGTCCCTCGACGTCTCGGTGCTCGAGATCCTGCGCGCCCTCGCGAACCTCAACGCGCGCGACGTGCCGCCGTCGACCGCGGCGCGCTTCGACGGCCGCACGCTCGAACGGCTCGCGCACGCGCGGGGAGAGGCGGCGGCGAAGCTCGCGACCGCTGCCCGTCTGGGCGAATTCCGGTTCGGACCCGACGACTCGCCCTGGTACGGCGTGTCGTTCGCGACGACCGAAGAGGCGCGCGCTGCGCACGCCCTCGCGGGCAAGCTGCAGCGCAGCGACGTCCCCAGCCTGCTCGAACGGGGCTACGAGCTCATCGGGCAGACCCGCATGCGCCCGTTCCAGACGATCTCGGAGCTGGGCAGTTACCTGCGCCTGCTCCAGGGCATCCGGGATTCCCTCGACCGCTTCAGCCTCACCGTGTTCGAGCGTCCGCTGGGTGAGCTCATCCAGGCGCACGCGCCGCGACGGGACGCCCCGAACATGAGCGGCCCGAACCGGCGCCGCCTGCGGCGGCTGTCGCGCGAGTACGTCCGCCCGGGCGTGCACGTGCCCGACATGTACGAGGCGCTCGTGCGCATCCAGCAGCAGCGGACCGAATGGCAGAAGTACGTCGAGGCAGGCGTCACTCCCGAGGTGCCGATCGGCCTGGCCGACGTCTACGTCGCGTGGCAGCGGGTCGACGCCGAACTGGCCGAGCTCGACGCCGTCCTCGACCGGACGGGTGCGGACCGGCTGTGCACGGTGCCCGTCGCCCAGCTCGTGCGGATCCTCGCCGGGCTGGCCGCCGATTCCGACGTCTTCGACAACCTCAAGGAGCGCGCGACGCTGCGCACCGAGCTCTCCGCCCTCGGACTGGGACAGCTGCTCGCCGAGCTCTCGGTGCGCCACGTTCCCGAGGACCGGGTCGCCGACGAGCTCGAATTCGCGTGGTGGCAGTCGGCGCTCGAGCTGCTGCTGCGCACCGACCGGGCCGTCCTCGGTGCGAACACCGCCGTCGTCGACCGACTGGAGCGGGACTTCCGCCTCGTCGACGAGGCGCATGCCGCGGCATCCGGTCCCCTTCTGGCCGCCCAGCTCGCGACGCAGTGGCGGATCGGGATCGTCGACCACGCCGACGAGGCCGACGCGCTCAAGCGCGCACTCAAGTCCGGTGCGGTCACCGCGTCCGAGTTCGTGCGCGTCGCCCCGCGGCTGGCGCGCACGCTCGCGCCGGTGTGGCTGGCGTCACCGTACGACGTGCCCGAGATCCCGGCATCGCCCGCCTTCGACGTGGTGGTGATCGCGGATGCCGCGGCTCTCTGCCTCGCTGAGGCGGCGCCTGCGTTGCGCCGGGCGCGGCAGGTCGTCGTCTTCGGCGACCCCGTGACGCAGAAGCCGACGCCGTTCCGTGTGGCGGCGGGTGTCGACGACGGGCGCGAGGCCGAGCAGCCGTTCGACACGACGAGCGTCTTCGAGCGCCTCGCCGAGCTGCTCCCCGTCGAGACCCTCACCCGCAGCTATCGCGCAGGCGGCGAGGACCTCGCCGAGCTGGTCAACGACGCGTTCTACGGGGGTGAGCTCGTCTCGCTGCCCTGGGCGGGCTCGTACCTCGGTCGCGGGAGCCTCGGCGTCGACTACGTCGAGGGCGGCACGGGCACGCCCGACCCGATCACCGGGGCGGTCGAGAGTCCCGACGCCGAGGTCGCGCGCGTCGTCACCCTCGTCGTCGAGCACGCCGTCAACCGCGGCAGCGAGTCGCTCATGGTGGTCACCGCGAGTCGCCGGCACGCCGAGCGCATCCGGGCCGCTGTCGACGCGGCCTTCGCCGGGCGCTCCGACGTCGCCGACTTCCTCTCTCGAGAGACCGCCGAGCCGTTCGCCGTGCTCACGCTCGAGGAGTCGGTCGCCGAGAGCCGCGACCGCGTGGTGTTCTCGCTCGGCTTCGGGCTCACCCGGCACGGCCGGGTCCTCAGCGACTTCGGCGACCTGTCCACGCCCGACGGGGAACGCCTGCTGACCGTGGGCATGACCCGTGCGCGCCGGTCGATGGTGATCGTGTCGTCGATCCGCCCGTCGGCCTTCGACGACGGGCGTCTCGAGCACGGCGCTGCCACCCTCATGTCGATCCTCGGCGGTATTGCCGGCAGGGCGCGCGACGCCCGGCTCGAGGATCTCGCCGACCCGCTCACGCGCGGCCTCGCGCGCGAGCTGCGGCGGCTCGGGCTGTCGGTCGACGTGCAGTACCGCGGACTCCTGCCGCTCGTCGCGCAGTACGCCGGCAAGGCCGTGGTGGTCGAGAGCGACCCCGAGACCATCGGGGAGTCGCTCCGCGAATCGCTGCGCCTGCGCCCGCAGATCCTGCGCCGCCTCGGCTGGCACTACGTGCGCGTGCACTCGTTCGACCTCTACAGCGACCCCGCCGGAGTGGCCCAGCGCATCGCGACGATGCTGGGCGTCCCGCCCGAGGCGCCGCGTGTCGACGCCGACACGCAGCCGTTCGATGTCGTCTGATGACCGTCAGCGCATCCAGCGCGTTCCCGGGTCGCGCCGCGTCAAGCTGACCCCTGCACCCGGCACCGGTGCCGAGCCCGTTGCGGGGGACGAGATTCCGGATGCCTCGGCCGAACGGGCATCCGGGTCCTCCGGCCCGAATGACGAGCGCCTCAAGCGCGACGTCCCGCCGCACTATTGACGCGAGTCGGGTCGATGCCGCGCAGCGCTCAGGCGCGCGGGCGCTCGGTGGCGAGCAGGTCGCGGATCTGAACGAGCAGCTCCTGCTCCGTGGGGAGGTCGGACGCCTCCTCCTCCGCGATGCCGGCCCGCGCCGCCGCGCGCTCCTTGAAGCGGTTCATCGGATAGACGAACACGAAGTACACCACGACGGCGACCGCGAGGAAGTTGATGATCGCGCCGAGGATCGACCCGAACGCGAAGAACACTTCGTCTCCATTGAGGTTCTCCACGGTCCAGCCGACCTTGTCGAGGCTGCTGGCGTTGAAGACCAGCGCGATGAGCGGGTTGATGAGCCCGGCGACGATCGCGTTGACGATCAGGGTGAACGCCGCGCCGATGACGACGGCGACGGCCAGGTCGATGACGTTTCCCCGCAGGATGAACTCCTTGAAGCCTTTGATCATGTGATGCTCCTCACTGTCGCCGGCTTCCGCCGGTCACGTCCCGGTCGAGGCAGGGGAAGACTTCGCCTCGGACTTCGATGATGTCGAAGATGACGAGGAGCCGCCAGCCGAGGCATCCGTCGACCCGCTCGAGCTCGACGCGCGCGAGTCGGTGCGATAGAAGCCGGAGCCGTTGAACGTCACGCCGATCGAGCCGTACTCCTTGCGCAGCGGTCCGCCGCACTCGGGGCATTCGGTGAGGGTGGGATCGGCGAAGGACTGCACGGCGTCGAAGCGGTGGCCGCACTGCTTGCAGGCATAGGCGTAGGTGGGCATGTCTCTCTCGGACGGTCAGCGCCGGACGGGCGCGAGGACAAGGGTCTGCGTGGGCGTCACGACACCGGTGACGGGCTGGTCGTGGAGGTCGCTGGGGACCTCGTCGACGATCTCGGAATCGAACACCACCGCATATACGGGAGGGCAGCCCTGCATCGAGCCGATCGTCTTGTCGTAGTAGCCGCGCCCCCAGCCGAGGCGCATGCCGTGGCGGTCGACCGCCGCGGCCGGGATCACGAGCAGGTCGACGTCGTTGACGGCGATGGGGCCGACCAGCTCGCCGACGGGCTCGGGAAGCCCGAACATCCCCTCGGCGATGTCGAGGTCGCGCGTGGCGACCGACCAGTCCAGCAGGCCGTCCGTGCGGGTGACGGGAAGCAGGACACGGATGCCCCGCTCCACCGCGCCGGCGACGAACTCCCGCGTTCCCGGCTCGGTGGTCGTCGACAGGAAGCACGACATCGACGTCACGCCGAGCTTCGCCACGAGCGCGTCGAGCTGTGCGCGGACGCCCTCGGCGGCCGCTTCGCGCGCCCGCGGGGTGATCAGCTGACGCCGTTCCCGCAGTTCGGCGCGGAGCGCTCGCTTCGCATCGGCGATCGCATCGGACATGCCTTCGATTCTAGGTGCCGCCCGGGCCGGCTCGCCGCGCGACGGCGCAGTGCTCCGCCCGGGCCGCTGTCAAGATGGCCGGTACGGGAAACATGGTGACCCTAGAATGCAGGGCATGCCCCATACCCCCATCAAGGCTGTCATTCCCGCCGCCGGTCTCGGCACGCGCTTCCTCCCCGCGACGAAGGCGATGCCCAAGGAGATGCTCCCGGTCGTCGACAAGCCGGCGATCCAGTACGTCGTCGAAGAGGCCGCGCAGGCCGGCATCGACGACATCCTCGTGATCATCGGGCGCAACAAGAATGCGATCTCGAACCACTTCGACTCGGTGCCCGAGCTCGAGGAGAAGCTGAAGGACAAGGGCGACGACGACCGCCTGCGGCGTGTGGTCGCCTCGAGCGACCTCGCCGACATCCACTTCGTGCGCCAGGGCGAGCCGAAGGGCCTCGGTCACGCGGTCCTGCGGGCCAAGGCGCACGTGGGCGACGCCTCCTTCGCCGTCATGCTCGGCGACGACCTCATCGACGAGCGCGACCCGCTGCTGACGACCATGATCGACGAGCACCGGCGCACGGGCGCCACCGTGATCGCCCTCATGGAGGTCGACCCGGCGCACATCCACATGTACGGCGCTGCTGCCGTCGAGGAGACCGGCACCGAGGGGATCGTCAAGGTCACGGGACTTGTCGAGAAGCCGAAGCGCGAGGACGCGCCGTCGAACCTCGCCGTGATCGGACGATACGTCCTCAGCCCGAACGTCTTCGAGATCCTCGAGCGCACCGAGCCGGGAAAGGGCGGCGAGATCCAGCTGACGGACGCGCTGCAGGAGCTTGCGGCCGACACCGAGGGTCCCGGCGTGTACGGCGTCGTTTTCCGGGGTCGCCGCTACGACACCGGCGATAGGCTGGACTACATCAAGGCCATCGTTCAGCTCGCCTCCGATCGCGACGACCTCGGTCCCGAGCTGCGACCCTGGCTGCAGGAGTTCGCGGCCGGCCTCTGACCCGCCGCCACCGACGGAGGGGGTCGACGTGGACCTGACGGCTCCCCGCAGGCACGGAGCGGTGTCGATCCGCCTCGTGCGCCAGCGCGACGCGCGAGTGCTGCAGAACGAGCTGCTGTCCAACCGCGACTGGCTGCGGCCCTGGGAGGCCACGAGCCCCGACGGGCCGGTCTCGTTCGACATGCGCCTCGGCGTGCGGCGCCTGCTGCAGCAATACCGCGACGGCAGCGGTGTTCCCTTCGTCATGGAGCACGACGGCGTCGTCGCCGGGCAGCTCAACGTGTGGGGGATCGCGCGCGGCTCCCTCGCCTCGGCGACGATCGGCTACTGGGTCAGCAAGCGGTTCGCCGGTCGCGGCATCACGCCGACGTCGGTGGCCCTCGCCACCGACGTGTGCTTCACCGAGCTGCGCCTGCACCGCATGGAGATCTGCATCCGTCCCGAGAACCGAGCGAGCCTGCGGGTCGTCGAGAAGCTCGGCTTCCGGTACGAGGGACTGCGTCGCCGCTACATCCACATCGACGGCGACTGGCGCGACCACTACGCCTTCGCACTCGTCCGCGAAGACGTGCCCGAGGGGGTCCTCCAGCGCTGGATAGACGGCCGGGCTCCCGCCGACGCCGCGACGGTTCCTCCCAGCGACCGGTTGCACGCTTAGAGCGACACGCGACCGGATGCCGCCGCCGGGGCATCCGCTCACTTACCGTTGTCGACATGGACGGGCAGGTGCTGGGCGGGGGCGTCATCATGCTCGTCGCCGTGCTCCTGTGGCTGGTCTATCTTCTTCCCACGTGGCACAGCCGGCGGCAGTTCGATGCCGCCGAGCGCAATGCGGTGCGGCTCAACCAGGCACTCCGGGTGCTGGCCGAGACGAGCGAGACGCCCGCCGAAGTGCGGCTCGAGCTGAATGCCCGCACCGCGATGGCGCAGCAGCGACTCGCGCGGCAGGCGCTCGCCGAGCGGGAGGCGGCGGCGCTCGTGCACGCGAAGGTGGAGCTCGAGCGCGCCCGCGCCGATCGCGCCGCCGGTGAGGCCGTCGCGCGCGTCGAGCTGGAACGCGCCCGGGGGGAACGTGCCGCTGCCGAAGCGGCCGCGCGGGCCGAGATCGAGGCTGCGCACGACGCGGCTCGCGTGCAGGTGCGCGCCGCGCGATCGACGCCGGCCGCGCGCCGGGCACGCGTGCGCCGCGGGTTCCGGCTCGTGGCTCTGGTGCTCGGGCTGGCCGGTCTCGCGCTGGCCGGCTGGGGTGCGTTCACCGTCGTGACGACGGGCGCGCAGACCTGGCTCTGGTCCGGGGTGACGGTGGTGGCGGCATCCGCCCTCGTGCTTCACCGGCTGTCTCGCGTGGCGAGTCGGGCCTCGGCGCGGGTTGCCGAGCCGGTCGTGCGCGCCGACGTCAGCCTGCAGGACGTCGAGCTCGAACAGACGACGCGGCAGTGGGCGCCGCGCGAGCTGCCTCGCCCGCTCACGGCCTCGGCGGGGTCGCGCGCGGCCGCGGTGCTCGAGGCCGAAGCGGCCCGCGAGGCGCTGCGCCAGGCGGCCCGCGAGGAGTCGATGCGCGAACGCGCCGAGGCGCAGCGTCCCCCGTCGATCGACGTCGCGCGTGCCGCCCGCGCCGCGGACTTCTCGCGCATGGGCTACGTCGACGACGCCGAGATCGAGGCCCACGTCCGCGACCTGCTCACACGCCGCGCCGCCGGAGCCTGAGCGCCCCACGTCGCGCGGCGGTGCGTCGGTCTTCACGAAGTTCGCAGAATCGCGCGAACGTCGCAGAATCCCGACGAACGGCTGCGACGGGGGCGCGATTCTGCGAGGACGCAGCTGCAGCGACGGATGCCCCGGCTCACGCCCGGTGCAGCACCCGGCCGCCTCCCAGCACGAGCTCGCGCGGAGGAGTCCGCACGAGGGCGTCCATCGCGTTCTCGGCGTCGAGGAGCATCAGGTCGGCGCGGTCACCCGCCGCGAGGCTGATGCGACCGGCGCCGGCGAACGGTCCGCCGTCGGTCGTCGCGATCTCGACGACCCGGCGAAGATCGTCGTCTCGCACCAGGCTCGACGAGCGTGCGTACTGCCACGCGATGCCGAGCAGATCGCCGGTGCCGTACGGGCTCCACAGGTCGCGGATGCCGTCGGTGCCGAACCCGAAGCGCACGCCGGCGGCGTCGAGCTCGTGGAGCGGGAGCTGGGGCAGTCGCAGCGGCGCGACGGTGGTGAGGGTGATGTCGAGCTCCGACATCGCGCGCAGCAGATCGCGACGGCGGGATGCCTCGACCTGCGCCAGCGCGAAGCCGTGAGCGATGTTCACCCGGCCGGTGAGCCCGAGGGCCTGGGTGCGGTCGATGATGAGGTCGAACTGGAACGCGCCGAGCTCCGCGGGATCGTGCAGGTGGATGTCGATCCCGGCGCCCGTCTCGTCGGCGACGGCGAAGATGGCGTCGAGCTGCCCGACCGGGTCACGGTCGATGCTCGCGGGGTCGAGTCCGCCGACATATTCGGCACCGGCCTCCGCCGCCTGGCGCAGCAGGTCGAGCACCCCGGGACGGCGCAGCACCCCGTCCTGCGGGAACGCGACGATCTCGGCCCTCAGGGCGCCGCCGTACTCGGCGACCGCCTCGCGGACCACGTCGATGCCGCGGAGCCCCACTCCGAGGTCGACGTCGACGTGCGTGCGGATCGCGGTGGTGCCGAAGCGCACGAACTCGGCCAGGACGCGCCGAGTGATGTCGAGGCCGGGGATGCCGAGCTCGTCGCGGCGCGCGCGCTCGTGCCGGATGCGTCCGTCGGTGCCGCCTTCGCCGCCGTACGACTGCCAGGGGTGTCCGATCCATGACTTGTCGACGTGGGCGTGCGCGTTGACCAGTCCGGGAAGGGCGAGAAGGCCGCGGCCGTCGATCTCGCCATGCTCGAACGGTCGGTCGCTCGCGGGCGGGGTGCCGGAGATGCGACCCTCCTCGTCGAGGACGATGTCGTGCGTGGTGAGTGAGTCCTCGTTCACGCCCAGACGGACATTGCGGACGGCGGACACTCGCTCGAGAGAGGACGGCATGCCCCTATCCTCTCCCGGCCGGGCAGTCGGCTCGGGTGGGGCGGTGCACGTGCTTCGCAGAATCGACGCCGCGTCGCAGCATCCGGCCGAGATTCTGCGAGATTCGCGCAATTCTGCGAGGTTCGTGCTGGCGAGTGGGCGGGGAGGCCGGTTCGCGGGGATGGTGGGGGACGTGCGCGGGAGCCCCCGGGGAGCGTGATAATCTAGCGGAGGTTCACGGGCCTGTGGCGCAGTTGGTAGCGCGCTTCGTTCGCAATGAAGAGGTCAGGGGTTCGAATCCCCTCAGGTCCACCGATCCACGAAGCCCCCGCGTGCCGGGGGCTTCGTGCATGTGTGCGTGATGCCTTCCGCGCGCTCGTCTGTCCGTGACCGACGTTCGCGCTCGCGGCGTCGAGCGCGTGCGCCTCACGGGCAGACGCGCACCTGGCGCCCTTCGAAGGCGATGACATCTCCGAGCTGCAGCTGGCGCCCGCGCCGGCGATCCACCTCGCCGTTCACGGTGACGTAGCCGTCGAGGATCGCCTCCTTGACGTCGCCGCCGGAGTCGAGGAGCCCGGCGAACTTCACGAACTGACCGAGCCGGATGGTGTCGCCGCCGATCGGCACGTCTTCGATCGCAGCCCGGCTCATCATCCTCGAATGCTAGCCGACCGGTCGGCGTCACCCTCCCCTCGTCGCCCGGTCAGCACTCCTCGGCGCAGATCGCCGGCCATCCGTTCCGCACGGGCACCGTGTGGCGTCCGGCCGCAGCGAAGGACAGGAACCGGTGCCGTCGCGGCCACGGGCGCGCAGTCACCCAGAGCGCGCCCTCGGGAGGGGTCAGACCGGCGTCGCCACCGCCGCCGCACGGGCCGCAGCAGGCAACGCGTCCACGATCTGCGAAACGGCGTCCTCGTCGTGGGCGGCCGAGACGAACCACGCCTCGAACACCGACGGCGGCAGCGAGACGCCCTGCTCGAGCATCGCGCGGAAGAACGGCGGGTACCGGAATGCTTCCTGCGCCTTCACGGTGGCGTAGTCGTGCGGCGCCGTGCCGGTGAACTGGATCGAGAACAGGTTGCCCGACCGCTGGACGACGTGCGTCACGCCGGCGTCGGAGAGGGCGGATGCCGCGGCATCCGCGATCCGCGACGCCGCCGCGTCGATCCGCGCGTACGCGGCCGCGTCGAGGTGCTCGAGCGTCGCGCGCCCCGCGGCGACGGCGAGCGGATTGCCGCTGAGCGTGCCCGCCTGGTACACCGGCCCGAGGGGCGCCAGCAGCTCCATGAGTGCGGTCGAGCCGCCGATCGCCGCGAGCGGCAGCCCGCCGCCGACCACCTTGCCGAACGTGATGAGGTCGGGTGCGAACGGCACCGGGTCGATGCCGTACCAGCCGGCAGGACCGACCCGGAAGCCTGTGAGCACCTCGTCGAGGATCAGCAGCGCGCCGTGCTCGTGCGCGAGGTCGGCGATCGCGGCGTTGAAGCCGTGCGCGGGCGGCACGATGCCCATATTGGCGGGAGCCGCTTCGACGATGATCGCGGCGATGTCGGCGCCTCGGGCGGCGAACACCTCGCGGAGGGCGTCGAGGTCGTTGTAGGGCACGACGAGCGTCTGCGCCGCGATCGGCGCGGGCACGCCCGCCGACCCCGGCATCGCGAGGGTCGCGACCCCGGACCCTGCTTCGGCGAGGAGACCGTCGGAGTGTCCGTGGTAGTGGCCGGCGAACTTCACGATCAGGTCGCGCCCGGTCGCGCCGCGCGCCAGGCGGATCGCGGTCATCGTGGCCTCGGTGCCCGTCGAGACGAGGCGCACGCGCTCCACCGGATGCGCACCGTCCCGGGTCACGCGAGCCTCGATCAGCTCGGCCAGCTGCGTCTCGCCGGGAGTCGATGCCCCGAAACCGAGGCCGTGGGCCGCGGCATCCTGAACCGCCTCGACCACCGCGGGGTGTGCGTGCCCCAGGATCGCGGGACCCCACGATCCCACCAGGTCGACGTACTCGCGACCCTCGACGTCGGTCACGCGCGGCCCCGACGCCGACACGAAGAAGCGCGGCGTCGTGCCGACCGACCCGAAGGCGCGCACGGGGGAGTTGACGCCGCCCGGCATCGCGCCGCGGGCGCGCTCGAATTCCTGCTCGTTCGTCGTCATCGGATCCATCCCGCAAGCTCCACGGCCCAGTACGTCAGCACGGCGTCTGCGCCAGCGCGGCGGATGCCCAGCACCGACTCCTCGATCGCGCGGCGCCGGTCGATCCAGCCGTGGGCGGCCGCGGCCTCGATCATCGCGTACTCGCCCGAGACCTGGTACGCCCAGACCGGGACGGGGCTGGATGCCGCGGCATCCGCCAGCACATCGAGGTAGCTCATGGCCGGCTTGACCATCACGATGTCGGCACCCTCAGCCACGTCGAGGTCGATCTCGAGTGCGCCCTCGCGACGGTTCGCGGGGTCGAGCTGGTAGGTGCGGCGGTCGCCCTGGAGCGAGGACTGCACGGCTTCGCGGAACGGACCGTAGAAGGCGGAGGCGTACTTCGCGGCGTAGCCGAGAAGCGGCACGCCGGCGTGGCCGGCACCGTCGAGTGCATCCCGGACCGCGGCGACCTGGCCGTCCATCATCCCGCTCAGTCCCAGCAGCTGCGATCCGGCCTCGGCCTGGGCGATGCCCATGTCGCGGTAGCGCTCGAGCGACGCATCGTTGTCGACGACCCCGTTCGCGTCGAGCACCCCGCAGTGCCCGTGGTCGGTGAACTCGTCGAGGCACAGGTCGGTCTGCACGACGAGCGCATCCCCGGCCTCCGCCACCGCGATCCGGGTGGCGACGTTGAGGATGCCGTCGGGGTCGGTCGCGCCGGAGCCCACCGCATCCTTGTGCTCGGGCACGCCGAACAGCATGATTCCGCCGATGCCGGCGGCCGCGGCATCCGTCACGGCCTTCTTGAGCGACTCGGTCGTGTGCTGCACGACTCCCGGCATCGACGAGATCGGCACCGGCGCCCCCGCACCCTCGCGCACGAACATCGGCAGGATCAGGTCGGCGGGGTGCAGGCGCGTCTCGGCGACGAGGCGCCGCAGGGCGGGCGTCGCGCGCAAACGGCGGGGGCGGACGGCGGGCCGGGGGAGGTCGAGCGGGCCGGCGGCCTCGGACGAGTCACGGGAGTTCATGGGCGTGCTCCGGTCAGGCCGGCGGCGCCGGCGTCGAGCAGCTCGCGAGCGGCGGCCTGAGCGACGTCGCGCGCGGCGTCGTCGTCGGGCCACTCGGCGGCGTGCGAGGCGGTGAGGACGGTCGCGCCGTCGAGGCTGTACACGCTGGCCGACAGCAGCAGCAGCCCGGCGTCGACGACGGCGCGCGCGCCGACGGGAGCCGAACAGCCCGCCTCGAGGAGCGCGAGGACGCCGCGCTCGGCCTCGACGGCGGCGCGCGTCTCGGCATGGTCGAGGGTGCTCACGAGGTCCTCGTCGCCACGGCGGACTTCGACCGCGAGAGCGCCCTGTCCCGGCGCCGTCGGCCATCTGTCGGCATCGAGGAGCTCGGTGATGACGTCGGCACGGCCGAGGCGGCGCAGCCCGGCGGCGGCGAGGATGACGGCGTCGAGGTCGCCCGAGGCGACGCGTCCGAGGCGCGTATCGACGTTGCCCCGGATGTCGACGACGTCGAGATCGCGGCGGCGACGGCGCAGCTGCGCCATGCGGCGCGGCGACCCCGTGCCGACGCGGGCACCGGCCGGGAGGGCGTCGAGCGTGAGGCCGTCCCGGGCGCACAGGGCGTCACGGGGGTCTTCACGAACGGGGATCGCGGCGACGACGAGACGATCGTGCGGCGCGGTCGGGAGGTCCTTCAGCGAGTGGACCACGAGATCGCAGCGGTCCTCCAGCAGCGCGTCGCGCAGGGCGCCGGTGAACAGGCCCATGCCGCCCGCGCGCGAGAGCGGCTCGTTCGAGCGGTCGCCCTCGGTCGAGATGGTGACGAGCTCGGTGTCGACCCCGGTGGCGTCGGTGAGGTCGGTGGCCACCATGCCGGTCTGCGTGAGGGCGAGCGCGCTGCCCCGCGTGCCGATGCGCAGCGTGATCACGCCAGCACCTCGGCGATCTCGTCCAGGCCGATCCGGCGGCCGGTGAAGAACGGGACCTCTTCACGGACGTGTCGGCGCGCCTCGGTCTGGCGCAGATGACGCATCAGGTCGACGAGATCGACGAGTTCGGGCGCCTCGAGGGCGAGGAGCCACTCGTAATCGCCGAGCGCGAACGAGGCCACGGTGTTGCTCAGCACCTGGCGGTACTCCGAGCCCTTGCGGCCGTGGTCGGCGAGCATCTGGCGCCGCTCGTCCTCGGGAAGGATGTACCAGTCGTACGAGCGCACGAACGGGTAGACCGTCAGCCAGGCCTCCGGGTCCTTGTCGCGCATGAAGGCCGGCAGATGGCTCGACGTGAACTCGGCGTCGCGGTGGACGCCCATCGCGTTCCACACCGGCACGAGGGAGGCGAGCGGCTCCGCCCGCCGCAGGGTGCGCAGCGCCGCCTGAAGCACCTCCGGCTCGGTGCCGTGAAGCCACACCATCAGGTCGGCGTCGGCGCGAAGGCCCGAGACGTCGTACCAGCCGCGGACGGTGATTCCGGATGCCTCGACCTCGGCGACGGCGGCCGAGAGGTCGGCCGCGGGGGCAGGGCGCTGGCGGTCTCGGCGGAACACGGCCCACAGGGTGTAGCCGAGTGCCTCGTTCTCGGACGTCGGGGCTGCCGAGTTCTCGCTCATGGCTTCCATTGTTTCATTCCCGCGGTGGGGCACCGGCCGGTGCGGCGCCGGGGTCGCTGTTCTTCGACGCGGGATCGCTCGGCAGCGGATGCGCGTCGCCTCGTCTCGGTCGATCGGCGCGCGCGAGGGTACGGCGAGGTCAGCGGGCGAGGAGGTCGGCGGCCGTGCGCTCGGCCTGGGCGACGATGCCCGCGAGGCCCGAGCCGGCCACGGTCTCCCCGACGACGACCGACCCGGAGGCCGCGGCGGCAGACGGCCGCGTCCACGTTACGTGGGCGGCGTCGATCACGACCGGCAGCTCGACGCCGAGCAGCGCCTCGGCGTCTGCTCGAGCGGTCGCGACGGGGTCCGCCGGAGCCTCGTCGTACGACAGGCGCAGGACGTGGCGTCCGTCCGCGGCCTCCCGCAGCCATTCCCATTTCGCCGTCGCGTGGGTCAGGGCGCGCGCGGCGACCGGCGCTCCGGCGGCGACGAGCAGCCCGCTGCCGCGCGGTGCCCCATCCAGCTCGGCCTGCTCCACGACGAGCGTGACGAGGTCGATGCGGCGACCGGGGGCGGCGGGCGTCGGCATGCCGGGGGCGGCGATCACCGCCGTTCCCCTGAGTGCTGCGGGGTCGTCGATGCGCACCCCGAGACGGATCTCGCCGCCGAGCCGCTCGAGGTCGTCGGCGAGGGCGGGCACGATCCGGTGGACGCCTCCCCGGATGCCGGCGACCGCCGATCCCGGGGGAGCGGCCTCTCGCAGTCGCGCGACCGCACCGCCGAGCGAGCCGGTCTCGGCGAGGGCGGCACGGAGCCCGGGGTGGGCGCGCTCGACCGGGAGGGCGTCGGGATGCATCGAGTGCACGCCGTGCACGACGGGTGCGACGAGCCGGTCGAGCATTGCGTCGCCGTAGCGCTCGCGCACGAGCGACCCGACCGAGAGGGGAATCGTGCCCATCGGCCGGGTGTCGAGTTCGCCAGCCGCGCGAGCAGCGGAGACGCTGACGACCCGCACCACGTCGTCGGCCAGCGGATCCGCCGGGATGCCGAGCAGCGCCGTCGCCGGCAGCGGCAGCGCGTCCCCCGAAGCCGGCTGCAGCCACGCGGGCCCAGGTCGGGGCTCGACGATGTCGCCGCCGAGTCCCAGTTCGCCGAGCAGGGCGACGACGACGCCGCCGCGGACCGCGAAGCTCTCGGCGCCGGCGTCGAGCGCGAGACCGCCGACCTCGTGCCGGGCGACGGTGCCGCCCAGGCGGTCGGTGGCCTCGTAGACCGTCACGGAGGCTCCGGATGCCGCGAGCCGCCGCGCGACGACGAGACCGGCGATCCCGCCCCCGACGACCGAGAAATCAGCCATGCGCGTGGACGAACTCCACGATGCGCGTCAGGACCGTCGGGTCCGTCTCGGGGGGAACGCCGTGGCCGAGGTTCACGACGTGCGCCCGCGCGGTACGACCGCGATCGAGCACCTCGCGCACGTGCGCCTCGAGCACGGGCCACGGAGCGGCGAGGAGCGCGGGGTCGATGTTCCCCTGCAGCGGCACATCGCCCCCGACGCGGCGCGAGGCTTCGTCGAGCGGGATCCGCCAGTCGACGCCCATCACGTCCACGCCGATGCCGTGCATCGCCGCGAGGAGCTCGCCCGTGCCGACGCCGAAGTGCACGAGTGGCACACCGAGCGCGCGGGCCCGCTCGAGGGCGCGCGACGAGTGCGGCGCGACGTGCCCGGTGTAGTCGGCGAGGCTCAGCGAGCCCGCCCACGAGTCGAACAGCTGCCCGGCCGAGGCGCCGGCTTCGAGCTGCGCCTCGAGGAAGGCGCCCGTGACGTCGGCGCACCAGGTCAGCAGAGCGCTCCACGTCTCGGGGTCCGAGTGCATGAGCGCCCGCGTCTTGAGCTGCTCCTTCGACGGGCCCCCCTCGACGAGATAGGACGCGAGCGTGTACGGCGCCCCGGCGAAGCCGATGAGCGGCGTCGTGCCGAGCTGTGCGACCGTCAGGCGCACCGCCTCGCGGATCGGCTCGAGCGCCGCCGGGTCGAGGGGCGGAAGGGCCGCGACCGCGGCGGCCGTACGCACCGGTTCCGCCAGAACCGGCCCCCGGCCGGGCACGATCCGCACGTCCACGCCTGCGAGCTTGACCGGGATGACGATGTCGCTGAAGAAGATGCCGGCGTCCACGCCGTGCCGGCGCACGGGCTGCAGCGTGATCTCGCTGGCGAGCTCCGGGTTCAGGCAGGCGTCGAGCATGTCGGTGCCGACGCGCAGCTCGCGGTATTCGGGGAGGGAGCGCCCCGCCTGCCGCATGAACCACACCGGGGTCGTCTCGGGGCGCTCGCCGCGGTAGGCGCGGATGAGCGGGGGAGCGACGTAGCCGTCGGCGCGGGTCGGGTGCGAATCTTCCAGGGGCACGGAGACAACCCTATGCGTCCGTTTCGACGTGCTCTCCGGGGGTGCCTTAACATGGGTGGGTGCTCCTCTGTCTCACCGCGAACCATCGGAACGCGAGTCTCGACGTCTTGGAGCGACTCTCCCAGGGTGCACCGTCTGCCACCCGCGCGCTCGTCGACGACGAGCTCTTCGTGAGCGGGGCCGTCGTCCTGGCGACCTGCAACCGCTTCGAGGCCTACCTCGACATCGATGAGCCGCTCACCGGTGGCGAGGCCGTCGCGGTCGAATCCATCGTCGAGGCGATGGCCGAGGCATCCGATCTTCCGGTCGACCTCCTCCGCTCGTCCGTCGCGGTGCACCAGGGGGCGGATGCCGCCGCCCACCTGTTCGCGGTGACCAGCGGTCTCGAGTCCGTGGTCGTCGGCGAAGACGAGATCTCGGGCCAGGTGCGCCGCGCACTCGACTCCGCCCGGGCCGAGGGCATGACCAGCAGCGAGCTGGAGCGCCTCTTCCAGAAGGCCACGCACACGAGCCGAGGCATCCGGAACCGCACCGGCCTTCGCGGCACCCATCGCTCCCTCGTGCGCTTCGCGCTCGAACTGGCGTCCTCTCGGATCGCCGACTGGTCGGCGGCCCGCGTGGTGATCGTCGGCACCGGGCGCTACGCCGCCCGCACCGTCGAGGCCGTCCGCGCGCGCGGCGCCGAGACCATCGAGGTGTTCTCGCCGTCCGGCCGGGCGAGCGCGTTCGCTGCGAAGCACGGACTCGCCCCCGTCGAGGATTTCGCCGCCGCCGCAGCCCGATCAGACGTCGTGATCACGTGCACGGCCGACGCCGTCGTCCACGCCGACGCCTTCACCGCCGGGCATCGTGTGCTCGTGATCGACTTGGGCCTTCCGCGCAACGTCGACCCCGAAGTCGGGCGTGTCGACGCCGTCGAGCTGCTCGATCTCGAGACCATTCGCCTGCACGCGCCGCTCGACGAGTTCAGCGCTCATTCCGACGCTCGCGCCATCGTCGGCGACGCCGCGACGGAGTTCGCCGCCGATCGCGCCGCAGGGCCTGCCATCACCGCGCTGCGCAGTGAGGTGCTCGCGATCGTCGAGTCCGAGATCGCCCGCGCCCGCGCGCGCGGCGCCGGCGACGAGACCGAGGCCGCCCTGCGTCACCTCGCGGGGGTGCTGCTGCACCAGCCCTCGGTGCGCATTCGCGAGCTCGCCGTCGAAGGTCGCCTCGACGAGGTGCGCGCGGCCCTCGAGACCCTGCACGGTCTCACCGTCGCCGACGCCACATCCGAGGCAGCCGTGCTGCCCTGGGCGGCTCGCGCCTGAGGTCGCTCTCGCGACGGCCCTGTGCTGTCGCGACGGGCCTGTGCTCTCGCGACGGCGGCGTCTGTCGTGATCGGTCGCCGCGTGGGCGGTTCGCGGTCGCCGTGCGGGCGCGTGACGCACGCCGCCGGGTGCTTTTAAGCTCACTATGTACGTTATCGAGATCGTGCGTACAACTCCAATGTCGTAGGTACGTTCTACATTGTGGGTATGACGATGAACGACCCCCCGGCCCGTGATGACGCGGTGTTCGCCGACGGGGTCGATCCGGCCGACTTCTTCGAGGGCCCGGACTCGGTCGATCTGGTGGTCGAGGTCGCCACGATGATGTCGGTCTTCGCTGGGCAGCGGCTGCGGCGGGTGGATGCGATGCGGCGCGAGGCCCTGGCCGATGCGGCGGCGCGCGGCTTCACTGCCGCCGATGTGGTCGAGCGCGGCGTGCGGCTGGAGTTGGCGGCGGCGCTGCTGATCACCGAGCACGTGGCCGACGCACTGCTGGCCCGCGCCGAGGCGCTGGTGCACCGGTATCCGCGGGTGCTGGAGGTGCTGGAGGGCGGGCGAACCACCGAAGCCCACGCCGACTCCTTCGTCGCCGCGATGGCTCCCGTCGAGCCGGAACTCCGGGAGCCGATCACCGAGCACGCGATCGCGCTCATGCAGACCGAGGCTCTCGGCACTTTCCGCCGTTCCCTGCGGCGGCTGATCGCGACCTCGCGGGCGCAGACGCTCGAAGAGCGGCACAGCGAGGCGCTGGCGCAGCGGCGGGTCGTCGTCGAGGAGGCCGACGACGGCATAGCCTGGCTCTCGGCGTTCCTTCCGGCAGTCGAAGCCCACGCGATCCACGGGCGGCTGACGGCCATGGCGAAGGTCATCGCCGCGGGTCCCGTCGCGCGTGTGGGCGGAGATCCGGATGCCACGGCCGCTGTCGCGGGCGCGGTTGCTGCCACGGCCACGGATGCCTCGTCCGTCGGGAGCGGGGCGACGGAAGCGTCGACGACCGCTCAGGACGCGTTCGCTCGCACGCTCGATCAGATCCGCGCCGACGTGTTCGCCGACCTCCTCATCGAGGGAGACACGCGGACTGCTCCGTCTGCCGCACGGGGCATCCGCGCGACGGTCGCGGTGACCGTTCCCGCATTGTCCTTGCTGGGCGGTGACGCTGCCGGCGACGGAGAGCCGGCACTCGTCGAGGGGATCGGTCCGATCCCGATGTCCCGCGCGCGGGAATTGTGCGGTGGAGACGGTCGCTGGATGCGGGTGCTCACGCATCCGGAGACCGGGGTCGTGCTCTCGGTGGGCCGTGATCAGTACAGTCCGCCTCCGGAACTCCGCAGACTGGTGAAGTGGCGCGCCGACCGATGTATGGCGCCCGGGTGCGGCATGCCGGCGTCACGGTGCGAGATCGATCACTCGATCGACTGGCAGCACGGAGGCACCACCTCGCTCTGGAACCTGGCGCCCCTGTGCAAGGGCCACCACATCGTCAAGCACCACAGCGGATGGATCGTTCGGCAGCTGGAGGGTGGCGCGCTCGAGTGGACCTCGCCCGCCGGTCGAAGATACGTCGTTCAGCCGCTGCGGCGGGTCCCGGTGTTCCGGCCGTCGGAGGGAGCCCCGGCGCCGTTCTGACGGGTCCGAGGCTGGGCGGGTGACCGCGAGCTCGCGTTGGCGGGTGCGACGGCGGGTGCGACGGCAGGTGCGATGGCAGGTGCGACGGCGGGTGCGACGGCGGGTGGCGATGTCAGGTGCGATGTCAGTGCCGGCGCCGCGCTACCCGGCGAGTTCGTGGAGCACGAACGCGGCCAGGAATCCGATGGTCGCCCACAGACCGGTCAGGATCTGCTGCTCGTCGAACGCCTCCGGGATCATCGTGTTGCACACCATCGCGAGAAGGCCGCCGGCCGCGATCGTCGTGATCACGGCGATCAAGCCGACGGGGGCCGACTCGAACGCGAGGAAGCCGACGACCGAGGCGACGACGGTGATCGCCGCGATGCTCGACCACAGGAGCGCGATCCGGCCGAAGCCCTCGCCCGACCGTTTGAGTTCAGCAGTCGATGCGAGGCCCTCCGGGATGTTGCTGATCGCCACCGCCGCCACGATCGGAATGCTCAGCCCTCCCACCTGAAGCACGGACAGACCCATCACGATCGACTCCGGGATGCCGTCGATGAGCGCGCCGAGGGCGATCGCCATCCCGCCGGCTCCGCCCACCACCGGCGCCGTCGCACGACGAGCGACGATATTCGGGCCGGGCTGGACGGGGCGGGGATGCCGCGGGCGGGAGACGAGCCAGTCCGCGACCGTATAAATGATCGCCCCGGCGAGGAATCCCACCGACGTCGGCACCAGCCCGCCGTCCTGAGCAGCCTCCTCGACGAGCTCGAAGGCCAGAGTCGAGATCAGCACTCCCGCACCGACAGCCATGATCGCTGCCACCACCGCTTTGGGGATGTCCACCACCCACGCGACCGCGGCACCCGCCAGCAGTGCGCCGCCGGCAATCAGACCGCTGAGAGCCGCGAGCCACACGCCATCCATGGCGTCAACATATCCTCCCGGAAACGGCGGATGCCTCGGCCACGCGGGCCGAGGCATCCGTCGTCTGAAACTCAGTGAGCCAGCGCGTGGCCGCGGTCGCCTGCGGCGAGGCGCTCGGCGGCGAGACCCTCGGCGGCCTCGAGCGGAGTGACCCCGCGCGACTCGGCCTCGTCGAAGATCGTGCGGATGGTGTCGCCGATGTGTGCGACACGCTCCATGATCTCGGTGCGCGTTCCGAGCTTCTTGGCCTCGAGGTCGAGGTAGATCACGCCGCCGGCGTTGACCACGAAATCGGGGGCGTAGAGGATGCCCCGGCCGGCCAGTCGATCGGCCCCGCTGCGCGCGGCGAGCGGGTTGTTCGCAGGCCCGCAGACAGCCTTGGCGTCCAGCGCATCGATCACGTCGTCGGTGAGCAGGCCGCCGATGCCGGCCGGCACGAAGACGTCCGCGGGCACCAGGTGCTCCTCGCCCGGCAACGCCCACTCGGCGCCCAGCTCGAGCGCAAGGTCGCGCTTGGCCGGGTTCACGTCGGTCACGGTCAGCACGGCGCCCTCGGCCGCGAGGCGCACCGCGAGGCGGCTTCCGACCTGACCGAGCCCCGAAACGGTGATGCGGCGACCGGTGAGCTCAGCCGACCCCGTCACGCGCTCGAGCGTGGCACGCAGCGACTCGTACACGCCGAGGCTCGTCGGGCCGGCGGGTTCGCCCGAGCCTCCGACCGCGTCGGGCAGCCCGACCACGTGCTCCGTGCGCTCGCTCACGACGAGCATGTCCTCGGTCGTCGAGCCGACGTCCTCCGCCGTGCGGTACAGGCCGTGCAGGGACTCGACCGCGTCACCGAGATCGAGGAACGCCGCGCGCCGGCGCTCCGCGTCGAGGACGGTGCCCTCGGGAAGCATGATGACCGACTTGCCGCCGCCGGCGTCGAGGCCGGCCGCCGCGTTCTTCAGCGTCATCGCCGCGGAGAGGCGCAGGGCGTCGCCGAGCGCGTCGCTCCAGTGCGGGTAGGTCCACAGCCGCGCACCGCCGAGAGCGGAGCCGAGCACGGAGGAGTGCAGCGCGACGGCGATGAAGAGGCCGCTGCGCCGCCCGGTGATCACCTCCACGCGCTCGTGCGTGAAATCGGGCAGGGGCAGGGTGTGCGTCATCGCGTTCTTCCTTCGGCGGGCCTTGTGGGCAGTGCGCTGGGGATGCCGCGGCGTTGCAGCATCCGACTCCATTGCACCACTGTCGCGCGATCTGTTCAACCGTGCGACGTGGCACGAAGCAGATTGAGCGCTGACGAGACCGGTTCGTCGGAATCCTGTACCAGGTTGCTCGCCGCAGACCGCCGCACCGTGCCCGGCGCGGACACCCGCCGACACCCCGAGAGCGTGCGCCGCGCGCGAGATCCTCGCCCGCGGCACCTCGTAGGCTGGGGCGCGTGACCGCGCACCTGCCCGCCCGAAGCCGCCTCGTCCACGACTCCCTGCGCTCCGCCGGCATCACCGGCGACATCGTCGTGCTCCCGGATGCCGCGTCCACCGCGGCCCTCGCCGCCGCCGCGCTCGGCATCGAGGTCGGGGCGATCGCCAACAGCCTCGTCTTCTGGTCCGACGGCGCCCCGCTGCTGGTCATGACGAGCGGCGCGCACCGCGTCGACACCACCGCCCTCGCCGAGCGCCTCGGTCGCGACAGCATCCGCCGTGCAACGCCCGAGCAGGTGCGCGAGGCGACGGGGCAGGCCATCGGGGGAGTGGCGCCCGCGGGGCATCCGGAACCGCTCGTCACCATCATCGACGAGGACCTCGCGGCCTTCGACGAGATCTGGGCGGCCGGCGGGACGCCGCACACCGTCTTCCCGCTGACCTTCGACGAGCTCGTCAGCCTCACCGGCGGCACGGTCGCGAAGGTCGACTGACCGCGCCGGGCCGGACCGGACCGCGCCGGGCCGGACCGCGCCGGGCCGGACCGCGCCGGGCCGGACCGCGCCGGAGCGCGCAGTGCCGGACCGCGCCGAGCCGGGCCGGACCGCGCCGAGCCGGGCCGGGCCGGACCGCGCAGTGCCGGACCGCGCAGTGCCGGACCGCGCCGGGCCGGGCCGGGCCGGACCGCGCAGTGCCGGACCGCGCCGGACCGCGCCGAGCCGGACCGCGCCGTGCCGGGCCGGGCCGACCGCGCTACCCGTTCACGATCCGAGGATCTCGAGGGCCACGACCGACGCCGCCGCCGACCACGCCTGCGGACGACACGCCGCAGGGTAGGGCGTCGGGATCGAGCTCTCGCTCGCCGGATCCCCGGCATGCAGCTCCGGCAGTCGGTAGGCGAACCCCTCCGCCGCCGCGAGCATGCCATCGGCGACCCGCGCGGCGTGCTCGTGCAGACCGGCACGATGCAGCCCGCGTGCGACGATCGCGGTGTCGTGCGCCCACACGCTCCCGCCGTGGTACGACAGCGGCCAGTAGCCGGCGGCGGCCGTCGACATCGTCCGGATGCCGAACCCCGACGACATCGAGTCGCCGAGCAGCAGGTCCGCGACCTCGCGCTCCTCCTCGGGGTCGAGGATCCCGGTTCCGAGCAGGTGCCCGATGTTGCTCGTCAGAGTGTCGACCCGCTGCTTGTCGCGATCCAGCGCGATCGCCGGGTAGTGACCCTCGGGGGTCGTCACCCAGTACGCCTCGCGGAAGCGCTCGCGCAGCGCCGCCGCCCACATCCGCAGCGCGGCGGGGGAGAGGTCGCCCTCGTCGGCCTCGCCGAACTCCGCGAGCAGATCCGCGCCGGAGCGAGCGGCCTCGTAGGCGTACCCCTGCACTTCGCACAGGGCGATCGGCCCGTCCGCGAGGCGGCCGTCACGCCACTGGATCGAGTCCCCGGAGTCCTTCCAGCCCTGGTTCGCGAGACCTCGCCCCGTCCGGTCGACGTAGTCGAGGAACCCGTCACCGTCGCTGTCGCCGTGCTCGATGATCCAGCGCAGCGCGCCGCGCAGCGCCGGCACGAGCGCACGCACCTCGTCGTCGGGCATCCCGGCGCGCCAGGCATCCGCCAGCAGGCACACCCAGAGGGGCGTCGAGTCCACGCTCCCGTAGTACAGCGGCGGCAGCACCAACCCCTCGCCCGGCATCTCGAGCGCCGACGAGCGCAGTTCGTGGAGGATCTTTCCCGGCTCCTGAGCGGTGTCCGGGTCGTCCTCGCTTCCCTGCAGGCCCGCCAGGACGCGGAGAGTGGATGCCGCGACCCGCGCGTCCAGCGGGAGCACCAGTCGCGCGGCCCACAGCGAATCGCGACCGAAGAGCGTGAAGAACCACGGTGCCCCCGCCGCGAAGAACTCGTCGGGGCTCTCGGCGGTCGTGAGCCGGAGCGCGTCGAGGTCGCCCAGTGCGACGTCGAGCCAGCGGTCCAATCGCGGGTGGCCTGTCGGCCGGCGCGTGCCGGTCGCCCCGTTCCACGATCCGGTCGCGCCGCGCACGACCATCGAGGTGTCCGTGAGATCGAGGGTGAAGGAGACCGAGGTCGATCCTCCGGGGGGCACCGACACGGGCCACTCGGCGACGAGGGCGCCGTCCTCGACGCGGACGCTCGCGCCCGTCGCCGTGAGCCGGAACGACGCATCGCCCGCAGCGACGGCGGCCGAGGCATCCGTCACCCTCACCTCGTGCTCGCTCGCAGAAGCCATCCCGGCCTTGACGTCGTGCAGGGAGGAGAACTCGGGCACGAGCCGCAGGGTCAGCACGGTCTCGATATCCGTCGCGAGGCGCGAGTCGATCGTCCACTCCTCGGTGAGCCGCCCGTCCGCGACGCGGCGTTCGCGCCGCAGGCGCACCTTCGGGTCGGGTGTCGGATCATCGAGTCCGCGCAGGAGTCCTCCGAACACGATGCGCGACGGACCACCGGACGCGACCGAGATCCACTCCACGTCCGAGTCCCGGCACGCGGCCGCGAGTGCCCGGATGTGCCGGAGGTCGCCGTGGTACACGCCGTCGATCGCGTTCTCGCCGAGGTCGCCCGTGCGGCCCGACCACACTTGCGTGGGCGCGCGCAGGACCAGCACGGCGTCGTTGAGAAGGGGCTGCAGCGGCTGCGTCGGCTGCGGGGCCTCGGTGGGGTCAGTCATGCGACGTCTGCTCCCGATGGCCGGCGGACATGGGCAGGGGTGAGGTCATCCCTTGACTGCTCCTTCGGAGGTGTTCATGATCTGGCGCTGGAAGATGAAGAACATCACCGCGACGGGAATGGTCATGATCGCCGCGGCGGCGAGCTTGATCGGATACTGCTGGCCCTGGCCGAGCTGGTTGGCCGCCAGCGACGCGACGCCCTTCGTCAGCGTGGTGAGCTCGGGGGACTGCGTCGACACGATGAAGTGCGTCAGCTCGTTCCACGATCCCTGGAAGGACAGGATCACGATCGTGATGAGGGCCGGCCGCGCCATCGGCAGGACGACGGACCAGAAGACGCGGAATGTGCCCGCCCCGTCGATGCGGGCCTGCTCCTCGACGGACACCGGGATGGACTCGAAGAAGTTCTTCATGATGAACACTCCCGCCGCGTCCACCAGCAGGGGGATGATCATGCCGGCGTACGAGTCGTACATGCCGAGCTGGTTGATCACGAGGAACTTCGGGATGAGCAGCACGACCCCGGGAACCGCCATGACGGCGATGACCGCGGCGAAGACGATCCCGCGGCCGCGGAAGTGCAGCCGAGCGAGCGCGTAGCCCGCGAGCGACACGAAGAACACCCTGCCCAGGGTCACGCAGATCGTCACGATCGCGGAGTTGGCGAACCACACCGGGTAGTCGCTGTTTCCGAACAGCCGCTCGTAGGCGGCGAACGTGATGGTCTGCGGGATCAGCGAGATGGGGTCGGCCGCGGCCTCCGCTTCCGTCTTGAACGACGTGGCCACCTGCACCAGGAACGGATAGATGTAGATCAGCGCCAGGATGATCAGGAGAACGTAGAGCAGGATCTGCCACACGACGCGCTTCGACAGGATGCGCTGACGCGTGGGCTTCTCACCCCGCGGCTTCTCCTGATTGAGCACGAGCGACTCGGACAGCGTCGTACCGGTCATCGTGGGCCCTCCTCATCGGTCTTGTCGGCGTGGTCCGGGACGGTGGGCACGCGGGCGGATGCCGCCACCGCCGGCGACGCGGTCGCGGGGCGCGTCGGCAGCTGGTACTGCCGGGCGCGGCGCTTGGAGACCGGGCGCTCGCGGAGCACCCAGCGCTGGAAGACGGTGAACACGACGATGATGGCGAACAGGATGAACGAGATCGCCGCGCCGATGCCCCAGTCCTGATCGAGGAACGCCGAGGTGTAGGAGAGGTACGCCGGGGTGATGGTGGTCTTGCCCGGCGTGCCCTGCGTGCCGGTGTAGATCTGCTCGTAGACCTGCCAGCAGCCGATGAGCCCGAGGGTGATCACCGTGAACAGGGTCGGCCGCAGCTGCGGCAGGGTGACCCGCCAGAAACGCTGCCAGCCGTTCGCGCCGTCCACCATCGCCGCCTCCTGGATCTCACCGCCGATGTTCTGAAGGGCCGCGATGAACAGGAGCATGAAGGTGCCGCTCGTCGTGAACACCGCCATGAAGATGAGCGCGGTCATCGCGACCGAGGGCCCGGCGAGCCACTGCCACCAGGAGAGCCCGAGGAAGTCGTTCTCGGTGAGCAGCGCCGGCCCCTCCGTGATGCCGATCGACGCGAGCGCATTGTGGATGATGCCATTGGGGTCGCTGAACCAGTTCGGTCCGTTGATGCCGATCCACGACAGGATCTCGTTGACGACGCCCGACGCTGAGAAGAGGAACAGCCACAGCACGGTGATCGCGACGGTGCTCGTCACCGACGGGAAGTAGAACGCCGTGCGGAAGAAGCCGCGGCCGCGCAGGATCGCGCGATTGACGAGGATCGCCAGGAACAGAGCGAGGGCGGTCTGCAGCGGCACCACGAGCAGCACGTACCACGCGTTGTTGCGCAGGGAGATGCCGAAGTCCCGGGTGGGCAGGCCGCCGTCGACCGTGACGGCGGCGTAGTTCTCGAGTCCGATGAAGTTCACGTCGCTGGAGAACGGGCTGCCGCGCCCGCTCCAGTCCGAGAGGCTGACCCACAGTGCCATGAGCACGGGGATCAGGAGGAACACGCCGAGGATGACGAGCACGGGACCCGTGAACAGCCATCCGGCGAGCGACTCCCCGCGCCGGAGCCCCTTGCGGGGGCTCCGGACGCGGGAAGGCGCCGTCGCGCTCGCGGTCATGGGGTCAGCCCACGACTGCTTCGGTGTTGGACTGCACCGTGTCGAGGATCTGCTGCGGGTCGCCGGTCTTCAGGCCTTCGAGCGAGGCGTTGAAGTCGGTGATGACCGCCGAGATCCCGTCGTTGGTGGGAACACCCTGGGCGTACTCCGCCCCCGCGAGGAAGGCCGCCAGCTCGGGGTTGTCGGCCGTCCACTGGTCAGCGGCGGACTGCACCGACGGCATCGGGCCGAACGCGGCCGAGAAGGCCAGCTGCTGCTCGGCGCTGGTCAGGTACTCGACCAGGTCGAGTGCGGCCTGCTGGTTCGGGCTGTCGGCGGCCATGCCCCAGCAGTTGGTGAACTGCATCGTGCCCTTCCCGCCGGGACCCTCCGGAAGCTCGGCGACGACGTACTCGACGTCGGGGTAGTCGTTCGACATCGCCCCGGTGATCCAGTTGCCCTCGATCGTCATCGCGGACTTCCCGGTGCCGAAGGCCTCGCCGCCCCAGCCCGCGCCCAGGTCGATCGTGGCGTATGCGAACGATCCGGCCTCCATCTGCTCCTGCACGTACGTGAGGGCCTCGACGTTCTCGGGGCTGTTGGCGACCGCCTCGGTGCCGTCGTCGCTCACGAGCTGGCCGCCCGCCTGCGCCATGAACGCGCCGAGACGCTGGTACTCGGCGCCGAACGCCAGGCCGGTGACGCCGTCGGTCGTGAGGGTGGCCGCGACGTCGGCGAGCTCATCCCACGTGGTCGGGATGTCGTCGTCGGTCAGGCCTGCGGCATCCCACAGTCCCTTGTTGATGATGAGCTGCAGCGTCGAGAAGTCCTTCGGGGCGCAGTAGAACTGGTCGTCGACCGTGAAGTTCTGCACCAGCGAGGGGTAGAAGTCGTCCTTGTTCTCGAGCAGGTCGCCGTAGGCGATGAGCGAGCCGTTGCCGGCGTACCCCGCCAGCGCTTCGGTCGCGAGGTAGAACAGGTCCGGCGGCGAGCCGGCCGCGAAGCCCTGCGAGAGCTGCTGGGGCAGATCGTTGGCGACCTGGACGGATGCCTCGACTCCCGACTCCTCCGACCAGGCGGCCACGGCTTCCTCGACGGCGGCGGTCTCGGCGTCGCCGGATGATCCGATGAGGATCGTCAGCGCGTCGTCGCTCGACGTCAATTCGCTCGCGTCGCCCGCAGGTCCGCCGGTGGAGCCGCCGTCGTCGTCGAAGCCCGAGCCGCATCCTGTGAGTGCCAGCGTGCCGGTCAGGAGCAGTGCTCCCGCGCCGAGCCACGTACGCGTGATGTGCCGTGTCATGAGTCTCTTCTCCTTCGATGAGCTGTGACGGGTCACTCTCGACCCATTGACCGCATCCGGATGACCGGATTTTGAACGATCAAAGTTTTCGTGCGTGAGTAACGGTAGGAACATCGGGCAGGTTCTGTCAAGGGGGTCGACGTCGCAATAGGATGGCCCGCGAACGGCGTACAGGCAGTCAGGGGGTGTGATGGCCAAGCTTCCGACCGTGGAAGACGTCGCGCTCGCCGCGGGCGTCTCCCGTCAGACGGTGTCGAACGTCATCAACACGCCGGGCATCGTGAAGGAGGCCACGCGCGAGCGCGTCCAGCGCGCGATCGCCGACCTCGGATATCGGCCGCACATGGCGGCGCGACGACTCCGCACGCAGCGCAGCTCGACGATCGGCATCCATCTCGACCCCTACGCGGGCGGGATCTCGGGCGTCGTCCTCGACCGGTTCGTGCACGCCCTGACCGAGCGCGCGAGCGAGCGAGGCATGCGCATCCAGCTCTACGCAGCGCGCAGCCCCGCCGAGGAGATCGTGCGGATGGGCGAGCTCACCGAAGGCGGGGAGATCGACGCGGTCGTGATCACGGGGACCTTCCACGGTGATCCGCGCACCCGCTGGCTGGTCGAGCGCGGCATCCCCTTCGTGGCCTTCGGCCGCCCGTGGGGAGACGACGACGTCGCGGCTCCGGCCCACCTGTGGGTCGACGTCGACGGCGCCGCCGGCACCCGCGCGGCCACCGAGCACCTGCTGGCGACGGCCGGGCCTCGGATCGCGTTCCTGGGCTGGCCGGCCGGCTCCGGCACAGGCGACGATCGCGAGCGGGGCTGGCGCGAGGCGATGGCCGCTGCCGGAGCGAGCGGGCGGCGACTGGAGTGCGAGGAGAGCGTCGCCCTCGCCCGCGCGCTCACGGCAGACCTCCTGTCACGCCCGGAGAGACCTGACGGCATCGTGTGCGCGAGCGACTCCCTCGCCATCGGGGCACACCTGGCCGCGGCGGCGGCGGGGATCCCCGACCTGCCGGTGATCGGATTCGACAACACGCCGGCCGTCGAGGCGATGGGGATCAGCAGCGTGGAGCAGCTCCCGGAAGAGGTCGCCGTCGGCGTGCTCGAGCTGCTCATGGGCGCGTCCGGACGCGTCGTCGCACCGCGCGAGACCGCGGCGGGCGAGGCTCACGTCCTGGTCGAGCCGCGCCTCGTGGTGCGCTGAGCCGACGGCCCGTCGTCAGCCCCGCCGGGTGCGGCCGATGCGGCGCTCGATCTCGGCCGCCGACGCCGTGGCCGCGCCGGCCAGCTCGCCCGGACCGCGGTCGGACTCAGCCGGCCAGGTCAGCGCGATGGCGGCGGCGGGCCAGCCGGCGTGGTCGCGGACGGCGACGCCCACCGACCGCAGGCCGAGCGTCACCTCGCCGTCCTCGGTCGCGTGGCCCCGTGCGCGGACCTCGCGCAGAACGTCGCGCAGCTCGCTCGGCCGGGACGGCCCCCGGCCCGTGCGGTCGGCGAACGCCGAGGCATCCGGATAGAGAGCCCGGACCTGCTCGCGGGGGAGAGCCGCGAGCATCGCCCGGCCCGTCGCCGTCAGGTGCGCGGGAAGGCGCACGCCCACCTCGGTGACGAGCGCGGGCCGGTGCGGAGCACGCTCCTCGACGATGTAGAGCACGTCGCGCCCGTGCATCACCGCGAGGTGGGCGCTCTCCCGCACGCGGTCGACCAGCTCGGCGAGCACCGGACGTCCGAGCCGGGCCAGCGGCTCCTGCCGGGCGTAGCCGCCGGCGAGCTCGAACGCGGCGATGCCGAGTCCCCAGCGGCGCTCCTCGGGCAGGTGGACGACGAACTGATGCTCCTGCAGGGTCGCCAGGAGGTGGTACACCGTCGACCGCGGCACGTCCAGGGCGGTGGCGATCGTGCGCGCGGGGACGGGCCCGCGCTGCCGCGTGAGGTAGGCGAGGATCCGCAGGGTCTGGTCGGCGGCGGGCACCTGGGGGCGTTCCCGTGCATCGTTGTCTGACATCCCAGACAGAGGATGTCACGAGGCGGTGCCGCGCGCCACCGCGCGGGTGTGGAATCGACCCATGACCACCGTCACCGACTCCCGCTCCGGCGTCGTCACGGTCGGCGCGGCACCCCTGCGCCCCGAGGACGTCGTCGCCGTCGCCCGCCACGACGCGGTCGTGGAGATCGCGCCCGAGGCCCTCGCCCGTGTCGCCCAGACCCGCGCCCTCGTCGAGGGACTCGCCGACGATCCCGAGCCGCACTACGGCATCTCGACGGGCTTCGGCGCCCTCGCGACGACCTTCATCGCGTCCGACCGCCGCAGGCAGCTGCAGGCGAGCCTCATCCGCAGTCACGCCGCGGGTACGGGGCCCGAGGTCGAGCGCGAGGTCGTCCGCGCCCTCCAGCTGCTCCGGCTGCAGACGCTCGCCACGGGCCACACGGGCGTCCGGCCCGTCGTGGTCGAGACCTACGCGGCGATGCTCAACGCGGGGATCACGCCCATCGTGCGCGAGTACGGCTCGCTCGGCTGCTCAGGGGATCTCGCCCCGCTGTCGCACGTCGCGCTCGCAGCGATGGGCGAGGGCCGTGTGCGCGACGCGCGCGGGGACGAGGTCGCTGCCGCCGACGCGCTCGCCGAGGCATCCATCGCCCCGCTCGTCCTGCGCGAGAAGGAGGGTCTCGCCCTCATCAACGGCACGGACGGGATGCTCGGGATGCTCCTGCTCGCCCTGACCGACCTGGCGGTGCTCTTCGACACCGCCGATGTCGCAGCCGCCATGTCGGTGGAGTCGCAGCTCGGCACCGACGCCGTCTTCGCCGCCGACCTCCAGGCGCTGCGTCCCCAGGCCGGTCAGGCGACCTCCGCCGCAAACCTGCGGAGAGTGCTCGCCGGTTCGCCCATCGTCGCCTCGCACCGCGACCCGTCGGTGTGCACACGGGTGCAGGACGCCTACTCGCTCCGCTGCACGCCCCAGGTGCACGGTGCCGCGCGCGACACCGCCGACCACGCGACCCTCGTCGCGACGCGCGAACTCGCCGCTGCCGTCGACAATCCCGTCATCACCGCCGACGGGCGCGTCGAATCCAACGGCAACTTCCACGGGGCTCCCATCGCGTACGTGCTCGACTTCCTCGCGATCGCCGTCGCCGACGTCGCCTCGATCTCGGAACGGCGCACCGATCGCGCGCTCGATCCGGCCCGCAGCCACGGACTGCCCCCCTTCCTCGCGCACGAGGTCGGGGTCGACTCGGGGCTGATGATCGCGCAGTATGCCGCCGCCGGCATCGTCTCGGAGCTCAAGCGCCTCGCCGTGCCCGCGTCGGTGGACTCCATTCCGTCGAGCGCGATGCAGGAGGACCACGCCTCGATGGGGTGGGCGGCCGCCCGAAAGCTGCGCCGCGCGATCGACGGCCTCGCCCGCGTCCTCGCGATCGAAGTGCTCACCTCGGCGCGAGCGCTCGACCTGCGCGCGCCGCTGGAGCCGTCCGACGCGACCGGCGCCGTGCGCGAGCTCGTGCGCAGCGCCGGCGTCGAGGGCCCCGGCCACGATCGATTCCTCTCGCCCGACATGGAGGCCGTGACCGAGCTGGTCGCCTCCGGCGCCGTCGCGCACGCCGCGTTCGAGAACACCACGAAGGAGTGACAATGACCACCACAGGGACGACCGCACGAAGCATCCGTGCCCCTCGCGGCGCGGAGAAGACGGCGAAGAGCTGGGGCGCCGAAGCCGCCAAGCGCATGCTCATGAACAACCTCGACCCCGAGGTCGCCGAGCACCCCGAATCCCTCGTCGTGTACGGCGGGACCGGCAAGGCCGCGCGCAGCTGGGAGGCGTTCGACGCCATCGTGCGCACCCTCGACGAGCTCGAGCCCGACGAGACCCTGCTCGTCCAGTCCGGAAAGCCCGTGGGCGTCTTCCGCACGCACGAATGGGCGCCGCGCGTGCTCATCGCCAACTCCAACCTCGTCGGCGACTGGGCGACGTGGCCCGAGTTCCGCAGGCTCGAAGAGCTCGGTCTCACGATGTACGGCCAGATGACCGCCGGATCGTGGATCTACATCGGCACGCAGGGCATCCTCCAGGGCACGTACGAGACGTTCGCGGCCGTCGCCCGGTCGCTCGGTCGCGACGACCTCACCGGCACGCTCACCCTGACCGGCGGCTGCGGCGGCATGGGCGGCGCGCAGCCCCTCGCGGTCACGCTCAACGGCGGCACGGTGCTCATCGTCGACGTCGACGAGTCGCGCCTGGCCCGGCGGGTCGAGCACGGCTACCTCGACGAGTACACGACCGACCTCGAGGCAGCCGTCGCGCGCGTCGTCGCGGCGAAGGCGGCGGGCGAGGCGCTCAGCGTCGGCGTCGTCGGCAATGCCGCAGAGGTGTTCGGCGACCTGCTGCTGCGTCACCGCGCGGGTGACATCGAGGTCGACATCGTCACCGACCAGACGAGCGCACACGACCCGCTGGCCTACCTGCCCGTGGGCATCCCGTTCGAGGACTGGCGCGCCGAGGCCGAACGCGACCCCGAAGGGTTCACCGCGCGGGCGCGGGGCAGCATGGCCAAGCACGTCGCGGCGATGGTGGGATTCCAGGATGCCGGGGCCGAGGTGTTCGACTACGGCAACTCCATCCGCGCCGAGGCTCAGCTCGGCGGGTTCGACCGCGCTTTCGCGTTCCCCGGGTTCGTGCCCGCGTACATCCGCCCGCAGTTCGCCGAGGGCCGCGGACCCTTCCGGTGGGTCGCACTCTCGGGTGATCCCGAAGACATCCGCAAGACCGACGAGGCCGTGAAGGCGCTGTTCCCCGACAACGCAGGCCTCGTGCGCTGGCTCGACAAGGCCGGCGACGCCGTGCACTTCGAGGGGCTGCCGGCCCGCATCTGCTGGCTGGGCTACAAGGAGCGTCATCTCGCGGGACGCAAGTTCAACGAGATGGTCGCCTCGGGTGAGCTCTCCGGCCCGATCGTCATCGGCCGCGACCACCTCGACTCCGGCTCGGTCGCGAGTCCGTATCGCGAGACCGAGGCGATGGCCGACGGCTCCGACGCGATCGCCGACTGGCCGTTGCTGAACGCGCTCCTCAACACCGCCTCGGGTGCGGCCTGGGTGTCGATCCACCACGGCGGCGGCGTCGGCATCGGACGGTCGATCCACGCCGGCCAGGTGACGGTCGCCGACGGCACCGCGCTCGCGGCCGAGAAGCTCGAGCGCGTGCTCACCAACGACCCCGGGACCGGCGTCATGCGGCATGTCGACGCGGGCTACGACCGCGCGAAGGAGGTCGCGCGCGAGCGGGGCCTCAACGTCCCGATGCTCGACGCGTGATCATGCCGAGAGCGGTCGTGTCCCGAACTTCGCCGCCGGGGACGCCTCCAGGCGAGACACTTCGGGACATGCAGCGGAAAGTTCGGGACATGGGCAGGGGAGACGGGGAGGGGATGCCGTGACGGCGACGCTCATCACCAACATCGGCGAGCTGACGACGAACGCCGGTGCAGGCGACGATCCCTGCGGGACGCTGCAGCGAGCCGCCGTCCTCGTCGAGGGAACCCGCATCTCGTGGGTGGGACCGGCGACGGATGCCCCGGCCTCGGTGCCCGACACCGTCGACGCGGCCGGACGAGCCGTGATCCCCGGGTTCGTCGACAGTCACACGCACCTGGTCTTCGGCGGCGACCGTGCCGACGAGTTCGAAGCGCGCATGACCGGCACCCCCTATGCCGCCGGAGGCATACGCCGCACGGTCGCGGCCACGCGGGCGGCCAGCGACGAGGAGCTGCGGGCCCGATTGGCCGGCTTCACGCGTGAGCTGCTCGTCCAGGGCACGACGACGTTCGAGGTCAAGACGGGATATGGGCTCACCGTCGCCGACGAAGCCCGGCTCGCGCGCCTCGCCGCCGAGGTCACGTCCGAGGTCACCTTCCTGGGTGCGCACATCGTGCCCGCCGAGTACGCCGATCGCCGAGACGAATACGTCGACCTCGTGATCGGGCCGATGCTCCGGGCGGTGCGGCCGCATGCCCGGTGGGTCGACGTCTTCTGCGAGCGGGGCGCGTTCACGGCCGAGGAGTCACGGCGCATCCTGACGGCGGGCGCGGCGCACGGCCTGCTGCCGCGGGTGCACGGCAACCAGCTCGGCCCCGGGGAGGGCGTGCGTCTCGCCGTCGCGATGGGCGCGGCATCCGTCGACCACTGCACCTATCTCGACGACGCCGATGTCGCCGCGCTCGCCGGCTCCGACACCGTCGCGACGCTCCTGCCGGGCGTCGAGTTCTCGACCAGGCAGCCGTACCCCGACGCACGGCGGCTGATCGACGCCGGGGTCACCGTCGCCCTCGCCAGCGACTGCAATCCCGGGTCGAGCTTCACCAGCTCCATGCCCCTCATGATCGCGCTCGCGGTGCGCGAGATGGGCATGACACCGGCCGAGGCGGTGTGGGCGGCGACCGCCGGCGGTGCGCGGGCGCTGCGGCGTGACGACGTCGGCCTGGTCGCGCCGGGAGCGCGCGCCGATCTCGTGCTCCTGGACGCCCCGACGCGCGTGCACCTCGCCTACCGGCCGGGCGTTCCGCTCGTCGCCGGCGTGTGGAAGGACGGCGCGCGGCTGAGCCCCGCCTGACGCTTCCGGCGCGCCGGCCCGGGAGCGGGGTACCCCACTCCGGGTCAGCGGGGCGTGTCGAAGGTCCAGTCGTCGGGATCGAGCGACGTCGCGACATCCCAGTCGTCGGCGTCCCACGTGAACGTGGCCACGGCGCAGGTCGTCATGTGCGCGATCCCGCCGCCGGACAGACGCCCGGCCAGCACGCTCATGCCGGGGTCGTGTGCGACCACTACGACCGATTCCTCCAGGGTGTCGGCCGCCGCCGCGAGCAGCGCGCCGGCGGGAGCGCCGTAGAGCTCCTCGCGGAGCTTGACGCGCACTCCCGTCGCGGAGCCGAACGCCTCGGCCGTCGTCCGCGCGCGCACCGCGGTGCTCGACAGGATCACGTCAGGGCGAAATCCCGTCTCGGCCAGCCGCGCCGCCATGACCGGGGCATCCCGCCGCCCCCGCTCGTTGAGCGGGCGGTCGTGGTCGTCGAGCATGGGGTCGCCCCAGTCCGACTTGGCGTGCCGCACGAGCACCAGGCGGATCATGCCTGAGCCGCCCTGCCGGCGAGCAGCTCGAGCACGCACAGGGCGGCCAGCCGCACCGTCCGCCCGTCCGGCGCGTCGGCGGTCGCATCGACCTCGACGATGTCGGCGCTGCGCACACGGGGATCCGACGCCGTCGCCCGCACGAGGGCCCGCAGCTCCCACGCGGCCAGGCCCCCCGGCACGGACGCGGGGCATCCCGGCGCCACCGAGCGGTCGCAGACGTCGACGTCGATGTCGAGATGCACGGGACCGCCGCCCGCGCCCGCGATCTCGAGCGCCTGCGCGACGACGTCGGCCGCGCCGCGGCGCCGCACCTCGTCGAGGCTGACGACGGTGATGCCGAGGTCGGCCGCCCGCTGCGCATAGGCGACGGAATTGGCGAAGTCCGCGATGCCGAGCTGGACGATCCGGCGCGGGTCCAGTCCGTCCTCGACGAGCCGTCGCACCGGCGAGCCGTTGGACACCCCGTCGCGCAGGTCGAAGTGCGCATCGACCGTGATCAGTCCCGTCGCGCCCGCCCCCTGTGCGACGGCGTAGGTCGCCGAGTTGTCGCCGCCCAGTGCGATGACCAGCCCGGTGTCGGCGGCCAGCTCGCCGACGGCGGCGCGGACGGATGCCTCGCCCTCGGGTCCGTCCGGCGACGCGACGTCACCCGCATCGGCGATCCGCAGGCTCTCGGCCAGGTCGACGGGCGGCGCACCGAGCAGCGTCGGGCTGAACCGGCGGAGCGCTTCCCGCACCGCGGCCGGAGTGGCGTGGGCTCCGGTCGGCGACAGCGACGTGCGCCAGGCGGGAACCCCGAGGAGCACGGCGTCCCACCCGCCGTCGCGGTCGTCGGGAGCGGGCCAGCCTCCGGCACGTGGCCACAGCGGATCGTGAGAGAGGGTCACGGGACCGACGCTACTCCGCGAACGGTCCCGCGCCGAGGCACCGCCCCGAACTCATGCCGACACGTACGCCCAGGCACCGCGGCCGCTCGCGAGCACCACCGGCACCCTCCGGTACAGGGCGACTTCGTACTCGTCGGAGGCGTCGAGCTCCTCCTCGGTCACCCACAGCACTCTGCCGACGACCTTGTCGAGGGCGTTGCCGGTCTCGCGCACCACCGGGTGCACCGAGAGGCCCGAGAGGTCGACGACCCGGGTGTCCTCGATCTCGGCGTAGTCGACGGTGTAGCCGGGCAGGACGTCGTCTTCGGAGACGAGCAGTCGCCCGAACGTGTCGAGCTGCACCTCGGGATGCTGGAGGGTCCCGTAGCTGAAGAGGAGCTGGTCGGCGGCCACGGGATCAGGCTAGCGCGCGCGATCGCCGGGCGCCTCTGTGCGACACCGGATCGCCGCAGGCCCGGATCAGCCCAGCAGCGCCTGCGCGATGGAGAAGATGGCGAGGCCGGCGAGCGCGCCGACGATCGTGCCGTTCAGCCGGATGTACTGCAGGTCGCGGCCGACCATGAGCTCGATCTTCTCGGTGGTCTCGGCGGGATCCCAGTGCTCGACGGTGTCGGTGATGATCGACGCGATGTCGTGGCGGTACCGGTCGACGAGGAACACGGCGGCGTCGGTGACCCACGAGTCCACGCGGGCCTGGAGCGAGGCATCCGTCGTCAACCGCTCGCCGATCTCGGCGAGCGCGACCGCTGCGCGCCGCCGCAGCCCGCTCTCGGGATCGGCGAGCGACGCGAGCAGTCCGGCCTTGGCGGTGTTCCAGGCCTCCGCGGCGAGTTCGCGCACGCGGGGGCTGTCGAACATGCTCGCCTTCGCGTCCTCGAGGCGGCCGATCGTGCCGGGGTCGCGCTGCAGGTTGTCGGCGAGGCGGTCGAGGTACCCGTCGATCGCACGCCGCGCCTGGTGATCGGGATCGGCCCGAACGGCGGCGATGAACTTCACAGCCTCGTTGTAGACGGTGTCGTCGACGAGCCGCTGCGCCATGGACGGCAGCCACGACGGCAGGCGCTGGGAGACGAGCCCGGTGAACGCCACCCGGTTCGCCTCGAGCCACGCGGCGACGGTGTCGACCGCCATGTCGACGGCGCCGTGATGCGCGCCCGATTCGACGATGCGGCCCAGCCATGCTCCGAGCGGCGGCCCCCACTCCGGGGTGATCAGGTGCTCACGGGCGAGGTCCTCGATGATGCCCTGCACTTCGTCGTCGCTGAGCGCCTGCAGCACGCCGGCGGCCATGATGGATGCCTCGGCCGCCACCCGTTCGGCGTGCGCGGGGTCGCTCAGCCATTCGCCGAGCTTGGCCGAGATCGGCGTCGCCTCGAGCTTCTGGCGCACCACGTCGCCGCGCAGGAACTCCGTCTCGACGAACTCGCCCAGCGTGCGGCCGATCTCGTCCTTGCGGTTGGGGATGATCGCCGTGTGGGGGATCGGGATGCCGAGCGGATGCCGGAACAGCGCCGTGACGGCGAACCAGTCCGCGAGCGCGCCGACCATGCCGCCCTCGGCCGCAGCCCGCACGTACGCGAGCGCCGGCACCTGCGTCTGGAACGCGAACGCGACCGCGAAGAGCACCGCCATGAAGACGAGCGCGCCGAGCGCGACCGCCTTCATGAGCCGCAGGCCCCGGCGTCGCTCCTGGTCGGCCGGGCTCAGCAGGACCGTCGGGGTGCGCGCCATTTCGTCATCCTCGCACGCGTGCGCCCGCGGTGGCGGGGGGCTTGCGGACCGCCGCCGAAGCACCCGATCGGGTCTGCGGGACGGAAGACGGCGCTCGTCCGCGCCCGCCGGATCGGCTACGACACGGTGGAGGTGACGGTCTCGCGGCGATCCCACACGCCGTCCGCGTCCAGGTCGTCCTCCTGCATCCACTGCACGAGGTAGCCGGCGTCGTCGTAGACGTACGTCGCGCGCGAGATGCTGTCGGCCACGCCGTCGCCGTCGCCGTCGTAGGTCTGCAGCGCCCGCACCAGCTGGTCTGCCGCGTCGTACGCGTACTCCCATCGCTGGGTCGAGTCGCTGTTGCCGTCGCCGTCGGCATCGTGTTCTTCGACCGTCTCGGCGAGGTTGCCCGCGGCGTCGAACAGGTTCGTCAGCACGAGGAGGCTCCGGCTCTCCTCCGCCGTGCCGATCCCGGTGATGGTCTCGGTCGTGGAGGAGAGAAGGCGGTCACCGTCCCAGACGTCGGCCTTCCGGATGGTGGTGTCGATCGTCCCGCTGCTGTCGAGGTCGATGCTCTCGAGCGAGCCGACCTGCCGTCGGTGAGAGTCGTAGGTCAGCTCCGTCGTCGATGTCGCGCCCCCCTCCTGCACGGTGGTCCAGCCGGTGAGCAGGCCGGAGTTCGCGTAGCGCCACACCATGTCGGTATCGGGCTCGTCCTGGCCGACCCCGACCGCGCTGCTCGTGAGGATCGCCCCTCGTGCGTTGAAGGTCCGGGTCACCTCCTGCCAGCTCTCGAAGGCGCCGTCCGAGTTGAGATCGTTGGTGATCCGTTCGAAGAGGGGATGCCCCCGCCGGTCGTACTCGGCGTACATCACGGTGGAGTCATCAGCCGCGCCGTCGCCGTCGAAGTCGCCGACGACGGTCGAGGTGCTGGTCGCCGGGTTCTTCGTCGCCGTGACCCGGGTGACGGTGGAGGTGTCGATCACGCCGTCCGCCTCGAAGTCCACGCTGAAAGTGGTCTGCACGAGGTCGCCGCGCTTGTCGTAGGCGAGTTGTTCCATGGTGCGATAGTCGGCGATCGGGTCGGCACCTTCGAAGCTCTCGGAGACGACCAGGGTCAGCCGCCCGTGCCTGTCGTACGTCGAGGTGTCGACCACCGTGAAGTCGATCGTGCCATCTGCGTCGGGGTCGTACTCCCAGCGCGAGGACAGCTCGTGCCCGGTGTTGTCGTAGGTGGTCGTGGACGTCACTCGCGAGTCGACCACCCCGTCCGCGTCGGCGTCGGCCTCGCGCACGTCGACGACGGTCACGCCCCGCAGATCCGGCGGATCGCCGAGTGGAGCAGCGACAGCGGCCGGCGAAGCCACCGCGCCCACGGTCACCGCGGCGGCCGCGGCGACCACCGCGGAGACCGCACGAACGATGCGCGCGGACGCGCGCCGAAGCATCGCTGACATAGACACTCGACTCCCATCGTCCCCACACGGGGGAGGTATGCCCCGACGGTCGTGCTGACCGGCTGGCCGGAGTCTAGCCTCGTGCCTCCGGCCGCAACAGGGTCAGTCCGCGACGGGTCCGAGCCACGCCGTCGCCACGGTCGAGTGCGCCGACTCCGGGTCGCTCGGATGGAACATCCCGGCGAGCACGTCGCGGTAGAGCCGGCTGAGCTCGTGGGAGGCGAAGTAGGACGACCCGCCGGCGACGAGCACCGCGTCGTCGACGATGCGCTTCGCGGCGACGACCGCGCGGTGCTTGAGTCCGGCCAGGAGCGAGAACCACCGCGCACCATGGTCGGCGAGCGCGTCGACATCACGTGCGACCGCATCGAGCTGGGCCGGCAGCGCGTCGTACGCCAGCGCCATGTCGGCGATGCGCCAGCGGATGTCGGGGTCCTGGCTGTAGGGCTTGCCGGTCTTCTTCGAGGTGCGTCGCCCGGCCGCATCGACGGCGAGATCGAGGGCGCGGCGGGCGATGCCGGTGTAGACCGACGCGAGGAGGATCTCGAAGACGCTGAAGATGCCGAACACGAGCGGATCGGCGTTCGGGCCGGGATCGAGGCGCCGGGCGACCCGATCCACCGGCGCCACCGCGCGATGGAGCTCGGTCGTACGCGACTGGGTGCCGCGCATGCCGAGCGTGTCCCAGTCGTCGCGCGTGACGATGCGACGCCCCGCCTCCTCCGAGCGCGGAACGAAGGCGTAGACCATCTTCGGACCGTCCGCCGACGTCGTGTCGAGGCCGTGCAGCCCCAGCTGCGTCCACACCGGCGCGAGCGAGGTGAAGATCTTCGTGCCGGTGAACGCGTAGCCGCCGTCGGCGAGGGGCGAGGCATCCGTCCCGCTTCCGAACAGCACGAGGTCGTTTCCCGCCTCCGAGATGCCGAACGCGAAGACCTCGCCGGCCACGGCGCCCTCCTGGACGAACCGCAGCGCATCGATGCCCCGGTCGGCCAGCACCTTGGCCACCCCCGTCCAGACGAGGTGCATGTTCACGGCCAGGGCGGTCGCCGGGGCGGCTCCCGCGAGACGCTGCTGGAGGACGGATGCCTCGGCCAGCCCCAGCCCGCCGCCGCCGAGTGCCGCCGGCGCGAGGATCGCCAGGTACCCGGCGTCGCGGAGGTCGGCGAGGTCGTCCTCGGGAAACGTGTTGTCGCGGTCGTGGGCCGCCGCCCGGGCGCGGATGCGCTCGAGCAGCTCGTCCGACAGGAACGCGGACGGGTCGAAGCCGCTCACACCCGCACCTCCAGCGCTGCGAGGAACTGCGCGATCGTGGCCTCCGGCTTGTCGCGATGCGGCGAGTGGCCCGCGCCTGCCACGACGGAGAGCGTGAGGAGCGGGTTGGCGGAGATGACGGACTCGGCGGGCTTGCCGCAGAAGATGCTGTAGACGCCGGGATCGGATCCGATCACGTGGGTGGGGACGGCGAGGGAGGCCGCGGCATCCGTCACGTCCCACACCGGGTTCTGGACGCTCGTCTGCTCGACCGCCCACCGGCTGGCCTGGCGCGCCGAGAGCGCCTTGAGCTCGATGTCGTGCTCGTGCCAGTGCGGATGCGCATCGCGCACGGCGCGCGCCGACGGGTCGGCGAACGACTGCTCCTGGCTCTCACGCACCACCTCCCGGTCGTGGTCGGTGAGCGAGATCGCGGGATCGACGAGCACGAGCCGCCGCGTCCAGCCGTGGTCGGCGGAGGCGGCGAGCGTCGACGCCGCGCCGCCCAGCGAATGGCCGACGACGAGGTCCCATGCCCCGCCGCCGGCGGGACGGGTCTCGGCCAGGTCGGCGGCGTACGCCTCGAGCGTGTAGTCGAGGGCGCGCGGCGCGGTGCCGTGGCCGCGGAGATCGAGGGCATCGGCGCGCCATCCGCCATCGGCGAGGGCGACGCCGTAGCGCCACATCAGCGGGCCGTTCGAGCCGAGTCCGTGCACGAGGAGTGCGTGGCGGTCAGCGTCTGCAGTGCCCCACGAGTGGCGGGGGAGGATCACGGGTGCAGGCATACCGCCATGCTACGGATGCCGCGTGCCCTCGGCGCTCGGCAGCGTCTGGTCGATCCGCTCGAGCACCGCCGTCCGTGCCGCCGCGAGATCCGGGTACTCTCCCACGTCGCGGCTGACGGCGTCCCGCGCGAGGTAACGGTCGGCCGCCTCGCGCTCGATCGTGCCCAGGAAGACGCCGTCGGTGCTTCCCACCCAGAAGCCGGTGTCCACCTCCGCCCACGTCGTGAAGCCGCGAAGTCCGGTCCGATCGGCGACATCGTCGATCATCGTCATGTTCTCTCAGCCCCTCGGGGTCGCGCGTCACGCGGTGTGACTGCTCCTGAATTACACCGCAGCGCCGAGGCCCGCCCGGTGGTCTTGACACGTTCGGATCCGTTGTGCAACCCGGCGGGTGACCCGGTCGGACGCCCCGTCCGGCCCGCCTCGCCCCCGCGGCGGCGAGAATGAACTCATGATCTCGACGGACCTCGCCCTCGCCCTCCGCGACGCGGGCCTGGTGTGGCATCCGCGGTCCGGGGATCGGTTCCAGCTCGACGAGCCGGAGTTCGAGGCCGACGTCTTCACGGTCAGCGACATGACGATCGAGCCGCGCGAGTACCCGACAGGGCGCATCCTCGCCTTCAACGGCACGACCGAGTGGGCGCTGGACTCCGTGGCACTCGAGGACGCCCTGTGGCTTCCGCACGAAGGGCAGCTCCGCGAGATGCTCGGGCGCTCCTTCCGGTCGCTGCGACGCCTTCCCGACACCTTCCAGGTCGAGGTCGAGGTCGAGCTCGGCGGTGGGCTTCGCGTGTTCGAGCACCCGGAGCCGGCCGACGCCTACGCGCTCGCCCTCCTCGAACTGCTGCGCCGTCTGTCCTGAGGCCGGACCCCGGCTGGTCGGATTCCGAGAGGGCTACGGCGTGATCAGGTGATCGTCTGCACCGGCTCGGTGTCGGGGATGGGGCTGGCATCGCGCCCGCGCAGGTCGGGGAAGCCGCGGACGAACGCGACGGCGACGAGGAGACCCGCCGCCGCGAAGGCGGTGGCCGCGATGTACGCGCCGGTCGGCCCGATGTCGTCGATGAGGAACCCTGCGATCGCTGAGCCCGCCGCCGCGCCGATGAGCTGCCCGGTGCCGACCCAGCCGAAGGCCTCGGCGGTGTCGCTGAACTTGACGCTCGCCGACGTCATGGCGAACAGCACGGCGAGCGCGGGGGCGATGCCGATGCCCGCGAGCACGAGCGTGCCGCCCAGCCAGAACACGTTCAGCGACACGATGGTGAGGGCCAGTCCGACGGTGACGATCGCCAGCCTGCGCGCCATCGCCCAGGGTCCGATCGGGATGTGGCCGAAGGCCAGGCCTCCTGCGAGGCTGCCGACCGAGAACAGCGCGAGGACGATGCCAGCCTCGAGTCCGCCGTGGTCGAACGTCGCGACGACTCCCGCCTCGACGGCCGCGCACGCGCCGATGAGCAGGAAGCCGACCACGGTCGCCAGCAGCACCGGGGTCTTGGCGAGCACCTTGCCGATGCTCCGGCGGCTGCGGGGGATGCGCACCCGCCCCACCTCGGGGGACAGGATGAACCACGCCCCGCCGCCGAGGAGGATGACGACGATGAGCAGGAGTGCCGGCACCGTGCCGACCTGGGTCGCCACGAGGGTGATCACGACGGGCGCGATGATCCAGATGATCTCCTGCAGCGAGGCGTCGAGCGAGAAGAGCGGTGTGAGCTGCTTCGCCGTGACCAGTTTCGGGTAGATCGTGCGGGCGGCGGACTGGATCGGCGGCGTCGAGAGGCCGCTCACGAACCCGAGCGCCATGTAGCCGGGCACCGGGAGGGTCAGCAGGGCGATGGCGGTGATCGAGAGGGCGCAGATCACGAGCGTCGCCGTGATGACGGGTCGCATGCCCCACCGGCCCATCCACCGGCTCGTGACCGGGCCGGCGATCGCCTGGCCGATGGATGCGGCCGCGAGCACGAGGCCGGCAGCTGCGTACGACCCGGTGACGAACTCGATGTGCAGCAGGATCGCCAGGCTCGTCATGCCGTTGGGGAATCGCGCGGTGAGCTGCGCGGCGATGATGCGACCGACCCCCGGAGTGCGCAGAAGATCCCGGTAGCCAGCCACCCGTCCACGTTAGCGCGGGCCTGAGACGCGTCCGACTCGCCCGCCGGCGCCGCACCCCGCAGGGCACACGCCGCACCTCGCAGACGACACGCCGCGACACGCCGAGAGGTCCCATCCACAGGCAGATCCGATGTCGGATGCCCCGCCTACCGTCGGATCTGTGGAGAGCCGTCGCCGAGGCATCCGAAAGGCGCGTGATTCAGGGTTTTTCCAGGTTCGGAATCCGTCGCCGTCCTGTGGATGAAACGGTGGAGAACCTGTGTTGTACATGGGGAGAGCGGTGGAAAATCACACTGATGTAACTACTAGCCCTTGTGGTGCTATCCAATGTCGGTACCCATATGTAGTATTGGTCTCCCGGCGGGGGGCCTGCCGGACAAACCAGCGGATGTGAGGGGAGAGACAGGGTCGACATGACGATCACCGTCTACACGAAGCCCGCGTGCGTGCAGTGCACCGCGACCTACCGAGCGCTCGATTCCAAGGGGATCGAGTACGAAATCCACGACCTTTCCGAGGACCCTTCGGCCCTCGAGCAGGTCAAGGCGCTGGGGTACCTCCAGGCGCCGGTCGTCATCACCGATGAAGACCACTGGTCGGGCTTCCGTCCCGACAAGATCGACGAGCTCGCTTCGCGGCTCGCGTGACGCCATGGCAACCGCGATCGCACAGCGAAACGCGGTTGCCGGGCGTCGGGCCGCGACTCCGCTCCTCGTCTACTTCTCGAGCGTCTCGGGCAACACCGCGCGCTTCATCGAGAAGCTCGGAGCGAGAGCGGTGCGGATCCCGCTTCACGGCGGCGAACCGCCCCTCGTGGTCGATGAGCCTTTCATCCTCGTCACCCCGACCTACGGCGGAGGCCAGGGCCGGGGGGAGGAGAAGGGCGCCGTTCCCAAGCAGGTGATCCGGTTCCTCAACGACGAGCGCAACCGGCGCCTGATTCGCGGGGTGATCTCCGCGGGCAACACCAACTTCGGCGAGCATTTCTGCATCGCCGGCGACATCATCAGCCGCAAGTGTCATGTGCCGCACTTGTACCGGCTCGAAGTATTCGGCACGCCCGAAGACGTGGATCGCGTGAGCGAGGGATTGGAACGATGGCAGACACCGCAGTGACCGAGAAGGACTTCAAGACAGAGGCGCGCTTCGAGGGCATGGACTATCACGCCCTCAACGCGATGCTCAACCTGTACGACGCCGACGGGAACATCCAGTTCGACGCCGACAAGCGCGCCGCGCGGGAGTACTTCCTGCAGCACGTCAACCAGAACACGGTGTTCTTCCACTCCCTCAAGGAGCGCCTCGACTACCTCGTCGAGAAGGAGTACTACGAGCCGACCGTGCTCGAGAAGTACTCGTTCGACTTCATCCAGAAGCTCAACGACTTCGCCTACGGCAAGAAGTTCCGGTTCGAGACGTTCCTTGGCGCGTTCAAGTACTACACGAGCTACACGCTGAAGACCTTCGACGGCAAGCGGTACCTCGAGCGCTTCGAGGACCGCGTCGTGATGACGGCCCTCGCCCTCGCCGACGGCGACGAGAAGCTCGCGACGAACCTCGTCGACGAGATCATCTCCGGCCGCTTCCAGCCGGCGACGCCGACGTTCCTCAATGCCGGAAAGGCGCAGCGCGGCGAACTCGTCTCCTGCTTCCTGCTGCGCATCGAAGACAACATGGAGTCGATCTCGCGCGGCATCAACTCGTCGCTCCAGCTCAGCAAGCGCGGCGGCGGTGTCGCGCTGCTGCTCTCGAACATCCGCGAGTCGGGCGCTCCGATCAAGCAGATCGAGAACCAGTCCTCGGGCATCATCCCTGTCATGAAGCTCCTCGAAGACAGCTTCAGCTACGCCAATCAGCTCGGTGCCCGCCAGGGGGCCGGTGCGGTGTACCTCAACGCGCACCACCCCGACATCATGCGGTTCCTCGACACCAAGCGCGAGAACGCCGACGAGAAGATCCGCATCAAGACGCTGTCGCTGGGCGTCGTGGTTCCCGACATCACGTTCGAGCTCGCCAAGAACGGCGAAGACATGTACCTGTTCTCGCCGTACGACGTCGAGAAGGTCTACGGCGTGCCGTTCGGTGACATCTCCGTCACCGAGAAGTACCGCGAGATGGTCGACGACCCGCGCATCAAGAAGACGAAGATCAACGCGCGCGAGTTCTTCCAGACCCTCGCCGAGATCCAGTTCGAGTCGGGCTACCCGTACATCATGTTCGAAGACACGGTGAACAAGGCCAACCCGATCAATGGCCGCATCAACATGTCGAACCTCTGCAGCGAGATCCTGCAGGTCAACACCCCGACCACCTACAACGAGGACCTCTCGTACAAGGAGATCGGCAAGGACATCTCCTGCAACCTGGGCTCGCTCAACATCGCCCTCGCGATGGACGGCGGCGACCTGGCGAAGACGGTGGACACCAGCATCCGTGCTCTCACCGCGGTCAGCGATCAGAGCCACATCACATCGGTGCGCTCGATCGAGGACGGCAACGACCGCTCGCACGCGATCGGCCTCGGGCAGATGAACCTGCACGGCTACCTCGCCCGCGAGCACGTGCACTACGGCTCGGAGGAGGGTGTCGACTTCACGAACATCTACTTCTACTCGGTGCTGTTCCACGCGCTGACCGCCTCGAACAAGATCGCCATCGAGCGCGGTGAGACCTTCGACGGGTTCGAGGACTCCACCTACGCGTCGGGGGAGTTCTTCGACAAGTACATCGACCAGGAGTGGGTGCCGGCGACCGAGAAGGTCGCGCAGATGTTCGCGGGCCACCACATCCCCACGCAGGACGACTGGCGCGCGCTGAAGGCCTCGATCCAGCAGCACGGCATCTACAACCAGAACCTGCAGGCGGTGCCGCCGACCGGCTCGATCTCGTACATCAACAACTCGACCTCGTCGATCCACCCGATCGCCGCGAAGATCGAGATCCGCAAGGAAGGCAAGCTCGGGCGCGTCTACTACCCGGCGGCGTTCATGACGAACGAGAACCTGGAGTACTACCAGGACGCCTACGAGATCGGCTACGAGAAGGTCATCGACACGTACGCCGCCGCGACGCAGCACGTCGACCAGGGCCTCTCGCTCACGCTGTTCTTCAAGGACACCGCGACGACGCGCGACATCAACAAGGCCCAGATCTACGCGTGGCGCAAGGGCATCAAGACGATCTACTACATCCGCCTCCGTCAGATGGCGCTCGAGGGCACGGACATGAGCGAGTGCGTCTCGTGCACGCTGTGATCCCCGGTCATTGAGCCAGCGCAACCAGGCGAAACGCGAAGAGAGAAGAACACAACCATGAGCGAGAAGCTCCAGCTCCTGGACCACGTCCAGGCCATCAACTGGAACCGCATCCAGGACGACAAGGACCTCGAGGTGTGGAACCGCGTCGTGAACAACTTCTGGCTGCCCGAGAAGGTGCCGCTGTCCAACGACATCCAGTCGTGGAACACGCTCACCCCCGAGGAGCAGACCCTCACGATGCGGGTCTTCACGGGCCTGACGCTGCTCGACACGATCCAGGGCACGGTCGGCGCCGTGTCGCTGATCCCCGACGCGCTCACGCCGCACGAGGAGGCCGTCTACACGAACATCGCGTTCATGGAGTCGGTGCACGCCAAGTCGTACTCGTCGATCTTCTCGACGCTGTGCTCGACGAAGGAGATCGACGAGGCGTTCCGCTGGTCTGTCGAGAACCCGAACCTTCAGAAGAAGGCTCAGATCGTCATGGAGTACTACCGCGGCGACGAGCCCCTCAAGCGCAAGGTCGCCTCGACCCTGCTCGAGTCGTTCCTCTTCTACTCGGGCTTCTACCTGCCGATGCACTGGTCGAGCCGTGCCAAGCTCACCAACACGGCCGACCTCATCCGCCTCATCATCCGTGACGAGGCCGTGCACGGCTACTACATCGGCTACAAGTTCCAGCGCGGACTCGAGAAGGTCGACGAGGCCACGCGCAACGACATCAAGGACTACACGTTCTCGCTGCTGTACGAGCTCTACGACAACGAGGTGCAGTACACGCAGGACCTCTACGACAGCGTCGGCCTGACCGAGGACGTCAAGAAGTTCCTGCACTACAACGCCAACAAGGCCCTCATGAACCTGGGCTACGAGGCGATGTTCCCCGCGACGGTCACGAACGTGAACCCCGCGATCCTCTCGGCGCTCTCGCCGAACGCCGACGAGAACCACGACTTCTTCTCGGGGTCGGGCTCGTCGTACGTCATCGGCAAGGCCGAGGCCACCGAAGACGAGGACTGGGACTTCTAGCAACCCCTCGATTCCGCTGTGCTGGGCGGGATCACGTCAGGACGAGGCCCCCGACCGGTCACCGCTCAGGTGATCGGTCGGGGGCCTCGGTCGCGTGCTGGAGGTCATCGGAGGCACGCAGGCGGGGTGCGGCCCGCCCTCGCTACTGGGTGGCGACGAACACCTTGTCGGCTAGCATGCCTGCGCGCACCGCGATGACGCCGTCCACCGGTGCGGGCACCTCGATGTACGTGTTGCCGGTCACCGAGGCGTCCGTGTACAGCGCGCTCATGGTGTCGATCTCATCTGGGCCGACGACGATGTTCTCCAGGCCGTCGACAGTGTTGCCGCTGGCTGTCACATACTCGACGCCGACCATGGCGGGCATCTGCCCATCAGCGTCATCACCGGTATAGGTCACGGTGTAGTTGATGCCGATGATGACCGAGCCGTCGGCGGGTGCCTCGTTGAAGTCATTCTCGGCGAGCACCGCTTCGGTCGCATCGAGGTTGACCGAGTTGATGACGACGGTCCAATCGTCCGACTCGATGGGGGCACCGAGCGGCGCGGGGTTCTCGCGGGTGCCGACCTCACCGCCAGCTTCGTCGCCGGAGCTGTCCTCCTCGACGACGGAGGACCCGTCACCGGTGCCGACCTCCACGTCCGTACCGCCGAATGCGTCGTTGAAGGACGCGGCCACGACAGCGAAGAAGACGATGACGCCGACGATGGTGCCGACGACCGACACGATGATGGCGGTGATGCCCTGCCACTTCTTCTTGCCCTTGAGGAAGAGGGAGACCAGGCCGAGGATGAAGGCGATGGGCAGCAGGATCCAGCCGACGATGAGAGCGCCGGGGACGCAGGCGAAGATGAAACCGACCGCGGCGGCGATGAGGGCGATGATGCCGAGGATGTTGCGCCCGCCCTTGTCGGCGGCTGGAGCCAGCTGCGGATAGGGCTGAGGCGCCTGGGGCTGCGGCGCGTAAGGGGGCTGCTGTGTATCTGTCATGGCTCTCTCCCGGAAGTGGTGCGGCGAACAAGAGCAGCACGGTCCGACCGACTCGTTGTGTGCCGTCCGGACGCGACGGCGCGGCACGACCGCGGACACTTCCCCCCGGAATCCCGCGCACAAAGTGCGCTCCGGTGCGACGCTACGCGGACGCGCACGCCGGAACGGGGACTTGAGCGTAGCCTGATGATTTCCTGAGTAAATGCCGAACGGATGCCGACAGGTCTGGGTCAGCGAACGGTGAGTTCGAAGCCGTGTCACGCGTACAGCTGGTAGTCGCGAAATCGCATCTGATCGCTGGTTCTCACTGATGGCCGGCTCGCTTCCGACGACTCCGGTGAGTTCCGCGGTGGCAACCTCCGCGGGCCGGTGGTGGCCGAACAGCACGTCGTCGCCCTCGGCGAGGATGTTCGAGCAGTCCGCCCTGACGACGATCGAGCCTGCACTCCGCCCCGGGCGCCCCGGATCATCCTCCCGGGGTGAGGCCGATGACGGGGGCCGGTTCCTACAGTGTGAGCGTCAGCCGCTCGATGCCGGGCCCCCACCGGCGAACTGGGGAGCGGTGGATTGGAGAGCGCCATGTCCGACGGCATCACGCCCGCGCCGACGCCCACGAGCCCGGCGGGAAGCCCTCCCGCACCGACTCCGATCACTCGCGGCACGCTCATCTGGTTCGGGCTCGCCGTCGTGGTGATCGCGTTCTTCGCGGCATTCCTCGGGTCGTGGCTCGCCCGGTCTGTCGACACGCAGCCGGCCGCCCAGGCGACCCCGGTGGCGGAGCAGACGGCCTCCGTCGAGGATTACGAGGCCGCGCTTGACGAGATCCTGCCCGCCGGTTCGGCCGTGCGGGCGGGATCCGGCGCCCCGGAAGCCGGCAAGGGCTCGGAGGGAGACCTCTACATCGACATCTCGGACGCCGACGTCTACCTCTTCGAGGACGGCGAGTGGACACTCGTCGGCAACATCCGCGAGTCCGCTGCGGCGAACCTCACCGGCGCCACGGGCGCGACGGGAGCGACGGGAGCCACCGGCGCGACCGGTTCCACAGGCGCGCAGGGCGCGCAGGGCGAGCAGGGCGCGCAGGGCGAGCAAGGCGAGCAGGGCGAACCCGGCACGCAGGTGACGCTCGGCGAGGGTGAACCGGCCGCCGGTGCGTGCACGGCGGACGACATCTACATCGACACCACTGCGCCGATGTTCTACCAGTGCTCCGGTGGGTCGTGGGTGGCGTTCGCCCCGCCGGCTCCAAACGCCCCGACGGCCGAGGACTGATCCGCCGGCTGGCCTCGTGTCAAGAGCGCCCGGACGCGCCCAGCGCCTGTCAGGGTGGACCCGACGATCACCCGCATCGAACGGAGCCCGCCCCATGACCTCTCCCTCTGGCGAAGGCGCCGCCCGCGCGACGTCGCGGAGCACTCGATGAGGGGCGTGGCGCGGTGGATCCTCGCCGCGGCCCTCGTGTTCGCCGGCGCCAGCCACCTGTTCTGGGGGCGCCGGGAGTTCCAGGCGCAGGTGCCCGACCTCGCGACGAAGGTCATGGACAAGGACGCGGTCGTGGTGGCATCCGGTGCCGTGGAGATCATGCTGGGCGCGGCTCTGGTGACCCTGCCTCGCTCGAGACGGCGCATCGGCATGATCCTCGCCGCCTTCTTCGTCGCGGTCTTCCCCGGCAACATCGAGCAGTACGCCAAGCGTCGTGACGGCTTCGGGCTCGACAGCGACGCCAAGCGCCTCGCGCGGCTGTTCTTCCAGCCTGCGCTCATCGCATGGGCGCTGTGGTCGACACGCGACGGCGAGTGAGCCCGATCAGCGCTTGATCGACGCCGTCACGGTGAACTTGGCGTTGCGGGCGACCTGACGGGTCGGCCCGACCAGCCGATCGAGTGCCGCGCGGTACTGCAGCGCCGAGTTCCACACGGCCCAGAGTTCGCCGCCCGTCCGCAGCACGCGAGCGGCGTCGGCGAAGAGCCGGGGTGCGACGCTCTCGGTGACCGCCGCGCCGATGTGGAAGGGCGGGTTGAGTGCGATGAACTCCTCGGAGGCGGCCGGCAGGGCACCCAGCATGTCGTCCCTCACCACCTCGATGCGATCACCCACGCCGTTCGCATCGGCGGTGGCGCGCGTCGACGCGACCGCGGCCGCAGACTGGTCGCACGCGTATACGCGCAGTTCCGGATGCCTCAGCGCCAGGCTCGTCGCGATGACACCCGTGCCGCACGCGAGGTCCACCGCACGGTCGAGGCGCGACAGATCGGGGAGGTGCTCCCGCAGGAATCGCGTGCCGATGTCGATCGACGGTCCCGCGAACGCTCCGCCGTACGCGCACACCGTGAGGCCGTCGTGCGTCTCGCAGCGTGCCTCGGGATCGCGGCCCGAGTGCGGACCTCGCGCGATCAGCACGCGCGATTTCTGGCGCGCATGCGACACGTCCACGCGGTCGAAGTGCTCGCGCAGCACGTCGTTCATCGTGAGCGCCATGTGCTTCACGCGTCCGCCGGCGAAGACGACGACGTCGGGGGCGGAATGCGCTGCGATGAGGCCGGCGATATCGCGCAGGGCATCGAGCGAACGGGGGAGGCGCAGGAGCACCACCCGCGCACCGCGGACGAGCGGCTCCGACAGCGGCAGCGACTCGAATGCCGAGGCGAGTCCGAACCGCTCGGCGTTCGCGGCGAGGGCGCGCTCGCCGGTGAGGGCGTCCTGGTGGACCCGGATGCCGCGTGCGCCGTCGGCCGCCGCGCCGAGCGTCAGCGCGCCGTAGCCGTCCCCGATCACGACCAGCGTTCCCGTGGGTGCGGTGCGTCGTGCGGCGGAGGATTCGTCGAGGATCAGGCGATCGGCGGCGTCGGAGGCTGCCAGATCGGGACCCTCGAGGTCCGGCCATCGCCGCAGCTCGGCGGGGGAGTAGTCCACCGTCCTACGGTAGACGGACCTGGGGTCGAATCCGCGTCATGGCCGGCTTCCCGAGGCCTCCCGCGCACCGCACGATTCGCGGATGACCAGCCGAGGAGCCAGCAGCAGGCGCCGCTCGGGTTCGTCGGAGCCGTCGAGCCGGTCGATGAGCATGTTGACCGCCGTCGCGCCGACGGCGTGCCGAGGCGGAGACACCGCCGTGAGAGGAACGTCTGCCAGGGAGGCCACCTCGTCGTCGTAGCTGACGACCGCCAGGTCTGCCGGCACCGAGATCCCGCGTGCGAGTGCCGTGCGCACGAGCGAGATCGCATTGCGGTCGTTGTGCACGAGGAGCGCGTCGACGCCCGCGGACGTGACGGTGTCGAGGTAGCGGGCCACCTGTGCGTCGACGGCATCCGTGTCGTGATCATCGCCGGCGGGCACGACGTGGACCGGGGCGGGTTCGAGACCGTGGTCCTGGATCGCCTGCTCGAAGCCTGCCAGGAGTCGCGGATGCGTCGGCGTCTGCTGGGACAGCAGACCGATCCGCCGGCGACCGAGCGAGGCGAGGTGGGCGACGGCCAGGTACGCGCCGCGCGCGTGATCCGACGCGACCTGCTCCGCTCGCGTGGCCAGCCCGGCGAGACGTTCGACGAGCACGACGGGAAGGTCGAGCTCGTTGATCCAGCGCTCGGTTTCGGGGGACGACGCAGGGTGGCTCGCCGGGCTGAGCATCACGCCGTCCACGCCGGCCTTCTGCAGCTGGGCGAGCTGGCCACGATCCTCATCGGCGTTCTCGCGCGAGAACGCGACAGCGATGCGCACCCCGCGCGCACGAGCCGCTTCCTGGGCTCCTCGGATGATGTCGGGGAAGTAGTAGGGAAGACGACTGGCGGGCACCAGCATGCCCAGTGCGTATCGCTCGCCCCCGCTCTCGTGGGGCGCCGGAGCCGGGCGGCTCCCGGCGTCGAGCGGGATGGCGCCGCCGTGCACGCGGCGCAGGAGACCCCGGCCGGCGAGTTCGCGCACGTCGTGGCGCAGCGTCACGGTCGAGACGCCGAGCTCCTGCGCCATCTCGGTGACCGAGACCGAGCCGTTGCGCTCGAGCTCACGCAGGATGAACTGGTGACGCTGTTCGACCAGCACGAAGGCTCCTCCCCGTGAACCGTCGTCCGCTCCACGTTGTTTCGGATTCTTTCAGTTACCGCCCCGAATGCTCAATCGGGCGCGCCGCTCGCGGCGAGAAGCTCACCTGACACCATTCCGATTCGTTTCATTCTTTCACTTGATTTCTTTCGACGGTGCTGGCAGAGTCAGGACATCGGCTCGGGTGCCAGAACCCCTCCCAGGATCCCCTCAGAGCACCGGCGCCGATCCCATCGGGGGTTCCCGCGGTCTCCGCGGGACGGCGCCGGCGCTCGACGGTTCGGTTAGGTTCGTCGACGCCGGCGCTCCGCTGCCGGCTCACCGATCTCCCGCTCGCTCAGCGCGCTGCGTGCCGCCGGGCGATGCCCTCGAGCAGGATGTCGAGACCGAACTCGAACTCTGTCTGGTCGTCGCACCAGCCGAGAGTCGAATCCGGATCGTCGTGCACGACGTCCTGCAGCATGGCGGCCAGATGCGGGACGAGCGCGGCCATCCGCTCGGCGTCCGCGCCGGTCGCCGATGGCGGGTCGTCGAGGGTCAGTTCCTGACTGAATCCGTACTGCCGACTGCCGAGCGCATGCATCGAGTGGTGGATGAGATCGTGTGAGAGGCCGCCGGCACGCATGAGGCCCACGTTCGCATCGATGTAGCGCGCCATGGTCGGGACCAGTGTCGATCGCGACTCCATCACGGCGGGAATCCACGGATGACGCAGCAGGACGCGCCGAGCTCCCAGGATCCGCGCGCGAAGCCGCGGCTGCCACGTGGCGGCCGACGCGTCGACGCCGAAGCCGCCGACCTCCTCTTCGATCTCGGCGAACGTGCGCTCGAGCAGGCCGTCGAGGATCGCCGCCTTGTTCGGGAAGTGGTGGTACAGCGACATCGCCTCTACGCCGAGGTCCTCAGCGAGGCGGCGCATCGTGAGGCCGTCCAATCCGACGGCATCGGCGATCTCCGTCGCGGCGGTGAGGACCCGGTCGCGGGTGAGCGACGGGCGCTCGATCGTGCTGCGCTGCGGCATCCGTCCACCTCCTCGCACTCACCGTACCGCGTCAGGTTCCCCGATCACCTCTGGACACGAGCGTGCCCGATGCGCTACCTTACACCGTAAGCCATACAGCGTAAGGGAGAACCTCATGGATCGACAGGCAGAGCGGCGCACCACCGCCGCGCACACCGTGCCCGCCTCGATGAGAGCGGCTGTCGCCGCCCGTTTCGGCGCTCCCGAGGTGGTGCAGCTGCGCGACGTGCCCACTCCGCAGCCGGGCCCGGATGAGGTGCTCGTCCGGGTGCACGCGACGACGGTCAGCATCGCCGACCACCGGCTCCGGGCAGCCGACCTGCCCCGCGGACTGGGGTTCCTGCGGATCGTGGCGCTGGGAGCCTTCCGGCCCCGCAAGCCCATCCTCGGGATGGAGGCGGCGGGCGAGGTCGTCCGCGTCGGCGCCCACGTCACGGGATTCGCCCCGGGTGACCGCGTCATGGTGATGCGAGGCGGGCGGATGGGGTGCCACGCTCAGTACGTCACGGCGCGCGCAGAGGGCGCGGTCGCCGCGATCCCCGGCTCGATGTCGTACGAGGATGCCGCCGCACTGGTGTTCGGCGGCTACACCGCGGTGTCCTTCCTCGATCGGGTCGATCTGAGTGAGGGCACCCGCGTGCTGGTCAACGGTGCGTCGGGCGCCGTCGGCACGGCCGTCGTGCAGCTCGCGTCGTCGGCCGGCGCCCATGTGACCGCGGTGACGAGCGCACGCAACGCCGACCTCGTGCGCGGGCTCGGCGCGGCGCAGGTCGTGGATTACGCGGCGGAGGACTTCGCCACGGGCGAGGACCGGTGGGACGTCATCGTCGAGTGCGTGGGCAATGCGCCGTTCTCCCGTGTCGAGCGCGTGCTCGCGCCGCGCGGAACCCTCCTGCTGGTGATCGCCGACGGTCCCTCGATGCTGCGGGAGCGGGCTCAGTCCCGCCGCTCGGGGAAGCTCGTGACGCACACCGGCTCCCTCTTCGGCACGGCGGCGATCGAGGCCGTCGCCGCCCACGCCGCCGCCGGTGACCTGCGACCCGTCGTCGACCGCACGTTCGACCTCGACGACATCGTTGCGGCGCATCGGTACGTCGACACCGGACGCAAACGCGGGGCGGTCGTGGTGAGGGTCCCCTGACGCCCGCGCCTCACCACCCCGTCGTCAGCACTCGATCGAGAGCGTCGACGAGGGCGTCCGCGCTCTCCTTCGTGAAGCACATCGGCGGCTTGATCTTCAGGATGTTCTGGTGGTCGCCCGTCGGCTGCGCGACCACCCCCAGCTCTCGCAGTCGCACGCAGATGGCCGCCGTCTCATCGGTGGCTGGCTCCCACGTATCGCGGTCGCGGACGAGCTCCGGTCCGAGATAGAAGCCCGACCCGTGCACGGCGGCGAGGATCGGATGCCTCGACCCGAGGTCCTCGAGCCGCTGCCGGAGGTACCCGCCGACGACGCGGGCGTTCTCCTGCAGCCGTTCGTCGCGGATGATGTCGAGCACCGTGAGCCCGACGATGCTCGAGACCGGACTGCCGCCGGCCGACGAGAAGAAGTACCCGCCCGCGCGGTAGCGCTCGGCGATCTCGCGGGTGGTGACGACCGCGCCGAGCGGGTGGCCGTTCCCCATCGCCTTCGCGACGGTGACGATGTCGGGGACGACGCCCTGCTGCTCGAACCCCCACAGCCACTCGCCGAGGCGGCCGTAGCCCACCTGCACCTCGTCGGCGATCGCCAGACCGCCGTGATCGCGGACGGCCCGGTACACGGCGTCGAGGTAGCCGTCGGGGAGGGCCACTCCGCCGCCGTTCCCGAAGAGGGGTTCGGCGATGAAGGCGCCGACGGGAGTGCCTGCCGCGGCCAGGCGGTCGACCTCGGCGACGGCATCGGCTGCGTAGCGGGGGGCGTCCGATCCCCGATGACGCCCCCGGAGCGGATTGGGCGCCGGCAGCGTGTGGACCCACGCCGGACGCGTCTGGAGCGCCGCGGGGTTGTCGGCGACCGACGTCGAGACGGCGTCGCTCAGGTACGTCCAGCCGTGGTAGGCCTCCTGCACCGCGAGCACGTCGGTGCGACCAGACCACGCCTGACCCAGGCGGAGCGCGAGGTCGACGGCTTCCGACCCGCTGTTGACGAGGAACACCGTGTCGAGGGGGTCGGGCAGGAGGGCGGCCAGGCGCTCCGAGAACTCCACGACCGCCGGGTAGTGGAAGCGCGAGTTGGTGTTCAGCAGCCGCCATTGCCCGGCGACCGCCTCGACGAGCCGCGGGTGGGCGTGACCGACCGACGTGACGTTGTTGAGGGTGTCGAGGTACACCCTGCCGTCCGCGTCGACGAGGTGCTCCTTCCAGCCGCGCACCATGAGCGGGGGCGCGTCGAAGTAGTGCTCCTGCACGTCGGCGAACACGGCGTCGCGCCGGGCGAGCAGGTCGCCGGCGTCGGCAACGGCGGCGGGTCCCGGATGCCCCGGCACGAGGCATCCGGGATCGGCGACAACGCTCGCCCATGCCGCTGCCAGCCGCCGTGGGGCGAAGTGCGGGGCCTCTGCGCCGCCGCGCACGACCTGGATCCAGAGGCGGTCCGCGGTCTCGCCGATGAGGTCGCCCGCGCCGACCTCATCGCCGTCGGAGAGCGCACTGCGCACGCCTTCCAGCACCAGGTCGGCGCCCTCGGCCTTCAGGCGCACGCCGTCCGGGCCGACGGCGAGCACGCCCGGCCACGGCGCCGCGACGGGCTGCGGCTCGGCGACGCGCAGTTCGAGTCCGAGGGCGACGTTGCGCGGTGCCCCCTGCGCATGCGGGCGCGAGCGGGTGAGGCGGGCCTCGCCGAACCGCATCAGGGCGGCGCGGGCGGAGCCGAGGCATCCGGCCGTGACGTCGTCTTCGGCGGATGCCGCGAGCCATCGCCCCTCGTGCAGCGCGGGGCTCGCCGGCGAGAGGTCGGCGATCGCGATGTCGGAGGCGGAGAGCCACGGCAGGAGCGCATGGCCCTCGGGGGTCGTGAACTCCCGCGGTGCGGCGCCGGCGGCGGTGGCGACCAGCGCGGAGGCGACCTCGAGCGGCACCGACGTGGCGGCATCGAAGATCGCCAGCTCGTGGTCGAGGTTGCCGGCGGCGTAGTCGTTGCCGGGATCGGTCGCGAGCACGTGGTGCGCGCTGGCCACGAGCGTCGCGGCCCGGACGACCGTGAGGGGCCACAGCGCTTCGAGCTCGGCGGCGGAGAGGCGGCGCACGCGGTGGTACGCCGCGACCGCGCGCATGGCGGCGGGCAGATCCACGCCGTCGTGGTGCAGCAGCGACGAGACGGTGATCGCGAGGTCGCCGACCGTCCACGTTCGGTTGAGGTCGCCGAGATCGATCACGCCGTCGGGGATGCGGGACACGGCGTCACCGGCGATGACGTTGTCGTCGGTGAGGTCGCCGTGCACGAACTGCGTGGGCAGGTCGGCGGCGATCCGGTCGATCACGACCCAGGCGGATGCCGCCGCATCCGTCAGCCGGGCGCGGAGCGCGTCGTCGCCGACGTACGGGAGCAGGGTGTCGAGGACGGCGGGCGCGTGGCGCAGGTCCCACTGGTGGATGCGCTCGGCGCCCGGGGCATCCAGGTCGGCGAGGGCCAGCGCGACACGAGCCGCGAGGTCTCCGAGCGCCGTGACGACGGTCGCCGGAAGGTGCCCCGACAGCGTCTCGCCCTCGAGGAACTCGAGCACGCGCGCGTGCATGACCTCGCCGGCGATCTCGAGGCGACGGGACGTCTCGGCGGCGGGCGCGCCGAGCGGAGCGACGGCGCGCGGCGCGCGGCACCCCGCCTCCCGGGCGATGAGCTCGGCAGCTGCGGACTGCGCCTCGAGTTGGGCGGCGGTCACGGAGGGGTTCGCGAGCTTCAGCAGCAGCGGGGCCGCGCCGTCGCGCTCGAGCAGGAAGTTGCGGTCCTGGTGGCTGCCGAGCGCCCGCGCCGTCGCCGCGATGCCCCAGTGCTCGAGGGCGATGGCCTCGGCGGCCGCCGTATCGATCTCGGGCGGCGCGGGCTGCACGGCGGCGCCGGTCGCGGCGGGTTGCGGGCCGGGAGGCTGGGCGCCGGGGGGCTGGGGCATGACGGGTCCTGTCGGTTCCAGTCGGGAGGACTGGGATCGAGGTTATCGGCCAGGTCAGGTCCGGGCACCCGACGGACCGTCACCCGATCGGCGGCCGCACGACGGACCGTCGGAGCCGTTCTCCGGGAATACACCCCGACCGATCCCGTTAACTTGATACGGCTGTACTCAAGTTCATAAACTTGACAGTCCTTCACTCAACTTCAGGAGAGACGGAATGCCCGAAGACTTCACCCCTTCCGCTGGTGCCGACGACGACAGCCGCTCGTTCGACGAGTTCCTCGCCCGGTACCTGGCGGGAGAGCGGGCGCGGGGCGAGCGGTCGATCGACCTCAGCCGCTTCCTCGGCGCACGCACCCAGGAACTGCTCCAGCGCGCCGGACGATTCGCCCTCGAGCGAGGTCAGCGCGAGCTCGACGCCCTCCACGTGCTGCGCGTCCTCGTCGACGAGGCGCCGGCGCGCGACGCCGTCGCCCACATCGGCGCCGACCCGCGCGCGATCCTGCGCGCCACCGACGAGCGCCTTCCCGCGGCGTCATCGCCCGCGAGCGTGGACGCGGCCGTGATCACTCCGTCCGTTCAGCGCGCGCTGTTCCAGGCCTTCCAGGTCGCCCGCTCGTCGGGCTCCACCTACGTCGACCCCGAGCATCTGTTCTTCGCGCTCGTGCTCGCCCAGGACACCCCGGCCGGCCAGGTGCTGGCGCGCGCCGGGGTGACCGCCGACGCGCTCGCGCAGGGACTTCGCGAGACGGTCGGCCCGGGCGCCGCCGGAGCGGACGAGGAGGAATCGGATGCCGCGGCATCCGACACCCTGATGCTCGACACCTACGGCACCGACCTGACCGCGCTCGCCGCCGACGGCGAGCTGGACCCGGTGATCGGTCGCGCCGACGAGATCGAGCAGACCGTCGAGATCCTCAGCCGCCGCACCAAGAACAACCCCGTGCTCGTGGGCGAGGCGGGCGTCGGCAAGACCGCGATCGTGGAGGGCCTGGCCCAGGCGATCGTCGACGGCGCGGTGCCCGAGCAGCTCCTGGGCAAGCGGGTGATCGCGCTCGACCTGCCCGCGATGCTCGCCGGCACGCGGTACCGCGGCGACTTCGAGGAGCGCCTCACCAAGACGATGGACGAGATCGCCGCCCACAAGGGAGACCTCGTGATCTTCATCGACGAGGTCCACACCGTGGTCGGCGCCGGCGGCGCCGGCGAGGGCGGCATGGACGCCGGCAACATCCTCAAGCCCCGCCTGGCGCGCGGTGACCTTCACCTCGTGGGCGCGACGACGCTCAAGGAGTACCGCGTGGTCGAGCGGGACCCGGCGCTGGAGCGCCGGTTCCAGCCGGTGCGCGTGGGGGAGCCGTCCACCGCTGACGCGGTGCTGATCCTGCAGGGCCTCAAGCCCGCGTACGAAGAGCACCACGGCATCGTCTACACCGACGACGCGATCCGCGCCGCCGTCGAGCTCAGCGACCGCTATGTCACCGAGCGCGTGCTGCCCGACAAGGCGATCGATCTCATCGACCAGGCCGGCGCGCGGCTGCGACTGCGGCTGGGGGCCAAGGTCGACGTGAGCGCGCTGCTCGAGCAGCTCGCCACGCTCGAGGCCGAGAAGAACGCGGCGGTGTCGGCGGAGCGGTACGAAGAGGCCTCGCGGGTGCGCGACCAGATCGCCGCCGTGAAGGCGCGCCTCGACGACGTCACCGCGGCCGGCGCCGCCTCGCGCGTCGACGCGGTCGTGGACGAGCCCGAGATCGCGGCGGTCATCAGCCGGGCCACCGGCATCCCCGTCAACCGCCTCACCGAGAGCGAGCGCGAGCGTCTCGCCCAGCTGGAGGACGAGCTGCACGATCGCGTGATCGGACAGGACGATGCGGTCGCCGCGGTCGCCAAGGCCGTGCGCCGCAGCCGCACCGGCATGGGCGACGCACGCCGGCCCGTCGGGTCGTTCCTCTTCCTCGGCCCCACCGGCGTGGGCAAGACCGAGCTCGCGAAGGCCCTCGCGGCGTCGCTGTTCGACGACGAGGGAGCGGTGATCCGCTTCGACATGAGCGAGTTCGGCGAGCGGCACACGGTGTCGCGCCTGGTCGGCGCCCCTCCCGGCTACGTCGGGTACGACGAGGCCGGGCAGCTGACGGAGAGGGTGCGGCGCAACCCGTACTCGATCGTGCTGTTCGACGAGATCGAGAAGGCCCACCCCGACGTCTTCAACCTGCTGCTGCAGGTGCTCGACGACGGACGCCTCACCGATGGTCAGGGGCGCACCGTCGACTTCCGCAACACCGTCGTCGTGATGACCTCGAACCTCGGCTCGGAGTTCCTCGCCTCGCGCGGCGGCGCGATCGGCTTCCTCGCCGATGGCGGCGGCGCGACCGGCTTCGGCTCGGAGAAGGACCTGCGCGACCGGGTGTTCGCCAAGCTGCGCGAGGCGATGCGGCCCGAGTTCCTCAACCGCATCGACGAGATCGTGCTGTTCCGCAAGCTCGACCAGGCGCAGTTGCGGGAGATCGTGAGCCTGCTCCTCCGGGCGACCGAGACGAGGCTGGGCACGCGCGAGATCGGTCTCGTCGTGACCGACGCCGCGATCGACTGGCTGGCCGAGCACGGGTACGAGCCCGAGTACGGCGCGCGCCCGCTGCGCCGCCTGATCCAGCGCGAAGTCGACGACCGCGTCGCCGACCTGCTCGTGACGGGTGCGCTCGTCGACGGCGGGACCGTGAGGGTGGATGCCTCGGCCGACGGGCTCTCGGTGCTCTCGGGAGCCGCGTTCGCCAGCGCCGCCTGACCCCGGAGACCCGTCCGTCGAACCGGCGCCCGCCGTCCCTGACGCGGGCGCCGGTTCGGCCGTGCGGGCGCGGCGGGGGAGCGGGATGTCGGTGCCCTCTGCCACCCTGGGCGCATGCCTTCCGCAGCGCGGCGCCTGGGCGCCATCTTCATCCCCGATCTTCCGCCGGAGCGGCTGCGCTCGTCGGTTCAGGCGGCTGAGGCCGCCGGGGTCGACGAACTGTGGCTGTGGGAGGACTGCTTCCGCGAGGCCGCGTTCTCGAGTGCCGGCGCGGCGCTGGCGTGGACGGAGCGCCTGCGGATCGGGATCGGCATCGCGCCGATGCCGCTGCGAAACGTGGCACTCACGGCCATGGAGATCGCGACCGTCGAGCGCATGTTCCCCGGCCGTCTCCTGCCGGGGGTCGGGCACGGCGTGCTCTCGTGGATGGGGCAGGTGGGCGCCCGCGTGGCCTCTCCCTTGACGCTCATGCGCGAGTACGTCCCCGCTCTGCGGGGGCTGCTGGCCGGCGAGAAGGTCTCGGCGCGGGGCCGCTACGTCCGCCTCGACGAGGTGGCGCTCGACTGGCCGCCGGCTTCCCCGCCGACGATCTACGCGGCAGGCGAGGGCCCCAAGACCCTGCGGCTGACGGGCGAGGTGGCCGACGGCACCGTGCTCACAGGCGGCACCTCGGCCGACCAGGTGGCGTCGGCGCGCGATCTCATCGCCGCGGGCCGTGACGAGGCCGGGCGTCCAGGCCATCACGCCATCGCCGTGTACGTGGCGGTCGCCTTCGGCGACGGCTCCGGGGCGCGCGCGACCGCTCAGCTCGAGCGCTGGAACCTGGCGGACCAGCCCGAGCGCATCCTCTCGGGCGACGCCGGCCGCGTCGCCCGCCGCGTCGAGGAGTACTACGACGCCGGCGCCCACGCGGTGATCCTCCAGCCCCTGCCCGACGAGACCGAGCTCGACGGATTCCTGCGCGGAGTCGCCGACGTGGCTTCGCGGATCTGACCACGCGGATCTGACACCGACGCCCGCGATCGCGGCCGCCGTCCCTTCGCGTGCGGCATGCTCGGGGGATGACCCCACCGCCCGCCGTCCTGTCGATCGGCATCGCCGCTGCGGTCGGACCCGAGACCGCGGCCGGCCTCGCACCCGCCGTGGAAGCAGCGGGGTTCCACGCGCTCTGGGTGAACGACACCCCCGGTCACGACGCGCTCGAGGTGCTCGCTGCCGTCGCGCGCGTGACGGAACGGCTCGGGCTCGCGACGGGCGTGCTTCCGGTCGATCGCCGCTCGCCGGCCGAGATCCTCGAGCGTGTCGAGGCTCTGTCGCTGCCCCCGGGGCGCCTGGTCCTGGGCATCGGCTCGGGCGCGCGGTCCGTCGGCGCGCTGGGCCTGGTGACGGATGCCGCGGCCGCCCTCCGCGCGGGAACGACCGCTCGCGTCGTCGTCGGCGCCCTCGGGCCCCGCATGCGCCGGACCGGGGTCGAGGCATCCGACGGCCTGCTGCTCAGCTGGCTCACGCCGGAACTGGCCGCGCGGCAGGCAGTCGAGGCGCACGCCGCACACCCTGGGGCGCATGTCGCCCTCTCTGTGCGCGCGGCGTCCGACCCGGCCGCGCGAGACCGGTTGACCGACGAGACGCGCCGGTACGCCGGGTACCGCGCGTACGCCGCCAACTTCGCCCGGTTGGGGATCGACGCCGACGAGACGACGCTGGGCCCAGACGGAGCGAAGGCGCGTCTCGGAGAATACCTGGACGCGGTCGACGAGGTCGTGCTGCGCGCCATCGTCGCGGAAGAGACGGTCGAGGAGTACGAGCGGTTCGTCACCGGCATCCCACGGGGATGAAGCGGTGCGGGACGACCCTCCGGCCGCCCCGCACCCCCGTCGTCATCGGCTGCTGCGCGGCACCCTCACGTCGACCCACACCGGCCGGTGGTCGCTGGTCGGGAACGGGAACACGCCCGTGAGCGCCGACAGCGGATCGGCCTGCACCGGCCAGAAGACGCCGGCGTCGACCGGCTTGAGCTTGCGCGAGAGCAGCACGTAGTCGGCGCGCAGGTTGCCCGGCGCCGTGTCGGCGAAGTCGGCGGTGTCGTACGCCGGGTCGCCCCGATGCGTCGCGTTGGCCAGTCCCTGCAGAGCCGCCGCCTCGACGGCGCCCTCCGAGGTGGGCTTCGGGTCCACGATCCAGCGGCTGTCGAGCAGCTGGTCGATGGCTGCGTCGACGGAGTCGCCGTCGAGCGGGTCGGCGTTCTGGTCGCCGAGGATCACGAACGACGACCCGGCGTTCAGTCCGCCGCGGCCGCCCTCGTCGTCGTAGATGTAGCGGCCCTGTCCGGGGGTGACGTAGTCGGCCCAGAACCGGATCTCGTCGTGGTTGCGTCGGCCGTTGCGATCCTCGACGCCGTCGAACGTCGGCGGGGTCGGGTGCGACGCGAGGATGTGGACGGTGTGCCCGCCGACCTCGACCGGGACGTCCCAGTGCGACTTGCTCGAGAGGCGGAACACCTCGAGCTCCTCGGCCGAGTACCAGTCCGCCGGAGCGGCCGTCGCGGGGTCGTCGGGCAGGAGCGCGCCCGGCATGTCCTTCCACAGGAAGTGCTGGAACGTGCGCACGTCGTCGGTGGCGATCGGATGCTTCGACAGCACGACCATGCCGTACTGGCCAGGGAACACGCCGAAGCCGAACGCGTCGTCGCCGCCGCTGACGACGCCGTTGTTGTTCAGGTCGAAGCCGCTGGGCACGCCCGTGTTGGACGGCGCGACGAACGCGTAGGGATAGTCGATCGGGGAGGCGCCGTTCTGACCGACCTCGAGGTAGTTGTCGCGGAAGAGGTCGACCGCGACACCGCCCTCGACGTAGTCGAACTCGTTCAGCAGGACGATGTCGGGAGCCGTGCGCTGGATCACCTCGGCGACCTTGCGCGCCTGGGTGTTCGCCCCCGTCGAGAGGTCGCTCACCAGCTGGCCGGCGGCGTTGCGGTTGAGCGACAGGTTGTAGGTCGCCACGCGCACCGACTCGTCCTGGTACGCCGCGTCGGGGAGCGCGTGCGCGGCGGGGGCGGTCGCGAGTGCGCCGGCGCACACGAGGCCGGCGGTGGTCAGGGCGCCGAGAGCGCCGCGGAACCTGGGGGACATGGTTCTCCTTCGAACAGGACGCCGTCTCGTGGACGGCGCAAGCGGGCGGTGCTGCCACGATCGCGTGAATCGTTGCGGCGCCCTCCACCGTAAGCGCCCGACGTGACGATCGGAAGAACGCCGGGTGACGACCGCCCGCGGCCGGAGCGCCGGTGCCGTCGCGGGCAGGCGTTCTCCACGGGGCATCCGGGGTGAAACGAGGTCCCGCAGGCCCTGAGTTAGAGTGCCAGAGTGCAAAGGACGGCCGCGTGATCGGAGGAATCCGCTTCGCGCTGGCCCGGGCCCGCGCCGCCGCTGCTCCGCTGGCCACCCTCGCGATCGTGGCCGCTCTCGCGGCACTGCTCATCGTCGGCGTGGCAGGAGTGGTGGCCTCCGCCGAGACGCGTGAGGCCCGCGCCGCGCTGGCCGCGGCGACGGGGGACCGCGCGCAGGCGGTGCTCACTCTCGACGAGTCGGTGTCGCCGGATGCCGCGGCGGCCGCTGCCTCGCGGACGCTCACCGCCCTCGGCACCGCAGAGGCACTCCTCGTCTCCGCAGAGGGCGGCGACGTCGTCCTCCGTCCCGACCTCAGCCGGATCACGGCCGTCGACGCGCTCACGCTCGCCGATGCCCTCCCGGGTGTGCGCGATGGCGTCGAAGAGGCGACCGGCGAGCGGCCGCAGCTCTCGGGCGGTCTGCAGGACACCTTCGGCGAGGTGCGCGCCGGCATCGAGGTCCGCCGCGGGCCGACTGCCGTCGCGCTCGGGCTTCTCGCCCTGCTCACCGCCGTCGTCGTCGGCGCGGTCGCCCTCGAACCCGTGCGTGCGCGAGAGACCGAGACGCGGCTGATGCGAGCCCGCGGCGCCCGGCTCCGTGACGTGATCTGGCTCTCCCTTCTGGAGGCGTTCGTCGTCGCCCTGGCCGGCGCGGCAGCCGGCGCGGCTCTGGGCGCGCTGGCGGTCGTGGCGTTCACGTCCGCTGTCGTGAGCCTCGCCGTGGGTGTGGCCGCTGTGGCCGGGGTCGCCGTCGCGGCGGCGATCGTCGCGGCGACGGGAACGGCGCGCGGGATCGACCGTGGAGGGTCGCGAGCCCGCGCGGTCGCCGACGTCGGGGCGATCGTGCTGCTCGCCGTGGTCACGGGCCTCGCGGTCTGGCAGTTCCTGCAGGCGGGCACACCGGTGGTCGCGCGCAGCGACGGCGGCGCGATCCTCGACCCGCTCGTCGCCCTCGCGCCCGCCCTCGCCCTGGGCCTGGCGGCACTCCTCGCCGTGGCCCTGGCCACCCCGCTGGCTCGCGTGATCGCCGCGGCGCTGCGACCCTCCCGCGGCGTCTCGCCCGTGACACCGCTGCGCCTGGCATCACGGCGGCCGGGGCGGCACGCTCTGTCGATCACAGTGGTCGCCTTCGCGATCGGCTCGATCACGGTGACGGCTGCCTACGCATCGAGCCTGGTGGCTCTCGGCGACGCCCCCGAGGCGCTCCGGGTCGGTGCCGACGTGAAGGTCGGCACGATCCCCGACGACGTCGAAGCCGCCGACGTCGCAGCGGCGGCGTCGCCCGAGGCGGCGATGCTCGCGCGCCCCCTGAGCGCGCAGGGCGCCGAGGGGCGCATCCCGATCCTCGCGGTCGAGTCCGCGCGGCTGGGCGAGGTCATGCTCGACGCCGAGGGCACGATCGACCCGGCGGCGATGTCCGCGGCGCTCAGACTTCCCGCCCCGCAGCGGGTGCTCCCCGGGGACACGCTCGCGATGTCGCTCCTGGCTCCCGCGGCCCCGCCGATGGAGCACAACGGCGAGGTCTTCGAGCCGGGAGTGCCGGCGTTCCAGGTGCGCGTGACGGTCGCCGGGGCATCCGGAGCGCTCGACACGTTCTTCTTTAGCAACGCCGATTTCGTCGAGGTCGAGGACGACGAAGGCAACACGTACACCGAACCTGATGTGCGTGCCGAGGAGACGGTGGTGTTCGACCTGCCTCCCGGCGACGAGTGGGCGCTCGCCGGGATCGCGGTCGCGTACCACCCGCTGAGCTACGCGCCCGGAACCGCCGAGATCACCGCGGTGACCAGCGGGGGGGAGCAGGTCGACCTCTCCGGCTTCCGCCCTGCCCCAGGCACAGCCGGAGACGTCGAGGTGTCCGAAAGCGCGCTGCTGTTCGCGCCTGAGGCCGCCGCAGGGCAGCCTTCCACCCGGGTGGTCTCTTCCGCCGTCCCCGCGACCGTGCCCGCCGTGATCACCGCGGAGCTCGCGGCGTCGATGAGCCTCGCGGTCGGCGATACCATCGCGCTCGAGCTGATCAAGCCCGAGGTCGAGGCGGACTTCGAGATCGTCGAGGTCGTGCCCGTGCTTCCGGGCACGGCGAGCGGCGAGGGCATGCTGGTCGACCTCGCAGCCCTCACGCTCGCGAGTCCCTTCGAGATCACGCCCAGTCAGGCCTGGCTGTCGACCGGCGACCCGGGAGCAGCCGCCGCTGCGGTGGCCGCGGCGTTCCCGCAGACGGCGGTGACGGTGGCCGACCCGCGGTCGGCGCAGAACGCAGCGGGGACGGCGTGGGCGTTCCTCCTCGCCGCCGCCGGCGCGGTGGTCCTCGCGATCGCCGTGCTGATCCTGCGGCGCACGCGCAGCAGAGCGGACTCGCGAGAGCTGGCGCTGCTGGCGGTCATGGGCCTCGGACGCCGCCGCGCGTCGCGTCTTCGTGCGCAGGAGGACCTCTTCGCCGTCGCGATGGGCGTGCTCGGCGGGATCGCCGCAGGCGCGGTCACCGCCTGGCTGGTCGTGGCGCCTCTCGTGCGCGCGGCGTACGGCAACGTGCCGGAGGCCTACCCCGTGCCGCTGCGGGTGGACCCGCTCACGCTGACCGCCGCGGTTCTGATCGCCGTCGCCGTGTTCTGCCTCATCGTCTCGAGCGTGCGGGCCCCCAGCCGGCTCGCCGGGCTCCTGCGGGAGGACGAATGACCAGGACTCCCGGCCTCTTCGCCCTCACCCGCCGCCGGTTCGCCACGCCGCGCAGCGCAGCCATCGTCATCGTGGCGCTGATCGCCTTCGCGGCGTTCGTGATCGCCGCCGCGCCGCGTGCACTGGTCGGAGTCGTCCGCGCCGAGGTCGCGCATCAGATCTCCGACATGCCGGCCATCTCGCGCGACCTGTCGGCCAGCCTGATCGGCCTGCCCGGCTTCGGCCCGGCGACCGACCCCGACGTCACCGCGGGCTGGGACGAGGGCGCCGGCGACGTGTTCGGGGCGCTCGGACAGCTGCTCGCCCAGAACCGCGACGACCTCGAGTCCGCACTGGAGCCGCTGGTGTCGCCCGCGCGATTCGCGGCGTTCGGCGAGCCGGTCGTCTTCGTGCCGGAGGACCTTGCGCCCGACGCGCCGTTCGGGGAGGTGCAGCTGCTCGCCGATCCCGAGCAGCAGCAGCACCTGCGGCTCGTCGAGGGGGAGTGGCCCCAGGCGTGGGACGGCACCGGAACCGTGCCGGTCGTCCTCAGCGCGGCAGCCGCCGAGACGATGCAGTGGGCCGTCGGCCAGCTCCGCGGCATCCCCGGCGCCGACGCCACGCCGACGACCAGTGGCTGGCAGCCCGGTGCGCCGGTGCTCGAGCTCGTGGGGACGGTCGAGGCGACCGATCCCGAGGACGACCGCTGGACGCATCTGCCGACATCTCTGACGGCGACCGTGTTCGACGACGGCAACCGTCGCCCGCGGGCCACCTCGGTCGCGTGGGTCGCGCCGCAGACGCGCGCCGCCCTCGGCGAATTCGATCGGCCGGGAATGGTCCTGTGGTACCCCGTCGACGGGAGCGGTGCGCTCGGCGCAGAGCCCGTCCAGCTCCTCGCCGCCCTGCGCGCGGCGACCTCGACGAGCGTTCCCGTCGACGAGGCCGGACAGGTGCGCGTGCGATTCGAGAGCGAGATCGTGGGCGTCCTGTCGACCGCACTCTCGCGGGCGAACTCGGCGAGCGCGATCCTCGCGGTCGCCGCCGTGGGTCCGCTCGCGGTCAGCGTGGCGCTCGTCGTGCTGGCGGCGGCGCTCATCATCCGCCGGCGGCGCTCCGATCTCGCACTCCTGTCGGCGCGCGGCGCGCCGCTGGCGCGACTGCGCAGGCTGCTGCTCGGAGAGGGCCTCATCCTGGGGCTTCCCGCGGCCGCGGTCGCCGCGGCCGTCGCGGTCGCGGTCACGCCGAACGACGCCGGACCGCTCCCGACCGTCGTGGCCGTCGCCGTGGGCATCGTCCCCGGCCTCGCTCTCGCGCTCACCCTCCGCCCCGCGGTGCTCGAGCGCACGCGAGCCGACCTCGACGCCCCCGTGCGCAGCAAGGCCGTCCGCCTCGTCGAAGCGGTCGTCGTCCTGCTCGCGATCGTCGCCGTCGTGCAGCTCTTCCTGCGCGGAATCGGTCCCGCGACCGAGGGGATCGACCCGCTCGTCGTCGCCGCGCCGCTACTGGCGACCGTGGCCGTGGCCCTCATCGTGGTGCGGCTGCACCCGATCCCGATCGCCGCCGCGCTGCGCGTCGCTCGCCGGGGTCGCGGGGTCGTCGGCCTCGTCGGCGCCGCGCGCACCCTGCGGGACTCCTCCGCCGGCACGACGGCCGTCCTCGCGATGCTCGTGGCGGTGGCGATCGCCGTCTTCTCGTCGCTCGTGCTGGCGACCGTCGACCGCGGCGCCGTCGTCGCGGCGCAGCGGGACGTCGGCGGAGACATCCGCCTTGCCGGTCCCTATTTCGATGCCGACATGATCGACCGGATGCGCGCCGTCGAGGGTGTCGACGACGTCGTCGGCGTGCTCCGCGGCGACTACGTCAGCGTGACGGGCCCGAACGGTCGCGAGAGCGTCCAGGTGATCGTGACCCAGACCGACCGGCTCGCCGAGGTGCAGCGGGGGATGGTCGGAGCGCTCCCACCCGGGCTGATCGCGCCCGCCTCCCAGCCGCCCCAGATCGTCGAGTCGACGGCGGTCGCGACCGACCTCGGCGAGGTGGGGGCCACGGTCGTCCAGCAGCCGGTCGAGGTCGTCGGCACGCTCGAGCGCGTCCTCGGCATCCAGGGCTCCGAGAAGTTCGTGCTCATGGACGAAGCCGACTACGCCGCGCTCACCGGCTTCGGGTTCTTCCCGCGCAACGCCATGGTCGACATCGCGGACGGAGCGGATGCCCCGGCCATCGCCGACGAGCTGGGGGAGGTGGTCGCCTCGGCGCATTCGGTGCGCATCCTCGAGGAGTCGACGGCCGAGATCCAGGCGTCGCCGGCCGTGTCGGCCCTTCGCTTCGTGCTCTTCGCGGCGCTCGGGATCGCGGTCGCGCTGTCGGTCGTCGCGCTCCTTCTCGTCGCGGGGGTGTCACGCGACGCCCGGTCACGGGTCATCGCCCTCATGCGGAGCATGGGCCTGGATCGCCGGCGTGCGCGCGGCGTCGTGGCGTGGGAGTTCGCGCCGCTCGGCATCACCGCCCTCATCGGCGGCGTCGTGCTGGGTGCCGTGCTTCCGACGCTCGTGGTGACCTCGATCGACCTTCGCCCGTTCACCGGCGGCGGCGGGCAGCCGAGCGTCGCCGTCGACCCCGTGCTCAGCGGGGCGCTCATCGCCGTGGTCGTCGTGGCTCTGGCCCTCGCCGTCGTCGGCGGCGTGGTCAGCGCGCGCACGACGTCCATGGCGACCGTGCTCCGGACCGAGGAGGACTGACATGACCGAACCCGACATCGTGTGCGAGGGCCTGGTGCGGATCTTCGCCGTCGCCGATATCGAGGTGCAGGCGCTCCAGGGGCTCGACCTGGTCGTCGAGCAGGGCGAGCTCGTGGCGCTGGTCGGGGCATCCGGCTCCGGAAAATCCACCCTGCTGTCGATCCTGTCCGCGCTCGACACGCCCACGGCGGGCTCCGCGCGCGTGGCCGGACGCGACCTGCCCTCGCTGTCGTCCCGCGACCGCGTGACCTACCGGCGCCAGGTGGTCGGGTTCGTGTGGCAGCAGACCGCCCGCAACCTCCTGCCGTACCTGTCGGCACGCGAAAACGTGCAGCTCGCCCGCGCGATCGGCGGCGACCGCCGCGATCCTGCACGCGCGGGAGAACTTCTCGAGCTCGCCGGGGTCGCCGACGTCGCCGACCGCCGGCCGGCCGAGCTCTCCGGCGGCCAGCAGCAGCGCGTCGCGATCGCCGTGGCGCTGGCGAACGATCCGCGCGTGCTCCTCGCCGACGAGCCCACGGGCGACCTCGACGAGCACGCGTCCGCCGAGGTGCTGGCGACGTTCGAGACCGTCAACCGCGAACTGGGCACGACGGCGCTCATCGTCACGCACGACGCCGCCGTGTCGGAGCACGTGCAGCGCACCGTGCAGATCCGTGACGGGCGCACCTCGACCGAAGTGCTGCGGTGGACGCACACCGACGACGAAGGGCGCGAGCACGACATGGCCGAGGAGTTCGTCGTGCTCGACAAGGTGGGGCGCCTCCAGCTGCCGACGGAGTACATGCACCAGCTGTCGCTGCACGAGCGGGTGAGGCTCAAGCTCAACCCCGACCACGTCGGCGTCTGGCCCGGCGACGGGCGTCAGACCCCCGCCGCCGCGCCCGCCCCGGAGACCACGGAACCGGCGCAGACGACGGAGACCTCGCACGCGGGGGACGGATCCGACACGCGCCGCCGCAGGCGCGCCGCGCAGGAAGGAGACGGCTCGCATGAGTGAACCCGTGCTCGAGGCATCCGGATTGTCCGTCGTCCACCGCACCCCCGCCGGTGAGGTGCACGCGCTGTCGGATGCCTCGCTGGAGCTCCATGCCGGGGAGCTGGTGGTGCTGGTGGGCCCGTCGGGTGCGGGCAAGACCACGCTCCTGCACGTTCTCGGAGGCATCCAGCCTCCGACGACGGGCCGCGTCCGGGTCGGCGACGTCGTGATCACGGATGCGCCGGAGCGCGATGTCGACGCCGTGCGCCGAGATGACATCGGCTATGTCTTCCAGTCCTTCGGCCTCATCGGCGCACTGTCGGCCGAGGAGAACGTCGAGCTCCCGCTGCGCATCCGCGGCACCGAACCCGCCGAGCGCGCGCAGCGCGTCAGCCGGCTGCTCGAACGCGTCGGCCTCGCCGACCACGCCACGCAGCGCCCGGGAGAGCTCTCGGGCGGCCAGCAGCAGCGAGTCGGCATCGCGCGTGCGCTCGCCGGATCACCGCGCATCGTGCTCGCGGACGAGCCGACCGGTCAGCTCGACTCCCACACCGCGGCGGCGATGATCGATCTCATCGCGTCGATCGCTCACGACGACGGCGTGGCGGTGCTCCTGTCGACCCATGATCCGTCGATCGTGCTCCGCGCGGACCGCGTCCTGGAGCTCCACGACGGCGTTCTGAGGCCTGCGCAGGAGCCCGCCGCCGTCTCGTAAACGGTTTCCGCCGGAGGGCGCTCGCCGAGGCATCCGACGGGACCGTTTCGAAATCTCCGAAAAGGATTGCGGGTCGTGCTTGATACCGCTAACGTCCGAATCACGTGTGACGCCGCTCGCCGACGAGCGGTGCGTGAGAGGACAGACGACGTGGACTGGACAACCACCCGAAAGCCGGCCCGAGCGGCCATAGCGGCCATCGCCGCGACGGCAGTGGTCGGCGGATGCCTGCTGGTGTCGCCGGCGGCGAACGCCGAGCCGAACGCCGACATCGGCTACCCGACCTTCACCGGAAGCCCGAACCCGGTGCCCGCCACCGGCGTGACCTATACGCCGGGAAACCAGCTGCAGGCGATCCTGGACGGCGACATCGCCGACGGTGCCGGCGTCTCACCCGAAAAGGATTTCTGGATCGACGAGATGCTGGCCCGCTACGGGACCGCCGGCAGCTTCGACGACACCAACCAGTGGCTCTTCTCTCGCGGGCGCGCCGCGTTCATGAAGACCCACACGCCCGGAACACTCGGCTTCCAGGGCCAGCTGGCGTACTGGGAGTCGATCGACAACCGCGGCGGCTACACGATCGCGACCCAGGTGAACGGCGCGAACGTGACGCTCACCGAGGACACCGCGCAGCGCAAGCAGACGCCCAGCTACTGGCGCAGCGTCCATCGCAACGCGGCGACCGGTCTGGAGATCGTGCAGACGAAGTTCATCACCGACGCCAACGTGCTCGTGACGAACCTCGAGGTCAAGGCGACCGGAGCCGCCCAGACCGTCACACTGCGAGCGGCTTCGCCCTATGCCACCGTCGCGGCCGGCCAGGAACTGACCGGCACCGTCGCGGCGCTCAACAACCTCACCACGATCTTCCCCCGCTTCTCGGGCGACGGCTTCGCCCCCGATGGCACGGCGCTGGTGCGCACCGTCGCGGTCCCCGCCGGCGGCAGCACGAGCGTCAAGCTGCAGCTCGGGCTCGTCACGAACGAGATCCCCGCCTCGCGCACCGATTACGACGCGTTCCGCGCGGCCACGCCCGCCGCCGCCTTCGCGACGCACGTGCGCGCCTACAACCAGTGGTGGGCCGACAACATCCCGTACCTCGACACGCCCGAAGACAACATCGACAAGACGCTGTTCTACCGCTGGTGGCTGATGCGGTTCAACTTCCTCGATGCCGACATCCCGGGCAACGACTACCAGTTCCCGACGTCGATGGAGGGCGTGCTCGGCTACAACAACGCCATCGTCCTGACGACGGGCATGTTCATCGACGACCTGAAGTACTTCCGCGACCCGATCTACTCCTATGGGCCGTGGGTCTCGGCGGGGGAGACCTCGAAGAGCTACAAGTTCGTCGACAACCCCGGCGACCCGGCGAACTGGTCCAACAGCTACACGCAGTACATCTCGGAGGCGGCGTGGCGCTCGTACCAGCTCCACGGCGGGCCCACGGCGATCGCCGAGAACCTCGCGGAGTACGCCGAGTACGACGTCGAGGGGCTCATCGACGCCTACGACTTCAACGACAACGGCCTCATCGAGTACAACTGGGGCGCCATGACCGGCAACGACGCCGACGCGGTGTCGTTCGACTGGCGTCCGGGCTACATGGACCGTGCCGAGAACGCCTATCTGTACTCCAACGCGCGGGCCGCCGCCGACGCCTACCGCGTCGCCGGCAACGACGCCAAGGCGGACGAGATGGACGCGTTCGCGCAGAACGTCAAGGAGCAGATCCTCGACGTGCTGTGGAACCCCGACAGCAACCTCCTCGAGCACGCGATGGCCGACAACGGCGAGCACGTGCCGTGGAAGGAGATCAACAACTACTACCCGTTCACCGTCGGACTGATGCCGAAGCCGGGCGACCCCGACTACGCCGACGACTACGTCGACGCCCTGCGCCTGTGGGCGGACGACAAGGAGTACCCGATCTTCCCCTTCTACACCGCGAACCAGGCCGACAAGGCCGAGGCCGCGGCCGAAGGCGACCCGGGCAGCAACAACTTCTCGATCATCAACTCGACGGTGACGTTCCGCATGCTCTCGCGCGTGCTGCGCGACTATCCGACCGATGCGATCGACGAGGAGTGGTACAAGAAGCTCCTCTACTGGAACGCGTGGGCGCACTACCAGAACGGCGGCGACAACCGCCTGCCCGATCAGAACGAGTTCTGGTCGGACGGCTCGGCAGACCCGCAGCGCATCGGCTACCGCTCGTGGATCCATCACACGATCCTCGGCACCACGAACTTCACGATGATCGAAGACGCGATGGGACTGCGTCCGCGCAGCGACGCGAAGATCGAGCTCGACCCCATCGACATCGACTGGGATCACTTCACGGCCAACAACATCCGATACCGCGACAAGGACCTGACGGTCACGTGGGACGCGCCGGGCGGCGAGCGCCACTACGGCGATGCGGTGCCCGAGGGGTACTCCGTCTTCCTCGACGGCGAGCTCGCGTTCACGGTGGACGGCCTGGGCAAGGTCGTCTACGACCCGGCGACCGGTGAGGTCGACGCTGCCGAGGGGCTGACCGTGACCGCGGCGAACACCGCTTCGGTGAAGGCGCCGCAGGAGGTGCGCTTCGGCAACGACGCGCGCGTCGTGGACCTGTTCGCCAAAGCGGGCGCGGATGCCTCGGACCAGAGCTCCGGCTCGCCGAACCTCGCAGCCGGCAAGGCGGCGACGGCGACGTTCTCGGCCACCGGGCGTGCTCCGGCGGCTGCGGTCAACGGCACGACGATCAACGAGCCGTTCTGGGGCACGGCCGGATCGCCGAACGCGAAGGACACGATCACGATCGACCTCGGCTCGGCCCAGACCTTCGACGACGCGCGCGTGTACTTCTACAACACGTCGTCGTCCGCGACGGTCGCCGGGTACTCCGAGCCCTCGATGTACGCCGTCGAGTATCGCTCGGGGGGCCAGTGGCACCCGGTTCCCGCACAGGCGCGGACGCCGGTGTACCCGCAGGCGAACTTCAACCACATCCAGTTCCCGGAGGTGACCGGTGACGCCCTGCGCGTGACCGTGACGCACGCCGCGGGATCGAAGACCGGCATCAAGGAGGTGCAGCTCCTCCACACCGGCGTCGAGGCGCCGGTGAGCACCAACCAGGCGCCGCTCGTCGAGGCGTGGGTCAAGCCCGGCGTCGCGATCCCCGGTCAGGCCGACCTCGTCGGCACGGCGAAGGACGACGGCCTGCCGGCCGGGACGCTCTCGTCGCAGTGGTCGGTGGTCTCCGCCCCCGCCGGTGGCCTGGCGCTGTTCGACGCGCCGACCTCGCCGTCGACGATCGCCCGGTTCACCGCGGCCGGCACGTACGTGCTGCGTCTCACGTCGACGGACGGCGAGTGGTCGAGCTCGGTCGATGTGACGGTCCAGGGCTCGGTCGCCACGCAGGGCACGAACGTCGCGCCGTCGGGAACGCCGACGGCCGAGTACACGGCCGGCTGGAACAACGTCAACGCGGTCAACGACGGTCGCGTTCTGCACTCGGGCGGTCAGCAGACCGACCTGTGGGGCACGTGGTCGGGCTCGCGGCCGGCGACGCGCTGGATCCAGTACACGTGGCAGACTCCCGTGCGCATCGACAGCACCGAAGTGGCCTTCTGGTCGGACCAGACCAACGTCAGCTCGGGAGCAGGCGTCAACGTGCCCAAGGCCTGGAAGGCGCAGTACTGGAACGGCACCGGGTGGGTCGACGTGACGGGAGCCGACCAGTACGGCGTCGCGCGCACCGCGACCAACCTGACCGCATTCGATGCCGTGACCACCACGCGCCTGCGCCTCGTGCTCAGTGCCGCCGGTCCCGGGACGGGCGCCGACCCGTACGCGGCCGTCGGCGTCAGCGAGTGGCGCGTGTTCGCCGAGGCGCCGTCGGCGATCGAGCCGATCGACGTCCGGACATCGGTGGGCGACATCCCCGAGCTTCCCGAGAAGGTCGACGCGATCTATGCCGACGGCAGCCGCTCGGCCGAGGCCGTGGCATGGGGTCCGATCACCGAGGACCAGGTCGCGTCCGAAGGCACCTTCGACGTCGTCGGCATCGTCGCGGGCTCGCCCGTACCGGCCAGGGCGTCCATCTGGGTGCGGGCCACGGCGCCGGGTCAGATCAACTCGGTGGACGCCGTGCAGGTGAAGACAGCGGCCGGAGTGGCGCCGCAGCTTCCTGCGACGGTCGGCGTGCTCTACAACGACGGCAGCCGTGAGGACCTGCCCGTGCAGTGGGAGGCGGTCGACCCGGCCGACTACGCCACGGACGGCACCTTCACCGTGGCCGGCACCGTGCAGTCGGCGATCGCGGGCACCAAGGCCGCGACGGCGACCGTGACGGTCGGCGAGGGCGGCGGCGAGGGCCCCGACACGACGGCTCCCGTCGCGACGGTGTCGTTCTCCCCGCAGGCTCCGGCCGGCGGCTGGCACACCGGCGCGGTGAACGTCACCGCCTCGGCGACCGACAACCGCGACACGTCGCCCTCGCTCGAGGTGCAGGTCGACGGCGGAGCGTGGACGGCCTACACCGCGGCGGTCTCCGTCACGGCGGACGGCGCCCATACCGTGCGGGCGCGTGCGACCGACGACGCGGGCAACGTCTCGCCCGTCGTGGAGACGACCTTCCGCATCGACACCACCGCGCCGACGCTCACCCCGGCCGCCGACGCGACCGCGCGCACCGTCAAGGCGACGGCCGCCGATGCCGGCTCCGGCGTGGACGCCCTCGAGTACCGCATCGACGACGACGAGGAGTGGATCGCATACACCGGCACGATCCTCGTCGGGCTCGAGGCGACGGTGGTGCACCTGCGGGCGACCGATGAGGCGGGCAACGTCTCGGCCGTCACGGACGTCGAGGTGCCCGAGTCGGATGGCACGCACCGCCGCAACGTGGCGCTGCTCGCCACGCCGACCGCGTCGTACACGGCGGGCTGGAACACGGTGGACGGGCTCAACGACGATGTCGCCCCGACCTCGTCCGGAGACGTCAACCCGAACGACAACGCGTTCGTGTGGGGTGCGTGGCCGCAGATCACCGACCAGTGGGTCCAGTACGAGTGGGCCGAGCCGGTGACGGTCGACGAGCTCGGCGTCTACTTCATCCAGAACCTCGACGCCGGCGGAGCCGGCATCGCGGTCCCCGAGGAGTGGACGGCGCAGTACCTCGACGAGAACGGCGAGTGGGTCGACGTCACGGCGACGTCGGAGTACGGGGTCGAGATCGACGAGTTCAACGTCGTCACCTTCGAACCCGTCACGACGACCGGCCTGCGCCTCGTCCTGGACGCACAGGGCACCACCGAGGGTCAGGGCAGCCTGGGCATCAAGGAGTGGCAGGTCTTCGAGGTGGCCGGCGCGCCCGACCCCTTCGACGTCGAGGTGGTCCTCACCAGCCGATGCGTCGCCGGAAAGGTCGTGCTCGTCGCGACCGCCGCCAACCATGGCGACGAGACCGTCAAGGTCGCGCTCACGACGGCATACGGCGCCAAGACGTTCGCCGCCGTCGCACCCGGCGCCAAGGCGTCGCAGGCCTTCACCACGCGCCTGAAGGACGTGCCGGCGGGCACGGTCGAGGCCGTGGTGACGGGGGTCGTCGACGACGAGACGGTCACGCAGGAGTACGCCGTCTCGCACGATCCCTTCGGCTGCTGATCCACGCCAGGGTGCCCGCGCCGAGCGGGCACCCCTGGCGGCATCCGAGTCCCGAGAGGAACGTCATGAACCGCACCTTCCGCACCCGCCCACCCGCCCGTCGCGCCCTGCTCGCCGCGGCGGTCGCCCTCGGCGCCCTGTCGGTCGCGCTGACGACACCCGCCGCGTACGCGGGGGTGGCGGCATCCGCGCCCGCTGTCACGGTGGCGACGGATGCCTCGGCGCAGCCCGTACTCCACGTCGGGGTGCGCCAGGCCGGGGCGGGCGACCCCATCCCGGTCACGATCGTCGGCGCGTCGGCCGGTGAGGTCTGGCAGGTCGTGCTGGCCGCCCCCCAGACGACGCTCGGAACGCTCACGATCGGTCAGGACGGCACCGGGACGACGCTCGTGTCCCTGCCCGTCGAGAGCGATCCGGGGTCCGTCGACATCGTGGCCCGCACCGACGGCGAGGAGATCTCGACCGCACTCAGCAGCACCGGAGACCGGGAGGCCGCGGCATCCGTCCCCGTCGAGTCCGCCCCCGACCGGACGGCACCGGCGCCGTCCGCTCTTCCCGTACCCGTCCTGATCGCCGGAGGCGCGGCCGCCGCAGTCGCCGTCGCCACGACCTTCGTGATCGTCGCGCGACGGCGACGTACGTCCCGCTGACCCACCACCCGCACCGCTTTCCCACCACCCACGCCCGCTTTTCCCCCGCACCGCCGTCCGCGGTGCCCGACGAATGAGAGACAGAGTGGTTTTTCGAACCAAGAGAACGGGGAGCGCGCTCGCCGTCGGAGTGGTCGCGGCGCTGATCGCGTCGCTCGCCCCGGCGTCGGCGAGCCTCGCCGCGACCGAGAACCCCATCATCGGCGACGGGTCGGTCTACTCGGCCGACCCCAGCCTGCTGGCCGACGGCGACACGCTGTACATCCACGCCGGTCGCGACGAGGCCGGCGCCACCACCAACGACTTCATCATGAACGAGTGGCAGGCGTTCTCGACCACCGACGTCGACGGCGGCGACTGGCAGCACCACCCTTCGCTCATGCGTCCCGAGACGGTGTTCGACTGGGCGACGCCCGGGCGCGCCTACGCCGGGCAGGTCGTCAAGGGCATCGACGGCCGGTTCTACTGGTACGTGCCGGTGCACGAGGCGGCCAGCACGTCATCCGACAAGTTCGGCATCGGCGTCGCCGTGTCGAACACGCCGCTCGGACCGTGGACCGATCACGCCGGCGGGCCGATCGTGTCGCAGTCGATCCTGGGCAACGACGCCCACAACATCGACCCCACCGTGCTCGTCGACGACGGCCGCGTGTGGATGTACTGGGGCAGCTTCAGCCGCCTCATGGCGATCGAGCTGCAGAGCGACATGAAGACGCGCATCGGCACGCCGAGCAGCATCACGAGCGGCGTGACCGGCTTCTTCGAGGCGGCGTGGCTGTTCAAGCGCGGTGCCACCTACTACCTCGCCTACGCGGCGAACAACGCCGGCCCGACGAGCACGTGCACGCCCGCGAACTACCACGCGTGCATCGCGTACTCGACGGCGTCCAGCCCGCTCGGCCCGTGGACCTTCCGCGGTCGCATCCTCGCCCCGGTGTCGTCGACGACGAGCCACCCCGCGATCGCGGAGTTCCAGGGCGAGTGGTACATGGCCTACCACACCGCCGATGCCGTGGGCGGCAACCACTTCCGCCGCTCGGTCGCGATCGACCACCTCGAGTGGGACGACACCCAGACGCCCGCGCGCATCGTGCCCGTCACGCCGACGCCGGTGAAGGGACCGAATCTGACGCCGCGCTCGAACGTGGCGCCGTGGGCGACCGCGTCGGCCTCGAACGAGCCGATTCCGACGCAGTACTGGATCAAGGCGCTCAACGACGAGATCATCCGCCCCAACCCGCTCCCGCCGGACATGTGGGGCAGCTGGACGGCGAACCGTCCCGCGCAGCAGTGGATCCAGTACGACTGGGACACCCCGGTCCGCGTCGACCGCGCGCGCATCAAGTTCTGGCGCGATGTCGCTCCGGGAACGGGCAACGGCGTGTCCAACCCGTCGTCGTGGGTGCTGCAGTACTGGGATGCCGGCGCGTGGAAGGACGTGCCCACGCCCAGCGGATACCCGACGAGCACCACGGCGGTGCACGAGGTGACCTTCGGCGCCGTGACCACGTCGCGCCTGCGCGCCGTCATCAACGCGTCGCCGAACGCCGCCAACCCGCCGTCGTACTCGGCCGTCGCGGTCGAGGAGTGGGAGGTCCACGCCGACCAGCCCGACGCCGTCGCCCCCGTCGAGGTGCAGACGGTCGTCGGCACGGCGCCCGAGCTCCCCGAGACCGTGGATCTCGCCTTCGGCGACGACACGCTCGCGGCGCCGGTGCGCTGGAACGCCGTCGATCCGGCGGACGTGTCGGCGGCGGGACAGTTCACCGTGCAGGGGTTCGTCGAGGGCTACGCCGCCGGCCTCGTGTCGGCGTCCGTGACGGTGCTCGGTGAGAGCCCCTGGCGCGCCGACCTCGCCCTCACCGGCACTCCCGAGGCCGAGGCGGCGGGAGCGGTCGAGGCTCTCAACGACGAGGCGATCGCGTACACCGGCGCCACCCACCCGGTGTGGTCGGCGGGCGGATCGAGCTGGGCCGGCTACGCGTGGGCCGAACCGGTCCGCGTGGACGGCGTCACCGCGCACTTCTGGACCGGTGACGGCGTCGCCGCACCCGAGTCGTGGAACGTGCAGGTGAAGGTCGACGGGCAGTGGCAGGACGTGACCGGTGCCGACGGCTTCCCGATCGCGGCCGGAGCGGGCAGCACCGCCTCATTCGACGCCGTCACGGCGAGCGGCGTGCGCGTCGCCCTCACAGCGGCGGGCTCGTCGGGTGTCGCGCTCTCCGAGCTCGAGGTGCACGGCGAGACGCTCGACGCCGAGGCTCCCACGGTCGCGCTCACCGCGGCCGGCGTCGAAGGGGCGAACGGCTGGTACCTGTCACCCGTGACGGTGCGTGCCACCGCCGAGGACGACCGCGACGTGCGCACGCGCATCGAGATCGCGGTCGACGCCGGCGCCTGGCAGGCGAGCGAGAACGTGCGCTACGCCGAGGCCTCCGTGACCGGAGACGGCACCCACGCGGTGAAGGCGCGGGCGACGGATGCCGCGGCGAACGTGTCGGACGAGGCATCCCTCTCCGTCAAGATCGACGCGACCAGGCCGACCGTGACCGGGACCCTCGACATCGCCGCGCGCACCGTGCGCGCGACCGCCGCCGATACCGGATCGGGCGCCGCGGGGATCGAGTACGCGATCGACGCGCCGACGGGCTGGCAGGCCTACGGGGGGCCGGTGGCCGTCGACGAGCAGCGGCACGTCGTGTACCTGCGGTCGAAGGACGCCGCCGGGAACGTCTCGGCGCTCGCATCGGTGTCGGTGCCGCTGTCGCCAGACGCGCCGCTCGAGGGCAACATCGCCCCGATCGCGACCGCGACCGCGTCGTACACGTCGTCGTGGAACTCGGTGACCGCCGTGAACGACGGGGCGCTCACGGGCGCATCGTGGGGCACGTGGCCGAACGTCGGCGAGCAGTGGGTGCAGCTCGAATGGGATCGCGTCGTGACCGTCGACAAGGCGGGAGTGCTGTTCTTCCGCGACTCCGCCGACACCGCGAATGCGGGCATGATCCCGCCGCGCGAGTGGAAGCTGCAGTACGTCGATCTCGCGACCGGGCAGTGGAAGGATGTCGTCGCCGCCGGCGCGTACGGCCGATCGTCGACCGCGATCAACGAGGTGACCTTCGCTCCCGTGACGACGACGAAGCTGCGCGCCGTCATGCAGGCGTGGGGCTCGGCGAGCGCGGGCGGGTCCAGCGGCATCCTCGAGTTCGAGGCGTGGGCGGCCGCCGCGGTCGCGCCGGCGGTGGACGTCGAGCTGTCCGTCGCGACCCGGTGCGTCGCCGGGAAGTCCGTGCTGACGACGACCGCGCGCAACAGCGATGAGGTGCCGGCGGTCGTGGCCGTGTCGACGCCTTACGGCGCGAAGACGCTGACCGTCGCGCCCGGCGCGTCCGCCTCAGCGGCGTTCTCGACCCGCCTGGCCGCCATGCCGGCGGGCGAGGTGACGGCCGAGGTGACCGCGACGGTCGACGGCGAGGACATCTCGCAGGACGAGTCGGCGAGCTACGCCGCCCGCACGTGCGGAGCAGGCTGACGGGTACGGCCCGCAGCTGAGACGGGCGGGGTCGTGCGGATGACGGGTCCACCGCACGACCCCGCTGTCTGTGCCTGCTGATGGCGGCACGACGCAAGCCTCCCGCGGTGTCGCCGGGCGGTGGGAGACTTCAGGGATGCTGCTCTCGTCCGTCGTGGATGCCGCCGAGACCGTCGGCGCGACCTCGTCCCGGCTCGCCAAGGTGACGGCGCTCGCCGAGCTGCTGCGGGGCCTGGCACCCGACGAGGTCGCACCGGCGATCGGGTTCCTCGTCGCGAGCCCACGGCAGGGCAGGATCGGCGTCGGCTGGCGCAGTCTCCAGGCGGTCGATACGACGCACGCGTCCGCGCCGAGCCTCACGATCGCCGAGGTCGATGCCGCGCTCGCTTCTCTCGCCACGGCGGACGGCGCGGGCTCGGTGGCGTCCCGGCGCACACAGCTCGAGGCGCTCGCCTCGCGGGCCACGCCGGGGGAGTGGGACTTCCTCGCCCGCGTGATCCTGGGTGAGCTGCGCACCGGCGCCCTCGAGGGGGTGCTCCTCGACGCGGTCGCCAAGGCAGCGGGGGCGGATGCCTCGGCCGTCCGCCGCGCGGCCATGCTGTCGGGCGACCTGGGTGAGACCGCCCTTCTCGCACTGCACGGCGCGCCGGGCGAGCTGGAAGCCGTCGGACTCGTCGTCGGACGGCCGGTGATGCCGATGCTCGCCTCCACGGCCGGCTCGACCAGCGAGGCACTCGAGAGCATCGGCGGTCTCGCCTCCGTCGAGTACAAGCTCGATGGTGCGCGCATCCAGGTGCACCGGCACGGCGATGATGTGCGCGTCTACACCCGCAACCTGGCCGACATCACCCATCGCGTTCCCGAGATCGTCGACGCGGTGCGCGAGCTTCCCGCCGACGAGGTGATCCTCGACGGTGAGACGCTGTCGCTCGACGAAGAGGGCGCTCCCCGGCCGTTCCAGGACACGATGGCCCGCTTCGGGACGGAGGGCGAGGCATCCGTTCTCCTGCGACCCTGGTTCTTCGACATCCTGCACCTCGACGGCCGCGACCTGATCGACGAGCCGCTCTCGACGCGCCTCGAGGCGCTCGACCGGGTGGCCGGACCGTCGCGCATCCCGGGTGTCGTCACCGACGACCCCGCTCGGGCCGAACAGTTCTCGCGGGAGGCGCTCGCCGCCGGCCACGAGGGGGTCATGGTGAAGGGTGTCGCGTCGGCGTACGCGGCGGGTCGCCGGGGGAAGAGCTGGCTCAAGGTGAAGCCCGTGCTGACGTTCGACCTCGTGGTGCTCGCCGTTGAATGGGGCTCGGGGCGGCGGACGGGGATGCTGTCGAATCTGCACCTCGGTGCGCTCGATCGCGACGGCGCCTTCGGCGACCCCGGCGGCTTCGTGATGGTCGGCAAGACCTTCAAGGGACTGACCGATGAGCTGCTGCGGTGGCAGACGGAGCACTTCCCGGCCATCGAGACCCATCGCTCGTCGTCCGCCGTGCACGTTCGCCCAGAGACCGTCGTCGAGATCGCCATCGACGGCGTGCAGCGGTCCACGCGCTATCCCGGGGGCGTCGCCCTGCGCTTCGCCCGCGTCAAGGGATACCGGCCCGACAAGACTCCGCACGACGCCGACACCATCGATTCCCTCCGCGCGCTGCTGAAGGGCTGAGCCGGTCCTGAGCAAGGCCTGAGCGGAGGCTGAGGTCGCAGACGTATCGCCGCCTGCAAGCGGCGTGCGACGATGTGGGCTGGGACTGGGCCCGCGTCGAGGACGACGCGCGCTCGGTGGGGAGAATGGGGATTCACCATGGCGCTTTCTCGTGCGCTCAAAAATGGGGTCGCGCTCGCTGTGGCGGCACTTCTGGTGGTCGGAGGCGGCTCTGTCGCCTTCGCGGACCAGGTCTGGATCGACGGCGACAATCTGATACCCGTCGACCAGAACGCGGCTCAGGTGGCCGCCTGTACGGACAAGCCCGTGGACTTCGCCGTGCTCGTCGGCGCGCGACGCCAGGGCAACGCGAACAACAACCAGACGAACAACGTCTTCGCCGGGAACTCCGACGTGACCCTCTCCGGGGTGGTCGCGTCCGCCGGCATGACGACGTCGTGGCCGGGAGGAGACAGCGTCATCCGGGTCGCCACGGGGTGGCAGGGTTTCGCGACAGGCACGATCAGCAGCGAGACACTCCCGCTCGCAGTGACGCTGCCGGCCAAGGCAGCGGGCGGCACCGGCAGCATCTCCCTGACCTACGCCGGCACGAACAACGCCGGTCAGCCCGTGACGGGGACGGCCTCGGTCACCGTCACCTGGACGACCAAGAAGTGCATCCTCGACTCCACCGCCCCGGCGCTCGCTCTCCCGGCGAACCAGACCGTCGAAGCGACGAGCGCCGCGGGTGCCACGGTGACCTACGCGGCAACCGCCGCAGATGAAACCGATCCGATCCCGCCGACCGTGGGCTGCACGCCGGCGTCGGGTTCGGTCTTCCCGCTCGGCACCACCCCCGTCTCGTGCTCGGCCACCGACGCCGCCGGCAATACCGCGACCGGCTCCTTCAACGTCATCGTGCGGGACACCACCGCACCCGCCGTCGGCGCGATGTCGAACGTCGCGATGGAGGCGACCGGTTCCGGCACCGTCGTGACCTGGACGAACCCGACCGCCACCGACGCGGTCGCCGGCTCACCTGCGGTCACGTGCTCGCCCGCCTCCGCCACCGCTTTCGCCGTCGGATCGACCACGGTGACGTGCTCGGCGACCGACACCGCGGGCAACACCGGGTCGTCGACCTTCTCGGTCGTGATCTCCGACACCACGCAGCCGAGCCTCGTGGTTCCGGCCGAGTTCTCCGTACAGGCGACCGGTCCGGACGGTGCCGAGGTCACCTTCGCGACGTCGGCGACCGACCTCGTCGACGGCGCCGTCCCCGTCGTGTGCGAACCCGCCTCCGGCTCCCTTCTCGCCCTCGGCGACACCACCGTCGAGTGCGCCGCGGCAGACGCCGAGGGCAACACGGCGAACGCGTCGTTCACCGTGCACGTGATCGATCAGGTCGCCCCTGTCGTCACGGTGCCCACGCCCATCGTGCTGGAGGCGACCGGCCCGAGCGGGGCGGTCGCGACGTTCGCGACATCGGCCGACGACGCCGTCAGCGGTGTGCGTGCGACGACGTGCGTGCCGGCATCCGGCTCGACGTTCGCCCTCGGCAGCACGACCGTCGAGTGCACGGCCACCGACGCCGCGGGCAACCTCGGCGCGGCGTCGTTCAGCGTGACGGTGCAGGACACGACGCTCCCCGTGCTCACGCTTCCCGCGACCACCACCGCGGAAGCGACCGGCCCCGATGGCGCCGCGGTCTCGTACACGGCGACGGCGAGCGACCTCGTGAGCGGCTCGCTCACGCCGTCGTGCGTGCTCGCGTCGGGCGCCACGTTCGGGCTCGGATCCCACCAGGTGAACTGCGAGGTCACGGACGGCGCCGGGAACACGGCGACCGGCTCCTTCGCGATCACCGTGCTCGACACCACCGGCCCGGCGATCACGGTGCCCTCGACGATCACCGAAGAGGCGACCGGGCCCGCGGGTGCCGTCGTCACCTACGACGTGACAGCCGACGACCTCGTGAGCGGCGCCGCGACCGCGGACTGCGCGCCGGCGTCCGGTGGGACCTTCCCGCTCGGGAAGACCGTCGTCGAGTGCTCGGCGACCGACGCCGAAGGCAACGAGTCGAACGCCTCCTTCGAGATCGTCGTCGTGGACACGACCGACCCGGTGGTCGACGTGCCGGACGACATCGTCGAGGAGGCCACCGGCCCGGGTGGCGCGACCGTGGACTTCACCGCCTCGGCTTCCGACACCGTGAGCGGCGCTCTGGTGCCGACGTGCGCTCCGCCGGCCGGGACCGTCTTCGGGCTGGGAACCACCGCGGTGGAATGCACCGCCGTGGACGGCGCGGCCAACGAGGGCTCGGCGTCGTTCGACGTGACGGTCCGCGACACGACCGAGCCGATCATCCACGTCCCGGCAGACAAGACGGTCGAGGCGACCGGCCCCGAGGGCGCCACCGTGACCTTCGACGCTCCGGCGACGGACATCGTCGACCAGGACATCACGACGGCATGCTCGCCCGCGTCGGGCTCGGTCTTCGCGCTCGGCTCGACGCTGGTCACGTGCTCCGGATCCGACGACTCCGGCAACGAGGGGACGGCCACGTTCCACGTCGTGGTCCAGGACACCACCACGCCCATCGTGCACGTTCCGGACACGATCGTGCGCGAGGCGACCGGGCCTTCCGGCGCCGTCGTGGGGTACGACGTGACCGCGACGGACACCGTGGACCAGGACGTCACGCCGGTGTGCTCGCCCGAGGCGGGCTCGGTCTTCGCGATCGGCACCCACGTCGTGGGCTGCACGGCCGCGGACTTCTCGGGCAACGTCGGCGAGGGCTCGTTCGAGGTCATCGTTCAGGACACGACCCCGCCCGCCCTGACCGTTCCCGGCGACCTCACCGCGGAAGCGACCGGCCCCGACGGGGCACCGGTCACCTATGCGGCGACGGCCACCGACATCGTGGCGGGTTCGGTCACCCCCGCCTGCACCCCCGCGTCGGGCAGCACGTTCGCGCTCGGCGAGACGACGGTCACGTGCGTCGCCACCGACGACGACGAGAACTCCACGACGGACACCTTCATCGTGACGGTGCAGGACACGACTGCTCCGGCGATCACCGTCCCCGTTCTCGCGCCGGTGGAGGCCACAAGCGCGGCCGGTGCGACCGTCGCCTACACGGCCACGGCGAGCGACCTGGTCGACGGGCCGGTCACGCCCGCCTGCACCCCCGCGTCGGGCAGCACCTTCGCGCTCGGCACCACCACCGTGACCTGTGTCGCGGAGGACGCGCGCGGCAACGCGGACAGCGAGACCTTCACGGTCAGCGTGATCGACACGACCAAGCCTGTCATCTCCTGGGCCGGCGGGCCGGCCGACGGCAGCTCGCACGTGTTCGGCGCGGTGCCGGCGGCGGCCACCTGCACCGCGACGGACATCGTCTCGGGCTCCGTCGCGTGCCAGGTCACCGGTCACGGCACGACGGTGGGCTCGCACACGATGACCGCGACGGCCACCGACGGCGCGGGCAACACCGCGACCGCCAGCCGGTCGTACTCGGTGTCGGCGTGGCGGCTCAGCGGGTTCTTCCAGCCGGTCGACATGGGCAGCGTGATGAACACCGTGAAGGGCGGATCGACGGTTCCTCTGAAGTTCGAGGTGTTCGCCGGCTCGACGGAGCTCACGGCGACGTCGGCGATCCTGTCGTTCGTGCAGAAGAAGGTCACGTGCGGCACGACCGTCGGAACGGACGACATCGAGTTCACGACGACCGGCGGCACGGCGCTGCGCTACGACACGACCGGCGGCCAGTACATCCAGAACTGGCAGACGCCGAAGCTGCCGGGCGCGTGCTACATCGTCACCATGACGACGCAGGACGGCTCGACGATCTCGGCGAGCTTCAAGCTGAAGTAGTCCGCATCACCGCAGGGAGGCCCGGGCCGCACACGCGGTCCGGGCCTCCGCCCTGTCGAGCGGGCACACTGGACTCATGCGGATCGTCGTCCTCACCGGAGCCGGCATCTCGGCGGAGAGCGGCGTTCCGACGTTCCGCGACGCCGACGGGCTCTGGGAGGGCCACCTCGTCGAGGACGTCGCGACCCCGGAAGGTTTCGAGCGCGACCCCGGCCTCGTGCAGCGGTTCTACGACGAGCGGCGGCGGGCCGTGGCATCCGTCGCCCCCAACGCCGCGCACCGGGCGCTCGCCCGGCTCGAAGGGGCGGTCGGAGAGGATCTGCTGGTCGTCACGCAGAACGTGGACGACCTGCACGAGCGCGCCGGGTCGAGTCGCGTCGTGCACATGCACGGCGAACTGCGGCGGGCGCTCTGCCGCGCGTGCGGCGCCCGCCCGGCGTGGGACGAGGACCTCGAACCGCGCCCGCCCTGCCCGGCGTGCGGGGAGCGGATGCTTCGCCCCGACGTCGTCTGGTTCGGCGAGATGCCCTACGAGCTCGACCGCATCGAGGCGGCCGTCATCGCGTGCGACGTCTTCGTGTCGATCGGCACGTCCGGCGCGGTGTACCCGGCGGCCGGCTACGTGGCGCTCGCGGCTGCGTTCGGCGCCCGGACGGTGGAGCTCAACCTCGAGCCCAGCGACGCTCTCGTGCCGTTCCACGACGCGCGCGTCGGGCGCGCGGGAGAGCTCGTTCCCGCGTGGGTGGAGGAGATCCTCGCGGTCGCGGGCTGAAGGCCACCCGGAGACCCCCGCTCCCGCCCGATGCGCCAGATTCAGGAAATGCGGCCGCTCACTCGGACCGCGCGAGGGTCCGTTCGGCGTGTTGCCTGCGTCCGGCCCGGCGACGCCGGGAAGCGCGAGGGGCGCCGGACGGATGCTCCGCCCGACGCCCCTCGACGACCAGCCGCTAGGTTCGCACACCGCTGCCGCGCAGGCGCGACAGGGCGTCGACGGTGGCGGCGAGGATCAGCACGCCGCCGGTGACGAGCAGGTTGACGCCGGCCGGCAGGTTGAGCAGTCCGAGGCCATTCGTGATGGTCGCGATCACGAGCGCGCCGATCGCGGCGTGCATGAGGCGTCCCTTGCCGCCGAAGAGGCTGACGCCGCCGACGACGGCCGCCGCCACGCCCGACAGGACGATGTCACGTCCGACGGTCGCATCGACGGTGCCGACGCGCGACACGCTGAGCAGCGCCGAGAACACGGCCAGGCTCGAACAGATCACGAACGCCCACCATTTGATCCAGCGCACCTTGACGCCCGAGCGACGGGCGGCCTCGGCGTTGCCGCCGATCGCGTAGATGTAGCGGCCGAACTTGGTGCGGTCGAGCACGAACGTCCCGATCCAGAGGATCACCAGCACGATCGGCACGACGTTGGGCACGCCCTGCACCGCGTTGACCGACTGGCCGCGGTCCTGGTTGAGGATGAAGACCACCGCTCCGCCGACGACGGCGATGACGGCGAGCTTGATCCACACGAGCGAGATCGCCCGGTTCGGCACGCCTGCCCGGGTGCGCCGCGAGCGATCCCAGAAGGACGTGCCCGCCGAGATGGCCAGCATGACGGCGAGCATGACCCAGCCCGCCCAGACCGGAAGATTGCCGTTCTGCAGCGCGATGAGCTCGGGCACCTCGACGCGGAACAGTCCGCCCGGTCCGATGATGACGAGCGCCAGGCCCTGCAGGCCGAGGAACAGACCCAGCGTCACGACGAACGATGGAATCCCGACCCTCGCGACGAAGAAGCCGATGAACGCGCCGATGAGGAACCCGAAGCCGAAGCCGATGAGCAGGGCGAGCGGCCACGGTACGTCGAACTGCGAGTTCAGCACCACGAACAGCGCCATGCCCACACCGCCGGTCACACCCGCCGACAGGTCGATCTCGCCCAGGAGCAGCACGAACACCAGCGCCATGCCGAGCACCACGAGGGTGGCGGCCTGGTTGAGGAGGTTGGCGAAGTTGCGCTCGGTGAGGAAGAACGGGCTCAGCGCGGTGAACAGGATGCCGAGCACGACGAGTCCGCCGATGGCGGGGAGTGCCCCCATGTCTCCACCGCGCACGCGCTGCCACCAGGCGCGCGCCTGGTCGGCCACGCCGCCCTCGACGCCGCTGCCGATCAGGTCGCTCGCAAGCGGATCGGGCGCGGCTTCCGTGCGAGTCGCATTGCTGCTCATAGCGCCCCCTCCTCGGTGCGAAGCGTGGACGTGTCGACGATGCTGACGCCGCCCAGGGTCTTGGTTCCGGTGATGTACCCCACGACGTCGTCACGGGTGGTCTCGGCCGTCGGGATCTGTGCGACCATCTGACCGAGATAGAGCACGGCGATGTCGTCGGCCACCTCGAACACGTCTGCGAGGTTGTGGCTGATGAGGATCACCGCCACACCCTGGTCGCTCAGGCGCTTGACCAGGTTGAGCACCTGCTCCGTCTGCGCGACGCCCAGGGCCGCCGTCGGCTCGTCGAGGATCACTACGCGCGCCTTCTTCAGCACCGCGCGCGCGATCGCGACGGTCTGACGCTGACCGCCCGACAGGCTCGACACCTTCTGCCGCACCGACTTGACGGTGCGCACCGAGAGGGACCGCAGCGTGTCGGACGCGTCCTTCTCCATGCGTCCCTCGTCGAACGTTCCGACCGAGGTCTCCTCGCGGCCCAGGAACATGTTCTGGACGATGTCGAGGTTGTCGCACAGGGCGAGGTCCTGGTACACCACCTCGATGCCCAGGCCCGAGGCATCCCTCGGCGTGTGCAGATCGCGATGCTCGCCGTCGATGCGGACTTCGCCCTCGTCGTAGGGCTGCACGCCCGCGAGACCCTTGATGAGCGTGGACTTGCCGGCACCGTTGTCGCCGACGAGGGCGGTCACCTTGCCGGGGTACACCTTGAGGTCGACGCCCTTGAGGACGCTGACCGGACCGAACGATTTCTTGACGCCGACCAATTCGATGATCGGCTCTGTGGCTGTGATCGTCTGAGACATACTCGCTTCCTTGCCGAGTGCCGGTAGCGCGCGAGGGCGCCGCGCCTCGACGACGCGACGCCCTCGCGGCTTTGACGGATAACTTACTCGGTGACCCCGTACTCTTCGCAGGCCGCCATGACCTCGGGGGTGCACACGTCGTCGTACGACGCGTCACCCGCGGCGATGACGTCCTTGACCTGCTCCGGCCCGACGAGGATCGGCGTGACCTGGATGTACGGCGTGCCGTCCTCCAGCTCTGCCTCGGTCTCGACCTCTTCACCGCTGAGCAGGGCGATGGCGGTCTCGACGGCCGCGGTCGCCTCGTCCTTCACCGGCTTGTAGACCGTGGCGGTCTGCCAGCCGAGGAGGATGTTCTGCAGACCCGCGACGTTGGCGTCCTGGCCCGAGACGGCGACACCCTTCAGGTTGTTGTCCTGCAGCACCTTGATGACGCCGGCGGCGTTCGTGTCATTGGCGACCCACACGCCGTCGACCTTTCCGCCGAGCGAGGTGAGGGCCTGCTCGAAGTTGGTCTGCGACTTGGCCTGGTCCCACACGCCCGGGGGCTCGGCGGCCGGGGTGATTCCGGCGGCCTCCATGACCTCGACCGCTCCGGACTTGAACATCGCGGCGTTGCCGTCGGTCGGGTCGCCGCCCATGTAGACCACGGTCGCCTCGGCCGGGTCGACGCCGGCGGCCTCGAGACCGTCGAGGACCGTCTGGCCCTGCATGCGGCCGACCTCGGTGTTGTCGAACGACACGTAGTAGTCGGCACCGGCGAAGGGGCGGTCGTATGCGATGACCGGGATGCCCTCGGCCTTGGCCTTCGTGGCTACGGCCTCGGCGGCGCCCTGGTAGTCAACGAGCAGCATCACGCCGCAGCCCTGTGCGAGCTGCTGGTCGGCGATCGTCGAGTACTTGTTGACGTCACCGAGGGCGTTCTGGATGTCGGTCTCGAAACCGGCCTCCTCCAGGCCCTCCTGCAGGTACTTCGCGTCGAAGTTCTCCCAGCGCGGCGACGAGGCCGCGTCGGGCAGGATCACACATGCACGACCGCCGGTGGCCTCGCCACCGTTGCCGCCGTCGCTCTCGCTCGGGGTGCCGCCGGTGTTGCCGGCACAGCCCGCGAGCATCACCGCTGCAGCACCCGTGAGGGCCGCGACGGCGAGGAGTGAAGACTTCTTCATCATTCGCCTTTCGTCATTGAAGTGCGCGAACCCCAGGATCGTCCCTGCTGCACTTCGCGCTTGATGAGATCATTTCCGTGATCGGTTCTTGGCGTCAAGTCTTGAACGTAACGCTTTGGCAACGCCGGGCGCACATGGAGTCCGCAACGTCGGCGCGGGGAGGGCGTGCGAAAGTTTCGGTGCACAATGGCTCCGAACTTTCCCGAAGGCGTGCAGAATGCGCAGTCCATACGCCGACGTCAGCCGTGCGTGTTTGTCGAATGAATGCAGGCGACTCAGGCTCTGCCGGTGGCGGCACGCGTCCGACGCGAGATCGAGTCGACGATCACAGCGAGCACGAGCACGGCGCCCGTGATCATGAACTGCACGGAGGAGTCGAGGTTGAGCAGGGTCAGTCCCGACGAGATGGACTGGATCACGAAGATCCCGAGCAGTGCCGAGAACGCCGTTCCGCGCCCGCCGAAGAGACTGGCGCCGCCGATCACCGCTGCCGCGATCGCATTGAGGTTCGTGTCGCCGGTCCCCGAGCTCTGGCTCGCGGACGCGAGCCGGGCGGCCGCCAGGATGCCGCCGACCGCGGCGAAGGTCGAGCACATCGCGAAGACTGACAGGTAGATGCGGTCGACCCGGATGCCCGCGCGCCGCGCCGCCTCCACCGAGCCGCCCACGGCGTAGACCGCGCGACCCCAGCGCGTGCGCGTGAGGACGAGGTTCATCACGACGATGAGCGCGAGGAAGAAGACGAACATCACGCCGACGCCCCGGTAGAGGTTCAGATACCACGTCGCGGCGAGGAGGAAGAGGAGGAGGGTCCCGCACCGCAGGCCGATCTCCAGGTTGCCCTGGCTGACCAGGTTGGCCGCTGCGCGGCGCCGTGCGCGGCGCAGCAGCACCCACGCGTACGCGCCGACCGACGCGACGACGAGTCCGTACGCCGCCCACGGTGGCAGATACATGTCCTGAGCGAACTCGACGATCCAGGAGTCGAACGGCAGGCCGATCGTGCCGGTGTCGCCGAGCACCCACAGCTGCAGTCCGAGGAACCCGAGCAGGCCCGCCAGCGTGATGACGAAGCTCGGCAGCCCGAACCGCGTGTAGAGGAACCCGTACAGCAGCCCGACGAGGCACCCGGCGGCGACGGCCGCCACGAGCGCGAGAACCAGCGGCCAGTGCAGCTGCACGAACGTCACCGCCAGCACCGCCGCCGCGAGGCCCGACACCGACCCGACGGAGAGATCGATCTCGCCGAGCAGCAGGACGAGCACGACGCCGAGGGCGATCGTGCCGATCGCGGCGGACTGCATCGTCAGGTTGCTCAGGTTCTCGCTGGAGAGGAACACCGGGTTCAGCAGCTGGAAGATCAGCCAGATGACGGCGAGGCCGACCACGATGGGCGCGGCGCCCAGGTCGCCCCCTCGGATGCGGCTGAAGAGCGCGTCGACGGCGCTGCGGACGCCGGCGACGCTCAGCAGACGCTCGTCCTCAGGTGCATCGGCGAGGACGCGCTCGTCGCGGCTCACGGGCGACCGCCCTTCGGGTCGGTCGCCGGGCGCGACCGGCCCCGCGGCATGCGGATGATCTCGGCGTCGTGCTGCTCGGCCGGCGCGTCTTCGCCGGCGGCGGCCGAGGCATCCGTCGCCCCCGCCACTGCCGACGGGGCGGGCTGGGCGGGCGAACGCGGTGCCGGGCGCTCGGCCGCCCGGCGGGACGCGCTGTTGTCGGCGGCTCCCGTGATCGCCGCGATGAGCGTCTCGCTGGTGACGTCCGCGACGTTGTACACGCCGTTGTTGCGGCCCAGCCGCAGCACGACCACCCTGTCGGCGACCGCCATCACGTCGGCCATGTTGTGACTGATCAGGATCACTCCGTGCCCGCGCTCGCGCAGGCGCTCGATGAGGTTGAGCACTTCGGCCGTCTGGGCGACGCCGAGCGCGGCGGTGGGCTCGTCGAGGATGACCACGCGGGGGTCGCCGATCAGCGACCGCGCGATCGCGACGGTCTGGCGCTGGCCGCCGGAGAGCGAAGCGACCGGCACGCGCACGGAGGGGATCTTGGCGGAGAGCTCGCGCAGGAGCGTCCAGGTGCGCTGCTCCATGTCGACCTCGTCGAGCCCCATGCCGTCGCGCAGCTCGCGGCCGAGCCACAGGTTCGCCACGACATCGAGGTTGTCGCACAGGGCGAGGTCCTGGAACACGGTCGCGATCCCGAGCTCCTGGGCATCGGCAGGGCTCGGGATCACCACGACGTCGCCGTCGAACTCGATCGTGCCCGCATCGGGCTCGTGGACGCCCGCGAGCACCTTCACCAGCGTCGACTTGCCGGCGCCGTTGTCACCGACCAGGGCCACGACCTCGCCTTCGTTGACCCAGAAGTCGACGTCGGTGAGCGCCTTGACGGCGCCGAAGTGCTTGCCGATCCCGCGCATGGTGAGCACCCGTTCGCGCGATCGCCCCGCCCGTGGCTGTGTCATCGACATCCGGTCATGCCCTCCTGCCCAAGCTCAGGACCCTACTCGATGCCCGCCGCCGCGCACGCATCGGCGTACTGGGGCGTGCAGATGTCGTCGACCGTCCAGAAGCCGTCGGCGACGACGGTCTCGACGATGTTGTCGACGGTCACGGTGACGGGCTCGAGAAGCGTGGTCGGAACGCCGTCGATCTTCATCGGGGCGGTCACCTCCTCGCCGTGCAGGAGCGCGACGGCGACCTCGGCCGCCAGTTCTGCCTGCGGCTTGATGGCCTTGTAGACCGTCATGTGCTGGTCGCCCGTGACGATCCGCTGCAGCGCCGTCAGCTCGGCATCCTGGCCCGTCACGATGGGGAAGGGGTCGACGTCCGCCGTCTTCAGCGCCGCGACCGCGCCTCCTGCCGTGCCGTCGTTGGCCGCGTAGACCCCCGCGATCTCGTCGCCGTACTGCGCGATCTGGCCGGCCACCCAGTCCTGGGCCTTGTCGGGGCTCCAGTCGGGAGTGTCGTACTCGGCGAGCACCTGCAGGCCGCTCTCGTCGATGACCGAGTGGGCACCCCGGCGGAAGAGCGCCGCGTTGCTGTCGGTGGGGGAGCCGTTCACCATGAGGATGCCGGTGCCTTCACCCGCTGCCTCGACGGCCTCGACGAACGCCGTCGCCTGCAGCACCCCGACCTTCTCGTTGTCGAACGAGATGTAGTACGCCAGGTCGCCCCCGGCGATGAGGCGGTCGTACGACACCACCGGCACGCCCTTGGCGTTGGCCGACCGGACGATGCTCACCGCCGCGTTCGCGTCCACGGGGTCGAGCACGAGCACCCCGGCTCCGGCGGCGAGTGCCGACTCGGCCTGCTGCTGCTGCTTCGCGGCATCCTGGTCGGCGTTGGCGTAGAGCACGTCGTAATCGCCCAGCTCGGCCACGCGCGCTTCGAAGAACGGCCGGTCGAACGTCTCGTACCGCGCCGTCTTCGCCTCGGGGAGGAGGAGCGCGATCGCTCCCGATCCATCGCTCACCGACGGACTCGGAGCGGGCGAGGTGCAGCCGGCGGCCGATCCGGCCACCACCACGGCGAGGACCGCGGCCGCCGCGCGCCCGAGCGCCTTCCTCAGAACCTCGCGTCCTGATCTCGACATCGCCATGGGCTACGCCGTGTGGGGGAGTGCTTGCGCGTCCACCGTCACATGGTCGAGCGCGATCGCGATCGCCCCGCGCGTCTCGGCCCATTCGCCGAAGGACGCGCCGACGATCTCGGGCAGCCCGCCCGCCGACGGGAGCGCGCTGCGCTCGAGCGAGTGCCGCATCGGCGCCATCAGGATCTCGCCCGCCTGCGCCAGGTCGCCTCCGACGACGATGAGCTCCGGGTCGAAGAGGTTGCACAGGCTCGCCGCCGCGATGCCGATGTGGCGGCCGGCGTCGGCGATCACGCGGCGGGAGCTGCCGTCGCCGGCTTCGGCGGCCTGGAGCAGATCGCCGAGCCGCTGCATCCCCTCGCTCGGCGGGAAGAGGGACAGCAGCGCCGGTCCGCCTGCGTAGGTCTCGAGACATCCGCGGTTGCTGCACCGGCAGATCGGCCCGTTCTCGTCGATCGTGACGTGCCCGATCTGTCCGGCCTTGCCGTTGACACCGCGGAACAGGTCGCCGCCGACGATCAGGCCCGCGCTGATGGTGTGGCCGACGCGGATGAACACCGACGACGACGCCTCGCGTCCGCTGCCCTCACGCGCCTCGGCGAGTCCGCCGAGATTGGCCTCGCTGTCGACGTAGACGGGACGCCCGATGCGCGCGGCCAGGCTCTCGGCGACGTCGACGCCCTCCCAGCCGCGCAGCAGGCCCGGCGTCGACACCATGCCCGTGCGCGGGTCGATCGGGGCGGGCAGGGCGAGGCCCACGGCGAGGAGGTCCGACAGCGACCCGCCGAGCGACTCCATCATGTCGCCGAGCAGCAGGCTCAGCCGGTCGAGCTCGGCATCGTGGCGGTGGTCGAGCGCCAGCGGAAGCGACGACTGCGTCACCACGGCGCGCGCCGTGTCGGCGATCGCGATGTGCAGCTGGCGTGAGCTGAAGTGCACGCCCGCGACGAGACCGAGCTGGCGCGCGAGCGAGACGAGCGTGGCGCGGCGGCCGCTGCGCGACGTGAACGAGGTGTGCAGGATGCCCGAGGCGGTGAGCTCCTTGACGATGTTCGACACCGTCGCGGGGGACAGTCCCGTGCTCCCGGCCAGCTCGACCTGCGTGAGGCGGCCGTGGCGCTTCAGGGAGTCGACGAGGCGCGCACGATTGGCCTCGCGAAGCGAGGTCTGAGAACCCGGCGGGGGGTTACGGCGTGCCACGCTCACACTGTACCGGACGAGCGATTTCCCAGATGGGGAGCGGCTTCGCGGGTGCTGGGAAAGGGCAGGGCGGATGCCGCGGCCCGGCGTCGGGTCGCAGCATCCGCCCTCATGATCACGCGGTGGCGCGGACAGTGCCGACCTGGGCCGCGAGTCGCTCCTCGTCGACCCGATCCAGGTCGTGCAGCGACGATCCCTTGGTCTCGCGCATCGAGATCACCGCGATGAGGGTGATGGCGGCGGCGATGGCGAGGTAGATCGCCACCGGGATCCACGTGCCGTACTCCCGCAGCAGTGCCGTGGCGATGATGGGTGCGAGCGAGCCGGCCACGATGGAGGTCACCTGGTAGCCGAGCGAGACGCCTGAATAGCGCATGCGCGTCGGGAACATCTCCGACATGATCGCCGGCTGCGGCGCGTACATGAACGCGTGGATGAACAGACCGAGCGAGATCGCCAGGATGATGATGCCCGGCTCGCGGGTGTCGAACATCGGGAAGGCGATGAAGCCCCACACCGCCGCGAGCACCGTGCCGATGAAGTACACCGGCTTGCGTCCGACGCGGTCGGCGAGCCCGCCGATGAGCGGGATGACGATCATGTGCACGATGTGCGCGACCACGAGCCACGACAGGATCGCGGCGGTGTCCATCTCGAGCGCCGTGCTCAGGTAGACGATCGAGAAGGTCACCACGAGGTAGTACATGATGTTCTCGGCGAAGCGGAGGCCCATCGCCGTGACGACGCCGCGCGGGTAGCGCTTGATGACCTCGAGCACGCCGTAGCGCATGTGCTCCTGCGCCTCGACCTGCTTCTGAGCTTCGATGAAGATCGGCGCGTCGGTGACGCGGGTGCGCACGTAGTAGCCGATCGCCACGATGACGACCGACAGCCAGAAGGCGACGCGCCAGCCCCACGAGAGGAACGCCTCGTCCGAGAGCGTCGTACGCAGGACGAGCAGCACGACCGTCGCGATGAGGTTGCCGATCGGCACGGCGGCCTGGGGGAACGATGCCCAGAAGCCGCGGCGGGCGTCGGGAGAGTGCTCCGCCACGAGGAGCACGCCTCCGCCCCACTCGCCGCCGACCGCGAAGCCCTGCGCGAAGCGCAGGAGGACGAGCAGGATGGGCGCCAGGTAGCCGATCTGGTCGAAGGTCGGCAGGCATCCCATCAGGAACGTGGCCACGCCGACGAGGATGATCGCGACCTGGAGCAGCTTCTTGCGGCCGTACTTGTCGCCGAAGTGGCCGAAGACGATGCCGCCCAGGGGACGCGCGACGAAGCCGACCGCGTACGTCACGAAGGCTGCGATGATCGGCGCCAGCGGATCCTCCGACGGCGGGAACATGATCAGGTTGAACACCAGGGTCGCCGCGGTGGCGTAGAGGAAGAACTCGTACCATTCCACGACCGTGCCGGCCATCGAGGCCGTGACGACCCGGCGGAGGGTCGACTGCTGCTGGGAACCGGATGCTGAGGCTGACGCCATGCGCTGATACCTCCTCGTAGAGCGCGGGGAAGCGACGGATCTGTCGCTCCGACGCACGTTACCTGACGGGGGATTCAGGTTTCAAGCCGAGGGGGTGAGAATCCCTTCACGTGCGATGAGCATCGGAGCGATCTCGCTCGAGCGCATGACCGTGCCGTCGACGCGTGCTTCGCGCGGCGCATCCCCGACGCCGGCGAGGGCCCCTCGCCGGCGCGGACACGGTTCAGCGCCGATCGGCGGCGAGCCGGATGAGCACGATGTTGCCCGACTCATCGACCTCGGCGACGGTGGGGTGCGCCTTGACGAACTCCGAGAAGCTCTTGTGCCCGAGCGCCTTCTCGGAGAACGACGGGTCGAGCCGCTTGATGAGGCTCTTCACTGCCGACGCGTGCTGCCACTCGACGTCCTCTTTGTCGCTCTCGAGGCGCAGCGCGCGGTCGAGGAGCGCTTCGGCGGGGTCGGCGGCCGCGTTCTTCGCGCGCCGCCGCGTGGGCGCCGTCTCTTTGCGGGCCTCGACCGTGGCGGCGACGCCGGGAAGCGCGTCGTACGAGTCGAACTGATCGCAGGCCGCCGCCAGCGACTTGGCGGTGGAGCCGGCCACCCCCACCCCCACGACGAAGCGGCCGAGGCGCTTGCAGCGCTGCGCGAGCGGCACGTAGTCGGAGTCGCCGGCGACGATCACCACGTGGGTCAGGTCGGGCAGGCGGAACATGTCCTCGACCGCGTCGACGGCGAGGCGGATGTCGGCGCCGTTCTTGGCGTACGCCGCCGCGGGGAAGAGCTGCACGAGGTCGACGGCACGGGCGACGAGCTGCGAGCGGTACACCGCGTTCACCGGAGACGACCAGTCGGCGTAGGCGCGGGTGAGCACGAGCGTGCCGAACGAGGCGGCGTAGTCGATGATCGCGCCGACATCGATCGTGGCCGCGGTGAGGCGGTCGGCGATCTCGGGATCCGACGGGTCGGCGATGATCTTCTGCCGATCGCGGGAGTACGAGTTCTTGCCATGGACGCGGTCGTACCAGGACATGACGATGTTGTCGAAGTCCAGGTACACCGCGACGCGCGAGTTCTGCAGGTCGGCCACCTCACTCCTCCCCGGGGTAGCGCACGCCGATGAGCTGGCGGATCTCGTCCATCGTCTCCATGATCGCCACCGTCTCGTCGATCGGCAGCAGCTCGCTGTCGGTGCGGCCCGCCGCCACGTACTGCTCGGCCGCCAGCGCCTGGAACTGCATGCCCCGGCCCTGGATGTCGGACGCGTACTTCTCGAGCACCGTGCCGTCGGCGGTCACCACGCGCAGCGACGAGGCGTTGTACCAGACGCGGTCGATGTCGATCCTCGCGTCGGTTCCGATGACGTGCGCCGTATTCGGTCCCGCCGCGCGCGAGGCGGAGAGCGAGGTCGACAGGGCGCCCGACGCGTGCGACATCACCGTGGCGATCTCGGTGTCGGCGCCGGTCTCGCCCAGACGGGCCGAGGCGGTGATCGCGAGCGGCTCGCCGAGGATGTCCCACGCGAACGAGATCGGGTAGATGCCGAGGTCGAGCAGGGCGCCGCCTCCGAGCTCGAGGGCGTTGAGCCGGTGCGCCGGGTCGGATGAGATGAGCTGGGTGTGGTCGGCCATGAGCGCCCGGATCTCCCCGAGCGTGCCGGCCTCCACGATCTCGCGGACCCGCGCCATGTGCGGCAGGTAGCGGGTCCACATGGCCTCCATCGCGAGGAGCCCGCGCTCGGCGGCGACATCGCGGACGCGCGCCGCCTCGGCGCCGGTGAGGGTGAAGGGCTTCTCGACGAGGACGTGCTTGCCGTGCTCGAGCGCCAGGACCGCCTGCTCGGCGTGGAACGGATGCGGCGTCGCGATGTAGACGATGTCGACCCCGGGGTCGGACACGAGCTGCTCGTACGACCCGTGGGGCCGCGCGACGTCGAACTCGGCGGCGAACGCCGACGCAGACTCGCTGCTGCGCGAACCGACGGCGACGATGTCGAGGCCGGCGATGCGCAGATCGCGCGCGAAGGCGCGGGCGATCCCGCCCGGACCGAGGATGCCCCAGCGCAGGCCGGGCGAGGAAGGAGGGGTCATGTCCCCGAGCGTACCGAGCGGGGCCCCGCGCCGCGCGCCCGGCAGCAGATCGGGCCCCGTTCCGAGATCGGGCTCGCGTCAGCGCGCGCCGGCCTCGGCCAACTCGGGCTCCGCGGGCGCCGTTCCGAGATCGGGCTCGCGTCAGCGCGCGCCGGCCTCGGCCAACTCGGGCTCCGCGGGCGCCGCAGGCGTCGCGACGTCGGCGAGCGCCCGGTCGAGGTCGGCGATCACGTCGGCGGAGTCTTCGAGGCCGATCGACAGCCGGATGGTCGTCGACGAGATGCCCGCCTCGGCCAGCTGGCGCGGGCTCAGGTGGCTGTGCGTCATGGACGCGGGGTGGGCCACGAGACTGCGGGCGTCGCCGATGTTGGCGACGAGCCTGACCACCCGCAGCCGCGAGATCAGGTCCTCGACGACTCGGAAGTCGGCCTCGGCGTCGCCCGTGGAACGGAGGTCGAACGCGAAGACGGAGCTCGCGCCGCGCGGCAGGTACTCTCGCGCGCGCTCGTGCCAGGGGCTCGAGGGCAGGCCGGGGTGGTGCACGCGGGCGACCGCCGGGTGGGCCTCGAGGAACTGCGCCACCTGCAGCGCGCTCGCGGAGTGCCGAGCGATCCGCAGGTCGAGCGTCTCGATGCCCTGCAGCAGCTGGAAGGCGTTGAACGCCGACAGCGACGGACCCAGATCGTGCACGTACTTCGTCTTGACGAGGGAGATGTACGGTGAGCCGGTTCGGCCGAAGCGCTCGACGAGGCTGCCGTCGGGCACGCGCGGGTAGGTCTCGGTCAGCTGCGGCCAGCGCTCCGGCTCCGCCGTGAAGTCGAAGGTGCCGAGGTCGACGATGACGCCGCCGAGCGACGTGCCGTGCCCGCCGAGGAACTTCGTGGCCGAGTGCACGGTGATGTCGGCACCGAGATCGCGCACGCGCTGCAGGTACGGCGTCGCGACGGTGCTGTCGATCACGAGCGGGACGCCGGCGCGGTGGGCGATGTCGGCCACCGCGCGCACGTCGAGCACCTGGGCGATCGGGTTGGTGATGGACTCCGCGAAGAAGGCGCGCGTCTGGGGCCGGACCGCGGCGGTCCAGGCATCCGTGTCGTCCTGATCGACGAACGTGACCTCGATGCCCCAATCGGCGAACGTGTCCTGCAGAAGATCGACGGTGCCGCCGTACAGCTGGCGGGCGGCGACGATGTGCTCGCCCTGCTTCGCCAGGGCGAGCAGCGCCAGCGCGACGGCAGCCTGGCCCGACGCGACGCCCGCGGCGGCGACCCCGCCCTCTAGCTCGGCGACGCGCTTCTCGAACACGAGCACCGTCGGGTTGGCCGCGCGGCTGTAGATGTTGCCGTCGCGGCGCAGCGCGAACAGATCGCGGGCCTCGCTCAGCGAGCGGAACTCGAAGGCGTTGGACTGGTGGATCGAGGGCACGGCGGTGTTCTCGGCGACGCCCGCATCGAACCCCGCCTGCACCTGTGCGGTCGCGAACGAGCGCGGGGCTTCAGACATGCGTCCCATTGTCGAGGCGGGATGCCTCGGCCCGCGCGCCGTGTGTCGAACTGTTGCACGCCGCGGGAGGCAGGATGGGAGGATGCCGCTCCTCGTCACGCCCGCCGATCTGGCCGGCCTCGTCCGTTCCTCCGCGCGGGTGCGGATCCTCGACGTGCGGTGGCGGCTCGACCGACCCGACGGCCGTGAGGACCACCTCGACGGTCACATCCCGGGGGCGGTCTTCGTGGACCTCGAGCGGGAGCTCGCCCGGCCCGGGCGGCCCGACGAGGGCCGGCATCCGCTCCCCGCGACCGCCGACCTGCAGGAGGCGGCCCGCCGCTGGGGTCTCGACGACGGCGACGTCGTCGTGGTCTACGACGACGGGAACTCCGTCTCGGCGGCGCGCGGCTGGTGGCTGCTGCGTGCCAGCGGGGTCGCCGACGTGCGCGTGCTCGACGGCGGACTGTCCGCGTGGGTCGAGGCGGGATTCCCGCTCGAAGGCGGCGAGGTGGTCCCCGAGCGCGGCCACGTGACGCTCACCGGACCGACCGCCGGGATCCTCTCCGCCGACGACGCGGCCGCGTGGCCCGAGAACGGGGTGCTGCTCGACGCACGCGCGCCGGAGCGGTACCGCGGTGAGGTGGAGCCGATCGACCCGGTGGCCGGGCACATCCCGGGCGCCCGCAATCTACCCGCCGAGGTCCTGCTCGACGGCAGCCGGTTCCGCGACCCGGCGGCGCTCGCCGCGGCGTTCGGCGCCGTCGGGGCGGACGGCACGGCGCCGGTCGCCGCGTACTGCGGCTCGGGGGTCACGGCGGCGCACACGGCGCTCGCCGGAGCCCTCGCGGGGATCGACGTGTCGGTGTTCCCCGGTTCGTGGAGCGCGTGGGCGAACACGCCCGGGCGCCCGATCGCGACGGGCGCCGAACCGTCCGACGTGACCGGGGTCGTGTGAGCAACGGACCCGCCGGCCGGAGCCAGTCCGGTTACGGGACGAGCGTCACCTTGCCGTCGACGCCCGCCTCGACCACGCGGTGCGCCTCGGCCGCGTCGCTCAGGGCGAAGGAGGGTCCGATCTCGACCGTGAACCGGTCTGCGGCGAGCAAGGCGAGAGCGATCGGCACCGCTTCGGCGCGCCAAGCCTGCTGCTGCGCCGTGAGGGGCTGGGGGGAACCGCCCGAGAACGCCCGGATTCCGAACGATGCGGCATCCCGCCCCCGCACCAGCGTCGCGATGCGCGTCCTGTCGGCGACGAGCTCGAGCGAGGTCTGGATCGCTTCGTCGGTGCCGGCCGCGTCGATGGCGACCGAGATGCCTCCGGGTGCGAGCGTACGCACGCGGTCGGCGAGTCCGTCGCCGTAGGCGACCGGGATCGCGCCGAGCGCGCGCACCGTCTCGGCGCGCCGGTCGGAGGTCGTGGCGATCACCGTCGCTCCCCACAGCACCGCGAGCTGGATCGCCGCCTGTCCGACGGCGCCCGAGCCGGCATGCAGGAGCAGCGTGTCGCCGGGTCCGACCGACAGCGAGCGCAGCGTCTGGTACGCCGTCCCGACCGGGACGCCGAGGGCGGCGCCCTGCGCGGCGCTCACCTGCGCGGGCCGCGCGTGCACCCGTGCGGCGTCGAGGACCACGTCGCTGGCGTAGGAGCCGTTCGCGCCGAAGAACGCCACGGCATCGCCTGGGCGGAAGCCGTCGACATCCTCGCCGACCGCCGTCACGACGCCGGCGCCGTCGGAGCCGACCCGGCGCGGCTCGACGATCTCGGGGGAGGGACGCAGGCCCGATCGCAGCTTCCACTCGATCGGGTTCACACCGGCCGCCTCGACCCGCACGGCGAGCTCGCCACGACCCGGCGCGGCGGCCGGAAGGTCGATCGCGTGCAGGACCTCGGGTCCGCCGAGCTCGGTGTAGACGATCGCAGTGGTCATGTCGGACGAAACCTCTTCCTCATCCGCCGCTATTCCCGCAGCGCATTCTGGATCCGCTGCAGCGAAACGGGCTCGGCCGTGCCGAGCTGCTGCGCGAACAGGCTGACACGGTACTCCTCGAGCAGCCAGCGGGCGCGCTCCAGTGCCGCGGGGGCGTCGGGGAGAAGCGGGATGGCGCCGCCGGCGTCGGCGAAGACCGTCGCGGCGCGCTCGAACTCGGTCATGCGCTGGCGATCGCGGCCCGGGTTGTCGGGGAGGGTGCGCACCCGCTCCAGGGCGCCGCGGAGGTAACGCGGGAGGTGGGCGAGCCGGGCCGTACCCGTGCGCGAGACGAAGTCCGGATGCACGAGTCCCGCGACCTGTCCCTTGACGTCGTTGAGGGTGCCCAGCAGCGTCAGCGAGTTCTGGTCGCGCACGGCGCGCTCGACGTCGCGGGCTCCTGTCAGGATGCGGGCGACCAGCGACACGGTCTGGAACAGCTCGTCGACGACGACGCCCGACATCGTGTCGCGGACCGTCTCGAACCCCGCACGCGTGCGCACGATGCCCCCTTCGACGGTCCGGGCGACCACGGCGTCGGCGACCGCCACGCGCGCGTCCTCGATGAGGGCCTTGGCCGACGGGTAGGGCGATGCTGCGAGGGCCAGCTTCTCCGGCGACGTGAGGTGGTCGAGCACGTACGCGGAGGGGGACGGGACCGCGAGGAGGAGCAGACGCCGCGCACCCGCCCGTGTCAGCCGGGCAGCCGCTTCCGGTGTGGCCTGGATGCGCAGCGCCACCGACGAGCCCTCGTCGACGATCGCCGGGTACCCGCGCACGACCCCGCCCGCCACCTTCGTGTCGACGACGTCGGGCAGGTCGCCGAACGACCACTCGGTCAATCCGGTGCGTTCGGTGAAGGATGAGCCGAGGGCCCCCGGACCGGGCGCCGCACTGCCTGCGGGGGCGGGGCGCCGGGCCCCCGGCTTCTCGCTGAGGGACCGGGCGACCGACGCGCGCGCCTTGCCCGAAAGCCGCTCCTGGAGTGCGGCGAGGTCGCGGTCCGAGCCGACCGCACGGCCGCGCTCGTCCACCGCGCGGAACGACACCTGCAGGTGCGGCGGCACGCGCTCCATCTCGAAGTCCGCCGCGGTGACGGGCTGGCTCGCGACGCGCTGGATACGGGCGGCGAGGGCCTCGCGCAGGCCGGTGGGCGGAAGACCCGCGTGCGATTCCGGCCCTTGGCCGGAAAGCTCGCCCGAGAAGGTCGCCGCCCAGTCGGCGGCGGGAACGACGTGCCGGCGGATCGCCTTGGGCAGCGACCGGAGCAGCGCCGTGATGAGCTCGTCGCGCATGCCGGGCACCTGCCAGTCGAACCCGTCGGAGCGAAGCTGGGCCAGCAGCGCGAGGGGGACGACGGCGGTCACGCCGTCGTCGGGCGCCCCGGGTTCGAAGCGGTAGGCCAGCGACAGGACCTGGTCGCCCTGCTGCCACCGGGCGGGGAAGTCGCGCTCGTCGCCGCGAGAGGCTTCGTCGACGAGGTCGGCCTCGGTCATGTCGAGCAGCTTGGGCGTCCGGGCGGAGGCGTCGCGCCACCACGCCTCGAACGAGCGGACGTCGAAGACGTCCCGCGGGATGCGGGCGTCGTAGAAGCGGTACACGGCCTCGTCGCCCACGAGGATGTCGCGGCGCCGTTCGCGCTCCTCGATCTTCTCGAGCCGCCGGCGCAGCTCCAGGTTGCGCCGCTCGAACGCCGTGAGCCGCTTGTCGAGGGCCGAGGCATCCCACTCGCCCTCCACCAGCGCGTGCCGCACGAACAGCTCGCGGGCGAACGGCCGGTCGAAGCGGGCCAGCTGCACGCGGCGGCGCGGGATGATCTCGACCCCGAACAGGGTGACCTTCTCGTAGGCGGATGCCGCGCCCGCCGCCTTCGACCAGTGCGGCTCGCTCAGCTGGCGCTTGGCGAGGTCGCCCGCGAGCGCCTCGGCCCAGGCCGGGTCGATCGCCGCCACGGTCCGGGCGAAGAGGCGGGAGGTCTCGACGACCTCGGCCGCCATGACGGCGCCCGGACGCTGCTTCCTGAGCCCCGATCCGGGGAAGATCGCGAACCGCGTGCCGCGCGCGCCGAGGTACTCGGCGGAGCGCCGCGGGTCGGCCCGGCCTCCCCGGTCGCCACGCTGGGCCGGCTTGGCCGTCGAACGCTCGTCGAGGATGCCGATCTGCGAGAGCAGACCCGACAGGATCGCGCGGTGGATGTCGTCCGGGTCCGCCGTCTCGCCCGTCCCCTTCGCGCGGGGTGCGCCGAGGAGCGCGCTCAGCTGACGGTGCACGTCGGCCCACTCCCGCACGCGCACGTAGTTGAGGTGCTCCTGGCGGCACAGTCGCCGGAACGCGCTGGAACCGAGCTCCGACTGCTTCTCCTGCAGGTGGTTCCACAGATTGAGGAGGCTGAGGAAGTCGCTCGACGGGTCGGCGAACCGCGCGTGGAGGCGGTCGGCTTCCTCCCTGCGCTCCTCAGGGCGCTCGCGGACGTCCTGGATCGACAGCCCGGCGACGATCGCCAGCACGTCGCGCAGGACGCCCGCCCGGCGCGCCTCGATCAGCATGCGGGCGAACCGCGGGTCGATCGGCAGGCGCGAGATCTCACGGCCGAGGTCGGTGAGAGAAGGGGATGCCTCGCCGTCGCGACCCTTCGAGGTCGCCGCACGCACCGCGCCGAGCTCGATCAGCAGGTCGAACGCGGCCTTCACGCCGCGCGAGTCCGGCGGCGTCAGGAACGGGAACGAGGAGATGTCGCCGAAACCGAGGGCGAGCATCTGAAGGATGACGGACGCGAGGCTCGTGCGCAGGATCTCGGGCTCGGTGAACTCGTCGCGGGTCTGGAAGTCCTCCTCCGAGTAGAGGCGGATGGCGACACCCGGACTCGTGCGGCCGGCGCGGCCCGATCGCTGTTGCGCAGACGCCTGCGAGATGGCCTCGATCGGCAGGCGCTGGATCTTGCTGCGGTTGCTGTACCGCGAGATGCGGGCGGTGCCGGTGTCGACGACGTAGCGGATGCCGGGCACCGTGAGGCTCGTCTCGGCGACGTTCGTCGCCAGGATGACGCGGCGGCGCACACCGGCGACGGTCGACCGCTCGAAGACCCGGTGCTGCTCGGCCGCGCTGAGGCGTCCGTACAGCGGGAGCACTTCGGTGGGTGAGGCGTCCTTGGCGTACATTCCGCGCACGGCGTCCGTCGCGTCGCGGATCTCCGCCTCGCCGGGAAGGAACACCAGCACATCGCCGGCCGGCTCGCGGTCCAGCTCGCGCAGCGCGGCGGTGATGCCGTCGACATCGTCGCCGTCGGGCTGCTCCGCCCCGTTGCCGTCGCCGGACTTCGTCGATCCGGCCGTGGGCCGGTAGCGGACCTCCACGGGATACGTGCGTCCCGAGACCTCGATGATGGGAGCAGGCGTGCCGTCGCGACCGGCGAAGTGCTTCGCGAAGCTCTCGGGGTCGATCGTGGCGCTCGTGATCACGACCTTGAGGTCGGGGCGCCTCGGCAGGATCCGCGTGAGATAGCCGATGAGGAAGTCGACGTTGAGCGACCGCTCGTGCGCCTCGTCGACGATGATCGTGTCGTAGCGGCGCAGCAGACGATCGCGATGGATCTCGTTGAGCAGGATGCCGTCGGTCATGAGCGCGACGCGCGTGTCGTCGGACACCTTGTCGGTGAAGCGCACCTTGTAGCCCACGGTGGAGCCGAGCGGCACCTGCAGCTCTTCGGCGACGCGCTCGGCGATCGTGCGCGCCGCGATGCGGCGCGGCTGCGTATGGGCGATGCGCGAGCGCCCGAGCTCGAGACAGATCTTCGGCAGCTGCGTCGTCTTGCCCGAGCCGGTCGCGCCGGCCACGATGACGACCTGATGGTCTCGGATCGCGCGGGCGATCTCCTCCCGCGCGGCGCTGACCGGCAGCTCCGGGGGATAGGCGATCACAGGCGCGGGCGCGGACATAGCCTTCGATCGTATCCCGGACCGCCGCCGATCGGCTTCTCGCGGTGCCCGGCCCCGGCCGGCGCTCCTAGGCTGGACGCATGGCAACCATCCCCACCGTGAAGCTCAACGACGGCCACGAGATCCCGCAGCTCGGCTATGGCGTGTTCAAGGTGCCCCCGGCCGACACGCAGCGCGCCGTCGGCGAGGCCCTCGAGGTCGGCTACCGCCACATCGACACCGCCGCCATCTACGGCAACGAGGCCGGCGTCGGCGCCGCGATCGCCGCGAGCGGGATCCCGCGCGACGAGCTGTTCATCACGACGAAGCTCTGGAACGACCGGCACGACGGCGACGAGCCGAACGCGGCCATCGCCGAGAGCCTCGACAAGCTCGGCATCGAGCAGGTCGACCTCTACCTCGTGCACTGGCCGACGCCCGTCCATGACAACTACGTGCACGCGTGGGCGAAGCTCGTCGAGCTCCGCGACCAGGGTCTGACCCGCAGCATCGGCGTCTCCAACCACCTGGTGCCGCACCTCGAGCGGATCGTCGCCGCGACCGGCGTCGTCCCGGCGGTCAACCAGATCGAGCTGCACCCGGCGTACCAGCAGCGCCCGATCACCGAGTGGGCGGCGGCGAACGACGTCCGCATCGAGTCGTGGGGCCCGCTCGGCCAGGGCAAGTACGACCTGTTCGGAGCCGACCCGGTCGTCGCCGCCGCGGAGGCCCACGGGAAGACCCCCGCGCAGGCGGTGCTGCGCTGGCATCTCGAGAAGGGGTTCATCGTCTTCCCGAAGTCGGTCCGCCGCGAGCGGCTCGAGGAGAACCTCGACGTGTTCGACTTCGAGCTCACCGACTCCGAGGTCGCGGCGATCGACGCCATGGAGAAGCCCGACGGGTCGGGGCGCGTCAGCGCCCACCCCGACGAAGTGAACTGAGCACGCCGTGAACCGTCGCCTCGCGGAGGCCTCGAGTCCGTATCTCCGCGCTCACGCGGGGAACCCGGTCCCGTGGTTTCCGTGGGGCGACGAGGCGTTCGCGCAGGCCCGCGCCCGGGATGTGCCGGTCATGGTCTCGATCGGCTACTCCACCTGCCACTGGTGTCACGTGATGGCGCGCGAGTCTTTCGAGGACCCGGCCACCGCCGCCGACCTCGATGCGGGCTTCGTGTCGATCAAGGTCGACCGCGAGGAGCATCCGGAGGTCGACGCGGCCTACATGGCGGCCGCGGCGGCGTTCTCTCCGCACCTCGGCTGGCCGCTCACCGTGTTCACCACGCCCGAGGGGCGCCCGTTCTACGCCGGCACCTACTTCCCGCCGCAGCCGAGGGCCGGGATGCCCGCGTTCCGGCAGGTGCTGGCGGCCGTGCGGGAGGCGTGGGAGCAGCGCCGCGACCAGATCGACGGCACGGCGAGCGCGATCGTCGAGGCGCTGGCGGATGTGCGCGCACAGGCGGCGGGCGAGGCATCCGCTCTCCCCGCCGTCGCCGAACTGGCGGCCGCCGCCGCCTCGCTGGCCCACCGGGAGGATCGGGCATTCGGCGGGTTCGGCGGGGGAGAGGCCCCGAAGTTCCCCGTGGCGACGGCGCTGCGCTTCCTGCAGCATCCGCTCGTGCGCGAGCACGCCGGCGACGCCGCGGCCGTCGCGGATCGCGCGCTCGCCGCCATGGCGGCCTCGCCCCTGCGCGACGCGGTGGAGGGCGGGTTCTTCCGCTACGCGACCCGCCGCGACTGGTCGGTGCCGCACTTCGAGCGCATGCTCACCGACAACGCGCAACTGCTCGACGTCGCGCTCGACGCGGGCGACACCGAGACCGCGGCCGGCATCGCGCGGTTCCTCCTCGACGTGCTCCAGCAGCCGTCGGGCGGATTCGGCGCGGCGCAGGACTCCGAGTCCTGGATCGACGGCGAGCGCAGCGAGGGCGGGTACTACGACAGGGATGCCTCGGCGCGCGCCGGGCTCGAGCGGCCCGCCGTCGACGGCAAGGTCGTCACCGGCTGGAACGGCCTCGCGATCGGCGCGCTCGCCCGGGCGGGCAGCCGCCTCGGCGAGCCCGCGTGGATCGAGGCCGCGCGCTGGGCCGCCGACGCCGTCCTCGAGACCAACGCGATCGGCGACGGGCGGCTGGTGCGGGCGTCGCTCGACGAGATCCCCTCGCACGCCTCGGCGACCCTCGCCGACTACGGCCAGCTCGCGGGCGGGCTCGCCGCCCTCGCCGCCGCGACGGGGGAGCCCGCCTACGCCGTCCGCGCACGCGAGCTCGTCGAGGCCTGCGTCGCCTCGGACGGCGGACTGGCGGTGCCGGGAGGCGGAGACCCCGTGCTCGCTGCGCAGGGGATCGCCGCTCCGGATGCCTCGTCGGACGGCGACGAACCGTCGGGCCCGGCGGCGCTCGCGGCAGCGGCCCTCGATCTGTGGGTGCTGGGCGCGGACGAGCGTCTGCGCGCGATCGCGGAGCGCGTCGTGGCGGCGCACGCGGCGACGGGGACGGCGCAGCCGCTCGCCCACGGCGCGCTGCTGCGGGTCGCGGCACGCCTGGTGTCGGCGCCGCGGCAGGTGGTCGTCGTCGGCGGGGGACACGACGGCCCGCTCGCCCGCGCGGCGCAGTCCATGGCCGCGGACGTCGTCACGATCGTCACACCCGATCAGGCCGGCGCGTTCGCGGCGGCGGGGTTCGGGCTGTTCCAGGACAAGGCGACGCGCGACGGGAAGCAGACGGCGTACGACTGCCGCGACTTCTCGTGCCGCCTGCCTGTCACCGATCCCGAGGCGCTGACCTGACGGGGGATCACACCCAGGTCGGCAGCCAGTTGTGCAGTCGCCAGAAGTCGTACGGCACCGGCATCGCCGAGACGACCGGATACCAGAAGGCCGACAGCAGCACGGCGACGCCGAGGAAGACCAGGACGAGGCGCTGACCGGTATGCCGCCGGTACGCGTCGGCATGGCGCGGTCCGGCGATGTCGCGCAGGGCGAACGTCAGCGCGAGCAGCAGGAACGGCAGCACGAGCACCGTATAGAACTGGAAGATCGTGCGCTCCGGGAAGAAGAGCCACGGCACGTAGGTGACGCCGATCCCGCTGAGGACCAGCCCGTGCCGCCAGTCGCGCGCGACCACGAACCGATACGCGAGGTAGAGCACCGCCGCGACCCCGGCGTACCAGACGAGCGGATTGGGGATGCTCGCGATCGCCGCGGAGCACCCGTTCACCGCGGTGCAGCCGTCGACGCCGAATCCGTCGTGGTGGTAGTACATGCCGGTCGGGCGGATGAGGAGCGGCCACTGCCACGCGGGACTGGCGTAGGTGTGCCCCGATGTGATGCCCGAGGCGGCGTTGAGCATCGTGACGTGGTCGATCCACAGGCTCTGCAGCGGCAGCGGCACCCACGCCCACACTCCGGTCGCCGGATTCGCGTCGGCCGCCTGCCGGCCGTAGCCGCCGTCCGTGACGAGCCACCCCGTCCACGAGGCCAGGTACACCGCGACGGCCACCGGCACGAGCAGCACGAAGGTGGCCACGCCCTGGCGGAGGGCGTCGGCCGGCCAGAACAGCACGCCCGCGCGCCGGCGGGCGAGGGCATCCGTCACCACCAGATAGATGCCGAGGCCGGCCAGCACCCACGCGCCCGACCACTTGACCGCCGACGCCGCCCCCAGCGCGACGCCCGCCGCCAGGACCCAGGGACGGTTCCACAGGATCGGGCCCCACGCCGGCGGTTCATCGCCGTCGTACCGCGCGGCGACCGTCAGAGCGATGCGCGCCATCGTGCGCTCCCGATCGAGCAGCACGAACAGAAAGGCCAGCAGCACGAAGAACGTCAGCGGCGTATCGAGGAGCGCGACGCGGCTCATCGAGATCGCGAGGCCGTCGACGGCCATGAGGAGGCCCGCGACGACCGCGAACGTCGTCGAGCGCGTGAGGCGCTGGGCGATGAGCATGAGGACGAGTACCGCCGCCGTGCCGAGGAGCGCCGTCGTGAGCCGCCAGCCCCAGCCGTTCTCGGGCCCGACGACCATCATGCCGAGGGCGATGATCCATTTGCCGAGCGGCGGGTGGATGACGAACGCGGGGTCGGTCGAGAAGATGTTCACGTCGCCCGCGAGGAACCGGTCGTTGGCGTCCGCGGGCCACGCCGCCTCGTAGCCGAGCTGCGACAGCGTCCAGGCGTCCTTGACGTAGTACGTCTCGTCGAACTGGTTCATCAGGTCGTGCGCGGCGGCGAGGTTCCACAGCCGGAGCACGGCGGCCAGCGCGACGACGATCGCCGGCCCGAGCCACGCGTACAGGCGCTGCGCGGCGTCATCTCGCGCGAGCCGCTCCGTGAAGCGGTCGTACAGGCTGGGACGCACCGGCGGCAGCAGCGGCTCGGCGGGCGGGTCGGCGTCCAACCGGGGGGCGTGCGTCACGGTGCCAGTGTAGGTTGCGTCGCCTGAGCGCCCCGTGCGCGCGCTCCGCCGGGACGGGCCCCGCGCTCCGTATGATTCGTCTCGTGGTGGACGGCAGCGGCTACTGGTACGGCGAGGACGCCGATTCGGCGCGTCGGCGCGCCGTCGAGCTGCTCCAGGCGTTCCGCCTCTACCGCGCGGCCGAGGTGGCGATGCGCCGGCGCACGCGCGACTCGATGGCGATGGGTGAGAACGACCTGCTCACGCTGCGCTACCTGATCAGGGCCGAGCGCGAGGGGCGCCAGGTGGCGCCGGCCGAGCTCGCCCGGTACCTCGGCGTCTCGACGGCCTCGACGACGGCGATCATCGATCGCCTCGAGCGCTCGAACCACGTGCAACGCGGGCCGCATCCGCGTGACCGCCGGATGATCGTGGTGACGCCCACGGTCCAGACCGATGACGAGGTGCGCCGCACCCTCGGTGCGATGCACACCCGCATGCTCGAGGCCGTGATCGATATGACGCCCGAACAGACGCGGGTCGTGATGGACTGCCTGGCCCGCCTGCGGGCCGCCGTCGACCTCGTCGAGCCGGCGGCGGACGACCCGGGCGAGGGCGGCGCCTCTCGCGCCTAGGCTGAAGCGGTGATCATCCTCGCGGCGACCCCGATCGGCAACCTGGGCGACGCCTCGCGCCGCCTGGTCGAGGCGCTCGAGAGCGCGACGGTGATCGCCGCCGAGGACACCCGCACCACGCAGCGCCTGCTCGCGGCGCTCGGCGTGGAGAATCGCCCGCGCCTCATCGCCCTCCACGACCACAACGAGAAGGACCGCGCCCCGGACCTGGTCGAGCTCGCCCGCGACCAGGACGTGCTCGTCCTGAGCGACGCCGGCATGCCGACGGTCAGCGACCCGGGGTACGGCCTCGTGGCGGCCGCCGCCGCCGCGGGCGTCGCGGTCACCGCGATCCCGGGGCCGAGCGCCGTCCTCACCGCCCTGGCGGTGGCGGGGCTGCCCACCGACCGCTTCACCTTCGAGGGCTTCGTGCCCCGCAAGCCCGGGGAGAGGGCGTCGGCGCTGCGGGCGCTCGCCGCCGAGCCGCGCACCATGGTGTTCTTCGAGGCGCCCACCCGCACCGCGGCGACGCTCGCCGACATGGCCGTGGCCTTCGGTGAGGATCGTCGGGCGGCGGTGTGCCGCGAGCTGACGAAGCTGCACGAGGAGGTCGCGCGCGGGACGCTCGCCGAGCTGACTTCCTGGGCCGCGGAAGGCGTGCGCGGCGAGGTCGTCGTCGTCGTCGCGGGAGCCGCCCCGCGCGGGGTCGCCTTCCCCGACGCGGTGACGCAGGTGCTCGAGCTGGTCCGGTCGGGCACCCGCTTGAAGGATGCCGCGGGCGAGGTCTCGGCGCACACCGGCCACTCCTCGCGCGAGCTCTACCAGGCGGCGCTCGCCGTTCGAGGGTAGAACCCGCGGGTGGCGGTGCCGAGGCATCCGTCGCCCGAACATGACGAACGGGCCCTCCCGGCGCCGGCGGGAGCGGCCGCCCGTCACACCGGCCGGTCACCCGATCCCGCCCGACTAGAATCCTCGGGTGACTTCCGGGCGATCCTTCTACATCACGACGCCGATCTACTATCCGAGCGACGTGCCTCACATCGGCCACGGCTACACGACCGTGGCGGTCGACACGCTCGCGCGCTGGCACCGCCAGGCCGGTGACGACACCTGGATGCTCACCGGCACCGACGAGCACGGTCAGAAGATGATGCGCGCCGCCGCTGCGAACGGCGCGACCCCCCAGGAGTGGGTCGACCGGCTCGTGGGCGAATCGTGGTTCCCGCTGCTGACGACCCTCGACGTCGCCAACGACGACTTCATCCGCACGACGCAGGAGCGTCACGAGGAGCGCGTCAAGGCGTTCGTCCAGGCGATCTACGACCGCGGCTACATCTACGCCGGCGAGTTCGAGGCGCTCTACTGCGTGGGCTGCGAGGAGTTCAAGACCGAGTCCGAGATCGTCGACGGCGAGGGGCCGTTCGAGGGTCTCAAGGTGTGTGCGATCCACTCGAAGCCGCTCGAGCTGCTGCAGGAGAAGAACTACTTCTTCAAGCTCAGCGAGTTCCAGGACCGCCTCCTCGAGCTGTACGCGTCCCAGCCCGACTTCATCCGTCCCGAGTCCGCGCGCAACGAGGTCGTCTCGTTCGTGAAGAACGGGCTCAAGGACCTCTCGATCTCGCGCTCCACGTTCGACTGGGGCATCAAGGTGCCGTGGGACGACTCCCACGTCATCTATGTATGGGTCGATGCGCTCCTCAACTACGCCACCGCGGTCGGCTACGGCGAGGACCCCGAGGAGTTCGCGCGCCGCTGGCCCGCCTACCACGTCGTCGGCAAGGACATCCTGCGCTTCCACGCCGTCATCTGGCCGGCCATGCTGATGGCGGCCGGCGTCGACGTGCCCCAGGGGGTGTTCGCGCACGGCTGGCTGCTCGTCGGCGGCGAGAAGATGTCGAAGTCGAAGCTCACCGGCATCGCCCCGACCGAGATCACCGACGTGTTCGGGTCGGACGCCTACCGCTTCTACTTCCTGTCCGCCATCGCGTTCGGGCAGGACGGCTCGTTCTCGTGGGAGGATCTGTCGGCCCGCTACCAGGCCGAGCTCGCCAACGGCTTCGGGAACCTCGCGTCGCGGACCACCGCGATGATCGAGCGGTACTTCGAGGGCATCGTGCCGCCCGCGAGCGCCTACACCGATGGCGACCTCGCGATCCAGAGGACGGTGGCGGATGCCGCCACCGCCGCCGACGCGGCGATCGAGCGGTTCCGCATCGACGAGGCGATCGCCTCGATCTGGACGATCGTGGACGCCCTCAACCTCTACATCACCGAGAACGAGCCGTGGGCGCTTGCGAAGGACGAGGCGCAGCGCGAGCGCCTGGGCACCGTGCTGTACACGGCGGCGGAGGGCCTGCGCGCGCTCGCCGTGCTGCTCTCGCCGGTGATGCCGGTGGCGACGGAGAAGCTGTGGATCGCGCTCGGCGCCGCCGAGTCGCTGGGCCGGCTGCAGGAGCAGCCGATCCGCGAGGCCGGTTCGTGGGGTGTGCTCGCACCCGGCACCTCGGTAAACGGCCTCGCGCCGCTGTTCCCGAGGGTCGAGCAGACCGTCTGACCGCCCCTTTCCCGCCCGTGTCCCGAAATTTGCCCTTCATGTCCCCGAATGCGCCGCTTGAAGGTGCCCCAGCTGAGCGAAAGTGGGACATGCATGACGGATAGGACGGAAGAGCCGGCGGGGACGGTGGGGACGGACAGGACGGAGGGGACGGTGGGGACCGACCCCAGTAGCCCGACTGCTCCCAGCAGCCAGACCGACCCCAGCAACTACGTGCGGGAGCGGCACAACGACGGCAAGCGCGATGTGCGCTGGCCGGCCGCCCCCGAGCCGCTCGCAGTCGCGGTGTACGACAACCACGCGCACCTCGAGATCGCCGACGGCGACGAGCCGCTGTCGCTCGAGGAGCAGCTCGACCGCGCCGCCGAGGTGGGCGTCGTCGGTGTCGTCCAGGCGGGCGGCGACATCGACTCCAGCCGCTGGTCGGCGTGGGCGGCGGCGTGCCACCCCCGCGTCCTCGCGGCCGTGGCGATCCACCCCAACGAGGCTCCGGCCTACGCCGCCGCGGGGCGCCTCGACGAAGCCATCGCCGTGATCGACGAGCTCGCCGCCCAGCCGCGGGTGCGCGCGATCGGCGAGACCGGGCTGGACTTCTTCCGCACCGACGAGGACGGGCTGCCGGCGCAGTTCGAGAGCTTCGAGGCCCACATCGCCCTCGCGAAGAAGCACGGCATCGCGATGCAGATCCATGATCGCGACGCGCACGATGCCGTGCTCGAGACGCTGGAGCGGGTCGGCGCCCCCGAGCGGACGGTCTTCCACTGCTTCTCGGGCGACGACGCGATGGCCCGCATCGCGGCGGAGCGCGGCTACTACCTGTCGTTCGCGGGGAACGTGACGTTCAAGAACGCCCAGAACCTCCGCGATGCGCTCGCCGTCACGCCGCGCGATCGGATCCTGGTGGAGACGGATGCCCCGTTCCTCACCCCCACGCCGCACCGCGGTCGCCCGAACGCGCCGTACCTCATCCCCGTGACGGTGCGCTACCTGGCCGACGAGCTCGGCGCCGACCTCGACGAGCTCTGCGCGCAGATCGCCGCCAACACGCTCGCGGCGTACGGCTCGTTCGAGGACTGAGCGGGTGGCCGGCGACGAGCTGTGGGACCTGACGGATGCCGAGGGCATCCCGGTCGGCCGGACGCATCGTCGCGCGGATCCCGCCTTCCCCGCCGGTCTGTTCCACGTCGTCGCATCGGTGTGCGTCGTGCGCGACGACGGTCGTGTGCTCGTCACGCAGCGCGCCGCGGGCAAGGATCACCCGCTCGCCTGGGAGTTCCCCGCAGGCAGCGCGCTCGCGGGGGAGACGAGCCGGCAGGCGGCGGCTCGCGAGCTCGCCGAGGAGGCGGGGGTGCGGGCGGATGCCGCGGCGCTCGAGCTCGTCGTCAGGATTGTGGAGCAGCAGGCGCTCTTCGACCTGTACGTCGCGCGTGCCGCCGAGGATCCGCCCCTCGCACTAGACCCCGACGAGGTCGTCGACGCGGCGTGGGTGCGGCTCGACGAGGTGTGGCGGCGCTGCGAGGACGGCCGCATGGCCCAGCCGTGGATTCGGCGGCTCGCGGTCCACGGCGAAGCCCTCGCCGAGGCCGTCGAGCGCCCGAGCCGCCCCTAGCCCCTGGCGACGCCTCAGTCGGGGAGGGGCATGCCGCCGGCGCCCGGCTCGTCCTCCTCGGAGAGGCGATCGGAGTCGCCGGCGTCGATCACCGGCTTGGCGGCGGCGATGTGGGAGATGGGGCGCCACACGAGCGCGAGCGTGATCGCCGATCCGGCGAACGCGAACCACCACGGGGCGGTGAGGCCGAACAGCTGGGCGAGCACGCCGCCGATGAACTGGCCGATGACGAGTCCGCCGAAGACGCCGACCATGTTCACCGACGCGATGCGGCCCTGCAGCTCCATCGGCACGAGCCGCTGACGCACGGTGGTGGAGATCGTGCCCCACACGAACGCGTAGAGCCCGAAGCCGAACATGATCGCGTAGGCGACGATCGCCGAGGTCGTCAGGGCGAAGCCGAGGTGCATCAGCACCTCGCACGTGAGGCACACGCGCATCAGCGTCGAGAACGACACCCGCTTCTCGAGCCAGCCGAAGCCGAAGACGGCGATGAAACCGCCGATCGCGGACGCGGTCGTGAGCGCGCCGTATCCGACCGGGCCCATGCCGAGGTGCTCGGTCGCGTACAGCACGAGCACGCCCCACGGGGCGGCCCACGTGACGTTGAACACGAGGATGATGATCACGAGCGTGCGCACCGGCGCGTTGTGGCGGAGCCACTGGAGCCCTTCGCGGATCGCGTGCGCCTTCGATCCCCGCGCGTCCTCGACCTGCTCGGGCACCGGGGTGCGCGCGATGCGCGAGATGAGCAGCACGGCCAGCGCGACGCACAGCACCTGCAGGACGAACGGCCAGAACGAGCCGACCGCGAACAGGAACGCGCCGAGCGGCGGTCCCGCGAGCTGATTGGCCACGAGGTAGCCCCCCTGCATGCGGGCGTTGCCGATCCCCAGGTCCGCCGGCTTCACGAGCATCGGCAGCAGGGTGCTGCCGGCCGAGTCGGCGAACACCTCGGCGGTGCCGTAGAGGAACGCGGTGATGAGCACCAGCCACACCGTCGCCTGCCCGGTCACGAGGAACCCGATGAGGACCAGCACGACCACGGCGCGCAGGCCGTTCGCGAGCATCACGAGCCGGCGGCGGTCGTGGTGGTCGGCGACCGCGCCGGCGAGGAGGCCGAACAGCAGCCACGGCAGGAACTGCATCATCGCGCCCGCCGCGACGAGCACGGGCGACGACGTGAGCGAGGCGATGAGCAGCGGCGCGGCGGCGAGCGCGATCCCATCGCCCAGGTTGCTCGTCCACGAGGCCGCGAGGAGCCAGCGGAAATCCCGCCCCATCCGGCGGGGTGCGATCAGGTCGCCGAGCGAAGGCATCCCGCCATCCTAAGCGGGCGGTCGGACGCGCATGACTGGGTAGGGTGAACGCATGCCCGTGTCCCTGCTCGGAGCCGCAGAGATCCGCGCGCTCGCCGCCGAACTCGACGTCACTCCGACCAAGAAGCTCGGCCAGAACTTCGTCGTCGACGCCAACACCGTCCGCAAGATCGTGCACGTCGCCGACGTCCGTCCCGGCGACCGCGTCGTCGAGGTGGGCCCCGGCCTCGGATCCCTCACGCTGGCGATCCTCGAAGCCGAGGCATCCGTCACCGCCGTGGAGATCGACCACCGCCTGGCCTCTCGGCTCCCCGAGACCGCCGCCGCACACGGCGTGGCCGCGGGCGCGCTCACCGTCGTCGATGCCGATGCGCTCCGCGTGACCGACCTGCCCGGCGACCCGACCGTGCTCGTGGCGAACCTGCCGTACAACGTGAGCGTCCCGGTGCTCCTGCACTTCCTCGAGACCTTCCCAGGACTCGAGCGCGGAGTCGTCATGGTGCAGGCCGAGGTCGGCGAGCGGCTCGCCGCACCGCCGGGAACGAAGGTCTACGGAGCGCCGAGCGTCAAGGCGGCGTGGTACGGGCCCTGGCGGCTGGCCGGGACGGTCTCTCGCCAGGTCTTCTGGCCGGTCCCGAACGTCGACAGCGTGCTCGTCGGGTTCCGCCGCGACCCCGAGCCGCGCGGCGACGACGACGAACGCCGTCGCGTGTTCGCGATCGTCGACGCCGCATTCCAGCAGCGCCGCAAGATGCTCCGCCAGGCGCTGGCCGGTGTGCTCGGAGGCACGGCGGCCGAGGCATCCGCCGTCCTCGAACGGGCCGGCGTGGCACCCACCGCGCGCGGCGAGGAGCTCTCGATCGACGACTTCGTGCGGATCGCGCGCGCAATCCGACCCCTAGCATTCCCTTAGCGTTCACCGCGTTTCGCCCGGGAGCGCAGCGCAGCGCGCGTAGCATTCCGGCAAGTCCCGTCTCGACCGCGGGGCGCGGAGACAATGATGCTGAGCGCCGAATACCCGAACGCAGACAGGATCCTGCTGCACATCAGCGACACGCACCTGCGTGCCCGCGGCTCACGCCTCTTCGACCTCGTCGACGCCTCCGACCGCCTGCGCCGCGCCCTCGCGGTGTTCGAGGCGAGCGGGGTGCGGCCGGATGCGGTCGTCTTCACGGGCGACCTCGCCGACCTCGGGGAGCCCGCCGCCTACACGGAGCTTCGCGCGCTGGTCGAGCCGTTCGCCCGACGCATCGAGGCGCGCGTGTTCTGGGTGATGGGCAACCACGACGACCGCGCGAGCTTCCGCACCGCGCTGCTGGACGAGGTCGGTCACACCGGTCCGGTCGACGGTGTCGCCGAGCTCGACGGGCTCCGCGTGATCACGCTCGACTCCACGGTTCCCGGTCGCCACCACGGCGAGCTGAGCGACGCGCAGCTCGCGTGGCTGCAGAATGTGCTGGCGACCCCGGCGCCGCTCGGCACGATCCTGGCGATGCACCACCCGCCCGTTCCGAGCGTGCTGCCGCTCGCGTCGAGCGTCGAGCTGCGCGACCAGCGTCGACTCGCCGGCGTGCTCCGCGGCACCGACGTGCGCGCGATCATCGCCGGGCACCTGCACTACTCGACATTCGCGACGTTCGCCGGAATCCCGGTCTCGGTCGCCTCATCGACCTGCTACGCGCAGGACCTCACGGTGCCCACCGGCGGCACGCGCCCGCAGGACGGCGCGCAGGCGTTCAACCTCGTGCACCTCTACGACGAGACCGTGGTGCATTCGGTCGTGCCGGTGGATGCGCCACGCGTGCTCGAGCACATCGACGCCGCCGAGGCGCAGCGTCGCCTCGCGCTCGCGGGTGTGGAGCCGTTCAGCGCCGCGCGGAAGGATGCGCCGACCGAGCCGATCGCTCTGCCGCGCTGAGCTCCTCGCGCTCCCAGGGCGCGCGCACCGGGAACATGCGCTCGAGGCTCTCGCGCACCACGCGCGTGCGCAGCATCTCGGGGACCTCGGTCTCGCCGCCGTCGTTCAGGCAGAACATGTCGACGTCGGTGCGCTCCGCGAGCCGCTCCATCCGGCGCAGCGACGCCGCCAGCGTCGTCTGCACGTACCGCGTGCGCGGCTGCCGGGTGGCGACCGCGCGGCCGGTCATGAGCGCGTAGTAGTGGTAGAGGCTGTTGGTGACGGAGATGTCGGTGGCGGAGCGGAACCGGGATGCCGCCGTCCGTGCGAAGTCGTCGGGGAACGCCTCCTCGAGCTCGGCCATGACGCTCCGCCGCAGCGGCGTCGCGCAGTGCTCGAGGTCTCGCACGATGGTGCGGCCGAATCGGTCCGCGAGGAGCGCGCGGTTCACGCGCAGGCCGTTGTCGTGCCCGCTGCGGTGCGCCGCCGGCCTTCCGGCGCCGATGCGCACCTCGCACTCGACGAACTTGGTGATTCCGCCCGGCGTGAAGAACAGCTCGGGCTCGACCATCCGGCCGAAGAACATGTCGTCGTTCGAGTAGAGGAAGTGCTCGGCGAGGCCCGGGATCCGGTGCAGCTGCGCCTCGACCGCGTGGGAGTTGTGGGTCGGCAGCACCGACGGGTCGGCGAAGAACTCCTCGCTGCGCACGATCGTCACCTTCGGGTGATCGATCAGCCACTCCGGTGCGGGGGAGTCGGTCGCGATGAAGATCCGGCGCACCCACGGGGCGTACATGTTCACGCTGCGCAGGGCGTAGCGCAGCTCGTCGACGTGGCGGTAGCGTGCGGGACCGTCGTCGCCCTCGCCGACGACGTACTCCTGCAGCCGCGCGGCCCGCTGACGCTGGAAGTCGCTCGAGGATCCGTCCACCCAGGAGAAGACCAGGTCGACGTCGCCGGCGAACTCGTGCGGCTGCAGGTCGAACATGCCGTCGATCGTCTGCCACAGTCGCCCGTGCCGCTCGACGGTGGCCCGCTCGAGGTCGGCGACGGGCGTGAGCCGGCGGGTGAGCGCGTTGTCGTGCGGTGCCTCGACGATCTCTTCGCCGAATCGCCAGAACTCCAGGCGAGCGCCGAGGGATGCCCCGTATCGCAGTCCTCCCGAACGCGCGATGCGCGGCCGGAACAGCCGCAGGGCCGACGGTGCATCGCCGGGAACGGGGGCCTCGGTCGCGCGCGTGGCCGGGCGGCCCTTCGCCTTGACGTAGAGCGGCTCATCTTCCCCGGCCGCCGCCAGCGCCGCCATCGCATCCTCGCGGCGCCGGAGGTCGACGGCCAGAGCGGGGATCGAGCGCTCGTGGCGCAGCAGCAGCACGTCGATGCCCGCCTCCTCGAGCGCTCCGGCGACGAACAGCAGATCCGAGATGCGCGCTTCTTCGGGCGTGACCGTGTCATGGACGAGGTGGAGCTGACCGGCCTCGAGCGCGATGTCGTGGCGCTGCAAGAGCGACGACCAGCTCTCCTGCGGGTTCGGTACGACCGAAAGTGCGGGCAACGGATCCTCCTTCACGGTGAGCGGCCCCGGGGGCGGGCGCGTCATCCCGGGGGTCTCACCCTAAGCACTCTCCATTACGACGACGTTTCGGCCGATGCCCTTGACATGACGCGGTGCCGTGTGCCGGAGGGTACGGCGAGGCCTGCGGCGGCGGCGTGATCGCGGCTAGCCTGGACCGGTGACCGACGAGCCCCGCAACCGCGCCCGCGGAGGAGACCTCCTCCGCCCGTACACCGCCGCCGATGACCGCTACGACCTCGCCGAGTACCGCCGGGTCGGCACCTCGGGTCTTCAGCTCCCACCCGTGTCGCTGGGCCTGTGGTGGAACTTCGGAGACAACATCCCCTTCGACAACCAGCGGGCCCTCCTGCGCCACGCGTTCGACAGCGGGATCACCCACTTCGATCTGGCCAACAACTACGGCCCGCCCTACGGGTCGGCCGAGACGAACTTCGGCCGCATGATGAGGGAGGACTTCGCGCCCTACCGCGACGAGCTCATCATCTCGTCGAAGGCGGGCTACGACATGTGGCACGGTCCGTACGGCAACGGCGGCTCGCGCAAGTACCTGATCGCCAGCGCCGAGCAGTCCCTGAAGCGCATGAGCGTCGACTACGTCGACATCTTCTACTCCCACCGCGTCGATCCCGACGTGCCGATCGAGGAGACCGTCGGGGCCCTGGACACCCTGGTGCGCCAGGGGAAGGCGCTGTACGTCGGCATCTCGTCGTACAGTGCCGAGCGCACGGCGGTCGCGGCATCCGTCGCCCGCTCCCTCGGGACTCCGCTGGTGATCCACCAGCCCGCGTACTCGATCCTCAACCGCTGGATCGAGGACGGCCTGACGGGCGTGCTGACGCAGGAGGGGATGGGGGCCATCGCGTTCACGCCGCTCGCGCAGGGGCTGCTCACCGACAAGTACCTCGCCGGTGGCGACGCCGACCGCGCACAGCAGCGCGGATCGCTGCCGAGCGGTCCGCTCAGCGATCGTGGGCTCGCGACACTCCGGGGCCTCGACGTCATCGCGAAGGAGCGCGGTCAGTCGCTCGCGCAGATGGCGATCCAGTGGGTGCTGCGCCACCCCGTGGTGGCCTCCGCGCTCATCGGCGCATCGCGTCCGTCCCAGCTGGACGAGAACCTGGCAGCGCTGCGGGGACCGGCGTTCACGACCGAGGAGATCGAGCAGATCGACGCCCTCTCGGACGGCATCGACGTCGACCTGTGGGCGGACTCGGCCACCTCGTGAGCGAGGCTTTCGTCGAAGGCCGCGTCCACGTGCGGGCGCCGGGCAAGCTGAATCTCTTCTTCGAGGTCGGCGGCGTCCAGGACGACGGCTATCACGACGTCGCGTCGGCTTACCAGGCGGTGTCGCTCTACGAGAACGTGTGGGCCACCCACTCGGACGACTTCACCGTCACCGTCTCGGGGACGGTCGACGTCGCAGGCGTGCCCGCCGACGATCGCAACCTCGCGGTGCGTGCGGCCCGGATGGTCGCCCAGCGCATCGGCCATCGCGACGGGGTGCACCTCGACATCGTCAAGAACGTCCCGGTCGCGGGGGGAATGGGGGGCGGGTCGGCGGATGCCGCGGCCGCCCTCATCGCGTGCGACGCCCTGTGGGGAGCCGACCTCGGCACCTCCGAACTCCACAAGCTCGCTGCGCGCCTGGGCGCCGACGTCCCGTTCGCCCTCATGGGCGGCACCGCGATCGGCGTCGGGCGGGGCGACCAGCTGAGCCCGGCACTGGCGAAGGGTCGTTTCGACTGGGTCGTCGTGCCCGCGGGCGTCGGACTCTCGACCCCCGAGGTCTATGCGCATCTGGATGCGCTGCGCAGCGAGAATCACCTGACCACTGCTCATGTGCCCGAGGTCGACCCGTCCGTGCTGCACGCGCTGCGCGCCGGCGACCCGGTCGCGCTCGCGACGCACACGCGCAATGACCTCCAGGCGGCGGCGCTGTCGCTGCGTCCTGCGTTGCGGGACGCGCTCGAGCTGGGTGAGAGATCCGGTGCGCTGGCGGGCATGGTGTCGGGGTCGGGGCCTACGCTGGCATTCCTCGCCGAGGATCCCGAATCGGCCCTCGAGCTGCAGGTGACGCTCTCGGCCGCCGGATTCGAGGCGTTGCACGTGCACGGCCCGGTGGCCGGCGCGCGCGTCATCGGCACGTGACCCTGATCGCACGACGACCACCACCTCAGGAGGAATCGACATGACGACGTCCGAAAGCGCGGCCCCGGAGTCCGACCGCTCGAGGTTCCGCGCCGGCCCGGTCGACGAGGCGTCGCGCGCCCGGCTGGCCGGGCAGGGGCTGGACTACCGGCGCACGAGCGTCGAGGGCGACGACTTCGCGCCCTGGCTCCAGTCGGTCGCCCGGGGGTTCCAGGACGGGGAGCGCAGCGACGAGCAGATCGCCGCCTCGCGCGAGCGCTCGGGGTACCGCCGGCTCACCGGCGTGTACGACCCCGGTGCACCGGTCTCCGACGCGCCGGTCGCGACGATCGCTTCGTGGCTGGGAGAGCTCACGGTCCCCGGCGACGCTGCCGTGCCGTCCTGCGCGATCTCGGCCGTGACGGTGGCGCCGACGCATCGGCGACGCGGGATCGCCCGCGCCATGCTCGAGGGCGAGCTGCGTGCGGCGGCCGACGCCGGCGTGCCGGTCGCGATGCTGACGGTGAGCGAGTCGCCGCTGTACGGCCGCTACGGGTTCGCGCCGGCGGCCGCCTCGGCGTCCTGGCGGATCGAGACGAAGCGCGCCGCGTGGATCGGACCTCGGCCCGAGGGGCGGGTCGATTTCATCTCCCGCGAGACGCTGCGCGGGCTCATCCCGGCGCTCCATGAGCGTGTGCGACTGCGCGCGCCGGGCGAGATCGATGTGCCGGGCGGACACTGGGACGGCTTCGCCGGCACCAGCCCGGCGGCCGAGAAGGCGGGCGAGAAGCGGGCGATCCAGTACACCGACCCCGCGGGTCGGGTGCGGGGACTCGCACTGTACTCCGTGCGCGAGAATCACGACGACTTCACGAAGGCGACGGTGCGCGTCACCTACCTCGTGGCCGACGGCGACGACGCGTACGCCGCGCTCTGGCGGTTCCTCCTCGAACTCGACCTCGTCGGGGAGGTGCACGCCGACGAGCTGTCCGTCGCCGAGCCCCTGCTGTGGATGATCGCCGACCAGCGCGCGGCCAGGATCACGGTGCGCGATCACCAGTACGTGCGCATCCTCGACGTGCCTGCGGCACTCGAGCGGCGCCGATACGACGCGGCGGGCGTCGTCGCGCTGGACGTGGCCGACGCGCTCGAGCACGCTGCGGGCCGCTATCTCCTGGAGGTGGATGCCGACGGCCGGGGCCGGGTCTCGCCGTGGGAGGGCGAGCCTCCCGCCGGGGCGGTGACGCTGTCGCTCGGGATCGCCGAGCTCTCGGCCCTGTACCTCGGGGGCGTGTCGCCGCTGACCCTCCAGGCCGCCGGCCGCCTGCGCACCTCCGATGCCGCGGCGGTCACGCGGGTGTTCTCGTGGCACATCGCACCTCGGCTCAGCATCTGGTACTGACCCGGGCGGAGCGGCTCGCAGGCGCTCATCCGAACAGCGCGGCGAACAGGCCCTTCTTGGGTTCTTGGTCGTGGCCAGGGCAGCGCTGGGCCTGGGGAACGCCCGCCAGGGCGGTCTCGACGTGCTGGCCGCAGCCGGTCCAGGTGGCCTTGCCGCAGGTACGGCATGTGATCTGCTGACACATATCGCGAATGCTCCTCGGATTCGAGTGGTCGGTGGTATTCGGTCGGGAGGGTGACGGGGGTCAGGCGAGGGAGAGGAAGAGCTTCTCGAGCTCCTCCGGGGTGAGCCCCTCCGCCTCGACGGCGGCATCCGGGTCGACGACGCACACCTGCATCGCCGACGAGATGATCGCGAATCCGGCGCGATCGAGGGCGCTGGTCACCGCAGCCAGCTGCGTGACCACGTCGCGACACGTCGCGCCGCTCTCGACCGCGTTGACGACCGCGGTGAGCTGCCCCTGTGCGCGACGGAGACGATTGAGGATCCGCTTGCGTGCGGCGGCCTGCTCCTCGGCGGTTCCTGCGGCGATCATGAGAGAGCTCCTTCTTCGATGACGATGCGGTCGGTGCCGGCCCCGTACCACTGACGGAGTGTCTGCATTCCGCCCGAGAGCGAGGCCGCGTCGAATCCGTGGTTCGCAAGGATCCGGTAGGCGATGTTGGAGCGGACTCCGGCGGCGCACAGCACCCGGATCGAGCGGCCCGCCGCCCATGCGCGCACCTCCTCGAGGCGATCGCGCAGCTCGGTGTGGGGGATGTTCAGCGCACCGGCGACGTGGCCCGCTTCGAACTCGGCGACGGTGCGCACATCGAGCACGGGAGCGTTCGTGTCGTCGTCGAGTTCGTCGGCGTACCACAGCCGGAGACGCCCGGCGAGCAGGTTCTCGGCGACCATGCCCACAAGGTTCACAGCATCCTTCGCCTGACCGTATGGCGGCGCGTAGGCGAGGTCCAGATCGATCAGGTCGGGCGCCGACAGCCCCGCCCGCATCGCCGTTGCCAGGATGTCGATGCGCTTGTCGATACCGTCGGTTCCGACAGCCTGCGCGCCGAGCAGGGAGCCGTCGTCGCCGATGTGAACGACAAGGTGCACGGGTGCCGCTCCCGGAAAATAGCCCGCGTGCTGGTTCGGGTGCAGATGCAGGGTGCGGAACCGGATGCCTGCAGCGCGGAGCGCGGCGCGGTTGGCGCCCGTCATCGCCGCGGTGAGGGATCCCACCCGGACGATCGCCGTGCCCAGCGGTGCGGGGATGGCGCGGCGTCCTCCACCGGAGCCGAAGATGTCGTCGGCGATCAGGCGCCCGGCGCGGTTCGCGGGCCCGGCGAGGGGAACCGGCCGGACGACGCCCGTCACGGCGTCGACGCTCGCGACCGCGTCGCCTGCCGCCCACACGCGCGGGGCCGACGTTCGCCCGTGGCCATCGACGAGGATCGCGCCGCGCTCGGTGCGAATCCCGGCAGCCTCGGCGAACGCGGTGTCCGGACGCACGCCGACCGAAAGCAGCACGATGTCGGCGTCGAGCCGCGTGCCGTCGGCGAGGATGACGACGTCCTGGCGGTCGCCGCGCTCGATGCGCTCGGCGGCGACTCCGTCGTGGATACGCACGCCGAGGCGCGCCAGCTCCTCGGTGATGAGGGTCGCGAGTTCGCGTTCGATCGGGGGCAGGACGTGAGGGGCGAGTTCGACCAGATCGACCTCGAGCCCCTGGTGGCGCAGCGCCTCGGCGGCCTCGAGCCCGATGAACCCTGCGCCGAGCACGACGGCGCGGCGCGCGCCGTCATCCACCGTGTCGCGCAGGACGACGGCGTCGGCGACCGTGCGCAGAGTGTGAACCCGGGGCGATTCGAGCCCGGGCAGCGCCGGTCGCACCGCGGCTGCGCCGGGTCCGAGGATGAGCGCGTCGTACGCCAGCTCGTCGAAGCCCGCTTCGGACGACACCGTGACGACCTGCCGTCCCGTATCGATCGCGACGACCTCGTGGCCGACGCGCACGTCGAGGTTGAGGGCCGCGCGGAGGGTCGCCGGAGTGTGGAGCAGCAGCGATTCGGCGTCGTCGATCTCGCCGCCCACGTGGTAGGGGAGCCCGCAGTTCGCGAACGAGACCTCCGGCCCGCGCTCCAGAACGATGATCTCGGCCGCCTCGTCATGGCGCCGCGCGCGCGCCGCAGCGCTCATTCCGGCAGCCACTCCGCCCACGACCACGATTCGCACGGCACATCTCCTCCCGATACCCCGTGGGGTATATACGTCGATGATGCGACTATACCCCGGGGGGTATCTTGCCGCAACTCGGGCGAACGCGGACGGGGTCGTCCTCGCCTAGCCTGGAGAGGACATGGCACATCTTCTGGGGGCCGAGGCCCTCCACCTGGAGTTCCCGACCAAGGTCGTCTTCGACGGCGTCTCGCTCGGTGTCGACGAGGGCGACCGCATCGGCATCGTCGGCCGCAACGGGGACGGCAAGTCGAGCCTCCTCGCGATGCTCGCCGGCCGGCTCGCGCCCGACGCAGGGCGGGTGACCGTGCGCAGCGGCGTGCGCGTCGGCGTTCTCGACCAGGCCGACACCCTCGACGACCGCCTCACGATCGCGCAGACCGTCGTCGGCGACCGGCCCGAGCACGAGTGGGCGGGCGATCCACGCGTGCGCGACGTCATCGCGGGGCTGCTCGACGGCCTCGACTGGGACGGGCCCGTCACCGGCCTTTCCGGCGGGCAGCGCCGCCGCGTCGCTCTCGCCGCGCTGCTGACGGGCGGCCACGACGTCATCTTCCTCGACGAGCCCACCAACCACCTCGACGTCGAGGCGATCGCGTGGCTCGCCGAGCACATGAAGCGCCGGTGGCCGGCGAACCAGGGCGGACTGCTCGTCGTCACGCACGACCGCTGGTTCCTCGACGAGGTGTGCACTCGCACGTGGGAGGTGCACGACCGCGTCGTCGAGCCCTTCGAGGGCGGCTATGCGGCCTACATCCTGCAGCGGGTCGAACGCGATCGCCAGGCGGCGGCGATCGAGGCGCGACGTCAGAACCTCGCTCGCAAAGAGCTGGCGTGGCTGCGACGCGGCGCGCCCGCGCGCACCTCGAAGCCGAAGTTCCGCATCGACGCCGCCAATGCGCTCATCGCGGACGTTCCCGAGATCCGGGACCGGACCGAGCTGCAGTCCCTCGCCGTCTCCCGACTCGGCAAAGACGTGGTCGACCTGCTCGACACGGCGGTGGCCTACCCGTCTCCCGACGGGCCGCGCGAGGTGCTCCATCCCTTCGAGTGGCGCATCGCCCCCGGAGAGCGCACCGGTATCCTGGGTGTCAACGGGGCGGGCAAGTCGACGCTGCTCGGGCTCGTGTCGGGCGACGTCGAGCCGACGTCGGGCCGCGTCAAGCGCGGCAAGACGGTGCGGGTCGCGACCCTTACGCAGCGACTGGACGAACTCGACGATCACCTCGACGACCCGGTGCGCGTCGTGATCGCCCGGCTGCGGACCACCTACACGTTCGGGTCGGGATCGAAGGCGCAGGAGCTCACGCCCGGTCAGCTGCTCGAACGCATGGGATTCGCCAGCGCCCAGCTGTCGACGCCGGTGAAGGATCTCTCCGGTGGCCAGAAGCGCCGGCTCCAGCTCCTGCTGATCCTGCTCGAGCAGCCGAACGTCCTGATCCTCGACGAGCCGACGAACGATCTCGACACCGACATGCTCGCGGCGATGGAGGATCTCCTGGACACCTGGCCGGGCACCCTGCTCGTGGTCTCCCACGACCGCTACTTCCTCGAACGCGTGACCGACCAGCAGTACGCCATCCTGGGCGGCCACCTTCGCCACCTCCCCGGCGGTGTGGACGAGTACCTGCGCCTGCGTGAGCGGGAGCGGTCGGCGGCGACGCCGGCGACGGATGCCGCGGCATCCGTCGCCCAGAGCTCGCCGGGCCTCTCCGGGGCCGATCTCCGTGCCGCGCAGAAGGAAGTGGCGGCCCTCGAGCGCCGGCTCGAGAAGCTCGAGGCGCAGATCGCGTCCGCCCGCACCGCGCTGGCCGATCACGACCAGGCCGACTACGTGGGGCTCGGCGCCGAGATGGCGAGGATCGGCGAGCTCGAGTCCGAGCGCGACGGCGTCGAGGAGCGCTGGTTCGACCTCACCGAGCGCATGGGCTGAGCGCAGCAGCCGGGAACTCGCAGAATCGCGCCGGCCTCGCAGGATCCGGGTGAGATTCTGCGAATCTCGCGCAGATCTGCGAAGGCGATGCGGTCGGTCAGGCGTCGAAACCGAGACTGAGCTTGCGCAGCAGGCCGGCGAGACGGTCGCGGTCGCTGCGCGACAGCGTGGACAGGAGCACGGCCTCGGCATCGACGAGCCGCGTGATCGCGGCGTCCACCCTGATCTTCCCGTCGACGGTGAGCGTGACGAGGATGCTGCGCCCGTCGTCGGGGTCGGCTTCGCGGTGCACCAGGCCCCGGCCGACGAGGCGGTCGATGCGATTGGTCATCGTGCCGCTGGACACGAGCGTCTGCTGCAGCAGCTGCTTGGGGCTCAGCTGGAACGGCTCGCCTGCGCGACGCAGCGCGGACAGCACATCCCATTCCCAGGGCTCGAGTTCGCTACGGCGGAAGGCGTCGCGGCGCGCGCGGTCGAGATGACGCGAGAGCCGGTCGACGCGCGAGAGCACGCCGAGCGGCGAGAAGTCGAGGTCGGGTCGCTGCGCCGTCCACGCTTCGACGATGCGATCGACCTCGTCGCTCTGGCCTGCCATGTCCCCATTATCGAGGTCGCGAGGGTGGTCACCGGCATACCGGGGGACGCGGTCGGCCGTGGCAGACTTGACGGCGGCCGCTCGCGCGGCGATCCGCCGTGGTGTAACGGCAGCACGACAGCCTTTGGAGCTGTGAGGCCCAGGTTCGAATCCTGGCGGCGGAGCATGACCCACCACACCGAAGACTCCCGTCTCGCCGTGATCGTGCTGGCCGCCGGCCAGGGGACCCGCATGAAGTCGACGCTGCCCAAGGTGCTGCACCGCATCGGCGGACGCCCGCTGGTCGGGCACGTGATCGACACCGCGTTGGCCCTCTCGCCGGAGCGCATCGCGGTCGTGGTCCGCCACGAGCGCGACCTCGTCGCGGGCGCCGTCGCCGATGCGGCTCCGGGGGCCGTCGTCGTCGACCAGGACGACGTACCGGGCACGGGGCGAGCCGTCGAACTGGCTCTCGACGCGCTCGAGGACTTCGACGGAGATGTGCTCGTCCTCAGCGGCGACGTTCCGCTCCTCGAGGCGGACACGCTCGCCGACCTCGTCGCCGCGCACCGCGCCGGCGCCGCGGCGGCCACCGTGCTCAGCGCGGTGCTGGACGACGCGACCGGCTACGGCCGCGTCATCCGCGACGCCGACGGAACGGTCGCGCGCATCGTCGAGCAGAAGGATGCGACGGCGGAGGAGGCATCCGTCACCGAGATCAACGCGGGCGTGTACGTCTTCCAGGCGCCCGCCCTGCGCACCCACCTGGCGCTCGTCGGCACCGCGAACGCCCAGGGCGAGAAATACCTCACCGACGTGGTCGGCCTCTTGCGCGAGGCGAGCCTCCCGGTGGCGGCGGCGAGCGCTCCGGATGCCGCGGCCGCCCTGGGCGTGAACGACCGCGTCCAGCTCTCCGAGGCCGCGCGCCTGCTCAACGCGCGCACGGTGCGGCGCTGGCAGCTCGAGGGGGCGACGATCCTCGATCCCGCCACGACGTGGATCGACGTCACGGCGAGCCTCGCGCCCGACGTGACCGTGCTTCCCAACACGCACATCCTCCGCTCGACGTCGGTCGGCGCGGGCGCGACCGTCGGTCCCGACACGAGCCTGGTCGACTGCGAGGTCGGCGAGAACGCCGTGGTCACGCGCACCGATGCGACCCTCGCCGTGATCGGCGCCGGCGCGAACGTCGGGCCGTTCGCGTACCTGCGCCCGGGCACCTACCTCGGCGACAAGGGCAAGATCGGCACGTTCGTCGAGACGAAGAACTCCACGATCGGCGAGCGCAGCAAGGTCCCGCACCTGTCGTACATCGGCGACACCACGATCGGACGCGGTGTCAACCTCGGCGCCGGGGCGATCACCGCCAACTACGACGACCTCGCCAAGCACCGCACCGAGATCGGCGACGAGGTGCACACCGGCTCGCACAACGTCTTCGTCGCGCCCGTTAGGATCGGAGACGGCGCCAAGACCGGGGCCGGAGCGGTCGTCCGCAAGGATGTCCCCGCCGGAGCTCTCGCTCTCAGCGTCGCCCCTCAGCGCAACGTCGAGGGGTGGGTCGAGAAGAACAGACCGGGAACCGGCGCCGCGGAGGTCGCGGCCAAGGCTCGGTCCGCACAGAAGGCGGACGATGGGGCGCAAGAAGAAGACCGTTGAGCTCGACCGCGAGAACGACATCGCGCCCGGACTGGTCGCCAAGACCAAGAAGCGGCTCGTCATCGCGCGGGGGAGCTCGCACCCCGGCCTCGCCCACGATGTCGCGACGCAGCTGGGCACCGAGCTCGTCCCCACCGAGTACCGCACCTTCGCCTCCGGCGAGATCCTGACGCGCTTCGAGGTCTCGATCCGCGGCTGCGACTTCTTCCTCATCCAGAGCTTCGGGCCGCCCGTGAACGAGTGGCTCATGGAGACGCTCATCATGCTGGACGCGGCCAAGCGCGCGTCGGCCAAGCGCATCACCGTCGTCGCCCCGTACTACCCGTACTCGCGGCAGGACAAGAAGGGCCGCGGTCGCGAGCCCATCAGTGCCCGGCTCGTCGCCGACCTGCTCAAGACAGCCGGTGCCGACCGGGTCATGAGCGTCGACCTGCATGCCGCGCAGATCCAGGGCTTCTTCGACGGGCCCGTCGACCACCTCTTCGCCAAGCCGGTGCTGCTGGAGTACTTCCAGAACACCCTGACCGCCGACGACCGCGAGAAGCTCACCGTCGTCTCGCCCGACACCGGTCGCGTGCGCGTGGCCGACACATGGTCCGACAGCCTGGGCGCGCCACTGGCGATCATCCACAAGCGCCGCGACCCGAATGTCGCCAACCAGGTGACGGTCAACGAGATCGTCGGCGCGGTCGACGGCCGCGTCTGCCTCCTCGTGGACGACATGATCGACACCGGCGGCACGATCGTGAAGGCGGCGGAGGCGCTCAAGGCGAACGGCGCCGTCAAGGTGATCGTCGCGGCGACCCACCCGATCTTCAGCGACCCGGCCGCCCAGCGCCTGCAGAGCGAGGCCATCGACGAGGTCGTCGTCACCGACACGATCCCCGTGCCCGAGGAGAAGCGGTTCCCGAGCCTGACCATCCTGCCGATCGCCCCGCTGCTCGCGCGCGCGATCCACGAGGTCTTCGAGGACGGCTCGGTCACGAGCATGTTCGACGGGGCCGCCTGACCGGAGTCGAGGCATCCGTCGATCGGCCTTCACCCGTCGGCGGGCGCACCCGGCCAGAGCGGCGCGGACCGGGACAGATCTGAACCATCCCGTCCACCGGATCGTGACGTCCTTCATAGGGCGCTCAAAGATCGCGCTGCCAGGATGACCGAAACGACCCCAGGAGGACCCTCATGATCCGCGCCGCCGTCGCCACCCGTCCCGTCCGCGCAGGCGCTGCAGCCGCAGCCGTCGCCGGCGTCGTCCTGCTCGCCGGATGCACCCCGGCCGCCGGTGACGCGGGAGACGACACCGCGAACGACTCCGGCTCGTCGGGCGGATCGACCTCGGGCGACGGCGGCTCGTCGGGCTCGGGGTCCTATGCGGACGGCACCTACACCGCGGACGGCTCGTACAACACTCCGGAGTCCGTCGAGACCATCACCGTCACCGTCACGCTCGAGAGCGATGTCGTCACCGCCGTCGAGGTGACGGGCGATCCGCAGAAGAGCGAGTCCGAGCAGTATCAGGGCCAGTTCATCGGCGGCATCTCCGATGTCGTCGTCGGCCAGGACATCGACGACATCTCGGTGAGCCGCGTCGCCGGCTCGTCGCTCACGAGCGGCGGCTTCAACCAGGCCATCGAGGCGATCAAGGCCGAGGCGGCCGCCTAGGCCGATGTCCGCCGTGACCGCATCCTCGCGCGGCGGGGCGTCGTGGCGCTTCGACGCCATCGGAACGCGGTGGGAGATCGCGACCGGCGCGCCGCTCGGCGAGGCTGACCGGGCGCGCGTCGTCGAGGTGATCGACCGCTTCGATGCCGAATGGTCGCGGTTCCGCGCGGACTCGGTCGTCACGCGGCTCGGACTCCGCGGCGGCGCCGTCCCCGCGCCGCCCGATGCGGCCGCGATGCTCGAGGTGTACGCGCGGCTGTCGGATGCGACGGGCGGGGCCGTCAATCCGCTCGTCGGGGCCTCTCTCGAGCGGCTCGGCTACGACGCCGCTTACTCCCTCACGGGCGGCGAGGCGCTCGCCGCGCCCGCGGACTGGGAGACGCGGCTGACGTGCCGCAGCGGCGTCCTCGCGCTCAACGGTTCCGCGGTCATCGACGTCGGCGCGATCGGCAAGGGCCGCCTCGTCGACCTCGTCGCCGCGGCGCTCACGGAGACGGCAGCCGAAGTCGTGGTCGATGCGGGAGGCGACCTCGCCGTCCGCGGCGCGCCGCAGCGCATCGGGCTGGAGCATCCATTCGATCCGCGTCGCGCGATCGGGGTGTGGGAGGTGACGGATGCCTCGCTGTGCGCCTCAGCCGTGAACCGGCGGGCCTGGGGAGACGGCTTGCACCACGTGCTGGACGCTCGCACCGGAGCCCCCGTCCGCACGATCGCCGCGACGTGGGCGGTGGCACCCGAGGCCATGCGCGCCGACGCGATCGCCACCGCGCTGTTCTTCGAGGGCGGCCCGCGCCTGGCGTTCGAGTCGGGCGTCGAATGGGTGCGCATGACCACCGACGGCCGCGTCGAATGGTCGCCGGGATGCCGCGCCGAGCTGTTCACGCAAGCCGCTAGCGTGGAATCGTGACCGAGTCCCAGACCGGACGGGTCGTCGCCGTGGCCCGCGACGACGCACACCGCTTCAGCAAGCCCACGCGCGAGAGCATCACCCTGATCGCCGGCCACGGCGTCGAGGGCGACGCGCACGCCGGAGCGACGGTGAAGCATCGCTCACGCGTCGCCCGCGATGCCACCTCGCCCAACCTGCGGCAGGTGCACCTGATGCACGAGGAGCTGTTCGCGCAGATGGCCGAGCGCGGGCACGGCATCGAGCCGGGTGCCCTCGGTGAGAACATCACGACGTCCGGGATCGATCTGCTCGCGCTGCCGCGCGGCGCGCGCCTGGCGATCGGCGACGACGCGGTGGTCGAGATCACCGGGCTGCGCAACCCGTGCTCGCAGATCAACGGCCTCTCGAAGGGACTCATGAAGGAACTCGTGTTCGTGGACGATCAGGGCGACACCGTGCGCCTGGCCGGCGTCATGTCGGTCGTGCTGGCCGGCGGCCGGGTGCGCGCGGGCGACGGCATCCGCGTCATCCTCCCTGCCGGCGTTCACGAGCCCCTGCGGGCGGTGTGACGTGCTGACCAGTCTGACCACGGTGTGGAACCGCGTCTTCGCGCTGCTCGGCCGCGTGTCGATGTACCGCGTCGTCTACGTCTCGCTCGCCGCTCTCGCCGTCATCGCGCTCGTCCTGTCGCTGTTCGACCTCGTGGGGCCCGACCCGCTCGAGCTCGTCGTCACCCTCGCCGTGCTGGCGGCGGTGTGCGTCGGGGTGGATGCCGCGGCGCAGCGCGTCCTGAACCTCCCGTGGCGCCTGGAGTCATCGCTCATCACGGCCCACATCCTGCTGTTCGTGCTCAGTCCGACGCTGGATCTCATCGGGCTCGCGGGCATCGCCGTCGCGGGGGCGGCGGCATCCGCCTCGAAGTACCTGCTGGCGTGGCGCGGGCGCCACGTCTTCAACCCCGCCGCCGTCGGCGCGACGATCCTCACGATCCTGAGCATTCCGTGGCCCGCGCTCGGCTCGTCGGCGTGGTGGGTCGGCACCCCCGCACTCGCCGCGCCGGTGATGGTGCTGGGACTCGCGGTGCTGTGGCGCACCGAGAAGATCCGTGTCGTCGCGGTGTTCCTCGTGATCGCCGTGGCGGTGTTCGTGCTCCGCTCGTCGGCGCAGCTGTCGGCGCTCGGCGCCCCCGTGGAACTGGGCGCGCTGCTCACGCAGGCGGTGTTCAGCTCCCCGTACCTGTTCCTGGGCGCGTTCATGCTGTCGGAGCCGCTGACGCTCCCGCCCCGGCGCTGGCAGCAGTTCACCGTCGCCGGGATCGTCGGCTTCCTCGCCGGCTGGCCGATCCCCGTCGGCGACATGAGCCTCGGTCAGGAGCGCGCGCTCCTCATCGGCAACGCGGTCGCCTTCGCCTTCGCGCTGCGCACGGCCGTGCGCCTCACGCTCGCGTCTCGCGCCGCGCCGACCCCCACCGTGCAGGAGCTGACGTTCCGCGTGCAGGACCGGCTGTCGTTCGTGCCCGGCCAGTACCTCGAGCTCGAGGTGCCGCACCCCCATCCCGACGCCCGCGGCACGCGCCGGGAGTTCAGCATCGCGTCGGCTCCCGAGGATCTGCCGCTGCTGCGCGTCGCCTTCAAGGACGGCACGAGCGCGAAACCCCAGAGCTCCTTCAAGAAGGCGCTCGCAGCCGTCGGCGAGGGGGAGCGCCTGGCGATCACCGGCGTGTGGGGCGACTTCGTGCTGCCCAAACGCGACGCGGCGCCGATCCTCATGGTGGCGGCGGGCATCGGAGTGACGCCGTTCGTCTCGCAGCTGCGCCACCTCCGGGCCACCGGCGAGGACCGTGACATCGTGCTCGTGTACGTCGCGTCCGACGCGTCGGAGCTCGCCTACCGCGCCGACATCGAGGCATCCGGGGTGCCCGTGCTCGTGTTCACGCGGGATCGGCCCGCCGACCTCCCGCCGCACTGGACGTGGGCGCGAGGCGTGCGTCTGGACGCCGAGGGACTCGTGCGCATCGTGCCCGACATCGCGTCCCGTCATGCGTACATCTCGGGGCCGGCGGGCCTGATCGCCGACCTCGCGCCGGCGCTCGAGCGCGCCCGGTCGATCACGACCGACGCCTTCAGCGGGTACTGACTCCCACGGGCGCGAGCCGGGGCGAGCGGATGCCTCGGCTCAGGCGCTGCCGGGATCGCGGGGGCGGGCGGGAAGGCGCACCTCGAACGTGGTGTCGCCCGGCACGCTGCGCACCGAGATCGTGCCCCCGTGGGCATCGACGATGGCGCGGGCGATCGACAGCCCGAGGCCGGTGCCGCCGGTCTGGCGCGCCCGTGAGCGGTCGCCCCGTGAGAAGCGCTCGAACAGCTCGTCGCGCAGGGCCGGGTCGATGCCGGGTCCGTCGTCATGGACGCGCAGCACTGCCGCACCGTCCTCGCGGCTCACACCGACCGTGACGGTCGTGCCTTCGGGAGTGTGGGTGCGGGCGTTGGCGAGCAGGTTGGCGATCACCTGATGCAGCCGTCCCGCGTCGCCGGCGATCTGCACCGGCTCGTCGCCGATCTCCAGCACCCATGTGTGTCCCGGACCCGCGGGGCGGGCGTCGCCGACGGCCTCGACGGCGAGACGGGTGAGATCCACGGTGCCGTACACGAGCTCCTGGCCCTCGTCGAGCCGCGCGAGCAGCAGCAGGTCCTCGACGAGGGTCGTCATGCGCAGCGACTGCGCCTGGATGCGCTCCAGCGATGCCTCGGCGGTCTCGATCGTCGCCGGCGCCTGGTTCTGCGAGAGGGCTCGCAGCGAGAGCTCCGAGTATCCGCGGATCGAGGCGAGCGGGGTGCGCAGCTCGTGGCTCGCGTCGGCGACGAACGTGCGCATGCGCTCCTCGTTTCGCTGACGCGCCGCGAGCGATTCGCCGACGTGGTCGAGGAGGGTGTTGAGCGCCTCGCCCACGCGGCCCACCTCGGTGCGCGGGTCGGCCTGGGCCGACGGCACGCGCTCGACGATCGAGACCTCGCCGCGGTCGAGCGGCAGCTTCGACACGCGTTCCGCGGTGTCGGCGACCGCGCGCAGCGGCGCGAGTCCCGCGCGGATCGTCCAGGCCGTCGCCAGGGCGAGCAGGATCAGCCCGCCGGCGGTGAGGAGGCCGATCGTCGTGAGCATGCGGGCGATGTTCGCGGCCACCTCGTCGCGCGAGATCCCTACGACGACGATGCCCTGCGGCGACGGCTGTCCCTCCACGCGGAAGGTCCCCACCTCGTCGATCGAGACCACGAGCGGCGTCTCTCCGCCGAGGCCTTCCGCGAGCTGTGAGATCTGGTCGTCGCTGAGCGCGGTGACGGAGGCGTCCTCCTCCACGACGGCGCCGGTCGGCTCGCCGAGCGGCGTCTGCACTGCGAGGAGGAATCCCGGCTGCTGCGGCTGCTCGGTGAGGATCTGCTCGGCGGTGAGCCCGGCGGCGAGCTGGCGCTGAATGGTCGCGGCCGTCCGCTCCGCCGCGTTCCTCACCTCGGTGTTGAGGCCGTCCTCGAGCACGCCACCGAGGATCGCACTGGTGGCGACGCCCACGAGAACCAGGATGAACGAGGTGATCCCGACGACCGTGATGATGAGCCTGCGCTGCAGAGTCCAGGGCCGGCCGGCGGATGCCTCGTCCGGCGCGGGGGTCGGGGCATCCGTCTCCCGCGACTCCACGGGCGCGACGGTCTCGGTCACTGCGGGGCCTTGATCATGTAGCCCACGCCGCGCACGGTGTGGATGAGGGGCTCGCGGCCCTGGTCGATCTTCTTCCGCAGATACGAGATGTACAGCTCGACGACGCTGGAGCGCCCGCCGAAGTCGTAGTTCCAGACGCGGTCCAGGATCTGCGCCTTCGACACCACGCGGCGCTGGTTGCGCATGAGATAGCGCAGCAGCTCGAACTCCGTCGCGGTGAGCTCGATCTGCTCGCCGGAGCGCTCGACCTCGTGGCTGTCCTCGTTGAGGGTCAGGTCGGCCACGCGCAGGATCGGCTCGGCGCCCGCGGCGTGGGCGGTACCGGCCCGGCGCATGAGGCCGCGCAGACGGGCGACGACCTCTTCGAGGCTGAACGGCTTGGTGACGTAGTCGTCGCCGCCCGCGGTCAGTCCGGCGATGCGGTCGCTCACGGCATCCTTCGCGGTGAGGAAGAGCACGGGCACGTCGTCGCCCGACTGCCGCAGGCGCTGCAGCACCGACATGCCGTCGAGGTCGGGCATCATGATGTCGAGCACCATGGCGTCGGGCGTGAATTCCCGTGCGGACTGGAGGGCTTCGAAGCCCGAGCCGGCGGTGCGCACCTCCCACCCCTCCATGCGCAGCGCCATCGAGAGCAGGTCGGTGAGCATCTGTTCGTCGTCGACGACGAGCACGCGCAGGGGAGAGCCGTCGGGGCGCAGCAGGGCGGGGGCGTTCGTCATGCGCCCATTCTGCTCGCCTTCCTATGCGCTTCCTATGGAGCCGCCTATGCGCTGGCTGTGAGTCGCGGGAGCCGTCCATACGGCATCCATAGCGGGCGCTGAACCCGCGCATCGGCGATCTCCCTAGCGTCGCCTCGACGGCCGGCACCTCGCCGCCGGGAGGAGACCCATGTACGGAACGTATCTGCGGCGGGAGCTGGCCGGCCGCAAGAAGCAGACGATCATCGTCGCGTCCGGGCTCGCGATCGCGATCGCCCTGGTGATGGTCGTGAACGCGCTCGCCGCCGGCGTGCGCGACGCGCAGGCCGACGCACTCCAATCGGTCTACGGCGTCGGCACCGACCTCACCGTGACGGGCGCGATGGCCGAACCCGGACAGGCGCGCGGGCAGGCGTTCGAGTTCGGCGCCGGCGGCGGCGAGACGGCGGAGGACGGCACCACCGAGCTCAGCCAGTCGCGCCTGGTCTCGGAGCCGATGCGATCGACGCTCGACGCCGAGGTGCTCGACACGGTGGCGTCGACGGACGGCGTCGCCGAGGCATCCGCCGCCCTGAGCCTCACCAACATGACCTTCTCCGGCGAGCTGCCCGAACCGCCCGCCGACGGCGGGGACTCGGGCGCCGTCGAGCAGGCACCCGCGCGGGGCGGCGGGGGGTTCGGCGGCGGGTCGTTCGACGTCGATTCGTTCAGCGTGCTGGGGATCGATCCGGCCGCGTCGTCGGTGGGCCCGCTCTCGGCCGTGAGGCTCGGCGACGGTCGCGCGCTGGGCGCCGAGGACGAGGGGGAGCGTGTGGCCGTCCTCGACGAGACGTACGCTTCGACGGCCGACCTCGCCGTGGGAGACGCCATCGACGTGGGAGGCGAGGAGTTCGAGGTCGTCGGCATCGTCGCCTCGACCTCGAGCGAGGCCGACACGGCGGCCGATGTCTACATCCCCCTCGGCGTGGCGCAGACGCTCTCGGCGGTCGGCGACGCGGTGTCGACGGTCTACGTGCGAGCAGACTCCTCCGACGCGATCGCGAGCGTGCAGGAGGGTCTCGAAGCGGCGCTCCCCGACGCGACGGTGAGCTCGCAGACCGACCTCGCTGCGAGCGTCTCCGGCTCCCTCTCGAGCGCCTCGGTGCTCATCACCGGCCTGGGCACGTGGCTGTCGCTCATCGTCCTGGCCGTCGCGCTCGCGCTGGCCGTGCTGTTCACGATCTCGGGCGTCTCACGCCGGACGCGGGAGTTCGGCACGCTCAAGGCGATCGGATGGTCCAACGGCCGCGTCGTCGGCCAGGTCGCGGGGGAGTCGGTCGTGCAGGGACTCATCGGCGGGGCCGCCGGCCTCGCGCTGGGCTTCGGCGCCATCGCGGTGATCAATCTCGTCTCGCCGACGATCTCCACGGCGCCATCCGTCGGCCCGGTCGCCGACGGCGGCCCGAGCGGCGACACCATGGTGCGTCCGCTCGGCGGTCCCGGCGCCCTCGCGCAGCAGACGGCGGAGATCGCGCTCCAGGCGCCGGTCACGCTGTGGGTCGTGCTCGTCGCCCTCGGACTCGCCCTGCTCGGAGGCCTCGTCGCCGGCGCCTGCGGCGGCTGGAGGGCCGCACGCCTGAGCCCCGCCGAAGCGCTGCGATCGGTGGGGTGAGCAATCCGATGCCCCCCGTCACCGGCGCCCCCGCACCCGTTCCCCCCACCCCGACAGGAGGTCGCACCATGACCATGATCGACACCCAGACGCACGAGGGGGCGGATGCCTCGCCCCCCGTGCTCTACCGACTCGCCGGCGTCACCCGCACCTACCGCCAGAAGGACCGTGTCGTGAAGGCGCTCGCGGGCGTCGACCTCGACATCGCGCAGGGCGACTTCGTCACGATCCAGGGACCGACCGGCGGCGGCAAGTCCACGCTGCTGCAGCTGCTCGGCGCCCTGGACCGGCCGACCGGCGGCTCGGTCCTGCTCGGGGACGTCGACCTCGCGACGGCGTCCCACGCCGAGCTCGGACGCGTGCGCGCGCGAGAGATCGGCTTCGTGTTCCAGGGATTCAACCTCATCCCGACGCTCACGGCGGCCGAGAACGTCGAGATGGCGCTGGAGCCCCTGAGTCTCACGAGAGCCGAGCGCGCGGAGAGGGTGGTCGAGGCGCTGGCGCATGTCGGGCTCGGCGACCGGGCCGACCACCTCCCTGGTGAGCTCTCGGGAGGTCAGCAGCAGCGCGTCGCGATCGCGCGCGCGATCGTGAAGCGGCCGCGCGTGCTCCTCGCCGACGAGCCGACCGGCAACCTGGACGAGTCGATGCGCGACGAGATCCTGGCGGTGCTCGAGGGGCTGTGCGCGGACGGGCCGACGCTCATCGTCGTGACGCACGACACCGCCGTCGCACGGCGGGCCCGCAGGCGCCTGCGGCTCGAGCGCGGGACCGTGCGCGACATCACGCGCTGAGGGCCGCCCGGTCAGCGCGCGCTTCGAGCGTGAGCCGCGATGCGATCGAACAGCGCATCGCGGCTCTCGTCGCCGCCCTGCAGCTCGGGGTGCGCGTCGTAGTGCGCGACGAGACGGCGCGCGCCCTCGTCGAAGGTGATCGTGGTGCGGAACTCCGGCACGAGCGCGGTGACCTTGGCGTTGTCGAAGAGCATCGAGTGCGCCTTGTCGCCGACCAGACCCGGGCCGAGGTCGGGTGCGAACGCGGCGATCGTCTCGGACGCCACGTGCACGAAGTCCGGCTCGTCCACCCCGGCAGCCGCGGCGAGCCAGCCGTAGATCTGATTCCAGGTCGGCGCGTGAGAGCCGGTGATCGTGAACGCGTCGCCGATCGCCTCCGGGTTCGCCAGCAGCCCCGCGAACGCCACGGCGAAGTCGTCGCTGTGCGTGATGGTCCACAGGCTGGTGCCGTCGCCATGGATGACGACCGGGCGGCCGGCGCGCATCCGGGTGATGTCGGTCCAGCCGCCGAGCGTCGGCATCAGCGCCTCGTCGTACGTGTGCGACGGGCGGATGATCGTCACGGGCAGTCCCCGCTCGCGGTGCGCGGCGACGAGCACGTCCTCGCACGCGATCTTGTCGCGCGAGTACTGCCAGTACGGGTTGCGCAGCGGAGTGGACTCCGTCACCGGAAGCCGCCGAGGCGGCTTCTCGTAGGCCGAGGCGGAGCTGATGAACACGTACTGGCCGGTTCGGCCCTCGAACCGGTCGAGCGCCGCCTGCACGTGCGCGGGAGTGAACGAGAGGAAGTCGGCGACGACGTCGAACTCCGCGTCGCCGACCGCGTCGCGCAGGGAGTCGGGATCGCGGACGTCGGCGACCAGCTCGCGCACGCCCTCGGGGAGGGGGCGCCGTGACGATCCGCGGTTGAGGACAGTCACCTCGTCGCCCGCCCCGACGCTGCGGTGCACGCACGCTGCGCTGATGGTCCCGGTTCCGCCGATGAAGAGCACGCGCTTGGTCGTCACTCCTCGACCCTAGCCGCGGCGAGCGGCTGACTGGCGGGAATCCGGCGCCTCGCGGCGGCGCGGCCCCTAGCGGGATGTCGGCGGCGACCGTTACCGTGGCGCGGGTGACTGACACCTCCCTCTCAGACCTCGCCCCCGGCGCCCTCGTGCGTCCGGGCGACGAAGGGTGGGACGCCGCGCGCGCGTTCCACTCCGGCATCGGCGAGCCCACCGTGATCGTCCGCGCCGCGACCGTCGACGACGTGCGGGCAGCCCTCCGCTACGCGGCCTCGGAACGCCTCGACGTGATGGTCCGCGGCGGCGGTCACAGCGCGTGGGGCGCGATCCCCGGTGGCCTCACGCTCGATCTCGCCGCACTCGACGGTGTTCGCATCGACGGTGACGTGGTCCACGTCGGCGGCGGGGCGACGTGGGGTGCGGTGGCGCGCACGCTCTCCGCACACGGCCTGGGGATCAGCTCCGGAGACACCGCGTCGGTCGGCGTCGGCGGACTCACCCTCGGCGGCGGCATCGGGTGGATGGTGCGCGCGTGGGGCCTGGCCGCAGACCAGCTGGTGGGCGCCCAGCTCGTGACGGCGCGCGGCGAGGTGCTCGAGGCGAACGAGCAGTCGCACGCCGACCTGCTGTGGGCCCTGCGCGGGGGAGGCGGCAACTTCGGCGTCGTGACCCGCTTCGACTTCCGCGCGCACCCGCTAACCGCCGTCGTCTTCGCGACCCTCGGTGTCGAGGGAGACGCCCGCCCCGTGCTCCAGACCCTGCGCGACACGATGGCCGACGCACCGCGCGACCTGACGGTGACCTACATGGACATCCCCGCGATGGATCCGAACGCCCCGGCGGGGGCCACGATCACCGCGGCGTGGATCGGAGACGACGAGGACGCCGCGCGCGCCGCGCTGGCGCCGCTCCTCGCCCTCGAGGGCATCACCGAGACCGAGCTGGGTGTGCGCGCCTATCCCGACATCCTCATGGACATGCCCGCCGCCGATCCTGACCAGCCGATGCCCGGATTCCTGGGCGGCAACACGCTCCTGCGCGAACTCGGCGACGATGCGATCGACCGCCTCGTCGCTTTCCGCGAGGCCAACGCCGCGTCGGTCCTCTTCCTCCGCTCGCTCGGCGGGGCCTACGGCGATGTGCCGCAGGAGGCGACGGCGTTCCCCGGTCGCAGCGCCACCTGGTTCGCCATGGCGGGAGCCTTCGACGTCCCCGGCCTCGTGCACGACGGGAACCGGCCGCTCATCCAGGCGGAGTGGGACGCGATCGAGGCTCTCGGCGAAGGGCTCTACGGCAACTTCACCCCGTCGACGGATCCCGGCCTCGTGAGCCGCATGTACTCGGCCGACACCATGGCGCGGCTCGCGCAGATCAAGCGGCAGTACGACCCGCTCAACCTCTTCTGCCGCAATCACAACGTCGTCCCGGCCTGAACGCACGAGGAAGGCCCCCGCCCGGTAGGGCGAGGGCCTTACGGTGTCGCGACGCGCTCAGTGCGTGTCTTCGGCCTCGATCTCGGTGCGGTCGCCCGACCACAGCGTGTGGAAGGTGCCCGGCTTGTCGATCCGCTGGTAGGTGTGGGCACCGAAGAAGTCGCGCTGACCCTGCACGAGGGCCGCGGGCAGGCGCTCGGCGCGCAGACCGTCGTAGTAGGCCAGCGACGAAGCGAAAGCCGGGGCCGGGATGCCGGCGCCCGCCGCCGACTGCACGATGCGGCGCCACGCCGCCTGCGCGCGGCCGAGGGCCTCGACGAAGTACGGGGCCGTGAGCAGCACGGGAAGCTCCGGGGTCTCGGCGTAGGCGTCGGCGATGCGGTTGAGGAACTGTGCGCGGATGATGCAGCCGCCGCGCCAGATCTTCGACACGGCGCCGAGGTCGATCGACCAGTCGTACTCCGCCGCGCCGGCGCGGATCTCGTCGAAGCCCTGCGAGTACGCGACGATCTTCGATGCGTACAGCGCGAGGCGCACGTCTTCGATGAAGGCGTCGGCGTCGTCGACCGAGAGGCCCTCGGCGGGACCGGGAAGATCGCGCGAGACGGCGCGCTGCTCGGGGTGGCTGGACAGCGAACGGGCGAAGACGGCCTCGGCGATGCCCGACACCGGGACGCCCAGGTCGAGCGCGGTCTGCACGGTCCAGGCGCCGGTGCCCTTGGCCCCGGCCTGGTCCAGGACCACGTCGACGAGGGGCGCACCGGTCTCGGCGTCGACCTGGCGGAGCACCTCGGCGGTGATCTCGATCAGGTACGACTCGAGCTCGCCGCGGTTCCACTCGGCGAACACCTCGGCGATCTCGGCGGGGGACTTGCCGGTGCCGCGACGGATCAGGTCGTAGGCCTCGGCGATCAGCTGCATGTCGGCATACTCGATGCCGTTGTGCACCATCTTGACGAAGTGGCCTGCGCCGTCGTGGCCGACGTGGGTGACGCACGGCTCGCCCTCGGCGATCGCCGCGATGGACTTCAGGATCGGTCCGAGGGTCACCCACGACTCGTCCGAGCCGCCCGGCATGATCGACGGGCCGTTGAGCGCGCCCTCCTCGCCGCCGGAGATGCCGGCGCCCACGAAGTTGATGCCCGTCTCGCGCACCGCCTTCTCCCGGCGGATCGTGTCGGTGAACAGCGCGTTGCCGCCGTCGACGATGATGTCACCCGGCTCGAAGACGTTCACGAGCGCGTCGATCACGGCATCCGTCCCGCGACCGGCCTTGACCATGATGATCGCGGTGCGGGGCTTCTGCAGCGACGCCGCGAACTCCTCGTACGAGAACGCCGGGACGAACTCGGCCTCGGGGTGCTCGGCCAGCAGCGTGTCGGTCTTCTCGTGGCTGCGGTTGTAGATCGCCACGGTGTTGCCCTCGCGGCTGGCGAGGTTGCGGGCGAGGTTCGAGCCCATCACCGCCAGGCCCACCACCCCGATGTTCGCGCTGGGGGCGGCGACACGGTCGGGCCCGGTGGCCTCGGGCGCAGGGCGCGAGACGTCTTCGGGGCGGGGAGCCCCCTCGTGCTCGCGGGCAGAGCCCGGCTGGTCGTCGCGATCGGTCGAGATGTTCGTCTGCGCCGAGGGCTCGTTCGAAGACACACGCACTCCTGGGTGTTCGGGGAGGGGAGGGTTCCAGCCTAGAGTCTGGCCTGCCCGTGTTACGCGCTGTTGGCGTGCGTCTCACCGCCCGGGAGGGCGGGATGTGAGGCGGGAGTGCTCAGTCCTTGCGGTAGGAAGCGCGGCCCATCGACCAGAAGGCGGCGACGGTGAGCACTGCGCCGACGGCGGCCATGGCGCCGATCAGCCACAGCAGGGCGTGGGACAGAAAGCCGTAATCCATCGAGGTCCTCCGTGGGTCGACCGGGTGCGTTCTTCATCGTACCGGGCTGGTAGACTCGACCCCGAACTTCGGCGAGGGATGCCTCGCGCGCGCCGGCTCGGCGGGCTGCGGCATCCGTGATCGACGCGGTGGAGCAGGCCCATGGCTTTCCTCACGCGTGTGCGTTCGAGTCGAGAAAACCCCACATACCTGGGCCCGCCACCCGCGCGGACCCGCGATCAGAACGGGCTCACGCCCGCGAGGAGCAATCATGGTCACCGAGACCGACACCAAGGTCCACGCCGAGCTTCGCGAGAACTTCGGCAAGGGCTTCGCCCGCCGCCTGCGCGCCGCCGGCAAGATCCCCGCCGTCATCTACGGCCACGGCACCGACCCGGTGCACGTCGCCCTTCCCGGCCACCAGGTCGCGCTGCTCGTCCGCCGCGCCAACGTCGTGCTCGAGCTCGACGTCAACGGCAAGCACGAGCTCACGCTCGTCAAGGACGTCCAGAAGGACCCGGTGCACCAGATCATCGAGCACATCGATCTCCTCGTCGTGAAGAAGGGCGAGAAGGTCCAGGTCGACGTTCCCGTCGTCGTCCTCGGTGAGCCCGCCGCCGGCACGATCGCGAACCTCGACGCCGTGTCGATCGCGCTCGAGGTCGAGGCCACCCACATCCCGCAGAACGTCGAGGTCGATGTCGAGGGTCTCGAGGACGGCACGCACATCACCGCGGGCGACCTGAAGCTCCCCAAGGGTGCCGTGCTCGCCGCCGATCCGGAGGTGCTCGTCGTGGCCATCTCGGTCCCCGCCGCGACCCTCGCGGCCGAAGAGGAGATCGCCGAGGCGGACGCCGAAGTCGCCGCCGAGCAGGCCGAGGCGTCGGAAGAGGCCAAGGAGTCGGAGACCGAGTCCGAGTAACGACTCTTCGCAGCATCCGTCGAAGCCCGTCCCCGATACTTGTGGGACGGGCTTCGTCGTCGGAAGGAGCAGACCTCATGTCGGACGCGTGGCTGATCGTGGGCCTCGGGAACCCAGGGCCGCGATACGAGCTGACCCGGCACAACGTCGGGCAGCTCGTCGTCGACGAACTCGCCGCGCGACGCAGGGAGTCGTTCAAGGCGCACAAGGCGAACGCGCGCGTCGCCGAGACGTGGCTGCGCCCCGGCGGCCCGAAGCTCGTCCTCGCGAAGCCCAACACGTTCATGAACGTCTCGGGCGGACCCGTCGCAGGGCTCGCGAAGTTCTACGGCATCGAGCCGGAGCACGTCGTCGTCATCCACGACGAACTCGACATCCCGTTCGACACGATCAAGCTCAAGACGGGCGGAGGACACGGCGGGCACAACGGCGTGCGCGACGTCGCCAAGGCGCTCGGGTCGGGTGAGTTCGCTCGCGTGCGCGTCGGGATCGGCCGTCCCCCGGGTCGGCAGGACCCCGCGGACTGGGTGCTCGACCCGTTCGGCAGGGCCGAGCGCGACAATCTGCCGATCCTGCTCGGCGACGCCGCCGACGCCGTCGAGCAGCTCGTGGGCGAGGGCCTCCTCGCGGCGCAGCAGAAGCACCACGCTCCGCGCGCCTAGGGGTTCAGCCGCCGATGCCGCTGCCCGCGCCGAAGCCGGCGGTGAGGAAGCCCTGCAGGACGACGAAGAAGACGACAGGGCCGAGGGCGGCGATGATGACGGCGGCGATCGCCCAGCCGCGGCCGCGGCCCTTGACGAGGGCGACGATGCCCTGCACGAGCGCCCACACACCGAGCGCCGTGCCGATCCAGAACGCGGTCTCGGCGAGCAGCACCCAGTCGCGCACGCCGGTGAGGACCGCCCAGTCGAAGTCGGCGCTGAGGGGGCGCGATGCGAGCTCCTTGCCCGCCCCCAGCCCGATCCCGAAGGCTGCGGGCGCGACGGCGATCGCAGCGCCGACGGTGGCGATGAGCGACAGGACGAGTGCCACGATTCCCAGTGTCCGGCCGCCGCGCGCGGATTCCGCCGACGCGCCGAAGATCGGGGCAGTGCCCGACCCGGGCCCCCCGTACCCCGCCGGGGCGGCGTACCCCTGCGGAGGCGCGTAGCCGATGGGCGGCGCGTATCCGGTCGGCGGTGCGTAGCCGGGCGCCCCGGTCGGCGGTGCGTAGCCGGGCGCTCCGGCCGGCGGTGCGGAACCGGCGGGCGGTCCGAACGGAAGGGCGCCGGGAGCGGCCCACGCCGCGTGCGGGGCCACAGGCCCTGCGGGCGGGGCGAGCTCGCCGGGTCGCGGTACCGTGTGCGTCTCGGCGCTCGCGGACTCCGGCGCGCTCGGTGACGGCGTCTGCGGGGGCGTCGGGCCGGCGGGGTCGCTCACCCGCTCATCCTACGAGGTGCCTCGGCGGGGAGCCGTGTCCGCTGTGCCGAATAGACTGTTCCGGTGACAGTTCCCGGGATCGTGCGCGCCCTCGAACAGGCCGAGTCGTTCCGGGATGCGGTGGCTGCGGCATCCGTCGACGGCGATTTCTCTCTCGTCGAAGGCCTCGATGCGCCCCTGCTCGCCGCGATGATCGAGCGTCGCCGCGCCGCCGGCAAGCCGCCCGCGATCCTCCTGATCACCCCGACCGGCCGCCGTGCCGAGTCCATCGGGCCGGCGCTGGGCGCTCTGCTGCCCGGTGCCGAGGTCATGCACTTCCCGGCGTGGGAGACGCTGCCGCACGAGCGGCTCAGCCCGAGTGCCGAGATCGTCGGCAATCGGCTCGAGGTTCTCGCGCGCGTCGGTCGCTGGACGGGCGACACCCCGCTCGTCGTCACCGCGTCGGTGCGTGGCGCGATCCAGCCGCTCGCCGCCGGCCTCACCGACGTCCCCGCCGTCGAGCTGGTCGTCGGCGGCCGCGGTCACGAGCTGGGCGAGGTCGCGCTGCGACTGGTCGAACTGGCCTACCATCGCGTCGACATGGTCTCGCGCCGCGGCGAGTTCGCGGTGCGCGGCGGCATCCTCGACGTCTTCCCCCCGACCGCGCCGCACCCGTACCGCGTGGAGTTCTTCGGCGACGAGGTCGACCAGATCCGTGCGTTCTCGGTCGCAGATCAGCGATCGCTCCCTGGCGAGGTGCCCGGCATCACGCTGCTGGCGAGCCGTGAGCTGCTGCTGACCGAGGCGGTCCGCGACCGCGCGCGCCAGCTGAAAGGCGAGTTCCCAGGCCTCGCGGGCATGCTCGAGAAGATGTCGGAGGGCATCCCGGTCGAGGGCATGGAGTCCCTCCTTCCCGCCGTGGTCGACCGGCTCGTCACCCTCGTCGACTACCTGCCCGAGGCATCCGCCGTCGCCCTCGTCGATCCCGAGCGCGCCGTGACGCGCGCGATCACCCTCGGCGAGACCAATCGCGAGTTCCTCGAGGCCGCGTGGAGCGCCGCCACCGCCGGCGCCGAGACGCCCATCGACCTCGGCGCAGGCGACTTCCTCACCCTGCCCGCGCTGCGAGAGGCCGCCCGAGCGCGCGGCGACGTGTGGTGGTCGCTGAGCGCGTTCGATTCGGGCCAGGCGGACGCCTCGGCCGAGGGCCTGCTCGACGTCGACGCGGCGCTCGAGGCGGCCGCCGTCGTGCGCGTGCCCGGCGCGGGCGTGCCGTCGTTCCACGGCAACGTCGACGGAGCCACCGAGCACGTCCGTTCCCTTCTCGCCGACGGGTGGCGCGTCGTCGTCTCGGCATCGGGCGCGGGACTCGTCGAGCGTGCGCGCGATGTGCTGGCCGAGCGCGGCATCGCCGCCCGCAGGGTCGATGACGTGCATGGCGTCCCCGAACCGGGAGTCGCGCACGTCGTGATGTCCGTGCTCGAGCGAGGGTTCGAATCCGCCGACGCCCAGCTGGCGGTGCTGACCGAGACCGAGTTCTACGGGCGCACGATCGGCGGCGACCAGCGCGTCGTGAAGAAGCTGGCCTCGCGACGCAAGAACGTGGTCGACCCGCTCCAGCTCAAGACGGGGGACTACGTCGTGCACGCGACGCACGGCATCGGCCGGTTCGTCGAGCTCACACAGCGCGAGTTCTCCAGCGGCGGACGCAACGCGGTCAAGAGCGTGCGCGAGTACCTCGTGCTCGAGTACGCGCCGTCCAAGCGCGGGTACCCGGGAGACAAGCTGTACGTCCCGACCGACCAGCTCGACCTGCTGTCGAAGTACGTCGGCGGCGAGGCGCCGACCCTGTCCAAGATGGGCGGCAGCGACTGGGCCGCCGCGAAGGGCCGCGCCCGCAAGGCGGTGCGCGACATCGCGGTCGAGCTGGTCAAGCTCTACTCGGCGCGGATGGCGGCGAAGGGACACGCGTTCGGGCCCGACACCCCGTGGCAGCGCGAGCTCGAAGAGGCATTCCCGTTCGCCGAGACACCGGATCAGCTGCAGACGATCGACGAGATCAAGGCCGACATGGAGAAGCCGATCCCGATGGATCGGCTGCTGTCGGGCGACGTCGGCTTCGGCAAGACCGAGGTCGCGGTGCGGGCCGCCTTCAAGGCGATCCAGGACGGCAAGCAGGTCGCGATGCTCGTGCCGACCACGCTGCTGGTGAAGCAGCACTTCGAGACGTTCACCGAGCGCTTCGCCGGGTTCCCGGTCAAGGTCAAGGCGCTGTCGCGCTTCCAGACAGACAAGCAGGCGCGCGAGATCGTCGACGGTCTGGCCGACGGCACCGTCGACATGGTGATCGGCACGCACCGCATCCTCACCGAGAAGGTGCTGTTCAAAGACCTGGGCCTGCTCATCGTCGACGAGGAGCAGCGGTTCGGCGTCGAGCACAAGGACGCCCTCAAGAAGCTCAAGACGAACGTCGACATCCTCGCGATGAGCGCGACCCCCATCCCGCGGACGCTCGAGATGGCGGTGACCGGCATCCGCGAGATGTCGACGCTGCAGACGCCGCCCGAGGACCGGCATCCGATCCTGTCGTTCGTCGGACCCCGCAATGACAAGCAGATCGCCGCCGCGATCCGCCGCGAGCTGCTGCGCGAGGGGCAGGTCTTCTATGTCCACAACCGCGTGCAGTCAATCCAGCGCGTCGCCGCCGAGCTGGCCGAGCTCGTGCCCGAGGCCCGGATCGCCGTCGCCCACGGACAGATGGGGGAGCACGCGCTCGAAGAGGTCGTCGACGCCTTCTGGGAGCGCCGGTTCGACGTGCTCGTGTGCACGACGATCGTCGAGACCGGCCTCGACATCTCCAACGCCAACACGATCGTGATCGATCGTGCCGACAAGTACGGTCTGTCGCAGCTGCACCAGCTGCGCGGGCGCGTCGGCCGGGCGCGCGAGCGGGCCTATGCGTACTTCCTCTACGACGACCAGAAGCCGCTCAGCGAGACGGCCGCCGACCGCCTCGAGACGATCGCGGTCAACAACGATCTCGGCAGCGGCATGCAGGTGGCGCTGAAAGACCTCGAGATCCGTGGCGCCGGCAACCTCCTGGGCGCGGAGCAGGCCGGTCACATCGCCGGCGTCGGCTTCGACCTGTATCTGCGGATGATCGGCGAGGCGGTCGCCGCTTTCCGGGGAGACGAGACCGAGGGGCCGGCCGAGCTCCGGCTGGAGCTGCCCGTGCAGGCCCGCATCCCCGAGGCCTACATCGACAGCGAGCGGCTGCGGCTAGAGGCGTACCAGAAGCTGTCGGCGGCGGCATCGGTCACCGCCAAGGACGACGCGATCGACCTCGTCATCGAGGAACTCACCGACCGCTACGGCGACCTTCCGTCCGAGGCCGAGGGACTCCTCGCCGTCGCGAGGCTGCGCCGCCGGGCCGCTCAAGCGGGGCTCGCCGACGTCGTCGCGATGGGCCCGAACCTGCGCATCGCGCCGGCGAACCTGCCCGATTCGATGCGCGTGCGGCTGCAGCGCCTCTACCCGAAGGCGAAGCTCCTTCAGGGCGGCGAAGCGGTCGTCGTGCCGCTGCCGACCGCGGGGGGCGAACGCGTCTCGGACGCCGACCTCATCGCGTGGGTCGGGCAGCTGCTCGACCAGCTCTGGCCCGCGCCGAAGGCGGATGCCGAGGCATCCGTCTCCGTCTGATCCTCGGCGTCGCCTCGTCGTACGGCGGCGCCGAATGATCCAGAGTGGACGCATGACTGCTGCGCTGCGCATAGAGATCTTCCCCGACGACCTCGACGAGGCGGTGGACTTCTACACGCGTGTGCTCGGATTCGCGCTCACCCGCGACGAACGGCTGGAGGAGTCCGCGTACGTCGCCCTCCAGCTCGGGGATGTGCTCGTCGGCGCGGCCCGCCGCGCCCCGGTCGACGTCGCCGCGCGCCGTCCGCCCACGGGTGTGGAGCTCGTGCTCGAGGTCGATGATCTCGATGGCGCCCGCCGGCGCGTGCTCGAGGCCGCCTGGCCGATCGATGAAGACCTCCAGGAGCGTCCGTGGGGCCTGCGGGACTTCCGGCTCGTCGATCCGTGCGGCCACTACTGGCGACTCACCGAGCACTCCGGCTGACGGCGCGGCCGGGACTACGCTGGCACCGAGGAGGAACGATGCGGTTCGAGCACCTCGGGGCCCAGCCCCGCATCCATCCCGACGCGGTCATCGCACCGACGGCGGTGATCAGCGGCGACGTCGAGATCGGCGCCGACTGCCAGGTCCTGCACGGCGCCGTCATCACGGCCGAGGGCGGTCCGATCACACTCGCGGAGAACGTCATCGTGATGGAGAACGCACTGATCCGGGCGACCTCCACGAATCCGGTGCACATCGGCGCGCACGTGCTCGTCGGTCCCATGGCGAGCGTGTCGGGGGCGGTCGTCGAGGACGAGGTGTTCCTCGCCACGGGTACGCGCATCTTCAACGGCGCGCGCATCGGCGCCCGCAGCGAGGTGCGCATCAACGCCGTGGTGCACCTGCGCACGACGCTGCCTGCCGAGACGGTGGTGCCCATCGGCTGGGTGGCCGTCGGCGACCCCGTGCAGATCCTTCCGCCCGACCGCCACGAAGAGATCTGGGCCGCCCAGCGCGAACTCGACTTCCCCGGCTACGTGTTCGGTCTGGATCGCGAGACGCCGGATCTCATGGTGCAGCTGACCGAGCGCTACGGGCGGAGTCTCGCCCGGCACACGGACGACCGACGCGTCGACTGACCGGGATGCCGCCAGTCGCGGCATCCGATTCCCTCCGGTGTCATTCCCAGACGCCGCCGCAGTCGCGGCACTCGAACACGAGCCGGTCGACCCAGCCCTCGTCGAGTTCGCCCCGACGCTCGAGAGCGACGTGGAACCAGCGCGGCTCGGTCGCCCGGACGTCGAGCGATCGGCATTCGGGACACACTTCGGCGACGATGATCCGTGCCATGCCGACACGGTAACCCCGCGGGACGGATGCCTCGGCAGCGACGCGCGTGTCAGCCGGTGTTCTGCAGACCCGCCGCCACGCCGCTCACCGACAGGAGCAGCAGGCGCTGCTGGTCGGGGTCGACCGGGGCGCCCTCCGGCGCATCGCGGAGCGCCCGCAGCGCGCGCAGCTGCAGCAGCGACAGCGCGTCGACGTAGGGGCTGCGCATCTTGACGGCCCGCTGGAGGACCGGCTTGTTGGCGAGCAGCTCGGTGCCGCCGGTCACGCGGATCACCCACGACCGCGTGAGGGCCATCTCGTCGCGCACGAGCGCCGCCAGGTCGTCGCGATCGCCGAGCTCCAGGTAGTGCTGCGCGATGCGGTCGTCCGCCTTCGCCAGGCTCATGCCGACATTGTCGATGAGCGTGCGGAAGAGCGGCCACTCGTCGTACGCGCGCTGGAGCAGCGCCTCATCGCCGACGGCCTCGAGCGCCGATCCGAGGCCGAACCACCCGGCGAGGTTGATGCGAGCCTGCGTCCACGCGAACACCCACGGGATCGCGCGAAGGTCCTCGAGCGATTCGACGGACAGGCCGCGGCGCGCTGGCCGGGAGCCGAGCGCGAGCAGGCCGATCTCCTCCATCGGCGTCACGCGTGCGAACCACGGCGCGAAGCCGGGAGCCTTCACGAGCGAGAAGAAGCGGGCGCGGGATGCCTCGTCCATCGTCGCGGCGACGTCGGCGTAGCGGTCGGCCGCCGCGCGGTTGCGCTCCTCGTTCGAGGGCGACGAGGCCAGGAGGATCGCCGCGGCGACCTGATCGATGTGCCGCATCGCGATGGCCGGATCGCCGTAGCGGGCGAAGATCACCTCACCCTGCTCGGTGAGCTTGAACCGGCCGTCGACGGAGTGCGGCGGCTGGGCGAGGATCGCGGAGTTCGCGGGGCCCCCGCCGCGCCCGAGCGCGCCGCCGCGGCCGTGGAAGAGCGTCAGCTCGATGCCGTTCTCGCGCGCCCACGCCGCGATGGCGGCCTGCGCCTCGTAGAGGGCGAGGTTCGCGGCGACCGGGCCGACGTCCTTGGACGAGTCGGAGTAGCCGAGCATGACCTCCAGCCGGCGACCGGTGGCTTCCAGGCGCGCGGCGAACTCGGGGTGCTCGACGATCTCTGCGAGGATGCGCGGCGCCGCCTGGAGATCGGCGAACGTCTCGAACAGCGGGATGACGTCGAGCACGGGGAGCGCGCCCCCGGGCCCGGCGGCGAGGCGGGCCAGCTCGTGCACAGCGGCCAGGTCGCCTGCGGACTGCGTGAACGACACGATGTAGCGCCCGGCCGCACGAGGTCCGTAGCGCTCCTGCAGGAACGCGATCGAGCGGAAGACGTCGAGCACTTCCTGCGCCTGCTCCGAGGGCGCACCGCCGGCCGCGAGCTCGGCGAGCACCTTGGCGTGGACCGCCGAGTGCTGGCGCACCTCGAGCTCGGTCAGGTGGAAGCCGTAGGTCTCCACCTGCCAGAGGAGCTGCTGCAGGTGGCCGTAGGCCTGGCGCGGCGCGCCGGCCTGCACGAGGGAATCCTGCACGACCCGGAGGTCGGCGAGGAAGTGCTCCGGATCGCGGTAGGCGAGGTCGGCATTGCGCTCGCGTGTGGCGGCGAGCTTGCGTGCCAGGAGCAGCAGGATGCGGCGGTGCGGCTCGTTGGGGGAGCGCTGCGCGATCTCCGCCGCAGCGTCCTCGTCGGCGGCCGACAGACGCTGCCACAGTGCCGAGAGCGCCACGCTGGGCGGCGTTGTCGTGGCGTCGAGGGTGAGGGTTCGTCCGACGCGGCTCGTGGTGCGCTCGAGACCGAGGAGCACGTGTTCGCTGGCGATCTTCGCGGCCTGGCGGGTGACGGATGCCGTCACGAACGGGTTCCCGTCACGGTCGCCGCCCACCCACGACCCGACGCGGACGAAAGGACGCACGACGGGCGCGCGTCCGCCGGCGGCAGGTCCTTGCAGCGCGTCGTCGACGCGACGGTACACGTGCGGCACGGCGGTGTAGAGCGTCTCGTCGAAGACCGCCATCACCGCGCGCACCTCGTCGGTGGGCGAGGGCTTCTCGGGGCGCAGCGGCGCGGTCCGCCACAGGGTGTCGACCTCCTCGAGCATGCGGCGCTCGGCGCGGCGCTGGTCGGCGCCGTTGCGCAGCGAGGCGTCGTGCTCCTCGAGCAGGGCGGCCAGCCGACGGATGCTCGACGACACCGCCCGCCGGCGGGCCTCGGTGGGGTGCGCTGTGAAGACGGGGTGGAATCGGAGCGCCTGCAGGCGCTCGAGTGCGGTGTCGTCGCCCACCTCGGCCGCCAGGCGCATGAAGGCCGCCGCCACGGAATCCGTCGCATGCTCCCGGTCGGGCCGTCCATCGCGTTCCCGGAGGATGCGCACCCGCTGGTGCTCCTCGGCGAGGTTGACGAGGTGGAAGTACGCCGTGAACGCACGGGCCACCTCGTCGGCGCGGGCGACGGTGAAGGAGTCGGCGATCGCGGCGGCGCGCGCGAACGCCTCGGGCGTCTCGTCGGTGTACGCCTGGATCGTCGCGATGCGCAGCCGCTCGACATCCTCGTAGAGGCCGGCCGAGCCGCTCTCGCGCAGCACCTGCCCGAGAAGCGAGCCCAGCATGCGCACGTCGGCCCGCATCTGCTCGGGGATCTCCTGCTCGGCCTCGAATCGCCCGACGAGATCGATCGCTTCGGTCCGGGTGAGTTCGTGCATGGTTCCACGGTAGCCGGGGCGCGGGGCACGCTCGTCACAGGCGACATCGTGTGACAGGCGGCCGTCGCTAGACTTCCCGAAGGAGTGCCGGGAAGTCTGGTCGGCGAGACGGCGGCGACCCTCGCCCCGTCTCGAGGGAAAGGATCCCGGATGTCATTGTTACGCTCTGCCCGTTTCCCGGCGATCGTCCTCCTGATCGCCGCCGCGGCGGGTCTCGCCGTCGCCAACACCCCGGCAGGCGGCCCCGTCGACGATTTCCTGCACACGTACGTGGGCATCCCGGGCGTGCTCGAGCTGACGCTCGATCACTGGATCGCCGACGGGCTCCTGGCGATCTTCTTCTTCGTGGTCGCCGTCGAGCTCCAGTACGAACTCACCTCCGGTCAGCTCAACTCGGCGCGCAAGGCGCTTCAGCCTGCGATCGCCGCGGCAGGAGGCGTCATCGTGCCCATCGCGGTGTATCTCGCCTTCGCATGGGGGAGCGACGCGGTCTCGGGCTGGCCCATCCCGACGGCCACCGACATCGCCTTCGCCCTCGGCGTGCTGGCGGTCTTCGGCAAGGGGCTCCCGGCGGCGCTGCGGGTCTTCCTCCTGGCGCTGGCGATCCTCGACGACATCGTCGGCATCATCTTCATCGCCGTGCTCTTCACGACGGACGTGGACTTCGCGATGCTCGGGCTCGCGGCCGTCGCGGTCGTGGCATTCGGGATCCTCAGCCGCCTGCTCGACACCCGGGCACGCGTGCCGATCGCCCTGCTGCTCGTCGTGCTCGCGGTGCTCACGTGGGTGTTCGTGTACAAGTCGGGAGTCCACGCGACGATCGCCGGCGTCGCGCTGGGTCTGGCCATGGCGCAGCGTCCGGCGCTCCGCGTGCGTCATGAGCTCGAACCGTGGGTCAACGTCATCGTGCTGCCGCTTTTCGCCTTCAACGCCGCGCTGGTCCCCATCCCGTCGGTGGCCGCCGGCGATCTGTCACCCGCTTTCTGGGGTGTCTTGGTGGCCCTCCCGGTGGGCAAGATCCTCGGCATCTCCCTGTTCGGCTGGGTGTCGCTGCGGATCGGCGACCGCTCTGCCGCTCCGCCGCTGCGGTTCGGCGACCTGCTGGCGGCGGGGGCGCTCGGCGGGATCGGCTTCACGGTCTCGCTGCTGCTGTCCGAACTGGCCTTCGGCGACACCCCGGAGATCCGCGATCAGGCGATCCTCGGTGTGCTCGCGGGATCGGTCATCTCGCTCATCGCCTCCGGGTTCCTCGTATCGTGGCGGGCATGGCATTACAGGCGGCAGGCGGCGACCACCCCGGAGCCCGCGACGGTGTGACTGGGGTCGACCCCTTGCGGGAGGCGGCCGACACCATGCGCGCGGTGCGCGACCGGTGCGTGTGGACCCAGCAGATCGATCACCGGGCACTCGTTCCCTATCTCGTCGAGGAGAGCGCCGAGCTCATCGACGCGGTCGAGACCGACAACCGCCCCGAACTCCGCGAGGAACTCGGCGACCTGCTGTGGCAGGTGCTCTTCCACGCCGAGATCGCCTCCCGCGACGCCGAGGACCCGTTCGACATCGATGACGTGGCGCGGGGCCTCACCGACAAGATGGTGCGCCGGCATCCGCACGTCTTCGGCGACGCCGTCGCGAACACGCCGGAAGAGGTGCTCGTGCACTGGAACGCGGCGAAGGCCGCCGAGAAGAGCAGCCGCACGAGCGTGCTCGACGGCGTCAGCGACCGCATGCCCAGTCTCGCGCTCGCCCAGAAGCTGCTCAGCAAGGCCTCCGCGGTGGGCGTCACCCCTGAGGCCGCGATGGGACCGCGGTCGGAAGCCGAACTCGGCGATGCGCTCCTCGCACTCGTGGCCGCCGCGCGCGCGAGCGGATGGGACGCCGAGCGCGCCCTCCGCGAGCGCCTGCGCACGCTGTCGGCCGACGTCCGCGCCGCCGAGGCCGAGGCGCACCCCGGTCGTTGAGCGAGGGAGCTCGTGCAACGACCGGCGGCCGTCGAGGGGGCGCCGCGTCGACCTGGAAGAATGACCCCGTGGCATCCGTGAACCCGCCGCGCGGCATGCGCGACTTCCTCCCCGCCGACAAGGGCCGTCGTGAGCGCGTGCTCGCCGTCATCCGCGAGCGCTACCGCGCGCACGGCTTCGACGAGATCGAGACCCCGGTCATGGAGGAGTACGCGCGCCTCCACGCCGGCATCGGCGGAGACAACGAGAAGCTCGCGTACAACGTGCTCAAGCGGGGCCTGGACGCGGACGCGATCGTCGCCGCTGCCGCCGATCCGTCGCAGCTGACCGATCTCGGACTGCGCTACGACCTCACCGTTCCGCTCGCGCGCTTCTACGCGACCAACCGCGGGCAGCTCCCGACCGTGTTCCGCTCGATTCAGATCGCGCCGGTGTGGCGGGCTGAGCGGCCGCAGAAGGGGCGATACCGCCAGTTCGTGCAGTGCGACATCGACATCATCGGGGATGCCTCGGCCCGCGCCGAGTCGGAGCTCATCGTCGCGACCCTCGACACCCTCGACGCGCTGGGGCTGGAAGGCGGGAGCGTGCGGATCAACGACCGGCGCGTCCTCGACTGGATGCTCGACACGTTCGGCTTCGCACCGGCCGAGCGCCCGGGCGTGCTGATCACGATCGACAAGCTCGACAAGCTCGGCCCCGCCGGTGTCGCGGCCGAGCTGCGCGAGCGGGGCGCCACGGCGTCCGCGGTCGATGCGTTCGAGGCCTTCCTCACCCGACCGATGACGATGGAGCACCACCCGTACGGGGAGCGTCAGATCCGGAAGTTCCTGCCGGCGGATGCCCCGGCCGACGTGGTCGGCCACCTGGTCGGCATCGGCGAGGCGGTCGCGGCGGCGCGAGGCGGCGGCGAGGGCGACCCCATCGACATCCCGCTGGTCTTCGACCCGTTCCTCGTGCGGGGCATGGGCTACTACACCGGGACGATCTTCGAGCTCGCCCACCCGTCGGTCGATTACTCCCTCGGCGGCGGAGGCCGCTACGACGGCATGATCGGCCGCTTCCTCGGCCAGGAGGTGCCCGCGGTCGGCTTCTCGATCGGCTTCGAGCGGATCGTCGACCTGGTGCCGGCGGCCGAGGGTGACGCGGCGTCGGCGGTGGTGCTCGTGCACGATCGCGACGTTCCCGACGGCGAGCTGCTGGCGCACAAGGCCGCCCTGGTCGCGCGGGGCTCCCGCGTGCGGCTCGAGCACCGCACGAAGAACCTCAAGGCCCTGCTGGAGCGCGCCGCCGCCGACGGCTACACGTCGTTCGCGACGCTGTCCGCCGGCACCCCGGTGGGGGAGCTCGACCTCAAGCCGCTCGGGTGAGCCGGAGCCGGAGCATCCGGTATCCCACGCCCGCGAGGGCGACGACGACACCCGCGAGGACGCTCTGCCACGGCAGCGTGAGGCCCAGGATCACGCACCCCGCGGCCCCGATCGTCTGGAGCGCGCGCGGGAAGCGACGCGCGTCGGCATGCTGGCGGAAGGCCGCGATGTTGGCGACGAGGTAGTACAGCAGCACCCCGAACGACGAGAAGCCGATCGCACCCCGCAGGTCGACCACCGCCACGAGGAGCACGACGACCGCCGCGACGGCGACCTCTGCCCGATGGGGCACGTGCCAGCGCGGATGCACCCCGGCGAGCGCGCGCGGGAGGTCTCCCTCGCGCGCCATCGCGAACGTCGTCCGGCCGATGCCGGCGATGAGCGCGAGCAGTGCCCCGAGCGATGCGGCGGCGGCTCCGACGCGGACGACCGGCTCCGCCCACCGCCACCCCGAGGCCGCGGTCGCCGCGGCGACCGGGTCGGTCGACGCCGCGGTGGCGTCGGGACCGAGTGCCGACAGCACCGTCACCGCGACGAGTGCGTAGACGACGAGCGCCCCCGTGAAGGCGAGCACGATCGCTCGCGGGATGGTGCGACCCGGGTCCCGCACCTCCTCGCCCATCGTGGCGATCCGCGCGTAGCCCGCGAACGCGAAGAAGAGCAGCCCCGCCGACTGCAGGATCCCGTACCAGCCGCCGGCCCACATCGCGCTGGGCGTCAGCCAGCCTTGCGCGTCGGGAGCGGCGGCTCCTGCCGCCACTGCGACGGCGAGCGTCAGCAGCACGACGACGACGATGAGGCGGGTGAGCTGCGCCGTGCGGGTGATTCCGAACCAGTTCACCGCCGCGAGACCCACGACCGCGGCGACGGCGACAGGACGCTCCCAGCCGGCGGGGGCGGCGTACGCGGCGAACGTGAGCGCCATCGCCGCGCAGCTGGCGATCTTGCCGATCACGAAGCCCCAGCCGGCGATGAATCCCCACCACGGGCCGAGTTCGGCACGTCCGTACGCGTAGGTCCCGCCCGACGTGGGATGCCGCGCTGCGAGCTGCGCCGTGGAGGTGGCGTTCCCGAAGGCGACGATCGCCGCGACGGCGAGTCCGATCAGCAGACCGCTCCCCGCGGAGACCGCAGCAGGTCCCCACGCGGAGAAGACGCCGGCGCCGATCATCGAGCCCAGGCCGATGAAGACGGCGTCGCCGAGGCCGAGCCGCCGCTGCAGGGACGGAGAAGTCACGAGCGAACTTTAGCCGCGTCGGGGTGCGGGTCGACAGGCGGATGCCGCGGCCTTCGATGTCCTCCGGTGCCGTCGAAGCCTTGACGCGCCGGGCGTATCGCTTGTTGGGTGTACCCATGAGCGATCCGACCCCCGACCTGTGGCGTCGCGTCGACGCCTACCTCACCGATACCCTCGTCGGTCACGACCCGGCTCTCGAGAGCGCGGTCGCAGACCAGAGCGCCGCGGGTCTGCCGGCGATCGAGGTCGCACCCGTCAACGGCAAGTTCCTGCACCTCCTGACGCGCATCAGCGGCGCACGCCGCGTGCTCGAAGTCGGCACGCTGGGGGCGTACTCGACGATCTGGATGGCGCGAGCGATCCCCGACGACGGCCGGGTGGTGACCATCGAAGCGGAACCCCGCATCGCCGAGGTCGCCCGCGCGAACCTCGAACGAGCCGGGGTCTCCGAGAAGGTCGACATCAAGCTCGGCCGCGCCGCGGACGTGCTGCCCACGCTCGACGGCTCCGAGCCGTTCGATCTCGTGTTCATCGACGCCGACAAGGAGTCGAACACGATCTACCTCGACTGGGCGGCACGACTCGGGCGGCCGGGGACTGTCGTCATCGTCGACAACACCGTGCGCGGGGGAGAGGTGGCCAATCCGGCCACCGAGAACCCGCAGGTCATCGGCGTGCAGCGCGGGCTCGAGATGCTCGGGCGCGATCCTCGCTTCGACGCCACCGCCCTGCAGACCCTCGACCTCAAGGGCTGGGACGGGGTGGCGATCGCGATCGTCCTCTGACCTCCCGCGCGAGCGGTCAGAGGGGAGCGCCTGCGCACCGGCGACCGCGCGTGACGCGCTCGCCTGTGCCGAGGCATCCCGATCACTAGACTCGGACGCGGACCGACGACGCTCCGACGAACCACCCTCCACAAGCAAGGAGTCCCCCTGTGGCACTTATCGAGGCTGTAGGCGCGCGCGAGATCCTCGACTCGCGCGGAAACCCGACCGTCGAAGTGGAGGTGCTGCTCGACGACGGGATCGTCCAGCGTGCGGCCGTCCCCTCGGGCGCGTCGACCGGCGCCTTCGAGGCGTACGAGCTGCGCGACGGCGACAAGAGCCGCTACGGGGGCAAGGGCGTGCAGAAGGCCGTCGCCGCCGTCATCGACGAGCTCGGCCCCGCGATCGAGGGCGTGGATGCCAGCGAGCAGCGCATCATCGACGAGATCCTCATCGAGGTCGACGGCACCGACAACAAGAAGCGCGTGGGCGCCAACGCCATCCTCGGCGTCTCGCTCGCGGTCGCCAAGGCCGCCGCCGACTCCGCCGACCTGCCGCTGTTCCGCTACCTGGGCGGTCCCAACGCGCACATCCTGCCCGTGCCGCTCTTCAACGTCATCAACGGCGGCGAGCACGCCGACAACGGCATCGACATGCAGGAGTTCTTCCTCGCGCCGATCGGCGCCGAGACGTTCTCGGAGTCGCTGCGCTGGGGCACGGAGGTCTACCACGTCCTCAAGGGCGAGCTGAAGGCCGCCGGCTTCGCGACCGGTCTGGGCGACGAGGGCGGCTTCGCCCCCGACCTGCCGAGCAACCGCGAAGGCCTGGACTTCCTCGTCAAGGCCATCGAGAAGGCCGGCTTCACGCCCGGCTCCGACATCGCGCTCGGTCTGGATGTCGCGGCGACCGAGTTCTTCAACGACGGCGTGTACCGCCTCGACAACAAGGACTGGACCGCCGCCGAGCTCACCGAGTACTACGTGGGACTGGTCAACGAATACCCGATCGTCACGATCGAGGACGCGCTGGCCGAGGACGACTGGGACAACTGGAAGGCTCTCACCGACGCGCTCGGCGCCAGGACGCAGCTCGTCGGCGACGACCTCTTCGTGACCAACCCGACCCGCCTGGCCGACGGCATCGCCCGCGGCGTGGCGAACTCGCTGCTGGTGAAGGTGAACCAGATCGGCACGCTGTCCGAGACCCTCGACGCGGTCGACATGGCCCACCGCGCCGGTTACACGGCGATGCTGTCGCACCGCTCGGGTGAGACCGAGGACACCACGATCGCCGACCTGGTGGTCGCCACAGGCGCCGGTCAGATCAAGAGCGGCGCGCCCGCCCGCAGCGAGCGGGTCGCGAAATACAATCAGCTTCTGCGCATCGAGGAGGAGCTCGGCGACGCGGCGACGTTCATCGGCCGCGCAGCCTTCCCGCGCTTCAAGGGCTGATTCAGCGAGCAGGACGAGAGGGGGAGCCGTGCCGAACACGACGGCTCCCCCTTCCCGTGCCCGCCGGGAGCGCACGCCCGTCGACGTGCGCACCTGGCTCGGAGGCATCCGCCTGTCCGGCTTCATGGTGATCATGCTGGGACTGGTCGTCCTCGCCGCGTTCGTGCTTGTGCCCACGATCGGCACCTACCTCGACCAGCGCCAGCAGATCGCCGCGCTCGAGGCCGCGGTGGAGCTCAGCCGCGAAGAGGTCGCCGAGCTCGAGGCGCAGCGCGAGCGCTGGACCGACCCGGCCTACATCACGACGCAGGCACGCGAACGGCTGTACTTCGTGCGGCCGGGCGAGGTCGTCTACCTCGTCGACGACGACCTTCCGCCCGAACTCGCGCCGCAGGAGGCGGAGCCGGTGAGCGAGGACGTCGAGCAGACCCGCACCGACTGGATGTCGCAGCTCGTGCGGTCCGTGACGGCGGCCGGGCTCTCCCAGACGGTGAAGGTGCCGACCATCGGCGTTCCCGAAGAGCAGCCGACCCCGTCGTCGACCCCATCGGGCTGACGGCGCCACGAGCCGTCACGTTCCAGCCGCATCACAGGCGAGCACCGGTAGCCTTGCCGACGTGACGAGCAAGCCCTTCCCCCCTGCGAGCGAGGCCGACCTCGCCGTGCTGCGCGAGCAGCTCGGCCGACCCGCCCGGGGAGTCGTGGGCATCGCCGCTCGCTGCGTGTGCGGGAACCCCACGGTCGTCGCCACCGCGCCCCGGCTTCCCGACGGCACGCCGTTCCCCACGTTCTACTACCTCACCCACCCCGCCGCCACGGCCGCGATGTCTGTGCTCGAAGCCGACCTCGTCATGCGCGAGCTGAACGACGAGCTCGCCGCCGACGAGGACCTCCAGGCCGCCTACGCGCGGGCCCACGAGGCGTACCTCGCCGATCGGGCGGCGTACGGCGAGGTCGAGGAGATCGCCGGCATCTCGGCGGGAGGCATGCCGACCCGCGTCAAGTGCCTGCACGCGCTCGCCGGTCATGCCCTCGCCGCGGGGCCGGGCGTGAATCCCATCGGCGACCGTGCGCTCGAGCGCTCGACGTGGTCGCCGCAGCGATGCGTGTGCACGCAGCCCGGGACGGGCGGATGAGCCGCAGGCTGCGGGCCGGGATCGCGGCATCGGCGGTCGCGCTGACACTGGTCGGCGCGGCGCCTGCGGCAGCGGCTGCGAACGTTCCTGCCGCAGCGATCGCTGCGGCGACCGCGGCGCCGGACGCCCCGCAGAAGGACCCGGTGCGCGAGGCGGAGTACTGGCTCACCGAGTACGGCATCGAGGAGGCCTGGAAGACGACCCGCGGCGAGGGCGTGCGCATCGCCGTCATCGACACCGGGATCGGCAAGGGTCCCGTCGAGTTCGAGGGCGCTGTCGTGGGCGGCACCGATGTGTCCGGGGTCGGCACGCCCGACGGCCGCACGCCGGTGGGCGCCGTCGACGCGAACCACGGAAGCTGGGTCGCCTCCCTCGCAGCCGGGCGCGGGACGGGTCCGGATGCCGGGATGATCGGCGTCGCGCCGGCGGCGGAGCTGCTCTCGGTCTCGGTCGGCTTCGGGTCGGCGGCGACGACGAGCTTCACCGAGCAGATCGCCGAGGCGATCCGCTGGTCGGTCGACAACGGCGCCGACGTGATCAACATGTCGCTCACCACGAACGTGCCCGACTGGGACGAGAGCTGGGACGAAGCATTCCTGTACGCGTTCGAGAACGACGTGGTGGTGGTCGTCGCGGCCGGCAACCGGGGGAGCGGCACGACGCGCGTGGGGGCTCCGGCGACGATCCCGGGCGTCCTGACCGTCGCGGGAGTGGACCCGAACGGGAACGCCAGCGTCGAGGCATCGACCCAGGGCATCACGATCGGCGTCTCGGCCCCCAGCGAGAACCTCGTCGGCGTCTCGGCGGACGGCAAGCTCGTGCTGTGGAACGGCACGAGCGGCGCCGCCCCGATCGTGGCCGGCATCGCGGCGCTGGTGCGGTCGGCTCATCCCGAGCTCGACGCCGACAACGTGATCAACCGGATCATCCAGACCGCGCGCCCCGCCGCCGGTGCGCAGTCCGTTCCCGATCCGCTGTACGGATACGGACTGGTGGATGCCGCCGCCGCCGTCACCGCCGCTGTTCCGGCGGTCACGGCGAACCCGATGGGCAGCCTCGAAGAGTGGATCCGCCTGTACCGGCGTGCGCAGAGCGATCCGGTTCCGTCGCGCCCCGCGGAGCCGGTGGAGGTCCCGCCGCTGCCGCCGGCCGAGACATTCCAGCGCGCGAACTCTCCGCTCCTGCCTTCCCGAGACACCGTCCTGTACGGGACGCTGCCGCTCTCGGTGGTCACGGCGACGGCTATACTGGTGGCGCTCGGCGTCACCGCAGCTGTCCGACGCATCCGATTGGCGTCCCGCGCGCCGAGCCGCTGACACAGGAGGAGCCTCCAAACCGTGACCAACACCGTGCCCAAGATCCTCATCGTCGGTGGCGGATACGCAGGCTTCTACACGGCCTGGAAACTCGAGAAGCACCTGCGCAAGGGCGAGGCCGACGTCACCATCGTCGACCCCCTGCCGTACATGACGTACCAACCGTTCCTCCCCGAGGTCGCCGCCGGCTCGATCGAGGCCCGTCATTCCGTGGTCGCGCTGCGCCGCCACCTCAAGCGCACGCACGTCGTGGCCGCGAAGGTCACCGGCATCAATCACGCGAACAAGGTCGCGACGATCACCCCCATCGCGGGTGAGCCCTACGAGTTCGAGTACGACCAGATCGTCGTGACCGCCGGTGCCGTCTCGCGCACCTTCCCGATCCCCGGCATCGCCGACAACGCGATCGGCCTCAAGACGATCGAAGAGGCCGTCGCCATCCGCGATCGCCTGATGTCGAACTTCGACAAGGCGTCGACCCTGCCTCCCGGGCCCGAGCGCGACCGCCTCCTCACGGTCGTGGTCGTCGGGGGCGGCTTCGCGGGCATCGAGGTCTTCGCCGAGCTCCGCTCGCTGGCCTCCTCGCTCGTGAAGAGCTATCCGCAGCTCACGTTCGACGACACCCACTTCCACCTCATCGAGGCGATGGGCCGCATCATGCCCGAGGTCTCGCTCAAGACGAGCGAGTGGGTGCTCAAGAACCTCGCCCACCGCGGCGCGTCCGTGCACCTCGACACGCAGGTCACCGGTGCGGTCGACGGCAACATCGAGCTCTCGACGGGCGAGACCATCCCGAGCGACCTCATCATCTGGACCGCCGGTGTCATGGCCAACCCGACCGTCGTGCGCGGCGGCGACCTGCCCGTCGAGGAGCGCGGCCGCATCCGCACGCGCGCCGACCTGCGCGTGGGCTCCGACGATGAGATCGTCGAGGGCGCCTGGGCTGCGGGCGACGTCTCGGCGGTTCCCGACCTCACCGGCGGCGGTGTCGGCGGCTACTGCGTGCCCAACGCGCAGCACGCGGTGCGTCAGGCGAAGCTGCTCGCCAAGAACCTGGTCGCGGTGCTGCGCGGCGAGGTGCCGCGCGAGTACTACCACAAGAACCTCGGCGCGGTCGCGGGCCTCGGCCTGTGGGTCGGCGTCTTCCAGTCCGGAAAGCTCGCCCTCAAGGGACCGATCGCGTGGCTCGCCCACCGCGGCTACCACGGCCTGGCCATGCCGTCGTGGGAGCGCAAGTGGCGCGTGCTGTGGGGCTGGTGGAACAACTTCTGGCTCGGTCGCGACATGGTCAACCTGTCGACCGTGCAGAACCCGCGCTACGTGTTCGAGGAGTTCGCTGCGCGCCCGCGCCCCGTGGCGCCCGCGATCACCCCGCCGGCTGAGCCGCGCGAGCAGGGCAAGATCGCCGATCAGCCCGAGAAGGTCGAGGCCGACAAGGCCGCGGCCAAGAAGGCCACCGCGAACGCCGGTCGCTGACCGCTAACGTGGAGGCGTTCGCTGCGGCGGCGCCCCCGTAGCCCAATCGGCAGAGGCAGGCGACTTAAAATCGCTTCAGTCTGGGTTCGAGTCCCAGCGGGGGTACGTGTTCGAGGCGCTCGTCGACGACCCCGGTGTCGGACTGCGATGGTCGGCGTGCGCGGTGGACGCGGCATCCGGTCACGTGCTCGCCTCCCGTGAGCCGGACCGCGTGCTGGCCACGGCGAGCGTGGGCAAGGTGCTTCTGCTCGTCGAGCTCGCGCGCCGCTTCGCCGACGGTCGGCTCGCTCGTCACGCCCCCATGGAGCGCGGGACCGAAACGGTCGCCGACTCCGGGCTGTGGCAGGTGATGGATGCCTCGTCCCTCACTGCCGCCGACGCCGCACTTCTCGTCGGAGCGGTGAGCGACAACCTCGCCACCAACGTGCTTCTGGACGCCGTCGGGCTCCACGCCGTCGACCGCACCGGGGCGGAAATCGGGCTGGCGCACACCGCCCTCCTCGACCGGGTGCGCGACGTGCGGGGCCCGGATCATCCTCCCGTCCTCTCCCGGGGAAGTGCCGTCGAGCTCGCGTCGCTCGTCGCGAGGCTCGACCGCGGCGAGGTCTTCGGTCCCGCCGTGAGCTCCGAGGTCGTGGGCTGGCTGTCGCTGGGAACCGACCTGTCGATGGCCGCGGCGGCCTTCGGACTTGATCCGCTCGCGCACCGCGCCCCGGACCGCGGTCTTCGCCTGTGGAACAAGACCGGGACCGATGCGGGGGTGCGCGCCGATGTCGGCGTCGTGCGGTCCGGCGGCACCGCGATCGCGTACGCCGTGCTCGCCCAGTGGGAGCCGGATGCCCGCGACGTCGCGCGCGATGGAGTGCTCGCCGCGATGGGGGCGGCGGGCCGCGGCATCCGGTCCGTCCTCGCCGCCGCCGGTGAAGCCGAGATCCGGCACGACACCTCCCGCGCCGCGTCGGGGCCCGCCGGCCCCGGGCTCTAGGCTGATGCTCATGCGCGCGCACCCGAGGCGGGTCGGATGAGCCTCGACCTGCTGTCCTCCTCCACGACGACGGAGCCGTGGAAGGACCCTGCGGGCTATTGGGCTGCCACGACCTCCGCCGTGTCGCACCTCTCCGGACCGGTCGCGACGCTCTCGCTCCCGGCGCTCCGCTACAACGCCCTCGACATGCTCGTCCGCGCCGGGGGGGTCCCCATCCGCGTGGCGAGCAAGTCGGTGAGGGTGCGCGAGGCGATCGACGCGACGCTCGCGATGGCGGGGTACCGCGGCATCCTGGCGTTCACGCTTCCCGAGGCGCTGTGGCTGGCCGAGACGCACGACGATGTCGTGCTCGGCTATCCGACAGCCGACCGAGCCGCCCTCGCCGCCCTCGTGGCCGACGAGCGCGCCGCCGCGCGGGTCACGCTCATGGTGGACGATGTCGCCCAGCTCGACCTCGTCGATGCCGTGTCCGCGCCCGGTTCGCGCCCCGAACTGCGGGTCGCGATCGACGCGGACGCGTCGTGGCGCACGCCCGGGCTCGGCCACATCGGCGTCCACCGGTCACCGGTGCACGAGCCCGGCGACGTGGCGACGCTCGGCCGGGCGATCGCGGCGCGCGCGGGCTTCCGGCTCGTCGGGCTGATGATGTACGAGGCCCAGATCGCGGGTCAGGGCGACGCCACCGGATCGGGGGACGGCGTGATCCGGTGGATGCAGCGGCGATCCTCACAGGAGCTGCTCGAGCGCCGCGCCGCGATCGTCGCGGCGCTTCGCGAGGTCGCGTCGCTCGAGTTCGTCAACGGGGGCGGCACCGGGTCGCTCGAGTACACCGCCTCCGATCAGTCCGTCACCGAACTGACGGCGGGAAGCGGACTGTTCGCGGGGCACCTGTTCGACGGATACCGCGCCTTCGACCCCGCGCCCGCCGCCGCCTTCTCGCTGGAGGTCGTCCGCAAGCCCGCTGCCGACATCGCCACGGTCCTCGGCGGCGGATGGATCGCATCCGGCCCCGCCGCCGCATCGCGGCAGCCGCTGCCGGTCTGGCCGGCGGGCCTGCGAACACTGTCCCGGGAGGGCGCGGGCGAGGTGCAGACCCCGCTCAAGGGCGAGGCCGCGCGGGCCCTGCGGGTCGGCGATCGGGTCTGGTTCCGGCATTCGAAGAGCGGCGAGCTCGCCGAGCGCGTCGATCGGTATCACGTCGTGGACGGGGACCGCCTCATCGGCGAGGTGCCCACGTACCGCGGCGAGGGAAAGGCGTTCCTGTGACTCGACTCGGCGGCACCTGGCAGAACTGGGGACGCTCCGAGGCCGTGCGTCCGCGGCGCGTGGAGTTACCCCGCTCCGCCGAGGCGGTACAGCGCGCCGTGGCCGCGGCCGCCCGGCAGGCCATCCCGGTCAAGCCGGTCGGCGCGGGTCACAGCTTCTCGGGGATCGCGGTCGCGCACGGTGTGCTGCTCGACCTGTCCGACCTCACCGGTCTCGTGGCGGTCGACGTCGAGCGCTCGCGCGCGACCTTCCGCGCGGGCACGCGCCTGCACCAGATCCCGACCCTCCTCGCGCCGTACGGCCTGGCGATGGAGAATCTCGGTGACATCGATCGCCAGTCGATCTCGGGTGCCATCTCGACGGGTACCCACGGGACCGGTGCGCGGTTCGGCGGGATCTCGACGCAGATCGTGGGCGCGACGCTCGTGACCGCGTCCGGGGACCAGCTCGTCGTGGGCGAGACCGAGAACCCGCAGCTCCTGCCCGCCGTCGCTCTCGGCCTGGGCGCGCTCGGGGTGCTCGTCGATGTCACCGTGCAGTGCGTGCCGGCGTTCGTGCTGCACGCCGTCGAGCGTCCCGAGGACCTCGGGGCCGTTCTCGATGCGCTCGACGAGAGGGCGGCAGGCGCCGACCATTTCGAGTTCTACTGGTTCCCGCACACCGACCGCGCCATGACGAAGACCAACACGCGCCTGCCGGAGAGCGCGCCGAGGCATCCGCTCCCGCGTGTCGGGAAGTGGATCGACGACACGCTCGTCGGGAACGGCCTGCACCAGGTCGCATGCTCCGTGGCCCGGACCATTCCCGCGACGATCCCGTTCATCAATCGTCTGTCGGTGCGGCTGTGGGGCGATCGGGAGTTCACGGATGCCTCGAACCGCGTGTTCGCGACGTCGAGAGGCGTCCGCTTCCGCGAGATGGAGTACGCGCTTCCGGTCGAGGAGCTGCGCGCCGCATTCGATGAGCTGCGCGCGCTCATCGACGAGAGGGGGTGGCGCATCTCGTTCCCCGTCGAGGTGCGGTTCGCCGCCTCCGACGACCTGTGGCTCTCGACCGCGCACGGCCGGCAGACGGCATACATCGCGGTCCATCGCTACTGGCGCGAAGACCCCACCGAGTACTTCGAGGCCGTGGAGGCGATCATGCTCCGCCACGGCGGGCGACCGCACTGGGGCAAGATGCACACGCTCGACGCCGCGGCCCTGCGAGAGCGCTATCCCCGATTCGACGACTTCATCGCCCTGCGCGATCGCCTCGATCCGGAGCGCCTGTTCGCAAACGCTTACCTCGAGCGTGTGCTCGGTGGGTAACGGCTGAGAGTCGTCGTCACCCGCACATGCGGGCGGGGCCCCCGTCGCTAGGATGAGGGAAACCTCGAACGGAGTCACGGCATGTGGGAATGGCTGATCCCGGTGGTGATCGTGGTGGCGCTCGTCGTCATCGCGGGCATCTACCTGTGGGCGACCTACAACTCTCTCGTGCAGCTGAACGTGCGTGTCGATGAGGCCTGGAGCGACATCACCGTCCAGCTGAAACGCCGTGCCGACCTGCTGCCGAACCTCATCGAAGCGGTGAAAGGCTATGCCGCGCATGAGAAGGCCGTCTTCGAGAATGTGACCCGGGCCCGTGCAGAGACACTGAACGCCTCGGGCCCCGCCGATGCGGGCGTCGCCGAGGGGCACATGCAGCAGGCGCTGCGGTCGCTGTTCGCCGTGGCCGAGGCGTATCCCCAGCTGCAGGCCAGCCAGAACTTCCTGCAGCTGCAGCAGTCGATCGTCGACACCGAAGACAAGATCCAGGCGTCGCGCCGCTTCTACAACGGCGGCGTGCGGGAACTGAACACCAAGATCAAGGTCTTCCCGAACAACCTCTTCGCGCGGAACCTGGGATTCCACGAGCGCGAGTTCTTCGAGGTCATCGACGGCGCAGCGATCTCCGAGCCGCCCCGCGTGCAGTTCTGACGCGGGCCGGCTGAGCCTGCGCCATGTCCCGGTTGACGCGAGCGCAAGCCCGACGCATCGCGGTGCGCGCGCAGCTGCTCACCGCGGATCGTCCCGCCGGGATCGTCGAGACGATCGACGCTCTGACGGTCGTGAACATCGAGCCGACCGCCGCCGTCGCGCCCAGCGCGGACCTGATCCTGTGGTCGCGCCTGGGATGGCCCTACCAGCCGGCCGACCTCACGCGGCTGGTCGAGGAGGATCGCGCGATCTTCGAGTGGGGCGGGTTCTATCGGACGATGGCCGACCTGCCGCTCGTGCGACCCGAGATGGCGCAGCGTCCGCAGTCGCGCGAAGCGCGGGAGTGGCTGGCGGCCAACGCCGTATTCCGCGCCGAGGTGCTCGGTCGTCTGCGCGATGACGGCCCGCTGCGACCGAGCGACATCCCCGACACCGCGCAGGTGTCGTGGCGCTCTTCGGGGTGGACCAACAACCGCAACACGCTGCAGATGCTCGAGATGCTGGTGCTGTGCGGAGACGTCGCGATCTCGGCACGCGACTCCGGCGGACGTCTGTTCGACCTCGCGGAGAGGGTGTACCCCGCCGACCTGCCGTCGCTCGGGGCAGAGGATGCCGCGCGGGAGCGTGCCGAGCGACGTCTGTCGTCGTTCGGGATCGCGCGCGCGAAAGGTCTCGCGCAGCCGATCGAGCCCATCGACGTGGGAACGGTCGGGGAAGAGGTCGAGGTTGAGGACGTTCCCGGCACCTGGCGTGCCGACCCGGCCGCTCTCGACGACCTCGACACCTTCGCACCGCGCACCGCACTTCTGTCGCCGTTCGATCGGCTGGTGTTCGACCGACGCCGTCTCGAGGAGCTGTTCGGCTACGAGTACCTGCTCGAGATGTACAAGCCCGCAGCGGCGCGGAGATGGGGGTACTTCGCGCTCCCGATCCTCCACGGGGACCGCTTCGTCGGGAAGCTCGACGCCAAGGCCGATCGCAAGGCGGGTGTTCTGCGAGTGAACGCCGTCCACGAGGACGAGCCCTTCGACGTGGCGACGACCCGCGCCGTCCACGATGAGATCCGTGATCTCGCCCGCTGGCTGACGCTCGAGGTGCAGGGGCTGCCGGAGGTCTGATCAGCGCACCGACAGGACCATCTCGTCGCCGGTGAATTCGACCGAGCCGCGCACGGCCCAGTCGTCCGCGCGATACGTGAAGGTCCCGTCGCCGCCCGCGCGGGCCGCGCCGGTCGCGGTGGCGACGATCACGCCTCCGGTCGCGTCGAAGGTCGAGGCATCCGCCGACAGTGCGAGCACCGGCCGCTCGTCGATCCGGAAGGCGATCCGCTCCAGCGACGTCAGGTCGGCGGCCCACGGCACCCTCAGGCCGCAGTGGTCGGGCACTTCGGGAGCCGGCTCGGCGCAGGCGTCGAGGTACACGTCGAGCTGCGTCTGCGCGATGGATGCGGCATCCGGCGACAGCGCCGCGTCGAGCTCCACCGTCACCGCCGCGCCCGGTCCGACCCCGATCGTCTCGGACCCGGTGAGGATGCCCCGCGGCGCCGCGGCCACCTCGTACTCCGCGGGAAGGAGCGCCACCTTCGACGCGGAGGGCGCCAGCGCGTCGCCGATCCACACCGCGTCGCCGACCGGCGTGCCGGCGAGCACGGTCGTCGCGCGCACGGATCCGAGATCGCCGTCCACGACGCGCCAGCCCTCGTCGGTGGACTCGAGGGTCAGCCGCAGGTCGACTCGTTCCCCCGCGATCTCTGCCTCGGCCTGCACCGCGGCGGACTCGCCCTGCGCGCTCGCCCGCGCGACGCGAGGGTCGGTCAGGTAGGCGGATGCCCCGGCGAACGCCTCGGCGGTCAGTGCATCGAGCGGCTCTGCGCGAAGCGCGTCGACGGCCTCGCCATCGCCCGCCGCCAGCGCGTCGAGGTATGCCCGGGCGGTGCCCTCCGGGCTGTCGGGCCCACCGGCCGGCCCCCAGGCGACCAGCGCGATCGTCACGGCGGTGACGATGGCGACCGCGGCCGCGATCGCCAGGCCGATGGCCGTTCGCCGCTTCACCCCTCCACGCTAGCTGTCGGGCTCATCGTCGGCGAGCGCGACGGGCTCGGCTGCGCGGACGTCGTGCCGGGCCGCCTCGGGGAGCACATCGGCGAGGTCGTCGACCGCGTCACCCCAGCGGGACACCGAGATCGAGTCGAGCGACTGCCAGCCTGCCGCGGCGCGGAGTTCGTCGGCGACGCGAGCCGCGGCATCCGCCGGCCGGCCGTGTTCCCACCACGCCGACTGCACGAGCAGCGTCGACGCAGCGCGATCAGCCTTCAGGTCGACGCGGCCCACCACGTCGTCGCCGACGAGCACCGGAAGCGAGTAGTACCCGTATCTGCGCTTGGCCGCGGGGGTGTAGATCTCGATGCGGTACTCGAAGCCGAACAGGCGCTCCGCCCGATCGCGGAACCACACCACCGGGTCGAACGGCGTCAGGAGAGCGGCGGCGTCGACGCGCCGCGGGATGTGGGCATCCCGGTGCAGCCACGCCTTCGCGGGCCGGCCGCCGCTCGTCCATCCCTCGACGGTCACCGGATGCAGTTCGCCGGCATCGACGAGTTCGCCGATCGCCGCGAGAACCGCCCTGCGGTCGGCGATGCGCCAGTAGTCCGCCAGGTCGGCCGCCGTCGCCACGCCGTATGCCGCCGCGGCCCGTCGAACGAGCTCGCGGATGGCGTCGTCGCGAGGGACGGGGGCCGCCAGCACCTCGGCCGGGATGACCTGGTCGGCGAGGCCGTAGCGCCGCTCGAATCCCCGCCTGCCGGCGATCGCCACCTCTCCGAAGAACCACAGATACTCGAGGGCGTGCTTGACGTCGTCCCAGTCCCACCACGGGCCGCGGGTTCCGCGTCGCGCGTCGCGCTCGATCTGCGCCGGCCGCAGCGGACCGCGGTCGGCGAGCTCGGCTCGCACCCAGTCCACCGTGTCGCGGTGCGTGTCGAACCAGCCTCCCGGCTTGGCCCCGTACTTCTCGCGCATGTCGTCCATGCGGAATCGGAACAGCGACCAATCGGCGGCTGGGATGAAGGCGGCCACGTGCGCCCAGTACTCGACGTACGGCGGCCGGTGCGCGAACAGCAGCCGGTCGAGGGCGGCGGTGTCGTACGGACCCAGACGCGAGAACAGCGGCATGTAGTGCGAGCGCGCGAAGACGTTGACCGAGTCGATCTGGAGCGTCGCGAGACGACCGAGCGCGAGGTTGAGCTGCCGGGTGCCCGTGGCGGCCGGACGGCGGCGGGCGAAGCCTTGAGCGGCCAGACCGATGCGGCGGGCCTCGGCCGCACTGAGGGTCGACTTCACGCGCGTCAGCCTAGCGATCGCCTCCGACAGGGCGGCCGATGGGCCGGCGTGCGCACCGCCGTCGCATGACCGGCGCGGCATGCGACGCGCCTAGACTGGCGGGATGAGCGGCTCCGACGAAAAGCCTCGCGGCTCGTTCTTCGACGCCCTCCGCGACCGCAACCGCGTCGTCACCACCGAGCTGTCGGCGAGCATTCCCAGGGGGCTGCGGATCGCGACGGCCTACTCGTGGCGCTTCCTCGTGGTCGCCGCCGCCATCGGCGTGGCGATCTGGCTCGTCATCCAGCTCAAGCTCCTCGTCATCCCCCTGCTGATCGCCATCCTGGTGACCGCGCTGCTGTGGCCGGTGTTCACCTGGATGATCCGCCACCGCGTCCCGCGGTGGCTCGCGATCGTCCTCTCGGTCACCGGCACGATCGCCATCGTGACCGGCCTGCTGTGGCTGGTGGCCTGGCAGATCACCCGGCAGTGGTCGTCGGTCCAGGCATCCACCGTGGAAGCGGTCGAGCGCTTCCGGCGGTACCTGATCGACGGACCGCTCCACCTCACCTCCGACCAGATCGACGATCTGCTCGCCCAGGGCTGGGGCTTCGTGCAGGAGCAGGCCGAGCTCCTGTGGTCGGGTGCCCTCGCGCTCGGCTCCACCCTCGGTCACGTCCTGACCGGCGGCATCCTGGCGTTCTTCATCCTGCTGTGCCTGCTCGCCGACGGCGCGGGAATCTGGCGTTGGACCCTGCGGCTGTTCCCGAAGCGCGCACGGCCCGCCGCCGACGGCGCCGGGCGGGCGGGATGGGTGACCGTCGTCAACTACGCGCGGACGCAGCTGCTCGTCGCGACGATCGACGCGGTGGGCATCGGGCTCGGCGCCTTCTTCCTCGGCGTTCCGCTGGCCATCCCTGTCGCGGTGCTGGTGTTCCTCGGCGCGTTCGTCCCGATCGTGGGTGCCGTCGTCACCGGAGCCGTCGCCGTCTTCCTCGCCCTGGTCTACAACGGCCCGTGGATCGCTCTGTGGATGCTGGTCGTGGTGCTCGGCGTGCAGCAGCTCGAGGGTCACGTCCTGCAGCCCCTCCTCATGGGGTCTGCCGTCAAGGTGCACCCCCTGGCCGTCGTGCTCGTGGTCGCCGGCGGCGCGATGATCGCCGGCATCCCGGGCGCGCTCTTCGCCGTTCCGCTGGCCGCGTTCGTGAACGTCGTCGCCGTCTACATCGGTCAGCGGTCGTGGGAGACCGGCGAGAGACCCGTCGGCGATCTCATCTGGAGCACCGTCCCGCGTCCGAGGAGGACACCTTCGTGAGCACGACCTCGTCTCCGGCGCAGCACCTCGCCGCGCCCACTCTCGCCGACTTCGAGGATGCCGCCGCGACCCTCGAGGGAGTGATCGCGCGCACGCCGCTCGACGAGTCCCTCCACCTGTCCGAGGTGCTGGGCGTCCCCGTCCACCTCAAGCTCGAGAACCTCCAGCGCACCGGCTCCTTCAAGATCCGCGGGGCGACCTACCGCCTCTCGCGCCTGACCGCCGAGGAGCGCGCGCGAGGCGTCGTCGCGGCGTCGGCGGGCAACCACGCCCAGGGCGTCGCGCTCGCGGCGAAGTCGCTCGGCATCCCCGCGACGATCTTCATGCCGTTGGGCGTTCCGGTCCCCAAGCTCCTCGCGACGCGGGGCTATGGAGCCGACGTCATCCTGGAGGGCGCGACGGTCGAGACACCGCTGCGCCTCGCCGCCGAGTTCGCCGCGCGCACCGGCGCGGTCTTCATCCACCCGTTCGACCACCCCGATGTGATCGCCGGCCAGGGCACCCTCGGACTCGAGCTCATGGATGAGCTGCCCGAGCTCGACACCGTCGTGCTCGGGATCGGCGGGGGAGGCCTCATCGCCGGTGTCGCCGCGGCCGTCAAGGCGCGCGCCGCGGCCGCAGGCAGAACCGTCCGGGTCATCGGCGTGCAGGCCGAGAACTCGGCCGCCTACCCGTCGTCGCTCGAGGCGGGTCGTCCCCTCGAAGTCGCGACCCGGCCGACGATCGCCGACGGCATCGCGGTGGCCCGTCCCGGCGACCTGCCGTTCGCGATCATCCGCGAGCTCGTCGACGAGGTCGTCACGGTGACTGAGGACGACATCGCCCGTGCGCTCCTCGTGCTGCTCGAGCGCGCGAAGCAGGTGGTCGAGCCGGCGGGCGCCGTCGGCGTCGCGGCGATCCTCGCCGGCAAGATCCGCGCCACGGGCCCGACCGTCACCGTGCTGTCGGGCGGCAACATCGACCCGCTGCTCCTGCAGCGCGTGGTCGCGCACGGCCTGGCGGCATCCGGTCGCTACATGACGCTGCAGATCCCGCTGCCCGACCGGCCCGGCCAGCTCGCGCGCGTGTCCGAGCTCCTGGCTCAGGCCGGAGCCAACGTCATCGAGGTGCTGCACACGCGTCACGGCCAGGGTCTGCAGATCAGCGAGGTGATCCTGCAGCTGAGCGTCGAGACGCGCGGCGAGGAGCACCGTGCGCATGTGATCGCCGTGCTCGAGGCGGCCGGCTACGTGCCGACGGTCATGCCGGATTAGCGCGCGCGGGATCAGACGAGCGCGGGCCGGATGCCTCCGGCCGCGGTCCTACTGACCGTTGTAGGTCTCGACCTTGACGATCTCGACGGCGATCTCGCGACCGTTCGGAGCGGTGTAGGAGGTCTTCTCGCCCTCCTTGCGGCCGAGGATGGCTGCGCCCAGGGGAGAGGCTTCGCTGTAGACGTCGAGCTCGGAGCCCGCAGCGATCTCGCGGTTGCCGAGCAGGAAGACCTCTTCGCCGCCCGCGATCACCGCCGTGACGACCGTGCCCGGCTCGACGACGCCGGTGCTCTCGGGGGCCTCGCCGACCTTGGCGGTCTTGAGGAGGTGCTGGAGAGTGCGGATGCGCGCCTCCTGCTTGCCCTGCTCGTCCTTCGCAGCGTGGTAGCCGCCGTTCTCCTTGAGGTCGCCCTCTTCGCGTGCTGCCTCGATGCGCTTGGCGATCTCCTCGCGACCCGTGGTCGAGAGGTGCTCGAGCTCGGCGGCGAGGCGGTCGTAGGCATCCTGGGTGAGGAAGGTCTCGGGGGCGTCGTTCGACACGGCTGACTCCTTCGGTCGGGGAGGGACGGTCGATAAACCGAACGCCCCGGCTCTCGGCCAGGGCGTCTATCGACTGCGGTCGGCCCAGACTACGTCACCCAGCAGGAGTTGACAAAACCGGTCGTCGCCAGCGCCGTGGTGGGAATGACCTCCCGGAAGGCGCGGGAGTGGTCGTCGGATGCCTCGAACTCGACCACGCGCCAGCCGACGACCCCGTGCTCTTCGTCCTGCGCCTCGATCGCGCACGCGAGGCCTCGCCCCGCCGGCACCGAGGCCTGGAACGAGAGCGTCACGGAGTGCTCGTCGACCACCTCGAACCCGGTCGTGTCGACGTCGACGGAGTCGAGCGAATTCGACACGGTCGCCCATGCGAGGTACCCGACGAGGGCGGCGGCGACCACGACGAGCGCCGTCACGACCGCGCGCCGGCGCGGCGAGCGCACGCGGCCGTAGCGGTCGTCGAGCATGTCCTGGGTCGTCATGGCGGCATCCGTCGGAAGATTAGGCTGGGACTTCCAGGCTATGCGCTCCGGAGCGCCGCCGACGCCACTGCGCGCGACCTTCCGGAGCAGAACGAGGACTCACATGCACGATGCGCTCGCCGCTCTCGCGCGCGCCGCGGGAACCGCCACGCCGACGCCGACGCCGTCCACGGTCGACCCCGAGCTCGTGACTCCGGGGGCCGAGGGCTTCGTGATCACCGCTGTCGTCGCGGTCGTGACGATCCTCCTGGTGTGGGACATGATCCGCCGCATCCGGCGGGGCCGCGTGCGGGCCGACATCAACGAGGAGCTCGACGCCCAGTTCGAAGCGGAGGAGCAGGCCGCCCGGGCAAGGGAGGCGACCGAGACGGACGGCCAGGACATCGACCCCGAGTCACCCGACGCGCCCACGCGGGGCTGATCGAGGCATCCGGCCCGAACGCCGTCGCGGCGGCGTCAGCGGATCAGCCGGGCGCGCCGAGCGAGGGCACGAACGGCTCGAGCGCGATGAGAAGGCACGCAGTCCAGTGGCACAGGAACGCCAGGACGGTGCACACGTGGAAGATCTCGTGGAAGCCGAAGTGGCCCGGCCACGGATTCGGGCGCTTGAGTGCGTAGACGACGGCGCCGCCGGTGTAGAGCAGACCGCCCGCGGCGATCAGGAGCATCATGGCGACGCTCGCGCGCAGCAGATCGGGGAGGTACATCACCGCCGCCCATCCGAGGGCGAGGTAGAGGGCGACGTAGAGCCAGCGGGGGGCGTGGATCCAGAAGACGCGGAAGAGGATGCCCAGGACTGCGCCCGACCAGACCACGGTGAGCAGGAGGGCTCCCTGCTGCGGGGGCAGGGCGAGCACCGCCACGGGCGTGTAGGTGCCGGCGATCAGGAGCAGGATGTTGGCATGGTCGATGCGCTTGAGCAGGATCCTCGTCCGCGGGCCCCACTTGAACCGGTGATAGACCGCCGAGTTGCCGAACAGCAGCAGCGACGTCGCCATGAACACGGCGCACGCCCACTTCGCGGCACCGCCCTGCGCGACCACGATCAGCACGACTCCCGCGACGATGGCCACGGGGAAGGTGGCGGCGTGGATCCAGCCCCGCCATGTCGGCTTCACCTCCGGCGCGGCCGCGTCGACGGCGGCGGCGTCCATCAGGGGCAGCACCGGCACGTCGGGACCGTTGCGGAGTCTGCTGCGGCGGATCATCCACCAAGCGTAGTTGTCCCCGCATGCCGTAGGCGTTACATACTCAGTTCCACCTAAAGAGAGACTGAGTGCCACGCTAGGGCCGTCCTCGTGCAGCGGGTAGCGTAGGCGTGTGGCGCGCGCAGGGTCGAACGAGGGCAGAGGCCCCCTTTACCGGCTCTACATCAGCCGCCTGAGACGACAGCTCGAGCCGGGTGCCGTTCCCCGCCATGTCGCGATGATGATCGACGGCAACCGGCGGTGGGCCAAGCAGCTGGGCTACGACTCCGCGGCCCACGGTCACCGTGCCGGCGCGGCCAAGATGAGGCAGTTCCTCGAGTGGTGCGACGACGTCGGCGTCGGCGTGGTCTCGCTCTATCTGCTGTCCACCGACAACCTCCGCAAGCGTGACTCCCGCGAGCTCTCCGACCTCATCGAGATCATCGCCGAACTCGCGCACGAGCTGTCGACGGACCGCGATTGGCGGGTCCAGCACGTGGGCCGGGCGGACCTCCTGCCGCCGGAGCTCGCGCGCGTGCTGCGCGAGGCCGAGGACCGCACGAAGGACCACACCGGACTCCACGTGAACCTGGCGGTCGGCTACGGCGGTCGCAGCGAGATCGTCGACGCCGTGCGGAGCATCATCGCCAAGCATGACGGGGACGGCGGGTCCCTCGAGGAGCTGGCGGCCAGCCTCACGCCCGAGCAGATCGGCGAGCACCTGTACACCGGAGGCCAGCCCGATCCCGATCTCGTCATCCGCACCTCGGGCGAGCAGAGGCTGAGCGACTTCCTGCTGTGGCAGTCGGCGCATTCGGAGTTCTATTTCGTCGAGGCGCTGGGGCCGGACCTTCGCGAAGTGGACTTCCTTCGCGCGATCCGAGATTTCGCCTCGCGCGACCGCCGCTACGGCAGCTGAGAGCGGACAGGGGCGCCGCGGCGCCGTGCCAGAATGTGTCCGTGACCGATCTGGATTCCTATCTGGAGTCGTTCGACGGCGAACCCGGATATCTGGACTGGGCAGCGTTCGGACCGCTCTCGCCCGCGGTGCGCGCCGAGGCGCAGGCTGACACCGAGCTCCTCGGGTCCGGCAGACGCACGAGCATCGAGCTCGTCGCCGAGCACAGCCGGGAAGCCCGCGAGCTCCTCGCGGTGCTCCTGGGGACGGATGCCTCGCACGTCGTACTCCAGCCGTCGACCACGTACGGGCTCATGCACGCGATCTACGGGCTCGCCGGCGGACTCATGCTCGGCCGGGGCGAGTTCCCGAGCCTGACCGTCGCGGCCACGCGCGCCGCCGACGCCCTGGGATCGATCGAGCCGCAGTGGCTTGAGCCCGTGGACGGCATGATCACCCCCGACGTCGTGCGCGCGGCCCTCACCGACGACACGCGGGCGCTCGCCGTGAGCCTCGTCGACTTCCGCACCGGGTACCGCGCCGACCTGACGGCGCTGCGAGACGTGATCGGCGACCGCCTGCTCATCGTCGACGCCATCCAGGGCTTCGGCACGGTCGACGCCGACTACGCCGCCGCCGACGTCGTGTGCGGCAACGGGTACAAGTGGCTGCGCGCGGGGCGTGGAACGGGCTTCGCGTTCTTCGGCGACCGCGCGCTCGAGCAGATCGCCCCCGTGCTGTCGGGGTTCGCCGGCGTGGACGGCGGACTGCCCCTCGACGCGGTGCCCGCCCCCGCCTCCTCGGCGCAGGCGTTCGCGGTGAGCGGCATCGACAGCCTCGCCGCGGCACGCCTGGCCACCTCGCTCCGCGAGATCGTCGACGTCGGCATCGCGGCGATCGAGACCGAGCTCGCCGCGCGCACCGGCGACGTGATGTACTTCGCCGATCGCTACGAGGTCCCCGTCGTGACCCCGCGGGAGCCGGAGCGCCGCGCGGGCATCGTGACGCTCGCTCCCGAGCCGCAGGACGCGGCGCCGCTGGCAGCGTCGCTGGCCAACCACGGGCTCACCGTGACCGTCCGCTCCGGCCTCGTGCGCGTCGCCCCGCACGTGGGCACCGGCGCCAACACCCTGCGGCTGTTCGGCGACGCTCTGGCGGCGTTCTCGTCGGCGCGCGTCTGGTGATCCGGATGCCTCGCGCGAGGCATCCGGAACAATTCACCTGGACGACACGATCCCGGGCGTGTCGTGCGCACGGGATGTCGCAGGGCGGCCGTACGTTCATCACATCGGGCAAGGCGCCCGGTCGGGTCGGCCTCTCGGATCGCGACTCGTGACCAATGGTCGACTCGTGACTGCCGGGTTCTCCACCCGGGGCGGGAGTGGGTTGTGACCACACGAGCACCACACAAGCAGCGCAGTCAGCACGTCGAGCAGCCGGACGACCTCGAGCAGGATCTCCGCACCTACGTGCTCGACACCTCGGTGCTGCTGAGCGATCCGCGGGCGTTCTTCCGCTTCGCCGAGCACAACGTCGTGATCCCCGTCGTGGTGATCACCGAGCTCGAGGGCAAGCGGCACGACCCCGAGATCGGGTACTTCGCGCGGCAGGCGCTGCGCCATCTCGACGAGCTGCGCGTGGAGCACGGACGCTTGGACTTCCCTGTTCCCGTGGGCGAGGGCGGCACGCTGCGCGTGGAGCTCAACAACACCGACGCCTCCGTCCTCCCGTCCGGCATGCGACTGGGTGACAACGACAGCCGCATCCTCGCCGTCGCGATGCACCTCGCCTCGGAGGGGCAGGAGGTGACCGTCGTGTCGAAGGACCTGCCCATGCGCGTGAAGGCCGCGTCGCTCGGCGTCATCGCCGAGGAGTACCTCGCCGAGCAGGCCGTCGACTCCGGGTGGACCGGCATCGCCACCATCGACGTCTCCGGCGACGACATCTCCGACCTCTACGAGAGCGAAGTCGCCTCGAGCGACGACGTCAAGGGGCTCCCGGTCAACACCGGACTGATCATCCACTCCGAGCGGGGATCGGCCCTTGGGCGCGTCACCTCCGACGGCTCCTTCAAGCTCGTGCGCGGCGACCGGGAGGTGTTCGGTCTGCACGGCCGTTCGGCCGAGCAGCGCATCGCGATCGATCTGCTGCTCGACCCCGAGGTCGGCATCGTCTCGCTCGGCGGACGTGCCGGCACCGGCAAGTCCGCCCTCGCGCTGTGCGCCGGCCTCGAGGCGGTCCTCGAGCGCCAGCAGCAGCGCAAGATCATCGTGTTCCGGCCGCTGTTCGCCGTCGGCGGGCAGGAGCTCGGATACCTGCCGGGCGACCAGCAGGAGAAGATGAACCCGTGGGGTCAGGCGGTGTTCGACACCCTCGGGTCGGTCGTCTCGTCGAACGTGCTCGAAGAGGTCGTCGAGCGAGGACTCCTCGAGGTCATGCCGCTCACGCACATCCGCGGCCGATCGCTGCACGATGCGTTCGTGATCGTCGATGAGGCGCAGTCGCTCGAACGCAACGTCCTGCTCACCGTGCTGAGCCGGATGGGCCAGAACTCCCGAGTGGTGCTCACCCACGATGTCGGGCAGCGCGACAACCTGCGCGTCGGTCGCCACGACGGCGTCGCGTCGGTGATCGAGACCCTCAAGGGGCACGGACTCTTCGGGCACGTCACGCTCACACGGTCGGAGCGGTCGGCCATCGCCGCGCTCGTGACCGATCTGCTGGAGGCCGGCGAACTGGCCTGAACGACCGCGAAAGGGCCGGGACGCTGCCTCCCGGCCCTTTCGCCTGTCCCGCGCGTCGGTAAGAGGGCATCCCGCATGAGGAAAGTCTCATGCCGTCCGCCGCTTCGGCGACCCCACGTCTGCGACGATGGAAGAGGCGTTTCTCGTGCATTCTGGGGAAGGAGCGAGCGTGGACGGTCGTACGCGTCTGGCAGTCGGTGGCATGGCCACCGTCGCTGCGAGCGTCGCCGTCATCTGCGCCGTCGCGCTCACCAATTCCGTCTCGCTCTCCGAGGCCGAGGGTGTATCCATCGGCAGCGGAGCGGTCGTGGTCCCTGTCACCGTCGAAGGCGACGAGGCCCAGCCCACCGCCACCCCCACGCCGCGCGTCACCCCGACACCCGTCCCGACTCCACGAACGGCCGAGCCGCAGCAGCCGGTCGGCCCCCCGGCGGCCGAGGTCGTGCCGGCGCCGGAAGCCGAGGTCGTCGCGGCGCCCGCACAGCCCTCGCACGTCGCCCAGACGCCCGCCTCCCCGTCGCCGAGCGCACCCGGGAAGGACGAGGCGATCGCGGATGCCGAGGCATCCGGATCCTGGGAACCGGTCCGCCGGTGGGCGGCGAGCCTCGGGTGGTCCCAAGGCCGCATCGACGCCTACATCGCGCGCCTCGAGAAGGCCCGCGGATCTCTGCCCGATGGCGGCGACCGCCTCGTGGGCGGCACGGACGCCGGCCGGGGGAGCGGCGGCAGCGGCGGCGACCCGTCGGACTCCCAGCGGCGCGTGTCGAGTGGCAGCACCGCCTCCACCCCCGAGGTGCCGGTCGACGCCGACACCAAGAAAGAGCGCCCCGCGAACGCGGGTGCCCCCGCCGGTGACCGGTCGACGAAGCCCGGTCTCGGCGAGAAGAAGGATCGATCGCGCAACTCCCCAGAAAAGCGCGATTGATGCGGCCGGTTTCCCCCTTCCGGCCCTTCCTAGCCCCCGGCGTCCCCCAGCGCCGGGGGCTTCTTCGCAGGCGAGGTCACTCCCAGCGGTAGCCGGCGCCCCGCACGGTCACGATGTGATCCGGCCCGAGCTTGCCTCGGAGGTAGCGCACGTACACGTCCACGACGTTCGAGCCCGGGTCGAAGTCGAGGCCCCACACTCGGCTGAGGAGCTGCTCGCGGCTGAGCACCCGGCCGGGGTTGCGCAGGAACTGCTCGGCGAGGGCGAACTCACGCGCAGAGAGGTCGATCTCGCGGCCGCCGACCATCGCGCGGCGGGCGAGGATGTCGAGCATCACGTCGCCGTGCGACACTGCCACGCCGACCTGCGGGGTGGTCTCCCGCAGGCGCGAGCGCACGCGCGCGAGCAGCTCTTCGAACGTGAAGGGCTTGGGCACGTAGTCGTTCGCGCCCGCGTCGAGTCCCTCGACCGTGTCGCGTGTGCTCGAACGCGCGGTCAGCATGATGACGGGCACCGCCGATCCCCGCGCCCGAAGCTCGCGGAGCACCTCGAAGCCGTCCATCGTCGGAAGCCCCACGTCCAGGAGCATCAGGTCGGCGTCTCCGCGCAGCGCGATCGCGAGCGCCTCCGCGCCGTCCTCCTCGAGGATGGTCTCGTACCCGGCGGCCTCGAGGCCGCGGCTCACGAAGGACGCGATCCGGGGCTCGTCCTCGACGATGAGGATCCTCGTCATGCCGATACCTCCCGCTGAAGGACGTCGCCCGCCCGGACCGGCGCCGGAAGCTCGGCGGCGGCGGGAGGCAGATGAATCGTGAAGGTCGCGCCGCCGCCGGGGGTGTCGGTGACGGTGCAGGTGCCGGAGTGCCCCTTCATGATCGCATCGACGATCGCGAGGCCGAGGCCCGACCCGCCGACCGTTCGCTTGCCGGAGGCCCGGTCGAAGCGGTTGAAGATGCGGCGGCGCGCCGCGGCGGGAATCCCGGGACCGTGGTCACGGACCCACAGGCGTGCGCCATCGGCCTCGAACGAGCTGCCGATCTCGATCGGAGACCCCGGCGGGGTGTACTTGGCGGCGTTGTCGGCGAGCTGGAGCCAGGCCTGGAGGAGGCGGTCGGCGTCGCCGTGGGCGACGCCGGTGGCCGTCGACTCGACGCTCCAGGTGTGGCCGGGGATCACGGCGACCAGTTCGCCCACGCGCGCCGTCAGGGCCGAGAGGTCGACGTCGCCCATGATGTACGAGTCGCCCTCGGCGGCGGCCAGCAGGTCGATGTCCTCCACCAGACGGGCGAGGCGGTCGAGTTCGGCGATGCCGATCTCGCGGGCGGATGCCGCGTCCCCGGCGTCGCCGGGGTCCATGAGCTCGAGGTGCCCGCGCACGATCGTGATGGGGGTCTTCAACTCGTGGCGCACGTCGTCGAGGAGCTGTCGCTGCACATCGACGGATCCTTCGAGACGGTCGAGCATGGAGTTGACGGTGCGGGAGAGATCGGAGATGTCGTCGTTGCCCTGCTCCGGCAGCCGCGGCGAGAGGTCGGCGATCGTGATGGCATCGGCCGTCTCGCGAAGGTGACGGATGGGCGACAGGAGCCTGCCGGTGACGAACCATCCCACCACGCCGATCGCGACGAGCACGACGAGTGCGGCGATCATGTAGGTCGCCATCGCGACGGTGACCGGCTCGAGCTCGGCGCCGAGATTCACTGCTCGGATGTAGACGCCCGAACGCTGGTCGCCCTCCACCGTCACCGGGACCGAGATGTACCGCAGCGAGCCGTCCTCCGTGCTCACCGTTCCCAGCAGGCTCTCCCCGCCTTCGGCATCGGCCACCGCGCGGTCGATGATGGCGGAGTTCTGAGAGATGTCGAACCCGGAGATCGTGCCGGGCTTGTATCGCGCGACGCCGTCGATGACCGCGAGAGAGGCCTCGTTGCGGGCGGGCACGAAGCTCGTGACGGCCTCGCGCAGATAATCCTCCAGCGAGTCGAAGTCGCGGATGTCGAGGATCTCGCTCGCGGTCGCCGCGCCATCGCCGGCGTCGGCCGTGCCGGGGTTCTCTCCCGGCTCGTCCTGCGGATCGGCGAGCGTCTGGAGCCCCGACACTTGAGCCTTGAGACGGTTGTCGATCTCGTTGATCACCCGCTCGCGCTGAACCAGGAACGTGACACTGCCGACGATCGCCAGACCCACGCACGCCACGGCGAGGATCGCGGCGAGGATTCGCACGCGTGCAGGGATCGGCCGGGGTGCCGGGCGTTTCACCCCCTGATTATCGCGCGGCGCCGCCTGCTGCGACACGGACGGATGTTCAGCCCGGGTGCGTCATCGACAGCAGATCGAGCTTCTCGTCGAGCTGCTCCAGCGTCAGCTCGCCTCGCTCGACGTAGCCGAGGTCGATGACGGCCTCGCGGACGGTGATGCCCTTCGCGACCGAATGCTTGGCGATCTTCGCCGCAGCCTCGTACCCGATGAGCTTGTTGAGGGGCGTCACGATCGAGGGTGACATGCCCGCGTAGGCGGCTGCGCGCTCGACGTTGGCCTCGAGCCCGTCGATCGTCTTGTCCGCCAGGAGCCGGGCGGCGTTGGCGAGCAGGCTGATCGACTCGAGAACGGCGGTTCCCATGACCGGGATGGCCACGTTGAGCTCGAACGACCCGGAAGCACCTGCCCATGCCACGGTGGCGTCGTTGCCGATCACCCGCGCACACACCATCAGCGTGGCCTCGGGGACGACCGGGTTGACCTTGCCGGGCATGATCGACGACCCGGGCTGCAGGTCGGGGATGTGCAGCTCGCCGAGGCCGGTGTTGGGGCCGGAGCCCATCCAGCGGATGTCGTTGTTGATCTTGGTGAGCGAGACGGCGATGGTGCGCAGGGCGCCGGATGCCTCGACCAGCCCGTCCCGGTTCGCCTGGGCCTCGAAGTGGTCCTTGGCCTCGGTGATGGGCAGCTCGGTGTCGTCGACGATCAGCTCGATGACCTTCTGCGGGAACCCGAGCGGGGTGTTGATGCCGGTGCCGACGGCGGTGCCGCCCAGGGGGACCTCCGCCACGCGGGGGAGGACGGACTGGACGCGCTCGATGCCCAGACGCAGCTGGCGCGCGTAACCGCCGAACTCCTGGCCGAGGGTGACGGGGGTCGCGTCCATCAGGTGGGTGCGACCGGATTTCACCACGGTCTTCCAGGCCTCCGCCTTCGCTTCGAGGGCGACGGCGAGGTGGTCGAGAGCGGGGATGAGGTCGTCGATGAGCTCCTGCGTCACGGCGATGTGCACGGAGGTCGGGAAGACGTCGTTCGAGGACTGCGAGGCATTGACGTGGTCGTTCGGGTGGATCGCCGAGCCGAGATCCTGGGATGCGAGGGTCGCGAGCACCTCGTTCATGTTCATGTTCGACGAGGTGCCGCTGCCGGTCTGGTACACGTCGATCGGGAACTGGTCGGCGAACTCGCCCGCGATGATGCGGTCGGCGGCGCGCGCGATGGCATCGGCGATCGTCGCGTCCAGCGTGCCCAGCTCCTTGTTGGCCAGCGCCGCCGCCTTCTTGATGCGCGCGAGGGCCACGATCTGGGCGGGCTCGAGAGGGTCGCCCGAGATGGGGAAGTTCTCCACGGCGCGCTGGGTCTGCGCGGCGTACAGGGCGTTCTTGGGAACCCGCACCTCACCCATGGTGTCGTGCTCGATGCGGTATTCGATGTCGGTCACTTCGTCGTTCCTCCGTTGGTGGCGAGTGTCTTCACGCAGCGTCGTCGTCGCCCACGTCGCCGACGATGACGTCGGGGACCGCGGTTCCTTCGGCGAGACGGTAGTTGGCGCCCACGATCGCGAGACGGCCCTCGGCCACGGCCTCGCTGATCAGCTCCGACGAGTGCAGCAGTTCGCCGACGGTGTCGCGCAGATGCTCGCGCAGCACCTTCTCCTGATCGATCGTCCCCGGCGTCACACCGTCGACGGTGTCGGCGCGAACGACGCGGCGCACAGCCGGGACGATCGGCGCGATCTGCTTCCAGATGTGGGCGGGAAGAGCCGGGGCATCCGCGCTCGTGCTCTCGATCGCCGCGGCCACGGCGCCGCACGCGTCGTGGCCGAGCACGATGATGAGCGGGACCTCCAGGACGGCGACGGCGTACTCGAGGCTGCCGATGACGGAGTCCGAGATGACCTGACCCGCGTTGCGCACGACGAACAGGTCGCCGAGACCCTTGTCGAAGATGATCTCTGCGGCCAGGCGCGAGTCGGAGCACCCGAACAGCGCGGCACGCGGGCGCTGGCCTGCAGCGAGATCATGGCGGCGCTCGACGTCCTGCCGGGGGTGGCGGGGCTCACCGGCGACGAAGCGGGCATTGCCGCGCTGCATCTCCTGCCACACCTTCCCAGGGGTCGCGTTCTCGCTCACTCGGCCTCCTCGCGCAGTCGTTCGACCTCGGGGGCGACGGCAGCGGCAGCCCGCTCCAGCGTCTCCTCGTCGGCCGTGCCGTAGATCAGGATCGTGTCGTCCCCCGCCTGCGTGGCGAGTGCGACCGACACGTTGCCGGCCCGGGACGGATCGGGGATGTCGTAGCGGTCCCACGTGACGCCCTCGACGGTGATCGTGCCGTCGACGCTCGCGCCGGAGAGCTCGCGCGTCGGCCACGCGGCATCGGCGTCGAAGCCCTGCGCGACGCGCAGGAACCACGTCTCGTCGGCGTAGACGATGGTCCACGCGCGGACGCCGTCGCCCTCGATGTCGGCGACGTTGACGGTCCAGGATGCCGGTGCATCGGGGGCGATGATCGGACGCTCCTCGGCGGCCGACACCCGCTCGGCCACGGCCGACACGTCGATCGGCTCGCGCTCGGGGGGCGTGCCGCGGGGCACCGCGAGGATGATCACGACCACGACGGCCATCGTCACGATGAGCGCGGCGATGAGGTTGCGGGTGTTCTGGCTCTGCCGGTGGACCCGGGAGGACTCGGCCTTGCGCGCGGCGGTCTCTTCCGGCGTCTCAGGACGCCCGAGCTCGGCGACGATGCGCGGAGTCTGGGCCATCACGCACTCTCCGCGGCGGAGGGGTCGACGGCTGAGCGTGCCGCGTCGAGGCGGCGCTTGGCGCCGAGAAGCCACTCGTCGCAGCGAGCGGCGAGGGCCTCGCCACGCTCCCACAGCGCGAGGGAGTGCTCGAGCGTCGGGGCTCCCTGCTCGAGTTCGGCGACGACGCGCACGAGCTCGTCCCGTGCCTGCTCGAAGGAGAGGGACGCGACGTCGGGCGCGGCTCCGCTCGATTCGGTCATGCTCCCATCCTAGTTCGGCTCCGGAGTGCCCTCCGCGGGCGCGGACCCGGTCGGGGGTGCGGCCGTCTCGGGGATCTCCCCCTCGGATCGGGCGGCGAACGAGCCCCGTCCGACGGACACGACGACCGGGGTCGACGCCGGCGCCTGCGCGGCATCGCGGACGATCACGCCGTCGGTCAGGTGCGCGATCGCGTACCCGCGGGCGAGGGTCGACGCGGGGGAGAGCGCCCTCAGGGTGGCTCGCAGCTCGGCGGCGCGCTGCGTCTGCGTGTCCACGACGCGGTCGACCCGTGAGCGCCCCCGCCCGACGAGGAGTTCGATCTCCTGTGCGCGGTGGGCGATCATCGTCTCGGGGGCGCGCAGTGCCGGGCGCGAGCGGAGCTGGTCCAGCTGCGCGATGTCGTGGCTGACGCGCTGCGTGAGGCGCGAGGTCAGCCGGGACCGCAGCTGTGCGACGAGGGCGCGCTGCTCCGCGACATCCGGAACCACGCGCTTGGCGGCGTCGGTCGGGGTCGACGCGCGCAGGTCGGCGACGTCGTCGAGGAGCGGGTGGTCGTTCTCATGGCCGATCGCGCTGACGACAGGGGTGGATGCCGCCGCCACCGCCCTCACGAGCCGCTCGTCGCTGAAGCCGAGGAGCGTCTGCGGGTCACCGCCGCCACGGGCGATGATGATCACGTCGACGTCAGGGGCGGCGTCGAGCGCCTTGAGGGCGGCGATCGTCTCGGGCACGCACCGCTCGCCCTGCACGGCGGCGTACTTCGTGCGGAAGCGAACCTGGGGCCAGCGCAGCTCGGCGTTGCGGTGGACGTCCTTCTCGGCGTCGGAGTTCTCGCCAGTGATCAGGCCGATCGTGTGGGGCAGGAACGGCAGGCGCTTCTTGCGGGCCGGGTCGAACAGCCCCTCGGCGCGCAGCTGGGTGCGCAGGCGCTCGAGCCGCTCGAGCTGATCGCCGAGGCCGACATGGCGCATCGCCGAGACGCCGAAGCTGAAGTCGCCGGTCTTGACGAAGAAGTCGGCCTTGACGCACGCGACGACGTGGTCGCCGACCTTGAGGTCAGCCGGCAGCCGCTCGCGTGTCGAGGACCAGATGCGGAAGGCGATCGTCGCGTCGGTCACATTGTCTTTCAGACGGCCGAAGACGTTGCCGCCGCGCTGGTTCCACGACGTGATCTCGCCCTCGACCCACACCGAGCCCCAGGTCTGGATGAACCCGCGAATGGTCTCGTTCAGGCGCGACACCGAGGTGGGAGCCTGCGGTGTGGAGTCCTTGGGCCGCACCGAATCCGCGGGCGGGGCCTGGCCGGGGATCTGCTCCGGCTGGAAGGTCGTCATGGATTCCTCTCGCGGCCGGGGTCTCGCTCGGCCGGCGCACAGGGCGCCGCCCGTAGAATCATGGGGTGAGCAGCAGCACCGTGGGGAACAGACCTGTGAGCATGCCCGTTCCGCGCGTCCCGCGTCGGCGCGAACGCCTCCAGGATATCCCGGCCCAGGGACAGAAGCGGGTCCTGCTCGCCTCGCCGCGCGGCTACTGCGCGGGCGTCGACCGCGCCGTCATCGCCGTCGAGAAGGCGCTCGAGCGGTACGGCGCGCCCGTGTACGTGCGCAAGCAGATCGTCCACAACATCCACGTCGTGACCGAGCTGGAGGCCAAGGGAGCGATCTTCGTCGAAGAGGTCGACGAGGTGCCCGAAGGCGCGCACGTCGTGTTCAGCGCCCACGGCGTGTCGCCTGCAGTGGTCAGCGCGGCATCCGATCGGCGCCTCCGCGCCATCGACGCGACGTGCCCCCTCGTCACCAAGGTGCACCGCGAGGCCGTGCGGTTCGCCCGCGACGACTTCGAGATCCTGCTGATCGGCCACATCGGGCACGAAGAGGTCGAGGGCACCGCCGGCGAAGCACCCGATCACGTCACGATCGTGAACTCGCCCGACGAGGCCGACACCATCGAGGTGCGCGACCCGTCGAAGGTCGTGTGGCTGTCGCAGACCACCCTCTCGGTCGACGAGACGATGGAGACCGTGCGCCGCCTGCGCACCCGGTTCCCTCACCTGCAGGATCCTCCCTCCGACGACATCTGCTACGCGACGCAGAACCGTCAGGTCGCGATCAAGAAGGTCGCCAAGGACGCCGACCTCGTGATCGTCGTCGGGTCGGCGAACTCGTCCAACAGCGTGCGGCTGGTCGAGGTCGCCCTCGAGTACGGCGCGAAGGCGGCCTACCGCGTGGACTACGCCGACGAGATCGAACAGGCGTGGCTCGAGGGCGTCGAGACCGTCGGCGTGACCAGCGGCGCCTCGGTGCCGGAGGTTCTCGTGCAGGAAGTGCTCGCCGACCTCGCCGGAGCCGGCTATCGCGATGTCGAAGAGGTGCGCACCGCCGAGGAGGACCTGCAGTTCTCGCTGCCCAAGGAGCTGCGCACCGACGGTGCAGGCAAGCGCGACGCGCGGGCACTCGGCGGCCGGAGCCGCGCGTGAGCGAGCCCGGCGCCGAGTCCCGCCCCCGCCCCCAGTACGGCGAGTACGCCACGCCCGAGGAGCAGCGCGCGCGCATCAAGCAGCCCGACGCGGCGCTCCTCTACGAGCCCGCGCCGGTCGTCGAGACGTCCGCCGTCGTGGAGCCCGCGCCGGCGCCCGCGGCGGAGGCGCCCGCCGAGGCGCGGTCCCGGCCGGTGGATCGCATCGTGACCTTCGCGCTCCTGGCCTACGGGCTGGTGAACGTGATCTCGTCGTTTCCGGCCCTGGTCGACTTCGCCGCGTACGCCGACACGATGTTCGGCCTGCTCGGGGTCGACGCCGAGCTGAGCGACCCCGCGGCAGGAAAGCCGTGGGGGGTCGCCGCGGCCCTCGTTCTGGCGGTCGGCTGGATCATCACCGCGGCATTCTCCTGGCTGCGCCTGCGCCGCGGACGCATCTCGTGGTGGATCCCGCTCGCGGGCGGAGTCGTGTTCACGTTCATCGCGGCGGCGCTCATGCTGGTGCCGATCATGAACGACCCCGCGGTGTGGGAAGCGCTCGTCGGCAGCGTCCGCTGAGCCGGCGCGCCGCGCACGCGCCATACTCGGGAACGAGGGTTCGCCGATTCGCATGAACCGGCGCAGGCCCCGCTTCGTGTCTCCTTCGGGAGGTGGAGGATGGCCCGGGACGACGCCGCACGGCTCGCTGCGCTCTTCGACGCGCACGCCGGTCCGGTGTGGCGGTACGTCGTGCACCTCACCGGGGACCGCGCGGGGGCCGACGACGTCGTGCAGGAGACGCTGCTGCGCGCGTGGCGCACCCCGCGCATCCTCGAGCAGGATCCGGCGACGACGCGCTCTTGGATGTTCACCGTCGCGAGACACCTCGTCGTCGACGATGTGCGCAGCGCCCGGCGGCGCCGTGAGATCGGCGTCGCCGACGTCCCCGAGCGGGCGGCGGCGGACGCGACCGATGCACTGTTCGAGGCGATCCTCATCGAAGAGGTGCTCGCCGCTCTCACCGCCGATCATCGCGCCGTCGTGATCCGTGCGTACTTCCGCGGGCTCACCGTGGCCGAGATGGCGTCGGAGCTCGAGATCCCCCCGGGCACGGTGAAGTCCCGTCTGCACTACGGCCTGCGCGCGCTGCGGCTCGCGCTCCAGGAGAAGGGGGTGACCCGATGAATCCCGATCACGCCGCATACGCGGACTGGGACGCCGCCTACGTCCTCGGCGCGCTCAGCCCGTCGGATCGCCGTGCGTACGAAGAACACCTCCAGCGGTGCGAGCTCTGCCGTGCCGCGATCTCCGAGATCGCCCCGACGCTGGGGCTCATGGCGCGCGTGGCCCCGGAGCGAGCGGAGTCGATGCTCGCCTCCGGGCCGGACAGGAGCGCCGGTTCGCCAGAAGCAGGGGAGGGTCCGGATGCCTCGTCCCGTGCCCGCCTGGTCGAGCTCGGCGAACGGCGGGCTCGCCGCCGGCGGGCCTGGTGGATCGGGGGACTGAGTGCCGCGGCCGCGGTGGTCGTCGCCGTCGTGCTCACCGTGTCGGCCCTGCTCCCGGTCGGCGAGCCGGCCGAGGTCGTCGCCCTCGAACCGGTGATCGACGCGCCGATCACGGCCACCGTCGAGCTGGAGGAAGTCGCCTGGGGAACCCGCATCGACATGACCTGCACCTACGGCGACACCGGCGGCGAGGAGGGCGAGGGCTGGCCGTATGCGCTGGTGATCGAGGCCGCCGATGGAACGGTGAGCGAGGTGTCGAGCTGGCAGGCGCTTCCAGGATCGACCGCGCGGCTGAGCGCCGGGACGGCCCTCTCGCCGGACGAGATCGCGGCCGTCGAGGTGCGTTCTGTCGGCTCAGGCGCCGTGCTGATGCGGGGCGAGGTGCGCGCAGACGGCGACTAGGAAGACGGATGCCCCGGCACCCGTCCCCTCAGAGGGGCGGTGCCGGGGCATCCGGAGTCCTGATCGCTCAGGCGCGGGGCGATGTCAGGCCGCGAGGCTCTTGCCGTGCGAGCCGAGCTGCTGCGTCGCCTCGACCACGCGCGCGGCCATCGCCGACTCGGCGACCTTGCCCCAGGCGCGGGGGTCGTAGGCCTTCTTGTTGCCCACCTCGCCGTCGACCTTGAGCACGCCGTCGTAGTTCTGGAACATGAAACCTGCGATCGAGCGCGTGAACGCGTACTGGGTGTCCGTGTCGATGTTCATCTTGACGACGCCGTTGGCGACCGCGAGGGCGATCTCCTCGTCGGTCGAGCCGCTGCCGCCGTGGAAGACGAGGTCGAGCGGCTTGGGGCCGGTGCCGAAGCGCGAGGCGATGCCCTCCTGGATCTCGCCGAGCAGCTCGGGGCGGAGCTTGACGTTGCCGGGCTTGTAGACGCCGTGCACGTTGCCGAAGGTGAGCGCCGAGATGTATCGGCCGTGCTCGCCCAGTCCGAGCGACTCGACGGCCTTGGTGACGTCGGCGACCGTCGTGTAGAGCGCCTCATTCGAGCCCTCGTGCTTGACGCCGTCCTCTTCGCCGCCGACGACGCCGATCTCGACCTCGAGGATCGCGTTGATGTTCTTCATGCGCGGGAGGAGGTCCTTGGCGATCTGGATGTTCTCGTCGAGGGGGACCGCCGAGCCGTCCCACATGTGGGATTGGAAGATCGGGTTGCGGCCGGCCTTGACCTCTTCCTCCGACGCCTCGATGAGGGGGAGCACGAAGCCCGGGAGGGCGTCCTTCGGGCAGTGGTCGGTGTGCAGGGCCACGGTGATCGGGTAGTTCTTGGCGACCTCGGTGGCGAACTTCGCGAACGCGAGTGCACCGGCGGCGCGCGCCTTGACGGTGTGGCCGGCGAAGTAGTCGGCGCCGCCGGTCGTGACCTGGAGGATGCCGTCGGAACCGGCCTCCGTCAGGCCCTGCAGGACGGCGTTGATGGTCTGCGAGCTCGAGACGTTGATGGCGGGATACGCGAAGCCACCGGCCTTCGCGCGGTCCAGCATGTCGGCGTACTGCTCCGGGGTGGCGACGGGCATGGGTGCTCCTTGGTCGTGAGGGGGCTTCACCACGACTCTAGCGAAGGGGGCATCAGCCGACAGGACGCGCCATCGCCGAACGGCCCCGGTTGCACTCCGATCTGCTCCTCGCGAAAGAATCGGCGTTCCTTCACTCGATCCGCGCGCAAATCGGACGATTCCGGAGACGAGGATGGTTAGCCTGGCGTCATGGTGAGTCTGACCGCTGACATGAGCCCCCTCCACCCCGACCGCAACCTCGCACTCGAGCTGGTGCGCGCGACCGAGGCGGCCGCGATCCGCGCCGTGCCGTTCATCGGCCGGGGAGCGAAGGAGGAGGCCGACGGTGCGGCCGTCGACGCGATGCGCGCGTTCTTCACCACGGTCAACTTCGACGGCACGATCGTCATCGGAGAGGGCGAGAAGGACGAGGCCCCCATGCTCTTCAACGGCGAGCGGGTCGGCAGCGGCCGCGGCCCGCGGTGCGACGTCGCCGTGGACCCGATCGACGGCACATCGCTCACCGCCGCGGGCCGCAACAATGCGCTGTCGGTGATCGCGGTCTCGGACCACGGGACGATGCTCGACGCTTCGAGCGTCTTCTACATGGACAAGCTCGTCACCGGCCCGGCCGGAGTGGGCGTGGTCGACATCCGCCTGCCGATCGGCGAGAACATCCGCCTCCTGTCGAAGGCGCTCGGAAAGCCGGTCGATGAGATCGTGGTGTCGGTGCTGCACCGTCCGCGGCACGAGGAGCTCATCGACGAGATCCGTGCGGCCGGGGCAGGGACGCGACTGATGAGCGACGGCGACGTCGCCGGTGGGATCAACGCCGCGCGGCACAACGCGCGCACCGACATGTGCGTCGGCATCGGCGGCAGCCCCGAGGGGATCGTGACGGCCTGCGCGATCAAGGCTCTCGGCGGCCACATCCAGGGCCGCCTGTGGCCGCGCGACGACGACGAGAAGCAGAAGGGCATCGACGCCGGGCTGAAGCTCGACGACCACGTGTACGAGGCCGATGACCTGGTGAAGGGCAGCAACACGATCTTCGTCGCGACCGGTGTCACCGACGGCCAGCTCGTGGCCGGCGTGCGTCGCGAAGGCGGCTACATCTACACGGAGAGCGTGGTCCTGCGCGGCGCCTCGGGCACGCTTCGTCGCATCTCCTCCGAGCACCTGACGTCGAAGTGGCTCTGACCCGCCATCTCTGAGCACGCGGGGCTGGTGTGGCCCGTGTGACGCGGGTGGTCGTTGTGATCGTGTCGTGACTTCAGCGCGGCCGATGTCTGGCAGAATCGATGCGGTCGACGACGACGCACGTGTTTCCGATGCGAGGGAGTCTCAATGTCCGGACAGGTGGGCGGATCGTCGCCCCAGACCGGTGCGCACGCGGTCGTGGCCAACGCCGTCGACCCGGCGCGTCGTCCCGACGTGCTCCTGCGGGTGCGCCGCGACGAGGGCCACGAGATCAGCGCGTGGTGGATGATCGGCGCCTTCCTGGGCGTCTCCGCTCTCGTGATCGGCCTGCTCAGCTTCGTTCCGGGCGGCGCGTGAGCGACTGAGCCGGCTCCTCATCCGCCGAAGGAGTCAGCCGCTCGCGCAGTTCGCCCAGATCGGCGGAAGCCGCGGGGTCTTCGACGACGCGTCCTGACGCCGCACGCGGCTCGTCGAGTGCGAGCGTCGCGTCGAGCAGTTCCGGCGCGGTGAGCCGACGCGGCGCCTTCTCGATGGTGGCGGGCCCGGCGACGGCGTCGAGCTTGGTCGCATCGATTCCCGGGAACTTGCGCGCGGTCACCAGGACGCGCGACTCGAGCGAACCGGCGAAGCGGTTGTAACTGTCGACGGTGCGCTCGATCGCGCGGCGCAGGTCGTCGGCGTGCCCGGCGAGCGAGCCGAGCCGCTCGTACAGCTGGTTGCCGAGGTCGAACAGCGTGCGCGCTTCGGCCGAGACATCCTGCTGCGTCCACGTGTACGCCACGGTCTTGAGCACGGCCCAGAGATTGACGGGTGACGCGAGGGCGACCCGCTTGCCGAAGGCGTGGTCGAGCAGCGCCGGGTCTTCCTCGAGGGCTGCCGCGAGAAGAGACTCGCTGGGCACGAAGCACACCACGAATTCGGGGCTGGACGACAGGCCCGACCAGTAGGCCTTCTTCGCGAGGGCGTCGATGTGCGCGCGGACGGCCTTGACGTGCTTGTCGAGGAGGGTGCGCCGGCGGGAGGCATCCGCGCCTTGCGCCGTGAACGGGATCGCGCTCGCCTCGAGGTACGCGTCGAGCGGGACCTTCGCATCGACCGCGATCGCCTTGTCGCCGGGGAGGCGGATCACCATGTCGGGACGCCCGGCGCCGGCGTCGGAGGTGATCGACGCCTGCAGGTCGAAGTCGACGTAGCGCGTGAGTCCGGCGGCTTCGACGACGCGGCGGAGCTGCGTCTCGCCCCACACGCCCCGTGTCGAGCCGGAGCGCAGTGCGCTCGCGAGAGACTCCGTCGTGGCGCGCAGCGCCTCATCGGACTCATGCGCCCGGCGCAGCTGCTCGGCCAGCGTTCCGAACTGGGTGTGGCGGTCGCGCTCGAGCTCGCCCACCTTCGCCTGCATGGCGGTCAGGGTCTCGTGCACCGGTGCCAGGGCGCGCAGCACGGACTGCTCGCGCCGCTCGCGCTCTTCGCGCGACGCCTGGTCGTGGCGCGCCTGCGCGGCCAGCTCGCGGTAGAGCACCTGCTGATGGTCGAGCTGCGCCTGAACGCCCTGCCGCGCGGCTTCGGCGCCGGCGAGGCGCGCGCGGAGGTCGGCGTGCTCGCCGGCGGCGCGAGCGGCGGCGCGCGCGAGCCCGGCGGTCCAGCCGGCCAGTGCGCCGAGCAGCAGTGTCGCCACGGCGATCATCGAGACGAGCAGTGCGTCCATGCCCTCATGGTGGGGGATGCCCCCGACATCGGCGGCACGGCGGGCCGGGGCATCCGCCATCCCGCGCAGCGGGGGATGCTCAGGCGACGGCGAACGACACAGCTGGGGCCGCAGCCACGGCGATCTGCGACACGCGCACGCCGCAGTACTCCGCGAGCAGATCGATGTCGTCGGCAGCCACGCGCCGCGCGGCATCGATCATCACGTGCGCGCACGCCAGGGCGTCGGCGGTGGCGTTGTGATGGGCGAAGTCCCCGAACCCGGCTTCGGCGGCGACGAACGGCAGGCGGTACGACTCCAGCTGGTACACCTTGCGCGCGACCTGCAGGCTGCACGCATAGCGGTACGGCGGGCACTCGTCGCCCGTCGCCTCGCACGCCCGCTTGATCACGGCCATGTCGAAGCCGGCGTTGTGGGCGACGAGGACGTCGTCACCCACGAAGGAGGCGAGGTCGCGCAGCTGGGCCGTCCAGGTCGGCGCGCCGACGACGTCAGCAGCGGTGATCCCGTGGATCCGGGTGTTCAGCTCGAAGAAGACATCGTGGCCGGCGGGCGGCTGGATGAGCCATCCGGCCTGATCGACGACGAGACCGCCGCGCACCCGCACGAGTCCGACCGCGCACGCCGACGCATTGGAGGAGTTCGCCGTCTCGAAGTCGATCGCGGTGAAGTCCAATGCCACGTGCCCAGACTCGCCCGCGCGACCGCGCCCCCGTCGGAGGCGCGCCGCCCGCGCCGCCGAGTCGCTCCCCGCTTTAGGCTCGGGAGCATGGCCACTCGAGATGAGATGTCCCGGTCGTTCGGCGTCGCCGCGAGCGCCTACGAGTCCGGGAGGCCCGAATATCCCCGCGCGGCCGTCGACTGGATGATCCAGCCCGTGCAGCACGAGGGACGCGCGCTGCGCGTGGCCGATGTCGGCGCCGGAACCGGCAAGCTCACCCGCACGATCGTGGAGGCGGGCGCCGACGTCGTGGCGATCGACCCCGACCCCGACATGCTGGCGGCGTTGCGCGGGAACGTCCACGGCGTTCCCACGTTCGCCGGGACGGCAGAGCGGATGCCCCTTCCCGACCACTCCGTCGACGCCCTGCTGCTCGGGCAGGCGTGGCACTGGGTCGATGCCGCGGCGGCCGCGGTCGAATGCGGCCGCGTGCTGCGCTCCGGCGGCGTGCTCGGCCTGATCTGGAACGTGAGGGACGAGTCCGACCCGTTCGTCCGCGGCCTCACGGCGATCATGCACGCGAGCAGCGCCGAACGCATGATCGCCGACGGCGGACCCACGGTGGGCGAGCCGTTCGGCGACCTCGAGAAGCGTGCGTGGACATGGACCCGCACGATGGGCCGCGACGCGCTCTTGGACATGGTCTCCTCCCGCAGCTTCGTGATCACGGCTGCGCCGGTCGAGCGCGAGCGCATCCTGCGCGAGGTCGGCGCCCTGTTCGACGCCACCCGCCGCACCGCGGACGATGGCGGCGAGGTGGTCGACCTGCCGTACCGCACCGAGGCGTTCCGCACCATTCGCTCGTAGCCCGTGTCGGCGCGCGCGACTAGCGTGGCGCCATGCGCGCACTCACCGTCTGCAACTTCGTCACCGTCGACGGCAGGTACGAGGACGACGAGCACGACATCGCGTCCTTCTTCGAGCATCAGCATCCCGACTACGCCGACGCGGACACCTTCGACCACTACACGACGAGCCTGCTGCGCGACGCGGGCACGCTCGTGCTCTCCGGCCGCCGCTCGGCGCTGGGGAACCTCGAGTACTGGACCGGCGTGAGGGGGGATCCGGATGCCTCGGCGATCCGCCGCGAGTTCGCCGACCTGATCCTCGGCGTGGAGAAAGTCGTCGTCTCCGACACCGTCACCGGTGACGACCTCGCACCGTACGAGAATGCCCGGATCGTGCCGGTGGCCGACGCGCGCGGCGAGATCGCACGGCTGAAGGGAGGCGAGGGTTCGGGCATCCTGATCCTCCTCGGACGCGTGCTGTGGAACGACCTCATGCGGGCCGGGCTCGTGGACGAGCTGCACCTCGTGACATTCCCGCTGATCGCGGGCTCGGGAGTGCCGCTCTTCGACGCCCGTCCTCCGGTGGCGCTGAAGCTCCTCGGCACGCGGACGTGGAAGGAGTCGGGCAACGTCCTCATGCGGTGGCGCGTCGACCCGGCGTGAGGCGCCGGTCGAGGCATCCGGCCACACGTAGACTGGATGCCCGTGGCTCTCACCATCGGAATCGTCGGACTGCCCAACGTCGGCAAGTCCACCCTGTTCAACGCCCTGACCAAGAACCAGGTGCTCGCGGCGAACTACCCGTTCGCGACGATCGAGCCCAACATCGGGGTCGTCAACCTTCCCGATCCGCGCCTCGACACGCTCGCCGAGATCTTCCACAGCGAGCGCATCCTGCCCGCGGCGGTGTCGTTCGTCGACATCGCCGGCATCGTCCGCGGTGCATCGGAGGGTGAGGGCCTGGGCAACAAGTTCCTCGCGAACATCCGAGAGGCCGATGCGATCGCCCAGGTGGTGCGCGGTTTCGCCGACGACGACGTCGTGCACGTCGAGGGTGCGGTGAATCCGCAGAGCGACATGGAGACGATCAACGCCGAGCTGCAGCTGGCCGACCTCGAGACGCTCGAGAAGGCGATCGCGCGGTACGAGAAGGAGGTCAAGGGCAAGAAGCTCGATCCCTCGGTGCTCGCCACGGCGATCGAGGCGCGTGACGCGCTGCAGCGCGGTGAGCTGCTGTCGGCGTCCGGAATCGACCTCGCGCCCATCAAGGAGCTCGGTCTGCTGACCGCGAAGCCGTTCATCTTCGTCTTCAACGTCGACGAGGCGGTGCTGACGGATGCCTCGCGCAAGGCGGAGCTCGAAGCGCTCGTCGCCCCGGCGAAGGCCGTGTTCCTCGATGCGAAGATCGAGTCCGAGCTGATCGACCTCGACCCCGCGGATGCCGCCGAACTGCTCGCCTCGACCGGTCAGGAGGAGTCGGGACTCGACCAGCTCGCCCGCATCGGCTTCGACACGCTCGGGCTGCAGACCTATCTCACGGCCGGGCCGAAAGAGGCCCGCGCGTGGACGATCGGCAAAGGCTGGAAGGCCCCGCAGGCGGCGGGCGTCATCCACACCGACTTCGAGAAGGGCTTCATCAAGGCCGAGGTCATCTCGTTCGACGATCTCGTGGCGACCGGCTCGGTCGTCGAGGCGCGCGCCAAGGGCAAGGCCCGCCTCGAGGGCAAGGACTACGTCATGCAGGACGGCGACGTCGTCGAGTTCCGCTTCAACGTCTGACACCCGGCCCCGTCCGCCCCGCATCGCCACCGCCGCGCCCCCGAATCCGTGAGCCCGAGAGGACTTCCGCACACATGACCGACATCCAGATCTTCGAGCCCGACGGACGCGCCGTGCCGTATCTCGTGGAGGGCGAGGGCCCGGTCGCACTCGTGATGGTCCCCGATCGCGGTCAGGACGCCCTCGGCGTCGTCGGTCACTACCTCGCCGAGGAGGCGGGGTTCCATGTCATCCGCATCGGATACCGTGCCGGCTCGAGCGGCCGGCTCGCGGCGGCGGAGCACGCGGAAGACGTCGTCGCCGTCATGGATCACCTGGGGCTCGATCACGCGTGGATCGGCGGTCACGGGTTCGGCGGCACCGTCGCGCGTCAGATCGTCGCGGCCCATCACGACCGCGCGAACGGCCTGCTGCTCCTCGGCGTCGAGGACGTCGACATCCCGCTCGCACCGGTGATCCCCGTGCTGATCATCCAGGGATCCGACGACGACGTGACCCCGCCGGCTCACGGAGAGCGCCTGCAGTCCGCCGCGCCCGAGCGCGCCAGCGTCAAGACGCTCGCCGGGCAGGGGCACTCCTTCCCCTCGACCGATCCGATCGAGACGGCCGTGATCATCGAGGAGTATCTCGACTGGGACTGAGTCCCGTGCGTGGAGCAGAGGAGGAGCGGATGCCGCGGCCCTCGCCTGCCGCGGCATCCGCCCTTCTCACCGGGCCGAGATCCAGACCGTTGTCTCTCCGGGGAGCACCCTCCCATCGAGGGGACCGCTCGACAAGGCGATGTCGGCGTCGGCGGGCAGGTCGAACGGCTCGGTCCCGAAGTTGGTGACGACCGTCCAGCCGTTCGGCCGGTGGAACTGCAGCACGTCGTGGCGCCCCGTCTCCACCCATGTCAGCGCCTCGCCTGTCTGCAGTTCGTGACGAAGCGCGAGCGCGCGGCGGTAGAGCGCCAGCGTCGAAGCAGGGTCGCCGTCCTGCACCGCGACGGCCAGATCGGCGAACCATGCCGGCTGCGGCAGGTGCGCGCCGTCGTCGCCGAAGCCGAACGACGATCCTTCCGCGGTCCAGGGCAGCGGCACGCGGCATCCGTCCCGCCCGATGTCCTCACCGGGGCTGCGGAAGAAGGTCGGGTCCTGACGGTGCTCGTCGTCGATCGCGGCGACCTCGTGCAGTCCCAGCTCCTCTCCCTGGTAGACGTACGCCGATCCGGGCAGTCCCAGCACGAAGAGGCTGGCGGCGCGTGCGCGACGGATGCCGGCAGCGGCGTCGAGCTCCGGCCGGGTTCCGCCTGAGAGCAGCCACTCGTTGCCGTGCTTGCGCAGCGGCCGCCCGTCGGTGCCGCGCTCGGCATCGGGCAGCCCGTAGCGGGTGGCGTGGCGCACCACGTCATGGTTCGACAGCACCCACGTCGTCGACGAGCCGGACTGCGCCGCCAGGGTCAGGTTGTCGGTGACGATGCGCCGGAACTGGGTCGCGTCGAAGTCGGCCTCCAGCAGATCGAAGTTGAACGCCTGCCCGAGGCTCTCGGCGCGCGCGTACAGCGGGATGCGGGACGGCTCGACCCAGGCCTCCGCGACCGCCGTTCGCGGCGGATCGTACGAGTCGAACACTTCGCGCCACTCCGCATACACCTCGTGAACGTCGTCGCGGTCGATCATCGGGTGGTTGCCGTCGCGGGGGATGGCGTCGAGTTCGGCCTGCGACGGCAGCGGGTCGACGAAGTCCTTCGTGAGCATGTGGGCGACGTCGATGCGGAAGCCGTCCACCCCGCGGTCGGACCAGAAGCGCAGGGTGTGGACGAAGTCCGCGCGCACCTGTGGATTCGACCAGTCGAGGTCGGGCTGCTCGACGGCGAAGTTGTGGAAGTACCACTGGCCGTCGCCGACCGGCTCCCACGCGGGGCCGCCGAACACCGACACCCAGTCCGCGGGAGGCTGCGAGCCGTCGGGACCGGCGCCGTCGCGGAAGATGTAGCGCGCACGCGCTGCCGAGCCGCGGCCGGCGGCGAGCGCCTCCTGGAACCACGCGTGCTTGTTCGACGTGTGGTTGGGGACGATGTCGACCACCACTCGGATGCCCTCCGCGTGGAGCGCCTCGACGAGCGCGTCGAAGTCGTCGAGGGTGCCCAGGCGCGGATCGACGTCGCGGTAGTCGGCGACGTCGTAGCCGCCGTCGGCGAGCTCGGACGGATAGAACGGGCTGAGCCAGACCGCGTCGATTCCGAGGTCCGCGAGATAGCGCACACGGGAGAGGATTCCCCGCAGGTCGCCGATGCCGTCGCCGTCGGCATCGGCGAAGCTGCGCGGATACACCTGGTAGACGACGGCTTGCCGCCACCACTCGGGCGGTTCGGGGTCGGTGTGGTCGGAGGTGAGGGGTGCGGTGTGCACGTGGGTCGTCACAGGGACGCAGTCCTTTCGCGGTTGCGTTGTTCGGTTCGATTGTGAGGGAGGGGATGCCTCGGGCCTCAGCCCTTGACAGCGCCCTGGGTGACGCCTTCCACGACCCATCGCTGGGTGAAGAGGTAGACGACGATCGCGGGTGCCATCGCCATGAGGTAGGAGGCGAAGGACACGTTGTAGTTGTTGCTGAACTGCGTCTGGAACTGGTTCTGGACGACCGGCAGCGTCTGCAGCGCGGGATCCGAGATGATCAGCGACGGCATCATGAAGTCGTTCCACGACGCCAGGAAGGCGAAGATGCCCACCGTGGCGCTCATCGGCGCGAGGAGCGGGAAGATCAGTCGCCAGAAGGTCTGCCACGTGGTGGCGCCGTCGATGCGTGCGCTCTCCTCCAGCTCCGCCGGGATCGAGCGCAGAAAGGCGGTGAAGAGCAGAATGCTGAAGCTCAGCTGGAACATCACCTTCAGGATCACCACGCCGGCGGGATTGTCGAGCCCGGTGAGCCCCGTCAGCTGGATCTGCGGGAGGGCGACGACGGGGAACGGCAGGAACATCGCGGCGAGCAGGTAGTAGAACGAGTACCGGAAGAGCTTGCGGTCCCAGTTGCGCGAGATCGCGAAGGATGCGAGCGCCGCGAGGAGGATCGTGCCGACCACGGTGAAGACCGTGATCAGCAGCGAGATCGTGAACGATCGCGGGAAGTTGGTGAGCTCCCAGGCCTCGACGAAGCCGTCCAGGCTCCACGGGGCCGGCCACGAGAACGCGTTGCCGTCGACCGCCTGGGACTGCGTCTTGAACGCCATCATGACCGTGACGTACAGGGGGATGAGCACCGTGACGGCGCACAGCGCCAGCACGATGGTGCCCGGCCAGTTCACGCGCTCCATGGCGAAGCGGGACCGTGCGGGTTTGCGCGCGGCGTCACCGGCGAGCACGCGCTCGGCGGCCATGTCCTCGACAGCGAGGGCGGGTTGCGTTGTCATCAGAACACGTTCCTTCCGCGGGTGAGACGGAGCTGGAGAAGCGACAGGCTGATCGCGATGAGGAAGAAGATCGTCGCGTTGGCCATCTGGTAGGCGTAGTCGCCCCCGGTGAAGCCGGTGAAGATCGTCATCGCGATGGTCCGGGTCGCGGTCCCCGGGCCGCCGTTGGTGAGGCCGACGATGATGTCGTAGGCGTTGAGGAAGTCCTTGAATCCGATGATCACGTTGATCACGACATAGCCGGCCACGAGGGGCAGCGTGATCCGCAGCAGCTGCTGCAGCTTGCCGGCGCCGTCGATGGCGGCCGCCTCGTAGACGTCACCGGGAATCGACAGGAGTCCGGCGATGTAGATGAGCAGCGTTCCGGGGATCGCCTGCCAGGCGGTCACGATCACGATCGCGATCCAAGCGAGGTCGGGATCGGCGAGGATGCTCTCGCTCATCCATCCGATTCCCCAGGCCTGACCGAGAGCCGGGACCGAGTTGGAGAACAGGAAGTTGAAGACGTAAGCGATGATGATGCCCGAGATGACCATCGGGATCACGAAGATCGCCCGCAGCCCGGTCTTGAGGCGCACGCGGGACACGAGCCCCACGGCGAGCAGGAACGCCAGCGCGTTCACGGCGATCACCGTGACCGCGGCGAAGCCGAACGTGAACAGGTAGCTCTGCAGGATCGCCGGGTCGGAGAAGACCGCCACGTAGTTGATGAGGCCGATGAACTCCCATTCGCCGAAGCCGATGGAGTTGGTGAAGCTGAAGAAGATCCCGATCACGGCGGGCACCGTGATCGCGAGCGTGAACAGGATGAGGGCGGGCAGCAGGAAGAGGTAGTAGACCCCCTCCACGCGTCGGCGCGTGCGCGGCATCGTCGCCGCCCCGCTCCGCCGGCTCGTCTTCGGCGCCGTGAGAGCGGCCGTCGTGGTTGCCATGGGTTTCCGTCCCTTCGTATCGCGCTATTGGCGCAACGCCAGGCGTGCCCAGTCGGCGTCCATCACACGCAGCGTGCTCTCGACGTCGGACCCGGTCACGACGCCCTGCATGTAGTTGTCGGTCGGGATGGTCAGCGGAATCGCCTTCGAAGCGCCCTGGTAGAACTTCGCGGAGTCGTAGTACTCCTTCATGCCGAGAATCCGCTCGTCGGTGACGGGTGCGGAGTCGGTCGTCGTGCCGTACCCGAGGAAAGCCGCGTTGTACTCGTCCATGACGTCCTTCCGGAACAGGTAGCTGAGGAAGTCCCGCGCACCCTCCTTCTGATCCGACGCCTCGGGGATCCATGCTGCGAGGTCGATGTTCACTCGCACGCGGAGGTCGTCGGGGTCGTCCGTCATGGGCAGCGGGAACGTGCCGAGATCCAGATCGGGGTCGGTCTTGGCGATCTCGCCGAATGCCCACGGTCCCTGGATGTACATCGCCGCCTCGCCGTTGGCGAAGGCGAGATTGCCATCGCCGTACCCTCGGCTCGCGGCGTCCGGATTCGTGTACTCGCGCGCGAGCTGGGCCATCTTCTCGACAGGCCCCGCCAGCGTCTTCTCGAACGAGACCGGCGAGTCGGGCCCGACCTCTGTGCCCAGCTCGTTCATCTGGTCGTAGAAGTCGGCGACGTCGATCTCGCCGCCCACCGCGTAGTCGAACCAGCCCTGTCCGACGGTCCAGGGATCCTTGAAAGTGGCGTAGAACGGCGTGACGCCCGCGGCCTCGAGAGTGTCGCACACCTCGATCAGCTCGTCCCACGTGGTCGGGACGGCGAGGCCCTGCTCTTCGAAGATCTGCCTGTTGTAGATGACCGACGCGGCCATCACCGAGTACGGGAGGACACTCGTGCGCCCGGGATAGGTGGCGTACTGGTCCACGAGGTCCTGCACCTCGGGGAGGATGCGGTCGGCCTCGGGCATGTCGCTCAGGTCGCTCAGAGCCCCGCGCTCCATGAAGCGCGCCATCTCCATGTTGTAGTTGAGCAGTCCGAGGTCCGGGGGATTGCCCCGGAGGAAGCCCGCCTGCAGGTTGGAAGACGTGTCGAACACCACCTCGACGTCGTCCTGGCTGGCGTTGTACTCCGCGATGAGATCGCGGAAGTAGGGGATCGCCTCGGGTTTGCTCAGGTGGAAACGCACCTCGGCGGGCCCGGCCGGAGCCCCGCAGGCGACGAGCGCCGCTCCGAGGAGCGTCACGATGGCGCCCGCGGAAGCGGCTCGGCGGAGGTGAGTGGGGGAGTCAGGCACGACGTTGTCCCTTCCGTGATCGTGGGGCGATCGTTGGTCCGACGACTAGATTTAGGTATCGAATCAACTGGATGTGAACCATAATGACGGGGAAGCCGCGAAAGGTCAATGCCCCGATGCCTCAGACTCCGCCCAGCTCCGGCGTGCTCCGCCGGGCGAGCCTCGACGCCGTGCTCGGCCACGCGTGGGATGCCGAGGCGTTCACCGCCTCCGACGTTCTCGAGGCCGTGGGCATCACGCGTTCCACGGCGATCGACGTCATCGACGAGCTGGTCGATCGCGGGCTGCTCTCCGAGCTGCCCAACGCGCGCGCGGTCGGGGAGTACCGCAAGGGCCGCCCGGCGCGCCGGTTCGCTTTCCGCGCCGACGCGGCGGTGGTCGTCGGCGTCGATGCCGGTCGCGCGAATCTCACGGCGACCGTCGCCGACCTGAGGGGGGCCGCCCTCGCGGTGCGGCATCTGGCGGTGGACCCGCAGCAGGACTCGCCGGAGCAGCGGCGGCGGGATGCCTCGGCCGTCGTGGACGGCGCGCTGGAGGACGCCGGCCGATCGCGCACCGATGTTGCCGCGGTCTGCGTGGGCGTGCCCGCACCCGTCGATGCGCGGGGGGAATCGCCGCAGCATCGCGACGACTTCTGGCGGCGGATGAATCCCGGCTTCGCCGAGCTGTTCGCCGCGTGGGCGCCTGTGGTGCGCGTCGAGAACGATGCGTCGCTCGCCGCGGTCGCGGAGCACTCGGTCGGCGCCGCGATCGGCCATGACGACTTCGTGACGCTCCTCGCGGGCGAGCGGCTCGGGGCCGGCGTGTGGGTCGACGGCCGGCTGCTGCACGGAGCGCACGGCGGTGCGGCCGAGATGGTCGCATTCGATCACGTCCGCGGTGTGGACGGCGCGTGGGGTCTCGGCTACCGTGCCGCGAACCTGGCCCGTCAGGCGCGGGACGCAGGTGCACTGCCCGCATCGAGCGCGCTGCGGCGGCTGGCGGCCGACGAGATCGACGGCAAGACCGTGCTGTCCCTCGCCTCGGCTGGAGACGAAGGGGCGCTTCTCATCGCGCGGCAGGTGGGGGAGACGCTGGCCGTCGTCGCCGGCGTGCTGGGGAGCCTGTTCGACTCCCGCCTCATCGTCGTGTGCGGCGCCGTGGCGGAGGGTGCCGGCCCCCTCATCGAGGCCGCGCTCGGCGCGCTTCACAGCGAACTCGACCTGCCGGCCCCCGATATCGTCGCCTCCACGCTCGGAGCCGACATCGTGTCGGTCGGCGCCGTGCGCGCCGCCGTCGACGCCGCCCGTGCCGGCATCCTGGGGCTCCCCGCGTTCGCGGCGCCGCTTCAGGAGGCGAGGGCCGGCGCCGATCGCTGACGTCGCGCCGGCACCGCGCAGGCCGGCCGCGCGGCAGGTGCTGTGCGGAGCCGGGCCGCGGGTGTATCGTTCGGGCTGTCCGCTCGCACCGGTGCCGTGGGAGTCCGGTGGAGCCGGCGGATCCCACCTGGGGGTGCGACATGGTCACGAAGCTGCCGTCGTCCGGCGCCATGCCCGCGGGGCAGGAAGCCGGCTGCGACACGTCCGGGCTGATCCTGGTGCACCGGATCTTCCGGTGGCTCTACCGCGAACTTCCGCTGCTGATCCGTGACGTCAAGCCCGGAGACACCGCGAGGGCGGCGATCGTCGGCAGGTATGCGCACCTCGACTTCTTCGCGCTGCACATGCACCACGAGACCGAGGACATGGCGCTGTGGGATCGGCTGACGGCCCGTGATCCGGGATGTGCGCTCCACGTCGACCAGATGCGTGCGCAGCACGCCGAGGTCGCCGCGCTGCTGGCGCGCATCGAGCCGCAGCTCGACCCCTGGGTCGCCTCCGCCGATCCCGAGCTGGGCGAGGCGTTCGCCCGCGACATCGAGACACTGCGCGACACGCTCTCCACGCACCTCGGCCACGAGGAGGAGCTCATCATGCCCGTCGCCGGTGCGGTGCTCTCGCAGCAGGAGTGGGACTGGATGGAAGAGCACACCCGCGCGACGCTGTCCAAGCACCGCAAGGAGCTCGGCAAGGACATCATGGCGCTGCAGGCCGGACTGCTGATCGCCGCCGTTCCCGAGGACGAGCGGGAGGCGTGGATGCGCGCCAACATCCCCGCCCCGATCCGGCTCCTGTATGCGCTCCTCATGAAGCGGCAGTACGAACGCGCGATGCGCGAGCTCTATCCGGATCGGCCCATTCCGGCGATGGTGTGACGATCGTGTGGAAGCGCGTGGTGATCGATGTGCACATGCCGCACCCTCCGTCGCGCGTGTTCCCGCTTCTCGCCGACCCGGGGAGGTGGCCCGACTTCGCGCCGGCCGTCGCCTTCCGCCAGCGCATCGGAGACGATCCGGTCGGGATCGGCGAGCGGTGGTGGGCCGTCGACCGCATCGGGCCGTTCCGCGTGCGCTTCGCCGATGTGCTCGAGAGCCTCGACCCGGGCCGGCGGGTGGTGTGGCACTCGACCTCGCCGTGGAACTCCCGGGTCGAGTACGCGTGCCTGCCCGAGGGAGGCGGGACGCGCGTGCACGCCGAGTACGAGGGCGATATCGCGGGGTGGCTGGGGCTGACGGCGCTGATCCCGGACCTCGTGTGGCAGGGGATCCTGATGCGGGACTTCCACGGTCTGACGCGGCTGCTCCACGCCGAGGATCTCCGGGGTGATGTCGACCGGGGCCGCCGGCCTGCGAACCCGGAGGCTGCCCGGATCACGGGTGCCGGGGCATCCGTCGCCCGCGCCGGCTAGAGCGAGACGTCGTTCTCGATGTCCTCGGCGAGCTCCTCGATCGCGTCGGGGCGCAGCGCGACGCCCGCCGCTTCGAGGCGCTCCCCGAGCACACGACTGACGTCGTCGGTCACCCTGCCGTGACGGATGTCGTCCTCCACCTCGGCGACGACGCGTTCGATCGTCTCGGCGCGATCGTCGTCCAGGGCGCCGCTGAGGTTGCCGTTGTGGATGCTCATGCGCTCACCCTGGCCTCGGCGCCCGGTCGTGCGCACCCCCTTGACGCCGGCCGCGACCCGTGCGTGGACCCGTGTCGGCGGAGGGCGATAGCGTGCACCCATGCCGCTCCCCGAACACCTGCGCGACTGGATGCTCGACTCCGACCCCGCGTTGCGATGGCAGGTGGAGCGCGACCTCCTCGGCACGCCGACGCCGCAGTGGCAGGCCACCCGGGCTCGCGTCGTGACCGACGGGTTCGGTGCCGCGCTGCTGGCCCAGCAGGATCCCGACGGGCAGTGGGCTGGGGGCTCCTTCTTCCCCGCGGGCTTCTTCGACAGTGACGAGCCCGATCAGCCCGGGCAGCCCTGGATCGCGACGACGTGGGTGCTGCGCGACCTGCGTGAGTGGGGAGCGGATGCCTCGGCCCTCGGCGACACGGCGGCCAGGCTCGATGCGAACAGCCGGTGGGACTACGACGACCTGCCCTATTGGGGCGGCGAGATCGACGTCTGCATCAACTCATACACGCTGGCGACCGGGGCCTGGCTCGGCGCCGATGTCTCGTCGCTGGCGGCATGGTTTCCGGAGCACCAGCTCGCCGACGGCGGCTGGAACTGCGAGGCCGAGGAAGGCAGGTCGACGCGCTCATCCTTCCACTCGACGCTCAACGCGCTCCGCGGCATGATGCAGTACGAACGGCTCACAGGCGACACGGGTCTGCGCGAGTCGCGCCGCCGTGGCGAGGAGTACCTGCTCGAGCGGCGGCTGCTCTATCGGGCGACGACGGGCGAGCCGGTCGGCGAGTTCGTCAGCCGCTTCGTGTACCCCAACCGGCACCGTTACAGCGCCCTGTACGCCCTCGACTACTTCCGCGAGGCGTCGCTGTGGGAAGGGCGAGATCCCGACCCGCGACTGGCCGACGCCATCGCCGTGGTGCGCGACGCGCGGCAGCCCGACGGCACCTGGCTGCAGACCACTCCGCTGGCCGGGCGCACGTGGTTCGAAGTGGACGTGCCGGAGGGGCAGCCGTCGAAGTGGCTCACGCTGTTCGGGACGCGAGTGCTGGACTGGTGGGATTCCGTGCGCTGAGCGGCCGCCGACGCCGCGAGCGTCTCCTCTCCTCGGCGCGGGGCGGCACGGTCGGCGGGGGATTCACGCGCTCGCGAGCTCGAGGAGTCGTCGACGGCCGGCGCCGATGATCGCCTTGAGACGTGTGCGCGCTGCGACGACCGCGGGGTCATCCGCGCGATCGGCCGGCACGCGCGCCGGATTGAGGGCGGTCGTGTTGGCCCAGGCGCGGAGGTCGGGCTCCGTCGTCATGGCCAGGGACGCATCTCCGCCGATGACCTGCATGCGCGCCCAGTCCGTGGGGGTGTTCGAGTAGGGAGACGGGCGACAGACCCGGTTCTTCTCCTCGTCGTCGTCGCGAGTCGCCTCGACGTACCCGGCGAGGGCGGCACCGAAGCACGGGAAGCCCACGCGCACCGGCTGCGGTGTGATCGCGGCGCGTGTCCAGATGGGGCGCAGCCCGGGGTACTTCAGGCCGTCCGCCGCGCAGTGGATCACGAGCGCATCGGCCGGCACTCCGACGTCTGCGTCGTCGAAGCGGAGGCGACCCGGCGCGACCGAACGCAGGTGCCCCCGGCGCACCACGTCTTCCACGCTGCGCAGCAGCTCGAGCTCCCAGGTCGCGAGCGTGGGCGTCTTGGCCATCGTGGGCGTGACGCCCGTGTCGATCCTCAGCATGATCCCGGCCTCCTCCAGTCGCCGGAAGACGTCGTCCGCACTTGAGGCCGCCGCAGCCGCCTCCATCGTGTCTGCGGCCATTCCGAGGAAGATGGCGGGGTCGGGCTGCACGACCGCTCGGTTGAGCAGCCACGGGTCACGCGGACGCACCCACGTCAGGTCGTCGGCCGCCACCCCCTGCTGCAGCAGCCACACGCACGCATCGGTCGCCGTCTTGCCCGCGCCGACGATCACGAAGTGCGGCGGAGGCGATTCCACGCGCGCCACGTCGTTGACGGAGATCACGCGCGTATCGTCCTCGACCGCGAACGGCGGGGGAGTGAGGGAGGGGATGCTCGGCGAGAGGTAACGGGCATCGACGACGCGCGCTCGTGGCGCGATGAACCCCGCGCCGCTCACCATCGACAGGAAGCGCCCGTCGCCGACGTATTCGCACATGCCGTGGAAGTCGACGCGACCGGTGGCCAGCAGGTGTTCGAGGACGCGGTCGTAGTAGGCGCAGACCTCCGCGCCGCTCGCCCGCTCGTGCAGGCCGCGCTCGGGCCCTACGCCCTGCAGACGACCGTCGCCGAGGAGCGTCGAGGCGACGCCGTAGAACGCGGATGCCTGATGCAGCCGGACGAACCCGTACGCATCGCGCCAGTGTCCGCCTGCCGCTGGACGTCGATCGACGATCGCGACGGATGCCTCCGCGTTCGCGCTCACGAGGGAATCGATGAACGCCATCCCCATCGCGCCGGCACCGACCACGAGGTAGTCGACGTCGACGACCGACTCCATGGGCCTATGAGAGCACCGGCTCCGAAGCGCGTCAATGGCACCCTCGCACGGTCAGTGCGCGGCATCCGTCGACTCGGCCTCCACCTCGTCCAGCCCGGACCCGCCCGCGGCCTCCCAGCGGAGGAGGTCGCCGGGCTGGCAGTCGAGCGCTTCGCACAGTGCGTCGAGGGTCGAGAAGCGCACCGCCTTGGCGCGCCCGTTCTTGAGCACGGCGAGGTTCGCGGGCGTCACGCCGACCCGCTCGGCGAGTGCGCCGACCGACATCTTGCGCCGTGCGAGCATCACGTCGATGTCCACGATGATGGGCATCAGATCACCTCGTCCATCTCGGAGCGCAGCGCGCGCGCCTCGGCGTCGCGGTCGATCGCCTGCCTGAGCAGCATGCGCATCACCACGACGAGCAGCGCCATGCCGAACAGCGCGAGCGAGAAGCCGCACACGATGCCCACCGCCCCGGGAGCCGCTTCGCCGAGCGCCATCAGCACGGCGAGCCCGAACAGGGCGATCGCGGCCGCGATGATGCTCCCGATGATGATGTTCACCCATATGAAGGCCGCAGGCGAGAACACCGCGCCGCGACGCACGAGGGTCAGAAGCTGCCACACGCACACCGCGAAGACCTGCATGGTCAGCACGCCGAACACGATGATGATCATGAGCGTGATGCGGCGCCACAGCTGCCCGCCCTCGGTGTCCTCCCAGAGCAGCGGCACGATGACCGTCTGCACCACGAGCGATCCCGCGAGCGACAGCGCGATCACGACGCGCAGCGTCAGAATCGTGAACCTTCCCATTTACCGGCCTCTCGCTTCAGTAACGAGAGAAATCTATCGAAAGTCGATAGGTAATGCAAGAGGAACGATAGGTGGAGCGGCCCTCATGACCTCACTGCACGGCGAACGAGAGGTGGCGGGCTCGCGCCGAGAAGCGTTCGGGCGAGCATCGTCGCCCCGGCCACCGCCGCAGGCATCGTGGCGACGGCTCCGAGCGGCACCATGAAGCACAGCTGGGTGGCGACACCGAAGCCCAGGACCCGCAGCCGGTGGGTCCGCAGAATCCGGCGCCGAGCCGCCGCCGGGATCCCGCGGGCACTGAGGGCTCGAGACGTCAGCTCGTCGGCGACGAGCCAGCCGGTCAGCGAGACCGCGAAGACGGTGCCGAGCACACCGCCCACGACCGGGATGAGTGCGATGAGTGCGGCCAGCGCGGCGACGGCGATACCCCGCGAGATGAGCCAGATCCCGTCCGCCACGGAGCGCCAGAACCCGTACGGCACGTCCGGAGCGTCGCCGTCGTGCTCGGCCTCGATCGCCCGCCAGATGCGCTCGTAGAAGGGATCGCCGATCACCAGAGTGAGCGCGGTGAAGGACACCGCGACCAGGACGAGCGCGGCGCCGAACAGTGCGGTGCCGATCGTGACCCGGATCACCGTCGCCCATACGCCGGGCCAGGTGTCGGCGAACGGGGTCATCGCCTCGGTGATCGCGGGAAGGAAGGCGCCGAGGGCGATGAGCCCCGACAGGAACAGCACTCCGACGATCGCAGCGGGGACGAGCCCGAGCGCCATCAGGCCGGGCCGGCGCCGCCAATACGCGAAGCCGCGCCCGAGCAGCCTCACACCTTCGGCGAGTTCGCGCACGCGCTCAGCCTAGATCGGGCCCGATGGATTCACTCCGACCTGGCGCAGCGGAACCCGATGTGCGTCGCCGCCGAGTCGTCGGCCTGCGGGGACCGCGCGGCCGGCCGGAACCTCAGGCAGTAGTCGGGGGAGCAGAGGTACGACCCGCCCTTGAGCACACGCCGAGGCATGCGGGATCCCGGCTCGGCGCTCGCCGCGGCGAGGAGCTCCGGCCGGTGCTCCCGGTAGAGGGCCGCCGTGGTGGGGAACCGGTGGCGCGGAAGGTAGTAGTCCGTGGTCCATTCCCACACGTTGCCGATCGCATCGAAGAGACCGAAGCCGTTCGCCGGATACGAGCCCACCGGCGCCGTCGACCCGCCGTGATCTCCCTGGACGTCGTACGGGAACCGCCCGAGCCAGCTGTTCGCCTGCGCCACGCCGCCGGGATATGCCTCGTCGCCCCACGCGAACGCCGTGGCGGTGCCGCCCCGCGCCGCATACTCGAACTCGGCCTCGGTCGGCAGGCGCTTGCCCCTCCAGGCCGCGTAGGCGGCGGCATCCTCGAACGCCACCTGCACCACGGGATGCGACATCCGCCCGTCGATCGATGAATCGGGGCCCTCGGGATGGCGCCACTGCGCGCCGGGCTGCCAGCGCCACCACTGTCGCCAGTCGCGCAGGTCGACGGGTCCCGTCGCCGGGGTGAACACCATCGAGCCGGGCGCGAGGTCGTCGAGGTCCACGTCGGGGAAGTCCGCCGGATCGAGGCCCCGCTCGGCCACCGTGAGGTATCCGGTGTCGGCCACGAACTCCGAGAACGCCGCGTTGGTCACCTGATGCGTGTCGATCCAGAACGGGTCGACGGATGCCTCGTGCGCCGGCCGTTCGTCCGGATAGAAGTCGTCGCTGCCCATCGTGAACGAGCCGCCGGGGAGCAGCACCATGCCGTCCACGATCAAGCCGCCCCGCCCGTCACGACGCGTACGCCACGTGGAACCGCTGGATCGTTCCGTCGAACGTGAACGGCATCCGGTCGGCGTACGCGCGCGACACGGCTCCGCCGTAGGCGCGTCCGACGTCGAGGCAGTCATTGGCGGAGAACAGCAGCGGGGCACTGACGGGCACGACACCCGACGCGACCTCGTCGCCGTCCACGCGCAGCGCCACGGTGAGCGGACCGCCGGGCCGCGGCTCGACGTACGACGTCGCGACCTCGATCGTGTGCGTGCCCGCGGTGAGCGGCGAGGGTGCTGCCACCGTCGTGCGCTGCACCAGGAACAGGTTGTACTCGTACGTCAGCACGCCGTCCACGACGAACAGCGTGAGACCGCCGCCGGCCCCGCCGAGCTTGTACAGCACGCCGTTGGCGTGCTCGCCCACGTCGACGGCGATCGTGACCGAGTTCGGCTTGTTCCCCAGCGCCGGAGCACAGAACTCCGGAACGCGGGTCGTCTCGCCCGAGAACTCCCATTGCGAGTACGGCGGGGTGATGCGGAACTCCGGATGATAGACGGGCACCCACAGCCCGGCGCCGACGGGGAGCACCTTGTTCTTCGCCGCCTCGATCGCGAAGAGCTCCTTGAGCGCTGCGAGCTTCTCGGGGTGCTCGTCGGCGAGGTCGTGTGCCTGGCTCCAGTCCGCGTCGAGGTGGTACAGCTCCCACGTGTCCTCATCCGGAGTCCACGTGCGGATTCCGGGCGGCGCGCCCGGCACCCAGGGGAGGCGCGGGCCAGGGGTCGACGCGATCCAGCCGTCCTCGTAGATCGATCGGCTCGCCATGATCTCGAAGTACTGGACCCGGTGGCGACCCTCGGCCGTCTTGTCGTCGATCGAGTACGCGAAGCTCGTGCCGTCGATCGGGTCCTGATGGATGCCGTTCACCGTCTCGGGAGCGGAGATGCCGAGGATCTCGTAGATCGTCGGGGCCAGATCGATGACGTGGTGGAACTGCGTGCGAGGCACCGGGTCGTGCTCGATCCGGCCGGGCCACTGGATGAACATCGGATTGCGCGTGCCGCCGAGGTGCGAGGCCATGAGCTTCATGCCCTGGTAGGGCGTCGACCCCGCCCATGCCCACGCCGCGTGGTACTGGTTGTCGGTCGCCGGCGTGCCGAGCGCGTCGAGCCCGCCGAGCTCCTCGAGCGCCGCGATGTGCTGGTCGACGGTGGTCGGGATCATGTTCTGCGCGAGGAGCTCGCTGATCGTGCCGTTCTGGCCCTCGCCCGACGAGCCGTTGTCTCCCCAGATGTACACCACGATGGTGTTGTCGCCGTAGCCCAGCCGTTCGAGCTCGTCGATCACGCGACCCGCCTGCACGTCGGCGTGTTCGCCGAACCCCGCGCACACCTCCATGAGGCGCGCCTGGAACGGCTTCTGGTGGTCAGGGATCTCATCCCAGCCCTGCAGAGAGTCCGGGCGTGGCGTGAGCACCGCGTCCTCCGGCACCCAACCCGCCGCCTTGGCACCCGCGAGCGCTTCCTCGCGGTAGACGTCCCAGCCGTCGTCGAAGGCTCCCGCGTATTTGTCGGCCCACTCCTTCATGATGTGGTGCGGGCCGTGGATCGCGCCGGTCGCCCAGTACATGAAGAACGGCTTGTCCGGCGAGAGCGCCTTGTGGTCGCGCAGCCACGAGATCGCGTCGTCCGCGATGTCCTCGCTGAGGTGGTAGCCGTCTTCCGGGGACTTCGGGGGCAGGACGCTGGTCGTGTTCCGCACGAGGTTCGGTTCGTAATGGGATGCCTCGCCGGCGAGGAATCCGTAGAAGTACTCGAACCCGTTCCCGGTCGGCCAGTTGTCGTAAGGACCGGCCTTCGTCGTCTCCTCGGCGGGCGTGTTGTGCCATTTGCCCCACGCGGCGGTGGAGTACCCGTAGTTGCGCAGCACCTCGGCGATCGTCGCGCTGCTCTTGGGGATGTGGCCGGAGTACCCGTCCCAGTCGTTGGCGAGCTCGGCGATCTGACCGGCGCCGACGCGGTGGTGATTGCGCCCGGTGAGCAGCGCGGCCCGAGTGGGGGAGCACATCGAGGTGGTGTGGAAGCGGTTGTAGCCGATGCCGGCCGAGCGGATGCGCTCGAGGGTGGGGGTATCGATCCTGCCGCCGAGCGGAGCGGGCAGCGCGGGCCCCGCGTCGTCGATGAGGATCACCAGAACGTTCGGGGCGTCGTCGGGAAGGTGCTTCTGCGGCGCGACCGGGGAGTAGGTCGACTCGCCGAGCGTCCTGCCGGCGATGCTTCCCGAGGGTGCGGGGGCGAACGGCAGCGTCCGTGCCGGCGGGAGCGGAGCTCCGGCAACCGAGGGCGTGGCATCCGTCATGATCTCTCCTCACCGTGCTGGAATCGCCCCAGCCCGGGTGCCACGGTACGGGCAGGTGGCACGGTGCTCATCACGCCGATGGGGTGAGATCCGAGCGCTCCTGATCGAGTCGCTCGCCGAATTCGACGATGAGGCCCTCGGGTCCGCGGACGTCGCAGACGAGCCACACATCCTCGTCGTTCACGACCTCGCCGACGAGGCCGTCACGCCGCGATCGAAGCCGAGCAGTCCGAAGAAGTCCGCAACCCGGTCCAGTCACGGACGACGATGCCGATGTGCTCGAAGCTGCGCACGCCCATGCGGCGATGCTACGGGCGTCGGCCGGGTGACGGGAGGCCTCGAACCGCACCGGGCCACCCCGCTCAGCGACGCAGGGTGACCGAGGGGTGCTCGCCGAACGCTGCGGCGTACTGCTGGGCGAAGCGACCCGGGTGCGTGAAGCCCCACCGCAGCGCGACCTCGCGCACCGACAGCCGCGGATCCGATGACGCCAGCAGCTCCTCCCGGGCCATCCGCAGTCGCAGGCGCCGCAGGTACTGCATGGGCGTCATGTCGTACGCGCGCCGGAACGCCGTCTGAAGCGACCTCGTCGTCGTGCCGGCCGCGATCGCCACGTCGCCGACGGTGATCGGTTCGTGGGCGTGCGCCTCGAGGTACGACACGGCCATGCGGACCCGACGGGACTGGATGCCTCGATCCGGCCGCCGGTCGAGGTCGACGAGCGGGTAGGAGCTGAGGATCGACACCACGGCATGGCGCAGCAGCTGCGCGCGCACGAGTGCCGCGTCGCGCAGCACGGACTCCGACAGGAGCATCGCCTCCAGGCTCGAGATCGACTCGGTGACCAGAGCGGGGTGACGTCGGTGGGTATTGACACCCTCGGGACGGAACGGCGCATCGGGGTTCCCGCTGAGGGACTCCGCGATCCGCCGCACGTAGCCGGTGTCCAGTCCCACGGTGCGCACGTGGGCACCGGTGAACTCGACGCGCATCTCGACGCCCGGCGGGACCATGAACGGCACCGCGCCGTTGCCGCGCTCGTCGCCGACGCGCCACTGGTGCGTGCCCCGGACGGCGTGGGCGATCATCGCGTCCGAGAACGACTCGGCGCCGGAACGGCAACGCCCCTCGAAGCGCAGCGACGCGACGGACGCCGTGCCGTCCGATGCCGCCGTCATCGCGTACGCGAACCGACGGTCGGGCGTGGCGGACAGGTCCATCGCCGTCTCGTAGAGCTCGCTCATCGACCGCTGCGCGTCTGCGAGGCTCGTGGTTCGCGCGGAGTGCCAGCGGATCTCGTCTGAAGATGCCGTCGTCACCGGGGGGCCCCCGGCGATCCCGCTGTGCCGGCCCTCGGTGGAGTCGGGCCCGGGCTCACCGCTCCTCGCCCGCGCGGTCGACCTGGACGTGCCGCAGGATCCGGTCTTCCGGATCGACGCGCACGTCGTTGCCGTCGATGAACCGTCGCATGAACCCTCCGGTCACAGACTCGCTCACCCCGGCAGCTCGAAGAACGGCGATGGCCGCCCCGCGAGACGGCGGGACAGTGCGCGAAAGCGGATGCGGCTGGAAGGACGAAGACGTCTACGGCGCCGCCTGGGCAGGGCGGCGGAGGGACGTGCGGCATGACGGCTCCGGGACGGTCGGGACGAGCGGACAGGCTAATCTCCGTCGGCGATTTCGACTCGTCAAGGTGGTTGACAAGCGGGCGCGCCGTATGCATGAAGCGCGCCGCTGGCCCTGTCGACCCTGATCGAATCTCCTGCCACGAGGACGGAGATGTCAACCCCCTTCGAAAGAGGTCGCGCACGCCGCATGCTCGGGGGAGGAGGTTGACCAATGACTCGCTCGACCGGGCCCCGAGGCATCCGTCCCACCGAACAGGGAGAGGACGGGGCTGCACGCCCCGAGACCGGCACCGGCCAGGCGGGCGCCGCTGAGCGCCGACGGCGCAGGTGGGATCTGCCCGAGGAGCGCAAGCTTCCGCGCGAGCGGTACGAGTGACGAGCCGCGGCGTCGCCGGGCGGGGCGATCGAGGCGCCGCGCATCAGCGCTCGGGGTCGTGCCCGCTCCGGCTCCAGTTGTCGCCCTCGGCGGCCGGATCGGATTCGTCCGGGATCGGGATCACCGCGATGGGAGTACCCGGGGTGAGCATCAGATAGGCCGTCCGGGGCGCGCCCTCCCCGTCATTCACCTCGAGCCAGGCCACGCCGCTCTCGAGCCCGGCCGCGATCTCCGCGCGAAGCTTCTCGGGGTCGCGGCCGCCGACGCTGTAGTGCTCGCCGCCGTAGCGGATGTCAATTCGCTTCATCCTCGTCCTCCCCGTTGCCGAAGGCGATCGATTCGGATGGCTCGGGGACGAGATACAGACCCCCGGGAGAATTGGCCGTGAACGCGAGGGCGTCGATCCACGCCGCGTTGAGTCGCGGACGGCGGCTGCCGTAGTACTTGTAGACGAGCGAGCACCGCGGATGCACCCAGACGGTCGTGCGTCCGTCGCCGATGCTGGTGTCGTCCTTCCACGTGAAGTGGAAGGGCTCGCCACGCCGCAGCTTCGAGCCGATCACGATCTGAAGGTGGGCGAGGGTGCGGTCGTCGAAATCCACCTTGATGGTTCCGTCGTAGATGAACTTGCCCACCGTCTGCCTCCGAGATTCCTACCGGGCGAGCGCGGCGAGTGGGGATGGGCGGCCGCCGGAACGCATCCATCATCGCGCGCTCTCGCGTCGACCTCCACAGGGTTGACACGCTCGAGGCGAGGAATGTAGCCGGCTGACCGGGTGCCGGTGCCGTGCCCGAGCGCGCCCGCGGTGCGTGTCAAGGCTTCCGGGTCTGCCGCCTACCCGCGTATACAGGGCTCATGCACTCCACCGACGGTGACCTTGAGATCCTCCCCATCGGCCCCGACGACGCCGGTGAGACCCTCACCCTCCAGCGTGCCGCATTCGTGCAGGAGGCGCTCATCTACAACAGCGTGCAGATGCCTCCGCTCACACAGACGCTCGAGGAGCTGCAGGCCGAGCTCATCGACAATCTCGGCTGCGTCGTGCGGGACGGGGGGCGCATGGTGGGCGCGGCCCGCGCCAAGCGCGACGGCGAGCTTCTCCTCATCGGCCGCATCGCCATCGCGCCGGATCAGCAGGGCCGAGGCATCGGGAGCCGGCTGCTGGCGGCAGTCGAGGAAAGGGGACGGGAGGTCGGATGCCTCGAGGCCGAGCTGTTCACGGGGTCCCTCAGCGAGGCGAACCTGCGCCTCTACCAGCGCGAGGGTTACCGCGAGACCAGTCGCGTGGACGGCGATGACGGCATCCAGCAGGTGTTCCTGCGCAGGTCTCTGCGCTGACTCCCGCGTGTCGGCGGCGGATGCCAGGATGAGCACATGCCGGAGTCTCCCGAGGTCCAGGTGCTGGCGGAGTTCCTCGCCGAGCACGCGACCGGTCGTCGCGTCGCGGATGCCGACGTGCTCGAGTTCCGCGCGATCAAGACACGCACACGGCCGCCGTCGACGCTCGCCGGCCGCGAGATCACGGGGGCGGCACGACACGGCAAGCACGTGTCGCTGGCCTTGGGCGACCAGACCCAGCTCGTGATCTCGCTCGGTCGCCACGGGTGGGTGCGGTGGCTCGCTCCGGGCGAGGAGGCTCCTCCGGCATCCGAGGCTCCGCCCGCGCTCGCGCAGATCGGGCTCGATTCGGGTGAGACGGTCGAGGTGACGGATGCCGGCACCTGGGTATCGGTGGGACTGTTCGTGGTCGATGACCCCTTCGCCGTGCCGGCGATCGCGAAGCTCGGGCCCGACCCCGCCGACCCGGCGTTCTCACCGGCCGACTTCGATGCGGCGCTGGGCGGCAGGCGCAAGCAGGTGAAGGCGATCCTGCAGGAGCAGGAGTCTCTCGCAGGCATCGGCAACGCCTACTCCGACGAGATCCTCCACGCCGCTCGCGTCTCGCCGGTCGTGCACGCGGCGCTCCTCGACGACGAGGCGACGCAGCGGCTCTACACGGCGACCGTCGAGACGGTGAGGGGCGCGATCGAGGCGCGCCGGGGCATCCCCATCCATGCTCTGAAGGCAGCGAAGGTCGCTTCGATGCGCGTGCACGGCCGCGCCGGCGAGCCGTGCCCGGTGTGCGGCGACACCATCCGCGACTTCGCCTTCGCCAGCACCACCGCCCAGTACTGCCCGACGTGCCAGACCGGAGGCGCCGTGCTGTGAAGCCACGTCCCGCGCGCGCAGGTAGCATGGCGGAATGACCACGTCGCAGCTTCCCACCCCCAGCGCCCTCCAGCCCGTCGCCGACGAGAAGAACCTGCTCAGCGTCGTCGAGTCCGGCGGGTCCTGCTGCGGCGGCGGCAGCTGCAGCTCCGTCTGAGGCCTCGGCCCCCTCGCCCGGGACGACGTCCTCGATGAGCGACGAACAGCAGCTCCACACGACACCGCGCGTCGCGCGCGTGCTCATGACGGAGGAGGCGATCTACGGACTCATCCTCGTGTCCGGGATGATCGTCGTCAGCGCGGGCAGCACCTCGCTCGTCGCCTTCCTCACCGTCGCGATCACCGTGATCGTGTTCTACGCCGCACACGTGTACGCCGGCACGCTGGGGCGGCTCGCGGTCAGCGAAGGTCAGCGGGGACTCGGCTCGAGTCTCGCGGCGGCGGCACGCCAGTCCTCGGGAATGCTCATCGCCTCCGTCGCTCCCCTCGCCGCGCTTCTCCTCGGCACCACCCGTGTGATCGCCGACGATCTGGCCCTGTGGGTCGCGCTCATCGTCAACACGCTCATCCTCGCCGGGCTCGGCTGGACCGCGGTTGCGCGCTGGAGCACCCACTGGTGGGCGCGCCTGCTGAGTGCGCTCCTCACGGCGGCATTCGGCGGAGTGCTGATCCTGCTGAAGGCGGTCATCCACCACTGAGCCGGTCGCCCGGATCCAGCGGCCACACCGCTGCAGACGCAGGATGCCCCGCCCTCGAGTCGAGAGGGCGGGGCATCCTGCCGATATCAGCGGGGAATCTCAGTGCGCCGGCGCGCCCATGGGCTGGTCGGCCGGCTTGCGGATGAGGAAGGCACCGACGAGGAGGGGCAGCGAGAGGATCGCGGCGACGAGGAACGCCGCCTGCGTTCCCGCGGCGCCCGCCGTCACGGCGTCGGCGCCCGACTCGGCTGCGGCGGCCCCCGCGGCCGCCATCACGCCGAACATGAGCGCGATGCCCGCGGCACCCGCCACCTGCTGCGCGGTGCCCACGACGGCCGAGCCGTACGAGTAGAACCGGGGCTGCAGGGAGCCGAGGGAGGCCGTGAACAGCGGAGTGAACGACAGGGCGAGCCCGATCGACAGGACCGTCTGGGCGATCGCGATGACCCACACCGGCGTCTGTGTGCCGAAGGTCGTGTAGACCCACAGCATGCCGCTCGTGATGATGGCGCCGGGGACGAGGAGGATCCTGGTGCCCCAGCGGTCGTAGACGCGTCCGATGAACGGTCCCGCGAGTCCCATCGCGAGCGCGCCGGGCAGCACGATCAGGCCGGTCGTGAGGGGATCGACGCCGAGGACGTCCTGCACGTACAGCGGCACCACGGTGATGGCGCCGAAGAACGCCATCGACATGATGACCATCTGCGCGATCGACAGCGAGAAGTTGCCGCTGCGGAACACGCGCAGGTCGAGCAGGGCGTCGTCGGTGCGCTGCAGGACGATCTGACGCCACCCGAACAGTCCGAGCGCGACGATGCCGACGCCGATCGAGACGAAGAGCGTGGTCGTCGACGCGGCCGCGGCGGCCGCGGCATCCGCTCCGCCTCCGTGCCCACCCGCGCCCAGCTGGCTCAGCCCGAAGACCAGCCCGCCGAACCCGAGCGCCGAAAGGATGACGGAGAGCACATCGATCGGGGCGTGCGTCTGCTCACCGAGGTTGTGGATCCAGCGGGCGCCCACGACGAGCGCCACGACCGCGATCGGCAGGACGACGCCGAAGATCCACCGCCACTCGAAGTTGTTGAGCAGGGCGCCGGCGAGCGTCGGTCCGATCGCGGGAGCCAGCGAGATCACGATGCTCACCCGGCCCATCATGCGGCCGCGGATCGCCGGCGGCACCACCGTCATGAGCGTCGTCATCAGCAGCGGCATCATGACCGCCGTGCCCGAAGCCTGCACGACGCGCGCGACGAGCAGGACGGGGAAGCCCGGCGCCAGGAACGCGATGAGCGTGCCGAGGGTGAACAGGCTCATCGCGGCGACGAACATCGTGCGCGTGCTGAAGCGGCGGAGCAGGAATCCCGTGATCGGGATGATCACGGCCATCGTCAGCATGAACGCCGTCGTCAGCCACTGGGCCGACAGCGCGGTGATCCCGAGATCGGTGATGAGGTGCGGGATCGCGACCCCCATCGTCGTCTCGTTGAGGATCGCGACGAAGGCCGCACCCAGGAGCAGCCAGATGACGCGTGACTCCTCGCGGCCGAGCGTGGGAACAGGGGCGACCGGCAGCGCAGCGCTGCCGGTCGAAGGCGGTGTGGTGTCGGTCGAGGCCATAAGGGGTCTCCTCGGAAGGTGCGGCGGGCGAGGTGCGGACACGCGGGAACGGCGCGCGGCGCAGGACGGTCAGTCCTCAGAAAACGGCAAGCCCTCAGGCTAACCGAGGGCACGGACACGGCATTCCCGATCCGCTGTGAGCGGCGGGTGCCGAGGGGGCGCCACGCGGGTCACGCGCGGCGGGAGGCGCTCAGTTCTCGAGCGTCTCCTCGGAGGCGGGGCGGTCCCACTTCTCGGAGCCGATGGCGTCGGTCGCGTGCGGCGTGGGCTCGCGCTCCTCGACGCTCCGGGGAAGCGGGTTGAGGAGCTCCTCCTCGGGGATCGCCTTCAGCTCGTCGATCTCCGCACGGAGGGCGGCCAGATCGGAGCCGTCGTGGGCGGGCTTGTCGGCAGGCGAGGTCATGTGGCAAGCCTAGCCCTCGGGGGCGCGAGCGTCAGTAGCCTCTTAAGGGTGAGCATGCGCGGCGGTGGCGGGGGCGGAGGGCACCCGGGCTTCCGGCCGGTCGACATCGAGGCGCAGAAGAAGCTCAACGCCGCCGCGCCGAAGATCCCGCACCTGGGTCGCCGGGTCATGGCGCTGTTCCGTCCCTACACGGCGCAGCTCGTCGTCACGGCGATCCTGGTGGTCGTCGGTGCGGGCCTCGCCGTGATCCCGCCTCTCATCGTGCAGCGCATCTTCGACGACGCGCTCTTCCCCGTCGACGGCTCGCCCCCCGACATGCCGCTGCTGTGGCGGCTCGTCGGGCTCATGATCGCGCTGTTCCTCGCGTCCGCCGGCCTCGGCGTGCTGCAGACGTGGTTCACCTCGACGGTGGGCAACAAGGTCACCGGCGACCTGCGCGTGCAACTGTTCGAGCACCTGCAGGCGATGGAGCTCGGGTTCTTCACGAGGACGAAGACCGGCGTCATCCAGTCCCGGCTGCAGAACGACGTCGGCGGCGTCTCCGGCGTGCTCACCAACACCCTCACCAGCATCCTCGGCAACGCCGTGACGGTGATCGCGTCGCTCGTGGCGATGATCATCATCGACTGGCGGCTCACGATCATCGCGGTCGTCCTCATGCCGATCCTCGTGATCGTCCAGCGCCGCGTCGGACAGGTGAGGGCGCGGATCGCAGGGGAGACGCAGGAGTCGCTGTCCGAGCTCACCTCGATCACGCAGGAGACGCTGAGCGTGTCGGGCATCCTCCTGTCGAAGTCGTTCAATCGCCAGCGCGCGGAGTCTGCCCGCTACGCCGACGAGAACCGCAACCAGGTCCGCCTCCAGGTGCGCCGGGCGATGAGCGGCCAGGGATTCTTCGCGGTGGTGCAGGTGCTGATGGCGAGCGTCCCCGCGGTGATCTACCTCGTGTCGGGCTACTTCCTCACGGACGGCGACGTCGTCATCACCGCCGGCACGATCGTCGCCTTCACCACCGTGCAGGCGCGGCTTCTCATGCCGCTCATGGGCCTCATGCGCGTGAGCCTCGACCTGCAGACCTCCGCGGCGCTCTTCGCCCGCATCTTCGAGTACCTCGACCTCGAGCCGGCGATCCGCGACGCCCCGGACGCGATCCCGGTCGAGCGCGCGCCCGGTCCGCTCGGGCGCATCGAGTTCCGGGACGTGGTCTTCCGGTATCCGGATGCCGCGCCCGACGCCCGCCCGACGCTCCAGGGCGTGACCTTCACGGCCGAGCCGGGCCAGCACGTCGCGTTCGTCGGCCCGTCGGGGGCGGGCAAGACAACGGTGCTCTACCTGACGCCGCGGATGTACGAGGCATCCGATGGCTCGGTCCTCTTCGCCGGCGAGGACGTGCGCCACCTGCAGCAGGAGTCGATCATCGACCAGGTCGGCATCGTCTCGCAGGAGACGTACCTGTTCCACGCGACGATCCGCGAGAACCTCCGCTACGCCAGACCCGACGCGACGGATGCCGAGCTCGAGGCGGCGTGCCGCGCTGCGAACATCCACCACGTCATCGAGGGCTTCGACCTCGGGTACGACACCGTCGTCGGCGAGCGCGGCTATCGCCTCTCAGGCGGCGAGAAGCAGCGCATCGCGATCGCACGGGTGCTCCTGAAGGATCCGCCGGTGCTGCTCCTGGACGAGGCCACCTCGGCACTGGACACCGTCTCGGAGCGCGTCGTGCAGGAGGCGCTCGACGCCGCCGCGCGGGGCCGGACGACGCTGTCGATCGCCCACCGCCTCTCCACCGTCATCGCCGCCGACGTGATCCACGTCATCGAGGCGGGGCGCATCGTCGAGTCGGGCACGCACGCCTCGCTCATCGAGCGGGGCGGCCTCTACGCCGAGCTCGCGGCCCAGCAGCTCGCCACGTCCCGGATCCTCGAGACCGAGGACGGGGAGGAACCCGCCGACCACCCGGACCGCCGGGCCGATCGGCCGCCCGCCGAGGCGCGCGCGAGCGTCGCGCCCGCGCCGATCCCGGCCGAGCCCTGGGTGCCCACACCGGAAGTGCCCGGAACCTGAGGCCCTACCAGGCGAGCGCGTCCTGCAGCGCGGGGTCGAGCGCCGGGGCGCTGTCGCGCCGGGTGAGCGCCCGCACGAAGGCGCCGAGCGCGCGGCGGTACTCGTCGTCGGGGTGGTGCCGGGCGATCTCGACGAGCGGGGGGACGTCCATCGACAGGATGAGTCGCACGCGGGATGCCGCGGCGCGCGGCTCGTCCGCGGCGTCCAGCACCGCGATGCCCCCCGCGAGAGCCTCGAGGTAGTCCCGGAGCACCGGCAGCTCGCTCTTGTGCTGCGTGATGGAGGAACCGTCCGCGCGCTCGCGCCACTCGACGACGACGTCGGGGATCACGTCGAACGCCCGTGCCCGCGTGTACATCTGCTGGGCGACGATCTGGTCCTCGTACGCCTTCCCGACCGGGAATCGCAGGGCGGCGCGGCGCCACAGCTCGGTGCGGCTCACCTTGGACCAGGCCACGATGTTGCCGGATGCCTCGGGATGCTCGCTCAGCGTCGTGGCGGTGCGCGCGGGGTCGGTCGCCGCTGCCACCCACGGCTGCACATGGCCGGCCGCGTACCCTCCGGCCGTATCGGGGCGCAGGCGCACGTACGCCCCCAGCGCGAAGTCGCTGCCGCTGGCGGTCACTGTGCCGACCAGGCGTTCGAGCGCTCTGGGCGTATACCGGTCGTCGGCGTCGAGGAACGCGGTGAGGGGTGTCTCGACGAGATCGAGTCCGGTGTTGCGAGCGGCGCTCAGCCCGGCCTGCGCGGCGTGGTGCACGACGCGGAACCGCGGATCGGCAGCCACCGCTGCGTCGAAGATCGCGCCGGTCGCGTCGGTGGACGCGTCGTCGACGAGCACCGCAGTCCACGCGGTGAGGGTCTGCGCGCGCAGTGAGTCGATCGCCTCCTGCGCGAACTCGGCGACATCGAAGCCCGGCACGACGACGGTCACGACGGGCTCGGCAGGCGGGGTCACCCGCCCGATCGTACAGCGGCGACGGATGCCTCGACCGCCGCCGCGACGGCGTCGAGCGGCTGGCTCAGCGCGGCCGGGAGGGTGAACCGCACCGCCGTCTGGGCGATCTCCGGCGCGATGCCCATCGCCACGAGAACATGCGACGGCTCGTCGCTTCCCGCCGCGCACGCCGATCCGCTCGACGACACGATTCCGCGGCGCTCGAGCTCGAGGAGCACCGCCTCTCCCGACGTCCCGGCGAACGTGAAGCTGGCGGTTCCCGGCAGGCGGTGCACCGGGTCTCCGGTGAGGGAGGCCGCGGGCACCGACGCGAGCACCTGGGCCGTGAACCGGTCGCGCAGGGCGGTGAGGCGAGCGGATGCCTCCGCCCGCCCCGCCTCGGCCAGCTCGAGCGCCGTCGCGAAGCCCACGGCGCCCGCCACGTCCTCGGTGCCGCTGCGGCGGCCGCGCTCCTGGCCCCCGCCGTGGAGGAGGGGCTCGAGCGGCACGCGCCCGCGCACCGCCAGGACGCCGGTGCCCTTGGGGGCGCCCAGCTTGTGCCCCGCGAGAGAGAGGGCGTCCACGCCCAGCTCGGCGGCCGACAGCGGCAGCCAGCCGGCGGCCTGCACGGCGTCGATGTGGACGGGGACCCTGCGCGCGCGTGCGACGGCCGCGAGGGCGGGCACGTCCTGCACCGTGCCGACCTCGTTGTTGGCGTAGCCGAACGTGAAGAGCGCGGTGTCGTCGCGCAGCGCGGCGGCCGCGGCATCCGGATCCACCCTGCCGTACGCGTCGACGGGCAGGCGGGTGACCTCGAAGCCGTGCAGTCGCTCGAGATAGGCGACCGACTCGAGGATCGACTCGTGCTCGATCGGGGTCGTCACGACGTGCCGTGCGCCGGAGTGCTGCCAGCGCCCGAGCGCGATGCCCTTCACCGCGAGGTTGTTCGCCTCGGTGCCGCCCGACGTGAAGACGATGTCGCTCGCGCGCAGCCCGAGGATGCGCGCGACGCGCGCGCGTGCGTCCGCCAGCGCACCGGCGGCGTCCTCGCCGACGGTGTGGTGGCTCGACGGGTTGCCGAAGCGCTGCGTCAGGTAGGGCATCATCGCCTCGAGCACCTCCGGCTTGACGGGGGTGGTCGCGGCGTTGTCGAGGTAGAGCATGCCCATGTCGCGCCTCAGGGAGCGTCGATGCGCACGTCGAGCCCGAGGTCGAGGGCGCGTGCGGAGTGGGTGAGCGCGCCGACGGAGATCACATCGACACCGGTCTCGGCGATCGCTCGCACGGTGTCGAGGGAGACGCCGCCGGATGCCTCGACCGTCGCGCGCCCGGCCACCTGCGCCACGCCGACACGCAGGTCGTCGAGCGAGAAGTTGTCGAGCATGATCGTCCCGACCCCCGCCGCGAGCACCGGCTCGATCTGCTCGAGTCGGTCCACCTCGACCTCCAGGTGCGCCGTGTGGGGCAGGCGCTCCTTCGCCGCGCGGAGCGCACGCGTCAGCGCGGCCTCCCACCCGCCGTCGACGGCACCGCGCGTGAGCAGGGCGAGGTGGTTGTCCTTGGCCATGACGGCATCGGACAGCGAGTACCGGTGGTTGCGGCCGCCGCCGTCGCGCACCGCCTTGCGTTCGAAGGCGCGCAGGCCCGGCGTCGTCTTGCGCGTGTCGGCGATGGATGCCCGGGTGTGGGCGACCTCGGCGACGTAGCGGCCCGTCAGGGTGGCGATGCCCGACATCCGCTGCGTGAAGTTCAGTCCGACCCGTTCGGCCGTGAGGACGCCGCGCGCCGGCCCGGTGACCACCGCCAGCACGGCGCCCGGTTCGAACCACTCGCCGTCCTCGACGATGAGCTGCACCTCGATGCGCGGATCGGTCAGGCGGAACGCCGCCTCGAACACCTCGCCGCCACTGAAGACCCCCCGTTCACGGGCGACCAGATCGGCGCGCGCCTGCGCCGTCTCGACGATGAGGTACTCGCTCGTGAGGTCGCCCCACGGGGCGTCCTCCTCGAGCGCGGCAGCGACGACACGGTCGATCGTGGCGCGGTTCAGCATGCGACCGCCTCCCGCGGTGCGGGGACGACGGCGGTATCGCGGCGGAAGTGCGCGCCGACCGATTCGCGTCGTGCGCTCGCCGCCTGCACGAGCTCCTGCGCGACGAGCAGGAGGTTCTCGTTCTCGTACTCGGTCTCCGTACGCGGGGAGCGCGCTTCGGAGCGCCAGCGGGCCAGCACCGCGGCAGCGCGCGCGAGGCCCTCGCCGTCGCGCACGAGGCCCGCCTCCTCCCACATCAGCTCCTGCAGTGCTTCGCGTGAGAACAGCGGCGCATCGACCGCGGGTGCGACCGGGCCGGCGGCGGCCGCGCGGGCGGCGGGTGCGGGCCACGAGCCGGACGCCGCGTCCGCGGCGATCGTGTCCCCGGCCCGGGCACCGAAGACAGCGCCCTCGAGGAGGGAATTGGACGCCAGACGGTTGGCGCCGTGGACGCCGGTGCGCGCGACCTCGCCGACGGCGTACAGCCCGGGAACGGTCGTGCGCCCCAAGAGATCGGTCGTGACGCCGCCCATGAGGTAGTGCGCGGCGGGCGTCACGGGTATCGGCTCGACCGCCCAGTCGAGACCGCGCTCGCGCACGGCCCGGTCGATGGTCGGGAAGCGGCGCGCCAGGAAAGCGGCGCGATCGGCGGCATCCGCGGTGTGCAGGTGCGTGGCGTCCAGCAGCACAGGGCGCCCGCCCTGCGCCTCCATCTGATGGGCGATCGCGCGGGCGACCACGTCGCGCGGCGCGAGCTCCCCGTCGGGATGCGCGTCGAACGCGAACCGGCGGCCGTGCTCGTCGAGGAGCGTCGCGCCCTCGCCGCGCACCGCCTCCGACACGAGGAACGCGTCCGCCTCGACGTCGGCGGGAAGAACGGTCGGGTGGAACTGGAAGAACTCCAGATCCTGCACGTCGGCGCCCGCGCGCAGTGCCGCGGCGATGCCGTCGCCGGTCGCGACCGGCGGATTGGTGGAGTGCGCGTAGAGCTCACCGGCTCCGCCGGTGGCCAGGACGACCGCGTCGGCAGCGACCGCCTGCCGACGTCCGGCTGAGCCGGGCGTCTCGCCCACGATCAGGTCGACCCCCCGCACGCGCCCGTCCTCCGTGCGGAGGCCGACCAGGAACGCGTGCTCGATGACGTCGACCCTGCTCGCACGCAGGCGCGCGACGAGGGCCTTCTCGATGGCCGTTCCGGTCGCATCGCCGCCGGCATGCAGGATGCGGGGGTACGAGTGGGCCGCCTCGAGGCCCTTGACGAATCCGCCGTCGTCGTCGCGGTCGAACCCGACGCCGAGGGCGATCAGCTCGCGTATGCGCGCCGGGCCTTCCTCGGCGAGCACGCGCACCGCCGCGGGGTCGTTGAGTCCGGCGCCGGCGACGACCGTGTCGCGGATGTGGTCCTCGACGCGATCGTCGTCGAACATGACGCCCGCGATCCCGCCCTGCGCGTAACGGGTGTTCGCGTGCTCGAGCACGTCCTTCGTCACGAGCGTCACCCGGCATCCGTGGTCGACGGCGTGGAGCGCGACGGTGAGCCCCGCGATGCCCGAGCCCACCACGACGGCGTGGGCGGTCGCCGCCGGCGCCGCGCTCATGAGGCGTTCTCCCACGCCGCGGCGGGCGCCGCCGGAGGCTTGGCGGCGAGCATGCGCTCGAGCGCGACGCGGGCCGGGTCCGCGACGTCATCCGGCACGACGATGCGATTGCGAACCTCGCCCGCCACGAGTCCCTCCAGCACCCAGGCGAGGTAGCCCGGGTGGATGCGGTACATCGTCGAGCAGGGGCACACGACGGGGTCGAGGCAGAAGATCTCGTGCTGCGGGTTCTGTGCGGCGAGGCGCTGCACGAGGTTCACCTCCGTGCCGATGGCGAAGGTGGCGGGTTCGGTCGCGCCCTCGATCGCCTTGCGGATGTAGTCGGTCGACCCCGACTCGTCCGCGGCGTCCACGACCTCCATCGGGCACTCGGGGTGCACGATCACGCGGACGCCGGGATGCTCGGCCCGCGCCTTCTCGATCTGGTCGACCGAGAAGCGCCGGTGCACCGAGCAGAAGCCGTGCCACAGGATCACCCGGGCGTCCGCGAGCGTCGCGGCGGTCGAGCCTCCGAACGGCTTGCGCGGGTTCCACATCGGCATCTGCCCCAGGGGGACGCCCATCGCCTTGGCGGTGTTGCGGCCGAGGTGCTGGTCCGGGAAGAAGAGCACCCGCCGGCCGCGTGCGAACGCCCACTCGAGCACCGTGCGGGCGTTCGACGAGGTGCAGACGATCCCGCCGTGGCGTCCGACGAAGCCCTTGATGGCGGCGGACGAGTTCATGTACGTCACGGGGATCACGGGCACCAGGCCGTCGGCGTCGGGGGTGTCGAGGTCGCCGTAGACCTCGGCGAGCTGCTCCCAGCACTCCTCGACCTGGTTGATGTCGGCCATGTCGGCCATCGAGCAGCCGGCGGCGAGGTTGGGCAGGATGACGGCCTGCTCGGGGCGCGAGAGGAGGTCGGCGGTCTCGGCCATGAAGTGCACGCCGCAGAAGACGATCGCCTCGGCGTCCGGGTGCTCGAGTGCGGCGTTGGCCAGCTGGAACGAATCGCCCACGTAGTCGGCGTGCTCGACGACCTCTTCGCGCTGGTAGAAGTGCCCCAGCACCACGACGCGGTCGCCGAGGGTCGCCTTGGCCGCGCGGATCCGCTCGTCCAGCTCGGCTTCGGAGGCCTCCCGGTATTCGCGCGGCAGCTCGCCCTGGCGCGGCGACCCGGTGGGGATCACGTCGCCCATCGAGGACCCCGGACCGTAGCCGGGCCGGACGTCGAAGTCCCACGGGCCGGACGCCAGGTCGGTGTTGCACGTCTCGGCGGTAGATGCCCCGGCGACGATCGCCTGGATCGCGTGGTCGACGGAGGGGTCGACCTCGGGGCGGGGCTGGAGGGTGATGTTGACGGCGGGCATGTCGGGCTCTTTCAGTGGCGGCCGCCGAGCGGGCCGCGATCGGCGAGCTCGACGTCCTGGTTGTAGCGGTACAGCCGTGCGGGTCGGTGGCTGCCGGTGCGGAAGCGGTCGGTCGGGATGAGGGTTCCGGAGTTCTCGACCTGGCGACGGAAGTTCGCCGGGTCGAGGCGGCGCTGGAGGATCGACTCGTACACCTCGCGCAGCTCGGCGAGGGTGAACTCGTCGGCGAGGAGCCCGTGCGCGATGCGGCTGTAGCCGACCTTGTTGCGCAGGCGCCACAGTGCGTAGTCGACGATCTCGTTGTGGTCGAAAGCCAGGCGCGGCAGCGATGCCGCATCGAACCACTGGACGTTCTCGACCGACTCGTCCGGCACTTCGTCGGGGCGGATGAGCGCCCAGTAGACGATCGAGATCACCCGCGTGGGGGAGCGGTCGACGGCGCCGAAGGCGTAGAGCTGTTCGAGATAGCTCGGTGCCAGCCCGGTCGTCTCCCCGAGAGTTCGGGATGCCGCGGCATCCAGCCCCTCGCTGGCATCGAGCCACCCGCCCGGCAGCGCCCACTGTCCTTCGTGCGGGTCGCGTGTGCGGCGCACGAGGGGGAGCGCGACCGTCGGCGTCTCGGCGCCTGAGGTGCGGCGCAGCGTGAAGATCACCGTCGAGACGGCGACGCGCGTCGTGTCGGCGGCGTTGTCCGCCGTCGGTGTGAGGGTGCTGGTTCTGGTCATGGTGACTATTACTCCGCTGCCATCTTAGTGTCACTATGACACGAAGGGCAAACCGGGGTCGTCACACAGGTTCGATGCGTACTCTGGCGAGGTCCGCACCCCGCCCGCTCGCCCGAGGGAGACCGCATGATCGTCGTCGACGTTCTGCTCCTCGTGATCCTCGTGATCGGCCTCGTCGGCGGCATCGGCCGCGGCCTGTCCGGGAGCATCGGACTGCTGCTCGGGCTCGCCGTCGGCGGCGCGGCGGCGATCTGGCTCGTGCCGCTCGTCAACGATGCGCTGCCCACACAGCAGTGGCGGCCCGCTCTCGTCCTCGCCACCGCCGCCGCGCTCGTGATCGGCGGCGCCGCGCTGGGCGCCGCCGCGGGATCCGCGCTGCGCCGGGGAGTCGACCGGGTGCGTCCGCTGCGGGCCGTCGACCGGATCCTCGGGGGAGTCGCCGGGGTCGTCGTCGCCGCGCTCGCGATGTCGCTCGCCGGCGCGAGTCTCGCCGCCACGGGCATGCCGATCGTCTCCTCGGCGGTGTCGTCGTCCAGCGTCCTGCGGACGATCGATCGGCTCACCCCGCCACCGGTCTCGGCCGCGCTCGCCGAACTGCGGGGGTTCGTCTCCGACGAGGGCCTCCCGGCACTCGGAGACCTGCTCGAAGCGCCGTCCGTCGACATTGCGCCGGTCGACCTCGACGACCCCGAGCTCGCGCGGGCCGCGGCATCCGTCGCCCGCGTCTCCGGAACCGCGTTCGCATGCGGCCGCAGCTCGACGGGAAGCGGATTCGTCGTCGCGCCCGACCGCGTCGTGACCAACGCCCACGTCGTCGCCGGTGTCGACACCCCGGTCGTGGAGCTGCCCGGCGTCGCCGCGCGGGAAGGGCGCGTCGTGTACTTCGACCCGATCGACGACCTCGCGGTGATCGCCGTCGACGACCTCGGCGTGGCGCCGCTGCCCTTCGCGGCCACGCTCCCTCCGGGCTCGCCGGCGGTCGTGCAGGGGTATCCGCTCGGCGGACCGTTCACGTCGCTCGGGGCCGGAGTGCTCTCGACCGGAACGGTCCCGGTCCCCGACATCTACGACGAGAGCGCCGCACCGCGCGAGATCTACGCGCTGCAGGCCGCGGTGCGTCCGGGCAACTCCGGCGGCCCGCTCCTCACCGGGGACGGCGCGGTGGCGGGCGTCGTGTTCGCGCGTGCCGAGAACGACGCCCAGCGCGGGTATGCGATGACGATGGCCGAGCTCACGCCGGTGTCCGCGCAGGCCGAGTCCCTCACGCAGCCGGTGTCGTCGGGCCGCTGCGTCGGCTGACGCCACGGACCGGTATGCTGACACGGCAAGTCAATACCGGCCAACGACCCGGGCGGGAGAGCCTCGGCAGCAGCGCTGCCGAGCACCGAAGGAGCAAGCCTCCCCGCCAATCTCTCAGGTACGCGTACCGTTCGGGTGAGGCCGACTCTGGAAAGCGGGATCGGGCTGTGCCCGGTCCCCGCCGAAGGTGAAACCCCGCACGACTCCTCGAGACGCGCGGGCGAAACTCTCAGGCCCATGACAGAGGGGGAGTTCCACGGCGCCGTCCGGCGTCCGCCCGACCGCGAACGGGAGAACTCATGACAGACCCCCGCACCACCCCGCTGCACGACCGACATGTCGCCCTCGGCGCCTCGTTCACCGACTTCGGCGGCTGGTCCATGCCGGTGCGCTACAGCTCGGATCTCGCCGAGCACCATGCCGTGCGCACCGCCGCGGGCATCTTCGACATCTCCCACATGGCGGAGTTCCTCGTCGAAGGCGGCGAGGCGGGCGCGTTCCTGGACTACGCACTGGCGGGGCGGCTGTCGACGCTCGTCGACGATCAGGCCAAGTACAGCCTCGTGCTCGACGCGGACGGCGGCATCATCGACGACGTCATCGTCTACCGTCATCACGCCGATCGGCTGATGGTCGTCGCGAACGCGGGCAACCGCGAGGCGGTCGCCGCGGCGCTCGCCGAGCGCGCGCAGTCCTTCGACGTCGAGGTGACGGACGCGACCGACCGCATCTCGCTCATCGCCGTCCAGGGGCCGGCGGCGCAGGCGATCCTCGAGGCCACGCCCGAGCTCGTCGACGTCGCGGCGCCCCTCGACGCGCTCAAGTACTACCGCATGACCCACGCCCGCTTCGCGGCTGACGGCGAGGAGCCGGTCGCCGTCGACATCGGCCGGACCGGGTACACCGGCGAGGACGGCTTCGAGCTCTACGTTCCGGCGACCTCGGCCGGCCCCGTGTGGGACGCGCTGATGCGCGCGGGCGCGGCGCACGGCCTCGTGCCCGCGGGCCTCGCGTCGCGCGACACGCTGCGCCTGGAGGCCGGGATGCCCCTCTACGGACACGAGCTGTCGCTCGACATCGTTCCCGCGCAGGCCGGCCTCGGCCGCGTCGTCGCCGTGGACAAGGACGACTTCGTCGGCCGGGCGGGTCTGTCGGCGGTCGTCGCCTCCGATGCCCCCGTGCTCGTCGGTCTCGTCTCCGGGGGCAAGCGCGCCGGGCGCGCCGGCTACGCGGTGCTCCACGGCGATGACGTCGTGGGAGAGGTCACCAGCGGGGCGCTGAGCCCCACGCTGGGGCATCCGATCGCCATGGCGTTCGTCGCACCCGCCGTCGCCGAACCCGGCACGGAGCTCTTCCTGGACGTGCGCGGGACGAAGATCCCGGCGACCGTCACCTCCCTTCCCTTCTACCGTCGCGCCAAGTGACCCACGCCCGCACCCCACCGGAGGATCAAGTGACCGATCTGAACAGCCTCAAGTACACCGAAGAGCACGAGTGGATCGCCCTCGAGGGCGACGTCGCGACCGTCGGCATCACCGACTACGCCGCCGACAAGCTCGGCGACGTCGTCTTCGTCGAGCTGCCCGCCGTGGGCTCCGACGTCACCGCGGCCACGGTCGTCGGCGAGATCGAGTCGACCAAGTCGGTGGGCGAGCTCTACGCGCCGCTCACGGGTGAGGTCGTCGAGATCAACGAGGCGGCCGTCGACGACCCCTCGCTGGTCAACTCCGACCCGTTCGGCGACGGCTGGCTCGTCAAGCTCCGCGTCGAGGCGGGGGCGGTCGACGGCCTGCTCGACCGCGCGGCCTACGTCGCGCTCACCGGCGGCGACGAATGACGGGCGCTTTCGCGGCGCGGCACATCGGGACGGATGCCGCGGCACAGCGCGCGATGCTCGATGCCCTCGGCTACGACAGCGTCGATGCGCTCGTGCGCCGGGCGGTGCCGGCATCGATCCACGTCGCGCCCCGTGACACGAGCGACATCCCGCCCGCGGCCACCGAGGCCGAGGCGCTCGCCGAGCTTCGCGTGCTCGCGTCGCAGAACCGCACCGCCCGCCCGATGATCGGCCTCGGCTACTACGACACCTTCACTCCGTCGGTCATCGCGCGCAACGTGCTCGAGAACCCCTCCTGGTACACCGCGTACACGCCGTACCAGCCCGAGATCTCGCAGGGGCGCCTCGAGGCGCTCATCAACTTCCAGACCATGGTCACCGACCTCACCGGGCTCGCGACCGCGAACGCGTCGATGCTCGACGAGGCGACAGCGGTGGTCGAGGGAATGCTCGTGGCCCGTCGCGCCTCGAAGTCGGCATCGAACGTGTTCGTCGTCGACACCGATGCCCTGCCGCAGACCAAGGCGCTCCTCGCGCACCGGGCGGCCGCCGTCGGCATCGAGCTCGTGCAGCGCGACCTCGGGGGCGGCCAGACCCTCCCCGAGGAGCTGTTCGGCGTCTTCGTGCAGTACCCCGGCGCGACCGGGCGCGTATGGGACCCCTCGGGGGTCGTTGACGCGGCGCACGTCGCGGGCGGGCTCGTGGTCGTCGCCGCCGATCTCCTCGCGCTGACGCTCCTGCGGTCGCCGGGGTCGTTCGGTGCCGACGTCGCCGTCGGCACGACGCAGCGGTTCGGCGTGCCGCTCGGCTTCGGCGGTCCGCACGCCGGCTACATGGCCGTGCGCACCGGCCTGGAGCGGCAGCTGCCCGGCCGGCTCGTCGGGGTCTCGCAGGACGCCGCCGGTCACCCGGCGTACCGCCTCGCGCTCCAGACTCGCGAGCAGCACATCCGGCGCGAGAAGGCGACATCCAACATCTGCACCTCGCAGGTGCTGCTGGCCGTCATGGCGTCGATGTATGCGGTCTACCACGGCCCGGACGGACTGCGGGCGATCGCGACGGAGGTCGCCAAGAAGGCCGAGGCGCTCGCCGGCGTGCTGCGCTCGTACGGCCTCACGCTGGCATCCGACTCCTTCTTCGACACGCTCCGCGTGCGGGTGCCCGGATCGGCGCGGCGCGTCATCGAGCGAGCGCGCGAGCGCGGGTTCCAGCTGTTCTGGGCAGACGACGCGTCGGTGGGGGTCTCAGTGGACGAGACCACGACCGCCGACGACCTGGCCGCGGTCGCGTGGGCCTTCGGCCTGCCGGAGGCCGAGTTCCTGGGCGCCGGTGAACAGGGGGAGCGCACGGTCCCGTTCGCCGACGCCGTCGCGCTGGCGGCAGTGCCGGCGTCGCTGCATCGCGTGGAGGAGTTCCTCACGCACCCGGTGTTCAACGCGCATCGGTCCGAGACGGCGATGATGCGCTACCTCAAGCAGCTGGCCGATCGCGACTATGCGCTCGACCGCGGCATGATCCCGCTCGGCTCGTGCACCATGAAGCTCAACGCCGCGACCGAGATGGCCGCGGTCTCGTGGCCGGAGTTCTCGCGCGTGCATCCGTTCGCCCCCGAGGCCGACGTGCACGGCTACCTCGCGATGATCGAGCAGCTCGAGGTGTGGCTCGCCGAGGTCACCGGCTACGACGCCGTCTCGCTGCAGCCGAACGCCGGCTCGCAGGGCGAGCTCGCGGGTCTGATGGCGATCCGCGGCTACCACCGTGCCAACGGCGACCTCGACCGCACGGTGTGCCTCATTCCGTCCTCGGCCCACGGCACCAACGCGGCCTCGGCGGTGCTGGCAGGCATGAAGGTCGTCGTCGTCGCGTGCGACGACCAGGGCAACGTCGATCTCGACGACCTGCGCGCCAAGATCGCGGCGCACGCCGAGGCACTCGCGGCGCTCATGATCACCTACCCCTCGACGCACGGGGTATACGAGCACGACGTGCTCGAGATCACCCAGGCGGTGCACGACGCGGGCGGGCAGGTGTACGTCGACGGCGCGAACCTCAACGCGCTCCTCGGCTACGCGCGCTTCGGCGACCTCGGCGGGGACGTCTCGCACCTGAACCTCCACAAGACGTTCGCCATCCCGCACGGCGGCGGGGGACCGGGCGTCGGCCCGGTCGCCGCCAAGGCGCACCTGGCGCCGTACCTGCCCTCGCATCCGCTGTCGCAGCGGCGCGACCACCCGGGCGGCGTCTTCGACGGCGGGCCCATCTCCGCCGCCCCGAACGGGTCGGCGGGCATCCTGCCCATCTCATGGGCGTACGTGCGCATGATGGGCGCCGAGGGTCTGCGCGATGCGACGGCCGCCGCCGTGCTGGCGGCCAACTACATCGCGTTCCGCCTGCGCGAGCACTATCCGGTGCTCTACACGGGCGAGGACGGCCTCGTGGCCCACGAGTGCATCCTCGACCTGCGCCCGCTGCGCGAGGCGACGGGGGTGACCGTGGACGACGTCGCGAAGCGCCTCATCGACTACGGCTTCCATGCCCCCACGATGTCGTTCCCGGTCGCCGGCACGCTCATGGTGGAGCCGACCGAGTCGGAGGACCTCGCCGAGATCGAACGGTTCATCGAGGCGATGATCGCGATCAAGGCCGAGGCCGACGCCGTCGGTGCAGGGGAGTGGCCCGCCGGCGACAACCCGCTCGCGAACGCGCCGCACACCGCGGAGTCCGTCGTGGCGGGGGAGTGGACCCACCCCTACACGCGTGAGACCGCCGTCTATCCGGTGCACTCGCTCGTGCGCACCAAGTACTGGCCCCCGGTGCGTCGCATCGATCAGGCGTACGGCGACCGCAACCTCGTGTGCGCGTGCCCGCCGATCGAGGCGTTCGCCTAGACCGAGTGGAGGGGCGGATGCCTCGGCCGCCGCAGCCGAGGCATCCGCCCCCGCTCGCTACGACGCGACCGTCGGCGACGGCGAGATCGTCGGGACGGGTGAGTTCGTCGGGGCGGGCACGGGACCGAACAGCCCTGGCCAGAGTGCGACGGCGAGGGGATATCCGATGAAGGCGACGATGTCGATGATCGTGTGCGCCACCACGAGCGGCATCACGCGGCCCCACCTCCGGTAGCACCAGCCGAAGACCACGCCCATCACGAGGTTCCCGATGATCGGACCGATGCCCTGATAGGCGTGATACGCGGCGCGCAGGGCGGCGGTGGTGAGGATGGTCGACCACCACCCCCAGCCGAGCCGGCGAAGGCGATCGAAGAGGTATCCGATGAAGATGACCTCCTCGGTGAGCCCCGCGCGCAGGGCTGCCAAGAGGAGGAGGGGGACCGTCCACCACGCGGCATCGAGCGGGGATGCCTGGACCTGAACCGTGATGCCGAGCGCACGGCCGATCGCGTACAGCGCGAGACCCGGGACGCCGATGGCGAGGGCCAGCAGGAGGCCACGCCCGACATCGCCGCCGAAGCGCGTGAAGTCCAGCCCGATGCGCCGCAGCGCATTGGTGCCGGGCTCCCACAGCAGGTAGACGACCAGGGCGACGAGCGCCAGCCCGAAGAACACCGACAGGAGGGTGTAGAGGACGTCCCAGAAGGGGGTGACGTCGAGCGGCGGGTTGAGCTGCGTCTGCTGATCGCCGATCGGCGTGGGGCGCAGGAGGGCCCGCACGAGTGACAGCACCGAGTACAGTGCCGCCTGCCCGACGGTCACCGCCAGGACGATCCAGATCTCCCACCGCAGGCGTACGCGGGTTGCATGATCTATGGGGGCGGTGTCGGGCAGATTCCCAGACGCGATTGCGTGCACGTTGTCAGATTGTCACACACGTGTCGCGTTGAGTTAAGGATATGTAACGGTTTGCTGTTCTGTTTTGCCTTGCTCGCACCGCGTGCTTAGTGTGTCCGTGTCCGTGTCCAGAGCTGCCACAGGCTGGGCACTCAACCCTTGCACAGGAGGAAATGTGAAGATCGCGCGTCTTATGGCGGGCGTGGGGGTCGTGGCTGCGGGAGCACTCGTGCTTTCGGGTTGCGGCAACCCATACCAGTCTGAGGTCGTGGAGGGAACCGAGATCACCACCGCGTACAACTCGGGCTTTTTCCACTTCAACGACGACAGCTCGGCCGGAAACAACACGGCAAACGGCAACGTCAAGTACATGACGGACACCACGTTCGCGTACTACAACAACACGCCCGAGCTGGTGAAGAACACCGACTTCGGCTCGTACGAGAAGACCAGCGATGACCCGCTGACCGTCAAGTACACCGTCACCGCCGACGCGGTCTGGTCGGACGGCGTGCCGATCGACGAGGCCGACATGCTCATGCAGTGGGCGGCGATGTCGGGCAACGTCAACGAGGCGTTCTCGCCAGCGGCGACCACCGGCTACAACCTGGTCACCGAGACGCCCGAGACCGGCGAGAAGGAGATCACGTTCGTCTTCGACGAGCCGTACGTGGACTGGGAGCTCATCAACCCGCTCGGTGTCTCGGCACACGGCACCTACGCACTCGCCTTCCCGGACGAGTACTCGGACGTCCAGGCTGCGTACGACACGTGGAAGGAGTCGGGCGAGGAAGGCGACTTCACCAAGTACACCGACGCCGCCAAGAAGTTCGCGGAAGACGCCAAGCAGAAGGTCATCGACGCCATCACCGAGGGTGACGAGGAAGTCCTCACGGCACTGGGCGACGCCTGGAGCAACGAGTACGGCTACACCACGCTGCCCGACAGCCCCGCCGCGGCGCTGACGAGCGGTCCGTACATCGTCGACGACATCGTCGAGGACCAGTACATCTCGATCTCCGCGAACCCGCTGTTCACGTGGGGCCCCTCGCCGAAGTTCGAGAAGATCACGATCCGCACGATCGCCGACTCGACCACCGCGCTCCAGGCTCTGGAGTCGGGCGAGCTCGACATCTGGTCGGGTCAGCCGACGGCGGACATCCTCCAGCTCGCCAACGAGATCGACACCGCGACCGTTCAGACCGGTGACCAGGCCTCGCACGAGCACGTCGACCTGACGGTCAACAACGGCGGTCCGTTCGACCCCGCGACCTACGGTGGCGACGAGGAGAAGGCTCTCAAGGTTCGCCAGGCGTTCCTGAAGACCATCCCGCGTCAGGAAATCGTCGACAAGATCATCAAGCCGCTCAACCCCGAGGCCGTCGTGCGCAACACGCACCTCGTCTCGATCGCCGACCCGGAGCGCTACCCGGTTCTGTCCGAGTCCAACGGCTCGGCTGACTACGCCGAGGTCGACATCGACGGCGCCAAGGCGCTGCTCGCCGAGGCCGGCGTGACCGGTCCGGTCGAGGTCGGCTTCTGGTACCCCGAGGGCAACGTCCGTCGTGGCCAGGAGTTCGAGCTGATCTCCGCTTCGGCTGCGCTGGCCGGCTTCGAGCTGGTCGACGAGAGCGAGCCGGACTGGGTCTTCACCGACCCGGCTCAGGCGCCGATCAACCCGCACGACGCGACGCTGTTCGCGTGGTCGCAGACGAGCCTCGCCGTCGGTGGCTCGGACCAGATCTACGCGTGCTACGACGACCCGTCGGCTAAGGGCGGCAACTACAACGGCTACTGCGACGAGGAGGTCACCGACGCGCTGAAGACGCTGAACGTGACGTCGGACTTCGACGAGCAGACCGGTCTGCTGGAGACCGCTGAGGCGGGCATCTGGGCCGACGCCGTGTCGATCCCGATCTTCCAGTTCCCCGGCCTGACGGTGAACAGCGACAAGGTCACCGAGGTCAAGGCGATGCCGCTGAGCCCGGACTACTTCTGGAACTTCTGGGAGTGGACCCCGGCTGACGCCAGCGCGGAGTAACCCGTGCCATGCCCGGGTGGACGTCTCATCGTCCACCCGGGCAGACATCGAACCAACTGTGGGTGCCGAGGCGAACCCTTGGCACCCACAGTCATGTCCCCCCGGGGCTGAGCAGCGCACACAGGTGCCGCTCAGTCCCCCTCGTAGTAGTTTTGGGGCGCCGCACCGGCGCCCCGGAGCGGACGTAAAATCATGACCTCAGCCCCATATCCGAGAGGGCTTCCGTGCTGACCTTCATCCTGCGACGCCTGGGCGCCATCGCCCTCGTCCTCCTCGTCGCCTCCTTCATCGTCTACACCCTGACGGCGATCTCGACAGATCCGCTGGCCGACCTCAAGGCCAGCAACTCGCCGAACCGCCAGGAGATGATCGACAACCGCATCGAGTTGCTCCGACTCGATCTCCACCCCGTCATCCGCTACTTCACGTGGCTCGGCGGTGCGGCCAAGTGCTTCATCGGGCAGTGCGATCTCGGGATCGCCTTCACGCGAAGCAACCAGCCGGTCACCGAAGCCGTCGCGACAGCTGCATCATCGACGATCCAGCTTGTGACCGCCGCGACCATCGTGGCGATCATCTTCGGTCTCACGATCGGCATCCTGACCGCACTGCGCCAGTACAGCGGCTTCGACTACTCGGTCACCTTCCTGACCTTCATCGTCTACTCGCTTCCGATCTTCTGGATCGCGGTGCTTCTCAAGGAGTACGGCGCGATCCGCTTCAACGAGTTCCTCGCTGACCCGGTCGTGACGATCCAGGCGATCCTCATCACGGGACTGATCGCCGGTCTGCTGTTCATGGCGATCATCGGCGGCGCGTGGAAGAAGCGCCTCATCACGTTCGCATCCGCGTTCGTCGCGGCCGGCGGACTGCTGGCGCTCCTCGGGTTCACCGGCTGGTTCACCACTCCGACGATCGGCATCGTCGGAGTGATCATCACCGGAATCGGCGCCGCCGTCGGCGTGACGGCGCTGTCCACGGGACTGGCGAACCGCCGCACACTGTACGCGTCGCTGATCACCGTGGGTGTCTGGGCGGCGCTGTACTTCCCGCTCCAGTACCTGTTCTTCTACGTCCCCACCGGCTGGATGCTGGTCCTGCTCGGCATCGTCGCGATCGCGATCGGCATCGGCGTCGGTCTTCTCGTCGGAGGCGACGGCAAGAAGGAGGCGGCGCGCACGGCGGCGATCGTCAGCTTCATCACGTTCTTCGTGATCGTCGTCGACCGCGTGATGCTGGTGTACCCCGACTATGTCGACCGCATCCCCCAGAGCGGCGTGATCGCCACGATCGGCTCGAAGACCCCGGGTCTCGAAGGCGACATGTGGTTCCAGATCCTCGACGGCTTCGCGCACCTCGTGCTTCCGACGATCGCCCTCGCGCTCGTCTCGATCGCCGCATACACCCGTTACTCGCGCTCGAGCCTGCTCGAGGTGATGAACCAGGACTACGTTCGCACCGCGCGAGCCAAGGGCCTCACCGAGCGCACGGTCGTCATGCGGCATGCGATGCGCAACGCCCTCATCCCGATCGCCACGATCATCGCGTTCGACATCGGCGCCCTCATCGGCGGCGCCGTCATCACCGAGACGATCTTCGCGTGGAAGGGCATGGGCGCGCTGTTCGTCGACGGCCTCAACCACGGCGACGTCAACCTCGTCATGGGCTTCTTCGTCGTGACGGGTGTCCTCGCCGTGATCTTCAACCTCATCGCGGACCTGCTGTACTCCGCGCTCGACCCCAGGATCCGGGTGAGCTGACATGGTTACTACGATTCCCACCGACGCACCGCAGGATCGCGGCAGCGAGCAGTCGATCGAGCAGAAGGCCGTCGCCGGACTGAGCCAGGGCGCGCTCGTGCGCCGTCGGTTCTTCCGTCACGCCGGCGCCATGGTGGCACTGGTCGTCCTGGTCCTCGTCATCATCCTGGCGTTCACCTCGGTCGGCACCGTCATCGGCGGCACGGGCAAACTCCAGCCCGCCGGCGACGGATCCCTGTCGATCAACGGCTTCCGCATCCCCGGATGGTGGCCCCTGGACTGGTACACCAGCTATCCGATCGTCAACGGCGGCCAGCCCACCCTGACGTGGTTCCCGTTCAGCATGGGGGAGCACCCCTTCGGCCAGGACACGCTCGGCAAGGACGTCTTCGCTCAGGTGATGCGCGGCACGCAGCAGTCCATCACGGTCATGTTCCTCGTCGGCGTCGTGTCGCTCGTCCTCGGCGTGCTCTTCGGCGCACTGTCGGGCTACTTCCGCGGCTGGGTCGACTCGCTGATCATGCGCTTCACTGACGTGATCATCATCATCCCGATCATCGTGATCGGCTCGATCATCGGAAACATCCTCGGCGGAAGCAGTGCCGTGGTGTTCGGCATCTTCCTCGGAATCCTGAGCTGGACGGGCCTCGCACGCCTCGTGCGAGGAGACTTCCTCGCCCTGCGCGAGCGCGAGTTCGTCGACGCCGCCCGTGTGGCCGGCGCCAGCAACGGCCGGATCATCTTCCGCCACATCCTGCCCAATGCCGTCGGCATCATCATCGTCAACACGACACTGCTCATGAGCGCAGCCGTGCTGACGGAGGCGGCGCTGAGCTTCATCGGGTTCGGCATCACGGCCCCCGATGTCTCGCTCGGCCAGATCATCAGTGAGTACCGCGAAGCATTCCGCACGCGGCCGTGGCTGTTCTGGTGGCCGGGCCTGTTCATCGTGATCCTCGCCCTGTGCATCAACTTCATCGGCGACGGCCTGCGTGACGCCTTCGACCCCCGCCAGCAGGCGAAGGTCAGCGCGCGCAAGGCCAACCGCGCGGTGGCGGCGATCCCGTCGGTGCAGGCCGTGCAGATGGTCGAAGCGCCGACGTCCAGTGACGACGAGCGCTACATGGACGAGTTCGGCGGCGGCTCGCTGCCCGAGCCCGATGCCGTGAACAAGCGCCGCTTCGGACGCCGGAAGGGCGATCAGTCGTGAGGCAGCGCGAGGCTCAGCACCGCGGCCGCCAGCAGGACCGCGGTCACGCCGATCACCGGGATGTTGAGGGTCGTCACCGTGCCACCGCTCGCGGCGGAGCCGCCCTCGCGTCGGTACTGCTCGAGGGTGCGCCGGACCAGCGCGGTGGCATCGCCGCTGGCGGTGCCCATCGCGTCGGCGGGACGACGGTAGTCGCCCTCGCCGGGCGTGCCGGCAACCTCCTCTCGGCGCGTCGAGAGCGCCTGGCGCGCGCTCGGCGCGGGCGCGGCCCATGCGCGGATGCGACGGCCGTCGGCCGTCTCGACCGTGAGGGCGTAGCGCGAGTCGACCTCGGCCACGTCGCCCCACGGCACTCGGTGGGTGCGGAACACGTTGCCGATCTCGATGAATCCTTCGTTGACGAGGACGTACGGGCGGATGTACAGGAGCCACGCCAGCCACGCGACGAGGACGATCGGCCACGCCCACGCGATGAGGCTGGGCACTCCATCCGTGAGGGCGATGTAGACGAGTCCGACCGCGCAGACGCCGATCGCCACCCAGGCGAGGATCTGGCCGCCGCGCGGACGAAAAGTGACCGGTTCGGGCATGCGCCCATCCTGACACGGGAGGCGAACCGATGAACATGAAAGAGGGATCCCGCATGCGCGGACACGTCGTCCAGGAGGGCGGCCCGGTGCTCTCCGTCAAGAACCTGGGCGTGGAGTTCTGGGTCGGCGGCAAGTGGGCCGCAGCGGCCAAGCACGTCACGTACGACCTCATGCCGGGAAAGGTGCTCGCCATCGTCGGCGAGTCCGGCTCGGGCAAGAGCACGAGCTCGATGGCGATCATGGGACTGCTCCCCAAGAACGCCCGTGTGCACGGCAGCGCCGTGCTCGCCGGCCGTGAGCTGATCGGCGCGCGACCCGAGGTGCTGCGTCAGGTTCGCGGAGAGGGCATCGCGGCGATCTTCCAGGAGCCGATGACGGCGCTGAACCCCGTCTACACGATCGGTTTCCAGATCTCCGAGACGATCCTGACCCACCGGCCGGGCATGACCCGCAAGCAGGCGAAGGCGCGTGCGATCGAGCTGCTCGGCCTGGTCGAGATGCCCGATCCGATGAAGGCGTACAACTCGTACCCGCACCAGCTGTCGGGCGGCCAGCGCCAGCGTGCGATGATCGCGCAGTCGATCTCGCTCGACCCGCGCGTGCTCATCGCCGACGAGCCGACGACGGCTCTGGACGTCACGGTGCAGGCCGAGATCCTCGACCTCCTGCGCCACCTGCACCAGAAGCTCGATTCGGCGATCATCCTCATCACCCACGACATGGGCGTTGTGGCCGACATGGCCGATGACGTCATGGTGATGAAGGACGGCGACGTCGTCGAGCACGGCTCGGCCGCGAAGCTGTTCACGGCCCCCGATCACCCGTACACGCGCGCGCTCATGGCGTCGGTGCCCCACCTGGGTCTCGGCACCGCGGTCGCCGATGTGGCGTCGAGCAGCGACGACACCACGGCGGCCCTGCTGCTGGAGAACGTGTCGATCGACTATCCGAAGCGCGGTCGTGTGCCGGCGTTCCGGGCGGTGGCGGATGCCTCGATCTCGATCCAGCCGGGCGAAGTGCTGGGCCTCGTGGGCGAGTCCGGCTCGGGCAAGACGACGATCGCGCGAGCGATCGTCGGCCTCGTGCCGATCGCCGAAGGGCAGCTGCGCGTCGCGGGCCAGGAGATGGTCGGCGTCGACCCGAAGCAGCTGCGCGCCGTGCGCCGCAAGCTGGGCATCGTGTTCCAGGATCCGGGATCGTCGCTCAATCCGCGCTGGCCGGTCGGCCAGTCGATCGGCGAGCCGCTCGAGCTCGCGGGCCGCGATCGCAAAGAGATCGGCACGCGCGTGACCGAGCTGCTCGACATGGTCGAGCTGCCGCGCGACTTCCGCAACCGCTACCCGCACGAGCTCTCGGGCGGTCAGCGTCAGCGCATCGGCATCGCCCGGGCACTGGCACTGGACCCGCAGGTGCTCGTCGCCGACGAGCCGACCAGCGCGCTGGACGTATCGGTCCAGGCCCGCGTTCTGGAGCTGCTGCAGAACATCCAGAAGGAGAAGCAGTTCGCGACGCTTTTCGTGACGCACGACCTGGCGGTCGTCGATCTCCTCGCCGACCGCATCGCGGTGATGCAGCACGGCAAGATCGTGGAGCAGGGAAGCAAGGAGCAGATCCTCCGCAACCCGCAGGACCCGTACACGCAGCGCCTCATCGCCGCCGTGCCGGTGCCGGACCCCGCCGAGCAGCGCATCCGCCGAGAGGCGCGCGCGGCGCTCCTGGCGGCGCAGGACTGACTGATCACGAAAGCGACCTGGGGGCTGTACGCCCTCAGGTCGCTTTCGGCTCCCTGCGATAAGGTGAGGGTGCCGGCATCCCGGCCCATTCCCTCTCCTGCAAGGATTCCTTCATGGCCCGCGCCCTCCGTCCGGACCTCCGAAACGTCGCCATCGTCGCGCACGTCGACCACGGCAAGACGACCCTCGTCGACGCCATGCTCCGCCAGACCGGCTCCTTCGGCTCGCACGAGCACCTGGAAGAGCGCGCGATGGACTCGAACGACCTCGAGCGTGAAAAGGGCATCACGATCCTCGCCAAGAACACGGCGATCACCTACAAGGGCGTTCACACCGACGTCCCGGTGACCATCAACGTCATCGACACCCCCGGTCACGCGGACTTCGGCGGCGAGGTCGAGCGCGGCCTCTCGATGGTCGACGGCGTCGTGCTGCTCGTCGATGCGAGCGAGGGCCCGCTTCCCCAGACTCGCTTCGTGCTGCGCAAGGCACTCGAGGCCAAGCTCCCGGTCATCCTCCTCGTGAACAAGACCGACCGCCCCGACGCGCGTATCGCCGAGGTCGAGGAGGAGGCGCACGATCTGCTCCTCGGACTGGCCTCCGACCTGCACGAGGACGTGCCCGACCTCGATGTGGACGCGCTCCTCGACGTGCCGGTGGTCTACGCGTCCGGACGTGCGGGCGCGGCATCCCGCAACCGGCCCGCCAACGGCGAGCTCCCCGACAACGGCGACCTCGAGCCCCTGTTCGAGGCGATCCTCGAGCATGTGCCCGCCCCGTCGTACGACGACGAGGCGCCGCTGCAGGCGTGGGTCACCAACCTCGACTCGAGCCCCTTCCTCGGCCGTCTCGCGCTGCTGCGCGTCTTCAACGGCACCCTCAAGAAGGGTCAGACCGTCGCGTGGGTCCGCCACGACGGCTCGCACTCGAACGCCCGCATCACCGAGCTTCTCAAGACCCGCGCGCTCGAGCGCTACCCGGCGGAGTCCGCCGGTCCCGGCGACATCGTCGCGATCGCCGGCATCGAGGAGATCACGATCGGCGAGACGATCGCCGATCCCGAGGACGTGCGCCCCCTTCCCGCCATCACGGTCGACGACCCGGCGATCTCGATGACGATCGGCACCAACACGTCGCCGCTCGTCGGGAAGGTCAAGGGGCACAAGCTCACCGCCCGCATGGTGAAGGACCGGCTGGACCGCGAGCTCATCGGCAACGTGTCGCTCAAGGTCGTCGACATCGGACGCCCCGACGCGTGGGAGGTGCAGGGCCGAGGCGAGCTCGCCCTGGCGATCCTCGTCGAGAACATGCGTCGCGAGGGCTTCGAGCTCACCGTCGGCAAGCCCCAGGTCGTCACGCGCAAGGGCGAGGACGGCAAGGTCCAGGAGCCGTTCGAGCACCTCACCATCGACGCACCCGAGGAGTACCTCGGCTCGATCACTCAGCTCATGGCCGCCCGCAAGGGACGCATGGAGACCATGACGAACCATGGCACCGGCTGGGTTCGCATGGAGTTCGTCGTCCCCTCGCGCGGTCTCATCGGCTTCCGCACCGAGTTCCTGTCGACGACTCGCGGGACCGGCATCGCCAACGCGATCTCGCACGGCTACGACGACTGGGCCGGCCACATCCAGGCCCGCCAGAACGGCTCGATCGTCGCCGACCGCGCGGGTGTGGTGACCCCCTTCGCGATGATGGCGCTGCAGGAGCGCATGAGCTTCTTCGTGCGGCCCACGGAGGAGGTCTACGAGGGCATGGTCGTCGGCGAGAACACCCGCGCCGATGACATGGACGTGAACATCACCAAGGAGAAGAAGCTCACCAACATGCGCTCGTCGACCGCCGACGAGCTCGAGCGACTGACTCCGCCCCGCCAGCTCTCGCTCGAGGAGAGCCTCGAGTTCGCACGCGACGACGAATGCGTCGAGGTCACGCCCGAGAAGGTGCGCATCCGCAAGGTCGTCCTCGACGCGACCGAGCGCGGTCGCGCAGCCTCCCGGCTGAAGCGCCAGGACGCCAACGCCTGAGCCGCGGAGTTCATCGCGACGGATGCCTCGCCCGCCGTTCCGACGGCATCGAGGCATCCGTCGCCTTCTGTGGCAGGGATCAGGCCACGGATGACCGACCGGCCCGCACGCGCCGCCGCGGGCCGTCGGTAGCATCGAGCGGGTGACCCTCGACCCGCACTTCGACGATGCGCACAGCGCGGGGGAGGGGCGGCGCGCAGCCCGCGAGGGAATCGGCGTCGCGCTCGCCACGAGCGCCTACGGCGTCTCATTCGGAGCGCTGGCCGTGGCATCCGGTCTCGACGTCTGGCAGACCTGCGTGCTGAGCCTGCTGATGTTCACCGGTGGGTCGCAGTTCGCGTTCGTGGGCGTCGTGGGCGCGGGCGGCCTCGCGGCGGCGCCGGCGGCCATCGTGTCGGCCGGTCTCCTGGGCGTGCGCAACGCCGCGTACGGCATGCGCATGTCGCCGGTCATCGGACCCGGGTTCTGGCGGCGCGCGGCCGCCGCTCACTTCACCATCGACGAGTCCACCGCCGTCTCGCTCGCGCAGCGGACGCCGCATGCCCGCACCATCGGGTTCTGGGTGACCGGCATCGGCATCTATGTGGGATGGAATCTGTCCACGCTCGCGGGTGCCCTGCTGGGCGACGTCCTCGGGGATCCGCGCGCGTACGGGCTGGATGCCGCGGCCGCTGCGGCATTCCTCGCCCTGCTGTGGCCACGGCTGCGGCGTCGGCAGCCCATTGTCGTGGGGATCGCTGCGGCAGTGGTGGCGACGATCCTCACCCCTGTGCTCATGCCCGGGCTTCCGGTGATCATCGCCGCCGTGGTGGCGATCGCTGTCGGGTGGCTCAACTGGCTGGGGAATGACGACCCGGCCGTCTCGGAATGGGACGAGCCCGAGGACGTCGCCGAGAGGGAGGGACTGCCGTGACCATGTGGACCGCCCTCCTGGTGGCCGCCATCGTCTGCGTGGCGCTCAAGACCACCGGATATCTGGTGCCGCCGGCGTGGCTGGAAGCACCCCGCCCGATGCGCATCGCCGACCTTCTCACCGTCGCCCTCCTCTCCGCGCTGGTCGCGGTGCAGACTCTCGGTGCGGGCCAGGCCATCCAGGTCGACGCACGCGTGCCCGCCGTGCTCGTGGCGGCAGGGCTGCTCCTCGTGCGCGCACCGTTCCTGGTCGTGGTCGCTGCGGCGGCGGTCACCGCGGCCCTGCTGCGACTGTGGGGCTGGGCCGCGTGAGATCCGGGCGCGGGTAGAGTTCTCGGGTGCGCTCCTCCGTTCCCGCCCGTATCGGCACCTGGGTGGTGGCCTTTCTGGTGGGAATCGTCTACGGACTGGCCGGCACCATCGCGCACGCTTATGAGCTCGGCTGGTTCCCGCTCGGTCTGGTCCTGGCGGTCGTCGGCTGCGCGGCGCTGCTCGCGGCGGTCCGCCTCCTCACGGCCGATCGGTGGGCGGCGCTCGCGACGGGCCTGGGCATGATGGCGTCCACGCTGGTGTTCTCGGGCAAAGGGCCGGGCGGCTCGGTGATCGTCCCGGAAGGCCCGCTCGGCACGATCTGGACGGTCGCGCTGCCGATCCTCGTGGCGGTCGTCGTCGCGTGGCCGGACCGCATCCGACCGCTCGCGGAGAACTAGACTGGCATCGTGACGTATGTGATCGCCCTTCCCTGTGTGGACGTGAAAGACCGCGCATGCATCGACGAATGCCCGGTGGACTGCATCTACGAGGGCGAACGGTCGCTGTACATCCACCCCGACGAGTGCGTCGACTGCGGCGCCTGCGAGCCGGTGTGCCCCGTCGAAGCGATCTACTACGAGGACGACCTGCCCGACGAGTGGCAGGACTACTACAAGGCCAACGTCGAGTTCTTCGACGACATCGGCTCGCCCGGCGGCGCCGCCAAGGTCGGCGTGATCCACAAGGACCACCCGATCATCGCCGCACTCCCGCCGCAGGCAGAGTGACCGCTTCGTTCGAGGGGGCCCGCTGATGGGTGTCTCCGACCTCGCCGACTACCCGTGGGACGCCGTGGCACCCTATGCCGCACGAGCGCGCAACCACGGGGGTGGGATCGTCGATCTGTCGATCGGATCCCCGGTCGACGAGACCCCCGACGTCGTCGCCGCGGCACTGCGTGCCGCGACGGATGCCCACGCCTATCCGCAGACCGTGGGTACGCCCGCGCTGCGCACCGCGATCGCCGACTGGTACGCCCGTCGTCGGGGTGTTCGGGGACTCACGGCTGATCACGTGCTCCCCACCGTCGGCTCGAAAGAGCTCGTGGCGCTCCTTCCGCTGCTGCTCGGCCTCGGACCGGGCGACGTCGTCGTCCACCCCCGCGCCGCCTACCCGACGTACGAGGTCGGGGCCCGGCTCGTGGGGGCCACTCCGATGGCATCCGACGACCCCGCCGCGTGGCCGGCCGAGACCCGGCTGGCCTGGGTGAACTCTCCCGGCAATCCCGACGGGCGCGTGCTCGATGTTGCGGCCCTGCAGGCCGCCGTCGCGCGTACCCGCGTGCTCGGGGCTGTGCTCGCATCGGACGAGTGCTACGCGGAACTCGGGTGGGACGCACCGTGGGATCGCGAGCCGATCCCGTCCGCGCTGGATCCTCGCGTGACCGGCGGCGATCTCACCGGCATCCTGTCGGTGTACTCGCTCAGCAAGCAGTCGAACCTCGCGGGGTACCGTGCGGCGTTCCTCGCCGGCGACCCGGCGATCGTGGCGCGGCTCCTCACGGCGCGCAAGCACCTCGGTCTCATGCTGCCCGCCCCGGTGCAGGCAGCGATGGTCGCCGCGCTCGGCGACGACGACCACGTCAAGGTCCAGCGCGAGCGCTACCGCCGCCGGCGTGCGGTGCTCAAGCCGGCACTCGAGGCGGCGGGGTTCCGCGTGGACTCGAGCGAGGCCGGGCTCTACCTCTGGGCGACGGAGGGCCGCGACGCGTGGGACAGCCTCGGTCGGCTGGCGGACCTCGGGATCCTCGCGGGCCCCGGCCACTTCTACGGCACCCACTTCCCGCAGCACGTGCGCCTGTCCCTGACGGCGCCCGATGAGCGCGTCGCCGCCGCCGCGGCGCGGCTCGCCGACGGTGCGTGAGGATTCCTCCATCGGATGCCGGGACCCTTTGGCGGTGTCCGCAGTAGGCCTGCGAGCGCACTAGGCTGTAATGACGCGGCGGCGCGGCATCCCCGTCCCCGCTGCCGTTCTCGGAAGGCGCCTCCTGTGCGTCCGCGAGGCGGACGACACCCCCAACACGACAGAAATCGCGAGGAGGCGCCGTGAGCGACGCGGGCACCCAGCACGACAAGGCCACCCTCTCGATCGGCGACACGACCGCCGAGTTCCCGCTCCTTCGCGGCACCGACGGAACGCCGAGCATCGACTTCTCGACGCTGACGCGCCAGACCGGCCACACGGCGCTGGACTACGGCTTCGTCAACACCGCGGCGACGAAGTCCGCGATCACCTACATCGACGGCGACCAGGGCATCCTGCGCTACCGCGGCTACCCGATCGAGCAGCTGGCGAAGAACAGCACGTACCTCGAGGTCGCCTGGCTGCTGATCTACGGCGAGCTGCCGTCGGCCGATGAGCTTGCGGCGTTCGACGACCGCATCCGTCACCACACCCTCTTGCACGAAGACCTCAAGCGGTTCTTCTCGGCACTGCCCCACACCGCGCACCCGATGTCGGTGCTGTCGTCAGCCGTGTCGGCCCTCTCGACGTACTACGAGGCCGAGTCCGACCCGAACAACCCCGAGCACGTCGAGCTCAACACGATCCGCATGCTCGCGAAGCTGCCCGTGATCGCGGCGTACGCGCACAAGAAGTCGATCGGGCAGGCGTTCCTGTACCCCGACAACTCGCTCGGCTTCGTCGACAACTTCCTCAAGCTCAACTTCGGCGTGCTGTCCGAGATCTACGAGGTGAACCCGGTGATGTCGCGGGCGCTGGAGCGCCTGCTCATCCTGCACGAGGACCACGAGCAGAACGCGTCCACGTCCACTGTCCGCCTGGTCGGATCGACCGGCGCGAACCAGTTCTCGTCGATCTCCGCCGGGATCAATGCGCTGTACGGGCCGCTGCATGGCGGCGCGAACGAGGCCGTCCTCGACATGCTCGGACGCATCCGCGACTCCGGTGAGAGCGTGCAGCGATTCGTCGAGCGCGTGAAGAACAAGGAAGACGGCGTGAAGCTCATGGGCTTCGGGCACCGCGTGTACAAGAACTACGATCCTCGCGCGAAGCTGGTCAAGGAGTCCGCCGACGAGGTTCTCGAGGCCCTCGGCGTGAGCGATCCGCTCCTCGACCTCGCCAAGCAGCTCGAGGAGATCGCTCTCAGCGACGACTACTTCAAGGAGCGCCGCCTCTATCCGAACGTCGACTTCTACACGGGTGTGATCTACAAGGCCATGGGCTTCCCGACCCGGATGTTCACCGTGCTCTTCGCGATCGGGCGCCTGCCGGGCTGGCTCGCGCAGTGGCGCGAGGCCGCCGGTGACGCGCAGACGAAGATCGGCCGTCCGCAGCAGCTGTACATCGGCGCAGGCGAGCGCAACTACCCCGGGGTCTGAGCGCCTGCCCACGCGTGCCGGGCGGCGCGCGTCCGGGGCGTTATGGTGTGGTCATGGTCGGTGCTGACTTCATGCCTCCCGTCGATCCGGAGATCGTGAACCCGGGGTTGCCCGCGGCCTTCGCGGGGATCTTCGCCGTGTTCTTCGTCATCGCCCTGATCGGCCTGGCCGTCTCGGTCTATATCGGCATCCGCAAGTACGCGGTCATCAAGAGGGCGGGCCACGACCCGCTCACGGTCGATGCGGCGCTCGCTGCGAAGGTGCTCGACAGCGACGTGCTGCGCCCGGCGCCGGCCGAGGCTGCGGGCGGGCGCGCGCCCGCGAAGTCGCTCGAGGAGCGCCTGTCCGAGATCGACGACCTGCATACGCGTGGTGTCATCTCGGATGACGAACGAGGCGCGGCGCGAGCGGCGATCCTGGGTGGCTGAGCGGATGCCCCGGCAGGGGACGCCCGGCGGGGTTCGTCCTTCGGCGGGGTCAGCCCATGCACGGTCTGCCCCCGCGGAGCCACCGCCCGGCGGGGTCGCCCCGACGCCGAAGCGCGATCCGCTCAGGCGTGCAGGGCCTCGTTGAGCGTGACGCCGACGCCGGCGCGGCGTACCGCCTCGACCGCGCCCGTCACCGAGTTGCGGCGGAACAGGATGCCGTTACGGCCCGAGAGCTCGGCGCCCTTCGCGGTGACCGGCGTGCCGTCGGGGCGCGTCGGCTCGTCCACGAGCACCACCTTCGTGCCCGCCGTGACGTAGAGGCCGGCCTCGACGACGCAGTCGTCTCCGAGCGAGATGCCGATGCCGGCGTTCGCGCCGAGCAGGGTGCGAGCGCCGACCGAGACCTTGAGCGCGCCTCCGCCCGAGAGCGTCCCCATGATGGAGGCGCCACCGCCGATGTCGCTGCCGTCGCCGACGACGACGCCCTGAGAGATGCGACCCTCGACCATGCTCTGCCCGAGAGTGCCGGCGTTGAAGTTCACGAAGCCCTCATGCATCACCGTCGTGCCGGGGGAGAGGTAGGCGCCGAGCCGCACGCGCGACGCGTCGGCGATGCGGACGCCGGGAGGGGTGACGTAGTCGAGCAGGCGCGGGAACTTGTCCAGTCCCTGCACCTGGATCCCCTCGCGCACGAGGAAGGGACGGATCTTCGCCAGCGTCTCCGGGTGCACGGGGCCGGCGTTGGTCCAGGCGACATTCGGCAGATGGCCGAAGATGCCGTCGAGGTTGAGCTGGTTCGGCGCGACGAGCCGGTGCGAGAGGGCGTGCAGACGCAGATAGGCGTCGCTCGTCGACGCCGGAGCTGCGTCGAGGTCGACCTCGAGCGACACCACGTCGACCGTGACCGCGCGGCGCGGGTCGGGGACGGCGAGGCGCTCGAGCTCATCCGGCGGCATGGCGGGGTCGAAGCCCAGCGGCAGTCGGCCGGTCTCCGGGGAGGGGAACCACGTGTCGAGAACCGTGCCGTCTTCCGCCATCGTCGCGAGGCCGACGCCCCACACCCATCGTTCGTCGCTCATCCCTCCACGCTAGCGCGGCCGCATCGGACGGGCAGGTCGTGTTGCGCCGCACGACGAGCGGTCGGTACCGGATGCCTCGACCCTGCACTTCTGGTCTGATCTGGGCCTTCCCCCGAGTGGTCGGTGTCCGACACGCCCGGGGTGCTGCCCCGATTCGACGTCCGCGCCCACGTCGCGTAATGTTCTTGTTGTTCGCCCCACAGGGAAGCGGAGAGGCCCAGAGCCTTACCCCCCTCAAGCGGCGGACCACCTCCCTTTCGAGTCACCTCTGTTGAGGCGATCGACCTCCGGGTCTAGACTGGGAGTCTTCCTTCTCAGGACGTGATCCCCGAACATGCTCGTCAGACCTCTCGGTCGCGGCGCGCCGGTTTGACATCACGACTGCGACGGATAAGATTGTGAAGTTGCCCTGCTGTGCTGGTCTGTGTGGCTGGTTGGTGGGTGCGTCCGATCCTTGAGAACTCAACAGCGTGCACTTGTCAAATGCCAAATAACCTCGTCCTGACC
>NZ_JABBDY010000002.1 GCF_012847295.1 Microbacterium sp. MF43
GGTCAGGACGAGGTTATTTGGCATTTGACAAGTGCACGCTGTTGAGTTCTCAAGGATCGGACGCACCCACCAACCAGCCACACAGACCAGCACAGCAGGGCAACTTCACAATCTTATCCTCTGGCCGGCCGCTCGTCAAATCGGCGAGGCGGCGGATCCGGAGACCCGAAGCCACGGTCGATCGACCGCGCATCCGGTGAGGATGCTCCCTCCGCCGACTCGGGAGTCGCACCTCTTGACGAGATGTTGGAGGGGGTGTTTTCCGCTTGAGGGGGCGGGGCCTTCGGCCTCTCCGCTCTTCCCTTTGGGGCGAACAAGAAAGACATTACGTGACGTCTGCGGCGCCGTCGAATCGGCATTGCATCCCGGGCGTGTCGCGGTCGCTCTGCCCACTGGCGAGGGGCGGACGAGGCTCCACCGCGACATGAGACCGTTCGGCGCCACCGCCGTGCGTGCCGGCTGGCTCACGCCTCCGCGCGAGTGCCCACGCGCTGCCGGCGCACCAGCTGAACCGCTACGCAGAGGACGAGTGTCGCCGCGCCCCACAGGGCACACGCCGGAGGGAGGACGCGGTAGGCCAGGTGGGCGACCGTGAAGTCATCGTCGAGGGGCCCGAACGCGGCGAGGCCGGCGACCCACGCGACCGCGAGGATCACCGGTAGCGACAGCCACCAGCACCACCGCGCCGCGTCGGGCACCACGCGCAGCGGCACGGCCGATACCTCGCGGCTCGCCAACCACAGCAGCATCCACACGCCGATGGTCACGAGGCCGAGCACGCTCGATCCGTGCTGCAGCCACTTGTACCCGGCGAGCGGACCCCACGGCTCGTCGAGGCCCGGGAGCACCTCCACGCCCCAGCGCCCTTCGTGGGTGAAGAGGTCCCACACGATGTGCGTCAGGACGCCGATCGCGAGCGAGACCACGAGAAGGAGCGCCGTCCGCGCATTCATCCGCCGGGGCCGATCGGCGGACGTCGACGTCTCGCGCTCGATCCCGAGAGTCGCCCGCGCCGAAGCGACGGCCCCCGCGTCCCACTCGACGGGAAACCGCGAGGCGAGCCACCGCGGCGACAGCTCGCGCACCGCGGGCCGGAGCAGACAGCGCCACACGAGCAGAAGCACGAGAGCGAGCGCGATCGTGGCAGGCAGCCAGACGAGGTCGTGGGTCCGTCCGTAGTGCAGCGGCAGACCCCGCACGAACAGCGGCAGGTCGGGCGACATCGCCCCGATCGCGACCGCCGCCGGCACGAGCGGCGTTCGCACGAAGGGGAGCGCCACGACCGCATGACTCGGGGTGAACGGCATGCGCCTCCGTCGACGTCGGGCGGCCGGCGGCCGCGGGGATCAGCGAGTGACGAAGACTCCGGCGAGCGTCTTCTTGCCGCGTCGCAGCACCGACACGCCACCGGGCAGCGCCCCGCTGATCATCGCGCTCTCGTCCTCGACCTTCGCGCCGTCCAGCGACACACCGCCCTGGGCGATCGCACGCCGCGCCTCGGACATGCTCGAGACGAGCCCGACCTCCACGAGCGCCTGGACGACGGACGTTCCTTCGCCCACCGATGCGTGCGGCAGTTCCTCCAGCGCGTGCCGGATCGTGGTCGCGTCGAGCGACGAGAGGTCGCCGTGACCGAAGAGAGCCTCGGATGCCGCGACAACGGCGGCCGTGGCATCCGATCCGTGCACGAACGTCGTCACCTCCAGAGCCAGGCGCTTCTGCGCGGCACGACGGAACGGCTCAGCCGCCACGAGGTGCTCGTACTCCTCGATCTCGGCGCGGGTGAGGAACGTGAACACCTTGAGCCGCGAGATCACATCGGCGTCGTCGGTGTTCAGCCAGAACTGGTACATGCGGTACGGACTGCACATCGCGGCGTCGAGCCAGATGGCATTGCCCTCGCTCTTGCCGAACTTCGTCCCGTCACTGTTCGTGATCAGCGGAGTGCCGATCGCGTGCACGTGAACGCCCTCGACGCGGTGGATGAGGTCCGTGCCGCTCGTCAGGTTTCCCCACTGGTCGCTGCCGCCGGTCTGCAGCACGCAGTCGTACTGCCGGTAGAGCTCCAGGTAGTCCATGCCCTGCAGGATCTGGTAGCTGAACTCGGTGTAGCTGATGCCCGCTTCGGAGTTCAGCCGGGCGGCCACCGCGTCCTTCTTCAGCATCGTTCCGACGCGGTAGTGCTTGCCGATCTCGCGAAGGAAGTCGATGGCACTCAGCGGGGCCGTCCAGTCGAGGTTGTTGACGATGCGCGCGGCGTTGTCGCCCTCGAAGCTCAGGAACCGCTCGACCTGCGAGCGGAGGTACCCCACCCACTCGGCCACCGTCTCGCGCGTGTTCAGCGTGCGCTCCGCCGACGGGCGCGGGTCGCCCACCAGGCCCGTCGATCCGCCGACGAGCCCCAGCGGCTTGTGCCCCGCCAGCTGCAGCCGACGCATCAGAAGCAGCTGCACGAGGTTGCCCAGGTGCAGGCTCGGCGCGGTCGGATCGAAGCCGCAGTAGTACGTGATCGGTCCGTCGGCGAGAAGGGCGCGCAGCGCCTCCTGGTCGGTGGACACATGCACGAGCCCACGCCACACGATCTCGTCCCAGACGTTGTCGAACGTCGGGTCGTTGGCGGGCGCGGTGGCGCTCACGACGGTTTCAGACACGCGGTTCAGGCTATCAGCGGGCGCGCGGATGCCTCGCCCGCTGCAGGGGGCGAGGCATCCGTCACTGCGGCTCGTCCAGACGCGCGACCTGTTCACCCGTGAGAGGAAGCCGGACGGCGTCGAGCGCCGCATCGAGCTGCTCGAGCTTGCTGCCGCCGAGCATCGGCCGGACCCCGTGCGCGACGTGCCAGGCGAGGACCGTCTGTCCTCGGGTCGCGCCGAGCTCGCCGGCGACCTCGTCGAGCACGGCGAGGCGTCGCTCGTTCCCCGGGTGGTCATAGACCTCGGGGATCTGCTTGCCCGGATTGTCGTAGGCCCCGGACAGCAGCGGTGTGTACGCCCACACGTCGAGTCCGTTCGCCTCGGCGAAGTCGCGCTGCTCGTCGCTGAGCACGCCGAAGCGGTGCTCGACCCCCGGCGGACGGGTTCCCGGGCGGACGCGCAGATAAGTGGCATTGAGCTGAAGGGCGTCGATGGGGATCGATCCGACGGAGCGCGCGTGCGCACGTGCCCGTTCGACGCGCCAGGCGGGGTGATTGGATGCCCCGACCCGCCGCACGCGTCCGGCGGACGTCAGCTCGGCGAGCGCGTCCACGGTCTCCTCGATGGGGGTGCTGCGGTCCTCCTGGTGCAGCCACAGCATGTCGACGGAGTCCAGGCCGAGGCGGTCCAGGCTTCCGGCGAACGCCTCGAGGACCGCGCGTCGTGACAAGCCGGCGCGCCGATCGGGCCACGAACCGGCCCACTGCGGCTCCGCGCCCAGCTTCGTGGCGATCCGCACGCGATCGCGCACACCCGGCCGGGCTCTGAGCCAACGCCCGATCACGCGCTCGCTGTCACCGCCCTGTCCGCTGGCGCTGGCCCAGAAGCTGTAGCAGTCGGCGGTGTCGATCCAGGATCCGCCGCGCTCGACGAATCGGTCGAGGAGCGCGAACGAGGTGGTCTCGTCGATCGTCGTCCCGAACATCATGGCGCCGAGGACGAGAGGCGAGGAAGGTGCGGTATCAGCGGTCATGCTGACACTCTGCAACCTGGAGTTCGCTCCAGGTCAAGGGCTAGTCTTCGCTCATGACCACCTACACGCCGGCCGAGGCCGCCGCGATCTCGGGGTTCTCGCTCGACACCCTCCGTTACTACGAGCGCGAGGGCATCCTTCCGCCGGTGGCCCGTACCGCGGGAGGGCACCGCGCCTACTCCGAGGCCGACGTCGGCACCCTGGGTTTCCTCAAGTGCCTGCGAGAGACCGGGATGCCGATCGAGAAGCTTCGCCGTTACGGCGAACTGTGCCGCGACGAGGGGACCCTTCCCGATCGCATCGCTCTGCTCGAGGAGCATGCCGAGGCGGTGCAGCGCGAGCTGGACGCCCTGCGCGCCCAGCAGGAACGGCTGGACGAGAAGCTCGCGTGGTATCGGGGCGAGCTGTCTGCCCGTCAGACGGCGGCGATCTCTTCGTAGGAACCGGTCATGTCGCCCTCCGAGTCATGTCGCCCTCCGAGTCGCGGAGGCAGACGCCTCGCGTGTGAAGGCGGGAGACTCATCTCCGCCTACTTGAGGCTCAGAGCTTATGCATATCAAGCCTTTAGGCTAAAGTAGGCGCAATCAAGTCCATGACCTGAAGGAGGGCGATGTTCGTCATCACGGCTGATCAGCGGGGAAGCCGCACCGGAGCCGACCTCGTCCCGAGCGGTCTGGCGGCGATCACCGGAGTCGGTGGCGCGCGCCTCGCGCTGGCGCCCGAGCGCACGGCCGGCGACGAACTCCAGGTCGCGGTCCCCGACGCGCGGGCGGCGCTGGAGATCGTGCTGCACCTCACCCGGACGGGCGCGTGGAGCGTCGGCGTCGGCGTCGGCGCTGTGGAGGAGCCGTTGCCCGCGAACGTACGCGCGGCACGTGGCGACGCGTTCCTGCATGCGCGCGAAGCAGTCGAGCGCGCAAAGCGAACTCCGACGCGTGTCGCGATCGTCGGGGGCGCGCAGGGGGCGGATGCCGAGGCGCTCGTGCGCGTTCTGATCGAACTGCGCGACCGCCGAACCACCGAGGGCTGGGAGGTTTCCGACCTCCTCGAGGAGGGCCTTTCGCAGCGGGATGCCGCCGCGCGGCTCGGCATCACCGAGAGCGCGGTCTCGCTTCGCGTGCGCAACGCGGGACTGCGCACCGAGGAAGCGGCGATCCCCGCCCTCGAGCGCGTCCTTCAACGGGTGGACGAGCTCCTCACTGCCCCTCCTCGGTGAGGAGGGCCAGCTCCCCCCGGATCTCGCGCAGCTCCTCCGACGGCGTCGACGCCGACGAGACCGCCGCCTCGGCCTCGGTCATCAGCGCGGCGAACGAGACGTCGATGCCCGACGGCAGCGTCACCGTGTCTTCCCAGGAGATGGCACCGCTCGCGAAGTGCAGCCACGCGCACAGCAGCTCCGCCCGCGCGAGCTCGCGCGCATCGTCTCCCCGCGGCGAGAGGATGCGGATCGCATCCGACGTTCCGGTGAGCGGGTCCGCCTCGGAGAAAACGGACGACACCGCCGCCACCGCACGCAGATAAGCCGACGCGGTGGCCGGATCGATGTCGGGCTGGCCGGCACCGGAGAACTCGTGGATCCACCAGCCGGCGCCGTGCCGCTCGATGGACGCACCCGTCACCACGACAGCGGCCGAGGCATCCGTCCGGGCACCGTCGTCATCGGCGACCGACACCTGCAGCGCCTCGACCCCCACCGATGCGAACTCATGCTCGACGGATGTCGCCGTCTCGGGCAGGGGCCGACCGAAGGGGCTCTGCGGCGCATCCGGAGCGATGCCGTCGCGCAGGAACGTGCGACCCCGTCCATTCGACCACGTGAACACGAGATCATCGGTTCCGGGATCGGTGGCGCGAGCCGTGGCGACGAGCGTAGCGCCGGCAGCCACCACGGCGTGGTCGCCGCCGGGAAAGGGCACCGTGCCGGGAACGTCGAGGACGAGGTCGGGATCCACGCTGGCGATCTCCATCGCCACCGCGTGCGCACCGACCCCTCCGTCGTCGTCGGTGGCGGTGACCGTGACCGTGTATGCGCCGTCGTCGCCGTAACCGTGGTCGACCCCCGCAGCCAGGTCGGCGATCGTCACCGCCTGCGCAGCAGACCCGTCGCCCCAGTCGATCTGCGCCGTGACGGTGTCGTCGCCGGGCTCGGACACCGTCGCCCGCACTCGCCCCACTCCGCCCTCGTCGGATCCGATCGTCACCGCATCGACTCTCGGCGGCACGTTCCGCACCGCGACGGTCTGCGACACTGTGTCGGCGAGACCTTCCACCTGGTCGTACGCCGTCAGCGAGACGACCCCTTCGAAGTCGTCCCGCACCGGGAAGCTCGCGTGCGGCCCGGCAGCAGCCCCCTGCCCCGGCAGCGACCAGCGGAATGTCAGCGGCGCCCCCTCGGGGTCGACGCTGGCGGACGCATCGAAGACGAGCGCTTCCCCCTCGTCGATCTCGACGCCGTCGCCGCCGAAGGCAGCCGTCGGCGGTGCGTTCTCGCACGGTGCGCCGACGTGCTGCCCGGGAACGAGACGATCCTCGGCGATGCCGCACACCCGCGCGGAGACGCGGGACGCATTCTGGGCGGCGCCGTCATCGGAGCGCCACTGCAGCGGCGGCGACGCCGGAACAGCGACCTCCCACAGAAGCAGCGCTCCCCGACCCGGCGTGGCCTCCGCGGCGACGCCGACCGGCGCACCGGAGTCGATCCATTCGCCTTCTGCCGACGTGCCCGCGAGGTCGAGTCCGGAGTATTTCGAGTACTCCCCGTGCGGATGCTCGATCCAGACGTAATCGGCGGCGGGCTCCGCGACGTCGTGCAGCGCGCGGAGCCATCCCGACGCGGCGGCCACGATGGTCGCGCCCGGTGCCGTGCCGACGACCATGACGAGGCCGGCCGTGCTCTCCGCGCCCGACACCTCAGCGGCGACGCCGTCGCCGACCGGAAGCCGGTAGATCCCCTCGGATGCCGCGACCGCGGTGTGATCGGCGATCAACGGGCCCTCGACGAGCGTGTCGGCGGCCGCCGCGCCTGTCCAGATCGCGATCAGCCCCGCCGTCGTCACGGCTGCGGTCAGCGCCGCGCCGGCGCGCAACGCGCTCGCGCGCGTCCCTCGTGTGCGTGACACGTACTCCCCCAGTCCCCTTTCGGCCCGCGCTCAGCGACGGACCGTCAGAACGACGGTGGGCGTGCGTCCTCGTTCGCGTCCCCAGACGCATGACGCGGCGCCCCCACGCCGTTCTCCCCTGCCGCACAAGGTACGCCGTTCGCGGCGGGACCGCCAGAGCGCCCTCGAATCTCGCAGGCGCGTCACAGGTGCGTGCGAAACTGATCCGCATGACCCTGGCCCCGGAGCTGATCGCGATCTCGATGTCCCTCCTCCTGTTCGCGACGCTGGGCGCGGCGCTGGTCATCGTCGCCCTCAGCACGCGGCGGCCTCGCGACATCCCCCTGCTCGTCGCCGGTGCGCTGGTCGTCCTGTCACTGGTCGTGGTGGTCGTGCTCCCGGTGAACGTTCCGCTCTTCGCCGCGGTCGGCATCGCCCTGCTCGGTGTTGCGGTGGCGACGGTGGGCGGGAGCCCGGTGACCCGGCGCGTGCTCGAGGCCGCCACTCACGGTCGCGTCGCAGAAGGCGACAACGGAGGCATCATGCTCCGGCCCGCAGCCGTCCCGGGTCTCGTGCCCGATGACGCGCCGGCGCGGGAAGTGCTGCGCGGGGGAACGACCATCGGCTACCTCGAGCGGCTGGGTGTCGCGCTCGCCATCGTGGTGGGCTTCCCCGAGGCGATCGCCGTGGTCGTGGCCATCAAGGGCGTCGGCCGGTTCTCCGAGCTCGCCGCCGCGGAGGCGCGCGAGCGCTTCATCATCGGCACCCTCGCGAGCCTGCTGTGGGCGTGCGTCGCCGCGGGTGTCGTCCGGCTCGCCGTATGGTGACGCGACGTCCGACGAGCGGAGACGGCGCTAGAGTCCGAGCGCGTGCGCGGCGGTCTGCACGCGCTCGACGAGGTGCGCCCGCTGCTCGGCCACACGCACGGGCGCGGTGCCGCCGGCGCCGGTTCGGCTCGCCACGGAGCCCTCGACCGTGAGGATGTCACGCACCTCGGGGGTGAGCTGCGCCGAGACCGAGCGCAGCTGTTCGTCACTGACCTGATGGAGCTCGATGCCGTTCTCCTCGCACACGCGCACCAGATGCCCGGAGATCTCGTGCGCGTCGCGGAACGGCACACCGCGTTTGACCAGCCACTCGGCCACGTCCGTCGCAAGGGAGAAGCCCTGCGGAGCGAGCTCGGCCATGCGCCGGGTGTCGAACCGCATCGTGCCGATCATGCCGGCGAACGCCGGCAGGACGGTCTCGAGAGTGCGAACCGAGTCGAATACCGGCTCCTTGTCCTCCTGCAGATCGCGGTTGTACGCGAGCGGAAGCGCCTTGAGCGTCGCAAGCAGGCCGGTCAGATTGCCGATGAGCCGACCTGCCTTGCCCCGCGCGAGCTCGGCGATGTCGGGGTTCTTCTTCTGAGGCATGATGCTCGACCCCGTGGAGTAGCCGTCATCCAAGGTGACGAAGCCGAACTCCCGTGTATTCCAGATGATGATCTCTTCGGCCAGGCGCGAGACGTCGATGCCGATCATCGCGGCGATGAAGGCGAACTCGGCGACGACGTCTCGGGAACTCGTTCCATCGAGCGAGTTCTCCGCGGGCCTGTCCAGACCGAGTTCGTTCGCCACGAGCTGCGGATCGAGTCCCAGCGTCGACCCGGCGAGCGCTCCACCACCGTACGGCGAGACCGACGCGCGCGCCGACCAGTCGCGCAGCCGCTCCAGGTCGCGGACGAGCGGCCACGCGTGCGCCTGAAGGTGGTGAGCCAGGAGAACCGGCTGGGCATGCTGCAGGTGGGTGCGTCCCGGCATCACGGCGTCGGGGTGCGCTTCGGCCTGCGCCACGAGCGCATCGACGAGACGAAGGATGTCGCGGGCGATGGTGCGCGAGTGATCCAGCAGGTACATGCGCACGAGCGTCGCGATCTGATCGTTTCGGCTGCGTCCTGCGCGCAGCTTGCCCCCCAGCTCGGGGCCGACCGCGCGGATGAGCGCCTGCTCCAGCGCACCGTGAACGTCCTCGTCGGAGGGTGACGGCCGGAGCGTCCCGTCGGAGAGCGCCCGCGCGAGGACATCGAGCCCCTCGTGCATCGCCGTCTCCTCGTCGGCCGTGAGGTAGCCGGCCGCGGCGAGCGCCTTCGCGTGCGCGTGCGAGCCCGCGAGGTCGTACAGCGCCAGGTCCCAGTCGAAGTGCGTCGAACGGCTCAGCTCCGCCAGCTCGGGCGACGGTCCTGTCGCGAAGCGGGCGCCCCAGAGCGCGCCCTCGTTGGTTCCCTCGCCCTTGCTGTCGCTCACGGCACCAGCCTATCGACGCTCCGACCGGCCACGAGGCGCGAGGAGCGATCGATGACCCACTCCAGCGGCCCCCGTCCGACGAGCAGCGCCCAGGCTGTGCACACGGCCACGGTGCCGAGGGCCAGGGGCCAGAAGGGCTCGAGGTCGCGGAAGCCCGCGAGGTCGCCCGGTCGACCGAGAACGGCCACCGCGACCGACGCCCACACGAGGAGCTGACCCACGTACGCGGTGAGCGGCATCGCGCCCACCGCGCGCAACGGCAGCACGACCCACACGAAGACGGTCCGGCACACGAGCAGGCACAAGCCCATCGCGGCGAGCGCGAACCCACCCGAACCCACGATCTCGAGGAGGCCGCTCGAATGCGGCTGCGCCGTCCACAGCGCCGAGGCGAACGAGGCTTCGTCCGAACCCGACGCGCCGGTGGCGGCATCCGCCCCATAGCCCAGCACCGCGAGCGCCGCGCCCACCGCGACCATCCGCACCTGGACCGCGGCGCGGGTCACCCCCGCGCGAGCGACGCCGAGGCCCGCGACGAGGAACACGATCCATGTGGTGAAGGGATAGTGCCAGCCGATCGCGAGCGACAGTGCGGAGCCGGAGACCGTGGCCCACACCGGAAGATCATCGAGCGCGACCTGCACGACGGGCATGACGACCGCGAGCACCGCCGCGAGGGTCAGCAGGGCACGTGCACCGAGCGGGAGGAGCGGCACGGCGAGGAAGAAGAGAAGGGCGTAGGCCGGCAGGATCACGTACACGGGGACGCCGGTGAGGATCAGCAGGATGCCGAGGATCCAGAGCAGCACGGCGCGCACGATGAGCCGCAGCCGCGCCGTGCGGAGATCCTCGCCGCGAAACGGCTCACGCCCACCGGTGACGAGTCCGATGGAGACGCCGGCGAGAGTCGCGAACAGGATCGAGGACCGTCCCTCGACGACCGCGACCCACGTGGAGGCATCCGTCCAGTCGAACGGCGCGCTGATCCACAGCAGGTGGGCGGCGAACATGCCGAGCACGGCGAGGCCGCGCGCCAGATCGATGCCGGCGACACGGCCGGGGCCGTTGAGCCGCTCCCATCGTGACGCGAGCCACGATCCGTCCCGCGAATCCCTCACCCCCCGCCGGCCCTCAGTCCTGCCGCAGCAGCCAGACGAGGAGCGCCTTCTGGGCGTGGAGCCGGTTCTCGGCCTCGTCCCACACGACACTCTGCGGCCCGTCGATCACCTCGGCGTCGACCTCGTAGCCGCGGTCGGCGGGCAGGCAGTGGATGAAGATCGCGTCGTCCCTGGCCAGCGCCATGAGGTCCTGCGTCACCTTGTAGCCGCCGAGGTCGCGCAGGCGCGCCAGCTTCTCCTCCTCCTTGCCCATCGACACCCAGGTGTCGGTCACGATGACGTCGGCGCCGGCCGCCGCCTCGTTGGGGTCGGTGTACAGCGTCACCGAGCCGCCGGTCTCGGCCGCTCGGCGGTCGGCGTCGGCGATCACGTCGTCCCGCGGGGCGTACGCCTCGGGCGACGCCACCCGCACGTGCATGCCCGCCGTCACCCCGGCCAGCACGTAGGAGTGCGCCATGTTCGACATGCCGTCGCCGAAGAAGGCGAGCGTGAGACCGGAGAGCGCGCCCTTGTGCTCCTTGATCGTGAGCAGATCGGCCAGCAGCTGGCACGGGTGGAAGTCGTCGCTCAACGCGTTGATCACGGGCACGCGGGTGCCGGCGGCCATCTCCTCGAGGCCCGCCTGCGCGTACGTGCGCCAGACGATCGCCGCGACCTGCCGCTCGAGCACGCGGGCGGTGTCGGAGGGCGTCTCCTTGCCGCCGAGCTGGCTGTTGGCCGTCGAGATGATGAGCGGCGAGCCCCCGAGATCGGCGATGCCGACGGCGAACGAGACCCGCGTGCGGGTCGACGACTTGTCGAAGATCACCGCGACCGTCTGCGGGCCCTCGAGGGGCGTGAGCTTCCAGCGGTCCTTCTTGAGCGCGACGGCCAGGTCGAGGATCTCGTTCTGCTCCTCCTGGCTCAGGTCATCGTCGCGGAGCAGGTGGCGGGTCATGCGTGGACCTCCGTGGGTGTCTCGAGCAGCAGGGCGTCCTCGACGGTGCGCAGCGAGGCGGCGAAGAGCTCGATGAACTCGTCGATCTCGACATCGCCGATCGTGAGGGCGGGGACGAGCCGGATGGTCTCGTCGTTGGGGGCGTTGATGACGAGTCCGTGCTGCTGCGCTGCGGCGACGACCGCCTTCGCGACGGGGTGCGTGAGACCCACGCCCAGCAGCAGGCCCCGGCCGCGCACGTCGCCGACGAGGGCGGAGTCGATCTCGAGGATCGCCGCGCGCAGCTGCTCCCCGCGCTCGGCGGCGTTGCGCACCAGGTCGGCGCGCTCGATCTCACCGAGCACGGCACCGGCGACCGCCGTACCGAGCGCGTTTCCGCCGAAGGTCGAGCCGTGCGTTCCGGGGTAGAACAGATCGCTTGCGGCGCCGAACGTGATGAGCGCGCCGATCGGGAATCCTCCACCGATGCCCTTGGCGACGGTGATCGCGTCGGGTGTGATGCCGGCGTGCTGGAAGGCGAACCACTCCCCCGTCCGGCCCGCTCCGGTCTGGATCTCGTCCACGATCAGCAGCGCGCCGTGCCGGGCGGTGATCTCACGGGCCGCCGCGAGGTAGCCGGGCGGAAGGTCGATGACCCCCGCCTCGCCCTTGACCGGCTCGACGAACAGCGCGGCGACGCGCTCGTCGATCGCCGCCTCGAGGGCCTCGGCCGTCGAGGCGATGAACTCGACGCCTGGCGTCATCGGCAGGAACGGCTCCTGCATCCAGGGCTTGCCGGTGAGCGCGAGCGTGCCCATCGTGCGGCCGTGGAAGGCGTCCTTGAGCGCCAGGATGCGCGGACGCTCGGCACCGCCGTGGAGGCGCGCGAGCTTGAACGCCGCTTCGTTGGCCTCCGCCCCGGAGTTGCCGAAGTAGACGCGTCCGCTCTCGCCGGTGCCGGCGAGACGCTTCAGTCGCGCCGCCAGTTCGAGCTGCGGCGGCGTCGCGAAGTAGTTCGACACGTGTGCGAGCGTCGCCGCCTGGTTCGCGAGCGCCGCGACGAAGACCGGGTGCGCGTGCCCCAGCGAGTCGACCGCGATGCCGGCGAGGAAGTCGAGGTACCGCTTGCCGTCGGCGTCCCACAGGTGGGAGCCCTCGCCGCGCACGAACATCGCCATCCGCTCGCCGAAGCTCCGCACGAGGTCGCGCCCCGCGTCTTCCTGCCACGTCATCCGAGCACCACCTCTGTTCCGATTCCCTTGCTGGTGAAGATCTCCACGAGGACCGAGTGCGGCACCCGACCGTCGATGATGGCCGCCGTCTCCACGCCGCCCTCGACGGCGTCCAGGCACGCCTGCATCTTCGGGATCATGCCCGACTCGAGCGATGGCAGCATCGCCTTCAGCTCGGTCGAGGTGAGGTGGGACACGAGCGAGTCGCGGTTGGGCCAGTCGGCGTACAGACCAGGGACGTCGGTGAGGACCACCAGCTTCGCGGCTCCCAGGGCGACGGCGAGAGCGGATGCCGCGGCATCCGCGTTCACGTTCAGCGAATGCCCGGGGTTGTCGAGATCGGGAGCGATGCTCGAGACGACCGGGATGCGCCCGGCCGCCAGCTGGTCGAGCACCGGTTGCGGGTCGACTTCGACGACGTCGCCCACGCGACCGAGGTCGTGCTCCACGCCCTCGATGAGGATTCCCCGGCGGCGACCGCCGAACAGACCCGCGTCCTCGCCGCTGAGCCCGGCCGCGTGGGGCCCGTGGGCGTTCATCTTCGCGACGAGCTGCGGATTGATCTGCCCCGTGAGCACCATGCGCACGACCGAGATGGCCTCGGCCGACGTCACCCGGTAGCCGCCCTTGAACTCGCTCGGGATGGCGAGCCGGTCGAGCATCGCAGAGATCTGCGGCCCGCCGCCGTGGACCACCACCGGCTTCACGCCGACGTAACGGAGGTACGCGATGTCGGCGGCGAACGCGTCCTGCAGCTCGTCGGAGACCATGGCGTTGCCGCCGTACTTGATCACGATGATCTGGTCGCTGAAGCGTCGCAGCCACGGCAGCGACTCGATGAGGGTCGCCGCCTTCCGGCTGGCTTCCTGCGAATCGGTGTCCTGGATCTCGGTCATGAGGAGTACGCGCTGTTCTCGTGGACGTAGTCGTGGGTGAGGTCGTTGGTGAGGATCGTCGCGGTCTCGCCGCCGACCTTGAGGTCGATCACCAGATCGGTCGCCCGCGGCGTGAGGTCGACGTCCTCGCGCGGGGCGTCGGGCCCGCCCTGCGAGCACACGCGCACGCCGTTCATCCAGACATCCACGTCGTAGGGGTCGAAGGCGGCCCGGGTCGTGCCGATGGCCGCGAGCACCCGGCCCCAGTTGGGGTCGTTCCCGAAGATCGCCGCTTTGAAGAGGTTGTTGCGCGCGACGGAGCGCCCGACTTCGACGGCATCCTCCTCGGACGCGGCGTTCACGACCCGGATGGTGATGTCGTGGCTCGCGCCCTCGGCGTCGCCCTGGAGCTGGGCCGCGAGGTGCTGGCACACCTCCGCAAGCGCCGCGGCGAACTCGTCGGGGTCGGGCGTGATGCCCGAAGCGCCGCTCACGAGAAGCGTCACCTGGTCGTTGGTCGACATGCAGCCGTCCGAGTCGAGCCGGTCGAACGTGCGGCTCGTCGCAGCGCGAAGGGCTGCGTCGGCCTGCGCAGCGTCGAGCACCGCGTCGGTGGTGAGGACCACGAGCATCGTCGCCAGGCCGGGCGCGAGCATCCCCGCCCCCTTGGCCATCCCGCCGATCGACCACCCGTCGCGCGTGACGGTCGCGCGCTTGGGTCGCGAGTCGGTCGTCATGATGGCGAGGGATGCCGCCTCCCCGCCGTCCGCGGAGAGCTCGGCGATCGCCTGCTCGGTGCCCGCCAGCACCTTGGCGCGGAAGACCTCGTCGCCGGTGCCGATGAGCCCCGTCGAGCAGACCTGGATGTCGCCGGCGCTCACGCCCAGCAGTTCGGCTGCCTTCTCAGCCGTCTGATGGGTGGTCTGGAAACCGAACGAACCGGTGAAGCAGTTGGCTCCCCCGGCGTTCAGCACCACCGCTTCGACGACGCCGTCCCGGATGGCCTGCTGCGACCAGAGGATGGGGTTGGCCTTCGCGCGATTCGACGTGAACACCGCCGCGCCGACCTTGAGCGGACCGCGGTTGACGACGACGGCGACATCCGGCTTGCCGGTCGACTTGAGCCCGACGGCGACGCCGGCGGCTTCGAAACCCTGCGGCGCGGTGACACTCACGGCGCGACTCCGTTCACGCTCAGCGCCGTGCCTTCGGCCAGGCCGAGCGCGATGTTCATGGACTGCACGGCGGCTCCCGCCGTGCCCTTCACGAGGTTGTCGACTGCGGTCACCACGACGACCCGGTTCGCGGCGCGGTCGATCGCGAGCCCCAGAAGTGCCGTGTTCGCGCCCAAGACGTCGCCGGTGCGAGGGAAGTCTCCGGCGGGCAGGAGCTGCACGAAGGCCTCGCCTGCGTAGGCGTCCTGCCAGGCTGCGCGGATCTCGGCATCGGACACACCGGCCGGAATCGGCGCCGTCGAGGTGGCGAGGATCCCGCGCGCCATCGGCACCAGCACCGGCGTGAACGAGATCCGGATGTCGCCGGTGGCGCCGGCTCCGCGCAGCGCTTGCGCGATCTCGGGGATGTGACGGTGCGTCCCGCCGACGGCGTACGGGTTCGCGGTGCCGAGGATCTCGCTCGCGAGCAGGTTCGGCTTGAGAGCCTTGCCCGCCCCCGACGGTCCGACCGCCAGCACGGTGACGATATCGGACGGGTCGATCACGCCGGCAGCGACCCCCGGCGCCAGGGACAGCGACACCGTCGACGCATTGCAGCCGGGGGCGGCGATGCGGGATGCCCCGACCAGCCGTTCGCGCTGCTTCCCGCCGTCCACCGGCAGCTCGGGCACGCCGTAGGTCCACGGCTCGTGGAAGGCACCGCCGTAGAAGGCGTTCCAGTCGGAGGCCGACTCCAGCCGGTGGTCGGCGCCGGCGTCGATGACCAGCGGCGTGTCGCCGAGGGCATCCGTGTACTGGCCGGACTGCCCGTGAGGCAGGGCCAGGAACACGATGTCGTGCCCGGCGAGCACCTCGGGCGTGGTCTCGGAGAGGGTGAGGTGTGCGAGCGAACGCAGGTGCGGCTGGTGCTGGATGAGCGGCTGTCCCGCGTTGGAATGGGCGGTGACGGTGCGGATCTCGACGTCGGGATGCGCGGCGAGGATCCGCAGGATCTCGCCGCCCGCATAGCCGGATGCGCCGGAGACGGCGACCGAATATGTCATGGATTCCACCTTAGAGTCTGGGTGCAGAGGCCGGAGACGGCGACGCCCGCAGGGTCCACGACAGGACCTCTCGCAGGGTCGCCTAGAGTCGGCGCCCGCCCAGACGGCGTCGGCGCGCGGGAGCGGCGCTCGAGACGAGCGACGCGAACTCCTGGGCGGCCGAAGGCATGCGGTGACGATAGCGGGCGGGTCGCGGCATCCGCAAATCCGCCTCGTCACACGGCGTCAGCTGCGAAGCGCCTCGAGCAGGGCCAGTTCCTCGGAGCGGGCGAGCCCGGACCGTCGGTCACGGTCCAGGCCGCGCTCACGCTCGTCGGCGAGTACGCGGGTGAGCGTCTCCGCGAGCGGACGCAACCGGCCGCCCAGCAGACGGTAGACCGCGTTCGACCGCGTCCAGAAGCCGGACATCCCGGCCGGCAGCCACAGCGGGAGCGACCGCGGACCCATCCAGTAGGCGACATCGTGGGCTTCGAGCCATTCGTCGCCGGCGGGGCGCCTCGTGCCGGTGTGCCCGGCGACCCCGGCGGCGTCGTCGAGGAGCCGGTCGAGCGGCACCGGGTCGCCGACCGCGTTGGCGACGCCGGTCCACCGCTCGCGGCCGACGGCCACCACGAAGTCCGCCAGGTCGTCGACATCGATCACCTGTGCGCCGCGACTCTCGGTCGTCGGCGTGAGCACGTCGCCGTCCCCGGCGAGCGCGAGCCGCGCCACCCAGTAGCCGAAGCGATCGGTGGGGTCGCCCGGGCCCACGATGAGCCCGGGGCGCACGATGGCCGCGCGGCGGCCGAGGGCCGCACGGACGGATGCCTCGGCACGCGCCTTCGCGCGACCGTAGTCCTCCTCCTCATCGGGTCCGGGAGGCAGAAGCACCTCGGCCGACTCATCGGCGCCCGGCTCGTCGTTCGAGGCGTAGACCGACACGGTCGAGACGTAGGTCCAGTGCTTGGTCCGATGCGCGAGGTCCTCGATCGCTGCCGCCACGTGCACGGGGTTCGACGAGATGTCGACGATCTCGTCCCACTCGCGTTCCGCGACGGCTGCATAGGCGTCGGGCTCGTCGCGATCGCCGACGACGAGCGTCGTGCCGTAGGGGGCGGGGCGGCCGCCGCGCGCCAGGCAGGTGACGGATGCCGAGGCATCCGCCCACTTCTCGGCCACGCGGCCGCTCAACCATCCGGTGCCGCCGAGGATGAGGACATCTGTCATGGCACCACCCAACCAGACCCGGGGCCGGTCGGGCAGGGAAATCCGCCTGCGGCGGAGCGGACGGCTGCGGAGCCGCCGGGACGTGCACAACTCCTCCCCGCCGGGTCCTGCCGCCGCTCGAACGACGGCACGGCATCGTCGAGCAGGAGTTGTGCACCCGGCTTCGGCAAGCGGCGGCGCGGGGCGCGGCGGCGCAGGTCCGTGCGGACGGCGGCGAGGGCCGCCAGGACGTGCACAACTCCTGCCGAAACAGTCCCCGCCCCGCCCCCACGACGGTGCGGCGTCGTCGAGCAGGAGTTGTGCACCCGGCTTCGGGGAACGGGGCGGGGCGAGCTCTACTCGCGGAGCGTCGCGCCGAAGCGCGCCGCCGCCGCGGCCACGCCCGCGAGCTTGGCCTCGGTCGCCTCGGCCGCCGTGAGCGTGCGGTCCGGGGCGCGGAAGCGCAGCGCGAACGTCAGGCTCTTCGCCCCCTCGGGCACTCCCTGACCGCGATAGTCGTCGACCAGTCGCAGGGACTCGAGCAGCTCGCCGGCGCCCTCGCGGAGCGCCTCGCGCACCTCGGACGCCGGGACATCGGCGCCGAGCACGAGCGAGACGTCCTGTGTTGCGGCGGGGTAGCCCGACAGCGACGCGGCGACGACCTTCTCGCCGGCGAGGGAAAGGACGAGGTCGAGGTCGAGTTCGGCGACGATGACACGACCGGGCAGATCGGATGCCTCGGCGACGGCGGGCAGGAGCTCGCCGACGTAGCCGACCTCGGTGCCCGCCACCGACAGCACGCCGGTGCGTCCGGGGTGCAGGGCGGCACGCTGGCCCTGGGCGACGTCGATCGATACGCCGGCGGCCGAGGCGATCGTCCGCACGGCGTCGAGGGCATCCGCCAGATCGGCGGCCACAGGGGCGATGCCGGGCTGCTTGGCGACCACATTCCCTGCGAGGAGGACCGCGACGAAACGTCGCTGCGGCGGGATCGACGCGTCGAGCTCGGCGAGCGTGGCGGCATCCGGTCGCACGGCCAGGGGCGGGACATGCGCGGTGCCGTAGATCACGCCGGGTTCGGGGAGGAAGACCGAGCCGGTCTCGAACAGGGTGAGGTCGGTCAAGCCGCGCGAGACGTTGCGGTGCGCGACCTGGAGCAGTCCCGGAACGAGGGACCGGCGCAGGAACGGCGACTGCCCGTCGAGCGGATTGGCGAGCTTCACGCTCGGGAGGTGGTCGCCCGAGGCAGAGCCATGGAGGTCGTTGAGCTCGTCGGTCGTGAAGGCGAACGACGGAGTCTCGACGAAACCGGCGGACGCGAGCGCGTTCGCGACGCGGCGGCGTCCCTGCTGCGCGGCGGTGAGGCCGCGACCCGACGGCGGGGTGGGAAGGATCGAGGGGATGCGGTCGTAGCCCTCGATGCGGGCGACCTCTTCCGCCAGCGTCCACTTGTCGGTGAGGTCGGGGCGCCAGGACGGCGGGATGACCTGCCAGCCCGCGGCGTCGTCCTCGTTGGGCACGACCTCGCAGCCGATCAGGCGCAGCGCGTTCTCGATCTGCTCGTCGGTGTACGCCACGCCGATGAGATGCTGCACGAACAGCGGGGGAAGCTCGATGCCTGCGATGAACACCTCGGCGAAGAGGGCGCCGCCGAGCTCGTCGTCGCTCGTGCCTCCGGCGTACTCGACCATGAGATCGGCGACACGGCGGGCGGCCACGAACGGGACGAGCGGGTCGACACCGCGCTCGAAGCGGCGTGACGCCTCGCTCGGGAGCTTGTGCCGGCGGGCGGTCCGGGCGATCGACACGGTGTCGAACGTCGCCGCCTCGATGAGCACGTTGCGCGTCGACGCGCTCATCTCGGTGGTGCCGCCGCCCATCACACCCGCGAGGCCGATGGGGCCGGAGTCGTCGGTGATGAGAAGGTCCTCGCCGCTGAGGGTGCGCACCTTGCCGTCGAGCGTCTCGAGCTTCTCGCCTTCGGCGGCGCGGCGGACGGTGATGCCACCCTGGAGCTTGTCGAGGTCGTACCCGTGGATGGGCTGACCCAGCTCGAGCATCACGTAGTTGGTGATGTCGATGAGGATGCCGAGCGAGCGGATGCCGGCGAGCGTGAGGCGTGCCACCATCCAGGCGGGCGTCGGCTTGGTGGGGTCGACGTCGCGCACCACGCGAGCCACGAACTCGCTCGCTCCGACCCGTCCGCGGATCGGCGCACGATCGTCGACGGCGACCGGGAAGCCCGACCCGGGCGCGACCTCGGACCACTCGCGGTCGGCGGGGTCGCGGAACGCCGCCCCCGTGGCGTGGGAGTACTCGCGCGCGACGCCGCGGATCGACAGGGCGTAGCCGCGGTCCGGCGTGACGTTGATGTCGACAGCCACGTCGTCCAGGCCGAGCAGGGCGATCGCGTCGGTGCCGACGGGCGCGTCGATCCCGAGCTCCACGAGCCGCAGGATGCCGTTGTGCTCGTCGCCGAGACCGAGTTCTTTCGCGGAGGCGATCATGCCGTCCGACACGTGGCCGTACGTCTTGCGCGCTGCGATCGGGAAGGGCCCGGGCAGCACGGCGCCCGGGAGCGTCACCACGACCTTGTCGCCGACGAAGAAGTTGCGGGCACCGCAGACCACGCCGTGCACGGCGTCACCGCCGTCGGCGGCCTTCTCGCCGTCAGGCGCCACACGCACCTGGCACCACCGGATCGTCTTGCCGTTGGACTGCGGCTCCTCGACGAACTCGAGCACCTCGCCGACGACGATGGGGCCCTGCAGTTCGAAGCGGAAGACATCCTCCTCTTCGAAGCCGACCGACACGAGCGCCGCGAGGACGTCCTCGGGCGCGGCATCCTGCGGGACGTCGACGTACTCACGAAGCCAGGAGAGCGGGACGCGCATCAGACCACCATTCCGAACTGCTCGCTGAAGCGGACATCACCCTCGGCCATGTCGCGCATGTCCTGGACGTCGCTGCGGAACATGAGCGTGCGCTCGATGCCCATGCCGAAGGCGAAGCCCGAGTACTCCTCGGGGTCGATCCCCGCCGCGCGCAGCACGTTGGGGTTGATCATGCCGCACCCGCCCCACTCGATCCATCGCGCGCCGCCCTTGAAGGTCGGGTGCCACAGGTCGAGCTCGGCCGACGGCTCGGTGAAGGGGAAGTAGTTGGCGCGGAACCGCGTCTTCGCCTCGGCGCCGAACAGCACCCGGGCGGCGTGATCCAGCGTGCCCTTGAGGTGGGCCATCGTGATGCCCTTGTCGACGACGATGCCCTCGAACTGCGTGAACACCGGCAGGTGCGTCGCATCGAACTCGTCGGTGCGGTACACGCGGCCCGGGCACAGGACGTACAGGGGCAGGTCGCGCTCGAGCATCGAGCGGACCTGCACGGGGCTCGTGTGCGTGCGCATGACGAGATGCCGCTCGACCGGGTCGACGAAGAACGTGTCCTGCATCTGGCGAGCCGGGTGATCCTCGTCGAAGTTCAGTGCGTCGAAGTTGAACCACTCGTGCTCGAGCTCGGGACCTTCGGCGATCTCCCAGCCCATGCCGACGAAGATGTCCGAGATCTGCTCCTGGAGGAGGGAGATCGGATGCCGCGCCCCCACCCGCGCGCGCTGAGCGAGCGCCGTGATGTCGACGCGCTCCGCCTCGAGCCTCGCGGCTGTCTCGGCTTCGGCGAGCTCGTGCTCCCGCGCCGCGAAGGCCTGGTTGACCCGCCCGCGGGCCTGGCCCACGAGCTTGCCGAACTCGGCCTTCTTCTCGTTGGGCACGTCGCGCAGCCGCGCGTTCAGCTTCGCGAGCGGTGAGCCCTCCGCGCTGTGGGCCGAGCGAGCGGCCTTCAGCGCGGCGGTGTCGCCTGCCGCGGCGACGGCGTCGAGCGCGGCCTGTACCGCGGCTTCCACCGCCTCGGGCGTGATCTCAGAGTTCTCGGGTGCGTCAGACACGAAGACCGAGTCTACCGAGAGCGGATGCCTCGCCCCGCCGGATCCGACGCTCCTGTTCTACTTCTCCGGCCCGCGCTGCGCGACGATGAGCTCGGTGTCGGTGATCTCCTGCGTCGGCTGGTTGGCGTCCGCGACGCGCGGCGTCTTGGCCGAACTGCGGAGGCGCTTCTCGACGGTGTTCGCGACGAACGACAGGATCAGGCAGAGCCCGATGTAGATCGCGCCGACAACGATGGTCGCGGGCACGATCGGCGAGTCCAGCACCGCCTGCGATCCAAGGAACCGTGCGTAGAAGAGCAGTTCCGGGTAGGTGATGATGAAGCCGAGCGCGGTGTCTTTCAGCGTCACGACGAGCTGCGCGATGATCACCGGCATCATCGCGCGGATCGCCTGGGGCAACAGCACGAGCCGCATCACGCCCGCCTTGCGCAGGCCCATCGCGTATCCGGCCTCTCGCTGACCGCGCGGGAGGGACTCGACGCCCGCCCGGATCACCTCGGCGAGGACCGATCCGTTGTACGCGATCAGAGCGATGACGACGGCCCAGTAGGACGGCATCCGAATCCCGATCACGGGCAGCCCGTAATAGAGCAGGAACATGAAGATCAGGACGGGAACCGCGCGGAGGACCTCGACCACTGCACCGACCGGGATCCGGATCCACGCGTGGTCCGACATCCTTCCGATCGCAAGCAGGAACCCGAGGATCAATGCGCCGATCGCGGCGACGATGAAGGCAGCAAGGGTGCGGAGGGTGGCCAGACCCAACTGGACCCACACGTTCGTGTACGTGAACGCGGCCCACTTCTCGGCTGAGAACTGGCCGGTGACCGCCAGTCGCCAGACGAAGAATCCGACGATTGCGGCGACGACGATGACGGTGATGACGCCGAGGATGCGGTTGCGGACGATCGCGCGGGGACCGGGGACGTCATAGAGAACCGAGCTCATCGGATCCCACCCTTCGTTCGGTCTGCACGCTCTCGCGCGCCGGACGGGTGTCGCGCACTCATCGCGCCACCCTCCATCGGTTCTCGAGCGATCGCTGCGCCCAGGAGAGCAGCAGGACCATCGCCACGAAGATGGCCATGACCCACACGATCACGAAGAACTGATTCTCGCCGCGCTCACTCAGATAGTTGCGCATGGAGCCGAGATTGACGACCGAGAACCCGGCGGCCACCGTGGTGTTCTTCAGCAGCGCGATGAAGACGCTCATCATCGGGGGGATCACAGAGCGGAAGGCTTGCGGCATCACGACGAGCGTCATCACCTGACCGAATGTGAGTCCGATCGCGCGGGCAGCTTCAGCCTGGCCGACCGGCACGGTGTTGATGCCAGAACGGATGGTCTCTGCGACGTAGGTCGCGGTGTAGATGCCCAATGCGCAGATCGCCAGCGTGAGCGACACCGGCGCTGTCAGACGGAGCCCGAGAAGCGGGGGCAGAGCGAATGCGAACGCGAAGAAGACGAGCGTGAGAGGCGTATTGCGGATCGTGTTCACGTAGAGCGAGCCCACGCCCCGGGCTACCGGGATCGGCGAGACCCGCATCGCGCCGACGATCGTGCCCAAGATGAGCGCCAGCAAGCCGCCTGCCAAGAACAGGATGAGCGTGCCGACCAGGGTCTCCACCCAAAGGTCGATGTTGTCGGTGATGACGCCCACGCGTGCTCCTTATGCGCTGATGTCCGCGGTGAGAGAAGGAAGGGGCGGCCCTGGGGCCGCCCCCGGGATTGCTTACTGGTCGACCTCGGGCTGCTCACCTTCGATGCCCGCGGGAGCCAGGTGCTCCTCGAAGAGCGCCGTCCAGACATCGCCGCCCTCGGTGAGGAGCGTGTTGATGTGCTCCTGAAGAGCGGTGTCGCCCTTGGCGAGGCCGATGCCATAGCGCTCCTCGCTGAACGGCTCACCGGCGATCTTGAGCGCGTCGGGCTCGAGCGCCACGTAGCCGGCGAGGATCGCCTCATCGGTCGTGATCGCGTCGACGGACCCCGCCTTGAGCTGCTCCACGCACTGCGAGTACGTGTCGTACTCGACGGTGTCGCCCGGGTTGTACTCGTCCCGAATGCGCTGGAGCGGCGTGGAGCCTGTCACCGAGCAGACGATCTTGCCCTCGAGGTCGTCGGGGCCGTTGATGTCCTCATTGTCGGCGGCAACCAGCAGCCCCTGGCCTGTCAGGAAATACGGACCGGCGAAGTCGATCTGCTCCTTGCGCGAGTCGGTGATGGAGTACGTACCGACGTAGTAGTCGATGTCGCCGTTCACGATCGCCTGTTCGCGGTTGGCCGAAGGGATCGTGACGTACTCGATCTGATCCTCGTCGAACCCGAGGGACGCGGCGACCCACCGGGCGATGTCGACGTCGAAGCCAGACCGCTCCCCCGTGGTCGGGTCCTCCATACCGAGCCCCGGCTGGTCGTTCTTCACACCCACGACGACGCCGCCGCGCTCCGTCATGGTGTCGAAGGTCGGGCTGCCTTCGAGCGAGACATCCGTCTCGACCTCCCAGAGGGCGCCGCTGCCGCTGTCGCCGCCGTCGCCGCCGTCAGTGGGGTCGGCGCCCGGCGTGCCGCTGTTGCAGGCCGTGAGCGCGAGCAGGGCGATCGCGGAGACGCCGATGCCCGTGATGATCCGTGATTTACGCATGTTTCCTCCTGGTTGCTGTGTGCGTACTGGTTCCGTATGTCCGACGTTTCGGGTCCGTGCGGAGTGTTCGTGCGTGTGGTGGTGCTTCGGGTTCCCTCCCTGGGTGACGCGAGACGCTTCCCGACCTGATCAGTGGGTCAGGAGCTTCGAGAGGAAGTCCTTCGCCCGGTCGCTCTTCGGGTTCGTGAAGAACTCCTCCGGCGTGGCCTCCTCGACGATCTGCCCGTCCGCCATGAAGACCACCCGGTCCGCAGCCTTCCGCGCGAAGCCCATCTCGTGCGTGACGACGATCATCGTCATGCCGTCCTGAGCGAGGCCGACCATGACGTCGAGCACCTCGTTGATCATTTCGGGGTCGAGGGCGCTGGTCGGCTCGTCGAAGAGCATGACCTTGGGCTGCATCGCGAGGGCCCGCGCGATCGCGACGCGCTGCTGCTGGCCGCCGGAGAGCTGTGCGGGGAGCTTGCTCGCCTGCTGCTGCACTCCGACGCGCTCGAGGAGCTGACGACCGAGCTTCTCGGCGTCGGCCTTCTTCATGCCCTTCACCTTGATGGGGCCGAGTGTGACGTTGTCGAGGATCGTCAGGTGCGAGAACAGGTTGAAGGACTGGAAGACCATGCCGACGTCGGCACGCAGGGCAGCGAGCTCTTTGCCCTCCTTGGGCAGCTCCTTGCCGTCGATCGAGATCGTGCCGCTCGTGATCGTCTCCAGCCTGTTGATCGTGCGGCACAGCGTCGACTTGCCGGAGCCGGACGGGCCGATCACGACGACGACCTCTCCCCGGTTGACGGTGAGATCGATGTCCTTCAGCGCCTGGAAGTCGCCGTAGTGCTTCTGGACGTCGTTGATCTCGACGAGCGGATCGCCGCGGCGAACGTTGATGTTCGACGTCTTCGGTGCAGCGCTGTCATCGATCGTCATATGACGACCCTAGAGCCGCTCGCCGACCCTCGACCAGTGATTGAGTCGCGTCTTAACCGTGTTGTAACAGCGACGGATCAGCCCGCGCGCTGCGCGAACGCCGTCTCGTACAGGCAGACGCTCGCGGCCGTGGCCAGATTCAGCGACTCCGCCGCGCCGTAGATCGGGAGGCGGAGCGAGAGGTCGACCAGGCCCAGCGCCGTGTCATCGAGCCCGCGCGCCTCGTTGCCGAAGAGCCATGCCGTGGGCTCGGCGAGCAGGTCGCGGGAGGCGAGGAAGTCGCCGCCCCCGACGTCGGCGGCGATCACGCGCACGCCTGCCGCATGTGCTTTGTCGACGGCGGTCGCGAGGTCGACTCCCACCGCGACCGGCACGTGGAACAGCGAGCCGGTGGTCGCGCGCACGACCTTGGGATTGTAGGGATCGACGGTGCGGCCGGTGAGGACCACAGCGTCGGCGCCGGCGGCATCGGCCGCACGGATGATCGTGCCGAGATTGCCGGGGTCGCGGACCTCCTCGCAGATGGCGACGAGCCTCGGGGAAGCGGCGAACACGTCGCGCAACGACGTCGGAGCCTGCCGGGCGACCGCGACGATCCCCTGCGGCGTCACGGTGTCCGCCATCGCGTCGAGCACGTCCTCCGTGGTGAAGATCACATCAAGGCCGGCGTCGCGCGCGGCATCGCGCACGTCGACGTGGCGCTCCATCGCGGTCGGCGTCGCGAAGATCTCCACGAGGGTGTCGGGGCGGTGGCCGAGCGCTTCGCGAGCGGCCTGGGGACCCTCCAGGAGGAAGAGTCCGGTCTCCTGACGGGCGCTGCGCTTCGTCAGTTTCGCGACGGCGCGGACGCGCGGAGAGCGAGGGTTCTCGAGCACGGCATCAGTCTAGGGTCGCGGGGCGGAGCCCACGCGCGGCGAAACCTGGACGCAGGCGCCGCCGCAGGCGACATATGAGGACGTCCTTGGGCTCCGGGTACACAGAAAGGGCGTCCTCCGTGCGGAGGACGCCCTTTCTGGATTCAGCTGATGCGTCAGGCGCTCTTCGGCGCGTTGACGTTCTCGGGCAGCGCAGCCTTGGCCGTCTGCACGAGCGACGCGAAGGTGGCCGGCTCGTTCACGGCGAGCTCGGCGAGCATGCGACGGTCGACCTGCACACCCGCGAGACCGAGGCCCTGGATGAAGCGGTTGTACGTGATGCCGTTCTGACGGCTCGCAGCGTTGATGCGCTGGATCCACAGGCGACGGAAGTCGCCCTTGCGCTTACGACGGTCGCGGTACGCGTAGACGAGCGAGTGGGTGACCTGCTCCTTCGCCTTGCGGTACAGGCGCGAACGCTGACCCCGGTAGCCCGAGGCGCGCTCGAGGATGACGCGACGCTTCTTGTGGGCGTTGACGGCCCGCTTGACTCTAGCCATTTCGTTTGTTTCCTATTCGTGCGTCGGTGCGCTCAGCGACCGAGGAGCTTCTTGGCGACCTTGGCGTCGCCGGGAGCGAGGACCTGCTCCTGCGAAAGGCGACGTGTGCGGCGGCTGGGCTTGCCCTCGAAGTTGTGGCGAAGGTTCGCCTGCTGCTTCATGAGCTTCCCGCTGCCGGTGACCTTGAAGCGCTTCTTGGCGCCCGAGTGGGTCTTCTGCTTCGGCATCTCTTCATTCCTTCGTTTCACGTCCCGCCCAAGCGGGAGTCGGTATCCCGCGGTGCGGGAGTCTGTGGGGGCCTACTCGGCCGTGGCCGTCTCGGCCTCGGCCGGAGCCGGGTCGTCAGCCGCGGGAGCCGCACCGGTGCGGGCGGATCGCGCTGCCTCCTTGTTCGCGGCGCGCTGAGCGTTCTGCTCGGTCTTCACCTCGGACTTGTTCTTGTGCGGTGCGATCACCATCACCATGTTGCGACCGTCGATCGTCGGGTTGGACTCGACCGTGCCGAACTCGGCGACGTCCTCTGCGAACTTGCGGAGGAGGCGCACACCCTGCTCGGGGCGCGACTGCTCGCGGCCGCGGAACAGGATCATCGCCTTGACCTTGTCGCCGGACTTGAGAAAGCCCTCGGCGCGCTTGAGCTTGGTGATGTAGTCGTGGGCCTCGATCTTCAGACGGAACCGGACCTCCTTGAGGACGGTGTTCGCCTGATTGCGACGCGCTTCCTTGGCCTTCTGCGCAGCCTCGTACTTGAACTTGCCGTAGTCCATGATCTTGACCACGGGGGGCTTCGAGTTGGGGGCCACCTCGACGAGATCGAGGTCGGCCTCCTGGGCCAGGCGCAGCGCCACCTCGATGCGGACGACGCCGACCTGCTCACCCGCGGGTCCGACGAGGCGGACCTCGGGGACGCGGATGCGGTCGTTGGTGCGGGGATCGCTGATGCGGAACTCCTTGGGTTGCGGCTGGTGATCACCGCGACACGGGAGCATCGCGGGCGGAAGAGGTTCTCATTCCACCCGGCTGGCGCACGGGCGCCGGCTCTTCGCACCCGGTTCCCGCTCGCCAGCGGCTACCCCTCGCGCAGAACGGTCGGAGCGGAGTGCATGACCCGGTAGCCTGGAGCGGCAAGCGCGGGTGGGATGTGATCCTCTTTCGGTCCGGCACAGATCGCACCGGAATCCGCACAAGTCTAGCAGAGAGAAGCGCGTGACCACGATTCCGCCCTCCGACGACGACCGCCACGCCCGCTGGGAGGAGCAGGAGCGCGCCGCCGCGTCAGCCTCCCGAGACATCGCCGACGTCCCGGCCGTGGAGGTCATCACGACCGCTGCCGTCCACCTCATGAGCGCAGCCGCCGTCAAGGTGGGGCTCGCCGACGACCCGGCCACGCAGACCGACCTCGACGAGGCCCGCAAGCTCATCAACGCCCTCGCCGGCCTCATCACGGCGGGAGCCCCGGAGATCAGCGACATGCACGCACGGTCGCTGCGCGACGGACTGCGCTCCCTTCAGCTGGCGTTCCGCGAGGCATCCGCCATCCCCGACCCCATCGGCAAGGGGCCGGGCGAGAAGTGGACCGGGCCGGTCACCTGAGCCCGAGGGCGGCGGCGCCCCGCGCCACGGCGTCGACCGTGCGGCTCACGGCGGCGGCATCCGTCCCGAAGTTGCTCACGGCGAAGCGCACGACCGCTCGCTCGCGCCACGTCGAAGACGACGCCCACACGGTCCCCTCGTCGCGCAGCCACTCCCCCAGCGCCAGCGTCGCGGCGTCGTCGCGCGCGGCGAGGCACACCTGCGTGAAGACGACGTCGTTGATCACCTCGAGTCCGGGGATGCTGCGGAACCCCGAGGCGAGCGCGGTCGCGGCATCCGCGAGTCCGTCCACGAGACCCACGACGCCATCGCGCCCGAGCGACCGGAGCGCCGCCCAGACGGTGACTCCCCGCGCGCGGCGCGAGAGCTCGGCGACCCGGTCGTAGGGATCCGAGACGCTCGCCACCGCGGGCAGATACGCCGCGTGCGCGCCGAGCGAGGCGGTCATCGCGGCCTCGTCGCGGACGATCGCGACGCCGCAGTCGTAGGGAACGTTCAGGGTCTTGTGCGCGTCCGTCGCCCACGAGTCGGCGCGCGCGAGACCCGCTGTCAGCCGCTGAAGGCGAGGGCTCACCGCCGCCCACAGCCCGAAGGCGCCGTCGACGTGCACCCACGCCCCCGCCTCGTGGGCGACCGTGATCGCCGAGGCGAAATCGTCGAAGGCGCCGGAGTGCACATCGCCCGCCTGCAGCGCCACGATCGCGGGCGCCTCGTCGTCCGCCAAGGCCCGCGCGAGTCCGTCCACATCGATGCGACCCTCCTCGTCGGCGCCGACGGTCGCGGGAACCCCGAGCCCCGCAAGCCGGCCGGCGAGCACCACCGACGTGTGCACGGCTCCGCCCGCGAGGAAGCGGATGCGGGGTCCTGCCTGCAGTCCCGCCAGCGGATCGGCTCCCGCCCGCCGCAGGACCGCGTCTCGCGCCACCATGAGGCACGACGTGTTCGCCATCGTCGCGCCGGTCGTGAAGCCCACACCGCTCTCGGCCGGAAGCCCGAGGAGATCGAGGAGCCACTCCGCCGCGACCTCCTCGAGAGCTGCGGTCGCCGGCGTCGGCTGCCGCGAGCCCGTGTTCTGATCCCACGCCGACACCAGCCAGTCGGCCGCGAGCGCGGCGGGGTAGGCACCGCCGATCACGAACCCGAAGAACCGCGACGACCCCATCGCCATGAGGCCGGGAGCGGATGCCTCGACCAGCTCCTCGACGACGGCGGCGGCATCCCTCCCCTCATCGGGCAGCACCCGTGCAAGGCGCGAGAGGATGACGTCCACGTCGGCGTCCGGGCGGATCGGTCGCTCCTCCACCGATTCGAGCCACGCCTGCGCGTGACGGTGCGCGGCTTCGAGCGCCGCGCCGTACTGGTCCCTCATCGTGCCGCCGTCCATTGCTCGCCTCCCTGGTCGCGAGGCGCCAGGACGCGCAGGAGGACGTCGGCCCGTACGGCGCGCCTCGACGACTCGATCGCACCGATCCTCCGCCGGAGCGCCGGGCGGGGCAAGAGGCCGCACCGACACCGGTGGCCGGCGGCGGCGTCCGGGTGCCGGTGGCCGGCGCCGGCAGCGAGCGTCAGGCGCGCACGAGCTTGACGGTGAGCGAATCGACCAGCACCGCGATGCGGTCATCGGCGGCCCACCGCGCGGCGAGGCGCGAGAGCACCGCGTCGAGCTCTTCCTTCTCGAGCCCGTGGATCAGCTCGAGGCGGACGACGAGTTCCGGGCCGCGCAGGCGCGCGTCGGGATCACCAGCCTCGACCGAGAGGTCGATCACCGCGAGCTCGCCGCCGATGCTCTGCTGGAGCCCCGCGAAGACCTCGGGCGAGACGAAACTCGGTTCCCAGGGTTGGCCCTGAGCGATCGCCCAGACCGCCGGGCGGCGGATGACGAACTCGGTCGGCGAGCCGGGATCGATGACGATCAGGTCGGTGTCGTCGGCGGAGGCCGCAGCGGCCGTGCGCACCCCCTCGGCGGGGACGGGGCGCGCCGAGGCATCCCATCTCCCCATCGCCTCGACCGACGTGAAGACCGGCAGCACGCGCCGGCCGTCGGGGGCGGCGACGGTGACGATCGACAGCTCCTGCGTCTTGTCGACGGCGAGGCCGTGCGCTCCGATGCCTTCGTCGCCCTTCTCCGCGAGGAGAGGGATGAGCAGTCGCGCGGTGCGGTACGCGTCGATGACCTCGCTCTGGCCACCGCCGCCCGCCCGGAAGGACGTCAGCGCGGCGAGGAGCGCCGGATCGGCGCTGCCGTCATCCCCCGCATGCGGGTTCGCGTGGAAGCTGCGCCCCTCCCAGGGGACGCCTGCCGAATCGGCGAGAGGATCAGTGTCCGGCGACATCCAGAGCCTCGGCGAGCGTGAAGGCACCCGCGTAGAGCGCCTTGCCCACGATCGCGCCCTCGACACCGAGTGGCACGAGCTCGCGCAGTGCGGCGATGTCGTCGAGGCTCGAGACACCACCCGACGCCACGATCGGCTTGGGGGTGCGCGTGGTGATCTCGCGAAGCAGGTCGACGTTGGGGCCCTGCAGCGTCCCGTCCTTGGTGACGTCGGTGACGACGTAGCGGCTGCACCCGGCCGACTCGAGCCGGTCGAGCACGGTCCACAGGTCGCCGCCCTCGCGCGTCCACCCGCGGGCGGCGAGCGTCGTGCCGCGGACGTCGAGGCCCACCGCGATGACGTCGCCGTAGCGGCCGATCACGTCGGCGGCCCACTCGGGGTTCTCGAGCGCCGCGGTGCCCAGGTTGATGCGCGCGGCACCGCTCTCGAGCGCCGCCTCGAGCGTGCGGTCGTCGCGGATGCCTCCCGACAGCTCCACCTGCACGCCGCGCACCTGCTTGATGACCTTGCGCAGGATGCCGGCGTTGGAGCCGCGGCCGAAGGCGGCATCGAGGTCCACGAGGTGGATCCACTGCGCACCCTGGCGGGCGAAGTCGAGCGCGGCGTCGACGGGATCGCCGTAGCTGGTCTCGGTGCCCGCCTCCCCTTGGGTGAGGCGCACCGCCTTGCCGTCGGCGACGTCGACGGCGGGCAGCAGGATCAGCTCGGGCGTAGAGGCGAAATCGTTCATGGCTCCTCGTGCGGGAAGGTCTCGGGAGGAGGGAGCTCCCGTAGACGGCACGATCTCAGAGGGTAGCCCCGCCGAGGCCGTCGATCCAATTCGCGAGAAGACGGATGCCCGCGTCCCCCGATTTCTCGGGGTGGAACTGTGTCGCCGAGAGCGGTCCGTTCTCGACGGCCGCGAGGAACGGCTGCCCGTAGGTGCACCAGGTCAGCGTCGGCTGCGGGAACGGCGGCTGGACGTCGAGCAGCCACTTCTGCGCGGCGAACGAGTGCACGAAGTAGAAGCGCTCGTCTTCGAGTCCGCGGAACAGCCGCGATCCGCTTCCCGGCTCGACCGTGTTCCAGCCCATGTGCGGAAGCACGGGCGCGTCGAGCTCGGTGACCACGCCCGGCCACTCCCCGAGGCCTTCGGTGTCGACGCCGCGCTCCACACCGCGCTCGAAGAGCACCTGCATGCCGACGCAGATGCCGAGGACCGGGCGGCCGCCCGCGAGCCGGCGCCCGATGAGCTCGTCGCCCCGGATCGCCTTGAGCGACTCCATGACGGCGCGGAAGGCCCCGACGCCGGGGACCACCAGTCCGTCGGCGTCGGCGATCATCCCGCGGTCCGCAGTGAGACGGGCGTCGGCGCCCGCCGCGTCGAGCGCCTTGACGGCCGAGTGGACGTTGCCCGATCCGTAATCGAGGACCGCGACGACCGGCTTGGAGCTCACAGAGCGCCCTTCGTGCTGGGGATGCCGTCCACGAGCGGGTCGAGCGCCTTCGCCTGACGGAACGCGCGCGCGAACGCTTTGTACTCCGCCTCGGCGATGTGATGGGGGTCGCGGCCCGAGATGACGTTGACGTGCACCGTCAGCGCGGCGTTGAACGAGATCGCCTCGAACGTGTGGCGCACGAGCGACCCGGTGAAGTGGCCCCCGATGAGGTGGTGCTCGAAGCCCGCCGGCTCGCCGGTGTGCACCAGATAAGGACGGCCGCTGATGTCGACGACGGCCTGTGCGAGCGCCTCGTCGAGCGGGACGAGGGCGTCGCCGTAGCGAGAGATGCCGGCCTTGTCGCCGAGCGCCTCGCGGATCGCCTGACCGAGCACGATCGAGATGTCTTCGACGGTGTGGTGGGCGTCGATGTCGGTGTCGCCCGAGGCGCGCACCGTCAGGTCGGTGAGCGAGTGCTTGGCGAACGCCGTGAGCATGTGGTCGAAGAACGGCACCGTCGTGTCGATGCGGCTGCGGCCGGTGCCGTCGAGGTCGAGTTCGAGCTCGACGGTGGACTCGCTGGTGGAGCGTCGGACGGAGGCGGTACGCGATGCGGCGCTCATGCGTCAGATTCTAGCGAGGCAAGGGCGTCCAGGAACGCGGTGGTCTCGTCCTCGGTGCCCGCTGTCACGCGGAGGTGGTGCGGTATGCCGACGTCGCGGATCAGCACGCCGCGGTCGTACAGACGCTGCCACGTCACGGCCGGATCGGTGACGCCGCCGAAGAGCACGAAGTTCGTCCACGTCGTGTGGGGAACGTAGCCGAGAGCCTCCACCGTCGCCGAGATGCGGTCGCGCTGGGCGACGATGTCGTCGACCATGCGCAGCATCGTCGGAGCGTGACGAAGAGCAGCGGATGCCGCGGCCTGGGTCAGCGCGCTCAAATGGTAGGGCAGGCGTACGAGCCGCAGGGCGTCCACGAACGCCGGGTCGGCGGCGAGATAGCCGACGCGCGCGCCCGCGAACGCGAAGGCCTTGCTCATCGTGCGGGAGACGACCAGACGTTCGCGCCCGGGAAGCAGCGTGAGCGCGGACCGCTCGTCGCGGGGCGCGAACTCGAAGTACGCCTCATCGACCACGACGACGCCTCTCGACGCCTCGTAGACGGCCTCGATCACGTCGAGACCGAGCGGGGTGCCCGTCGGATTGTTCGGAGAGCAGAGGAACACGACGTCGGTCGCGGCGTCCGCCACCTGTGCGGCCGCGTCCGCCGCATCGACGACGTAGTCCGCACCGCGCGTGCCGGCGACCCACTCCGCTCCCGTCGCACGCGTGAGGAGCGGATACATCGAGTAGGTCGGGCCGAAGCCGAAGGCGGTGCGCCCCGGTCCGGCGAAGGCCTGCAGCACGTGCTGAAGCACTTCGTTCGAGCCGTTCGCGGCCCAGATCTGCTCTCGCGTGACCCCGTGCCCGAGATACTCGGCGAAGCCTTCGCGCAGGGCCGTGAACTCGCGGTCGGGGTAGCGGTTCACGTCGCGAAGGGCCAGCGCGATCGAGTCCATGATGTCGTCGGCGACGTCCTGCGGCACGGGATGCGTGTTCTCGTTGACGTTGAGCGCCACCGGCAGCGGGGCCTGGGGAGCGCCGTAGGGAGTCATCCCCCGGAGGTCATCGCGGAGGGGAAGGTCGTCGAGGCGGGGACTCACCCCTCCCATGGTAGGGCGCGGGATCAGCGGGTCGGTGCGTATTCCGCGGGGATCGCCAGGCTCTGGCCAGCTTGCAGCGTCGCGCCGTCGAGCGCGTTCAGCCGGACGATCGCGTCGACGACGTCGCGCGGATCTGCGGCCGGCGCGACCTCTTCGGCGATCGACCACAGCGAGTCCCCTGACGAGACCGTGACCGTCACGAAGGAGCCGGCTGCAGCGCCGGCGTCGCGCGAGGCCAGGGCGCTGCCACCGGAGACCATCGCGATCGCGATCGCCGCGATGGCGGGGAGAGCCGCGATCGTCGCCAGCACGCGGCGCCCGCGCACGGTCAGCCGCAGGCGCGTCGAGGCGCCCGCCCGTGCGAACGGGATGCTGCCGAGTGCTGGGGTCGTGATGCTGATCGCGGTCATGATCTGCTCCTCCTGTGGGGAGAGGTTCGCACCCTCCGCTCGGCCGGGAGCGGAGAATGCGAATCTCTGTACCGAAGTTATCTTCGATGTTCTACGATGTCAACAGCCGCATTCGGCGGTGATTCCTCGAACGCGACACGCGGTGGTGCTGCGCCGATCGAACACCGAAGCCGGATACGGTTTCGATACGAGAACCCCACCACGGGCCTCCGACATTCGAAGACCGCTGCAGTTCCCCGGGGCATCCGGGGCGCGCGAGACAGGAGCCGACATGAGCGACGCCACCGGGCGCGAGCGCCCGCAGACGCGCCGACGCAAGAGCCTGAGCGACAAGCAGCTCGCGATCCTCGAAGTCATCCAGCGCTCCATCGCACGGCACGGGTATCCGCCGAGCATGCGCGAGATCGGTGACGCCGTCGGCCTCAAGTCGCTCTCGAGCGTCACGCACCAGCTCAATCAGCTCGAGCTCAGCGGCTACCTCCGCCGCGACGCCGGCAAGACCCGGGCCATGGAGGTGCTGATCGACCTCCCCGGCAGCGCGGCCGAGAACCCCGCCGACTCGGCGCCCTCCGTCGGCGACGCTGCACTGGTGCCGCTCGTGGGGCGTATCGCCGCCGGTGTGCCCATCACCGCCGAGCAGCAGGTGGAGGAGATCTTCCCCCTGCCTCGCCAGCTCGTCGGCAAGGGCGATCTCTTCATGCTCAAGGTGTCGGGTGAGTCCATGATCGACGCCGCGATCTGCGACGGCGACTGGGTGGTCGTCCGCGCGCAGGCGACCGCCGACAACGGCGAGATCGTGGCGGCGATGCTCGACGGCGAGGCGACCGTCAAGACGTTCCGGCAGCGCGACGGACACACGTGGCTGCTCCCCCGCAACTCCGCCTTCGAGCCGATCCTGGGCGACGACGCCGTCGTGCTGGGCAAAGTCGTGGCGGTGCTGCGCGCGGTCTGATCACCCGCGGCGGGTGATCCTTAACGTAACGCGCGCTGCGTCCGCCAGAATGACGCCATGAGCGACACTGCGCCGTCGGACGCCCTGGATCTCGAGGCCCGTATCCGCGAACTCGAATCCGAGAATGCACGCCTCGCCGCCGCCGCGGCGCCGTCGACCGTCCAGCGCCGGGCCGGCGGGCGCTGGCGATCCGTCGTCTCGGCGATCTGCATCGTCGTGGCAGCCGTTCTCGTGCCGGTCTCCATCGTCACCGCGTGGGCGCGCGTCCAGCTCGTGGAGGAGGATGCGTTCGTCTCGACGCTCGCACCCCTGGTGAGCGACGCCGCCGTACAGGACATGGTCATCGACGAGACGATGAAGGCGATCAACGCCCGCGTCGACTTCCAGGACTTCACGAGCAGCGTCTTCAGCGGCATCGCCGGCATCGACGGCTTCCCGCCGCGCGCCGCGCAGGCGCTGACGCTGCTCGAGGCGCCCGCTGCCGACGGCCTGGAGAACCTCGTGACGGAGGCCGTCACGCGCGTCGTCGAGTCGGAGGCCTTCGCCGACGTCTGGGCCACCGCCACCCGTGCCGCCCACCGCGCCCTGACGACCGCCGCGACGTCGGACGGCGGCGGACTCGTGGTCCGGACAGAAGAGGGCGTCGGGATCCAGCTGGGCATGATCGTCGAGACCGTGAAGCAGCGTCTCGTCGACAACGGCGTCAACGCAGCGCAGCTCATCCCGGAGATCGACCGCGTCGTGATCGTCGGCAAGGGCGACAATCTGGCTGCGATCCGCACCGGGTACGCGCTGGCCACGACGCTCGGGTGGTGGCTCCCGGTCCTCACGCTCGTGCTGTTCGGCGTCGGGATCGCCGTGGCACGTCGACGCAGCACGGCGGTGCTGGGCACCGGCATCGGCCTCGCCCTCGGGTCCGGTGCGCTGGCGCTGGCCCTGTCGATCGGCGACGCCGCCATGCCGACGGTGGCGACCGACCTCGACCTCTCGCCGTCCGGGCTCGACGTGATCTACGAGCAACTGGTCGGCGCGATGAGGCACACGGCGATCGTGCTCCTCGTGCTCGGGATCGTCGTGGCTGTGCTGGGCTGGGCGATGGGACGGTCTGCGGCGGCGACAGGGGTACGCGGCGCCGTCGGCGGCCTGAACGCCACGGCGCGGCGCCAACTGGCCTCACGCGGCCTCGACACCCGCGGGTTCGGCGCGTGGCTCGCCCGCTACCGAGTCGTCGTGCGGGTGGTCATCGCCATCCTTGCGGTGCTGTGGCTCATCGCCCTGCAGCCGCTGTCGATCGGCGACATCTTCCTCGTGGTGATCGTCGCTGTCGTCGTCCTGTGGCTGCTGGAGCTCCTCCAGCGCCGCAGCGACGAGCTCGCGCCGTCCTCGGACGATCCGGTCGCCGCGGACGAGGTCGTGCCCGCTGAGCCGGTGCCGGACTCCGTGGATGACGAGGCACCGGATGCCTCGGCCGCGCCGGCCGGGGCATCCGGTGCCTCTTCCCAGAAGTCCGCGAAGGGCTAGACCGCCGCGCCGACCTTGTCGCGGATCGAGCGCGTCGCCTCGATGATGTTGCGCAGCGACTCGACAGTCTCGTCGTAGCCGCGCGTCTTGAGGCCGCAGTCCGGGTTGACCCACACCTGGCGCAGCGGCAGCTCGGTCGCCGCGCGGTCGAGCAGCTCGGCGACCTCGGCCACCGAGGGCACGCGGGGCGAGTGGATGTCGTAGACGCCCGGGCCGACGCCGTGGGTGAAGCCGGACTCCGCGATGTCGGCGATCACCTCGCCGCGACTGCGGGCCGCCTCGATCGACGTCACGTCGGCGTCCAGTGCCGCGATGGCATCGATGACGACATCGAACTCGGAGTAGCAGAGGTGCGTGTGCACCTGCGTCGCCGGGGCAGCGCCCGCCGTCGCGAGGCGGAACGAGCCCACCGACCATTCGAGGTAGGACGGCTGGTCGGCCTTCTTGAGCGGAAGCAGTTCGCGCAGGGCCGGTTCGTCGACCTGGATGACGCCGATCCCGGCGGACTCGAGATCGGCGATCTCATCGCGCAGCGCGAGGGCGACCTGGTTCGCCGTCTCGGACAGCGGCTGGTCGTCGCGGACGAACGACCAGGCGAGGATCGTCACCGGGCCGGTGAGCATGCCCTTCATCGGCTTCTCGGTGAGCGACTGGGCGAACGCCGACCAGGCGACCGTGATCGGCGCCGGACGGGACACGTCGCCCCACAGGATCGACGGGCGCGTGGCGCGCGAGCCGTAGGACTGCACCCAGCCGTTCTGGGTGACGTCGAAGCCGTCGAGGTTCTCGGCGAAGTACTGCACCATGTCGTTGCGCTCGGCTTCGCCGTGCACGAGGACGTCGAGGCCGAGGTCCTCTTGCAGCGTCACGACGCGTGCGATCTCGTCCCGCAGGAACTGCTCGTACTCCTCCGTCGTGATCTCGCCCTTTCCGTGGCGTGCGCGCGCGCGGCGGATTTCGCCGGTCTGCGGGAACGACCCGATGGTCGTCGTCGGCAGCACCGGCAAGCCGAGGGCGGCCTCCTGCGCCGCCACGCGTGCCTCGTAATCGCCCCGGTCGAAGTCGTCCTGCGTGAGGGCGGCGGCGCGCTCGCGCACGGCGCCGTCGCGCACACCGGGTGCGTTCCGGCGATCGGCGAGGGCGGCGGATGCCTCGGCCACCTCGGACTCGATCGCCGCGGCTCCGTCGGCCAGGCCGCGGGCGAGCGTGACGACCTGTGCGGTCTTCTGATCGGCGAACGCGAGCCACGACACCAGGCGCGGGTCGAGGGCCGCCTCTTCGTCGACGTCGTGGGGCACGTGCTGGAGCGAGGTGGACGTGCCGGCGGAGACCTGCGCGGCGCCGAGCGCCTGGAGCGCCTCGAGCTCGGCCCACGCGCCGGCGAGGTCACCGCGCCAGATGTTGCGGCCGTCGATGACGCCGCCGACGAGGGTCTTGCCTTCGAGGCCGGCGGCGGGCGCCGGAACCGAGCCGCGCGTGAGGTCGATCGCGAGCGCCTCGACCGGTGCGGCGGCGAGCGCCGTCCACGCCTCTGCCGAGAGCTGCGCATAGCCGGCCGTCACGAGGATGGCCGGACGCTCCGTCGCTGCGCCGAGCACGGCGTACGCGCGCTCGGCCGCGGCGGCGAGCGTCGCGGCATCGGCCGGGAGGCTCTCGCTCACGAGGGCCGGCTCGTCGAGCTGCACCCACTCGGCGCCGGCGGCGCGCAGCGCGGCGAGCAGTTCGGCGTAGACGGGCAGCACGTCTTCGAGACGGCTGAGCGGGTCGAAGCCCGCGGGAGCGCCGTCCGTGGCCTTCGCGAGGGCGAGAAGCGTCACCGGGCCGACGACCACGGGGCGGACGGTGAAGCCGTCCGCCTTGGCCTCGGCCACCTGGCGTGCGAACCGGTCGCTCGACAGCGCGAAGACGGTCTCGGGGCCGATCTCGGGGACGAGGTAGTGATAGTTCGTGTCGAACCACTTCGTCATCTCGAGCGGGGCGTTCTCGCCGGCGCCGCGTGCGGCGGTGAAGTACGCGTCGAGGCCGATCGTGCCGTCATCGCGGCGCAGGTCGGCGAAGCGCTCCGGCAGCGCGCCGACCGTGACGGCGGCGTCGAGCACCTGGTCGTAGTAGGAGAACGACTCAGGGATCGCCGAGTCGGTGCGGCCGAGGCCGAGGCCGGCCAGGCGCTCGCGCGTTGCGCGTCGCAGCTCTGCCGCTGTGGCCTCGAGGGTGTGCTCGTCGATCGCACCGCTCCAGTGCGACTCGACGGCGCGCTTCAGTTCGCGGCGGCGGCCGATGCGGGGGTAGCCGAGGATCGTTCCGCGGGGGAACTCGGGGGTCGTGTCGCTCATCGTGCGGGTTCCTTTTCGAGGGGAGGGGTGAGGATGCCGGCGTCGCGGAGCACCGCGAGCACCGTGTCGTGGCTGTTGAAGGCGTAGAGGTGGACGCCCGGCGCGCCGCCGGCGACCACATCGCGTGCGAGGTCGGCGGCGTAGGCGATGCCCAGTGCGCGCTGACCCTCGGGTGTGGGTTCGACCTCGAGCGCGATCGCGAGCTCGGAGGGCAGCTCCTCGCCGCTCAGCTCGAGCACGCGGCGCAGTCGCGACGGCGAGGTGATCGGCATGATGCCGGGGAGGATCGGGATCGTCACGCCGGCCTCGCGCGAGCGCTGCACGAACGCGAGGTAGTCGTCGGCGTGGAAGAACAGCTGCGTGATCGCAAGCGTCGCTCCCGCCGCCTGCTTCGCCAGCAGCGCGTCGATGTGCTCGCGCGGATGCCGCGACCGCGGGTGCCCGTTCGGGAACGCCGCGACGGCGATGTCGACCTTCGGCCGCGCCTCGACGCGGACGGCACCGGGCACGCCGGGGATGGGCTGCTCGGTGTAGGGGGCCCGCTCGGCCTGGACACGGTCGATCAGCTGCACGAGCTGCGCCGAGCTCTCGAGATCGCCCAGGTACACCTCCTCTTCGGAGACGCCCGCAGGCGGGTCTCCGCGCAGCGCGAGGAAGCTCGTGACCCCCGCGTCGAGGAACTCGCGGATGAGCGCGTTGGCTCCCGCATACGTGTTGCCGACGCAGGTCAGGTGTGCCAGCGGCGCGACGGATGTCTCGCGCAGGATGTGCCGGAGGAGGTCGAGCGACCGCCCGCCGGTGGAGCCGCCCGCGCCGTAGGTCACGGAGATGAACCGGGGGCCGACGCCGGCCAGCCGGCGGATCGTCTCGTGCAGCGCGACGATGCCGGCGTCGGTGCGCGGCGGATAGATCTCGAACGAGAACGGCACCGGCGGGGCGCTGAGGTCGATCGACATGGCGTGCTCTCGGATGGGGGACGGAAAGGCCGGGCGGCCGCGGACGGGTGCACCACCGGGTGGACCGGAGGTGCGGTGTCATCGCGGGCGGGTGCCGGGCTCGGCTGTCGCTCCCTGCCCGGCGTGACGACCCCGGGCGACGATGGGACAAAGCTAGCCGAGCGGCGCTCGCAACCCTCTCCCTGTGACCTTGTGTTTCGCCGTACCGTGGTGACGTGACGACCTCACTCCCCTACGGATCGTGGCCCTCCCCGCTCTCGGCGAAGGCCGTGTCGGCGGCGTCGCCGCGGCTGGAAGGCGCCCGGTACGTGGGCGACGAGATCTGGTGGGGCGAGACCGTGCCGGAGGAGGGCGGGCGTACGACGGTGCGGCGGGCCGCGGCATCCGGAACCGTGTCGAGCCTCCTCGAGGCGCCGCGGAGCGCGCGCTCGCGCGTCCACGAGTACGGCGGCGGCGCCTGGACCGCCGTCGACGGCAGGCTCGTCTTCGTCGAGAAGACCGATCAGCGCGTGTGGTTCGTCGGCGACGCCGACCGCCCGCGGCCGCTCACGCCCGCCGAGGGCGGAATGCGGTTCGGCGGACTGACGTGGCAGGGCGGGCGCCTGCTGGCGGTGCGCGAGACGCATGGCGACCCGGCGGGTCCGCACCGCGACATCGTCGAGGTTCCGATCGACGGCAGTGCGGCTCGGGATGCCTCTGCCCTCACCTCTCTCGTCGAGGACAGCCGCTTCGTCGCCCACCCGGCCCTCTCGCCCGACGGCACGCACCTGGCATGGATCGCGTGGGACCACCCGGCCATGCCGTGGGACCGCGCGGAACTGCGCGTAGGTCGTATCGAGGATGGCGTGGTGGCGGAGTGGGCAACGGTCGCCGGCGGCGATACCGCGCCGCTCCAGCCGGCCTGGATCGGTGACGACGACCTGCTCTACGCCGACGATCCGACCGGACGGTGGAACCTCTGGCGGCTGAGACTGACGGCCGACCTGCAGCGAGCGCCGGTCGCGCCCGCCGACGCCGACACCGGCGGTCCGCTCTGGTCGCTCGGCCAGCGCTGGTTCGGCGTCCTCGAAGACGGCAGGTTCGTCGCCGTGCGGACCCAGGGCGCGGACGAGCTCGTCGTGATCGACGCGGCGGGGAACGCGCGCGCCGTCGGCCTGGAAGCGGTCGCCGGCCTCTCGATCGAGGACGTCCGCGGGTCGCGCGTGCTCGTGAGCGGATCGGGCGGCGGCGGGTCCGAGCTGTGGGACGTCGACGTCGACGATCCGGCATCAGCGCGGCTGGTGGCCGGCGGCGAGTCCCCGTGGGGCGCGGAGTGGATGCCGCGCTCCCGCGCGGTGACGTACGACGGTCCGCACGGACCCGTCCACGCGTACGACTTCCCGCCGACGAACCCCGACGTCACGGCCCCCGCTGACGAACGGGCGCCGTACGTCGTCTTCGTGCACGGGGGGCCGACGGCGCACGTCGGCGGCGCGGCATCCGCAAAGATCGCCTTCTTCACGAGCCGCGGGATCGGCGTGCTCGACGTCAACTACGGAGGTTCGAGCGGGTACGGGCGCGCGTACCGGGAGCGCCTGCTCGGGCAGTGGGGCGTCGTCGACGTCGACGACGTCATCGCCGCGGCCGGCGGCCTCGCGGCGCAGGGTGGAGCCGACCCCGACCGCCTCGCGATCGCGGGCGGCTCGGCCGGCGGCTGGACCGTGCTGTGCGCTCTGTCGCTCTCGGACGCCTTCGCCGCCGGGATCAGCCGCTACGGCGTCGCGGACCTCCGTCGGCTGGCCGAGGACACCCACGATTTCGAGGCGCGTTACCTCGACAGCATGGTGGGGCCGCTTCCCGACGCCGAGGTTCTCTACGTCGCACGGTCTCCGCTCTCACGGCTCGACCGCCTGCGGACGCCGCTGCTCATCGAGCAGGGCCTCGACGACGAGGTCGTCCCGCCCTCGCAGTCCGAGGCGGTGCGCGATGCCCTGCGGCAGAACGGCGTTCCGCACGCGTATCTCGCGTTCGAAGGCGAGGGACACGGGTTCCGCCGTGCGGAGACCGTGATCCGCCAGCTCGAGGCCGAGGTGGCGTTTCTGGGCCAGGTGCTCGGTTTCGAGCCCGACGGGATCCCGCCCCTCGACCTCGACTAGCTCGCGGGGCGGACGAACGGCGCCAGACGCGCGGCGAGATGCGCGCCGACGCGGGCGTGCACCGCGGTGCCGCCCTCCTCGTGGGCCTGCGACAGGATCATGCCCTGCTCGTGGATCGCCGAGACCAGGTCGCCGCGGTCGTAGGGGACGAGCACGTCGACCTCGACCGCGGGCAAGGGCAGTGCGGCCTCGATCGCGGCGCGCAGCTCGTCGAGACCTTCGCCCGTCCGTGACGACGCGAAGAGCGCCTTGGGCTCGAGTCCGCGCAGCACGAGCCGGGTGTCGTCGTCGATCAGATCGGCCTTGTTGAAGACCACGATCTCGGGGATGTCGCGTCCGCCGACGTCGCCGATCACGTCGCGCACCGTCGCCAGCTGCGCGGCAGGGTCGGGGTGCGCCCCGTCCACGACGTGCACGATGACGTCCGCGCCGCCGACCTCCTCCAGCGTCGAGCGGAACGCCTCCACCAGCTGATGGGGCAGGTTGCGCACGAAGCCGACCGTGTCGGTCAGCGTGTAGACGCGGCCATCGCCGGTCTCCGACCGGCGGACGGTCGCGTCGAGCGTCGCGAACAGCGCGTTCTCGACGAGCACTCCCGCGCTCGTGAGCCGGTTCAGGAGGCTCGACTTGCCGGCGTTGGTGTAGCCGGCGATCGCGACCGAGGGGATCGTGTGCCGCTTGCGCTCGGCCCGCTTCGCGTCGCGCGCCGGTGCGAACTCGCGGATCTGGCGACGCAGCTGCGCCATCCGCGTGCGGATGCGACGGCGGTCCAGCTCGATCTTGGTCTCACCGGGACCGCGTGAGCCCATGCCCGCGCCGCCGGCGCCGACCTGGCCACCGGCCTGCCGGCTCATCGAATCACCCCATCCGCGCAGACGCGGAAGGAGGTACTCGAGCTGAGCGAGCTCGACCTGCGCCTTGCCCTCGCGGCTCTTGGCGTGCTGACTGAAGATGTCGAGGATGACCGTGGTGCGGTCGATGACCTTCACCTTCACGACGTCTTCGAGCGCTCGGCGCTGGCTCGGCGCGAGCTCGGTGTCGGCGATGACGGTATCGGCGCCCACCGCGGCGACGATGTCACGGAGCTCCTCCGCCTTGCCGCGACCGACATACGTGGCGGGGTCCGGGTGCGGGCGACGCTGCAGCACGCCGTCGAGGACGACCGCGCCGGCCGTCTCGGCGAGTGCGGACAGCTCGCGCAGCGAGTTCTCGGCGTCTTCCTGCTCACCCTGCGGGTGCACCCCCACCAGCACGACGTTCTCGAGCCGAAGCTGCCGATACTCGACCTCGGTGACGTCCTCGAGCTCGGTGGACAGTCCCGGAACGCGCCGCAGCGCCGCGCGCTCCTCGCGATCCCACTGCTCACCGTCGGTGTCGGGCGTCGCGACGGTGGACTCGTCCTGAAGCGCCTGCGCCGCACCGAACACGCGCACCCCCGAACGCGCCTCTGCGCGCGCGAGCACGCGATCCACCGGGTCCACCGGCGTCTCGTCGGTGCTCTGGGGTGTTGTCGTATCCGTCATTCGTTCCTCTCGGGATGCCGTTTTCCGCCGTTGATCGGCGGTTCGAGGCATCCGTGAATTCTAGTCCTGTGTGCGACCGCGGCCCATACCCTCACGGCGGCGTTGAGGCCCTCGCACCGCGCGGCGGTCCTCCGCTAGGCTCGTCGATCATGGTGTCCGACCACTACTTCAGTGCGACGCCCGCCAGTCCCGAGAATCTGCGACGAATCCGGGTGACCCTCGCCGGCCGCGACGTCGAAGTCACGACCGCCGGAGGCGTGTTCAGCCCCGATCACGTGGACTCCGGTACGGGCGTGCTGCTGGCCAACACTCCCCCACCTCCGCCGGGCGGCAACCTGCTGGACCTCGGCTCGGGTTGGGGACCGATCGCCCTCACTCTCGCGATGGAGTCACCGCACGCCACCGTCTGGGCGGTCGACGTGAATGAGCGTGCGCTCGACCTCGTCCGCCGCAACGCCACCGCGCTCGGTCTCGACAATGTCAACGCGGTGCTCCCCGACGAAGTTCCCGACGACATCGTCTTCCGCACGATCCGCTCCAACCCGCCCATCCGCGTCGGCAAGAACGAGCTGCACGGCCTGCTCGAGCGGTGGATCCCCCGGCTGGACGAGCGCGCGGACGCGTGGCTCGTCGTACAGCGCAACCTCGGGTCGGACTCGTTGCAGCGCTGGCTGGCCGCCACCTTCGATCACGGATACAGCGTGCACCGCGCGGCGACGGGTCGCGGCTTCCGGGTGCTGAAGGTCCGGCGGCATGGCACGCCGCCGACCACGCCTATCGACCTGCCCTGAGGGCACGGCACCTCACGCGAGCGTGACCTCGCCCGAGTAGACCAGAGTCGCGGGGCCCGAGAGCAGCACGTGCCGTTCGTCCCCCACAGTGGGCATGCGCACGCCGAGCGTGCCCCCCGGCACGTCGACCGTCCAGTGGTCGGGTGCAGCCGGACCTGCCCAGTGGCGCACGGCCAAGGCAGCCGCCGCCACGCCCGTGCCGCAGCTCAGCGTCTCGCCGACGCCGCGCTCGAACACGCGCATGCGGATCGACCCCACGCCGTCGCGCACCAGCGGGTCGCTCGGCACGACGAACTCGACGTTCGCCCCGTGGGGCGGCTCGGGGTGCAGCTGCGGCAGCGCCGTGAGGTCGAGGCCCTCGAGTTCACGGGTATCGGGAAGGGCCACGACGATGTGGGGATTGCCGACATCGATGCCGAGGCCGGGTCGCGGCGCGCCGATGCCGCGTGCCCGCACGAGCACGTCGTCCGTCTCGACACGCCACGGACCGAGGTCGACCTCCAGTCCGAGGTCACTGCGGGTGATCGTCTTGACGCCGGCGCGCGTGCCGACCTTGAGCGGATCACCGTCCAGCGTCGCCCAGCCGACCTCGGCGAGATAGCGGGCGAACACCCGGATGCCGTTGCCGCACATCTCGGCCTTCGAGCCGTCGGCGTTGCGGTAGTCCATGAACCATTCGGCACCGGATGCCGCGGCATCCGCCCCCTCGTCGATCGCGCTCGTGCGCACCACCCGGAGGATGCCGTCGCCGCCGATGCCGAACCGGCGATCGCACAGCACGGCGACCTGGTCGTCGGAGAGGTCCAGCGCGCCGTCCGGATCGGGCACGATGACGAAGTCGTTGCCCGTGCCGTGGCCCTTGGTGAACCCGATGGTCTGCGGCATCCCCCAAGTCTAGGGGCGGTCGGCGGGCCCCTCGTCCGCCACCGCGGCGATGAGGTCGGCCGCCGGATGTGCGGGCTGCACCCATCGCACCTCGGCGTAGCGCGTGAACCACGACACCTGCCGGCGCGCGTAGCGCCGTGTGAGCGCCTGTGTCTCGGCGATCGCTTCGGCTTCGGTGCGCGTGCCCTCGAGCTGCGCGAGCGCCTGCGCGTAGCCGATCGCGCGCCGAGCGGTCACACCGCGCTCGAGCCCCCGGTCGCGCAGCGCTGCGACTTCGCCCACGAGTCCGTCGCGCCACATGCCGGCGACGCGTTCGTCGAGGCGCGCGACGAGCTGCGCGCGCGGCACGGCGACGCCGATCATCGTGGTCGGCTCGTGCCACAGCACCGGCACGTCGGGGAGGGCGGCGCCGTGGGTGTCGGCGCCCTGCGCCAGAACCTCGAGGGCACGGACGATCCGGCGGCCGTTCTTCGGGTCCACGCGGGCCGCCGTGACCGGATCGGCCTCGCGCAGGCGGGCGTACAGCATGCCCGGCCCGTGGGCGTCGAGCTCGGCTTCCAGTTCGGCCCGCAGACGCTCATCGTGCGGCGGGAAGCGGAAGTCGAAGACGACACTGGACACATAGAGGCCGGAGCCGCCGACGAGGATCGCGTCCGCGCCGCGCCCATGGATCCCGGTGATCACGTCGCGCGCAGCGCGCTGGTACCAGGCGACGGCCGCGTCCTCGGTCACCTCGAGCTCGTCGAAGAGATGGTGAGGGATGCCCCGGCGCTCGCTCACCGGGAGCTTGGCGGTGCCGATCTCCATGCCGCGGTACAGCTGCATCGCATCGGCATTGACGATCTCAGCCGGCTGCCCCCGCGACGCCAGCGCCTCGGCCAGGTCGAGGGACAGCGAGGTCTTGCCGGTGCCGGTGGCACCGACGACCGCCCAGAGCCGGCGTCGACCGGGCGCGGTCACTCGCCGATGCGCAGCGTCGGCAGTCCGAGCGACACGGCACGCGGCGCGCCGGAGGTGGCTGCCGGGGCGGGAACGCCGCAGGACTCGGCCTGCGTCCTGTCCCACGCGTCTCCCGAACGTGTGCGGCGGATGCGCAGCGGCGCGCCATCGGGCGAATCGGCGAGCAGGTGGAAGGGCGCGGCGTGGGTGACGACGACCGACACGACGTCGCCGGGACGCGGGAGGTCGGAGCCCTCGGGCACCTCGAAGTGCACGAGGCGGTTATCTTCGGCGCGCCCCGTCAGACGGTGGGTCGCCGCATCCTTCTTTCCTTCACCCGTCGAGACGAGCACCTGCAGCTCACGCCCGAGCTGCTTCTGGTTCTCTTCGAGCGAGATGCGCTCCTGCAGTGCCACCAGCCGCTCGTACCGCTGCTGGACGATCTCCTTCGGCACCTGATCGGGCATGGTCGCCGCCGGGGTGCCTTCGCGGATGGAGTACTGGAACGTGAACGCGCTGGCGAAGCGGGCCTGCTCGACCACGCGCATCGTGTCTTCGAAGTCTTCGTCGGTCTCACCGGGGAAGCCGACGATGATGTCGGTCGTGATCGCGGCGTCGGGGATCTTCGCCCGCACGCGGTCGAGGATGCCGAGGAACCGCTCGCTGCGGTACGAGCGGCGCATGGCCTTGAGGATGCGGTCGCTTCCGGACTGCAGCGGCATGTGCAGCTGCGGCATGACCGCGGGGGTATCGGCCATGGCGTCGATGACGTCGTCGGTGAACGCCGCGGGATGCGGGCTCGTGAAGCGGATCCGCTCGAGCCCCTGGATCTCGCCGGCTGCACGAAGCAGCTTGCCGAAGGCCTGGCGGTCTCCGAACTCGACGCCGTAGGAGTTGACGTTCTGACCGAGGAGGGTCACCTCCAGGGCGCCGTCGTCGACCAGCAGCCGGATCTCGTTGAGGATGTCGCCGGGGCGGCGGTCCTTCTCCTTGCCGCGCAGGCTCGGGACGATGCAGAAGGTGCAGGTGTTGTTGCAGCCGACCGAGATGGACACCCAGCCGCTGTAGACGCTGTCGCGCTTGGTGGGCAGCGTCGAGGGGAAGATCTCCAGCGACTCGAGGATCTCGAGCTCGGCCTCGCCGTTGTGGCGGGCGCGCTCGAGCAGGCTCGGGAGGGATCCCATGTTGTGAGTCCCGAAGACCACGTCGACCCACGGCGCCTTCTGCTGGACGGCGTCCTTGTCCATCTGCGCGAGGCATCCGCCCACGGCGATCTGCATTCCGGCGCGCTTGTCCTTGCGGGATTTCAGATGTCCCAGCGTGCCGTACAGCTTGCCGGCGGCGTTGTCGCGGACGGCGCAGGTGTTGATGACGACGACGTCCGCCTCTTCGCCGGCGTCGGCGCGCACGTACCCTGCGCTCTCGAGCGAGCCGGAGAGGCGCTCGGAGTCGTGAACGTTCATCTGGCAGCCGAACGTGCGCACTTCGTAGGTGCGTGCGCGGCCGTCGGCGCCGATCGCGGCGTCGGAGGGCGCGATGAGCGTCGGGGAGCTGAGCGGGGTGGTCATGATGCAGTCATTCTACGAGTCGCGCCTGAGACCGGTGCCGGGAGCGTCAGCGGATGCGGGCGCGAATGCGACCCGCCGACAGGGCCGTGAAGCCGAATGCCATCGCGAGGAGTACGCCGAACGCTATGGAGGCCGGCAGAACGAACTCGCCGACGTACGCGTCGATGCCGTAGAACTCGCGGATGGCCTCGCCGGCCTCAGCGCTCTCGCCGACCATGGCCGACAGCGAGTCGGCCGTGAACTCACGCCGAAGGAGCATCGCCCCCTGAGCGAAGGGCAGCGCATTGATCGTCGTGGCGACCGCGACCGGGAGCGATCCGACGGGGATGTAGGCACCAGCGATGAATCCGAGCACGGTCCCGATCACCGTCGCGAAACCCGAGAAGGCGGCGGTCGTGCGGATGAACGTGACGATGAGCGCTGAGAGCGCGGTGAACCCGGCGCAGCAGAGCAGCGTGATGCCCGCAATGCGGATGACGGTCAGCGGCGTGAGCCACACCCCGTCGACGACGCCGAGGTACAGGATGCTCAACGCCAGCACGATCATGGACATGACGATCGCGACGGTGACGGCCGCGATGAGGTAGCCGAGGACGAGCTGCGTCCGGCGCACCGGGGAGACCAGGAAGTCGCGGAAGCGACCCGTCTCGCCATCGTCGACGAGCGTGACGAGGGCGCCGAGCCCGGTGGTGATCGTCGACAGCATGACGATCCCGGCGAACATCCAGGTGTCGACGAATGTGCGGATGTCCTGCTCGGACGCCTGCGGAAAGGTCTCCTGCAGGCCGTCGATCTGAAGCCGCGCGAGGAACAGCGTGTACAGGACGAACAGGATGAGCGCCCCGAGCAGCGAGAAGAAGACGTTCATCCGATCTCGGAAGAAGAGGCGCAGATTGCGCCGCACGATGGCGAGGACGACGGTCATGATCGTGCACCCGGCTGGGGCTCGTCGTCATCGACGATGCGACCGGTGAGGGCGAGGAAGACGTCATCCATGCGTCCGTGGCGGAACTCGAAGTCGCGTACCTTGTCGCCGTGCGTCGCCAGAAGCCCCTGGGCTGCCGCGGCATCCGGCACGGCGATCACGACGACATCGCCGTCGACCGCCACCTCGCCGCCGTGGATCGAGGCGAGGCGGGCGAGCCCCGCGACGTCGCTCGTGGTCACCGTCAGGATGCTGTGGCTGTGCTCGGCGCGCAGCGCCGCGGGAGTGCCATCGGCGACGATCTCGCCGCGATCGATGATGCACACGCGGTCTGCCTCCTCGGTCTCCTCCATGTAGTGAGTGGTGAGGAAGACCGTGAGTCCCGTCTCACGGCGCAGTCCGTGAACCGTCCGCCACAGGAGCGCGCGGCTGCGCGGGTCGAGGCCCGCCGTCGGCTCGTCGAGGAAGAGGATCGCCGGCTCGTGCACGAGTGCGCGCGCGATGTCGACGCGCCGACGCTGGCCGCCGGAGAGGGCGCCGTAACGCCGGTCGAGGAACGTGTCGACCTCGATGAGCTCTGCGAGGTGGGCAATGCGCCGGTCGGCGCGCGCACGCGGCACCTTCGCGAGCGTGGCACGCAGGCGCAGGTTCTCGCGCACGGTGAGCATGGGGTCGAGCACCGAGTCCTGGAAGACGACGCCGATGCGCTCGCGCACCCGCTCCCCTTGGGTGACGACGTCGTGATCGGCGACGCGGACCGTCCCGGCGTCGAACGCCAGGACGCTCGTGAGGCAGTTGATCGTGGTCGACTTCCCGGCTCCATTGGCCCCGAGGAAGGCGAAGACGGACGCCTCGGGTACCGAGAACGTGAGGTCGTTCACCGCCGTGGTCGTGCGAAAGCGCTTGGTCAGCCCTTCCACGCGGATCGCCATGGTCCTCCTCGAATCGGCGTGGAGCCAGTCTGGCATCCCGCCGCACCCCTGCGGCTCGTCTGCGAGCGGGTGGAACAGCCGGTCAGTGGAACAGCCGGTCAGCGGAACCGCACGCCTCCGATGTCCTCGGGTCGTTCGTCGAGAGCGATGCGAGCGGCAGTCATCGCGAGGGATCCGTTGTACCCGCGGCGCGCAAGCTGCCCGGACAGCCTGCGCAGTGCCGTCTCACGATCGAGCGAGCGGAGCGAACGGACCTTGCCCTTCGCGTACTCGATCGCCCGCTGCAGATCATCGTCGGGGAGCGCCAGCAGGGCGCCGTCGGCGATGTCGCGGGGAATGCCGCGCTTCGCGAGTGTCTGAGCGATCAGTTGACGTCCCTGACCCTTGCGGTCGACGCCGACATGCACGAGCTGCTCTGCCAGCGCTGCGTCGTCCAGATAGCCGTAGCCGGTCAGGGACGTGATGACGGTCTCCATCGAGACGTCGTCGAGGTCGTGCTCGCGCAGCAGAACTCGCGCTTCGGACACGGACAGCGATCGCGTGCGCAGCCTCTTGAGCAGTGCCTTCTCGGCTGCCTCGAGGCCGGGAGGGGCGTCGGCGGCCTCGAGGGCGCCGTAGACGGCATCACCCTCTCCCCCGTGTGCGCTGGACACGCTCGCGCCCGTCCATGTCGGATGCCAGGCGGGGACGCCGTCGCTCTCGACGGCGCAGTCCTCGTCGCTGTCCGCGGCGTCCGATCTGCTGGCGGCCCTCCTGGGTTCGGGCCGCTCGGGTACCGGACCGCCGAAGAGCGGGATCACGGGGGCGAGCGAGTCGCGCTCGCCCCCGTCTTCACGACTCATGTCAGGCGGGGCGCCGTGCGGCCAGGTCGTCCGCAGGGGCTTCGACGGCCTTCGGCTGGCCGATGCCGAGCTTCGCCTTGATCTTCGACTCGATCTCGGCCGCGACGTCCTCGTTCTTGAGGAGGAAGTTGCGCGCGTTCTCCTTGCCCTGACCGAGCTGATCGCCGTCGTACGTGTACCAGGCACCCGACTTCTTGACGATGCCGTGCTCGACACCGAAGTCGATCAAGCTGCCCTCGCGCGAGATGCCGACACCGTAGAGGATGTCGAACTCCGCCTGCTTGAAGGGCGGCGCCATCTTGTTCTTGACCACCTTGACACGGGTGCGGTTTCCCACCGCCTCGGTGCCGTCCTTCAGGGTCTCGATACGGCGGATGTCGAGGCGCACCGAAGCGTAGAACTTGAGCGCCTTTCCACCGGCGGTGGTCTCGGGCGACCCGAAGAAGACGCCGATCTTCTCGCGCAGCTGGTTGATGAAGATCATTGTGGTGTTGGTCTGGTTGAGACCACCGGTGAGCTTGCGGAGCGCCTGCGACATGAGGCGGGCCTGCAGACCCACGTGGGAGTCACCCATCTCGCCTTCGATCTCCGCCTTGGGCACGAGGGCGGCGACGGAGTCGATCACGACGAGGTCGATCGCACCCGAACGCACCAGCATGTCTGCGATCTCGAGCGCCTGCTCACCGGTGTCGGGCTGGGAGACCAGAAGGGAGTCGATGTCGACACCGAGCTTCTGCGCGTAGTCGGGGTCGAGCGCGTGCTCGGCGTCGATGAACGCGGCGATGCCGCCGGCGCGCTGCACGTTGGCGATCGCATGGAGCGTGAGCGTCGTCTTACCCGACGACTCCGGACCGTAGATCTCGATGATGCGGCCGCGCGGAAGGCCGCCGATCCCGAGTGCGACGTCGAGGGCGATCGAGCCCGTCGGGACGACTTCGACAGGAGCGCGCTCGTCGCTGCCCAGCCGCATGACCGAGCCCTTTCCGAACTGCCGGTCGATCTGTGCGAGGGCCGATTCGAGGGCCTTCTCGCGGTCAACTGCTGAGGGCATGACGTGCTCCTAATGCTCGCGTTCCGTCGCCTGTAGGCTGTCGCGCCCCGCCCCGGTGGGACGGATGCTGCGACAAGGCGTGAGGTGTCGTTCGACGTCGTCCACGCTAGAGAGGGGCTCCGACATCGGCCTACACTCCCCCGCTCCCGTGGACAGACGCGTCCTCGACACCTGCTGTGCAGGAGCCTACGCCGGAATCGAACACACCTTCGATACGACACGCCGCATGGCGGCGGCGACCTGGGTCCCGAGCAGGAGCGCGCAGCGCTCCCTGCGGAGGGCGACATGACGCCCCGCCCCGCAGCAGGGTCTTTCAGCGCTTCTTGGGTTCGAGGCGTCCGGCGCCGTAGCGGCGTTCGAGCGGCACGTCCATCTCGGCGCACAGCGCCAGCCAGACGTCACGCGGGGGGAAGCCGGCGTCGAGCGCCTCCACCGCGGTGCGATCGCCGACGGCCGACAGCACGAGGTCCGCGATCAGCGCGCTGCCGCGGGGACCGAACTCGTCGGTGACGGCTCGGTCGAATTCACTGCGGCGCATGAAGGCGTGCGGCTCCGGAGAAGACGGGGCGATGCGCGTCAGCGCAGCGAGAGCTCGGCGTCGACGGACGCGACGAGTTCGTCGGGGACGACGTCGGGGAAGGTCTGGATGCCCTCCAGCACGGAGATGCGGTCACCCACCTCGCGCATGATGGTGGAGATCGGAACGTCGAGCGCCTCGGCGACCGAGGCGAGGATCTCGCTCGACGCCTCTTTCTGCCCGCGCTCGACCTCGCTCAGATAGCCGAGAGCCACGCTCGCGCGGCTGGCCACCTGCCGGAGGGTGCGCCCCTTCTGCTGGCGGAAATCACGAAGAACTTCGCCGATCTCTTGACGAACCAGAATCATTGTGGCCCCCTCCTCACTTCTGATTCCGCTTCCCGGGGTGGACAACAGTACCGCACCGGACGATGCCAATCTAATGCCGCCAACTGGGGAATGGGTGGGAATCACCGAATGTAACCGAGAAGAAACACGGTGTGTTCCCGAGTGGCCGGAATCGATCGGATGCCTCGCGCTAGACCAGTCCGAGGCACGCCGTCAGCGCCGCCTCCGTCGCAGCCGCCCTGATCGCGGCTCGGCCACCGCCGAACGAATGAGTGGCCACCGCCTCGCCCTCGGGCGTCACCACCGCGATGCAGACGGTTCCGACCGGCGTGCCATCCTGCGGGTCGGGGCCGGCGACGCCGGTGGTGGCGATACCGACATCGGCCCCCAGGAGGCGGCGCACGCCCTCGGCCATCTGCCTGGCCACTCCGGGGTCGACCGCGCCGACCGAGGCGAGAAGTTCGCCGTCGACACCGAGGACGCTCCGTTTCACGTCCGTCGCGTAGGCGACCACTCCCCCGCGGAACACCGCCGACGCGCCCGGGACCTCCACGATCGTCGAGGCCACCTGTCCTCCGGTCAGCGACTCCGCAACGGCGACGGTCCATCGCCTCGCCGCGAGACGGCCGAGGGCGGCCGCGGCATCCGTCACGCCGTGCCCTTCGTCCGGCGCGCGCCGCGCGTCTCGGTGATGACGTAGTCCATCCCGCTCGCCACAGTGAGGATGACGGCGATGGCCATGGTGACCCCGTTCACCCAGAAGATCCAGTCTCCGACCACCGTCCACAACGGAAGCAGCGCCAGAGACAGGGCGACCCCCTGCGCGAGTGTCTTGAGCTTGCCCATCCATGCGGCCGCGACGACGTGATCGCTCGCGACGATCAGCCGGTGGATCGTGATGCCGACCTCGCGCACCAGGACCAGCGCCGTGATCCACCAGGGCAGCTCGCCGAGGATCGAGAGCCCGATGAACGCGAAACCCGTGAGCACCTTGTCGGCGATGGGATCGAGGAGCTTGCCGAGGTCGGTGACGATGTCGTTCCTGCGGGCGAGATAACCGTCGATCCCATCCGTGGCGATCGCCACGATGAAGAGCGCCGCCGCCCACCACCGCAACGGGCCGTCCGCGCCGCCGTCGGCCAGCAGCATCCAGAGGAAGACCGGTGCGCACAGGATGCGCACGATCGTGATCGCGTTGGGAAGCTGCCGCGGGATCGCCATGGCCCGAGCCTAACGGGCGAGGTGCGTCATTCGCGGCCCGTGAGCCCCCAGGCGTCCTCGGACCCGTCATCGGCGTCGACGACCGGGTAGCCGTCGTACTGCGCCGCGACCGCATCGGCACCGTAGGCGTCGGCAGTCGCCGCCGGCGTGGGCGCGGCCTGCGGCACGTCGTCGCCGCGCAGTCGCGCGAGCACCGCCGGCAGCTGATCGGGCGTCACGAGAACGTCACGCGCCTTCGAGCCCTCCGAGGGCCCCACGATCTCGCGAGACTCCAGGAGGTCCATCAGGCGACCGGCCTTGGCGAAGCCGACGCGGAGTTTGCGCTGGAGCATCGACGTCGAGCCGAACTGCGTCGAGATGATCTGCTCGGCGGCTGCCAGCAGGAGTTCGAGGTCGTCCCCGATATCGGCGTCGATCTCCTTCTTCTCGGCGACCGCCTGGACGTCGGGGCGGTATTCGGGCCGAGCCTGCGCGGTGACGTGCTTGACGACCTTCTCGATCTCCTGCTCGCTGACCCACGCTCCCTGCACGCGGAGCGCCTTCGACGCGCCCATCGGCAGGAAGAGGCCGTCGCCCTGACCGATCAGGCGATCGGCGCCGGGCTGATCCAGGATGACGCGTGAGTCGGTGACGCTCGTGACCGCGAAGGCGAGACGTGACGGCACGTTGGCCTTGATGAGACCGGTCACGACGTCGACCGACGGGCGCTGGGTGGCAAGCACGAGATGGATGCCCGACGCGCGCGCGAGCTGCGTGATACGCACGATCGAGTCCTCGACGTCGCGGGGGGCCACCATCATGAGGTCGGCGAGCTCGTCGACGACGACGAGCAGGTACGGATACGGCTTGAGGATGCGCTCGCTGCCCGCCGGCAGGGTGATCTCACCCGCCACGACAGCCCTGTTGAAGTCGTCGATGTGACGGAAGCCGAAAGACGCGAGGTCGTCATACCTCATGTCCATCTCCTTCACGACCCACTGCAGCGCTTCGGCCGCCTTCTTCGGGTTCGTGATGATCGGCGTGATCAAGTGCGGCACACCCGCGTAGGAGGTGAGCTCGACGCGCTTGGGGTCGATGAGCACCATCCGCACGTCGGAGGGCTTGGCGCGCATGAGCAGGCTCGTGATCATCGAGTTCACGAAGCTCGACTTGCCCGAGCCTGTCGAGCCGGCCACGAGCAGGTGGGGCATCTTGGCGAGGTTCGCCACGACGTATCCGCCCCCCACATCCTTGCCGACGCCGATCGTCATCGGGTGGGTCGACTGCTGGGCGTTCTGCGAGCGCAGCACGTCGCCGAGCGTCACGATCTCGCGGTCGGTGTTGGGGATCTCGACGCCGATCGCGCTCTTGCCCGGGATCGGCGCGAGGATGCGCACCTCGTTGGATGCCACCGCGTAAGCGATGTTGTTGGTGAGCGCTGTGATGCGCTCGACCTTCACGCCGGGGCCGAGCTCGATCTCGTACTGCGTGACGGTCGGCCCACGCGAGAAGCCGGTCACGCGGGCGTCGACAGAGAACTGGTCCAGGACGCTCGTGATCGCGCGAACCGTCTCGTCGTTGGCCTGCGAGCGCGCGACGTGCGGCGTGCCGGCAGCGAGCGCGTGGACCGAGGGAAGCCGGTACGGCGCGGCCGCGGCGCCGGCTGGAAGATCGGTTCCGATGCCGTCGAGTCCGGGCAGCAGGCCGTCGTCCAGCGGATCCTCACTGTCGTCGCGCAGCGACGTGCCGCCGGCCTTCGACTTCGCGGCTGACGCGACGCCCGGATCGATGACCTCGGTCAGCGCGTCGGCGGGTGCGACCGGAGCCGGCGGCGCGGGGGGCTCCAGCACCTGCTCGAATCCGCCCTGGGAGGCACCCGGGTTGAGGAGCGCCGTGAGGTCGTCGGACCCGAGCGTGCCGTCCGTGTCCTGCTCGCGCCCCGTCTTGTTGCGGCGCCACCACGGCAGAGCGGGGTCGCTGTCGTCGTCGGCGGGAGCCGAGGCATCCGTCGCCTGCTCGGCACGCGGCTCGGCGCCGAACATCCAGGCGTACAGATCGCCGAGGCGACGCCCGATGCGGTTGGGGGGAGTCTTCGTCACGATCAGGATGCTGAGCGCCGCGAGCAGGGCGAGCACGACGTAGGCGCCGACATCGGTGAGCACGAGGGCGAGCGGCTCGCCGATCATCCAGCCGAAGAGGCCACCGGCGGTGCTGAGCTCGGGCAGGCCCTGGTTCGGCTGCGGACGGCCGCCCGCGACATGGCAGAACCCGGCGATCGTCAGGATGAGGAGCCCGAAGCCGATGCCGATCCGGCCGTTGTCGTGCACCGAAGACGGGTGGCGGAACATCCATCCGGCGAGCAGGAGGAGCAGGACGGGGAGGATGAAGGCCTCGCGTCCGATCAGCCCGCCCACGGTATAGGCGCTGATGGCGCCGGCGACGTCGTTGCCGATGAAGAACCACTCGTTGACCGCACCGGCGACCGCGAGCAGCACGAGGAGGAACGGGAAGCCGTCACGGCGCTGATCCTTCTCGAGCGTCTCGGGCCCGAAGGCACGGAAGAGCGCCCCCGTCGCGTGGGCGAGACCGAGCCAGGCACGCACGATCACCGGCGGCCTGTCGGACTCGCCGACATAGCGCTTCGGCGCCGGCTCGGGCTTCTTGGCGCGCGACGATGACGCCTGCGTGCGGGAAGGCGCGCGACCGCTCTTGGTCGGGCTGGAGCTCCTGGCCATTCCCCCAAGGTAAGCCGGGCCCCCGACTTTTCCGGGGAACCACGCGGCGCTTCGGCGGGCCCGCGCCGGGGCGTCAGCGCAGGCGCTTCACCATCGTGTCGCGGCCATGCGCCGCCTCGACGACGGCGAATCCCTCGCTCCGATAGAGCGTGGCGGCGAAATTGCCGCGCTCGACGCTCAGGCTGATCCGCCCGTACCCCTGCGATCGGGCGTGGTCGCACAGCCGCTGCAGCAGCGCACGACCGACACCGTGGGCGCGCCAGATCGGACGCACGCCGATGATCAGCTCGGGCACACCCGTCCCGACGTAACCGAACCCCGGATCGGTGCGAGGCAGCATCCGGTACCACGCGGCGCCGATCGGCTCGCCGTTGGCGTCCTCGGCCACGAAGCCGGCGTCACCCGGACGCATCCAGCCCGAGACGTACCGGCTGTGGTCGGACCCCGTGATCACCTGGTGCTTCGGGCGCCCGCCGCCGGGGCGCCAGTTCGCCGCCTCGACGACCATGTCGCCGAGGAACCCGCCGTCCGCCTGGGTGGCGGCGCGAACGCGGAAGGAGGCGGGCATGCGGCGATCATAGCGACGGAGAGCGGATGCCTCGGCTCCCCGCCCGCCGGATGACGCCGGGAAGCGGTCGGCTGCCGCCTACGCCTCGATGACGAGCGGCACGATCATGGGCCGGCGACGCAGCGACTGGTTCACCCAGCGGCCGATCGTTCGGCGGACGATCTGCGACAGCGCGTGCTGGTCGCGCACGCCCGACTTCGCGGCCTCGGCGAGCGCCGCCGCGATCTTCGGCTTGACGTCGTCGAACACCGCGTCGTCCTCCGCGAACCCGCGCGCGTGGATCTCCGGACCCGAGATCACCTTGCCCGTCGAGGCGTCCACCACGACGATGACCGAGATGAAGCCCTCCTCGCCGAGGATGCGCCGGTCCTTGAGGTCGGCGTCGGTGATCTCTCCGACCGTCGAGCCGTCGACGTAGACGAAGCCGAGATCGAGCTGACCCGCGACGCGGGCATCGCCGTCCTTGAGATCGATGACCGTGCCGTTCTCGGCGAGGATCGTGCGATCGGCGTCGATGCCGGTGTCCTGCGCGAGCCGCGCATTGGCCATCAGGTGGCGGTACTCGCCGTGAATGGGCAGGACGTTGCGGGGCTTGAGGATGTTGTAGCAGTAGAGCAGTTCGCCTGCGGCCGCATGCCCGGAGACGTGCACCTTGGCGTTGCCCTTGTGCACGACGTTCGCTCCGAGCTTGGTCAGTCCGTCGATCACGCGGTACACGGCGTTCTCGTTGCCCGGGATGAGGCTCGACGCGAGGATCACGGTGTCGCCGGGACCAGGCTCGATGGCGTGGTCGAGATTCGCCATGCGGCTCAGCACCGCCATCGGCTCGCCCTGCGACCCGGTGGACATGTAGACGATCTGATCCTCGGGCAGATCCCGCGCCTTCTTGTAGTCGATCAGGACGCCCTCGGGGACCGTGAGGTAGCCGAGCTCCTCAGCGATGGTCATGTTCCGCAGCATGCTCCGGCCGAGGAGCGCCACTCGGCGACCGTGAGCGGCCGCGGCATCCAGCACCTGCTGCACGCGATGGACGTGGCTGGAGAAGCTGGCCACGATCACCCGCCGGGGGGCTTTTCCGATCACCTGGTCCAGCACGGGACCGATCGAGCGCTCGAGAGGCGTGAAACCCGGAACGTCGGCATTCGTCGAGTCCACGAGGAAGAGGTCGACCCCCTCTTCGCCGAGGCGCGCGAACGACCGGAGATCGGTCAGGCGCCCGTCGAGCGGAAGCTGGTCCATCTTGAAGTCCCCGGTCGCGAGGACGAGCCCGGCGGGCGTGCGCACGGCGACGGCGAGCGCGTCCGGGATCGAGTGGTTGACCGCGATGAACTCCAGCTCGAACGGGCCGAGGTTCTCACGCTGGCCTTCGGTCACCGTGAGGCTGTAGGGCTTGAGGCGGTGCTCCTTGAGCTTCGCCTCGGTGAGGGCGAGCGTGAGCCCCGATCCGACGATGGGAATGTCGGGCTTGAGCTTGAGCAGGTACGGCACGGCGCCGATGTGGTCCTCGTGGCCGTGGGTGAGCACGACCCCGACGATGTCGTCGAGGCGGCCCTTGATCGGCTCGAAGTCCGGGAGGATCAGGTCGACGCCCGGCTGGTGCTCCTCGGGGAACAGCACGCCGCAGTCGATGACGAGCAGCTTGCCGCCGTACTCGAACACGGTCATGTTGCGGCCGACCTCGCCCAGGCCGCCGAGGGGGGTGACCCGAAGGGTGCCCTGTTCGAGAGCGGGCGGATCGTACGGGGTGGTGGGCATGCTCGGCCTCCTGGAGTCAATCCGGTGCGCCGGGATCGCCGGCGGTCGTTGCGGATGCCGCGGCATCCGTCCACTGTTCACTCCGGTGCGCAGGGCGCCCACCGGTGCGCGTCGTCATCTGGTGGTGCCCGACACCTTCGGCAGGGCGCCGCCGGCGGCGGCATTGCGGTCGGGGCGGAAGTTGGAGAAGTCCGCACCCGGAACCTCGTGCACGAGGGCCAGTTCGTCCTCGATCTTCGCGGCTTCCCATTCCTCGGGACCGACGAGCGGCAGCCGCACCCGCGGGCTGCCGATGCGGCCGAGGCCGTGCAGGATGTACTTCGCCGACACCGTGCCGGGAACGTGGGTCATGACCGCGCGCACGAGCGGCTCGAGCTGCTTGTGGGCGGCCGTCGCGGCAGCCAGGTCGCCGCGGTTGACCGCGTCCACGATCACACGGTACGGCGCGGCGGCGATGTTCGCCGTCACGCCGATGAGTCCGGTGGCGCCGATCGACAGGTGCGGAAGCACGTTGGCGTCGTCGCCCGAGAAGTACATCAGGTCGGTCTGGTTGAGCACACGGCTGACCTCGCTGAAGTCGCCCTTCGCGTCTTTGATCGCGAGGATGTTCGGGTGCTTCGCGAGCCGCAGGATGGTCTCGTAGCGGATCGGCACGCCGGTGCGACCCGGGATGTCGTACAGGATCACCGGCAGGTCGGTCGCGTCGGCCACGAGCCGGAAGTGCGTGAGGATCCCCGCCTGCGTCGGCTTGTTGTAGTACGGCGTGACGATCATGATGCCGTCGGCGCCTGCCTTCTCGCTCGCCTTGTAGAGCTCGATCGCGTGCGCGGTCTCGTTCGAGCCGCCGCCCGTGATGATCTTGGCGCGGCCGGACGACACGTCCTTGCCGACCTCCACCAGCCGGATCTTCTCGGCGTCGGTCAAGGTCGAGGTCTCGCCTGTGGTGCCCGTCACGACGATGCCGTCGGCACCGGCCGTGATGACGTCGTCGATGTGCTTCTCGACGGCCGGCCAGTCGACCTCACCGTCCGCCGTCATCGGGGTGACGAGCGCGACGAGCACCTGTCCGAAGGGGTTGCCCGAGTGCGTCATGTCTTCAGGTTATCGGGATGCCGCGGCCCCCGCCGCGCTCGATGCATCACCGACCGGTCCGCGCGGCGCGCGCCACCAGGCTCGACGGCAGCAGGCGGGCGAGCGCGACCAGCACCTTGTACTTCGGCGACGGGATGGACACCGCCTTGCCGCGGGCCGCGTCGCGCAGGGACTCCTCGACGACTGCCGGGGCATCGAGCCACATCCAGTCCGGCACGCCCTCTTGCCCCGGAGGAAGCCCGGCACGCTCGTGGAAGTTCGTGTGGGTGAAGCCGGGACAGACCGCGGTCACCGTGACGCCGCGCGACGCGTAGGCGCTGTTGGCCCACCGGCTGAAGCTGATCAGCCATCCCTTGCATGCCCCGTACGTCGACCGGGGGGTGAAACCCGCCACCGAGGCGACATTGAGGATCCGGCCGCTCCCGCGCGCGAGCATCCCCTCCAGTGCCGCATGCGTGAGGCGCATCGGCACCTCGACGTGCAGGTGCAGATGACGCACCTCGTCGTCGATGTCGTTGCGCTCGAACGCCAGCGGCAGCCCGAAGCCGGCGTTGTTCACGAGCATCTCGACGGGGCGGTTCGCATCGCCGAGGCGGCGTTCGAGCGCGGCGCACTGGTCCGGGTCGAGGAGGTCGAGGGCGAGCACGTCGACCTCGACCCGATACCGCCCGCGCAGATCCGTCGCGATTCCTTCGAGCGCCCCCCGGTCGCGAGCGACGAGCACGAGGCCGGCCCCGCGGGCGGCGAGCTGCCGCGCGTACTCGGCACCGAGACCGGAACTGGCTCCTGTGATGACAGCCGTCTTCGCCATGCCCGAAGCCTAGGACTCCCGCTCGAGGCGCAGGAAGCGGTAGCGGATGCCGCCTGTCGAGGTGCGCCACCCGTCCGGCGGGTCGATCGCGACCGGGGTCCATCCGGCGCGGTCGGGAGCGAAGGTGTCGCCTTCGACCTCGAGGTCGAGCTCGGTGACCTCGAGCCGGTCCGCCGAGGCGATGACGGCGCGGAAGAGCTCGCCTCCCCCGATCACCCAGATCCACTCCGGATCGTCGTCGGTCGCCAGCTCGAGCGCGTCGTCCAGTGACGCGGCGCGTTCGGCACCCTCCGCCGTCCAGTCCTCGTTGCGGGTGACGACGATGTTGCGGCGACCCGGCAGAGGACGGAAGCGATCGGGGAACGACTCCCACGTGCGGCGACCCATCACGACCGGGGCGCCCATCGTCGTGCGCTTGAAGTGGGCGAGATCCTCCGGCACGTGCCACGGCATTCCGCCGTCCGCCCCGATCACGCCGCCGATCGCTTCGGCCCACACCAGGCCGATGCGTGCGGTCATACGGCGACCGCCCCGCGGATCGCCGGGTGGTGCTGGTAGTTCTCGACCACGAAGTCCTCGTAGGTGTAATCGAAGATCGAAGCGGGCGTGCGTGCGAACCTGAGGTTCGGGTACGGGTAGGGCTCGCGCGTGAGCTGCTCGCGGACCTGCTCGCGGTGGTTGTCGTAGATGTGGCAATCGCCGCCCGTCCAGACGAAGTCCCCGGGCTCCAGCCCGGTCTGCTGAGCCACCATCAGGGTGAGCAGCGCATACGAGGCGATGTTGAACGGCACCCCGAGGAAGAGATCGGCGCTGCGCTGGTAGAGCTGGCACGACAGCCGTCCGTCGGCGACGTAGAACTGGAACATCGCGTGGCACGGTGCGAGCGCCATGTCCGGGATGTCGGCCGGGTTCCATGCCGACACCAGGAGTCGCCGGGAGTCGGGGTTCGATCGGATCTGGTCGATCACCTGCGAGATCTGATCGATATGGGTGCCATCGGGCGCCGGCCAGGACCGCCACTGCACGCCGTACACCGGACCGAGCTCGCCCTCGGCGTCGGCCCATTCATCCCAGATGGTGACGCCGTTCTCCTTCAGCCAGGCGACGTTCGACTCGCCCCGGAGGAACCACAGCAGCTCATAGGCGATCGACTTGAAGTGCACGCGCTTGGTCGTGATGAGAGGGAAGCCCCGCGACAGATCGAAGCGGATCTGGCGCCCGAACGCACTGGTCGTGCCGGTACCCGTCCGGTCGTCCTTGTGCGTGCCGTGCTCCAGCACGTCGCGGAGGAGATCTTCGTAGGGGGTCGGGATCGCGCCGGTCACGGCTGCCACGATACCCGCGCCTCCCCCCGTCCGGCTCTGTTACGCCGGGAGCGTCACATTGGGGCATCCGGGTTCCCCTCAGCCGAACCGAGATACCCTCATCAGTTGTGAACCTGATCGACGCCCTCGTCGCCATCGCCGCGCTCCTCGCGCTGACGGTGGCCGTGGGCGTGTACCTGCGGTGGCGCCAGTCGCAGCCCCATCGCCACATCGCCCACGAGATCGTCGAGCCCCACCGGCTCGGCGCCGACAAGCTCGGCGAGGTCGCCACCCTGCTGCAGTTCAGCACCGAGCTGTGCGCACGCTGCCCGGGCGTGCACCGCACGCTGTCGGCGATCGCGGATGATCACGAAGGCGTCCGCCACCTCGACGTGGACCTGACGCACCGCCCCGACATCGCCCGGCACTTCCACGTGCTGCAGACCCCGACCACGCTCCTGCTCGACCGCAACGGCGTTGTCCAGACCCGTTTCGGCGGCGTCCCCAGTCGAGAGGTGCTCGAACTGGAGCTCACCCGCCTCACCACGGAGACAGCGAATGCCTGAGAAGACGAATGCCCCGCGCGGCATCGACCCTCGTGGGCCCCGCTTCGTCGCCGGCGTCACGGCCGCGCTGCTGCTGATCGACGTCTATCTGGGACTGACCGGCTTGTCCACCGCGTACGGCTACGGCACGTTCGGATGGTTCGCCGGGCAGCGTACGGTCGGCGACGGGGCATGGCTCCTTCCGCAGGCGACAGTCGCGCAACGGATCCTCGACCCGGCGTTCCTGCTGCTCTTCGTGATCGCCGTGCTGTTCCTCTGGGGCGTCCTCTCGCCGCGCACGGCCCCCTGGGCGATCCTCTTCCGCAAGGCGGTCGCGCCGCGACTGGCCGCTCCCGCGGAGCTCGAGGACCCGCGCCCACCCCGCTTCGCGCAGGGCGTCGGCCTCTTCGTCGCCACGCTCGGCCTGGTGCTGCAGCTGTTCGGCGTGCCGTGGGCGCTCACGATCGCGGCCGCGATGGCCTTCGTCGCCGCATTCCTCAACGCCGCCTTCGGGCTGTGCCTCGGCTGCCAGCTGTACCTCGTCCTGCAGCGGCTCGGCGTGCTCGGCCGCGCGCGGCCCGCCTCGGCCTGATCCCTCGCGCGGCGGAACTCGCCGGCGTCAGATCCTGCCGTCAACCCTTCGCGTGCCGTGGCGACCGCCGTTAGGCTGACCGCGAGACGCCCGGCCCGCGGGCGCGACGATAGGGAGGCACCCATGACGGTCACGAGCGAAGCCACCACTGCCTGGAAGGGCGGCCTCTTCGACGGATCCGGCGAGGTGACCTTCCAGTCGTCTGGCCTGGGCACCTTCGACGTCAACTGGAAGGCCCGCAGCGAGGGCTCCACCTCGGTGACCACCCCTGAGGAGCTCATCGCGGCGGCGCATTCCTCGTGCTTCAGCATGGCCTTCTCGCTCGCCCTTGCCGAGAACGGCACCCCGCCCGAGTCGATCGACACGACGGCTTCGGTGACCTTCAAGCCGGGCACGGGGATCACGGGGAGCCACCTCAACGTCAACGCGGTCGTCCCGGGACTCGACCCAGAGGAGTTCGAGCGCCTTGCGCAGGAGGCGAAGGCGGGCTGCCCGGTCTCGCAGGCCCTGGCGGGCGTCGAGATCACGATCGAGGCCACGCTTGCCTGAGGCCGAGACGCCCCGTTCCCCCGCCGGCCGTGTGGTCGTCGCGGGGGGATCGGGACTGATCGGCTCGGCCCTCGTCGACAGCCTGCGCGCCGACGGCATCGAGGTGACGCGACTCGTCCGCCGGCCGCCGGCATCGCCCGACGAGGTGGAGTGGCTGACCGACACCATGCCCCTCGATCCGGCGGTGCTCGAGGGCGCGCGCGCGGTGGTGGGCCTCAACGGCGCCAGCATCGGACGATTCCCGTGGACGCGCAAGTACAAGAACACGCTGCTGTGGTCACGCGTGACCCCGACGCAGGCGCTCGCGCGTGCGGTGCGCGAACTGGGGACGGATGCCCCGGCACTCGTGAACGCATCCGCGGTCGGCTACTACGGCTCGGCGCCGCGACGCACCCTCGACGAGGGCTCCCCTCGCGGCGAGACGTTCCTCGCGGACGTGTGCGCGGAGTGGGAGTCGGCGGCCCGGGGGGCGGGTGACTCCGCCCGCGTCGCGCTGCTGCGCACCGCGCCGGTGGTGCACCGCGACGGCATCCTCAAGCCGCTCATCCTTCTGACCAAGCTCGGAGTCAGCGGGCCGATCGGCCGAGGCACGCAGGTATGGCCCTGGATCTCCCTCGATGACGAGGTGCGGGCGATCCGCCATGTGATCGACTCCGATCTCGACGGACCGGTGAATCTCACGGGGCCGACCCGCGCGACGGCGAACGATCTCGGCTTCGCCCTCGCTGTGCGCCTCAATCGGCCGTTCCTGCTGCGCGCACCGGTCTGGGCGGTGCGAACGGTGCTCGGCCGTGATGCCACCGAGGCGATCCTGACGACCGACGCCCACGTGGTGCCGGCCGCGCTGGAGGCCTCCGGTTTCGAGTTCCGCCACGCGACCGTCGAGGACGCCATCGCGGCGACCGTGCCCGCGGCGGGATGAGTCAGCCGCGGCGCTTCGCGCGCTCCAGCCGGATCGCCCGGCGCACCGCCTCGCGCGCGCGTCGGCGGTCGCCCGAGGCGTCGTACGCGAGCCCGAGGCGGTACCAGGCGCGCCAATCATCCGGGCTGGCTTCGACGGCGGCGCGGTAGGCGGGGAACAGGGCGTCGGCCTCGGAGCGCACGATGCGTCCGCTGGGGAGAACGTCGACCTCTTCTCGAGGGAGGGCCCCCTCGGCTTCCAGCCGCCGACCCAGGGCTTCGGCACGCACTCCGAACCACAGTTCGCGACCGAGCGCCCAGGCGGCGATGAGGGGCAGCACGACCAGCGCCGCACCCATGAGCACCCCCACGGGATCGCCGCTCATCAGCAGCAGCCACGCTCGCTGCGCGACGAGCGCGATGTAGACTGCGAGCAGCACCGCCATCACGGCGACGCCGATGCGTGCGCTCATACTCCCGTGGCCCGCGCCACCTGCCCGGGGACGTCACCCTCGTCGAGCGGCCTCGCGTCGGCGGCGACGGATCCGGGCCGGCGGATGCCGATGTCGAGGAAGCTGTCCAGCCCCACGACGATGCCGGTCGCCTCTCTCGCAGCGGCGAGCGCGAGCCGGATGCCGGGGCCGTACGCCAGCGCCGGCTCGATGGTGTCGTGAACGATCGTGAGCGACTCCCCCGCGCCCGACAGAATCGCCTCCTGCCTCGCGATGACCCCGGGACGGCGGAGCGAGTGGATCGGCACGCTGGCGACCTGCTGGCCGCGAGCGCGCTGGTCGACGTGCGGGGACTCGACCGGGCCGACCTCGTTGCGCGCTGCGGCGATCAACTCCGCCGTGCGCACGGCGGTCCCGCTCGGCGAGTCGATCTTCGTCTCGCGGTGCGCCTCGACGATCTCGATCGACGGGAAGTAGGGCGCGGCCGCGGCGGCGAGCGCCGAGCCGATGACAGAGCCCAAGGAGAAGTTCGGGATGAAGACGGCACCCGTGCCGGCAGCCTCCACGAGCGGCCGCACGAGGGCGATCCGTTCGGCGGACCACCCGGAGGTGCCGACGAGCACATTGATGCCGCGCTCCACGGCCGCTCGCACGACATCGATCGAGACCGCGGGGGTCGAGGCATCCACGACCAGATCGGCGCCCGCGAGCTCGTGAAGCTGTGATCGCGACGACAGCACGGCGACGACCTCGAACTCGTCCTCACGCTCGACCACGTCGCGGATGATCCCGCCCAGCTTGCCGGTGCCGCCCACGATGGCCACGCGTGTCGTCATGCTCTCCATCCTAGGCGGGGCCGATCGGGCGCCCCTGGCGCGCCTAGGCTGGTGCGGTGGTCTCTCTTCGTGAATCACCCGTCGACGCCGCAGACGCGCACGAGCTGCTCGCCGAGTACTTCCGCGCCCGCACCGACGGGTTCGCACAGCTCGATGTGGCCTACACCACGACGTTTCCCGCGCCGGCTGCGTTCGCGCCGCCGGCGGGCGTCTTCGTCATCGTGGATGACGATGAAGGCCGACCGGTCGGCTGCGGAGGCATCCGACACATCCCGGACGGTCCGCACGGCACGCGCTACGAGGTGAAGCACCTGTACCTGCGACCCGAGACCCGCGGCCGCGGCTGGGGCCGCCTGCTGATGGACGACCTCGAGACCCGCGCCCGCGCCCTCGGCGCCCGCGAGCTCGTGCTCGACACCCACCACTCGCTCGAGGCCGCCGCCGCACTGTACGCCAGCACGGGGTTCACGGCGATCGACCGCTACAACGACAACCCCAACGCCTCCCGTTGGTACGGCAAGGTGCTCGAGCCGGGGGCTCAGACGGGGTAGACCTCGGGCAGGCCGGTGCGCAGCTCGAACGGGAGGTGCGCCATGTCGTTGTGCGAGAGCAGGGTCCACGGGCGGCCCTGCTTCTGAGCGATGACGGTCAGGCCGCAGTGCGCCTGGTTGAGCGTCATCCACCGCCACTCGGGAGCCTGCAGGACCTCGCGGACGAACCAGGCGATGACGAAGTTGTGGGTGATGAGCAGCTCGTGCACCTCGCCCCGCTTGCGAGCCAGGTGTTCGCTGACCGCGTCCGCCATCTGAGCCCGCCCGGCTTCGATCTCGGCCTCGGTGACCGAGCCGAAGAACGGCTCGAACACCGCCGGTGTCTCGTCGGTCATCCCGGTCGGCACGCAGTCGAACAGGAGTGCCGAAGGCACGGGCTCGAGCGACGGCATCCGCTCCTGGACGGCCCGGGCCGTCTGACTCGCTCGCTCGAGAGGCGAGTGCCACACGGCATCGAAAGGCACGCCGGAGAGTCGATCGGCCAGGAGCGAGGCCTGCCGCCGACCGCGGGGCGACAGCGGGCCGTCGACGAGTCCGTGCTCGGCATCCTGGTGCTCGCCATGCCGCACGAGGTAGATGTAGTGCGTCACAAAGCTCACTCCGTCGGGGATCGCGTGCCCCGACGGGACACGTCTTCCACCCTACGACACCGCTTCGCGGACGCAGGTCCAAGCGGCGGCGCGTGGGGATACAGGGCAGGCAGCGCAACGAGCGGAGGAGATGTCAGGGAGGGAGGACGGATGACCCGGCATCGCTCCTCCCGTCGTCACATCTCCTCCCCTCGTCGCACCTTCGCGCGATGCGCCGCAGTCCGTTGCGCCGCAGTCCGTTGCGCCGCCGCCTCCGCGCCCGATCGTCCGGTGGCGCGGGTACAGCAGACGAACGCGCGCGGTCGGCCCGAGCGCCGGGATGAGCGGCGCAGGCGCGCTACTGCGCGGCGCGCGCGATCTCGGCGAGCTGCGAGCGGCTGAGCCGGACGCCCACGCCCTGCACGAGCTCCTCGATGTGCTCCGGGGCGTACGCGTTCACGATCGGCGCCGTGACGAGCTTCTGCGCGAGCAGCCAGGCCACGGCGACCGCTGCGTCGGGAACGCCCAGCTCGCCCCCGACCGCGTCCAGCGCGCGCAGCGTGCGACTGCCGCGCCGATTGAGGTTGGCGGCCAACTGCGCGCCGCGCACCGACAGCGCGCCGCGCAGGCGCGTGCGCTGGCGCCCGGCGAGGAAGCCGTGCTCCAGCGCGTGCGACGGCGTGACCGCCATGTTCTGGGCACCCGCGACCAGCCGCAGGTCTGCGTCGAACTCGTGACGTCGCAGCACGTTGAAGGGAACGTCGAGAACGGTGATCCGCGGGAAGCCCGCCGACGAGAAGATGCGGGCCTCGACGAGCTGCGCCGCCGTGTATCCGATCGCGCCGACCGCTCGCACCTTGCCGCTGTCGACGAGCCACTCGGCCGTGGCGAGCGTGTCCTCGAGCGCCGACGCGGAGTCGCTCGTCGCGTCGAGGGACAGCACGTCGATGCGATCGGTGCGCAGGCGGGTGAGGGATGCCTCGACCGCCCGCACCAGGTTCACCGGGCCGAGCCCGGGGTTGTCGGGGTGACCGCCCACGCGCACGGCGAGGACGATGTCGTCGCGCAGGCCGCGCGAGTGCATCCACTGCCCGATGATGTGCTCGCTGCGACCCGCGGCGAAGCTGTCGGACGTGTGGACCATGTTGCCGCCGAGCTCGGCGTACGAGTCGAGGATCGCGTGGCTCGACTCCAGATCGACGTTCCACCCGAACTCGGCCCCGCCGAGGATCAGCGGGAAGACGTCGAAGCCGCTCTCGCCGAGCGGGACGCGGACGTTCGCGCCGACGCCGGGCCCCTGCACCGGGATGGGGGCGGAGGGGTGAACCCCGGGAGCGTGGGGGGCGGCGTTGCGGCTCGACGACGAGAGCGTCGAGTCAACGCCGAAGAAAGCCATGAGTCACCCCCGCACGGGGACTCCCGCAGGATTCTCCGTGATCTCCGATTCCGCACCCCCCGGCGCGTATCTATGAGGGTAGGGCAGTCCGGGGACAAGGCCGTGCGCTGACGCGTACGGTCGGTAAACATTGCATAACGCTTTGGTCACGCCTCGGCGGATCAGGGCCCCGCCGGGACCCGCGGCGTCCGCGTCACGACATCGACGCCGAGACGCCGGATGCCCGCCCCTCCGAGACGGGAGAGACGGGCATCCGGACAGACGTGGCGGATCAGCCTTCGGCGGGAGCCTCCGGGCCTTCGCTCGCGGCAGCCGAGCCCTCCTGGTCGGCGGCCTCTTCGAGCACCGGCTCGAGCGACAGCTTGCCGCGGTCGTCGATCTTGGTGATCTTGACGAGCAGCTTCTGACCGACGCCGAGGACGTCCTCGACGTTCTCGACGCGCTTGCCGCCGGCGAGCTTGCGGACCTCGCTGACGTGCAGCAGGCCGTCCTTGCCGGGCAGGAGCGAGATGAACGCGCCGAACGTCGCGATCTTCACGACGGTGCCGAGGAACTGCTCGCCGACCTCCGGGTTGGTGGGGTTGGCGATCGCGTTCACCTGGGCGCGCGCGGCTTCAGCCGATGGGCCGTCGGTGGCGCCGATGTAGACGGTGCCGTCCTCCTCGATGGAGATCTGCGCGCCGGTCTCGTCCTGGATGGCGTTGATCGTCTTGCCCTTGGGCCCGATGAGCTCACCGATCTTGTCGACCGGGATCTGCACGCTGATGACGCGCGGCGCGGTGGGCGCCATCTCGTCCGGACCGTCGATCGCGGCGTTGAGCACGCCGAGGATCGTGAGGCGCGCATCCTTGGCCTGCGTCAGCGCGGCGGCGAGCACCGACGACGGGATGCCGTCGAGCTTCGTGTCGAGCTGGATGGCCGTGACGAACTCGCTCGTGCCGGCGACCTTGAAGTCCATGTCGCCGAGGGCGTCCTCGGCGCCGAGGATGTCGGTCAGCGCCGCGTAGCGCGTCTGGCCGTCGACCTCGTCCGACACGAGACCCATCGCGATGCCCGCGACCGGCGCACGAAGCGGCACACCGGCGTTGAGCAGCGACAGGGTGGAGGCGCACACCGAACCCATCGACGTCGAGCCGTTGGAGCCGAGGGCCTCCGACACCTGACGGATCGCGTAGGGGAACTCCTCGCGGCTGGGCAGCACCGGGACGAGGGCGCGCTCGGCGAGGAAGCCGTGCCCGATCTCGCGACGCTTCGGGCTGCCGACACGGCCGGTCTCACCGGTCGAGTAGGGCGGGAAGTTGTAGTGGTGCATGTAGCGCTTGCTCGTGACGGGCGAGAGCGAGTCGATCTGCTGCTCCATCTTGAGCATGTTCAGCGTCGTGACGCCGAGGATCTGCGTCTCGCCGCGCTGGAAGATCGCCGAGCCGTGGACGCGCGGGATGACCTGCACCTCGGCGTCGAGCGGGCGGATGTCGGCGAGGCCGCGTCCGTCCATGCGGACACCCTCGGCGAGGATGCGGCCGCGGACGATCTTCTTCGTCACGGACTTGTAGGCCGCGCTGAACTCGAGGGTTGCGACGGCGGGGAGCTCCCCGGACTCGACGGCGGCGAGGAGCTCGGCCTTGACCGCGTCCTTGAGCTCGTCGTCGGCGTTCTGGCGGTCCTGCTTGTCGGCGATCTGGTAGATCGGGACGAGCTTGTCGTATGCCCGGCCGGCCACGAAGTCGTAGGTCTCCTGGCTGTAGGGCAGGAAGACGGGGAACTCCTTGACCTCCTTGGCAGCGGTGTTCGCGACGACGTTCTGCGCCTCGACGAGCTGCTTGATGAAGGGCTTCGAGGCCTCGAGGCCCTGGGCGACGATCTCCTCGTTCGGCTTGGTCGCGCCGGCCTTGATGAGGTTCCAGCTGTGCTCGGTGGCCTCGGCCTCGACCATCATGATCGCGACGTCGCCGTCGGGCAGCACGCGGCCGGCGACGATGAGGTCGAAGACGGCCTCCTCGAGCTGGCTGACGGTCGGGAACGCGATCCACTGGTCGGCGTTCTCGCCGTGGCCGGGGATGAGCGCGAGGCGCACACCGGCGATCGGGCCCGAGAACGGCAGCCCGGAGATCTGGGTCGACAGCGATGCGGCGTTGATCGCGAGGGCGTCGTAGAACTCGCCCGGGGCGATCGAGAGCACCGTGACGACGATCTGCACCTCGTTGCGGAGGCCGTCGACGAACGACGGGCGCAGCGGGCGGTCGATCAGGCGGCACACGAGGATCGCCTCGGTCGAGGGACGGCCCTCGCGGCGGAAGAACGAGCCGGGGATCTTGCCCGCGGCGTAGGAGCGCTCCTCGACGTCGACGGTCAGCGGGAAGAAGTCGAAGCCTTCACGGGGCGACTTGCCGGCGCTGGTGGCCGACAGCAGCATCGTCTCCTCGTCGAGGTAAGCGGCGACCGCTCCCTGGGCCTGCTGGGCGAGGCGTCCGGTTTCGAACCGGACGGTGCGGGTGCCGAAGCGTCCGTTGTCGAGGACGGCTTCGGCTGCGGTGATTTCTGGACCTTCCAAGAGGTCCCTCCTTCTTTGTTTAAGCTCGCGGGTCCGTGTGACGCGCGAGCGTTCGTGAAGGAGCAGGAACAGGCAGATCTCGGCGCGCGGCGATAGCCGCGGATTCGCGCCAGCACTGGCCACCAGTAGAAATCCACCCGGCGCCGCAGCGACGAGGAGACCACCACAGGGGACCAGCTAGCTGCCGGCCTGCTCCGTGAGCTCATGTTGAATTGAGCGGATGCCTCGAGGGCAGCCTTTGCGATCCTACCAGTGACCCGCGTTGCGACGCGGCGCCCTGGTGCCGAGGCACCGCCGGTGCCTAGGGTGGGGTCATGAGCACCGACGAGAAGCCGGCGGGCGCGGCGTCCGAAGAGATGAAGCGCAAGTTCAAGGAAGCACTCGACAAGAAGAACGCACAGCACCGCGAGGGCGAGGCCCACATGGACGGCGACTCCGCCGTCCATGGCACGCACGGAGCGGTCACCAAGCGCGAGTTCCGCCGCAAGAGCGGCTGATGAAGGGCTCATGATGAGCGACTTCCGCGAGCGGATCCCCGACGACGAGCGGGATGTGCCCCTCGACGACGACATCGAGTTCGAGCTGCCGCCCGCGACGCTCGACCCGATGGAGTCCGTCGAGGACCAGATGGACGAGCTCGACCTGGAGGAGCGCGAGTCGGCGATCGAGTCGGGAGAGATCGACCCGACGTCCTGACACGGCGACGGGCCCGCCCTTGGTAGGGCGGGCCCGTCACTCGTGCGTCAGCGGCTGAGTGCGACTTCGCGGTCGCGAGCGCGGCGCTCCTTGGCCTCGGCCTCGGCGACGGCGGCCTCTTCGAGACCCTGCACGCCGACGGCGTCGCGCGAGTCCGACATTCCATCGTGGCCGTCGCCCGACAGGGTCGTCTCGTCGAACGGCAGTCCGCCCGAGAGAACGCGCCGGGCGCGGTTGCCGTCGAACTCCTTCGTCCATGACCCGATCAGCACCGTCGCGACGGCGTTGCCGGTGAAGTTCGTCAGCGCCCGCCCCTCCGACATGAAGCGGTCGATCCCGACGATCACGCCGACGCCGTTGACGAGGTCGGGGCGGTAGGCCTGGAGCCCGCCGGCGAGGGTCGCCAGGCCCGCGCCCGTGACTCCCGCCGCGCCCTTGGACGCGATGATCATGAAGACCAGCAGACCGATCTGCTCGCCGATCGACATGGGGGCGCCCATGCCGCTGGCGATGAAGAGCGACGCCATCGTCAGGTAGATGGCGGTCCCGTCGAGGTTGAACGAGTACCCGGTGGGCACCGTGATGCCCACGACGGGCTTGGAGACTCCCAGGTGCTCCATCTTCGCGATGAGGCGCGGCAGCGCCGACTCCGACGAGGACGTCCCGACGATGAGCAGGTACTCACGGCCCAGGTACTTCACGAGACGGAAGATGTTGATCCGCGTCGTCGCGTAGAGCAGCGTTCCGAGGACGCCGACGATGAACACGACGCACGTGATGTAGAACGCGATCATGAGGGTGCCGAGCGCCCAGATCGCGGCGATTCCCGTGTTGCCGACGACGGCGGCGATGGCGCCGAAGGCGCCGATCGGGGCCAGCCACAGGATCATGCCGAGGATGCGGAACACGAGCGCCTGGAGGTGCTTCACCGCGTTCATGATCGGCTGCCCCTTCTCCCCCATCTGCTGCAGTGCGAATCCGACCAGCAGCGCGATGAAGAGCACCTGCAGCACGCTCTCACCGGTGAACGCCGAGAAGAAGGTCGTGGGGATGATGCCGAGGATGAACTCCTGCGTCGTCTTGGCCTCCCCCGCCGCCTCATAGGTCGAGTTGGCCATGTTGAGGCCCTCGCCCGGGTGGAGGAGATTGCCCACGACGAGTCCGATGGCGAGAGCGAAGGTCGACATCACCATGAAGTAGAGCAGCGCCAGGCCGCCGATCTTGCCGACGGTCGCCGCCTTCGCGATCGATCCGACCCCCACCACGATCGTGCAGAAAATGATGGGCGCGATCATCATCTTGATCAGGGCGACGAACGCCTCCCCCAGCGGCTTGAGGGCGACGCCGATATCGGGCCAGACCAGTCCGACGACGGCGCCGAGCACCACGGCGGCGATCACCGCCATGTACAGCCACGTGTGCTTGTCCCATGCCTGCTTGCCGCGGCGCCAGTTGAAGCCGGGAAGGGTGAACGAAGTCGTCCGGGTCGAAAGAGCCATCATCGCCTCCAAGGTGGTGGACACTCGCTGTCCGCTGTGCGCCGGAGCATTCCCGGCGTGAGCCCCAGCGTGCGCCGTCCGGCGCGCGGCGACGAGTTGTGGTCGTATTGGTCGCAGAGCGGATGCCTCGGCATCCGTCCCCGCCCGCCTGTCCGGAGGACCCATGAACGCACCGCCCACCGCCCGACGACTCCGACGCGAGGCGTGGGGGTTCGCCGTCGGCTCGCTGCTCTTCTTCGCGGGGTCGATGCCGTTCTACGCCGCGTGGGCGGGGAGCGTCGGGACGAACGCGACGTTCTTCGCCGGGTCGGTCTTCTTCACGCTCGCCGCGTTCATCCAGCTGAGCCTGAGCGGGCGCCGGATACCGCACCGGGAGATGTCGCGGCCGGACCGCGTGGACTGGTGGGCGGCGGCGATCCAGTTCGCCGGGACCCTGCTCTTCAACCTCTCGACCGGAGCGGCTCTGGCGGCCGCCGTCACCCAGCCGGCCGAAGTCGGTGCGGGCTGGAAGCCGGACGCATGGGGATCGCTCGCGTTCCTCGTGGCGAGCTTCCTGGCGATCGTGGCGACCAAGGATCGGGGTCGCCTGTGGGACCCCGACTCCCGCACCTGGCATGGCACGCTCCTCAACTTCGTCGGATCGGTCGCCTTCGGCGTCTCCGCCGTCGGCGCCTACGTCGTTCCCTCGACGGGCGACCTCGCCAACGCGGCGTGGGCCAACGGCGGCACCGCGATCGGCGCGCTCTGCTTCTTCGTGGCCGCGCTGCTGTCTCGCCGCACGATCCCGAAGGCGTGAGGATGGAGGAGACCGGCGAGGAGTGAGACGGTGGACGGACAGAAACGACGGCGCAGCGCGGCGTCACGCGTCTTCGTCGTGGTCGCCGTCGCCGTCACGGTGCTCGTCGCGCTGCTCGCCGTGCTTCTGGTGCTGGACGCGCAGCGCGCGGCGCGCACGGAGGCCGAGGAAGTGACCCGTGCGCTGGCCGCGACGCTCGCGCAGACGCCCGCCGTGGCGCAGGGGCTCACCGGCTCCGGCACGGACCTGCAGCCGTTCGCCGAGGACGTGATGGAGGAAGCCGGCGTCGACTTCGTCACGGTCATGACGCCCGACGGCATCCGTGTCACTCATCGCGACCGGGCCGAGATCGGCCGCCCCTACCTGGGCACGATTCCCGCGGAGCCGCGGCCGGTGACGGAGGAGTTCACCGGCACGCTCGGCCCGTCGGTGCGCACCATCGCGCCGGTGCACGACGCCGACGGCGCACTCGTGGGCTGGGTGTCGGTGGGCGTCACGGTCGGAAGCATCGCTTCCGACATCGTGCCGCGCCTGCCGGGCGTGCTCGCCATCGTCGCCGCGGTGCTGGCGGCCGGATTCGTCGGCGCGTGGCTCGCTCAGCGCACGACGCGCCGCGTCGCCGGCGATCTTCCCGCCGGCTCGATCCGCGACGCCGTCTCGTCCTACGAATCGGTGCGCACGCTCGGCGAGGCGCTGCGGGCCCAGACGCACGAGCACGGCAACCGGATGCATACGGCGGTGTCGCTCCTCGAGCTCGGAAGGACCCGCGAGGCGATCGAGATCCTCACAGAGACGTCCCGCCAGAGCCAGGCGCTCGTCGACCAGGTCGCCGCGCGCCGCGACGGCGACCCGACGGTCGGCGCCCTGCTGCTGGGAAAGGCCGCACAGGCCCGCGAGCGGGGGGTCGAGTGGACGGCCGAGATCGACGAGGATGCTCCGCGCAGCGCGCTGACGCCGGTCGACGCGGTCTCGGTCGTGGGCAATCTCATCGACAATGCGCTGGATGCCGCGGCATCCGGAACCGAGCCGCGCTGGGTGCGGGTGCGCTTCTCACGGGCACCGGACGCGTCGCTGAGCGTCGACGTGTCCGACAGCGGAGACGGCGTGCCACCGGAGATCGCGGAGCGCATCTTCGAGCACGGGTTCTCGACGAAGCCCGCAGACGCGAGCGGCCGCGGCGTGGGTCTGGCGCTCGTGCGGTCGATCGTCGGGAGCGCCGGCGGCAGCGTTCGCCTGGCCGAGGCCCCGACCACGTTCTCGGTCACGCTGCCGGCGAGGCGATCGTGATCGGCGTCCTCCTCGTCGACGACGACGCCCTCACCCTCGAGCTGCACCGCTCCTACCTCGAGCGCCTCGACGGCTTCGCGGTCGTCGGCGAGTGCACCGGTGCCCGCGCCGCGATCTCGGCGGTGCTCGAGCACGGCGACGGCATCGATCTGGTGCTGCTGGACGTCACGATGCCGGACGGCACGGGACTGGACGTGCTCCGTCACGTGCGGGCACGCGGCGCCGATGTGGACGTCATCGCGATCACCGGCGTCCGCGATGCCGACGTGGTGCGCCAGATGGTCGGTCTGGGTGTCGCGCAATACCTCGTGAAGCCGTTCACGTTCGCGATGTTCCGCGAGCGCCTCGAGCAGTACGCCGAGTACCGGCGGCGCGCGAGCGAGGCGTCGGGCTCCGCCACGACGCAGGCCGAGATCGACGCGCTCCTCGGAGCGCTGCGTCCGACGACCGCGGTGGCGCTTCCCAAGGGGCTCTCGCCGGACACCCTCGAACGCGTCACCGCCGACCTCCGCGCCCACGAACCCGTGTCGGCCGTCGAGGCGGCCCAGCGATTGGGCATGTCGCGCGTCTCGGTGCGGCGATATCTCGAGCACCTGGCCACGACGGGCGCGGTCGTCCGGTCGGCGAGGTACGGCACCGGCGGCCGCCCGGAGACGGAGTACCGGCGGCGCTGAGCCCCGGCGTCGGAGGAGCCAGGCAGGATGGGCTGATGAGCCACGCGACCGGTTACGACGACGGCTTCCTGGGCATCACAGTTCCTCTGCCCTCGCCCCTGGGCGACGGTCCCGTGCGCGAGCTGACCTACCCGCGGTTCAGTGTGCTGCTCGACCCGACGCGGCGGCTTGCGAACGTCACCGGCGTCAACATCGACGGGGCGACCCTCCACGATCTCCCGCGAACGGGCGAGTGGTATCTCGACCCGCGGGTTCCGGCGAGCGAGCAGGCAGGGCCGTCGATCTACGCCGACAATGACCTCGACCGCGGCCACCTGGTTCGGCGGCGCGATCCGGGCTGGGGATCTGTCGAAGAGGCGCGGGCGGCCACGGAGGCGACGTTCTCGTACACCAACGCGGCGCCCCAGGCGGGGGTGTTCAACCAGTCGAAAGAGCTCTGGCTCGGTCTCGAGGACCACGTCCTGACCTACGCCGACACCACCGATCAGCGGGTGAGCGTGTTCACGGCTCCGGTGCTGGCGCCCGACGATCCCGAGTACCGGGGGCTGCTCGTCCCGCGCCGTTTCTGGAAGGTGGCGGCGTGGGCCGCGGCATCCGATCAGGGCACTCGGCTGGAGGCGGCCGCCTTCGTGCTCGATCAGAGCGAGCTCATCGACACCGACCGCGGCGTCCTCGCCGTGCCGAGGCTCGGCGCCTTCCGCACCTTCCAGGCATCGGTCGCCGATGTCGAGACGCTCGCCGGGGTCGACCTCGGGCCCCTCGTCGAAGCCGACGTGCTCCCGCGCACGACGGTGCGCGGAGAAGGCGCCTGGCGTCTTCTCCGCGCCCCGTCGGACATCGCGGTGTCGTGAGGGCTACTCTCCGGCCAGGCCGCCGAGCAGGTGCCCGAACGAACGACCCTCGCCGAGGTAGTTCGCCGGATCGAAAGGGTCCTCGTTCTTAGCGGGCTCACGTCGTTCGATCGCCTCGGCGAGCTCACGCGCACCGCGCTCGACTCGCTCACCCAGCGGAGCGACCTGATCTCCGGCCGCGCCCCAATCGCTCGACGCGGCGAAGACGCCGGTCGACACCGGCTCTGCGTGCAGGTAGGTGAAGAGCGGGCGGATCGCATAGTCGATCGCGAGGGAATGACGGGCCGTCCCGGCGTTCGCGCCGATCAGCACCGGCTTCCCGGTGAGCGCGTCGGGGTCGAGCACGTCGATGAACGACTTGAACAGTCCCGAGTAGCTGGTCGAGAAGATCGGCGTCACGGCGATCACGGCATCCGCCGAGACGACGGCGTTGATCATCGACTCGAGGGCGGGCGGAGCGAACCCGGTGAGGAGGTTGTTGGTGATGTCGTGCGCGTAGTCGCGCAGCTCGAACACATCGACCTCCACCTGGATGTCGCGCTCCGACAGCTGCTTCGCGGTCGCCGCGGCGAGCCGGTCCGCGAGCATGCGGGTGGACGAGGGGTTGGACAGCCCGGCCGAGAGGACGGCGATGCGGCGTGCGGTCATGTCAGGCCCCCATCCGCGTCGCGGCGGCGCCAAACGCCGAGCCGGCCTTGACCGGCGCGTCCTGATACGGCGAGCCGGCCGTCAGGTTGTCGCCGCGATTGGCACCGGGCACGGCCTGACGGGGAGCGTCGTCGCCGTAGGCGGCCTTCACGCGACCGGCGTGGGTCGGGGCATCCGGAACCTCCGCCGGCCGGTTCTGCTGCAGCTCCCTGCGCAGCACCGGAACCACCTCGCCGCCCAGGATGTCGAGCTGCTCGAGGACGGCCTTCAGAGGCAGTCCCGCGTGGTCGATCAGGAACAGCTGACGCTGGTAGTCGCCGTAGGTCTCGCGCATGGACGCGTAGCGGTCGATGACCTGCTGCGGCGAACCCACCGTGAGCGGCGTCATCTCGCTGAAGTCCTCGAGCGACGGACCGTGACCGTAGACCGGAGCGTTGTCGAAGTACGGGCGGAAGGCGTTCACCGCGTCCTGCGAGTTCTTGGCCATGAAGACCTGCCCGCCGAGGCCGACGATCGCCTGCTCGGGCGTGCCGTGGCCGTAGTGGGCGTAGCGCTGACGGTAGAGAGTGATGAGCCGCTGGTAGTGCTCCTTCGGCCAGAAGATGTTGTTCGCGAAGAACCCGTCGCCGTAGTAGGCGGCCTGCTCGGCGATCTCGGGGGTGCGGATCGAGCCGTGCCACACGAACGGCGGGATCCCGTCGAGCGGTCGGGGTGTCGAGGTGAAGCCCTGCAGCGGGGTGCGGAACTGGCCCTCCCAGTCGACGACGTCCTCACGCCACAGGCGGTGCAGCAGGTTGTAGTTCTCGATCGCGAGCGGCAGCCCCTGGCGGATGTCCTTGCCGAACCACGGGTAGACCGGGCCCGTGTTGCCGCGGCCCAGCATCAGGTCGGCGCGGCCGCCCGACACGTGCTGCAGCATGGCGTAGTCCTCGGCGATCTTCACCGGGTCGTTCGTGGTGATGAGGGTCGTCGCGGTCGAGAGCACGAGGCGCTCGGTCTGCGCGGCGATGTACGCGAGGGTGGTCGTGGGCGACGACGACCAGAACGGCGGGTTGTGGTGCTCGCCCAGGGCGAAGACGTCGAGTCCCACCTCCTCGGCATGCTTGGCCACAGTGATGGTGTTACGGATCTTCTCCGCCTCACTGGGTGTGGTGCCGTTGGTGGGATCCTCGGTGATGTCACTCACCGTGAAGATGCCGAACTGCATTCCGGCCCACGTGCTGCTGTCGCTCACGATCGCTCTCCGCTTCTGCGTCTCGGCGGGTTCTCCGTCGCAGACGAATCTATGCAAATGAATGTATATCGTGCAACGCCTCGTCTTCCAGGTTATTCCCGAGCGGATGCCCCGGCTCGAGGCATCCGTCCCGTCACGCCTCCTGGAAGAGAGCGAGGAGGTCGCGAGCGAGCTGGTGCGGCGCGCTCTCGCACGGAGCGTGGCCCGTCGCATAGGTCTTCACGCGCGCGCCGATGACGGCGGCGTACTCCTCGTGCTGCTCCGACGGCCAGAGGTCCCGCTCCCCGACCGCGATGAGCTTCGGCACGTCGATGCGCGCGACGGCGCCCGCCATATCGGGGGTCTGCATCATGAGCGCCACGACGTCGTCGATGCAGGCGCGGGACGTGACCACCATGCGCTCGCGCACGAACGCGATGCGCCCCGGCGGCGTGCGGTTGAGGTTGTACCGGATGCCCCACAGGATGAGCCCCGCCGCCCGGTGCGGCGTCATGTCGGAGATGGGCCCGATGTGCTTGACGCCACGGAACACCTGTCCGGTCGCCGGGGGCGCCGACATGAGGGTGAGGCTCGCGAACAGGTCGGGGCGCTCGACCAGTGCGAGCTCTGCGACCAGACCGGCGAAACTGTAGCCCAGCACGTGAGCCGGACCTTCACCATCGTCGAGTACGGCCACGAGGTCGTCCACGAACAGGGGATAGTCGTAGTGGTCTCGCGGCGGAGCGAGATTCCAGGGGCCTGCGTTCACGGATCCGTAGTGTCCCGCCAGGTCGTACGATTCGACGCGATACCCCGCGGCGGCGAGCAGCGGGAAGAGCAGGACGAAATCCTCCTTGGAGCCCGCGACGCCCGACACCAGGACGACACGGGGTCCGCCGCGAGCCCCGAGACGCACACGCGCAAGGCCGCCGCTGGGCGCCGCGAACACGTCGAACTCGGCCAGGTCCGGAAAGACCCGCCAGTCGAGATCGGGGATCGCACGATCCCGCGCGAGGGCGTCGTCGATAGTCGTCATGACGCGGTCAGACTACCGCTCGCGCCGCCCGAGGATCACCGGGCTGCGCGCGATTCGCTGCGCGCCCGATGGCGGGCCACGGGCTCGCTGTCAAGCTGCGCGGGCCAGTGATTCGCGGGGCTAATGTGGTGACCGGCAGGCGGGAGGGACCACGATGAGCAACAGCGCCGTTCCACCCGTGACGGCGACGACGGGCACCGTCCCCCGCGCCAAGCGGCGCGTGCCGTTCTGGGACAACGCCCGCTTCGCCTGCATCGTGCTCGTCGTGCTGGGCCACGCGGTGCAGCGCCTCACCTATGACTCCGACATCGCGCTCGGGCTCTACCTGCTGATCTACGCGTTCCACATGCCCGCCTTCGCGATCATCTCGGGCTACTTCTCGAAGTCCGATCCGCCCAATCGCCGCCAGATGGCACGCGTCGTCACCGACATCCTGCTCCCCTACCTCATCTTCGAGGGCCTGTGGGCCCTCACGAAGTGGCTTGTCGAGGGGCGCGCCAACCCGAACCTCACCGAGCCGTCGTGGACGCTGTGGTTCCTGCTCGCACTGGGGATCTTCCGGCTGGTGCTCCCCTATCTGGCGCTGCTGCGGTGGCCCCTGCTGTGGACGGTCGCGATCTCGGTCGGCGCCGGGTACCTGCCGAACATCGACTCCACATTCTCGCTGTCTCGCACCCTGGGACTCCTCCCCTTCTTCGCGCTCGGGTGGTGGCTCCGCGAGCACGACGTCGTCGAGCGCTTCGGACTTCTCGCGCGCCGACGCTGGCCCGTGACCGTCGCGGCCGCAGCGACGCTCCTCGTCGCGGGGTGGGCCGCCTGGTTCTTCGTCGACGCGTGGCGGGCCATGAACCTGCGCGAGTGGCTGTTCTACGACGACAACTACGCCGCGCTCGGCGGGACGGAGTGGTGGGCGGGCGCCGTGAGACTGGCACTCATGGCCGTCGCGCTCGTGCTCAGCGCGGCGTTCTTCGCGCTGCTTCCGCGCGGGTCGCACTGGTGGACGCACTTCGGCCAGTACACGATGTACGTCTACCTGCTGCACTCGTTCGTGCTCTACCCGTTCCGCGAATCCGGCGTCCTGCGGGATCTCGAGCCCACGTGGCTGTGGCTGCCGATCGTCGTCGTGACGTCGGTGCTGATCGCACTGGGGCTGGCCACCCGCCCGGTGCGCCGCGTCTTCCGGCCGCTCGTCGAGCCGCGACCACGATGGCTGTTCGCCGACCCGACGCTGGCGGGCCGCGAGGGCCGTCGCGAAGACCCCACGGGCTCGCGCCGTCCGCGCGAACAGCCGAAACCGCCTCGGCGGGCAGATCCGCGCCAGAACGGCTAGCGTCTCGTTCGCTCGCCGTGCACACGGTCCTCGCGCGGGACCCCGCAGGCTCGCCGGTACCGGTCCGCCAGGCGAAGCAGGTGCGGCAGGAGTTCGTCGGGCGAATCGACGGTGAAGTCCATCCCGAGCATTCCGATGTACGCCGCGATCGTCTCAAGGCTGTCGGCACCGGTGACGAGGACCGACGTCTCGGCGTCGAGGGCCTCCACCACGCCGACCGTGGGATTGATCCGCTCCACGACGCGCTCGGCCGGCGCCGCGATGCGCAAGCGCGCATGCACCTTCCATCCGCTCGCGGCGATCGAGCGCAGCGCGAAGGCGGTGTAGTCGCCGCCCGGAAGGGGGGCGGGCGTGAACCGCCTGCGGGTGGGCATGCGCGGCTGCACCCAGTCGAGTCGGAACGTGTCCCACTCGGCGGTCTCCGGATCACGCGCGACGAGATACCACCGGCGTTGCCAGCTGAGCACGCGGTACGGCTCCACCCTCCGAGGTTCCCCGCGATAGTCGAAGCGCAGCCACTCGGACTCCCGCACCGCGTGCGCCACCGCTCCGAGCACGTGCGGGGCCACCTCGGGATCCGGCGCATCCGTCCCGACGTTCTCGGGGGCGCGCTCGACGGCCGTGCCCAACGCGTCCACGGTCGACTGGAGGTGCGCAGGCAGCACCTGCAGGAGCTTCGCGAGCGCCCGGGCCCCGGAGTCCTCGATCCCCGCCACTCCCGCTGCCACTCGCAGTCCGAGGGCGACGGCGACCGCTTCATCGTCATCGAGGAGCAGCGGCGGCAGCTTGCCCCCCGCGCCGAGGCGGTAGGAGCCGGCGCGACCGCGCGTGGCATCGACCGGGTAGCCCAGACGCCGCAGTCTCTCGACATCGTTGCGGACGGTGCGGGTCGAGACGTCCAGCCGCTGCGCGAGCTCCGGTCCGGTCCAGTCGCGTCTGGTCTGCAGCAGTCCGAGCAGCGTCAGCATCCGCGCCGAGGTGTCGGCCAACGACATTCACCTCTTTCCCTATAACAGGAAGCATTCTTACCTATATTGACCGTAACGTCGAAGACATGGACACCGCAACCGGCACCGCCGACATCCGCCCCTTCCGCGTAGACATCCCGCAGGCCGACCTCGACGACCTGCGCGAGCGCCTCTCCCGCACCCGCCTCCCCCAGCCTGCGCCGAGCGACGACTGGGCTTCCGGCACCCCCGTCTCCTATCTGCGCGACGCCGTCGCCCAGTGGCGTGACGGATTCGACTGGCGGGGCGCGGAGGCTCGTCTGAACGAGCACCCGCACTTCACGACCGAGATCGATGGCCAGACCATCCACTTCGTGCACGTCACGTCGCCGCACCCCGGCGCGACGCCGCTCCTCCTGGCCCACACCTATCCGGGCTCGTTCGTCGACTACCTCGACGTCATCGGTCCGCTCGTCGACCCGGTGGCGCACGGCGGCCGTGCAGAGGACGCCTTCGACGTCGTGATCCCGGACGCTCCCGGCTTCGGCTTCAGCCAGCCCGTCGTCGAAGCAGGCTGGACGACCGCCCGCGTCGCCACGGCGTACGACACCCTCATGCGGCGACTCGGCTACGACTCGTACGGAGTGCACGGCAGCGACAACGGCGCGATGGTCGCTCGCGAACTCGGCCTGCTGAATCCTGCCGGATTCCTCGGCCTGCATGTGCTGCAGCTCTTCTCGTTCCCGTCGGGAGATCCCGCGGAGTTCGAGCGGCTCGAACCGCAGGACTACGCCGGCCTCGAGCACATGCAGTGGTTCCAGTCCGTCGGCGGGTACAACACCATGAACGCGTCCCGCCCGCAGACGATCGCCGCCGGCCTCTCGGACTCGCCAGTGGGCCTGCTGGCTTACTCCGAACTCTTCAACTCGTTCGGCAACGGCACGAGCCTGGTCTCACTCGACGCGATCCTCACCGAGGTGAGCGTCGCGTGGTTCGCCAACGCGGCGGCCGGCATGAGCCGCGCCTACCGCGAGAACGCCCTGGCGGAGGACGAGCCGTGGGTCAGTGACGCACGCACGGGAGTCGCGGTCTTCGCCGACGACTTCCAGACCATCCGGGTCTTCGCCGAGCGCGACAACTCGAACATCGTCCACTGGAGCCGCTTCGAGCAGGGCGGTCACTACGCCGCACTCGAGGTTCCCGCGGTGCTCGCCGGCGACATCCGGGCCTTCTTCGCGGCAGCGTGAGCCCGGGGGCGTCTCGTCTCGCTTTCGCGCGCTCAACGACCGGCACCGGCTGCGGTCGTCGGGCGAGCGCCCTCGCAAGCGGGACGGGACGCCCACGCCGCGGGTAACCAACGGCAACAAAGAAGCGGATGCCTCGGCATCCGCTTACTCTCGCTCCATGACCGACCTGAACCTGCCGATCCTCGATCTCTCCCAGCTCGACGAGGGCCCCGAGGCTGCCGCCCGGTTCCGCGCCGACCTGCGCGCGGCGACGCACCAGGTCGGGTTCTTCTACCTCACGGGCACGGGCGTCACGCCGGCCCTCGAGGAGCGCCTCCATCGCGCGGCCCGGGACTTCTTCGCCCTGCCCGAGGCGGACAAGCTCGCGATCGAGAACGTCAAGAGCCCCCACTTCCGCGGCTACACGCGGATCGGCGGCGAGCGCACGCAGGGCAGGGTGGACTGGCGCGAGCAGATCGACATCGGCCCCGAGCGCGAGGCCGTCACCGACCCCGGCGCCGCGGACTTCTTCCGCCTCATCGGGCCGAACCTGTGGCCGGCCGCCCAGCCCGAGCTGAGAGAGATCGCGTCGGAGTGGCACGACCATCTGTCGGGCGTGGCGCGAAAGCTCCTGCGCGCGTGGGCGCTGTCGCTCGGCGCACCCGAGAACTACTTCGACGAGCACTTCGGTGAGCCCTCGACGCTCATCAAGATCGTCCGGTATCCGGGCAAAGAGGACCCGACGCCGCAGCAGGGGGTGGGCGCGCACAAGGACTCCGGTGTGCTCACGCTGCTGTGGGTGGAACCGGGCAAGGGCGGGCTGCAGGTGCAGCGTCAGGACGCCGCGACAGGCGAGTGGCACTGGGTCGATGCTCCCCCGGTGCCGGGCGCCTTCGTCGTGAACATCGGCGAGTTGCTCGAGTACGCGACGCAGGGCTACCTCGTGGCGACGAACCACCGCGTGATTTCCCCGCGGTTCCCCGACGACCGCATCTCGGTGCCCTTCTTCTTCAACCCCGCCCTCGACAAGCGCCTGCCGCTCATCGAGCTGCCGCCGGAGCTCGCCGCAGAAGCGCGCGGCGTCACGCAGGACCCGTCGAACCCGATCCACGCCCTGTACGGCGAGAACGCCCTCAAGTCGCGTCTGCGCGCACATCCCGACGTCGCGGCCATCCACCACGCCGATCTCGTGGCCGCCCGTTCCGCCCCGGCGCCGTAGCCGCGGCCATCAGCTCTCTCGCGCCGGGAACGATGAAGGCCTCCCCACACCGTGGGGAGGCCCTCTCAAGAATGTTCTGCGCGATTGAACGCTGGCAGCGATGCCTAGCGGCGCAGTCCGAGACGCTCGATCAGCGACCGGTAACGGTTGATGTCGATGTCCTGGAGGTAGCCGAGCAGACGGCGGCGCTGACCGACGAGCAGGAACAGCCCACGACGCGAGTGGTGGTCGTGCTTGTGCTCCTTGAGGTGCTCGGTGAGGTCCTTGATGCGCTGCGTCAGCATCGCGACCTGCACCTCGGGGGATCCGGTGTCACCGGGGTGCGTCGCGTACTCTTCGATGATCGCCTTCTTGACGTCTGCTTCCAGTGCCATAAAGTGATCCCCTTTCTCGTCGTTGCGCGGTGCCCGACGCCTTATGCGTGAGCTCTCTTTCTCCGCGGCCGATCTAACGGCAACCTCAAGAGTCTACCAGCACGGAGGACCCCGGCGTTAACCATGACGGCCCCCGCGCCACCGGCCGGGTTAGCCTCGAGGGATGCCCTTCCCGCCGTCCGCCGACTGCCCGCTGTGATGCCCCGCCTGCGCCGCGACCACTTCATCGACCTGCGGCCGTTCACGACCAGCCCCGCCTTCACGCGCATGTGGATCGGCTCGACGCTCGCCGGCCTCGGCGGGCAGCTGACCATCGTCGCGATCATGCTCCACATGTACGAGCTGACCGAATCGACGTTCGCCGTCGCGATGATCGCCGTCGCCGGACTCGTGCCGATGATCGTGGCCGGACTCTACGGCGGAATGCTCGCCGACGCGTTCGACCGGCGAACGGTGGCGCTGATCGCCGCCACGGTGACGTTCGCCTCGACCGTTCTGCTCGCCGTGCTGGCGTGGGGCGAGCTCGAGACCGCGTGGTGGCTGTATGCCCTGAGCATCGTCAACTCGTCGGCGAACTCGATCGTCATGGCATCGCGCCAGGCGATCGTGCCGCGGCTCCTCCCCCGCGAGCTGCTGCCCGCGGCATCCGCTCTCGGCGGGATCACCGTGGGAATCATGGTGATGGCCGGGCCCGCGCTCGCGGGCATCCTCGTCGCCCTCGTCGGGTACGCCTGGACCTACACCGTCGACGTCGTGCTGATGTTCTCGCTGTTCCTCGGGCTGTGGACGCTCCCCCGACTGCTGCCTGAGGGCGAGCTGGTGCGCCCCGGTCTCGAGTCGCTCAAGGACGGCGCACGATTCCTGCGGCGCGCGTCCAACATCCGCCTGCAGTTCCTGCTCGACATCATCGCGATGACATTCGGCCAGCCCCTCGCCCTCTTTCCGGCGATCGGGGCGGTGCTGCTCGGCGGCGGCCCGATCACGACCGGCATCCTCACCGCCGCCATCGCCGGCGGCGCGTTCTTGTCGAGCCTGTTCTCGGGGCCGGTCGGGCGCGTGCGCCGCCACGGGCTCGGAATCGAACGCGCCATCCTCGTCTATGGCGGGGCGATCGCTGCGCTCGGGCTCGTCCTCGGCGCGGCGGCGCTGGGGTGGTTCGCGCCGCCCGCGGTCGACGCCGACACGCCCAACCTGGTGCTCATCGCGCTGGCGTGCCTCACGCTTGCCGTGGCGGGCGCCGCCGACAACGTCAGCTCGATCTTCCGCAACACGATGGTGCAAGCCGCTGTGCCCGACGCCATCCGCGGCCGACTGCAGGGCATCTTCATCGTGGTCGTCGCGGGCGGGCCGCGGCTCGGGGCGCTCTACGCCGGCGTGCTCGCCACGATCACGGCCCTGTGGTTCCCGCCGCTGATCGGGGGCTTCATCATCGTCGGGCTGGTGGCGTTCCTCGTGCGCCTGAGTCCGCGGTTCCGCGCGTACGACGCCGAGCACCCCGCACCGTAGCCGGACGGCCGCTCATCGGCGGATTTCGGACGTCGCACTCTCCCGACCGGCCCGCCGTGCGCCCGCGGGCGTAGAGTCGCCGGGTGCCCACCGCCCCCGCCTCGTCCGCCGCGTCGACGGCTCGTGCGTCCGCCGGCGGATGGATCACCACGCAGTTCATCCTGAGCGGCGTCGTGTGGGGCTCGAGCTTCCTGTTCATGAAGGTCGCGCTCACCGGCGTCTCGCCCGCTCAGGTGGCGTGGACGCGCATCCTCCTCGGCGCTCTCACGCTGGGCGTGCTCGTCCTGCTGCGTCATGAGACGCTCTCCCGCAGCCTGGCCGTCTGGGCTCACCTCACGGTGCTCGGTCTGACGTTCTGCGTGATCCCGTTCCTGCTCTTCTCGTGGGCGCAGCAGCACGTCACCTCGGGCGTGGCGAGCATCTTCAACGCCACGACGCCGATCATGACCGCGGTGATGGCGTGGCTCGTGTTCCGCGTCGAGCGGCTCAAGCTGCCGCAGGTGGTCGGGATCGGGGTCGGCATCCTGGGCGTGGTCGTCATCATCGCGCCATGGCAGGGCCTCTCGCTCGACGGCAGCCTCGTCGCGGAGATCGCGATCCTCGGCGCCACGGCCAGCTACGGCTTCAGCCTCGCCTACATGCGCCGGTTCGTGTCGAACACGGGGATGTCGGCGCTGGCGTTCACCTTCGGCTACATCGCGATGGCCGGCGTCGTCATGGCGATGCTGACGCCGTTCCTGGTGCTGACGCCGGTGCGCCTGGATGCACCGATCGTCGTGAGCCTGTTGCTGCTCGGATGCCTCGGCACCGCTGTCGCGTACGTGTGGAGTCAGAACACCGTCCGCGCGTGGGGGCCGACCCGAGCCTCCACCGTCACCTACATCACCCCGGTGGTCGGCGTCGTGCTCGGCATCCTGATCCTCGGCGAGACGGTCTCGTGGAACGAGCCGGCCGGCGCGCTCGTGGTGTTCCTGGGCATCCTCCTCGCGCAGGACCGCCTCCGGCTGCGCCGCCCGGACGACGAAGGGACGGCGGCCGCAGCCACCGTCCCCCGCTCGGTCGAGGTCGACGAGCTCAGTCCTGCTGCAGAGCGCCCTGCAGGTCGAGCGTGATGGTGATGTCCTTGCCGACGAGCACGCCACCGGCCTCGAGCGCGGCGTTCCAGGTCAGGCCGAACTCCTCACGGTTCACGACGGTCTTCGCCGTCGCTCCGGCCTTGTAGTTGCCCCACGGGTCGGTGCCGAAGCCGCCGAACTCGAAGTCGAAGGTGACGGGCTTGGTGACGCCGCGGATCGTGAGGTCGCCGTCGACGAGGAAGTCGCCGTCCTGGATGCGAGCACCGGTGGAGACGAACTCCATCGTGGGGTGGTTCTCGACGTCGAAGAAGTCGGCGGAGCGCAGGTGGTTGTCGCGGCCCTCGTCTTTCGTGTCCACCGACGACACGTCCACGCTGGCCTCGACCTTCGCATCGAGCGGGTTCTCGGGGGCGACGAGCGTGGCGCTCTTCATGCCGAACGTGCCACGCACCTTCGAGATCATCATGTGGCGCACACTGAAGGTCACCTCGCTGTGTGCGGGGTCGAGCACCCAGGTGCCCGCCTTGTAGCCGGGAACGTCGATCGTCGTGGAGTCGGTCATGGTCTTCCTTCGTCTGGGGAGTGCCGCGGACGCGGCGGCATGAAGGATCCAACCTGACGGTGGACAGTATCTATTCCCGTGAATGGAAATTCCGACCTCGACGGCGGCGACGGGACACCGGGACGCCGAAGGGGGTGGATGCCGCGGCATCCACCCCCTCGAAGCTGTCGTGCGGGCCGGTCAGCCCACCGAGATGAGGTCGATGATGAAGACCAGGGTCTTGCCGCCCAGGAAGTGACCGCCAGCCGGGCCATACGCCAGGTGCGGCGGGATGACGAGCTCGCGGCGGCCGCCGACCTTCATGCCCGGGATGCCGTCCTGCCAGCCCTGGATGAGTCCGCGGAGGGGGAACTGGATGCTCTCACCGCGGTTCCACGAGGAGTCGAACTCCTCTCCCGACTCGTACTCGACACCGGCGTAGTGGACGGTGACGGTGTCGCCGGGCTTCGCCTCGGCGCCGTCGCCCACGATGATGTCGCGGATGACGAGCTCGGTGGGCGCAGGCCCTTCGGGTGCGTCGAACTCGGGCTTGGTGCGGTCGTCTGTCATGGTTCCATCCAACCCGAGCCCGCGGCGCGGGTCAACGCGACGGGTCTTGACACGTTCGCCGACCCCCCGGCATCCTGATGGCAGACCAACTCAGCGCTCGGTAGTCACGCAGGCATCGCCGCGGCACCGAGCGCTGAGTCTTGATGCGGCACGGGTCAATGCCGCGCAGCGGCGTTGACCCGTGCCGGATCAAGTTTGAGTAGCCGCCGCAGGCGGCGTATCGAAACCTCCCCCGCGCGCAGCGCGCGCCTACTACCTCCGCCCTCTACGGCGCGAACAGCGCCGCTCGTGCCGCTGTCGCACGATGCAGCAGGACGCCCTCGTCCTCGGCCGCTTTCGGGTCGCGTCCGGTGATGGCGCGCTGGCGGGCGGCGGCGAGAGCGGTCGCGTCGGCGATGAAGCCCTTCATGAGGTGGGTGCGATCGCCGCGCAGGGTGCGCGCCCACGCGAGGCCGGCTCTTCGACCGGCGCCCGTGGCCAGCATGTCGGCCTCCTGGTGCGTGAACCAGCCGGCGTCGGCGTACTCCCCCAGCCGCCTGCGGGTGAGACGCGACTCCTCGCGTCGCAATGCGATGACGCCGAGGATGAATCCGACGAAGAGCGGAACCTGAAGGGTGAGGTACAGCCCCCAGAAGTCGCCGAGCACGGCGGAGGCGTTCCAGATCGCGTGGAGCACGGTGGCTCCGATCATGCCGACGATCCACGGGCCGATCGCACCGCCGGTGCGCACGCCGCGCCGCGCGGCGAGTCCCAGCGCGAAGCCGGTGACGCTGGTGAACATCACGTGTGCGAAAGGAGACAGGATGCCTCGCATGAAGAAGGTGATCGTGGTCTCGGCAGGACCTCCGTCGAGGCTGAGTCCGAAGTACTGGATGTTCTCGGTGAAGGCGAAACCGGCGCCGATGAGCGCGCCGTAGACGATGCCGTCGACGGGCCCGTCGAAGGCGCGGCGCGCCGTAGCGAAGATGATGAAGACCCCGAGTCCCTTCCCGAACTCCTCCACGATGGGTGCCTGGATGACGGCCGAGATCACCTCGTCCGCGGGGGTGTCACGCGCCCCGAGCGCGAAGGACAGCAGCCAGTCGACCCCGAGGGCGATGCCGACCGCCGCGATGGCCCCCCACGCGACGGCGAAGATCACGAGGTTGCGGGGCTCCGGCTCCCAGCGGTCGACGATGCGCACGGCGAGGAGCACGCCGGTCAGGGGGATCAGTGCGAGCACCATCCCGACGAGGGACGCTCCGGGGCCGAGGGCCGCCAGGAAGTACCCGATCAGAGCCACCATCACGACGACGAGGATTCCCGCGATCCACACCGGCGCCGTCCGGCCGCGGCGCGGGGGCACCGGCATCGCGGCGGGCGAGCGGGGCGCGGCCGGGATCACGGCGGGCGCGGCGTGCCGTGGCTGAGCCAGCACGGACGGGAAGGCGGGCGGGGTGAGGGAGGGCCGCGAGCGATCGTCGCCGAGGTCGTGCGTCATGCGCTCAGCCTAAGGGGGCGGTGCGCGCAGGATTCGGGCACGCCGCGCCGGGTAGGTTGGAGTAATGCGTTTCGCCCATGTGATCCCGCCTGGGTCGGACGACCCTCGCCTCGTCCTCGTGGACGCCGACGAGGCGCTGTTCGTCGATGAGCTCTTCGAGGGCGCACCCTCGACGCTCGAAGAGCTGATCGCGGGGGGCGACGCCCTGCTCGAGCGCGTTCGTGACGCGTCCTCGAGCGGGACGAGGCATCCGCTCGAGGGCCAGCGCTACGCCTCCGCGGTGCTGAGCCCGCCCGTCATCCTCGCCATCGGACTGAACTACGCGGCACACTCGAGCGAGCTCGGACTCAAGACCGACTCGACGCCGACGGTCTTCGTCCTGTGGCCGAACTCGATCACGGGCCACGACGCGACCACCACCTGGCCGCGGTCGCTCAGCGAGTCGGTCGACTACGAGGCCGAGCTCGGCGTCATCATCGGCACGCCGGCGAAGGACGTGTCGCCCGAGGACGCGCTGGACCACGTGTGGGGGTACACGGTGGTCAACGACATCACCGCGCGCGACATCCAGTACTCCGAGGCGCAGTGGTCGCGCTGCAAGTCCTTCGACGGCTTCACCCCCACCGGCCCGTTCGTCGTCACCGCCGACGAGGTGCCCGACCCGCAGGACCTCCACATCTGGACGGTGCTCGACGGACGCACCATGCAGGACGCGTCGACCGGGCAGATGGTGCGCACCGTCGCGACGCTCATCTCTCACCTCTCCCGCTCGGTGACGCTCCTGCCGGGGACGCTCATCTCCACCGGCTCACCGGGGGGCGCCGGCTACTCGCGAGACCCGCAGGTGTTCCTGCGCGACCGCTCCACGGTGACCGTCGGGATCGATGGCATCGGCGAGCTCACCACCCACTGCCGCATCACCGGCTGAGCACGACGAAGCCCCCTCGCCGCAGGCGGGAGGGGGCTTCGCTGAGAGACGCTTACGGGCAGGTCACGGTGCCGCCCGTCGTGAGCTCGTACTCGCCGGGAGGCATGCCCGCGCACAGCTCGTTGAGCGCGTTCGCGCCGGCGGTCACCAGGACCACGGTGATGATGACGCCCGCGATGATGCCCAGGACGAGGAAGATCCAGCCCAGGATGATGGCGACCTTGGCCGGGGTGTTCTTGTAGCCGGCCGCCTTGCTCTGCGAGCGGGCGACGTAGCCGAGGATCAGCCCGATGATCGACGCGAAGAACACCACGATCACCGCGACGATGCCGAGGGTCTTCCCCGGATAGGTGTCGCCGGCGGGCGGGCCGGCAGGGGCGGGCGGCGCCGATGCGTACTGCGGTCCGCCGTAGGCGGGCGGCGCCGCGCCGTACTGCGGCTCACCGGCCGACGGTGCCGAGCCGGTGCTCTGCGGCGCACCGTACGCCGGGGGCGCCGGCGGCACGTTCGAAGCCGGCGTGTCGGCGGGGTTCTGGGGGTCGGTCATCTCGTTCCTCTCACATGGGACTGAGGACGACCGTAGCGGTCCGCCGCGCGGCGGGGCAATCACCGCCGCCGCACGGCGCGTCGCGGCTCAGATCTGCGGATCGTCGACCAGGGGCTCCTCGACCGGCGGCACGATGGGGATGGCCGCGGTGATCGTCTCAAGTCCCGACAGGCGCGCCGGCGACAGCTGCTTGGTGACCTCTTCGCGCGACATCAGACCGGCCTCGACCACGAGGTCGGCGACATTGCGTCCTGTGAGGAGCGCCGTCTTGGCGAGCGCCGCCGCGGCGGCATAGCCGATGAAGGGCGTGAGGGCGGTGATGACGCCGACGGATGCTCCGACCATCGCCCCCAGACGCTCACGGTTGGCGGTGATCCCCTCGACGCAGTTGATGCGCAGCGTGTGCATGCCGCGTCGCATCCAGGTGATGGACTGGAAGATCGAGTGCGCGATGACCGGCTCGAAGGCGTTCAGCTGCAGCTGGCCGCCCTCGACCGCCATCGTCACCGTGAGGTCGGCGCCGGCGACTGCGAACGCGATCTGGTTCACCACTTCGGGGATGACGGGATTGACCTTGCCGGGCATGATGCTCGAGCCGGCCTGCCGGGCGGGCAGGTTGATCTCGCCGAGGCCCGCCTGCGGGCCGGAGGAGAGCAGGCGCAGGTCGTTGCAGATCTTGGACAGCTTGATCGCGTTGCGCTTCAGCGACGACGAGAACGACATGAAGGCGCCGGTGTCGCTCGTCGATTCCACGAGGTCGGTCGCCAGGTCCAGGTCGAGCCCGCTGATCTCGCGCAGATGCCCGAGCACGGCCTTGCTGTAGTCGGGGTGGGTCGTGATTCCGGTGCCGATGGCGGTGGCGCCCATGTTGATCTCGTACAGCAGGTAGGCGTTCTCGTTGAGCCTGCTGTAGTCCTCGCCGAGGGTCGTGGCGAAGCCGTGGAACTCCTGGCCGAGGGTCATGGGCACCGCGTCCTGCAGCTGCGTGCGGCCGACCTTGAGCACGTCGTGGAACTCGACCGCCTTGGCGAGGAAGGCGCGACGCAGCAGGTCGAGCTCCTCCAGGAGCGTGCGCAGGTCGAGCCCGAGCCCGACCTTGATCGCGGTCGGGTAGACGTCGTTGGTGGACTGGCTGCGGTTGGTGTCGTCGATCGGGGACAGGAACGCGTAGTCGCCCTTCTCGCGCCCGGCGAGCTCGAGCGCGATGTTGGTGATCACCTCGTTCGCGTTCATGTTCGTCGACGTGCCCGCACCGCCCTGGATGACGCCCACGACGAACTGGTCGTGATACTGACCGTCGATCACGAGCTGCGCCGCACGGTCGATGAGGTCGGCCTTCTCGGCGCTCAGCACGCCGATGTCACGGTTGGCGCGGGCGGAGGCCTGCTTCACCATGGCGAGCGCGCGCACGAGGTCCTTGTAGACCGAGATGGGCCGCTTCGAGATCGGGAAGTTCTCCAGCGCCCGGGCGGTGTGGATCCCCCAATACGCGTCGGCGGGGATCTCGAGCGATCCCAGGGAGTCGGTCTCGGTGCGTGTGCGCGTCATTGCGTCCAGGGCCATGGTGCGAATCCTCGTGGGTTGTTCACGGCGGGTGGGGATGCCTCCACCCTACGCGCGTGCGGTACCCGCTGCCGGTGTACTGCAGGTACATCCGCAGGGCTGGCATGTACAGCGCGTCTAGCTCGACGCAGGCTTGCGGGAGAACGCCTCGAGGCGCTCCTGCGGCGTCAGCCGCGCCATCCGCTCGACCCATTCCGCCGAGAAGTAGTCCCCGGTCGGCGCCTCGACCACAGGGACGACGGCGTGCGTGATGGTCTCGTCGTACACATGCACGAGATGAAACGACTGGCCCGCATCCATGCCGTTGACCTCGGCCGCGGGGCGAGCGAGGTTCATCGTGTAGCAGGTGGCGGCGGCGACGCTCACCGGCACCCCGGCGAAGGTTCCGCTCGTGGAGTAGTGGAGGTGCCCGGCGAGGATCGCGCGCACGTCGGTGCCGGAGATCGCACGCGCCAGGCGCTCCTGATCGCGCAGCTCGAGGATGTCGAAGAGCGGCACATGCGAAGGGAGCGGCGGATGGTGCATCGCGAGCAGCGTGCCCAGCGGCGCGGGTGTGGACAGGACGTCGGCAAGCCACTCGAGCTGCGACTCGTCGAGGTCACCGTGATGCCAGCCCGGCACCGTCGAGTCGAGGGCGACGAGGCGCAGCCCGTCGAGGTCCCAGACGCCCGTCACCGGCTCCTCGGTGGCGTCGAGCCCGAGGAGATCGCGCCGCAGCGCCGCACGTTCGTCGTGATTGCCGGCGACCCAGATCACGGGCGCGCCCAGCCGTTCGGCGACGGGCTCCACGGCTTCGCTCAGTGCGGCGTACGCCTCGGGCTCGCCCAGGTCGGTCAAATCGCCGGTGAACACGATGGCGTGCGGACGGATGCCCGTGGCCTCGGCCGCGTCGAGGGTGAGCCGCAGATTCGCGGCGGTGTCGAACCGGCCGGCCAGTGCCCGATTGCCTGCGAGGAGGTGCGTGTCGCTGATGTGCAGCACGGTGCGGTGCGCGGGCGGATACTGCCCGAACTGAACGGACGCAGCCGCGTCCTCGCGCCGGGGCGACGCGCCGTCAGGATCGGAGGTGGGGACCATCCCCACAGCCTAGAACCGGTCGGCGACGGCCCACGTGCCGGAGCGGCTGCCTCAGTGATTGAAGACGATGAGGAGCAGCCCGCCGAGTACGGCTGCCCCCGCCACCGCGAAGGACAGGTAGGCGCCGATGAGCGACAGGCGCTTCTGTCCGGCTGTCAGCGGGTTCTTCCTCGCCGCCTTCGCGGCAGCCTTCTCGGCCCGGCGCGCCTCCTTCTCGGAGATGACGGTGATGGCGTCGGTGAACTCGGCGGGTGCCACGACCGGCGCTCGCCCGGCGCGGACCAGCAGGCGCAGTCCGACCGCGTACGCGCTGACGACGACAGTGGCGGCCAGGAACGCCGCGACGAAGACCTGGACGAAGGCCAGCCAGTTGATGACGATCATCGAGGTCCCCCGTTCTTCGGTCCGCGTGCGGATCGCTCGGCGGCCTTCGCGGCCTTCCGCGCAGCCGCTTCGTCGCCGGCGCGGCGGCGGGCCTCCTCGCGTGCCAGTGCGCGCTGACGGCGGGTCGGCGGCGGATTCCGCTTGACCTTCACGGCTTTGCCGGAGTCGGCGACCTCGCTCATGGCGTTCGACGCGGTGACCTCGTCGCGGCGCGAGCGCAGGAACAGTCCGAGGATGATCAGGACGGCGAGGATCGCGTCGATCACGATGCCCCAGAAGCCGAACCACACGACCACGAGCGCGGCGAGAGCGCCGACGCCGCCCGCGGCGGGAAGGGTAAGCACCCAGCCGATCATGATGCGGCCGGCGGTGCGCCAGCGGACGGTCGATCCGCGCCGGCCGAGACCCGAGCCGATGACCGAGCCCGACGCCACCTGCGTGGTCGACAGGGCGAAGCCGAGCGCGCTCGAGGCGAGGATCGTCGACGCGGTCGAACTCTCGGCGGCGAAGCCCTGAGCCGGCTTGACCTCGGTGAGTCCCTTGCCGAGCGTGCGGATGATGCGCCACCCGCCCATGTAGGTCCCGAGCGCGATCGTCACGGCACACGCGACGACGACCCATGTCTGAGGCTCGTCGCTCGTCTGCAGGCCGACGGTGATCAACAGCAGCGTGATGACGCCCATCGTCTTCTGGGCGTCATTGGTGCCGTGCGCGAGCGCGACGAGCGACGAGGTGAAGATCTGGCCGACGCGGAAGCCGTCCCGGCCGTCCGGCTTGCTGTCGCAGCGCCGGGTGATGGCGTAGGCGATCTTGGTGGCGGTGAAGGCGATGATGCCCGCGGTGAGGGGCGCGATCACCGCCGGGAGCACGACCTTGGAGACGACGACGCTGAAGTTCACCGCCGATGCCCCGACGCCGACGATGGTCGCGCCGATGAGCCCGCCGAACAGCGCGTGGGAGGAGCTCGAGGGGAGGCCGAGGAGCCACGTGATCATGTTCCACGTGATCGCGCCGATCAAGCCGGCGAAGATCACGGCCGGAAGAATCGACGACGAGATATCGCCTTCGTTGATGATCCCGCCCGAGATGGTCTTGGCCACCTCCGTCGACAGGAATGCCCCGACCAGGTTGAGGACAGCCGCCAGCAGGACCGCCATCTTGGGCTTGAGCGCGCCCGTGGCGATCGGCGTGGCCATCGCGTTCGCGGTGTCGTGGAAGCCGTTCGTGAAGTCGAAGAACAGCGCCAAGGCGATCGTCAGCACGACGATGATGATGGTTGCGGTTTCCACCGTTCGCTTTCCGTGGAGGTGATGTGGAAGTGGGTGCCGACGGGATCGGCGTGACGAACGAACAGTTCACCGTGAGTTCAGGAACCGGCAACCGGCCAGAAAGAATCCTTACACCGCCCTGGCCGCGGGTCAACTTGACGGGGGACACTCCCAGCGAGCCGCCGATCGCCGTGACGCGGCTAGCGTGGAGACCGTGACCGCCCACGACGCCCCCGCCGAAGCATCCGCCCCCATCGCCCCGTCCCGACCGGTCGTCCGCAGCCATCATGGCGACGACGTCGAAGACCGGTACGAGTGGCTGCGCGGAAAGGACGAAGCCGAGGTGATCGCGCACCTCGAGGCAGAGAACGCCTACACGAAGTCGCGCACGGCGCACCTCGAAGCCCTCCGCACGCGCATCTTCGACGAGATCAAGGGGCGCACGCTCGAGACCGACCTCTCCGTTCCCGCCCGTCGGGGCGAGTGGTGGTACTACGGCCGCACGATCGAGGGCAAGCAGTACGGCCTCCAGTGCCGCGCACCGCTCGCGTCGCAGGACGACTGGACGCCTCCCGAGCTCTCCCCCGACATCGAGGTGCCGGGAGAGCAGGTGCTTCTCGACGCCAACGTCGAGGCGGAGGGGAACGAGTTCTTCTCGCTCGGCAGCTTCGAGATCTCCAACGACGGCACCCTCATGCTCTACGGCGTCGACGTCGCCGGCGACGAGCGATACACCGTGCGGGTCCGCAACGTCGAGACGGGCGAGCAGTTGGCCGACGAGATCCCGAACACCTTCGCCGGCGCGACCTTCTCGCCCGACGGCCGGTTCATCGTCTACACGACCGTCGACGACGCGTGGCGGCCCGACACGGTGTGGCTGCACGAGCTCGGCACGCCGGTCGAGAGCGATGAGAAGCTCTTCCATGAGCCCGACGAGCGGTACTGGGTCGGGGCGGGCTTCACGCGCAGTGACCGTTTCCTCATGATCGAGGTGGGCTCGTCGATCACGTCCGAGGAATGGCTCGTGGACGCCTCCGACCTTCGAGGCGACCCGCGGGTGGTGTGGCCGCGTCGGGAGGGCGTCGAGTACGAGTCGGCGCACGCGGTGATCGACGGCGAGGACGTGCTGTTCGTGCTGCACAACGACGGCGCCCTCGACTTCGAGCTCGTGCGGGTCGCGGCATCCGATCCCCAGGGAGCGCGCGAGGTCGTCATCGCCCACCAGCCCGGGCACCGGCTGCTCGGAGTGTCGACGTTCCGCGACTGGGGTGTGGTCGGGTATCGCCGCGGCGGACTGCCGCGACTCGGCCTCCTCGATTACTCGGACGGCCACGTCGACGAGCTCGAGTTCGACGAGCCGCTGTACGCCGTCGGGTCGGGAGGGAACCCCGAGTGGGCGCCCCCGCTGCTGCGCGTCGGCTACGGCTCGTTCGTCACCCCCGGCACGGTCTACGACTACGAGCTGGCCACCGGCGAGCTGCTGCTGCGCAAGCGGCAGCCGGTGCTCGGAGGGTACGACCCGGACGACTACGCGCAGGCGCGTGTGTGGGCGACCGCGCAGGACGGCACGGACATCCCCATCTCGCTCGTGTGGAAGCGCTCGTTCGGCGACGCCGGCGCCGCGCCCCGTCCGCTGCACCTGTACGGCTACGGCTCGTACGAGCACTCCATCGAGCCCGGCTTCTCGGTGCCCCGGCTGTCGGAGCTCGACCGCGGCGTGATCTTCGCGGTCGCTCACGTGCGCGGCGGCGGCGAGATGGGCCGTCAGTGGTACGAGGACGGCAAGCTGCTGCACAAGCGCAACACCTTCACCGATTTCGTGGACTGCGCCCGACACCTCGTCGACAGCGGCTACACGACGCCCGACCGCATGGTCGCAGAGGGCGGCTCGGCGGGCGGCCTGCTCATGGGGGCGGTGGCCAATCTCGCTCCCGAGCTCTTCGCCGGCATCCTCGCCGACGTGCCGTTCGTCGATGCCCTCACGACGATCCTCGACCCGTCGCTACCCCTCACCGTGATCGAGTGGGACGAGTGGGGCGACCCGCTGCACAACGCCGACGTGTACGCCTACATGAAGTCGTACTCGCCGTATGAGAACGTGAGGACGGATGCCTCCTACCCCCGCATCCTCGCGGTCACATCGCTCAACGACACCCGCGTGCTCTACGTCGAACCGGCGAAGTGGGTAGCGCGCCTTCGCGAGGTCGGCGCCGACGCCCTGCTCAAGTGCGAGATGGTCGCCGGCCACGGCGGGGTCAGCGGCCGGTACAACGCGTGGCGCGAGCGCGCGTTCGAGCTCGCCTGGCTGCTGGATGTCCTCGGCGTCGCCGACGCCTGACGTCGGAGACGCCTCCCGTCGGCGGCGCCCGGCGACGCCTCCCGTCGGCGGCGCCCGTCGGCGGCGCCCGTCGGCGGCGCCCGTCGGCGGCGCCCGTCGGCGGCGCCCGTCGGCCGAGGCCCGTCGGCCGAGGCATCCGTCCTCCGCGCTCCTCCCCTGCCCTCTCTCGCGTGTCCCGAAGTTCTCGCCTCATGTCCCGAAGTCGACCGCGTGCGAGCGCCACGACGCATCAACTTCGGGACACGCCCCGCGGGGACGTGCCGCGCGGGGACACGCCCCGCGGGGACGGCGGCGCGCGGGGACGGCGGCGCCGGAACACGGCGGGGGGCGACGTCAGCGACCGGGGCGCCAGCCGGCCTGGGTGAGCGCGTCGCGGACTTTGCTGACAGCGGCAGCCCCATCACCGCGAAGGTGGTGATTGAGGATCCGCACGTGATTCCAGCCCTCGGCGCGAATGCGGTCCCATCGGTCGGCGTCGCGCTCGAACTGGCGAGGATCGTGGGCATGCACGCGGCCGTCGTACTCCGCTCCGACCAGCCAGGCGGGAAAGGCCAGGTCGAGTTCGGCGACGAACCGCCCGTGCCGGTCGCGAAGCTCCCAATTCACCTGGGGCTCGGGCAGCCTCGCGTCTTCCAGGAGGAGCCTCAGCCGAGTCTCGCGCGGCGACCTCACGCCGGGTCTCGTGCGCGCGAGCGCCGCGCGCAGCAGCCCACCACACACGTCTCCCATCACGCGGATCTCAGCGCGCAGGTCGTCCGCCGACGCCAGCGGAGCCGGCCCCGAGATGAGGAAATCCGCGGCGGCGACCAGATCCTCGAACCCCCACAACGTTCCGGCCTGGCGCCAGGCACGCGCGGGATGCTCGACGGGCAGACCGTGCAGGCTTGCCTGTGTCGCCGGTTCACGCAGCTGGAGCCGGTGCCCCACCACACCGCTCGTCCGCGGCTCCCGCGCCGGCCGGTGCGCCGACACATGCAGGCGCAGGCGGTGCGGCCATTCCGGCGTGGGCACACCCACAAGGGCGAGTGCCGTCTCGTGACTGAAGAACTGCCAGTCCTTGAGTCGCGGGGCATAACGGAGGCAGCGCTGCACCACGTCGCCCGCTTCCGGCTCCCTCGGATGGAGTGTGCGCACGCCATAGAACGGCGCAGAGAGGTCTGACCGCGACAGTCTGTTCCTGGACACGCCCAGGCTGACGGCCGACGCTACGGCGAAGGCCTCCGGCAGGTCTTCCGGCAGCGGCTGGGGTCGGGGCATCCACTGACACTGCCAGGTGGACGGGCGGCCCTGACGCCTCTGCCGGCGTTCCGACGGTTCTCGCGAATCCCTCCCCGCTGTGGAGGAAGCGACCCAGAGTGAGAATGTCCCGAAGTTGATCGCTCGGACGTCCGTCAGCCTCCGAACTTCGGGACATGCAGCGAGAAGTTCGGGACACGAAACAACGGAGGGACGGATGCCTCGGCCGAGGCATCCGGACCCGAAGACTCATCCGAAGAGCGCAGCGGCCTCTTCGTAGCGGTAGAGCGGCACGGAGTTGAGCTCGCCCAGCGCCTCGGCGAAGGGGACCCGCACGATGTCGGTGCCGCGCATCGCCACCATCTGGCCCCACGCGCCGTCGACGACGGCGTCCGCGGCATGCAGGCCGAGCCGGGTCGCCAGCACGCGGTCGAAGCCGGACGGCGAGCCGCCGCGCTGGATGTGGCCGAGCACCGTGGCCCGGGTCTCGATGCCGGTGATGCGCTCGATCTCAGGCGCCAGCACCTCGCTGATGCCGCCGAGGCGCGGCCGGTTGAAGGCGTCCAGACCCTTGTCGGAGTACGCCTCGTCCTGGCCCTTGAGCTTGAAGCCCTCGGAGACGACGATCAGCGGCGCACGTCCGCGGTCGTGGGCGCGGGACACGAGCGCGGCGATCTCGTCGATCGACATCGGCACCTCGGGGATGCAGATGGCATGCGCACCGGCGGCGACGCCGGCGTGCAGGGCGATCCACCCGACGTGCCGCCCCATCACCTCGGCGACCATGCAGCGCTGGTGCGAATCGCCCGTCGTGCGGAGGCGGTCCATCGCATCGGTGGCGATGTTGACAGCGGTGTCGAACCCGAAGGAGTAGTCGGTCGCGCGAAGGTCGTTGTCGATCGTCTTCGGGACCCCGAGCACATTGATGCCGTCGTTCGACAGGCGGTTGGCCGCGGCGAGCGTACCCTCGCCGCCGATCGCGATGATCCCGTCGAGCCGGTGGCCGTACATCGTCTTGGCGATGTTCTCGGCGCCTCCGCGCGGCCCCTCGTACGGGTTGGTGCGGCTCGTGCCCAGAATCGTGCCGCCGACCTTCGACAGGCCCTTCACCTCGTGACGGGTCAGGGGGAAGAAGTCCCCGTCGACCACCCCGCGCCAGCCGTCGCGGATGCCGACGAACTCGAGGTCGTACGCCGTCGTCCCCTTGAGCACGACGCCGCGGATGACCGCGTTGAGTCCGGGGCAGTCGCCGCCGCTGGTCAGGATGCCGATCTTCATAGCTGTGTTCCTCGCTGTCGGGTGAAGAGGGTCGGCGACGCTGCCTCACCCGACATTAGTGCCGGATGCCTCCACCTGCCACACGCACGGAGCGCTGACGCGGCAGCGCCCGCCCTGCAGGGTGCAGGGCGGGCGCTGGACGAGGCGAGTGGCGGATCAGTCGCCGAGCGCGCGCCGCGTGAGGTGCATGAGCGCCGACAGCTGCACGGAGTCGCTCGACTGCGGATCGACGGCCTCACCGTCGAGCGCGCGGGCGGCCAGCCCCTGCTTGGAGTCGATCAGCTCGGCGATCTTCGTGTCGATCGTGTGCGCGGCGATGATCCGCCACGCGGTGACGGGCTCATCCTGGCCGATGCGGTGAACGCGGTCGATCGCCTGCGTCTGCTCGGCCGCGGTCCACGACAACTCCGCGAGGACGACGTTGGACGACGCCTGCATGTTCACGCCGACACCCGCCGCGGTGAGCGAGCACACGGCGATGCCCACCTCGGGATCGTTGTTGAAGGCGTCGATCGCCTGCTGACGGGCGGTCGCGGCCTGATCACCGCGGAGAGACACCGTCTTGAGGCCCGCCGCAGCGAAGTGCGCCTCGGCCTGGTCCATCACGTCGATGTGCTTGGCGAAGAACACCACCTTGCCCACCGACCGCTGAAGCTGCACGGCGTAGTCCGCCGCGAGGAGCGCCTTCGCCTGGCCGATCTTGCGGACCATCGTGAAGACGTTCTCGGAGCCCGTGCCGGCGGCTTTGGACTCGTCGAGCTCGTTCTGCGCGACCAGGCGCACGATGTCGGCGTCGACTTCGCCCGGCGCCAGACCGCGGTCGCCGCGTGCGTCGATGATCCGGCGGTAGCGCGCCGCAAGGCGCTCCCCCAGCTCGCGCTCCGCCTGGCGGATCGAGCGCCCGAACTCGTCGTCGAGCTCGACCGGCAGATCGGCGATGAGCTTGTCGGGCAGGTCGGCCGCCACGTCCTTCTTCTTCCGGCGGACGATGCCCATCGAGATGACGGCGTCTCGGGCCTCGGGGTAGAACGCCTTGTCGGCGGGCGTCAGGCCGGTGGCGTCGAGCCGCTCCATCAGGACCGGACCCGGCTTCTCGCCCGTCGTCCACCCGAGGAACCGCCAGATCGCATCGAAGTCCTCGACGTCGTTGATCAGCGGCGTGCCCGTGAGAGCGAGGAGCAGCGGGTTGCGGACCTGCTCCCGGATACGGGCGGCGAGAGCCAGCACGTTCTGGGAACGCTGCGACGAGAGGTTCTTGATGAAGTGGGCCTCGTCGACGACCATGCCCTTCAGGCCGATGTCACCGAGCCACGACAGGTGCCGGTCGAGCACCTCGTAGTTGACGATGAACACATCCGCGAAGGCGTCGATGTCTTCGCCGTCCCCGTGGATCACCGTGGCGCGGCGCTGCGGGGTCCAGCGCTCGACCTCTCTGGCCCAGTTCATCTTGACGACGTTGGGCACGACCGCCAGCAGCGGATAGGCGCCGGCGACCGAGGCTGCGAGGACCGACTCGGCGGTCTTGCCGAGCCCTGGCTCGTCGGCGAGCAGGAAGCTGCGGTGGCCGTGCCGGACCGCCTCGAGGAATCGAGACTGGTGCGGCATGACCTCGAGGTTCTTCGGCGACACGCGATCGAACTCGGGGACGGGGGGAAGCTCCATCGAGGCGCTTGCACCGCCGGCGCCCATCTCGAACGCCTTGTAGAGCGGTCCCATCAGCTCCCAGCCGTCGAGGCGGCGGCGCGGGGTCTCTTTGGGGATGCGGAAGCCGAGATCCGGCGCGAGGAACGGGTTGGCCTCGCGGCGCGAGACGACCTGCGGCGGCACGACCTGACGCTCGGCGAGCGCGGCAGGAACGACCGGGGCCGCGACCTTCGGCACGTCGGTGATGATCAGCTCGTCGGGCGGCAGCTCCGCACCGGACTCGAGGAGCCAGTCACGGCGCATGCGTCGAGCCACGGGCGAGGTGGCCTGGTCGACTTCGAGCAGCTGGATGAGCGACGTGTCACGCGCTGCGGTCTTGGCGAGGATCGTGGCGACGCCGTCGAGCCGCTTGAGGAGTTCTGCGCGCACGGCGTCGGTGATGGCGGCGTCTCCCTTCACACGGGCGCGCTCTTCGCGGACGAGGAACGCGATCACCTGGAACTTGACGCGGTTCGTCGGGCCGAGCTTGCCGCGCTGGGCCTTCGCTTCGACCTCGCGCACCTTGCGGGCGAGGATCGGGATGATGGGCGCCTCTTCGTCACGGCGCGCGGACGAGGTCTTCCGTCGTCGCTGGGACGTCTGGGCGGTTGCCGTGGGCGGCATGCTCCTCCTGAGCGTGAATGCCGGTCGGAAACCGGCGGTGATCGGTGGCGAGACCGAAACTGCTGCGATGCTCCCGCGGGCGGCGCGGGCGCCGTCGCGAACGCGGGACGGGAGGTTCTGGCGGACGGCCGCGGGCACTCGCTTCTGCGAGCTGCGGCAATCGTCAGCGGATTCCCTGCACCCAGTCTAGCGGACGGGAGAGGCTCAGCCCCAGACCGTCGCGACGATGTCTTCGGTGTACCCGTCGGGCGAGAAGTTCAGCCACGAGGTCGACACCCAGCCGCCGCCGCCGACGTAGTGCGTCTCGCCGCTGGTGTACTCCTCGTCGTCGAGGGTGATGCCCTTCTGCTCGATCCGGCAGATCGTACCGTCGTCGAGCGACTCGCATGCGAACCCCGATGCGGCGAGCTCCGCTTCGATGAGCTCCGCCTGCTCGGAGTCCACGGCGGTGACATTCGTCGCGAGGCCGTACTCACTCGGCCCACCCCACGAGCATCGGAGGGTGGGCGCGCCGCCGTCGATGATCTGGATGAGGTCGACGTTCTGGGTCGAGAGCATCGTGACCCCCGGGTCGTTCAGCGGCGGGGCATCCGCCTCGAGCGTGGCGATCATCTCGGCCGAGTAGATCTCCTCGCACCCGCCCGGCACCTGGAAGGCGTCCGGCAGCTGGGTCTCGATCGGGGTGGGCGTCGCCGTGATGGTGGGCACCGCCGTCGGCGACGTCGATCCGCTGGGAGTGCTGCTCGGATCGGGCTCGGGCTGGCATGCCACCGTGAGGATCGCGGCCGACGTCAGCAGGAGGGCCGTGGCCGCCGATCGCAGAGCGCGCCGGCGTCGGTCGTGCAGCATCAAGGGTCCTTCCGCCGTCGTGTGGTCGTATCGACCCTACGACGCCGGGCACGGTCGCCGGATGGCGCCGCGCCGGATGGCACGGACGCCGGGCACGGTCGCCGGATGGCGCCGCGCCGGATCGCGCCGAGTGACGCCCTCACTCCCCCGCGGAGACGCGCTGCCACTCCGACAGCGTCAGCGGGTCGTCCGTCACGATCCCGTCGACACCGAGGGACGTGACCGCGTCCCACTGGACGTCCCGGTTCAGCGTGTAGACCACGACGCGCGCTCCCGCGGCGTGGAGCTGGTCGACGACCTCGGGCTTGGCCAGCACCGCCTTTCGATTGACGATGACACCCCGGACCCCCGCCTCCTCGACGGCTGTGACGACGTCCCGCGGAAGGTGCTTGAGGATCAGCAGCCGCGAGACGACCTCGTTGCGCGAGGCGCACAGCGCGAGCGTGCGCGCATCGAAGCTGGCCAAGGCGACCCTCCGCTCGAGCGTGCGCGCGGCGATGTCGCTCATGGCCTGATCGACGGCTGCGGCATCCCACACGCCCTTCAGCTCGATGATCGCGCGACCGTCGGTGTCGGCCAGGAGGTCGAGGAACTCGGCGAGCGTGGGAACCTGCGTCCCGGCGAAGGACGCGTCGAACCACGAGCCGGCGTCCAGCGTGCGCACCTGAGCGAGCGTCAACTCGGCCAGGCGCCCGCTGCCGTTCGTCGTGCGATCCACCTTCGGGTCGTGCATCAGGACGGGATGGCCGTCCGCCGTCAGCGCGACGTCGACTTCCACATAGTCGAAGCCGCCCGCGAGCGCAGCGGACACTGCGGGGAGGGTGTTCTCGGGTGCGCTCGCCGCCCCGCCGCGATGACTGGCGATGAATGCGGCGTCTCCCGGCGTCCGCGGATCGCCCAGCAGTTCGGTCGCGCTCACCCTCGCCGGGCTCGCCCCGAGGAACGCGATGACGAGGCTCGCGAGGGCGAGCACGCAGACGACGAGCAGAGCGTGGGTCCGGTCGCGGGCGCGATCGGATGCCGCAGCGTCGGGCATCGGGCATGTCCTCCGGGGTCGTTCACCGCGTCCCCATCGACACGGTGCGCCCACTCTACATGCGTCGTTACGCTTTCGTTACTTTTTCGCGGACCGGATCTGCCTGACCGTGTCCCACAGCGCGTCGGCGACCTCGCGCTTGCTGCCGCCGGCCATCGAGACGACCTCGCCGCGCGCGTCCAGCAGCGTGATCTCGTTGCGGTCCGACTCGAACCCCTGCTCCCAGCCCACCTGGTTGACGGCGAGCAGATCCGCACCCTTTCGCGCAGCCTTCCGTCGGCCGCGATCGAGAGCCGTCTCGCCGGACTGCGCCGTCTCGGCAGCGAAGCCCACGACGGTCTGCCCGTCGGCTCGCGACCGCACCAGCCCGGCGAGGATGTCGTCGTTCTCGATCAGGTGCAGCGTGATGCCCGGGCCCCCGGCCGCCTCCTTCGCGAGCTTCGCCTCGGAGACCTCCGCGACGCGGTAGTCGGCGACGGCCGCTGCCATCACGACGACCTGCGCCGGGGCGGCGGCCTGCATGACCGCTTCCGAGAGTTCGGCGGCCGTGCCGGCACGGACGACATCGACGAGCGGGTGAGCGGATGCCTCGGCGAGCACCCCCTCATCCACGTGGGCGGCGACGAGCACGACGTCCGCGCCTCGGTCTGCCGCCGCCAGCGCGAGCGCGATGCCCTGCTTGCCGCTCGAACGGTTGCCGATGTAGCGCACCGGATCGATCGGCTCGCGCGTGCCTCCCGCCGTCACAAGCACCCGGAGACCCTCGAGATCTCGTCGTGGCGCGACGACTGCGAGAGCGGCCGCGAAGATGTCCTCGGGCTCCGACATGCGGCCGGGACCGCTGTCGCCACCGGTGAGCGCCCCGTCTTCCGGGCCGACCATGAGGATCCCCCGGCCGCGGAGCGTGGCGATGTTGGCGACGGTCGCGGGGTGGCGCCACATCTCGGTGTGCATCGCGGGCGCCACGACGACCGGGGCCGTGGTGGCGAGTAGGGTCGTCCCGAGGAGATCGTCCGCCAGTCCGGTCGCCATCTTCGCCAGTGTGTTCGCGGTCGCGGGCGCCACGATGACCAGGTCGGCCGCTTGGCCGAGGGCGACGTGACGGACGCGGGCGACGTCGTCGTGGACGGAGGTCGTGACGGGATTGCGGCTGATGGCCTCCCACGTCGGCAGACCGACGAAGCGCACGGCGTCTTCGGTCGGCACGACATGGACCTCGTGTCCCTCTTTCACGAGGAGGCGCACGAGATGCACGGTCTTGTAGGCGGCGATCCCGCCCGTGACTCCGACGACGACGAACACCATCCGATCTTGGCACGACCGGATCCCGGCAGGCAGGAGACCTCTCGATGTGCACCGTGGTGATCCGCGTCCCGGCGTCGGCGGGCGAGCCCACGCGCGTGCTCGCGATCCGCGACGAGGACCCGGAACGCCCGTGGAACCGGCTCGGCCGGTGGTGGCCGGAACCGCACGACGGCGTGGTCGGGGTGCGCGACGTCCGGGCAGGCGGCGCGTGGCTGGCCGCGGACCCCGAATCTCGCCGCCTCGCCGTGCTGCTGAACAGAGCGGATGCCTCCGCACGGCCCGAGTCCGAGCTGGTCTCGCGCGGCGGGATCGTGCTGGACTCCGTCGCGGGTCGTTCTCCCGCTGGTGAGCCGCCCACGCACGGCTTCAACCTGGTGGAGGTGGATCCCGCCGGCGCAAGAGTCCTGACGTGGGACGGTGAGCACCTGCGCTCGACGATGCTCGACCCGGGCACGCACATGATCGCGCACGACGACGTCGACGACCTCGCGACGCCCCGCATCGAGCGATGGCTCGACGAGTTCCGCCGCACGACGCCCGATGAAGGGCCGCGATGGTGGGTGCCGTGGGTCGAGGTGCTCCGCCGCTCCGCAGACCTCGAGCCGACCGATGACCGGGCGATCATCCGCGACAATCGGCCGCTGGGCTATCCGACGCTGTCGCTGCTGGCGTGTGTCGCGTCGGTCTCGCGCGACGGCGTGGACGTGCACTACGGAGAGCTGACGGAGCCCGGGCGCTGGGGCGGGCTCGATCTCGCCTGAGGCGCAGCGTCTCGTCGCTGCGCACCCGCACCCCAGGGTCGTTGAGCGAGCGCGGCGAGACGAAACGCTCCGGCGCTACACCAGGCTCTTCGTGTGCCAGACCGTCTTCGTCTCGGTGAACGCAGCGATGCGCTCGACGCTCGGGGATGCGGCATCCGGACCCTGCTCGGGCGGAAGCACGCGGGTGAGCGTCTGGGCGGCGGCGATCTGCAGATCGACCCACTCGAGGTCGCCCGCACCCACGAGATCGAGTCCGTGCACGTCGGGGTGCGACGCCAGCCACGGGGCGAGCTCGGCCGGCGACCCGGTGAGGACATTGACGACCCCGCCGGGCACATCGGAGGTCGCGAGGACTTCGGCGAGGCTGATCGCCGAGAGCGGGAAGCGCTCCGAAGCGACGACCACGACGGAGTTGCCCGAGACGAGCGCAGGCGCCACGGCAGACACGAGCCCGACGAGTGCGGTGTCCTGAGGAGCGATGACCGCGACCACGCCGGTGGGCTCTGGGACCGAGATGTTGAAGTACGGCCCCGCCACCGGATTGCCGTTGCCCGCGACCTGCGCGAACTTGTCGCACCATCCGGCGTACCAGACCCATCGGTCGATGGCCTCGTCGACCTCGGCCGTCGCGGCACCCACCGAGGCACCGGTCTGCTGGACGATCTCGTCCACGAATTGAGCGCGACGCCCCTCGAGCAGCTCCGCGACGCGGTAGAGCACCTGCCCGCGGTTGTAGGCGGTCGCCCCCGCCCAGCCCTTGACGGCGCCGCGCGCCGCCACGACGGCGTCGCGAGCGTCTTTCCGCGAGGCGAGCGCAGCGTTGGCGAGGAAGTCGCCCTTGGGCGTGACGACCTCGTACGTCCGGCCGGACTCGCTGCGCGGGAACCCGCCGCCGATGTAGAGCTTGTACGTCTTGGGGACGGTCAGTCGCGAGCTCATGCCGAGACCTCCTTCTTGGCGCGGCGGGCTTCGACGCGGCGTCCGCCGACCGAGGCGGAACCGCTCTTCAGGTAGGCGGCCAGGCCGTGGCGGCCGCCCTCACGGCCGTAGCCGGACTCCTTGTACCCGCCGAAGGGACTGGCCGGGTCGAAGCGGTTGAACGTGTTCGCCCACACCACGCCGGCGCGAAGGCGGTCGGCGACGGCCAGGATGCGCGAGCCCTTGTCGGTCCAGATTCCCGCCGACAGGCCATAGGGGGTGTTGTTGGCCTTCTCGATCGCCTCGGCGGGCGTGCGGAACGTGAGCACCGAGAGCACGGGGCCGAAGATCTCGTCGCGCGCGATGCGGTGGCTGGCCTGCACGTTCGTGAAGATCGTCGGCGCGAACCAGAACCCGCTGTCGGGGATGACGCAGTCCGCGCTCCAGCGCTCGGCTCCCTCCTCCTCTCCGATGCGGCTCAGCTCGCGGATGCGATCGAGCTGTTCGCGGGAGTTGATGGCGCCGATGTCGGTGTTCTTGTCGAGCGGGTCGCCCAGGCGCAGCGTGGAGAGCCGGTTCTTCAGGCGGTCGACGACCTCGTCGTGAATCGACTCCTGCACCAGGAGTCGGCTGCCCGCGCAGCACACGTGCCCCTGGTTGAAGAAGATCCCGTTGACGATGCCCTCGATCGCCTGATCGATGGGCGCGTCCTCGAACACGATGTTCGCGGCTTTGCCGCCCAGCTCCAGCGTGAGCTTCTTGTCGGTGCCCGCGACGGCCTTCGCGATCTCGCGGCCGACGCCGGTGGATCCCGTGAAGGCGACCTTGTTCACGTCGGGATGCCGGACCACCGCCGCGCCGGTCGCCCCGGCGCCGGTGACGATGTTGACGACGCCGGGAGGAAGGTCGGCCTGCTGGAGGATCTCCGCGAAGATCAGCGCCGAAAGCGGCGTGGTCTCGGCGGGCTTCAGCACGACGGTGTTGCCCGCGGCGAGGGCCGGCGCGATCTTCCACGCGAGCATGAGCAGCGGGAAGTTCCACGGGATGACCTGGCCGGCCACGCCCAGCGAGCGCGGGTCCGGTCCGAGTCCGGCGTAGTCGAGCTTGTCGGCCCAGCCCGCGTAGTAGAAGAACCAGGCCGCCACGAGGGGCACATCGACATCGCGGCTCTCCTTGATGGGCTTGCCGTTGTCGAGGCTCTCGGCGACCGCCAGCTCGCGGGCGCGCTCCTGCACGAGGCGCGCGATCCGGAACAGGTACTTGCCGCGGTCGCGGCCGCTCATCTTCGACCACGTCTTCTCGTAGGCGCGGCGGGCGGCGGCCACGGCATCGTCGACGTCCGCGTCGTCGGCCGAGGCGATCGTAGCGATATGCGTCTCGTCCGCGGGCGAGATGGTGGCGAAGGACTGGCCGCGTCCGGGCCGGAACTCGCCGCCGATGAAGAGCCCGTACTCGTCACGGAGCTTGAGGATCGCGCGCGACTCGGGCGCGGGGGCGTACTCGAGGAAACTCATGTCTTGTCCAGGTTCTCAGTCGATCGTCACGTAGTCGGTGCCGGAGTAGTGGCCGCTCTTGAGCTTCTGCCTCTGCAGGAGCACGTCGTTGAGGAGGCTCGACGCGCCGTAGCGGAACAGGTGCGGCTGGAGCCATTCCTCGCCGACGGTCTCGGCGACGGTCACGAGGTACTTGATGGCGTCTTTGGAGGTACGGATGCCGCCGGCTGGCTTGACGCCGACCTTCTCGCCGGTCGCGCGATGCCAGTCGCGCACGACCTCGAGCATGAGCAGGGTCGTCGGGAGCGTCGCGGCCGGCTGAACCTTGCCCGTCGAGGTCTTGATGAAGTCGCCCCCAGCCAGGATCGACAGCCAGGACGCCCGCTTGATGTTGTCATACGTGTTGAGCTCGCCGGTCTCGAGGATCACTTTGAGGGATGCGTAGGTGCCGTCCTCACGACGGCACGCCTCCTTGACCCGGGCGATCTGATCGAAGACCATCCCGTAGCGGCCGGAGAGGAACGCGCCGCGGTCGATCACCATGTCGATCTCGTCCGCGCCGTTCGCCACCGCCTCCGCGGTGTCGGCGAGCTTGATCTCGAGCGATGAGCGTCCGCTCGGGAAGGCGGTGGCCACTGCCGCGACGCTCACTTGACCGTCGTCGGGGTCTCCGTGCGCCGCGCCGAGCGCGTCGACGGCGTAGGGCACCATGTCGCCGTACACGCAGACGGCAGCCACGCGCGGGCACGTCGGGTCCGACGCATCCGGGTTCAATGCCTTTGCGACGAGTGACCTCACCTTGCCGGGGGTGTCGGCGCCCTCGAGGGTCGTCAGGTCGATGAGCTCGATGATCTTGTCGAGCGCCCACGCTTTGGACGAGGTCTTGATGGAGCGGGTGCCGAGACCCGCCGCGCGCTGCTCGAGGCCCACGGCATCGACTCCCGCAAGTCCATGCAGGTAGCGGCGCAGCGTCGTGTCGTCGGGTTCCCCGCCGAGCAGCGCGACGGCCCGCTCGGGCAGCGTCTGGAGTTCGGTGCGGCTCATGGTTCTCCCTCTGTCTTGTGGTCTGGGCGAGGGCGAGGATGCCTCACCCGGTCGCACGCGTCGTGGCACCAAGGGCGACCACGGTGCGCGAGTGCTTCAGCCGGACGAACACGCCGGTCCCCACAACCACCGCGAAGGCGATACTGAGGCTCGTGATGGCGAACCCGCTGTCGTCGAGTGCGAGCACGATCGCCGCCGGGATGACCGCGATCGCTGCGGCCGTCTGCCTGGACGCGAACGTCAAGCCTACCCCGGGCGCGAGGCGGCCGGCGGGCGGGCCCCCTCGCGCGAGGATGTCGAGCGGGTGCACGCCTCGATCGTAGGCTCTGCGGCCCGCACCGGTCTACGGGTCGGGACCACGATGGCGCGGCTGGCGTCAGGACAGCTCGGCGCGCACGTTCGCCACGTCGTCCGTCATCTGGGCGATGAGCGGCTGGATGCCGTCGAAGGCGACCATGCCGCGGATGCGGGCCACGAATTCGATCTCGACGGTGTGGCCGTACAGGTCGAGGTCGGTCTCGTCGAGGACGTACGCCTCCACCTGGCGGGCATGGACATCGTCGAAGGTCGGGTTCGTGCCGATGCTGATGGCGGCCGGGTAGCGGATGCTGCGCCTGGGCTCGCCGGCGTGATCGGCGGGGGGCGGCCCTTCGTCGACGAGCCACCCTGCGTAGACGCCCTCCGCGGGGATGAATCCCTCCAGGTCGGCCGCGAGGTTGGCGGTCGGGAAGCCGAGCTCGCGTCCTCGCTTGAGGCCGTGCACGACCTCTCCCCGCACGGCGTGGGCACGGCCGAGCAGCCGGGCGGCCCCGGCGACGTCACCGTCGGTGAGCAGTTCTCGTACCCACGTCGACGACACACGGCGCCCGGCCTCGATCGCGCGCACATCATCCACCACGTCGACATCGAAGCCGAAGTCCCGCCCGAGATGGGCGAGAAGGTCGGGTGTGCCGGCCCCGCCGCGGCCGAAGCGGAAGTCGCTGCCCACCATCACGATCTGCACGCCGAGCGCCCCGACGAGCACGTGTTCGACGAAGGATCTCGCGTCGAGATCGGCGAGCGCGCGGTCGAAGGTGAGCACCAGCGTGGCGTCCACGCCCGCCTCCGCGAGCAGTCGGAGTTTCTGCTCGACGCCGACCAGACTGTCAGGGCAGATGTCGGGGCGAAGGAGCGCGAGGGGGTTGCGGTCGAAGGTCACCGCGACCACGCGAGCACCGGCTGCGGCGGCATCCACCCGCGCCTTGGCGATCACCGCGCGGTGGCCGGAGTGGACTCCGTCGAACTTGCCGATGACGACCACCGACGGGCCGAAGCCGGCCGGTACCTCGCCCGGAGCCCGGAAGACCTTCACGACGCCACCGCTGCGGCAGCCTCAGCGGACGCATGTTCCGACGGGCGGTGCGTCACGAGCCACCAGAGCCCGAGGAAAGGCAGGACGAGCGGAACGAAGAGGTAGCCGACGCCGAACCACGACCACACGCTCGGGTGTGCGAAGAGCTCCGGCGCGATGAAGCTCAGGGTCCCGACGAGGAGCACGCCCACGAGCTCGAAGGCGATCGCGATCCACGCGACGATGTACCAGCCCCGCGATCCCGCGAACACGAGCGCGAGAGTGGCGACGATGTACACGACGGCGGACAGCGCCGAGAGCGTGTAGGCGACGGGTGCCTCGTCGAAGCGCTCGACGATCTGGACGAACGATCGGCCGGTCGCGGCGAGCGCCATGATCCCGTAGACGATCACGAGCACTCGCCCGATTCCGGTCATGCGGCGGCGTGGACGTGCAGGCGAACTCATGGCGCCTCAATCCTAGTTGCGTGCGGACCGCGGCTTTCGCGAACTGGATTCTCATAGACCACATGAGTCACAGCAGTAGACAGACACACCGTTAAGTGCCAACATTCACAGGACGGGCCCCCGACCGCACCTTCTGTCCCCACACACCACCACGAGGCGCACACCATGCGATCGATCCGCACCATCTTCGCGGCCGGAACCGTGACCGCCGCGCTCATCCTGGGGCTGGCCACTCCCGCCGCCGCGTCGCTGACGGCCGCGCCTCTCGCGGCGGCCCCCACTGCTGTGGGAACGGCCACGACCCCGGTCGCGACGACATTCCGGCTGCCGCTCGCCGCGAAGTCGTATGCCGTGACGTCGTACTTCGGCCCTCGCTGCATCCCGGTGCAGTACGGCCCGACCGTGCACCGCGGCGTCGACCTGGGCGCGAAGGGTGGAGCGCCGATCTACGCGATCGCCGCCGGAGTCGTCACCGCCACGGTGCACGGAACCTCGTCGACCGAGGGGTATGTGAAGGTGCGGCACCTCATCGGCGGCGTGCAGTACACCTCGGTGTACATGCACGTCTGGAACGCGACAACTCGTGTGAAGGTCGGTCAGACGGTTACCGCGGGCCAGCACATCAGCGAGGTGGGGAGCAGCGGGGCCTCGTCCGGCAACCACCTTCACCTCGAACTCTGGCAGTCGACCCCGACCGGTTCGGTCGCGATCGATGCGGCTCGCTTCCTGCAGGCCAAGGGCGTGAACCTGTACACCTCGTCGTACGCGGTGACGGCGAAGCCCACGCCGGCAACATGCACCTACTACACCGTCGGCGGGGTGAACCTGCGTACCGGCGCTTCGACGACTTATCCCGCCATCCGACTGCTGCCGCAGGGCACCGCGGTGGTCCACGTGCCGGGACTCATCACCTCGGGGTTCATTCCCGTGAAGGTCGGGACGCAGGCGGGGTGGGTGTCGGCTTCCCTCGTGTCGCCCACCAAGCCCGCCGCACCGGCGGCGACCGTCACCTACTACGCGAAGGTCGCACTCGCCTTCCGCGCCACCGCCTCCAGCACCGGCGCCGTCCTGCCTTCCATCCCCGCCGGCGCAAAAGTCGGCGCCATCCAGGCCACCTCCGGCTCGTGGGCCAAGATCACTCACAACGGCACCACCGGCTGGGTCCAGCAGACCGGACTCACCACCACCGCACCCGCACCCGCACCCGCACCAGCACCAGCACCAGCACCAGCACCAGCACCAGCACCGACGTACTACGCGAAGGTCGCACTCGCCTTCCGCGCCACCGCCTCCAGCACCGGCGCCGTCCTGCCCACCATCCCGATCGGTGCGAAAGTCGGCGCCATCCAGGCCACCTCCGGCTCGTGGGCCAAGATCACTCACAACGGCACCACCGGCTGGGTCCAGCAGACCGGACTCACCACCACCGCACCCGCACCCGCACCAGCACCAGCACCAGCACCAGCACCGACGTACTACGCGAAGGTCGCACTCGCGTTCCGCGCCACCGCCTCCAGCACCGGCGCCGTCCTGCCCACGATCCCCGCCGGCGCGAAAGTCGGCGCCATCCAGGCGGCCTCCGGCTCGTGGGCCAAGATCACCTACAACGGCACCATTGGCTGGGTTCAGCAGTCCGGACTCACCACCACGGCACCCGCGCCCGCACCGGCACCGGTCACGACCTACGTGTCGACCGTGGCGCTGGCGTTCCGCGCCACCGCCTCCAGCACCGGCGCCGTCCTGCCCATCATTCCGGCCGGTACGAACGTCGGCATCATCCAGGCCATCTCCGGGTCGTGGGCGAAGGTCACCTACAACGGCACGACCGGCTGGGTTCAGCGCGGCGGCATCGTCGTTGCCCCGAGCTACGTGACGACGGCGGCGCTTCACCTTCGGGAGAGCCCGTCCACCACGGCGTCGAGCATCCTCATCATCGGCTTGGGCGCCGACGTAGGCGTGGTGCTCGAATCGCGCGACGTCTGGCGCAAGGTGAGCTACGCCGGCAAGACCGGCTGGGTGCACTCCGCCTATCTCGTCAAGCGCTGACGCGTCGGGACGCGCCGATCAGGCGACCTGGATCGTCCAGATCACCTGCATGCGCCACACCATGACCGCGACCGCGAGAGCGGCGACGCCCATGATGACGGTGCTCCACCGACTGCGTTCGAGGAGGGCCCAGCCGACGCCCGCGATGGGCAGGAGCGCCGCGGAGACCAGGTAGACCCAGAACTCGAGCACGCTCCCCGTCGGCGGATTGCCCGCGAACGGCGCGACGACGGCGACGACGATCTGGGCGATCAGCAAGAGCTCGAGCAGCGCGAGCGAGCCCACGGTCAGGTCACTCGGGCGCCGGCCCGCGAGACCAGCCACGATGCACAGCACTCCTGCGGCGACGGCGACGGCCATTTCGACGATCGTGAACCACAGGATCATCGTGCCTCCTCGGGCATGTTCATCACGCTCTTGATATCGGTGCCGCGGGCGCCCACCACGCCGACCAGCGACCCGTCCGGGTCGATCGCCGCCGCCGGATCCGCCGGAAGCCGCGACGCCGCGCCGGTCAGCCGCTTGCCGTGGCGGAGATCGCGCGCCTCCTCGGTCGTGACATCGACGCGCCCGAGCACTGCGGCGGCGACGTCTGCGGGCGATCGGAGCGGGCGATCCGCGATCTCGTCCGCGCCGACGGCATCCACGAGGTCGAACGGGCCGATCCGGGTCCGTCGCAGCGCCGTGAGATGGCCGCCCACGCCGAGTGCGGCGCCCACGTCGCGAGCGAGCGAGCGGATGTACGTGCCACTCGAGCAATCGACGACGACGTCCAGATCGACGACGCCACCGGCACGCCGCTCGGCAACGACGTCGAACCGGGAGACCGTCACCTCGCGGGCTTTCAGGCGCACCTCCTGACCGGCCCGCGCCAGATCGTACGCCCGCCGCCCTTCCACCTTGATGGCCGAGAACGTGCTCGGCACCTGCGAGATCCGCCCGGTGAGCGATCCGATCGCGGCATCGATCGCGTCGGAGGTGAGAGCCGAGGCATCCGTGGTCGAGATCGTCTCGCCGTCCGCGTCGTCGGTGTCTGTCGCAACGCCCAGCCGAACGGTCGCCTCGTAGGTCTTGTCGAGGCCCACGATGAAGGTGAGCAGGCGGGTGGCTCCCTCGACTCCGAGGAGCAGGAGTCCGGTGGCCATCGGATCCAGTGTGCCGGCATGCCCGATCTTGCGGGTGCCGAGCGCGCGACGGGCGCGCGCGACGACGTCGTGGGAGGTCATCCCGCCGGGCTTGTCGACGAGAAGGATGCCGGACGCCGCCATCAGCAGAAGTCCCGGTACACGCGGCGGGGGTGGGCGAGGTCGCTGTTGTCGACGATGGCGGATGCCGCGAGTTCGGGCTGCGCCGCGCGCCGATAGATCTCCTGCCCCTCGCGGTAGCGGGCGTTCGACGGCGCCGCCGGGTCGGGATCGCTGCCATCGCGGATGGCCATGCGTGCGCACGCCACTTCGTCGGGGACATCCAGCCACACCGACCAGTGCCAGAGATCCCGCAGCTCGGGCCGGTGGAGGAAGATGCCGTCGACGACGAGAACGGCGTCGCGGGGCGCCGTCACCCACTGCGCCTCGATCGGCGCGTCGCGTGCCACGTCGAAGGCCGCGAGCTGGAATCCGGTCGCACCGGACGTCTGCGCTCCCTCGCGGAACGGGTCGATCAGCACCCTCCGGAACGTCGGGTAGTCGAACGAGTCGAGATAGAAGCCCTCGGGGCTCCGACGCCCGCGCGCGTACCGCTCCGATCGCGGGCGGTGGAACCCGTCGATGCTCGCGCGGTACACCGCGGAGCCCGCCTCGGCGAAGACCTCTGCGAGTCCGTCGGCGAACGTGGACTTTCCCGCGCCGTCGACTCCATCCACCGCCACGATCACACGCCCGCCTGGGTACTGATGACGCACCTCGTCACGCAGCTCGCGCCACAGAGTCGTCGCGGGCGTGATCGGCAGACGCATGCCTCCAGCCTACGGCCGCACGGGTTCCGTCCCGAGCGGCGCCTAGGCTGATGCGCATGCCGGATCTCGCGACGCCCCTCATCGCGTGGTACCGCCACAACGCCCGTGATCTGCCGTGGCGGCGACCCGGCTTCGGGGCCTGGGGCACCCTGGTCAGCGAGTTCATGCTGCAGCAGACCCCGGTGAACCGGGTGATCCCGCACCTGCACGCCTGGCTCGAGCGGTGGCCCACGCCCCCGTCGCTCGCGGCCGATGCCCCGGCCGAGGCGGTGCGGCAGTGGGCGAACCTCGGCTATCCGCGTCGCGCGCTGTGGCTGCATCGGGCGGCGGCGGAGATCCGCGATCGCCACGGCGGTGCGGTGCCCCGCGACGTCGACGCCCTCCTCGCGCTGACCGGAATCGGCGACTACACGGCGCGTGCGGTGGCCGTCTTCGCCTACGGCGACCGGCACCCGGTCGTCGACACGAACACCCGACGGGTGCTCGCGCGTGCGGTCGAGGGGCGCGCGCAGCCGGGCGCGCCGGCGCGGCGCGACCTCGCCGCGATGGACGCGATCCTTCCCGAAGACGACGCGGCGGCCGCGGTCATGAACGCCGCCACGATGGAACTCGGCGCGACCGTCTGCACGGCGCGCGCACCCAGATGCGATCTGTGTCCGGTGGCCGATCGATGCGCCTGGCGTGCCGCCGGGTATCCCGACACGGGTGACGACAGACGTCGCCAGGCGCGTTATGAGGGCAGCGATCGGCAGGCGCGCGGCGCGGTGCTGAAGGCGTTGCGGGATGCCTCGGCACACGCCGTGCCGCTGACCAATATCGCGCCCGACTGGCCGGATCCGCGTCAGCGGGATCGGGCGATCGACTCGCTCATCGCGGACGGGCTGGCCGAGGCATCCGATGGATTCCTCCGCCTGCCCGGCTGACGATCAGACGTCGTCCTCGTCCTCATCCTCACGAGGCTTGAGGTAGGGGTCGGGATCGCCCGCGTACGTGGCCGAGGAGGCGAGGCCGGCGACCGCCTGGTCGCGCTCGCGCGCCTCGCGGAGCAGGTCGGCGATGTGGTCGGCGTTCTCGGGGATGGCATCGGGGATGAACTCGAGCGACGGCGTGAGGCGCACGTTGAGGTGCTTGCCGACCTCGGAGCGGAGCATCCCGGTCGCCGAGCGGAGAGCGGCAGCGGACGCCTCGCGCTCCTCCGCGGTGCCGAGCACCGTGTAGAACACCGACGCGTGCTGCAGGTCGCCCGTCACGCGCACGTCGGTGATGGTGACGAAGCCCAATCGGGGATCGCGCAGCCCCTTCTCGAGCCGCTCGGCGAGGATCACGCGGATGCGGTCGCCCAGCCGTGCCTGACGTTCGCCGGCCATGTCCGTTCCTTTCAACAGGTGAGGGGCGCCCGCTGCTGTTCAGCACCGTGGCGCCCCTCACCGCTTGCGATCAGCCGCGAGGCTTCTCGACCAGCTCGGTGGTCTCGATCTCGTCGCCGATCTGGATGTCGTTGTACTTGCCGAGGCCGATACCCGCCTCGAAGTCCGTACGGACCTCGGTGACGTCGTCCTTGAAGCGGCGCAGCGACTCGATGGCCAGGCCATCGGCGATGACGACGCCGTCGCGGATGACGCGCGCCTTGGCGTTTCGGGTGATCGTGCCCGAGCGGACGATGACACCCGCGATGTTGCCGAACTTCGAGGAGCGGAACACCTCGCGGATCTCGGCCACACCCGACTGGACCTCTTCGTACTCCGGCTTGAGCAGGCCCTTGAGCGACTGCTCGACGTCGTCGATCGCGTTGTAGATGACCGAGTAGAACCGGACGTCCACGCCTTCGCGCGAGGCGCGCTCGCGCGCCTTGGTGTCGGGGCGGACGTTGAAGCCGATCACGATCGCGTTGTCGATCGTGGCCAGGTTGATGTCGGACTCGGTGATCGCACCCACACCGCGGTGGATGATCCGCAGCTGCACGGACTCGTCGACCTCGATCTTGAGGAGCGACTCCTCGAGCGCCTCGACGGCACCCGAGACGTCACCCTTGATGATGAGGTTGAGCGACTCGACCTTGCCCTCTTCGAGAGCGCGGGTGAAGTCCTCGAGCGAGATGCGCTTGCGGGCCTTCGCCAGCTGGGCGTTGCGCTCGGCGGCCTCGCGCTTCTCGGCGATCTGGCGGGCCGTACGGTCCTCCTCGGTCACGATGAACGTGTCGCCGGCACGCGGCACCGAGTTCAGACCCTGCACCTGCACCGGACGCGAGGGGTAGGCCTCCTCGACCGGCTCGCCGTTCTCGTCGATCATGGCGCGCACGCGGCCGTAGGCCGTGCCCGCCACGATCGCGTCGCCGACGCGGAGCGTTCCGGACTGGATGAGCACCGTCGCCACCGAACCCCGGCCCTTGTCGAGCTTCGCCTCGATCGCGACACCGCGGGCGTCCTTGTTCGGGTTGGCCGTGAGGTCGAGACCGGCGTCCGCTGTGAGCAGCACCGCGTCGAGGAGCTCCTGGATGCCGGTGTTCTGGCGTGCAGAGACGTCGACGAACATGACCTCGCCGCCGTACTCCTCGGCCACCAGCCCGTACTCGGTGAGCTGCTGGCGCACCTTGGCCGGGTTCGCCTCGGGCTTGTCGACCTTGTTGACCGCCACGACGATCGGCACGTTCGCCGCCTGCGCGTGGTTCAACGCTTCCACCGTCTGCGGCATGATGCCGTCGTCGGCCGCGACCACGAGGATCGCGATGTCGGTGACCTGGGCACCACGTGCACGCATGGCGGTGAACGCCTCGTGACCCGGGGTGTCGATGAACGTGATGGCGCGCTCGATGCCGTCGTGCTCGGTCCACACCTGGTACGCGCCGATGTGCTGCGTGATGCCGCCGGCCTCGCCCGCGACCACGTTGGTCTGTCGGATGGCGTCCAGCAGTCGGGTCTTACCGTGGTCGACGTGACCCATGACGGTCACGACCGGCGGACGGATCTCGAGGTCTTCCTCGTTCTCCGCCTCGAGCTCGGCCTCGAGGTCGAGACCGAAGCCCTCGAGGAGCTCCTTGTCCTCGTCCTCGGGCGAGACCATCTGGATCTTGTAGCCCAGCTCGGCGCCGAGCACCTCGAACGTCGCTTCGTCGAGCGACTCGGTGGCCGTGGCCATCTCGCCCAGGTTGAAGAGGATCGTCACCAGCGTGCCGGGCTGGACGGTGTAGCCGTTCAGCGCCTCGAGCTTGTCGGCGAAGTCGGCGATCGACGCACCGCGACGCAGGCGGATGATCTCGCCGTTGCCCTTCTGGACGTTGACGCCGCCGACGACCGGAGCCGACCGCATCTCGAATTCCTGCCGCTTCGCGCGACGCGACTTGCGCTGCTTGGACTTGCCGCCGCCCTTGCCGAAAGCACCTGCGGTACCACCGCCGGGACCGCGGCCACGGCCGCCGCCTCCACCGGGACGACCCGCGAAGCCACCGGGAGCACCCGTGCCGGGTGCGCCGGGACGCTGGAAGCCGCCACCACCGCCGCCGGGACGGCCGGGGCCGCCGGGACGCTGCTGGAAGGGCGCGCCAGGACGACCGCCGCCGCCGGGACGACCCGCACCACCGGGGCGCGGGGCACCGGGACGGGGCGCGCCGGGTCGGGGAGCCTGCGGACGCGGGATGTTGCCGGGGGTGGGACGCTGTCCCATGCCCTGCGCAGATGCGAAGGGATTATTGCCGGGTCGCGGGCCGGCTGGGCGCTGTCCCATGCCCTGCGCCGACGCGAACGGGTTGTTGCCGGGACGGGCGGCGCCGCCGGGGCGCGGAGCACCGGGGGTGGGGCCGCCGGGCTTGGGCCCGGAGGTCGCCGGAGCGGAAGTCTCGGCAGCGGGGGCAGCGGGAGCGGCGGGAGCGGCCGGAGCCTTCGCCGCGGCAGGCGCGGGGGCGGGTGCCGCAGCGGCCGGAGTCGCAGCGGCGGCGGGAGCGGCCGGAGCGGCGGGGGCCGCGGCCGGAGCGGCGGGTCGGGCCGGTCCGGGGCGAGCAGCGGGGCGCGCGGGGGCGGCCGGCTTCGCGTCAGCGGCCGGCTTGGCGGTCCCGTCGGCCTCGAGGGCGGCGCGCAGCTTTCGAGCGACGGGCGGCTCGATGGTCGACGACGGGCTCTTCACGAACTCGCCGAGTTCCTTGAGCTTCGCAAGGGCAACCTTGCTGTCGACGCCGAGCTCGGACGCGATCTCGTGCACGCGGGGTTTGGCGTTTGCCACAATTCTCCTGTCTGGGGTCTACCCAGACAGGGCAGACCACACTATTGGCGGACGGGTCTCATTTCGAGCCGTTCACTTTGATTCCATAGCCGTTCAGCCTTTTCGCTGGATGTGCTCTTCGATGGTCTGCGTGTCAAGCGGGCCCGACACGCGCAATGCCCGCACGAACGCGCGACGCCGCAGTGCGGCATCCACGCATTCACGCGTCTCATGCACCCACGCGCCTCGTCCCGGCATCGACGCTCGCTCGTCGGGGACGAGAACGGAATCGATGGAGACCACCCTCAGAAGGGCGGACCGGGGAGCACGCGCGCGGCATCCGACGCACGTTCGTACGGCTTCCATGTTACACCTCCGCGCTGGGTGGCCGCCGCGCCCTCCGGCTTCAAGACCGCAGACCGACCGGCGAGCGGCGTCAGGACTCGAGGATGCTGTCGGGCTGGATGTCGATCTTCGCGCCGGTGAGCTTGGCGGCCAGACGGGCGTTCTGGCCTTCCTTGCCGATGGCGAGCGAAAGCTGGTAGTCGGGCACGAGCGCGCGCACGGCCTTGCTCGAGGCATCCAGGATGAAGCTGGACGTCACCTTCGAGGGAGAGAGCGCGTTCGCGACGAACTTCGCGAGTTCGGGGTCGTAGTCGACGATGTCGATCTTCTCGCCGCCGAGCTCCTCGGTGACGGCACGGACTCGGCGGCCGAGCTCGCCGATGCACGCGCCCTTCGCGTTGATGGTCGGGTCGTTCGCCTTGACGGCGATCTTGCTGCGGTGGCCGGCCTCGCGTGCGAGCGAGACGATCTCGACCAGGCCGCTGGCGATCTCGGGCACCTCGAGGGCGAAGAGCTTGCGGACCAGTCCGGGATGCGTTCGCGACACGGTGATCTGCGGGCCCTTGGTGCCCTTCGAGACCGAGGTCACGTAGACGCGAAGCCGCGACCCGTGGGGGTACTCCTCCCCTGCCACCTGCTCCTCGGGTGGAAGGATCGCCTCGACCGTGCCGAGGTCGACGTGAACCATGCGGGGATTGGGGCCCTGCTGAACGACGCCCGCGACGATGTCACCTTCCTTGCCGCGGAACTCGCCGAGCACTGCATCGTCGGCGATGTCCCGGAGCCTCTGGCTGATGACCTGCTTGGCGGCGAACGCGGCGATGCGGCCGAAGTCCTCGGGCGTGCTCTCCTCCTCACCGATGACCGCGCCCTCGTCATCGAGAACGGGCACGAAGACGGCGACATGACCGGTCTTGCGGTCGAGTTCGGCACGCGCGCCGGCGGGCAGTTCGCCAGTGGGAGAGGTGTGCTTGGCATACGCCGTCAGGATCGCCTGCTCGATGATCCTGACGAGTTCGTCGAAGGGAATCTCCTTCTCACGCTCGACGGTCCGCAGCAATCCGAGATCGATGTCCACTCTGGCCTCCGTATTCAGCTCTCACCGACGCGCAACCAGCCGCCGGAACCCTCTAACGTTACCGGATGCCGCGGCCGGCGACGCTGGGAAGTGTCCGCCCCGGGGTCGCGGATCACCCGAAGAGGATGGCGTCGCCGGATGAAGGCCGCCGCCATACTGAGCGCGTGGACGCTGTGAACCAATGGCTCATCACGTGGGGCGACAATCTGTGGAATTGGATCGTGCTGCCCCTGGTGATCCTGCTCGGCCTGTACTTCACCATCCGATCGAGGGTGGTCCAGTTCCGGATGATCCCGGAGATGTTCCGCACCCTGACCGACAGGACGCCGCGTGGAGAAGGCGGCAAGACGCAGTCGGTGTCGGCCTTCCAGGCCTTCACGATCTCCGCCGCGTCCCGGGTGGGAGTGGGGAACATCGCCGGCGTCGGGACGGCGATCGCCCTCGGCGGTCCGGGCGCGGTCTTCTGGATGTGGCTCATGGCGTTCATCGGCGGGGCGTCGAGCTTCATCGAGTCGACGCTCGCGCAGCTGTTCAAGGTGCGCGATGCAGACGGCTTCCGCGGCGGCCCGGCGTACTACATGCAGCGCGGGCTCGGGGTGCGGTGGATGGGCATCCTCTTCGCCGTCATCCTCATCGTGTGCTTCCCGTATGCCTTCAGCGCGCTGCAGGCGAACACGATCACGGCCACCCTCAGCGGGACGATCGGCCCGGATGCACCGGCCTGGCTCCCTTGGGCGGTCGGAGCCTTCCTCGCGGCGCTCACGGCGCTCGTGGTGTTCGGCGGTGTCCGCCGGATCGCCTCGGTGACGCAGGCCGTGGTGCCCGCCATGGCGCTCGCCTATCTCCTCCTGGGCCTCGGGGTCGTCGCCACCAATGTCGACTACATTCCCACCGCGTTCGCCGAGATCTTCACGCAGGCCTTCGGATTCAACGAGGTCGTCGGAGCGACGTTCGGATACATCGTCCTGGTCGGCGTGCGAAGGGGGATGTTCTCGAACGAGGCCGGGCTCGGCTCCGCGCCGAACGCCGGTGCGACGGCCGCCGTGACCCACCCGGTGAAGCAGGGTCTCGTGCAGACGCTCGGCGTCTACTTCGACACCTTCCTCGTATGCTCGATCACCGCGTTCATCATCCTCGTCTCCGAACCCGATCTGGCCAACGCGTCCCGGGGCATCAGCCTCACCCAGAACGCCCTCGTGTCCACGCTCGGCCAGTGGTCCAGCGTCGTGCTGACGCTGATCATCTTCCTCCTCGGCTTCAGTTCGATCCTGGCCAACTACTACTACGGCGAATCGAACGTGGAGTTCATCACGGAGCGGCGCGGCGTCCTCGCCGGCTATCGGATCCTCGTCGTCGCGGCCGTGCTCGTGGGCGCCGTCGTCGGAGCGGACATCGTCTGGAGCTTCGCGGACGGCGTCATGGGATTCATGGCGCTGACGAACCTCATCGCGATCGCACTGCTGTCGGGGATCGCCTTCCGCCTCCTCAGTGATTACACGAGGCAGCGCAGGCTCGGACGGGATCCCCTGTTCACACGCGACCTCCTCCCTGACGTCCGAGGGATCGCGGTATGGGAGAACGCCCTGAGCGTGACCGGGCCGATCGACGCCACGCTCGAGCAGCGACAGGCGACGAAGCATCGCGACCGGTTGCACAGCCAACGCCGGTGAGGCAAGGCCCGGACGATCGCGCGCCGCTCGTCTTAGGCTGACGGGATGCCGGCACCCAGCCCCAAGGCCGCCGCGAGGGCCGCGGCGCGGGACGCCGAGTCGAGCACGGCGTTCGAGGTGCTCGCACGCGCAGGCTACGTCGCGAACGGCCTCGTCCACATCCTGATCGGCCTGATCGTGCTGGTGCTCGCCTTCGGTGGCGACGCCGAGGGAGATCAGGCGGGAGCGATGAAGGCGCTCGCCGCCGCTCCCCTCGGGTTCGTGCTGCTGTGGGTGATCGCCGTCGCACTGTGGGCCCTCGGCTTGTGGCATCTCGCCGAGGGCATCCTCGCCGTGGACCTGTCGGGCGACGCGAAGGGTGCCGCCCGCAAGTGGGGGCGGCGTGCGGCGGAGTGGGGTCAGGCCCTGGTCTTCCTCGCCCTCGGTACGATCGCGGCGGCGATCGCGCTGGGCGCGCGACCCGACGCCGAAGCCACCGCCGAGTCCGCGAGCCGGGGCCTGCTCGAGATCCCCGGCGGCCCCATCGTGCTCGCGCTGATCGGCATCGGCGTGGGAGCCGGCGGCGTGGCGTTCGTCGTGATGGGCATCCTCCGCAGCTTCCACAAGCGGATGGACCTCCCCGACGGCAAGCGGGGCCGATCGATCGAGATCGCGGGCGTCATTGGGTTCGTCGCGAAGGGGATCTCCCTCGTGATCGTCGGGGTGCTGATCCTCATCGCAGCAGTCAGGACGGATGCCGAGACGGCGGGCGCGCTGGACGGCGCCGTCGAGGCGCTGCTCGACCTCGCACTCGGGCCAGTGCTGGTCGGGATCGTCGGCGCGGGATTCCTGGCCTACGGTTTCTTCACGGTCTTCCGGGGGCGCTTCGCCAGAATGTGAGGCGAGGACGAGGCATCCGTCCCCTGTCAATGCCTTGTGCCCCGCGCAACCCCGGAGGAGCGTCGAGGCATGGCAGAGACAACACCGAACGAGATCGGCGGCGCCGAGGCGATCGCGCGGGTGAAGGAACTGGTCGAGGACATCGACTTCACGATGCTGACGACGCGCGACAGCTCGGGAAACCTCATCAGCCGCCCGATGAGCACGCGGCAGATGGACGATGCGGGAGACATCTGGTTCTTCACGCTCGAGCACACGCAGAAGGTCGCTCAGGCCGAGAGCGATCCGGAGCATGACGTGGGGCTGTCCTACATCGACGCCAAGGATCATCGGTATGTCTCGGTCGCCGGGCGCGCCACCGTGGTCCACGACCGCGCGAAGATGAAGGAGCTCTACTCCCCCGACCTCGACATCTGGTTCGAGGACGGCCTCGAGACCCCCGACATCGCGCTTCTTCGCGTCACTCCTGTCGAGTGCGAGTTCTGGGAGCCGGCGCACGGAAAGCTGGTGACGGCCGCCGGGATGCTGAAGGCTCTCGTGACGCGGGACTCCCCCGACGACACGATGCGTCACGGCCGCGTCAGCTGCTGAGCCGCGAGGGGCGGTGCCGGGCCGTCGGCACCGCCCTTCGTTCTTCCGCGGTCAGGCGCGGTACACCTGCACCACCGAGGGTCGCGGAGCGTTGGGCACATCGCCGGGCGCCGTCGAGCCGTAGTCGGGGAAGCGTGACGTGGGAGCGGCGAATGTCCCGTTCTCTCCCGGATGCTGCACGGCGACGAAGACGAGGCCCTCCCTGTCGTGGATGACAGGCCCGCACGTCTCGGCCTCGCGGGGCACCGCGAGGAACTGCTGAACGTGGCCGCGCTCGGACCCTTCCAGCGGGACGAGGAACAGTCCGTCGTTGTAACCGATCGTGCTCGGGGCTCCGTCGGTGGAGACCCACAGGTTCCCCTGCGAGTCGAACGCGACGTTGTCCGGGCACGAGATCGGCGAGACCAGCTCCTTCGGGAACCCCGCGAAGTAGGAGTTCGCGAACACCTTCGGGTCTCCGCACAGCAGCAGGATGCTCCAGCCGAACGTCGTCCCCGCCTGGCCGGCCGTCTCGGTCATCTCGATCACGTGGCCGTACCGGTTGCCGGTGACCGGGTTCGCCTCGTCGAGCGTCGCGACCGAACGTGCCGAGTTGTTCGTGAGCGCCAGGTAGACCTTTCCGGTCTTGGGGCTCGGCTCGACATCCTCCGGGCGGTCCATCTTGGTCGCGCCGACCGCGTCTGCCGCGAGACGCGTGAAGACGAGCACCTCCTCCGTGGTGAAGCCGGGCACGACGCTCTCGCCGTTGCGCGTCAGCGGAATCCACTCGCCGCTGCCGTCGAAGAGCTGGTCGGCGGGAAGGGCGCCCGTGCCGGTGATCTCGCCGCGCGGCGAGTTGCCCCGGAACTTGGCGACGAACAGGTCGCCTTCGGACAGCAGCGTCAGGTTCTTCTTGCGTGAGCCCGAGAGTTTGTTCTTCGAGACGAACTTGTAGAGGTAGTCGTTGCGCTCGTCGTCGCCCATGTACGCCACGACACGGCCGTCCTCGGCGACGATGACGTTCGCGCCCTCGTGCTTGAAGCGCCCCATCGCCGTGTGCTTCTTCGGCGTGGATGTGGGGTCCTGAGGATCGATCTCGACGATGTAGCCGAAGCGGTTCGGCTCGTTGGCGTAACCGGGGTCATGCGCGTTGAAGCGGGGGTCGTAGGTCTCCCATCCCGTCGACGTCGATGTGGACGGGGTCGACTGGTAGCGCTTCTGCCCGGCGGTCTCCGCCTTCCACGCGAAGTAGCCGTTGAAGTTCTCCTCGCCCGAGAGGATCGTTCCCCACGGCGTCGTCCCGCCCGCGCAGTTGCCGAGCGTGCCATGCACCCACCGTCCCTCGGGGTCGGTGGCCGTCTTGACGAGATCCGTTCCTGCGGCGGGCCCCGTCAGCTCGAAGACGGTCTCGACGGTGATGCGGCGGTTGCGCTTGCCGCCCACGACGTAGCTCCACGGCTCGCCGACGCGCTTGCGACGGATCTCCACCACCGACATCCCTTGAGCCGCCTTGTAGATGTCGCCACGACGACGCAGTTCGACGGGGTCGGCGCTCGGCGCGAACATGAGGTTCGGGTTGACGTACTCGTGGTTGTTGACGAGCACGCCGGTCTTGCCGCTCGGGTCGGCGATGATGTCGAGATAGTCGCTGTTGTAGCCGAACTGCAGCGCCTGCGCTTGGGGCGACTGGGCGGCGAAGTCGAAGACGGGAGAGTTGGCGAACAGCGGATCGCCCCAGCGGATGATCGGCTGCCAGACGTAGCCTGCCGGCACGGTGAAGGCGTCGACGCTCGCTGCCACGGGCGCGATGGGCTCGAAGGCGAGACCCGCGGACGCGGGACGTCCGAAGGAGGCACCCGCGCCGCCGACGCCCGACGCCGATGCGGCCGAGACCGGCGCGCGTCCACCGGCGGACGCCAGCGCGACCGATACCGCGGCCGCGGCGCCCAGTCCGAGCAGAGCCCGGCGTGAGAGGGCCGCGTGAGCGACTTCCTGGAACGTCTCGTTCCGGGACGGATTGCACTCCGGGTTCATGCAGGCGTTGGCGCACTTGAGCTGGCAGGTCACCGCCGAGCGCTTGCCTCGTGCGTGCTCCGCGAGCGGAAGCGACCGGCGGTTGTTGTGGATGATGCTCATGTGCCCTCCCTGGCGATGCGTCCGCGCCAGCCTGACGGCCCGCTCGTACGCCAGAGGGAATCGCAGATGAACGACAGGCGACCGCCGGATGAGAAGCACTTCATCCGGCCGTCGTGCTCAGGCCGCGCGGGCGGGTCCTTCGGGGGCGCTCGGGAGGCGGTTGATCGCCCGGATGAGCCGGTAGAGCGAGCCGACCCGCATCGGGTTCAAGCGCATCACCAGTCGGGGCAACACGGCGCGTGGCTCGTCGTCCGCCTCCGCCCGCAGGGCCTCGGTGCGCTCGATGCGCCCGGATGACAGGAGCCCCGCGAACTCGTCGTTGAGCGCTGAGATCTCCGCGTCGCTGGGCTCCGACTTGAGGCGCAGCACCAGGCGGTCGCCCACCCAGCGCAGCGAGTCGTAGTTTCGCCAGAAGTCGGTGATGGCGGCGGCCGCCTCCTCGACCGAGTCGGTGAGGAGGAGCCGATCGAAGTCATCGGGTGAGATGAGGCCCGATCCGGCGAGCTCATCGTCGACGAAACGCTGCAGTCCACGCCAGAAGGACCCGCCCGGCTTGTCGAGCAGCACGATCGGCGTCGGCTCGGCCTTCCCCGTCTGCTGCAGCGTGAGCAGCTCGAACAGTTCGTCCAACGTGCCGAATCCGCCGGGCACGCACACGAATCCGTGCGACTCCTTCACCAGCATGAGCTTGCGGGTGAAGAAGTACTTCATGGCGACGTTCCGCGAGTTCTCGGCGATGACGGCGTTCGGCCGCTCCTCGAACGGGAGTCGGATCGACACCCCGAGGGAGCGATCGGGACCCGCCCCCTCTGCCGCCGCCTGCATGATTCCCGGCCCCGCTCCGGTGACCACCATCCAGCCGCTCTCGGCGAGCGCCTCGGCCACCCTCGACGCGGCGAGGTACACCGGCTCATCGGGTTTCGTGCGCGCGGACCCGAAGATCGTCACCTTCGGCACGCCGGCATAGGGGGCGAAGTGCTGGAAGGCCGCGCGCATCTCGGCGAGCGCCGCCGTCGTGATCTTCAGGTCGAGTCTGCTCGCGCGGTCCAGGCCCAGTCCCACCCCGGTGGCCAGGATGCGCGCGATGAGGTCGGTGTTCTCGGTGATGCCGGCGTCGGCCATGACGCCGCGCAGGTCGTTGGTGACATCGGACGACACGGAGGCATGATCGTGCATGCCTCCAGGGTGCCACGCCCAGGCGGCCCGAGCCGGTGTCAGCCGCCCAGCCGCGCGACCGCGTCCGCGACCGAGACCACGTCGCGCTCACCCGACCGGCGATCCCACAGCTCGACCTGACCGTCGGCAGCGCCGCGTCCGACGATGACGATCTGCGGCACGCCCACCAGCTCGGCGTCGCCGAACTTGACACCGGGCGACACCTTGGGCCGGTCGTCGTAGAGGACGTCGAGGCCGGATGCCTCGAGCTCAGCCGACAGCCGCTCGGCCAGGTCGAACGCGACCGCGTCCTTTCCTGTCGCGACGACGTGCACGTCGAACGGCGCGACCGAGGCCGGCCATACGAGGCCCTTCTCGTCGTTGTTCAGCTCGGCGAGGATCGCGAGGATGCGGGTGACTCCGATGCCGTACGACCCCATCGTGACCGTGACGAGCTTGCCGTTCTCATCGAGGACCTTGAGCCCCAGTGTCTCGGCGAAGAACCGGCCGAGCTGGAACACGTGTCCGATCTCCATGCCGCGTGCGAGCTCGACAGGGCCGGAGCCGTCGGGCGCCGGGTCGCCGGCGCGGACGTTGGCCACCTCGACGAATCCGTCCCCGGTGAAGTCGCGCCCGGCCACGAGCGTGTGGACGTGCTTCTCGTCGATGTTGGCGCCGGTGACCCACGCGGTGCCGTCGACCACACGCGGGTCGAGCAGGTACCGGATGCCTGTGGCCGACTCCTCGCCGAGGACGGGGCCGGTCTCGGACCAGGGCCCGATGTAGCCCTTCACGAGCAGCGGGTTGTTCTCGAAATCCTGCTCGGTCGCCGGCTCGACGGCCGCGGGAGCGAACGCGACCTCGACGCGCTTGTCGTCGACGTCGCGGTCGCCGGGCACGCCGACGATCACGAGCTCGCGCGTGCCGTCGAGATGGGTGAGGGCGAGCACGACGTTCTTCAGCGTGTGGGCCGCAGTCCACTCGGTCACGCCGTCGGTGTCGGGTCCCGCGATGCCGGCCGCGGGCGGGTCCAGGTGGGCGTTGGAGTGATCGACGAGAGTCTGAATCGTCGGGGTGTTCGGGGAGTCGAAGATCACGGGCTCACCGAGGCCGTCGAACGGGATCGCGTCGGGAACGGTGGTCGTGTAGGCCTCGACGTTGGCTGCGTAGCCGCCGGCGGAACGGACGAAGGTGTCCTCCCCCACCGCGATGGGGTGGAGGAACTCCTCCGAACGGGCGCCGCCCATCAGGCCGTTGTCGGCCGCCACGATGACGTACTCGAGACCCAGGCGCTGGAAGATCCGCTCGTACGCGTCGCGCTGCGCCTGGTACGAGGCATCCTGACCCTCGTCGGTGTAATCGAACGAGTACGCGTCTTTCATCGTGAACTCGCGTCCACGGAGGAGGCCGGCGCGCGGGCGTGCCTCGTCACGGTACTTGTCCTGGATCTGGTAGATCGACAGGGGCAGGTCCTTGTAAGAGGAGTACAGATCCTTCACGAGAAGGGTGAACATCTCCTCGTGCGTCGGAGCGAGCAGGTAGTCCGCGCCCTTGCGGTCGTGAAGCCGGAAGATGCCGTCGCCGTATGAGGTCCAGCGACCCGACTGCTCGTAGGGCTCACGCGGAAGCAGCGCGGGGAAGTGCACTTCATACGCACCCGCGTTCGCCATCTCCTCGCGGATGATGTCCTCGATCTTCGCCTTGACCCTCAGTCCCAGCGGCAGCCACGTGAAGATACCGGGCGCGGCGCGGCGGATGTAGCCGGCGCGCACGAGCAGCCGGTGGCTCGTGACTTCGGCATCAGCCGGGTCTTCGCGGAGCGTGCGGAGGAAGAAGTGCGACAGACGGGTGACCACGAGGGTCAAGTCTATGGGGGCGCGCCGAAGGCGCCGGCGAGCGAAGCGAGTCCTCGCGGGGACCACCCCGCGATCAGACAAGCACAGCGCGCGCCGAAGGCGCCGGCGAGCGAAGCGAGTCCTCGCGGGGACCACCCCGCGATCAGACAAGCACAGCGCGCGCCGAAGGCGCCGGCGAGCGAAGCGTCCCCCTCACGGATGCATCATGCTCAGCAGGATCGACGTCAGCGCTGCGGCATCCGAGGCGGGCCGGATGAAGTCCGGTGTCACCATGAGCACGTTGACGCCGTCGGTGGCGACGACGACGCTCCCTGCCCCCTCATACCGGTTCAGCCCCGGGGCGATGACTGCGGCTTGCGCCCCGTCCACCGTGACCGGCTGCGTATCCGCTGCGTCGAGAGCGGTCTGGAACGCGATGGCGCCACCCGGCACCACGTCGATCCGGACGACCTCGCCGGAGCTCGAATCACCGCTTCCAGACGTGAAGTGCAGTTCGCACCAGCTCGTCGCTCCTGAGATGAGCGTGAGGTCGCTCTGCGCCTCGGTGGGCTCCCCGGGCGAACTCTGCGCGAGGAGCGCGACGCGTTCGAACCCGTACACGGCCGGATCCACAGCGGCGACGACCTCGTTGCAGTCCGGAAGCGTCCACCACTCGTCCGTCCGTGTCGCAGGCACGGGCGAGGGGTGGTCGGCGAGCCTTGTGGAGGCTTGTGTGAGCAGACCGTCTGCGGACGCCTCATTGACGCTGGTCTCAGCTCCGGTGACTCGAACGAGAACCCAGGTGTCATCGGCAAGCGCTGCCTGGGTGCACTCGACGCGCGAGCCGTCCTCTGCTACCGGGCGGCACCCCGTGGGGGTACCGGCGCGCAGCTCCTCGCTCACCACGGCGGAAGGGTAGGCGAGCAGGTGAACGATCGCCTCCAAGTAGGCGCCGTCGGACACCCACACGCAGTCGATTCCGCCGAGCACTTCGTTGGCGCCGGTCCTCCAGCGGTAATCCGACAGCATCATCGGGATGCCTGCAGCAACTTCGACCTCTCCGTCGCTGAGGGCGTTCTCACACTCGCCTTCGAACGCCACGTTCCCCTCCGCCGGGGGTCCAGGCGGGACCGTCGGCTCGGGGGCAGGCGCGGTGACGCTCGGCTCCGGGTCAGGAGTCGCGGTCGGGGTCGCGACGGGGCCGGGATCGGTGCCGAGGCCGATGAGGGATGCCGTCGCGATCGCTCCGCCGCTGATACCGGCGACCAGCACGAAGGCGACGGACGCCGCGATCACCTGCATGCGGCGCTGGCTCGTCGAGCGAAGGCGTTGCGCGCCGGCGAGGATCGTGTCGCGCATGTCCGCGTGCTCGCGCGGCGTGAGTTCCGGGTTCATGCCCATGCTCCTTCCATCGCCGCCATTTCGTCTCGCAGCTTGGCCTTTGCGCGCGCGAGCCGGGACTTGACAGTGCCGACCGGTATTCCCAGCGTCTCCGCTGCCACGCGGTCGGGGTAGCCTTCGAGCACGGTCAGGACGATCACGCTCTGCTCCCGCGCGGGAAGTCGCTTGAGAGCTGCCAGGATGCCTGTTTCGTCGGGTGCAACCGGGGCCTGCGTGTGGGGAGACAGCGGCGCGCGGACGAGCAGAGCGCGGTAACGCCGCGCCGAGCGTTCGAGGTTCCTCGCTGAGTGGGACACCGTGTTCAGCAGCCACGGAAGCGGCGATCCGTCAACGAGCCGTACCGTCTCGCGTTTGCGCCAGAGTTCGAAGAATGCGACGGCGACAGCGTCCTTCGCGTCCTCGCGCGCCGTGAGGAGGCGGCTGGCATGGCGGAATAGTCGCGCCTCATGGCGATCGAACAGGTCGCCCAGAGCGGACTCGTTCCCAGCCCTCAGCCGCGCCCAGAGGGCCGCGTCATCTTCGCTCATAACAAGTAGTGTCCGGCAACGGCGATTTCGTTCACACCCACTCGCTGCGCACCGGGACGTAGCCTGGACCGAGGACACCGATCATCGACCGGTCGGGGGCCGCGAGACTGAAGGGCAGGCGGATGGCCACCGTTCTCCTCACCGGATTCGAGCCCTTCGGCGGCGATGCCGCCAACCCGTCCAGCGAGGCCGTGCATCGGGTCGCTGCGCGATGGAACGGCCCGGAAACGCTCATCACCGCGATTCTGCCGGTGGCGTTCGGCGGGGCAGCACGCCGCCTTCGTGAACTGCTCGCCCTGCACGCGCCCGACGTCGTGATCGCCGCAGGACTCGCCGGTGGTCGCGCGGCGATCGGGATCGAGCGGGTCGCCGTGAACCTGATTGATGCCCGTATCCCCGACAACGACGGCGCTCAACCTGTCGATGCGCCCTCGATCGAGGGCGCGCCTGCCGCGGCGTTCGCAACCCTTCCGGTCAAGGCGATCGCGAAGGCGATCTGTGACGCCGGCATCCCCGCAGAGGTGTCGTATTCCGCCGGCACGTTCGTGTGCAACCACGTCCTCTTCACCGCACTCGACGCCGCTGCGCCCGGCACGCGCGCCGGTTTCGTCCACGTGCCATGGTCCGCCGAGGACGCACCGGGACCGGATGCCTCGACCCTGCCGCTCTCCGACATCGTGCATGCCCTCGAGATCGCCGTCCGCACGGCGCTCGATGAGCCCACCGACCTCCCCCTGCCGGGCGGCACGCTGCACTGAACGCGGAGCGGTCGACCGAGCGCGATATATTGCATATCGACCTGTCGTCGCGCGTCGACGACCCGACTCGAGGAGATCCCGTGAAGCTCGACCAGTTCCCCCGCTATCCGCTCACCTTCGGGCCCAGCCCGCTCCAGCACCTCAAGCGCCTGACGCAGCACCTCGGCGGCGCGCAGGTGTGGGCCAAGCGTGAGGACGTCTCGAGCGGGCTGGCCTACGGCGGCAACAAGATGCGCAAGCTCGAGTACATCGTTCCCGACGTGCTCGCCTCCGGCGCCGACACGCTCGTGTCGATCGGCGGCTATCAGTCCAACCACACGCGGCAGGTCGCCGCCGTCGCCGCCCACCTCGGGCTCAAGGCCCGCCTCGTTCAGGAGAAGTGGGTGCCGTGGGACAACCCGGTGAATGACAAGGTCGGCAACATCCTGCTCTCGCGGATGATGGGTGCCGATTCCCGGCTCGACGACGCCGGCTTCGATATCGGAATACGTGATTCGTGGAAGAACGCACTCGCCGAGGTCGAGGCATCCGGAGGCACCCCATACCCGATCCCCGCCGGCGCCTCTGAGCACCCTCTCGGCGGACTCGGCTTCGCGAACTGGGCGTTCGAGGTCGCGGAGCAGGAGAAGCAGCTCGGCGTGTTCTTCGACACGATCGTGGTCTGCACGGTCACCGGTTCGACGCACGCCGGCATGATCGCGGGATTCGCGGCGCTCGAGGACCTCACCGGAGTGAAGCGCCGGGTGATCGGCATCGATGCCTCAGCGACCCTCGAGAAGACCCGCGACCAGGTGGCGCGCATCGCGCGGAACACCGCCGAGCTCATCGAACTCGGTCGAGACCTGCGCGACGAAGAGATCCACGTGCTCGAGGGATGGGCGGGTGACCTCTACGGGATCCCGGTCCAGTCGACGATGGACGCGATCGCGCTCGGTGCCCAGCTCGAGGCGATGATCACCGACCCCGTTTATGAGGGCAAGTCCCTGGCCGGCCTCATCGACCTCGTGAAGAGCGGCGACATCGCGAAGGAATCGACCGTGCTCTACGCGCACCTCGGCGGCCAGCCGGCGATCAACGCCTACCACTCGCTCTGGAGCTGACCGAGAAGGGGTGTTGCGAGGGTCAGCTCTGCAGAGCCCCGAGAATCCGCTCCGCGACGAGGATCCGATCCGCCCCCTCGAGGCCGTAGACACCTATCAGGTTCACGCCGTCGGTCACAAAGAGGGTCGCCCAGGGCTCACCCGGGCGCGGGATCACCGCGCCGACAGCCCCCTCGACGTCGACCGCGACGGCCGACTCGAGTCCGGCGATCGCCTCCCAAGCCCAGGCACCTCCCGCTGCAAGGATCGCGGTCGGGAAGAAGCTATCGCCTCGCGGACCGCTGCCGTCGACGCTGAACCACGGGCAGACGACGGCGACCCCAGCTTCCCTGATCATCGCGTCCTCGGGCGCCTCTGAAGCTCCCCAAGGGTCTCCGTGCTCGTACCCGGTGCCGATGATCTCGTCGAGTCGGATGTCACGAGCGAGATCCTCGCACTCAGGGAGGAGAAGCCAATCGGCCTGGCGCTGTCGCGCCGTGCCCTCGAACGTCGCGCCGACGGTGCTCGCGACGTGCCCCGTGGCGCGCTCGAGCATCTGTGTCGGGAGGTCGTCGGACGCCGCAAGCGCCTGGGTCATCACCCAGTAGTCCCCGGCGAATGCACTGGCACGGCAGACCGTGCCGTCGGACGACTCTTCGCAGCGCACCGGAGAGTACGCGTCGACGAAGGCGGGGGGAACCCGATCCGCGGGGAGGATGATCACGCTCAACGAACCGGTTCCGGCGGTGAATATGTTCTCGGACTGCCAACGGCATTCGATCCCACCCAGCGTGCCGATCGACACACGCCGCATGTATTCGGTCGGCAGGTCGTAGGTCGTCCACCCCGCGCCGAGCAGGTCGTCGAGCTGGGGTTCGGTCAGTACCCTCGTGCATGCGCCGGCGGGCGAGGTCGGTGCGGCTGACGGCGTCGGCGCAGGCCCGGGCGTCGGTGTAGCGGTCGGGGAAGAATCATCACGCGGCGCCGCAGCTGTCGGCGTTGGCGTCGGCTCCTGCGTGGGAACCCACGCGCCGGGCGCCGACGCCGGTGCCGCGGCGTTCCCGAGTACCACGACGAGAGCGACCACGAGCAGAATCCCCAGCAGCGCGGCGACGCTCGACAGCACGACAACCGCACGTTTTCCCATGACAGGAATCATCACTTGCCGGCCCGACCGGCGCAGCACCTCATCGACAACAATCCGATCACGCCCATGCCCATGACGGCATGCGTCCGCAACCCGTCAGTCGACCTTCGCTCATGCCGAGGGATCGGTCACGGCCCGAGCTCCCCCACGACGGCCGCGGCGACGTCTTCGGCCGAGGAACCGACCACGGTCACGCGATTGTCACCGACGACCGCGAGGACCGCGGTGCTGCGTGCACTCGGGCGGTCGTCGAGCACAAGGAAGAAGGCCTCATCTGCTCCCGCGATCTCGATGGGCCTGGCGTTCACGTCGTCCAACTCCTCGATCGAGGGCGTCTGGGCGCCCGGCATGACGATGACCTCGGTGGCGACCAGGTCCGCCCCTTTGTATTCGTGCCAGGCGCACGACTCGATGAGACCGTTCGCGCGTATGACCTCCCAGGCCGGGCCGTCCGACGTCGCATCGGATGGGAAGCCGGGCTCGGGGGCGCTCATCGCCGCCGCAGCGGCGACGGTCCCCTCCAGGTCCTCGCAGGAGGGAGGACTCCACCAGGTGGTGGCCGGCGGGCTGGGTACGCCCAGGAGCGTCTGGGATGAGAGATCGATGATCGACGAAAGCATCTCGTCGACGGCCTCAACCAGTGTGGCCGCCTCCTCGTCGCCGAGCGGTCGCTCGGGAGCCAGGGAACGGGCCACGTCGACCCGGACCCACGTCCCGTCGTGCGCCACAGCGCGGCCGCAGATCCCGAAGCCGTCGCACTCGAAGGATGATCCCTTCGCGACGACTTCGTCGGGCACGATCTCGGCCGGGAAGATCGTCACGCCCATCCAGGGGATCTGCGACGACGGCGATATCCATGCGCACGCGATGCCGCCGAGCAGCGCGGCGGGCGCCGGGGAGGAGGGGAGAACATGCCCGAGCGGCTCGACGGACGGTGCCGCTGCGGTCCCGAACACTGCTTCCGCCGCGGGCACCGACAGAAGCGCATCGCAGTCGCCGTCGAGAGGGACTTTCGGAGCGGGAGCCGCCTCGGTCGACGGTGAGGGCGATCTCGTCGACTCGACTCGCGGTGCGGCGGTTGGCTCCGCTGGTGCGGAGCAGCCCACGACAACGAGGGTCGCTACGGCGATCAGCGTCATGGAGGAGAGGCGATGGCGGCGCACGGATTGATCATCGCATGGTTCGGCGGTCCGTTCGGTCCGCTGTCCACAACGACGAGATCGCCCCATGCCGACCGCGGAATACCTCTTGCTCGCTCGTCCTATCCCGCGAGGACGGACAGCATCCGCTCCGCGATCGGCACCAGGTCCGACGTCGTGGCATTTGTGAGCTCGACGACATTGGCACCGTCTGTGGCGTAGAGCCACACCCGGTCGTTGGCGACCTCGAAGGTCACCGCACTGACCGCACCGTCGACAGGGACGGGAACGGCCCCCTCCGTCGCAGCCAGGCGGTCCCAAGCCCAGGATGCCCCCGCACCCACCGTGCCGGTGACGATGAAGCTGCGCCCGCCCGGGGCGCTCCCATCCACGCTGAACCAGGGGCAGGTGAGACCGACTCCGGCGGTGGTGAGCATCGCCTCCTCAGGCTGCTCGACCCCCTCCCAGTACCCGTTCACATAGCCGCTCCCCAGCGATTTCTCCAGTCGCATCGCCTCGGCGAGGGCGTCACAGGCCGGGAGCGTCGCCCAGGTCTCCTGCCGGTCGGCCGCGACGCCGTCGAATCGATCGCCGACGGTTGCCGCGGCCTCATCTGCGGCGCGCGCGAGGAATCCTTCCGGCATGTCTTCTGACGAGCGGTATGCGCGCGTCATGATCCAGTAGTCGCCTGACCGCTTGCCGATCCGGCAGCCGAGCGCGTCGTACGAGGGGTCGCATCGCTCCTCGGCATACGCCGCCGCGAACGCGGGCGGTACCTGGGCGACGGGAAGAATGACGACCCCGAGGTCCCCGACCGTTCCGTCGGCGGAGTACCACTGGCACTCGAGCCCGCCCAGCGTACCGAGGGACACCTCGCGCATGCTGGGAAGGGTGGGCCCATTCCACGTGTCGCGGTACTGCGCCTCCGGCATCCATCCCGCTCCGAGCAGCCCGTCGAGCTGGGTGGCGGTGAGCACCTGGGTGCAGTCGCCGCCGAGTGGCACCGTCGGCTCGATCACCGTCTCGACAGTCGGGGTGGCGATCGTGGCCGGTTCGGTGGGGGGCGGTGCAGGGCGACCCGAGGCCTGCGCGTCGCGCGTGAACAGAACCGCCAGAGCGATCGCCACCATCACCAACAACAGCGCGGCGATCATCGCCAGCACTGCCACGCCGCGCTTTCCCATGGCGGATATCGTCGCATCTCTTCGAGATGGCCCCAGCACCCTGTGGACAACGATCCGATCACGCGCATGCCCACGGCGGCATGCGCGTGACCCCCAGTCAGGCTGGCGCTGCCTCCAGAGCCGCCGCGATCATCCGGTGTCCTTGTGCCTCGAAACCGGCGTCGGCCACTCGGCGCGCCCACGCCGCGGTGGCCACCGCCTCCCGCAGCTGGACGAGGCGCCAATGCGCCGGCTCGCGCGGGTCTCCTCCGTAGCCCTCGAAGAATGCGACCTCGCATTCCGGTGAGTCCAGCCACTCCTGGGCGGCGAGGCGAGCGAAATCGGTGTCGGCCGAGCGCATCGCGAACCTTCCCAGATCGATGACGCGCACGCGGTCCCGATCGACCAGCCAATTGCGCGGCTGCCAATCCCCATGCGTCGGCACGAGAGGGGGCTCGGATGCCTCGGCGCTCCGCAGCGCCTCACGAATACGAGCCTCTACTTCCGGCGCGATCGCGTGTGGTCCGTCCAGCCACTGCAACGTGCGGCGGGTGGCCGCGGCATCCGCCCCCTCCTGCACGACGCGCGCCTGATCGTGGAACCGGCGGAGCAGCGCGCCGGCGCGGCGATGAACCTCCGGATCGGTGGCGGCGGAGGTGCGGTACGCCAGGCGTCCGGGGAGGTAGCAGAGGACGAGCAGGCGGTGGGCACGATCAGCGTGAACGACACGCGCCGCACTCTCGTCGCGCCGCCACGCAGCGACCCGATCCACGCCGCCGTCGAACCCGTGCGCATCGAGCTCACGACCGATGTGGTGATCGGCGGGGCCGCCGGCCTTGACGATGTACTCGGCTCCTCCCGAACACACGTGGAGGACCGTCGTCGAACCGTCCCGCCAGCTGAGGTCGGCGATGACGCGGCACTCCGGGAGCCACGCGCTCACCAGTCCGAGCTGCGAGGGCGGGAGCCGCGAGAGGATCATCCGCTCAGCTGGTGACGACCTGGGCGGTGCCGACCGGCGCGCTCGGTCCCATCTCCTCGGCGATGCGGTTCGCCTCTTCGATGAGAGTGGCGACGATCTCGGCCTCGGGCACGGTCTTGATCACCTGGCCCTTGACGAAGATCTGGCCCTTGCCGTTTCCCGAGGCGACCCCGAGGTCGGCCTCGCGGGCCTCACCGGGACCGTTGACGACGCATCCCATCACCGCGACGCGCAGCGGCACGGTCATGTCCTTGAGCCCCTCGGTCACGTTGTCGGCCAGGGTGTAGACGTCGACCTGGGCGCGTCCGCACGAGGGGCACGAGACGATCTCCAGCTTGCGTTCGCGCAGGTTCAGCGACTGGAGGATCTGGTGGCCGACCTTCACCTCTTCGGCCGGCGGCGCCGAGAGCGAGACGCGGATCGTGTCGCCGATGCCCTCGCCGAGCAGGATGCCGAAGGCGGTCGCGCTCTTGATCGTCCCCTGGAACGCCGGGCCCGCCTCGGTGACGCCGAGGTGCAGCGGCCAGTCGCCGCGCTCGGCGAGAAGCCGGTACGCCTGCACCATGATCACCGGGTCGTTGTGCTTGACGGAGATCTTGAAGTCGTGGAAGTCGTGCTCCTCGAAGAGGGAGGCCTCCCACACGGCACTTTCGCACAGCGCCTCGGGCGTGGCCTTGCCGTACTTCTCGAGCAGGCGCCGGTCGAGCGAGCCCGCGTTGACGCCGATGCGCAGCGACACCCCCGCAGCCTTGGCGGCAGCGGCGATCTCGCCGACTTTGTCGTCGAACTGCCGGATGTTGCCGGGGTTCACACGCACCGCCGCACAGCCGGCGTCGATCGCCTGGAAGACGTACTTCGGCTGGAAGTGGATGTCGGCGATCACCGGGATCTGGCTCTTCTTCGCGATGATGTGGAGCACATCGGCGTCGTCCTGAGACGGCACCGCGACGCGCACGATCTCGCAGCCGGACGCCGTGAGCTCGGCGATCTGCTGGAGTGTGGCGTTGATGTTGGTGGTCGGCGTGGTCGTCATCGACTGGACGCTGACGGGAGCGTCGCCGCCTACCAGCACCTTGCCGACCTTGATCTGGCGGCTCTTGCGGCGAGGGGCGAGCGTTACGGGGACCTTGGGCATCCCGAGATTCACGGCTGGCACGGTCCCAGCCTACGCGGGCGGAGAGCGTCGGGGCTGGCCGTGGGCTGGGTGAACGCGACGCTCCTGCGCCGCCCAACTCGGTGTATCTTCCCGGTCATGACGGTCAACCACCTCTACGCGCGCATGACGGGCCGCGATCCGCATGAGGCCCATCGCTCGGCCACGCCGTTGGAGCTGCTGTTCGACCTCGTGTTCGTGGTCGCCTTCAGCCAGGTCGGCACGCAGATGGCGCATTACCTGGAGCTCGGCCATACCGGCACGGCGCTGCTCGGCTGGTGGTTCGCGGCGTTCGCGACGACCTGGGCGTGGATCAACTACTCGTGGCTCGCGTCCGCGTACGACACCGACGACATCTACTTCCGCGTCGCGACGATGGTGGTGATGATCGGCGTCCTGATCGTCGCCCTCGGCGTGCCGGATGTTTTCCGCTCGATCGACGAGGGCGGCAACCTCAACAACGGCGTCATGGTCGCCGGATACGTCATCATGCGGATCGCCACGATCGCGCTCTGGCTGCGGGTGGCGCGGGATGATGAGAAGCGCCGGCGGACGGCACTGGCATACATCGCGAACATCTCGATCGCCCAGGTCGGCTGGATCGCGCTCATCTTCCTCAACCTGCCGCTGGGCACCACGCTGATCTTCACGACGGTTCTCGTGCTCTTCGAACTGGCCGGGCCGCTGTTCGCCGAGTTCCGGTTCGGCCGCACGCCGTGGCATCCGCATCACATCGCCGAGCGGTACGGACTGCTGCTGATCATCACGCTCGGCGAGGTGATCCTCGGCACCATCCTCGCCATCTCCGCCGTGGTGGAGGTCCAGGGGTGGACGTTCGAGACCGCCCTCGTGGCGTTCGGCGGCGTCGCACTCGCGTTCGCGATGTGGTGGATGTACTTCGCGATCCCCTGGGCGATGGTGCTGGAGCACCACCGCGAGCGCTCCTTCACCTGGGGATACCTGCAGATCCTGATGTTCGGCTCCGTGATCGCTGTCGGCGCCGGCCTGCACGTCGCCGCCTATGTCATCTCCCACGATGCCCACGTCGACGCGGTCTTCGCGGCGCTCTGCATCGCGATCCCGGTCCTTGGCTTCGAGACGATGCTCTTCGTGCTGTACTCGCTGCTGCTCATGCAGGTGGACCCGTTCCACGTCTGGCTCTACCTCGGGGTGATCGCCTTCCTCACCGCCGGAGTCGTCGCGGTGGCCCTCGGCGCAACGCTCGGAGTCGGCATCCTCCTCATCGCGTGCTCCCCCGTGGTCGTGGTCGTCGGCTACGAGACGGTGGGCTGGCGTCATGGCCAGGAGATGCTCGCGAAGGCGACGACGCCGAGCTGATCCGAGGCGTCATCGAGCGGATGCCCCGGCACGCCGTGTGATAGGTTCACCCCATGTCCGCGCAGCTCACCTGGTGGCTCACCGCATAGGCGGTGGGTTCGCGCGACCACAGACCGCCCTCGGGCGGTCTTCTTTTTCGTAGGGCTGACCGCCCCCACGACGAAAGACCGACCATGACAGGGTCCGCCCTCACCTCCCTCCGTGATCTGGCCGCGCGCGGCATCCCGTTCGCTCTCATCGCGCGTGACGGCGCAACGGTCGAGGTCCTCACCGGCGATGTCGTCGACGTCGACCTGCTCGCCGACATCCCGCTGCACGATGACGCAGGCTCACCGCGGGAGGTTCTCGCACTCGTCCCCTTCCGTCAGGTGCGCGAACGCGGTTTCGAGTGTCACGACGATCGCGCGCCGCTGCGGTGCCTCGTGGTGACCGAGCACACCGCGGTCTCGCGAGACGCCGCGCTGGCCGAGTTGCCGACCGACCCGGTCCCCCTCGCGGATGCCGGCTTCGACATCGCCGACGAGGAGTATGCCGACATCGTCCGCACCGTCATCGCCGACGAGATCGGGCGTGGTGAGGGAGCGAACTTCGTCATCCGGCGGGACTTCACCGCCGCCGTCGACGCCGATCCGACGCTTGCGGCGCTCACCTGGTTCCGGGCCCTCCTCGAGTTCGAGCGCGGCGCGTACTGGACGTTCGCCGTCGTGACACCCGGACACGTCGCCGTGGGTGCGAGCCCCGAGGCCCACGTGTCGGCACAGCAGGGCGTCGTGACGATGAACCCGATCTCGGGCACGTTCCGCCATCCCGCAGGCGGCGCGACACCGGAGGCGCTGACCGATTTCCTCGAGTCGACCAAGGAGACCGAGGAGCTCTTCATGGTCGTCGACGAAGAGCTGAAGATGATGAGCGCCGTCTGCTCCGACGGCGGACGCATCACCGGACCGCATCTCAAGGAGATGTCGCGCCTCACGCACACCGAGTACGTTCTGCGGGGTCGCAGCCGCCTCGATCCTCGCGACATCCTGCGCGAGACGATGTTCGCACCCACCGTGACGGGCTCGCCCATGCAGAATGCCTGCACCGTCATCACGCGGCACGAGCGCACGCCGCGCGGCTACTACTCCGGCGTCGCCGCCCTGTTCACGCCCCGAACGGATGCCGCGACCGACGTCCCGTCGCACGACCTCGACGCGCCGATCCTCATCCGTACGGCGTATCTCGTCGATGGCCGGCTGCGCGTGCCGGTCGGCGCGACCCTCGTGCGCCACTCGGATCCCTATGGCGAGGTCGGAGAGACGCACGGCAAGGCGGCAGGAGTGCTGGGGGCGATCGGAGCGATCGCCCGCGATCCTTCGACGAAGCTCGCGGCCAGCGACCCCGCCGGCGCCTCCGTCGCGCAGACCGAGGCCATCGACGAGGACGCGCCCGCCGCCGAGCCGCGCCGTCTCGCCGACGATCCGGCGATCGCCTCGCTCCTGGCCTCTCGCAACGGCCGGCTGGCGTCGTTCTGGCTCGAGCCGCAGGGCTCCGACAGCGGGCCGTTCGACGGCCGCAGCGCCATCGTCGTCGACGCCGAGGACCGCTTCACGACGATGCTCGCGCACCAACTGCGCCACCTGGGCCTCGACGCCCGGATCGTGCCCTGGAACGAGGTCACCGACGCCGACGTCGACGGCGCCGAGCTCGTCGTTTCGGGCCCCGGCCCCGGCGACCCCCGCGACCCGGCGAGTCCCCGTCTGCGGCGTATGCGCGAGGTCGTCGCACGTCGCCGGGCCTCCGGCCGACCGCTTCTCGCGGTGTGCTTGAGCCACCAGATCCTCGCCGATTCGCTCGGCATCGACCTCGCCCCGCTGGCCGCGCCGCACCAGGGCCTCCAGAAGACCGTCGACGTGTTCGGGGAGCCCGCCTCCATCGGCTTCTACAACACCTTCACCGCCCGCGTTCCCGCAGGCACGTCGGTCATCGGCGACACCGAGATCGCGGCGGATGCCTCGACCGGCGCGGTCTACGCGCTGCGCGGACCGGGGTACGCGTCGGTGCAGGGGCACCTCGAGTCGATCCTGTCGCGGGACGGCATGACGACGCTCGAGCGACTCGTCTCGCACGCCCTCGAGCCCGTCGCGTCCTGAAGCGGGGGCGTGGACCGAGTCCCTGATCTCAGCCGGTACACGGACTCACCGGCGGGCGCGCTCGGCGAGCAGCCGACGCTCGGCCTCGTTCGCGGTGAGCTCGAGGGCCATGAGGTCCTCGGCGAGCGCCTCATCGCGGCGCCCCAGGTCGCGCAGCAGCGACGCCCGGACCGCGTGCCACAGGTGCGACCGCGCCAGCGGTCCGGAGAGCGCATCGACCTCGGCGAGCGCTGCGTCGGGGCCGTCGATGCGCGCGAGGGCCACCGAGCGGTTCAGGCGCACGACGGGCGACCGGTCGTACGCGAGCAGCATGTCGTAGAGCGTGAGCACCTGCAGCCAGTCGGTGGCCGAGGCATCCGGAGCATCTGCATGGCAGGCCGCGATGGCGGCCTGCAGCTGCCACCGCCCGGGTCGGCGCAGACGCGCGGCTCGCTCGAGCGCGGAGCGCGCCTCGCCGAGCAGCGCCTGATCCCAGCGCGACCTGTCCTGGTCGGGCAGTAGCACCAGCGCTCCTCCGACGGCGCGCGCCGCTTCACGGGCACGGTGGAAGGCCAGGAGTGCGAGCAGACCGAGTGCCTCCGGCTCGCGGGGCAGCGCGAGCGCGACCACGCGGGCGAGCCACAGCGCATCGTCTGCGAGGTCCCGATCCGCCGAGGCATCACCGCCGGCGACGAGGTGCGCCTCGCTGTACATGACCGAGATCGTGGCCAGCACGATGTCGAGCCGCTCCGCGCGTTCGGCGCCTTCGGGGATGCGGAGCGGAATGCCCGCGGCGCCGATCTTCCGCTTGGCCCGCACGATCCGCTGACTCACCGCCGCGTCGGCGCTGAAGGTCGCCCGCGCGATCTGCGCGGTCGTGAGCCCGCACACCGCGCGCAGCGTCAGCGCGAGCTGCGCGTCGGGCGACAGCGCCGGGTGGCAGCATCCGAAGAGCAGCGGGATCCGCTCGTCCGCCTCGCCGGGCTCACTGTGTGACGCAGACGCCGTCGGGGGCGTCGCCGCGAGCGCCGGCATCCGCTCTCGCAGACCGCGATCCCGCCGCACGCGGTCGAGCGCGTTGTGACGGGCCGCCTGCAGCAGCCACGCCCCCGGCTTGGGCGGGACCCCCTTCACGCGCCACGCGCGCAGCGCCTCCTCGACCGCCTCGGCGACGGCCTCCTCGGCGATGTCGAGACTGCCGAAGGCTCGGGTGAGGGTGGCCACGAGCATGCCCGACTCTTCGCGGACGACACGGGCGAGATGCAGATCGGATGCCGCGGCACCGCCGCCGCTCGGGCGAGGAGCCGCGGCATCCGACTCGTTCACTGCTCGAACTGGCTGTAGTCGACGATCATCGGACGCACCTCGACGGCGACCCCCGGCAGCTCGAGCGCCGGCCACGTCTTGGCGATAGCGATCGCCGCGTCGAGGTCGGGCACATCGACGACGCTGAACCCTCCGATGACCTCTTTCGCCTCGGAGAAGGGGCCGTCCGCGACGACCGGTCCGTCTCCGCCGTGCTTGACGGTCGTCGCCGTCGTCACCGGATGAAGCTCCGCGCCGGAGTCGTCGAGGTGGTCGGCGTGCTGGCCGAACCACTCGAAGATGCGGCCGTACACCTCCTGGGCGCGCTCGGGCGGAACAGCGGCGTCGAGTTCGGGCGTGCTGGTGAACATCAGGACGTACTTCACGGTCGGAGTCCTTTCGTCAGTGGAACCGTTTCATCTCCACAGCGAACGGACAAGACCGTTTTCGACAGCCTCGGCGAAATCTCCTACGGACCGAACAGCGAGACCGGGTTGATGATGTCGGCGAGGATCAGCACGCCGCCCATCGTGATGAGCGCGATCACGACGACGAAGGTCACCGGCACGAGCTTCGTCGCGTCGACGGGCTTCGGGGGCGGGCGGTGGAAGAGCTTGGCCCACGTGCGCTTGATGCCGTCCCACAGCGCGACCGCGACGTGGCCCCCGTCGAGCGGGAGCAGCGGAATGAGGTTGAAGACGAAGAGCGCGATGTTGAGCGAGGCCAGGAGCGACAGGAATCCCGCCAAGCGGTTGAGCACCGGTGCCTCCGCGGCGGCGACCTCGCCCGCGATGACCCCCGCTCCGACGATGCTGAGCGGGCCGTTCGGGTCGCGCTCTGCGCCGGTGACGAGGGTGACGCCCGTCTCCCACACCTTCACCGGGAGCTGCCAGATGATCCCGGCGACCGCGGCGGTGTTCTCGATCGCGGCCTGCGGTCCCGCCCAGATCGGCGCACGCAGGTACGCCACCTCCTGGCGGATGCCGGCGATGCCGACCTCCTCGGTCTGCGGCTCGCCATCCTCTCCGAGGACAGGGTTGCCCCGCTCGTCGGTCACGGTCTGCTCGGTCGCGACCGGCGTCAGTGTGAGCGTCTGCTCCCCGCCGTCGCGCTGCACCGTGATGGCGATCGCCTGGCCCGGAGAGGACTGGATGATCGCGGCGGCGTCGGCGAACGTCGCCACCGATTCGCCGTCGACCGCCACGATGACATCCCCGGGCCGGATGCCCGCGGCCGCGGCGGGAGCGGCGGGATCGGATGCCTCGCACTCCGTTCGCTCGGACGACGCGGGAATGATGCACTCGCTCACGCTGGACACGGTGGTGGTGGCCGTCTGCACCCCGATCCCGGAGAGCAGGATGGCGAAGAGGACCATCGCGAACAGCAGGTTCATGATCGGGCCGCCGAGCATGATCACGACGCGCTTCCAGACGGCGAGCTTGTAGAAGACCCGATCGTCATCCTCGCTGAGGAGGGTTTCGTCGTTGGCGGCGCGCGCGTCCTGCACCATGGTCGCGAAGAAGCCTCCGCCCGCACGGCCGGCCCGCTGGCCCGCGGAGGCGGCGGCGAGCTGCCTGGGCGATGGCGGATACATCCCTGCCATCGAGATATAGCCGCCCAGCGGGATGGCCTTGAAGCCGTACTCGGTCTCGCCGATCCGGCGCGACCACAGCGTCGGACCGAAGCCGATCATGTACTGCCCCACCCGGACGCCGAACTTCTTCGCCGGCCACAGATGGCCGAGTTCGTGGAGCGCGATCGACACCGCCACGCCCACGGCCATGAGCACGACGCCGATCACGAAGGCGAGAGTTTCCACACGTTCACGCTACCCGCGTCGGGCTTTGAGTTGGCCGTGACACCTGCGGGACTCGCGTAGGCTTCGCTGAGGAGGATCCCGTGACCCCACGCCACGTCCGCACCCTGCGCGGTGCCGCCGCTGCGTCGGTCGCGACGATCCTGGCGGCGACCTCTCACACGCTGGCAGGCGGGGGCGCGCCCGCTCCGCTCCTGGTCGCGGTCATGGCGACGCTCGCCTGGCCGTTCGCGACGGCTCTCATCGGGCGGCGCCTGTCGGTCTCGCGCATCGGAGCCGCCGTCGTCGTCGGCCAGCTGCTGTTCCACGCCGCGTTCGCCGTCACCGCAGGAGCCGATCCGGCTTCCGCAACCGGCCATCTCCACCACGCCGCACTCGCGGGCACGGCCGGAACGGGGCTGGCCGTGCCTGCGGCGCCCATGCTCGTCGCGCACGCCTTGGCGGCGCTGGTGACGGTCCTCGGGCTGTACGGCGGCGAGCGGATGCTGCGGGCGCTCGGCCGGGGCATCCGATCGATCCTCCGGCGCCCCGCCCTCGCGACGCCGCTCCTGCGCACTCGACTCCCCCGCACGGCGACCGGGGTGGTGGCCGTCGCGGCCCACGCCGTCGTCCTGTCCGATCTCTCTCGGCGGGGTCCTCCCGCCATCGTCGACGCGGTCGCCTGACCGCGGCATCCGCCGGCACCCGCCCCCGCGCGTGCCGATGCCCCCTGCATCCGCGACGCGACGACCTCGTCGCGCGCTTCTTCGACGAAAGAGAACAATGACCACGCGCACCCTCACGCCCCGCATCCTGCTCCTCGGTTCGGCCGCCGGGCTCGTCCTCGCCGTCGGCGTCCCCCTCGCCGCCTCGGCACACGTCCACATCGACCCCGGCACGGCTTCGGCCGGTGCCACCGAGACCCTCACGTTCGCGTTCTCGCACGGCTGCGACGGGTCGCCGACGACCGCCCTGGTGATCGACATTCCCGAGGGTGTCGGCAATGCGACGCCGATCGTGCAGGGCGGCTGGACGATCTCACGGGAGGCGGGCGCCGACGGCATCCCCACCCAGATCACCTTCACGAGCGACACCCCCGTCGACGACGGACTCAAGGCGACCCTCTCGATGGACGTGCTGTTCGAGGAGTCCGCCGCCGACACGTCCGTCGCCTTCCCCGTGACGCAGACGTGCGTCGAAGGCGAGACCGCGTGGACCGAGGTCGCCGAGGAGGGCCAGGATCCGCACGATCTGGAGTCGCCTGCTCCGGTCGTCGAGGTGGGTGCCGCCGCCGGGGAGGGCGACGGCCACGGCGATGCATCCGCCGACGATGAGCACGCAGAGGAGCAGGCCGGCGCCGACGCCGCGGACAGCGCCGCCGCCTCGACCGAGGCCGACCCGGTGGCGCGCTGGCTCGCTGCGGGCGGACTCGTAGCCGGCATCGCCGCGCTCGTGGTCGTACTGGTGCGCGGCCGCGCCCGCAAGAGCTGACAGCAGGGCGAACGGGGAGGGCTCCCATCGCGGGCCGCCCTCCCCTGAGACTGCCGACGGCGTGACCCCAGCGCCCGGATGACGCGCGCCCGGATGAGAGGATGGATGCGACATGCCCACCGATGCACCCTCGAACCTGCCGCCCGTCCTCCGACCGGACGCGCCGCCTGTCCACTCCCTGGCCGATCTCGCCGAGCGCTTCGCCGTGAGCGTGCGCGGCGACGTGGCCGGCGTGATGCTGACGGGCATCACGCTCGCCACGGCCGATCTGCGCCCGGGCGACGTGTTCGTCGCGGTACGGGGTGCGAACCGCCACGGGGCCGACTTCGCCGCCGCGGCAGCGGAGAAGGGAGCCGTCGCCGTCATCACCGACGCGCATGGGCTCGACCTCGCGGCTGCGAGCGGCCTCCCCGTTCTCGAGGTCGAGGACCCCCGAGGTCTTCTCGGAGACCTCTCGGCGTGGGTCTACAGCACGGGCCGCGACGATGCCCTCCCGATCCTGTTCGGCACGACGGGGACGAACGGCAAGACGAGCGTGTCGCACCTGCTCGAGGGCATTCTCGGGCAGCTCGGCGCGATCACCGGCCTCTCTTCCACCGCGGAGCGCCATATCGCCGGGCAGGTCGTCGTGTCCCGCCTGACGACGCCCGAGGCCTACGAGATGCACGCCCTCCTCGCGCTCATGCGCGAACGCGGCGTCGAGGCCGTCGCCGTCGAGGTGAGCGCGCAGGCGCTCAGCCGGCGCCGGGTCGACGGCATCGTCTTCGACGTCGCGGGGTTCACGAATCTCACCCACGACCATCTCGACGACTACGCCGATATGCGGGAGTACTTCGAGGCCAAGCTCCCGCTCTTCCTGCCCGACCGCTCTCGTCGGGCCGTGGTCTGCGTCGACTCGGAGCAGGGCGCCGAAGTCGTCGCCCGCAGCCAGGTGCCGACCGTGACGGTGGGCACGCCGGTGCTGGCATCGGATCCGGATGCCTCGGCAGCCGCCGACTGGGTGGTCGAGATCCTCGACGAGCGCCAGGTCGGGACAGAGTTCCGCCTCACCGCCCGCGACGGCCGCACCCTCACGACGCTGGTGCCGGTGATCGGGCGTCACATGGCAGCGAATGCCGGCCTCGCGATCGTCATGATCCTCGAGGGCGGCTACGCGTGGGAGCGGCTCGTCGAAGCGCTCGACGGCGGCCGCATCGATGCCTACCTCCCCGGCCGTACCGAACTGGTGTCGGGCGAGACCGGCCCGGCGGTCTACGTGGACTTCGGCCACTCCCCCGACGCGTTCGAGAAGACGCTGGCGGCCGTTCGCCGTGTGACCCCTGGCAAGGTCGTCATGCTGTTCGGCGCCGACGGGGACCGCGACGCCACGAAGCGTCACGACATGGGTCGCACCGGGGTCGAGGGTAGCGACATCCTCGTCATCACCGACCACCACCCCCGCCACGAGGATCCGGACTCCATCCGCGCGACTCTGATCGAGGGCGCACGGCGGGCGCGGCCCGACGCCGAGATCCATGAGTACTCACCCCCGGAGCGTGCGATCATCGAGGCCGTCGCGCTGGTAGGCGACGGCGACGCGATCCTGTGGGCGGGGCCTGGGCACCAGGACTACCGCGACATCCGCGGTGTCCGCACGCCGTACTCGGCCCGCGAGCTCGCGCGCCGAGCCCTGCGCGCCGCCGGATGGGAAGTTCCCGAGCCGCACTGGCCTGTGCCCTACCCCGACGACGAGACTCCGGCTTCCGACCCGCTGCGCCCGGCGTTCCCCGACGCCTGACGCGTTCCGACTCGCTCCGCTCGCTCGGCGACCGGACAGCACCCCGGTCGTTGAGCGAGGGAGCGCAGCGACCAAGACGAAACGCGTCGACCGCCTCAACCCGCCGCAGCGATCTCGCGGTCGGCGGTCTCGCGCGCCCAGCGCTCAGCCTCGGCGAGGCTCTCTCGGCTGAGCGCTCCCGGCGCCTCATGCCGATCGACGACGCGATCGACGACGTCGAGGATGCCGAGGAAGCTGAGCCTTCCCTCGTGGAACGCATCGACCGCCTGCTCGTTGGCGGCGTTGAACACGGCGGGGTACGTCCCTCCGGCGCGTCCAACCCGCTTGGCCAGGCGCACGGCGGGGAACGCCGCTTCGTCGAGGGGCTCGAAGGTCCAGGATGCTGCGACCGACCAATCCAGCGGGCGGCCCACGCCGGCGACGCGATGCGGCCAGTCCAGACCGAGCGAGATCGGGAGCCGCATGTCGGGCGGAGACGCCTGTGCGATGGTCGATCCGTCACTGAACTCGACCATCGAGTGCACGATCGACTGCGGGTGGACGACCACGTCGATCTCGCCGTAGGGAACCCCGAAGAGGAGATGCGCCTCGATCACCTCGAGGCCCTTGTTGACCAGCGTGGCCGAGTTGGTGGTGACAACGCGCCCCATGTCCCACGTGGGATGGGCGAGGGCTTCGGAAGGCGTGACTCCTCCCAGCGATTCGCGGCTGCGCCCGCGGAAGGGGCCGCCCGACGCGGTCAGCACGAGTCGTCGCACCTCCGCGCGGTCGCCGGCGCGGAGCGCCTGCGCGATGGCCGAGTGCTCCGAGTCGACGGGAACGATCTGACCGGGCTTCGCCAGGGCGGTGACCAGATCGCCGCCGACGATCAGCGACTCCTTGTTCGCCAGGGCGAGCGTGCGGCCGGTCTCCAGCGCAGCGAGTGTCGGCCCCAGGCCCACCGATCCCGTGATGCCGTTGAGCACCACGTCGGCCTCGACGTCGCGCACGAGCTGCTCCGCCTCGACCGCGCCGAGCGCGACGTGCTCGACGCCGAACTCGGCGGCCTGGGCTTCCACCGCTCCTCGGTTGGAACCCGCGGCGAGGCCGACGACTTCGAACCGACCGTGGTTGGCCCGGATGACGTCGAGCGCCTGTGTGCCGATCGATCCGGTGGAGCCGAGGACGAGGACGCGACGCATCGCGCCAGCCTACCCGCGCCGGCGGTTACTGCTGGGTCGCGCGCTGCGTCCCGAGGATGTCCACGACGAAGACGAGCGTCTCGTCCTGCAGCTCGTGGCCCTCGGACGGGCCGTAGCCGAACTCCGGCGGGATCACCACGACGACCTGCGAGCCGACGGTCTGGCCTTCCAGCGCCTGCTGGAAGCCTGCGACGACGCCGGTGGTCTGGAACGACGTGGGCACTCCGCGGTCCCAGCTCGAGTCGAAGACGGAGCCGTCCGACCACTTCACGCCGGTGTAGTGCACGAGCACGGTGTCTCCCGGTTCGACGGTCGCACCGTCGCCCTTCTTGAGGGTCTCGAGCTCGACCTCGGTCGGCGCTTCACCCTCGGGGATCGTGATCGTGGGCGCGCCGTCGTCGGCCAGCTCCACGCCGGGCATGCCGTCGACCGCGTCCTGCTCCTCGCCCCAGGCAGCGCTCGGGACGACCTCCAGGAGATCGACGACGTAGACCTCGGCCCCTGCCGACTCCGATGCCGGGAACGTGGCGACGACGCGCGTGCCCGGCGCCGAGCACCCGAGGAGCTGGCCGAGCGGGTTCTCGGGCGAGATCTGCTGCGGGAGGACCGGGTTGTCGGCGTAGCCGAACGAGCCGAGCTCCTCGCCGGTCTCCGCGTTGAAGGCGGTGAGGGCGTAGCTGACGAGGTCTCCTGCGGCGACCGGGTCTCCGTCGCCCTCGACGATCACGGTGCTCTGCAGCTCCTCGACCTCGAGCGGCGAGGCGAAGGTGGCGGTCGACTTCTCGCCGGCCTCGCCATCGACCGTGATCGAGTCGGATGCCTCGCCCGACGGTGCCATCGCTCCGCAGAGGTCGGCGGAACCGGTACCCGTCGGGGTGGGCGACGCCTGGGGAGCGGCCCCCGAGCAGCCTGCGAGCAGGACCGCCGACAGGGCGGCGACGGACAGAGCGGCGAGCGGGCGAATGCGCACGGTGGGACCTCGAGTCGATTGCAGGGGACGCTCCATCCTGTCGCATCTTTCCTCTGTCTGGGCTGAGAGCGCGACATACCGGTAACGGAATGAGAACGGGAGTACCCTCGACGGGTGACTTCCGACCTGGTGCCAGAAGCGGACGACCCGACCGCTGACGACGCACCCGCGCCGGGAACCAGCATGGGCGCGACCTACTTCCTCGGCCGATTCATCCTCACTCCGCTCGCCCGGATCGCGTACCGGCCGCACATCGAGGGCCGGGCCAACGTGCCCAAGCACGGGCCCGTCATCTTCGCGAGCAACCACCTGTCGTTCATCGACTCGATCGCGATCCCCGTCGCAGCCCCGCGTCCGGTGCACTTCCTCGCGAAGGCCAGTTACTTCGACGGGCACGGATTCAAGGGCTGGGCCTCGCGGGAGTTCTTCACCGCCATCGGGGCGATCCCCGTCAAGCGGGGTGCCGGGCAGGCCGCCCTCGACGCACTCGACCAGCAGCGGCTGCTCCTCGAGCAGGGAAGCGCGGTCGCGCTCTACCCCGAGGGCACGCGGTCACTCGACGGCCGTCTCTACAAGGGCCGCACCGGCGTCGCGTTCCTCGCTCTCCAGACGGGCGCCCCGGTCGTGCCGGTGGGCCTCATCGGCACCGACAAGGTCATGCCGGTCGGCGCGAAGCGACCCTCCTTCAACGAGCGGGTGACTGTGAAGTTCGGCGAGCCCCTGCACCTGGGGCATCACGGCCCGGCCACCTCGGGACGGGCCCGGCGCCTGGCGACCGACGACATCATGGCGGCGATCCATGCCCTCTCGGGCCAGGAGCTCGCGAACGCCTACAACGAGGTGCCGGCGCAGACGCCGATCGAGCGCATCAAGCAGGTACTGCCGCACGAGCGCCGCTGAGGCGCCTCACTCGCCCGCGACGACGATCGTGGGTTCATGACGCACCGGGAAGTTCACCGAGTTGGCGATGAAGCACCACTCGTTGGCCTGCGCGTGCGCGGCGGTCGCGGCATCCGTCATCGACGCGTCCGCGACCGTGACACGCGGTCTCAGCACGACCTCCCGGAATGCACCGCCGCCCCGCCCGTCCTCGACCATGAGCCCGGAGGCGTCGTCCTCGTAGCCGACCACGACCACCCCGGCCTGGACGCACGCGTGCAGGTAGGACAGCAGATGGCACTCGCTGAGCGCCGCGAGCAGCAGATCCTCGGGGTTCCACCGCGACGGGTCCCCGCGGAAGGGCTTGTCGGAGGAGGCGAGCATCGTCGGCTTGCCGGGGATCTCGATCGTCGAGGTCCGGTCGTAGTCGCGGTATCCGGAAGTGCCGGTGCCGCGGTCGCCCGTCCAGGTCGTCCGGACGGAGTATCGATGCTCACCCCACATGTGCACAGTCTGTCATGCGGGCCCCTCGCGCTCCGGCGGTAGGCTGGCCGGGTGCCGCAGACCTTCGCCGCAGCCGACGCCGTCGAGCTCGCCGTCGTCGACCGCAGCGGATTCATCGAGTCGCGCCACGCGGGCATCGCGATCGTCCTCGCTCCCGACGGCACCATCGCGGAGCGCCTCGGCGATCCCTCGGCCCTGATCCTCCCCCGGTCGAGCCTCAAGCCGCTGCAGGCCCTCGCGTGCCTCTCGGCGGGTGCCGTGCTCGAGGGTGAGCGCCTCGGCCTCGCCACGGCGAGCCACTCGGGCACCGACCGCCACGTCGCGGTCGTGCGCGAGATCCTCGCAGCGGCCGGTGCGGGTGAGGAGGACCTCGGCTGCCCGCCGGCCTGGCCGGGCGACACGGCGGCGCGCGACGAGATGATGCGCGAGCTGGCAGAGCCCTCGCGCATCCGCATGAACTGCTCCGGCAAGCACGCCGCGATGCTGCTGACGTGCGCCGCGAACGATTGGGACACCGCCGGCTACCTGTCTGCGGAGCACCCGCTGCAGCTGCACATCCGCGAGGTCGTGGAGCGCCTCCTCGGCGAGAAGGTGTCGGCGATCGCGATCGACGGCTGCGGCGCACCGGTGTACGCGACGACGCTGTTCGGTCTCGCGCGGGCCATCCACCGCATCGGCACGTCCTCGACGACGTCTCCCTTCGCGCTGCATCGCAGCGCCGGCCTGCTCGTGCAGGCGGTCCGCGAGAACCCGTGGACGATCGACGGTCCGGGTCGTCCCGACACCGTCGTGATCGAGCGCCTGGGCGTGTTCGCGAAGGGCGGTGCCGAGGGGGTCATGGTCATGGTCGCTCCCGACGGCACCACGGTCGCGCTCAAGATGCTGGACGGCAGCGGGCGAGCCGCGACGGCCGTGGCGCTGAGGCTGCTCGAGCGAGCGGGCGCGCTGGCGCCGGCCGACGTCGCAGCGACGATGCAGCAGCTTCCGCTGTCGGTCTCCGGCGGCGGGCAGGTTGTCGGGGCGATCCGCCCCGCGTTCTAGAGGCGCTCCCACAAGGAGCCCGAGCGCTCCAACGGCGGAGCGGAAAGGATCACAACGATGAGGATCAGCGTCCCCACCGAGGTGAAGAACAACGAGTACCGTGTGGCCCTGACTCCTGCGGGCGTGCACGACCTCGTCGCCGCAGGCCACGAGGTCTTCGTGCAGCGCGGGGCCGGGCTGGGCTCCTCGATGCCCGACAGCGAGTACGAGTCGGCCGGGGCGACGCTCCTCGACGACGCGGCCGACGTCTGGGCCCGTGCCGAGCTGCTGCTGAAGGTCAAGGAGCCGATCGCGTCGGAGTACGGCTACTTCCGCGACGACCTCGTGCTGTTCACGTACCTCCACCTCGCCGCCGACCGCCCCCTCACCGAACGGCTCGTCGCCGATGGAGTGACGGCGATCGCGTACGAGACGGTGCAGGTCGCGGGCGGTGGCCTTCCGCTGCTCGCCCCGATGAGCGAGGTCGCGGGTCGTCTGGCGCCGATGGTGGGCGCCTCGACACTGATGCGCTCTGCCGGCGGCCTCGGCCTGCTCATGTCCGGCGTACCGGGCACGCGCCCCGCGCGCGTCACGGTGATCGGCGGCGGAGTGGCCGGCGCGAACGCCGCGGTCATCGCGGTCGGCATGGGCGCCGACGTCACCGTGTTCGACACCAACGTCCAGCGCCTGCGCTACCTCGACGACCACTTCCAGGGACGGGTCAAGACCGCGGCATCCAACCCCTTCGACCTCGACCGTGCGGTCGTGGACTCCGACCTCGTGATCGGCTCGGTGCTGATCCCGGGGGCGAAGGCTCCCAAGCTCGTCACCAACGACATGGTGTCGCGGATGCGGCCGGGCAGCGTGCTCGTCGACATCGCGGTGGACCAGGGCGGATGCTTCGAAGACACCCGCCCCACGACGCACGCGGACCCGACCTTCACGGTGCACGACAGCGTCTTCTACTGCGTCGCGAACATGCCCGGTGCGGTGCCGAACACGTCGACCTCGGCGCTCACGAACGCGACGCTCCCCTACATCCGCCAGATCGCGCGCCGCGGCTGGAAGGATGCCCTCCGCGCGGACGCCGCCCTCGCCGGCGGCCTGAACGTCGTCGGCGGCAGGATCGCGAATGCCGGCGTGGCGACCGCGCACGGCCTCGAGCTCGCGCCTCTCGAGAGCGCACTGGCCTGAGACACCGGATGCCTCGCCCCACCGGGAGCCGGGGGGCGAGGCATCCGTCGTCTTGAGAACCTGGTCGTCAGGCCAGCCCGCCGTCGATCGAGCGGCTGAAGTCGGCGGGATCCTCGGGCACGAGCACCGGGGTCTCGCGGTTGAGGCTCTCCCCGCGGAAGAACGGCTTGGATCGCGGGAAGGTGAACCACAGGAACATCAGGAGCACGCCGAACGCGAGCGCGCCGACGCCCATGACGAAGGTGCCTCCGATCCCGAGCAGGACCGTGTACCCGTAGTCGACGTCGTACATGTCGATGGCGGAGTGGATGAACGCATAGGTCAGCATTCCGGCGCCCAGCAGCGGGAAGAGGAACCGGTAGAGAAAGTTCCTCGCCGAGGTGAAGAGATCGCGTCGGAAGTACCAGACGCACGCATAGCCGGTGATCGCGTAGTAGAACGCGATGGCGAGGCCGAGCGAGAGGATCGAGTCCTGCAGGATGTTGTCGCTGATGAGCGTCATGCCCACGTAGTAGACGATCGCGACCGCGCCCATGACGAGCGTGGAGAACGACGGCGTCTTGTAGCGCGGGTGCACGGTGGCGAATCGCCGCGGGAGGGCCTTGTACGCGGCCATCGCCAGCGTCCCTCGCGCGGTCGGCAGGATCGTGGTCTGCGTCGATGAGATCGCGGAGATCATCACCGCCACGACGAGCACCCAGCCGAGAGGGCCGAGGAGGCCGTCCTTGATCGCCAGGAAGAAGTCGTCGGCGTTGGCCTCGTTGCCCAGGCCCGTACCGGTCTCGCCGAGGCCGGCGTACATCATCGCGGCGACCGTCACGCCGACGTAGGTGATGAGCAGGATGACCGTGGTGAGGAGGGCCGCGCGCCCGGGGATGCGCTTGGGGTCTTTCGTCTCCTCGTTGAGCGCGAGGCAGGTGTCCCAGCCCCAGTAGATGAACAGGGCGAGGAGGATCGCCTCGATGAACCCTGACCACTCCGTGAAGGCGAACGGGTTGAACCACGACCACTCGAACGGGGTCGGATCGGGAGCGGAGCCCGCGAAGAAGTGCCACAGCGCTGCGACCACGAAGACGGTCAGCGCGAGGTACTGGATGGCCAGCAGCACGTTCTGGATGCGTTCGCCGATCTCGACGCCGCGCCAGCTGACCCACGTCATCGCGGCGATGAACACCACGCCGGTCGCCGTGACGAGCGGGACGTTGTCGGCGAGCAAAGCGTCCTCGGAGGTGCGCACGATGCCGTCGATCAGGGCCCAGAAGTAGATCCCGGCGATCTGCGCCAGGTTGGCCAGCACGACCATGCCCGCCACGGCGACGCCCCAGCCGCCGAGCCAGCCCACCCACGGGCCGAACGCTTTGGTTCCCCACGTGAACGTGGTGCCGCAATCGGGAACGTCGTTGTTCAGCTCCCGATAGGCGAAGGCGATGAAGAGCATCGGGATGAACGCGATGACGAAGGCGATGGGAGCCTGCGCGCCGACGGCGAGCACGACGAACCCCAGCGTCGCGACGAGCGAGTAGACGGGCGCGGTCGAGGCGAGACCGATGACGGTCGAGCCCCAGAGTCCCAGCGTCCCTGTTGCGAGTCCCTTGCCTTCCGGTCGTGCGAGGTCGATCGGAGTTGTTGACACACAGCGAAGCTACGGGGACCCGCCGAACGGGTCAATGCCGTGCGAGGGACGGATCGGCTGGAGATCCTCCGCGGGAAGGACGATGCGGACGGGATCCGCGCCCGCCACCACGAGCCATCCTCGACCGCGACCGGGTTCGCAGTAGGGTGCGAGCCCGCGTGAGCCCGTCAGCAGCCGCAGCTCGGCGGCGCACGACGAGTCGACCGCCAGCTCGTGGTCGCCGCGCAGCTCGGCTAGGAGCCGCCACTGCCGCTGCCAGTCGTCGGGCTCCCCCACCACGAGGACCGGTCGTTCCGCCGTTGCCGAGGGATCGGCCAGGTAGGACTCGACGCTCCTCACCTCGATGCCCTGCTCCCGCCAGTGCGCGATCGCGGCCCGCGCGACCGGAGACCGGCGCGAGACGAAGCCGGTGAGCGGCGCCGTCGGCTCCCAGACCGCGGGAGCGGACGGACGTGACGGCAGGCGCGTCGGAGACAAGGCGACCTGCACCTCCTTGCCGTCCAGCTCGCCACGCCCGGCGGGCGCGCCCGCCTCGAAATGCGAGGGTGAGCCGCCCGCCGCGATGTGCTCGGCGCGCGAGGGAAACGCCAGGCGCAGACGCCGCGGGAAGAGATCGATGAGCCGGGAGACGGGTCCCGACACGCGATGGCCGCCTGCCACGACCAGGAACCCTGCGGCACCCGCCCTTCGCAGTGTGCCGTCGAGGGAATCGAGCACCGCCTGCGCATGGTCGGGAGGGAACCGCGCCGTCAGGGTGTCGAGGTCGTCGATGCACACCAGCGACCCGGGAGCGGGCGGGGCGTCAGCCAGCGCCATCACGGCGTCCCACGTCCCTTCCGGGTCGTGGGGAACGTGGATGACCGTCCCCGATGCCTGTGCCGCGATCAGGGCGACCGCATTGCTCACCCCGGCGCCGGGCCCGCCCAGGATGAGGAACCCGCGATCGGCCGCGGTGATGGTGACGGGACGCTGCTCCTGCTGCTCTGGGATGTCGGCGAGCCCCACGAGCAGAGCGCCCGCCGCGCTGCCCGCGCGCAGATCCGCGAGCGAGAGCTGGTGCGGAAGCTCCGGGAGCCAGGGCCGGCGGGGCGCCGCACCGGCAGCGCGCGCGCACGCGGCGGCGACGTCGGCGGCGTCGGAGAGCGCGATGCGAACGGGGAGGGGGCGCGCATCTCCCGCGCGCCGCACGTACGCTCGCCCACGGCTGTCGACGCCGCCGGGGAGCTCCGCCGCCTGGTCGGTTCCGAGCACGGTGCGGCTGTCCGAGGCATCCGTCACCCGGAGGCTGATGCGGAGCGGGCAGTTCGCGAGGAGGCTCTCGCGGATGACGCCCGCGGCGCGCTGCGTGCCCAGCACGAGGTGGATGCCGAGTGCGCGGCCTCGCGCGGCGAGATCGGCGAACAGCGCGTGCAGTTCGGGATGGTCGCCGAGCAGCGCCGCGAACTCGTCCACGACCACGACCAGCCTCGGCAGGGAGACGCGGGGGTCGCGGATGTCGCGTGCGCCGCACCCCGCGATGGCCGCCTCGCGCCACCGCAGCTCGGCACGGAGGCTCTCGATCGCGCGTCGCGCGCCGACGCCGTCGAGATCCGTGATCACCCCGGTGACGTGCGGCACCGAACTGAGGACGTCGAAGGCGGTGCCGCCCTTGAAGTCGGCCAGGAGGAAGGTGACGTCGTCGGGTGAATGGGTGCGACAGAGCGACAGGATCCACGTGATGAGCAGCTCGCTCTTCCCCGCGCCGGTCACCCCCGCGACCACGGCGTGCGGCCCGTCGGCGACGAGGTCGACGACGACCGGCGTTGCGCCGTCGTCGCCGATGACCGCCGCCAGACCTCCGGGCGACGCGGCGTCGGCTTCGATGAGCGATCCGAGCGCGAGCGGGGCGGCCTCGCGCGGCAGGATTCCGAGCGTGTGCTCCGCCCGCACGGCCAGGTCAGCCGCGATCGCCTCGGCCTGAGCGACCGCGAGTGCCTCGATGCGCACCGGCGACACCTCGCCCGCGCTCTCGAGGCGGGCCTCATCGGCGGAGGGCACCGTCAGGACGGTGCCGCACTGCGGCGGGAGCGGGTCGCCCGGCCGTCGTCGGGCGAGAGCGATGTCTGCGTCCGCCGGAACTGGTTCGCCGGGACCCACCAGTGCGAGGCGCCGCCGACCGGGTGCGCAGCGGTGGGGCAGGCGCGCCGCCCAGCCGAACTCCTCGGCGCCGGAGGTGGCGAGCGCCAGCTCGCCGGGAGGGAGGGCGAGGCACAGCTGCACAGCGAGGGCCCGCTGGACGGCCGATGCGACGACCGCCGGGCCCACGACGGCGATGCCGCGAGAGGCGGGGACGACGAGCGGTGCGCCGCGGAGCCGTGCTGCCTCGGCTCGGAGGGACGAGGCATCCGGATCTCCGTCGCCTCCCGAGACCCGCACACCGCTGGCCACCTCACCCTCGCCCACGACGAGCGCGTCGGCGCGCTCCGCGGAACGACGCCAGACATCGTCGTCGCGGGTCAGGAACGAGGCGACATCGGGATGGCGCGCCCACGCCCGTCGTCGCTCGGCGTCGTGCCTCGCGGTCACGGCATCGGCGACCTCGCCTCGCCTGCGAGCCACCGCGGCCTCGTGTCGTCGTCGGTCGCGGCGCGCGGTGCGTGCGGCGTCTGCGAGGGTCGCCACCGCGATGAGCGGGCCGAGCGCCGCCAGCCAGAGCGACAGCACCGATCCGGTGACGAGCCACAGCGCGACCGCAGCGAGGACGGGCACGACCGAAGCCACGATCGGCAGCGGCGGCCGCGCCGGTGGCGACCAGGCCGGGAGCAGGACGAGGGCGTCGTCTGCGACATCGCTGCGAGAGCCGGGCTCCCCCGCTTCGGTGAGCGGACGCGAGCCTACGGCGGGGCTGGGAGGGAAGCGCACACTTCAGTCGACCTCATCGGGCCGCTCGGCCGTCGCCGCCCCGGGGAATCCGACCAGAACCCGAGGTCAGAACTCGGCTGTGGAGGAGTCGCCGTCGGCCTCGTCGACGTCGTCACCGGCGGGCGGGACCGGATGCCCGACGTCCAGCACGATGATCGTGATGTTGTCGCGCCCGCCGTTCTCGAGGGCGGCGTCGAGCATCGCGCGGGCGGCGTCGGCCGGGTCGGGATTCTCGTCGAGGAAGTGACGGATGCCGTAGTCGGTGAGCTCCTTCGTCAGGCCGTCGGAGCAGATCACGAAGCGGTCGCCCTCGGCGACGTCGAGTCGCACGTAATCGGGCGTGACGCCCTCGCTCGGGCCGACCGCGCGGGTGATGACGTTGCCGTAGGGGTGGTTCTCGGCCTCCTCGGGGCTCAGCCGCCCCGAGGCGATGAGCTCCTGCACGACGGAGTGATCGGTCGTGATCTGGATGATCGAGCCTTCGCGCACGAGGTAGACGCGGGAATCGCCGATGTTCAGAGTCACCCAGTGCGCGGCATCGCCGGTGGTGTCGAGGTACACGCCGGTGAGCGTCGTGCCGGTGCCGTCATCGGTGGCCTCGGGATGCGAGGCGATGTCCTTCACCGCGCGCGCGAGCGCCTTCTCGATCGCCTTGGGGCTCACCGAGCCGTGCTCGACCATAGCCTTGAGCCGGTCGATGGTGCTCGCGCTGGCGATCTCGCCGCCCACATGACCGCCCATGCCGTCGGCGACGACGAAGAGGGGGTAGGTCGCGAACACCGCGTCCTGATTGACTTCGCGACGACGCCCGGTGTCTGTGACGGCGGCCCACGAGAGGTCCAGCGATCCCCCCGGCACGGCAACCGTGCGTGACTGGGTGGATACCTCGGGCACGCCCATGTCCTCCCGGTCGACGGTGGCAGCCCGATGGCCTGCCGCGTCCTCACATACTAGTAGGTTCGGCGGCGCCCTCCTCGGCGCGGGCCGTCGGCGACGCGCCGGACACGGCGGTTCCGGCGAGCGGGTCCACGAGGATCTCCTCGTCCATCGGCGCCTCGAACTGGGCGTTGTAGAGGCGCCAGTACGCTCCCTTGGCAGCGAGGAGCTGATCGTGCGTGCCCTGCTCGACGATCGCGCCCTCCTCCATCACGAGGATGAGATCGGCGTCGCGGATCGTGGAGAGCCGATGGGCGATGACGAAGGCCGTGCGGTCCTCTCGCAGGCGCGACATCGCCCGCTGAATGAGGAGCTCGGTGCGCGTGTCGACGGAGCTCGTCGCCTCGTCGAGGATCAGGATCCGCGGGTCGGCGAGGAAGGCGCGAGCGATGGTCACGAGCTGACGCTCGCCCACGCTGAGGTTCGTCGCCTCGTCGTCGAGCAGCGTGTCGTACCCGTCGGGGAGCGCATGCACGAACCGATCGACATAGGCGGCGGTGGCGGCCTGAAGGATCTCCTCCTCCGAGGCATCCGGCCGCCCATAGGCGATGTTCTCGCGGATCGTGCCGGAGAAGAGCCACGTATCCTGCAGGACCATGCCCGTCCGCGACCGCAGGTCGTCACGCGTCATGCGGCGCGTGTCGACGCCGTCGAGCGAGATCCGGCCCGCATCGACGTCGTAGAAGCGCATGATGAGGTTGACCAGGGTCGTCTTGCCGGCACCGGTCGGGCCGACGATCGCGACCGTGCTTCCCGGCTCGGCGGCCAGAGAGAGATCGTCGATGAGCGGCGTGTCGGCGACGTAGCGGAACGACACGTCCTCGAAGGCGAGCCGGCTGGCGTGGTCGGGCGCCGTCTCGGCGGAGACGTCGTCGGGCTCCTCCTCCGTCTCGTCGAGCAGCTCGAACACGCGCTCGGCGCTCGCGACCCCCGACTGGAGCAGATTCGCCATCGACCCGAGCTGGCTGAGCGGCTGCGTGAACTGCCGGGAGTACTGGATGAAGGCCTGGACGTCGCCGATCGACAGGAGCCCTGCCGCGACCTGCAGCCCGCCGACGACGGCGATCGCGACGTAGACGAGATTCCCGATGAACATCATCGAGGGCATGATCACACCCGAGAGGAACTGCGCGCCGAAGCTCGCCTTGTAGAGCTCCTCGTTCTCGGCACGGAAGTCGGCCTCGACTTCCTTCTGGTGCCCGAAGACCTTCACGATCGCATGCCCCGAGAAGGTCTCCTCCACTCGGGCATTGAGGACGCCGGTGGACTTCCACTGCGCCACGAAGAGCTTCTGCGAGCGTCGGGCCACAACGACGGTGACGACCACCGTCAGGGGGATCGTCACGAGAGCGATCACCGCGAGGAGCGGCGAGATCACGAACATCATGACGAGCACGCCGACCACCGTCAGCAGCGAGATCACGACCTGCGACAGGGTCTGCTGCATCGTCTGGCCGATGTTGTCGACGTCGTTGGTCACGCGGCTGAGCAGTTCCCCTCGCTGCACCTTGTCGAAGTACGACAGCGGCAGCCGGTGCACCTTGTCCTCCACCTGCAGGCGCAGGCGATGCATCGCCCGCTGCACGATCCCGTTCAGCAGCCGCGCCTGCAGCCAGCCGAAGAGGCTCGCGAGCACGTACACGACCAGCACGAGCACGAGGATCGACGCCAGCTGCTCGAAGTCCACCCCCGCGCCCGGCGTGAAGTCCATCGCGGCGATCATGTTCGCCTGATCCTGGTTGCCCTCGGCGATGAGAGCGTCGACGACCTGCTGCTTCGTCGCTCCCGGGGGAACCTGCAGCGACAGATAGCCCGCGAACACGACGTTGGTCGCATTCCCCAGAAGCTTCGGGCCGATCACCGTGAGAGCGACCGACAGCACCGAGAAGACCAGCACCACCACCAGCAGCGGCATGTCGGAGCTGAGCGTCGCCAGGAGCCGTTTCGCGCTCGGGCCGAAGGTCTTCGCCTTCTCGCCGCCGGCGACCTGCCCCATGGGTCCGCGCTGCATCGGCATGCGCTGCGGTCCGCGCTGCATGCCGCTCATGCCGCTGCCTCCGCCGTCAGCTGCGACTCCACGATCTCGGCGTACGTCTCGCACGTCTCGACCAGTTCGTCGTGGGTGCCGAGGCCGACCATGCGTCCGTGGTCGAGCACGATGATCTGATCGGCGTGCCGGATCGTCGAGACGCGCTGGGCCACCACGATCCTCGTCGCATCGGGCAGCTGCGTATCGAGTGCGCGGCGGAGCGCGGCATCCGTCGCCAGATCCAGCGCCGAGAACGAGTCGTCGAAGATGTACACCTCGGGCCGCTTGACCAGCGCCCGGGCGATCGCGAGGCGCTGCCGCTGCCCGCCCGACACGTTCGTGCCGCCCTGGGCGATGGGGGCCTCGAGTCCCTCGGGCAGCGCCGCGACGAAGTCGCGGGCCTGCGCGAGCTCGAGCGCCCGCCACAGCTCGTCGTCGGTCGCCTCGCCGTTGCCGTACCGGAGGTTCGACGCGACCGTTCCCGAGAAGAGGAATGCCCGCTGCTGGACGAGGCCGATGCGTCGCCACAGCTCGTCGGGGTCGTAGTCGCGGACGTCGAGCCCGTCGACCCGCACCGCGCCGGCGGTCACGTCGAACAGGCGCGCCACCAGGCCGATGAGGGTCGTCTTGCCCGCACCGGTCGAGCCGATGACCGCCGTGGTCGTGCCGGGCTCGACGGTGAACGTGATGTCGCGCAGGACGGCGTCCTCGGCTCCCGGGTAGGCGAAGTCGACGCCGTCGAACTCGACGCGGCCGGCGGGCGCGGGCGCCCCCGCGGCGACCGCCGGGGCCGACACCGACGGCTCGGTCTCGAGCACCTCGCCGATGCGGTTCGCGCACACGGCCGCCCGCGGGATCATCACGAACATGAAGGTCGCCATCATGACGCCCATCAGGATCTGCATGAGGTACTGCAGGAACGCGAACAGCGTGCCGATCTCGACGCCCTCCTGCACCTGGAAGGCGCCGAACCAGATGACGGCGACACTCGACACGTTCATGACGAGCATGACCGCGGGGAACATCAGCGCCATGAGGTTGCCGGCCCGCAGCGCGGTCTCCTGCACCTCGTCGCTCGCGACGGCGAACCGGGCGCGCTCCTCGCGCTCGCGCACGAACGCGCGGACGACACGGATGCCGGTGAGCTGCTCGCGCATGATCTGGTTCACGCGGTCGATGCGCTTCTGCATCGTGGTGAACGCGGGCACCATGCGCCACACGATCAGCCCGACGATCACCAGCAGGACGGGGATCGCCACCGCCATCAGCCAGGCAAGGCCGGCGTCCTGCCGCACCGCCATGATGACGCCGCCGATGGCGAGCATCGGCGCGGCGATCATCAGGGTCGCGGAGACCTGCACGAGCATCTGCACCTGCTGGACGTCGTTGCTGTTGCGCGTGATGAGCGACGGGGCGCCGAACTGCCCGACCTCGCGCTGCGAGAACGCGACGACGCGGTGGAAGACGTCCCCGCGCAGGTCACGGCCCATCGCCATCGCAAGCCGGGAGCCGAAGTAGACCGCGACGATCGCGCACACGATCTGCACGAGGCTCACGCCGAGCATGACGCCGCCGGTCTCCCAGATGTAGGGGATGTCGCCGGTCACCACGCCGTTGTCGATGATGGCGGCGTTCAGCGTCGGCAGCAGCAGCGACGCGATCGACTGCGCGAGCTGGAACACGACGACGGCGACGATGAGCGGCCACGCGGGCCGCAGGTACCGCACCAGGAGCTTTCCGAGCACGAGGGTCCTTCCCGTGCGCTCCCCGCACCGCGGATCGCGGCATCGCGCACAGGATGCGACGCTACGCCTCGCCGAGGACCGATGACAATTTCCCGGCGTACGCCCTCCGCGAACCGGCCGGAGCCGGTCGCGAACGAGTCGTCAGACGCGAGCGCCCGGGTCGGCCGGCAACGGGAAGAGCGCGTCGATGCGGGCGAGCTCGTCTGCCGTCGGCGACCACGCGGTGGCCGCGGCGGCGTTCGCGTGGACCTGCTCGGGCGACGTCGCCCCCGCGATCACGCTGGCGAGTGCCGGGCGAGCCAGCAGCCAGCCGAACGTGGCCTCGAGCATCGTGATGCCTCGCTCGTCGCAGAACGCCTGGAACGCCTCGAGCGCGTCCCACGGCGCCTCCTGCCACACGTGCTGACGCTGCCGCATGATGCGGGTGTCGGCGGGCGCGTGGTCGCGGGTGAACTTTCCGGTGAGCAGGCCGTTGTGGAGCGGAAAGTATGGCAGGAACCCCAGCCCGAAGCGCTCGACGGCCGGCAGCACCTCGCGCTCGGCGGCGCGGGCGAGGAGGCTGTAGTGGTTCTGCGCCGATACGAACGGCACGCCCGCCCGCTCCGCGGCGACGTAGTGCGCCTCGGCGATCTGCCAGCCCGAGAGGTTCGAGTGGCCGATGTAGCGCACCTTGCCCTCGCGGACGAGATCGGCCAGCACGTCAAGGGTCTCCTCGATCGGCGTCAGGGGGTCGGGCGTGTGCAGCTGGTACAGGTCGATCCAGTCGGTCTGAAGGCGGACGAGGGATGCCTCGACCGCCCGCCGGACGTACGAGCGCGATGCGGGCGAACCGATGGGTCCGTACCCCATGTCGCGCCCCGAGTGACCGAACTTGGTCGCCAGTGTCACCCGGTCGCGACGCCCGCGGAGCGCCTCGCCCATCAGCGTCTCGGACAGACCGGGGTCCTTGCCGTACATGTCGGCCGTGTCGAGGAACGTGACGCCGGCGTCGATGGCCGCGTCGAGCACGTCCCGGGTTCCGTCGAGCGTCTCGGTGCGCGTGCCCGGGCGACCGAAGTTGTTGCATCCGAGTCCGACAGCGGACACGAGCAGGCCGGAGGCGCCGACGCGGCGCGCGGGAACAGCGGTTTCGGGGGTCATCCCTCCACGTTAGCCTTCGCCGGGAGGGCCGCCCCGCGGCGCCAGCAGTGCCCGCATGCGACGATCCCCCGCCCGTGCGGGCGAGGGATCGTCGGAAGCCTTTACGGCTTGGGCGGCTCGGGCGATGCCGGCGGCTCCGTCGCGGCAGGAGGCTCCGTCGCGGCGGGAGGCTCGGTCGCGGTGGGAGGCTCCGTCGCCGCGGGCGGCGGGGTCGCAGCCGGAGGCGTCGCCGGCGGCTGAGCGGCAGCGGGCGGGGGCGTGTACGCCGGCGGTGCGGCCGGGGCAGCCGGCGGAGCAGCGGGCGCGGCGGGCGGGGGCGTGTAGCCAGCCGGGGGCTGGTAGCCCGCGGGCGGGGCGGCGTAGCCGGCGGGAGCCGCAGCCGCAGCGGGACCGACGGGTGCGCCGGGCTGGATCGGGATCCCCTGCCACACCACGGTGTCCTTGAGGAAGCTGTTGCGCCACGGCGCGGGCGCGATGTTCGGGTTCCACGGCGAGGTGGTGAACGCCAGGATGCCGAGCCACACGAGATAGCCGACGCCCGGGATCAGCCACAGGAGCAGATACGGCCAGTCCTTGCCGAGCTTGAGGCCGACGCGCCATCCCACGAGGACCGATGCCGCCAGGGCAGCGAGCGAGAGGATCCACCCGATGACGGGGATCTGGCTGAACAGCGACAGGGCGAGGGCGCCCAGCATGACCCACGGCGAGAGATCGCCGAGCTTGGCGAGCACCAGCATGTTGTACACCGGCACCCAGGCGCGCCACTTGCCCTGCACACCGGCCTTGTCGAAGATCTTCATCAAGAAGAAGGAGCCGATGACATAACCGGCGATCGCCAAGATGAAGATCAGCGGAAGCAGCACGAGCAGCACCGCCGCCATCGCACCGTAGCCATAGTCGTCGTACATGAGCGTCCTCTCCGGAACGATCGTCGATATGCCCCTGCACACCGAGCCGGGCACGCGCCCCGCGGCTCACATGCTAGCGATGCGCGCGCACGCATGTCAGCAGAAACGACGTGTTTCGGGGGCTGACCCCCGCCGCCTGGGTGGGTAGCCTGAGCATCATGACCGATCCCACACGCCCCGTTCCGCCTCTGCCCGACCAGCCCGCGGACGAGGCGGCCCGTTCTGCGGGCGCCCCGACAGGCGCGACGACGCCCGCGTACGACCCGGCGAGCGACCCCGACAACACCGGCGTGCCCCGGTCTCTCGGCGACGACGCCCCGGCGATCGGCCGAGGCTTCTTCGCCGCCCTCTTCGATCTCAGCTTCCGCACCTTCATCACCCGTCGCCTGGCGAGCGTGTTCTACCTCGTCGGGCTCATCGCCATCACGATCGGCTTCATCGTCTACCTCGTCAACGGCATCGTCGGCGGGGTGTCCCTGCTGTGGATCAACACCGGGGCGGGCATCACCGCCATCATCGCGACGCTGATCATCGTGCCGCTCGTGTCGTTCATCGCGATCATCGCCCTGCGGTTCATCATCGAGGCCGTCGTCGCCCTGATCGCGATCGCCGAGAACACCGAGCGCACCGCCCAGCACACGCGTCTGTGAGCTCAGGCGAAGAGTTCGAGTTCGCCTGACGCCCCGTCACGGACGCGGAGGCCCGCGGCATCCGCCCACCGCACGAACGCACCGCGGGACGCGATGCGCGGGCGCTCGTCTGCCAGGCGGCGCACCAGCGCGCCCTTGGCGTGCTTGTTGAAGTGATTCAGGGCGCGGACCGCGCCGCCGTCCGTCTCGCTCACGACCCGTACGTACGCCGACGGGACGGCGTCGGGCAGGGGCCCCAGAGCGACGTACGCCTCGGAGCGCAGATCGAGCACGAAGCGCGGTGATTCGTGCTCGAAGGCGGCGGTGACGGCATCCGCCCACACGCGCTTGAGCGCCGGGAGGCCCGGAAGCGACGCGGCGGCCCCGAGCCGGTAGGCGGGAATGGGGTCGAGCGCGCCGACGGGTCCGAAGGGCGCGGAGTGGACGAGCACGTGCGCGCCCAGCCAGCGGCGTGATGAAGCGGGGAGGGATGCCGCGTCCAGCGCGTCGTAGAGCACACCGGTGTACCGGTCGACGGCCGGCATGGTCGGCGCTGTCCGCAGCGCAGCGTTGACCGCCACCTCACCCCGCTGGGTGGCGCCGAGCTTGAGCACGCGCGCCGCGTGGTCCTCGTCGGCCGACAGCGCGATGAGCGCGTCGATGACAGCCGCGCGCTGCGGTGCGAGAGAGGGCAGGGCGAGGGATGCCGCCTCCACCGGTCGCCCGCGCCCGCCGGGGCGCTTCGTCTCGGACGGCGGCAGCAGGATCAGCACGAGGACTCCGGGTGCGGGGCGGGTGATGCGAGACGAAACGCCCCGCGTCCGCGGACGGACGGGGGCGTTTCGCTCTGAACGATGTCAGGAGATGAGGGCCGCGTTGCCGGCGACGATCGTGAGGTCGTCCCCCGCCATGGAGAGGAAGCCGTCCTGCGCGTTCGCCACGATCTTCGACCCCGAGGTCTGGGTGATGCGCACCTGACCCTCGGCGAGGATCGCGAGCACCGGCTCATGACCGGACATGAATCCGATCTCGCCTTCGACGGTCTTGGCGACGACCAGCGACGCCTCCCCCGACCAGACCTCCGCGTCGGCGGAGACGAGACTCACCTTGAGCGGCATGATCAGCCGTTCTCCTTCTGGATGCGGGCCCACGCCTCTTCGACGTCGGAGATGCCGCCGACGTTGAAGAACGCCTGCTCGGCGACGTGGTCGAAGTCACCCTTGACGATGGCGTCGAACGACTCGATGGTCTCCTTGATCGGAACCGTGGAGCCCTCGACACCGGTGAACTTCTTCGCCATGTAGGTGTTCTGCGAGAGGAACTGCTGGATGCGGCGTGCACGGGACACGACGACCTTGTCCTCTTCGGAGAGCTCGTCGACACCGAGGATCGCAATGATCTCCTGGAGCTCCTTGTTCTTCTGCAGGATCTGCTTCACGGCGGTGGCCACGCGGTAGTGGTCCTCACCGATGTAGCGCGGGTCGAGGATGCGGCTCGTCGAGGCGAGCGGGTCGACCGCGGGGTACAGACCCTTCGACGCGATCTCACGCGAGAGCTCCGTGGTGGCGTCGAGGTGCGCGAACGTGGTCGCCGGGGCCGGGTCGGTGTAGTCGTCGGCCGGCACGTAGATCGCCTGCAGCGAGGTGATCGAGTGACCGCGCGTCGAGGTGATGCGCTCCTGCAGGATGCCCATCTCGTCGGCCAGGTTCGGCTGGTAGCCCACCGCCGACGGCATGCGGCCGAGGAGGGTCGAAACCTCGGAGCCCGCCTGCGTGAAGCGGAAGATGTTGTCGATGAAGAGGAGCACGTCCTGCTTCTGGACGTCGCGGAAGTACTCCGCCATCGTCAGGGCCGACAGCGCGACGCGAAGACGCGTCCCCGGCGGCTCGTCCATCTGGCCGAACACGAGGGCGGTCTTGTCGAAGACGCCCGCCTCCTCCATCTCGTGGATGAGGTCGTTGCCCTCACGGGTGCGCTCGCCGACACCGGCGAACACCGACACACCACCGTGGTCCTGCGCGACGCGCTGGATCATCTCCTGGATGAGGACCGTCTTGCCGACGCCCGCACCGCCGAAGAGGCCGATCTTTCCACCCTGCACGTACGGGGTGAGCAGGTCGATGACCTTGATGCCCGTCTCGAACATCTGGGTCTTCGACTCGAGCTGGTCGAAGTTCGGCGCCTTGCGGTGGATCGGCCAGCGCTCGGTGACCTCGATGGTCTCGCCCGGCTCGCCGTTGAGCACCTCGCCCGTGACGTTGAACACCTTGCCCTTGGTGACGTCGCCGACGGGGACGGTGATCTGCTCGCCGGTGTCGCGCACCTCCTGGCCGCGGACCATGCCGTCGGTGGGCTTGAGCGAGATGGCGCGGACGAGGTCGTCGCCGAGGTGCTGCGCGACCTCGAGCGTGATCTCGGTCGACTCGCCGTCGATGGTGATCGTGGTCTTCAGCGCGTTGTAGATGTCGGGGATCGAGTCGTGCGGGAACTCGATGTCGACGACCGGACCGGTCACGCGCGCGACGCGGCCGACGACCGCGGTCTCGGTCTTCTCTGCGGTGAGGCTCATGGCTTCTTCTCTTTCGTGTGGTCTATTTGCCCGACGCCAGAGCGTCGGCGCCGCCGACGATCTCGGCGATCTGCTGCGTGATCTCGGCCTGGCGAGCGTTGTTGCGCAGGCGGGTGTAGTCGGTGATGAGCTTGTCGGCGTTGTCGCTGGCCGACTTCATCGCCTTCTGGGTCGCGGCGTGCTTCGCGGCCGACGACTGCAGGAGGGCGTTGAAGACGCGGCTCTGGATGTACACCGGCAGGAGCGCGTCGAGCACCGTCTCGGCATCCGGCTCGAACTCGTAGAGCGGGTACACCTGGGCCGACGACGCCTCTTCGGCCTCGACGACCTCGAGCGGAAGCAGGCGGACCTGCTCCGGCGTCTGGGTCATCATGCTCACGAAGCGGTTGTAGACGAGGTGGATCTCGTCGACGCCGCCGTCCTCGCCGCCGCGGTCGTACGCGTCGAGCAGCGTCGCCGCGATCTCCTCGGCCGTGTGGAAGTGGGGGGTGTCGGTGTCACCGGTCCACTCGGCAGCGGCCTCCATACGACGGAACTGGAAGTACCCGACGGCCTTGCGACCGACGAGGTAGTACACCGGCTCCTTGCCCTGCTCGCGCAGGAGCTGCGCGAGCTCGAGGCCCTCGCGGAGGATCTGCGAGTTGAACGCGCCCGCGAGACCTCGGTCGGACGAGAAGATCACGACGGCGGAGCGGCGGATCGTCTCGCGTTCGACGGTCAGCGGGTGATCGACGTTCGAGTGCGTCGCCACGGCGGAGACGGCTCGCGTCACGGCACGCGCGAAGGGCGACGACGCGCGCACACGCGCCATCGCCTTCTGGATGCGCGAAGCCGCGATGAGCTCCATCGCCTTCGTGATCTTCTTGGTCGTCTGAGCAGAACTGATCTTCTGCTTGTAGACCCGCAGTTGTGCGCCCATGGTCCCTGTCCGGTATCGCCTTAGCGGCGGCCCTTGACGATCTTCTCCTGGTTCACATCGGCCGCCTCGGCTGCCGCGACCTCTTCGTGGCCGGGCTTGCCGATGGCCTGACCCTTGCCGGCCTGGAACTCGAGGATGAACTCGTCGGTCTTCTTCGAGAGCTCGGCCACCGTGTCGTCGTCGAGGACGTTCGTGTCACGGAGGGTGTCGAGGATCGAGGTGTTGCGACGCAGGTAGTCCAGCAGCTCGCGCTCGAACGACAGCACATCCTCGACCTCGATCGAGTCGAGCTTGCCGTTGGTGCCGGCCCAGATCGAGACGACCTGCTCCTCGACCGGGTACGGCGAGTACTGCGGCTGCTTGAGCAGCTCGGTCAGACGAGCACCGCGGGCGAGCTGACGACGCGAGGCCGCGTCGAGGTCGGAGGCGAACATCGCGAACGCCTCGAGCGAGCGGTACTGCGCCAGCTCGAGCTTGAGCGTGCCGGAGACCTTCTTGATCGACTTGACCTGCGCGTCACCGCCGACTCGCGAGACCGAGATGCCCACGTCGACCGCCGGACGCTGGTTCGCGTTGAAGAGGTCCGACTGGAGGAAGATCTGGCCGTCGGTGATGGAGATGACGTTCGTGGGGATGTACGCCGAGACGTCGTTCGCCTTGGTCTCGATGATCGGGAGTCCCGTCATCGAACCGGCGCCCAGCTCGTCGGACAGCTTCGCGCAGCGCTCGAGCAGGCGCGAGTGCAGGTAGAAGACGTCACCGGGGTACGCCTCGCGGCCCGGCGGGCGGCGGAGGAGCAGAGACACGGCGCGGTAGGCCTCGGCCTGCTTCGACAGGTCGTCGAAGATGATCAGGACGTGCTTGCCGCCGTACATCCAGTGCTGGCCGATGGCCGAGCCGGTGTAGGGAGCGAGGTACTTGAAGCCCGCGGGGTCGGAGGCGGGAGCCGCGACGATCGTCGTGTACTCCATCGCGCCGGCATCCTCGAGCGCGCCCTTCACGGCCGCGATCGTCGAGCCCTTCTGGCCGATGGCGACGTAGATGCAGCGAACCTGCTTCGAGACGTCGCCCGACTCCCAGTTGGCCCGCTGGTTGATGATCGTGTCGATCGCGATCGCCGTCTTGCCGGTCTGACGGTCGCCGATGATGAGCTGACGCTGACCGCGGCCGACCGGGATCATGGCGTCGATGGCCTTGATGCCCGTCTGGAGCGGCTCGTGCACCGACTTGCGCTGCATCACGCCGGGCGCCTGAAGCTCGAGCGCGCGGCGACCCTCGTTCGCGATCTCGCCGAGCCCGTCGATCGGGTTGCCGAGCGGGTCGACCACGCGGCCGAGGTAGCCGTCGCCGACCGGGACCGAGAGGACCTCACCGGTGCGGGTGACCGACGCGCCGGCCTCGATGCCGGAGAACTCGCCGAGCACGACGACACCGATCTCGTGCTCATCGAGGTTCTGCGCGAGACCGAGCGTGCCGTCCTCGAACGTCACGAGCTCGTTCGCCATGACGCCGGGCAGGCCCTCGACGTGGGCGATGCCGTCGGCCGCGTCGATGACGGTGCCGACCTCGGTCGCCGCCGCCCCGGTGGGCTCGTACGCGGCGACGAAGTCCTTCAGCGCGTCACGGATGACGTCGGGGCTGATAGAGAGATCTGCCATTGTTTTCCTTCGTTCATGGGGCCTCGGCCCCGAAACCTCCGCCTGGCGGCGGGAAGACTTTTAGCCGGCGAGTCGCTGGCGGAGGTCCGCCAGCCGGGACGACACGCTCGCGTCGATCACGTCGTCGGCGATCTGCACGCGCAGCCCGCCCACCACGGTGGGGTCGACCACGGTGCTCAGCGACACGGCGGTGCCGTACCGCTTCGAGAGCGCATCGGCGAGACGCTCGGTCTGGGCGGCGCTCAGCGGCGTCGCGGCGTAGACCGTGGCGACCTTGCGCCCGCGCTGGTCGGCGACGAGCTTGATCGCCCGCGACAGCAGCTGGCGCACGCGGCGCTCGCGGGTCTGCTGCACGAGCGAGGCCACGATCAGCGTGGTGGAGCGGCTCGCACGACCGACGAGGAGCTTCTCGACGAGCGCGCCCTTCACGGAGGAGTCGCCGAGGCGGCTGCCGAGCGCGAGCTCGAGCTCGGAGTTCTCGGCGACCGTGCGCGAGAAGCGGAAGAGCTCCGCCTCGACGTCGGCTTCGGGCTCGGCGATCGAGGCCGCGCGGACCGCGAGCTCTTCGATGCCATCCACGAGCTCCGACGCCGAGGACCAGCGCTGCTCGACGGCCGTCGTCAGAAGCGACACCGTCGCGGGCTTGACCGCCTTGCCGAAGACCGCCGCCACGACGTTGCGGCGGGCCTCGACGGGCGCGGCGGAGTCGGCGAGCGCGCCGCTCAGCTGCGACGAGTCGCCCACGGCGCGTGCGGCGGCGAACAGCTCGCCGGCCACGTCGAGGTCGACGCCCGACGCGGCGTCGAGCGCCATCGTCGTCGCCGCGAGGGCCTGAGTGGTCGCGCTGCCCATTACTTCGACGCCTTCTCTGCCTCGGATGCCTCGAGCTCGGCCAGGAAGCGGTCGACGACGGCCTGAGCCTTCTTGTCGTCGGACAGCGTCTCGCCGATCACGCCGCCGGCGAGGTCGAGGGCGAGCGAGCCCACCTCGCTGCGCAGCGACACGAGCGCGGACTGGCGCTCTGCCTCGATCTGGGCGTGAGCGGTGCTGGTCAGACGCGCGGCCTCGGCGGCAGCGGTCTCCTTTGCCTCGGCGACGATCTTCTTGCCGTCCTCGCGGGCGGCGTCGCGGATCTCACCGGCTTCCTTACGGGCGTCGGCCAGCTGAGCCGTGTACTCCTCGAGCGCGGCCTCGGCCTTGCGCTGGGCCTCGTCGGCCTTGGCGATGTTGCCCTCGATCGCAGCGGAGCGCTCGTCGAGCAGCTTCTTCATCCGGGGCAGGGCGACCCGCCAGAAGATGATGAGGATGACGACGAAGCAGACCGCCGACCACACGATGTCGTACGTGGCGGGCAGAAGGGGGTTGTAGGACTCCCCTTCCTCCGCGGCGTACGTGACAAGAGCGTTCAGCATCCTGTCTCCTTAGGTCGAGAGATTGCGATCAGAAGCCGAAGATGAAGCCGGTGGCGATGCCGATGAAGGCGAGCGCCTCGGTGAAGGCGATACCGATCCACATGAGCACCTGCAGGCGGCCGGCGAGCTCGGGCTGGCGCGCCACGCCCTCGATCGTCTTGCCGACGACGATGCCCACGCCGATGGCCGGGCCGATCGCGGCAAGGCCGTAACCGACGGTAGCGACGGAGCCGGTGACCTCGGCGAGAACCGTAGTTGCGTCCACGGGGGTGTTTCCTTTCGGTTGTGGGCGACCTTCCGGTCGTCCCGTATCAGTGCTCTTCGGCGACCGCGAGCTGGATGTAGACCGCGGTGAGAAGGGCGAAGACGTAGGCCTGGAGGACAGCCACCAGGATCTCGAACAGGGTGAAGACGAAGCCGAACGCGAGGCTGCCGGCGCCGAGGATCGACCACCATCCGCCCAGGTCGAAGATGAAGAACTGCGTGGCGGCGAAGAAGAGCACCAGCAGGAGGTGGCCGACCATCATGTTCATGAGGAGTCGCAGCGTCAGCGTGACGGGACGGATGATGAAGGTCGAGATGAGCTCGATCGGCGTGACGATGATGTAGATCGGCCACGGCACGCCCGAGGGGAACAGCGAGTTCTTGAAGAAGTTCTTCGGGCTCTTCTTGATGCCGGCGTAGATGAAGGTGACGTAGCTCACGATCGCGAGGGTGAGCGGAACCGCGATGATGCTCGTGCCGGCGATGTTCAGACCGGGGATGATGCCGGTGATGTTCATGAACAGGATCATGAAGAAGAGCGTCGTGAGGATCGGCAGGAAGCGCTGGGCGTCCTTCTTGCCGAGGAGGTCCTCGCCGATGTTCACGCGGACGAAGTCGAGGCCCATCTCGACGAGGCTCTGGAACCGGCCCGGCACCACCTTCATGCGGCGCGTGCCCAGCCAGAAGATGAGGACCACAGCGATCGTCGCGAGGAACTGGATCAGGTGGATGCGGTGGATCGACAGCGCCTCGATGCCGAACGGCGTGAAGAGGATCTCCGGGAAGAACTCGACGATCGAGGGACCGTGGAATTCCGGCGGAGCATCCGCGGCAAGGGGGGCGATCAGGGTCGCAGCTTGAGTAGTCAGCGCTGGCTCCAGCTTCGGGGCATCGGTCGAGAACCGTTGCGACGATGGTCGGTGAGCGTCACTCCGCAAGGGCTCGCAGAGCGAGCATGGGCGGGCGCGAGATCAGCCTATCAAACTTGAGGGGCGCCGGAATCCGCGCCCGGACGCTGCGGTCCGTCCTCGCGTCGGTCCCCCTCGTCCGGATCGGTCGGCAGCTGCACGTCGCTCACGTGCGGCACCCGCATGCGCAGGAGCACGAGCACGTCCACCGCGAGCGAGGCGAGCACGCTGGCGACGAGGGCGAGGAAGAACACGGTCGGCTCGACCCACGGCTGTCCGCGGAGCACGAACAGCAGCACCAGGAACACGACGAACTTCAGGATCCAGCCGCCGAGCACGATGCCGAAGAAGATCGGCACGTAGAGCGGGTCGCCGTACCAGCGGTTGGCGATGAGGATGCTGGCGACGGTGATGCCGAGGAACAGCGCCGCGATCACGACTCCCGCCAGCGCGCTCCACAGCCCGTCGGTGCCGGCGACGAGGTATCCGATCACCCCTCCGATCACCGCGAGGGCACCGGCGACGATGCTCCCCCACACCAGGACGGTGCGCAGGATCGGCGTGCTCGAGACGGGGTTGGGGCTCATCGGGCGTCCTCCAGGACGGGATCGGGGGCGGATGCCTGCGCGGAGCGGCGCGAGGGCAGAAGGGTCACGACGAGGCAGGCACCGGCGCCGACGACGCCGAACGCGACGCCGAGCAGGTAGTCGCCGGGCCATCCCTCGGACGTGCCGATGTACATCAGCAGCACGGAGAGGCTCACGATCGTCGTCCAGGCGTAGAAGATGAGCACGGCCCCGAGATCGGAGTGGCCCATGTCGAGCATGCGGTGGTGCAGGTGCTTGCGGTCGGGAGAGAAGGGCGACTTGCCCTTGCTCATGCGCCGGACGACGGCCAGCCCGAAGTCGAGCAGCGGCAGCAGCACGATGACGACCGGCAGCAGGATCGGGATGAAGGCGCCCAGCAGCTGCGAGCGGCCGAACTCGTCGTTGTCGCCGACCATCGCCGGCGTGATGCTGCTGGTCACGGCGATCGCCGAGCACGCCATGAGGAGCCCCAGCATGAGGGCGCCGGAGTCTCCCATGAAGAGCTTCGCCGGCTTCCAGTTCAGCGGCAGGAAGCCCGCGCACACGCCGATGAGCACTGCGGCGATGAACGACGCGAGATTGAAGTACGAGCTCGCTCCGGTGTCGCGCGCGAGCATGTAGGAGTAGGCGAAGAACACGCCGTTGGCGATGAGGCACACCCCGGCGACGAGCCCGTCGAGGCCGTCGATGAAGTTGACGGCGTTCATGACGACGACGATCGAGAAGACGGTGAGCGTGAAGCTCATCCAGCTCGACCCCATCGCGATGCCGCCGATCGGCAGCGAGTAGATCTGCAGCTCGCCGAACCACGCGATGATGCCGGCGGCGAGGAACTGCGCGCCGAGCTTGATCATCCAGTCGAGGTCCCACAGGTCATCGGCGACGCCGACCAGCACGATGAGGAACGTCGCGCCGAGGATCGCCCACACCTGCACCGGCTCGCTCCAGATGATGGCGAAGAACGGATGCTGCGACGACACCAGGAATGCGGCGACCACGCCCAGGAACATCGCGACTCCGCCGAGCCGGGGCGTGGGGGTCTTGTGGACGTCCCGCTCGCGGATGCCCGGGTAGAGCTTGTACTTGAGACTCAGCCGCCAGACGGTCCACGCCAGCGCGAAGGTGACAGCCGCGGTGAAGAGGATCGTGAAGACGTACTGCTTCACGAGGAGCTCGGGTCTTCGGGGTCGGGCTCCAGCAGCTCGCCGAGCACCTCGCGGAGCTCGGCGCGCGAGACCGCCCCGTCGCGCAGCACCCGGACGAGCGACTCGCCGTCACCCACGAGGCTCGTCGCATCGATGATCGTCGAGGCGACGCCGTTGCTCGACAGACCGTCGGCGAGGTACACCGCGACGCTCTCGCCGAGCATCTGCTCGGCATCCTCCGCGCTGATGGCCGCGGCCCTGCCGGTGAGGTTGGCGCTCGACACCGCGAGCGGGCCGGTCTCCTCGAGCAGCTCGAGGGCGATGCGGTGCGCGGGCATGCGCACGGCGACCGTGCCCCGGGTCTCTCCGAGATCCCACGAAAGCGACGGCTGTGCCGGCAGCACGATGGTCAGGCCGCCCGGCCAGAACCTCTCGACCAGGCGGTCCACAGGCTCGGGCACCTCGGCGACGAGCGCCCTCAGCGTCGCGACGCCGGCGACCAGCACGGGCGGGGGCATCTGCCGCGTGCGTCCCTTCGCGTCGAGGAGCCGCTGGACGGCGTTCGCGCTGAATGCGTCGGCGGCCACGCCGTACACGGTGTCGGTGGGGATGACGACGAGCTCGCCGCGGCCGATGGCCTGACGCGCGTTGCGCATTCCGGACAGCAGCTGCGCCTCATCACGGCAGTCGAAGATCGGGGACATGTCGCGCACAGTCTAATTGCGAGGTCGTGGACGGATGCTGCGAACCGGCGCTCAGGGACGGATCGCCGTGGTCGCGCGATCCCTCATCGTGAGGTCGGGGTGGGTCGCGGCCGCGCGCCATCCGTCGGCCGTCAGGATCTGGCGGATCGCCTCGCCCTGCCACTCGCCGTGCTCGATCACGATCGTCCCGCCGGGGTGCGCGAGCCGCAGGCCGACCCCGCTCAGGACGCGCACGACGTCGAGGCCGTCCTCTCCGCCGTACAGCGCCGCCGGCGGATCGAAGAACCTCACCTCCGGGTCGCGGGGGATCGCGGCATCCGGCACATACGGCGGATTCGACGCGACCACCGACACCGTCCCGTCGAGCTCGGGGAACGCGCGGGCCAGATCGATGAAGGCGAGCGTGGCGTTGTCGGCGCCGGTGCGGGCGAAGTTCTCGGTGGTCCACACGAAGGCGTCGACGGAGTTCTCCGCGGCGAACACCCGCGCGTGCGGGACCTCGGTGGCCATCGCGAGGGCGATCGCGCCGCTTCCGGTCCCGAGATCCACGGCGACGGGGGCGGGGGATGCCGCGGCACGCAGCGCGTCGATGGCGAGCTGTGCGACCATCTCGGTCTCGGGCCGGGGAACGAACACCCCCGGGCCGACCCGCAGCTCGAGGTGGCGGAACGGCGCGAGCCCGGTGATGTGCTGCAGCGGCTCGCGGGTCGCGCGCCGCTCGACCACGGCGGCGAAGCGCGCGGCATCCGTCTCGGACATCGCATCGCCCCTCACGACCGCCGCCTGCACTCCTCCGCGCCCCGTGTCGAGCACGAATGCGAGGAGCAGCTCGGCATCGACGTCGGGATCGGGCACGCCCACGTCGGAGAGGCGGGCGACGGCGCGCCGGAGCGCGCCGGAGACGGAGGGGGTCGGGTCGAGTGCAGCCATGGGCCCGTCCAGCCTAAGCCCGCCAGGGTAGCGGGCCGGGGCCAGCACTTCGTCACACAAGGACTCACGTCAAACGCCTCCCCCTAGGCTGTTTCCACCCGCTGACGTCTTCTCTCGAAAGGGCCGACATGACCGGCATCCACCCCGACATCACCTCCGCCTTCGGGAACACCCCGCTCGTGCGCCTCAACCGCATCGCGGAGGGCGTCGGCGGCAACGTTCTCGCGAAGCTCGAGTTCTACAACCCGGCCTCGAGCGTCAAGGACCGCCTCGGCATCGCCATCGTCGACGCCGCCGAGGCCTCCGGCGAGCTCAAGCCCGGCGGCACCATCGTCGAGGCCACGAGCGGCAACACCGGCATCGCCCTCGCGATGGTCGGGGCGGCCCGCGGCTACCGCGTCGTCCTCGCCATGCCGTCCTCGATGTCGATCGAGCGCCGCCTGCTGCTCAAGGGCTACGGCGCCGAGCTCGTGCTCACCGACCCCGCCGGCGGCATGAAGGGCGCCCTCGCGAAGGCCGACGAGATCCTCGCCGAGATCCCGGGCGCCGTCCTCGCCCGCCAGTTCGAGAACCAGGCGAACGTCGAGATCCACCGCAAGACCACCGCCGAGGAGATCCTCCGCGACACCGACGGCCAGGTCGACTACTTCGTCGCCGGCATCGGCACCGGCGGCACCATCACGGGCGTCGGCCAGGTGCTCAAGGAGCGCGTCCCCGGCGCGAAGGTCATCGCGGTCGAGCCCGCGGACTCTCCGCTGCTCACCAAGGGCACGCCCGGACCCCACAAGATCCAGGGCATCGGCCCGAACTTCGTGCCCCCGATCCTCGACCAGGGCGTCATCGACGAGGTCATCGACGTGGAGTTCGCCGACGCGATCGAGACCGCGCGCGCCGTCGGCACGAAGGACGGCATCCTCGTCGGCATCTCGTCCGGTGCCGCCGTCTGGGCCGCCCTGCAGGTCGCGGCGCGTCCCGAGGCCGAGGGCAAGAACATCGTCGTGATCATCCCGTCCTTCGGCGAGCGCTACCTGTCGACGGCGCTTTTCGAGAACCTGCGAGAGGATTGAGCCACACCGCTCCAGAAAGGCGCTCCGTGCCAGGAATCCACTCCGACATCTCCACCGCCTTCGGCGAGACGCCCCTCGTGAGGCTCAACTCCCTCACCGAGGGCCTCGGCGCCGAGGTGCTCGTCAAGCTCGAGTTCTACAACCCGGGCTCGAGCGTCAAGGACCGCCTGGGCTATGCGCTCATCGCGGCGGCCGAGAAGTCCGGCGAACTCCAGCCCGGCGGCACGATCGTCGAGTCCACGAGCGGCAACACCGGCATCGCACTGGCGCTCATCGGCGCGGCGCGCGGCTACAAGGTCATCCTCACGATGCCCGCCTCGATGTCGAAGGAGCGCCGGACGCTGCTCAAGGCCTACGGCGCAGAGCTCGTCCTCACCGACCCCTACAAGGGGATGACGGAGGCGGTCGCCGAAGCGCAGCGCATCGTCGAGGCGACCCCCGGAGCGATCCTGGCGCGCCAGTTCGAGCACGAGGCGAACGCCGAGATCCACCGCCGGACGACCGCCGAGGAGATCTGGCGCGACACCGAGGGGCGCGTGGACTACTTCGTCGCCGGCTCGGGAACGGGCGGCACCATCACCGGGGTCGGGCAGGTGCTCAAGCAGCGCAACCCCGACGTGCGGGTGGTGGTCGTCGAGCCGAAGGACTCCCCCATGCTGTCGGAGGGCCGCGCGGGCGGTCACCGCATCCAGGGCATCGGGCCGAACTTCGTGCCGTCGGTGCTGGACCGATCCGTGATCGACGAGATCTTCGACGTCGAGTTCGACGACGCCATCCGCGTCGCGCGCGAGCTGGCGACGTCGGAGGGCATCCTCGCGGGCATGTCGGCCGGCGCCGCCGTGTGGGCGGCGCTCGAGATCGCGGCCCGCCCCGAGGCGGCCGGCAAGCGCATCGTCGTGATCGTGCCCGACTCCGGTGAACGGTACCTGTCGACGGCCCTCTACGAGCACCTCCGCGAACCCGAGAAGGCCGCGTCATGAGCGAGCGCATCGGCTTCTTCGCACGCCTGCAGGAGGACGTGGTGGCCGCGCGCCTGCGCGACCCCGCGGCGCGGAGCGGCCTCGAGATCGCCCTCCTGTACCCCGGCCTGCACGCCATCTGGGCGCACCGCCTGTGGCACGCGCTGTGGGTGCGTCGCGTGCGGTTCGTCGCGCGCGCGGGCTCGCAGATCACCCGCTGGCTCACGGGCATCGAGATCCACCCGGGTGCGACGATCGGCCGCCGGTTCTTCATCGACCACGGCATGGGCGTCGTCATCGGCGAGACGGCCGAGGTCGGCGACGACGTCATGCTCTACCACGGTGTGACGCTCGGCGGTCGTCAGCGTGAGGGCGGGAAGAGGCATCCGACCATCGAAGACGGCGTCGCCGTCGGAGCCGGCGCGAAGATCCTCGGACCCATCACCGTGGGCGCGGGCTCGCTCGTGGGAGCGAACGCCGTCGTCACGAAGGACGCCCCGCCCGACAGCGTCCTGGTCGGCGTGCCGGCCAAGCCCCGCGGCCGCCGAGACGGCGAAGACACCCGCGCCCTGCTCACCACCCCCGAGTACCCCGAGTACCACATCTGACGCGGGCGCTCCGGCCCCGGGGCACCCGACCGCTCAGCGCCGGCCCCGCCGGTGGACTCATCTCTACGAAACCGACCCTGCAGCGCTCAATGAGCGTCGACTTCACACAGACGAACTCTCGAGAGCCACGCGCACGCGCCGAACTGCTTCGCGCGGGACCACGAAGACGTGCGAACCCGTCAGGCGGATCGTGCGCCAGCCGGCGGCGCTGTACGCGGTGTACTTGTCGATGTCGCGCTCCAGCTGCTTTCGCGTGAGGTGCCCGTCGCTCTCGTACTCCACAGCCACTCGTCGATCCGGATAGGCGAGCTCGGAGCAGCCGAGCCATCGCCCATGATCGTCGAGGACGTCGTAGTCGAGTGCGGGCTCGGGCAGGCCGCCGTCGACGAGCACCAGTCGCAACCATGACTCCGGCCGCGAGGATGCGCCGTCGCGGGCCCGTTCCAGTGCCGCGCGGAGGATCGCCGCTCCACGTCGACGTCCGGCGACGAGGGCGGCCTCGAGCTCTTCCCGCGTCCCGAGCGGTCCCTTCGTCGATGGCCGTGCAACGCCCGGATGCCGCGGCACACGGATGATCGCATCAGCGACGGCGACGAGATCGTTGAGCCCGAGATGTCCTCCGAGCATCGCCCACGTCGTCGCTACGTCTGTCAGCGGCACCCCGTCGACGCGGGTGGTACGGAACATCCGTGGGAGGACCTGCACACCCACCACCCCGCGACGACGAGGCGCACTCCGCGGATACGGCACTCCGACATGGAGCGGCTGAGCCGGGGTGGGCGGGAGCGGCAGACCGTGGAGGGCTGCCGCGGTCGGTCCGACGAAGAAGGCGTCTGGCGGCATCGCCGGTAGGTAACCGACGACGCGCTTCTGCAGCTCGAGTCGGCGCCTCTCCCATCCGTCGAGCATCGGGGTCGCCCCGCGGACGAGGGTCCGTGTCCCGTGAGTGAGCCGCTCGAGGTCGGATCCGCGCAGTCGCCCCTCCCCCATCCCCGCCGCGAGGGCGTCCGCGACACGGAAGGAGCCGCCGAGACTCGGCGGGACGGCGATGCGAGGCATCCGACCACCCTGGCGCACGCCCGGAGCGGCGGTGCGCGCCTTCCACAAGCCCGAGCGCTCCTAGCCCGCGCTCGTCTGTACGAAAACGACGCCCTCTCCGCCGCTGAGCATCGGTTTCGTACAGACGAAACGGTCGTGGGCGTTCAGCAGCCGCAGGGCTGGGGAGGAGCCGCTCAGTCGCGGCGCTGGTCGACCTTCTTCTTGATCAGCAGCGGCGGGAGCAGCCAGGTGGCGAGCGCCGTGACCAGCCACACGACGAGCGTGCCGAGGATCCACGCGAGGGGTCCGTCGATGCCGATCCCGGCGGCGGGGATCACGACGGCGATCAGCAGCGCGACGAACGTCGAGAGCAGTCCGATCCCGCCGAGGAACGCGTTGGCGTGACGGCGGGTGATGGTGAACAGCCACGGCGCGAGCACGCTCTGCAGCACGGCGAAGATCACGACGGCGAGGAGCACGCCCCACCAGTCGTTCCAGTGCAGGGTGAACCCGGGCACGAGCAGGTCGGCGGCGATGAGCCCCAGGAACGCGGAGACGAGGAAGATCAGCGCACGGATGACGAGGGTGAGCACGCGCCCAGGCTAGTCCCCCCAACGCGGCAGAGGACGGATGCCTCGCCCACCGCGCGCTCAGACCGCGTCAGTCCTCGCCGCCGAGGGCCGCGAGCCGGGCTTCCTCGTCAGCCTGGATGGCCGACTCGATGAGGGGCTCGAGCGCGCCGTCCATGACCTGGTCGAGGTTGTAGGCCTTGTAGCCGGTGCGGTGGTCGGCGATGCGGTTCTCGGGGAAGTTGTACGTGCGGATGCGCTCGGAGCGGTCCATCCCGCGGATCTGCGATTTGCGGGCGTCGGATGCCGCGGCCTCGAGCTCCTCCTGCTGCTTGGCGAGCAGGCGGGCGCGAAGCACGCGCATGCCGGCCTCGCGGTTCTGCAGCTGCGACTTCTCGTTCTGCATCGACACGACGATCCCGGTCGGCACGTGCGTGATCCGCACGGCGGAGTCCGTCGTGTTGACCGACTGACCGCCGGGGCCCGACGAGCGGAAGACGTCGATCTTCAGGTCGTTCGGATCGATGTGGATCTCTTCGGGCTCGTCGACCTCGGGGAAGACGAGCACGCCCGTGGTCGAGGTGTGGATGCGTCCCTGCGACTCGGTCGCCGGAACGCGCTGCACGCGGTGCACGCCGCCCTCGTACTTGAGGTGCGCCCACACGCCCTGCGCGGGGTCGGTCGACGACCCCTTGATCGCGACCTGGACGTCCTTGTACCCGCCGAGGTCGGATTCGTTGCGCTCGAGGAGCTCGGTCTTCCACCCCTTGGACGCGGCGTACTGCAGGTACATCCGCAGCAGGTCGGCGGCGAACAGCGCCGACTCGGCGCCGCCCTCCCCCTGCTTGATCTCCATGATCACGTCGCGCGCGTCGTCGGGGTCCCGCGGGATCAGCAGGCGCCGCAGCCGCTCCTGCGCCTCGGCGAGCCCCGCCTCGAGCGAGGGGACCTCTTCGGCGAAGGCGTCGTCCTCTTTCGCGAGTTCGCGAGCGGCTTCCAGATCATCGGATGCCGCGACCCAGTCCTCGTGCGCCTTGACGATCCTCGACAGCTCGGCGTAGCGCCGGTTGACCCGCTTGGCGCGCGCCGCATCGGCGTGCACCGCGGGGTCGGAGAGCTCCTCCTGAACGGCGCGGTGCTCCTCGATCAGCCCTTTGACGGACTCGAACATCACGCGTCAGCGGATGCTGTTGTCGTCTGCGTGGCTGCGTCCGCCGCCGTGGCCGGTGGTCGGAGCCGGGATCGACTTCTGCATCTGCACGAGGAACTCGACGTTCGACTGGGTCTCCTTGAGCTTGCCGAGCACGACCTCGAGGGCCTGCTGGGGCTCGAGGCCGGCCAGCGCGCGGCGGAGCTTCCAGGTGATCTTGACCTCGTCGTTCGACAGGAGCATCTCCTCGCGACGCGTCGACGACGCGTTGACGTCGACGGCCGGGAAGATGCGCTTGTCGGCGAGCTGACGGTTGAGGCGCAGCTCGCTGTTGCCGGTGCCCTTGAACTCCTCGAAGATGACGTCGTCCATCTTGGACCCGGTCTCGACGAGGGCCGTTGCGAGGATCGTGAGCGATCCGCCGTTCTCGATGTTGCGCGCGGCGCCGAAGAAGCGCTTCGGCGGGTAGAGCGCCGACGCGTCGACGCCACCGGTGAGCACGCGGCCCGAGGTGGGCGCCGAGATGTTGTAGGCACGGCCGAGGCGGGTGATCGAGTCGAGCAGCACGACGACGTCGCGGCCCAGCTCGACGAGACGCTTGGCGCGCTCGATGGCGAGCTCGGCGACCGTCGTGTGGTCCTCGGCGGGACGGTCGAAGGTCGAGGCGATGACCTCGCCCTTGACCGTGCGCTGCATGTCGGTGACCTCTTCGGGGCGCTCGTCGACGAGCACGACCATGAGGTGGACCTCGGGGTTGTTGGTCGCGATGGCGTTGGCGATCTGCTGCAGCACGATCGTCTTGCCGGCCTTGGGCGGCGCGACGATGAGGCCGCGCTGGCCCTTGCCGATCGGCGCCACGAGGTCGATGATGCGCTGCGTCAGCTTCTCGGGAGCCGTCTCGAGGCGCAGGCGCTCCTGCGGGTAGAGCGGCGTGAGCTTGCCGAACTCGACGCGGGTCGCGGCATCCTCGACCGACAGGCCGTTGATGGCATCGACCTTGACCAGCGCGTTGTACTTCTGGCGGCTGGACTGCTCGCCCTCGCGGGGCTGCTTGATCGCACCGACGACGGCGTCGCCCTTGCGGAGGTTGTACTTCTTGACCTGGCCGAGCGAGACGTAGACGTCGCTCGTGCCGGGCAGGTAGCCCGAGGTGCGCACGAAGGCGTAGTTGTCGAGCACGTCGAGGATGCCCGCGATCGGGATCAGGACGTCGTCCTCGCCGATCTCGGTCTCGAACTCGTCGCCGGCCTGGTTCGCCCCGCGACGCTTGTTGCGCTGGCGGTTGCGGCCGCCGGGCTGCTGCTCGTCGTCGGCGTCGGCCGGCGCCTGCTCCTTGGGCGCGTTCTGCGCCGGGCCGCTCTGGCCGCCCTGCGCGTTGGCGTTCGCGTTCGCGTTGCCGTTGCGGTTGCGGCTGCGGCTGCGCGAGCGGCTGCGGCTGCGCGACGGCGCCTCCTCGCCACCCTCGTTCGCCTGCTCGGCGGAGTCGGAGTCGGATGCCTCGGCAGCCGCCTCGCCCTGGGCGGGCGCGGACTCCTCGGCGGGAGCGTCGGTCTTGGCTTCAGCCGGAGCGTCGGTGGTGGCCTCGGCGGGGGCCTCGGCGGGCGCCTCGGCCGGAGCGTCGGTCGTCGCCTCGGCGGCCGCGCCGCCGGCCGCAGCCTCGGCCGTATCGGCGGGAGCCTCGGCGGGCGCCGCGGTCTCGGCAGCGGGCTCGGGCTGGGGGTCGGTGCTCTTGGCACGGCGCGGGGCCCGCTTGCGCGGCGCCTTCGCAGGCTTCTCGGTGGGCGCCTCGGCCTCAGCGGCGGGGGCCTCAGCGGCGGGGGCCTCAGCGGCGGGGGCCTCAGCGGCGGGGGCCTCAGTGGCGGGGGCCTCAGTGGCCGGTGCCTCGGCAGCCGGCTGCTCGGCGGCCGGGGCCTCAGCAGCCTCGGCCTGAGCCGCGGGCGCCTCTTCGGCGGCCGGCTCGTCGGCCGGAGCGGCCTCGGCGGCGGGCGCCTCGGCCTCGACCTGAGTGGTGGTGTCGACGTTCTCGGCCGTCTCGGGCGCTTCGGCGCGCTCGTCGGCTGCGGCGTCGGCAGCATGGATCTCGGAGATGGACTCCACGAGTTCTCCCTTGTCAAACGAATGGAATATGCACGTTCGCACGGACACTCTGCTCGGCAGGCGTCTCTCCCCCTGGCGTACTCAAGACCTTCGATCGGCGTGAGTACCGCGATGGTGCTCAGAGACCGTCAGCAGGATGGGGGTCGTGCGGGGTTCGCAGAATTGCGACGGAGGCCAGATTCACGATGACGTGGAACCCTCCGCGTACTCCCTCACTGTACCACCCTTGAAGTCGACGGCGAGCATGAGGGCCTCCCACGGGGTGTCGGTCGCCGAGGCCGCCAGCGCGGCCGCCTCGAGGCGGCGTCCCGGGCCGTCCGCCAGCACGAGCACGCTCGGTCCGGCCCCCGACACGACGGCCGCGAACCCGGCGGCGCGCAGCGCGCGCACGAGCTTGTCGGTCTCGGGCATGGCGCTCGCGCGGTAGTTCTGGTGCAGCTTGTCCTCGGTCGCCGCCTGCAGCAGCTCGGGGCTCTGCGTCAGCGCGGCGATGAGGAGCGCCGAGCGCGAGACGTTGAAGACCGCGTCCTCGCGAGGCACCTGGAGCGGCTGGAGGCTGCGCGCCACCTCGGTCGACATCGTGAACTCCGGCACGAAGACCAGCGGCGACACGCCGCGGTGCACGAGGAGCTTCTTGTGCTGCGGTCCGTGCTCGTCGACCCACGCGATCGTCAGCCCGCCGAACAGGGCGGGGGCGACGTTGTCGGGGTGCCCTTCGAGTTCGGTCGCCAGTCGCAGCAGCGTGTCGGGACCGAGCTCGACATCGCCTTCGAGCAGGCCCTTCGCCGCGAGCAGCCCCGAGACCACGGCCGCACCCGACGAGCCCAGACCGCGGCCGTGGGGGATGACGTTGCGGGCGTGCAGGCGGAGTCCGGGCATCCGTCGTCCCACCGACTCGTACGCGTACGCGATCGTGCGCACCACGAGGTGGGAGGCGTCGCGGGGCACGTCGGCGGCGCCCTCGCCCGAGACCTCGATCTCGAGCTCGCCCTCGGGCAGCGCCGTCACGTCGAGCTCGTCGTACACGCTCAGCGCGAGGCCGAGGGTGTCGAATCCCGGTCCGAGGTTGGCGCTCGTCGCGGGCACGCGCACGGTGACACGGCGTCCCGGGGCCGGGACGACGGCTGCATTCACGCGGTCGCCCCGACGGGGGCGAGTCCGAGGACGGATGCCACCTCCGACGTCGCGGCGTCGACGACGGTCGGCTCGACCTGGCTGCCGTCGGCGTTGCGCAGGGCCCACTGGGGGTCCTTCAGTCCGTGGCCCGTGACCGTCAGCACGACGCGTGCGCCCTGCGGCACGACGCCGGCCTCGACGCGGTCGAGCAGACCCGCGACGCTGATGGCCGATGCGGGCTCGACGAAGATGCCGACCTCGCCCGCGAGCAGCTTCTGGGCGGCGAGGATGCGGGTGTCGTCGATCGCGCCGAAGTAGCCGTCGGTCGCCTGGCGCGCCTCGAGTGCGAGCTCCCACGACGCCGGGTTGCCGATGCGGATCGCGCTGGCCACCGTCTCGGGGTTCTTCACGACCTCGCCGCGCACGAGCGGCGCCGAGCCCTCGGCCTGGAATCCGAACATGCGCGGCACGCGGGTCGAGACGCCCGCGTCGGCCTCTTCGCGATAGCCGCGGGTGTAGGCGGTGTAGTTGCCGGCGTTGCCGACGGGGATGAAGTGGAAGTCGGGGGCGTCGCCGAGCTGCTCGACGACCTCGTAGGCGGCGGTCTTCTGACCGTCGATGCGGTCGGGGTTGACCGAGTTGACCAGGTGCACCGGGTAGTGCTCGGCGAGCTCGCGCGCGATCTCGAGGCAGTCGTCGAAGTTCCCGCGGATCTGGATGAGCTGCCCGTTGTGGGCGACGGCCTGGCTGAGCTTGCCCATCGCGATCTTGCCCTCGGGCACGAGCACCGCCGCGGTGATGCCGGCGTGCGCGGCGTACGCCGCCGCCGAGGCGGAGGTGTTGCCGGTCGACGCGCAGATGACGGCCTTCGCACCGTGCTCGATGGCGCGCGAGACCGCGACGGTCATGCCGCGGTCCTTGAACGAGCCGGTCGGGTTCATGCCCTCGAACTTCACCCACACGTCGGTGCCGGTGAGGCGCGACAGCGCCGGGGCGGGAAGGAGCGGCGTGCCGCCCTCGCCCAGGGTGACGACGGTCGAGGCATCCGTGACGCCCAGACGATCCGCATACTCGCGCAGGACTCCGCGCCAGACGTGTGCCATGTCAGTCTCCTTCCACGCGCAGGACCGAGACGACGCGCTCGACGACGCCGCTCGCGGCGAGACGGTCGACCGTCTCGCTGAGGTCCTGCTCCAAAGCCTTGTGTGTGCCGATCTCCAGACGCGCGGTGCGGGCGTCCTCGCCCGCGACGGTCTGCTCGACGGTCGCGATCGACACGCGCCCGTCGCTGAGGATGCCGGCCACGGTCGCGAGCACGCCCGGCTGGTCGTCGACCTCGAGCGTGATCTGGTAGCGCGTGGTCACCCGCCCGACCGGCACGATGGGCAGGTTGGCGAGGGTGGATTCGCCGACGCCGACTCCGCCGGCGATGTGGCGGCGGGCAGCCGACACGACGTCGCCGAGCACGGCGGACGCGGTCTGCACTCCCCCGGCGCCGGCGCCGTAGAACATGAGGTTGCCGGCCGCCTCGGCCTGCACGAAGACGGCGTTGTTCGCGCCGTGGACGCTCGCGAGGGGGTGGGCGCGGTCGACGAGAGCCGGGTAGACGCGCACCGAGATGGACTCGCCGGTCTCGGCATCCGTCAACCGCTCGCACACCGCGAGGAGCTTGATGACGTACCCGGCGTGGCGGGCGGCGTCCATCATCGTCTTGTCGATCGCCGTGATGCCCTCGCGGTGGACCGCCTCGAGCGGAACCGTCGTGTGGAAGGCGAGGCTCGCGAGGATCGCCGCCTTCTGCGCGGCGTCGTAGCCCTCGACGTCGGCGGTCGGGTCGGCCTCGGCGTACCCGAGGCGCTGGGCGTCGGCGAGCACGTCGGCGAACTCGGCGCCCTCGGTGTCCATGCGGTCGAGGATGTAGTTCGTCGTGCCGTTGACGATGCCCATGATGCGCTGCACGCGGTCGCCGGCGAGCGAGTCGCGCAGCGGGCGGATGATCGGGATCGCGCCGGCCGCCGCGGCCTCGTAGTAGACCTCGGCGCCCACCTGGTCGGCGGCGTCGAAGATCTCGGGACCGTGGGTCGCGAGGAGCGCCTTGTTGGCGGTGACGACGTCGGCGCCCGAGTTGATGGCCTGCAGCAGGTAGGTGCGCGCCGGCTCGATGCCGCCCATGAGCTCGATCACGATGTCGGCGCCCACGATGAGGGCGTCGGCGTCGGTCGTCAGCAGCTCGCGGGGCAGATCGGTCTCGCGCGGCGCATCGATGTCGCGCACGGCGATGCCGACGAGCTCGAGGTGGGCACCGGCGCGGTCGGCGAGCTCGTCGGCGTGCTGGCGCAGCAACGCAGCGACCTGAGAGCCGACGGCACCCGCACCCAGCAGTGCGACGCGGAGGCGGCGGTAGTCCGTCATGCGATCCCTTCCGTGGGGTGGCCGAGGCCGGCGTCGCGGGCGAGCAGATCGTCGATCGTCTCGCCGCGCACGATGACGCGGGCCTCTCCCCCGCGCAGCGCCACGACGGGCGGGCGGGGGACGTAGTTGTAGTTGCTCGCGAGCGAGAAGCAGTAGGCGCCGGTGGCCGGGACGGCGAGCAGGTCGCCGGGGGCGACGTCGCCGGGCAGGTATTCGGCGTCGACGACGACGTCACCCGACTCGCAGTGCTTGCCGACCACGCGCACGAGGGCGGGGGCGGCGTCGCTCGTGCGCGACGCGATGCGGGCGGAGAACTCCGCGCCGTACAGGGCGGGGCGGGCGTTGTCGCTCATGCCGCCGTCGACGCTGACGTAGAGGCGCTGCGCGCCCTCGCCGATCTCGACGGGCTTGGTCGTGCCCACTTCGTAGAGCGTCACGCCGGCGCGGCCGACGATCGCGCGACCCGGCTCGAAGGCGAGGTTGGGGACCGGGATGCCCCGCACCTCGCACTGCCGCGCGACGGCGTCGGCGATCCCGACCGCGAGCTCCTCGATGGGCGTCGGGTCGTCGACCGACGTGTAGGCGATCCCGAAGCCGCCGCCGAGGTTCAGCACCGGCAGATCACCGCCGGTAAGCAGCTCGGCGTGCAGCTCGACGATGCGCGAGGCGGACTCCTCGAAGCCCGCGGTGCCGAAGATCTGCGAGCCGATGTGGCAGTGCAGGCCGACCAGCTCGAGTCCGGGAAGCTCGCGGATGCGGGCGGCGGCGGCCGGGGCATCCGTCAGCGTGAAACCGAACTTCTGGTCTTCGTGAGCGGTCGCCAGGAAGTCGTGGGTCTCGGCGTGCACGCCGCTGTTGACGCGCAGGAGCACCGACTGGGTGACGCCGCGACGGTCGACGATGGCCGCGAGGCGCTCGATCTCGATCAGGCTGTCGATGACGATCGACCCGATGCCGGCCTCGACGGCGGCCTCGAGCTCGGCGACGCTCTTGTTGTTGCCGTGGAACCCGAGGCGGGCGGGATCGGCTCCGGCGGCGAGGGCGACGGCCAGCTCGCCGCCGGTGCACACGTCGACCGCGAGTCCTTCGTCGGTGACCCAGCGCACGACCTCGGTGCTGAGGAAGGCCTTGCCGGCGTAGTAGACCCGCGCCTGCACGCCGTAGAGGGCGGCCGCGGCGCGGAACGCGTCGAGGGTGCGGCGGGCGCGGGCGCGAACCTCGTCCTCGTCGAGGATCCACAGCGGCGTGCCGAACTGCTCGCGCAGGGCCGTGACCGGGATGCCGCCGAGCGAGAGCACCCCGTCGTCGGAGCGCTCCGCGTTCTCGGGCCACACCAGCGGCGCGAGCGCATTGGCGTCGTCGGGCTCGACGAGCCAGTCCGGTGCCAGGGAACGGGACTGCGAAGGGGCGGACACGGGTGGGACCAATCGATTCGAGCTTCGGCGCTGAGCCGTCCGGGGGCCGGATCGGCGCGGATGCCTCGGCCGGGATTTCACGTGCCGGGCGGTTTCAGCAGTCTAGGGCACGGCCCATGCCTGCCCCGTGATGTGTGACACCCGCCGACTCAGGTGCTGCAGGTTCCGTTCGCCTGCAGTTCCGGGTCGGTGACGATCGCGCCGTCGACGTCGGCCTCGGCGACGAGGAAGTCGCCGTCGACCGAGACGTCGGTGAGGGTCACGCCCGCCGGGATGTACTGCGCGAGGCAGACGGTCCAGTCGCGCACCACGGCGTCGGCGACCGCGCCGAACTGGTCGGACAGCTGCGCGGCGTCGATCTCGGCACCCGCGAGCTCGAACCCGACCGGGGTGAGGACGAGGTCTCCCTCGGCGATCGACGGCGTGAGCTCGACGCCGACCGGGAACCGCACGCCGAACACTTCGAGCTCGGCGTTCATCGAGACGTTCGGCTCGGCGAGGGCGACCGTGTCGACGGGGAGCTCGTCGATCGTCGAGAGCAGTGCCTGCAGCTGCGCCTCGTCGAGCGTGACGGTGGCGGTCGCGCCGCCCATGTCGACGCCTTCCTGGATCGGCACGTCGGTCGCCACGACCGTGACGTCGCCCTCGAACTCGCCGACCGGCACGTCGTGGGACGACACGGTCACCTCGTTGAGGCTGCCGCCCAGCAGCTGCGGGATCAGCACGCCGGGGACTTCGACGTCGACCGGGTGGTCGGCGGGGAGGGACAGCCGCTCGGTGATCTCGGTGCGGATCGTGCGGGTGACGAGGTCGCGGGCGATGGCCTCGGCCGCGAACCACGCCACGATGGCGAGGACGATCACGATGCCGAACGCGACCAGCCACGGCCACGCACGCTTCCGCCGGCGCGGCGCCGGCTCCCAGTCCGGCGGCCGTTCGGTCGAGTACGCGTCGCCGGCGGTCATGTCACATCCGTTCCGGCGCGCTCACGCCGAGCAGGTCGAGGCCGTTGCGGAGCACCTGGCCGGTGGCGTCGTTGAGCCACAGCCGCGTGCGGTGCACCGCCTCGACGGGTTCGTCGCCGAGCGGGATGACACGGCAGTTGTCGTACCAGCGGTGGTAGAGGCCGGCGAGCTCCTCGAGGTAGCGGGCGACGCGGTGCGGCTCGCGCATCTCGGCCGCGAACGCGACGATGCGCGGGAACTCCTGCAGTGCGCCGAGGAGCGCCGACTCCGTCTCGTGCGAGAGCAGCTCGGGTGCGAACTCGGAGCGGTCGACACCGGATGCCCCGGCATTGCGCGCCACGTTGTGCGTGCGCGCGTGGGCGTACTGCACGTAGAAGACGGGGTTGTCGTTGGTGCGCTTCTGCAGGATCTCGGGGTCGAGAGTGAGCGGCGAGTCGGCCGGGTAGCGGCCGAGCGAGTACCGCAGGGCGTCGGTGCCGAGCCATTCGCGCAGGTCGTCGAGCTCGATGATGTTGCCCGCGCGCTTGGACAGGCGCGCGCCGTTGACCGACACGAGCTGGCCGATGAGCACCTCGATGTCCTTGTCGGGGTCGTCGCCTGCCGCGCCGGCGAGCGCCTTGAGGCGGTGGACGTAGCCGTGGTGGTCGGCTCCGAGCAGGTAGATCTTGTGCGCGAAGCCGCGGTCGCTCTTGCTCAGGTAGTACGCGGCGTCGGCGGCGAAGTAGGTGTACTCGCCGTTGGAGCGGCGGATGACGCGGTCGCGGTCGTCGCCGAAGTCGGTCGTGCGCACCCAGACGGCGCCGTCTTCGTCGAAGACGTGTCCCTGCTCGCGGAGGCGGTCGACCGCCTCGTCGACGAGGCTCGGTCCGCCGTCGGAGGCCTTCGCGTGGAGCGTCCGCTCCGAGAACCACACGTCGAAGTGGACGTTGAACCTCTCGAGCGAGACCTGCAGCTCGCCGAGCTGGAAGTCGTACGCGAGGTCGCGCGCCGTCGTGAGCTGCTCGTCGGGGCTCAGCTCGAGCAGGTCGGGGCGCGCGGCGAGCACGCGCTGCGCGAGCGCCTCGATGTAGCCGCCGGCGTAGCCGTCCTCGGGAGTCGGCTCGCCCTTCGCGGCGGCGAGCACCGAGCGGCCGAACCGTTCCATCTGGGCGCCGGCGTCGTTGATGTAGAACTCGCGCACGAGGGTCGCGCCGCTCGCGAGCAGCAGGCGCGCCATCGAGTCGCCGAGGGCCGCCCAGCGGGTGTGGCCGATGTGCATCGGTCCGGTGGGGTTGGCACTGACGAATTCGAGGTTGATCGTGTTGCCGCGCTGGGACTCGTTGGTGCCGAACGCCGCGCCGGCGTCGACGATGGTCTTGGCGAGGGCACCGGCGGCTGCGGCATCCAGTCGGATGTTGATGAATCCGGGACCGGCGACCTCGACGCTCGCGACGCCGTCGACGGCTGCGAGTCCGTCGGCGATCTCGGCGGCGAACTCGCGCGGGTTGACGCCGACGACCTTCGCGAGCTTGAGGGCGGCGTTGGACGCCCAGTCGCCGTGGTCGCGGTTCTTGGGCCGCTCGAGGGGCAGGTCGGCGGCGGTGAGCCCTTCGGCCGCTCCGGGTCGTCGGGCCTCGGCGAGCGGGGCGACGACGGCGAGCAGGGCGGCGGAGAGGGCTTCGGGATTCATAGCCCGCTCATTCTACGGGCGCGCCCCCCGGTCGTTGAGCGAGCGAAGCGAGACGAAACGCGTCAGGCCCCCGCCCGCCCCTCAGGCCAGCTGCACCAGCGAGGTGAAGTCATCGAGCGACGGATCGGATGCCTCGGGCAGCGTCTCCAGTCCATCGAGGGTCGCCGTGTCGGGAACGACCCAGGCGTCGACGCGCATCCGCTTCAGTCCGACGTAGCCGCCGTGGTAGCTGAGGAAGGCGCAGTCTGCGGCATCCCTCCCCGTCGCGATGCGGACGAGCGAGCGGCGATTCGCGAGGCGCGTGCCGTCGATGACGTACCAGGCGCCGTCGAGGTACGCCTCGGCGACGGCGTGGAAGTCCATCGGCTGCAGGCCGGGGGCGAAGCACGCGGTGTAGCGGGCGGGCATGTCCATGGCGCGCAGGAGGGCGATGACGACGTGGGCGTAGTCGCGGCAGACGCCCTGTCCGGTCATGAGGGTGGTGACGGCGCTGTCGGTGCCCTGGCTGAGGCCGGGCGTGTAGGTGGTGCTCGTCGCGACGAAGTCGGACACGGCGGCGATGAGGTCGTGGCCTGAGAGTCCCTTGAACTGGCGGCGGGCCTGCTGGAAGACCTCGTCGGACTGGCAGTAGCGGCTCGGGCGCAGGTAGGTGATGGCTTCGAGGTCGCTGGTGCGGCCGGTCGTGGCGTGGCCGTCGACGGTGGCTTCGTACCGGACGTCGAGGCGTCCGGCCTCTCCGAGAAGGCGGTGCAGGCGGCTGCCGGACTGGTCGACGATCTCGGTCGGCGTGTAGACGCGGTCGCCCTGGGTGAAGGTCAGCTGCTCGCTCACGAGGGGGTTTCCCTGGGCCGCCGTGATCTGGAAGATGAGGTCGACGGATGACCCCAGTTCGAGGTCCAGTTCGGCGGTCACGACGCGTTGCACCGGAGTATCTTACGCATGCCGAAGTGACTGCTCTCTGCACGTGTGAGCGCGGAGCGGGCGGGGCCGCTCGACGGAGCTTCGGGAGCGCGTCGAGGCTCAGGATTCGCGCGGAGTTTCCCCACCTTTCGGACGCGGATGCGGAGCACACGGATTCGTGACGTACCCTCTGTGCATGCCCGCGCCCGGACGCCTTCGCGAACGGCGTCCGTGGCTGCCGCTCATCGGCGCCGCGCTCGCCGTCGTGGCCGTGTGCGCGCTCGGCATGTGGCGGCCGTGGGTGACGCCGTCGGCTCCCGTCGCGGTGGAGCAGAACGTGGTGGCGCAGATCGCTCCGGCCACCCTGCAGCTGCCGGATGAGCCGCACGTTCTCGTGTTCGGCGATTCGTGGGTATACGGCTCCGCCGCCATCGTTCCGACGCTGGGCTTCGCCTACCGTCTCGAGGACGAGCTCGGGTGGAACGTGACCGTCGACGGCGTGCGCGGCAGCGGGTACCTCAAGCCCGGCATCGACGGCGGCTCGTACGGCGAGCGCGTGGCTGCCCTCGACCCTTCACTGGATCCCGATCTGGTGATCGTCGAGGGGTCGATCAACGATCGTCGGCTTTATCCGGCGGGGTATCAGGATGCCGTCACCGCCGTGTGGGATTCGCTTGTCGCCCTCTATCCCGAGGCGCAGTTCGTGATCCTCGGGCCAGCGCCCCAGGTGCTTCCGGTCGAGGCGCCGACCGCTCAGATCGACGCCGACCTCGCGGCCCTCGCTGGAGCCCGCGGCTGGTGGTACATCTCCCCCATCGCCGAGGGCTGGATCAGCCCCGACAACTACGCCGCGGTGATCGACACCGGCCCCACCGGTCGCGACCACCCCTCGACGGCCGGGCACGCGTTCCTCGCCGGCAAGGTCGCCGAGGCGGTCGCCGGCATGATCGAGCCGACCGAGGTCGTCGCCGACGCTCCCCTGGACGAGGCGCCCATCACACCGTGAGCGACGAGAGCGAGGTCGCCGGGGTGGTAACCTCGATCGGCACGCCTCCGTAGCTCAGGGGATAGAGCGTTGGTTTCCGGTACCAAAGGTCGCAGGTTCGATTCCTGTCGGGGGCACGAGAGAAATCCCAGGTCATCCTGGGATTTTTTCTTTGCCCGAGTTCGGGGTTGACGATTTCGGGGCCGATTTGCCCACATTTTGCCCACATCCGTTTTGTAGACCTTCGACCACAGGCACGCGCGCTCAGCTGCCTAAGCCGACAACCTGCGTGGGATTGGTCGGCAGGATCGGGCGTGCGGGATCGTCGCGTGTGACGAGATGACGCTGCGCGGCGAGGTCGAGCGCGGCGGCCACGCTGTCGAGATCGTCGGGGAACAGGTCGGCGTAGACGTCGAGGGTCATCGTCGCGGAGGCGTGGCCGAGCATGCCCTGGATCGCCTTGATGTTCGCGCCCGACGACAGCGCAAGGCTGGCCGCAGTGTGGCGGAGATCGTGCGGCGTGACTCTGGGGAAGCTCGGGTCGGCCCGCTGCACTCGCTGCACTGCCGAGGCGAGGGTGCGGGACCGGAAGTTGCCGGCGCGGATGACGTCGCCGTTCGGCGACGGAAAGAGCAGATCGTCGGGCTCGCGATCTTCGCAGGCCTCTGCGATCGGGTCGACGAGGAACTGCGGGAACGGCACCGACCTTCGCGCGTGGGTCTTGGGCGTGCCGAAGACTATGTGGCCCGCCGGTTCAGAGACGGCGCGAGCGACCTCCACGCGGAGACGCGCGAACTCGACGTCACGGACGCGCAGCGCGGCCGCTTCGCCCCACCGCAGGCCGGTGTACGCAAGGAACAGCACGAGCGTCCGCGAATCGCCGCACTCGTCGGCGAGGCGATGGACCTGAGCGTGGGTGAGGTACCCGCGCTTTGCCTTGATGCGGCGCGGCAGCTGGATGCCTTCGGCGGGGTTCCGGACGAGCCGGCCGTCCCTGACGGCGAAGGAGAAGACGAGCGAGAAGACGGCGTAGATGTTGCGGACGGTCTGAGGTGCGAGGGTCTTCGACAGGTCGCTGATCCAGTGCTGGATCTCGGCGTAGCCGATGTCGCTCAGGCTGCGCCTCCCCCACCGCGGGATGATGTGCTTGCTCAAGGCGCTCTCGTACCCCACCAAGGTCGTCGGCTTGAGTTGGGCCTGGCTCTTGAGCCAGTCCTGCACCCAGGATTCGACGTTCACTCGCGCGAGCGCTGGGTCGACATATGAACCTCGAGCCTTCGAGAGCTCCACCGTGTGAAGGAACTCCTCCGCGTCGCGCTTGGTGCGGAAGCCGCGCTTGTCCGTCTGGGAGTGATCAGGCTTGCGATACCGCACTCGGTAGCGACGGCCCTGCGCCGATTCGTATGCCGTGATGGTGCCCATTTCGACCTCCGATCATGCGGGTTGACGGTCAGTATCGGGCCAGTGTCGGACACTGGACGGGGGTCGTCAACGCGATCGATCACGGATGTCGATGGATGTCGGAAGACGTCGTCAACTGGCGTTGGGTCGAGGGGCGCCTCCCTCCGACGCCGAGAGTGTAGCGATCGGTCGCGCCTCCGTTCTCGCCGCTCACTCCTTGCAGACTCCGCGCTGGCGCGCGTCGCTTAGCAGCCGTTCGACGACGAGCACTGCGCCGCGCCCGAGCGCTGGGAGGCTGATTGTCGGACGGACGCACAGCGCAACGAGCGTGCAAGCTAGCGATCGTTGATCCGCTCGGCGGCCCGCAGCCCGGCGGCTGACAGCTGCCATGAGCCATCCGCGTCTCCTACTAACAATCCTTCTCGGACCATCTTCGCCCTCTCGTAGCTCGCCCGGTTCCGCCACTTGGTCTCGAACGGTCGTGACCGAGGAGTGCTGAGGTCGTCAGAAGTCCAATAGCGACCCCACCTGTGATCGAGTTGGTCGAGAACTGAGCCTCGCGAGCGACGTTGGGCCGGTGAGTCGCGCAGGACCAGCAGAATCATCTCGCGAAGCCGTGGCTGGGGCGTGAGCGCCATCGCGCATCTCCTCAGCTCTTGGGCGCCGGGCTCAACGAGCCGGTCGCGTCGAGAACTTTCAAGGTGGCAAGCACGGCGCTGTCACGGTATTGCTTCGATTTGGCTGCTGTGCGCACGGTCTTGACGACAGTGCTTGCGTCGAACACCGAGACCGGGCCGCCCCCGATTACCTGCCCCGCTGCCCACGTCCGAATAGCTGCCTCGCTTGCGGCGGTCGAGAACCGTCCAGCGTAGAGGCGCATCTCAATTTGGCCAAGGTCGTATCCGAATCGCTCGGCGGCGCCTTCGACGACGCTCTCGCGGACGTCGGGCTGGTTCAGAAGCGCATACCATTTCGAGTAGGTCGGATCATTGCCAATCACGTGATCGGCCACTACACCACGGGAGCCGAAAAACGATTTCACGGTCGCAAGGACGAGCTTGTCTCGGCGAGCACCGACGAGGTCAACTTCGAACCCATGGGTCTGGTACTCGTCGTACGCCTGTTTGCGGGTCTTGCGGCGCACGTTGAACTTGAGCGCGCCCGATACAACGAGTCCTTCGGACTCCATCGCGAGCGCCACGAACTGTTCGAATGCTTCCATGGCTGTCGTCGTCATTCTAGTTGGAAACTCGGGTTTCAGAGCGGATGCTTGAGTTGATCGGAGCGGCAGTCCTCCCATCCCGCTAGAGTGCACAATCGGGGGATCGACGTGTTGGCGAATCCCCGCGAGCATGACGGATGCAAGGGGAGCAACAAGGGTGACGACGCAAGGCTCGTTGGAGAACCCGATAATCAATTCGCCCTACGACGAACCTGGAAAGCACTGGGTGGTGGGCGAAAACGGGCCTACCGGCGAGATCGCGGAGTTCCGCCGACCGAGCGAGTTTTTCGTCCCCGTGCCGAAGGTGCGCAAGCGCTCCGCGAAGGCCACACCGACTCAGCCGCAGTTCGAGCAGCTTGAACTAGAACTGAACGCGACCGACGAGAAGGTCGAGCGCAACGACTTCGTCGACCAGCTCCGCGCGGAAGTCCGACACTGGCGGCAGTTCGGCTACCAGCGAGTCACTCCGATCTCGCGCAAACTCCTGGAGCACTGGGCGGACGAGAAGCGTGAGAACCGCATCCTCTTCGCCCAGCGCGAGGCTGCCGAGACCGCAATCTTCCTTGCCGAGGTCGTGGGGCGCCGCGACTACGTGCCCAGCCGCGGCGGCCAGGCGACGGCGTGGCTGGACACGATCCGCTCGGCGAATGCGGAGCACAACGCGAACCTGCCCCGCATCGCACTGAAGATGGCGACCGGCTCGGGCAAGACGATCGTCATGGCGATGCTCATCGCGTGGCAAACGCTTAATAAGACCGCAAGCCCGCACGACGCCCGATTCGCGAAGAAGTTCCTCGTCGTCACACCCGGCATCACGATCCGTGATCGCCTCAAGGTGCTGCAGCCCGGCGACGAGGAGAACTACTACGACCTGCGTGGTCTCGTTCCCGCCGACCTGCGTGGGCAGCTCGGACAGGCCGAGATCCAAATCGTCAATTACCACCAATTCATGCCCCGCGACGCCAAGGAGATTAAGGGCGTCAACGCAAACACCCGCAAGCTCCTCCTCGCAGGCAAGGCTTCTGCCGAGGATCCTTTCCGTGAGACGCCGCAGGCAGTAGTCTCCCGCGTGCTGCGCGGGTTCAGTAAAAGCAAGGGCGACATCGTCGTGCTCAACGATGAGGCCCATCACTGCTACCAGCCGCGTGACCTGGGGGCGAAGCTCGACGCCGATAGTAAGGACGCGAACGAAGACGCCCGGGTCTGGTTCAAGGGGCTCGTCGACATCCGCAAGCATGCGGGAATCAAGCAGATCTATGACCTCTCTGCGACCCCGTTCTACCTCACCGGATCGGGCTGGGCCGAAGGACTGATCTTCCCGTGGACGGTCAGCGACTTCTCCCTCATGGACGCGATCGAGTCCGGAATCGTAAAGATTCCTCGGCTCCCCGTCGATGACGACGCAGCGCACAAGCAGGTGACCTACCTGCACCTCTACGACCAGATCAAGGACGATCCGCACTGGCCACGCACCGCCAAGTCTGCGCCGGCCAACCCGGCCGAGTGGGTGATGCCGGCGGCGCTCGAGGGTGCGCTACTCAGCCTCTACAAGAGCTACAAGGCGGCTTTCGCTGAGTGGGAAGCCACGCTCCGCGACCATGGCGAACCGCCGCCGGTGATGATCGTAGTTTCGCCCAACACTCTGGTCTCCCGCCTGATCTTCGACTGGATCGCCGGCTACGAAGTCGAGCAAGACGGCGCGGCCGTGCACGCGAATGGCAAGCTGCCTCTGTTCAGCAATGTCGTCAACGGCGAGCCGTTGGCCCGACCGCGCACAATCGTCGTCGATTCGAAGCAGCTCGAGTCGGATGCACCGCTCAAGGGAGACTTCAAGGATGCCGCGGCCGACGAGATCGAGGCCTTCAAGAAGCAGTACCGGGTCGACAATCCGGGCGCGGACACCGACAAGCTCACTGACAAGGATCTTCTTCGCGAGGTGATGAACACCGTCGGCAAGAAGGGAAAGCTCGGCGAGCAGGTCCGGTGCGTCGTGAGCGTCGCCATGCTCACCGAGGGCTGGGACGCCAACACGGTCACCCACATCCTGGGTATCCGTGCGTTCGGGTCGCAACTCTTGTGCGAGCAGGTCGTCGGTCGCGGGTTGCGCCGTCGGTCATACGCTCCCGACGAAGAGAGCGACCTCTTCGCGCCCGAATATTCCAACGTCTATGGCATCCCGTTCGCCTTCATCCCATCCGACAAGGCGGTACCCCCGCCCAAACCTCCGCAGCTCGCGACGCGCGTGCGTGCGATCGAAGAGCGCGATCACCTGCGCATCGACTTCCCGGTTCTCAGCGGCTACCGCGTCGAGATTCCTGACGCGAAGCTCATCTTCGATCGCGACAACGCGGACACGTTGCGAATCGACGGAAACACCGTCCCCAGCTGGGTCGAGACCGCTGGCATCGTCGGGCAGAAGGAGCGCATCGAGGGGATCGCGGAGGTGCGCGAGCAGGCGCTGTCGTTCCAGATCGCCGAGCGCATTCTGCGGACATACTTCATGTCGCAGGGCGACCGCCGGCCGTGGCTATTCCCGCAGCTCGTCACCATCACGAGGGAATGGCTGCGCGACTGCGTGCGCGTAGACCCGGGCTACTCGCTCGGCTACCTCACCCTCGCTGAGCCACAGCAACTCGCCGCTGCCACGATCTATAACGCGATCACGCGCCTCGAGTCGGAGGACGCGCGACGGCCCCGTCTGCGCCCGATCCTGCGCGCATTCGATCCAACGGGCACGACCGCATCGGTGCACTTCGACACGCGCAAGAAGGTGATCGAAACCGAGTTCAGCCACGTTAGCCACGTGACGCTCGACGGCAAGGACGGCAACGAATGGGAGAAGCGCGTGGCCCGCGTGTGCGAGGAGCTTGCTGCCAAGGGCATCATTCTGAGCTACGTGAAGAACGACCAGCTCGGCTTCTCGATCCCCTACGTCCATCTTGCTCGCACGCACGAGTACTGGCCGGATTTTCTGCTCCGCCTCCCAACGGACGACGACGGCCTAGAGCGCACCCTGATCGTTGAGGTATCCGGGTCGCACAAGAGTCCCGGGCCAACGAAGGAGAAAGCCCGCACCGCGCGCGACAGCTGGTGCGTCGCAGTCAATAACCACGGAGGGTTTGGCAGGTGGGGCTACATCGAGATGCACCAGCATGAAGTCGCCAACGCCGACACGGTGCTTCCTCGTGCCATCCACGATCTCATCGCGGGCACGCCGATCATCGGCGACCCCGATCTTCTTGACGACAACGTGCTCGCGGAGCGGCAGCCCGCGCACCAGGAGGAAAAGCATGGCGCGTAGCAGCACCCCGAAGGGTCCGACACCGGTCGAGTCGATCCGCCACGAAGACAAGCGGACGAACATACCGACGGCCGATGCCGCGGGCACCTTCTTCGACGAGCCGAACTCCGGCCTGCCTCCACTGCTGTATCCCCGCGACCCGAGCCTCGACCCGCAGCTCGTGTGGCGCGGCAAAGATGCCCAGGATCGCGAGGATCTCGTCGTCGATGCGCCGCCGATCTACATCCAAGAGAAGATCGATCCCCGTGTGCTCGTCGAAAACCTGCGCAAGACCGCGGCCGCGGGTCAGGTCGAGCCCGAGCTGACTCTCTTCGATCACTTCGATGATCTGCCCGAGATAGACGCAGTCGAGTTCTACCAGCACGACATGAACTGGAAGAACCGCATGATCCTCGGTGACTCGCTGCAGGTAATGGGCTCCCTCGCCGAGCGTGAGCAGCTGCGCGGCAAGGTGCAGATGATCTACATCGACCCTCCTTACGGGATCAAGTTTGGGTCGAACTGGCAGGTCTCGGCACGTAAGCGCGACGTCAAGGACGGCAAGCTCGAGGATGCCGCGCGCGAGGCCGAGCAGATCAAGGCGTTCCGCGACACGTGGGAGCTGGGAATCCACTCATACCTGTCGTACCTACGTGATCGGCTCGTGGTCGCGCGCGATCTCCTGACCGAGTCAGGTTCAGTTTTTCTGCAGATCGGTGACGAAAATGTCCATCTGGTGCGCAGTCTTATGGACGAGGTCTTCGGCGCCGAGAACTACGTTTCGCAGATCATCTTTCGAAAGAAGCTGATGCCGCTCGGAGCCAAGACTCTAGAGCGCATGCATGACCACATCCTGTGGTTCGCGAAATCCCTAGATGACCTCAAATATCGCCAGGCATATGTACCGACAACCCCGGATCGCAATGGTCGGTGGACGGGTGTCGAACTGGCCGATGGCACAAGGCGCCGGCTAACTACCGAAGAGCGGCAGGACCCTGCGTCGGTGAGCACCGACGTACGGCTCTTCGGAACCATCTCCCAGTGGGCTCCCTCATACTCCGACACAACAGTGTTCGAGTTCGAGTTCGAAGACAAGCTCTACCGACCCGCAGCTGGGCAGTCGTGGGTCACTACCGAACCGAAGATGCGCGCGCTGGCGAGCATTGGTCGGCTGTTTGTCGAGGGGGATTCCCCTCGATTCGTATCATTCCACGACGATTTTCCCTTCCGGAAGTTGACGAACCCCTGGCACGACACGGCTCCGGCCGGAGAGGCCACCTACGTTGTCCAAACGAACCCGGAAGTCATAAAGCGCTGCATGCTGATGGCCACTGATCCTGGAGATCTCGTTCTTGATCCGACTTGCGGGTCTGGCACGACGAGCTTCGTGGCGGAACAATGGGGTCGCCGCTGGATTACCGTCGACACGTCTCGCGTTGCGCTCGCGCTGGCGCGGCAACGCCTCATGGGCGGCAGGTACCCCTATTACCTCCTCTCCGACAGTGCAGTGGGCCGCGCGAAGGAGGCCGCGCTATCGGGCACGGCGATTGATCCTTCGACGGCTGGCGGCGACATCCGCCACGGGTTCGTGTATGAGCGTGTGCAACACGTCACGCTCAAATCGATCGTGAACAACCCTGACATTCGCGAGGGCATGACGCGCGCCGAGATCGACGTCGCGATCAAGCGGCACGCGGAATTCGAAGTGCTCTACGACAAGCCCTATGAGGACAAGTCAAAGGTGCGCGTGTCGGGCCCATTCACTGTCGAGAGTCTCTCGCCGCACCGCTCACTCTCGTTCGACGAGATCGACAAGACCGAGCCGGCGAGCGAGCGCGCGGCCGACGAAGACGCGGACACCGCAAACTTCGAGCAGTCGATACTCGACAACCTGCAGCGCGCCGGCATCCAGAACGGGCGCAAGACCGAGCGCATCCAGTTCGCTTCGCTCGGTGGCTACGCCGGAAGTTACGTCCAGGCGATCGGTGAGCGTCGCCATGACGACGAAGACACCGCGCCGAGCCACGTCGCTATCGCAATCGGTCCGCAGTACGGCACCGTGAGCCCGGGCTTCATCAAGGCGGCAGCGAAGGAGGCGATCGCCGATAAGGACGTCGATCTGCTCTGCGTGCTCGGATTCGCGTTCGATCCGCAGGCGACTGGTGTCACCGAGGCCGACGGCGTCACGATCGTCGCCGACGAGGGCTTTGCACAGGTGGAGGGCGAACGCACGCTCGGACGCATCCGCGTGCTGCTCGTGCGTATGAACGCCGACCTTCTGATGGGCGAAGAGCTCAAGAAGACAGGGGCGGGCAATCTCTTCACCGTCTTCGGCGAGCCCGACATCGACGTGGTCCCGCTCGACGACGATCAGTTCCGAGTCGACCTGCGTGGCGTGGACGTCTACGACCCGACGACGAGTGAAGTACGCAGCGCCGGCACCGATCGCATCGCGCTGTGGATGATCGACACCGACTACAACGAGGAGTCGTTCTTCGTGCGCCACTGCTACTTCACGGGCGGCAATGACCCCTACAAGAAGCTGAAGACTGCCCTGAAGTCCGACATCGACGCCGACGCGTGGGCAGCTCTCTACCGCGATAGCTCGCTTCCGTTCCCGCGCCCATCGACTGGCCGCATCGCTGTTAAGGTCATCAACGATTACGGCGATGAGGTCATGAAGATCATCGACATTCCGTGATGGAGTCGACGCCTCCTAACTGGACTGACATCGCCTCAGTCGTGATCGGTGCACTGACCTTCCTCACGATCGGAGTCGCGGCGATTCAATTGATCTTCCACAGCCGACAGATGCACCGCGAGTTCGAGTCGCTGTACGTGTCGCGTTACTGGGAGCTGATGGATCGGCGTTCCGAGAGCTTTGCGGTCGATCGCGTTCCGACCGCTGCCGATCGTCCCGTGATGCGTGCTTACCTTCAGCTTTGTGAAGACGAGGTAGATCTCCGGGGACTCGGTCGAGTAACAGATAGCACGTGGAAGTTCTGGGCGCTAGCAATCGTCGATCAATGCGCAGCCGACGGTTACCGGGATGAGCTTCGCGCGGCTAGCGACGATGAGTATCCGAATGTCAGACGTCTCATCGAGACTCGAGGTGAGGGAGATCCTCTTGACGCCTCGTGGGGATGGCGCATGAGGCACGGGCTCTGAACGGATCGGGAGACTGCGTGGGAGCGCTCAGCCCGCTGGCACCCGGAGCGAGCCGCCGCGGGCGGAATCGTTGCGAGGTGTACACCGGGCGGCTCATGTGCTTCGGGCGGCATGTCGAGAACTGGAAGCGAAGGCAAAATCGATGACGACATACACTCCTTCGCAGCGAGACGCGATCGCGGAGATCGATCGTCCGCTGCAGCTAGTCGCCTGTGCTGGTTCCGGAAAGACGCAGGTCATCTCACAGCGCATCTCGCACATCCTCGCTCAGCCGGGGGTTGAGCCACGCAACATCATCGCCTTTACGTTCACAGATAAGGCTGCCGCTGAACTCAAGGAGCGCATCCATGCGATTGTCGAGGCAGAGCACGGCGAGCTACAGGGCATGGCGGAAATGTTCATCGGCACGATGCACGCCTACTGCCTAAACCTTCTACAGACGTATGTGCCTGAGTCCTTTAAGTTCGGCGTCCTGACCGAGATTACGCAGAGGCTGCTCGTCGATCGGAACAGCCGTGAGTCCGGGCTAACGACGTGCCCCACGATGTCGGCCGGGACGCCCGTGCTCAAGCGCTACACCAACTCAAAGCTCTACCTTCAGGTGCTCTCGATCCTGCAGGAGGACGAGATCGACTTTGACCTCGTGCCAGACGGTGTCAACGCGAGTCTGCATTCCTACCTGCACATGATCGCCAAGCGCAACTACTTCGACTACACGACGATGATCGCCACCGCGGTCGCGATGCTCCAGATCGACGAGAGCGACGAGCTCGACGCATCCGAGCGTGCCCTACTCGATCACATCCGCGACGACATCCGCTTCGTCGTTGTCGACGAGTATCAGGACGTCAACCCCCTGCAGGAAAAGCTCGTGGCCGGCCTCGTGCGGTTCGGCGCGAACATCTGTGTGGTCGGCGACGACGACCAGACCATTTACCAGTGGCGCGGCAGTGAGGTGCAGCACATCCTCGAGTTTGCGGATCGCTACGATGACGTGCGCACGATCCAGTTGGTCGACAACTTTCGTTCATCCAAGGGCATCGTCGCACTCGGTCGGAGCGTCGCAGATCGTATTCCGGACGAGGAGCGGCTAGTCAAGCAGATGGAGTATGCGTCGCATCAACAGTGGGAACGCGGCGACATGCTTGCGCTTACTCTTAAAGATCTCGAGGCCGAAGCCGCGTGGATCGCGGACCGCATCGCTGCGTTGCAGGGGATGCCGTTCACGGATGAACCCGATTCGGATCCTCGCGGGCTCTCATGGTCGGATTGCGCGGTGCTGTTCCGAACGGTGAAAGACGCCGGGCCGCTCGTCGAGGAGCTGCGACGCCGCGGCGTCCCTTACCTGATCAAGGGACTCGCCCGGCTCTTCGACGCACCGGAAGTGGTCGCGCTCGTCGCGCTCTTCCGATACATGGTCGGTGAAATCGACGGCGGCGAGCTGCGGGGTCTGTGGGAAGAAGCAAATCTCGTGCCCTTCGCCGACCGTTTTCCTGCCGTGCTGCAGTCGCTCGACAGTGCTCGCCGCTTTGACAGCGGTGAGCGCTGGGGTACGTACAACATTCAGCGCCTCTACCTCGAAGTGCTAGAGCAGCTCGGGCTGCGCGAAGACACCATTCCCGGCGGCGCAGCCCGAGCCGAGCTGGTGATGTATCAACTCGGCAAGTTCTCTCAGGTGATCTCGGACTTCGAGACGATCTACTTCGCTTCCTCTCCTCAGAACAAGTACGACTCCTTCGTCGGATTCCTTCGCTACAACGCCCCCAGCTACTACGAGGAGGCCGACGAGGATGCCGGCTACGCCACGCCGGATGCGGTGACGATCTCGACTGTTCATCGCGCGAAGGGAATGCAATGGCCGGCAGTGTTCGTGCCGTGCGTCCGCCGCAATCGGTTCCCAGCCGCGGGGATCGGCGGTCTCGGCATCTTCCACGTCATCCCGCTCGAGGCCGTGCCGCACGGTCAGCGGTACAAGGGCGGCGAACTTGAAGAGACGCGCCTTTTCTACGTCGCTGTGACGCGTGCAAAGAAGTACCTCTACGTCACCTTTGCGCCAGGCAACGGAAAGCGGGATGCGAATCCGTCGGATTTCTTCGTTCATACGACCAAGGCGACGTGGGTCTCAACTCGAGATGAAGGCCTGCCAGACGTGCCTCGACTCGAACCCAGGCCGAAGCTCGAGACACCTGCCGTGACTATCTCGTTCTCTGAGCTCAAGTACCTGTTCGAGTGCCCATACCAGTTCAAGCTCCGCTTCATGTACGGATTCAACCCACCCATTCACGAGGCGCTCGGGTATGGGAAAGGGCTCCACGACGCGCTCGCTGAGATGCACAAGCGTGCGATCTCGGGAGACGTGCCGGCGCGCGCGGAAGCACAAGAACTCGTCGAGCGACACCTGCACACGCCGTACGCGTACCCAGCGCTCCGTGCGCAACTGGAGAAGGCCGCGGTTGAGTCGCTCGAGCGATACTTCGACCTCCACGGCGACGATCTGACACGCACGATCCACTCGGAAAAGCAGATCGAAGTGGTCGTTACCCCGGGAGTCACGGTCAACGGACGTATTGACCTGGTGAAGCGGCTGGAGACGGACGAAGTCTCGATCGTCGACTTCAAGTCGACCAACAGAGCGCAAGAGGAGGATGTCACGCGCGATCAGCTGCACGTCTATGCGCTCGGATATCGCGACCTCACAGGAGAGTCAGCCGATCTTGTCGAGGTGCTCAACCTGGATGCGGAGGCGAAGAATTCTCGCGAGACCGTGGACGCCGCGCTTCTGGGCGGCATACGGGCTCGGATCGCCGGCGTCGCCGATGACATTCGGAACAGTCGCTTCGCGTGCACACACGATCACACCGCCGAGAAGGGATTCGATGATCTCGCCTGGCTGCTCGAGGGCGGCAAAGCCTGACGCGACCGGGACGCGGCCCTCTGGGCACGCCACCCACGGAAGTCGCAATGCGCCAGCGCGATGTCTGCCGATCGAGCGCGGCATCGTAGACGAACCGACTGCAATGCACGCAGGCACCCAGGGTGGGCGACGCCCTTTAGGAGCACTCCCCTACACATACCTTCAACGCAGAAAAATACCTGGATAACGCACAAAACCTTGCCTACGCTGGCGGCATGCGAGGAGGCCTCGAGCGATGGAAGCGAGGTGCCGAGTCCCGAGGGGTTCGACAAGCGCTCACCTACGCGCTCGAGGGCACTTGCGATGCTCACCTGCAGCACTCCCCCAGTGTTGACGCACTTGGAGCGTACAGTGACGCTTCCGATTCGACCGTCGCGCGGTTCATCGTCGAGAACGGCGTCATCACCTCCGATGAGCTCGATGCCGGCGGCCTTCGCGTCTGGCTTACAGGACACGACCCAGTCACCGGCGAAGGGCGAGGCCATCAGCGACTGAGCCCTGACGCGGACCTTCTGCTTGACGGAACGCTCAATCATCCGAAGTCGTACAGCATCGCCGCGCTACTGCATCCCCAGCTCGCCGCCGAGTTCGAAGCCCTCCAGAATCGGCTACGTGAGCGCATCCTGCTCACCTGGCAGACGGAGCTCAACGCGCGGCGCGGGCACGGTGGGCTCATCCGCGAGGAGATCACCCGCATCGAGGTCGTCGAGCTACAGCATCGACGCTCGCGCGCGCTCGACCCGCACATCCACCGTCACCTCTGGCTCAACATCAAGGTGCTCGGCGCGGACGGCAAGTGGTCGAACCTCGACTCACGCGTCGCGATGAAACTGCACACTGTCGTCAACGCCGAGGGCGAACTCGCCGCTCGCACCGATCCCGCCTGGATCGCTGCGCTCGCGCGGCACGGATACACGCTTGACCACGCCGGCGAGATCGCCGAGCTCGCGGGCGCGGTCCGGCCCGTCTCGCGTCGGTCGGCGCAGATCGAAACCAACCGCGCGCGCATGATCGCGGAGTGGTCGGCGGCGCACGGAGGATCCGCGCCGAGCGTGGAGGTGTTGCAACAGATCGATCGGCGCGCGTGGGCGGTGGCGCGTCCGAACAAGCCGACCGATCTTGACGAGGAGTGTTGGGAGGCCCAGGTCCGTGACGAGATCACAGCGATCGATCCGAGCGCGACCCGCCCGCGCGCACCCATTTCAGTTGCCGCCACAGAGCTGCACGCCATCGACTTGGATCTGCTCGCGGCACAGGCGGTGGTCGACGCGGACGAACGGTCCACGTCATCCGGCGGGAGGTTCAGCGTTTTCGACATGCGCGCCGGCGCAATACGCGCTCTCTCGCGCACGGGCGTCGTTGCGGAACGCGACCGTCTCGACGGTGTGATCACCGAGATCACGGAGCGTGCAATGCGTTCCGTCTATCGGCTCGTTGCGGATGATCCACCCACGCAGGTGAAGGCGTTTATGGCGACGGAAACCGTCCTCGCCAAGGTGCGCCTCGCTGGCCGCTTGGACGCGCTCGCCCGACCCGGGCGCTCCCTACTGCCGGACGAATTGCACCGGCTCGCACCAGACGCGGATCTGTCGGCGCTGGATACGTCGCAGGGCGTTGCAGCGTGCGCCATCGCCGGCACGGACGGGCTCGTGACAGTTGCCGGCCCCGCAGGCGCGGGCAAGACCACGATGTTGCACGCCGCGTTCGCGGCGCTGACGTCGCAACGGCGACGAATGCTGGTCATTGCTCCCACGCGAAAGGCTGCATCGGTGGCATCTCGCGAGGTCGGGGCCGCGGCATCCAGTATTCACTCCTTGCTTTCGGATCACGGCTACCGATGGGGCACCGACGACGCTGGCGCGAAGGTGTGGACCAGGCTTCGAGTGGGAGAGGTCGATCCAAGCACGGGCGTCGCATACGGCGGACCGGCCCAGTACGTGTTGCGTCCTCGCGATCGGATTGTCGTCGACGAAGCCGGCATGGTCGATCTGCAGACGGCGAACATCCTCGTCGAGCTCGCGATCGAGCAGAGCGTCGGGCTGGCGTTCGTGGGTGACACGCACCAGGCGTTGCCGGTCGGACACGCGGGTGCGATGGGTTCTGCGATCCGGCACGCGAACGCTGCGGTCGAGCTCGACACAGTGCACCGGTTCCGCGATCCCGAATACGCGGCGCTCACACTGCGGCTCCGGGACGCAGGTGACCGCGGGCGTGCGCTCGCCGTCGCGGGCGAGCTTGCCGAACACGGTCACGTCGAGCGGGTCGACCATCACGACGCGGCGCGTGAGCGGATGATCGACGCGTACTTCGAGTGGCACGCGCGCGGCAAGCGGGTGACGCTGGTATCAGGCACGAATGCCGAGGCGGATGCGATCAGCGACGCCATCCAGCAGCGGCGAGTCGATCAGGGCGAGCTCGACGTCCGCGTCGCCGCGTGGGGAATTGGGCAGCAGCGCATCCTCGTCGGCGACACCGTCCAGACACGCCGCAACGACCGACTCACGGGCGTCGAGAATCGCGCGCACTGGATCGTGCGCGGCATCCGCGACGAGTTCCTCTCTCTTGCCTCCGTGAGCGACAGCGGCGAGGTTGCGCAAGTGTCCACCGAGTATGCGCGCGAGCACCTGCAGCTCGCCTACGCGTCAACCGTGCACGGCGTGCAGGGCGACACCGCCGACGCGTCGATCGTCGGGCCCGACGTGGATGCCGCGGGACTCTACGTAGGTCTCACGCGCGGCCGGCTGCACAACGCCGCGATCGTAGTCGCACGGAGCGATGCCGCAGCCCGCGAGTGCCTCGCCGAGTCGATGCAGCGCGGCACTCCGGACTTGACGATGCAGGATGCTGTGCGCGCGGCCCGGGCGGAGGTGTGGCGCGCGGCGCGGCGCCGGTACTCGGCGATGGCGACTGGTCCGGTCGTGGCGCCGAGTGCGGGGCGCGGGATCGGGATGTGACAAATGCTCGATTCACCGGACGATCATTGGGCAAGCCCTCGGTTGGCTATTCGGGCGGGGTCGAATGCGCCATCACCGCACTTGCGTCATTTTCTCCCCCTCCGGTAGAAGACCGGATTGCGGGCGGCCAAGACCAGCTCCCTTGTGCCGACCGGAAAACCGTCGAGCTATCCCCGAAGGAAGCCCATGTGCCCAGTCGCCATCGCGAGTCGTTCGACAGGGTCGAACAGGTCCGACCCTTCAAGTGCGTTCGACAGTGCATACTCGTCGCGGTTCAGCAAAGCGAGTATCAGGATCAGTTCGCCTTGAGTCGTTATCCACCCTGAGCTCACATCATGCGATTCGGATTTCGGGCCGTACTCGTTGATGACCGTCGAGACCTCCCCCAGATTCTCCCTCATATAGACCTCAACCAAAGCGCGAAGCTCGGTCGCGGAACCAAGGCCGGCCGACTCCACCTGCTCGATGACATGCATCGTTAAGTGAGCATCGCTGGGCGCGCGAGTCAGATGATTCACCGTTGCCTCAAGATATTGAGCTAGTTCAAGCCGTCGAAAGCCGTCGAGCTCGCGTGCCATGGACACGCCCTCTTCGAGCTGGAGGTCGAAGAGCTCCATCAAGACGAGGAGGCGATTAAAGTGTCGTTTCACGGCGTCCGGTACCTCGCCCTTCTTGTAGATGTAACGGTGCTCCGTTTCAGCCCAGGCGTGTTGCGCCGCGGTTCTGATTTGCACCTCGCATTGCAGTGGCGTCCCGTCCGGACGCTGAACGGCGTCCGAGGTGATGTGAGCGTGTAGCCCTCGATAACGAATGACCGATGGGTCGGACTGTTCCTCCTGGTTCTCTATGGCGATGACCTGAAAAAGATTGGAGCTTCGCAGACTAGCGACCACCTCCGACCTTTCGGATGACGTCCCGACAATCACGCGCGCGCCAACGATGTCGGAGCATTCAGACCATGGGTCGGAGTACTTCTTCCGCAGCTGCTTCTTGAAAAGCTCAAGCGGTTCTTTCGCTCGCGCTGACACCGCAGCCTTTAGAACGCCACGCTCGCCAATGCACTCGGCGAGGTCAACCTGGAGCTGACTCGCCTGCGCCTTATACTGCGCGTGCAGTCCTGCATATTGCTCATACAACTCTCGCGCTGTGATGGTCACACCTACCGCGCTCCGTTCTTGACGCTCTCCACTCGCGCTCCCATGATCTGCACGGTGGGTCCAGCCGTGCCGTCCGACACCTGCACTGCGCCATCGCCCCCCACCTCCTCAGGTGGCGCGGTAATTGTGATGTCGTTCTCGAGTTCGATCCGCACTTTCCGCATTCGACTATCGATCCGCGAGTTGTCCTTCGAGAACGCAACCAAGGGCGCCTTCGCGGCCTGCGCAAGGGAGGCGATCTCTTTTCCGTGCCCGTTCGGAACGTGCTTCTGAATGAATGCGACTGGATCGAACTGCCTGTCGTTTGAACGAAGTTCGGACAGCAGTGCATGCTGGACGTCGACCTTTTGGTCGCCTGTCATGCTGCTCCGGTTGATCGCTTGCGTGATGCCGTCCAGCAGCATCTCCGTCATGACCGACGGTTCCTCCCTCAGCCGCATTCCGAGAAACTTGCCGAGGAAGTATGCGGCGATGTTCCGATCGCTCTGCTCGTCGACCGCTTCCCCCGACACGAACCCCGTTGCCGACCAGGCCTTGATGAAAATCGCAACCTTGTAAATTCTTGTCTTGTCACCGAACACCAGGTCCCGGAGCAGCTCTACGGCGAACACGTTATTGCCGTGCTCGTCCTTTGTGGGCTCCAGGCGCATCGCCTCTTGGTGCTCAACTTTGGCGATAACGAAGCCCTCTTCGTTCCCGAGGCTAGCCTCGGCGACCACCAGCAGCCCTTCGGCCGCTGTACCAGGCTGAGTAGACGCCAACGCGTCCGCCAGCAACTTGCTTGCATCCTCGAGAGATGTGGACGAGCCCCAGAGCGCTAGGAGTGTGTCTCGGGCGGGGTGCTTCTCCGCGTTCGCCTGGACGATCGGGAGGGCTCTGTTGTAGAGAGACTTCTGAAACCGACTAACAAGGTACCCAAGGTCCTGCGCAGACAGTTCCACGGGCGCGTCGGTCAACATTGTCGAGAATGTGTGCTGCCCGGAACCATCGCGAAGCACTCGATGCATCATCACGCTCCCGAGCTTGAGCGACGAATAGTTAATCATCATGACCCTCCCGCCTCGAAGACTAGGGGACGCCCCTCCCCATTCCGCTGAATGGATGCGTGTACCCCCGCGCGTCGGGCGGGCGACGCCCGCACCCTTACCTTGACGCGGCACCGGCGTTGACCTCCGCACCCCTCAACCGCCGAATCGGCGAACCCGCAATTACCGAGGTTCCGGACTACTTCGATGCCGGCTCGCGGCATCCTCCGTCAGCACAGCCGGCGCAGCTCGCCGCGGCGGGTTCGCGCCGTGATCCAATGGGCGAGTCATCTATCATGCCGGCGTAGAGGTAGGCGGCCTGGCAGCGAGAGCGATGCTGAGGTTGCTTGCCACGTTGGTAGCGAAATCGCTAGTCACGTTGCTGGTGAGATTGCCCGTGACGCTAAGAGTGTCAACGAGACTTGACATCGTGTCAGGATTGCTAGTCCGACTGATAGCGACTCTGTGCACAACGTTGAGCGACACGCCGACTAACTTCGGTTACTCTTTTGAGTAGTGGTTTCCCCAGGACCGTCCGCAGCGCCAACTACGAACGGTCCCAGCGCGGGGCAACCATCGCCAGTCATTCAGGACCGGCACTGCCTCAGTCAGATAGGACTGGGACTCTTTTTCAAGAGAAGGCCTCGGGGTCATAACTCCCGAGGTCTTTCTCTATGCACAGGATACCGAGGCGAACCGACTTCCGCGCCGTTACACGTCACGCTGTCGGACACGACAAGCACGAATCGGTCTTGCTCCTTGACGCGGACGCCAAGCACGAAGGGCTGGCTTCACCACTCTCAGGTAGTACGCATCCCCGGAAATCCGCGGGCGCTGAATCATGTCGGCAGACGGTGTGTCGATGGGCACGGACCCTGAGAGTTTGCCTAGAAGGCGAGGCGGCGTCGAGCAGGGGCCGAAGTAGTAGCAGTATCGCGGGCGTCAGCTACCTGGCCCCTATACTCGCGGCCGTGGCAGACCTCGCCCCAATCCGCCTTTGGATCAGGTCCGGATCTCGTTCCTGGTGGCTCAACCGGTGCCTCACGGCTGAGCCCTCGCAGCACTCCAGCATGAGATCGCTCGCGATCCTCTGGTCCCATGACCGGCACGGGACACAGCCGCTGGTCGCGATCGCGCCAGTGCGCGCCGACGGCACAGCTTCGTTTGCTGCACGCAATCGGATAGTGCGTTGGCTTCCTTTGGCACGATCCATCCAGCCGGGAACGATCAGGGCTGGACGGGCGAGACTTCTCGATTCACTTCGGGGCAGGCGGGCCATCCCCCTCGAAGGGCGACGCGTGAGAGTGACGGCGCCTGCCCGCGAAAAGAAGTGCGCGGACGTGGTGAGCTAGCCCCATGCGTCCGCGATACCCCTCAGCCGCGTGAAGTGCTTCGAGGAGCTTCCGTTCGCGAGCTTCCGCCACGGCCACGCGCTTTCGCCGACTCGCGTCCGTGAAGAGCACCGTAGCGAGCCGACCACGCCACCAAGGTCCAACCCACAGCAGACCCGGAATAAGAAAGCCCGTCAGGTATAGAGCACTTTCAACCTCATGCCCTCGGTAACCGAGCGCCGCACGCACGACAATAGTCGCCCACAAGATCCAGAACACGAGAGGTAACAACGTGAGGCTCCACCGGACCCATGGGTCGAAAAAGAATCTCGCCTCGGTCGCGAGGACGGCGAATGACATCATGGCTAAACCCCACAGCGACAGAAGGAGCGCAACCGGCCCAAAAGGAGAGACCTCGCCATTGGCTGCGCCGATCCCCGACGCCACGACGAGTGGCACTACGGTGATCGCGCTCGAAAGTGCAATGGCCCTCCAGAAGGCCAGGTGAGGACGCGCACGCGAATGCCGCGCAATTCGCACATCCCAAGCGCGTGTCCGCTCAGCTTGATCTCGAGCGATGATGTAGCGAGACAAGAGAGAGCCGAGTGAGTAGCGCCCGCAAGACGCGCCGACGACAACCACGAGTGGGACCAGAGCAACGAGTCCAATGATCGAGGGGCTCCAGGGCACCGCGGGGTGGATTGAGAGACTAAGCAGAATCACTACAAATGCCACGTACGCCCCAGTGACCACTGTGGCGGACGTGGCGACGATCGAGCGAGTCGACTCGAGGTCGAGAAGGTCGTCGCCGGGTGCCACCTCAGGGAGCCCCTCGCTGGTCCAGCGCAGCAGTTCAGGCCGATCGTGCGGGATCGCCAACCACACAAGCAGAGCTACCAGCACCGTCGTCGTGAGGGGCGCGATCCAGCCCGCGAGCTCCGAAAGGCTTTCTGACCAACTGACCACGGCGTACTCCGAGGCGTACTCCAACTTCGAGATGAACGACGAGCCAGGGGCTGAAGTCAGTGCGTTAGCAACCACGCCGAACAGACTGAGCGATACCGCGATCACCAGTAGCAAGGCGACCGCCGCGATCTGCGCGATCGTCGATCGCCACGTATGCCGATCAGAGCCCGTCGTCGCGACTGATTCACTCATGCGGCAAACCTAGAGGACTCTGTGCGCATCACAGGTTCGCTCGGCCCCCTGGCCCGCTGCGCCGGCGCCCGCTGAGCGCTCCTGACTGCGCGCGGTGACCACCACGGTGTCGTACTCGCGCCAGTTGATCGCAGTCGCCTACAGTTGGGCGGACTCGACGTGGGCCCCAACTCCCCCAATAGAATCGCGTGGCGACGGCGCGCTGACGCGGCGACACCTGACTGGAGTGCGATGCATAACGGGAGCGCTGGCGGCTCGGCGAACGAACAGGGCAGCCGGCACAGAAGCGGTGCCGCGGCTTTTCTGGCTGTGCACGGCATGGTCGGCCGCGAAGTTGAGAGTCGCCCCGGCGCCGTACCATCGCGTGTCTACCTGGAGGCACCCGAAGATGTCGACGACATCGTCGTGCAGATGAGCGACGGTACGACGTGGTACTTGCAGTGCAAACGGTCGGCAGGAGTTGACGCTCCTTTTCGGAAGACACTGGCACAGTGGTGCGGACAGTCCTATCTCCCAGGCGACCGGCTCGGCCTTGTCTCTCGTGAATTTCGGGGCGCACTGCGGAGCATCCAGCGGACAATTGACCAGTTAGGCGACGATCACGCCCCCGCGCTGAATAAACGTCAGCTCGCCGATCTGAGCACAATTAAGTCCGAGCTGGAGCTTGCAGGGTGCTCAGAACCAGACAGGCTGATTCAAGACGCGCTCTTCTTGAACTTGGCAACTGAGACCGCGGCGGACCCTCATCGACAGGTGGCGTGCGCCTTGCTCAGCATGATCGTTCCACAGGGTAAGGCCGAGTCAGCCTTTCGCGCACTGGAGAGCCTGATGCAGGAATCAGCAGCCGCCAGGCGTTGGACGGACATGGCCGACTGGCTCGCGGCCCTCGAAGCCGCGGGCATCGAAGTCAGGGCTGACATCTCAGGGGTGCCAGCGGCGGCGGCCCAAGCGAAGCGTCAGGCAATTGATGCCTATCGTGGCCGACTTTCGCGCCCCCACGATCTCCTCGCCCTCTCGACACTTGCCCCTCGCCTCGCCGAGGTACGTGTCGAGGGACTGCTCCAAGGGTGGGAAGTTCGGTGGAGCGACCGGATGTCGGCTGACGTGCTGAGAGTCGCGCGTCGCAACACCAGATTCATCCTGACGGGGCTGCCAGGTATCGGAAAGAGTGAGGCGATGCGTCAGTTGGCAGCAGACTTCGCGTTGAACACCGAAGCTCCGGTCCCGGTCCTCTTTGACCTCAAAGAGTCTTTGGCAACGATCCAGTCGGGTGGCTCGCTCACGCTTGAGACCATTCTTCTCCGGGTATCGGAACAGGTCGTCAGTGTGGATCCGTCTGTGACTGTGGTCGCTCTGCGGGAAGCCCTCCTCTCGGGGAACGCGATCCTCATGGTCGACGGTCTCGACGAGGCGCGGAAGCAACTCGGCTCGGTCGCCGCCAACCTGGCACAAATTGTTGCCGCGCTGCCCGCACAAACTGGTTTCATCCTCTCAACACGCCCAAGCGCCGCAGAGGCCGCGCTTCAACTCGGTCTACCCACGGTCACTCTTGAGTCGCCCACGAGCCTAGAAAGGTCGCTGCCGGAGATCGTCAAAGCGCTAGTCCCAGAGGACGTTGCGGAGCCCGATGCTTGGGTTGATGAGCGAATCCGGCGCGTGATGAGCGCTTCGGAAGGTGCGGACGCCATCTGGAAGGTCCCACTGCTCGCCACACTTGCAACTCTCCGTATAGCCGCTGGCAAGGCCGACACCGGGAATCCGGTCGAGCTTCTCAGCAACGTGATCGACGACAGCGTCACAGCCTGGGAAGCCCTCAAGGCCAGCCACTCTGACGGACTCGACCCCGCGATGCGATCGTCGATGTTGACAGACGGCTTCATCACGATCGGGCGGCTCATCAACACAAGCCCCGCTACTTTGGAGGAGGCTGAGTCTGCGGTCGCTCAGCAACTCGAGCCCTGGGACCTAGCGCTCCCGCTTAGAAAGGAACTCGCACGCCAGATAATCCACTTCTGGGACGAACGAGTCGGTGTGTTCCTGGTGACTGGCGACCATCTGGTGGCACGAAGCCGTCAGTTCGCCGAGCTCGCGGACGCGCGTCGTGCTACCCAACTATCCCAGGCGGCCAAGCGGGAATGGCTTGCGACCGCTCTCGCGGACCCCGACCTCCGGAACACAGTACAGCTCGCGGTACAGACGGACGAAACGCTCCGAACTTTCCTTCTCGACATGGCGGACCGTGGCGCGGACGAACCCACCCGTAATCGAGCAGTCGAGTGGGCGGCTAGCTTCGCCTCGAACTGGACGGATACGTCTCTCGAATCACAGCGACGACTTATCGATATTGTCGCGAACGCAGCGGAGGATGCTCTCCCTGCGCCGCAACCTGGCACGTCCTGGATCGAGCGAATCCGAGCAGGCGATCTCGATGGCGAGGGCTGGCACTTCGCCGTCCAGCTCGCCCGGCTCCGGTCGTCCCAATCGCTCCGCGAGCATCAGCACGCTCGCGTTCGACGACTCGGCCTCCCTCCGCAGAGGAGGGCACTGATCGACCTTCTTTTCAGCCTGAGAACGGCGGAAGACGAGCGGCGGCCGCTGAATGACATCGAGCTCACGCTCGTCGCCGACCTCTTGGACTCATCCAAGCCTGCAAAGGGCTCGAAGGGATTCCGAAACGGGACGTTCGTAATCGAGTCAGTCGAACGCTACGTCGAGGGTACGGGTGACGTCATCGAGATGGCGGTGGAGCACGTCGACCAGCTGCCGGAAGGAGCCGCGGAAAAGTTTCTCGCGATCGCCAAGCGCTTGACCCACGGAACGTTCGAGAAAGTAGCAACTGAGCTCTCGGCACGGGGCTACAAAGTAGATTTCTCAGGAATGTTGTCCGCCCTCAGCCCGTTGCGCGAGTTCGCGGAGCTGTACGCGGACAAGCACGGTCTCGGGTGGCTCTTATCCCTGCTCGCGAGCTGGCCGGAAGAGAACAGTCCGGGCACGCCTCCTGAACCGTGGCGCTGGGGGGAGATTTCTGATCTCATTTCGATCATTGGCTGGGCCCAGGGCTCCATCGGCGATCTGAAAGAAGTCGCGAAGACCTCGGACGATCTTCGCGCGATTTGGATTGAGACGGTTGTCGGTGCATACGGCTTGGACCGTGAGAGATTGGCGACCGAAGCTCGCGCGATACTGCTTCAAGATGACGACGCGATGAACGACACTCTTCGGCAGGTCTGTACCACCCGTTTGGTCGCTCGCGAAGTCTCGCGTCAACTCACTTGCGAAGAAGCTGTCGCTCTGGCGGGATGCTTCTCTTCCGGGGCCGAATCGATCGTCTCTCTGACTGCGCAGTTGACAGTGAACACCGGCTGCTCCGGTGCAAGCGAGATGATCGAGGCGCTCGACGTCCCGATGACTTGGCAGAACCGATTCCTTGCCACCGTGGTTTCGCTCGCGACATCTGCAGGCGACCCCGTGCTGGTGGAGAAGTACCGCAATGCCGACAGCTCGTGCCGCGCGGCCCTCGCCCGATATGCATCATCCGTCACTGACCGAGAAGTCTTTCCCCTCGCGGAGCTTCGTGAGGATTCCGATGCCTCGGTGCGTCGCCACTGTGACGGCGACATTGAGTCCGCCGAGATTTGGACTTGCAGCCACTGCTGGACAGAGAACCCAATCGGTGTCGATTCGTGTGCCAAGTGCCACCTGCACCCAGGTTGGCTCGTCCGTTCGGGCGCTCATACCGACGGGCGCTGAGGATCGCCGCGCGCGACTTTCGACGTCGATGCGCGACCGGCATCCCTGGGGACTTGCTGATCCAGACGTCCTGCCACGTTGATGAGCCCGCGCGGCAGCGCGCGGACGTCGCAAATCATCTGCGGTTCCGCGGGCCCGCGCGACCGGACGCATCTAGCCTCGGCCACCGAGGTAAGCCCCGCGGGCCACGGGCTGGGTAACCACCAATAGGCCCGTCTTGCGACCGTCGTCCCGCTAGGCGTCCACGCCGAAGGCGCGAAGCAGCGGCACGCGTGGGATCATCCGACGCGGGCCTAGTTGGACCGTGGGGATGGTTCCGTTCTCGATGCCGAGCTTGATCGTGCGGTAGTCGACGCCGACGAGCTTCGCGGCATCCTTCATCGTCAGGGCGAGCGAATTCGGCGATGAGTTCATGACTTTCTCCTTCGTGGATGGTAGATGTCATCACTTGCTCACGCACTTTACTCCCGTGAGTGCTCGATGTCATCGCTTGCTCGCGCTTCCGGAACCTGCGAAACTCGCAGCATGCCTGAACTCTCGATCGAATCGATCGACGATGAGATCCTCGACGCCGGCGACGGCATTCATATCCCCCGCTCGTGGGTCGCGGTCGTGACGGGAGTTCCTGACATTCCGGGTACGGTCCGCGCGCACCTCGTGTACGACCCGACCCTGCGGCGGGCGGCGGCTGCGTCGATTCGAGTCGATCGGAGCGGCGAGGGCGATGAGGTGACCACCACGCTGCTGCGCGACCTCCGGGTGCAGGCCATCGTCAAATGGGCTGCGGCTCGCGTTGTCCGCATCGACGGTGATCTCTCGGAGCCTGAGACCTACGGAAAGTACCTGACGCGAGTGCGGGCGGACGAGTCGCGCTCCGAGGAACAGAACCTGCGCGAGGCGGTGAGGCTGTACCGGCTCGCCTCGGTCATCAACGACGGTCCACTCAAGCTCGTCTCGGAACAGCTCGGCGTCAGCGTCAGCACCGCGACGCGCATGATGAATCGGGCGCGTATCGCCGGCCTCGTCGACGAGGCCACCGGACGCGAGGTTCTTCGCCAGACACGCCAGCAGCAGCTCCGCGAGCAGCTCACCGGGCCCGTGGTCCGACCAGGTTCATCGGGGCCTTCGATCGGACGATGAGCGGCCCGCCGGCGCTGCCGGCCGACGACCATCAGGGGCAACGGGATTTGGCGAGGTGCGGCTGCGCGTAGGGCGCCCAACTCGCGTCCAATTTGCCCACATTTTGCCCACACTTGGTGAGATTTCATGTGTTTTCGGGCGAAGCCAAACGCACCTCGGAACCTCGAAAACCCGCGGAATTCCGCGGATTTTGGAGGTATCTGAAGCTTTCGGAAATCGCTCTCCGACATTTCCGGTACCAAAGGTCGCGGGTTCGATTCCTGTCGGGGGCACGAGCGCTGAAGGCCGGCCGCAGGGCCGGTTTCTGATCGTCCCTGCCGAGCCGAGGGGGGCGAGGAGCGCGTACTTCAGCTCGCGGCGTCGGACGAAGAAGTCCCACGGTCGTACTTCGCAAGGATGGCATCGATCGCCGCTAGATCCTCAGCTGAAATCTTCGGCTGGTGGGTTTCGAGGTTGGTGAGCACTCCGCTAACGGGGGCGAGTACCGGATATCCGTCTTCGGGGTCATGAGGCCCGAGACGATTGACCCACTGACAGCCAAGGCTGTCCTCTCGGAATCTCGAGGCATTGATGCGTCCGAAGATCATGTTCATCTGGACAGCCAAGACAGTCAGCACAACGTCTTCGTCGGGAGCAACGAAGACCCAAGCATGGTCCGGTGGGAACTCGTCATTGCTTTCTGGGCGGAAGCTGGCCCCATCCGGGATCCCGCCGGCCCGATTCGCTGGCCCATGGAGCATGACTCGCACAAGGGCATTTGGGGCCTCAACAACAGTGCCCCACTCGTAGGGTTGATGGCTGGCCTTATGATCCAGGACTGCGCGGAATTGCCGCGCCTCCGTGAGGATTTCGAAGTGATCCTTGAACGCTGCAGCAGGTTTGAGCCAAGCGAGAAACTTCGAGTTGCTCGCGTGAGGCGGATCACCCAACTCGTCCCGTAGCTCTGCACGGAACCGCACCGCGACACCCGCGAGCGCGGAGAGCGCGGAGTAGTACATGAGGAAGAAGCTTGACGTCGCTTCGAACAACCCCTGTTGGGCTTCCGTGAGTGAGGCCCGGCTGAACTTCGCGAGGCTGCCCGCCGGGGTGAACCGTCTTCGAGCGTCTTCGACCTCGTTGCGGCGCTTCATCAAGAGGCCAAGCGATGCTCCGAGTTCGCGAACCGCCTTCGCTTCGTGCTCGGATATCGTCCAGTGCTCTAGCGCCTCGTGCATCCAGTAATTGATGTAACCGGGGCCCACTCGAAACAACGGTGTACCGGAAGTGCCCGCTTCATCGGTCTGTTCTCTCAATCAACCCCCCCAGTCGACCGAAATTCTAGCGTCGAGTTGACTCACTCAGGCATGTCCGGAGACATGATATGACTCACCCCGTACTGAGCCAAGTTGTGACTATCGCAGAGGTCGGAGCCGTTTCGCGGGTGCCCGTTTTCTTCCGGGACGTTCTGCTGTGGTGTCGCGAGAGATGCGATGAGTTCCTCGTCGCATCACTCGGAAAACGAATGAATCTCTTCGGGAGCAGGGACGCCCTGCCATAGGATCGGCGACGGACAGAAATGGAGCACTGTGGGATTTCTTGGGTCGCTTCTTCCAGGGGTGCGGGAAATGCGGCCGCCGCTCGCTGCCGGCGCCGTTTGGTTCGCGGTGGCCGTGCTCGTCCTTCGGTGGAACTGGACCGCCGCTTCGGCGGCTCTCCCCCTGCTGAACGACCTGTGGGGTTCGGTTGTTCAGTGGAACAACCTTTCAGCAACAATCCCGCTCGTCGCCGCAGCGACCTTCCTTGCGTACTTAGTGGGCACCGCGGCGCTCCCGCTTTCTAGGGTGTTCTCGGCAGCAGTGAACTGGCTCCTCGTCCGCGCAAGAAATGCCATCGCGAGCATGTCGTCCACGCGAGTCGGACGGCGCTTGCACCCCCTTGCCGTCCGCACCGCCTACGCACAATATGGGCGGCGCGAGGAAATGATTCGAGAACTAGTCCGCTCAACCTTCAAGCAGGCGGGCATCCCGTCGGAGGCCGCAGAGGCATTCGACACGTACCCAGCCCTTCGTGATCTGGCTGCACTGGAGATGAGACTGTGGAGCAACGCCGAAGAGCAGTACCAGGAGTATGACCGCGTGCGTTCGGAAGCGCGATTTCGCGAGGGTGTCTCACTACCCCTGGTGACGCTTGGCTGTTTCCTTTTGCCCTCCTCGTGGTGGCTCGGTGCTCCAGTTATCGCACTGGGCGTCGTGCTCTGCGTGCAGTCGCTGCAACTGCGAAACGAACAGACCGACCTGCTTGCCGAGGCGCTCAGGGCAGGGTTGATCGAGAGCCCGTTCGTGACCGGTACGAGGGACGCCCTTATCGAGCGCGGCTTCGACGACCGTGTGTCGGCGCCGGAGTGGCTCGCAAGGCTTACGGTGGCACACCGCTCAGCAAGCCCCGGCGCGTTCATCACCTATCCCAAGTCCCTCCGCTTCCTCGAGATCGACTGGTCGGTTCCTCGCACGAGCCTCGCGGAGAACATCCTCGAAGCGGCTGCGCCGGTCCGGAAGGTGTACGAGCAAGACGACGACCCACTGTTCGCGGAGAGCTTCAAGGACGAGGTCGACAGACACGTCAGTGAGTTGCTCGCTTCTCAGAACGAACTAGCGCCGAATGACGATCGCGCTTATCCAGATCAAGTCGCGTGGTTTGAACTGAACCCCGACGACGATTGGCGGCTGGAACCGTACCTTAAGGTACAAGCCGGCGTCGGGTGAAGTCGTATGGACGATCGACTCCAACGCAACCTCACGATCGGCCGTTGTGGCGATGGCACATCGTGGCTGGGTTTGTGCAACTGACGGAGGCGGTCGGTGGTAGTTGTAGTGGTCTTCCCACTGCTGGAGGCGTTCCGCGAACAGGCGGGTTTCGTCCAGAACCTTGCCCCGAAATCAGGTGCATCCGGGAAAGCGCGTTTTCGCGAGTACCCGAAACCGCACGGTGCGTCTCCGGTACCAGATGTCGCGTACAGGACTCGCGACAGCGCGGCATGGTCTGGCGCACCCCCGGCATCGAACGAACTCGCCGCTATGGGCTGATCCGCACCCTCGGCTCTAGATTGAGCCTGTGGATCCCGAAACGTCGATGTTCTTCGTCGGCCTCGTCGTCGGTCTGATGTGGGGCGCGATCTTCATGATCGTGCTGCGCTGGGCGAGCGGTCGCATGGCGAAGGCTCGATGGAAGCGCCGGCAACGCCGGGCGGCGCGCCACAACAAGCGCGAGCAACTCCCCCAGCTCTGGGCCACGGGAGCCGGATATCCCGCCGCCGGCGCCGCAGGAAATGCACGTCGAGCTCCAGGCGGAATCGACGACTTTCGCGAGGGCGATCGCGACCGACCTGACTTCAACCCCAGTCCCGGTCCGCGCGACTGGTAACCCCCTGGGCGTAGTACTGGATCCGAGCGCCGCCGGGCCAGGAGGGCCATTCGCCGAGCGGCGCCCGTCCCCCGACTGCCATGCTGGTGCCATGGCGCAGCCCAACGACCTTCTTGCGGTCCTCGTCGACGCGAGGGACCTGCAATCCACGCGGCGCTTCCGTACCGGCGGTCTGCAGGTCCGCAACAAGGGGAAGACCGGCGGATGACGCACAGGCCCGCCGCGTACGTCCGCCCGCCGATCGTCGGACCGACGTTCCACGACGCCGAAGGGGCTCTCATTCCCTACGGGAATCGATGGGAGGGGCCACCCCCGGAGGACACCTACTCCGTCGACACCCATCCGGAACGATTCGCGCCGATCCACGCGGTGGCCGATGCCCTCATCGCGCACCTTCGCGACGCATACGACGTCGAGGTGACGGACGACATCGAAACGAAGGCGGATCTGATCCACCCCGCCGTGGAGGCAGTCCGAGCGGTGCGGATCCAGCCGAAGGATCCGGCATCCGCTCCCCTGACCTTCGTGTTCACGAGCTACCCCGGGATCGTTCTGCACGCCGGTGCCCTGCACGACTTCCACTACCCGTCGTGCGGCTGCGATGCGTGCGACTCCACGTGGGAGGCAGAAGCGGCCGAACTCGAGAGGCACGTCGCTGCCGTCGTGAGCGGACAGTATCGCGAGTCGGTCGTTCGACGTCCGCGCCCGTGGGTCGCGTATTCGATGACCTACCCCGACGGCCAGACTTCGGGGCGAGGGCCCGCCCCCGACGTCCCGTCGAAACGCCTCAAAGCCGCCCGGCGGGTCCTTCGCGACATCCCGGGACACTGGGCGCCCTGGCCTCAGGCTTCTCCCCGTTCGTGAAAGGCCCGGGATGAAGACACCGTCGACCGAGTTCGGGACCGTACCAGCTGCCGCCGTCGTGAGCGCATGCCTCCGGGCACAGAGCGGCGTCCCGGCGCGATCGGGTGCAGCTCGCGCGTTCGGCCGCTCGCCGCTCTCGGCCGAGTCCCGATCGTGGTACGTGGGCGCGCTCGGCGAGCTCCACGTGGCAGAGCAGCTCGCGAGGCTCGGTTCGGGGTGGACGATACTGCACTCGGTGCCGGTGGGTGACCGGGGCAGCGATATCGACCACGTCGTCGTCGGTGCTGCGGGCGTGTTCACGATCAACACGAAGTTCCACGAAGATGCGAAGGTCTGGGTCGGCAGCAGGCGGCTTCTCTTGAACGGACAGAAGACCGACCACCTGCGCAACTCGAGATACGAGGCGCAGCGCGTCGCCCGGGCACTCAGTGCCGCGGTCGGCACGGCGATCGCGGTGCACCCCGCGATCGTGATCGTCGGAGCGCGCAGCATCACGATCAAGGAGCAGCCCGGCGACATCACCGTGCTGCGCGCGAGCGAACTGGTCCGCTGGCTTCGCCGCCGCCGGGCCATCCTCGACCCCGACACGAGTGGTCGGCTCGCGGAAACCCTGGCGAGCCGCCGATTCTGGCAGACGGATGGGGTAACCCCCGAAGAGCCCGTCGACATGGCCGCGTTCGGCGCGCTTCGTCGAGAGGTCAACGCAGCCCGTCGTGTGCGCGGAGCGTGGGTGCTGGCCGGCGGAGCGACCCTCCTCGCGGTCGCCGCCACGCTCACGACGAACGCGCTCGGAATGCTCGGGCTCTAGCCTCGAGCCCGCGCCGGCCGAGGCATCCGCCCCTCGATCACTGCTCGAGGAAGCTCACCGGATCGCGGGCGAAGGACAGACCTGACGATCGGATGGCCTCCTCGATCGCGTCGTGCTGCGCGGCGGGCGCCACGACCTGCACGTTTCCGGTTCCGTCGGCGGAGGCATCCGCGCTCGTGACCCAGAAGGAGCTCGCGCCGTACTCCTCGGCGAGCTCGGTGAGCAGCGCGACGCACCGATCGCGCTCACCCGGCTCGAACGTGAAGCCGAGGTTCTGCGAGTTGATCTCGACGATCCCGGTCGCCGGCAGTCCCGCCGCCTCGAGCAGCCGGCCGGCGTTCGACACGAGGGGCAGGACGGACGTGAACCCACTCGGTACCTCGAGCGCCACGAGGGCGAAGCGTCCGTCGTCCCAGACGGCCGGCTGCACCGCGAGTCCCGGAGCAACGCGACCGAGCTCGTCGACGAGGCTCACGGCGTCGAACCCGAAATCCGGGCATGCCCGGGCACCGTCCGATTGGGCCGGAGCCGGCGGCCCCGCATTCAGCGTCACCTCAGCCGCTCCGCCGACGCGGATCGTCCAGGTGACGGGATCGGCGTAGTCGCTCGCGCACGCGGCCTCGATCACACCCGACAGGCCGTCCGCGCTCACCGAGACCGACATCCACGATGTCGGGTGGGAGAAGGTCGGAGCCTCGACCCACCGCTCGTTGTCGACACTCTCGACGCCCGGAATCCCCGCGATCTCGGCGCCGAACTGGTCGAACTGCTCGCTCGGACGATCGAAGTGCGTCTCGTTCACCGTCCAGGCGAACAGCACGCCGGCCGCCAGCACCGCGACGACAGCACCCGTCGCGAGCGCCCACGGCCACACGCGCACCCCGCCCTGTCGGCGCGCAGGCTCGCGCGGCGCGGCCTCCACCACGCTGCCCTGCTCAGACCCCAGTCCCATCGGCACGCTCGCCCCCTCGCGAAGATTGCATGCTCGTTGTCGAGGAGCGTACCGCCCGGATGGCAGTGCTGACGAGAGTCCGCGGCATCCGACCAGCCGTTCGCGTTCCGGCTCAGCGCGCGTCGGTTGCGGATACAGCTCTGGCGCCGGATGCCGCAGCAGTGGTGCAATCAGCGCATGGGGGAACACAATCCGACCTTCGTCGACCGATCACGTCCGTGGCGCGCGGTTATCGCCGGCGTCGGCGGACTCTGGGCCCTGGCGATCCTGCCGTTCCCGGCGTCGGAGTTCGGAGTGCCCTGGTACGACTGGGTGTTCCGCTACCGCGCCTACTTCTGGGCGCGCGAGGCGGTGCACGATCCCTACATCGTGTTCGGCGCGCTCGCGGCGATCTCCTTCCTCGTGATCGGACTGGCGGTGCTGCCCGATCTGCGCCGAACGGGATGGGGAGGCACGGCGATGGCGTGGCTGATCATCTCGGGCGCGCCGGTGACCGCGCTCAGCTACGTCAACACCCCCAAGGACGCCCCGCTGCACTTCCTCTGGGGCGCGGAGGCCTTCGTGCTCATCGCCGTCGGCCTCGCCGGCATCGTCGCCGCGATCACGGCCGGATCGCGGTGGCGCCTGTGGGTGCGCATCATGCTCGGACTGACGCTGCCGCTCATGGTGGCCGGAACCCTCGCGACCGGGTACTGGCCGCACGGCCCGCTCATGGTGCTCGGCATCGAGGCGGTCGTGATCATCCTCGCCGCGCCGAGGGATGCCGCACCCGGCTCCGTCTCCCCCGGTGAGCGCTCCGGCGCCGAGGTCCGCGTGGGATCCGACAGCTGAGGCTGCTCCCAGGCACCCCCGGCGCGAAAGACACGCGATCCGTCCTGATCCAAGAGAGAAGTGGACAAGCGCGTAATAGCGCGCTCCGTTCCGCGTCTCCCAGATGAGGCACCTGGCTTACCTCACCGCCGCCCCGCATCCTTTCCTCAAAACGGCTGCGGGGCGGCACTCATTCATCTGCGGCATCCCGCGGGGGTCGGGCGGCGCCGCTATCGTCGACACGTGCGCACCTCCGATCTCGGCGCCGACGCCGTCATCGACGCCGTCGGCCGCTTCCTGGAGGACGGCGCATGAGCGATCCCCGCGACCCGCTCGGTCTCACGGCCGACGCACCGCTGCTCGAGGCGTGGCTGCGCTTCACCGCCGACGTGCGCGACGGCCGGAGCATGCCGATGAGCATCCCCGGGCACAAGCACCGCCGCGACCTCGTCGGAGACGTCATCGCCGGCGACGTTCCCATGCTGGCCGGTCTCGACACGATGAAGCAGGACCATGCGCTCCTCGCGACGGCCGAGGCGCGCGCCGCCGGCGCGTGGGGCGTGGACTGGTGCCGGCTCTCGGTCGGGGGATCCACCCACGCCAACCAGGCGTCGGTGCTCGCGCTGGGCCGCCCCGGCCAGAGCGTCGTGGTCTCGCGCACGCTGCACCGCTCGGTGCTGCTCGGACTCGTGCTCGCCGGCCTGACTCCCGTGTGGGTGCACCCCGAGATCGATGCCGCGACCGGCCTTCCCGGCGCGGTCCCGGTCGACGCGGTGCGGACGGCGCTGCGCGCCCACCCCGACGCGTGCGGGGTGCTCGTCGGCGACCCCTCCTACGTCGGCACCATGTCCGACATCGCCGGACTCGCCGACGCCGCTCATGAGGCCGGCGTGCCGCTCGTCATCGACGCCGCGTGGGCCGCGTACTTCGGCTTCTCACCGCGCGTGCCGGCCCACGCGCTCGCGCGCGGCGCCGACGCGCTGGTCACGAGCGCTCACAAGACGCTGCCCGCCTGGAGCCAGTCGGCGCTGCTCCTCGCCCGCACGACGCGGACCGGTGGCCTGCTCGACCCCGACCGCCTGGAGCGGGCGTTCGAGGCATCCGCCACCACCAGCGCCGCAGGCGCGATCCTCGCGAGCGCCGATGCCTCCCGCGCGCTCCTGCAGCGCGATGGCGCCCGGCTGGTGGGGCGTCTCGTCGACCTGGTCGCGACGGCCCGCGCCTCGCTCGCGGCGGTGCCCGGCGTCGGCGTGCTCGTCGACCGGCCGGCGGACCACCCCGACGGAGCACTCGCCGTCGACCCCGCCAAGCTCGTCGTCCTGCTCGCCGGCACCGGCGCGCACGGCCATGCCGTCGAGAAGGACCTGCTGGCGCAGGGCATCACCCTCGAGATGGCCGATCGCGACGTGCTCGTTGCGGTGATCACGCTCGCCGACGACGAGACGACCGTCGCCCGCTTCGTCGACGCGCTCGTCGCCGCGATCGAGCGGCACCGCGGCGAGCCATGCCGGATCACCGCCTCATCGGCGTGGAGCGTGCGCGCCGACACCGCGATGCCCCCGCGCGAAGCGTTCTTCGCTCCGCACGAGACGGTGGAAGCGGATGCCTCGGCCGGCCGCGTCTGCGCCGAACTCATCGCCCCCTACCCACCCGGGGTTCCCGTGCTCGCGCCGGGCGAGGTCATCACGACGACCGCGCTCGAGGCCCTCCGCGCGACGCGAGCGGACGGCGGACGCATCGCCTACGCGGCCGACCCGACCCTCGTGACCATCCAGGTCATCGCCTGAGCACAGCGGGAGCCTTTCGCTCCCTGCGCCCGCGCGTCATACTTGCCCTGCTCCGCCGTCTCGCCCACGAAGGAGGCGCCATGGTCGACCAAAGGGTCCGAACGCGTGACCGCTGGCGTGAACTCGACAGGATCACCGGCATCGTCGGCCTTGTCGCCACCGTGCTGCTGTTCACCCCCATCATCGCCATCTCCACGCTCGGCGAGCCGGGATTCGACGGCTCACGCGATCAGGCAGCCGAATTCTTCCGCGCCGGCGACACTGCGTGGGTGACGGCCGCGCAGGCGACGGCCGCCGTCGGCATGCTCGCGTTCGTCTGGTTCGTCGGATGCCTGACCACCCGGCTCCGCGCGACCGAGGGCGATCCCGCGTGGCGCTCCACCGTCGCGCTCGCCTGCGGCGTGCTGGTCGCGGCGTACGGCGTCATCGACGCCAGCTGGGACGCCGCCTTCAACCGTGGGGACGAGCTCGAGCCGTCCGTCGCGCTCTTCGCCTTCGACCTCGGCAATCTCGGGTTCGCCAACGCCTGGCTGGCACTCGGAGGCTTCGCGCTCGCCACGGGGTGGGCGATTCTCGCCGGACGCGCCCTCCCCGCCTGGTGGGCGTGGTGGGTGATCGCCGCGGGCATCGGGCTCATCGCCGTGCGCTTCTTCTGGGAGGGCTACGCGTGGACGGCCCCGTACTTCCTCTTCTGGATCTGGGTGATCGCCGTCTCGATCCGGCTGCTCGCACGCCCCGTCCGACCCACCGGTGAGTGAGACGCGCCGCGCATCCGTCGACCGCGGTGCGGGGACGCGGCAGGATGATCGGGTGCCCTCGCCTCAGTCCCTCAGCGAACCTGACCGCCGCCTCCTCGCCGCGTGGGCGGCGGACTGCGCCGAGCGGGTCCTGCCGCTGTTCGAGGCGGAGAACGCCGACGACGGCCGGCCCCGCGACGCGATCGCGCGCGCACGCGCCTTCGCGCGCGGCGAGCTGACCGCAGCCGGTGAGATCCGCCGACGATTCGTCGCCGGACGTGCCGCCCACGCGGTGACCTCGCCCGCGGCGATCGCCGCCGCCCGCGCCGCCGCGCAAGCGGCCGGCGTCGCGCACATGGGAGCCCACGCACTCGGCGCTGCGGCCTATGCGGCGAAAGCCGCAGGGGTCGATCCCGAGGCCGCGACCTCGGCCGACGACGACGAGATCGAGTGGCAGCTCGGCCAGGCGAGCCCGGCCGTCGTGGCGGCGCTCCTCCTGCTGCCTCCTCTCGGCGAGGACTCCGCGGGGCCGCTCGGCGCGGGGCTGCTCGCCTCCGGCGAGCTCGGCCGACACATCCGCACCATCCAGGCGAAGCTCGCCGAGCCCGCCGAGCGGGCCTGATTCCGGCGCCCACCCGGCCGGCGGCGGGCGCGAATCAGAAGCGGCGCATCACGTCAAGCCCCATTCCCGCGTGCCGACATGAGGCCAATCTGGGCTTAGCAATGCTCCCCTCGCCGGACCATCAGGAGGCACCGCCATGATTGCGACGTCGACAGTCAGCGACATCCGCCGTCGCCCCGAGCTCGTCGGGGTCGGGTCCGGGGGCTGGGTCGCGTGCGATCCCGACGCGGCAGCGGATGACCCGCACCGCGTGGTCGCCTACCTCGAATGCAAGGACGAGATCGTCTACGTGCTGTGGGTCGCCGGCTCGACCGGCGTCCGCGAGTTCGACTCCCTGCCCGACGCGCTCGACGCGATCGCCGCCCGGCTGGCCGACCGCGTCAGCTGAGCCTCACGGCGTCATGCCGCTGACCAGGAGCAGGCACGGCCCGATCACCGTGAGCCACGTGGCCGCCGAGACGATGAGGATGCCGGTCGCGATGGGGCGCGTGCGCGGGAAGAACATCATCACGATGGCGACCGCGGCGATGATGATGAACGGCCACAGCCAGCCGAGCACACTCCCGATGATCCCGAGGGTGGCGAAGACGATCACGCCACCGATGGCGTAGGCGCCGCAGCCGATGCCGACGCCCGTCCCGACCCCGGCGCCGAAGCTCATGCCGCGCTTGGCGGGCGGAGCGTACGCTCCCGGCGGGAGCGAGCCGGGCCCGGCCGCACCGATCGCGGGCGGGACCGCGCTGCCCGGCGGCGGCGCGTAACCGGACGGCGGCGCGTAGCCGCTCGGCGGCGCATCCCCCTCGTCGGGCGCGGCGTCCGGGGCAGGTGGAGCAGAGTCGTCGGCCGACCCGTCGGCCCCGACGCCGGGCGCCGCGGATGCACCGACGCCGGGCGCCGCGTCGGCAGCGTCGCCGGTCGCGGCGTCGCCGGGCTCATCGGGCGTCGGCTCTCGAGGATCCTCAGGCGTGCTGGTCATGCGGAACCGTCCTCTCTTGCTGGTCGGGGGCGGGAAGGCGGAAGTCCCCGCGACGCGCCATCCAGACGATGCGCGCGAGGAGGAGCGGGATGGTGACGGCGAGGAACAGCTGCGGACGCGTGAGCCCCATCCACGCGACCTCGTTGCCGCGGACGAACTCGACGAGGAACCGGAAGATGCCGTACGCGGCGATGAAGAGCGTGAGCGTCTCCCCCGCCGCGATCGGGCGGTGACGCAGCCAGAACCACAGCACGACGAAGGCGGCGGCGTGGAAGACGATCTCGTACACGAAGCTGGGATGCAGCCCGACGCCCGCGGGGGAACCGACCCGCGCGGCGGCGGCCGGGTCGAGCACGATGCCCCAGCCGGAGCCGGTCGGGGTTCCGGGTTTCTCGGTGAGGAGGCATCCGATCCTCCCGATGGCGAGCGCGAGCGCGACCGCCGGCGCGAAGAGATCGCCGGTGCGCAGCGGATAACGCACGATGCGCTTCGCGACGTGCACCCCCAGCCAGGCCCCCACGAGCGCCGAGAGCATCGATGCGTTGCCGTAGGCGAGCTGGTCGATCAGGCTGAGGTTCCTGCTCGGATCGAGGTGCTGCGCCCACGTGCCCAGGCGCGAGAAGAGCGCCGCGCCGACCAGCGCCCCCAGCACGATGTAGGCGATCCGCGGATCGGAGACGCCCCGGCGCCGCTTCTCCACGAGGAAGACGACGCCCGCCGCGGCCAGGCCGAGGGCGACGAAGGCAGAATGCGTGTCGAGCGGCGGCAGCCACGGCACGAGATCCTGCAGCGTCGGGAACACGGTCAGCCCAGGATCCGCACCCAGAGGGCGACCCAGAACGGGATGGCGGCGAGCGCCAGCACGGCGATGACCGACAGGTAGACGAGCACGAGCCTCGTGTCGCCCAGCTTGCAGCGCGAGCGCAGCAGCCCGTCGCGCCGCGCCTTCGCGTATCCGGCGATCGCGACCCCTGCGAACGCGGCGACAGCGATCGGGCCCAGCAGGCACGCGATCACCGCGATCGTCGTGAAGACGCACAGCCGCAGCGGATCGAACGGGGGTGCGGGATCGCCCACGCTGTCGTCGCGCTGGTTGAGGTGGCTGAAGTCCGCGGCGCTCATGCGACGGTCACCGGAATCTGGCGACGGCCCGTCGCCGTCGAGAGGCGGGTTCGCGACAGCGGCGCCCACGCCTGTACGGCGCAGAACGGCGCGCACTGGTGGGCGTCGGTGGTCTCGTTGACGGTCGCCACGTGTACGCAGCACTGCGTGAGGCGTTCCTCGATCATCGTGTTGATGTCCATGAACGGCTTCACCGTCACGCGCAGCACGCGCTCGCCCATCATCTTGCGCAGCCGCTGATGCTGGCCGGGAAGCTGCGAGGTCGCCAGCGTCGCCAGCGTGCCGATGCCGAGGTCGCAGTTCGAGCAGATGTCGCGCCAGATCGACGACATCGACGGATGCGACAGCGAAGACTGCTCGCTCAGCAGATCGAGCAGCGAGTTCTTGACGACGTCGCGGATGGCCTTGTTGATCTGCGAGTCGGCGATGCGGTTGGCGATCATGTCGGGCTGCAGCTCGAGCAGCTCCTTCAGCCGGTCGTGCCCGATGAGTGCCGTCAGCGACTTCCAGTCGCCCGAGTCGTCCTTGAGCAGGTAGCCCACCGAGCAGCAGTGCGGATGACTGCACGGCAGCGCCGTGAGGTCGCGCCAGGTCACCTCGCCGTCGGTCTGCGGACCCAGCCGGGCGAGCACGCCCGTATGCGTGAGCCGGCTCTCGGGGTCGATGCCGGCGCTGCGCCCCGAGCCGAACACCGGCTGGATCGTGACTCCCCCGACATAGGGCGTCGCCATCGCCCGCCGGATCACCGCACCGATCTCGCCGTCGTTCACCCCGAGCGCCGCCGTCATCGTGAGCGTCGTGAAGACACCCGCCTCCGACAGCCGCTCGAGCGCGCGCTGCTTGAATCTGCGGATGTCGGCACCGCGATGGTAGGCGGATGCCTCGGCCGACTCGCCGTCGTACTGCAGGTAGATCTCGACCCGCTCGCGGTGCTTCTTGAGCGTCGCCACGAGCGCGTCGTCCTGCGCGATGCGCAGGCCGTTCGAGTTGATGAGGATGCGCACGACCGGGCGCGCGACGAGATGCTCCAGCAGCTGCTCGAGCCACGGGTACAGCGTCGGCTCGCCGCCGGACAGCATCAGCACGTCGATGCGGTCGTTCTCCTTCGCCAGCCGTGCGTCCACCGATGCGAGCACTTCGGCGAGCGGCGCGACCGCCGTGGCCGCAGGCCCCGACTCGGCGAAGCAGGTCGGGCACCGCAGGTTGCAGTGGTCGGTGAGGTCCTGGAGCAGAATGCACGTGTGCTGGGTCTGCATCTGCGGCAGCCCGTCCTCATAGGCGGAGGGAACCGGCTTGAAGTTGCCGATCGTGTCGGGCCCGTGCACCTTCGTCGGCGCCGTCCACTGCTCGAGGTATTTCAGGATCTCGGCGGACTCGTCGTACAGCGTGCTGATCAGGCCATGGTCGGGGCATCCGCGTTCGAGCCAGATCGTGCCGTCGCGGTCGGCCAGCCAGCCCGAAAGCCGGCGGACCTCCGACAGCGGCCGGTCGGGATCCTCCTCGTGGCAGCGCGGGCAGAACGCGTTGACGTAGCGGTGGACGCGGTAGTCCCGCAACGGCATGCCTGTCCCTGCGGTCTGGCTCATCCGCTCACGATAGCGGCGCGGCGTGCCGCACCGGGAGCGCCGGGCCGTTCCGGCGGCGGCCCGAGGATGTCAGCCACCCGCCGGACCGCCGTTGCGCGTCAAGAGTGAGGCGCTAAGGGACCGATCGGTGCGGTGGAGTCCTACCCGACCGGCGCGGGTCGCGCTTTGCGATCCTGGGTGAAATCACGGTCGGCCCAGTACACCGGATCGACGGCGACCAGCACGTCGCCATCTTCGATGATCTGAACGAAGCCACGGTACGGCTCGCCCGTCGTGAGCACACCGGTGACCTGGACCACCACCGAACCGTCCTCGAGTGGTTCGGTGCCGAGGATCTGGGCCGGCCGCACAGGAACGGCGCTCCCAACGACCTCGAGGGACATGGCGCACATCGTCTGGTCCGACGCATGCTCCAGGCAGAAACTCACTGAATCGGGGCGCCCGTCCGCCGCGACGACGGAATCCTGGATCCTGTCGAACGCCGCCAACGCGGCTCCTTCGCCCACAGCGCTGTCAGAATGCCACCCGGCGGCCATCGCCCCCGAGGCGACGGCCAGTGCTACGCAGCCGAGCCCGACCGACGTCGGCCAAAGAATCTTGGCTTGAACCATCACGCTTCCTTACAGAATCGGGACGCCGGTGATATCCCATGCGAGTGTATAGGTGGGCCGCTGCCCGTTCGGAACTCCCACGGCGATCTGGGACTGCACGGCACGTTCGCTGCTAGCAACTCCTGAATCACGCCACATACTCGTGAACGAACCCGCCGCGGACCCCTTGGTGATGTCGTTGATCTGCGGCAGCCCGTCCTCGTAGGCCGAGGGCACCGGCTTGAAGTTGCCGACCGTGTCGGGCCCGTGCACCTTCGTCGGCGCCGTCCACTGCTCCAAGTAGGTCAGGATCTCGGCGGACTCGTCGTACAGCGTGCTGATCAGGCCATGGTCGGGGCATCCGCGTTCGAGCCAGATCGTGCCGTCGCGGTCGGCCAGCCAGCCCGAAAGCCGGCGGACCTCCGACAGCGGCCGGTCGGGATCCTCCTCGTGGCAGCGCGGGCGATAGCGGCGCGGCGTGGCGCACCGGGAGCGCCGGGCCGTTCCGGCGGCGGCCCGGCGACGTCAGCCGCCCGCCCCACCGCCGTTGCGCGTCGATCGCCGCTCGATGAGGACGGTGTCGCGCCACTGGCCGGCGCGGGGTCCGACCAGTGTCTGCGCGATGCGCTCCCGGCGTCCGACCACGCGGAACCCGTTCTTCTCGTGCAGCCGCAGGCTCGCCTCGTTCTCGGGGAAGACGCTCGACTGGATGGTCCAGAAGCCTGCGGCATCCGCCCGCTCCACGAACGCCTCCAGCAGGCGCGCGCCCACCCCTTCTCCCCTCCGCGCGGGGTCGACGTACACCGAGTGCTCGATCACCCCGCGGTAGGCGGCACGCGCCGAGACCCGGCTCGCGGCAGCCCACCCCACGACCGCGCCGGCGTCGTCCACGGCGACCAGCCGCGGATCGCCGATCTTGCCGGCGTCGAAGTCGTGCCACGACGGGGTGGCCGTCTCGAACGTGGCCTCGCCCTCGGCGATGCCCGCCGCGAAGATCGCTTCGACAGCGGGCCAGTCGCCGGGCGTCATCGGACGGATCTCGATCACGAGCAGCATCCTCCGCCTGCCTGGTCGGTGGAGCACACGCCGGTCGCCGGGAGCGTAAGGGCAACGGCGCTCGCGGCGGACATGTCGCCGGCGATCCAGGCGGTCACCGACCGCACCTGCTCGTACCCCGTCGCCAGGAGGAAGGTCGGGGCGCGCCCGTACGACTTCATGCCGACGAGGAAGAACCCGCGCTCGGGCTGAGTGAGCTCGCGGAAGCCATGCGGCTCGACCGTGCCGCAGGAGTGCACGTTCGGGTCGATGAGCGGGGCGAGCAGGCGCGGCGCCTCGACGATGTCGTCGAGGTCGAGCCGCACCTCGCGCAGCATGGCCAGGTCGGGCCGGAAGCCCGTCGCGTTCACGACGACATCGGTCTCGTGCGACGCGTGCTCGCCCCGGCGCGTGCCCACGAGCCGCACTCCTCCGTCGGCGAGAGGCTCGACGGCGCCGATCTCGAACGAGTCGATCAGCTCGATCGCACCCTCTGCCACCAGGCGGTCGAGCCGCGACCCGAGCCGCGCGCGGTCGGGCAGCTCGTCGCCGGGGTCGGACGACACCCGCACGGCGCTGCGATTGCGGATCAGCCACGCGACGCGGGTGGGCGTGGACTCGGCCAGCTCGGCGAGGCGGATCAGCGTGTTCGCGGCGGAGTGCCCCGCCCCGACGACCGTGACGCGGCGTCCGGCGAACCGTTCGCGGTCGCCGCCCGTCACGTCGGGGAGCGCGTGGGTGACGGCATCCGATGCCTGCTCCCATCCGATCGGGTCGAGCCCGGTCGACCCCAGCGGGTTCGGCGACAGGTAGGTTCCGGAGGCATCGATCACCGCGCGCGCCGAGAGCTCGCTCACGACGCCGTCCTCGACGACCCGCAGCACGAACGGCGTGCGGTCGCGCCCCGCGGTGCGCGTGCGGTCCATCCCTTCGCGCGCGACGGCGACCACCCGCGTTCCGAAGCGGATGCGCGGGCCGATCTCGTCGAGCGCGGCGAGCGGCTCGAGATACTGCGTCACGAGCTCGCCGCCCGTGGGCGCACGGTCTTCGGCGGGGATTCGCCAGCCGGATGCCTCGAGCAGCCGCCGCGAGGCAGGATCGACGAGGTAGCGCCACGGCGAGAACATCGGCACGTGCCCCCACAGCCGGATCGACGAGCCGACACTCGAGCCCGCCTCGAGGATCACGAAGTCGATGCCTCGCTCGGCCAGGTTCGCCGCGGCGGCGAGTCCGACCGGTCCGGCGCCGACGATGGCCACCGGCAGGGCGGTGAGGCGGTCGGTCGTCGGCACTCTCGGCGTGAGCTCCAGCAGGGTCATGGCTCCTCCATATCGATCGATGTCGATGTTCAGTATGGGCAGGTCTATCGATGGCTGTCAATATCGACTATTGTCGATGCATGGTCACGACGCTCCCCGTCACCGACATCACCGCGACCGCGTGCTGTCAGCCGCTCGCCACCGAGCCGCTCGCGCAGCGCGACGCCGAGCAGCTCGCCGGCACGCTGAAGGCCCTCGCCGACCCGGCGCGACTCCGGCTGCTGTCGATCGTGGCCGCCAGCCCCGACCAGGAGGCGTGCGTCTGCGACCTCATCGAGCCGATCGGTCTCGCGCAGCCCACGGTGTCGCACCACCTCAAGGTACTCACCGAGGCCGGCTTCCTCTCGCGCTCCAAGCGCGGCACGTGGGCCTACTACCGGCTTCAGCCGGGAGCCCTCGACCAGGTCTCGCAGCTCCTGGCGCCGTAACCCGCACGCACGACAAGAAGGGCCGCCCCGAGGGGCGGCCCTTCTTGTCTAGTGGCGGATGCCGAGGCATCCGTCCCCGCTCAGCGGATCTTGCGACGATAGATCGCCGTGGCGAACCCGTAGGCGACGACCAGGATGCCCACGCACCAGGCGAGCGCGACCCAGATCTCGGTGCCGACGGGCTGCTGTGTGAACAGCGCCCGGATGGTGTTCACGATCGGCGTGACGGGCTGGTTCTCGGCGAACCAGGCGACCGGCGCCGGCATGGACTCGGTGGGCACGAACGCCGAGCTGAGGAACGGCAGGAAGATGAGCGGGTACGAGAACGCGACCGCTCCGTCCATCGTCTTGGCCGTGAGGCCCGGAATCACGGCCAGCCAGGTCAGCGCCAGCGTGAACAGGAAGAGGATTCCCGCCACGGCCAGCCAGGCCCCGACGCCGGCGCCGGTGCGGAAGCCGAGCAGCAGCGCCACCCCGACCACCACGACGAGCGAGACGCCGTTGGACACGATCGACGTCAGCACATGCGCCCACAGCACGCCCGCGCGCGCGATCGGCATCGACTGGAAGCGTTCGAAGATGCCGCCCTGCATGTCCTGGAACAGCCGGTAGGCCGTGTAGGAGATGCCCGAGGCGATCGTGATGAGGAGGATGCCCGGCAGCAGGTAGTCGACGTACGAGCCTTCGAACGAACCGGTGTCGATCGCGCCGCCGAAGACGAAGACGAACAGCAGCATGAACGCGATCGGCATGACCGCCGTGGTGATGATGGTGTCGGGACTGCGGGAGATGTGCCGCAGCGACCGGCCGGTGAGGACGGCGGTGTCGGCGAGAGCGTGCGTGGTCATCGGAGGTCCTTTCGTGTCGTGGCACCGCTCGCGTCCGCGGCGGGGCCCTCTTCGCCGGAATCGCCGACGAGAGCGAGGAAGACATCCTCGAGCGAGGGCTGCTTCTCGATGTACTCGACCTGAGCGGGCGGCAGGAGCTGCTTGAGCTCGGCGAGCGTGCCGTTCTGGATGATCGTCCCCTTGTGGAGGATCGCGATGCGGTCGGCCAGCTGCTCGGCCTCGTCGAGGTACTGCGTGGTCAAGAGCACGGTCGTGCCGCCCTCGGCGAGCTGCTTGACGGTCTGCCACACCTCGATGCGGGCCTGCGGATCGAGGCCCGTCGTCGGCTCGTCGAGGAAGATGACCGGCGGATCGCCGATCAGGCTCATCGCGATGTCGAGCCGGCGACGCATGCCGCCCGAGTAGGTCGACGCCTTGCGGCCCCCCGCGTCGGTGAGGGCGAAGCGAGCGAGGAGCTCGTCGGCCACCGCACCGGGATCGTCGAGATGGCGGAGCTTGGCGACCAGGACGAGGTTCTCACGACCCGTGAGGATCTCGTCGACCGCCGCGAACTGCCCCGTGAGGCTGATCGAGTCGCGGACCTCGCCCGCCGCCGTGGCGACGTCGTGTCCGTGCACGGACGCGGTGCCCGCGTCGGCCTTCAGCAGCGTGGCGAGGATGCGGACGAGCGTCGTCTTGCCCGCGCCGTTCGAGCCGAGCAGCGCGAAGATCGAGCCCGCGTCGACATCGAAGTCGACGCCCCGCAGGACGGAGAGGTCTTTGAACGACTTCTCGATTCCGCGAACGCGGATGGCGGTGGTGCTCATTCGGAATCCTCCTTGTTCAGTCCGCGGATGGTGTCGTTGAGACGGTCGCGCTCCTTGTCGATCCAGCGCTTGCCGGCGTAGGCCGCGGCGAAGGCCTCGGCGAACTCGACCGGGTCGTCTCCGACGATGTCGTCGACGGGGGTCTGGTCGGCCGCGGCCCGCTCCCAGAGGTCGGCGAAATCGTTCAGCATGGTGATCATCACGGCGGGGTCGCCGTCGGTGATGCCGCCGTTGTACATGAAGTAGCGCTCGAAGGCTTTCGCCGCCGTGCCGTAGGGCTCGGGCAGCGCCGCGATCCGCGCCTTGTACTGGCGGTACGCCCGCTTGTCGTCGAGCGAACCGGTCAGGAATTCGATCCACTTCGCGGCCATGTCAGTTCTCTCCTTCGGTGTTTTCGGTGTGGAGCTGGTCGATCCGTTCGGCGAGGAAGCTCCACGTCCTCCAGAACTCTTCAAGCTGCTCGCGCCCCTGCGGGTTGAGCGTGTAGACCTTGCGCGGCGGGCCCTTCTCCGACGGCACCTTCTCGACGTCGACCAGGCCCTTCTGCTCGATGCGGACCAGGAGGGCGTACACGGTGCCCTCGACGATGTCGGCGAATCCCTGGTCGCGAAGCCGTGCCGTGATCTCGTATCCGTACGCGGGACGGCCGGCGAGGATGGCGAGCACCATCCCTTCGAGAGTGCCCTTGAGCATCTCGGTCATCTGATTGCCCATAGCGCCTCACCTCCTTCTACTCTGTGTCGCTGAGTACTACTAGACGGTAACACTAAGTACCGGTACTTGGCAACACTGAATAGTCGACGCGTTTCGACTCGCTCCGCTCGCTCGACGACCGGGGGGAACGGGCGTGCGGAACGGGCATGGGGGCGCGGGAGGGGCGGCGGGAGATCCGCGCACGTGCGCGGGAAAATGAAGATCGCCCCGGGGCCGGAGCCTCGGGGCGATCATCATGCGATGTGCGGTTTCCGTATCGGGTCCCTTTCGGGTCCTTCGTGTCTGTTTTCTCTTCGCAGGACCGAATCTACTCAGGGACCGGACGTCGTCAAGAGTTCACGAAGAAGTCGATTCGACGTCAGGTTGAACGTGAGGAACCGGCCCTCTCCGCTCAGCTGGAGAAGCGGTTCTGCATGGCCTCCAGGCTCTTCACGTTCGCCTTGCCGTGCGACTTGCCGGGTGCCGACACACCGTTCACGGTGGACGTGTCGAACGCGAACGTCATGATCGCCGCCGCGACCGCGTCGGAGTTCACGTCGAGCGCCCACAAGTTGATGTTGCCCACGAGGTCGTAGTACTCCTCGAGAGCGGCATACAGCGCATCGTCGTGACCTTCACCGGTGAGGTTGTCGCACGGCTCGTGGTAGCAGGGGTCGAGCTGCGCGGCGGGCACGCCGCCCCACACAGCCGCTTCCGCCGCGGTCTTGGGAGCCTCGGCTCCGGTGAAGAGGCCGCCGGCGGGAACGCCCACCGCGATGAACGGACCGTAGTCCGAGCGCCCCGAGAACTCCGTGCCCTTGTACGGCTCGCCGACGCTGTCGTAGAACGACTCGAAGACGTCCTCGATCTGAGCCGAGCCCTCCGGCACCACGACCGGCGCGGTGAAGTCGGACTCGTCGCCGTCGTAGATGCCGAACGTGTAGTTCGGCGACGCGATCATGTCGAAGTTGAGGTACAGCGCGATGTCGCCGATCTCCTCGTCGGTCAGGCTCGCGACGTAGTGCTCCGACCCGAGCAGCCCGCTCTCCTCAGCACCCCACCACGCGAAGCGCACGGTGTTGTTGGGCTTGGTCTTCGACATCTGGATCGCCGTCTCCAGCAGCGCTGCGCTGCCCGAGCCGTTGTCGTTGATGCCCGCGCCGTCCTGAACGCTGTCGAGGTGCGCGCCGGCCATCACGGTGTTGTCGTCATTGCCCGCGGATGTCTCGGCCAGCACGTTCCACGCGGTGCGCACGTCGGCGTCGTACGACACCGTCACGCGAACAGTCGAGTTCGGCGTCGAAGCCAGGTCGACACCGGTCGCGTACGTGGCGAACACGGCCGGGATGGTGAGTCCGGTCGCGTCTCCGATCATGTTGATCAGACCGGTGCGGCCGGGCTGGCCCTCGTTCATCACGATGACGGCCGAGGCGCCCGCCGCCTGCGCGTTGAGCACCTTGACGGCGAAGCCGCACGTGCCGCGCTGCACCAGTGCGACGCTGCCTGCCGGCATGCCGGCGAAGTCCGCCGCCTCACAGCCGCTGTTGCTCGAGTTGGCCGGACCCGCAGGGTTCAGCACGAGGTCGACCGGGTACAGCGCTCCGGTCGCCGTGCCCTCGGGACTGCCGGAGTCGAAGGTGTTGCGCGTGAACTCGTCCTCGTCGGCGAAGACGCGAGGGTTCGGGCTGATGCGGATGAGTTCGTTGTTCTCGTCGAAGTAGTCGAACTCGAAAGCCTGCACCGTCGGCGTGTAACCGGCGGCTTCGAGCTCCGCGACGACGTAGTCGACGGATGCCTCGTACCCCGGCCGCCCGGCGGCACGGTCTCCGTACTGGTCGGCGATGTCCTGGAACGCCTCGAGGTGCTCCATGACCCCTTCCAGCGTCACGGCTTTGGTGATCTTCTTCACCGAATTGTTGTTCGGCGCCGCGTATGCGGGACTCGCGAAAGCGACCGACGCGCTCAAGGCGGCGATGGTGGCCACCGCCCAGACGCGCCTGTTGTTGATCGGCATGGTGCTGCCCTTTCTGCCGACGACCCCTTTGGCATCGGCTTCCTGCGGGCAGACTGGCACAGCGTCGCGGCGAGTACTAGCCCCTCCGCCGACAGCGCGTTCGCAGGGGTGGGATGCCGCGGCATCCCACCCTCGGATCACTCGTGACCGACGAGCTTGAGTCCGACGACGCAGCCGACCAGGCCGAGGATCAGCAGCATCTTCACGATGGAGAAGGATTCGTCACCGGTGATCATCGCGTACGCAACCGTGAGGGATGCGCCGATGCCGACCCAGACCGCGTACGCGGTGCCGGTCGAGATGTCGCGCATCGCCCACGCGAGGCCGCCCATGCTGAGCACGAGCCCGACGCCGAAGACGACGGCCGGCCAGAGTTTCGTGAACCCCTCGCTCTTGCCGAGCGCCGTGGCCCAGACCGCTTCGAGGATGCCCGAGAGGATGAGGATGACCCACGCCATGACTGTGCTCCTGGCCAGTCTTGTCGCTTACCGGGTACTGATCCGTCGTCCGGGGATCCGGTCGGGATCCGCCATCCACGGTAGCCGACCTCCCTGCGCACCCCCTGTGCACCTCGGGGTCAGACGAGGAAGAGCCAGTCGAGCACGCCCGGGTTGTGCGCATGCACCAGCACGAGGAAGACGACCGCGTCGAAGAGGAGGTGCACCGTCACGACATACGCGAGCGAGCGGGTGCGCATGAAGATGAAGCCCATGAGGAAGGCGAAGGGGATCGTGAGCACCGGCCCCCACGCCTGATACCCGAGCTCCCACAGGAACGACACGAACACGATGCTCTGCAGGACGTTGGCCTGCCAGAACGGGAAGTGGCGGCGCAGCAGCGCGAAGCACGTGCAGATGAAGAAGAGCTCGTCCCAGATGCCGACCGCCCCCACGCCGACGAAGAGCCGCGCGATGAGATCCGGGGTGTCGACCACCGGCCAGTTGAGGTACACGCCCGACGTGATGAAGTAGAACGGCAGGATCAGCCACCCCAGCACCAGCACCGCCGCCAGCCACGACCACTGGAAGGCGGTCCATCGGCCGCCCCCGCGCCACGGGAAGCGGATCGCGTGATCGCGGTACACCCATCGCGAGATCGCGTACGGCACCGCCACCGCGCCGCCGAGCGCGACGGCGAACCGCAGGATCGCCACGTTGTCGAGCTCGGCCTTGAGCGGGATGGCGCTGACGATCAGCAGACCGATCGCGATGAGCGACAGATCGCGCAGGATCGACGGCCGCCGCGGCGACCCCGGTTCTTCCTCGGCGCCGGCGGGGGAGGCATCCGCCCGCTCCACGACGAGCGCGAGCACCAGCCCCACGGCCAGCAGCACCCAGCCGAGCCACGCCACCCGCACCACGAAGAACGCCGGCGCGGCCAGGCACACCACGAACGCGGGAGCCAGGCGCCACGACCACGCGGGCAGCGTCGTGACGGGCGCGGCGGCGGGATGGGCGGGCATGGGTCTCCGGTTCAGTGGTCGAGCGGGTGCGCCATCTCATCCTGCGGCATGCGGGCCACCACATAGGCGATCGCACCGAGGAAGAGCGGGATGACGCCCGCCGCGATGAAGATGGCCTCGACGGGGACGACTTCGGCGAGCGGGCCGGCGAGCGCCATCGACAGCGGCATGAGGGCGAGCGAGACGAAGAAGTCCAGACTCGACACGCGACCGAGCATGTGCGTGGGCACGCGCCGCTGCAGGAGCGTTCCCCAGATCACGTTGCCGTAGCTGAAGCCGAACCCGACGAGGAACAGGCACACCGCCATGAGCCAGTACTCGTGGGTGATGCCGACGATCGCGAAGGGCAGCGTGCTCACGCCCCACACGCCCATCATCGCGGTGAGGTAGCGCCGGGGCAGCTTCATCGACGACACGAAGATCGAGCCCGCCACTCCCCCGATCCCGTAGATGGCGAGGAGGAAGCCGAACAGCCGCGGGTCCTCGCCGACGCGGTCCCGCGTGACGAACGGCAGCAGCACCTCCTCGGGTCCGACGAAGACCAGCACCCAGCCCGTCGCGAACAGGAGCGTCCACAGCAGCCACGGCGTGCGGACGGTGAAACCCACCGCCTCCTTCAGGTCGTGGAACACCCCGCGTACGCCCTCCGGCGCCTCGCGGACCTGTCCGGCGGCGGCCTCGGGCTCGGGCCGCACGAACAGCAGCAGCACGAGCGCGACCGCGTGCGCCGCGACGACGCCCCACGCGGCGTGGGCCGGCGCGAGGACCGCCGCCACGATGATGCCCGCAGCGGCGGGTCCGGCCGCCTGTTGAAGAGCGGGCCGGATCGCCCCCTCGAGACCGTTGGCCGCGAGCAGCTGAGCGGGCGGGAGGATGCGCGGCAGGATCGCGCTGTACGCGGGGAAGAAGAACCCGGCGCCCGCACCGAGGAGGAAGGCGACGATCGTCAGGTGCGGGATCGTGACGACTCCCAGCACGCCCGCGACCGCGACCGACGTGATCGCGAGCAGGTTGACGAGTTCGACGATCCGCAGCAGCAGCCGCCGGGCGATCCGGTCGGCGGCGATGCCGCCCGGGATCGCGCACAGCAGCAGTCCGACCGCGTTGGCGGCGGCCACGACCGACAGGTCGACGGGCCCTCCGCCGGCGCCGATCACCGTGTAGACCATCACGACGGCCCACATGCCTGCGCCGAAGATCGACAGCACCACCGCCCCGAACAGCATGCGGAAGTCGCGATGACCCAGCGGGCGCACGAAACGCCACGGGTCCCGCGCGCCGGGCGCCTGCTCCGCCCCGGGGGCGGTCACCGGCTCGCGCTGCTCGCCGCTCATCGCCTCGGGACGCGCGCGTACGCCAGATCGCGGATCTCTCGTCCGACTCGCGCGCCCTTGCGCTCGAACGCCGTGAGCACGCGCCCGTCGAACCGGGGCGCCCACTCCCCCTCGAACGCCGGCGCGAAGTCCGGAGCCTCCGCCATGACGTCGCGCATCTGGCGCGCGTAGTCCTCCCAGTCGGTCGCGAGCCGCAGCATCCCGCCGTCCGTCAGCGCCCGCGCGGCGAGCGCCGCGAACTCCGGCGTCACGAGCCGGCGTTTCGTGTGCTTCTTCTTGTGCCACGGGTCGGGGAAGAACACCCAGAGTTCGGAGACGGATGCCTCGGGCAGGAGGTGCTCGAGCACCTCGGGCGCGTTCGCCTCGACGAGCCGCAGATTGCGCGCGCCCGCCTTGTCGGCATCGAGCATGGTGCGGGCGAGCCCGGCCTTGAAGACCTCGATGGCGAGGAAGTCGGTGTCGGGGCGGGATGCCGCGGCATGCACGATCGCGTGGCCCTGACCCGACCCGATCTCGACGATGAGCGGGGCCTCGCGCCCCCAGACCTCCGCGGGCCGGATGGCCGAGCCCGGGCGGACGCTCGTCGACGCGATCGCACGGGGCGACTCGATCACGTACCGCGGCGAGAGCTCCTCCCACGCGCGCTCCTGCGCCTCGGACATGCGACCGCTCCGCCGCACGAACGACACCGGCCGGTCGCGGAAGGTGCGTGCGGGAGTCTCGGCGGGGGGAACGGGGTCGGACACCCCTCCAGGCTACCCAGGCCCGCCGACGGCATCCTCTCCGCGCCGACCCCGCCACACGGCCTCGCCCGCGACGAACACGACATCGGAGGTCCCGTCGACGGGCACCGCCCAGGCGCGGCGGTCGAGCGCGCCATCGAAGGACAGGTAGGGATCCCCGGCGGCCTCGCCGGGCGCGAGCGCCTCGGCGGCGCGCTCGCGCACCGCGGCCGGGTCGAGCCACGCGCGCGCGTCCTGCGGCGTCCCGAACCTCGACGTGCGCCGGTGGGCGAGGTCGGGCATCAGCTCGACGAAGCCGAGGAGCCGGTTCCCCGACACCTGCGGCACGAACCATGCCGCGAGCTCCCCGCTTGCGTCGCGGATGCCGATCGGGTCGCCGAGCAGAGCCGGGTCGTCCGCGAACTCCCCGGCTCTGCTGCGCACCTGTGCGAGATCTGCCATGACTAGATCTTGGTCACCTCGGCCGTGTAGGCGTACTGGTACGTCTGCGTGGCGAAGTTCTCCCACCGGGTGATCACGCCGGCGTTCGGCGGCCAGGGGTCATAGACCAGCAGCCCCCGGTTGGACCCGCCGAACAGCACCGGGATCCGCGTCTCGGTGAAGCCGGCGACGGTCCGGGAGTGCCCCGGCACGAAGCTGATGAGCGGCCGGTTGGCGCGGATCTCGTTGCGGAACGTCGCGAACGTGGGATTCGTGATCATCGTCACGTCCAGTCCGTTGCCGGTGAGCGCCTCCAGTGCCGTGACGACGTGCGCCACCTGGCTGTAGGGAAGACCGTTCGGATTCGACTTCGTGCCGAGGCCGAGCTCTTCGGCCAGCCGGTCCTGCGTGTACTCGTAGCGGTAGAAGTCGAGCAGCATCTGGGAGCTCGCCCCCACGCACCACACGTTGGTCTCCTGCCCCCGCAGCTCGTAGCAGGGGGTGTGGTGGCTGGTCCGCAGCGAGTAGCGGATCTCGCGCGTCTCGACGAGCTGGAAAACCAGGATGTCGCGCCACACATCGGGATCGATCTCGTACACGCGGCGCGGGATCTTGAGCTCGCCGATGCTGCGCAGCCGCTCGTGGAACCGCTTGGCCCGCGAACGTCGCTGCGTCGCCGGAAGCTCTTCGATGAGACTCCACCGCTCGAAGTTCTCCGGCTCGAGCGGCGTGCGCTCCTTGCTCTGCGCACCCGCCGGCGGCACCGGCTCCCACGTGAAGAGCTCCAGCAGCGCGATCTCCTCCCCGCCGCGGAGGAACTGCACTCCCAGCTTCGGATAGCTGTAGGCGACGAATCGCGCCTCGTCGGCGCCGTCGACCTCGTACCCTCGGCGTCGCGCGACCTCGCGCGCCTCGCCCGTGAGCGCATCCGGGTTCCAGATCATCCCGTCTGCGTACGCGATCAGGACGTCGCCCATCACCGGATCCGCAGCCACGTCGGCCGCGCCCAGCTGCTCGCGCCCGCGCTCGACCGGGAGCCGATGGAAGAGCACCGCCCCCGTGATGTCGTACACGGGCGTCGCCTGAGCCGACACCTCCGCTCCGACCAGGCGCTCCTTGGGGAAGACCCCGGCGAGCGCCAGCGCGTTGAGCTCGACTCCGGCGAGCATGCGCGCGTCTTTCGATTCGATCTCGGCCATGACGGCCACCTCCTCGGTAGACAGGCGAGCCCCGCGCTCGCCCCCTCCTCAAGGAGTGCCCGGCGGCCCCTCGCGATACATTCCGGTGGTCAGGCGGGGCGCGGGATCGAGTCCGGGTCCCGGGCGGGTCTCGGGATGTGCAAGCCGGCGGGCACCGCCGCATCGATCGCAGCAACGGCGTCGCCCGGCATCCCGTCGTAGAGGGTGGGCTCGATGAGGATCTGGAACCCGTCTGCACCGACGATCCGTCGCGCGCCGTCGGGCCAGGCCTCGAGGGCCTCGGCCTCGTCGAAGAGCACCGTCACGAACCCCTCCGGCTCGCGCATCATCACCCCGCGGTCGCCGATGACGAGGGCCGCCTCATCCTGCCCGCGGCGGCTATAGGCTCGGCCGTCGACCTCCGCCTGCGACCAGGCCGGCCGCGCGGTGAAGCCCGCCCAGTCGAGGCTCCCCTCGGGGATCTGCGCGAGTGCTGCCTGCGAGAACTGCTGCGCCTGGTCGATGACGTCCGACGCCGTGACCGAGGCGAACTCCTCGGCCAGGCGCTCGGGGCCGCGGCTGTCGATCCCGGCAGCGAGTTTGAACGCCGTCGACGGCAGCAGGCGCGCCCCGAGCGACGAGGCTCCCCTCAGCTCCTCGACGGAGGCCTGCGCCGCCTGAAGGTCGGATCCGTCGACCCTCCCGACGCGCAGGGCGGCCAGGAGGTCGACGACCTCTCCCACGACGGCAGCCTGCTTCTCGGGCAGCGCGTCGGCGAACAGCGTCAGGCGCGCGTGGCTGGCGTCGAGCCGCTCCCAGTCGCACCGCGCCTCGTACGAGAGGCCGTTCTCCTGCCGGAGGACCCGGAAGAGGGCGCGGGAGAGCACCTGCGAGAACACGAGACTCGCGGCGGTGGCGGGCACGATCGCCTCGAGGAGCAGGCCGCCCGGTGCACCGCGGAAGAACGCCGGCGTCTCGGTCAGCAGGTCCGCGGGTTCGGGAACCGGCCACGCGCGCCCTTGCGGGAGACGCAGATCGAGCCCGTCCGGCAACTCGTCGACGGTGATCCAGGCGACCGCGTTCTCGGCGGTGAACCGCTCGGCCACCCAGCCCGAGACATCGTCGGCGGTGATCGCGGGCAGACCGAATCCCTCGTATCCGCCGAGGCCCGGGCCTCGAGCGCCGTACCGCTCGAGCCGCATGCGCTCGGCGAGACCGGAGCCGCGGCGCGCCGCTTCGGTCTCGAGGACGCCCTTCTCGACCTCCGCGCGATCCAGCGGCAGCGAGCGCAGCGCGGCGCAGACGTCGTTGAAAAACTGCACGACCTTCTCGGGCGACCCCGTCGCGTGGAAGTGCGTCGAGAACTCGTCGGTCGTCCCGTTGTGGTGGATGTCGCCGGGGTTCCTTCCGAAGAGCGCCAGATGCTCCACGAGGTGGGTGATGCCGCTGCGGGCGAGCTGCTCGTCGGCCCATCCCACACGGAACACGATGCCCGCGGCGACCTGGTCCCCCTCGCCGGGAGCCGTGAGCACCCGGACCCCGTCGACGACGGCGCCGGCGACCAGACCGTCCAGGTCGCGGATGGCGTCGAAGCCGCCGCTCCTCTCCTCGCGCCCGCCCGCCTCACTCATGGCCGCCGCCCTGCTCGGCGAGGATGCGCGTGCGCACGGCCGCGACGCCGCTCGCCTCGTCGAAGGCGAAGCTCCACGGGAACTCCGTGATTCGATCCCCGATGGCACGGAAGTGCACGGCCGCCTCCTCTTCGCGACGCGCAAGCCAGAAGGCCATGGCGAAGGCGCTGTGGGCCTGCACCGAGAGAGGCCCCGGCCGGCTGTCTTCGTGGAGGACCGACCGGGCTGCGGCATCCCTCAGCTCTTCGATCACCTGCGGCTGGGTCATGTACTGACGGCCCGGCTCGTCGCCGTCGAGCTCGAGCCAGCGCTCCACGTGGTACACGGCGACGAGCGCTCCACTGTGCGAGCCCGGCGGGGCCGCGGCGGCCGTGTCGTGCGCGAACGAGCGAGCCTGCTCATCGCTGCCGGCCCACTTCGGCAGCAGGTACTCGAGCATGTGGGTCTGGGCCGGGAGGTCATCCGGCGACAGCGCGCGAAGGCGGTCGAAGCGCCGCCAGGCCTCGGACGGCCCGACCTCGAGAGCACGTGCCGTGAGCACCCGCACGCCCCACGCCGGGGCGAAGGCCTCCTCGAGCGCGCAGGCGTCGATGAGCAGCCGCTCGGCTGCCACGAGCCACGCGCGGAAGCCCTCGAACTGCTCGCGCGACACGTTGTCAGCCCGTGCGCCCGTGCGGATCTGCCAGCCGATGGCGATGTCGCGCACGGCCAGGGTCGCACGGGCGCACGCGGAGCGGGGTGCGACGCGGACCGCCTCCTCGAGGAACCCCTCGATGCCGTCGATCTCGCCGATCAGCGACATCGCGTACGCCGCCTCGTCGGGTGGCAGAGCCCGCAGCTCCGCCTCGGCAGCACCCCAGTCCTCGCCGCCGAGGGCGGCCGTCAGTCTCGCGAACTCGGGAACGGTGTCGATCGAATCGAACCCGAGCGTGGTGCTTCCTGTCAGTCGAGTCACGGCGATCCCCCTCTGGACGCGCCACGGCGCGCGCATCGCGCAAAGCTAACAGCGCCCCGGTCGCCTCAGAACCCGTTGACAACGGGCAGGACCTCTGCCCTCAGGCGGTCACGAAGTCGATGAGCTCTTCGACGCGCCCGAGGAACGCCGGCTCGAGATCGCGATAGGTCCGGACCGATCCCAGGATGCGCTGCCATGCCCGCGCGAGGTCGGCCTGGTCGCGTGCGGGCCAGCCGAGGGCGCGGCACACGCCGACCTTGAAGTCGACGCCGCGCGGCACCTCGGGCCAGGCCGCGATGCCCATCGCGCGCGGCGTCACGCATTGCCACACGTCGATCCACGGGTGGCCCACGATGCGCAGGTGGCGGCCGTGCGGCCCCCGTTCGATCGCCTGGGCGATGCGCGACTCCTTCGAGTTCGGCACCAGGTGGTCCACGAGCACCCCGTACCGGCGCTCGGCCGACGGCGGCGCCTCGGTGAGAGCATCCTCGAGCAGGTCGATGCCCTGCAGGTACTCCACGACCACGCCTTCCGCGCGCAGGTCGTCGCCCCACACCTTCTCCACGAGCTCGGCGTCATGGCGACCCTCGACGAAGATGCGGCTGGCGCGCGCCACCCGGGCGCGCGACTCGGCGGCCGCGAACGACCCCGACGCGGTGCGCTGCGGCCCGCTTCGAGCCGGCGCGGACGTGGGGGCGATCAGCACGACGTCCTCTCCGTCGACGAGGAAGCCGGCGCCGAGGGGGAAGAGGCGCCGGCGCGCGTGCCGGTCCTCGAGCTCGACCATTCCCGACGCGAGCCCGACCACCGCGCCGCAGAAGCCGTCGTCGGCCACCTCGACGACGAGGTCGCGGGATGCCTCGACCCGCGTCAGCTGTCGGGTGCCCTGCGTGCGCCATCCGGCGGCGAGCACATCGGTGCCGTAGCGATCGTCCATGGGTCCTCCGGATCCGAGACGCTACCGCCCCGCACCCGCCCGCACGGGGAGCGACCCGGGTTCTCGGCGAACACACACGTTGCGCGATCGCGGTGGGCTACCGTCGTATCCCCGGGCCTGAATAGACTCGCCCGAGGGGGTTACCCGAGTCCCAGAGGGGGGATCGATGCGACTGCGACGGGCTGCAGCGCTGGCGTCCGCTGCGGTGGTCGCTCTCACCGCGATCGCAGTCACCCCCGCGTCCGCGACACCGCCCGTCCAGCTCGGATCGGCCTACGTCCTCGATGACGCCGATGTGCTCACACCCGCCGAGGAAGCAGAGGCCGAGCAGCGCCTCGAGCAGTTGAAGGCCGACACCGGCATCGACCTGTGGGTCGTGTACGTCGACCAGTTCACCGACCCTGCCGACGCCGAGGGCTGGGCGAACCAGACTGCCGACGCCAACGGCCTCGGCACCACCCAGTACCTGCTCGCGGTCGCCACCGAAGGCAGGCAGTACTACCTCTCCGGCTCCTCCGACGGACCGCTCGAGCCGGAGCAGGTCGCCACCGTCGAGCAGGAGCACATCCAGCCCGCCCTCCGGCAGGACGATTGGCTGGGCGCCGTCGACGCCGCGGCGGACGGGATCACCGACGCCGAGGGCGGCTCGGGAGCTCCCGGTGCCGGTGGCTCGAGCTGGTTCACCTGGCTGCTCGTCGGGGCGGCCGTGATCGTCGGCATCGTGCTGCTGGTGATGTTCCTTCGTCGTCGTCGACGCGCGACCGGCCCCGCGGGCGGCACGGCACCCGCCGTCGAGGAGGTGCCCCTCGACGAGCTGGAGAAGCGCGCGGCATCCGCCCTCGTCGAAACCGACGACGCCGTCAGAACCAGCGCGCAGGAGCTGCAGTTCGCGCGAGCCCAGTTCGGCGACGCCGCCACGGTGGAGTTCGAGCAGGCGCTCGCGCAGGCGAAGGCGAACCTCGACGAGGCCTTCACCCTGAAACAGCAGCTCGACGACGCGACGCCCGACTCGGAGCAGGACGCGCGCGGCTGGAACACCCGCATCATCGCGCTGTGCGAGCAGGCGAACACCTCGCTCGACGAGAAGGCCGCAGCGTTCGACGAGCTGCGCAAGCTCGAGCAGAACGCGCCCGAAGTGCTCGCGCGCGTGCAGGAGGACCGCGAGCGCGTCGCAGCCTCGCTCGACGGCGCGGCCGCGCGCCTCCAGGCCCTGCGCTCGTCCTATGCCGCGGAAGCGCTCGCCACCATCGCCGACAACCCCGAGCAGGCCCGGCAGCGGCTCGCCTTCGCCGACGAGCAGCTCGCCGCGGCACAGGGAGACATCGGCGCCGGCAAGGGAGGCGAGGCCGCCGTGGGCATCCGCGCGGCCGAGGAGGCCGTCGGACAGGCCGAGCTGCTCCAGACCGCGATCGGCAAGCTCGCCGACGACCTCGCCGCGGGCGAGCAGAACGCCGCCGCGCTCATCGCCGAGCTCGAGCAGGACATCGCCGCGGCGCGGGCGCTCCCCGACGCCGACGGCCGCGTGGCGGCCGCCGTCACGGCCACCGAGCAGCAGATCGCCGCCGCACGGGCGAACCTCACCGGCCCGGCGAAGCGGCCGCTTCTCGCGCTTCAGGGCCTCGAAGCGGCGAACCGTCAGATCGACGCCCTCGTGCAGGGCGTCCGCGATGCCGAGGTGCAGGCGCAGCGGGCCCGGCAGATGGTGGGCCAGCTCATCATGCAGGCCCAGGCGCAGGTCTCCACCGCCGAGGACTACGTCACCGCACGGCGCGGCGCGGTCGGCGCGACGGCTCGGACCCGGCTCGCCGAGGCGGGAGCGGCGCTCGTCCGCGCCCAGCAGCTGCAGGCGAGCGATCCCCAGCAGGCGATGCAGCACGCGCAGCGCGCCGACCAGCTCGCCGGGCAGGCGATCCAGGCCGCGCAGAGCGACGTCGGCGCGTTCGGCGGTGGCGGCGGAATGTTCGGCGGCCCCTCGCAGGGCGGCGGAGACGGCGGCATGCTGGGCGCCGTGCTCGGCGGCATCCTCATCAACTCCATGATGGGCGGGGGCGGCCGGTCCTCCGGAGGCCTCGGCGGCCTCGGCGGCGGGCTGGGCGGCATGCTCGGCGGAGGAGGCGGCGGGATCCGCCCCGGAAGCTTCGGCGGCGGAGGAACGCGCGCACGCCGAGGAGGTGGCCGCTTCTGATCCGATCACGCGCCGCGGTCGCGGCATCCCCCACACGTCTGAACACCGCTCTTGTCCGATAGGAAGGAAAACCGATGGCGAAGCAGTCCATCTTCGGTCGTATCTCGACCCTCATGAAGGCCAACATCAACGCACTCCTCGACTCCGCCGAGGACCCGCAGAAGATGCTCGACCAGCTGGTGCGCGACTACACCAACTCGATCGCCGACGCCGAGGCGGCCATCGCCGAGACGATCGGCAACCTGCGTCTGCTCGAGCGCGACCACCAGGAGGACATCCAGGCGGCGACCGAGTGGGGCAACAAGGCGCTCGCCGCGAGCCGCAAGGCCGACGAGCTGCGTGCCGCCGGCAGCACCGCGGATGCCGACAAGTTCGACAACCTCGCCAAGATCGCGCTGCAGCGCCAGATCAGCGAAGAGAGCGAGGCTCGCGCGGTCGAGCCCACGATCGCCTCGCAGACCGAGGTGGTCGAGAAGCTCAAGGTCGGCCTCAACGGCATGAAGCAGAAGCTCGAGCAGCTCAAGTCGAAGCGCTCGGAGCTGCTGGCGCGCGCCAAGACCGCCGAGGCGCAGAACAAGGTCCACGACGCCGTCAAGTCGATCGACGTCCTCGACCCCACGAGCGAGCTCGGCCGCTTCGAAGACAAGGTCCGCCGTCAGGAGGCGCTCGCGGCCGGAAAGCAGGAGCTCGCCGCCTCGACGCTGGACGCGCAGTTCGAGAGCCTCGAAGACATCGGGCAGCTCACCGAGGTCGAGGCGCGCCTCGCCGCCCTCAAGTCGGGCCAGGCCCCGGCTCAGGCGGCGATCGATGCGCCGAGCGCGCCGTACACGCCGTAACGCGCACGACCCGAAGGGCGCCGGTCCGCGCGGCCGGCGCCCTTCGGCGTGTTCGCCGATGGCGTCCGGCCGCGCATGCGCTCCGGACGCACCCTGCGAGAGGATGAGGGGATGACGCGCTACCTCGTGGTCCCGCAGTGGCAGGGCAGCCCCTCCTCCCGGGCGATGCAGCTCATCGACGGCGCGCAGGCGATCGCAGGCGACCTGCCGAAGTCGGCCACGACCGTCCTCGACGTGCCGATGGAGGCCGGCGAGGCGCTCGGGACCGGTGTCCACCGCCTGAGCTCGCTTCAGCGGGTGCGGGATCAGATCGCGGCATCCCTCGACGGACACGCCGATCCGGTGCTGACGATCGGCGGCGACTGCGGCGTCGCGCTCGCGCCCATCGCGCACGCCGTGCAGCAGGTGCCGGCTCTGGCGGTGCTGTGGTTCGACGCGCACCCCGACCTCAACACCCCGTCGTCGTCACCATCCGGCGCATTCGCGGGCATGGTCCTGCGAGCCGTGCTCGGCGAGGGCGAGGCGGGGCTGGCGCTCCCCGCGGGGACGATCGCGCCCGAGCGTGTGCTCGTCGTCGGGGCACGGTCCTACGACGACGCGGAACTCGAGGCCATCGCCGCGCTGGGAGTCACGGCGATGGACGTCGACGCCGCGCGCGACCCCGGCGCCATCGTCGAGGCCGTCCGCCGCAGCGGCGCCGCCGGCGTCTACATCCACGTCGACGTCGACGTGCTGGATCCGGCCGAGATCGCCGGCAACGCCCACCCCGAGCCGTTCGGCCTCTCGGTGGCCGAACTCACCGCAGCCATCGCGCGCGTGCGCAGCGAGGTGCCGCTCGTGGGCGCCTCACTCGCGGGATACTCGCCGGCGTCCATGGCGACGGCGACGGATGACCTCGGCGCGATCCTGCGGGTCGTCGGGGCCCTCGCGTGAGCCCGATCCCTCCCCCGCCCGCCGGCTGGCGCGCGGCCGCCGACCGCGCGGTCGCACGCGGCGAGCGCCTCGATCGCCTCATCCCGAACATGCTCCTCGACTCGCGGATCAGCCGCCTGGGCTACTGGTACGGGACGGCGATCGGCTGGGTGTGGGGCGGGCTCTGGAGCACGGGCCGGGTCGAGCGGCGCGGAGGCCTGTGGGTGTTCCGGGGCATGCCGAGGTGGACCTTCGCCCGGGGCGGGGTCTGCGTCGGCGGGTGCTTCCTCACCGGAGACGGCCGCGTCACCGACCGGCTCCTTCGGCACGAAGCCGCCCACAAGCGGCAGTGGGAGCGGTACGGGATGCTGATGCCGTTCCTGTACCTCTTCGCGGGGCGTGATCCGCTCCGCAACCGCTTCGAGATCGAGGCCGGGCTCGAGGACGGCAACTACCTCCCGCGGGGAACGAACTGAGGCGCGGCCCGAACCGATCGGACCGCGCCCCAGGGACTCACTTGTTCGGGTAGAGGTTGGCGTTGCAGCCTTCTTCTCCGAAGGGCGTCGCCACCTCCGCGGCTCCCCGTACGCTGAACATGTCGCGGAGCTCCTTGGGGATGTGTCCCCAGTTCTGGACGACGCCGGGGTCCACAGGAGCCTCGAAGTCCATGTCGTCCAAGCCCGAGAACGCACACAGCGAGCGGGCGTTGTCGCCCGCCGGCGTCTCCTTGCCGCTTCCGCCGCGCTCCCCTGCGAACGCCCCTCCAGCCGAACCGAGCACGATCACGGCCCCCACCGCGATCCCCAGCAGCATCGGTCTGCGCATCTTCCTCCCCTTTCCATCACGGAACGACGAGCAAGGCACTCGTCGGCGCTCATCGAACTCCTGATGAGCGCACTCGTCAAGGGGGGAAGCTCCCTGGGGACGCGCAGCGGACCTTCTCAGCGCGCGGTGGCCAGGCCGTACTGCGCGGGAGTGTGGATCGACTGCGCCGGGATTCCCATCGCGGTGAGGTGGTCGACGATGTCGGCCGTGCCCAGATAGCCGCCCAGCAGATGGATGCGGGTCTCGTCGTCCTCCGCGCACAGCATCTCGTCGGCCCACGCCGTCACCGCACGGGAGAGCGCCTCACCGGCCGCGCAGCCGCGCCCGGTGCCGGGAGCACCCGACCGCTGCGAGCGATCAAGCCACGTGAGCACCATGCGGGTCGGCACGACGATGTCGGCCTGCCACGAGGCATCCGGAACCTCCACGAACACCCGGCCCGTCGAACAGATCGGCAGCGTCGCCAGCAGGAGCTCGAGGTCGGCGAGAGAGGACTCGTCGGCCGTGATGAGGTGCTGCACGCGGGTGTGCCGCGACGCGCGGCATGCGGCCGCGCTGTGCTCGGTGGAGTGGGTCATGGCCCCTCCAGTATACCCGCAATGAAGGGTTGCCTAACCTCAGTCGACACCCTTCGTCACAGAGAACGCAGCAGCACGCGTCGCAGCTCGGCGACCTCGTCGGCCGTCATGCCGTGCGCCTGCAGATAGTCGGCCGCCGAGCCGTAGCGCTCGTGGACACCGTGCAGCAGGGCGCGCATGACGGGGGCGGGCGAGCGCGTCGCGAGATCCTCGAGGTGGACGGCTTCGGGATGCATCGACCGCAGCATCGACAGGACGCGGCGGTTGCGCCACTCCGGCAGCAGGCCCTCGGTGCGGGCGTAGTCGGCGACGACCGCCTCGAGGTCCACTCCCGCGGCCGCAAGGGTGAGCGCGACCGTCACGCCCGTGCGATCCTTGCCGACCGTGCAGTGCACGAGCACCGGCTGGTCGGTCACGATCCCCCTCACGACCTCGACGACACCCGCCGAGGAGTCGTCCACCAGGCGGCGGTACATCTCGTCGAGGCTGATGTCGTCGGCGAAGAACGACTCCACCGACCCGAGGAAGAGCGGCACGCGCTGCGTGACCACGTCGAGCCCCTCGATCCGGCTCGGCGCCCACGAGACCTCGTCGTCCGCGCGCAGGTCGATGATGCGGCGCAGGCCGAGCGCACCGAGCGCCCGCGTGCCCTCCCCGTCGAGTTGCGCGAGGTTCCCCGAGCGGAACAGCACACCGTGGCGGGTCACCGACGCTCCCGCGGGCAATCCCCCGACGTCGCGAAGATTGACGGCGCCGGAGACGACGGGATCGCCGGAATCCGTCACCAGGCGGCCCCGGAGGCGGCGTCACGGTCCTCGCCGGCGAGATCGTCGCGCGGCGGCACGCTGTAGCGGCCGGCGATCGCGATGCGGTTGAACGCGTTGATCGACACGAGGATCCAGCTGAGTGCGACGTACTCCTGTTCGCTCAGGATGGCGCCCACGCGGTCGTAGACGTCGTCGGGCACGCCGTCCTCGTGGATGAAGGTGAAGGCCTCGGCGAGCTCGAGCCCCGCCCGCTCGCGGTCGGAGAAGACCCCGGAGTCGCGCCACACCGGCAACTGCGCGATGACGTCGGCGGACACGCCCTCCGTGACCGCACGCTCGACGTGGACGCGCACGCAGTAGGCGCAGCCGTTGAGCTGCGACGTGTGGATCTGGACGAGCTCCTTCAGCCGCGCGTCGACTCCCCCCTCGGCCGCGATGGCCCCCACGGTCTTCGAGAAGGCGGACAGCGCCTGGTAGGCCGGCGGGGCGGAACGCGACAGGTGGACACGCCGTTCGGTCATTCCGCCAGCCTACCCACGGGCGGGCGCCACGCGGCCGCGTCGCGGCGAGGCGGCCGTGGGAGAGAATGTGCGGGTGAGCGACCCCATCGAGTTCTCGTTCCTGCCCGAGCAGGCCGCCGACGCCGGCATCGACCGCCCCCTTCCCCGCGGCGAGCGCCTGACCCTGACACTTCCCGACGGGAGGACGCTGAGCGCGCTGCGGTGGACGCCGGACGGCGCAGCCGCGTCCCCCGCTGTCACCCTGCTTCACGGCGCCGGGCTCAACGCGCACACGTGGGACACCACGGTCCTCGCCCTGGGGCTGCCCGTGCTGGCGATCGACCTGCCCGGTCACGGCGACTCCTCGTGGCGCGACGACTTCGCCTACGTCGCTCGCGTCCTGGCGCCGGACGTCGCCCTCGGGATCGAAGCCTGGACCGACCGGCCGCAGGTGCTGGTCGGCCAGTCGCTCGGCGGCCTGACGGCCGCCGCGGTCGCGGCGTCGCGGCCCGATCTCGTGCGCGAGCTCGTCGTGATCGACATCACGCCCGGTGTCGACCCGAACGCCGGCCCGACGCAGATCCGCGAGTTCTTCGCCGGGCCGACCGACTGGGCCTCGCGCGACGAGCTGGTCGACCGCGCTCTGGCGTTCGGCCTCGGCGGCGGCACGCGCCGCAAGGCCGAGCGGGGCGTCTTCTTCAACTCCCGCATCCGCCCCGACGGCCGAGTCGAGTGGAAGCACCACTTCGCCCACCTCGCCGCAGCCGCGGCCGCGGCACGCGCGTCCGCCCCCACCGCCCCGCCGCAGGACGCCGTCTCGGCCGTGCTGGGAGAGTCCGGGTGGGAGGACCTCGCGGGCGTCGAGGCGCCGGTCACCCTGATTCGCGGCGAGCGGGGGTACGTCACCGAAGCCGACGCCGCGGAGTTCGCGCGGCGGCTGCCCGAGGCATCCGTCCTCGCCCTTCCGTCCGGCCACAACGTGCAGGAGGACGCACCGATCGACCTGGGCGAGCGCCTGCGCGCGATCGCCGGGAACGATTGACCGCTCTGTTGCGTTTCGAGTAGCGCGCGCTCCCCCGCCCCCGCGCGTTCTCTAGGCTTGAAGGACGCACGTCCCGGCACACGCCACCGCGCCGAGCCGGCCCCGCACACCCCGCGGATCCTCCCGAAAGGACCTCCATGCTCCGTCGCACCGCCATCGCCGCGGCCTCGATCCTGGCCGCCGGCGCACTTCTGCTCAGCGCCTGCAGCGGAGGCTCGTCGCCCGCGCCGAGCACGACCGGCGAGCCCGACCCCGACGCGTCGGCTGCGATCCGCCTTGTCCTGGAGCCGAGCAACCTCGACATCCGCCAGACCGCAGGTGCTGCCCTCGACCAGATCCTCGTCGACAACGTCTATCAGGGACTCGTCGGGCGCACGCCGGAGCAGGAGATCGTGCCGGTGCTCGCGAGCGACTACGAGGTGTCGCCCGACGGTCTGACGTACACGTTCACGCTGCAGGAGGGCGTGACGTTCCACGACGGCCAGGAGCTCACGCCGCAGGACGTCGTGTGGTCGCTCACGACGCGCAAGGCCACCCCGGAGTGGCGGGACTCGGCACGCCTCGCGAACGTGACCTCGATCACCGCCGACGGTCAGGACGTCGTCCTCACCCTCGCCGAGCCGGACTCCTCGCTGCTGTGGAACCTCACCGGACGCGCGGGCATCATCCTGAAGGAAGGCGACACCGTCGACTACAGCACGGCCGCCAACGGAACCGGTCCCTTCGTGCTGCAGGACTGGCGCCAGGGCGACAGCATCACCTTCGTGCGCAACGACGACTACTGGGGCGAGCCGGCCCAGGTGGCCGAGGTCGTCTTCGACTACATCCCCGACAACCAGGCGGCGCTCAACGCCGCACTCGCGGGCGAGGTCGACGTGCTCACCGGGTTCGACGCGAACCTCCGGGAGCAGGTCGAACAGGGCGGCGACTTCACGCTCGAACTCGGCGAATCCACCGACAAGGGCACGCTCGCGTTCAACCAGAAGCCGGGCAGCCCGCTGGCCGACCAGCGGGTGCGCCAGGCGATCCGCCAGGCGATCGATCACGATGCGTTCGTCGAGGCGCTCGGCGCCGGCGAGACCCAGTACGGCCCCATCCCCTCGCTGGACCCGGGGTACGAGGATCTCTCGGACGTCGCCCCGTACGATCCCGAGGCAGCGCGCGCCCTCCTCGACGAGGCCGGTGTCGAGGACCTCGAGCTGACCCTCACCATCCCGAACTTCTACCCGACGACGATCCCGCAGATCCTGGTGTCGAACCTGAACGAGGTCGGCATCACTCTCGAGGTGGACTCGGTCGACTTCTCCACGTGGCTCAACGACGTCTACGTCAATCAGGACTACGACCTGAGCTTCGTGCTGCACACCGAGGCGCGCGACTTCGAGAACTGGGCGAACCCCGACTACTACTTCACGTACGACAACGCCGAGGTGCAGGACCTGTACGCCCAGTCGCTCGCCGCGACCGACGAGGCGGAGGCCGCCGCGCTGCTCGCCGAGGCGGCACGCATCGTGTCGGAGGATGCCGCCGCGGACTGGCTCTACAACGGCGCCTCGGTCGTCGCGGTCGGCACTAACATCACCGGTATGCCCTCGATCAACGTGAACGAGCGCCTCAATCTCGCCGAGCTCGCCAAGAGCAACGGGTGATCCGATACACGCTGACGCGCCTGGCCCTGCTCTTGCTCGGCTTGTTCGTCGCCAGCGTGCTGATCTTCCTCTCGCTGCGGGTGCTGCCGGGTGACGTCGCGCAGCTCATCGCCGGGGTGAACAGCTCTCCCGCGCAGATCGACGCGATCCGCGAGCGTCTCGGCCTCGACCAGCCGCTGCCGGCGCAGTATCTCGACTGGATCGGCGGCGTGCTGCGCGGCGACCTCGGCACGTCGCTGCTCACCGGATCGACGGTCACGAGCGAACTGGCCGAGAAGGCGCAGGTGACCGTTCCGCTCGGCGTGCTGTCGCTCACGATCGCCGTGGTGTTCAGCGTCCCGCTCGGGGTGCTGTCGGCGATGCGCCGGCGTCGGCCGGACGGCACCGCGCTGAGCGTCGGAGCGCAGACACTCGCGGCCGTGCCGGTCGTGTGGGCCGGGATGATGCTGGTCGTCGTGTTCGCCGTCTGGCTGGGCTGGCTTCCCGCGCAGGGCTTCCCGCGCGCCGGCTGGCAGGACCCGGCCGCCGCGATCCGCGCGCTGATCCTGCCTGCGCTGACGATCGGGATCGTCGAGGGCGCCATGCTGATGCGCTTCGTGCGCAGCGCGACGCTGCAGGCGGTCGGGCAGGACCACGTGCGCACGGGAGCCGCGAAGGGGCTGACACGCAATGCGGCGCTGATCCGGCACGGCCTGCCCGATGTGGGCCTGTCCGTCATCACGGTGCTCGGCCTGCAGGTCGCCGGGATCATCGTCGGCGCCGTCGTGATCGAGCAGCTCTTCACGCTGCCGGGGATCGGGCGCATGCTCGTCTCCGACGTGGGCGCGCGGGACCTGCCCATGGTTCAGGGCGAGCTGCTCGTGCTCACCGGCTTCGTGCTCGTCGTCGGCTTCGTCGTCGACCTGGTGCACCGTGTGATCGATCCCCGCCTGCGGGAGGCCTCATGACCCCCGACGACCAGGCGCCGACGCCCCCGTCCGGCGATCATGTCCCAGACGTCGCCGGTTCGGGCGCCCCCAGCCGACGAACTTTAGGACACGATGCGCAAATGGTGGGACACGAACGGACGACGGATGCCTCGCCCGACGCTCCCCCGTCGCGCTGGGCCTGGCTGGGGCGCCTGTGGCGCCTGTCGACGGGCCGGTTCGGACTGATCGTCGTGCTCGTCGTGGTCGCCACCGCGATCGTCGCCACCTTCTGGACGCCCTTCGACCCGCAGCAGGTCGACATCTCGGCGCGATGGGCGCCGCCGGGCTGGCCGCACCTGCTCGGAACGGACGCGACGGGCCGCGACATCCTGAGCCTCCTCATGGCGGGAGCGCGCACGACCGTGTTCGTCGCGGTGGGGGCGGGCGTGATCGCCACCATCGTCGGAATCGCCCTGGCCGCACTGGGTGCGCTGACGGCGCGATGGATGCGGGAGTCCGTCGCGGTGTTCGTCGACATCCTCATCGCGTTCCCGGTGCTGATCATCGCGATGATGATCTCGGCGGTGTGGGGCGGGTCGCTCGGGGTGGTGATCTGGTCGGTCGGCATCGGATTCGGCGTGAACATCGCGCGCGTGACGCGCCCGGAGCTGCGGCGCGTGCTGCACAGCGATTTCGTCGTCGCGGGGCGGGCGTCGGGCCTCACCCCCGCGCAGAACCTGATCCGCCACCTCCTGCCCAATGTCGCGCCGGTCTTCATCGTCCAGCTGTCGTGGGGCATGGCCGTGGCCGTCCTCGCCGAAGCCGGCCTGTCGTACCTGGGCTTCGGCGCACCCGTGACCGAGCCCTCGTGGGGCCTGCTCCTCGCCGAGCTGCAGCAGTTCATCACGGTGTATCCGCTGTCGGTGGTGTGGCCCGGCCTCGCGATCACGCTGACGGTGCTCGGACTGAACCTCCTGGGCGACGGCCTGCGCGAGGCGACCGATCCGACGCTGAGCCATGCCCGCGGCGCCGGTCGCGTCGCCCGCACGCACATGCCGGAGGTGGTGGCATGAGCCTCGAGGTGGCGGGCCTGACGGTCGAGATCCGCGGACGGCGGGTCGTCGACGGGGTGTCGTTCTCGGTGCCCGACGGCGCACGGGTGGGACTCATCGGCGAATCCGGATCAGGAAAGTCGCTCACGGCGCTCGCCATCCTCGGGCTCCTCCCCGACGGCGCGACGGCCGGTGGCAGCATCCGCTGGAACGGCCGCGAGCTCATCGGCCTGAGCGACCGCGAACTCGCCCGCCTGCGCGGCGACGAGATCGGCATCGTCTTCCAGGAGCCGCGGACCGCCCTCAATCCCATCCGCACCGTCGGGCGCCAGATCGCCGAGTCGATCCGCATCCACGAGAAGGCGTCGAGACGGGATGCCTCGGCTCGCGCGATCGAGGAGGCCGAGCGCGTCGCCCTGCCCGACCCCGAGCGCATCGTCTCGCGATACCCGCACCAGCTCTCCGGCGGTCAGCGTCAGCGCGTCGCGATCGCGATGGCTCTCGCGTGCCGTCCGCGGCTGCTCATCGCCGACGAGCCCACCACCGCCCTCGACGTGACGATCCAGGCCGAGATCCTCGAGCTCCTGCGGGCGCTGGTCGAGGACGATGGCATGTCGCTCGTCTTCATCACGCATGACCTCGCCGTGCTCTCGCAGATCGCCACGCACGGCGTCGTCCTGGAGGACGGGCGCGTCGTCGAGAGCGCGCCGGTCTCGACCCTCCTCACGACACCCGCCTCCCCCGTGACCCAGGGGCTGCTGCGGGATGCCACCGCCACGCTGTGGCGTCCGGTCCCGCGCGATGACGGCGCGCGCGGCCACGCCCCGCGGGCTCTGGACGGAGGCGGGTCATGACCGGCATCCTGGTGCGCGGCCGAGGCCTCACGCGGCGCTACCCCACCCCGAAGACCTCCCTGTTCGGGCCCCGCGCGTTCACCACCGGGCTCGAGGATGCCGACATCGACGTGGCCGAGGGGTCGGCGGTGGGCATCATCGGCGAGTCCGGATCGGGCAAGTCCACGCTCGTGCGCCTGCTGCTGGCGCTCGACATCCCGACCGCGGGCACCGTCGAGTTCGACGGGCGGCGGGTGGAGGCATCCGCCCCCGCCCGCTCGCTGCACTGGCTGCGGCGGCAGACCGGCATCGTGTTCCAGGACCCGTACGCCTCTCTCGACCCGCGCATGAGCGTCGGCCGCATCGTGGGCGAGCCGCTGTGGGCGCTCGGGATCGAGGGCGACCGCCGCGCCCGCGTGCGCGAGGTGCTCGAGGACGTCGGACTCGAGGCGGGCATGGCGAACCGGTTCCCCCACGAGTTCTCGGGCGGTCAGCGGCAGCGCGTCGCCCTCGCGCGGGCGATCGTGCACCGCCCCCGCCTGCTGGTCGGCGACGAGCCGCTGTCGGCCCTCGATGTGACGGTGAGAGCGCAGATCCTGCAGCTCCTCGCCGAGCTGCGCGCGCGTGAGGGGCTCACGCTGCTGCTGGTGTCGCACGACATCGGCGTCGTGCAGAACCTGTGCGACGAGGTCGTCGTGATGAAGGACGGCCGCATCGTCGAGGAGGGGCCCACCGAGAAGGTGCTGCTGCAGCCGCAGGTCGCCTACACGCGCCGGCTGCTGGCCTCGATCCCCGTCATCGACCCCGGATCGGCCTGACCCGACCGTCGGTGGCCACGGCTAGCCTCGGACCATGGCCCCCGCGATCGTCCCCCCGTACCTGCTCGCCCGCATCGCCGCCGTGCAGGAGCCCACCTGGGCCAAGGCGGCCCAGGCGGCGCGCTCGACGCTCGCCGCACCCCGCGACTACCGTCCGACGCGGTCGCGCCTGCGCCTGTCCATCGAGGGCGGCGACACGCTGGTCGCCGAGACGACGCCTGCGCCCGAGCGAGAGATCTCCGACGCGCAGCAGCGCGAGGTGCTCCCCGGGGTCCGGGTGCGCGGCGAGGATGACCCGGCGACCGGCGACACCGCCGTCGACCAGGCGTTCGACGGGCTCGGGTCCACCTTCGACTTCCTGTGGGACGCCTTCGGCCGCAACAGCCTCGACGGCGCCGGCGGAGCCCTGCTGGCGACGGTGCACTATGGCGAGGACTACGACAACGCGTTCTGGAACGGCGAGCGCATGGTGTTCGGCGACGGCGACGGCGAGGTGTTCACCGGGTTCACCGGCTCGATCACCGTCATCGCACACGAACTCGCGCACGGCGTGATCGAAGACGAGGGGGGCCTGGTCTACCGCGGCCAGTCCGGCGCGCTGAACGAGTCGATCGCCGACGTCTTCGGGGCGCTGGCCGAGCAGCACGCGCTCGGGCAGACCGCCGACGAGGCGTCGTGGCTGATCGGCGAAGGGATCTTCACCGATGCCGTGCAGGGGCGAGCGCTCCGCTCGCTGGCAGCCCCCGGCACGGCGTACGACGACGACGTGCTCGGCCGTGATCCGCAGCCGGCGCACATGCGCGACTACGTCCAGACGCAGGACGACAACGGCGGCGTTCACATCAACTCGGGCATCCCGAACCACGCCTTCTACCTGGTCGCGACCTCGCTCGGCGGGCGGGCGTGGGAGCGGGCCGGGCTCATCTGGTACCGCACGATCACGGCGGGCACGCTGTCGTCGCGGGCCGACTTCACCGCCTTCGCACAGGCCACCCTGTCGGCGGCCGAGGCGGAGTACGGTGAGGAGTCGGAGGAAGTCGCCGCCGTCCGGGCAGGCTGGGCAGGCGTCGGCGTGATCGATGATCCAGGAGCCGCACCCGAGCGGGACTGACGAACGCGGTTCCGGCGCGCCCGCCCCCGCGCCTTCGCCCGTCGCCGGTGAACCCGCGCCGCGGGAGCGCCCCGGCGGATCCGACCCGCCGACCGCCGCGCCGGTCCAGGTCGCCGTCAAACGGACCGGCGGGTTCGCCGGACTGACGAAGCAGTGGCGTGCCGAGCCTGGGGCGGACGAGGCATCCCTGTGGATGTCGCTCATCTCCCAGTGCCCGTGGGACGCGCCCGATTCGCTCGCCGACGGCACCGCACACGGCGACGGCACCGCCCGCGGGGAGTCGTCCGACGGGCGCCCGCCGGCCGGGGCCGACCGTTTCACCTGGTGGATCCAGGCACGGTGCGGCGAGACGGATGAGCGCGAGGCCGAGGTGCCCGACGGCGCCCTCGTCGGCGCATGGCGCGAACTCGTCGACGCGGTGCGCGACTGGAGCCGCCACGCGAGCGACTGACCGGGGCGCGGCGCGCGCGGGCGGCGAGCCGTCGGTCAGCGCGAGAAGAGGCCCTTCTTCTTGACGGGCTTGAGCTCCTTCTGCAGGTAGATCGTGCCGAGCCACCGATTGAACTTGAAGCCGACACGGCCCATGCGGCCGACCTCCACGAATCCCAGCTTCTCGTGGAGCGCCACCGACCCCTCGGCACCCTTGTCGCTGATGATCGCGACCATCTGGCGGATGCCCTTCTGCTCGCACGCCGCGATGAGCGCCTCCAGGAGCGCGCGCCCGAGCCCCTTGCCCGTGGCGGCCTGCCCCAGGTAGATCGAGTTCTCGACCGAGTACCGGTAGGCCGACTTGCTCGACATCGGCTGCACGAGCGCGTACCCGAGGATCTGGCCGGTCGGCCCCTCGGCCACCAGGAAGGGAAGGTCGAGCTTGCGCAGCAGGGCGACCTTGTCGCGCCACTGCGCGATCGTCCACTTCTTCTCGTCGAACGTCACGACCGAGTTGGTCACGTAGTAGTTGTAGATCTCGCGGATGTCGGGGATATCGGCATCCCGGACCGGACGGATCTCATATGAGAACGGGCGCTCGGGCTCGGGCCGGCGACGCAGGTGCAGCGGCAGCCGGCGCCGGTCGCGGTCGTATTCCTCCTCGAGCATTCCGTCAGCCTACGCGTCGGCGGGGAGGGTCCAGTCGACCGGTCCGGCGCCCTGCCGGGCGAGCAGCTCATCGGCCCGCGAGAAGGGACGCGAGCCGAAGAAGCCGCGGCTCGCCGACAGCGGCGACGGATGCGCCGACTCCACGATCGGCGTCTCGCCGAGCAGGGGACGCAGGCCTGCGGCATCCCTCCCCCACAGGATCGCCACGAGCGGACCGCCCCTGTCCACCAGCGTGCGGATGGCGTGCTCGGTCACCCGCTCCCACCCCCAGCCGCGGTGCGACGCCGGCTGACCCGGTGCGACGGTGAGCACCCGGTTGAGCAGCATGACGCCCTGGTCGCTCCACGCCGAGAGGTCGCCGTGCGGTGCCGGCGGGATCCCGAGGTCCGCGTCGAGCTCGCGGTAGATGTTCGACAGGCTGCGCGGCAGCGGGCGGACGTGCCGGTCGACAGCGAACGACAGACCGATCGGATGCCCCGGCGTGGGGTACGGGTCCTGGCCGACGATCAGCACGCGCACGTCGGCGAGCGGCCGCTGGAACGCCCGCAGCACCCGGTCGCCGGCGGGAAGGTACGACCGGCCGGCCGCCACCTCGGCGCGCAGCCGGTCGCCGAGCGCGGCGATGTCCGGCGCGACCGGGGCGAGGGCCTCGGCCCACCCCGGATCCATGAGGCCGTTCTCGGCGAGCTGGGGCAGGGTCATGGCCAATGGGATGCTCCCCGTCGATGAAGACTCCGACGCGATCGTCACGGTCTCCAGACTAGGCGGGAGGCGGGAACGGATGCCGCGGCATCCGGCTCAGCGGCGGACCGCCGTGGTGCGCATCTCGAGCTCGAGCCCTCCCTCGACGGGCGTCCTCTCGAAGTCCACCGTCGCCGACGCCAGCTCGGCGAGCGATGAGACGTGCGTGCCGCCGCACGGGATGCGCGCTTCCGCGCCGGGCAGCTCGCACACCCACGTGCGGCGATCGGCGAGCGCGTCGCCCGACGTCTCGACACGCACGGCGCCGCCGGTGGCGATCCACTCGGCGAGACGCTCGTTCACGCGTTCGGCCAGGACGCCGAGGTCCGTCAGCGCCTCGGGATCGAAGCCCTTGCGGCGCAGCGACTTTCCGATGCGGTAGCGGTCACTCGATCCGTCGGGCAGGATGCGCGACTCGGTGATCGCGAGGGCGTCGAAGGCCGGCGCGCCCAGCGCATCGGCGGGGACGTCCTTGCGCCACGCGCCGACCAGCGCCGCGTCGAGTGCGAGCGATGCGAGGTGGCACGCGGTGTGGCCCGCCGACAGGGCCGCGCGATACTCCGCATCGACGGCGACCTCGGCCGCCTCTCCCTCGGCGGGACCGGAACCCTCGACGAGATGGCCGACCACGAAGGTCCAGCCCTCCGTGCCGGTGCGGACCGGAACGTCGCGGCCGAGGAGCAGCTCTCCCCCGTCCGTGGCGCCGACGACGCCGTCGACGATCGCGTACTCCACGCCGCCCGCGCGCAGCACGCCGCGGTCGGCAGGCTGGTCGGGCCACGCGGTGTCGACGGGATGGAACGCCGTGGCGTCGAGGATCACCGCGGAACGCCCGGCTCCGGCGTCCGTGACGAGGAGGACCGTGCCGGTCGAGCGCGTGGCGCCGGACGGGTAGGTGACCGCGGTGCCGCCGCTCAGCGTTGTGCCGCCGGGGGTCGCGTCGCCCGGGGTCACGGGCGCAGTCCGTCCTCGAGGCGAGGACGGAGCGGGCCGCGCGAGAGCAGGTGCTGGGCGGACTGCGCGACGGGTCGCATCGTGATGAGGTCGAGGTTGACGTGGCCCGGGACGCCCAGTGCGTAGGCGATCACGTCGGCGACGTCCTCCGCGGTGAGGGGTGCCTCGACGCCTTCGTACACCCGCTCGGCGGCGACCTTGTCTCCGCCGAGCCGGTTGGCGGTGAACTCCTCGGTGCGCACCATGCCCGGCGCGACCTCGATGACCCGGATGGGCTCGCCGTTGAGCTCGAGCCGCAGGGCGTGGGCGAGCATGGCCTCCCCCGCCTTCGCCGCGTTGTAGCCCGCACCGCCGGCGTAGGCGGTCTGCGCCGCGGTGGACGTGACGAAGAGGGTGTCGGCGTGGCCATCAAGGGCCGCCGCGTGCCGCAGCTGCGGCAGCAGCGCCGCGACGAGGCGCTGCGCGGAGAGGACGTTGACGTCGAACATCCACTGCCAGTCGTCGACCCGGCCGTCTTCGACGCGGTCGGTGCCCCGCGCACCGCCCGCCACATGCACGAGGGAGTGCACCGGCCCCAGGTCCCCGAGGAAGGCGGCGAGCGCCTCGACATCGGTGTCGGACGTGAGGTCGGCCGCGAACGCGATCACACCGATCTCCTCCTCGAGTCTCGCGAGGCGCTCGGCCCGCCGGGCCACCGCCACGACCTCCCACCCGCGCTCGCACAGAGCCCGGGCTGTCGCCTCGCCGATCCCGGAACTCGCCCCGGTCACCACCGCACGTCTGATCGTCATGCCTCCACGCTACCCACGCCGCCCGGTCCTGACGGGCGGCGCCGAGGTTACGTCACATTTCCCTTCCGTTGTTGACAAGGGCGCCTCGTCCTACTCTCGATCCGGTCGGGGGATGCCGCCCCCACCCACTGAACCCCGCAGGAGCTAGCCATGACCGCACCCGAGAACTGGCGTTTCGAGACCAAGCAGATCCACTCGGGCGCCCAGCCCGACCCGGTCACGAAGGCCCGTGCCACCCCGATCTACCAGACGACGTCGTACGTGTTCGACAACGCCGACCACGCCGCGAACCTGTTCGCCCTCGCCGAGTTCGGCAACATCTACACGCGCATCCAGAACCCGACGCAGGCTGTCGTCGAAGAGCGCCTCGCCGCGCTCGAGGGCGGCACCGGCGCGCTGCTGGTCGCCAGCGGTCAGGCCGCTGAGACGTTCGCGGTGCTCAACATCGCCGAGGCCGGCGACCACATCGTCTCGTCGAGCTCGATCTACGGCGGCACGTACAACCTCTTCAAGTACACGCTCGCCAAGCTCGGCATCGAGACGACGTTCGTCGAGAACCAGGACGACCCCGAGGAGTGGCGCCGCGCCGTCCGCCCCAACACCAAGCTCTTCTTCGCCGAGACGATCGGCAACCCGAAGATCAACGTGCTCGACATCCGCACCGTCGCCGACGTCGCGCACGAGAACGGCATCCCGCTGATCGTCGACAACACGATCGCGACGCCGTACCTCATCAAGCCCTTCGAGCACGGCGCCGACATCGTCATCCACTCGGCGACGAAGTTCCTCGGCGGCCATGGCACGGTCATCGGCGGCGTGATCGTCGACGGCGGCACGTTCCCCTGGTCGGAGAACGTCGAGAAGTTCCCCGGCCTCACCGAGCCCGACCCGTCGTACCACGGCGCCTCGTACACGGCCGCGGTCGGCGATGGGCTCGCCTACATCATCAAGGCGCGCGTGCAGCTGCTGCGCGACCTGGGCGCGGCCATCGCACCGCAGAGCGCGTGGCTGCTCATCCAGGGCATCGAGACGCTGTCGCTGCGCATCGAGCGCCACGTCCAGAACGCGCAGGAGATCGCGGAGTGGCTCGAGAACCAGGCCGACGTCGCCTCGGTCAACTACTCGGGCCTGCCCACGTCGCCCTGGTACGCCGCCGCCAACCGATACGCCCCCAAGGGCGTCGGCGCCGTGCTGTCGTTCGAGCTCAAGGGCGGCGTCGAGGCGGGGCGTGAGTTCGTCAACTCGCTCACGCTGTTCAGCCACCTGGCGAACATCGGCGACGTCCGCTCGCTCGTCATCCATCCCGCGTCGACCACGCACTCGCAGCTGACCCCCGAGCAGCAGCTCACGACCGGCGTCACGCCGGGCCTCGTGCGCCTGTCGGTCGGGCTCGAGAACATCGAGGACCTCAAGGCCGACCTCGAGCAGGCCCTCGCCGCCGCCCGCCGGGTGTCGGAGGCCGCGCGCGCCTGAGCCGCGAAGACACCGGATGCCTCGGCCCCGCGGGCCGGGGCATCCGTCGTCTTCGGCGCTCGGTGCGGGTCAGCCGCCGCCCCACCAGCGCAGCACGCGCAGGGCCCGCAGCGTCGCCCAGCGGCTCGGGAACCCGTCATGCTCGCCGTCCATCGCGAACAGCATCGGACCCTCGTGGTGGTTCTCGAACGGGAACAGGCCGTTGCCGAGCCGCTTGCCGCGCACGAGTTCCACCGCCTCGGCGCACCGCGGGTCCCGCTCCGGCCGGGCGACGCGCATGTACTCCAGGCCCCTCAGGACGTCGTAGAACCACCGCCACGGCACCGAGATCATCGTGATCCGCGGGTCGGGAATCGTCCCGTCCGACTTGCGCCGGAACAGGTGCCGCTCGAGGAGGTACTCCTCGCCACGACGCCGTGCATCCCGTGCTGCGTCGGTCGCGCCCCTCGCCTGCTCCCACGCCCAGAGGCCCTCGAGCGCGCAGATCGTGGAATGGAAGGAGCCGGGGGTCGCGGGATCCTCCTCCCAGCAGTTCCACCCGCCGTCCTCATGCTGGGTCGCCAGCAGCGTGTCGACGATGCCGCCAGCCTCCTGGCCGAAGTACGCGCCGGTCACGAGCGCGATGCCGTTGATGCACGGCTCGGCCTCGCCTTCGAAGTACAGCTCGCCGTTGTACTCCCACCGCGCGTTGTCGCGCACGAGGGTCACCGCGCGGCGGGCCTCGGGCGAGTCCGGGTCGAGGCCGTACTCGACGAGCGACTGCAGCGAGAAGTGCGTCGCCGTCCACGCGTCGAAGAACGGGCGGGACTCGTCGACCCAGCCAGGACGGTACGTTCCCCCGTCCCACAGCCCGTCCTCGCCCTGCTCGGCGAGCATGCGGGCTCCCCAGCCCTCGGTCGCCACCTTCGCTCGCTCGGCCGCCACATCGTCGGGTGACGCGTCGGTCAGGTCGCGCATCACCTGCCAGCGGATCGCCGGGTCACCGGTCATGAGGTACTCGATGACGTCCATTCCACGCATGGTAGACCGGCCCGGCGACACGGCGGCCGCGACCTCGTAGGGTGGCGTCGTGACCACCGATCCGCGCGAGGAGATCGCCGCGTACTACGACGACTTCGGCCGCAGGTGGGCGCGCGGCACGTCGCCGCTCTACGAGGACTGGGCGCTGGGCGTCGCGAACGATCCGGAGATGCTGAACCGCCTCGCCGGGCTGCCGGGTCCCAAGCGCCAGGCGAACCTCGTGTTCGCGTCCGCGCGATGGGAGGGCGCCCCCCTCGTCCCGTACGCCGAGGTTCGCGCGTGGCTCCTCGACAACTGGGACCGCATCGTCGGCACCGGAGCCGAGCGCACCGTGCAGACGAACGAGGCGAACCGATGCGCGACGTGGCTGCCACCGCTCTCGCGCATCGACGGCCCGGTGGCGCTGCTCGAGGTGGGCGCCGCCGCGGGACTCTGCCTCTTCCCCGACCGCTACAGCGTCGAGTACGCCGCACCCTCGGGCATGCGACGCGTCGATCCGCCCGCCGGTGCGAGCGAGGTCGTGCTGACCTGCCGCGTCGACGACGAGGCATCCGTCCCCTCGCGATACCCCGAGGTGGTATGGCGCCGCGGCATCGACCTCGACCCGATCGACCCCACCGACAGCGACGCGATCGACTGGCTCGCCAACCTGGTGTGGCCCGGTCCCGACCACGACGCGCGCGTCGCGCGGCTGCGGGCGGCAGCGGCCGTCGCGGCATCGGATCCGCCCGTCATCGAGCGCGGCGACCTGCGCGAGCGGGTGACGGATGCCGCGGCATCCGCCCCGACCGACGCCACGGTCGTGGTCTTCCACAGCGCGGTGCTCTTGTACCTCGACGCCTCCGGCCGGCGGGAGTTCGCCGACGTGATTGCCGGACTCGGCGAACGCATCGGGCGCCGCGTGGTGTGGCTCTCGAACGAGACGATGGGGACGCTTCCCGAGATCGACGCGCAGGTTCCGGCCGAGACCGCGACCGACCACCGGTTCGTGCAGACCTGGGACGCCCGCCCGATCGCCCTCGCGCACCAGCACGGCGCGACCTACGAGACGGCGCCGTTCCGCCGCTGACGCCGCTGTCCGGCGTCGAGCGGGCCCTGCCGGGGGCCGGCCCTCCCCGGGCGCCGGCCCTCGCCGGGCGCCGGGCGGCCGTGCCAGGCGCAGGAGACACGCCGGCGCAGCGAGCGCCTCTCAGGCGCCGCGCGGCGTGTCTCCTGAATCCGGCACCGCTGTCCGGCGTCGAGAAATCGGGAACGACGCCGCACGCGGTTTCTACGCGTAACAGTCGGGCCCGTTCACCCCGCACCGGCGAGAATGGGCGAATGGACTGGCAGACCTCGGAAGACACCGTGCCCTCGGCGCCGGTGACCGAGGCCGACGCCCGGCTGCTGCTCGGCCGCCCGCCGGCGACCGGCGCGTGGCGCGACGGCGACCCGATCGGCGAGCGCCAGTTCGCCGCCTTCGGGTCCTTCCGCACCGAGGGCGGGCGCGAACTCCCCGCGTATCGCCTCGCGTTCGAGACCTGGGGAGAGCTCAACGCGGCGCGCGACAACGCCGTCCTCATCCTGCACGCACTGACCGGCGACAGCCATGTGCGCGGGCCGGCGGGGCCGGGGCATCCGACCACCGGCTGGTGGGACGACATCGTCGGCCCCGGAGCCCCCATCGACACCGACCGCTGGTTCGTCGTCGCACCGAACATGCTCGGCGGCTGCCAGGGTTCCACGGGCCCGGCGAGCATCGCACCGGACGGGTACGAGTGGGCATCGCGCTTCCCGTACCTGACGATCCGTGATCAGGTGGCAGCCCAGGTGCGCCTCGCCGACGCCCTCGGCATCGACGTATGGGCGGCGGTCATCGGCGGCTCGATGGGCGGAATGCACGCGCTCGAATGGGCGGCCGGGCTGCCCGACCGCGTCGAGCGGGTCGGCATCCTGTCGGCGCCGCCGGTGAACACCGCCGATCAGATCGCGCTCAACTCGGTGCAGATCGAGGCCATCCGCATCGACCCCCGCTTCCAGGGCGGCGAGTACTACGACGCCGCCGACGGCGACGGCCCCACCCGGGGTCTCGCCCTCGCGCGCCGCATGGCGCTGCTCAACTACCGCTCGCCGACCGAGCTCAACCAGCGGTTCCAGCGGTCCTGGCAGTCGGGTGTCAGCCCGCTCGGCCACGGCGGACGCTTCGCCGTCGAGTCCTATCTCGACTTCCACGGCAACAAGTTCACCCGCCGCTTCGACGCCAACAGCTACATCACCGTCGTCGAGGCGATGAACTCGCACGACGTGGGCCGCGACCGCGGTGGCATCGACGACGCCCTCGCACGCGTCTCCGCGACCGCACTGGTGCTGGGCATCGACACCGACCGTCTCTTCCCGATCGACGGGCAGCACCGCATCGCGCGAGGCATCCCGAACACCCTCGACGGGGACCGCGCGGTCGTGCTCACGAGCGACTTCGGCCACGACGGGTTCCTGATCGAGACCCACCTCGTGGGCGCGCACGTGCGGCGGCTGCTCGAGACCTGACTCACGCGTCGCGCGTGTACCGCCAGGGCAGCGCGCCGATCTCGAGTCGGTGCCGGGTTCCGGATGCCTCGCCCTCCGCTTCGTACGCCGCGTCGCCCTGCCACAGCAGCAGCGGACCTTCCGCACCTCGGCGGGCGACGGTCTCGAAGCGGTCCACCCCGGCGACCCGGGCCGCCTGGATCGCGGAGGACGCGTGGGAGTGCTGGGAGAGCCCGTGCAGCGTGACCCACGTCGGCGGATACAGGTTCACCTCGCCCCGCCCGTGACGCGCGAGCACATCGGAAGGCCCCGCCCACTCGGCGGCCACGGCCTCGTCGGCCGCGAGCGCGAGGTCGCCGCCGGGCGCCGGGGCGAGGAAGAACCAGGTGCGGATCCGCAGCGGGAGCCCCGGCGGCGGGTCCCAGCACGAGAGGGTCACGAGGGCGTCGGGGTCGACGACGAGGCCGGTCTCCTCGAACGTCTCGCGCACGGCGGCGCGGCGAGCCGACCCCTCCTCGTCTCCGCCGAGATCAGCATCCTCGAGCTTCCCTCCCGGGAACACCCACGCACCCGCGAACGACCCGCGATCGGGACGCTCGATGAGCAGAACCTCCGCACCGGCTGGGCCATCGCGGAGGAGGACCACCGTCGCCGCGACCGGGATCGTCGGGTCGCCGCCGTCCTCGGCCGTGCGAGGACGGGCCAGAGCGATCGAGTCGGCGACTGCTCGCACAGCGCGGTCCGCGGGGGTCTGCTCCGACACCCGACCCACTCTAGGGCCCGAGGCCGCCCGGGCCGAGCGTGGCCGGTGTCACGTCCGGTACGCCGCACGGCGTATCGACACGAGGACGGGCGTGGTGGCGATGAGGCTCAGCCGGACCAGCAACAGCCCACCGAACAGGGTGAGTGCGACCGTGGCCATGGTGACGGGCGAGAAGACCAGGAGGAGACCGGCCAGAGGCAGCGTCAGCGCGAGCCCGGCGGCCATCCCACCGAGCGCCGCCCACCGCAGGGGTGTCATCACCGTCATCTTCCGTGCGAGTTCCAGCTCGCGGCGAGGGACGCCCAGGCGGTCCAACCCGACGATGAGTTCGCGGTCCTCGAGGATCGCCGCCGCCTGGGTCACCCCGGTCGAGCAAGCCACGACGATGAAGCTGATCGCGAGCGTGAGGAGCACTCCCGTCCGAAGATCGTCGGCCATGGGGTCGCCTGCCGCGCCTGCCGCCCCGATGACGGTGAATCCGATGCCGCAGACGACCGCGGTGAAGGCGGTGAGAGCGATCACCGACACCCGACGCCACGCCGGCCCGGCGTGCGCGGCCAGCTCCCGGCCCGCGATCAGCGCGGCCGCGGTGCGCGCGCGGCGCGCGATCGACGTGCCGCGCGCGGCGATGATCGGCGCCCCGATCAGGTTCAGGACGCCCATCGCGCCGGCGAACAGGCCGAGCAGGACGACCAACCCCACGGCCATCCCCGTGGTCTCCGCGAGGAGGTAGGCGGCCGCCGCGACCAGGGCGACGAGTGCAGCAAGGGCGCCCACGAGCGCCCCCCGCCGTCGCGGTGGGGCGTCGGACCGTCGCCGGATCCCCAGCGGAGTCAGCGCGACGCGCCGCAGACCGGTCAGGCTGCTCACCGCGGCCGTCAGGATGACACCGACGATCGTCACGGCCAGCAGCTCCCAGCCGGTCCACGCAGCGGCCGGGCCGATCGGCCCGCCGAAGAACTGCAGGAGCCCGACGACCGGGAGCAGTGCCGCGTACAGCGCCGCTCCCGCCAACGCGCCCGCCGCCGCGGGAACGGCGGACCCGATGACCGAGACCGCACCCACCTCGGCGCTGGTCGCACCGAGCAGCCGGAGCGTCGCGAGCTGGGAGTCGCGCAGGCGGCGGGTGAGGCGGGCCGCCGAGCCTCCGAGGGTGAGAAGCGGGACCAGCAGCAGGATGAGGGCGAGGATGCTCGGCAGCGCATAACCCACGCCGCCGGCGTCGGCGGGGCGCGAGAGGAACATCCTGGCACCCCCGACGACGACGAGGAGAACCGCCGTCGTCACGGCGAACGCGACGATCGTCAGCACGGTGCCGAGCCTCCCATCGCGGGAGGGGCGCATGAGGAGCGCCCCGATCGTGAGCACCCGCCGCAGCTTCTCGGTCGCGGCGGCGATGGGAGGGGACGATGCCGGCGCGCTCATGGCAGATCCGTCCTCACCGCGCGGCCGGGTTCGGATCGCAGGTCCCCGGCACGTCCGCTCTCAACCAGCCGACCGTCCCGCATGCGGAAAATGCGGTCGCACCGGGCCGCGACGGTGTCGTCGTGCGTCACCACGCAGCAGCGTCGTCTTCCCCGAGCCCGAGGCCCCCATGATCGCCACCGATTCACCCGCCCGGATCGTCAGATCGACCCCCGCGACGGCGAGGAGATCGCCGTAGCGCTTGACCAGTCCCGACGCCACGAGGACGTCGGATGCATACGCTGAAGCATTCATGCCTCCAGCACACCGGCTCGCAGACGCGAGGACATCATCCCGCCGGTGCATTCGCATCAGCCTGGAGAACCACTTCGAAGTGAAGCGCGCGTCGCCGCCGCGCGACACGGTTCAGTCGCGCGGCTCCTGTTCGGCGATGGCCGCCTCGAGGCGCTCGATCTTGCCGTGGAGCTCGCCGGAGTACCCGGGCCGGATGTCGGCCTTGAGGACGAGCGACACCCGCGAGCCGAAGGGCTGGACGGCCTCGGTGGCGCGACGCACGACGTCGAAGACCTCGTCCCACTCCCCCTCGATCTCGGTGAACATCGACGTCGTGCGGTGCGGCAGGCCGCTGTCGCGCACGACGCGAACGGCCGCGGCGACGGCATCGTGCACCGAGCCGTCGGCGTTGCCGGTGCCGCTCGGGGCGACGGAGAAGGCGACGAGCATGGGGAACCTCCGGGGTGTGCGGGCAGGCGGTCAGGGGACGCGCGGGCGCACCGGCGTGCGGGCGATCCGAGGGCGCGCGGGCGCGCGTGCGACGCGCACCACGGCCCAGGCGAGGAGCGCGATCAGCACGACGTTGCGCAGGGTCAGGATGCCGGCGGCGAGCCCGTCGGCGACGATCAGCCGGTGGTACAGCAGCGGGTAGACCAGCTGCGTCAGCAGGGCGGCGAGCAGCGCGATGATCGCCGGCGTGCGCCACCGACGACGGTCGATCACCAGGCCCATGACCACCGGGGCGATGATCCAGGTCAGGAACTGCGGCGACCCGACTTTGTTGAACACGATGAAGCTGAGCACGAGCGCGAGCGCGAGCGGCGGGAACAGCGCCGCGAAGCTCGCGCCCCGCCACGCCCGGACGCCGCCGAGCGCGGCCACGGCGAGAACGGCGATCGCCAGAATCGGCGTCATGACGGCGATCACGGCGTCGACGTTCGGCCCCGTCACCTGGAAGGTGAGGATCTCCGAGTCGTAGTAGACGAAAGCCCCTTCGGCGCCGGCCACCGCCTGCCACAGGTACCACCCCGTCACCGGGGCCTCGAGCTGAAGGCCGCGGCCGGTCTGGCCGGCGACGAACCCGAATGCGTGCGATCCCCCGCCGGCGACGAACACCGCGGCGAGCGTCACCGCCGTCACGATGAGCGCTCCGCCGATGAGCGCGAGCCGCCGTCGGACGGCGATCACGGCCGCGGCCAGGAGAGCCGCCGGCCACACCTTCATCCACGTCGCGATCGACAGCAGGATCGAGGCGAGCAGCGGTCGTCCGACGAGCCAGAGCGCACCGGCGATCGCGAGCGAGACGGTCACGCCGTCGAGCCGGTACATCCCGACCGGTCCGAGCAGCAGGAGGAAGGCGAGCCAGAAGGCGGCGGCGGCGGTGCGTCCCGCAGACCGCCCGCGGCCGACGAGGAGGGCGAACGCGACCGCATTCAGCGCCGTGACGAGAAGCGCCCACGCCACTTCGTACCCGGCGATCCACGCCAGCGCGAGGGCGAGCACCATCGGCACGATGGCCAGCTGCGGGTACACCCACTGCTGCGCGATGCCCATGACGCCGTTTCCCTCGACGGCTCCACGGGCCCACGGCTCGTAGACCAGAGTGACGTCGCCCATCGGCATGTTCGGCAGGACGAACCCCAGCGAGGCGACGGCGAGATGGACGACGGCGAAAGCGATCCACAGCCCCGCCCGCCTCGACACCCTGTCATCCTATTCAGCGGTGCGGGGGCCGCCCGACCGGGTCACGCCGGATCGAGCGCCCGGGCGGGATCGGTCACCGCGTGCCGAGAGCCTCGGCGACCGCCCGCGGAAGCGCCTCGGCGACGTCCAGCGCCGTGATCGGCCCACCGCCGCGCGCTTCCGAGGCGAGGCGTCCCGCGCGGCCATGCAGCCAGGCGGCCGATGCCGCGATCGAGGCGAGGGACGAGGCATCCGCCCCCTGCCCCTGGGCCATCGCGCCGGACGTCAGCGCGCCGATCACGCCCGCGAGCACATCGCCCGTCCCGGCCGTCGCCAGCCACGGGGTGCCCGCCGAGACCTCGATGACCTCGCCGGTCGGGGCCGCCACCATCGTCGCCGCGCCCTTCAGCAGCACCACCGCACCGGTGGCCTCAGCGGTCTGCCGGGCTGCCTCGGCGCGGTCCGTGCCGGCCGGGCCGAGCCCGAGAGCACGCCGAAGGCGCGCGTGCTCGCGGTCGTGCGGCGTCAGGATGCGGGGCGCGGTCGCCTCCGCAGCCAGGTCGAGCGCACCGGCGTCCACGACGACCGGATCGGTGTCGTGCAGCAGACCGCGCAGCGTCTCAGCCTCTGCTGCGGAGCGGACCGAGGGATCCGTGCCCGACCCGATGAGCCACGCCTGCACCCGGCCCTCGGCGGCCACCGTCTCGGGCCGCCGTGCCAGCACGAGGTCCGTCGGGCGTTGCGGACCGAGATAGCGCACCATGCCGAGACCGGTGCGCCAGGCGGCCTCGACGCCGAGCACGGCAGCACCTGGATAGGCGTCGGAGCCCGTCCGCACCCCGAGCACTCCCCGGGAATACTTGTCATCGGAGGCCGTTGGCCTCCGGAGGACGCGTCCGGCGTCCTGCGCCGTCCAAGACCGGGTCATGGCGCCACCCTACCCGCGGAGACTTCCCCGAATGAGCACCCTCTTCACTCCCCTGTCGCTGCGCGAGATCACGCTGCGCAACCGTCTGTGGGTCTCGCCGATGTGCCAGTACAGCGCCGTGGACGGCGTGCCGCAGGAATGGCACCACACCCACCTGGCGCAGTTCGCCTCGGGCGGCGCGGGGCTCGTGGTCGCCGAAGCGACGGCCGTCTCGCCCGAGGGCCGCATCTCGCCGGAAGACACCGGGCTGTGGAACGACGGCCAGCGCGACGCGTGGAAGCCGATCGTCGCGGCGATGCGTGCCCGCGGGGCGGTCGCCGCCGTGCAGCTGGCCCACGCCGGGCGCAAGGCATCGACGTGGTCCCCGTTCTCGGGCCGGCGCGGCACGGTCGCCGAGACCGAGGGCGGGTGGCAGACCGTCGCCCCCTCCGCTGTCGCCTTCGACGGCTTCGCCGATCCGGTCGCCCTCGACGCAGCGGGCATCGATCGGGTCGTCGCCGACTTCGCCGCGGCCGCCCAACGCGCGGTCGAGGCCGGATTCGAGGTGCTCGAGATCCATGCCGCGCACGGGTACCTGCTCCACCAGTTCCTGTCGCCGCTGTCGAACCTGCGCGACGACGAGTACGGCGGATCGCTCGAGAATCGGGCGCGGCTGCTCCTCCGGGTGATCGATGCGGTGACGGATGCCTCCCCCGCCGTCCCGCTCATGGTGCGACTTTCGGCTACGGACTGGGCGGACGGCGGGTGGGATGCCGACCAGACCGCGACCGTCGCCCGGTGGGCGGCAGAGCGCGGCGCCGACTTCTTCGACATCTCCAGCGGCGGGCTCGTCGCCCACCAGCGGATCACCACCGGCCCGGGGTACCAGGTGCACCTCGCGGCGCACGTGCGCCGGGCGGCAGGCGTCCCGGTGAGCGCCGTCGGCATGATCGACGACGCGGCTCACGCCGAGCGCATCCTGTCCTCCGGCGAGGCGGATGCGGTCATGGCCGGGCGGGAGTGGCTGCGCGACCCGCACTTCGCCCTCCGCGCGGCCGCCGAGCTCGGTGCCGACATCGACTACTGGCCGAAGCAGTACCTCCGCGCGCGGCGCTGAGTGACGGGGAGGGCCCGGAACGGTCCCGTCCGGGCCCTCCCCGGATCAGCGCCGGCCGCGACGCGTCGCGTCCTGCACCTCGCCGATGAGCTCCTCGATGATGTCCTCGAGGAACAGCACCGCCGTCGTCTCCCCGTCGGCCGAGCGCACCTGGGCCAGGTGCCGCCCCGCCCGGCGCATGACCGCGAGCGCGTCCTCCAGGTCGGTGGTCTCGAGCACCGGGACCATGTGGTGGATGCGCTTGGGCGGGATCTGCCGGGCGACGTCGGTCGCGGCATCCGGCCCCTCCGCTGCCCTCAGCACGTCCTTGAGGTGAACGTACCCCAGCGGCGCGCCCGCTCCGTCGACGATCACGTACCGCGAGAAGCCGTGCTTGGCGACCGCGCGCTCGATCTCGTCGGGGGTCGTCGTCTCGGGCAGGGTCACCAGGTCGGCGAGGGGCACCGCGATGTCGCCGGCTTTCTTGTCGGTGAACTCGACGGCCGCCGCGACCGTACCGGCGGCGTCGTCGAGCACGCCTTCGATGCGGGACTGATTGACGATCGTCGCGACCTCTTCGAGCGTGAAGGTCGAGGCGGCCTCGTCCTTCGGCTCGACCCGGAACAGGCGCACGACGTGGTTGGCGATCCAGTTCAGCGTCGAGATGACGGGATGGAACAGCTTCGAGAACCACACCAGGGGCGTCGCAAGCATCAGCACCGCGCGGTCGGGCACCGAGAACGCGAGGTTCTTCGGCACCATCTCGCCGAACACGACGTGCAGGTACGACACCAGCAGCAGCGCGATGATGAACGCGACGGTGTCGACGGCCCCCTCGGACCACCCCGTGAGCCCCAGCGGCTCGGCCAGCAGGTGGTGGATCGCCGGCTCCGACACGTTCAGGATCAGCAGCGAGCAGATCGTGATGCCGAGCTGGCTCGTGGCGAGCATGAGCGTCGCGTGCTCCATGGCGTACAGCGCGGTCTTGGCTGAGCGCGAGCCCTTCTCGGCGAGCGGCTCGATCTGCGAGCGGCGGGCCGAGATGACGGCGAACTCGGCGCCGACGAAGAAGGCGTTCGCGACGAGGAGCACGAAGAGCCAGGCGATTCCTGCCCAGTCGTTCATCGACGCTCACCCCCTTCCGCCGCGGCTTCGGCGTGCGGCATCGGCGTCGGCGTGAACCGCACGCGGTCGACGCGGCGGCCGTCCATGCGCTGCACCTCGATCGTGCCGTCCTCGGTCTCGATGCTGTCCCCGACGACGGGGATGCGCTCGAGCACGCTCATGATGTAGCCCCCGACGGTGTCGTAGACGTCTCCCTCGGGGATGCGGATGCCGGTGCGGTCGAGCACCTCGTCGGGGCGGAGCTCGCCCGGGAAGATCACCGAGCCCTCGGCGCGGACGATGCCTGCCCGGCGCCGGTCGTGCTCGTCGAGCACCTCGCCGACGATCTCCTCGACGAGGTCCTCCAGCGTCACGACGCCGGCCGTGCCGCCGTACTCGTCGACGACGACGGCCATCTGGTAGCCGCGCGCGCGCAGCTCCGAGACGAGTGCGTCGAGGTGGACCGCCTCGGGGATGCGCAGCGGCTCGGTGGCCAGCGCGGCGGCCGGAACCTCGGCGCGGCGATCGCGCGGCACGCTGACGGCGGCCTTGAGATGCACGATGCCGGTGATGTCGTCCATCGAGTCGTCGTAGACCGGGAAGCGGCTGTGTCCGGTGCGCCGCGCCAGCTGGATGACCTCTTCGGCGGAGTCGTCGGCGGCGACGGCGTGGATGCTGGGGCGCGGTGTCATCACATCGGCTGCGCTCAGCCGCGAGAACGTGAGGCTGCGGTCGAGCAGCGAGGCGGTGTCCTCCTCGAGGACGCCGGCGCTCGCCGACCGGCGCACGAGGCTCGAGAGCTCCTCGGCGGTCCGGGCGCCCGACAGCTCCTCCTTCGGCTCGATGCCGACAGACCGCAGCACGCCGTTGGCGCTGCCGTTGAGCACGAAGATCGCCGGGCGGAACACCGTCGTGAAGGCGACCTGGAACGGCATGACGAGCTTGGCCGTCTGGCGCGGGATCGCCAGCGCGAAGTTCTTCGGCACGAGCTCGCCGATGATCATCGAGAAGATCGTCGCGAGCGAGACCGCGATGACGACCGCCAGCGGGCTCACGAGCCCCTCCGGCAGCCCCCACGCCGTGAAGACGGGACGCAGCAGGTTCGAGATCGCCGGCTCCATCGTGTAACCGGTGAGGAGCGTCGTCAGCGTGATGCCGAGCTGCGCGCTCGAAAGGTGCGTCGAGGTGATCTTCAGCGCGCTGATCGTCAGCGCGAGACGGGATTCACCGGCCGCCTGACGAGCCTCGAGGTCGGCGCGGTCGAGGTTGACCAGCGCGAACTCGCTCGCGACGAACAGGCCGGTCCCGACCGTGAGCAGGAGCCCCACGCCCAGCATGACGTAGTCCATCACGCGTCACCTCCGCAGGCGCGGGAGGCGGGTCGGTGGGGCGATCGTCTGCAACTAGGAGGGTCGTCCATCGTGCCGACAAGTCTAGGGCAGGGGCAGAGCGGATGCCTCGGCCGGGGCATCCGCTCTCCTCCCCTCCCCCCACTTCTGCTGTGCGGCTGCGTGCCGCGCAGAAATCGTCGTCGCGCGTAGCTGCAGCTGCGCGCGACGACGCCAGCTGCGCGGGGCATGGTTCCTCCCCTGCTGCGCGGGTGGAGGAGTCATCCCCCGATGGCGCGGGATGGAGTCGGTGACCCGCGATCGGCGCCGAGACTGGGCGACATGACGTGGCTGGCCGCTCCTCCGCTTGACTCGATCGTACGCAGAGGCGACGCGATCGATCCTGCGGCCGAAGACCGCCGAATCCGCCGGCTGGTGAAAGCGGGAGCGCTGGTGCGGATCGTTCGCGGCTCGTACGCGCCGGCCGAGGCGTGGCACCGGTTGACCCCGATGGCCCGGCACGCGCAGCGGGTCTGGGAGGCGGCGGCTCGGATGTCGCCGGGCGCGGTCTTCTCGCATCACTCCGCAGCCGCGATCCTCGGTATGGACCGGATCGGCCACTGGCCCACCCGAATCGACGTGAGCGACGAGCCGTCGGGCGGGTACTCCGGCAACATCAGCCGTCACCGCCGGGCGGCGGCCCCGCACGAGGTCCTGAGATGGCAAGACCATTTCGTCACGACGGCCGCTCGCACCGTGATCGACTTGGCCGCAAAGGACTACCTCGGCGGTGTCATCGCGGGCGACCAAGCCCTGTGGATCCGACGCGCAGGCGGGGCGCTGACCTCGTCCGCTGATCTGATGCGGGCGGCAGCGGAGTACGACGGCAGGTCCTCGACCCGGGTCGGGCGGGCCGCGCGGTTCGCGCGCCCGGGCGCAGACAGCGTGCGCGAGTCGCACAGCCGTGTGCTGATCGTCGCTCTCGGCTTCCCGGAACCCGAGCTGCAGCATCCGTTCGAGGTTCCGTCCGGACGCGTCTACAGCGACTTCTGGTGGCCCGAGCACCGACATGCCGGTGAGTTCGACGGCACCGGCAAGTACCTCGACCCCCACCTCCTGAGGGGACGGACGCCGCAGCAGGCGCTCCTCGCGGAGAAGGACCGAGGCGATGCCCTCCGACGTCAGGTCCGGGCGCTCTCGCGGTGGCGCACGCCCGCACTCGAGCGGCCGTCGCAGTTGTACGACATCCTCCAGGGGGACGGTCTTCCCGCGGCGCGTCCCCGCCCCGCGAGATGACCCGGCACCGATCGCGCGCTCCTCCTTGCGCGCCGCGCTGCTGCATCTGCGCGCCATGGAGGAAGGCGCTCGGCGGACGCCGCCCGAAGGGCGCGCTACCAGCTGACGGGGAGCGCCTTGCCCTCCTCGTAACCGGCGGCGGACTGCAGGCCCACCCGCGCGCGGTCGTGGAACTCGGGAACCGTCGACGCACCGGCGTAGGTGAAGGACGAGCGGACGCCCGACGTGATCATGTCGAGCAGGTCCTCGAGACCCGGACGCAGCGGGTCGAGGTAGATCTTCGACGACGAGATGCCCTCGGCGAAGAGCTCCTTGCGCGCGAGCTCGTACGGGTCGAGCCGGCCGAAGCGCTCATGCACGGCCTTCGTGGACGCCATGCCCCACGACTCCTTGTACGTGCGGCCGGCCGCGTCGACCTGGAGTTCGCCGGGCGCCTCGATCGTTCCCGCGAACCACGAGCCGATCATGACGGATGCCGCGCCCGCCGCAAGTGCGAGGGCGACGTCACGCGGGTAGCGCACCCCGCCGTCGGCCCACACGTGCGCGCCCATGACCCGGGCGGCTTCGGCCGTCTCGAGCACGGCGGAGAACTGCGGACGCCCGACGGCGGTCATCATTCGCGTCGTGCACATCGCGCCCGGGCCGACGCCGACCTTGAGGATGTTCGCGCCTGCCATGACGAGGTCGTGCACGCCTTCGGCCGTGACGACGTTGCCCGCCGCGATGGGGATGCCGAGATCGAGCGCGGCGACCTCGCGCAGCGCGCGCAGCATCCCCTCCTGGTGACCGTGCGCGGTGTCGACGACCAGCACGTCCACGCCGGCGCCCGCGAGGGCCTTGGCTTTGGCGGCGACGTCGCCGTTGATGCCGACGGCAGCCGCGACGATGAGGCGGCCGGATGAGTCCACCGCCGGGCTGTAGAGCGTCGAGCGCAGCGCGCTGCGCCGGGAGAGCGTGCCGACGAGGTGCCCGTGGTCGAGGACGCAGACGGTTTCGGCTCCGGCGGCGACGATCACGTCGAACGCGTGCCGCGCGCTCTCGATGTCGACGGCGTCGACGGATGCCGCGCGCCCCCGTGCCAGGTCGCCCAGACGCGCGTCGGGCAGGGCGGTGCCCAGGCGCGACGCCGGGATGACGCCGAGGATGTCATCGACGTCGACGCGGCCCGACGCCGCGGCATCCGTCACCACGATGCCGTGACCATCGGTCGCAGGAAGCAGGCGGGCGGCGTCGGCGACGGTGGCCGCGGACGGGAGCACGAGCGGCGTGTCCCACGGGACGGGCTGCGACTTGACCCACCGGATGGCGGCATCGAGCTCCTGCAGCGGCATGTCCTGCGGGAGGACGCCCAGTCCGCCGCGGCGCGCCAGAGTCGCGGCGAGGCGCGCGCCGGTCACCGAGTTCATGTTGGCCGAGACGATAGGGATCGTCGCGGTCGTGCCGTCACCCGGAGACAGGTCGACGTCGAGGCGACTCGTGATCGATGACCGTCGCGGGACGAGGAAGACATCCGAATACGTCAGATCGACATCGGGCCGGTCGCCGTAGAACTCCATGTCCAGAAAGGGTAGTGACATTCCCTGTACGGACGATGATGCGCGTTCTTTCATGTGGTGACCGCTCACGCCCCGAACCGGCGACCGAGACTGGGTTAGGCTTAGCAGTCGTGCGAGCAGCCCCCGGGCGTGTCGCGCTTCTCAGATCTTCACCGATGAAAGCAGGCGATCCAGCGTGTCGAGCCAGGTGACGGGCCTCGGGGTTTCGAACGAAGGAGAGTTCGGAGCCAACGAATGGCTCGTCGACGAGCTGTACGAGCAGTTCAAGATCGACAGGAACTCCGTGGACAAGGCCTGGTGGCCCGTCCTCGAGGCCTACCACCCCGTCGACGAGAAGGCCGGCCCGAGCGACGCCGCTCCCGCCGCGCCGACCCAGCAGGTCTCCGAGGGAGCAGCGCCCCCCGCGACGGCGCCCGCTGCCGCGGAGCCGCGCCCGGTGACCGCTCCCGTCCCGGTGATCGGCGCTCAGCCGGTCGCGCGCACCACCGCGCGCCCCGCAGCCCCGCAGCCGATCCCCGCGCAGGCACCCAAGGTCACGCCGTCCGAGGCCACCGAGAGCGCGGAAGACCAGGTGACGGTCCTGCGCGGCATGCCCAAGACGCTCGCCGCCAACATGGACGAGTCGCTCACCGTCCCCACCGCGACCAGCGTGCGGACCGTGCCGGCCAAGCTCATGATCGACAACCGGATCGTGATCAACAACCACATGGCGCGCACACGCGGCGGCAAGGTGAGCTTCACGCATCTCATCGGCTGGGCGATCATCCGGGCGCTGAAGGAGTTCCCGAGCCAGAACGTCTTCTACGCCGAGATCGACGGCAAGCCGTCCGTCGTGGCTCCCGCCCACATCAACCTCGGCATCGCGATCGACCTCCCCAAGCCCGACGGCACGCGCGCACTGCTCGTCCCGAGCATCAAGCGCGCCGACCAGCTCACGTTCGGCGAGTACCTCACCACCTATGAGGACCTGGTCACGAGGGCGCGCAACAACAAGCTGACGGCCGCCGACTTCCAGGGCACGACGATCTCGCTGACCAACCCGGGCGGCATCGGCACCGTGCACTCGGTCCCGCGCCTCATGAAGGGCCAGGGCTGCATCGTCGGCGCCGGCGCGCTCGAGTACCCGGCCGAGTTCCAGGGCGCGAGCGAGAAGACGCTCAACGAGATGGCGATCGGCAAGACCATCACCCTCACGAGCACTTACGACCACCGCGTCATCCAGGGCGCCGGCTCGGGCGAGTTCCTCAAGAAGGTGCACGAGCTCCTCATCGGGCAGCGCAATTTCTACGACGACATCTTCGCGGCGCTGCGCATCCCCTACGCGCCGATCCACTGGGCCGCCGACATCAACGTCGACCTCGCCGAGCGGGTGGACAAGCAGGCTCGCGTGCAGGAGCTCATCAACTCCTTCCGCGTCCGCGGTCACCTGATGGCCGACATCGACCCGCTGGAGTACGTGCAGCGGACGCACCCCGACCTCGAGATCGAACAGCACGGGCTCACGTTCTGGGATCTCGACCGCGAGTTCGTGACGGGCGGCTTCGGCGGCAAGCGCACGATGAAGCTGCGCGACATCCTCGGCGTGCTGCGTGACTCGTACTGCCGCACGATCGGCCTGGAGTACATGCACATCCAGGACCCCGAGCAGCGCAAGTGGTTCCAGGAGAACGTCGAGGTCAAGTACCAGAAGCCGGGGCACGCCGAGCAGCTGCGGATCCTCGACAAGCTCAACCAGGCCGAGGCGTTCGAGACGTTCCTCCAGACCAAGTACGTCGGCCAGAAGCGCTTCAGCCTCGAGGGCGGCGAGTCGCTCATCCCGCTCCTCGACGAGATCCTGCAGGGCGCGGCCGAGGCGGGCCTCGACGGCGCCGCGATCGGCATGGCGCACCGCGGCCGCCTGAACGTGCTGACCAACATCGCCGGCAAGACCTACGGTCAGGTGTTCCGCGAATTCGAGGGCTCGGTCGCGATCGGCTCGAAGAGCGGCTCAGGCGACGTGAAGTACCACCTCGGCACCGAGGGCACGTTCGTCGCCGACCACGGTGAAGAACTCCCGGTCTACCTCGCCGCCAACCCCTCGCACCTGGAGACGGTCGACGGCGTCCTCGAGGGCATCGTCCGAGCCAAGCAGGACCGCAAGCCCATCGGCACGTTCTCGTGGCTGCCGATCCTCGTGCACGGCGACGCAGCGTTCGCCGGCCAGGGCGTGGTCGTCGAGACCCTTCAGATGTCGCAGCTGCGCGGCTACCGCACGGGCGGAACGGTGCACGTGATCGTGAACAACCAGGTCGGCTTCACCACGACGCCGATCGACGCGCGCACCTCGGTGTACGCCACCGACGTGGCGAAGTCGATCCAGGCCCCGGTCCTGCACGTCAACGGCGACGATCCCGAGGCCGTGACGCGCGTCGCCCAGGTCGCCTTCGCGTACCGCGAGCGCTTCCACCGGGACGTCGTCATCGACCTCGTCTGCTACCGCCGTCGCGGTCACAACGAGGGCGACGACCCCTCGATGACGCAGCCGCTCATGACGAACCTCATCGAGGCGAAGCGCTCGGTGCGTCGCCTGTACACCGAGGCGCTCGTCGGTCGCGGCGACATCACCGAGGAGGAGTACGAGAAGGCCAAGCAGGACTTCCAGAGCCGCCTCGAGATCGCCTTCGCCGAGACGCACGCGGCCGAGACCGGCTCGTCGCCCATCGTCACGCCCGAGACCGAGGTCGAGGAGTCCCCGGTGGGCGAGCCCGACACGACCGGCGTCTCGCGCGAGGTCGTGCAGAAGATCGGCGACGCGTTCGTGAACAAGCCCGAGGGCTTCACCGTGCACGCGAAGCTCCAGCAGCTGCTCGACAAGCGCTTCGACATGAGCCGCAACGGCTCGATCGACTGGGGCTTCGGCGAACTCCTCGCCTTCGGCTCCCTCCTGCTCGAGAAGACCAACGTGCGCCTGGCAGGCCAGGACGCACGCCGCGGCACCTTCGTCCAGCGTCACTCGGTGCTCCACGACCGTGCCAACGGCCAGGAGTGGATCCCGCTCGCCAACCTGTCCGACGACCAGGGGCGCTTCTGGGTGTACGACTCGCTCCTGAGCGAGTACGCCGCCATGGCGTTCGAGTACGGCTACTCCGTCGAGCGGGCGGACTCGCTCGTGCTGTGGGAGGCGCAGTTCGGCGACTTCGCCAACGGCGCCCAGTCCGTCGTGGACGAGTTCATCACCTCGGCCGATCAGAAGTGGGGCCAGCAGTCGAGCGTCGTCCTGCTGCTTCCCCACGGCTACGAGGGACAGGGGCCCGACCACTCGTCCGCCCGCATCGAGCGCTATCTCCAAATGTGCGCGCAGGACAACATGACCGTCGCGCGGCCCTCCACCCCGGCGTCGTACTTCCACCTGCTGCGGCGTCAGGCGTACGCACGCCCGCGTCGCCCGCTGGTGGTCTTCACGCCCAAGGCGATGCTGCGTCTGCGCGGCGCCACGAGCCCGGTCGACGACTTCCTGTCGGGCAAGTTCGAGCCGGTCCTCGACGACGACCGCGGTCTCGACAAGGGCGCGGTCAAGCGCGTGCTGCTTCACGCGGGCAAGATCCACTGGGACCTCCGCGCCGAGCTCGAGAAGAACCCGAACCCCGAGATCGCCCTCGTCCGCCTCGAGCAGTACTACCCGTCACCGGTTGCCGAGCTCAATGCGGTGATCGACGCGTACCCGAACGCCGAGCTGGTGTGGGTGCAGGACGAGCCCGAGAACCAGGGCGCCTGGCCGTTCATCGCGCTCGAGATCAGCAAGCACCTCCACGGCCGCACGGTGCGCCGCATCTCGCGCGCCTCGGCCGCGTCGACGGCGACCGGGTCGCCGAAGGTGCATGCCGCCGAGCAGGCCGAGATCATGAAGAAGGCGCTGACGCTCTAGACGTCGCACCGCCGCATCGGCCCTGGGAGCACCTGCTCCCGGGGCCGATGCGCTGCGGCGAGGCCCCTCAGATCCGCACGGAGTCCCGCGCCACCTCGGCCGCCGGTGCCACCTCGGCCGCCCGTGCCACCTCGGCCGCCGGTGCCACCTCGCTCGCCGGTGCCACCTCGCCCGCCGGTGCCACCTCGGCCGCCGGTGCCGGCTCACCTGCCGGTGCCGGCTCACCGCGGCTCTCACGGGTCGCACCCATGCGCCGACGGCCACGACGCACGAGCGTGACGGCCAGCGCCGCGACCGCGAGAGCTGCCGCCGGCAGCAGCGAGCCGATCGCGAGCACGAGCATGCCTGCGCACAGCACGGCCGCCACCACCGCCATCCACCAGCCGAAGGTGCCGCGGCGGAGCAGGCGAACGGCCGCCACCATGCCGACGGCGTAGATCGCGACCATGCTGCTCGTGTGCACGAGGATGAAGGGCGTCAGTTCGAGCCCGCCCCACAGCATGAGCGAGAAGTAGACGAGCACGACCACGCCGGTCAGGGCGAGGGCGCGACGGGGCACGCCGCCGGACTCGGCGCCGGCGGAGAACCAGGCGGGCAGGTCGCGATTGGCGGCGAGGGATGCCCCGAGCTTCGCGAACGCCGCGAGATATGCGTTCATCACGCCGAGCGCCACGATGGCGGCGATCGTTCCGACCGCGACCGCGCCGAATCCCGTCGAGCCGAGCCGCGCGAGCTCGAGAAGCGGAACCGTGCCGTCGCCCGCGGTACCACCGAGAGCCCCCACGGTCACGATCTGGAGGATGAGATAGCAGGCGCCCGTCACCACGAGCGCGATCGCGGTGCCGACGGGGATGGCGCGACGCGGATCGCGGAACTCGCCGGAGATGTGGGTGCCGACCTCCCAGCCGGCGAATGCCCACACGAAGAGGCTGATCGCGGTGCCCACTCCACCCCATCCGTTCGGAAGGAACGGGGCGAAGTTCGCGGGCTGGACCGCGGGGGCCGCGAGAGCGACCACACCCACGACGACCGTCAGCAGCAGCGCCGTCAGCACGAACTGCACCCATCCCGCGACGCGGACGCCGAAGACGTTGGCGGCGAACGGCGGCACGAGGATCGCGAGCGCGATGACGGGGACCATGCTCCGATCGATCCCGGCCACCGCGGTGACGTACTCCGCACCGAGCACGGCGACCACCGGTGCGCCGGCGCACACGCCGAACATGAACCAGTAGCCGGTCATGCGCGCCGCCGTGCCGCCGAGAGCGCGCCGGACGTAGCTCGCCACGCCACCGGGGTCGGGGTAGCGCGCCGCGAGGACCGCGAAGGTGCCCGCGAGCGGGACCGACAGGCCGATGACGGCCAGCACCGCCACGATGCTCGCCGGCCCGGCGGCCTCGGCCGCGAGTCCGGGAAGCACGAGCAGCCCGGTCCCGAGCACGGAGGCGATGTAGAGGGCGGTGCCCTGGATGACGCCCAAGCCTGGCGTGCGGGAGCGCGGTCGAGCGGCGGGCGAGGTCATGATCCCAGTCTCGCGCGGGGGTCGGACGCGACGCTCGCGGCTATCGGACGTCGTACCGAGGATTCCTGCCAACACTCAGATCGGGTCGACACCCGCCCGCTCGAACGCGGCGGTGGCGGCATCCGTCGACTGCTCCGCGTCGGCCGGGACGAGTCCCAGACGCGCGCGGCGGTCCAGGAGATCGTCGACGCTGAGTGCGCCCTCGACGCGTACGCCCCACTCCAGCTCCTGAGCCGTCACCCCGCGCGCCGCACCCGGACCCGCGGGCAGACCGGCCGCGAACGGCGCCTCGGCTCCGTAGCGGCGCACCAGCCGCGCGGGCGCCGCGATCTCGCCCGTGCGATCTCGCGGCCACGCTCCGACGAGCGGGATCGACCGCGTGCGCGAGGCGAGGGGGGCACCGACGACGCGCCGCGAGATCACGGCATCGACGGCGTCCTCCGCCATACGACGGTAGGTCGTGAGCTTGCCTCCGACCACGCTGAGCACTCCCGACGGCGACTCGATGATCGCGTGGCGCCGCGACAGATCGCTCGTCTCGTCGTCGTCCGATCCCGCCAGGAGCGGACGCAGCCCTGCGAACGTCGCCAGCACGTCCTCACGGCCGAGCGGGCGCGCCAGCACGGTGTTCATCGTCGCGAGCAGCGTCTCGATCTCCGGGTCCGTCGCCTGCGCCACCTCGGGCAGCGGCCCGTCGGCCGGCACATCGGTCAGCCCGATGTACGCACGGCCGTGCGGGGCCGGGACGGTGAAGACGAATCTGCTCGACGAACCCGGGACCGGCACCGTCAGGGACGCGTCCGATCCGCCCAGCCGGTCGGCGGAGACGACCAGGTGCGTGCCGCGGCTCGGCCGCAGCCTCACCTCCGGGTCGATCTCTCCCGCCCAGACGCCGGTCGCGTTCACGACGGCGCGTGCGCGAACGGTGAACTCCGTTCCGGTCAGCCGGTCGCGCAGGACGGCGATGTCGCCGGTTGCCGATACGGCTTCGACACGCGTGAGGACGGATGCCCCGTACCCGGCGGCCGTCCGCGCGATCGCCACGACGAGACGGGCGTCATCGAAGAGCTGCCCGTCCCACCCGCGCACGCCGCCGCGGAGCCCTTCGGGCGCGACGGCCGGCACGAGCCGCAGCGTCTCGGCCGGGCCGATCGGGGAGGGGCGTGCCAGCACCGCGCCAGGCGTGCCGACCACCCGGCGCAGGCCGTCGCCCAGACCGTACCCGAGCCCGACGAACGCTCCGCGCGCCACGTGCCCGGGCTCGTAGAGCGGCACCACCTGCGCGAGCGCCCGCGTGAGGTGCGGCGCGATGCGCGTCATCAGCAGGTGCCGCTCGGCGGCGCTCTCGTGCGCGATCCCCAGCTGTCCGGTCGCGAGGTAGCGCAGCCCGCCGTGCACGAGCTTGGAGCTCCAGCGGCTCGTGCCGTGCGCGAGGTCGTGGCGCTCGACGAGCACCGTGCGCATGCCCCGGCTCGCCGCATCGAGCGCGATCCCGGCTCCGGTGACGCCGCCTCCGATGACGAGCACGTCGACCGGGCGGCCGTCGGCGAGCGCCTCGAGCTCGCGAACCCGCCGGGCGGCGCTCAGGGCGGACGAGTGCGGGGTCGCCCCCACGACGCGCGCCGTCATGACGGATCCGGTCGGAGGTAGCCGTGCAGCGCCGCGCGAAGCTCTGCACGCCATGCCGGCGCCGGGAGCCACTCGGCGACCAGCGGCGCCGACTGCACCGCCGACTGCGTGATCAGGAGTACCATCGCGGCGAGCTGAGCGGGGTCGCCGCCGCGAACGACGCCAGCGCTCTGGCCGCCTTCGAGACGCCGTGCGGTCTCGGCATGGATCGCACGCTGGCTCGTGCCGAGCCGGTCGAGGATGTAGCGGGCGAAGAGCTCCGGGTCGGTGTCACGCAGGCGGTCGACCAGAGGCATGCGGCGGACCCGGTCGGCCGTCTCCACGAGCAGCTCCACGAGGTCGCCCAGCGAGACCGGCTGCGGAGCCGCCGCCGGGAGCACGGCCAGCAGCTCACGAGTGACGAGGGCGGCGAAGATGGACTGCGCGTCGGGCCAGTAGCGGTACAGCGTCTGCCGCGCCATGCCGCCGCGCCGGGCGATGTCGGAGGCGGTCGTTCGCCGGATGCCGTGGTCGAGCACCTCGGCGAGCGCCGCGTCGAGGATCGCGGACTCCGTGTCGGACACCCCGTCAGCCATGTGACAACCATACAGAATGTGTCATACTGTCGCCATGACGGCGACGGCGCATGCGAACGATCCCCGGCGACCGCTCGCCGTTCCCGCGCCTCGAGCCCGCTCCGACTGGGACGCCTGGGGCACCACCGCCGCCTCGCTGCCACCCGGGGCGAAGGCGATCCTGGCCGCCGTGCTGCCCGGCAAGGCCCATCCCATCCCCCGCCGTCCGGCTCCCGTCCTCACCGCATCGCGGCTCGCCGACGACGACATCGCAGCCCTCGCCGCGGTGGTCGGCGCCGGCCAGGTGACGCGCGACGACGCCGTCCGCATGCTGCACCTCGGCGGCAAGAGCACACCCGACCTTCTGCGCCGACGGCTCGACGAGCCGCAAGCCGCGCCCGACGCGGTCGTCTCGCCCGGGAACCACGACGACGTCGCCGCCCTGCTCGGCGTGTGCGCGGCTCGCGGCATCGCCGTCGTGCCGTTCGGCGGCGGCACATCGGTGGTCGGCGGTGTCGACCCGGAGCCGGGCGACCACCGATGCGTGATCGCCCTGGATCTCGCCCGTACCGCTGCGCTCCTCGATCTCGACGAGGTGTCGCTCCTGGCGACCCTTGGCGCTGGAACCACCGGACCGCAGGCGGAGGAGCTGCTGGGGGCACGCGGCTACACGATCGGCCACTTCCCGCAGAGCTTCGAGCACGCCTCGATCGGCGGGTACGCCGCAACCCGATCGAGCGGCCAGGCGTCGCGGGGGTACGGGCGGTTCGACGACCTGGTCCACAGCGTGCGCGCCGCGACGCCGATCGGCGAGCTGGCGACCGGGCGCGCGCCGGCGAGCGCCGCCGGGCCCGACCTGCGCCAGCTCCTGCTCGGATCTGAGGGGGCGTTCGGCGTCCTCACCGAGGTGACCGTGCGGATCCGCCCCCGCCCCGCGGCGACCGCGTACGGATCGTGGTCGTTCGCGGACTTCGCCGCCGGCGCGGCGGCCGTCCGGGAGGCGACGCAGCGAGGCATCCGTCCCACCGTCCTGCGGCTGAGCGACGAGACCGAGACGCGCGTCAACGCGGCGATGGGAGGCCACCTCGCACGCCTGCGCGGGTGCCTGGCGATCGCGACGTTCGAGGGTGCCGACATGGCGGAAGCCGAGGGCGTTCGCGCCGCACTCGACGCGGTGTTCAGGCGGCACGGCGCGAAGTCGCGGGGCGAGGACCCCGCCCGGTCGTGGGAGCGCGGCCGCTTCGCCTCCCCCGCCCTGCGCGACACGCTGATGGGCGCGGGCGTCCTGGCCGAGACGCTCGAGACCGCCACGACGTGGTCGAACCTGGCAGCGCTCAAGGCTGCGGTGACCGGCGCGCTGACACGCACCCTGGGAGCCGGCGGCACGAGGCCCATCGTGATGTGCCACATCTCCCACGTGTACCCCGCGGGCGCCTCGCTGTACTTCACCGTGGTCGCCGCGCTCACCGACGCGCCGCTGCCGCAGTGGGAGGGGGCGAAGGATGCCGCGTCCCGGGCGATCCTCGAAGCCGGCGGCACGATCACCCACCACCACGCCGTCGGACGCGATCACCGCCCCTACCTCGAACGCGAGATCGGCCCGGTCGGGGTGACGGTGCTGCGCGCGGTCAAGGCGGCCCTCGACCCCACCGGAATCATGAACCCCGGCGCCCTCATCGCGATCGCGGATGCCGAGGACCGCGCGTGAGGGTCGCGCTCCTCATCAACCCGGCCGCACGGGCGGGCGTGCACACGGGCGCCGCGACGCACGCGGCGGAGCGCCTGCGATCGCATGGCGTCCAGACGGCGCTCATCAGCGGCGGGAGCGCCGCGGAGTCCGGCGAGCTCCTGCGCGCCGCGATCGCCGCGGGCGTCGATGCGGTGGCGGTGGCCGGGGGCGACGGCACCGTCCGCCTCGCCGTCCAGGAGGTCGCGGGCACGGGCATCCCCCTCGGCATCATCCCCGGTGGCACCGGCAACGACTTCGCGGCGACCCTCGGACTTCGGGAACTGGATGCCTCGGCAGCCGCCGACGCGATCGCGGCGGGGTTCACCCGGCGCGTCGACCTGGCGCGCGTGACCCGCGACGACGGATCCCGCGAATTCTTCACCACGGTGCTCGCGAGCGGCTTCGACTCCAAGGTCAACGACCGCGCCAACGCGATGACGTGGCCGCGGGGAGGGTCGCGCTACAACATCGCGATCCTGCTCGAGTTCCTCACCCTCGCGGGAACGCCCTACGACGTCGAGTACGAGAAGGCCGACGGGTCGGTGGAACGGCGGAGCGGCGAGCTCGTGATGGCCACCGTCGGCAACGGCCGGACGTATGGCGGCGGCATCCCGATCTGCCCGGAGGCCGACCCGGCTGACGGCCTGCTCGACCTCGTCCTCGTGACACCCGCAGGTCGAGCGCGCCTCCTGCGTCTCCTGCCGCGCGTCTACGCCGGCACGCACGGCACCGTGCCCGAGGTGTCGATGCATCGGATTCGCCGGGTACGACTGGTGGCTCCCGGCGTCACGGGTTACGCCGACGGCGACCCCATCGGCGCCCTGCCTCTGGAGATCGACGTCGCGCCGGGCGCTCTGACGGTGTTCGCGCCGGCGGGCTGACCCGTCGGGTCAGTGCGTCGCCTGCACGGCGCGCAGCTTGGCCAGGACCTGGTCGCGCAGCTCCTCGGGAGCGGTCTCCTTGCACGCGCGCGCGACCACCTCGGTGAGGGTCCGCGCGACGAGCGCCTCGTCACGGCAGCCGGCGCAGTTCTCGAGGTGCTCGGCGATGTCGGTGTGCTGCGTCTTGCACACCTCGTTGCGCAAGTACTCCTCGAGGTCGCGTCGCGCCTTCTCACAGCCGCAATCGGTCATTTCGTGCTCCTCGTGGCGGCAGTCTCGATGCCGCGTTCCTTCGCGTAGTCGGCCAGCAGTTCACGAAGCATTCGCCTGCCACGGTGCAGACGGCTCATGACCGTGCCGATGGGGGTCTTCATGATGTCGGCGATCTCCTGGTAGGCGAATCCCTCGACGTCGGCGAGGTACACCGCCAGCCGGAAGTCCTCGGGAATGGACTGCAGGGCGTCCTTCACCGCGGACGCCGGCATGTGGTCGATCGCCTCGGCCTCAGCCGACCGCGTACTCGTCGCTGTCGTCGACTCCGCACCACCGAGCTGCCAGTCCTCGAGGTCGTCGATCGTGCCCTGATAGGGCTCGCGCTGCTTCTTCCGGTACGTGTTGATGTACGTGTTCGTCAGGATGCGGTAGAGCCATGCCTTCAGGTTGGTGCCCTGCGTGAAGGTCTTCCACGACGCGAAGGCCTTCACGAAGGTCTCCTGCACGAGGTCGGCCGCGTCTGCGGGGTTGCGGGTCATGCGCATCGCGGCGGCGTACAGCTGGTCCATGAAGGGCAGCGCCTGCTCTTCGAACTGCGTGCGCGCGTCTTGGACCTGGTCGATCGAGTCGCTCATCACGCGCCAGTCTACGGCGGGCGCCTCTGCTTCATCCGAGAGGTCGTCCAGCGCCGCTTCGTTGTCGATGCGGTCAAGGGTGGCGATCATCCGGCTCCGCTTCCGTGTCAAGTCGCCCGGCCCGTGGGGGCGGGGTTCAGTAGGGTAGAACCCGATGACAGGCAGCGGCTATTCCCTCAGCCCCGCGCCGGACGAGCGCGGCCCCTGGCGCGCGCCCGTCGCCGACGCTCCGTTGCACGCGACCGTGACCGTCCCGGGTTCCAAGTCGCTCACCAACCGCGAGCTCGTCCTCGCCGCCCTGGCAGATGGGCCGAGCCGCCTCATCTCGCCCCTGCACTCCGACGACTCCGCCCGCATGGTCGATGCGCTGCGCACCCTCGGGGTCAAGATCGAGTTCGAGCCGGGGGCCGGAAGGTTCGGCGACGACATCGTCGTCACGCCGGTGTGGCCCCTTCGCGGCGACACCGAGGTCGACTGCGGTCAGGCCGGAACGGTCATGCGCTTCATCGCCGCCCTCGCAGGCTTCGCGCGCGGCGACGTCACCCTCACGGCGCACGAGAGCGCGCTGCACCGCCCGATGGGTGCCATGATCACGGCGCTGCGCGACGTCGGCGTCGACATCGACGACGGCGGCCACTGGTCGCTCCCCTTCATCGTGCGAGGCCACGGTCATGCCCGCGGTGGCGAAGTCACGATCGACGCGAGCGCCTCGAGCCAGTTCGTCTCCGGACTCCTCTTGGCGGCACCGCGCCTCGACGTCGGCCTGCATCTCCACCATGCCGGCGAGCGTCTGCCGAGCATCCCGCACATCGACATGACGATCGAGGCCCTCGCACACCGCGGCGTCCACGTGGAGAGGCCCGGGACGGGCGAGTGGATCGTGCCGGCGGGTCCCCTGCGCGGCAAAGACGTCGCGATCGAGCCCGACCTCTCCAACGCCGCCCCGTTCCTCGCCGCGGCGATGGTCGCCGGCGGCTCCGTCTCGGTCACCGGGTGGCCGGCTCACTCCACTCAGCCGGGCGCCATGCTCACCGACATCCTCGCGCTGATGGGCGCCAAGGTGCAGCGACGCGGTGGGGCGCTGACCGTCACCGCAGGTCCTGGCATCCAGGGCGTCGATCTCGACCTCTCCGCTGCCGGTGAGCTCACCCCCACGATCTTCGCCCTGGCGGCGTTCGCCGACTCGCCGTCGACACTCCACGGCATCGGGCACATCCGCGGGCACGAGACCGATCGCATCGCGGCCCTCGTCGGCGAACTGCGCGCGCTCGGCGGCGAAGCCGACGAGCTCCCCGACGGCATCCGCATCGTGCCCCGCCCGCTTCACGGTGGCACATGGCACGCCCACCACGATCACCGCATGGCAACGACCGGCGCGCTGATCGGCCTCGCGGTTCCGGGGGTCGAGGTGGACGACATCGGCACCACAGCCAAGACCATGCCGCAGTTCCCCGAGCTCTGGCAGGCGATGCTCGAAGACGGCGAGAACCCCGCCGCCCGGCCCGCGGAGACGATGCGGGCATCGTGAGCTGGCTCGACGATCTCGACGAGGACGACGAACCCGAGTTCGACGAGGCCGACGTTCGCGTCCGTCCCAACCCGAAGGCGAATCGGCCCCGCACGAAGCGGCGCCCGGCGCACTCCGACGCCCGAATCGCCCGCGTTCTCGGCGTGGACCGGGGTCGATACACCGTCCTCGTCGACGAAGACGGTGCCGACGAGCGCACGATCCTCGCCGTCCGCGCCCGCGAGCTGCGCAAGACCCCGATCGTCACGGGCGACCGCGCTCGCGTCGTCGGCGACACGACCGGCACGGATGGCACCCTGTCGCGGATCGTGGGCATCGAGGAGCGCACCTCGCTGCTGCGCCGCAGCGCAGATGACACCGATCAGGTGGAGCGCGTCATCGTGGCGAACGCCGACCAGATGCTCGTCGTCGTCGCCGCTGCCGACCCCGAGCCGCGTGCGCGGTTGGTGGACCGATACCTCGTGGCGGCGCTGGATGCGGGCATCCGTCCCCTGCTGGTCGTGACGAAGACCGACCTCGCCGACCCTGCGGAGTTCCTCTCGCACTTCGACGGACTCGACCTCGACGTGTTCACCAGCGGACGCGAGGAGATGCCGCTCGAGCGCATCGGAGCCGCGCTCGTCGGCCACTCGACCGTCTTCGTCGGTCACTCCGGCGTCGGCAAGTCCACCCTCGTCAATGCGCTCGTGCCCGAGGCGAAGCGCGCGACGGGGCACGTCAACGTCGTGACCGGGCGCGGCAGGCACACGTCGAGCTCGACCGTCTCGCTGCGCTATGCGGGAGCGGAGGGCAACGGGTGGGTCATCGACACCCCCGGAGTGCGGTCGTTCGGCCTGGGACACGTCGACCCGGCCAATATCCTGCGGGCCTTCACCGACCTCGATGAGCTCGCGCAGAACTGCCCGCGCGGCTGCACGCACCTGCCCGACGCCCCGGACTGCGCGATCGCGGAAGCGGTCGGCGAGGGCCGGCTCGGACCCGGCGGTGCGGCACGACTCGACTCGCTGCAGCGCCTCCTCGAGACGTTCGCGAAGCGTGATCCGAGTGCGGGCTCCCGAGAGGGCGCCTAGGCTGAGGGAGTGACCACGCGCCTCGAACCCGGAAGCCCCGCCCCCGATTTCACGCTCGTCGACCAGGACGAGCGGACCGTCTCCCTGGCCTCTCTACGCGGCGGCAGGGTCATCCTCTTCTTCTATCCCGAGGCGATGACGCCGGGCTGCACGACCGAGGCGTGCGACTTCCGCGACAGCCTCGCGCCGCTTCAGGCGGCCGGTTACATGGTGCTCGGCATCTCGCGGGACGAGCCCGAGAAGCTGCGCCGATTCCGCGAGCGGGACGCCCTGACCTATGACCTGCTGAGCGATCCCGATCACGCCGTCCATGACGCGTACGGTGCGTGGGGCGAGAAGATGAACTACGGGAAGACGGTGATGGGTGTCATCCGCTCCACATTCGTCATCGACCCCGAAGGACGCATCGAGCACGCGCTGTACAACGTGAAGGCGACCGGCCACGTCGCCCGCGTGCGCGCGCTCGTGGGCCTCGCCGCGTAGCCCTCAGCGGCTCGGAGAGGGGATCAGGCGGATGCCTCGTCCCGCGAGTCGCGTCCGGCTTCGCGCACCGCGAGCACGAGCAGCACCAGGACGACGATCGCGGGCACCGCGAGGATGAGCGCGAGGGAAGGGGCGGCGTAGGATCCGGTCGCCGCGCCGAGCGCCACCGCGAGGATCAGCAGCTGTGCCACGATCGCCCCGGAGCGACCCCACGACCGGCCGCGCCAGATCGCGACCGCGAAGGCGATCACCGCCGCCGCGCCCACCGCCGTCAGCACGATCAACGCGATCGCGCTGTCGATCGAGGCCGTGTCGCCTCCGACGACAGCGAGGACCTGCCACACCGCCAGTGCGACGAGACCGGCGCCCTCGACGCCCACGAGCGCCGACGCGACGCGGCCGACGGGGTTACTGCGCATGCCTGGTCATCTTTCCGGTCGGAGGGGGTCGGATTGTGCGAACCCTCTATGTCACAAAGGGAATACTCAGCAACTTGCACAGAAACCTGCGCCGCATCCCTTGATCTAGGTAAACCGCTATGGGACGATTGGTAAAGCCGTGTGCTCCCACAGCGACGTGGGGCGAGCATCGCTCGCACATCCCACAGGGTACCGGACCCGAATCCGCGTGCCCTTCGTCAACATCACCCCCGCTATCAAGGAGCACCCCCATGGACTGGCGCGACAAGGCCGCCTGCCTGACCGTCGACCCCGAACTGTTCTTCCCCGTGGGGAACACCGGACCGGCCGTCGATCAGATCGAGAAGGCGAAGTCGGTCTGCGCCCGGTGCACCGTCACCGAGATCTGTCTGCAGTACGCCCTCGAGACCGGCCAGGACTCCGGCGTCTGGGGCGGCCTGTCCGAAGACGAGCGTCGCGCCCTGAAGCGCCGCGCCGCTCGCGCCCGCCGCGCATCCTGAGGCGACCCGGGTCGATGCCGCGCAGCGGCGTTGACGCGACTGTCCTCTCCCCTATCCCTTCGTGCGCTCGATGTAGCGCAGCGGGATCTCGATGGTCACCTCGGTGCCACTGCCCATGATGGTGTGCCAGTCGATCGTGCCGCCGAGTTCGCCCTGAATAAGCGTGCGGACGATCTGGGTGCCGAGGCCGCGTCCGACCTGACCCTCCGGCAGACCTGAGCCGGTGTCGCGGACCCGCACGGCGAGTTGCTCATCGGTGCGCTCGGCGATGATCTCGACGTCCCCCTCCTGGCCCGCGAGCCCGTGCTCGACGGCGTTGGTGACCAGTTCGGTGAGCGCGAGGGCGAGGGGGGTGGCGTACTCGCTGGGGAGGGTCCCGAATCGTCCGGTCGAGTGGGTCTTGGCGCGGGTGTTCGGAGCGGCCGCGACTTCGGCGACGAGTTTGAGCACGCGCGCGAACACCTCGTCGAAGTCGACGTTCTGGGCCAGACCTTCCGACAGCGTGTCGTGCACCACGGCGATAGCCGAGACGCGGCGCATCGCCTGGGTCAGCGCCTCGCGGGCTTCCTCGGTGTGGGATCGCCGTGCCTGGATGCGCAGAAGCGACGCGACCGTCTGCAGGTTGTTCTTGACGCGATGGTGGATCTCGCGGATCGTCGCGTCCTTGGTGATGAGCTCCTGCTCCTGGTGACGGATCTCGGTCACGTCGCGGCAGAGGACGATGGCGCCGATGCGCTTCCCGTGGTCCCGCAGGGGGATCGTGCGCAGCGACACCGTCACGCCGCGCGCCTCGATGTCAGCGCGCCACGGCGCGCGCCCGGTGACGACGACCGGCAGGGACTCGTCGAACTGGCGCTTGGTCGGGAGGATCTGCGTCACCACCTCGACGAGCGACTCCCCCTCCAGTTCGTCGTCGAAACCGAGCCGGTTGAAGGCCGACAGCGCGTTCGGGCTCGCGAATGTCGTGATGCCGTCCACATCGAGCCGCACGAGGCCGTCGGATGCGCGGGGAGCCCCGCGTCTGGGCGAGGTGGGCGCCGACATGTCGGGGAAGTCACCGGTCGCGACCATTCCGAAGAGCTCGTCGGCGCAGTCGTTGAACGTGATCTGCTGGCGTGAGGGGGTGCGCGCCTCGCCGAGGTTCGTGTGCCGGGTCAGCACTGCGATCGTCTGCGCCGGCTCGCCGGAGCGCGAGCGGACGACCGGTACCGCGCGCACGCGCGTGGGCGTCTCCTCGAACCAGTCCGGCGACGCCGAGTCCACGATCGTGCCGGCCTGGAAGGCGTCGCGGACCTGGGTTCGCCACTGGGGGCGGACGCGGTCGCCGACGATGTCGCGGTAGAAGAGCGTGGCAGCCCCGCTCGGGCGCGTGTGCGCGACGGCGACGAAGGAATCGTCGGACGTCGGCACCCACAGCACGATGTCGGCGAAAGCCAGGTCGGCGAGGAGCTGGCCGTCGCCCGCGAGGCGGTGGAGCCACTCCACGTCGTCTGCGCTCGAACGGCCCTGGGCGTACACGAGATCGCTGAGGGTCGACACGCTTTCAGCCTAGACGGAGGCCGAGACCGCCTCCGTGCGCGCGGCATGGCGCGACCGCCGTCGTGGGAGATCGGCGATCGGTGCACCGACGACCGCCTCGCCGACGAACCTCCGCAGTGCAGACGTCAGCGGAGACCTCGGCGCCACGGCGGCGATGGGCTGCGCCGCGAGGAGCGCGGCATCGACGGAGCGGGGGTCCTGCGGGAGGAACCACACGTCGCCGATACCGCCGAAGCGGTCGAGCGTGCGCCGCACCTGTCCGCGCGCATCGATACCGAGGGCGCCGGGTCGGAGCCGGTTGGCCAGCACGGCTATCGGCGTCGCGCCGATCGTCGCCCTCAGCTCGGAGTGCGCGCGCAGGAAGCGCGCGACGCCGACCGGGTCGGCGCCCGCGACCGCGACGACCAGATCGGCGGAGCGCAGTGCGCCGATCGTCGCGCCGTTGCGCCGAGGCGCGTCGAGGTCGCTCATGATCTCCTCGTCGCGTTCGAGCGAGGAGGCCACGTCCACCACGACGTAGTCCGCCCATTCCCGGCATGCCGCGAGCGCCCGGTGCACGCGCGTCTCGCTGAGCTCCGGCCATCGGGACGGACGATTCAGCCCGGTGAGCACGTCGACCCCTGTGTGGCCGAGCGGAACGCTCACGCGGGCCAGCTCTCGCGCATCGAGCCCGCCGAGCTCGGCCTGGCGGCACGCGGCCGCGAAGCCCGGTCCCTCATCGGGGAGCCCTAGTGCGAGTGCGATGGACGGCGCGTGCGAGTCGGCGTCGACCAAGCCCACGTGGCGCCCGCCCCGCGCGAGCTCCACCGCGAGCTCGATAGCCACCGTGGACCGTCCGGGGGCCCCGGCCGGTCCCCACACGGCGATGATCCGGGGATCCCGTCTTCCCGGGGAGTCAGCTCCCCTCCGTGGCGCGTGCGGGGGATCCGGCCGTAACGGTGCGGCGGCCAGGACGTCCGACAGCTGCCACGCGTCGACCTCGCCCACCAGGGGCTGTGCGAGGCCGAACGCGGCGGCGAGCCGCACCTCGGCGTCGCCCGAGCACACCGGAACGATGCGTGTTGCTGCGCGATCGCACAGTGCGACGACACCGGCAGTCAGGGTGTCGCGGCGAATGTCGAGGACGGCGGCGTCGGCGTCGGCGACGGCGCGCAGCACGGTCTCCGATTCGGGCAGCGGGAGCACGTCCGACGCCGCGGCGACGAGCGCACCGGCAGCGAACGCACCGACGACGTCGTGCCCCTCTCGGCGCAGGCCTTCGACGAGCTCGGATGCCTCGTCGACCGCGACGAGGATTCTCACGATCCGCCGCCCGCCGTCGGGACGACGGAGAGCGCAGACTCGTCGGCCATTGCGGCGAGCATCGCGGCGACATCGGCGCGCGGGATGACCAGCTCGAGCGAGGCCGCACCCCCGCCCATCATCGAGTCGTCGCGCGCCACCGAGACGACGGTCGCGTCAGGAACGAGGATCCGCGGTTCCCCGTGGTCCCCATCCTCGCCCAGCGGCGCCTCCCACACTTCCACCACCGTTCCCGCGCCGACCGAGGCCGGCACGTCGACGTGACTGTGGACGACCAGGCTCGTGGTCCTGGACGCGGATGCCTCGGCGACGGCGTCGGCGGGGACGAGCTCGCCCGCTTCGATCGTGCGGGTCGCGACGAGACCTTCCTCCCACGAGTCGGGGGCGAGATACGCGGCGCCGACCTGTGCGAGCCCGACCTCGACGGCGCGCAGGTCGTCGGCCGTGATGGCCTGCCCCGGGACGATCGTCTCGGCCGCGGTGAAGGTCGGAGTCGTCTGACGGGCGGATGCCACGACCAGCCAGACGCCGACGATGGATGCGACGATGAGCAGGATGCCGAGGAAGAATCGTGCGTCCCCCCAGAAGGCTCGTCGCGGGCTGCGGGCGGTCTCGACGGCTGTCATGCCACCATGGTGACGCAGGGACGCGAGTCCGCTGATTCTTTATCCACAGCCGGTTCGGCGCCGGTCCCCCCTTCCCGGGGCGGGTCCATAATGGGGGCATGCCCGAGATCCCGACTTCGGACGCGCGTCTGCTCGCGCCTGCCCAGGTGGGCGAGCTGCTCGGCGTGTCGGTCGACGAGGTCATGGCGCTGGTCCTGGAAGGCCGGCTGCGGGGCATGCGAGTCGGGTCGCCTGCGCGATGGCGTGTGGAGGAGTCCAGCGTGTCCACGTACCTCGACGACCAGGCAGAAGAGGCACGCCGCACGGCGTTGTGGCGTCAGGCGCAGAACGCGAGCTTCCCCGAACTGTGGGGAAGCGGACCCGTACGGCACGGCGACTGACTCACAGCACCGATCCGGCACCGTCGACCCGCACCCACGCGACCGCGGTGAAGGGCAGCACCCGGTAGCCGGTCACAGCATCGGTCCGCCGCGCGGCGCCCGCATCGTGCAGCGCGAGGTCGAGGTGATCAGAACCGGCCCGATCGATCGTGCCGGTGAGGGTGCGGCCGTTCAGCAGATGGACGGCGACACCGGCACGACGACGCACCAGATCGCGCAGCACATAGCCGAACGAGAGCCGGTCCGCGAGAGCAGAACGCTGCGCGGCCGGGCGCGCACTGCGGAGCATCTCCTCCGAGGCCAGCCCCAGCCCGGCGATCGCTGAGAACGGCACGACCAATGCCGCGGAAGGCCCCTCGACAGGCCGCACCGCCGCGCAGTCCGCACCGACTCCCGTGACGGCGCCGCGCACCGAGGAGCCATCGCCGAACTCGAGCGCGACGACCGGCCCGCCGTCCTCACGGCCGACGAGATGGATCAATCGCTCGCGGAGCGGCATGCGAGAAAGCCGAAGCCGCTCAGCCTCGGTGTCGAGCGCCGCGCGCTCCGCCTCCCACTCCGAGGCGAGCTGATCCTCGAGGTCATCGAAGAAACGGTCCCAGCGCACCCAGCGAGAGTAGGGCAACCATCACGAGAGCATCACAAGTTATCCACAACGCGCCACCACGGTTCGTTCTTCGCCCCCGTCGTGTGTTCTACTGACGACAAGACATCCCCCACTGTCGAGATAGGCACCCATGGCAACGACGCCCGCGGGCACTGCCCGCGCTTTCCGTGCGCCCGGCGGCGCCCTGGAGCTCTCCGAGTTCTTCGCGCCGCAGCGGACGCCGTCCACCGCACTCCCCGATCCCGAGCCGTTCCTGCGCAACATCACCCGCGGCGTGCTCGAGGTCCTGGCGGGCGTGCGCGAAGTCGACCAGCTCGCCCGCTGGCTGACGGAGGATCCCTACCGCAAGCTCGTGACCCGTTCGAACCTCGCGGCGCGGGCCAGGAGTGCACGCGGCGTGCCCGCACGGCGGCCCGTCCACTCGATCCTCTCGGTCCACCAGTCGTCGCCCGCCGACGGCGTGATCGAGTCCGTCGTCATCGTCAAGGGCCCGGCGCGCACGCGGGCCGTCGCTCTGCGGCTCGAAGGCATGGACGGACGCTGGCGGGCGACATCTCTCGCACTGCTCTGACCGAGTCGGCACACCTCGACCCCGGGCTCAGTTCCCCTCGTCATCGATGAGGTCGAGGAGCGCCTTGCATGCGTCCCGGATCTCGTCGTGGTCGAACTGACCGGCACGACTCTCTGCGGCGATGACGCCGGCGCGGTGGACTCTTCGGAAGTCGCCGATCGGGAACGACCACGCCTGTTTCGTCTCACGGTCGGCCGACCTGTCCACGCCCAGATGCCAATGGGCGTACTCCGTCCAGCCTTCCCGCTCGATGAATGCGTTCTCCTCATCGGCGGTGGGCGCGGCCTCCGACCACGCGTCGCGCTCATCGCGCACGACCTTGCCTTCGCGGATGAGCGCCCGCGCCTGTTGCAGCGCCGGGCGGTTCAGTTCGATCGCCATGCCGCGACGGTACGCCGACGTGCGCGCACATGCGACCCGGTTGACGGATGCCTCGGCATCCCTCTCACTGCGTGTAGGAAGCCAGGAAGTTCCCCAGTCGCTCGATCGCCTCGGTCAGGACGCGCGCCTCGGGCAGCGTCACGATCCTGAGGTGATCGGGGGTCGGCCAGTTGAAGCCGGTCCCCTGCACGAGCAGCACGTGCTCGGCCACGAGGAAGTCGTACACGAGCCTGCCGTCGTCATGGATCTCGTGGACCTCCGGGTCCAGGCGCGGGAAGGCGTAGAGCGCGCCCTGCGGCCGCACGCAGGTGACCCCGGGGATCGCTTCGAGACCCTCCCACGCGGCGTCCCGCTGCTCGTGGAGGCGCCCGGTGGGTGCGATGAGCGCGTCGATCGACTGGACGCCCGAGAGCGCCGCCTGCACCGCGTGCTGCGCGGGGACGTTGGGACACAGGCGCGTCGATGCGAGCAGTGTGATGCCCTCGAGGAAGCCGGAGGCGTGGCCCTTCGGCCCGGTGATGACGAGCCACCCCGACCGGTACCCGGCCACACGGTAGGTCTTCGACAGCCCGTTGAACGTGAGCACCAGCAGGTCGGGGGCGACGGACGCCATCGGGATGTGGGCGGCGTCGTCGAACAGGATGCGATCGTAGATCTCGTCGGAGAGGACGAGGAGGGAGTTCTCCCGGGCGATGTCGGCGATTCCCTCGAGGATCTCCCGCGAGTAGACCGCACCGGTGGGGTTGTTCGGATTGATCACGACGATCGCCTTGGTGCGAGGCGTGACCTTCGCGCGGATGTCGTCGAGATCAGGCTGCCAGCCGTTCTGCTCGTCAGCCAGATAGTGGACCGGGGTACCCCCGCCGAGGCTCGTCATCGCGGTCCACAGCGGGTAGTCCGGAGCCGGGATGAGCACTTCGTCGCCCTCATCGAGGAGCGCCTGCATCACCATCGTGATGAGCTCCGACACACCGTTGCCCAAGTAGACGTCTTCGGGGCCGAAGGAGGGAAAGGCGGGGTCCTCCTCGTAGCGGTACACCACCGCGCGGCGCGCGGACATGATGCCGCGGCTGTCGCTGTAGCCGTGGGCATGGGGCACGGCCTCGATCATGTCGCGCACGATCTGGAACGGCGCTTCGAACCCGAACACAGCGGGGTTGCCGGTGTTCAGCTTCAGGATCGTGTGGCCCTCGTTCTCGAGCCGATCGGCCTCGACCAGTGCCTGCCCGCGGATCTCGTAGAGGACATCCTTGAGCTTGCGGGACTGATCGAGGGGTCGGAGACTCATCGGGCCAGGATATCCGGGCCGGAGCGATGCCAATCGACCGCGCGTGGCCCGGGCGGCGCTGAGCCGCCCGGGGACGCGTCAGCGCTTCTTCTGGTCGGCGGCGCGGCGCTGCGCCCGGTTGAGCGGCGCCTGCTGCGGCGCGGCGGCCGGGGCATCCGTCCGCTGACCGAAGGCCCCGCGCTGGGACTCGGCCGCGGGAGCGGCGGCGGGCTGACCGGATGCTGCGGCCGCGGCAGCGGCCTGACGCAGGCGGTTCGTGGCGGCCTGCTGGACCTGGCCGCGATCGTTGCGCACCTCGACCTCGCCGGCGTCGTTGGCCGCCGAGTACTGGAGGCGCTGACCCTCGACCGGCTGCGCCCCGAGGCCCTTCGCCTCGACTTCGGCCTCGCCCTCGCCCTGACGGCGCACCTCGACCTCGAGGTTGTAGAGGTAGCCGACCGACTCCTCCTTGATCTGCCCCATCATCGCCTGGAACATCTGGTACCCCTCGCGCTGGTACTCGATGAGCGGGTCGCGCTGTGCCATCGCGCGGAGGCCGATGCCGTCCTTGAGGTAGTCCATCTCGTAGAGGTGGTCGCGCCAGCGGCGGTCGAGCACCTGGAGGACGACGCGCCGCTCCAGCTCGCGCGTGGCGGGAGTGCCGAGGGTCTCCTCGCGCTTGTCGTAGGCGATCCGGGCGTCGGAGAGGATCTCGCGCTTCAGGCCCTCGGCCGTGATGCCGCCCTTGCGACCGGCGCCTTCGGCGACGACCTCGTCGATCGTGACACCGACGGGGTAGAGGGTCTTGAGCTCGGTCCAGAGCGCGTCGAAGTCCCAGCTCTCGTTGTGGCCAGAACCGGTGTGGTCGTCGATGACGGCGTTGATGGCGTCCTCGATGAAGTGCTGCACGCGGTCGGCGATGTCGTCACCCTGGAGGATGTGACGGCGATCGGAGTAGATCGCCTCGCGCTGACGATTGAGCACGTCGTCGTACTTCAGGACGTTCTTGCGGATCTCGGCGTTGCGCGCCTCGACCTGGCTCTGAGCCGACTTGATCGCGCGCGTCACCATGCCGGACTCGATCGCGACGTCGTCGGGGAAGTTGGTCCGGGCGAGGATGGCCTCGGCGGCCCCCGACTGGAACAGTCGCATGAGGTCGTCGGTCAGCGAGAGGTAGAAGCGGCTCTCGCCGGGGTCGCCCTGACGGCCCGACCGACCGCGAAGCTGGTTGTCGATGCGGCGCGACTCGTGGCGCTCGGTGCCCAGCACGTAGAGCCCACCGGCCTCGATGACCTTGGAGGCCTCGCCGGCGACACGATCGCGGACGGCCTCGTAGACGGCGTCCCACTCGGCCTCGTACTCGTCCGGCGTCTCGACGGGGTCGAGACCCTTCGCCTTCATCTCCTGGACGGCGAGGAACTCGGCGTTGCCGCCGAGCATGATGTCGGTGCCTCGACCGGCCATGTTGGTCGCGACGGTGACGGCGCCGAGGCGACCGGCGCGGGCGACGATCTCGGCCTCGCGCGCGTGGTTCTTCGCGTTGAGGACCTCGTGCTTGATGCCCTTCTTGGCGAGCAGCCGCGAGAGGTACTCGCTCTTCTCCACGCTCACGGTTCCGACGAGCACCGGCTGGCCCGCCGCGTGCCGCTCGGCGATGTCTTCGACGACCTGCGCGAACTTCGCCTGCTCGTTCTTGTAGACGAGGTCGGGCTGATCCTTGCGGATCATCGGCTTGTTCGTCGGGATGGACACGACTCCCAGCTGGTACGTCGACATGAACTCGGCCGCCTCGGTCTCGGCGGTACCGGTCATGCCGGCGAGCTTCTCGTACAGGCGGAAGTAGTTCTGCAGCGTGACGGTCGCGAGGGTCTGGTTCTCGGCCTTGACCGGAACCGCCTCCTTGGCCTCGATGGCCTGGTGGATGCCCTCGTTGTAGCGACGGCCGACGAGGATTCGGCCCGTGTGCTCGTCGACGATCATGACCTCGTCGTTCATCACGACGTAGTCGGTGTCGCGCTTGAAGAGGGCGAGCGCCTTGATGGAGTTGTTGAGGAACGAGATGAGCGGAGTGTTCGCCGACTCGTAGAGGTTGTCGATGCCGAGGTAGTCCTCGACCTTCTCGATGCCCGGCTCGAGCACGCCGATGGTGCGCTTCTTCTCGTCGACCTCGTAGTCGACACCCGCTTCGAGCGTCTTGGCGATCTTGGCGAACTCGACGAACCAGCGGTTCGCCTCGCCCGACGAGGGGCCCGAGATGATGAGCGGCGTGCGCGCCTCGTCGATGAGGATCGAGTCGACCTCGTCGACGATGGCGAAGAAGTGACCGCGCTGGACGAGGTCCTCCTTGCGCCAGGCCATGTTGTCGCGCAGGTAGTCGAAGCCGAACTCGTTGTTCGTTCCGTAGGTGATGTCGGCGTTGTACTGCTCGCGGCGCACGTCCGGCGTCTGGCCGGCCACGATGATGCCGGTGGTCATCCCCAGGGCGCGGTAGATGCGTCCCATGAGCTCGGCCTGGTAGGACGCGAGGAAGTCGTTGACGGTGACGACGTGGACGCCCTTGCCCGCGATCGCGTTGAGGTAGACGGGGAACGCGGCGGTGAGCGTCTTGCCCTCACCGGTCTTCATCTCGGCGATGTTGCCGAGGTGCAGAGCAGCGCCACCCATGATCTGGACGTCATACGCCCGCTGGCCGAGCGTGCGCTTGCCCGCTTCGCGGACGGCGGCGAACGCCTCGGGCATCAGCTGGTCGAGCGTCGCTCCGGCCTCGAAGCGTGCGCGCAACTCGGCGGTCTCGCCTCGCAGTTCCTCGTCGGTGAGGTGGGCGTAGTCCTCTTCGAGCGCGTTGACGGCCTTGACGACCTGCTGCAGCCGCCGGAGGATGCGACCCTCGCCGGCGCGAAGCAGTTTCTCGAGGGGGTTGGCCACGGAGTGTCTCCATCTGTCGGGTGTGGCGCCAACGGCGCCGCTGCCGCCGGGCCGGAGCCCGGGCATACCTGCCTATGTTATCCACCCGTGACCTTGGTGTGCGCTGGGTGTGAGTGGCGGTGATGCCGGTTTTCCCGGTATCTATATACTCGGCAATCAGATACTCGGCAGAGGAACGACGGGAGATCGCATGTCGGTGCGGCAGGGCCTTCTCGCCATCCTCGACCAGGGCCCGTGCTACGGCTATCAGCTGCGCGCGGAGTTCGACCGCCGCACCGGCTCGACCTGGCCGCTCAACGTCGGGCAGATCTACAACACTCTCGACCGCCTGGAGCGCGACGGCCTGGTCACCAAGGGCGACGCCGACGAGCACGGCCACGTGTACTGGGAGATCACGGATGCCGGAGCCGCCGAGGTTCGCGACTGGCTGTCGTCTCCCGTCGAACGGACCGCGGGGACGCGTGACGAGCTCGCGATCAAGCTCGCCGTCGCGGCCACGCTCCCCGGTGTCGATGTCGGCCTGCTCGTCGAGACGGAGCGTCGCGCATCACGCGGGCGGCTGCAGGCGCTCGCGGCGCGGAAGGAGTCCGGCGCAGATCGCGCGTCCGCGCAGGGGCTCGCGCGTTCGCTCATCGTGGACTCGATGATCTTCGCCGCCGAGTCGGAGCTGCGCTGGCTCGACCACGCCGAGCAGCAGCTCGCGCTGCGTCCGGACCACGCCATGGCGCTCGAGCTCTCGACGGAGCGACCCAAGCGGGGCCGGCCCGCGCGGGCCGAGGCATCCGTCGCCTGAAAGCTGAGACGAACCGGCCCTCCCCCGACACCTACAGATGAACCGTCGGAGAGGACGACCCATGAGCACTGCAGTTCCCGCCATCGACCCCGCGGCCATCCACCTGCCGCCGACCGAGCCGATCGACATCACCGCGCTGATCAACCAGACCGCACCACCCTCCTGAGCGGTCGAGTCAGCGGCGGTGGGCGAGGCATCCTGTCGCCTCCCAGGCGCCGCGCACTACCCTGAAGCGTGACCGAAAGCGATTCCCCGATCGAGGCCGAGGCTCCGAGCGAGCCCACCGAGATGACGTTCTCCGACCTCGGATTGGGCGACGCGGTGCTCAAGGCCCTGCGCGACGTCGGCTACGAGACTCCGTCGGCGATCCAGGCCGCGACCATCCCGACCCTGCTGGCAGGGCGCGACGTCGTCGGACTGGCGCAGACCGGCACGGGCAAGACCGCCGCCTTCGCGTTGCCGATCATCGACCGTCTCGACCTGTCGCAGAAGAGCCCCCAGGCCCTGGTCCTCGCACCGACGCGCGAGCTGGCCCTGCAGGTGTGCGAGGCGTTCGAGAAGTACGCCGGGCATCTCAAGGGCGTCCATGTGCTGCCGGTCTACGGCGGCCAGGGTTACGGCGTGCAGCTGTCCGCGCTGCGCCGCGGCGTCCACATCATCGTGGGCACGCCGGGCCGCATCATGGACCACCTCGACAAGGGCACTCTCGACCTGTCGGAGCTCAAGTACCTCGTCCTGGACGAGGCCGACGAGATGCTCAAGATGGGCTTCGCCGAGGACGTCGAGACGATCCTCGCCGAGACTCCCGACACGAAGCAGGTCGCGCTGTTCTCGGCGACGATGCCCGCCACGATCCGCCGCATGTCGCAGCAGTACCTGCACGACCCCGAAGAGATCACCGTCAAGGGCAAGACGACGACGTCTGCCAACATCGCGCAGCGGTACCTCATCGTGTCGTTCCAGCAGAAGATGGACGCCCTCACCCGCATCCTCGAGGTCGAGAACTTCGACGGCATGATCGTGTTCGGCCGCACCAAGAGCGTCACCGAGGAGATCGCCGAGAAGCTTCGCGCCCGCGGCTATTCCGCCGCCGCGATCAACGGCGACATCGCGCAGGTGCAGCGTGAGCGCACCGTCAACCAGCTCAAGTCGGGCAAGCTCGACATCCTCGTCGCGACGGACGTGGCGGCGCGCGGACTCGACGTCGAGCGCATCTCGCACGTCGTGAACTTCGACATCCCGACCGACACCGAGTCCTACGTGCACCGCATCGGCCGCACCGGCCGGGCAGGTCGCTCCGGTGACGCCATCAGCTTCGTCACCCCGCGTGAGCGCGGGCTCGTGCGCGCGATCGAGCGCGCGACGCGCCAGGAGCTCACCGAGATGCAGCTGCCGAGCGTCGACGAGGTCAACGTCACGCGCCTCTCGCGCTTCGACGACCGCATCACGGCGGCGCTCGCCGAGACCGAGCGCATCGAAGGCTTCCGCGACATCGTGGCCCACTACGTGCGCAATCACGATGTGCCCGAGGTCGACGTGGCGGCGGCGCTCGCCGTCGTCGCGCAGGGCGAGTCGCCGCTGCTGCTCGAGCCCGACCCCGAGCCGTCCAGCCGGCCGTTCCGCGACCGCGACCGCGACGACCGCGGGGGCCGCTTCGACCGGGACGACCGGCCCGGACGCGCCGGCGACGACCGGCCGCCGCGCCGCGACCGCGCACCGCGCGAGGGCATGGCGACGTACCGCATCGCGGTCGGCAAGCGGCACCGGGTCGAACCGCGTCAGATCGTCGGCGCGCTCGCGAACGAGGGCGGCCTGCGCCGCGACGACTTCGGCGCGATCCAGATCCGGCCCGACTTCTCGCTCGTCGAGCTCCCCGCGGACCTTCCCCGCGGGACTCTCGAGAAGCTCTCGGACACGCGGATCTCCGGTCGCCTGATCGAGCTCCGGCTCGACACCGGCGGTCCGGGCCGTCGCCGCGAGGGCGGCCGCGACTTCGACCGCGCAGACAGGAAGCCCCGCCACAACACCCGCGACCGCTGAGGTCGCGCCGGTTGTCGAGGTTCCGGGACGCGAGCACGCGTCGTGACCGGATGCCCCGGCGCCCCGTCGCCGTCCACAGCAGCCGCACGCGCCCGCCGGGTCGGCGCGGCCGACCGTAGGATCGATGCATGGCCGGATTCTGGGGCAAGCGCAAACGCGAACAGGAAGAGCTCGAGGCGCAGGACGCCGACCTCGCCCGACGGGCGCGCTCCGCTCTGGTCTCGGCCGACGAGCGCGTCCGGGTGACGACGGACGAGCTCGCGTTCGCGGAGGCCGAGCTCGGGCCGGGTTCGACCAAGGACCTCCGCGAGGCGCTCGATGCCGTGCGCACGCACCTGGCGGAGGCGTTCCACCTGCACCAGCTGAACCACGACGAGATCCCCGACACACCCGAGGAGCTGCGCACCCGTAACGCCCGCATCGTGCAGCTGTGCGAGTGGGCGGAGGACCTGCTCGACGATCGCACCGAGGCCCTCGCGGCCCCGATCGAGCGCGCCCGCCGGGCACCCGAGATCATCGCCGGCGTGCGCGCGGACGCGCAGCGCCTCCTCGCCCGCGTGCCCCAGGCGCGCGAGACGGTGCAGCGCCTGGGGGCGCGGTACTCCGCCGACGCTCTCGCGCAGGTCGAGGCGAATCCCGCCGAAGCCGAGCAGCTCATCGGCTTCGCCGAGCACAGCGCCGGTGTCGCCGAGCGGCGGCGCGAGGCCGGGCAGCGTGAGCAGGCGAACCTCGCTCTCGAGGCGGCGACCGAGGCGGCGCGCCGCGCGGCGACGCTCATCGACGCCGTCGAGACCTTCGAGGTCGAGGCACTGCGCGCCGAGTCCACGCTCGCCGCGATCGTCGAGGACTCGCGCGAAGACATCGCCGTCGCCCTGCGCGAACCTCACACCCCCGCCGTCAGCACGGCGATCAGCGACCTTCAGGCCGCGCTCGCATCGCTCCCGGCGGCGGGCGTGAACACCGACCCGTTCACTCTCCTGTCCCGTCTGCGCACCGCCAACGCCGCTCTCGACGAGGCCATCGCCAAGGCCCGCGAGCGCGCGGCCCGGCCGATTCCGCCGCTCGAGCACGTGCGCCACGCGATCGACGACGGCGACCGCCAGCTCGCCGTGGCGCGCGATGTGATCGCCGGCCACCGCGGCTGGATCGGCGCCGACGCCCGTACCCGTCTGGCCGAGGCGGAGCGCATCCGCATCGACCTCGACCGCTATCTGGGCACCTCGGCGAGCGCCGCGACGAGCATCGACGAGGACCACCGCGAACAGTCCATGGCGATGGCGCGGCGCGTGGCCTTCCTCGCCGGCGAGGCGCTCCAGCTCGCGCAGCGCGACATCGACTCCTCGCGTCCGCAAGGCGGCCCGGGACAGTGGGGCGGTCCCCAGCAGGGCTGGGGAGGCGGCCGCCGTGGCGGCTCCGACCTCATGGGCGGCATCCTGGGCGGCCTTGTCATCGGGAGCATCCTCGACGGCTTCATCGACATGTGAAGCGCGAACGCACGGATGCCCCGGCCGCGCTGGCCGGGGCATCCGTCGTCCTGGTCTGCTACGAGGCGACCGCCTCGGGTGCGGCCTGCGTGGTCAGCGAGATCACGCCGTAGTCCCATCCCTTGCGGCGGTAGACGACGCTCGGGTGGTCGGTGCGGACGTCCACGAACAGGAAGAAGTCGTGTCCGACCAGCTCCATCCGGTCGACCGCTTCTTCGACCGACATCCACTCCGGCTCGAACTCCTTGGTGCGGATGACGACGGGCGTGTAGTCCTCTTCCTCCTCGTTGCCGGTGATGATGGGGATCTCGCCGGTCGCGACGGCGCGCAGCACGTCGACGGACGCGGGCTGCACGTCGATCCCCTGGATCGACCCGCTCCCCTTGTCGAGCTTGGCCCCGCGCGGATGGTTGCGGGAGTCCACGCGCTTGTCCTTGGCGCGGCGGAGCTGCTCGCACAGCTTGTCGACCGCGAGGTCGAGCGCGGTGAACTTGTCACCGTCAGTGGCCTCGGCCCGAACGATCGGGCCCTTTCCGGTGAGCGTCAGCTCGACGGTGTCGTCTTCCACGCGGCCGTTGTGATAGGCGCGATGTGTGACTTTGATGTCCACGCGCTGCGCGCGCGGAGCGAGGTGTTCGATGCGGGCGGCCTTGTCTTCGACGACCGAGCGGAAGCGATCTGTGATCCCCACTCCCACGCCGACGATGCTGGTTTCCATCCCTGACCTCCTTGTTCCGGTCCTCCCGGCCAAGGGCGGACCTTCAGTCGCCTTGTGCCCCCCACGGTAGCCCGGCGGGGTGCACATGTCACCTGTCAGTTTGGAAAGTGTCCGTCCCCCGCCACGACGTGTTCACCCGCAGCGGCGTGGCCGCCACGGTGGCCGCTCCCACGACCTCCGCACCGGCGTCCCGCAGCGCTCGCACGGCCTCGGCGAGGCTGGCGCCGGTGGTCACGACATCGTCGACGACGATGACGCGGCGGCCAGAGGCATCCGTCGCCCGAAGACTCCCCGCGACGTTCCGTCCGCGCTCCTCGCGGCCGAGGCCTCGCTGATCCCGCGTGCGCCGCGCCGGGCGCAGCAGTCGCGCAACAGGGAGGCCCGCGCGCGTCGCGAGGAGGTCCGGCACCCGGTACCCGCGCCGCCGATAGGACGCGCGCGACGTGGGCAGGGGCACCGAGACCGCGTCGGGTGCGTCGAGGCCTGCGGCCGCGGCGGCGAGCGCGGGAGCCAGAGAACGGGCGAGCGGAGTCCGCCCGTCCTCCTTGAGGGCACGGATGACCCGCGCCGGCACACCCTCGAACGACATGCCGCTCCACAGCTCGACCGGCGCGCCCGCCGTCTGAAGCACCTGCGCACGAGGGGCGGGTCGAAGGGCGGCGACACACTGCGCGCACAGGTCTATGTCGAGGGCGTCGCACCCGGCGCAGGTGATCGGCAGAAGCAGGGTGAGGGCATCGGCGAGCGCCGACCGCACGACGGACGATGCGCGAGGATCCATGGCCGCACTGTGCCAGGCGGAAGCGGTCCGCCCGTCGTCTCAACTGCATCCGGAGGGCTCGCGCACGACCGGCCCGGCTGGGGAGGAACCTACTCCGGGGAACCCTGCTGGGTCGCGAGCACCAGCACCCCGGTCGCGGTCGGCTGCCAGCTGGTGCCCCGCTTCACCGACAGCGTGCCGTCGTCTGCCCGCAGGCGTGCGCTCGACAGCGACGTGCCGCCGGCGATCGCGACCATCCCGGCCGGTGCGCTGCTGGTCGACGACGTCCCGCCCACCACCTGTTCGAGGACGGTGGTGCCTTCGGAGTCGCCCGACAGCACGCCCACGGAGAGGTCGTCGAGCCACGCCGCTCCGCGGCCGGTGCCCGCCACGGGGCTGAGCGCAATCGGGTCGCCCAGCCGGATCGGCACGAGATCCGCATCGCGGATGACGCCCGCCACCCACAGCGCGGTTCGTCCGCCTGCCGTGACCACGGCAGCGACCCGGGTCCCATCGCGCGAGACCGTCAGGGAGCTCACGCTCGTCGCGCCCGGAAAGGCGTTGACGACGTCGATCGGCGCAAGGCCGTCCACGAGGTGCACCTTGACCGCCGACGGCTGGTTCCGGGGCACGGTCCACACCATGCCGAACGGATCGATCGAGGGATCCACCAGGCCCGCCCGGGAGTCGATCACGTCGTAGGTCGCGTCATCCCGGATCCGGGCGACTTCGCCCCCGGCCAGTCGAGCGGCCGCCATCGTGCGATCGGCGCCGAGCTGCACAGCCACCGGCGCCAGCTCCTGAACGCCCTCGGAGATGCCCTGCACCGGCTCCAGCTCATCGCCCACCAGGAAGCCGAAGCCTTCCTCGGTGAGCACCAGAGGCGCCCCCTGGATGCGCGTGGAGCGCACAGCCACCGTGTCGACATCGATGGGCGCCGACTGGACGGTGAGTTCGACGTCCGAGACGCCCGCGGTCGCGAGACTGCTCCGCAGCTGCGTGTACATGCGGTCGAGGGTCGCGGCGTCGGCCGACAGCGCGGCCACCGAGAGGTCGATCTCGTAGCTGTTCCCCGCTTGCGGAACCACCGCGAGCACCTCGACTCCTTCGGGGAACGCGCTGACCACCGACTCGGCCAGCCACTCGCTGCGCGGGTCGTTCACCAGTCTGAACGCGACCTCGCGGACCGCATTGGTCGTCGGGAACCATCGCGTGTCGGGCACGAGGAACTGCCACGACGGATCGAAGTAGGTCAGGGAGTAGTTGTGGAACACGCGGGGGAACTGCTCCCGATCGAGCACCACGCCGTCGAACGCCGCGCTGATGCGCCATTCCCCGTCGACCTGCTCGAGCTCGAACGGCAGCGTCTGCGCAGCGAGCGCGCTCCGCTCGTACATGCCCTTCGCGTCGACGGTCGCCGCCGCGGTGAGCGACAGCGAGACGACGCCTTCACTCGGCTCGGTGTACACGCGATCCTCGAAGACATCGACCGTGACACCCGCGCCGGGATCCCAGACATCGGCGAAGTCGGGCGTGAGGAACTCGCGCGCGCGTTCCCAGCGCGCCCCCAGGCCCGGGCCTGAGCCCGCGCGGATGAATCCCTCGACGATCTGCTCGGGTGTCGCGCCCGGCTGCGGACTGTCCGGCAGCAGGAACGTCACGTCCTCCGAATCGGGCGTATCGGCCGTGCTCAGGCCGTAGTTGACCTTGCCGCTCGTCGGCAGACCCGCGCAGGCGGTGAGGGCGATCGCCAGGACGGCGACGATCAGGGACAGGATGCCGCGCCGCGCCGTCACGTCGCACCGCCGTTCGCCGAGGCATCCGTCGCCACCGCACCGCTCTCGCGCGGAACCGGCAGCGGCTGGGTCAGGCCGAGGGCGTCGACGGGCGCGACCGAGTCGTCGCCCGGATCGAGCGGGATCGGAGAGGGCCCCGTGAGCCGTTCGCCCTTGCGGGGCAGCGTGAGGACGAAGTTGGTGCCGCGACCGGGCGCCGACCAGACGGCCAGCTCGCCGCCGTGCAGTCGCGCGTCGCCGAGGGCGATGGACAGTCCCAGGCCCGTGCCGCCGATCGTGCGCGTCCGCGACGGGTCGGCGCGCCAGAACCGGTCGAACACCCGCTCGACGTCCTCGGGCTTCATGCCGAGGCCGTAGTCGCGTACGCCCAGCGCGACCGACTGCTGGTCGCTGTCGACGGTCACCACGATCGGCCTGCCCTCGCCGTGCTCGATCGCGTTGCCGAGCAGGTTGCGCACGATGCGGCGCACGCGCCGAGGGTCCATGTCCACCGGCGAGTATCCCCCGGGCGCGACGAGCCGAACATCGGTGGAGTGCTGCTCGGCGAGCTGCTCCATCGACGCGATGACGTCCTCGGCGAGGTGCGCCAGGCTCGTGGGCTCCAATTCCAGCTGCACCGACCCGGCGTCGTACCGGCTGATCTCGAGGAGGTCCGTCAGCAGCGTCTCGAAGCGCTGCACCTGGTTGTTGAGGAGCTCGGCGGCGCGCGCGGTGGCCGGATCGAAGTCCTCGCGCTGATCGTTGATCATGTCGGCGGCGAGGCGGATCGTCGTCAACGGCGTCCGGAGCTCATGCGAGACGTCGGAGACGAACCGCTGCTGGACGAGGGAGAGGTCGGCGAGCTCCTTGATCTGCGACTCGATGCTGTCGGCCATGGCATTGAAGGAGCGGCCGAGCGTCGCCAGCTCATCCTCGCCGCGCACCGGGAGCCGGACCCCGAGCTCGCCCGCCGCGAGCTTCGCGCTCGTGTCGGCCGCCTCGCCGATCGGGGTCGTCACCGAACGAAGCACGAACCACGCGATGCCGCTGATGAGCAGCACCAGCCCGATTCCCACGATCCACAGCGTCCCCTGAACGAAGCCGAGGGTCTGCGGCGCGTTCGCCAGGTCATAGGCGAGGTACAGCTCGTAGGGGCCTACGCCCGGGACCGTCAGCTGCTGACCGACGATGATCCCGGGAACCGTCGCGCCGTCGTCGGTCGGCAGTCCCACCGACTGCCACACCTGCCGGTCGTCGTTCGCCCGCACGCTCTCCCGCAGCCCGTCGCTCAGAAGCTCCTCGAAGCCGAGGTCGGACGTGAAGTCCTGCGGGGCGTTGGTCGAGGGCGGTCCGATCCGGAAGACCGCGTACGCGTCGCTCGCCGACTGCTGGCTCAGGGTGTTGTCGACCAGAACGCCCACGTTCTGCAGCTGCACCCCGTCGGACTGCGAGGTGGTGCTGTCGAGCGTCAGCTGGGTGGCCGCCGCGGCGCGCTGCGCGTCGAGGAGGACCTGGTCCTTGCGCGAGACGAACAGATCGTTCTGGATCGCGAGCGCCATCCACACGCACGCGACGATCACCGCGAGGGCCGTGAGGCCCAGGGTCACCATGATCGTGCGGAAGCGCAGCGAACGCCGCCACAGCGCGGCGAGGCTGCCCGGCCAGGCGCGCCAGTCACGCCATCCGGCCAGCGGCGTCCGGGTCGCCGTCACCCCCGTGGTCGGGGCTGCCATCGTGACCTCACACGACGGCACCGGCACGGTAGCCGACGCCGCGCACGGTGGTCACGATCTTGGGATTGTCGGGGTCGAGCTCGACCTTGGCGCGAAGCCGCTGCACGTGCACGTTCACCAGGCGGGTGTCGGCCTTGTAGTGGTAACCCCACACCTGCTCGAGCAGCATCTCGCGCGAGAACACCTGCTGCGGCTTGGACGCGAGCGCGACGAGCAGCTCGAACTCGAGCGGCGTCAGCGCGATCGGCGCGTCCCCGCGTCGGACCTCGTGGGCTGCGACGTCGACCGTCAGGTCACCGATGCGCAGGTGGTCGTTGGCGGGCTGGCTGGCGGGGCGCAGCCGGGTCTTGATGCGCGCCACCAGCTCCTTGGGGTTGAACGGCTTGACGATGTAGTCGTCGGCCCCGGACTCGAGGCCCTTCACCACGTCGGCGGTGTCGGTGCGGGCGGTCAGCATGATGATCGGGACGCCGGATTCGGCGCGCACCCGCGTGCAGATCTCGATCCCGTCCATGCCCGGGAGCATGAGGTCGAGGAGGATGAGGTCCGGGCGCTCGGTGCGCCACGCCTCGACCGCCTGCGCGCCGTCGGAGCAGAAGACGGTGTCGAATCCCTCAGTGCGCAGCACGATGCCGATCATCTCGGCGAGGGCGGTGTCGTCGTCGACCACCAGGATGCGTGAAGTCATCGCGCGGATTCGTCCTTCTCTGAGTTCGCGCGGGCAGGGCGCGGATGGCGCCTTCCCCTTGCGCTCCCCACAGAGTAGTCGACGACGCCTGAGCGCAGGCCTAACACGGGCCGTGATGCCGCCGAGCGGGCGATTCACGCCGTCGGCGCGCGCGTCCGATATGACACGATAGGGACCATCCGGGCATCGCCGTCCCCGAGCCCGCACAAGACCCACGAGGGGAACGCCCGTGACCGCGTATCCGGCCTGGACGCCCGCATCCCGCCCCGGGATCATCCCGCTGCACCCGCTGCCCTTCGGCACCATCCTCGGACGCTCGTTCTCGGCGCTGCGTCAGAACCCGCGCGTGCTCCTGGGGTTCGCGCTGATCGTGCAGACCCTCGCGTATGTGGTCGTGCTCGCCGCCGTCGCCGGGGTCGCGTTCCTGTCGTTCAGCCGGCTCGACACCCTGCGCCCCGGCACCGACGAGTTCGACGCGGTCTTCGCGGGGTCGACAGCCATCACGCTCGTCGTCGGGCTCGTGCTGGGCCTGGCCGCCGGTGCGCTGAGCGTCATCGTCCAGGGCATCGTCGTCACCGAGGTCGCGCACGCCGCGGTCGCCGAGAAGCTGACCCTCGGCGGCCTCTGGCGGCAGGTCAAGCCGGTCGTCTGGCGACTCATCGGCTACGCGCTCCTCGTCATCCTCGCCGTCGTCGCCGCTGTCGCCGTCGTCGCCGTCGCGATCTTCTCGGTCGCGGTGGCAGCGGGCCCCGCCGCGATCGCCCTCACGCTGCTCGTGATCCTCGCGGCGATCCCGCTGACCTGGTGGCTGATGGTGAAGCTCCTGCTCGTGCCGGCCGCCATCATCCTCGAGCACGCCACCATCGGCCGGGCGCTCGCGCGCTCGTGGACGCTCACCCGCCGTCGGTTCTGGCCCACGCTGGGCGTCATCTTCCTGATCTCGGTGGTCTTCGGGTTCGTCGCCCAGGTCATCAGCGTCCCCTTCAGCTTCCTGTCGGGCGGACTGTCCACGATCATCGCCCCGACGGGCGCGACGGAGCCGTCGGCGATCATCGCCTTGATCGTCGCGGGCCTCCTCACGCAGGTGGTGACGCTGCTCATCCAGTCCGTCGCGGTCGTCGTGCAGGCCACCGCGACCGCCATCATCTACATCGACTGCCGCATGCGGCACGAGGGTCTCGACCTCGACCTGCTCGCGTATGTCGAGAGGCGGGATGCCGGCGCCGCCGATCTGCCCGACCCCTACCGCCAGAACGTCGGAAGGGTCATGGCGCCCCGCTTCGTCGGCGGCTACCCGCCGGCGCAGGGATACGCACCCGGATACCCTGCGCCGGGGTACGCCGCACCCGCGTACGCCCCGATGGGAGCACCCGCGTATCCGATGTCGCCGACGTACGCGCAGCCCTCTGCGTACTCGCCGGCCGCCGTCCAGCCGCCGTACGGCCAGGCGCCCGCATATGCACAGCCCCCTTACGGGGCGCCGGCCGGTCAGCCGTCCTACGCGCAGACGCCCTCCGGTCCGCCGGCTCCGCAGCCGCCCTCCGCCGCGTCCGGATCGGGCGGGCCCGCGACGCCTCCCCTGTCGCCGGAGGCGGCAGAGGACGCGCCGGCGGCGACATCCTGGCGCGCACCCGGCGCGCCGGCCGACGGCGTCGACCGAGAGTCGCCGTGGGCCTGACCGTCCCGGGAGCGCTGACGGCCGCCCGTCTCCTGAGCTCCTGGCGCGCCGACGGCGTGCCACCGCTCACCCCGGACGGCGACGAGGCCCGCGAGTGGGCGGAAGAGGAGCTCTCCCGGCCGCAGTACGACATGGCCGAGCCGACCCCCATCGATCTCATCGCCCGCGCCATCGCGGAGTTCTTCGAGAACCTGTTCTCGGCCGAGCTCTCCGGCTCGTTGGGCCCGCTGGTCGCCGTCGTCGCGGCCGTCGTGGTCGTGCTCGTGATCCTCGTCGCGTTCGCCGTGTGGGGGATTCCCCGTTCGACCAGGCGCGCGCCCGCCCCGCGCGGGCATCTCTTCGGAGAGGCCGAGGACCGCTCCGCCGCCGAGCTGCGCTCGGCCGCGGCATCCCATGCCCGCCGCGAGGAATGGGAGGCGGCCATCGTCCTGCACTTCCGCGCGCTGGCACGCGGGTGCGTCGAGCGCGGCGTGGTCGACACTCCCCCGGGCGCCACGGTGCACGCCTTCGCACGGGCGGCCGGCCGCGTCTTCCCCGGCCTCGCGGAACGGCTCGAGGCCGCCGCGAGCGCGTTCGACGATGTGCGCTACCTGCGCCGCCCCGGCACGGCCGAGCTGTACCGACTCGTCGCCGACACCGACGCCGCCGTCGCCGGCGCCCGGCCCGCCGTCACCGCGGAGGCGCTCGCGTGAGCGCGCCGGCGGAGGCGCTGGCCCCGACATCCGCGACCAACGACGATCCGACGCCCCGCGGCCGGCAGGTCGGCGTGTGGGTGCTCATCGGCGTCGTGCTCGTCATCGCCGGCGCGGTCGGCGCCGTGATCACGGCGGCGTCGGCGTGGAGCCAGCGCGGCGCCCTCGATCCGGAGTCCACCGGCCCGGGCGGCACGCGCGCCCTCGTCCAGATCCTCCGTCAGCACGGCGTCGAGGTCGAAGTGGTGCGCGACCGAGACTCCGCCCTGGCCGCGCTGAGCGGGGAGCCGGCGACTCTCGTCCTGCCCGACACGCCCGCGCTCTCCGACGACGGGCTGCGCCTCCTTCTCGACACCGCAACCGATGTCGTCTCGATCGATCCACGATCGCGCACCCTCGACATGCTGATCCCCGGCGCCCGGTTCGCCGCCGGGGCTTCGGAGGGGTCGACCGATCCCGCGTGCGAGCTCGGCGACGCGGTCCGCTCGGGCCCGATCCGGCCGGGAACCCTCTTCTCGGTAGACGGCGAACCACCGGCGGCCGAGTGCTATCCCGTCGGCGACGGATTCGCCCTCCTCGTGGACGAGACGGGCGAGCGACGGCGCGCCGCCGTGGACGGCACGGTGCTGTTCACCAATGAGCACCTCGCCGACGACGGGAACGCCGCCCTCGCGGTGAACCTCATGGGGCGGCATCCGCTGGTCGTCTGGTACCAGCCGGGACCGGGGGACACCGACATCGCCGACGCCGACCCGACGCTCGGCGACCTGACGCCGCCGTGGGTGAGCCCCGTGATCGTGCTGCTCCTCGTCGCGGGCGTCGCCGCGGGCATCTGGCGCGGTCGCCGCTTCGGCCCGCTCGTCGCTGAGAGACTGCCCGTGACCGTCCGTGCCTCCGAGACGACCGAGGGCCGCGCCCGCCTCTACGCGCAGTCCCACGACAGCCTGCACGCCGCCGATCAGCTGCGACTCGGCGCGCTCGAGCGTCTGGGTCGCGCGCTCGCACTCGGCGCCGCCGCCTCCGCACCCGAGATCGCCGACGCCGCGGCCGCCCGCGCGGGCGTCGACGCCGGATACGCCCGCCGGCTCCTGCTCGACGACGTCCCGGGCGGCGACGCGGACCTCGTCGCGCTCAGCCTCCGCCTCCGACAGTTCGAGGACGCCGTCCACGCGGCGACCCGCCCCGAAAGGAAGTCCCGATGACCGACGCTCCCCCGCTCGTGCCGCCTGCCGACGACGCCGCGCTGCGCGAAGCGATGAACCGTGTGCGCCTCGAGGTCGGGAAGGCGGTCGTCGGCCAGGACGGCACCGTCACGGGCCTGCTCATCGCGCTCCTCGCCCGCGGCCACGTGCTGCTCGAGGGGGTTCCGGGCGTCGCGAAGACTCTCCTCGTGCGGGCCTTCAGCGCGGCGCTCGGCCTCGACACCAAGCGCATCCAGTTCACCCCGGACCTGATGCCCGGCGACGTCTCCGGCTCGCTCGTCTACGACGCCAAGACCGGCGAGTTCGAGTTCCGCGAGGGCCCGGTGTTCACCAATATCGTGCTGGCGGACGAGATCAACCGCACGCCGCCGAAGACGCAGGCCGCGCTCCTCGAAGCGATGGAGGAGCGGCAGGTCTCCTCCGACGGCGTGACGCGCGCACTCCCCGAGCCGTTCCTCGTCGCGGCGACGCAGAACCCCGTCGAGCACGAGGGAACATACACGCTCCCGGAGGCGCAGCTCGACCGGTTCCTGCTCAAGCTGGTCGTCGAGGTGCCGGCGCGGGATGCCGAGCTGGCGGTGCTGCGGCGGCACGCGAGCGGCTTCGATCCCCGCGATCTGGCGGCCGCCGGCCTGCGCCCCGCCGCGAGCGCCGACGAGATCCACGCGGCGCAGCGCGCCGCGGCATCCGTCACCGTCTCGGACGACGTGCTCGGCTATGTCGTCGACCTCGCTCAGGCCACCCGGCGGAGCCCGTCCGTCCAGCTGGGCGTCAGCCCCCGCGCGGCGACGGCGCTGCTGGCCGCCGCGAAAGCCTGGGCCTGGCTCGGCGGCTACCCCGCCATCACCCCCGACCACGTGCAGACGATGCTCGTCCCGACATGGCGTCACCGCATCCGGCTTCGCCCCGATGCCGAACTCGAGGGCGTCTCGGTCGACGCCGTCCTCGGCTCGGTCGTGCAGCAGACGCGCGTTCCCATCTGACGCATGTACCTCACCGGCCGCCTCGTCCTCCTCGTCGCCCTCGGCGCCGTGCCCGTCGTCCTGCTCTCGACGGCCGGTGTCGACGCCTGGCTGGCGACGGCGGGCTGGGTGCTCTTCTGCACGATCGCGGCGATCGGCGATGCGGCCGCTGCCCCCGACCCCCGGCGCCTGGAGGTGTCGCGTCGCGTCCCCGGGCGCGTCCTGCTCGGTGAGCACACGGCTGCGGACGTGCGTCTGCGCAACGACGGCAGCCGCACCGTGCACGGCCGGTTCCGGGATGCGTGGCAGCCGACCGCCGGCGCTCCGGATGCGCGCATTCCGCTCGCCGTTCCCCCGGGCGAGAGCCGCACGTTCACGATCCCCCTCCTTCCGCGACGGCGTGGCGAGCTGCGGTCGCGCTTCGTGGTGATCCGGTCGGACGGGCCGCTCCGGCTGGCCGGGCGCCAAGCGCGTCTCGACTCCCCCGGTGCCATCCGCGTGCTGCCGCCCTTCACCGCACGCCGGCACCTGCCCTCGAGGCTCGCGCGGCTGCGGGAGCTCGATGGCAACACCAGCGTTCAGATGCGCGGACAGGGCACCGAGTTCGACAGCCTCCGCGAGTACGTCCGCGGCGACGACGTGCGCTCCATCGACTGGCGCGCCACGGCGAGGGCGAGCACGACGATGCTCCGCACGTGGCGGCCCGAACGCGATCGGCACGTGGTCATCGTGATCGACACCGGGCGGACCTCCGCCGCACGTGTGGGCGACGGCGTGCGGATGGACGCGGCTATGGAGGCCGCGCTCCTGCTGGCGGCGCTCGCCACCCGCGCCGGCGACCACACCCACCTGCTGATGTTCGACAGGGTCACCCGCGCACGCGTCACGCGCGTCGACGGTCCCGCGCTGCTTCCCGCCCTCGTTGATGCGATGGCCCCGATCGAACCGCAGCTCATCGACACGGACTGGGACGCCGCGTTCGCGCAGGTGCGCCGGCTCACGTCGCGCCCATCGCTGGTCGTCCTGTTGACCGCGCAGGACTCCACCGACGCCGCTCGAGGTTTCCTCGGCTCTCTCCCTGCCTTGTCGCAGCGCACCCACGTCCTCGTGGGCACGGTGACCGACGAGCCCGCACCCCGCGAGCAGCGGCCGGACGCGGCATCCGTCTATCGCGAAGCGGCCGCCGAGAAGACGGCTCGGGATGCCGCGGTCGTCGCGGCCGCGATCGGACGCGCCGGAGCCGAGGCGATCGCGGACTCGCCCGACCGGCTTCCTCCGCGCATCGCGGACAGGTACCTCGCGCTCAAAGCCGCCGGAAGGCTCTGACCAGCGGGGTGCCGAGCAGATCCTGGCCCGGGCCCCGACCGGAGCCCGCACCCATCGGCGGACACTCGCGCCCGCTTCCTGGGAGTCCGCTGAAGGTGCCGCTACCCTCGCGTCGAGGAAAGGAGTCCGCCATGTCGGATGCCATCAGAAATCCCACCACCGCGAACAAGCTCGTCGCGGAGGCTCTCGGAACGTTCCTTCTCGTGTTCGGCGGCGTCGGCAGCGCCCTGTTCGCCGCGAACTTCCCCGCGGGATCCGAGACCAACCCGCTCGGCATCGCCTTCGTGGGGGTGTCTCTCGCCTTCGGCCTCACCGTCGTGGCGGGCGCGTACGCGTGGGGCCCGATCTCGGGCGGCCACTTCAACCCCGCCATCACCTTGGGCCTGGCAGCCGCGGGACGCTTCTCATGGCGCAACTCGGGCGGATACATCATCGCCCAGGTCATCGGCGGCGCGCTCGGCACGACCGCGATCTACCTCATCGGCCTGTTCGGTCCCGGTGACTGGCTGGTGTCCGCGCAGGACGCGGGCTTCGCGTCGAACGGCTTCGGCGAGCAGTCCCCCGGCGGGTTCGGGATCGGCGCGGCGATCATCGCGGAGGTGCTGCTGACAGCGATCTTCGTGCTGATCATCCTGGGCGTGACCCATACGACGCGCGGCACCGCCGCCCTGGCCCCGCTGGCGATCGGCCTCACGCTCACCCTCATCCACCTCATCTCCATTCCGATCGACAACACGTCGGTGAACCCGGCGCGATCGATCGCCTCGGCGATCTACGGCGGCGTCGATGCGCTGGCGCAGCTGTGGGTCTTCCTCGTGTTCCCGATCGTCGGCGGCCTGCTCGCAGGCCTGCTCCACCGCGCCCTGTTCGAGCCGAAGGGCTCGCTGCCGTCGGACCAGGCGGAGGCGCGCGTCCGCTGACCTGTCGACGCTCGCCGCGCCGCGTCTGCGCCGCACGGAAGCGGCCCGCCCCTCCGGGGGACGGGCCGCTTCTGCGTATGCGGGGGGATCAGGCCAGGTCGAACCGGTCCAGCTCGGTGACCTTGCCCCACGCCTTCACGAAGTCGCGCACGAACTTCTCCTTCGCGTCGTCCGAGGCGTAGACCTCGGCGACGGCGCGGAGCTCGGAGTTCGAGGCGAACAGCAGGTCGACGCGCGTGCCGACGCCGACGGGCTCGCCCGAGCCGTCCTTCGTGCCCGAGAAGGCGTGCGCACCGGGATCGAGCGGCTTCCACGTGGTGCCGAGGTCGAGCAGGTTCACGAAGAAGTCGTTCGTGAGGACGCCCTTGCGGTCGGTGAAGACGCCGTAGTCGGAGTCATCCCAGTTGGCGCCGAGCACGCGCAGACCGCCCACGAGCACGGTCAGCTCGGGCGCCGACAGCGTCAGCAGGTTGGCGCGATCGATGAGGTGGTGCTCCTCGGGCATGAACGCACGCGGGCCGTAGTAGTTGCGGAAGCCGTCGGTGATCGGCTCGAGGAAGGCGAACGACTCCACGTCGGTCTGCTCCTGCGTGGCGTCGGTGCGACCCGGGTGGAAGGCGACCTCGGCTTCGACACCGGCGTCTGCGGCCGCCTTCTCGACCGCCGCGTTGCCGGCGAGCACGATGAGGTCGGCGAGCGAGACCTGCTTGCCGTCGGTGCGCCCCTCGTTGAAGGAAGTCCGGATCTGCTCCAGCACGTCGAGCACCTTGGCGAGCTGCCCCGGCTTGTTGACCTCCCAGTCCTTCTGCGGAGCCAGGCGGATGCGGGCGCCGTTGACGCCGCCGCGCTTGTCGCTGCCGCGGAACGAGGATGCTGCGGCCCACGTCGTCTCGACGAGCTCCGACACCGTGAGGCCGGACGCGAGCACCCGGTCCTTCAGCGCTGCCGCATCGGCGGCATCGATCAGCTCGTGATCGACGGCCGGGACGCGGTCCTGCCACAGCAGCTCCTCGGCGGGGACCTCGGGTCCGAGGTAGCGCTCGATCGGCCCCATGTCTCGGTGAGTGAGCTTGAACCACGCGCGGGCGAAGGCGTCGGCGAACGCCTCGGGGTCGTCCTTGAAGCGACGCGAGATCTTGTCGTACTCGGGGTCGGTGCGCAGCGCGAGGTCGCTCGTGAGCATGCGGGGCTCGCGGCGGCCGTTGGAGTGCGCGAGCGGGACCATGTCGGCGCCGCCGCCGTTGATCGGACGCCACTGGTGCCCGCCGCCCGGGCTGCGCATGAGCTCCCACTCGTACGCGTAGAGGATGTGGAAGAACTCGTTGTCCCAGCGAGTGGGGTGGTAGGTCCACGTCACCTCGAGGCCTGAGGTGATGGTGTCATCGCCCTTGCCCGTTCCGTGGCCGTTCTTCCAGCCCAGACCCTGCTCCTCGAGGCCCGCGGCCTCGGGGTTGTCGCCGACATTGGTGTCGGGCGCGGCGCCGTGCGTCTTGCCGAACGTGTGACCGCCCGCGATGAGGGCGACGGTCTCCTCGTCGTTCATCGCCATCCGGCCGAACGTCTCGCGGATGTCGCGCGCGGAGGCCATCGGGTCGGGGTTGCCGTTCGGCCCCTCGGGGTTGACGTAGATGAGGCCCATCTGCACGGCGGCGAGGGGTCGCTCGAGGTCGCGGTCGCCCGAGTAGCGCTCGTCGGCGAGCCAGGTGGTCTCAGGGCCCCAGTAGACGTCGGCGTCGGGCTCCCACACGTCGGCACGACCGCCTGCGAAGCCGAACGTCTCGAAGCCCATCGACTCGAGCGCGACGTTACCGGCGAGGATCATCAGGTCGGCCCACGACAGAGCCTGGCCGTACTTCTTCTTGACCGGCCAGAGCAGGCGACGGGCCTTGTCGAGGTTGACGTTGTCGGGCCAGCTGTTGAGCGGGGCGAAGCGCTGCTGTCCCGCGCCGCCGCCGCCACGGCCGTCGGTGATGCGGTAGGTGCCGGCGCTGTGCCAGGCCATGCGGATCATGAGCGGCCCGTAGTTGCCGAAGTCGGCCGGCCACCAGTCCTGCGACGTCGTGAGGGTCTCGGCGATGTCGGCCTTGACGGCCGCGAGGTCGAGCGATTCGAAGGCCGCACGGTAGTCGAAGTCCTCGTCGAGGGGGTTCGCGACCGCCGGATTCTTGGCGAGGATCTTGAGGTTGAGCTGGTTGGGCCACCACACCGAGTTCGCGTTGCCGGTCGTCGGGTGGGGCTGGCCGCCGTGGATGACGGGGCAGCCTTCGGCCTCGTTCGGGCGGGGGCGGGTCTCGCCGTCCTCGCGCTCGTCGACGGGCGTGTCGATCGGGGTGACCGCCTGGTCGGCGTCGGTGGGGTTCTCGCCGATCTCGGGGATCACCGGATTGCTGTCGGTCATGGCCGTTCCTTCCTGCGGGGGCTTTCGGGATGAGATGGGTCTTCAGGCGCCGGCGGATGCCTCGGCGCAGGCGGGGCAGACGCCCCAGAACGTCACTTCGGCGGCGCGCAGGGTGAAACCGCGATTGTCGGCGGGCGTCAGACAGGGTGCGGGGCCGACGGCGCAGTCGACGTCCTCGATGGCGCCGCATTCGGAGCACACGAGGTGATGGTGGTTGTCGTCGACGCGAAGCTCGAAGAGCCCCGGGCGCCCCGCAGGCTCGATGCGGCGCACGATTCCGGCGTCGACGAAGTCGCCGAGCGCGTTGTACACCGACTGCAGACTGGTGTGGGGCACCGAGACCGCCACGAGCGTGTACAGCTCGTCGGCACTCGCATGCGGTCGCTGCTCGAGGGCCTCGACGACGGCGCGACGGGAGTCGGTCACGCGAAGCCCCGCGGCGCGAATGCGCTCGCTCGCGTCGGGCGCGGCGAGCGGGAGCGAGGTCATGCCCTCAGCCTAGTCTCTTTTGAACCGATCAAAAGACGAGCGGATGAATCACCCGGCGACCAGCGTCGGCGTGCCTGCTTCGTACTCTGTGAGATCGCCGGTCTCGCCCCGGCGGTACGCCCGTCCTCCGACGACGATCATGTAGGTGAGGAAGGCCGCCAGCGCCGCAGCGCCGATGCCGATCTTCACCGGCCACGGCCAGGGCTGGGCCGTGACGAACCCCTCGATGAGACCGGCGACCGCCAGCGCGAACACCAGACCGATGGCGATCGTGGCCAGCGAGCGCCCCGCCGAGGCGAGCGCCTCACCGCGGGTGCGGCGACCCGGCGCCACCCACGCCCAGAAGATGCCCAGGCCCGCGGCGGCCGCCACGAAGAGCGATGTCATCTCGAGCAGGCCATGGGGTGCGATGTAGAGCAGGAAGATGTCCCCGCGACCGAACGAGAGCATGACGGCCGCGGCCATGCCGACCCCGACGGCGTTCTGCACGAGCACGAAGATGGGCCAGATGCCCGTGATTCCGAACAGGACGCACTGCATGGCGATCCACGCATTGTTTGTCCAGACAGTGCCCGCGAACGCGGCGGGATGGTTCTCGCTGTAGTAGTCGACGAAGTCGTTCTCGGCGTATTCCTCGAGCTGCATCCGACTGCCCAGCGTGGCGACCAGCGCCGCATCGCCCGACACCCAGAGCGCCACGACCACGCCGACGGCGACGAACCCGACGGCCACCGCGAGCGTCACCCAGCGCACGCGATAGAGCGCGGCCGGCAGCTGAAGCGCGAAGAAACGCGGGATCTGCTTCAGGACGTTCTCGGGAGCGCCGGTCAGGCGCAGCCGCGCTCGCGCCAGCATGGTCGAGATGTGATCGCCCTGCGCACTGCGCCCGACGGAGGTCTTGGCATCGGCGAGGTCGGCCGACGCCGCACGGTATCGGTCGACGAGCTCGTCGACCTCCGGCCCGGTGAGCCGCCGCCGGCGGCTGAGCTCGTCGAGCCGCGCCCATTCCGCGCGCCTGGCCGCGGTGAGCGCATCGAGGTCCATGCGGTTTACTGTACCCATGCCCGAAGCCCGCCCCGTGCTGATCGACATCCATCAGGACGAGGTGCTCACCGGCGAGGCGGTGGCCCTCGACGTTCAGCCCGTCGGATACTTCCTCCGCGCCCTCGGCGTGCTCATCGACATGCTCATCGGCATCGCCCTGCTGTTCATGTTCGTGCTCCTGACGGCGTGGCTGATGAGCATCGGCGCCGTGGACGAGTCCACCGTGACGATCCTCACCATCGGGGTGATCGTCTTGGTGCTCGTGGTGATCCCCACCGTCGTAGAGACCATGTCGCGGGGGCGCAGCGTCGGCAAGCTCGTCGTCGGCGGGCGGATCGTCCGCAGCGACGGCGGTGCGACCGGCTTCCGCCACGCGTTCATCCGCGCGCTCGTGGGGGTCTTCGAGCTGTGGTTCACCTTCGGGGCCGTCGCCGCGCTGGTCGGAGCGTTCACTCCGCGCTCTCAGCGACTCGGGGATCTCCTCGCGGGAACCTACTCCGAGCGCACCCGCACCCCGTCCCTCGAGACCACGGGCTTCGGCGTGCCCCTACCCCTGGTCGAGTGGGCGGCGATCGTCGACATCGCGCGACTGCCCGAGCGGCTGGCGCGGCGGCTGGCGCAGTTCGGCGCCTCCGCGCGCAACATGCAGCCGGCGGCGCGGGCGCGGGTCGCCGCCTCCCTCGCCGCCGAAGCGGCCGAACACGTCGCGCCCGTCCCCGCCGTCGACCCCGAGACCTTCATCATGGGTGTCGTGGCGGTACGTCGCGGTCGCGAACTGCGTGCGCTCCAGCTCGAGACCGCCCGCGTCTCGGCTCTCACCTCGGCGGTCGCCGCAGCTCCGCGGGGTTTCCCCCAGCACTGACCGGCTTCGGCTGCGAAACGTCCCTCGCCGGCGTTCAGTACCGGTAGTGGTCGAGCTTGTAGGGTCCCTCCACCGGCACGCCGATATACGCCGCCTGCTCCTGCGTCAGCGTCGTGAGCTCGACGCCGAGAGCCGCGAGGTGCAGTCGTGCGACCTTCTCGTCGAGGGTCTTGGGCAGCGTGTACACGCCGACGCGATAGTGCTCCCGCTTCGTGTAGAGCTCGATCTGTGCGAGCACCTGGTTGGTGAAGGACGCGCTCATGACGAACGACGGGTGACCCGTGGCATTGCCGAGGTTCATCAGGCGTCCCTCGCTGAGAACCAGCACGCTGCGCCCGTTGGGCAGGCGCCACTCGTGCACCTGAGGCTTGATCTCGACCCGCTCCGCCCCCGGAATCGCCGCGAGGCCGGCCATGTCGATCTCGTCGTCGAAGTGCCCGACGTTCGCCACGATCGCGAGGTGCTTGAGCGCGAGAAGGTGCTCGGCGGTGACGACGCGCGTGTTGCCAGTCCCGGTCACCACGATGTCGACCTGATCGATCACCGACTCGAGTCGCGCGACCTGGAAGCCGTCCATCGCGGCCTGCAGCGCGCAGATGGGATCGACCTCGCCGACGATCACACGGGCCCCCTGCCCGCGGAGCGCCTCCGCGGACCCCTTCCCGACGTCGCCATAGCCGGCGACGAACGCCACCTTGCCGCCGATGAGCACATCCGTGGCGCGGTTGAGCCCGTCGGGCAGGGAGTGACGGATCCCGTAGGTGTTGTCGAACTTCGACTTGGTGACCGAGTCGTTGACGTTGATCGCGGGGAAGAGGAGGCGATCCGCAGCCGCGAGTTCGTACAGTCGGTGAACGCCGGTCGTGGTCTCCTCGGTGACCCCGATGAGCTCGGCGGCCATCCGCGTGAAGCGCTGCGGATCGCGTGCCAGGCTCTCCCGCAGCGTGGCGAGCACGATCCGGTATTCGGCGGAGTCGGCGGGCGAGGCATCCGGAACCGCCCCGGCCTTCTCGAACTCGACGCCCTTGTGGACGAGGAGTGTCGCATCCCCACCGTCATCGAGGATGAGGTTCGGGCCGTCCGCGCCCTCTGCCGACCAGTCGAAGATGCGGTCAGCGAGTCGCCAGTACTCCTCGAGCGTCTCGCCCTTCCAGGCGAAGACCGGCACGCCCGCGGGAGCATCGACGGTGCCGGCGGGCCCGACCACGACAGCGGCAGCCGCTTCGTCCTGCGTGGAGAAGATGTTGCAGCTCGCCCAGCGCACCTGGGCCCCGAGGGCGACCAGCGTCTCGATGAGCACGGCAGTCTGCACCGTCATGTGAAGCGAGCCCGCGATCCGGGCGCCCCGCAGCGGCTGCAGCGGACCGAACTCCTCGCGCAGCGCCATGAGTCCGGGCATCTCGTTCTCGGCAAGGCGGAGCTGATGCCGGCCGGCCTCGGCGAGGGCGAGATCGGCGACCTCGTACTCGAGCGTGCGGACGACGGCGGCGGCGGGCGATTCGGTCGGCATCCGCCCATTCTCGCACTCGTCGGCGAGGGGATGCCTGGCCGCCGACGCGAAAGGTCAGACGCGGAGCGTCTCGTGGCGCACGACCACCCAGCCCTTGGGAACCGAGAGCCGGTCGGTGTGGATCGCGCACAGGTCGTGGGCGTGCGGGTCGCCGCCGCCGCCGAGCGGGCCGAGCGCGGCCATCTGGTCGCCGTAGTCGAAGGTCAGCGTCGTCACGGCCTCGCGGGCGCATCCCACTTTGGAGCAGAGTCTCTCGCGCATCAGTAGGACCCTATCCGCGAGATGAGCCGGGGGCGGGATGCCGCGCCCACCGCCGCGGATCCACCGCGCCGCCTCGGACCGCCGCCGCGAACGCGAGGCGACGTGAGGCCCACCGGCGCCCGCCTTGGCGGACCTAGGATGGACGCATGGCGTGGCGGCGGACCCGGAGCACTGAACAGCCGACGCGGCGCCGGTCCCGGCACGGCCGCCACGGCCGCGAGGACCGCAGCCCGGTCGTGCGACCGCCGCTGCCGCCGCTCGACACGAGGATCGACCGCTTCGACCTCGCCGTCGGGACCGCCGCGGAGTTCCTGCGCTCGGCGTGGTCGGATCTCCGCGACGTGAGCTTCGAGATCGGCGACATGCCGCCGGCCACCGACGAGGACGGCATCCCGCGCTGGACGGTGCTGCGGGAGGCGAAGCGCATCATCCTCTACCGCGTGCCGATCGAGCGCCTCAGCCACCTCCACCGCAACGACGACCTGCACCGCCGGATGATGATCGAGAGCTGCGTGTTCCGCGCGGCTGCCGAGTACCTCGAGCGCGACCCGTGGGATCTCGGTCCGGAGCGCTTCCGCTTCTTCTGACCGCCGGGGCTACGGGTACACGACGATCGCGGGGGACGCGGCATCCGCCGGCCACACCGGAATGCCGGCGAGCGCACCGTCACCCGTCAGCGCCAGCCCCGCGCGGATCTGCCCCTCGCCCGGATCGAGGACATAGACGGTCCGAGGCGAGAGGCGCGCGGTCATGCTGCCGCCCGCGGGCACCGTGACGTCCAGGCGATACGACCCGTCGTCGGAGCTGACCGACACGTCCACGGGCTCGTCAGCCGGGTTGACCAGCGTGACCGCGGGGGGCGGGCCGCTCGGAGTGGCGAACAGGCTCGGCAGGGTGACCAGCGGCGACGGCGTGTACCAGGCGAAGTCGTCGCCCTCGTCGAAGCCCGTCGTCTGCCACACCGCCGCCACCACCGGCGTCTCGCCCTCGACCGTGACGGTGTAGGTGCCCACCCCGAGGCCGCCCAGCGCGATCTCGACGGGTTCACCGGCCACGAGCGGGACCGTCTCCGGGTCCCGGGCCGGCTCCTCGCGTCCGACCGGGGTGACCGTGACCGTCGCGTCGCCGTCTGCGGACGGTGACAGCAGCCGCAGCACGGTGGCAGCGTCCGACGCGCCCTCCTCCCCCGGGGCCCGCGTCACCGCGACGCCGGTGATCGTCAGGGCGGTCTCCGGCTCCGGGATCGCACCGACCTGCTCCACACCGCCCGGCGTGAGCACGCGCGTGATGCTCGCCTGCAGCGACGCGTGAACCGGCGCACCCACCGCCGAGACCCGCACGACGGGGCTCTGCTCTCCGAGGACGAGTCCGGCCAGCGGCACGACCCGCTGCGTCCCCGGGGGGACGACGAGGTCGGATCCGCCGGGCGGCGTCTGCTCGCCCGCGGCACCGTACACCGTCAGCTGAACCGTTGCCGGCACGGAACCGGGATTGGAGATCAGGATGAGATCGGACGCTCCTGTCTCGCCGGAGCCGCCGACGAGCCACGACTCCAGCAGCGGAGGCCGGCAGGCGGACGCGGCGAACCCCGCGAGGTCCGGGTCGCCGGCGATCGAGGATCCCGCAGCGGCGACATCGACCCGCTCCCGGCCCGCCGGAGGCGAGGTGAAGACGGCGGGCCCCTCGCCGGAGGTCAGGCCCGCCACCTCGAGGACCGCCTCCTGCGGCGGCTCGGCGCCGTCGGTCACGCCGGAGGTGAGGCGCTGGGGGGTCGCGACGGCGAACGACTCCGCGTTGGTCAGGTCCCGCCCGACGGACAGCAGTCCCCCGTCACACGCGACGACCGCCGGCGCGGGGGCGGGAACCGCCGAGATGCTCGCCGGCTCCCGCTCGATCGTCGGCCACGGCAGGGCGACGGCGGCGACCACGCCCACGACGGCGGCTGCCGACACCACCGATCCGACCAGAAGCCGCGTGCTGGTCGTCGCCCACCTGAAGACGCGCCGGTCGCTCATCGGCCCTCCTGCCAGTGCGGGCCGACGACGCGCGGCGTCCGCCGCGCCTCCCGCCGCGATGCCGCGGTCGGCAGGGCGAGGAGGAGCCCCGCGATGAGGACCGCGGTCTGGATCGCTCCGAGCGCGGCGGCGGTGGCGTGGACGGATGCCGCGACCGCCGGCCGCTCACCGAGTTCGGTGGTGACCCGCCACAGCGAGCCCTTGGTCGTCTCACCCACGGCGTCGAGGGAATCACGCTGATCGAGCGAGGTGGTCGCCGAGAGGCGCATGGTTCGCGCAGCATCGGACTCGGGCGCAAGCGCCGGGGCGAGCAGCACGAAGGCGACGCCGCGGTCGGCGAGATCAGCGACGACGTTCTCGGCGGAGGACGTCACGAGGTCGGCGGCCAGCTCGGCCATTCCCTGGTCCTCGGGTGCCGGCTCCGTCCTCGTCGACAGGAGGGTCGTCTGGCCGCCCAGCGTCTCGCTTCCGCCCCACACGACCTGCGCGGACACCCCGCCGTTGTTCTGGGGCGTGAGCACGATGGTGCCGACGTCGGGGTCATCCCGGCCCTCGGCGGCGACGTAGGCCGGGAGTGTGCTCTCGGGTCCGTTCGCCAACGGGGTCACGCCGCGAGCCATGGCCGTGAGGGACGGGTAGGCCAGCACGATCGCGGCGGCGATCATGACCGTGGCCAGCAGTCCCCGCAGGACCTGCACCCGTGGCGCGAGTCCCGCATCGAGGGTCACGACGGCGCCTCCGACGGCACCCAGCCACGCGAGGCTGAGACCGGTGCCGGGCCAGATCGAGACCGGCAGCGACTGATCGAACGACACCGCGATACCCACGGCCGCGAAGGCCGTCCCCATTCCGAGCGCGGTGATGCCGAGCAGCACCACCCCGGCGGCCCACCGCTGCGTGAGCGGGGCGGCCAGCGCCAGCACGGCGATCGGGGCCGCCAGCAACGGCACCCACCAGACCGGCCCTTCGGGAAGGATGCCGGTCCACCCGGCCAGGTCGGCGGTCGGGATGCCCGCGGCAAGGAGCGCGCGGCCCGCGGCATCCGCACCCACTTGCGGTCCCGCCCAGGGAACCCCGGGATCCGACAGCAGCCCCCACAGCTCGCCACGACGGATCGCGCTCCAGATCAGCGGCCCGAAGAGGGCCACGGTCGGAATGACCGTCCACACGATTCGGGCGACCCCGCGCCCGCCGCGCAGAACCACCGCCAGCACGATCGAGGCCGCCCACAGCACCACGAGCGCCGGCGCGAGCACCGGGGCTGCAGCGAGGACGGCGGCCAGGAGGAGCGAAGTGGTGCCGGCGCCCGCCCACGAGCGGTGCGCGACCGAGCCGGCCAGGAACAGCCACGGAAGGAGAAGGTGAGCGAGGACCGCCGCAGGGCGTCCGTGCGTCAGGGCGATGAGGAGCGCGGGCGATAGCGTCCACAGGGCGCCGACGGTCAGGCGGAGCACCGACCGCTCGGTCACCCTCGACGCGGCGAACCACCCGCCCAAGGCGGCGAGCGGAAGGGCGAGCACCCACAGCACGACGATCGCGCGCGACGGCTCCCACGGAGACAGCGACCCGAGCACCGCCATCACGGCCGCGAACGGGTCCGCCGGGCCGATCGTGTCCAGTCCGAGCGCGCGCTGTCCGAACACCGCGTCCGCCCACAGCAGCGCGACGGTCGAGCGCAGCGGCTGCAGCGCGCCGCCACCGAGAACCGGCCATGCGAGAAGGGCCGTGAACGCGGCGATCGACAGGAGGAGCGCGGCGAGAACGAGCCATGCTCCCCCACCGGCGAAGAAGCGCAGGTCACCCCGCCGGGACGCGCCGGCGATCGGCTCGACCGGATCCTCCCCGAAGCGTTCCCGGATCTCCGACGACGACACCCGCAGGGGGGCCAGTTGCGCCCAGCCCGTCCGCCTGGTCGCGGCAAGGCGACGGCGGCTGCGCGCGACGGCAGCCGGACGCACCATCGCGACCGCCGCGGCGCCCCACTCGGGAAGGATGCTCCCCGGCTCCTTGCGAACCAGGTCCACCACGGTGCGCCAGAGCGCGAGGGGAAGGATCGCAAGCCAATGCAGCGCCACGGCGATCGCGGGCGCATAGACGAGTCGCCGATGCAGCTGGGCGACCCGCTGCGCGTACGCGATCCGGCGGCGACGCTGCCCGGTGAGGGGGGTGGGGAGCCCGGCGACGCCGTCGCCGGCCGTCGCCACCAGTGCGGACGGCGCCAGTGCGACCCGAGCGCCGGCCAGATGTGCGCGAACGCCGAGATCCAGCCCCTCGTCCGCACCGTGGAGCGCTTCGTCGAGACCGCCGAGCTCGCGCCACGCGTCCGTGCGTACGAGCAGGCCCCTCACGTCCGCGCCGAGCACATCGTCCCGTCCGTCGTGCTGACCCTGATCCAGTTCCCCGTCCGCGAGTCCGACACTGCGACCCAGAGCGGTCATGGTCACGCCCAGCGACACGATCTCGGACCGGTCGTCCCACCGCACGAGCTTGGGGGCGGCCATGGCGGCAGACGGAGACAGTTCGAGCGCCCCCGCCAGGCGCGTCAGCGCCTCGCGCTCCGGCGCGGTGTCCTGGGCCAGCAGCCACACAGCGTCCCCGTCCACACGCGGCGTGACGAGCGACGCCGCGGTCGCGAACCCCGTGGAGGCCGGCGCGGTCACCACCGATTCCGCGGCGGACGATCGGGCCACCTCCGCGAGGGTGTCGTCGCCGCCGCACAGCACGATCGTGAGCACGTCGACCCTCCGGGTCTGCTCCGAAAGCGCCGCCAGGGTGCGCCGCAGGTGGTACGCGGCGGGCGTGCGCCCGTCTGGACGCACGACGAGGATGGCGTGAACTCGGGCGGGCATGACGTCCTCAGCCTAGGCACCGATGCGCGCCTGTCGCGGCGCACGCGCCGGGCGTGGCGGATCGAACGCCCTCAGCCCGTCGGCCCGTCCTCAGCCGGCGCGACGCTTGAGCTTGCGGCGCTCGCGCTCGCTGAGGCCGCCCCAGATGCCGAATCGCTCGTCGTTCTGCAGCGCGTACTCGAGGCACTCGGAACGCACGTCGCACGTGGTGCAGATGCGCTTGGCATCCCGCGTCGAACCGCCCTTCTCAGGGAAGAACGCCTCCGGATCGGTCTGCGAGCACAGGGCATCGGTCTGCCACGCCAGCGGGTTGTCGTCCTCGACATCCGCAGGGCGCCGGACACCCGGAACGCCGAGCTGGACTGGATCGACGAACCAGTTGTCGGGAACGCCAGAACGGTAGTGCGAAGCAGTCATCTCGTTCTCCCCCCGGGGATCCCCCTCCACGCGGTGATGCGTGTACGAGTAATTACACTCGTGTAGTTCCCTGAGGTCAAGTCGCAGATATTAAAGGCTCAAGTCCGTCTTGAACGTTCGCGACGCGCCGGGGCACCGGCGTCGTCCGATAACGGTCCGATGAGAGTTCCGTCAGCGCACAGGATCGGGCTCGGCGCTTTCCCCTCGGGCGGCGACGAAGACCTCCCCGGGCCCCGTCACGCGCACCGTCGTCTCGTCGGCAGCGAGAAGCGCAGCACCCGGTCGCAGGGTCTCCGGTTCGCCCTCGGTCGCGGAGACCGACGGCGAGCCGGAGGTCGCCAGCAGGATCGCCGGGCCGCCGCCGACCGCGATCTCGGCGACGTCGCCCTCCTCGAGAACCACGCGCCGGAGAGAGAAGTCCGGCACCGGGACGTCGTACTGCGCGACGTTCGCCGCCACCCGGCGCGGCTCGGCCGGGGACAGCGAACCGGTCGCGTCGACCAGCACGTCCACCAGCTCGCCGACATCGATGTGCTTGGGAGTCAGACCCCCACGGAGCACGTTGTCGCTGGCCGCCATGATCTCGACACCGAGTCCCTCGAGGTAGGCGTGCAGCACGCCGGCCGGGACGAACAGGCCCTGGCCGCGACGGAGCGTCACCAGGTTCATCAGCAGGGCGACGACGATCCCCGGGTCACCGGGGAAGCCCGCGTGGAGGGTGCGCGCCAGCTCCAGCTCCTGCGCGAACTCCTCCGACCTCGCGGTGAGAGCCGCGGCGATCACTGCGCCCACCTCGTCGCAGGCCTCGGCAGACAGAGCCCAGGCGACGAGAGCGCGAGGCGAGGCATCCGACGCCTCCAGCCGCTCGACGAGCGGGCGCCCACCCGGGCCGAGCGCCGCCGCGAGCCGGCGGCTGTCTGCGAGGTCGCGCATCCCGGCGAGGGCACGGAACTCGTCGCTCACCGCGACGATCAGCTCGGGCTTGTGGTTGGCGTCCCGGTACGTTCGGTCGGCGGCGTCGCGCGCGAGCCCGGATGCCTCCTCCCGGGCGAAGCCCGCCGCCGCCTGACTCTTGGACGGGTGCGCCTGAATCGACAGAGCGGATGCCGCAGCCAGCAGCTTCAGCAGATACGGCAGCGGCTCGTGCCCGGCCTCGGCGAGCCACTCATCGAGCCTCGCGCCCGCCGGGGTCCTCGCCGGCGCAGCGGGGTGGTCGCCGAACCACACCTCCGCCTCGGGGCGATCGGAAGGCACCCGCCCCTCGAGGGCCGGGATCAGGGTCGTCGACCCCCACGAATAGTCGCGTGGCTCATTGGTCAGAGGCACCAGCATGAGTTCAGCCTACGGTTCCCGCGACAGCGCTCCTGGCGCAGAGGACCCGCAGGATGCCGGGGGTAACCTGTGAGCGATGGCCCTCCACTCGAAGCACCCGGCGTCGGCACCGCCGACGCCCCCCGTCCGGGAGAAGACAGGGCACCTCATGCTGCGCGGGTGGTGCATCTTCGTCATGTTCATGGCGCTCTCGGGGACCGCGTGGGTGCACGCCTTCGGCGAGCTGCCCGCCGCCGTCATCACGATCGGCGGCGGCGTGCTGTCGGTCGTCCTGTGGTTCCTCATCCGTCCGCCGGTGCAGTGGCGGCGACTCCCCTGGTTCGTCGTGGCCTTCGTGGCGTGGGCGACCCTGTCGCTGCTGTGGTCGGCGTGGCCCCAGACGACGGCACTGACCCTCCTCCTGCTGTGGATCACCACGATCCAGGCGCTCTTCATCGGGAGCGTGCTCACGTGGCGGGAGCTCGTGCGCGCCGCCGCCTCCGCCCTCAAGTGGGTGCTGGCGCTCTCGATCCTGTTCGAGCTGTGGGTCGCCGTGTTCGTGCAGGCACCGATCCTGCCCGGCTTCATCGTCGGCGAGGCCGACGACCCGATCGAGTACTGGTCTCGAAACAACCTCTTCGACTGGGGCGGACGCCTGCAGGGCATCATGGGCAACGCCAACCTGCTCGCACCGGTCGCGCTGCTGGCCATCGTCGTCTTCGGCATCCGCATCGCCCTCGGCGCACCGCGGCGGGGGCTGCTGTGGGCGTGGATCGGACTCTCGGCCTTCCTCTTCGTGCGCGCGTCGTCGGCGACGGCCTACGTCGCCGCCGCCGGTGTCGGCATCGTCCTGGTGACCGTGCTGCTGATGCGCCGCGCCACGCGGCCCGGTGAGCGGACACGCTACTACCTCGCCTACGCCGTCGTGGGGATCGGCGGCCTCACCGCCCTCTCCCTGCTGCGCGACACCATCTTCACGGCGCTGGGTCGAAGCGCCGACCTCACCGGACGCGAGCGCATCTGGGAGGCAGTACTCGGACGATGGTCGGAACGACCCTGGCTGGGGTGGGGCTACGCGACACCGTGGGCGCCGTGGGACCCGGCTTTCGACGGCTGGATCATCGACCACGGCCAGACGGTCCTGCAGGCGCACAACATGTGGGTCGACATCCTCATGCAGCTGGGCATCGTGGGCGTCGTGCTGCTCGGGCTCCTCTACCTCGCCTTCGTGTGGCGATCGTGGTTCTTCGCGGTCGACCGCCCTCGATGGGACCTGCGCGACGATCGGCCGTACTCCGCGGTGACGCTGCTCCCGACGCTCGTGGGCGCGATCGTGCTCGTCCAGGGGCTCGCCGAGTCCAGCCCGCTCCTGCTGTGGGGCTGGCTGTTCGTCGTCATGCTCGGCGCCAAGATCAAGCAGTCGCCGCACGTCGGCGAGGGACCGGCGGAGCAGAGTGCCGCCATCGAGCGGGGCGAGCCCGCGAAGCAGGCGTCATGACATCGCACGCCTCGCACGCGGCGTCGGGGTGGTTGAAGACGCTGCTGGCCTCGGCAGGGTTCGCGCGCGCCTACACGGTCGCCGTGCTGGGCGCCGTGTTCGGCTCCTTCGCGATCGAGCGGATGAGCGGACGCGTGACCTACGTGACGGTCATCGCCGGCTTGTGCGTGATCGGCGTCGCCGTGCTCGTGGCGCGCCGGGACGAGATCTCGCTGGTCCGACTGGTGCCCACGACGCTCGTCCTGTTCCTCGGGTGGGCGCTGGCCAGCGTCTTCTGGAGCACCGATGCCGCCACATCGTTCTGGAGCTGGGTGACGACGCTCGCACTGGCGTTCCTCGCCGTCGTGATCGGGCACGTCCGCGACACCCTCCAGACCGCGAGGGCGCTGGGCGACGTGCTTCGCGTGCTGCTGGCGGCGTCGCTCGTCGTGGAAGTGCTGTCGGGTGTCCTCCTCGACACCCCCCTGCGCTTTCTGGGGGTTCAGGGGAACCTCGCCCTGCTCGGACCGGTGCAGGGGATCTTCGGCACGCGCAACATGCTCGGGTTCGTCGCGGTCCTCGCGCTGATCACGTTCCTGATCGAGTACCGGACCCAGTCCGTGCGCCCCGGCGTCTCGTTCGCGTCGGTGGTCCTGGCCGGCGGGCTCGCAGCGCTGAGCGACTCCCCCACCGTTCTCGTCCTGGCGGTCGGCGTCGGATTGTCCGTCGCCGTCCTGGCCCTCGTGCGGCACACGAAGCCTCAGCATCGCGGCGCGCTGCAGCTGGGGCTGGGAGCCCTCGTCGTCGTCGGGCTGGTCGTCGGCTATTTCGCCCGCCACCCGATCATCGCGTGGCTCGGCGCGGGCACCGACTTCTCCATGAGGGTCAACCTCTGGAACATGATGGTCGACTTCGTGCGTTTCGAGCCGGTGCAGGGCTGGGGATGGTACGGGGCGTGGAGTCCTCGCGAGCAGCCCTTCAACATCATCAACTACCTGCTCGACTCGACCCATGCCACGGGGCTCAACGCCTACTTCGACGTTCTCCTCCAGCTCGGATGGATCGGGCTGCTCCTGTTCGCAGCGATGGCCGCCATCGCTCTCGTGCGCGCGTGGCTCGCAGCGAGTGAGCGTCGCTCCGTGATCTACGCCTGGACGCCGCTCATCCTGATCGCCCTCCTCATCGACTCGATGTTCGAGAGCTTCACGCTGGTCGGCATCGGCTGGATGATGCTCGTCCTGTGCGCCGTCCGCGCCGGGTTGTCGCGGTCCTGGCGCGAGCGCATCGACGCCCCGGGAACCGACGGCGGCTTGCCGCACGACTTCGAAGACGCCGCACCCCGCGGCTGAGCGCGGTCAGAGCGACGCGACAGTGCGGGCGATGACATCGTCCACGGGCGTCGGCCTGAACCCCGTCGCCTCGATCTTCGCGAGGTCGAGCACGCTGCGAGCCGGCCGGGGCGCCGACGGATGCGACGCTCGCGCCGAGTACTCAGCCGTCGACGTCGCCTCCACACGCCCGGGATCGAATCCTGCGGCCGCGAAGACGGACCGCGCGATCGCGGCCCATGACATCGGCTCGCCCTCGCCCGTGAGGTTGTAGGTACCGAAGGGCGCCTGCACGTCGATCAGGTGGCGGATGCCTCTCGCGATGTCCTCGGCGGAGGTGAGCCGACCGACCTGGTCGTCGACGACGGCCGGATCGACTCCTCGCGCGGCGAGCGATGCCATGGTGCGCACGAAGTTCTTCCCGTCGCCGATGACCCAGGACGTGCGGAGGATGTAATGGCGGGGAACCGCGGCCACCACGGCGTCGCCCGCGGCCTTCGTCTGCCCATAGACGCCGAGGGGCGCGACGGGATCGTCCTCGGTGTACGCCCGCCCGAGCGTGCCGTCGAAGACATAGTCGCTCGACACGTGGATGAGGGTGATGCCGTTCTCGGCGGCGATGCGCGCCACGGCGGCGACGCCGGAGACGTTCGTCCTCCACGCGTCGGCGCGGCCCGCCGGCGTCTCGGCGGCATCCACTGCCGTGAATGCTGCGGCGTTCACGATGACGCCGTAGTCGCGCCAGCGGCGGCGCGTGCCGAGCTGCGGGTCGCTCAGATCGAGATCCTCGCGGGTCGTGTGCTCGATGTGATCCCCCTCCCCCCAGACTCCACGCAGCGCGCGGCCGAGCTGCCCACCGGCCCCGAGCACGAGGATCTTGCGCGGTGGCATCGGGGCGACTTCCTGAAGGCGAGGGTGCGCCCTGTCCTTGGCGGAGATCTCCGCGCGGTCCAGAGGGACGGGCCACGGGATGCGGGCGCTCTCGTCTGCGAGGTTGAGGAAGGTGTACGTCGCCTGCGGCGACCAGTGATCGTTGACCAGGTAGGTGTAGGCGGTTCCGGGCTCGAGCGTCTGGTACGCGTTGCCGACTCCGCGGGGGACGAACACCGCGCGCGACGGATCGAGCTCCGCTGTGTGCACGGCGCCGAAGGTCGGCCCCCGACGCAGATCCACCCAGGCGCCGAAGATGCGTCCGGTGGCCACCGAGACCCACTTGTCCCACGGCTCGGCATGAATGCCCCGCGTCGTTCCCACCGCGCCGTTGAAGGACACGTTGTTCTGCACCGGTCCGAAGTCGGGCAAGCCCGCGGCGGTCATCTTCTCGCGTTGCCAGTTCTCCTTGAACCAGCCCCGGCTGTCGCCGTGGACGGGCAGTTCCCACACCGTCAGGCCCGGGATCTCCGTAGCGGCTGCTTTCAGAGCCTTCTCGAAGACGGGCGAGGCGCTCGCCGCGTCGCCGGCCATCATTGCCCCCGCAGTGCGTACGACGCCTCCGTGGCGTCCTTCGCGGGAGCCCACCACTGCTCGTTCGCGCGGTACCACTCGATGGTCGCCGCCAGCCCGGCTTCGAAGTCCGAGAACTGCGGCTTCCATCCGAGCTCGGCACGCAATCGGGTGGAATCGATCGCGTATCGCAGGTCGTGTCCTGCGCGATCGGTGACGTGATCGTAGGCGTCGGTCGGCCGCCCCATGAGGCGGAGGATCAGCTCCACGACGTCCTTGTTGCTCCGCTCCCCGTCGGCTCCGATGAGATACGTCTCCCCGAGGGCCCCGTCCTCCAGGATGGCGAGCACCGCAGAGGAGTGGTCGTCCGTGTGGATCCAGTCGCGCACATTCGCTCCCGCTCCGTACAGCTTGGGACGGATGCCCCGCAGGATGTTCGTGATCTGACGGGGGATGAACTTCTCCACGTGCTGGCGGGGGCCGTAGTTGTTGGAGCAGTTCGAGATGGTCGCGCGCACTCCGAAGGAGCGCACCCACGCACGCACGAGAAGGTCCGACCCCGCTTTGGTCGCCGAGTACGGCGACGAGGGGTTGTAGGGGGTCGTCTCGGTGAATCGCTGAGGGTCGTCGAGCTCGAGGTCGCCGTACACTTCGTCGGTGGAGATGTGATGGAACCGGAGGTCATGCCGGCGAGCCGCCTCGAGCAGGGTGTACGTGCCGACGATGTTCGTGTCGAGGAAGGGCCGTGGATCGGCCAGCGAGTTGTCGTTGTGGGACTCCGCCGCGAAATGCACGACGGCGTCCGAACCCGCGAACAGCTCATCGACGAGCGCGGCATCGGCGATGTCCCCGCGCACGAATCTCACCCGGCGATCGGGGAGCCCCTCCAGTGACGTCAGATGGCCGGCGTAGGTCAGCTTGTCGAGAACGGTGACGCGGTGGTCGGTGTGCTCGATCACATGATGGACGAAGTTCGACCCGATGAACCCGGCACCGCCGGTCACGAGCAGATGCGCCATCAGCGCCCCCTCTCCAGGGTCTCCAGCAGGTACCGGCCGTACCCGGATTTCACGAGCGTCTCCGCGCAGGAGCGGAGCTGGTCGTCGGTGATGAGGCCCTCGCGCCAGGCGACCTCCTCCGGGACGCCGATCGACAGGCCGGTCCTTCGCTGGATCGTGCGCACGTAATCAGCGGCATCCGTCATCTGATCGAATGTTCCGGTGTCCAGCCACGCGGTTCCGCGCGCGAGGATCTCCACGTGCAGGCTGCCGCGCTCGAGATACGCCCGGTTGATGTCGGTGATCTCGTATTCTCCCCGAGCACTCGGCGCCAGACCCCGGGCGATCTCGACGACGTCGTTGTCGTAGAAGTAGAGACCCGGCACCGCATAGTTGCTGGTCGGATGGGCGGGCTTCTCTTCGAGCGCGACGACGCGACCTTCCGCATCGAACTCGACCACGCCGTAGGCGCTGGGTTCCGCGACCCAGTAGGCGAAGATGGCGCCGCCGATGACATCCCGGAATCGCTTGAGCTTGGTCCCGAGGCCGGGCCCGTAGAGCAGGTTGTCGCCCAGGATCAGGGCGACCTTGTCATCACCGATGAAGTCGGCGCCGATGGTGAATGCCTGCGCGAGTCCGTCTGGGGTCGGCTGCTGCGCGAAGGAGAGGGCCACGCCGAACTGCGAGCCGTCGCCGAGAAGCCGCTCGAAGAACGGCGCGTCATGTGGGGTCGTGATCACGAGGATGTCGCGGATCCCCGCCAGCATCAGCGTCGTGAGCGGGTAGTAGATCATCGGCTTGTCGTAGACCGGGATGAGCTGCTTGGAGACGCCGCGCGTGATCGGATGAAGGCGCGTTCCGGCACCACCGGCGAGAATGATTCCCTTCACGGGTTCAGCGTCCCACACCGCTCGTGCGCCCGCACCAGCCGGGGTCTTCACAGTCAGACCCTGAGCAGGGACGGTAGGCTTCTCTCTCGGCCCGACGCCCCGCGCCCTGCCCGCTCATGGAAGCCCCCACGTGACACACATTCTTCAGAACGTCGTCTTCCCGACCGACCGCGATCCCGATCTTCTTCCCCTCTATGTGGACCCCGAGACGTGGTCGGTCATCGACGAGGAGCCGGTGCGCGTCTCCAGCCGCGCCCAGCTCGGGAACATCCTCGGGCGCACGTCGGCGCGGATCGTCGCCGGGCGGCGCGTGTCCTTCGGCACCTACTTCAACGCCTTCCCCGCCGCCTACTGGCAGCATTGGACGACCGCGCGCGAGGTCCGCCTCACCGTCCGGACCGTGGGCCCTGCGACCATCCTCGTCTACCGTTCGAACGGCTCCGGTGTGCGCCAGCGCATCGAGACTCGCGAGGTCGAGGGTGCGGCGGCGACGACCTTCGATCTCGTCCTCGACCAGTACAGCGACGGCGGCTTCATCTGGTTCGACATCGTCGCGGACGAGAAGAACGCCTTGTTCGAGGGTGCCGAGTGGACGACGGAACAAGACCCGGCCCGCGAGGGCAAGGCGTCGATCGGCATCACGACCTACAACAAGCCGGACTACTGCATCTGGACGCTGATGAATCTCGCCGAGTCCGAGGATGTCCTCGAACTCGTCGACCGGATCTTCCTCATCGATCAGGGCGACCGGCGAGTCGACGCGCAGGCTGAGTTCGCCGAGGTGTCCGCTTCGCTCGGGGACACCCTGCAGATCGTCACTCAGCCGAATCTCGGCGGCTCGGGAGGCTTCGCACGTGTCATGGCCGAAAGTCTCGCGCGACCGGAGACGGAGTTCGTCCAGCTCATGGACGACGATGTGCGACTCGAGCCGGAGTCGGTGCGTCGATCCATCGTGTTCGCGCGCTACGCGAGCGTACCGACGATCGTCGGTGCGCATATGTTCGACCTCCTCGATCGCCCCAAGCTGCACGCCTGGGCCGAGGTCGTGGACGAGGTGCCCTTCATGTGGCGCGCGCTCTACCAGGAGAAGCTCCCCCACGACTTCAGCGTGGCGAACCTCCGCCAGACGCCGATGCTGCACATGCGCCTGGACGCCGATTACAACGGCTGGTGGATGTGCCTCATCCCCATCGCGGCGATCCGCGAGGTCGGATTGCCCCTTCCCGCCTTCATCAAGTGGGATGACGCCGAGTACTGTCTCCGCGCCCGGGAAGCGGGTTATCCCACGGTGTCCCTTCCGGGGGTCGCGCTATGGCACGTGTCGTGGGTCGGCAAGGACGACAGCATCGACTGGCAGGCCTATTTCCATGCCCGCAACCGCATCGTCGCAGGACTCCTTCACTCGCCCATCTCCGGCGGCGGCACACTTCTCCGCCACAGCCGCCGTATGGACCTGAAGCATCTGATGATGATGCAGTACTACCCCGTCGCGCTCCGCCACCGTGCCCTTCGCGACGTCCTGTCCGGCCCCGAGCACATGCGCCGGAACCTGGCGACCGCCATGCCCGAGGCGCGCGCGCTCGCTGCAGACTTCCCCGAAACGGTCATTCACAAGGACTCCGGCGTCCCGCTGCGTTCTCGCCGCGGCCGCGTGGTGTTCAAGCGCCTTTCCGTGCATAAGCTCGACAACCCGACCGGTCTCCGCCTTCGGTGGTTCACACTGAGCACGCTCGTCTCGCATTGGTTCCACGCACCGAGACCGGAGAACATCGCCCAGCCCGAGGTCGAGTTCGGCAAGGGTGACGCCCACTGGTGGCGGCTTCCGATGTACGACAGCGCCCTGGTCAGCGCGGCCGACGGTTCCGGCAAGAACATCTACACACGCGACCGGCGCCAGTTCCGCCGCATGCTTCTCGAAAGCGTCCGGCTTCACCGACGGCTGCGGCAGGAGTGGCCGAAACTCGCCGCGCGCTACCGCGAATCGGCGCCAGAGCTGACCTCGCTCGAAGCGTGGCGGAGTACCTTCGGGAGCGACCGGTGACCGCCGCATCCGGATCCCCCGGGTTCGACCCCGCGACGGCGACCATCGCGATCGTCACCTACAACCGCTCCGGCCTGCTGACGCGGCTGCTGGAGAGCATCGCCGTGATGGACCCGAAGCCCGGGCACGTCGTCGTGATCGACAACGCGTCGTCCGATGACACCGCTGACGTCGTCGAAGGATTCCGAGCTCGGCTGGGTTCCGAGCTCGTGTACCGCCGGATGGAGACCAACACCGGCGGATCCGGCGGCTTCAGCGAAGGCATGCGCGTCGCGCACGAACTCGGTTCCGAGTGGATCTGGCTCATGGACGACGACGTCGAGGTTCTCCCCGACGGCCTCGCGAAGATGGGCGCCTGGGCGCCCCGGTTCAAGAGCATCCAGGGCCGTCGCTACGACTACGACGGCAGCGAGTTCTACTGGCAGTACCGACTGTCGATCCCCTTCGGAATCCCGATCCCCTTCGCCCCCGCCGGTTTCGACGCATCCGGCTATCGCGACATGAATTCCGGATGCTTCGAGGGCATGTTCATCCACCGCGACATCGTCTCCGAGATCGGCCTGCCCGACCCGCGCTTCTTCATCTACTGGGATGACTCGATCTACGGCTGGCTCGCCTCCCGCAAGACGGCCGCGGTGATCGTGGACGAGTTCGTGCTGCGCCGGACACGCGAGATCAGGCAGTGGGACATGGGGATCCGTCACCTCAACGCGTCGAGCGACGCGTACCGCTACTACATCATGCGCAATCGCGGGTACATGAAGCACTACTTCAAGGCTCACGGCGCGTACCGGCCCGTCCGATTCTGGCTCGGGTCCGGATTGACGTTCCTCAAAGAGCTCATCCGGCTGGTTTTCGTCGAGCGCAAGATCCGCGGGACGAGCAACCTCTTCCGAGGCATCCGTGACGGTCGCAAGATCGCGAAGGACAAGACGTGGTCGCCGATGCCGCCGCTGAAGGCGGCCTCGGAGGGTCAGCCCGCCGTGTAGTCGGCGTTGTAGCGATCGAGAACGTCGCCGATCGGTGCGTCCAGCTGCAACCTGCCCTTGTCGAGATACAGACCGCGGGTGCAGAACCGGCGCAGATCGCGCTCGTTGTGACTGACGAAGAACAGCGTGCGTCCGTCGGCGAGAAGCTCGTCGATACGGCGGTAGCACTTCTCACGGAAGGCCTTGTCGCCGACTGCAAGCACTTCGTCGACGAGCAGGATGGGCTCTTCCAACTGGGACACGACAGAGAACGCCAGGCGCACCTTCATTCCGTTGGAGAGGTGTTTGTACGGCGTGTCGATGAACTCCTCGAGCTCGGCGAAATCGATGATCCCGTCGAAGCGTCGTGACACCTCGGCTCGCGGCATCCCGTGCAGACCCGCCGTCAGGCGCACGTTCTCGCGGACCGTGAGATCCCCGACGAACCCGCCCGTGATCTCGATCAGCGGCGCGACCCCGCCGTGGACGGCGACGTCGCCCTCGTCGGGCAGGAGCACCCCGGCCACCAGCTTGAGCAGTGTGCTCTTGCCTTGACCGTTGCGCCCGACCACGCCGATCGACTCTCCGGGCCGGACGGTGAAGGAGACGTCGCGCAGCGCCCAGAACTCCCCCGGCTTGGAGCGGCGGCTGGAGTCTGCGAAGAGATCCTTGATGCTGCGACGGCCGCGGCGATTGCGGCGGAACCGCACCCCCAGGCCGCGCACGTCGATGGCGTGATCGGATGCCGGCATCACAGCTCCTTCAGCAGCGGGCGCTCGAGACGGCGGAACACGTACAGGCCGAGGGCGAGGAAGCCGAAGCTCATGACCGCGCCGATGCCGACGACCCACGGATCCCACTCCTCGGCGAAGAAGCCGACGCGATAGAGCGCGAAGATGCCGGACAGAGGGTTGAACGCGGCGAGGGTCTCGAAGATGCCGGGAAGGTCGGACACGCCGTAGATGATGGGCGAGGCATAGAACAACGCCCGCAGGATCAGCTTGGTCGTCCGCTCGAGGTCCGTCCAGATCACGCAGAGCGGCGCGACGAGGAGACCCAGTCCGACCAGGAGAACGGTCTGCAGCAGCACGGCGACCGGGAACAGCAACAGACCCCAGTTGAGCTGCACGGGGGTGTCTCCGAACGCCGCGATCACGACGAACAGAGCCAGCACCGGGAGCGAGCAGAGGAACTCGATGCCCTTCGAGAGAACGATGCGATTCACCCAGATCGAGCGGGGGATCGCCGTGGAGCGCACCAGGCGCGCGTCCTTGTTGAACGCGCGGGTGAAGTCCGAGACGGACGCGTTGAACCACACCCAGGGCAGCAGCGCCGTGATGAGGAAGACGATGTACGGGTCGTGACCCACAGACCTCTGGAACACCTGGGTGAAGACGAACCAGTAGATCGCGCTCATCACGAGCGGATCGAGGATCGACCACAGGTACCCCAGCGCGCTCGTCGAGTAGCGCACCTTGAGATCGCGGGCCGAGAGCAGCCACAGCGAGTGCGCGTACCGCCTCGGCGATCCGGGCGCGCCGACAGCTGCGGTGGTCACGATGCGAGTCTAGATGCCCGCGCTCAGGCGAGCTGGTTGTTCCACATCGACAGCGCCGAGCCGATGGCCATGTGCATGTCGAGGTACTGGTAGGTGCCCAGTCGGCCCCCGAACAGCACCTCGGGCTCGCCCTTCGCGAGCTCGCGGTATGCCACGAGACCCGTGCGATCCTCGGGGGTGTTGACCGGGTAGTACGGCTCATCCTCGCGCGACGCGAACCGCGAGTACTCGCGCATGATGACGGTCTTGTCACTCGGATAGCGGTCGGCACGCTCCGGGTGGAAGTGCTTGAATTCGTGGATGCGCGTGTACGGCACCTCCGCGTCCGCGTAGTTCATCACCGAGGTGCCCTGGAAGTCGCCGACCTCGAGCACCTCCTCCTCGAAGTCGAGGGTGCGCCACGACAGCGCACCCTCGGCGTAGTCGAAGTAGCGATCCACCGGGCCGGTGTAGACGATCGGAAGCTGACCGACGGTGGCTCTCTTGTTGAGCGGCTGCGCCTCGTCGAAGAAGTCCGTGTCGAGCTTCACCTCGATGTTGGGGTGATCAGCCATCCGCTCCAGCCATGCGGTGTAGCCGTCGGTGGGCAGCCCCTCCCACGTGTCGTTGAAGTACCGGTTGTCGTAGGTGTAGCGCACCGGGAGGCGGCTGATGACCTCAGCCGGGAGGTCCTTGGGGTCGGTCTGCCACTGCTTGGCGGTGTAGTCGCGGATGAACGCCTCGTAGAGCGGGCGGCCGATCAGCGCGATGCCCTTCTCCTCGAGGTTCGCGGCATCCTTCGCATCGAACTCGCCCGCGAGCTCGTGAACGAGCGCCTTCGCCTCATCCGGGCTGTAGGCGGCCTGGAAGAACTGATTGATCGTGCCGAGGTTGATCGGCAGGGGGAAGACGACCCCCTTGTGGTTGGTGTAGACCCGGTGGACGTAGTTCGTGAACGTCGTGAACCGGTTGACGTACTCCCAGACCCCCGGGTTCGACGTGTGGAAGAGGTGGGCCCCATACCGGTGCACCTCGATCCCGGTCGTCGGCTCATTCTCGCTGAACGCATTGCCGCCGATGTGGCGGCGGCGGTCGATGACGGTGACCTTGCGACCGGATGCCGCGGCGCGTTCCGCGATCGTGAGGCCGAAGAAGCCGGAGCCGACGACGAGCAAGTCCATGCGGTGCTGTTCCTTTGCCGAACGGAACGCCGTCGGAAACGGCGATGCGGCGGGCAGAAGGCACCGCCGCACCCACAAGCTTACCGGCCGCACGTGAGCAGATCCTGAGGGAAAGCTCGGGTCGCAGGGCGGTTAACGTAGCTCCTTCATCTGCTAGTCGCATCGCGACACGCCCAAAAAAGTCGAATTCGTCCCCCAAAAAGGGGACACGGGTGGACTTCTTTCACACTAGTCACTCGGCTACCGTGATCCACAAGTGCTTTCCCGAGCGCCCGGGCGTCCCCAAGCCCTTGTCCGTTGTACGAACCCAGCGTGCAAAGGAGGGCCGCCATGCGCGCCCGCATCCTCTCCATCGTCCTGCCCGTCATCCTGATCGTCGGCGCGAGCATCGTCTCCGCCGCACCCGCGCAAGCCGCCACCGGCGACGCTGCCTCCGTGTTCACACAGACGAATGCACAACGAACGAAGGCCGGCCTGCGGCCGCTCATCTCCGATCCGGCTCTCGACAGAGCCGCCCAGGCATGGGCTCAGCAGCTCGCGAGCACCTGCACTTTCGCGCACAGCACGTCGGCGTGGCGGACGGGGCGGGTAGCCAGCTCTGGCTGGTCGGCCACGGGCGAGAACATCGCCGCCGGTTACGCGGCGAACGCTGTGGTGTCGGCGTGGATGGCATCATCCGGGCACCGCGCCAACATCCTGAACTCGCGATACACCGGCGTAGGCATCGGCTTCGCGAAGGGAACGTGCTACTCGTCGTACTGGGTGCAGATCTTCGGGCTCAGCAAGACGGCGACGACTGCCGGGGCGGGTGACCTGAACGGTGATCTCGCCGGTGATGTCGTAGCCACCGACTCGGACGGCCAGCTCGTCGTGTACCGGGGCAGCGGCTCTGCAGGGTGGAAGGGCACGGCGGTCGCCGGCACAGGATGGCAACCGGATGACAAGCTCGTCACGCTCGGTGACTTCAGCGGGGACGGGATCGCCGACGTCGGCCGGATTCGAGCGGACGGGACGCTGGAGCTCCTGCGTGGAACCGGCGGTGGCGGCTTCGCCACTCCGACCGCTATCGGGAGCGGGTGGTCAGCCTTCAGCAAGGTCATCGGCGGAATGGACTTCAATGGTGACCGTCGGACCGATGTGCTGGCCGTGAAGCCATCGGGTGCGCTGATGCTCTATCGGGGATCCGGTTCGGGCTGGTGGTCGGGCGGTCCGACGCAGATCGGAAACGGCTGGCACGTCATGACGTCGATCATGTACGGCGGCGACTTCGACGGCGACACCCACGGGGACCTCATCGCGAGGCGCAGCGACGGCACGCTCTGGCTCTACCGCACGACCGGGGGCGGGGCGTGGAATGGGACGAAGCAAATCGGCAATGGCTGGAACGTCATGACGTCGGTCTTCTCGCCGGGAGACTTCGACGGAAACGGCAAGCCGGACGTCCTCGCGCGCAAGAGCGACGGCTCCCTCCTCCTCTACCGCGGGAACGGCAAGGGCGGATGGGGCACCATCTCAGTGGTAGGCAATGGCTGGAACGTCATGACCCAGATCGGCTGAGTAGCGCGCCTCTGTCAAGATGGACGTGATGTCCATCAGCCCGCGTTCGTCGCGACCACCTCTCGTTCGACGACTTTGGTCGCGCAGCGCCGTCCGATACCTCGTGATGGGTGGCGTCGCGTTCGCGGCCGACTTCGCGCTCCTCTGGCTGCTCCACGAGGTGCTTGGCCTGAATGTGGCGATCGCGGCTCCCATCGGCTTCGTCGCGTCCTTCGCCGTGACCTACACATTGCAGCGCACTGTGGCGTTCGCTTCGGACGCGCGCGTAGTTCCCAGCGTCGCGCGCTACACCGCGCTGGTGGTCGCCAACACGGTGGCGACGGGGGTCATCGTGTGGGGGATCGATACGGCCGGTGGCGGGTGGGTGCTGGGAAAGATCGTCGCGGTCGCCGCCACGACGGTATGGAACTACTTCGCATATCGTTACTGGGTGTTCGCCCGCTCGCCGAAGGATGGTCCCGTCGATGTATAAGGACGCGATCATCGCCGCCGTCGTGCCGGCGTACAAAGAGGAGAAGATGATCGCGCGGGTCATCGAAACCATGCCCGCCTTCGTGGACCACGTGGTGATCGTGGACGACTGCAGTCCCGACGGCACCAGTGACGTGGTCACGTCCCTCGCCGACCCGCGCGTGACGCTGATCCGGCACGAGGTCAATCAGGGTGTCGGCGGTGCGATCATCACCGCGCACCGGGCCGCCATGGCGCTGGGCGCGGACGTCAACGTGGTCATGGCGGGCGACGCGCAGATGGACCCCGCGTATCTCCCCGATCTGCTCGACCGCGTCACCGATGACGGATACGGCTTCGCCAAGGCGAACCGCTTCTATGCCCCGGAGTCGTTCCACGGTATGCCGGGATACCGGGTCTTCGGCAACATCGCGCTGTCATTCCTGACCAAGCTGGCGTCGGGGTACTGGAACCTCTTCGACCCGCAGAACGGCTACACGGCAGTCCGCACCGAGGTCCTGCGCCGAGTGCCGCTGGACCGCGTCGCCAAACGGTACAGCTTCGAGAACGACCTGCTCATCCACCTCAACATCCTGCAAGTGCCCGCCGTCGACGTCCCGATCCCCGCGGTCTACGGCGACGAGGTGTCGAGCATCCGGTTGAGCAGGGTGGTCCCCGAACTGATCGGGCGCCTCACCCGCGGGTTCTGGACCCGCGTGTGGTACCGCTACGTCCTGTGGTCGTTCTCGCCCATCGCGCTCTTGGGCTTCCTCGGACTCGGGCTGTTCGTCTTCGGACTGGCGGTCAGCATCTGGATGGTCTTCCAGATCGCCGCCTCGGTCGTGGCGACCGCCGCCACCGTGATGCTCGCCGCTCTTCCGCTGATGATCGGGACGCAGCTCCTCATCAGCGCGCTCCAACTGGACATTCAGGCGACGCCGTCGACTCCCACGTACCCCGCGTTCCGCGAGCGCGATGCCGCGTCGTGACAACCATCGCGCGTGGCCGAACGGCGACGCCGGGTCGTAACGACCCCTCCGGATTGGGCGCGGTCGCTCGTCAGCCCGCGCCGACGACGATCCGAGGGGTGCCCGCCCAGGCTGCCGCATCCGTCGCGTTTCGGCCGTCGACCATGAGCCGGATGCCGGGAAGCTCCGATGGGGTCAGCGAGCGGTAGTCGGCGTGATCGGTCTGCAGGATCGCCAGGTCGACGTCATCGCCCAGCGCGAACGGCTCGAATCCGAGCGCGCGGAGCTCGTCGTCGGAATACAGCGGATCGTGCACCCGAACCTCGGCGCCACGCGCCTTGAGCGCCGCGACTGTGGGGAAGACCCCCGAGAAGGCGGTCTCCTTGACGCTCCCGCGGTAAGCGGCCCCCAGAACCACGGCACGCGTGCCCTCCAGCGAGCCGAGAATGCCCGCCGCCTGCGCGACCATCCGCTCCGGCATCGAGGCGTTCAGGACGCGCGCGGTGCGGACGATGTCGGCGTCGGGGTCGGTCGAGAGGTAGAGGCGGGGATAGACGGGGATGCAGTGACCGCCGACGGCGATGCCGGGGCGGTGGATGTGGCTGTAGGGCTGCGAGTTGCAGGCCTCGATGACCTGATAGACGTCGATGCCGTGGTCGGCGGCGAACAGCGCGAACTGGTTGGCCAAGCCGATGTTCACGTCGCGGTAGGTGGTCTCGGCGAGCTTCGCCATCTCAGCGGCCTCGGCCGACCCGAGGTCCCAGACACCGTTCTCGCGCGGCAGATCGTCACGCGCGTCGAACTGGAGCACGGCCTCGTAGAACTCCCGAGCGCGCTCGGCGCCGGCGGTGGAGAGTCCGCCGACGAGCTTGGGATACTTGCGCAGGTCCGCGAACACGCGACCGGTCAGAACCCGCTCGGGCGAGAAGACGAGGTGGAAGTCTGTGCCTTCGGTGAGACCCGAGCCCGCCTCGAGCATCGGCTTCCAGCGACCGCGGGTGGTACCGACCGGCAGGGTCGTCTCGTACGAGACCAGGGTGCCGGGGGTCAGGTGCTCGGCGAGCGACCGGGTCGCGGCATCCATCCAGGCGAAGTCGGGCTCCCACGTGGTGTCGTTCACGAACAGCGGCACCACGAGCACCACGGCGTCGGCGCCGGGAATCGCCTCGGCGTAGTCGGTCGTCGCGCGCAGTCGCCCCGTCGGGACCAGGCTGGAGAGCTTCTCCTGAAGGTGCGCCTCGCCGGGGAACGGCTCCACGCCGGAGTTCACGGCGTCGACCGTCCTCTGACTGACGTCGACACCGATCACGTCGTGACCGGAGTCGGCGAACTGGACGGCGAGAGGAAGGCCGATCTTTCCGAGGGCCACGACGGCGATACGCATGACCTCCAGTCTATGGGGCCTCGCGCGCGGTCAGTTCAGGCCGGGCGCGCGAGCGTGACGTGTTAGCGTGAGTCGCCATGCCTGACTCGCGCATCTCCTCCTGGGTCCGCCGACGCTCGGGCGACCTGCTCATGTGGTCCATCGTGGCCGTGACCTTCGCGGTGACGTGCGTCACCTTCGTCCGCGGATACCGACTGTTCTTCCCCGACTCGCGCTACTACCTCGCGATGGCGTACCTCTTCGGCGGCCACGACCCCGAAACCGCGCGCGAACTCACCGTGGCGTTCGCACGGCCATTCGACATCGACATCCCGCCTACCGACGAGCTCTTCGGGTGGGGCCTCGTACAGCCGCGTGTGGTCTACCCGCTCCTCAGCGTCCCGTTCGTGTGGATGTTCGGCCCGTACGGAATGGTTGTGGTCCCGCTGCTCGCGACGATCGCAGTGACCATCCTCCTCACGATCATCGTCGCCCGTCGTTATGGGAACGTCGCCGCGACCGGAACGATGCTGCTCGTGAACGCGAGCATCTTCCTCATGTCCTTCCACGCAGGCATGCTCACGGAGTCGCTGTCTTCGCTGTTCACGATCATCGCCCTGCTGGCGGCTTGGCGCTGGCTCGATCGACCGCAGCCGTGGCTCCTGGTGACGATGGCCGCCGTCACGGCTCTTTCTGCCTTCACGCGGCAGGCGACCCTCATCATGGCAGGCGCGTTCGTGATGGCCTGGGCGCTGGGCTCACTCATCGAACGACGCAACAGTCGCTGGATGCTGCCCGCGATCGCCGTCGCGGCCACGAGTATCGGCTGCCAGGTGCTGCAGAGCCTGGTGTTCCCGTCCTTCTCGCAGCTCGATCAGTTTCTGAAGCAGGCGGGGGTCGACTCGCTCGGGGAGGCGATTCTCCGCATCCCCGCCATGGTCGCGCACATCCTCATCAGCGACGCCGCAGCCATGGCGCGGGCGGACCGCACGCTGCTGTTCGTCATCCTCCTCGCCGTCGCGGGCGCGGTGATCTTCTGGCGTCGCGTCGAAGCGCACCTGCTCGTCGGCGCGATCCTCGCCACCGCGCTCTACAACGTCACCAACGGAACGCCGACACAGTTCCGCTACGCGACTCCCGGCTTGGTGTTCTTCGTCCTCGTCGCCGCTCTGGTCATCCGTTGGACGGCCGTCGCGGGTCGTGCCCGCCTCTCCCGGAGCGCACCCGACGGAGTCCGTCCGCAAGCGCCCGCGACCGCGATCAGAGCAGGCGACGCAGGTACGGCACCCGGCGTGCTCCCAGACTGATCGCGAACGACAGCACCACCACGACGACCCAGATCGCCGTCGTGACGGCCAGCGAGCCCGTCACGGGTGCATCCGCTTGCGCGAACGCCGCGCGCACGACCAGCATGATCACGAAGTGCACCAGGAAGACGCCGAATGCGGCATCCGACAGCATCGCGAGGACGCGCTGCGCGCGCGGACGCAGCACTCGACGGGCGAAGAGCCCGTGGAACGTCGCGAAGACCCCGAGCGCCGCCAGTGCAGGGGCGAGCCCGAGATAGCCCAGCGGCATCACCGTGTTCAGCACGGGGTGATCGGCGCGGGTGCCCGACTGCCACACGATCTCGGCGATCACGGCCGCAGTGACGGCGATCGTTCCGACGAGCCAGATCGCGCGAGGGGCGAAGTCGCGGAGGGCCCAGCCTGCGAGGAAGTAGCCGACGTACGGGATCCACTGAGTGAGCGCGCTCAGGACGATCGAATGCTCCTGGCCTACCGCCGACAGCAGCGAGGCGATCGTGTACGTGAGGACGGTACCGCCGAGCACGCAGGCGGCGAAGATCACGGCGCGGCGCTGGCCGCCTCTGCGGAGGAACGCCTCGAGCACAGGAGCGACGGCGTAGAGACCGACGATGAGGTACAGGAAGTAGAGGTGCGTGTACGGAGTACCCGCAGCGATCGACGCGAGGATCTGTCCCGGGGCGAGGTCGTCACGGCTGATGACGAGACGCACCACGAGGATGTAGAAAAGCTGCCAGAAGACGAACGCCGGCCCGAGTCGGAGCAGCCGCTTCCGGTAGAACGCGCCGGGGCCGTCGCGGTGCGGTCCCGGCGCGAGCAGCAGGGCGCCGCTCACCATGACGAAGACGGGCACGACCCAGATGCTGCCGGCGTTCACGGCGACGGCGACCCACCACGACGCAGTCCCCTGGATGCCGGGATCGACGACCATGGCCGCGTACACGTGGATGGCGACCACCCCCAGGACGGCGACAACCCGCAGCGCGTCCAGGGCGATGACGCGCGTGGGACGCGCGGGCGCCGTGCCGTCGGGCGCGGAGGGGAAGGCGGCGACCACCCGGCGCCCTAGGCAGCCGGGCCCGGGCGCGTGGTCGCGCCCAGATGCGACGCGAGCACCTCGACCACCCGCTCGGCAGCGTGTCCGTCGCCGTACGGCGCAGCATCCGTCGTCGCCGGACGCGGACGGGTCACGCCGGCGGCGATCTCGGCGGCCGTGTTGGCCAGCACGTTCCATCCCAGCTGGACGGTCTCGACCCATTCGGTCTCGGTGCGCACGGTCGTGCAGGGCACGCCGAGCAGGAACGCCTCCTTCTGGAGCCCTCCCGAGTCGGTCACCACACCGGCGCTCGACAGGACCGCCGCGATGAGGTCGGGGTACGCCAGCGGCGCGTGCGCCACGAGCGCACCCTGCGTGAGGCTGATGCCGTGCGCGGCCGCCTTCGCGACCACGCGGGGGTGCGCGAGCAGGACCACCGGCCGATCGAGGCTCGCCAACGCGGCGGCGATCTCGGCGAGCCGGTCGGGGTCGTCGGTGTTCTCCGCGCGGTGGATGGTCGCGACGTAGTAGCCGCCGGCCTGGACCCCAAGACCGGCGATCAGCGGCGAGGGGCGACCAGCGAGCGAGTCGCGCACGTCGAAGAGGACGTCGGTCATCACGTCACCCACGAGAACGGTCCGCTCGGCGAGCCCCTCTCCCGCGAGATGGTCGACGGCGACCTGGGTCGGCGCGAGGAGGAGGTCGGCGGCGTGGTCGGTGAGCACACGATTGTGCTCCTCCGGCATGCGGCGGTTGAAGCTGCGAAGTCCCGCCTCGAGGTGCGCGACCGGAAGATGGAGCTTCACCGCGCTGAGAGCGGCCGCGACCGTCGAGTTGGTGTCGCCGTATACCAGAACCCAATCCGGCTGCTGCGCGTCGAACACGGCGTCGAGCGCGGCGAGCATCGCGCCTGTCTGCACACCGTGCGACCCGCTGCCCACACCCAGATGCACGTCGGGCGCGGCAATGCCCAGGTCCTCGAAGAAGACGTCCGACAGCATCGGGTCGTAGTGCTGGCCGGTGTGCACGATCACGTGATCCACGTCGGCTCCGGCCGCCGCTCGGGCGATGGGGGCGAGCTTGACGAACTGGGGGCGGGCGCCGACGACGCTGACGATCTTCACGGGGACCAAGTCTACGGGCCGACTCTCGGCCTTCATCGCGGGCTTGATAGCCTGGAACAGTGCGCATCCTCGTGGTCACGCCCTGGTTCCCCACCGCGGATGCCCCGGAATCCGGGCTGTTCGTCGCTCGGGAGGCCGCCGCGCTCGGGGACGCGCACGACGTGCGTGTGCTCCACCTCGACTGGTCCGGTCGGAGGGATCGCGAGAGCCGAGCCGCCGGGTCCGCGGCGGTGCGACGCCTGGCGCTGACCCGCGCGAACCCGTTGGACTACCTTCGTGCGCGGCGGGCGGTGCGCCTCGCCGCCGCAGACGCGGATATTCTCCACACCCATGCCCTGACCGGCCTGCTGCCGTGGCTGCGCGGTCGTCCCGCCCCCGTGCCCTGGGTGCATTCCGAGCACTGGTCCGCCCTCACCGCTCCCGACACCCTCGGTCCGTTCGGGCGCCTCGCGCTCGCCGTCCTCGCACCGGCGCTGCGCGGCCCCGACGTGGCCGTCGCAGAGTGCGAGCGGCTCGCCGCAGCGCTGCGCACCAGGCGCAGCGGACCGGTGGCCATCGTCCCGTGCATCGTCCCCCCGCCCGGCACCCTCACCCCCCGACCGCCCGGCGCTCCCGCGCTGATCGGAATCGGCGGTCTCATCGACCGCAAGGATCCGCTTCTCGCCGTTGAGACGCTTGCGGTCTTGCGCGAGCGGGGCCTCGACGCCCGACTGACGTGGGTCGGCGAAGGACCGCTCAGGGCCGCCGTGGCCACGCGCGCACAGGCGCTCGGCCTGAGCGATCTCGTCACGCTGCGCGGCAGCCTGACCTCCGAGGAGGTGGCGCGGGCCATCGACGAGTCGAGCATGCTCGTGCTGCCGACTCGCGCGGACAACTTCTGCGTCGTCGCCGCCGAGTCCCTCACACGTGGTCGACCGATTGTGAGCGGCGACCAGACGGGGGCGGTGGACTACGCGCACCCGAGCGTGAGCCGATTCGTCTCCGAACGCTCCGCGTCGGCCTTCGCCGACGCGGTCGAGTCGGTCCTGCGGGAGTCCTCGAAGCTCACGGCTGAGGAGATCTCGGAGACCGTCCGCGACCGCTTCTCGCCTGCGTCGGTCAGCACCGCGCTCACCGGGATCTACGCACAGGTCCACGCGTGAGTGCCGCCAGGGTCGATCTCGTCATCCCGATCCACGACACCGCCCGTCCGATCCGTCGCGCCGTGGCGTCGGTCCTCGAGGGGACGATCGCCCCGGTGCGCGTGACCGTGGTGGCCCACAACGTCTCGCAGGCCGAGATCGCCCGCGGCCTCGGCGCCTACGCGACCCACCCGCAGGTGCGGCTGCGAGAGCTCCACGACGGCATCCGCAGTCCCGCGGGGCCCTTCAATCTCGGTCTGGACGCGGCGACGGCGCCCTTCACCTCGGTGATGGGGTCCGACGACACGCTGGAGCGAGGCGCCGTCGACGCCTGGCTCCGCGTCGCCGACCGCGAGCGCGCCTCGGTGGTGATCGCACGGCTGCGGCACGCGTCCGGCCGTCCGGTGCCGACGCCGCCCGCGCGGCCACTGCGCACGACGGCCCTCGACGGCGTACGTGACCGGTTGTCCTACCGGTCCGCGCCCCTCGGGCTGGTCTCTACGGCCGCCTTCGGATCTCTCCGGTTCAGCGTCGGAAGATCGGTCGGCGAGGACGTCTCCTATGTCACGCGCCTGTGGTTCTCGCCGGAGCGAATCGCGTACGCCCGCCGCTCCCCCGCCTACCTCCTCCACGACGACGGACCGGGCCGGACGACAGTGACGTCACGACCGATCCGCGACGAGCTCGCCTACTTCGACGATGTCCTCGGCACGGAGTGGTTCGGTCTCCTTTCGGCCGCCCAACGCAGCGCGTTCTGCGTCAAGGCGATCCGGATCCACCTGTTCGGAGCCGTCGCGAATCGTCCTGACCCGACGACATGGACCGCCGGGGAGCGCGCCGACCTGCGCGAACGCGCCACGCTCGTCCTCGCCGCCGGCGGAGGGACCGAGCGCGTGCTCTCACGATCCGACCGCCACCTGCTGGACGCGATCCTGGATCCCGGCGTCCCTGCGGCAATCCTCGTCGAGGCGGCACGGCTTCGCCGGCGGCGCACAGCGCCCTCAGCCCTCGTGCCTCGCCGCCTGAGGTATGTCCTCGACCGGGAGGCGCCGCTGCGCCTCTCGGCGGCGTCCGCGCTTCAGCTGATCTGAGCCGACGCCGCCAGCCGGTCGATCGCGCGCTCCCAGATCAGCACCTGGCTCTCACTCGAGAGCTCCTTCGCATGGGAGTGGGCCGAACGTTTGAACGCCTCCACACCGGTCGGCGTCAAGGCGTCGACAGCCGCCGTGAGCGACTCGGCCCCGAAGTCCTCGGTCACCGTTCCGAGGCCGAAACGCCGCACGTAGTCGGCCATCTCGGGAGATGGCCCCACGATGATGCCCAGGCGCGCCTGGACGTAGTCGAAGACCTTATTGGGCAGCGCCCACCGGTTGTTGAAGTTCACCGGAGGGAGGATATGCACGCCGACGTCGTATCCGCGAAGGGTCGCGGCGAGCTGGTCGTACGGAACAGGATCGTGGACGCGGATCCGGCCTCCCGAAACCGACGCCGCCCGCGCGAGCTCGTCGAGGTAGGCGGCGTCGTTCTTCGTGAGATAGAGGTCCAGTGTGGCGCTGCGCGAAGCGCGGACTCCGGCCAACAGCGTGTCGAGATGACGGTTGCGCAGCGCAGCGCCGGAGTGGACCAGGCGCAGCGGCTCGTGGACGGGGGTCGGCGCGACATCGGCGAACGGCGCGGCGTTCGTCACGACATCCGGCGCGAACCCGAATCGCCGCTCGTACTCGCGGGCGAGACCACCGCTGACGGTAGACCACGACGTCGCGCGTGCGACGAACTTCCGGCACATCCACTCGATGAACGGCTTCACGAAGAGCCGGAACCGCAGCATCTCTTCATGCTGGCGTGGAGAGTACTCGTGCAGGTCCGCATGGACTCCGCCACGCGGCCGGAGCGAGAGCGCGAGGCCGACGGCGTCGACGTCGTCCGCGAGGACGATGTCGAACCGCCTCCCGGCGAGCCCCTCCCGCGCGAAGGCGACGGCGCCATTGCCCCAGTAGGCACGACGGTACTGCCGGGCGATGACGAGAGGCCTCGAGTAGCGCCACACCGCCAGCTCCGAGGGCACTTCGACGTGGGATGCCACTCCCTGCGGGGCGGGGCCGTAGCCGCACGTGGTGACGTCGTACCGATCACGGAACGCGGCGACCTGCTTGAGGACCCGCGCGTCGGACGCGATCGGGGAGAACGACAGGATGAGCAGCTGCTGCTTGGTCATGAGGGCGATCCCACTTCCGCGACGATTTCGGCTGTGAGCCGGGCGTTGGCCTCGGCATCGCAGAGCCGCTCCCACACCGCCATCGGTGTGTAGCGGGGGCGCTGCGCGACGACCTGTGCGATCGCGGCCGCGAGCTGATCGGCAGTGACGTCCGGTGCGACGAGCCGGCCGGAGCCGAGTTCCTCCCCGACGATCTCGCCGGTGCCGCCGACATCCGTGGCGACGACGGGGATGTCGAAGGAGAGTGCCTCCATGATGCTCACCGGCACACCTTCGGACGAACTGGCATTCACGAAGACATGCACCCCCTCGGTCCGGTAGAACTCCATGAGACTCTCGTGATCCGCCTGGCCCTTCAGCTGCACCTCAAGCGATCCCGGAGCACGCTCCGCCGCCGCCGCGACTTGGGCCAGCCGGGGCCCGTCGCCGAAATGCACCCAGCGGACGCGCCGCCCGCTCGCAGCCAGGCTCGCCGCGGCATCCAGGATCAGGTCCACCCGCTTGATGACGGTGACCGACGAGCAGCTGACCAGAACGAGAGGGTCGGACTCTCCGGGTGCCGCACCCCGGCCGCGGCGCGTCGTCCCCAGCCGGGCGATGCGGACACGATCGGACGCGAGCGCCGGATACCGGGAGCGGACGTATTCGGCGCCGTCGTCCGAGATGGCGAGGACGGCATCCGCGCTGCCGTAGACGGCACGACGGATGGGGAGCCCGGGCCCGGGTGGCTCGTAGAGGTCGTAGCGATGCACGCGAACGACCGCGGCCTCGGCGTCCGGACGAAGCCACGGGACGGCAAGACCGGCCCCCATCGCCCAGAAGGCGTAGACCCGCGTCGAGCCTTCCGGGTGCCGGAGCAGCCCGCGCACGCGCCGATCGCCGGCGATCGTCATCCCCACGACGGACGCCTTGACGTCGAGCATGAGGGCCGCGCGTCCACTCCTCCAGCGGATCGCCTTCAGCGCCCGGACGAGCCGCGGCCACGAGAGGAGAGCGCGCAGCTTCGCCGTGCGGGACGCCCCATAGGCGTTGCCGAGATGATGGACGCCCGGCGGCAAGGGCAGGGGCGACTCGGCCCGCGGGCTGAAGTTCAGCACGTGGACCTCGTCGAACTCGGCTCGGAGCGCGTCGATCTCCGACGCGACGAAGACCGCGTCCCCTGCCGGGATCGGGTACTGGTTCGTGATCAGCAGCAGCCGCCGTGGCCCTGCACCTCTGGCGTCGTCACCGCGCATCGCCACCCGCCTCGGCGGCGAGGGCGTCGATCGCCCGCTCCCACACAGGCAGCTGCGACTCGGCGGAGAGCTCGTATGCGTGCGCGTGCGCCGCGGCCTTCCACCCGGCCACCGACTCCGCGTCCAGGGCGTCGAGAGCGGCCGAGAGGTCGTCGGCCGCGAAGCCGTCGGTGACGACGCCGAAGCCCAGCGACTCCACGTAGGCCGCCATCTCGGGGGACGGCCCGACGACGACTCCGAGCCGGGCCTGCGCGTACTCGAACAGTTTGTTCGGCAGCGCCCACGCGTTGTTGAAGTTCGTGGGCGGCAAGACGTGCACGCCCACATCGTAGGTGTTGAGCCGGCCGATCAGCTCCTCATAAGGCACCGGGTCGAGGACGCGCGCGCCGGGAATCTCGGCGGCGCGCTCCTTCAGCTCCGCGAGGAAGTCCGGGTGATTCGGCGTGAGGATGAGGTCGAGGGTGGCATCGGCCGTCGAAGCGGCGAACGCATCCAGCAGGACGTCGAGCCGTCGGTTCCGCAGGCACGCGCCGCTGTGCACAAGCCGGATCGGCGTATCCACGGGAGACGGCGACAGATCGGTGAGCGGCGCGGCGTTGGTCACGAGCTCGGGGACGAACCCGAACTCCTCCTGATATGCCCGGACGATCCCTGGGCTGACCGTGGTCCACGAGGAAGCGCGACGGACGTAGCGACGGCACACCCAGCGATGGAACGGTGCGATCCGGCGCTTCCACGCCGGGAGCTCTTCGTTCAGCCGCGGGGTGAACTCGTGGAGGTCGGCGTGAACCCCGCCGCGCGGCCGCAGCCACAGCGCAACCGGCACGGCCTCCGTCTCGTTCGCCAGGGCGACGTCGTAGGAATCCCGCGGAACGTGCCGCCTGACCCAGGCGACCGCCGAGATCCGCCAGTACGCCGCCTGGTACCAGCGCAACGTGATCAGACGGCCGTTGAGGTCCTGGTAGTCCGCCGAGCGCGGCATCTCGAAGTGCGCCGCCACTCCGTCCGGGGCCGGGCCGTAACCGCAGGTGGTCACCTCGTACCGGTCCGAGAACAGCGCGATCTGCTTCAGCACCCGTGCATCAGTCCGCAATGGGGAGAACGAGAGGATCAGCAGTCGCGGGCGGGTCAGCACCTCACGAGTCTACGAGGCCTCCCGCCCTCAGACGGGCAGGAGGTAGCGAGCGTAGCGCCGCAGGGTCGACTCCCGGTCAAGGGTGCCGCGCATCGATGGAGCGAGCAGAGTGTCGACGCGCCGAGGAGGAGCGGATGCTGCCTCCCGCGCCGCTTCAGGATCGCCGTGGCGGAGCAGTTCCAGGATGCGGGAGTCGTACCGGTTGAACGGGCGCCGCCAGCTCGCCGACGCGCGGTCGAACTCGTCCAGGAGGGTCGTGAACGACGTGCGGTCGGCGTCGTCGAAGCCCGCGCCGGCAATTCGGTTCCGCAGCGCACCGAGGACATGGATGCGCGCGAGCTTGATGACCACAGCCCGCCGCGCCGCGGCATCCAGCTCGTGGAACCACGCCAGGCGCACCAGCCGCCGCGAGGCAGCGAGTTCGCTCTCGACGGGGCGCACGACCAGGGTGGTGCGCTGGACCGCATCGTCGTGGACGACGTACGCCGGCCGGCCGGCGGCGAAGTCGATCCGCCCGCCGCCGAACCACAGCCGGATTCCCAGCTCGAGATCCTCGCCGACCTCGAGCCCAGGCGTGTAAGGGGCCGCGGGGTCCGGGAGTGCGTCACGCCGGATGAGGCCGAAGGGGGCTGTGCGATAGCTCAGCCGATCGCGGACCCCGTCGAGGCGACGGTGGCGGAAGGGCCGGGTGAGTGGCGCGTGGATCGGGCGCCCGTCCTCGGGGCGGAGGGGTGCGACGAGTACGTCGGAGCGGTTCCGGCGGGCCTGCGCGTGCCAGGCGTCGAGCGCCCCCGCTTCGAACGTGTCGTCCGAGTCCAGCCGGGAGACGTACTCTGCCGTCGCCGCGGCGAAGCCGACGTTGGCCGGACCGGCAGCGCTCGGCCGCGGGTCCGCGCACTCCAGGATCCGCACTTCCTGCCGTCCTTCGACGAGAGGGGCGATCGCCGACGCCGGGATGCCGTGGCACACAACCGTGACTCGCACGGTGGCGCTCCGCGCACCGGACAGCGCCGACTCGACGGCGCGCCCCAGCGGCCGGTCCGCCCGGTGCACCGGCACCACGACGTCGATGTCGGGACGCCGGCCAGAAGCGGTCTCGCTCACGCCAATCCCGCGAGTCGCGCCTGTTCCGCGAACTCGGGATGCTCGCCGATCACGCTGTCGAAGGTCCCGCGACCCGCGATCCTGCCGTCTCTCATGAACCAGACCTCGTCGTTGTCGCGAATGGTCGAGAGGCGGTGCGCCACCGAGATGACGGTCACCTCGTCGTGGAGCTCGCGGATTGCCGCACTCACGCCTGCCTCCGTGGCCGTGTCGAGCGAGCTGGTCGCCTCGTCCAGCACCAGCACCAGCGGGTCCGCGTAGAGAGCGCGCGCGATGCCCAGACGCTGACGCTGCCCGCCAGAGAGCTTCATCCCTCGGTCGCCGATGTGACCGTGGATACCGCCGACGCGCGTTTCGACGACGTCGAGGACATGCGCGCGGCGCAGGGCGTCACGGACCTTCTCCTCATCGATCTCGGCATCCCAGGTCAGCGCCACGTTCTGGGCGACTGTCCCGTCGAACAGAGCGACGTCCTGCGGGACGTATCCGACCCGGCCGCGCCACGCGCCGAGCACGTCGGCGAGGCTCTGATCGTCCAGCCGGATCTCCCCATCCGTTGGCTCCAGGAGTCCGAGGAGCAGGTCTATCAGCGTCGACTTGCCCGCGCCCGAGGAGCCGACGATTCCGAGGGACGAGCCCAGCACCACCGTCCCCGACAGTCCGCGCACGGCCGGAGTATCGGACCCGGGGTAGACGAACGACACGTCGTCGAAGACGAGAGCGCGGGGCGTGCCGACGATGGGGTCGTGGCCGACCTGCTCCGCGTGGGCGAGGTACCGTTCGGCGTCGTTGATGTCGCGGATGACCGCGTTCACGTGCGGGATGTTGGCGGTCATCTGGTTGATGAGGGACTGGAAGCCGGTGATCGAGGGAACGAGCCGGAAGCCCGCGACGCCGAAGAGTGCGACCGCCGAGATGGCCCCCGCCATGCCGCCGAAGATGTAGGCGGACCCGCCGACGAGGATGAACCCCCCGACGAGCGACACGTCCAGGACGAAGCGGGGAACCCCGGAGAGGAAGCTGATGTTCGCGCGTGCGCGCGAGGTGAGCACGCGATTGCGATGCACGACCGCCGCCACTTCGCTCGACTTCCCGCGGAGCGTGATCTCCTTCAGCGCGCCGACCATGTCCGTGATGAGCGATGCGACGCGCAGCGAGTAGTCGCGGTTGATCACGCCCGCCTTGATCGTGCGCTGCGACAGCACGACATAGAGGAGCAGGGCGACCAGCCCGAGGTAGACGACCGTGACGACGGCGGTAACGGGCTGCACGAACGCGATCACCACGACGACGCAGACCGCGGTCGTCACGAGTGCCGGCATCGACATGAAGGGATTGAGAAATCCGCTCGTCACGTTCCCGATGCCGACGTCCGCGAGGCGCACGAGGTGCGACGTGTTCCGCTTGAGCCGCTCGGTCCAGGGGGCGCGGATGTATGCGTCGAACAGGCGATCACCGATCTCCAGCTCGAAGACCGACATCCGGCGGGTGGCGCGCCACTGCAGGAGCACGGCGAGCACCGACTTGATCAGGATGAGGCCGCACACGATGAGCAGGATCCACACATAACCCGAGGGCGGGATCGTTCCGATGAACGGCAGCCGGATCGGAGCCGACTGCACCATCGCCGTGAGCGAGACGGCAAGCAGCATCAGCGCGGCGACATCGAGCAGGGCGAGGGCCGACGTGACGACCGAGTACGTGCGGATGTAGCGCCGCGCATTGCCCGGAAGGTACGGGACGATGCTGCGGTAGGCCGCGAAGATCTGCTTCAGCTGTCCGTCCACCTTCCCGTGCCCGTGGGCGCCGATATCGGTCCGGCGCTGATCACCGGGTTCCGACGGACGATTGTCCCATAGCCAGCCGGGAGAACCCTCCACCAGGGGTGCGCTCAGCTGTGGTCCGAGTCCGTCCCGACCCGGCGGGCGCCGTCGACGATGATGCGGGCGGGAACCCCGACGAGAAGGCTGTACGGCGGCGCGACCGTGCCCTGCTTGACCACCGCGCCGGCACCGACGATCGAGTGCGCGCCGATGTCGCAGCCCATGAGGACGACCGCGTTCGCACCGACGTGCACGTTGCGCCCGAGCCGCGTCGCGGCGCGCTCGATCGGAAGGGCGCGATCGGTCACGCACCGCGCGACCGTCGAGTGGGTGTAGATCTGTGCCCCGGAGGAGATGTCGCACCCGTGCTCGATGGTCAGGCCACCGCTGCCGTCCACGACGGTGAAGGCCCCGATCCACACGTCGTCCTCGATGACCGGCTGGCCGACGATCCACGCCAGCGGATTGTACGGATTCGGCGGGAGCGTGCCGGCGGCAGGCGTCGGGGCGTCAGTGCTCACGACGGGTCCTCGATTCAGGCTACGGCGGCCGCGATGTTATGGTGCCTTGGGCAGTGGAAGTCTACTGTCCCGACGATTCTCCGGGGTTTGCATCCATGTCTCTCACGTCCAAGTCCGTGCTCGTGACCGGCGGCGCCGGCTTCATCGGCAGCCACCTCGTCGATCGTCTCATCCGCGAGTCGCCGTCGCGGGTGACCGTGGTCGACAGCTTCTTCCTCGGGAGCATGGAGAACCTGGATGCTGCGCGCGCGGCCTTCCCCGACCTCGAGGTCATCCGGCACGACGCCTCCGACCTGGCAGCGATGCAGGACATCGTCACGGCTCGTCAGGTCGACACGCTCTTCGACCTGGCCGTGATCCCCCTCCCCACCTCCTTGACGTACCCCGCGTGGACGGTTCAGACCAATGTCGGGATCGCGACGACGGTGTGCGAGCTCGCGCGCCGCGACCTCATCGGTCGCCTGTTCCACCTGTCGAGCTCGGAGGCCTACGGCTCGGCTCGGTACATCCCGATGGACGAGGACCACCCCCATGACTCGATCACCCCGTACGCGGCGAGCAAGAGCGCCGCGGATCGCATCATCGAGTCCTACGTCCAGACTTTCGAGATCGACGCGACGGTCGTGCGCCCCTTCAACAACATCGGGCCCCGGCAGAATCCCGGGTCGTACGCGGGCATCGTCCCGATCGTGATCCAACGGGTGCTCGCGGGCCAGCCGATCGAGATTTTCGGCGACGGCGAACAGACCCGCGACTTCATCTTCGCCCCTCAGACGGCCGACCTCATCGTCGCCGTCCACGACGCACCCGAGTGCCGCGGTCAGGTCCTCAATGTCGCCAGCGGGACCGAGACCTCCGTCAACGACCTGGTCCGCCGCATCCTCGCCCTCATGGACGCACCCGATCACCCCGTGGTCTACGGGCCGGACCGCCCGGGCGACGTGCGCCGCCATCTCGCCGACGTCAGCAAGATGCGTCAGCTGCTGGACCGCGAGCCACCCACGCTGGACGACGAGGCGCTCGCACAGACGATCGAGTGGTACCGCGGAGTCCTCGCGTGAGACTGAACGTCCCGCTCCTGGACGAGGACGAGCTCGACGAGATCCGCTCCGTCCTGTCCTCGGGGATGCTCACCCAGGGCGCCCGCGCGAAGGACCTGGAACAGGCGGTACGCGCTGTCGCCGGAACCCCGCATGCCTCGGCCGTCAGCTCGGCGACGACCGGCCTGCATCTGGCCCTCGTGGCTCTCGGCGTCGGCCCGGGCGACGAGGTCGTGATGCCCGCGTTCAGCTTCCCCGCGACGGCCAACGTCGTCGTGCAGCTGGGCGCAACTCCGCGGTTCGTCGACATCGACCCGGCCACCTTCAACCTCGACCCGGGCCTGCTGGAGGCCGCGATCGGCGAGCGCACCGCGGCCGTGATGCCCGTGCACGCCTTCGGACTGTGCGCCGACATGAACCCGATCGTCGAGATCGCCGATCGGCACGGACTCCCGGTCCTGGAGGATGCCGCATGCGCGCTCGGCGGTGTCTACCACGGGCGCCCGGCCGGATCGCTCGCCACCGCGGGAGTCTTCTCCTTCCATCCCCGCAAGATCATCACCACGGCGGAAGGCGGGATGATCACCACCGCCGATCACTCGCTCGCCGAGCGGATCGATGTGCTGCGCGCCCACGGCGCCGTCCGCGGCGAGCTCTTCATGGAGTTCGTCGACGCCGGGTTCAACTACCGTCTGAGTGACGTCCATGCCGCCATCGGCGTCGCGCAGATGCGCAAGTTCGACAGCATCCTCGCTGGTCGCCGCGCAAATGCCGCCGCGCTGTCCGAACTCCTCGCGAACATCCCCGGCGTGCAGACTCCCGTCGTGCCGGACGGCGTCGAGCACACGTACCAGTCGTACGTCGTGATGCTCGACGACGTCATCGACCGCGACCAGGTCATCCGCTCGATGCGCGCCCACGAGATCGAGACCACACTGGGAACCTACGGCATGCATCTGCAGCCCTACTTCGTCTCGCGGTTCGGCGACACGAGCGCGGTCCTCCCCCACGCGACCCGGGCACACCGGCAGGCACTCACGCTCCCGCTCTATCCCCAGCTGGACGCATCCGACCTCACCGCGATCGCCGCTGCCCTTCGCGCCTCCACGGCGGCCAGCAGCCGATAGTGGCCAGCGTCTCGCATACCGTCGTCCGGCGCCAGCGCCTCCTCCGCGGGCTGGCCTACGGTGCCGGCCGGCTCTTCGCCCGTGTCGGGCGTCGTGTCAGCTGGATCGTGGGGGCCGAGGAGATCGCGGGCATGGTCTCGCACATCGGAGAGGCGATCCCCGACTCCCTGACGGTGATCAGGCGCGCCCACGCGTTCTACCAGGACCGCTACGACGTCATCATCCAGCGCGACGACGCGCGCCTCGAGGTCTGGCGCCGGCTGTATCTCGGTCCCCTGGTCCTCGGCTGGTGGCTCGCGCGCGCCGACGGGGTGATCTACGTCGGTGCGGCGGGGTTCCTGGACGCCGACGACGAGCGTGAGGAGGAATTCTCGTTCGTCCGGGGTCGCGGAAGGGCCGTCGTGTGCTGCTTCACCGGGACCGACATCCGATCACCGGCGCTGATGACTGCCGAGGCGGCTCGCACCGGGGTCGCGAACATCGGTTCGATCCAGTTGGCCCAGGGAGCCCCTTACGACGACCCCGGTTACGAGGAGCAACGGCGACGGCGTGCTGAGGTCGCCGATCGCCTCGCATCGGCCGTGCTGACCGCCAGGATCGACCAGCTGTCGTATCTGACGACTCCGACCGAGCCGTTCCTGTATTTCTACCCCGACGCGAAGTTCGTCCCCGGCACCGACAAGTTCGACGACCTCACCCCGGTGCGGGTGCTCCACGCGCCGTCCAACCCGGAGCTCAAGGGGACGGCGATCGTCCGGGCGGTGATGGAGCGCATCGCCCTCAGCCATCCGGGCGTGGAGTATCGGGAACTCTCGGGGGTGGGCAACGACGAGGTCGTCGCCGCTCTCGACCAGGCACACATCGTCATCAACCAGCTGCACGCGCAGATGCCGGGAGTGTTCGGGATCGAGGCGATGGCGCGCGCCTGCGTCATGGTCTGCAGCGCCGACCCCGCGATCGAGACAGACCTCCAGGACGCCGCCGGCGCGTGGGTCGTCGCCGGCCCGGATGATCTGGAGGCGCGCCTGCGCGACCTGCTCGCCAGCCCGGAGAACTGGAAGGAACAGGCGATGCGCGGGCTCGCCTGGTCCCGCGATCACGCGTCGGCGTCGGCGTCGGCGCGGTCGCTGAGCACGATCCTCGCCCGCGCGTCGGCGTCCGCTCGACGCTGACCTACGTCGCTCAGACCGGCGCGGTGCCGCGGGCGCTGCGCAACGCCGCTTCGACGACCTCGAGGGTCCGCTGACCCTGCTCCATGGTGACGACGTCGCTCTCCTTGCCGAGCACCGCGTCACGGAACGCCTCGTGCTCGACGCGCAGCGGTTCGCGCTTGACGAAGGCGTACCGCGTGACATCGCCTTCGGACACCCCGCGGAAGACCGTCATGGACTCCCACTCGAGAGGAATGGTGCCGTTCGCGAAGAAGGTGAGGTCGCCGGCGGACGTGTCCGCGACGAACGAGCCCTTCTCGCCGGTGACGATCGTGACGCGCTCCTTCATCGGGCTGAGCCAGTTCACGAGGTGATTCACGATGACCCCGTTGCGCAGGCGGCCCGTCATCGCGATCATGTCCTCGTACTCGCGGCCGCTCTTGAAGGTCGTCTGCGCCCACACGGACTCGTACTCACTCTGCGCCACCCACGACGTGAGATCGACGTCATGGGAGGCGAGATCCTTCGCAACGCCGACGTCAGCGATGCGCGCCGGAAACGGGCCCTGGCGGCGAGTAGCGATCTGGTAGACCTCGCCGAGATCTCCCGCGGCAATCCGTCGGCGAAGTTCCTGAAGCGCGGGATTGAACCGCTCAATATGTCCTACCGCCCCCACCAGGCCGGCTTCGCGGAAGGCGTCCACCATCCGCTGGCCGGCTTCGAGCGTGTGTGCGATCGGCTTCTCCACCAGTGTGTGCACTCCGGCTGCAGCGAGCTTGAGCGCTGCATCCTCGTGAAAGCGGGTCGGGACGGCAACCACGGCGATATCGATGCCAGCCGCGATCAGCGCATCGATGTCAGGGAGGATCTCGAGTCTTCCGGCGACACCGTGCGGGTCTCCCCCGGGGTCGGCGATCGCAACGAGCTCGACCCCGTCGAGCTCACGGAGGACGCGGGCGTGATGGCGGCCCATCATGCCGACGCCGAGCAGTCCGGCCCGCAGCGCGGCCATCAGGAACCCGCCCCCGCCACGGCGTTCACGGCCGACACGACGCGCTCGAGGTCGGCCTGCGAGAGCGAGGGGTGCACCGGAAGCGACACGGCTTCGCGGGCGGCCCTCTCGGTCTCGGGCAGGTCGAGGCCCGGCGCGAAGTGGGCCAGCGAAGGGAGGCGGTGGTTCGGGATCGGGTAGTAGACGCCACTGCCCACCGCGTGCTCCTCTTTGAGCGCGCGAACGAAGCCGTCGCGGTCATCGGACACACGGATCGTGTACTGGTGGTACACGTGGGTCGCGCCCGGCAGCACCGGCGGCACGACGACGCCCGCCAGGTTCGCATCGAGGAACGCCGCGTTGGTCTGGCGCGTCGCAGTCCAGGCATCCACCTTGGTCAGCTGCACACGACCGATCGCCGCGTGGATGTCGGTCATGCGGGCATTGAAGCCGATGACCTCGTTCTCGTACTGGCGCTCCATGCCCTGGTTTCTGAGCAGACGGGCGTTGCGGGCGATCTCAGCGTTGGCCGCCGAGATCATGCCGCCCTCGCCGCTGGTCATGTTCTTCGTCGGATACAGCGAGAACATGGCGAAGGCGCCGAAGGTGCCGACGGGGCGCCCGTCCAGGGCTGCCCCGTGTGCCTGAGCAGCGTCTTCGTAGAGGGCTACGCCGTGCTTGTCCGCGATCGCCTGCAGTTCGCGCATGTGCGCGGGGTGCCCATAGAGGTGCACCGGCATGATGCCCTTGGTCTTGGAGGTGATGGATGCCTCGACGGATGCGGGGTCGAGCGTGAACGTGTCCGGCTCGATGTCGGCGAAAACCGGTGTCGCGCCCGTGAGCGCGACCGAGTTCCCGGTGGCCGCGAACGTGAAGGACGGCACGATGACCTCGTCACCCGCACCGACGCCTGAGGCGAGGAGACCGAGGTGAAGGCCGGCCGTGCCCGAGTTCACGGCGACGACGGCACGACCCTGAACGAAGTGCTGCGAGAACTCCGCCTCGAATGCCGCGACCTCGGGGCCCTGAGCGACCATGCCGCTGCGCAGGACGCGATCGACGGCTTCGCGCTCGTCGTCGCCGATGATCGGCTTTGCCGGGGGGATGAACTCGCTCACGCGTTCTCCTCAGTCAGGAGTCCGTCGGACTCGATGTAGCGGGCGCCCGTGGTCGGGCAGATCCAGGGACCGTCGGGCGTCTCGCGGGTGAGTGGGACGCCCGCCTTGCCCACCCAGCCCAGCCGCTTGGCAGGTACGCCGGCGACGAGGGCGAAGGGCGGGACGTCTTTGACGACGACCGCGCCGGCGGCCACGGTCGCCCATGCACCGATCGTCACGGGCGCGACGCACGTGGCGCGCGCGCCGATCGAGGCACCCGTCTCGATCGTGACACCCACCGGCTCCCAGTCGTGGGCGCTCTTGAGTGAGCCGTCGGGGTTGATCGCGCGGGGGTAGGTGTCGTTGGTGAGTACCACCGCGGGACCGATGAAGACGCCGTCACCCAGTCGCGCCGGCTCGTAGACGAGGGCGTAATTCTGGACCTTGCAGTTGTCGCCCAGGTGGACGCCGGTGCCGACATAGGCGCCACGGCCGATGATGCAGTTGCGGCCGAGCACGGCCTTTTCACGGACCTGCGCCAGATGCCAGATCGACGAGCCGTCGCCGACGGTCGCGTCGGGTGAGACATCTGCGGAATCGACGATGCGCACGGCGGAAGAGGTGGTCACGATGGGGGCTCCTTGCATCGGGCGGTCAGGCGGACTGCGATGCGTCCTTCAGTCTACCTGGGGCGTGTCGGGCCCCGGGAAACCGGCGGTTGTCGCTGCAGCAGCGGCGGCGGCGGCACGATCGCCGACGGCGGCCAGCGAGACGTTCTCGCGCGCCCATCCCGCTCGGCGTGCCCGGAGTCGGTCAGTCTCGCCGGATGCGTGGGAGTCCAGCAGCGCCCTCATGCCCTCGGCCACCGCTTCCGGCGTGAAGTCGACCGCGAGCCCCAGACCGGCGTCTCGCACAAGCGCCCCACCCACGTCGGCGCCGGCGAAGAGGACCGGCGTCCCGCAGGCAGCCGCGGCATAGGTCTTCGTCGGGCGCGCGAAGTCGTAGCCGATGCCTGGCGCGATGGAAACGAGGGCCGCGCAGGCGCCGCGGATCCAGGAGGCCGAGTGTGCAGGATCGACGACACCGCCGAACTGGACGCGGCCGGGGACGAGTTCATCGGCCAGCGCACGCAGCTGGGATTCGACGGCTCCCTGGCCGAAGAACCGCAGACGGAGCTCGGGGAACTCGTGCGCGAGCGACGCGAAACCCCTGATGAACACATCAGGCTGCTGCCATTCCGACATGGTGCCGGTGTAGACGAAGTACGACTCTCCGGATGGGGCGATGGTGTGGACATCGGGACGGAACACGGTCGTGTCGATCCCGTTGCCGACCGTGACGATCCTGTTCGGGTTCGCACCGAGCTGGACCAATCGCTCGCTGACCTCGTCCGACACCGAGAGTACGACCGCCGCGCTGCGGAGCACCGCGCGCTCCATCCATCGCATGAGGCCGACGACGGGCCTCGGCGCACCCATGGAGATGACGCCGTCCGTCCAGACGTCGGCCGCGTAATAGACGAACGGGCGCCGCCGCAGCGCCGCCGCCAGGCGCACCATCATTCCCGTCGTCGGGGGGGACTCGGCGACGGCGAGATCCCACGACCGTGCGAGCAGGCGGAGAAGCAGGGGGCCGTCGAAGCTCGCGTACTGGAGGTAGCCGCGAACGTTGCCGCCGCGATCGCGCAGGACGGGCCAGCGCAGCACGCGGAGATCGGCGTCGTCCGCCGCCGGCGCGTGCGCCGGCGGACGGCTTGTGATCACCGTCACCTCCGCCCCGAGACGGACGAGTCCGCGGGCGAGAGCGTTCAGCCGGAAGGCCCCGGCGCTCACCTCAGGCGTGAACAGCCTCGAGGCGAGAACGATGCGCGGACCCCCCACCGCGTCAGGCATCTTCACCATCGCCGTCAGCATCCTCGTGCGTCGGCGGCGAGGACGGTGCACGTAGCGGCGAGTCCTGTCGGTGCGGCTCCTCGATGCGGCGGATCCTCTCGTCGTGCACGGCAGCGCGCTCGGCCAGGACCCGGAGCTTCTCTTCGATGCGCGTGAGTTCGGCGCCGTACTGAAGACTCACCAGGAAGAGGAGGCCGATGGCGATGAAGAAGACGAGGTTCGTGGGGATGGCGATACCGAGGACGCCTGCGACCCAGGTCAGCGTCTGAGGGAACACGGCGACAATCAGCGCCAGCACGCCTCCGACAAGCCACCACACCGCATGACGCTCGCGGAGCGTGGAGCGCCGCATGAGCTCGACGATCGCGAGGACGGCCAGGAGCGCCGCGACGATGCCGAACGCGTACGTGACGGGATTCATCGGTCGCCTCCGTCGGGGACAGCGACCCTCGGACGGATCAGTGCGAGCAGGAAGGCGAGTCCCGCGCGCAGAAGATAGACGGTCGCCCGTGCAGCGTTGTGCGAGGGTTCGCCCGCTTGCCGAGCCCGCATCGCCACCGGCACCTGAGTGATCCGCAGCCCCGCTCGCGCCGCGATGACCAGAGCCTCGACCGTGTCGCCCAGATACTCCGCCGGGTACGTGTGTGCGAAGAGGCGCACGGCCGCGGGCCCCGTGGCCTTGAACCCGCTGGTCACATCGCTCAGCCGGTGACGCGCGACCCGGCTCACCGCCCACGCGAGCAAGCGCATGGCCCAGCGACGTGGTCCTCGCGCGCTGTAGTCCCCCACGCCGGCGAAGCGCGCGCCGATCACGATGTCGTGTTCGGCCAGACCGGCGATGAGCGCGGGCAGATACCGGACGTCGTGCTGGCCGTCAGCGTCGACCTGCACCACGACGGTGTGGCCGCGGTCGCGCGCGTAGCGGAAGCCGGCCCGCATCGCGCCGCCCACACCGAGATTGAACGGAAGCTCGAGAACGGTCGCACCCGCCTCTCGAGCGATGCTCGCCGTCGCGTCCGACGAGCCATCGTCGACGACGAGGCACTCGGCCTCGGGCACGGCGGCACGGATGTCGCGCACGACGATGCCGACGGACTGCTGCTCGTTGAGCGCGGGCACCACGACGAGGAGTCGCTGCTCTTGGGGTGGCATGTCACGCGATCCTATCCTCGGTGCCGTCACGGCCGTCATGAGCACGCCGTGATTCGCCACAGCGACGCCTCCCCTTCACGGTCTACGAGCTCGAAGCCCGGCTGACCCGCGAAATCGCTCATGCCCGGCAACTCGTAGCGTCCCGGCAAAGGGTCACCATCGCCGAAATCGAGGACGAAGTCGGGCGAGCCGTAGGCTTCGAGAGCCGCGCAGACCTCCGCGTCGCGCGCGGCATCGCGCAAGCCGTCTTGGATCGTCCTCCATTCGGCCGACGCTGGATGAGACCACGTCCGTGGAAAGACGTCCCGACCCGACAGCGTGTACCCGAAGCCCGTTCCGGTCGACGGATTGCCGATGACGCGCTCGTCCTGGCCCACGGACTCATCCAATCGTTCCAGCAGGGCGCGCTCATCGTCGGACAGATACTCTTCGGTCGCGTAACGCGACTCCGCATCGAACGTCCCTTGGGTGATGGCACCCATCTGAATCACGGGCGCGACCGCGAACCATACCGCCATGAGCACGCCGACGACGACCAGAGCCCACCGGGTGGCGAAACGCTCTGCATCCCTGCCTTCGCGCCCCGAGATCGCAGTCGTCGCCCATATCGCCACGGCCGTGAGTCCGATCGCGGCGAGCGGAAGCGCCGTGACCGGCAGGAGCGCGGCGATCCGATAGGGGTCGGCGTACCAGGCACCGAGCAGCCATCTGCGAACGAAAGGCTGTCCCACAGCGGCGACGACGAAGTAGAGGAAGGTGAGGATGACCCAGGCCGTCGCGAGCCAGCGGAGCGATCGGCGGCGCGCCGAGACGATAAGTCCGATGAAGGTGAGAATGCCCACCCCGACGGCCGGAGGCAGCAGGACATGCCCGTTCAGCAGGATGTCTGCCACGACCTGCAGCTTGCCGCGGAACGGCGGCCAGTGAGAACCGGTCGTGCTGCGGGCGAGCGCGAACCACAGTCCGACGAAGATGCCGCCAGCCAGCGCGATGAGGACGGTGACCCGCAAGCGATGGCGGCGATCACCTTTGCGATGGTGGACCGCCCACCAGATGAGTGAGCTCATGCCGATGATCGCCCATGCCAGGAGAGTGGAGGGTTGAGACAGAGCCAGGGCTGCGGCGCTCGCCAGCAGCAGGATCCCGACGAGGACGGCCGCGGGGCGGCCGTCCTCGAGCGGTCCCTCGCCGCGGATCCAGCGTGGCGCGGCGACGACGACCCCGGCGGCAGCCGGAAGGAGCGCCACGGAGAGCGCGTACGGATACAGGACGCCCCATTGCACCATCAGCATGGGGAAGACATGCATCGACCCGGCCAGCGCCGCCGCGATGGCTGCGGGTGCGACCCACGGATGTGCGGCCTGATGCGTGAACCAGGCGATCCCCAGCGGCCACACGAGGGCCACGATCACGAGCGTCACCATGTTGGCAGCGACGGGGATGGCAGCACCCGAAGTCATCGCCGCCATCGAAGCGAGTGCGTGCCAGGCAGACGGATAGAAGCCTCGACCACCGACGACTCCGCTCATCTGCAGAGACGAGGCGCTGCCCGTGTCGAGGATGTATCGGATGCCATTCAGGTGGAAGACCGCGTCGTTCGTCTGCGAAATAGCCTGCGGGTCCTGGACGTAGACGATGAATCGGGCCGCGGTGAAGGTCACGCCGATGGCGATGCCTGCTGCAAGGAGCCACCTCGCACGAACATCGTGCGGATGGGCGGGCGGACGCCGGCCGAGCCATCGGCCCGCAAACCACGCGACCACGGCGACGACGAGGACACCGAGGCCGACCGCCCACGGAGTCCACGGAATCCCGACCGCGCCGTAGGCGATGGCAAGACCGCCCAGGAGGGCGGTGCTGCCGAGCGGCGCGAGCGCCCACAGCGCAAGACCTCGCAGCCGTAGACCTGCGCCAACGACCAGGCCGGGAACGAGAACGACGCCGAGTGCCGCGAGAAGCGACGGCGCCGCATCGAGCCACGCACCCGGCGTCACGATCCCACCAGAGAGATCGCCCCTTCGACGGGGCCGTCGTAGACGACCTCGCCCTTGCTGATGACGACGCCGCGGGTGCAGAGCTCGCGCACCATCTCCATGTCGTGGCTCACAACGACGAGGGTCTTTCGCGCCTGAATGAGCTCCTGGAACTTCAGGCGACACTTCTCTCGGAAGGGAGCGTCGCCGACGGACAAGATCTCATCCACGAGGAGAACGTCGAGCTCGACGTGAATGGCCACCGAGAACGCCAGTCGCATGAACATGCCGGAGGAGTAATGCTTGACCTCCTGATCGATGAACTCCTCGATCTCACTGAACGCGACGATCGCGTCGTAGCGCGCTTCGATCTCCTTGCGGCTCATCCCGAGGATGGCGGCGTTGAGGAACACGTTCTCACGACCCGACAGCTCGGGATGGAAGCCGGCTCCCACCTCGATGAGCCCGGCGACGCGCCCGCGAGTGAGGACCTCTCCGCCGTCGGGCTGCATGACGCCGGAGATGAGCTTGAGAAGCGTCGACTTGCCCGACCCGTTGAGTCCGAGGATGGCGACCGACTCGCCTTCGTCGATGGTCAGGTCGACGCCCTTCAGCGCGTCGAACGAGCTGGTGAGCTTGCGCCCGCGGATCCAGCTCACGACGGTGTCCTTCAGGGAGAACGCGTGGTTGAGCGTGAACGTCTTGCGGGCGTCACGGACGATGACGCTCGGGCGAGGAGCAAGGGTCTCGGTCATAGGTCCTGAGCGAACCTTCCTTCGAGGCGTCGGAAGACCTGCTGACCGACGGCGATCGTGGCGACCACGATGAGGAACGTCCACAGCGTGTTGATGCCGAGCATCGGCGGTACGGGCAGCTCGGTGTCGGTGATGGGGTACCAGAAGGCGTAATGGAACAACTCGACCGCCTGTGTGATCGGGTTGAGCATGTAGACCTCGAGAAGCCAGGGCGGCAGCACCTGGGCGACCATCGTCCACGAGTACAGGACGGGCGATGCCCACGTCGCCAGCAGGAGCAGGAGCTCCACGATGTTCTCGGCGTCGCGGAAACGGACGTTGAGCGCTCCGAAGAACAGGCCCAGTCCGAGCGAGAAGAGCATCACGAGGAGCATTCCGACAAGGATGGCGAGGATGCCGAGCACGCTCAGCTTCACGAGCCAGCCGAAGAACAGGCAGACGATGAGGAGCAACGCGACCTGGGGCAGGAAGTGGATGAACGCCACGAACACCGCCGACACCGCGAACAGCTGGCGCGGGAGATAGACTTTGCGCACGAGCGCGGCGTTGCCCACGATCGAGGTGGTCGCGTTCTTGAAGCCCTCACTGAAGAGGTTGATGACCACGATCCCCGAGAACAGGTAGATCGCGTAGTTCTCGATTCCGCGGTTCAGGTCGAGGAAGACCCCGAGCACGACGAAGAACACGAGGAACTGAGCGGCCGGGCGAACGTAGGACCACGTCCATCCCAGGATGCTGTTCCGGTACCGGGTGGTGACCCCGGTGCGGACAAGCAGTCGCAACAGGTAGTGCCACCGGAAGACATCGAGCAGTCCGCGGCTCTGTCCGGGGACGTCGAAGCTCGCGCGGGGCACCGCGGCAAAATGGTCTCGGGTCTCGGACACTGGCCTACTCACTCTGCGGCGATGATCACCGTCTGCTCAAACTCCCCCATCCTATGCCAGGGCCACTGGTCGTCACCTGACAGTCGTACGTCCCGTGGCCGAGTCGTACGTGACGGTGCCCGACTGGAAGACCTGACTGATCAGCGTGCCGGTCGTCGTCGCTGCGGCGGTCGGGTAACCGAGTCGCACAGCTCCGAGCCGGTTCCACTCCTTTGCGATCGGAGCCGGGATCAGCCTCGCACCCGTAGCAGGCGAGTAGCCGATCGTTCCGAGTTGCGAGACCATCAGGCATCCGTCGCGCACCATCCCGCACCGAGGATCGCTTGCAGGCCAGCCCAGAGCTCCGCCGCCGCCCCCGGCGGCGCGATACGCCTCGAGGAATGCGCCCGACCGCAAAGCCACTGCACCGGACGGCGAAGTCACGACCGCACCCGCCGTGAAGTCCTGGGTCACTCCTCCGCCGTTACCCGCAGAGGCTGTTGCTGCCGACTTGGGATACCCGAGCGCCTGAGCGCCGACGCGGTTCCAGACTGCGGCCCCCGCGGCGGGCACCAGCACCGCTCCGGAGGCGGGTGAGTAGCCGACTGTTCCGTGCTGGAACACCATCAGACATCCGTCCCCCACCATCCCGCATCGAGGGGAACCGGCCGGCCATCCCCAAGCGCCCGCAGGACCGCCGGCGGTGGCGTATTGGGAGGCCATGACGCCGGGCGCCATGTGTACGGCGCCGACCGGGGACGCCCACAGCGTGCCACGGGTGAACTCCTGCATCGATCCGCCGCCATTCGCATCGACGAAGGTCGCCGGTGCGACAGGGTATCCGACGATCGTCGCACCCAGCCGGTTCCAGGCTTGGGCGAGATCGGGAGTGATGGTCATCGCGCCGGAGGCGGGTGAGTAGCCGACCGTCCCGCGCTGGAACGGCATGAGGCATCCGCCGTCCACCATCCCGCATCGCGCAGCCTGCGTCGGATAGCCGACGGCCGCGGCACCTACCCGATTCCACTCGACGGCAAGGGCGGGCGGAATGAGGACCGATCCGGTCGCCGTGGAGTGCCCGACGGTCCCATGCTGAGCTATGAGAAGGCATCCGTCGTCGATGAGGCCGCACCGCGGCTCCGATGTGAGCCATCCCCACGGACCCGCAGGACCCCCGGAGTTGAAGTAGTCCACCCGCAGAGCGCTCGTGGCGATGCCAACGGCCCTCGCAGCGCCGTCCTTCCACCAGATCGTCCCCTTCTGGAACGCCTGCAGGTACCCACCGCCGTTGGCCGCGATCCGGACCTCGCGGGCGCTGGGGCTGCCGAGAACACCGTCAGAGCCGCCGAGGCGCTCCCACTCAGCGTCAACAGCAGGGCGGAGGTTGTAACGCGTGGACCCGAACCAGTCGGTGAAGTAATTGTAGAAGTTGCGGTTGCCATAGGACGAGCAGCTGTCGCCGGTGCCGTAGCCCGCGCGCAGGGCCGCCGCATTCGGCTGATAGGGCGTGTAGTAGTAGAGGTTCGCGGTCGCCTGGTTCTGGATCGTGACCTTCGAGGTGCCACACCCGGAGTTCGGGTGGTACAGCACGTTCCAGGTCTTGCCCGGCGCGTACCAGGTGAAGAACTGGCTGGTGCCAGGCGGGTTGGCATATCGCTTCAGTTGCCACGCCCCACCGAAGACTTGGTTGAAGAAGCCGTAGTACCGCGTGTCGCACGCTGCCGTGTCTGGGCACCCCTGCCCCATCGCCGCGCGATAGGCATAGGACGAGGGAGCGGTCGAGGTAACCAAGCCCTGCTCTTTCTGCAGCATGACCACCAGCACCTGCGGATTGATGCCGCACGCCTGCGCGACCTTGTAGATGATTCGAGAAGCACGCTCACGCGTGCCGCCGGCGTACGCTCCGCACATTGCGTCACCGGCGATGGATCGGGTGGTGTCGTAATAGTCCTTCAGGCAGGTGTAACCGGCTCGGCACGACGTGACCTTCGCCTGGAGGAAGCTCTGAATCTGTGCTTCGGTCATCGTGCCGCGGTTGAAGAAAACGTCGTCTTCGATGATGCTGCCCGCGGCGAATCCACTCAGGTCTGCGGCGGTCTGGACGGCAGCTGCCGCCCCGCCCTGCTCAACGGATAGCCCCGCTGTGGTTGGCTGCGACGCTCCCGCAGAAGCCGGAACCGACACACCAACGACGATCGCCGCCACGATCATCAACACCGACAGCTTCACCCTTGAGGGCGCACGCACGCCACTCCACATAGCCCCCACCATGTGACCAGTGTGACGGAAGTGGCCAATGATGACAACACTCGCGCGATATCCGATCACCGACACGCGCTTCGCGGCGAGTTCCCGGCTTACAGTTCCGCGTGCAGGTGCCAGACTTTGTCGGCTGCCTCGCGCCACGAGAACGCCCGACCCCGGTCCCCTGCCATCACTCCCAGCCGCTCGGCCGCCGCGGTGGTGGCCAGCGCGTCCGAGAGGGCGGCTGCCAGTCCGTCGACGAGCGCCGAGGCATCCGTCCCCTCCACCAGCACGCCGCCGTCCACCACGATCTCGGAATGGACATCGGATGCCGCGGCGATCACCGGCACGCCGAGCGTCAGTGCGTCGACCACCCGCCAGGGGAATGCCGCCCGCTGGGCCGGAGCGACCAGCGCGAGCGTCGCGCCGAAGACCGCCGCGCGATCGGCGCTGTCCAGCCGCCCGCGCACGTGGAGGCTGCGCTCGGGAAGGCCCGCCGCGGCGGCGAGCTCGGCGATGACGGGCTCCTGACCCTCTTCTGCGTCGATGACGACGACGGGAAGGTCGCGTCCGGAGGCGGCGACGGCCGAGAAGCCCGTCGCAAGAGCGTCGGTGGGCGCCGGCCCGCCCGCGAGAAGAAGGTAGCCGTGCGGAAGGTCCAGCTCGCGCCGCCGGCCGACCTCGTCGGTGGGCACGGCGAAGTCGAGGGGCGATGCGCCCGCGATCACCCGGATCCGGTCCCCGAGCCGCGCGATCTCGGCGAGCCGCCGCGCGATCGAGTGCGTGGGGACCACGACGGCATCGGCGTGCTTCACGGCCCGCTTGAGCATGGCGCGGTGCCAGGCGGCGGTCGAACGGGGCAGCTCCGACGGCGCCTCCCACGGCCGCAGGTCCCACACGGTGACGACCGTCTGATCGTGATCGTGCACGCGATCGTGTTTCACGAGCGGGGCGAGCAGCGTCGGCGAGTGGATCATCCCCCCGCCGATGCCGGTGCCCACACCCATTTGGAGAGCGGCTGCCAGCTCGCGCCGCGGGAGCGCCGTGCGCCGCAGCCCCGCGAGTCCCGGAAGCTCTGCGTCCCCGACCCCGCCCGCCGGCATGATCCCCTCGACGACGCATCCCGCGGGCGCACCGGCGATGAGGGCACGAGTCAGGTCGCGGGATGCCTCCGCCAGCGAAGCCTCGGTGGGTGACGCGACCTGGTCGAGCATCACGCGCAGCGTTGCCACCACCGGTCAGCTCTCCGGGCTCGGAGTGGGCGTGGGGGGATGCAGAGCGGTCCGAACGAGCTCCTGGACGTAGGCATAGTCCGGCTCGTACTCGTCGATCCCGTTCTCGGGAGTGAGCTCGATCGTGGTGACCGGCTGCTCCTTCGCCTTCAGAGCGAGGTCCGCGAGGAAGGGGATGAGCGACTGCGGCAGATCGGTCTCGACGATGTCGGCGCCGGCGGCCGCGACATCCTGGAACCTCGTCAGAACCGTCTGCGGGGTGAACTGGGCCAGAATCGCCTGCTGCAGGATGCGCTGACGCTCCATCCGGTCGAAGTCGCTCGTCGTGTACCGCGAGCGCGCGTACCACTGAGCGGTGTCACCGTTCATCCGCTGGGGTCCGGCCTCGATCCACCCCGTCGCCCACTCGTCGACGGGCTGGCCCTCATAGGCGGGTCCGCCGCCCTTCGGCAGGCGCTCCACGACATCGATCTCGACACCGCCGAGCGCGTCGATCAGGGACGCGAAGCCGTGCATGTCGACGAACACGTAATACGGGATCTCGATCCCGAGGATTCCTTCCGCCGCGTCCTTGGTCGCCTCGATACCGGGAGCGGAGGAGTTGGCCACCGCGTCGGGATAGAGCGCGTCGCCGTCCTGACACACCTCGACCTCGGTCCGGAGCTGGTTGATGCCGCTCCCCCATCCGCAGTTCGGATCCGCGTGACCCTCGTGCCCGCTGGGGTAGCGGTCCTGCATCGGCCCTGCCGAGAACGGGAAGTTCGGCATGTCGCGCGGAATGCCTGTGATCGTCGTGGCGCCCGTCTCCGCATTGACCGAGACCACCGAGATGCTGTCGAAGCGCATCGAGTCGCGCCCCTCCCCGCTGTCGGCTCCGAGCAGCAGGATGTTGTAGTACCCGTCAGAAGGGGGCACCGCCGGCCCTGTCGCCTCGAAGATCGCGCCGAGCGTCTCGCGCGTCGTGCCGACGGCGGATGCCGCGTATGCCGCCGTGCCGCTCGCCACCGTGAGAAGGACGACCGCGAGCGCCGCGATCCCGAACCGGGCCACGGGCCCCGCCTTGACCAGCCGGACGAGGCGGAGGGTGTCGATCGTGAGCACGATCCACAGCACCGCGTAGGCGATGAGCGCGCCCTGGATCAGCAGGAGCGGGAGAGGACGCAGCAGACTCAGCCACGCGGGCAGCCACGCGCCGGTCGCAAGGCTCAGCCCCGTCGTCGGCGCCAGCAGCGCGAAGAGGACCGTGACGACGAGTCCCGCCCACAGCAGGAACGTCGAGACGATGCCGACGCGAGCGAGGCGACGGCTTCCCGCGACCGCCTGGGCCGAGCCCGGCATGAGGAAGTTGAGCACGACGAGCCACCATCCCCGCGCCGTCATCTGCGCACGGGACGCGGTGTCAGGGTGGCGCAGCGGGCGCTCCTCGACCACGCGCGGCGAGCGGCCACCCGCGCCGATGCGCTGCGGGGTCATGACGGTCACAGGGACTCCTTGAGCCGCCGGTTCTTGTCCTCGACCTGCGCCTCCAGCTCGCGGGCGTATTGCTCGATGCGCTCGGCGAGAGCGGGATCCGAGGCGCCGAGGATGCGGGCGGCGAGCAGCCCGGCGTTCTTGGCGCCGTTGATCGACACGGTGGCGACGGGGATCCCGGCCGGCATCTGCACGATGCTCAGCAGAGAGTCCAAGCCGTCCAGCGTCGACAGCTGCACCGGCACGCCGATGACGGGGACCGCGGTCACCGATGCGAGCATTCCGGGGAGGTGGGCGGCGCCGCCTGCGCCGGCGACGATCGCCTTGAGTCCGCGCGAACGAGCCTCACGGCCGTAGCGCATGAGCTTGTCGGGCGTGCGGTGGGCGGAGACGACCTCGACCTCGTGGGCCACGCCGAAGTCGGTCAGCACCTGCGAGGCGTCGCTCATGACGCGCCAGTCGGAGTCGGAACCCATCACGACGCCGACGAGCGGCATGTCCGAGGAATGCAGGGGGCGAGTCACCCGTCAAGGCTAGGGGCCCAGGCTGGAAGATCCCCGCAACGGCGCGGCCGGGCATCCGATCCCGGCCCGTCGGAATCAGTCCAGGAAGACGGATGCCGCCGCTCTGGCCCGGTAGGTGACGTCATCCAGGTCGTCGCCCGCGACGTTGACGTGGCCTACCTTGCGACCGGGGCGAGGCGCCTTGCCGTACGTGTGCACCTTGGCGTCCGGATGCTCCGCCATCGCGGCGGCGAATCGGGCATCGAGGGAACCCTGTGCAGGCCCGCCGAGGATGTTCACCATGACCGACCACGGCGCGCGCGCCGTCGTGTCCCCGAGCGGAAGATCGAGCACGGCACGCAGGTGCTGCTCGAACTGGCCGGTGACCGCGCCGTCCTGGCTCCAGTGGCCGCTGTTGTGCGGCCGCATCGCCAGCTCGTTGACGAGCAGTCGCTCGTCGGTCGTCTCGAACAGCTCGACGGCGAGCATGCCCGTCACGTCGAGCCCCTCGGCGATGCGCACGCCGATCTCAGCCGCGACCTGCCGCAGTCGCTCGCCGGCGTGCGGGGCCGGGGCGAGCACTTCGGCGCACACCCCGTCTCGCTGCACGGTCTCGACGACGGGGTAGACGGCAGTGTCGCCGGAGGGGCGCCGGGCGACCTGCTGGGCGAGCTCGCGCGAGAAATCGACGAGCTCCTCCACGAGCAGCGCTCCCCCGCGTGCGTCCTCGGCGAGCGTGGCGAACCAGTCGTCTGCCTCGGTCGCGGCTCCGACGACGCGAACACCCTTGCCGTCGTACCCACCGCGCGGCGTCTTCACGACGGCTCGGCCGCCGTGATCATCCAGGAACGCCTGCAGTTGGTCGGCGTCGGTCACCGCGGCCCAGTCCGGCTGAGGCATCCCGAGTTCGGCGAGGCGGGCGCGCATGACCAGTTTGTCCTGCGCGTGCTTCAGCGCCTCGGGACCGGGGCGCACCGCGACACCGGCATCGACCAGTGCGGCGAGGACGTCCTGCGGAACATGCTCGTGGTCGAAGGTCACGACGTCCACCTCCCGCGCGAAGGCGAGGACGCGCCCGACGTCGCGGTAGTCGCCGACCGCCGAGGCGGCGAGTGAGGCCGCCATGTTCGCTTCCTCTGCGAGAACCCGCAGCTCGACTCCGAGCTCGACCGCAGGGGCGATCATCATGCGGGCGAGTTGACCGCCTCCGACCACTCCGACACGCAGCGCCATTCCGTCACCTTTCTCCCGACACTCCATCATCCCGCACGCCCGCGCGGCGTAACGGCGTCATCTCGTGCCGGGAAGCGGAGGAGGTGGAGGCAGCGGCGGCTGCGCGTCGCGGTGCGCAAGGATCTGGTTCACCTCGACCTGGTCGACGAGCGCCTCGTGCACGAGCTCGACGCTGGGCACGTTCGCCAACCGCAGCGGCGGCTCCACGCCGTTGGAAAGCGTGAGCGTCCCCGTCCGCCACAGGCGTTGCAGGACTCCACGGCGAATCTGGATCGAGTAGCCGCGCACGTGCGACATCTCGCGGTGGCGACTCGCGAGGATCCCCGAACGCTCGATCACGCGGCGGGTGGTGATCGTGTAGACGTGCGCCCACCAGGAGAGGAAGGGGAGGAGGACGAGCACGAAGACCACGACACCGGCGGCCACGACCAGCATCCAGTCCTCGAAGGGGGCGGGCAGGTTCCCGTAGAAGTACCCGCACGCGCCGGCGACGAGGATGAGGACGACCGCCGACCAGGTCAGTCGACGCGCGTGACTGCGGAACCGGGCGACGCGCAGCTCGGGCGTCGGAGCGCCCGGAGCGGGGGCGTAGGGCCTCCCGCCGTAGCTGATCGGCTGCGTCATGCTCCCATTGTGCGGCTCACGCTGCCCACAGCGCCCACGCACCGCCGTTCGGCGTCATGGAGGGGCGGGATCAGCGGACGTGGACGACGTCGCCCGCCGAGACCACGCTCTCGAACTCGGAGTCCCGCACCACGACGAGCCTGCCGTCCGGGTCGATCCGCTGCGCCCGCCCCCGAAGAGTCTCGCCATCGGGGAGGGACACGACGACCTCGCTTCCGAGTGTCGAGCAGAGGACCTCCACCTCGGCGAGGACTCCGGCTGCCGCCGCGTTTCCTCGCGCGGCCACGAGCGCGTCGAGCTGCTCGTCGAGCGCGGTGAGGTAATCCGCGATCAGGCGGTCATCATCAGCCTCCTGGCCGATCGCCTGGAAGGACGTCGCCGTCTCGACCGGGAGATCCGTGCGAGGCATCCGCGTGTTGACGCCCGAGCCGATCACGATGACATCGGGGTGCCCCGGCACCACTTCCGCGAGGATGCCGCACACCTTCGCCCCGTCGAGCAGAACGTCGTTCGGCCACTTGAGCCGCGCCTCGTGGGCGGTGCCGATCAGCTGGGCGCCGATGGCGCGCGTCATGGCGGCGCCGGCTACGAGGGGGATCCATCCGCGGCTCGCGGGCGGGATCGCCGACACGCGCACCACCATCGAGATGGCGAGGGCTGTGCCGGGGGGCGTGACCCATGACCGATCCAGCCGCCCCCGCCCCGCGCGCTGATCCGTGGTCAGGAGCACCGAGAGGTGAGGCCACTCGTCCGGGGCCTCCGTCACGTGACGGATGACGTCGGCATTCGTCGACTCGGTCGTCTCCACGACCTGCACGCGCGGACTCACGTGCGCCGCCAGGGGGTATCCGTGCTCGGGGATCGCCATGCCGCTCACGCTACCGGGAGGTCACCTGTTGCGCAGGCCGGTGTAGTACGTCCAGAGCCGCCGGGAGCCGTACCTGACCTCATACCAGACCCGCTGACTCTCGAGTTGCTCGAGGATCACTCCCGCGGGGATCGTGACGACGGCAGGTCCTCCGGGCGATGATCGCAGGACGGATGCCGTACGCGTGACCATCTGTTCGACAGGGTAGCTCGCCGCGGTTCCGAAGCTCCCGTTGAAGTGGGAGTACACCGCGCGTGAGATCGCTCGGAATGCCGCTGTCGGCGGCGCATTGTCGCCGACGATAGACAGGATGTACGAGTGCCTTGCGCCGTTGACGATCGCCGTGTCCCCCTGGAGGAGCCCGGACGCCACCCAGAGCGCGCCGGGCTTGCTCGCCTGAGGTACTCCCGGTGGTATGCCTGATGCGATCCGCGACCGCCCGATCTGAGACCGCATGTGGTTGATCAGCAGGTCGGAGTACGGCTTGACCAGGATGGATCGATTCGCGAGCCGCTCCATCAGCCATGCCAGGTCGTTCGTGGTCGTGCGATTTCCGGCATAGAGGACACTCGTCCCAGGCGGCACCGATCCGTACACGGTGTTGGTGAATCCGGCCGCCCGGATCATCCGGTTCAGCTCTGCGATCCCGATCCAGTGGACGATGTCGGTGTGGCAGAAGTTGTCGGAAACGTGGATCATCACCTGGATGCATGTGCCGAGTGACACCCCGGAGCGAAGCGTCGAGTTCAGCGATACGCGACCTTGCTCGACTCGCTCGAGAACCGCCCAGGCGGCGAAGATCTTCATCATGCTCGCCGGCTCGCGGCGGATTCCGCCACCGATACTCACGGCCTCTGAGAGACCGCCGATCTGGCGGACCGTCACGCTGTAGACGCCCTGATACGACGAGAGCGTCGACTGGATTGCGGACGACAGCGCGTTCTGTCGCCTGGTCTTCTCGGCTGAGCAGTACGTGTTCGAGGCGACGGCCGCACTGAGACTGTTGGCGTCGCCCACGAGAGTCACACGTGCGCGTGACGCGGTGAGGTCCTTCGCCACGACATCGTGCACGCATTCGTAGAGGGAGTAATAGAGGGGCTGCCGGGTGACGGATGCCACACCTGCCGCCACCGCGACGTCCCACGCACGCCACGGATTCACGAGGAACGACGTCGTGCGTCCGACACCCGCGATGCGCGCTATCACCGTGGCCAGGTTGAAGCGGTCCGCGTTCACGTGGCTGCTCACCGCAAACCCCGCCCCCCGCAGGCCCGCCTCGTACGCGCTGGACATTGCGCTGCCCCGTACGAGGACGACAGATGTCGTGCCGGCGGCGCGAAGCGCGGCGATGACCTCGGGAGTGGGTGCGACGTTCCCGTTGACCGCGAGCATCTTCTTGCCAGCCGTCGCGGCGAGCGTGGCAGCGAGCGGGAGGTCGAAGATCGTTCCGGCTCCGGCCAGATAGACCGTGTCAGCTCCTGCGGTGCCGGCTGCGAACATAGACTGCGCGGTCTCGTACACGGACGCACCGCCGAACCGGCGGACGTCACTGGTCACCGTTCGGGCAATGGACACGACGGCGTCGGTGACGAACGCCGTCCCTCCGACAACCAGGATCGTGGTCGGCGCGAGGCGCTGCAACTCCGTACGGACCGCCGCAGGAATCCCTGCCGGCTGGACATACAACATGGCGGCGTCGAGCTCTGCGGCCAGGCCGGCCGCCGCTGCGGCGAACACGGGATACGCGGCGGATGTCAGGATGACGTGGTCGGCGCCGTTGGGAAAAGTCGCCTTGGACGCGTTGATCGCTGAGATATAGGCGTCTGGACTCGTGATGATCCGTGACGCCGCCGGGACAGGCGCCGCAAGTGCCTCAGCCGTCAGCGCATCGTCACGGGCGACGTCCTGCTCCTGCTCGGACTGCTCTTGTGTCTGCTCGGGCTCCCGCGCGGCGCCCGGGGAGGGTGTCGGTGTCGGAGTCGGTGTCGGTGTCGGAGTCGGAGTCGGCTGAGCTCCCGCACCGGCGCCCTCGCCGCTTGGAATCGGCGTAACCGTGGGCGTCGGCGACTGTCCGCCGGACTCGTCCGTTGCCGATGAAGCGATGCCGTCAGACGCCTGCGCGATCGAGTACTCGGTCGCCAGAGGCATCAGCAACCCGAAGACGGCCGCGAACGCGGCTACACGCACAATTCGACTCTTCACAACATCCTTCACACCAGTATCGTCCTGTCCCCGACGCCGACGATAGCCCGAGGGTCCGCCGCGCGGCATGAGAGCGACATGAGATTTCGGCTTCTGCACACCACGCTTCGTTTCGTGGATCGCGGATGCCGCGGCATCCCCCGACTCCCACCGACAGTCGATGCCGCTTCCCCTTGTGCAAACCCTCCAACCCGTCGCGAGAGCCCGCCGATAGGGTGGAACGCGTGACCGATCAGCCCGACCTCTTCACGACCGCCGGCAAGATCGCCGACCTCCGCGCGCGCTATCAGGAGGCCGTCCTCGACGCCGAGGCCGTCGCCAAGCAGAAGCAGCACGCGAAGGGGAAGGGCACGGCCCGCGAGCGCATCGAACTGCTCGTCGACCCCGGCAGCTTCGTCGAACTCGACGAGTACGTGCGACACCGCACGACCGCGTTCGGCATGGACAAGTCGCGCCCCTACGGCGACTCGGTCGTCACGGGTGTCGGCACCATCCACGGTCGCACCGTGGCGGTGTACTCGCAGGACTTCTCCACGTTCGGCGGCTCGCTCGGCGAGGTCGCCGGCGAGAAGATCATCAAGGTCATGGAGTTCGCGCTGCGCAGCGGCATCCCGATCGTGGGAATCCTCGACTCCGGCGGCGCGCGCATCCAGGAGGGCGTCGTCGCGCTGGGCAAGTACGGCGAGATCTTCCGCCTGAACACCCAGGCCTCGGGCGTGATCCCCCAGATCTCGATCATCATGGGCCCCGCAGCGGGCGGCGCCGTCTACTCGCCCGCCCTGACCGACTTCGTCGTGATGGTCGACAAGACGAGCCAGATGTTCGTCACCGGACCCGACGTCATCAAGACCGTGACCGGCGAGGACGTCGGCATGGAGGAGCTCGGCGGCGCTCACACCCACAACACCCGGTCGGGCGTCGCCCATTACCTCGCGGAGGACGAGGACGACGCGATCGACTACGTCCGAACCATGCTGGGGTTCCTGCCCGACAACAACATGGCCGAACTCCCGGTCTACGAGAGCGGGTTCGAGTTCGAGACGACGGATGCCGATCGCGCCCTCAACGCCATCATCCCCGACTCCGCCAACCAGCCCTACGACATCCACCAGGTCATCCGCGGCATCGTCGACGCCGAGGACTTCCTCGAGGTCCAGCCGCTGTTCGCCCCCAACATCGTGATCGGCTTCGGCCGCATCGAAGGTCGCTCGGTCGGCATCATCGCCAACCAGCCCTCGCAGATGGCCGGAACGCTCAACATCGAGGCCGGCGAGAAGGCCAGCCGCTTCGTGCGATTCTGCGACGCCTTCTCCATCCCCATCGTGACCCTGGTCGACGTGCCCGGCTACCTTCCCGGCACCGACCAGGAGTGGACCGGGGTCATCCGCCGCGGCGCCAAGCTTCTCTACGCGTACGCCGAGGCCACCGTGCCGCTCGTCACCGTCATCCTTCGCAAGGCATATGGCGGCGCGTACATCGTGATGGGCTCGAAGCAGCTCGGCGCCGACATCAACCTCGCGTGGCCGACCGCCGAGATCGCGGTCATGGGCGGACAGGGTGCGGTCAACATCCTCTACCGCGGCGAGATCCAGCGTGCCGAGCAGGCTGGTGAGGATGTCGCGGCGGTCCGCACGCGGCTCGCCAACGAGTACACGTACAACGTCGCCTCGCCGTTCCTCGCGGCCGAGCGCGGCGAGCTGGACGGGATCATCGAACCGGCGCAGACTCGCGTGTCGATCGCGAAGGCCCTGCGCGCGCTGCGAGGCAAGCGTGCGAGCCTCCCGCCCAAGAAGCACGGGAACATCCCGCTGTGACGATCGCGGGAGACGACGCCGCGGGCGTCCGGATCGACGTCCTGCGCGGCACGCCGAACGAGGAGGAGTTGGCGGCCCTCCTCGCGGTCGTCACCGAGGCGTACACCGGCGAGGCCGCCGAGGCCGTCGCCGATGACAACACGTCTCGCACCGCCTGGTCGCTGAGCCAGCGCGATCTCCGTCAGCCCCTCCGCCGAGAGCTCGGCTGGGGTCGCTACGGCGGTTGAGCGGTTCCGTCCGCTCAGCCGGCGCAGCCGGTCGTCGAGTGCCGCCGCAGGCGGTGTATCGAGACGCGGCGGTTGAGCGGTTCCGTCCGCTCAGCCGGCGCAGCCGGTCGTCGAGTGCCGCCGCAGGCGGTGTATCGAGACGCGGCGGTTGAGCGGTTCCGTCCGCTCAGCCGGCGCAGCCGGTCGTCGAGTGCCGCCGCAGGCGGTGTATCGAGACGCGGCGGTTGAGCGGTTCCGTCCGCTCAGCCGGCGCAGCCGGTCGTCGAGTGCCGCCGCAGGCGGTGTATCGAGACGCGGGCGAGGGGATTCGCAAGATGTCCCCCGAAATACCTACAGACGCATGTCTTGCAGCGCGGCGATACTTGAATCGCTGGAACGCTTCTGCGTTCGGCTGACTCGCTCTCCGCCCTGCGGTAGATCCGAGCTCAGCCACGCGGACTGTTTTCGGGTAACAGTCCGCCAGGCGAGGGGCGGGCGGCTTCGCCGCCCCTCGCCTCCTCCCGACCACCGCTCCCCGTTTCGGTTCCCCTCCCCCACCGACACGGGGAGCGACTGCGTTTCGGGACGACACCACCAGGGCGAGCGGATGCCTCACCCGGCGCTCGTCCGAGGGTTCAGGTCACGCGACCCCGGGGTGCGGGATCTCACGCCACAGATCGACGCCGTCTTCTTCGGATGGTCCGCCGACGGACGGTGAGCGCCCGACGACCGTGACGGCGATGCGCGCGTCCGGCGATGTGCGGATATACAGCCGGTCCGAACTGGCCGAGCGCAGTGCCTCGGCGAGCTGCGCGCGGATGATGGAGAGTGTGGCGTCGTCGAGGCCCTCGAGCCCGCCCTCGTCCAGAACCGTGACGTTCGCTCCGCGTCGGCGCGCACGCTCGAGCTCGGCGCGCACGTCGTCGTCGAGGAGCCGGGGGCCGCGCATCTCGTCGCGGAGGCGCCCTTCCGCCAGGCGCGCTTCGAGCCGGTCGGCGTCGGTGAGGGCGCCGCCTGTGGCCACCGTCCGGGTGAGGACGGGGCCCGCGACCGCAAGCGCCTCCTGGACCTGCACGCGCCGCTCGCGCTGGCGCATGGCCTGCGATGCCTGCCACGCCGAGGCAGCGCGCTGAAGCTGCGCGAGACGGCCGGTGTCGCGGGCCGCACGGTCCATCGACAGCACGAGGAGTTGCGCGCACGTGACCCACACGATCGAGCCGACCAGTCCCAGGGCGAGGGCGGAAGCGACGCCCATCCACGCCATCGATGCGACCGCGAGCGCGGCGATCCCCGTCCACGCCGTCCACGGCCGACGACGGACCATCACGATCGTCATGAGCGCGCCGATGCCGCCGAGGTACCAGGTGGCGAAGGGTGCCGTCCGCGATTCCGGACCGACCGCGAACGAGATGGCGCTGGGCACGACGGCGGCACAGGTGAGTGCGAGCATCTGAGCGAGCACCGGGAGGCGCGGCTGCGTGCGTCCCGTCGGCAGGTTGACCTGTGTGACCGGGGGTGCGACGGACGTGCGCGGCGGCTCCCAGAAGATGCAGAGCCAGGTCGTGCCGAGGTAGAGCCCGAGCGCGCCGACGACGAGGAGCGGATACGGGACGGGAGAGGTCCACCACAGCCCTCGAGCGGCGAGGTAGGCGGTGAAGGCGACGCCGAGTGCGACGAGGACGTTCTTGACGCTGATCACGCTGCGCCCTCCCGCCATCCGAGGTGCACGACGGTTCCGTGGTGCCCGGTGTCGATGTGCGCGGTGCCGCCGACAGCAGCCACCCGCGCGAAGATCGACGCGCGGATGCCGAGGCGGTCGTCGGGCACGCCGTCGAGGTCGAAACCCTCGCCGGCGTCACGCACTTCGATGTCGATGCGTCCGCCGCCGGACGTGACGGCGACGGCGAGCCCCTTCCCGCCGGCGTGCTGGAGGGCGTTGGCGATCGCCTGGGTGGCGGCCAGGGTGAGCGCCCGCGCGACGCGTCCGGGAACGGCCGGGCTCTCCGGTCCGACGTCGCGCGCCGCGGAGACCTTCACGCCGACCTCCCGTGCTCCGGCCTCGATGTCGTCGGCCACGGTGTCCGCATCCCTCGGCTCATCCGGTCCTTCGTGCGCGTCCTGCTCGGTGTTGGCCAGTCGCGTGAGCGCCTCGCGGGCCATCGCGGCGGCGAGGGTCTGAGCTCTCGGAGAGTCGGCGCGCTCGGCGGCGATGAGGGCGGCGAGGACGCTGTCGTGCATGAGCGCCGCCACGGCGACGCGTTCCTGCTCAGCGGCGTCGGCAGCGGCCGCCGTGGCATACGACGAAACGGCGCGTGCGCGGGTCTCGTCGACGTTCGCGGCCACCGATCGGAACATCCAGCCGAGGGTGAGGATCACGCCGCCGAGAATGAGGGCGAACGACACGTCCAGGCCGAGCGGGGGCAGGAAGACGCCGGCGAACTCCGCCTGGATGAGCCGGACGAACCCGAACAGAAGGGGGCAGACAGCGGTCCAGGCGATCTGCACCGGAAGGGGGAAGGCGAGCACCGCGGCCAGCGTGGCGATGTTGACGAGGTACCAGATCCAGGGCTGCCCCGCGGGATCGGGATCGGAGCCGGCCGACGCCACCGGCCACGCGATGAGAGCGAGGATGTAGGCGAACGCGAAGACTCCGGCGCAGACGCGCACCGCCCGCCCGACGAAGCACGCCAGGATCATGACGGCCAGCGGCGCGAAGACGAAGATCATCAGCGGGAAATGCCAGCCGGGCCGCTCCTCGGCCGGACCGAGAGCGGTGAGGAACGCCTGAGCGCCGAGCACGAGGGAGCCGAAGCCCGCGACGATCGAGATGATGCGCTCGACGCGCGTGCGCGTGAAGGATCCGATGCCCGCCGTGGCCTCACGGGACTGCGGGATCTGCCCCCACGCGCTGTCGAGCTGGGAGACCGGCGCCTCAGCCGTCACCGGCGCCTCCCTCGGCCGCGGATTCGGCGAGGATGCCGTCCTCCATGGCCCGTCGGAGCAGGTCGACCTTGGTGGGCGCCGGGCGGCCGACCTCGACGTACTTCACGCGAACGCGCGTGATGTTCTCCTTCGCGGTGGAGTACGCCACGCCGAGACGGTCGGCGACCACCTTGAGCGGGAGTCCGGCAGCGTAGAGCCTGAGCACCTCGCGCTCCCGCGCGGACAGCTGGGCATCCGCGAACTCCCGGTCGCCTTCGACCGCACTGGCCCATTCGACGTTGTTGAGGGGCTCGCCGCGTGCGACCGTGCGCACAGCGGCGATGACATCGTCGATGCGGGAGGACTTGCTCACGACGCCCGCGGCGCCGGCGGCGAGCGCCTCGCGCACGGCGGCAGGGCGGTCGGCCACGCTGTGGATGATGACGCTCGACCCGTCGAGCACGAGCCGCCTCACGTTCTCCGTCACCGTCGTGCCGTCGCCCAGGGTGAGGTCGAGCACGACGACGTCGGCCGGAGCGGCCCCGGTCGACGACCGCCAGGTCAGGTATTCGGTCACGGTGCTCCCGGAGAAGACCACGTCCTTGCTGCCGTCGCGCTCGCACGCTGCGGCGAGTCCCAGCCGGACGGACTCGTGATCGTCGATGAGAGCAACCCGCGTCATGCCGTCAGCCTATCGCCGGGGGCCCGCCGGCATGAGGGTCGCCACGGCCTCGACGTGGTGGGAGTTCGGAAAGAGGTCCAGGCCCGCCACTTCCCGGAGCTCGTAGCCCGCGGCACGGAACGTGGCGATGTCTCGCGCCAGGGCGACCGGATCGCATGCGACGTACACGACCGCGGCCGGGGCGAGCGCGGTCACCCCTTCCACCACCTCGCGTCCGGCGCCGGCGCGGGGCGGGTCCAGCAGCACGACTCCCCTCGAGAGTCGATCGCGTTCGGTGACGGATGCCTCGGCCCCCAATTTCGCCAGCCAACGGTCCACGCGGCCGGTCTCGGCCCGGGCCCCCACCCACTCGGCGAGGTTCTCGCCCGCGTGATCGGTCGCGCGACTGTCGGACTCGACCGTGGTGATGCGCGTGGAGGGACCGCCCTCCTGGGCGATCGCCGCCGCGAAGAGCCCGACCCCGCCGTACAGGTCGAGGTGCCACGCGTCGGGGTCGACTCCGCCGGCGGATCGGATCGCGGTCCGAACCGCCGCGGTGAGCGTCGTCGCAGCCGACCGGTGCACCTGCCAGAACCCGTCGACGTCGACGAGGAACCGGCGCCCGTCGACCTCCTCGCTCACGACCTCGGAGGCGCGCGCGGGCTGCGGTCGGCGGCCGCCCCGGCGCGGAGCCTCGGGCCGGGGAAGGACCCGCACGCGTCCGTCCGCGGGCTGGACGAGGTCGATCCGCCCGGCCTCGCCTCCGCGGAGTGACATCGCCGCGCGCTCGACGGCGGCGGTCGCGAGCGGGTGGTCGTCTACGGCGATGACGCGGTGACTGCGCGCGGCATACGGCCCGATGCTTCCCTCGCCGTCGACGTGGAGACTCACGCGGGTCCGCCAGCCGGTACCGTCGGGCGTCTCGTCACCGACGGGCGAGACGTCGGGCGAGGCATCCGCCGTCCCACCGAATCGACGAAGCGCGTCGGTCAGGACGCGCCTCTTGAGTTCGCGCTGGTGCGCGAGCTCGATGTGCCCGAAGTCCGCGCCGCCGGGTCTGCGCTCGGGTGCGACGTCGAGGTCGGCCTGTCGCCAGACGTGCGGGCGACGGTGGGGCGAGGCATCCGTCACCTCCAGAGCCTCGGCGCGCCAGAAGGAGCTCTTGCGCGTGTCCGTGAGCCGCGCGCGCACCCTCTCGCCCGGGAGGACGTCGGGCACGAACACGACGCGCCCTTCATGGCGGGCGACGAAGATACCGCCGTGAGCGACGTCTCCGATCTCGAGGTCGAGGATCTGTCCTGCGTCTGCTGTCGAACCGGCCACGCACAGAGCCTACGGTGGTGGCATGCGCGTGTGCCTCGCCTCGACTTCTCCCGCCCGGCTGATGCTCCTGCAGCAGTTCGGGATCCGCCCGCTCACGGTGGCGCCGGACGTCGATGAGGAAGCGGTGGTCGCGGCCGTGGAGGCGGCCGAGCGCCGCGTGCTGTCACCCGACGAGCACGTCCTCCTGCTTGCGCGCCGCAAGGCCGCCGACGTCGCCGCGCGGCTGGCCGACGACCACCCGGCCTTCGACGGTGTGGTGATCGGCGGCGACTCGATGTTCGAGCTCGACGGGGCGGTGCTCGGGAAGCCCTACACGGCGGAGAACGCGATCGCGCGCTGGCACGAGATGCGCGGCCGCACGGGCGTGCTCCACTCCGGCCACGCCGTCGTGCGGGTTCAGCCGCACGCGCCCGCACGGGAGGTCCACGCCGTCGCCGAGGCATCCGTCACCTTCGCCGATGACGTGACGGACGCCGAGATCGCGACCTACGTGGCCTCGGGCGAGCCGTTGCACGTGGCGGGCGCGTTCACGGTGGACAGCCTCGGGGGCGCCTTCATCACGAGGGTGGATGGCGACCCGTCCACGGTAGTGGGCATGTCCGTCTCCACCCTGCGCCGCCTCGTGCGCGAGGTGGGCGTCGAGTGGACCGCCCTGTGGCACAGCACGGACCCGTCTCTGCACCCCACCGCGCCCGGTGACGGCTTTCCTGGCGATCCGACGTTGTAGCAGGAAGCCCACGTTTCTCGCCGGTTCTTGTACGAACCGGTCAAATGGGTCGCGAGGGCCGTGGGTAGGCTGGCCTTCATGCCTCAGATCGCCAAGGTTCTCGTTGCCAACCGCGGCGAGATCGCCGTCCGCGTCATCCGTGCCGCCCGCGACGCCGGGAAGTCGTCCGTCGCCGTCTACGCCGACCAGGACCGCGACGCCATGCACGCGCGACTGGCCGATGAGGCCTACGCCCTCGACGGCGCGACGAGTGCCGAGACCTACCTCTCGATCGAGAAGATCCTCTCGGTCGCGCGCCGCTCCGGCGCCGACGCGGTGCATCCGGGCTACGGCTTCCTGGCCGAGAACGCCGACTTCGCGCGAGCCGTCATCGGCGCCGGCCTGATCTGGATCGGCCCGTCCCCCGAGGCGATCGAGGCGCTGGGCGACAAGGTCACCGCACGCGCCGTCGCCGAGAAGGTGGGCGCGCCCCTCGCGCCGGGAACGCCCGGGCCGGTGTCCGGGGCCGACGAGGTCGTCGCCTTCGCGGAGCAGGTCGGTCTGCCGATCGCGATCAAGGCCGCGTACGGCGGTGGGGGCCGCGGCCTGAAGGTCGCCCGCACGATCGACGAGGTGCCCGAGCTGTTCGAATCGGCGACCCGCGAGGCGATCACCGCCTTCGGCCGGGGTGAGTGCTTCGTCGAGAAGTACCTCGACAAGCCGCGTCACGTCGAGACCCAGTGCTTGGCGGATGCCGCAGGAAACGTCGTCGTCGTCTCCACGCGCGACTGCTCGCTGCAGCGCCGCCACCAGAAGCTCGTCGAGGAGGCACCGGCTCCGTTCCTGACCGACGCGCAGAACAAGACCCTCTACGACGCGTCGAAGGCCATCCTCAAGGAGGTCGGCTACGTCGGCGCGGGAACCTGCGAGTTCCTCATCGGTGCCGACGGCACGATCTCGTTCCTCGAGGTCAACACGCGCCTCCAGGTGGAGCACCCGGTGTCCGAAGAGGTGACCGGCCTCGACCTCGTTCGGGAGCAGTTCCGCCTCGCGGAGGGTCAGGAGCTCGGTTATGACGACCCGAAGCCCGAGGGCCACTCCATCGAGTTCCGCATCAACGGCGAAGACCCGGGCCGCGGCTTCCTCCCCCAGCCGGGTCCGATCCACGTCTTCAAGACGTTCGGCGGCCCCGGCATCCGCCTCGACTCCGGCGTCACCGCCGGCGACAGCGTCTCGGGCGCGTTCGACTCCCTGCTCGCCAAGATCATCGTGACCGGCCGCGACCGCGCCGAGGCCCTCGAGCGCTCGCGTCGCGCCCTCGACGAGTTCGAGGTGGCCGGCATGCCGACGGTCCTGCCGTTCCACCGCAAGGTGGTGCGCGACCCCGCGTTCACGGCGGAGGACGGCGCGTTCGGCGTGTACACCCGCTGGATCGAGACCGAGTTCGTCAATGACATCACCCCCTGGGACGGCGAGCTCGAGGCTCCCAAGCCGAGCGAGAACCGCCACACCGTCGTCGTCGAGGTCGCCGGCAAGCGCCTCGAAGTGAGCCTGCCCGACCGTGTCGTCGCCGCTCCCGGCGTTGCGGGACGCCCGGCCGCCGTGCCGCCCTCGCGCCGCTCGCACGCTCCGAGCGTCGTCGCAGGAGCGTCGGGCGACGCCGTGAAGTCTCCGATGCAGGCCACGGTCGTCAAGGTGGCCGTCGAGGAGGGCCAGCAGGTCGTGAAGGGCGACCTCGTGGTCGTGCTCGAGGCGATGAAGATGGAGCAGCCCATCCAGGCCCACAAGGACGGCACCATCGGCGCGATCAACGCCGACCCCGGCGCCACCGTGGCGGCCGGTCACCAGCTCCTGACCATCAGCTGACGCGCGCGGGCCGGCCGGCCGGTCATTCGCCCGAACGCGCGAACTTCGCAGAATCGCTCGAACTTCGCAGATTCGCGCGTGATCACCGCGATCCTTGCGCGAATCTGCGAAGTCGGTGCGAGCGGCGGGCAGCGATGAGGCGAGCGGATGCCGCGGCATCCGGCCCCCGGATCAGCCGCCGTAGACCTTGTGGTCGACGACGTGCATCGCGCGCGCCGCGTCGGTGATGCTGCCCGAGAGCGACGGGTACACCGCGAACACGCGCGACACCTGGTCGACGGTGAGTCGCCGCTCGACGGCGATCGCGATGGGGTAGATCAGCTCGGACGCGCGCGGCCCGACGATGACGCCGCCGATGACGGTGCCGCTCCCCTCGCGGGCGATGAGCTTCACGAAGCCGTCCTTGATGCCCATCATCTTGGCGCGCGGGTTCGAGGCGAGGGGCAGCTTGTGCACCACGCCGTTGATCGCGCCGTCGGTGATGTCCTTCTCCTGCCAGCCGATCGTGGCGATCTCGGGCGCCGTGAAGATGTTCGAGGTGATCCGGCGTCGCTCGAGCGGGATCACCACGTCGCCGAGCGCGTGGAAGATGGCGGTGCGACCCTGCATCGAGGCGACGGACGCCAGCGGCACGAACGTCGTGCAGTCGCCGGCCGCGTAGATGTTGGGCACCGAGGTGCGGGCGACGCGGTTGACCTGGATGTGGCCGGACTCGGTCATCTGCACGCCTGCTTGTTCGAGCCCGATGCCGGCGGTGTTGGGGATCGAGCCGACGGCGACGAGGCAGTGGCTCCCCTCGACCGTGCGCCCGTCGCTGAGGGTCGCGACCACCCGGTCGCCCAGATTCTCGACCTTGTCGGCGCGGGACTTCGAGAGCAGCGTCATGCCACCGCGCTTGAACACCTTCTCGAGAACGGCCGCAGCGTCGGGGTCCTCACCGGGCAGCACCTGGTCGCGGCTGGAGATCAGCGTCACCTTGGCGCCCAGGTTCATATAGGCGCCGGCGAACTCGGCGCCGGTCACGCCCGAGCCGACGACGATCAGATGCTCGGGGATGGCCTTCATGTCGTAGAGCTGAGTCCACGTGAGGATGCGCTGGCCGTCGGGCTTCGCCGTCGGCAGCTCGCGCGGCGACGATCCGGTCGAGACGAGCAGGGTGTCGGCCTCGATGCGGTCGAAGTCGGTGCCGCCGTGGCCGGTCGACACGACGACCGCGTTCTCCCCGTCGATGCGGCCATGCCCGGAGATGATCCGCACGCCGGCCTCCGCGAGCGAGGCGCGCATGTCGTCGGACTGCTGGCGCGCCAGGGCGAGGAGCCGCCGGTTGACCGCGGCGAGGTTGATGGCGATCTCGGGCTTGAGCGGCTTGCCGTCCTTCCCCTTCGCGAACAGCTGCACACCGAGGTCGCTCGCACCGGCGATGGCGACCGCCGCGTCGGCCGTCGCGATCAGCGTCTTCGACGGGACGACATCGGTGATCACCGCCGACCCTCCGATGCCCGCGCGTTCGACGACCGTCACCTCCGCCCCGAGCTGTGCGGCGGCGAGCGCCGCCTCGTAACCGCCGGGGCCGCCGCCGATGATGGCGACGCTCTGGGTGCGCTCGAAGCTCACGGACATGTGCTCCATTCTCTCCCGGTTATGCCGCACGCGACGACATCGGGAGCGGCGGCTGGCCCTGACCGGCCCGCGTTCCTAGAGTGGGGGCATGTCAGACAGCACCGGCAACCCCCTCGACGACCCCGCGACCGATCCGTTCGAGATCGCCGCCGCGGCCGCGGACGACATCGCCCGCCTCACCGGCGTCGAGCGCCACGACATCGCACTCACCCTCGGCAGCGGCTGGGGCAAGGCGGCGGACCTCATCGGCGAGACCACCGTCACGATCCCCGCCACCGAGGTGACGGGGTTCTCGAAGCCGGCCCTGGAGGGCCACGTCGGCACCCTGAGAAGCGTTCTGACCCCGAAGGGCCGGCACGTGCTCGTCATCGGAGCACGTACGCACTACTACGAGGGCCACGGACCGCGTCGGGTGGTCCACAGCGTGCGCACCGCCGCCGCGACCGGCGCCCGCACCATGGTGCTCACGAACGGCGCCGGCGGCATCAAGACCACGTGGAAGCCGGGTCAGCCGGTGCTGATCAGCGATCACATCAACCTCACGGGCGATTCTCCGCTGGAGGGCGCGACGTTCATCGACCTCACCGATCTCTACTCGATGCGGCTGCGCGACCTCGCGCGCACGATCGATCCCTCGCTCGATGAGGGCGTCTACTGCCAGTTCCGCGGCCCGCAGTACGAGACGCCCGCCGAGGTCCGCATGGCCAAGGCGATCGGCGGCCACATCGTCGGCATGTCGACGGCCCTCGAGGCGATCGCGGCGCGCCAGGCGGGCATGGAGGTGCTGGGCTTCTCGCTCATCACGAACATGGCGGCCGGCATCCAGACCACTCCGCTCAGCCACCAGGAGGTCATCGACGCCGGCCGGGAGGCCGAGCCCGTCATCTCGTCGCTCCTCGCCCGCGTGATCGGCGCGCTGTGAACGGCGGGGAGATCCCGGCTGCCGCACCCGACCGCCAGGAGCCGGCGCCCGATCGGGTTCCCGCAGGGCGCGCGGACGAGGCATCCGTTCTCGATCGCGCCCGCGCTTGGCTGGCGCAGGATCCCGACGGCGAGACCCGCGCCGAGCTCCAGGCCCTCGTCGAGTCCGCCGAGAACGGCGACGCGGCGGCGATCGCAGGCCTCGAGGACCGGTTCGCGACCCGCCTCGCCTTCGGCACGGCGGGCCTGCGCGGCGAACTGGGCGCGGGCAGCAACCGGATGAATCGTGTGCTCGTGGCGCAGGCGGCCGCCGGCCTGGCGGCCTACGTCGTCGAGCGGGCGCACGGAGGGGCGGATGCCTCGCCTCCGACCGTCGTCGTGGGCTATGACGGGCGGCGCAACTCCGATGTGTTCGCGCGCGACTCCGCGGAGATCTTCGCCGGAGCGGGGCTGCGGGCGATCCTGCTGCCTCGGCTCCTTCCGACGCCCGTGCTCGCGTACGCGGTGCGCCACCTCGGCGCCGCTGCGGGCGTCATGGTGACGGCGAGCCACAACCCCCCGAACGACAACGGCTACAAGGTGTATCTCGGCGGCCCCGACGACGGGTCGCAGATCGTCGCACCCGCCGACGCCGACATCGCGGCGCACATCGAGCGCATCGCCGAGGAGGGCGACATCTCGGTGCTCCCCCGCTCACTCGGCTACGAGACCGCATCAGAGGCGATCGTCGACGGCTACATCACGGCGACCGCTGCCGTCGCGCCCGCTCCGGCCGGCGCCGACGGCCTGACCTGGGTCTACACCGCCATGCACGGCGTCGGCTGGGAGACCTTCTCGCGCATCCTCGAGACTGCCGGCTATCCCGAACCGGTCCCCGTCACCGCGCAGCTGGATCCCGACGGCGGGTTCCCGACGGTCGCCTTCCCCAATCCCGAGGAACCCGGGGCGATGGACCTCGCGTTCGAGACGGCCCGCGAGGCAGGTGCGGAGCTCATCATCGCGAACGATCCCGACGCCGACCGGCTGGCGGTCGCGATTCCGGATGGCTCGGCCGACGGCGGCTGGCGACGTCTGACGGGCAATCAGATCGGGCTCCTGCTCGGCTGGCGGGCAGCGCAGCGCGCCGCCGACGCGGGGCGAACGGCGGGGGCATCCCTCGCGTGCTCGCTCGTGTCGTCTCCCGGGCTGCAGGCGGTGGCCGAGCACTACGGACTGGACTTCCACGCGACCCTCACGGGCTTCAAGTGGATCTCGCGGGCGCCCGGAATGATCTTCGGGTTCGAGGAGGCGCTGGGCTACCTCGTGAACCCGGAGACCGTCCGCGACAAGGACGGCATCTCGGCCGCCGTCGCGATGCTCGGGATGGTGAGCGAAGCGCGCGGGCGTGGTGCGTCGCTCGCCGACCTGCTGACCGAGTTCGATGAGACGTTCGGCTCGTTCGCGAGCGACCAGATCTCGGTCCGGGTCGACGATGTGTCGGCGATCGGCCGGATCATGGCGGCGCTTCGGGCGGAGCATCCGTCCACCATCGGCGATACCGCCGTGGAGCGCGTCGACGATCTGCTCGAGGGGGCGGACGACCTTCCTCCCGGCGACGTGCTGCGCGTGTGGCTCGTGGACGGGTCGCGCGTGATCGTGCGCCCGAGCGGTACGGAGCCGAAGCTGAAGCTGTACCTCGATGTCCGCGGCGACTCGCCGAGCGACGCGGCCGAGCGGATCGCTCGGCTCAGCGCCGGTGCGCAGGCGCTGCTGGAGCAGGTCGGCGGCTGAAGTCGAGCATCCGACGACCGCCGGCCACCCGAGCGTCGGCGGCCCGTGCTAGCGTCGCCCCCGCGGTGCGTGTCGGCGTGAAGCCCACGCGTCGCCGGGGGGCGCGGGACACGATGAGGAGCGGACGATGACCGGCGCACAGCGCGACGACGAACGAGAAGCGGCAGCCGAGGCATCCGCTCCCCCGGCCGAAGGTCCCCTGGCGGCAGCCGCCCTCGCGGGGGCGGTCGATGCGACCCCGGGCGACGCAGCGCCGGGCGGGGGCGACCCGGCGGAGCCACCGGCGGACCCGCCGCATTGGCTGCGCAACGTCGTGCTGTTCCTCAGCGGTCAGACCGTCACCCTCTTCGGGACGATGCTCGTGCAGTACGCCGTGTTCTGGTACCTCACGATCGAGTACCGGTCGGGCATCTACATGATGCTCGCGGCGCTGTTCGGATTCCTGCCGCAGGCCGTCGTGTCGATCTTCGGCGGCGTCTGGGCCGACCGTCACAACCGCAAGTACCTCATCATGGGAGCCGACGCGGCGATCGCGGTTTCGACACTCGTTCTCGCCCTCATCATGATGACCGGCTTCGATGCCGTCTGGCTGCTGTTCGCGGTGATGGCGATCCGGTCCGCCGGCGCCGGGATCCAGATGCCCGCCGTGTCGGCGCTGATTCCGCAGATCGTGCCCATGCGCCACCTGATCCGTGTGAACGGCGTCAACGGCTCGATCCAGTCCGCGATGGCGCTGCTGGCTCCCGCCGCGGCGGGTGCGATCTACGCGTGGTCTTCGGCCACGACAGGCGGCACGGCGGCCTCGCTCATCCCCATCTTCTTCATCGATGTGGTCACCGCGGTGATCGGGGTCGGCATCCTCGCCTTCATCCCGGTGCAGGCGGTCCGCAAGGCATCCGACGTCGAAACCGGCTACTTCGCCGACCTCGTCGACGGGGTGCGGTACATCGTGCACCACGCCTTCGTGCGGTGGCTGCTCGTCGTGTTCGCGATCATCTTCGTGCTGACGGTCGCGCCGTCGAACCTCACCCCGCTGATGCTCGTGCGCTCCTTCCCCGCGGGCGAGACCCAGAACGTCGTCAACCTCGCCGTGCTCGAGATCGCGTTCAGCATCGGGATGATGCTCGGCGGCATCCTCGTGGCATCGCTGTTCGCCAAGCGCAGCCGCATCGGGCTGATCGTCGTCTCGTCGCTCGTGTTCGGCGCCCTCTCGATCGGCCTCGGGCTCTCGCCGAACGTCTGGGTCTTCTTCGGCTTCATGTTCCTCGTCGGTCTCGCGGTGCCGTTCTTCTCCACGCCGTCGATGACGCTCCTGCAGGAGACCGTCGAGCCGGAGCGGCAGGGACGCGTCTTCGGTTTCGTCGGCATCGTCATGGCGGTCGCGATGCCGCTCGGCATGGTGGTGTTCGGTCCGCTCGCCGATGTGATCCCGATCGAGTTCCTCCTCGTCGCCGCGGGCATGCTCACGTTCGTCGTCATCGGCCTGGCGGTGTGGCTTCCGGCAGGACAGCGCGCGATCACCGCCGCGCGCGCGGCGTCGCAGGCACAGGACCCGACGTCGGGTGCCGAGGCCGCCGAGAAGGCGATGCACCGCGACGTGTAGCCCGTTCGTCGGCGGGCGCGCGCCGGCTGACGCCGGCGCGGCACAACTCCCTGCGGGGTGGACGCCCGCGCGACGGCGGCCCGCGGGCGTCCTGCCCGCGGGCGCACCCCTCCCTGCAGGGTGGACGCCCGCGCGTGCACAACTCCACCTGCGGCGGGGCGGGCGGCGGCGCGACGGTGGCCCGTGCACAACTCCTCCCGCGGTGGGCCGGACGCCTGTGCGACGAGCGCCCCGGGCCCATCCGCGAGGAGTTGTGCACGGGGCCGCTCTAGGCTCGGAGGATGCTCCTCGCGCAGCCGATCACCCTCGAGAACGATGTCGTCCGACTGGAGCCGCTGCGCGCGGATCACTCCGATGACCTCGCGGCGGCCGCTGCGGGCCTCGAGCACGCGTGGTACACGTCGGTCCCCTCGCCTGACGGCGTCGCCGCGGACATCTCGCAGCGGCTTACGTGGCAGACCGAGGGGCACATGAACGCGTGGGCGATCCGGCGTCTCGACACCGGCCGAGTGGTCGGCGAGACCACGTTCTGCAACATCGATCAGCCGAATCGGCACGTCGAGATCGGACACACGTGGCTCGGGCTGGAGGCGCAGCGCACAGCGGTCAACACCGCGGCGAAGCTCCTGCTCCTCGCCCACGCCTTCGAGGCCTGCGACGCGATCGCGGTCGAGTTCCGCACGCACTGGCACAACCGCCAGTCGCGCGCCGCGATCGCCCGGCTCGGCGCAAAGCAGGACGGCGTGCTCCGCAATCACCGCCTCGGTCCCGATGGCACCCTGCGCGACACCGTGGTGTTCTCGATCCTGCCGACGGAGTGGCCCGCCGTCCGGCTGGGCCTGCAGGAGCGACTCCGTCGCGGGTGACGGATGCCGCGGCATCCGACCCCTCACCCGCTCTTCCCGGGTTTGGGGCGTCCTGTCGAGTTCGGGGCGTGTTGGGAGACGCCCCGAACTCGATAGCCCGCCCCAAAGTGGCGAGACGGGCGGACGCACGCGCCCCGCCCCAAAGTGGCGAGACGGGCGGACGCACGCGCCCCTCCCCAGAGTGGCGAGGCGGGCGGACGCACGCGCTCCTCCCCAGAGTGGCGGGGAGGAGCGCAGCCGACAGTGCGATGCGGTCAGGCCGCGGGGTGATGCCGCGCGGAGGCAGCATCGACAGATGAGTATTCGCCTCTTCCGGCATGAGGCGCTGGTGATGGCCTCCCGGTCCGCTGACGCCGTGCGGCAGCGTGTGCGCGCGGGAGAGCTCATCCGCGTCCGCCGTGGCGTTTATGCGGACGCCGACAGCTGGCGGACCGCGCGACCGGAAGACGTGGTCGTCGCACGGGCGCGAGCCGTTCATCTGACCAGCAGCCGCGCGCCCGTCTTCTCGCACGAGACCGCAGCTGCGCTGCACGGTCTGCCTCTGTTTCGTCCCGACCTGGTGAGATCGCACGTGATCTTGGGCGAGGCACGTCCCGGCGGCCCGGCGGGCACGGTGCGGCACCGAGGCGTGGTGACGGCTGACGAGGTCGTCGAGATCGACGGGCTGCGGTGCACGAGCCTCGCCAGGACCGTCGCTGACCTATCGCGTTGCGCCAGTTTCGATCAGGCGGTCGTCGTCGCGGACGCGGCGTTGCGCGTCGTCGGCGGTCACGCCCGGGGGTCCTACGACCGGCAACGGGCGGAGGCGTTCGTCGACGAGGTGTCGACGTGCGCACGAGATTCAGCTCACGGGCGGGGTCAGAGTGATCGCGTGATGCGTTTCGCGGACGGGCGAGCAGAATTACCGGGCGAGTCGATCAGCAGGATCCGTCTGCGTGAGATGGGATTCCGGGAGATCCAGCTGCAGGTGGCCGTGCCGGGTCCTGGAACCACATACTTCGTGGACTTCGGGCTCGCCGAGGCGAAGGCGTTCGGCGAGTTCGATGGGCGGCTCAAGTACGTCGACGGCCGCCTGACCCGCGGGCTGTCTTCCGATGAGGTCTTCGACCGCGAGAAGCGGCGCGAGGACTGGATCCGCGGCACCACTCAGCGACGTCTCGTCCGCTGGGGGTGGGGAGACCTCGCCTCCGCTGAGACGCTCGCTCGCAGGCTGGCGGCCTTCGGCATCGAACCTCCGCGGCGCGCATGACTCCGTCGCGCTCCAGGCGACGCTCGGGGCGTCCTGTCGGGTTCGGGGCGCGTACGTGCCCGCCCCGAACCCGAGAACACGCCCCACGCCCGCGGGGAGGGAACGGGTGACGGATGCCACGGCATCCGTCACCCGTCGATGACCGCCACGAGTTCGTCGAGGAAGCCGCTGAAGTTTGTGGACCGGCGGACGATCCGCTGCACGCTGTCGCGCTCGGAGAACACCTCGACGAACTGCTCGAACACCGTCTGGAACGCTTCGCGGTCGGTCTCGGAGAACGCCACGAGGGCGACGACCTGCACACGCGCCTCCGCCCACGGGATGGACGGGTCGGCGATGCCGATCGCGATCGAGGTGCGGGTCGCCGTCATCCCGAGGGCGTGCGGCACCGCGAGGGCATCGGTGAAGGCCGTCGAGGAGAGCCGCTCCCGCTCGATCGTGCGATCGACGTACCCCTCATCGATCACCCCCTGGGCGATGAGCCGCGCACCGAGCGCGCGGATGACGCCCTCCTCGCCCGCTGACGCATCGAGCCCGCGCACGAAGGCCGACGGCGCGAAGTAGCGTTCGAGCTCGGTGCGCAGGCGCGCCAGGCGCCGGGTACGCCGGATGCGGCCGGCGGCCGCCTGCACGCGGTCGATGTCGGCGTCGGTGAGGAACGGCTGGATCTTCACGATGCGCTCGGACGGGGCATCCGGATCGATCGTCGTGAGCACGAGGTCGGTGTCGATCGACGCCCAGTCGGGGTCGACCCGGGTCTCGACCCCCACGACCTCGACGGCCTGACCCAGCGAGCGATCCACGCTCGAGCGGAGCAGTTCGTGCAAGTCGTAGTACCCCGGGCAGACGATCGTCGCCGTCAGCAGCTGGTCGGCGCGACGGCTGCGCTCGAGCCGGCCGCCGACGTGCATCGCGATGTAGGCGATCTCGTCGTCGGGCAGCGGGATGCCGAGGCGCTCCTGCAGCCGGCTGGCGATGAACACCGCCACCTCGAAGATCATCGGGTACGTCGTCTTGAGCGAGCGCGTCAGGGGATTGCGTGACCACGCCTGCTCCCGTGCGCGATGCTGCAGGTTCTGCACGTGCAGCGCGAGCCGCAGGATGAAGTCCTCGTGGGCGATGTCGACGAGGAACTCGGCCGACGCCGTGCCGACCACGTCGCGGACCGCGGTCTCGATCTCGGGATCGAGCCGTGCCCGGGCGTGATCGACCGGGGCCTCGTCGCCCGGGGCCACCACGCGCGTGAGCACCAAGGTCGCCAGATGCTGCAGGTCGCCGGCGCCGAGCTCGACGCCGAGGTGCTTGCGCGCGAGACGAGCCAGCAGCTCGGCGATCTCCTCCTGCGCGGGGGCCGGATCGCGGTGCACCTGCTCGAGGCCGCGGTCCTGAGCGACCCGGTCGGCCGCGATGGCGATGTGCATGACCACGTCGGCGATGCCGAACTCGTTGACGAAGTACCCGAGCGCGCCGAGCTCGGCGACGAGATCCGACTTGAACGGACCGAAGGCCGCCGCTCCCACCGACCCTTCGCCGAGCGTCCGCCGAAGGGCCGCCAGGTCGAAGGATCCGGCGTCCATCTCGTCGTGGGCGAGGCGGCTGAGCAGACGGCGCTGGGCCATCTCGGTTCCCCGCAGCCGCGCGCGGGAGGCGGAGCGCTCGAGCGTGAGCTCGGTGCCGCCGAGCAGTCCGCGCACACGCGAGAGGTCGGCGTCCAGCGTCGCAGACGACACGTGGAGGCCGTCGGCCGTCTCGTAGACATCGATCCCGTCGGGCGAGTCGAGGAGCGCGCGCACGAGGGTGTGAAGCCGGTCGCGCGGCGTGCCGGCGTCGGGGCCCGACGCGCGGACGGCGGCGGAGGCATCCGGTCCCGCACGATAACCCTGCGGACCCGACTCGATCGCGACACCGGGTGCCACCCGGGCGTTGACGGCCGTCACGTAGGAGCGGATGCTGCGCGGAGTCACGCCGAGAGCGTCGGCGAGCGTCGCCGCCGTCGCCCAATCGCCGTCGCGGACCAGCAGGCCGAGCAGCCGGTCCTGTCGCGCTCTCGTCACGGGCTTCCTTCGCGTGCGGGCCTTTCGGCCGGGGTCGTGCCAGTCAATCACGCCGGGCCGCGACCGGGATCGATGCGGGGGTGAACCGAGAACGCGTTTCCGCCCCCGCGGAAGAAGGACTGGTTGTCGGCTCTCAGCCGTTTCACAAGAATGGCCATCAGGAGGCGGGTCGATGAGGATCCTGGTTGTCTGCGGAGCGGGTGCGTCGAGCACCTTCGTCGCGCAGCGCGTGCGCCACGCGGCACACGGTCAGGGTCTCGCCTACACCGCCTTCGCTGGCACCGAGCAGTCGCTCCCGATCGATCTCGATGCCGCCGACGTCGTCCTCGTGGGACCTCACCTCGCTCACGCTCTCGAGCGGATCGAGCGGGATGCGGCCGCGCGAGGCACGACGGTGGTGCTGCTGCCGCCCGACGTCTTCGCGGACACGGACGGCACACGGACGCTCGCCCTCGTCCGAGACGCGGTCGGAGCCTCCGGGGGGCCGGCTCCGACCGCAAGCGCCACCCCCGCCGACACCCCCGCCGACTCGATCCCGCGAAACGACTGACGACAGAGAGGTCATGCCATGCCACCCATCTCCCGCACCGTCCGGATCGGCTCCTCCCACGGGCTGCACGCGCGGCCCGCGAAGCTGTTCGCGCAGGCGGCCAAGGACGCCGGCATCCCGATCACCGTCGCGAAGGACTCGGGCGCGCCGGTGAACGCGGCGAGCATCCTCGGGGTCATCGCGCTGGGTGTGGAGCAGGGCGACTACGTCACCCTCACCGCCGACGGCGACAACGCGGAGGCGGCGCTCGACACGCTCGCCGAGCTGCTGACCACCGATCACGACGCGGAGTGAGCCGATGACCGAGCTACGTGGAGTGGGAATCGGCCTCGGGGTCGCGCAGGGACCGGTGGCACGCATGTCGGAGCCGCTGCCGGCGCCGAGCGATGCGCCGAGCACTGTGAGCGCCGACGAGGAGAAGGCGCGGGTCGCGGACGCCGTCGCGGCGGTCGCGCGCGAGCTGGAGGAGCGCGGCGCGCAGGCCGGCGGCGCGGCGCAGGACGTGCTCGAGGCCCAGGCGATGATGGCCGAGGATCCGAGCCTGGCCGACGAGGTGAACGCCCGCATCGGCGAGGGCAAGACCGGCGAGTTCGCCGTGTTCGACGCGTTCGCCTCGTTCCGCGATCAGCTGACCGCGCTCGGCGGGTACCTCGGTGAGCGCGCGGCCGACCTCGACGATGTGGCGCAGCGCGTGATCGCGCGGCTGCGAGGTGTGCCGGCGCCGGGGGTGCCCGATCCGGGGCATCCGTTCGTGCTCGTCGCCAAGGATCTCGCGCCGGCCGACACCGCTCTGCTCGACCTCGACAAGGTGCTCGCGCTCGTCACGACCGAGGGAGGGCCGACGTCGCACACGGCGATCCTCGCGCGGGAGAAGTCGATCGTCGCCGTCGTCGGCGCCGTGGACGCCAAGGGGCTCCGCGAGGGCGAGACGGTGATCGTGGATGCCGCGGCCGGCGTGGTGATCACCGACCCGACCGCCGACGAGCTCGAACGCGCCCGCAACCGCGCCGCCGATCGCGCCGCCGCCGCGTCCGCGCCGATCACCGACGGCGCCCTGGCCGACGGCACGCCCATCCCGCTGCTGGCGAACCTGGGCAACCCCGACGGCGCCGCCGACGCCGTCGCACTCGGAGCCGAAGGCGTGGGTCTGTTCCGCACCGAGTTCCTGTTCCTCAGCTCCGCCCAGGCGCCGACGGTGGAGCAGCAGCGCGAGGCGTACACGAAGCTGCTGGCGGCGTTCCCGGGCAAGAAGGTCGTGGCGCGCGTGCTCGATGCCGGCGCCGACAAGCCGCTGGCGTTCCTCAACGACGCGCACGAGGAGAACCCCGCGCTCGGCTTGCGCGGCATCCGTGCGCTCCGGGCGAGCGAGGACATCCTGCGTGAGCAGCTCACAGCGCTGGCAGAGGCGGATGCCGCGACCGACGCCGACCTGTGGGTCATGGCCCCGATGGTGGCGACGGTCGAAGAGGCGGCGTACTTCACCGACATGGCGCGCGACTACGGCATCAAGACCGCCGGCGTCATGGTCGAGGTGCCCTCGTCCGCGCTCCTCGCCGACCGGATTCTCGGATCGGCCGACTTCGCGTCGATCGGCACGAACGACCTGACGCAGTACACGATGGCCGCCGACCGCCTGCTCGGCTCGGTGGCGGCGTTCCAGGATCCGTGGCACCCCGCGGTGCTGCGACTGATCCGCGAGGTCGGCGACGCCGGCCGCACCCACCGCAAGCCCGTGGGCATCTGCGGTGAGGCGGCGGCCGACCCGCTCCTCGCGGTCGTGCTCGTGGGCCTCGGCGCCACGAGTCTCTCGATGGCTCCCACGGCACTCGCCGATGTGAGGGCCGCCCTTCTCCAGCACAGCCTCGACGACGCGCGAGAGATCGCTCAGGCTGCCCTCGCCGCGAACGACGCGGCATCCGCCCGAACCGCGGCGCAGGCCGCGGCACACCAGAAGGAGACACACCAATGACAACGGCGTCAGTGCCCGCATCGGGCACCAGCAGGGCGCGAGTCGGAGTCCAGCGCTTCGGCACGTTCCTGTCCGGCATGATCATGCCGAACATCCCCGCGCTCATCGCGTGGGGCATCATCACGATGTTCTTCATCCCGAAGGGCTTCACACCGAACGCCGACCTGGTGACGATCGTCTTCCCGTTCATCCACTACGCGCTGCCGCTCCTCATCGCCTATACGGGCGGGAGCATCGTCTACGGGATTCGCGGCGGGGTCGTCGCGACGATCGGGACGATGGGTGCCATCGTCGGTTCGGACGTTCTCGTCGACAAGTTCAATGCGACGCTGCCGGAAGGCTCCGACCCTCTCGGTTACGTGCACATGTTCATCGGTGCGATGATCATGGCGCCGCTCGCGGCCTACACGATGAAGTGGCTCGACAGCCTGTGGGAAGGCAAGATCAGGGCCGGTTTCGAGATGCTCGTGAACATGTTCTCGGCCGGCATCTGGGGCTTCGTGCTGGCGATCGTCGGCTTCTACCCGATCGCCTGGCTGGTCAACGGCATCATGCAGGTGCTCGGGAATGCCGTGAACTGGCTCGTCGAGATGAACCTTCTGCCGCTGACGAGCGTCATCATCGAGCCGGCGAAGGTGTTCTTCCTCAACAACGCGATCAACCACGGTGTCCTGACGCCGCTCGGTCTGCAGCAGGCCGCGGACGAAGGCTCGTCGATCCTGTTCCTTCTCGAAGCCAACCCCGGCCCCGGTGTCGGGCTGCTGCTCGCGTTCACGTTCTTCGGGATCGGCGCCGCACGGGCATCGGCTCCCGGCGCGGCTCTCATCCAGTTCGTCGGCGGCATCCACGAGGTGTACTTCCCGTACGCCCTCATGAAGCCGATGCTGATCCTCGCCCTCATCGCGGGCGGCGCGACGGGTGTCACCACGAACATGCTGTTCGGCGGCTCGCTGGCCGGACCTGCCGCTCCGGGAAGCATCATCGCGGTGACGGGGCAGGCGATCAGCCCTGCAGCCGGCGGAGTGCCGAACCTGCTGGTGGTGTGGCTGTCGGTGGTGCTCTCCGCGGCCGTGACGATGGTCCTCTCGTGGGTGATCCTGCGAGCGTCGCGCAAGCGTGACCTGGCCGCGATGGCAGCGACCGATGACGCGTTCGGCGCCGCGATCACGCAGACCGAGGCGGCCAAGGGCAAGTCGTCGGACGCGCTCAGCGGTCTCCGTGGCGGCGCGGCAACGGCAGTCGGCGGCGGAATCGACCCGGCCACGATGACCGAGCGCCAGATCAAGAACATCGTGTTCGCGTGCGACGCGGGCATGGGTTCGTCGGCGATGGGCGCGAGCGTGCTGCGCAACAAGATCAAGAAGGCGGGCATCGAGGACGTCACGGTCGTCAACAAGGCGATCGCGAGCCTGGATGCCTCGGCCGACCTGGTCATCACGCAGAACCAGCTCACCGACCGGGCGCGCCAGCGCACGCCAGACGCGGTGCACGTCTCGGTGGACAACTTCATGAACTCGCCGAAGTACGACGAGGTTGTGGAACTGGTCCGCGACCAGCACCAGGATGGGGTCTAGGGCGCGGCGCAAGCCGAGCCAGCACTGAGCAGCTGCGGGGTCGGGCGGCGAGAGGCCCCCGACCCCGTGGCCTTCTCACGAAGGCCGCCACAGCGCGATCGCCGCAGCCGCGGCATCCGACAACCGGGAAAGGCAATCGAAATGGCACGTGACGTCCTGAGCATCGGTCAGGTCCGGATCCACAGCGGGAGCGCGACGCGCGAGGAGGCGATGAAGGAGGCCGCCGACATCCTCGAGGCGGCGGGCGCCGTGACCAGCGCCTACTTCGACGCCATGCAGCAGCGCGAGCAGACGGTCTCCACCTATATGGGCAACGAGCTCGCCATCCCGCACGGAACGAACGAGACCAAGGCGGCCATCCTGGCATCCGCGCTGTCGGTCGTGCGCTACGACGGCGGCGTCGACTGGGGCGGCGAGCCCGTGACATTCGTCATCGGCATCGCCGGCAAGGGCGACGAGCACCTCGAGATCCTGTCTCAGATCGCCCTCGTCTTCTCGGATGAGGACGAGGTCGAGCGCCTGAAGCAGGCCCAGTCGCCTGAGGAGCTGTTCCAGCTGATTTCGGCGGCGGGCGTCTGATGAAGGCCGTCCACTTCGGCGCCGGCAACATCGGACGCGGCTTCGTGGGGCTGCTGCTCCACGAGGGCGGGTACGAGCTGGTGTTCTCGGATGTCGCCGCACCCCTCGTCGATGCGATCAACGCGGTGGAGAGCTACACCGTGCACGAGGTCGGCGAGGGCGGGCGCGACACCGTCGTGACCGGCTTCCGCGCCATCAACAGCGCCGAGAATCCGCAGCAGGTCGTGGATGAGATAGCGACGGCGAACGTCGTCACGACGGCGGTCGGCCCCACGATCCTGAAGTTCGTGGCGCCGCACATCGTGGCCGGGCTCGGGCACCGAGACCCCTCCGCGCCGCCGTTGCAGATCATGGCCTGCGAGAACGCCATCAACGCCACCGACCTGCTGCGCGAGGAGATGGTCGCGGTGGCCGGAGACGGATGGGAGGCGGTCAGCGCATACGCGGTGTTCGCGAACACCGCGGTGGACCGCATCGTGCCCGCTCAGCCGGAGGGGTCCGGCGTCGACGTCACCGTCGAACCCTTCTTCGAGTGGGCCATCGAGCGCCCGCCGTTCGGCGAGGAACCGCCGCACATTCCGGGCGCCCACTTCGTCGACGACCTCGCGCCGTACATCGAGCGGAAGCTGTTCACCGTGAACACGGGCCACGCGACGACCGCGTACTACGGCGCCCGCGCGGGCATCGACACGATCGCCGACGCCCTCGCCGATCCCACGATCGCGGCGAACGTCTCGGCGACCCTCGAGGAGACGTCCGCGCTGCTCGAGGCCAAGCACGGGCTCGACGCCGCAGAGCTCGCCGCGTACCGGGCGACGATCCTGGCTCGCTTCCGCAACGCAGCCCTGCCCGACACCGTCTGGCGCGTCGGCCGGCAGCCGCTGCGCAAGCTCTCCCGCCACGAGCGCTTCGTCGGCCCCGCCGCCGAAGCCGCCGAGCACGGCCTGAAGGTGGACGCCCTCGTCGCGGCCATGCGGGCGGCGCTCGCGTTCGACGACAGCGAGGACCCGCAGTCGGTGGACATGCAGCGGATGCTGCGCGAACAGGATGCCGCGTCCTTCACCGCGGCGGTGACGGGACTCGAGCCGGGGCATCCGCTCTACGCTCGGTTCGTGCAGATCGTCGAGGACCAGCAGGCTGAGATCGGGCTCTGAGCGCGATTACGCTCGTGGGGTGACCTCGCCTTCGTCGCCCGACTCCCCCGACTCGCCCGATTCCCCCGACCCGGCGGCCTCGGCCGCAGCCGGGTCGACACGGAGGCGACGTCGACGCGCGCTGTGGTGGGTCCTCGGTTCGATCGGGGCCGTCGTGCTGATCGGGATCGTCGGCATCCTCGTCTGGAGCCAGGTCGGGGTGATGTCGGCCGAGCCGGAGCCGCTCGCGGAGGTCACGGGTGACCCGGCGATCACGATCACCGACACGGCCGGAGCGATCGTCCTCACGCCCGCGGACGCCGAGCCGGAAGCCGGCCTGGTGTTCATCCCGGGCGCCAAAGTCGATCCGTGGGCGTACGCCAACAACCTGGCCGCGCTCGTCACCGAGGCCGACGCCGCAGTCGTGATCACCAAGCCGTGGCTCAATCTCGCCTTCTTCGATCCGCGACCGCTCTCGGCCTTCACCGACCTGGTCCCCGGCGTGGACGCGTGGGCCGTCGGCGGCCACTCGCTCGGAGGCGTCCGCGCCTGCCAGCTGGCACCGGACGCCGACGCTCTCGTGCTCTTCGCGTCCTACTGCGCGAACGACCTCTCGGATTCGGGTCTGGCTGTTCTGAGCATCGCCGGCAGCGAAGACGGGCTCTCGACGCCCGACAAGATCGCCGACGCTCGCCCGCTGCTGCCGGCCGACGCGCGACTCGAAGTGATCGACGGCGCGAGTCACGCCTCCTTCGGCGATTACGGACCGCAGGCAGGCGACGGCACCCCGACGATCGACGACGACGAGATGGACGAGGCGCTCAGCGCACTCCTCCTCCCCTTCGTCGCCGGCCTCGCGGGATCGTGATCGTTCTCTTCGCCGCGATCGCCGCTTTCGTCGCCGCCGTGATCCAGCGCATCACGGGCCTGGGCTTCGTGCTCGTGCTGGTCGGCCCGATCGTGCTGCTGTACGGCCCGGTCGAGGGCGTCACGCTCGGCATCCTGCTGGCGCTCGTCGCCTCGCTGTCGGCGATTCCGCTGGTGTGGCGCCACATCGATCGGGCTCGCACGTGGTGGTTGATCTGGCCCGGACTCGTCGCCGCCCCGTTCGGTGCGCTTCTCGTCACCCTGCTCCCCGAGCCCGCGCTGCTGCTGCTGATCGCCGCCATGGCCTACTTCGCGCTGGTCGCCGGGTGGATCCCGGCGCTGTCGGCGTCGCTTCGCGGCCGCCCCGGTGCGGTGGTGGCGGGCTCGGCGGCCGGATTCATGCACGTGGCGAGCGGGCTCTCGGGCCCGCCGCTGGCCGCCTACGCCGTCGGCGACTCCTGGCCGCAGCGGCGCTTCGCCGCGAGCGTGCAGGTGATCTTCGCGACGTTCAGTGTGGTCTCGGTCGCGTTGCGCGGCCTCCCGGCGTCGCCTGTCGCAGATGTCGGCGTCCTCGTCGGTGCGACGGTCGCCGGCATCGCGATCGGCACCCTCCTCTCGCGCCACGTTCCCCCGCGGGTCGCGCGCACCGCGATGCTCGCCATTGCGTGGGCAGGCGCGACCGTGGTGCTCCTCCGGGGCATCCTGGCACTCTTGTCCTGACGCGCTCGTGCGAATTTCGGTTAGCGACCCGTAACGTCTAGGGTTTCTTCGCTGGGGTCGGCGTCGTCACGCCGCTACGAAGACGTGGGAGACGAATGAGCGAGCTTCGCTACGCCATCATCGGCGCGGGTCCGTCCGGACTGTCGGCGGCACGCGCGCTGCAGAAGGCCGGCATCGCCTTCGACGGGTACGAGGCTTCCCGGGGCGTCGGCGGGCTGTGGGACATCGAGAATCCGCGCTCCACGATGTACGAGTCGGCGCACCTGATCTCGTCCCGCACGACGACCGAGTTCGCCGAGTTCCCGATGGACACCGCAGCCGACTACCCGAGCCATCGCACACTGATCCGGTACTTCCGCGACTTCGCCGAACGGTTCAGGCTCACCGAGCGGTACCGCTTCGACACCAAGGTGACGGCGCTCACGCGTCAGGACGACGGCTCATGGCTGCTGCGCGCCGAGTCCCCCGAGGGCGAGATCGAAGAGCACTACGCCGGCGTCGTCCTCGCGAACGGCACGCTCGCCGAGCCGAACGTGCCCTCGTTCCGCGGCGCGTTCACCGGAGAGCTGCTCCACACGAGCGCCTACAAGAGTGCGACGCAGCTCACCGGCAAGCGCGTCCTCATCATCGGCGCCGGCAATTCGGGCTGCGATATCGCCGTCGATGCAGTTCACCACGCGGCATCCGTCGACATGAGCGTGCGCCGCGGCTACTACTTCGTGCCTCGATATCTCTTCGGACGCCCCAGCGACACGCTCAACCAGGGTCGTCCGCTCCCGGCGCGCATCAAGCAGTTCGTCGACAGGCGGGTGCTGCAGGCGTTCACCGGCGACCCGGTGCGGTTCGGCTTCCCCAAGCCCGACTACAAGCTGTACGAGTCGCACCCGATCGTGAACACCCTGATCCTCAATCACCTCGGGCAGGGCGATCTCGCGATCCGCGCCGACGTCGACCGGTTCGACGACCGCACCGTCCACTTCCGCGACGGGTCGAGCGGCGAGTACGACATGGTGCTGCTGGCCACCGGCTACACGCTCGACTACCCGTTCGTCGCGCGAGAGGCCCTCAACTGGACCGGCTGGTCGCCGAAGCTCTTCCTGAACATCTTCCCGCCGTCCTTCAACGGGCTCTACGTGATGGGAATGATCGAGGCATCCGGAATCGGATGGCAGGGCCGGTACGAGCAGGCCGAGCTCATCGCGGAGTACCTCTCGGCGCTCGCACACCACCCCGAGCGCGCTGCGGCCTTCCGCCGTCGCGCGGCCGAGGAGCCGTGGCCCGACCTGACCGGCGGCTATCGCTACCTCGGGCTGGAGCGCATGTCGTACTACGTCAACAAGGACGCGTATCGCCGCGCGGTCCGTCACGCGTCGGCGGGCCTGCGCACGGACGCCCCCGATGTCACGGCTGAACGAGGCATCCGTCGCCGCCTGCCCTCGATGAAGAAGGTGTCCGCATGAATCCCGACGACATCGTCCTGAACTTCAACCCCGGCACACTGGTGATCCTCAACGTCGTGCTCGGGCTCATCATGTTCGGGATCGCCCTCGACACGACGGTCGACGACTTCAAGGTGGTGGCGCGCAAGCCCAAGCCGTTCGTCATCGCCATCCTCGCCCAGCTCCTGGTTCTGCCGGCGGTCACGTTCGGGCTCACGCTGATCCTGCCCGTGACGCCGTCGATGGCACTCGGGATGATCCTCGTCGCCTGCTGCCCGCCGGGGAACATCTCGCAGGTCCTCACGCACCGATCAGGCGGGAACGTCGCCCTCTCGGTGTCGATGACCGCCGTGTCCAACGTCATCTACATCTTCGCGCTGCCGCTCAGCGTGGCGTTCTGGGGTTCGCTCCACCCGACAGCGTCGACGCTGCTCGAGGCGGTAGAGCTCGACGCCGGCCAGATGCTGCTCGACATCTTCCTCATCATCGGACTGCCGTTCGCCGCCGGCCTCTTCCTGCGCAACCGGTTCCCCCGCTTCGCCGGTCGCGTGCAGCCGTTCGTGAAGTGGTTCTCGCTCCTCGCCCTCGTGGGCTTCATCGTCGCGGCGCTGATCGGCAACTGGGCGTACTTCGTCGCCTTCCTCGGCATCATCGTCCTCGTCGTGACGATCCACGACGCCGTCGCTCTCGCCATCGGATACAGCACCGCCGTGGTCGGCGGCCTCGGCACCCGCGAGCGCAAGTCGATGACCTTCGAGGTCGGCATCCGCAACGCCGGTCTCGGCCTCGGGCTCGTGTTCGCCTTCTTCGGCGGACTGGGCGGCATGGCGATCGTCGCGGGCTGGTGGGGCATCTGGGACATCATCGCCGGGCTCATCGTGGCCGCGCTGTGGGCGCGCCACACCAGACGTCGCACCGGATCGCCCAAGCGGGACGCCTCGCGCCACGCGAGCCACGCGCAGGACGGGACGGATGCCTCGCCCGCCGCCGCCGAGGACACGACGCTGTGAGCGCCCGCGTGCTCGTCACGGGCGGCGCCGGGTTCCTGGGCTCGCACGTCGTTGCGGCGCTCGTCGCCCGGCCCGACGTCGATCTCGTCGTCGCCGGCGATGTGCGGCCGCCGGAGCATCCGATCGAAGGCGTCGTCTACGACGAGTGCGACGTCACCCGGCCGGCGGGCCTGGTCCCGCTGCTGGAGCGGCACGCGATCGACGTGGTCGTGCACCTCGCCGCGATCGTGAATCCCGGCCGCGACCATGAGCTCGAGTACCGTGTCGACGTCGAGGGGTCGCGAAACGTGCTGGACGCCTGCCTCGCCGCCGGCGTGCGCCGCATCGTGGTGTCGTCGTCGGGCGCGGCGTACGGTTACCACGCCGATAACCCGGAGTGGCTTCGCGAGACGGATGCGGTGCGCGGCAACGACGAGTTCCCCTACTCGCGGCACAAGCGCCTCGTCGAGGAGATGCTCGCCGACGAGCGCCGCACGCACCCCGAGCTCGAACAGGTCGTGTTCCGCATCGGCACGATCCTCGGGCCGACGGTGCACAACCAGATCACCGCACTGTGGGACGCCCGGCGCATCCTCGCCATCCGCGGGTCGGATTCGCCGTTCGTGTTCGTGTGGGTCGACGATGTCGCCGAGGCGATGGCGCGCGCGGCCACCGACGGCCCGCCCGGCATCTACAACGTGGCCGGCGATGGCCGCCTCACCGTCTACGAGATCGCCGATCGGCTGGGCAAGCCGGTGATGGTCGTCCCGGCGGGACTGCTCGCCTTCGCGGTCCGGATGGGACGGATGCTGCGGCTCACCGTCCACGGCCCCGAGCAGGTCGGCTTCCTCCGCTACCGCCCGGTGCTCGCCAACGACGCCCTCACGCGCGACTTCGGGTTCACTCCTTCCAAGACCTCGGCGCAGGCCTTCGAGGCGTACCTCGAGACGCACCCCGGCGTCGCGCGGCGCTGAGCCGGGGCATCCGCCGCTCCGCTGCATGCGCGCGCCGGGTCATCCGCCCTGCGTGCGTCGCTGCCGTGCGTCGCCGCCGTGCGTCGCCGCCGTGCGTCGCTGACGTGCGTCGCTGGCGTGCGTCGCCGCCGTGCGTCGCTGGCGTGCGTCGCCGCCGTGCGTCGCTGGCGTGCGTGTCCCGAAGTTTGCGGCAGATGTCCCGAAGTTGACCGCCTGGCCCCGGCCCAGGCGGCAAAGAATGGGACATGACCCCGCACGCGACACCCCGGGCCCCGGCCCAGGCGGCAAAGAATGGGACACGACCCCGCACGCGACACGACTTCCCCGGCCCAGGCGATCAAGAGAGGGACATGATCATCCCGGCACGCCCCTGAGAGGTATGCCGGCAGCGCCGTACATCGAGCGTCGAGGGTCGGGCGCCGTACATCGAGCGTCGAGGGTCGGGCGCCGCATATCGAGCGTCGAGGGTCGGGCGCCGCATATCGAGCGTCGGGGTCAGGCGTCGAAGCCCTCCGCGATGAGCTCGATCAGCTCCTCGCGCTCCTCCACCGCGAGGAAGGCGCCCGCCGCAGCATTGAGCTGGAACGACTCGAGGTCGTCGAGACCGTAGTCGAACGTCTCGGCGAGGAGCGCCAGCTCGCGTGTGAGCGAGGTGCGGCTCATCGTGCGGTTGTCGACGTTCACCGTCACCGCGAAGCCGAGCTGGTACAGCAGGTCGAACGGGTGATCCTCGAGCGTCGTGCCCCAGGCCTCGATCGCGCCGGTCTGCAGGTTGGACGACGGCGACAGCTCGAGCGGGATCTCGCGGTCGCGCACCCACCGCGCGAGGTCGCCGAACTGCACGAGCACTTCCTCGCCCGCCCGCGACACGACTTCGAGGTCTTCGGCGATGCGAACGCCGTGGCCGAGACGCAGGGCGCGGCCGTCGATCAGCGCCGAGCGGATCGAGTCCAGCCCTGCCGCTTCGCCGGCGTGGACCGTCGCGGGGAAGAACTCCGACGCGAGATAGTCGAACGCCTCGCGGTGGTTCGACGGCGGGAAGCCGTCCTCGGGGCCGGCGATGTCGAAACCGACCGCTCCGCGCCCGCGCCAGTCGACCGCGAGCCGCGCGATCTCGAGTGAGCGGTCGGTGTGCCGCATGGCCGTGATGAGCTGACCGACCCGGATGTCGCGACCGGCGCGCTCGGCGGCGTCCTCGCCTTCTTCGATGCCCGCCTGCACCGCCTCCACAACCTCGTCGAGCGACAGTCCGCGCGCGAGGTGCTGCTCGGGAGCCCAGCGCACCTCGCCGTAGATCACTCCGTCGGCCGCGAGGTCCTCGACGAACTCCCGGGCGACGCGCGTGAGCCCCTCACGGGTCTGCATGACCGCGGTCGTCAGGTCGAAGGTCTTGAGGTACTCCACGAGCGAACCGGAGTCGCTCTTCTCGGCGAACCAGTCCGCGAGGTCGTCGGCGTCGCTCTCGGGCACGTCGAGCCCGATGGCGTCCGCGAGCTCGATGATCGTCGCCGGTCGCACGCCTCCGTCGAGGTGATCGTGCAGCGACACCTTCGGCAGGCTCCGGATCGAGACTCCGTCGAGAAGGGCGTCGCCGTGCTGATCGATGGGCATGTGGTTCTCCTCGAAGGATTCTGTCGTGGGGAGGGCGGGACGGGACGGATGCCTGAGCCTAGGCCGTGATGCGCTCCAGGACGAGCGGGGTCGAGGCCGGGGCATCCGTCCCGATCTCCCACGCGCCGTCGAGCGCCTCGAGGGCCCGGTCGAATCGGGAGTCGTCCTCGCCCAGAAGGGTGAACAGCGGCTGTCCGGCCTCGACGCGGTCGCCCGGCTTGGCGTGCAGGTCGATGCCCGCGGCGTGCAGCACCGGATCCTCGGCGCGCGCGCGGCCGGCGCCGAGACGCCACGCTGCGATGCCGAAAGGCAGCGCCTCGATGCGCGACACGAAGCCCGAGGTCGGCGCGGTCACCGTGTGCGTCTCGCGGGGAGTGGGGAGCGGGGCATCCGGATCCCCGTCCTGTGCGCGGATCATCTCCCGCCACGCGTCCATCGCACGCCCATCGGCGAGGGCGGCCTCCACGTCGGCGTCGGGCTGCCCGGCCAGCGCGAGCATCTCGCGCGCGAGGGCGAGGGTCAGCTCGACGACGTCGGCGGGGCCGCCGCCGGCGAGCACCTCGACCGACTCCCGCACCTCGTTGGCATTGCCGATCGCCAGTCCGAGGGGGGTGTTCATGTCGGTGAGGAGCGCGGTCGTCGCGACGCCGGAGTCGGTTCCCAGCGCGACCATCGTGCGAGCGAGCTCTCGCGCGCGGTCGACGTCGCGCATGAAGGCGCCGGACCCGAACTTCACATCGAGCACGAGCGAGTCGGTGCCCTCGGCGATCTTCTTGGACATGATGCTCGAGGCGATCAGCGGAATCGCCTCGACCGTGCCGGTGACGTCGCGCAGCGCGTAGAGCTTCTTGTCGGCGGGAGCCAGTCCGGAACCGGCGGCGCAGATGACCGCCCCCACCTCGCGCAGCTGTGCGAACATCTCGTCGTTCGACAGCGCCGCCCGCCAGCCCGGGATCGACTCGAGCTTGTCGAGCGTGCCGCCCGTGTGCCCCAGCCCGCGGCCGGAGAGCTGCGGCACCGCAACGCCGAACGAGGCGACCAGGGGTGCGAGCGGCAGCGTGATCTTGTCTCCGACGCCACCCGTCGAGTGCTTGTCGACCGTGGGCTTGCCGAGCCCTGCGAAGCTCATCCGCTCCCCCGAGGCGATCATCGCGTCGGTCATCACGCGGATCTCCTCACGCGTCATCCCGTTGAGCAGCACCGCCATCGCGAACGCCGCCATCTGAGAGTCGGCGACATAGCCGCGCGTGTACGCGTCGACCATCCAGCGCAGGGCGTCCTCGGGGACGGCTCCGCCGTCGCGCTTGGCGCGGATGACGTCGACCGCGTCGTGCGGTTCCACCGCGCTCATCGCGCCGCCTCCTCGAGATCGCGCGGACCGAACGCGTCGGGCAGCACCTCGTCGATCGTGCGAATGCCCGACACCGTCTCCAGGAGCATCCCGGGGATCGCGAATTCGTAGAGCAGCTGCCGGCAGCGGCCGCAGGGCATGATCGTGTCGCCGTGCCCGTTGACGCACACGAAGGCGACGAGGCTTCCACCGCCCGACATGTGCAGCTCGCTCACCAGCCCGCACTCGGCGCAGAGTCCCACGCCGTACGACGCGTTCTCGACGTTGCAGCCGGTGACGATGCGCCCGTCGGTGACCAGCGCCGCCGCCCCCACCTTGTAGCGCGAGTACGGCGCGTACGCGCGCTGCATCGCGTCCGTCGCGGCCGCACGCAGCTCATCCCAGTCGATGTCGGTCACGGACGGCCTTTCTCTACAGCGGTATCAGGAGGGTCGGATGCCTCGGCACGCCCAGCCGCGTCACGCACGCGGCCGGTGCCGGGGCATCCGCTCATGTCGTTCTCCACCCGGGATCAGCCCTTGATGTAGGGCTTGCCCGCCGCGGCGGGGCCGCGGATCTGACCGGCGAACCCGGCCACGGCGACGATGGTGACCAGGTAGGGCAGCATCAGCATGAACTCACTCGGGATGGGCGTCTTGAGCACCGTGAGCAGGTTCTGCAGATTCGTGGCGAAGCCGAACAGCAGCGCGGCGAGGGTGGCGCGGATCGGGTCCCAGCGGCCGAAGATCACCGCGGCCAGGGCGATGAAGCCGAGGCCCGCCGTCATCTCCTTGGTGAACTGCCCCACCGAGACGAGCGTGAAGTAGGCGCCGCCGATGCCGGCGATCGCGCCCGCGAGCGACACGTTCCAGAAGCGGCTCGTGTTCACCTTGATGCCGACGGTGTCGGCGGCCTGAGGGTGCTCGCCGACGGCGCGCAGGCGCAGGCCCCAGCGCGTGCGGTAGAGACCCCACGCCACGACGGCGACAGTGAAGTACATCAGGTAGACGATGAACGTCTGGTTGAAGAGCACGGGACCGATGATCGGGATGTCGCCCAGGAGCGGGATCTCCCAGCGGGTGAATCGGATCGGCCGGTTCAGCACCGCCTCGTTGGGCACGAGCAGCGCGCCGTAGAGGAATCCGGTGAGGCCCGTCACGAGCACATTCAGGACGACACCGACGATGACCTGGTCGACGAGGTACTTGATCGAGAACGCCGCGAGCACGAATGCCACCAGGACGCCTCCGATCATCGCGCCGATCAGACCGACGAACGGGTTGCCCGTGATGCTCGCCAGCATCGCGGCGCTGAACGCCCCGAGCAGGAACTGGCCTTCGATCGCCACGTTGACCACGCCGACGCGTTCGCCGATGACACCGCCGAGCGCGCCGAAGATCAGCGGGACCGACAGCGACACGGCACCGAAGAGCAGACCGGTCACCGGCACGAGCCCGCCGGCAGCCGCCCAGGTGAGGAACGCGAACATCGCGAGAACGCCGTAGACGATCGGCAGCCAGATGCCGGTGCGACGGTACGACCAGGCATCCCACACCGCCCACAGCGTGAGCAGCACGAGGACAACCAGCACACCCCACACAGTGGGGGCCGTGGGCACGCTGACGTTGGGCAGATCGAACGACGACGAGGGGTCTCCCAGGCGGAAGGTGCTCACGCCGTCGCGCGGGACGAGCAGGAACAGGAGGAAGAGCAGCACCGAGACGACCCCGAGGCTGATAGCGAGCTTCCAGCGACGCACCTTCACGGTGGCGAGCTGGATCGTGCCGTCGGCGGCGGTGGTGGGGGCGAGCGTGGTCATGCGGACACCGCCTTCTTCGCGGCCTTGGCTCTCGCCTTGGCTGCCTTCTCGGCCTCCGTCTTGGGAAGGAAGAAGATCGTGCGGATGAGCGGCGGCGCCGCGATGAACAGCACGATCAGGGACTGCACGACGAGGACGATGTCGACCGGGATGCCCTGCGAGGCCTGCATGGTGAACGAACCCGCCTTCAGCGCGCCGAAGAGGATGCCCGCCGCGAAGACTCCCCACGCCCGGCTGCGTCCGAGGAGGGCCACGGTGATCGCGTCGAATCCGATCCCGGCGTCGATGTAGCCGTCGAAACCTGTGGTGACCGATCCCTGGATCTGGTTCATCGCGGCCAGGCCCGCCAGTCCACCCGCGAAGAGCATCGCGTAGATGTACATGCGCTGCACCGAGATGCCCGCGGCACGAGCAGCGTGAGGGTTCTCCCCGACCGCCCGGAGCCGGAACCCGAGGCTCGAGCGCTCGACGAGCCACCACACGAAGACGGTCGCGCCGATGACGATCACGAATCCCCAGTCCAGCAGCGGGAACCGCGGCCCGAGCAGTTCGGGGAACTGCGCGCTCGGGGGCGTCGGATCAGAGATGGGCTGGTCTTCGGCGGCCCGCTGGAGAAGACCGGGGGTGCGCACCATCCACGCCACGAGGTAGAACGCGACGTAGTTGAGCATGATCGTGAGGATGACCTCGTGCGCGCCCGTGCGGGCCTTCAGCACACCCACGATGCCACCCCAGATCGCACCGCCGGCGATACCGGCGGCGAGCGTGAGCGGGAGGTGGATGAACATCGGCAGGTCGAGGTTGAAGGTCACCAGCGCGGCGACGGCGGCGCCGATGAGCATCTGGCCGCGGCCGCCGATGTTGAACAGGCCGACGCGGAAGGCCAGCGCGACGCCGAGGCCGGCGGCGATCAGCGGCGCGGCGAAGCCGAGCGTGTTCGTCAGCGGTCGGATCTGCGTGAGGAAGTCGGGCGCGCGCGGGTTGTAGATCGCTCCGCGGAACAGCGCCTCGTACCCTCCGTAGACCGAGTTCCAGATCGCGACGAAGGTGTCCTGCGGACGCGCGAAGAAGTAGACGGATGCCTCGCGCACGTCCTCATCGGTGATCGCCATCAGGATGCCGCCGACGACCATCGCCACGACGATCGCGAGGATCGTCGTCACCCAGTTGCTGCGGAGCATCTCCTTGATGACGACGTTCTGCCGCGGAGCCGGCGGGACCTCGTCTCCGGACGCCGGTGCGGGGGCAGCGGCGACCTCGGGCGTGCCGGTGAGGGGCCCCGACACGGGGGGAAGCTGCTGAGGCGGGAGGCCCTTGGTCGGCTCCGCCGCGCCCGGCGTCGTGCTCTTGCCGTCGTCGCTCACGCGGCCACCCCGCTCCCCGGCGTCTCGCCCGCCATCATCAGCCCCAGTACGTCACGCGGGGTGTCTCCCGGCACGATCCCCACGATCGCGCCCCGGTACATCACGGCGACGCGGTCGGCCAGCGCCGCAACCTCGTCGAGTTCGGTCGAGACGACGAGCACCGGCACGCCGGCATCGCGGGTCTCGACGATGCGCGTGTGGATGAACTCGATCGACCCGACGTCGACACCGCGGGTCGGCTGTGCGGCGACGAGGAGCTTGAGGTCACGGCTCATCTCACGCGCGATGACCACCTTCTGCTGGTTTCCGCCCGACAGGGTGCCGGCCGGCACGTCGGGGCCCTGCGTGCGGATGTCGTACTCGGCGATGCGGGCCTTGGCGAACTCCTCGAGCGCGGCGCGACGAATGGTGCCGCGGCGGACGAACTCACCGTCGCCGGAGCGGTCGAGGATGAGGTTCTCGGCCACCGAGAAGGCGCCGACGAGGCCGTCCTCGGTGCGGTCCTCCGGCACGAACCCGACGCCTTCGTCGAGGATGCTGCGGACGCTCCTGCCGACGAGCTCCTCGCCGTCGAGCGTGATCGAGCCCGATACACGGTCGGCGAGGCCGACGATGGCCTCGACGAGCTCGGTCTGCCCGTTGCCCTGGACGCCCGCGAGCGCGAGCACCTCGCCGGGGCGCACGTCGAAGCTGACGCCGTCCACCACGACGGCGCCCGTCGGGGTCACCACGCGCAGGTCCTTCACCGAGAGTCCGGCGCCCTCCCCGATCTTGGGGGCGTCCTTGTGGACGGTGAGCTCGACGGCACGGCCGACCATGAGCGACGCGAGCTCGGCGTTCGTGGCGGTCGGGGATGCCTCGCCCACGACCTTGCCGAGCCGGATGACGGTGATGCGGTCGGCGACCGCGCGCACTTCGCGCAGCTTGTGGGTGATGAAGACGATGGAGGTGCCTTCGTCCCGGAGCTGGCGCATGATGGCCATGAGCTCATCGGTCTCCTGCGGCGTGAGCACGGCTGTGGGCTCGTCGAACACGAGCACCTTCGCGTCGCGCGACAGGGCCTTGATGATCTCGACGCGCTGCTGCACGCCCACGGGCAGGTCGCCCACCACGGCATCCGGGTCGACCTCGAAGCCGAACCGCTGCGCCACATCGCGCACGTGCTGCCGCGCCTTGTTGAGGTCCAGCGCGCCGAGGGCCTTCGTGGCCTCGTGACCGAGCATGACGTTCTCGGCGACGGTGAAGACCGGGATGAGCATGAAGTGCTGGTGCACCATGCCGATGCCCGCGGCCATGGCGTCGCCCGGGCCGCGGAAATGCTGCACGACGTCGTCGAGGAGGATCTCCCCGTCGTCGGCCTGGTAGAGGCCGTACAGGACGTTCATCAGCGTTGACTTGCCTGCGCCGTTCTCGCCCAGCAGGGCGTGGATCTCTCCCGGCTGGACCACGAGATCGATGTGGTCGTTCGCGACGAGGGACCCGAAGCGCTTCGTGATGCCACGGAGCTCGAGCTTCATATCTGCACCTTATCCAGTGTCTCCATCGGGCTGGAAGAACCGCGGCCGGGTGGAGGCATCCACCCGGCCGCGGTCAGCAGCGGTTCGACGACGTCGAGGTCACTGCGCGGGCGAGCTGGGCGAGGTCACCTCGAGCTCACCGGAGATGATCGCCTCCTGCAGGGCGGCGAGCTCGTCGGTCAGACCCTCGGGCAGCTCGGCCTCGAACGCGCCGAAGCCGGACAGGCCGACTCCCTCGTTCTCGAGCGTGCCGACGTAGGGCGTGACGTCGAAGTCACCGGTCGCAGCCTGCATGGTCGCGTCGTGGACGGCCACGTCGATGCGCTTCATGATCGAGAAGAGCACCAGGTCGGCGACCGACGGGTCGACGACGGCGAGGTCGGAGTCGACGCCGATCAGCAGGGCCTCGGAGCCGGCGTCGTCGATCGCGGCAGCAGCGCTCTGGTAGATCGGGCCACCGACGGGGAGGACGACGTCCACACCCTGGTCGAGGATGCCCTGCGCGGTCTGCTTGGCGGTGTCGTTCGCGGCGAAGCCGCCGGTGAACGAGCCCTCCTGGGCCTCGACGTCCCAGCCGACGGTCTCGACCGAAGCGCCCTTGTCCTCGTTGAACTTGGCGACGCCGTCGACGAAGCCGTCCATGAAGATCGTCACCGGCGGGATCTGGATGCCGCCGAAGGTGCCGACCTTGTTCACGCCGGCCGCGTCGGACCAGGCCGCAGCGGCGTAGCCGCCGAGGTAGGCCGCCTGCACCGTGTCGAAGAGGAGCGGCTTGATGTTCGGGGCGTCGCTCTCACCGTTGAAGTCGGCGTCGGCCGAGTCGTCGATGATCGCGTAGTCGATGTCGGGGTTCGCGGTCGCCGAGGCGATCGTGTCGGCGGAGAGCTTGAAGCCCACGGCGACGATGAACGTGCAGCCCTCGGCCACGAGGTTCTCGAGGTTCGGCGCGTAGTCGTTGGCGGAGGCCGACTCGACCTCGATGAAGTCGACGCCGAGCTCGTCGGCCGCCATCTCCATACCCGTCAGAGCGGACTGGTTGAACGACTTGTCGTTGAAGCCGCCGTCGTCCGACACGAGGCAGGGCTTGAAGCCCTCGACAGCCTCGGGGGCGGACTCGCCGCCATCGGTCGGCGTGGCCTCGGGAGCGGCGCCGCAGCCCGCGAGGGCGACGAGAAGGCCCGCAGCGGCGACAACACCGGCGAGCTTCTTGGTGCGTGAGATGGTCAACTCAGCCTCCACTTTTACGGCCCCGCGTCCTTCACGGGGACTGCACAAAGTTACCCACTGTGACGCGCGGGTTGCAGTCGCGGCGACCCGTCGGTGCCGAATGGTTACAAAGACGCAATGTCCCGATACGCCTCCGTCACCTTTCGGAGACGCTCGACCGCGAATCCGACCACGCCGGGCCGGCGACGGCCGACGTCAGAGCACGTCCCCCCGGCCGTTGAGCTTGAGCGCGTCCACGACGCCCTTCACGCGCTGAGCGTGCTCGCTCGTCGTGACGAGCAGGGCGTCTTCGGTATCGACGACGACGATGTCCCGCACGCCGATGAGGCTGATGACCCGCGAGGTCTGGCTCACCACGATGCCGCTGGCGGCATCCGAGAGGACGCGCGCGTTCTCGCCCAGGATCGCCAGGTCGTTCTTCCGGCCGCCGGAGTTGAGCTTGGCCAGACTGGCGAAGTCGCCGACGTCGTCCCAGTCGAAATGACCGGGGATGACGGCGAGGCGGCCCCGCGCCGCGGCGGGTTCGGCGACGGCATAGTCGATCGCGATCTTGTTCAGCGTGGGCCACACGCGGTCGACGACGGGACCCCGCCTGTCGCGGTCGTCCCACGCCTCCGCCAGCTCCAGCAGACCGGCGTGGAGCACGGGCTGGTTCGCGGCGATCTCGGCCAGCAGCACGTCCGCCCTGCTGATGAACATGCCGGCGTTCCACAGGTACGAGCGGTCGGCGAAGTAGGTCTTGGCCGTCTCGAGGTCGGGCTTCTCGACGAAGCTCTCCACCAGTGCCGCTTCGGGCGCGCCGTCGATGACCAGCTCGGCCCCCTTGCGGATGTAGCCGAAGCCGACGGATGCCTCGGACGGCTGGATCCCGATCGTGCAGATGTATCCCGCGCGCGCGGTCGCCACGGCCTGCCGGACCGCCCAGTCGAAGAGGTGCGAGACCCGGATCACGTGATCGGCGGCGAAGGACCCGATGATGACGTCCGGCTCGCGCCGGGCGAGGATCGCCGCCGCGAGTCCGATCGCCGCTGTCGAGTCGCGGGGCTCCGATTCCAGGAAGACGTTCTTGTCGGGGATTCCCGGCAGCTCCCGCTCCACGGCGGCGCGATGCGCGCGGCCGGTCACGACCGCGATGCGTTCGGGCCCCGCCAGCGGCTCGAGGCGGTCCCAGGTGTCGCGCAGCAGCGTCTGCCCCGATCCGGTCAGGTCGTGCAGGAACTTCGGTGCGTCCGCACGCGAGAGCGGCCACAGACGGCTCCCGATGCCCCCCGCGGGGATCACGGCGTAGAAGTCCTCGATGGGCTCAGGCATGTCGACAGGGTATCCGGCCCAGCTCCCGGGACCCCCAGGACCGCGGATGCCTCGGCCGGGGCATCCGTCAAGAATCCGCGTTCTTCACCGGGGCGAACATCCCCCCGGAAGGAGGGGCACTAAGGCTCGCCTTCGTCGCCCGCCGCCGAAATGCGGGAATAGGATGGTTGCAGCGCCCGCGTGACGCCGATGGCCTGAGCCTTGTGAGCCGGGCCACCTCAGGGGCATCGTTTCCGCCCCGCCATGTTCGATCCAGGGAGGACGGCCGTGTCTGCACCAGCACGCGTCACACCGTCGGTATCCGAAACCACTTCTCGAGTCCCTCGCGGCACCCTTTACCGCGGGAACGAGGGAATGTGGTCGTGGGTGCTGCATCGCATCACCGGCGTCGGCATCTTCTTCTTCTTGCTGGTTCACGTGCTCGACACGGCACTGATCCGCGTTGCGCCGGATGCCTACGACGTCGTGATGAGCTCGTACAAGAACCCGATCATGGGTCTCGGCGAGGTCGTGCTCGTGGGCGCCGTCGTCTACCACGCCTACAACGGGCTGCGGATCATCCTGGTGGACCTGTGGCCGTGGGCGACCCGCCACCAGCGCCAGCTGTGGTGGGGCGTCATCGCCCTCTTCGTCGTGACGATGGTTCCCTTCGCGGTGCGCCACCTGTCGATCGTCTTCGCGTACGGCTGGGGAGGAGAGCACTGATGACCGCCATCGCCGACCCGCGCACGCCGCGCTCCGCCGTCCGTCGCACGGGCCCCAATCTCGAGAAGTGGGGCTGGATCTACATGCGCGTCTCGGGCGTGCTGCTGCTGGTCCTGATCTTCGGGCACCTCTTCGTCAACCTGATGCTCGGCGAGGGCATCCACGGCATCGACTTCGCGTTCGTCGCCGGCAAGCTGGCGTCGCCGTTCTGGCAGTGGTGGGACGTGCTGATGCTCTGGCTCGCCCTCATCCACGGCGCCAACGGCATGCGCACGATCGTCAACGACTACGTGACCCACGAGCGCACACGCACCGTGCTCGTGTGGGCACTGTGGCTGACCGCCGGCTTCCTGATCCTGCTCGGCACGCTCGTCGTCTTCACCTTCGACCCCTGCGTGCCCAACCTGACCGACGGCAGCGTCCTGCAAGAGATCTGCAACGCCCAGGGCTGAGCGCACATCACCAGGCGAGAGACAACAGAGGCATTCCACACGTGACCACTCAGACCGCGGACTCCTACGTCAAGGACGGCGTCCACTATCACCAGTTCGACATCGTCATCGTGGGCGCCGGCGGCGCCGGCATGCGAGCCGCCATCGAAGCGGGCCCCGGCGCGAAGACGGCCGTCATCTCCAAGCTCTACCCCACCCGCTCGCACACCGGGGCGGCGCAGGGCGGCATGGCGGCGGCGCTCGCCAACGTCGAAGAGGACTCGTGGGAGTGGCACACCTTCGACACCGTGAAGGGCGGCGACTACCTGGTCGACCAGGATGCCGCCGAGATCCTCGCGAAGGAAGCGATCGACGCGGTCATCGACCTCGAGAACATGGGGCTGCCGTTCAACCGCACGCCCGAAGGCAAGATCGACCAGCGGCGCTTCGGCGGCCACACGGCCGATCACGGCAAGACGCCCGTGCGTCGCGCGTGCTACGCCGCCGACCGCACCGGTCACATGATCCTCCAGACGCTGTTCCAGAACTGCGTCAAGCTGGGCATCAACTTCTTCAACGAGTTCTACGTGCTCGACCTGATCACGGTGAAGAACGCCGACGGCGGCACCGAGATCGCGGGTGTCGTCGCCTACGAGCTGGCCACCGGCGACCTGCACGTCTTCCACTCCAAGGCCGTCATCTTCGCCACCGGCGGCTTCGGCAAGATCTTCAAGACGACCTCGAACGCCCACACCCTCACCGGTGACGGCGTCGGCATCATCTGGCGCAAGGGCCTGCCGCTGGAGGACATGGAGTTCTTCCAGTTCCATCCGACCGGCCTGGCCGGGCTCGGCATCCTGCTCACCGAGGGCGCCCGCGGCGAAGGTGCGATCCTGCGCAACGCCTCGGGCGAGCGGTTCATGGAGCGCTACGCGCCGACCATCAAGGACCTGGCGCCGCGCGACATCGTCAGCCGCTGCATGGTCCAGGAAGTCGCCGAGGGACGCGGCGCAGGACCCCACCGCGACTACGTGCTGCTGGACTGCACCCATCTCGGCGCCGAGGTGCTCGAGACCAAGCTCCCCGACATCACCGAGTTCGCCCGCACCTACCTGGGCGTGGACCCGGTCGTCGAGCCGGTTCCCGTGATGCCGACCGCGCACTACGCGATGGGCGGCATCCCGACCAACAACGACGCCCAGGTGCTCAGCGACAACACCACCGTCGTGCCCGGCCTCTACGCCGCCGGCGAGTGCGCGTGCGTCTCGGTCCACGGCTCGAACCGCCTGGGCACCAACTCCCTTCTCGACATCAACGTCTTCGGAAAGCGCGCCGGCCGCAACGCGGTCGCGTACGTGCAGACCGCCGATTTCGTCCCGCTCCCGGAGGACCCGGCCGCCGAGGTGCGCGGGCTGATCGAGGGCCTGCGCGCCAACCAGGGCACCGAGCGCATCGCTGTGCTGCGCAAGAAGCTGCAGGACGAGATGGACCGCAAGGCCCAGGTGTTCCGCACCGAGGAGTCGCTCGGCGAGGTGCTCGAAGTGATCGAGGAGCTCCGCGAGCGCTACAAGAACATCCACGTCGACGACAAGGGCAAGCGATACAACACCGACCTCCTCGAGGCGGTCGAGCTCGGCTTCCTGCTCGACATCGCCGAGGTCGTGGTGGTGACCGCGCGCAACCGCCAGGAGAGCCGCGGCGGTCACATGCGCGACGACTTCCCCAAGCGCGACGACGAGAACTACATGCAGCACACGATGGCGTACCTGTCGGGCGATGCCGGATCCTCGCACTCCGAGGACCACATCCGGCTCGATTGGAAGCCCGTCGTCATCACCCGCTACCAGCCGATGGAGAGGAAGTACTGATGGCCAGTCTCGTCGCAGCGGATGCGCCCGCACAGGCGACCACCGAGGCGGAGACGCCCGGCGACACCGGCATCCAGTCGTTCCTGGTGACGTTCATCATCCGCCGGTTCGACCCGGAGGTCGATGAGGAGCCGCGCTGGGTCGACTACGACGTGGAGCTCTACTCCACCGACCGTGTCCTCGACGCGCTGCACAAGATCAAGTGGGAGGTCGACGGCTCGCTGGCGTTCCGCCGCTCGTGCGCGCACGGCATCTGCGGCTCCGACGCGATGCGCATCAACGGCCGCAACCGTCTCGCGTGCAAGACCCTCATCAAGGACCTCGACATCTCGCAGCCCATCTATGTCGAGGCCATAAAGGGACTGCCGCTCGAGAAGGACCTCATCGTCGACATGGAGCCGTTCTTCGCGTCGTACCGCGAGGTTCAGCCGTTCCTGATCGCGAGTTCGAAGCCCGAGCCCGGCAAGGAGCGCATCCAGTCGATCGTCGACCGGGAGGTCTTCGACGACACCACGAAGTGCATCCTGTGCGCCGCGTGCACCTCCTCGTGCCCGGTCTTCTGGACGGACGGCCAGTACTTCGGCCCGGCCGCCATCGTCAATGCGCACCGGTTCATCTTCGACTCGCGCGACGACGCGGGCGACGTGCGCCTCGACATCCTCAACGACAAGGAGGGCGTCTGGCGCTGCCGCACGACCTTCAACTGCACCGAGGCGTGCCCTCGGGGCATCGAGGTGACGAAGGCGATCGCCGAGGTGAAGCAGGCGGTGCTGCGCGGGCGCCCCTAAGCTTCCCCGTGTGACCGAGTCTCTGCGCAACGACGCGCTCTCCGCTTCGGCAGATCCCGCCCTGCGCTCCTCGCGCGCCGCGGTGACGGCCGCATATGCGGCGCAGGGTCTGGGGTACGCCGTCATCGTGACCTCGCTGCCCGCGCTCAAGGCGCGGCAGGACGTGGAAGACGACGTCGTCACGATCATCGTGCTGGGCGTCGCACTGATGGCCGCACTCGGCTCGGTGATCGCCAACGCGATCGCGGTACGATTCGGCAGCCGCACGGCGCTCGCGCTCGGACTCCTGATCCAGGCGTCCGCGCTTCCGGTGATCGCGTTGCCGACGCCGTTCCCGGTGTTCGGCGCGGCCTTCGCGGTGTTCGGCGTCGGGCTCGGGTGCGTCGACGCCGCGGCTGCCATGCAGGGCGTCGCCGTCCAACGATCGTACGGTCGCCACCTGCTGGGCGGCTTCTTCGCGGCCGCGACGGCCGCAGCGATCGCCGGTGCGCTCCTGGTGTCGGGCGTGGCTCTCTCGGCGATCGGCGCAGGCGTCGCGCTGGTGTGCGCGGCGAGCATCGCCCTCGGAGTCGCGCTGACGGGTCTGCGGTTCTTCGCCCGCGAGGTGCCGATCGACGTCGCGCTCCCGCCCGCGGAGCGGACACGTCTCCCGCGCGCGGGCATCTGGGTGTTCGGCCTCGTGATCCTCGCCGTGTTCGTCGCCGATTCGTCGGTGAGCACCTGGAGCGCCGTCTACCTGCAGGACGACCTCGCCACTCCCCTCTGGATCGCACCGATCGGCTACGCCGCCTACCAGGCGGTCGTGCTGGTGACGCGCCTGGCGACCGATCGACTCATCCCCGTCGTCGGTCGCGCGCGTCTGGTCGCGATCGCGGCATCCGTCTCCGCCCTCGGCTGCTTCGTCGTCGCGTTGCTGCCGTTCCCCGCCGCGGCGATCATCGGATTCGCCGTGACCGGGGTGAGTGCCGGGGTGCTGATCCCCGTCACGTTCGGCGCGGCGGGCGAGCTCGCCCCGGCGCACAGCGACCAGGTCATCGCACGCGTCAACCTCTTCAACTACGCCGGCGCCATCGTGGGAGCCGTCGCCCTCGGGGTGCTCGCGGGCGGCCCCGGCCTCGGGCCGGCCTTCCTCCTTCCGGCGATCGCGCTCGCCGCGATCCTCTTCGCCGTGCCGAGATTCCGGATGCCGCGTCGGCCGGTCCCCGCCGTCGCCGATCCCACGCCCGGCGAGGGCAGTCGCTAATCTGACAACGTGACGCAGACGCCCTCGCCGGACGCCCGCGCGACGGCTGACGCCGCCCAGCGCGAGGAGGAGTCGCTGCGCGAGCGGTGGGAGCAGACCGAGCACAATCTGCGCGAGCGCTTCGACACCCCGATCTCACGGGCCACGCACCTGACCGAGGTGACGATGGCCTGGTTTCCGGTGCGGGTGTGGCGGAACTTCCTCGTCGAGAACGGGTTCCTGCTCTCGGCCGGAGTGAGCTACGTCGCGCTGTTCGCCTGCTTCGCCGCCGTGTACCTCGTGTTCGCCATCATCGGACTGTGGCTCGGCGGCAGCCCGGAGGCTGTCAACGGCATCATCGATCTCATCAACAGCTACATCCCCGGGCTGATCTCCCCCGAGAGCAGCTTCGCCACCCCCGAGCAGGTTCAGGAGATCGCGTCGACGAGCGCGGGGGTGCTGGGCTGGACCGGTGTGATCGCCCTCGGCGCCCTGATCTGGACGGCGATCGACTGGGTCACCTATACGCGTCGGGCGGTCCGCGAGCTGTTCGCGATCCCCCCGGACCGGCGCAGCTACTTCCTGCTCAAGGCCCGCGACCTCCTCGCCGCCCTCATCTTCGGCGCGGCGCTCATCCTCGGTGCCGCGCTCAGCTCGGTCGGCGACCTCACCGTCAACTGGGTGTTCTCGCTTCTCGGGTGGCAGAACGCCAGCGCCCTGATGGACGTGACGGTCCGGATCGGCTCCCTCTTCATCGGCTTCGTCGTCACGTCCACCGCTCTGGTGGGTCTCTTCCGGTTCCTGACAGGCACGAAGCTGCCGTGGCGCCGGATCTGGCCGGGTGCGATCATCGGCGGCATCGGCCTGTCGATCCTCCAGCTCGCGGCCGGACTGCTGCTGAGCTACACCCCGTCCAACCCGCTGCTGGCCGGATTCGCCTTCTTCATCGGGATGCTGCTGTGGTTCCGGCTCATGGGGATCGTGCTTCTGGTGGCGGCGTCATGGGTCGCGGTGGCCGCCCGCGACCGCAACCTCGCCCTGCTCCCGCAGACCGAGGCCGAGCGGCTCGCCGCCGAGCACGCCGCGCTCCTCCTGGCCGCGCAGGTGCGCCTGCGCACGGCGAAGGACGCGCGCGTGCAGGCGAAATGGTGGCGGGTCCCGTTCGCGGACCGGGCGGTCAAGGAGGCCGAGGAGGAGCTGCGTCAGGTGGAAGCGGCCACCCCGCCTGCTCCGCCGCCGCGGCGTACGCCGCTCGGCTCTGCGAGGAATGGCGCGGTCCCGGCGGGGAAGAACGGCGCGGTCCCGGCGGGGAAGAACGGCGCGGTCCCGGCGGCGAAGAACGGGGCGTCGGGCGCGTCTGCGGCGACCGGCGCCGCGCCGGCGGAGACACGACGCCGCCGGAAGCCTGCGAAGACGGCGGCGCCGGGGCATCCGGCACCGCCTGCGGGCCTCCACGAGGGCGGTTCGGACGACAGCGGCGGGGGCTCCTGAAACCCCTCGACTGCTGTCCTCCCCGCGGAGCGTGTCGGGGGCCGACGTTAGGCTGAAGGGCGTGCCACGCCGCGTCCGCATCGCTTCCGTCAACGTCAACGGCATCCGTGCTGCCACGCGGAAGGGCATGATCGAGTGGCTCGACGAGGCCGATGTCGACGTCATGGCGCTGCAGGAGGTGCGCGCCACCCTCGAGGAGCTCGGCAGCGCACTCCCGGGTTGGGAGCTCGTCAACGACGAGGCGCTCGCGAAGGGCCGCGCCGGGGTCGCCATCGCCACGCGGATGCCGGCGGTCGAGGTCCGCAGAGTCCTCGGTCCGGAGCCGCTCGACTCGGCGGGCCGGTGGATCGAGGCCGACCTCGACATCGACGGCGAGCGCCTCACGGTCGTGAGTGCGTACGTGCACACGGGCGAGGCAGACACGCCGCGCCAGGACGCCAAGTGGGCCTTCCTCGACGCGATGGAGAGGCGGATGCCCGAGATCGAGCTGTCTTCGCCGCTCGCTGTCGTCATGGGCGACCTCAACGTCGGGCATCGCGAGCTCGACATCCGCAACTGGAAGGGCAACGTCAAGAAAGCGGGCTTCCTCCCGCGCGAGCGCGCCTACTTCGACCGCTTCCTCGGAGCGGCCGGCGAAGAAGTCGCCTGCGTCGACGGAACGACCGGCACCGGGCTCGGCTGGGTCGACATCGGCCGCGCTGCGCACGGCGAGATCGACGGCCCGTACACGTGGTGGTCCATGCGCGGTCGCGCGTTCGACAACGACAGCGGGTGGCGGATCGACTACCACCTCGCCACCCCGGCCCTTGCCGAACGGGTGTCGAACTACCGCGTCGTGCGGGCCCCTTCCTGGGACACCCGCTGGAGCGACCACTCCCCCGTCGTCGCGGATTACGCCATCGGCGCGTGACGCCCAGGCATCCGCTCCCCCGGCATCGGGCGCGGGAGGGTGAGCTGTGGCGGGACCCTAGGATTGACGGGTGAGCAAACCGCGCCTGTACTCCGGAATGCAGCCCTCCGCCGACTCCCTCCAGATCGGCAACTACATCGGGGCGCTGCTGCAGTGGCGTGATCTGCAGGAGTCGTACAACGCGTTCTTCTCGGTGGTCGACCTCCACGCGCTCACCCAGCCGAACGACCCCGCCGAGCTTCGCGAGAAGACCCGCCGCACCGCGGCTCAGTACATCGCGGCGGGGATCGAGCCGTCGAAGTCGACGCTGTATGTGCAGTCGCACGTCCGCGCGCACGCGGAGCTGGCGTGGATCCTGTCGACCATCACCGGCTTCGGTGAGGCCGGGCGCATGACCCAGTTCAAGGACAAGTCGCAGCGCTACGGGTCGGAGGCGACCTCTGTCGGCCTCTTCACCTACCCGGTGCTCATGGCCGCCGACATCCTGCTCTACCAAACCGACGTCGTGCCGGTCGGCGACGACCAGAAGCAGCACGTCGAACTGACCCGTGACCTGGCCGAGCGGTTCAACAGCCGCTACGGCACGACGTTCACGGTGCCGACGCCGGTGATCCAGAAGGAGACGGCGCGCATCTTCGATCTGCAGAATCCGACGGCCAAGATGTCGAAGTCGGCCGAATCGGATGCCGGTGTGCTGTGGCTGCTCGACGAGCCATCGGTGAGCGCGAAGAAGATCATGCGCGCCGTGACCGACAGCGAGGGCTCGGTCCGCTACGACCGCGAGGACAAGCCCGGCGTCTCGAACCTGCTGGTCATCTATGCCGCGTTGACCGGCCGGCAGATCGCGGCGATCGAGGACGAGTACGCGGGACGCGGCTACGGCGACTTCAAGAAGGGGCTCGCCGAGGTGGTCGTGGAGGAGTTCGGTCCCGTTCGCCAGCGCGCGCTCGACCTGCTCGCCGACCCGGCGGAGCTCGACCGGGTCCTCGCCGCGAACGCCGCGAAGGCCGATGCCGTGGCCGACGCGACGCTCGCCGACGTGTACGACAAGGTCGGCCTGCTCCGCCGGGCCTGAGCCGGACGCGATCCCGGCGCCGCCGGGCCTGAGCCGGACGCGATCCCGGCGCTGCCGTCCAGGCCCCGGTTGTGGGACTGTACCCTCCGCTGAGGCGGGTGCGCGTGCACAACTCCTTCTCACCGCGCCAGCGAGAGGGCTCCGGTTCGCCGCACGCGTGCTGAAGGGGAGTTCTGCACGCGTCGGATGACCCCGCGTGCCGAGATCGCTCCCCGCAGCGCCAGCAAGACGTCATCCGGACGGAACAGGATGTCTTCCGCGGTGATCCGCAAGATCACCAGACCCTGTCGTGCCGCGGCGAGATTGCGCGTGTAGTCCGCCCGCTGGGTGACCCAATCGGAGTGGAACTCCCTGCTGTCGCATTCGATGACGAGCCAGCCGTCGACGAGGAAGTCGACCCGCCCGACTCCCGGGATCTGCGCCTGCGGCGTGAACCGGCACCCGAGCCGTCGGAGCATGAGCCGGACGAGCGACTCGGGGCCGGACTCGCATCGCCGATCGAGAAGCGGGCGGAGTGCCCGGTATCGACCAGGCAGAAGCTCGAAGACGTCGTCCAGGTCGTCTTCGCCGATGAGACCGCGATGCCACGCACTGTCGAGCGTCGCGATGGCAGCGGGCACCGACTGACAACGACACGCCTGCGCGAGAGCCTCGATGAGGATCGCGCGCGCCGTCTCGGACGGCCGACGCCAGTGGCGCACCGATCCGGCCGGCGGCGGGCAGAGCCTGCTCGACCCGGCCGGGACCACGAAGTGGAGATCGTCATGCGCGTGGACGAAGACTCCGAGTCCTCGAAGCAGGGTGAGGCAATCGAGCCGGCCGCCAGCCCTTGCCGCCTCGACGGCCTTGGGGTCTGCGGGTGCGGCCAGATACCTGCCCTTCCGCACGCGAAGCAGTCGACCGTCGGCGAGGGCGCGGCCGATCTGCCTTCTGCTCAGACCCCTGCGGCGAAGCTCGGCGTAAGTGAGCAGCGGGGGCACCAAGTCTGCGAGTGTCATGCTGCCACCGTGGCGAAGCCCCGGAGCCCGACGGCGCGCGGCCGCTGCCACCTGGGAGAAACTGCCGGGGGCGGCGGCTGAGGAGGAACCGGTGCACAACTCCTCCTCGAGTGACCGCGCGCGTTCGTCGAGGGCCGCAGCCACCCTTCCGGCAGGACTTGTGCACACCCCGTCCGCGGGCGCGCGCCGCCGACGGACGCCCGCCCGGCGATAGCCTGGGCCGATGGAACCGGTGACCCTGCGCAGTGCGCGGCTGGAGCTCTCCCTCCCCCGCGAAGAGGACGTCGACGCGATCTTCGCCGCGTGCCAGGACCCCGGCATCCAGCGCTACACGCCCGTCCCGTACCCCTACGAGCGCACGCACGCCGAGGCCTTCGTCGCGCAGGTACCCAAGGACTGGGAGGCAGGGCGCCACCTGACGTGGGGCATCCGCGAGGACGACGAGCTCATCGGCACGATCGGCCTGTACCGCCTGGAGGGCGACGGCAATGGTGAGATCGGCTTCTGGATGGCGCCGGACTCTCGTGGCGGTGGTCGGCTGCGCGAAGCGGCCGACACCGTGATCGACTGGGCTTTCTCGGCCGAGGGCGCGAGCCTCACCCGCATCGAGTGGCGAGCCGTCGTCGGCAACGTCGCGTCGGCACGTGTCGCGAGTGCGCTGGGGTTCCGCTACGAGGGGCTCCTTCGCCAGGCGCTGGCGAACGCGAAGCATCGCGACGACGGCTGGATCGCGGGACTCGTGAAGGGCGATGAGCGGATGCCGCAGCCCTGGCCGGTCCTCGAGAACTGATCCCGCGTCGCCACCGCGTGGCAGGATGGCCCCATGCCGGAGATGCCTGAGGTGCAAGGGCTGGTCGAGTTCCTCGGCGGACGCGTGACAGGCCTCGAGGTGACGCGTGTGTCGGTCGCCAACATCGCCGCCCTCAAGACGTACGACCCTCCCGTCGACGCTCTCAAGGGTGCCCGCATCACCGCCGTCGCGCGTCACGGCAAGTTCGTCGACATGGCGACGTCTGGACCATCCGGCGAGCCGCACCTGGTGTTCCATCTCGCCAAGGCGGGATGGCTGCGTTTCTACGACGAGCTGCCGACGACTCTCATCCGCCCCGGGAAGACGCCGATCGCGCTGCGCGTCGCGCTGTCGGACGGCTCGGGCTTCGACCTCACCGAGGCCGGCACGAAGAAGTCGCTCGCCGTCTACGTCGTGCGAGAGCCGGCCGACGTGCCCGGCATCGCACGTCTGGGTCCCGATCCGCTCGATCCGGCCTTCACGCGGGAGACGCTCGCCGGCCTGCTCGAAGGCCGTCGCACGCAGATCAAGGGCGTCCTGCGGGATCAGGCCACGATCGCGGGCGTGGGCAACGCGTACTCCGACGAGATCCTCCACGCGGCCAAGATGTCGCCGTACGCCCTGGCCTCGAGCCTCGACGACGCCGACGTCGATCGCCTTTTCGCGGCGATGACCGACACCCTCACCGAGGCGGTGGCCGAGGCATCCGGAAAGCCGCCCGCCGAACTCAAGGATGCGAAGCGACGCGGCATGAAGGTCCACGGCCGCCGGGGCGAGAAGTGCCCGGTGTGCGGCGACGAGGTGCGCAGCGTGTTCTTCGCCGACAACTCCCTCGAGTACTGCCCGACGTGCCAGACGGGCGGCAAGATCCTGGCCGACCGGCGGCTGTCGCGGTTGCTGAAGTAGGGCCCCGCCACCGGGGGCGTTTCGTCTCACCTCCGGCTCGCTCGACGACCGCGAGCGCGCCCCGCCACCGGCGGTGGCTAATGCCCCGTCGTGCCCATGAGCGTCCGCGCGTCGTCGTCCACCCAATCGAGCGACTTCGAGACAGCCTTCTTCCAGAGCCGGTACCGGCGCTCGCGCTCCTCTTCGGGCATGCGCGGCTCGAACCGGACGTCCTCCTGCCAGTGGGCGCGCAGGGCGTCGCGTCCCGTCCAGACACCGGTCGCCAGTCCGGCCGCATAGGCCGCTCCCAGAGCGGTCGTCTCGACGACCTTCGGGCGGACGACCGGGATGCCGAGGATGTCCGCCTGGAACTGCATGAGGGCGTCGTTGCGGGTCATGCCGCCGTCGACCCGCAGCTCAGCGAGGTCGCGTCCGGTGTCGGCCGTGACGGCCTCGATGACGTCGCGTGTCTGGAACGCCGTCGATTCGAGGGCGGCGCGGGCGATGTGCGCCTTGTTGACGTAGCGCGTCATGCCGACGAGCGCGCCACGGGCGTCGGGCCGCCAGTACGGCGCATACAGGCCCGAGAACGCGGGCACGAAGTACGCCCCGCCGTTGTCGTCGACGGTGGCGGCGAGGGTCTCGACGTCCTCCGAGCGCTGGATGATGCCGAGGTTGTCGCGCAGCCACTGCACCAGGGAGCCCGTCACGGCGATCGATCCCTCGAGGGCGTAGCGGGCCGGCTCACCTTCGCACCGGTATGCGACGGTCGTGATGAGTCCGCTGTCGGACCGCACGATCTCGGTGCCGGTGTTCACCAGCAGGAAGTTGCCGGTTCCGTAGGTGTTCTTCGACTCCCCCGCGTCGAAGGCGGCCTGGCCGAACGTGGCGGCCTGCTGGTCGCCGAGGATGCCCGCGATCGGCGTGCCGTGCAGGACGTCCGGCAGCGCCGTGGTGCCGACGACTTCGGACGACGACCGGATCTCGGGCATCATCGACCGCGGGATCCCCCACACCGCGAGCAGCTCGTCGGACCAGTCGAGGGTGCGCAGATCCATGAGGAGCGTGCGCGACGCGTTGGTGACGTCGGTGACGTGGATGCCTCCGCGTGCGCCGCCGGTGAGGTTCCAGATCACCCAGGTGTCGGGTGTTCCGAACACCAGGTGACCTGCCTCGGCGGCATCCCTCGCCCCCGCCACGTTCTCGAGGATCCAGGCGACCTTCGAGGCGGAGAAGTAGGTCGCGAGGGGCAAGCCGGTCGATTCGGCGAATCGGTTCACCCCGCCGTCCCGGGCGAGCTCGTCGATGCGAGGCTGAGTGCGGGTGTCCTGCCACACGATCGCATTGTGGACGGGGCGTCCGGTGCGGCGATCCCACACGATCGCGGTCTCTCGCTGGTTCGTGACGCCGACGGCGGCGATCTCGGATGCCCCGACCCCCGCCCGCGAGAGGCACGACGCGATCACCCACTCGGTGTTGGTCCAGATCTCGACCGGATCATGCTCGACCCATCCCGCCTTGGGGAAGACCTGCTCGTGCTCGCGCTGCGAGACGGACACGACCGCCCCGCCGGAGTCGAAGACGATCGCCCGCGTCGACGTGGTGCCCTGATCGATCGCCAGAACGTGATCGGCCAACGCCGTCTCCTTCCTCGCGGGCTTCGCCGCCCGCACGGGTGCTCCGGGGCGCCGGCGCGCCCGGTGGGGGTCAGGTTATCGCGAGGAAGCGGATGCCTCGGCCCACGTCGGGTCGGCGGCATGGACCTGTTCGAGCCCGCGCCGCGCCTCGGCGGCGACCCGTCGGGCGTCCCAGCCGAGCACGGGTGCGACGGCTTCGGCGATCTCGCGCACCGCGGCGTCGGTCGCTTCACCCACGAATCCGATGCTGGTGCGGCGGAGTAGCAGGTCGTCGAGATGCACCACGTCCTCGCCCGCCGCGAGGTGGCGGAGCTCAGCCGTGCTGTAGGCGGGAGCGTGCGTCAGCGCGGCGTCGTCCGCGTCGTCGACGATGGCCTCGATCACCGCCGCGGCGACGGTTCCGTAGCGGTCGAGGAGCGTCGCCACGCGTGCGTGCGGCAGCCCGTCCGCGTGCCGGCTGATCCACTGCTGGCGGGCGCGCTCGGTCGTCGGGTATCCGTTCCCGCCGCCGATGGGGACGTTCTTCGTCGACCGGTGACGCGGCCGCGCGAGCAGGTCGAGCACGCGGTCGGCGAGGTGCTCCGCCGACGCCCGGAACGTGGTCCACTTGCCGCCGACGAGACTGAGGACCGTGGCATCCCCACCCTCGAGCGGTGCGGACTCGACGCGATAGTCGCGCGACACGAAGCCCGGTGCGAGGTCGCCATGCCCGGGCAGGGGCCGCACGCCCGAGAAGCGATAGACGATCTGCGAGCGGTCGACGCTGATGCGGGGCAGCACCTGGCCGATGAGGTCGATGAAGTAGTCCACCTCGGCCTCGGTGCACACGATGGGGTCGCCCATGTCGTGCTCGAGGTCGGTGGTGCCGACGAGCACGCGCCCCTTGAGCGGGTAGATGAGCACGATGCGGCCGTCGGCGTTCTCGAAGAAGAGCTCACGCCCGCCGGTGGCTGCGAACAGCTCCGGGTTGTCGAGCACGATGTGCGAGCCCTTGGTCCCGCCCATGTAGCGGGTGGGGTCGCCGAGGGCCGAGTTGGTGAGGTCGGTCCACGGGCCCGAGGCGTTCACGACGACGGATGCCGCGAACGGCACCTCTTCGCCGGTCACGGTGTCGCGCAGCACGACACGGCCGTCCTGCGCCCCGACGGCCGCGGTGTAGTTCGCCGCCCGGGCGCGGTCGCCTCCCGCGGCGCGGCCGTCACGGAGCACGTCGATTGCGAGCCGCTCGGGATCGTGCAGCGACGCATCCCAGTAGGTGGCCGTGTACTTGACGTCGGGGTTGAGTGCGGGCAGTTCCGTCAGCGAGCGCTTGCGGCCGCGGAACGTGTGGCGGGGAACCCGGCCACCGCCGCGCGAGAACGAGTCGTAGATGACGAGGCCGATCTTGATGAGCGCGGCGCCGCGCTCGCGGTGCTTGCCGCCGCCGTGGCGCAGGAATCGCAGCGGTGCGCTCAGGACGCCCGAGAACGTCGAGAAGATCGGGATGGTGGTCTGGAGCGGCCGCACGTAGTGCGGCGCGATGCGCAGGAGCGCGTTGCGCTCGGTGACCGCTTCGTGGACGAGCCGGAACTCGCCGTTCTCGAGGTACCGGATGCCGCCGTGGATCATGTGGGAGGATGCCGCGGAGGCGCCGCTCACGAAATCCGACTGGTCGACCAGCGCGACATCCACTCCCTGCATCGCGAGGTCGCGGAAGGTCGCGAGGCCGTTGATGCCGCCGCCGATGACCAGGACGTCGGCGTACGGCCGATCCTTCAGTGCGCTGAATGCTCGTGTGGTGCCCGCGGCCATGATTCCCCGTTCGTGCTCTCGATGCCCGTGACACCATGATGGCACCGCTGGACGTCCTTGCAGGCCGTATGCACATATGTGCAAGACTGGGAGGATGGACGATCTCTCCGGCGATCGCGCCGTGCAGCGCGCGCTCACAGCCGCGCACCTCTACTACGTGCAGGACCGCACGATGGAGGCCATCGCCCGCGAGCTCGGCACCTCCCGCTCGACGGTGTCCCGGCTCCTCACGCACGCTCGCGCCACCGGCATCGTCGACATCCGCATCCGCTCTCCGTTCGAGGCTCCGCAGCTCCTCGAAGAGCGGCTCGCCGAGCATTTCGGGGTCACCGCGCACGTCGTCCCGGTGCCCGACGACGCGACCGACGTCGAGCGGCTCGAGCGCGTGGCGGTGGCCGCCGCGCATCTCCTCCACGAACTGGTCCAGCCCGACATGACCGTGGGCGTCGCGTGGGGATCGACGACGGCGGCCGTCAGCCGTCGACTGCTCCCCAAGCCGGTTCACGGCACGGCGTTCGTCCAGCTGAACGGATCGGGCAACACCTACACGACCGGGCTCCTCTATGCGAGCGAGATCCTGAGCCGCTTCGCCGCCGCCTACGGCGGCAGCGCCCAGCAGTTCCCGGTCCCGGCATTCTTCGACGATCCCCGCACGAAACATGCGATGTGGCGGGAGCGGAGCACACGCCGCATCCTCGCGATGCAGGGCGCGATGGATCTCGTCGTCTTCAGCACCGGCTCCGCAGACTCCCGCGTGCCCAGTCACGTGTACTCTGGCGGTTACCTCGAGGCCAAGGAGCTCGCCGCGCTCGATGCCGAGGGCGTGGTGGGAGACGTCGCGACGGTCTTCTTCCGTGCCGACGGGTCGAGCGACCGCATCGCGCTGAACGAGCGGGCCACCGGTCCGCACTTCGACGTGCTGCGGCGCGTCCCCCGGCGACTGTGCATCGTGTCCGGCGTATCCAAGGTCGCCAGCCTGCGCGGGGCACTGGCGGCGGGACTGGCCACCGACCTCGTCGTCGACGAGGCGGTCGCCAGAGCGCTCACCGACTGACGCCGATCTTCATTCGTCGACATGGAATGATCTCGCGTCCGGGGCGTTGACTACACTCGAGAGCATCAACGTGCTCCGGGGTCGGTGAGAATCCGAACCGGCGGTGACAGTCCGCGAGCCAAGGCATCAGCATCCGATCGGATGCCGCCGCGGCCGATCCGGTGGAATTCCGGAACCGACGGTGATGCGACGTTCCACGTCGCTAGTCCGGATGGGAGGCAGCACGGGCGACGCCATACGCGTCGTCGGCTTCCCGTGCCCCGGAACACCGCGAGGTGAAGACAGGGGAACACACGGATGACGGCCACCACGGCAGAGCACGACGCGATGCGTCGCGCCCTGGCACTGGCGCTGAAAGGCCCGCGCGGGGTGAACCCGCAGGTCGGGGCCGTGCTCATCTCACCGGCCGGCGAGATCGTCGCCGAGGGCTGGCACCGTGGCGCGGGCACGCCGCACGCCGAAGTCGCGGCCCTGGCGCAGCTCGCGCCCGGCGACGCGCGCGGAACGACCGCGGTCGTGACGCTCGAGCCGTGCAACCACACCGGCCGCACCGGTCCGTGCTCCGAGGCTCTCATCGCCGCCGGCGTCGCCCGGGTGGTCTTCGCGATCCCCGACCCCAACCCCGGCTCGAGCGGCGGTGGGGACCGCCTGCGTCAGGCGGGCGTGGAGGTCGAGTCCGGCGTCCTCGCCGACGAGGCGCACGCGCTCCTCGATTCCTGGCTCACCGTGCAGCGGCTCGGCCGCCCGCACGTCACCGTCAAGTGGGCGCAGAGCCTCGATGGCCGCGCCGCCGCCGCCGATGGCACCAGCCAGTGGATCACCGGCCCGTCGGCCCGCGCAGACGTCCACCGCCGGCGCGCGAGCGCAGACGCGATCGTGGTGGGCACCGGCACACTGCTCGCCGATGACCCCGCCCTCACGGCTCGCGCCGAGGACGGCGTCCTCTACCCCCAGCAGCCGATGCCCGTGGTGCTCGGGCAGCGGGACGTTCCTGCCGACGCCGCTGTGCGGAGGCATCCGCTCCCCCTCGTCCAGTACCCGGGCGACCTCACCGCCGCGCTCGACGATCTGCGTGACCGCGGCGTGCATCGTGTCTTCGTCGAGGGCGGACCCGCCGTCGCGGCGTCCTTCATTCGTGAGGGACTCGCCGACGAGTACCTCGTCTACGTCGCGCCCGTGCTGCTCGGTGGCGATCGTCTCGCGCTGCGCGATGTCGGCGTCACGACCATCGACGAGGCTCTCCGCCTGTCGACCACGCGCGTGGAGCGCCTCGGCGACGACCTGCTGATCGTCGCCTCCCCCGCCACCGAAGGAGTCAGCTGATGTTCACCGGAATCGTCGAAGAGATCGGCGAGGTCACGGCCGTCGAGCCCTCGGGCGACGGCGTGCGCCTCACCGTCCGGGCACCCAAGGCGGTATCGGATGCCTCGCACGGCGACTCGATCTCGGTGAACGGCGTGTGCCTCACGGTCGTCGACCAGGGCGACGAGTGGTTCACCGCCGATGTCATGCGACAGACCCTCGACATGTCCACGCTGCGGGGCGTCGAGGCCGGACGCGTCGTCAACCTCGAGCGCGCCACCGCGGTGCACGGCCGCCTCGGCGGGCACATCGTCCAGGGCCACATCGACGGCACGGGCGAGGTGCTCGAGGTGCGCCCCGGCGCCGAATGGCGGGTGCTGCGCGTCGGCCTGCCTGCCGAGCTCGCGCCGCTGGTCGTCGACAAGGGCTCCATCGCCGTGGACGGCGTCTCGCTGACCGTGAGCGCCGCGAGCCCGGCCCGCCCTTCGGACGGCGTCCACTGGTTCGAGGTCTCGCTGATCCCCGAGACCCTCGCCGCCACGACCCTCGGGGACCGCGTCGCCGGCGACCGCGTCAACCTCGAGACCGATATCCTCGCCCGCCATGTCCAGCGGCTGTTGGCCTTCGCGCCGGCCGCGACCCCCGAACTCCCCGCGGCTGCGGCCGCATCGACGGAAGGAGGCTCCGAATGAGCCTTGCCACCATCCCCGAGGCCCTGGACGCGATCCGCGCCGGCCGGCCCGTGATCGTCGCCGACGATGAGAACCGTGAGAACGAGGGCGATGTCGTGCTCTCGGCTCAGCTCGCGACCCCGGAGTGGCTCGCGTGGACGGTCCGCTGGTCGAGCGGCTTCATCTGCGCGCCCATGCCCGCGGACTGGGCAGACCGCCTCGATCTGCCGCCCATGGTCGAGAACAACCAGGACGCCCGCGCCACCGCCTACACGGTGAGCGTCGACGCGGCTGACCGCGAGTCCACCGGCATCAGCGCCTCCGACCGCTCGCACACGCTCAATGTGCTCGCCAACCCCGACTCCGTCCCGACGAGCCTCATCCGTCCCGGCCACATCCTCCCCCTCCGAGCGGTGGACGGCGGCGTCCGCGAGCGCGGCGGTCACACCGAGGCCGCTGTCGAGCTGATGCGGCTCGCGGGCGTTCAGCCCGTCGGCGCGATCGCCGAGGTCGTGGCCGAGGACGGGTCGATGATGCGTCTGCCCGGTCTCATCGAACTGGGCGAGCGCGACAACGTCCCGGTCATCACGATCGAGCAGCTCATCGCCTACCTCGACGAGCACGAGCCTGTCGACGCGGAGCAGCACACGCACAAGCGCCGCGTGAGCCTTCGTGCCGAGGCGCTCGTCCCGACCGCGCACGGCGAGTTCCGCTTCCTCGCGTACAAGGACCGCGTCACCGGCACCGACCATCTCGCGGTGATCTCGGGCGAGATCGGCGACGCTCCGCTCGTCCGGGTGCACTCCGAGTGCCTGACGGGTGAGGCCTTCGACTCGCTCAAGTGCGAGTGCGGCCCGCAGCTCGATGCCGCCCTCGACGCGATCGAGCAGGACGGCGGCGTGGTCATCTACATGCGCGGCCACGAGGGCCGGGGCATCGGGCTCATCAACAAGCTGCGCGCGTACTCCCTTCAGGAGCGCGGCCTCGACACGGTCGACGCGAACCTCGCGCTGGGCCTTCCCGCCGACGCGCGGGACTACGCCGCCGCGGCGGGCATCCTCGCCGACCTCGGCGTCGACAAGGTGCGCCTCCTGACGAACAACTCCGACAAGGTCAAGCAGCTGCGCGAGTTCGGTCTCGACATCGTCGAGCAGGTGCCGCTCCTCGTCGGCGTGGGCCCGAACAACCACCAGTACCTGGCCACCAAGCGCGACCGCATGGGTCACATCATCGACGAGGACGACCTCGCCGATGCCCTCGCCCAGATGCACGAAGGAGCCGAGCGTTGAGCGGCAAGGGCGCACCCCGGCAGGTGGCGTCGGTCGACGGGACCGGCCTCGAGGTCGTGGTCATCGCGGGCACCTGGCATGACGAGATCTCGGACGGACTCATCGCGGGAGCCCAGCGCACCCTCGACGCGGCAGGTGCTTCCTGGCGCCTCGTGCGCGTGCCGGGCTCGTTCGAGCTTCCCGTGGCGGCGAAAGCGGCTCTCGAGTCCGGCGCGGACGCGGTCGTCGCCCTGGGCGTGATCATCCGCGGTGGAACGCCCCACTTCGAGTTCGTCTCGTCGGCGGCGACCGACGGCCTCACCCGCGTCGCACTCGACACCGGCAAGCCGGTCGGATTCGGAGTCCTGACACTGGATGACGAGGCCCAGGGCATCGCCCGTGCCGGTCTTCCCGGCTCAGAGGAGGACAAGGGCGCCGAGGCGGCGGACGCCGCCATCCGCACGGCGCTCGTGCTGCGCGACCTGCGCGGCGTGTGAGGCCGTCCTTGCTGGCGCGAGAGCGCCGGCGGGCTTAGCCTCACGAGCATGGAGTTCCTTCGCCACCTCGTCCTGTTGTTCCACCTCGTCGGATTCGCGATCCTGTTCGGAGCGTGGGTCGTCGAGCTCGTCAACGGCCACCGCGGCATCACGCGACTGATGAGCTGGGGCCTCGCGATCGCGGGCCTCGCGGGCCTCATCCTCGCCGCTCCGTGGGGCATCGAGTACGAGCTCAACTATGTCAAGATCGGCGTGAAGCTGGTGATCCTCGTGGTCATCGGCGCCCTGCTGGGCATCGGCGCCGGCCGCCAGCGCAAGACCGGGAAGGTGCCGCCGGCTCTCTTCTGGTCGATCGGCGTGCTGACGCTCGCGAACGCCGCGATCGCTGTGCTCTGGCGCTGACACACGACACGAAGACACACGACACGAAGAGCGGATGCCTCGGCCCACGCCGGGTCGGGGCATCCGCTCCTCTGCGTTCCGGACCTTCGGCGCGAACGCGCGGATAGACTCGATGACTGTGCCCGCGTGAACTCGCTCGGGCCGCGGTGACCCAGCGCAGTGCCGCCTGATGCGTCACCCTGCGTCGGCGGCCGCCCACCGCACGTCCCACGAGGACGCTCCGTCACGTGTTCGACAGGTTGTTCATGTCTTCCCCCACCACCTCCGCCTCTTCGGCGACCGTCCCCGCGAACCCCCGGTCCCGCGTCATCACCGCGAGCCTCGTGGGGACGACGATCGAGTTCTACGACTTCTACGTGTACGCGACCGCCGCGGTGCTCGTCTTCCCGATCCTGTTCTTCCCCACCGGCAACGACACGACGGCCCTGCTCGCCTCGTTCGGCGTCTTCGGCGCCGCCATGATCGCCCGCCCGCTCGGCGCGATCGTCTTCGGTCACTTCGGCGACCGCTTCGGCCGCAAGGCGACGCTCGTCGCGTCCCTGCTCACGATGGGCATCGCGACGTTCCTCATCGGCTGCCTTCCGACCTTCAACGACATCGGGTGGTGGGCGGCGCTGCTGCTGCTCGTCCTCCGCCTCGCGCAGGGCTTCGCGCTCGGCGGCGAGTGGTCGGGCGCCGCGCTGGTCGCGACCGAGAACGCTCCGAAGGGCAAGCGCGCCTGGTACGGGACGTTCCCGCAGCTGGGCGCACCGCTCGGCTTCATCATCGCCAACTCGGTGTTCCTCGCGATCAACTTCCTGCTGCCGCACCCCGACGGCGCCGGCCAGCGCTCGGAGGCGTTCCTCGCGTGGGGCTGGCGCGTCCCGTTCCTCTTCTCGGCCGTCATGGTCGTCATCGGGCTGTGGGTGCGCCTGCGCCTGGTCGAGTCCGAGACGTTCGTCAAGGCGGAGGAGAAGGGCGCGATCCGCAGGTTCCCCCTCGGCACGGTGGTGCGCCGGCACTGGTGGCACCTGATCCTCGGCACGTTCATCATGCTGGCGACGTACGTGCTGTTCTATCTGATGACCAACTTCACGCTGTCGTACGGCACGAAGGCTGCTGACCTCCAAACCGCCTCTGCAGCGGCACAGGCGGCCGCCGAGGCGGCGGGCAAGCCGTTCGACGCAGCCGAGTTCGCCGCGCAGTTCTACCCCGGGCTCGGCTTCGGCTACACGGACTTCGTGATCATGCAGATCATCGGCGTCGTCTTCTTCGGGATCTTCACGCTCCTGTCGGGCCCGATCGCCGACGCCATCGGGCGTCGCAAGCTCCTGCTCTGGGTGACCGGTCTGATCATCGTCTTCGGTCTGACGTTCAACCTGTTCCTGGTGCCGCAGGCCGATCCGAAGTTCACGGGAGCACTCGCGCAGGCCTTCCTCATCTTCGGCTTCATGCTCATGGGGTCGACCTTCGGTCCGATGGGCGCGGTGCTGCCCGAGCTCTTCCCGACGAACGTTCGGTACACGGGCTCGGCGGTGTCGTACAACCTCTCGTCGATCCTGGGCGCCGCGCTCGCCCCGATCGTCGCGGTGGCCCTGTGGGCGGGTGCCGGTGGCAGCCCGTGGCTGGTGGGCATCTACCTCTCCGCCATGGGCGTGCTGACCTTCATCGCCCTGCTCCTCGCACCGGAGACCAAGGACGTCGACTACGACGCCGACCTGGGCGTCGGAACGACCGGATCGCTCTGACCTCGGTCGACGACCACCGGATGCCGCGGCCCACACCCGGTCGCGGCATCCGTCGTCATTCGCGTCGTTCGTGCCGGATGGGTCGCACATGGCGCGGTGCGTCGACCGCCACCGGGAAGTCGCAGCGGAAGTCGCCCTCGTAGCCGAACAGAAAGCCGAACGCGCGGTTGCGGACCTCGAGTCGGATGCGGAACACGCCTGCGTCGTCATCGAAGCTCTCGCGAAGCTCCGCTGTGCCGCTGAACAGCATCGGGAACCGGAACGCGAGCGGACCCTCGAAGAACCGCTGCGCACCCGAGCGCAGCAGCAGGCTGCCGTCCGGCTCGGCCGTCAGCTCGAGGTCGACGGCGAGGTGCTGGTGGCTGCCCAGGTAGTCGATGATGCGGCCGTCGGAGCCGAGGATCATCGTCGCATCGAAACGGCGCACGGCACTCGGCATCCGGAAGTGCCGCACGAAGGTGACGGTCTCGCGGCCGAACGGGTCCCGGTACGGGAAGTTCTCGATCGTGAAAGGCACGTCCTCGCCGGATTCGGGAACGAGGATGTTCCGGAATCGTCCGAGCTGGAGGAAGGGGACCGTCCACGACGGCCCCCGGCGGATGCGGAACATCGTGCCGTGACCGACGCACGCGTACCCGGCATCCAGGCCGACGCCGAACCGGCGCTGCAACATCGGGTGCAGGCGCGCGAAGTCCGCGCCCATCGCTCGGGCGAACACCGACGTGTCGACTCGCGTCATGGTCGAGGTCAGCGCGCTCACGGGTACACCAGCTCGCTCAGTGTGGCGGGCGCGTCGTCCATGACCCGTCGATGCTGCGGCCGCCGGGTGCAGCGAGAGGCGCGCGGACGGTCCCGTCGCCACACGGAGAGTGCAGACCGCAACGGCCACCGCTCCGGCGGCGTCCCGGACTCTGCCCAGATGCGCAGCCGATCGAAACTCCAGGCGGTCGCCCATCCGATGAGCGGGCGGACGACCAGATCGGCCCACCGGCCCCAGCTCGGCACGTAGTCGTATCCGGTCGTGAACACGACGTGGTCGCCGTCCCGGCGGTAGCGCCAGTAACCGCGCCCGGGCCCCAGTGGCGACAAGAGGCTGTCGGCGTCGAAGCGCAGGGCCGACGTGCGTGTGCCGTCCGGCCTGTCGCGTTCGCCGATCGTCGTGCCGGTGCCGGTGATTCGAAGCGGCCCCAGCCGGCGCCCATAGCGGAATCGGATGCCGCCTCCCTCGAGCGATTCGATCGGTGTGATGCTGCTGAACCGGGCATCCCACCGGGCGTGCGGGGTCGGGTCCTGGGTGAGCTCCCACACCCGTTCGAGCGATGCACGGATCCGGATCTCGACGAAGATCGGCGCGAGACGCCGAGCGGCACTCACGTCGGCGACCCGAGCGATGCGAGCAGGAACCAGATCGCAGCGAGGAGTGACGGGCCGATCAGGGCGATGGTCCCCCACACCGTGAACGCACGGAGGAAGCGCACCCGCTTCTGCCGGTGAACGATCACTCCGAGCGAGGAGAACGCGGCAGCCGCCAGGACGATCGCCACCGAGGCCATCGGCGCCACGACGGTCACTGGGACGACAGGGAAGAGAAAGCCCAGCCACGCCAGCGGTCCGTCGAGCAGGCGCGTCTGGAAACCGACGGCCACGAACGCGGAGGCCACGACCAGGCTGATGTTGAGGATCGTGAGCACGCGGAACCAGCGCTCGCGCCACAGTCCCACGTCCGGCGCCGCCTGGAGCGGCGCGCCGCCGGCGACAGCGACCTCGTCGGCGCTCATGCCCGCACCTCGGCGATCAGGTCGAGCAGTTCGCGAAGAGGCTTGCGCAGCACCCGCAGGCGCACGAGCGGGAGAGAGAGCTTCAGCAGGCGGAGCCCGCGATCGAGCAGCAGGTGGGTGCGCTCACGGCCCGGCGACGTGTCGTAGACCCAGAACAGAGCGAGGAGGAGGTGTCCGAGCATGAGCGCCGCCGGCAGGTCCGCGTCGAACTCGGCGGGGAGCTTATCCTTGGCCTCGCTGACCGCGTCCCGGAAGAGCCCGACGACGATGTCGCGGGACTCCGCGGATTCTCCCGCCAGCGGGTTGATCGACGAGCGCGGCGAGACGGCCGCCGACAGGAACTCCGGCGCGAAGCGGTGGTAGGGCTCGAGTTGGTCGAGGCCGGTCCGGTACACGATCCCGAGGCGCTCGATCAGATCATCGGTCTGGGCCAGGAGCGGCTCAGCCGCCGCGCGGTGAGCCTCCTGCACCTCGAGGTACAGCTCCTGCACGAGGTCGTTCTTGGAGGCGAAGTGGTAGTTCGTGGTGCCGACCGAGACGCCCGTCTCCTGAGCGATGAGCCGGATCGTCGTGTCGTCGTAGCCGCGCTCTCGGAACGACCGGAGCGCGGTATCCCGGATCAGCCCACGCGTGCGGGCGCTCTTCTTGGTGGTGCGACCCTCAGAACTGGACATGTTCAGAAACTAGCGTACGATCTGAACATGTTCAACATCGACTCGCAGAGATCTCATCGCATCGCGATCACGGGCGGCACCGGCTTCGTGGGTCGCCACGTTGCCGAGCGGCTGGGTGACGAGCGCACCACCGTGATCTCGCGCCGCACCGGCGTCTCGGTCGACGACCTCGACGTCCTCGCTGCGGCGATGGGCGGCTGCGGCGTCGTCGTCCACTGCGCCGGCATCAACCGCGAGATCGGAGACCAGACGTTCGACCGCGTGCACGTGCGGGGGACGGCCGCCGTCGTTGAGGCCGCGCGAAGAGCAGGGGTTCGCAAGATCGTGATGCTGAGCTTCCTGCGCGCGCGGCCATCCTGTGGGTCGGCGTACCACGAGTCGAAGTGGGAGGCCGAGCAGATCATCCGCTCATCCGGCCTCGACTACACGATCCTCAAGGCCGGGATGATCTACGGCCGCGGCGACCACATGATCGACCACCTGAGCCGCCTGGCTCGCACGATCCCCTTCGCCGCGACGGTCGGAATGCGCGAACGCGAGATCAGTCCCGTCCCGATCGCCGAGATGGTCGACGTGATCATCGCCGCCACGAATGGCCGGCTCTCACGGGAGACCGTCGCCGTCACCGGCGGCGAAACACTGCTCCTCAGCGACGCCGTCCGGCGCGTCGCCGATGTCGTGGGCCGGCCCATGCTCGTCTTTCCCGCTCCGCTCGCCTTCCATCGGGTGTTCGCCCAGGTGTGCGAGTGGACGATGAAAGTACCGCTGGTGGCGAAGGCCCAGATGCGGATGCTCGCGGAGGGCGTCACGACGGCGACGGGCCCGGCCGGCGAATTGCCCGCCGACCTCCGCCCCCGCGCGCCCTTCGACGCGCCCGGCATCCGCGCGGCCCTGCCCGATGCCGGACGTTTCGGCTGCGCAGACCTCCGGCATCCCCGGTTCCGGATTCAGGCGACACGCCGCGACGCGGCCGCCCGGGGCGACGCGTCGGTGCGGGTTGCCTGATTCTGGCACGCACGCCTCAGGGCACGGGCGGGCGGGGTTGACACGGGCTCAGTCGAGGAAGAGTGCGCGCAGCCGCTTCGTCGTGAAGACGAGCCCCACGGCGATCATGACGACGAAGTACAGCACGTGCCACCACATGTCGGGAGAGAGGACGCCCGTCGTCAGCCCGCGCACCAACTCGACGCCGTGCCACAGCGGGAAGGCCATGATGATGTGCTGGATCCACTCGGGATAGACCGTGATCGGGTAGAGCGTCGCCGAGAACAGGAACATCGGCAGCAGCACGAAGTTGATCCAGTCCATGTGCTGGAACGTCTTCATGTAGCTCGTGACGGCCATGCCGACGCTCGCGAAGCCGAACGCGATCAGGAGCACCGCCGGGATGGCGAGAATCGCTGTCCACGCCAGGTTCAGCCCGAGGATCTGCATGATGATCATGAACCCGGTCGCATACAGCAACCCGCGCAGCAGCGCGTAGAGGATCTCGCCGAGGGCGACATCCAGCGGTCCGAGCGACGTCGCGAGCATGCCCTCGTAGAGCTTGCCGTAGTTCAGCTTGAAGAAGACGTTCCAGGTGGAGTCGTAGATCGCACCGTTCATCGCCGACACCGCCAGGAGCGCCGGCGCGATGAACGCGGCATACGACACCTCGGCACCGCCCGTGGTCTCGACGTCGCCGATCAGGGCACCGAGCCCGACACCCATCGACACCAGGTAGAACACCGGCTCGAAGAACCCCGACAGCACCACGATCCAGCTCGATGAGCGGGCCGCGATGAGTCCGCGCTGCACGACCGCCTGGGGGTTGCCGGCCCACAGGGCTCGCACACCGCCGCGGCGGGTCGGGGCATCCGTCCTCATGCTCACCGCGGTCACTTGGCCAGCCTCCTCTCGAACAGGCGCCGGCCGACGACCAGTCCTCCGACCGCGAGGACGAGCAGGTACACGATGTGCACGACGATCAGGATCGGCGGCGTCGGCTGACCGTAGGTGACGACGCGGCCGAGCTCGGTGGCATGCCAGAGGGGCGAGACCCAGCCGATCCATTGGAGCCAGTCGGGCAGGGCGCTCAGGGGATAGAACGTGCCCGAGAAGAGGAACATCGGCATGAAGACGAAGCGCTGCACGAGGGCGAACTGCCCTTTGTCGTCTTCGATCGACGCGGCGTAGGCCATCAGCGGGGTGCCGAAGGCCAGTCCGCCGAGGAGGGCGACGAAGATCGCCATCCAGGCCGTGCCAGGTCGGGTGGCGTCGGGCTGCAGCCACGCGAAGAACAGCACGATGAACAGGAAGTACAGCACGACCGTCACACCCATGCGGGCCCCGGCGCCGGCGACGACGCCGTTCGCGATCTGCCCGGACGCGATCGGCGAGGCGTTGAAGCCGTAGAAGTACCGGCGCCACTTGAAGCCCGCCATCACGGGGTAGGTGAATTCCTCGGATGCCACGGCGACCGCCGACGTCATGAGCAGCGCCGGCGCGACGAACACGAGGTACGGCACCTGCTCGCCCGCCACGTCGATGGGCGCGTCGATGAGCGCGGCCAGTCCGACGGCCAGACCGAGGAGGTACAGGACAGGCTGGCCGAGCGCACCGACGATGATCGTCCAGCCGTACGCACGCATGGCGCGCACCATGTGCTCGGTGACGTAGAGCGAGCTGAACGCGCGAGGCTTGCGTCCCCATTCGAGCGCCTCGGCCCTGAGCTCGTCGAGCTCGGCGTCGATGATGACGGATGCCTCGGCCCGAGGCATCCGCTCGTCTGCGGGGCCCGGCGAAGAGACGTCGCTCATTCGATCAGCGTCCTTCCGGTCAGGCGCAGGAACACGTCCTCGAGGCTCGAGCGCCGCACGAGACTCGTCACCGGGTGGAGTCCGCGCTGAGCGACCTGCTCGAGAGCCGCCTCGCCGTCGTTCGCATACACCAGCACGCGATCGGGCAGCACCTCGACGCGATCGCCGATGCCCTGCAGCTGCGGGGCGACCTGCTCGTTGCGGTCGGACCCGAAGCGCACCTCGAGCACTTCGCGGCTCGAGTGCTCCCGGATGAGCGACGCGGGCGTGCCCTCGGCCATGATGCGGCCCTTGTCGACGACGATCAGGCGGTCGCACAGCTGCTCGGCCTCGTCCATGTAGTGCGTCGTCAGCACGAGCGTCGTGCCGCGCTCTTTGAGACGGAACAGGCGGTCCCACAGCACGTGCCGCGCCTGCGGGTCGAGACCGGTGGTCGGCTCGTCGAGAAGCAGGATGCGCGGATCGTTGATGAGTCCGCGGGCGATCGTGAGGCGGCGCTTCATGCCTCCCGAGAGCTGGTCGACCTTGCTCTTGGCCTTGTCTTCGAGCGCGGCGAACGCGAGGAGCTCGTCGGCCTTCTGCGCGCACACCTTGCCCGGCAGCCCGAAGTAGCGGCCGTAGATGTAGAGGTTCTCGCGCGCGTTGAGTTCGCCGTCGAGGTTGTCCTGCTGCGGCACGACGCCGAGGCGCGAGCGGATCTCAGGACCGTAGCGGTCGGGGTCGAGGCCGAGGATCGACAGGTCGCCGGCGGTGCGAGTCGACACCGCGCCGATCATCTTCATGGTGGTCGACTTGCCGGCGCCGTTCGGCCCGAGCAGCCCGAACGACTCCCCCGGCGCGACCTCGAACGAGAGACCGTCGACGGCGAGGAAGTCGGGCTTCCCCTTCACCGGATAGGACTTGACCAGGTTCTTCGCATCGATCACGGGCGCGGGCACCGGACAACCCTAACCCCGCCCGACGACACGCGAACTCGCCGAGACGACGTCAACAAGAGTTGACGAGCGCGGAGGTGTCAACTATGGTTGACGCCGGAGCCGCAGCCGGCGGCATCCGCACTCTGAAGGAGAGACGTGAGCGGCGACGACCTTCGCACCCTCATCGGCTCGGCACCGGAACATGAGCCGCTCGCCGAGCTGCACCGGCTCGCCGCCGCACGCGCCGAGCTCGCACGCGCCGAGGAGGTCGCCGTCCGCCGGGCGCGCAACCTCGGCTTCTCGTGGCAGGCGATCGCCTTCTCGCTCGGAGTGACCAGACAGGCCGTCCACAAGAAGTACGGTCGAAGGTAAGCCCCCATCCCCACGAGGTACATCCATGCCCTCCACCGATACCGCCGAGGCCCCTGCCGGCCCCGCCGCGCCCGACCGGCGCCGCGGTCGACGCGACCGCCCGCAGGACACCGGCCCCCGCGCGACCTTCGGCCAGCTGCTCCCCTTCCTCTTCGAGCACAAGCGCACGCTCGTCATCGTCGCCGGACTGAGCGTCCTCAGCGCGGCCACGATGCTCGTGCAGCCGCTGCTCGTCGGACAGGTGATCGACCGCGTGCAGAAGGAGCTGCCCCTGGGCATGCTCCTGTGGGCGCTCGTCGGCTTCGTGATCGCCGCGTCCCTCATCTCGGGATGGCAGCACTACCTTCTCCAGCGCACCGGCACGGCGGTCGTGTACTCCAGCCGACGCAAACTGATCGCGCGCATCCTCCACCTGCCGATCAGCGAGTTCGACGCGCGCCGCACCGGCGACCTCGTGTCCCGGGTCGGCAGCGATACGACGCTGCTGTACGCGGTGCTCACCCAGGGGCTGGCCGACGCCATCGGCAACGGTCTGCTGTTCGTCGGCGCGATCATCGCGATGGCCGTGATCGACCCGGTGCTCCTGGGGATCATCGTGGTCGTCATCGGCATCTCGGTGGTCGGCGTCGTCGCGCTGAGCGGCCGCATCCGCACCGCCTCGACCGAGCAGCAGGAACGCGTCGGCGAGCTCGCCTCCGGCGTCGAGCGCGCCGTGGGTTCGATCCGCACCGTGCGCGCGTCCGGCGCGACCGACCGCGAGGTGGAGGCGGTCACCGAGCGCGCCACGGAGGCCTACCGCGTGGGCGTGCGCATCGCGAAGGTGTCGGCGCTGGTCGTGCCGATCGCCGGCATCGCGCTGCAGGTGTCGCTGCTCGTCGTGATCGGGCTCGGCGGCTTCCGCGTCGCGACCGGCGCGATCACGATCGCGAGCCTCGTGACCTTCATCATGTTCCTCTTCATGCTGATCGCGCCGCTCGGCTCGTTCTTCGGAGCCATCACCTCGGTGAACCAGGCGCTCGGCGCACTCGGACGCATCCAGGAGGTGCTCGACCTGCCGACCGAGTCGCAGAACGACCCCGAGCTCGCCGCTGCCGTCGTCGCCGCGCCGGAGCCGGCAGGCCCCGGCACGCCGGCCGTGGAGTTCCGCGACGTTCGCTTCGGCTACCCCGAGGCAGTCGTCGCCGCACGCCGCAAGGCCGAGACCGAAGCGATCGCCGTGCTCGAGAACGCCCACGTCGGCGCCTCCGCGATCGTGCGGGAAGAGGCATCCGGCGATGCCCTTTCCGACCTCCCTTCCGAGGGCGAGGTCCTGCGCGGCGTCTCGTTCCGCGTGCCGCGGGGTGCCCGGGTCGCGCTCGTCGGACCGTCGGGCGCCGGAAAGAGCACGACCCTGGCGCTCATCGAGCGGTTCTACGATCCGACCGGGGGCGCGATCCTGCTCGACGGCACGGACGTGCGGGCCCTCGACCGCGACGACCTGCGTGCGAAGCTCGGCTACGTCGAGCAGGACGCACCGACGCTCGCGGGGACGATCGGCGACAACCTGCGCCTCGCCTCCCCCGAAGCGACGGATGCCGAGTGCGAGGCCGTGCTGCGCGCCGTGAACCTCGGCGATGTGCTCGACCGCAGCGACCTCGGACTCGAGGCGCCGGTGGGTGAGAGCGGCGTCATGCTGTCGGGCGGCGAGCGTCAGCGGCTCGCGATCGCCCGCGCGCTCCTGGCGGCGCCGCCGATCCTGCTGCTGGACGAGTCGACGTCATCGCTCGACGGCCTCAACGAGCAGCGGATGCGCGAGGCGATCGACGCCGTCGCCGCAGGGCGCACGCTGATCGTCATCGCGCACCGGCTCTCGACGGTGGTCGACAGCGATCACATCGTCGTGATGGACCGCGGCCGCGTTGTCGGCCAGGGCACGCACTCCGAGCTCGTCGCCTCGACCCCGCTCTACCGCGATCTCGCGAAGCACCAGCTCCTCGTCTGACGCCGGCCTGCGCGGGTCGCTCGGGTGCCGCGCGCCGCGGCAGGACCGCCTCCCCGGGCCCCGGACAGACGGATGCCCCGACCCGCGGCACAGCGCCGGGTCGGGGCATCCTTCCCCTCTCGGGGATCAGGCGCGCTGCAGTCGGTAGCGCAGCGCGGCAAGCTCGGCCCACAGCGGGGCGGGCACACGGCCGTCGAACTCGCGGAAGAACTCCTCCGTGAGGTCGGCCTCACGGAGCCAGGACCCGGCATCGACCGCGAACAGCTCGTCGAGATCCGCCTGGGGCACGTCGATGCCGTCGAGGTCGAGGTCGTCGGTGCGCGGCAGGCGGCCGATCGGGCTGTCGACCGCGCCCACCTCGCCGTCCAGGCGCCGGATGATCCAGTCGATGACGCGGGCGTTGTCGCCGAAGCCGGGCCAGAGGAACCGTCCATCCGATCCCTTGCGGAACCAGTTCACCTGGAAGATGCGCGGCGCCCGGTCGAAGCGCAGGCTCTGGCCGACCTTCAGCCAGTGGCCGAAGTAGTCGGCCATGTTGTATCCGCAGAAGGGGAGCATGGCGAACGGGTCGCGGCGCAGCTCGCCGACGGTGCCCTCGGCCGCCGCCGTGCGCTCGGACGAGATGTTCGCTCCCATGAAGACGCCGTGGGTCCAGTCGGTCGCCTCGACGACCAGCGGAACGTTGGTGGCGCGACGTCCGCCGAACAGGATCGCGTCGAGCGGGACGCCCTCGGGGGCATCCCAGTCCGCCGCGATCTGCGGGCACTGCTCGGCACGCACCGTGAAGCGCGAGTTGGGGTGGGCGGCGGGACGACCGGATGCCGGAGTCCAGGGGTTGCCCTCCCAGTCGGTGAGCTCGGCCGGCGGCTCGTCGGTGAGGCCCTCCCACCACACGTCGCCGTCCGGGCGCAGCGCGACGTTCGTGAAGATCGTGTTGCCCCACAGGGTCTCCACGGCCGTGACGTTGGTGGACTCGCCGGTGCCGGGAGCGACGCCGAAGAAGCCCGCCTCGGGGTTGATCGCCCAGAGCCGGCCGTCGTCTCCGGGACGCAGCCACGCGATGTCGTCGCCGAGAGTCTCGACGCGCCAGCCGGGGATCGTGGGGCGCAGCATCGCGAGGTTGGTCTTGCCGCACGCCGACGGGAACGCCGCGGCCAGGTGGTACGCCCGCCCGGCCGGGTCGATCACGCGGATCAGCAGCATGTGCTCGGCGAGCCAGCCCTCGTTGCGCCCGATGACGGACGCGATGCGCAGGGCGAAGCACTTCTTCGCGAGAATGGCGTTGCCGCCGTAGCCCGAGCCGTACGACCAGACCTCGAGGGTGTCGGGGAAGTGCACGATGTACTTCTCGTCATTGCACGGCCACGGCTCGTCCTGCTGGCCGGCCTCGAGGGGGGCGCCGACGGAGTGGACCGTCTTCACCCACGGTGCTCCGCCGGCGATCTCGCGCAGCACGTCCGTGCCCACCCGGGTCATGATCTCGATCGAGGCGACCGCGTACGCACTGTCGGTGACCTGGACGCCGATGTGCGAGAGCGGACCGCCCACGGCCCCCATCGAGAACGGCACGACGTACATCGTGCGGCCCTTCATCGACCCGTCGAACAGGGGCGTGATGGTGGTGCGGATCTCGTCCGGCGCGACCCAGTTGTTCGTCGGGCCGGCATCCTCTTCGCGCTCGGAGGCGATGAACGTGCGACCCTCGGTGCGAGCGACGTCGCTCGGGTGCGACCGGGCGAGGTACGAACCCGGACGCCACTCGGGGTTGAGCTTGATGAGCTTGCCCTCGTCGACCATCTGCCGCAGGAGCGCATCGTTCTCTGCACGCGAGCCGTCCACCCAGTGAACGCGATCTGGCTTCGTGAGCGCCGCGATCTCGTCGACCCACGCGACCAGGTCGGCCATCCCCGCCCCCCGGATCGCCGGCACATCGCCGTGGGTCCGGGTGACAGCCGGGCGCGCGGCGCCGGAGGCTTCCGTGCGGGTGAAGATGTCGGCCAGGGCCATGGGTCGCTCCTCTTCGATTCGACGTTCAGATCGGTGGACTTGTTCCACTTTCTCTCGATTGCGGTGCGTCTTCGCGCCGTAACAGCCGTCAAGAGTTGCAATTCTTTCGTTATGATCAAGGAATGCCGACGTCGCTCGAATTGTCGACCCTGGGTCACCGCATCCGCCACCAGCGCATCTCGCACGGGTTCACCCTGGATGAACTCGGCGAGCGCGTGGGCGTGGCGGGCAGCCAGCTGAGTCTCATCGAGAACGGCAAGCGCGAGCCGAAGCTGTCACTGCTGCAGGCGATCGCCTCGGCGACCGGGGTCGAGGTGGCAGAGCTCCTCTCCAACGAGCCGCCCAACCGGCGGGCCGCACTCGAGATCGAGCTCGAGCGCGCCCAGGCGGGCTCGGTGTTCCGTCAGCTGGGCATCGCGCCCGTGAAGGTGACCAAGGGCATGACCGACGAGACGCTGGAGTCGATCCTCGGACTTCACCGAGAGCTGCAGCGCCGCGAGCGCGAGGCGATCGCCACCCCTGAGGAGGCACGGCGCGCCAACACCGAGCTGCGACTCGAGATGCGCGCGCACGACAACTATCTGCCCGACATCGAGAAGCTCGCCGAGAAGCAGCTCAAGGCGGCGGGGCACGTCTCCGGCGCCCTGACCCACCGCACCGTAAGCATCATGGCCGAGCGGCTGGGCTTCGAGCTGATCTACGTCAGCGACCTCCCCCATTCGACCCGGTCGATCACGGATCTCGAGAATGGGCGCATCTACCTGCCGCCGGCTTCGATCCCCGGTGGCCACGGTCTGCGATCCATGGCGCTGCAGGCGATGGCGCATCGGCTTCTCGGGCACCGGCGGCCCACCGACTACGCCGACTTCCTCAAGCAGCGCCTCGAGATCAACTACTACGCGGCGTGCTGCCTCATGCCCGAGACCGCCTCCGTCGCCTTCCTCCAGCAGGCGAAGAAGGATCGCAACCTCGCCGTCGAGGACTTCCGCGATGCGTTCGGCGTCACCCACGAGGCCGCCGGCATGCGGCTCACGAACCTCGCCACGACGCACCTGGGCATCCGGCTGCACTTCCTGCGCGTCGACGGCTCGGGAGCCATCACGAGGGTCTACGAGAATGACGACCTGCCGCTGCCGATGGACGTCACCGGCGCTGTCGACGGACAGATCGCGTGCCGCAGGTTCTCGGCGCGGGCGGCCTTCGGCGAGCAGAACCGCACGACCGAGCACTACCAGTACACCGACACTCCGGCCGGCACCTACTGGTGCTCGACCCAGACGGGGACGACGAGCGAGGGGGAGTTCTCGATCACCGTCGGCGTGCCCTTCGACGACGCGCGGTGGTTCCGCGGCCGCGAGACGCAGAAGCGGGCGACGTCCACCTGCCCCGACGAGTCCTGCTGCCGGCGCGCGCCCGCCGAGGTGACCTCGCGGTGGGAGGGCAAGGCGTGGCCGAGCGCCCGCGTGCACATGCAGATGTTCTCACCGCTCCCCCGCGGCGCCTTTCCAGGCGTCGACGACAACGAGGTCTACGCCTTCCTCGACCGACACGCCTGAGCCCCGCGATCCCCCGGCCCGTCTTCCCCGGTGTCCGTGTCCCGATCTTTTCGCCGCGTGTCCCGAAGTTCGCCGCCCGGCGGATGCCGAGGCGGCGAACTTCGGGACACGCACGGAGGGCGGGAGCTGGTGAGCGGGGGCCGCAGACGGGGAGAGAGCGCGCGAGCGGGCGCCACAGCGGCGGGGCGCGCACGGCGCCGGCACTCACGCGCGGGTCGCGTCGGCGGATGTCGCGCGAGCGGCGTAGCCTCGAAGGGTGACTCCCGAACTCGCCGCCCGCATCGTCGCGGACTCTCGCGACCGGGTGGCCTGGGTGCGTGCACGCTCCCGGGGAATCACGGCGACGGATGTCGCGACCCTGACCTCCGACAAGGCCATCTCTCGCGCCGCTGACGCGAAGCTCATGGGCTCGGGCTTCTCCGGGAACGCCTACACGGCCCACGGACGGGCGCGCGAGCCGGAGATCGCAGCATGGGTGGCCGCGACCCACGGAGTGCAGCCGTCGTCGGCGCTCTTCCACGCCGTCGTCGAGAAGCGCCATCTGGCAACGCCCGACGGGATCGCGGTCGACACCGCGGGACGCATCGTGCTCGCCGAGATCAAGACCACCAACAAGCCGTGGCGCAGCATCCCCCGGTCCTACCTCCGGCAGGTCTGGTGGCAGCAGCACGTGCTCGGCGCCGAGCGCACGCTCGTCGCGTGGGAGCAGCACGACGGCTTCGTGCCGGTCGGCGACGAGCCCCGCTGCGCGTGGGTCGATCGCGACGACGCCGAGATCGCCAAGCTCGTGCGCCTGGCGACCGCTCTCATCGACGAGCTCTACCATCGCACCACCAAGGCGAGGACTCCCCTCGAGCGGATGCCTCATCCCGCGGCTCCCCGGCAGCCGTTCCGCGCCCTCGCCCTCGCCGACTGAGCAGGTCACCGCAGCGTGGTGATCGCCTTCGCCGAGGCATCCCACACCCGCAGTCCCGTCGCGTGGCCCACGATGTGCGGGGCCGCGATCGCATCGAGCACCCGCGGCAGCAGCTCCGGCGTGACGGATCGCACGAGGGTGACGTGCGGCGTCCACCGATCGGGGCCGGTGTTCGCGTACCGCGGCTCGGGCGGCCCGAGCCGATCGGCGATCGCCCGGTGCAGCGCGAGGAGCTTCGTCGTCACCACCACCTGACGCGCGACGACGACGGTCCGTGAGTGGCGGAACAGCAGCAGGCCGCCCAGTTCGAGCGGGACGGGCAGGAGGTCCTCGACTCCCGCGAGCGCAGTGGTGTCGAGGTGCTCTCGGACGGCCATCGTCACATGCGGGCGGTTGCTGGGCGAGGGATTGCGACCGGAGCTCGGCAGCCCGGCCGCCTGAAGGGCCCCCCAGTCGTCGCGCACGGCGCGCTCGGTCGAGGCATCCGGAACCAGCTCGACGCTGAACACGCCTTCATCCTCCCACCCGGGAATAGTTGACGCACATCAACGATTACCCATATAGTTGACTTCTCTCAACTGTTGACCCAGATCAAGTACAGCCCGCCACCGTCGCCGCGGCTCCCCCATCAGAAGGATCACCATGGCCGCCATCTCCGCCGCGACCGATGCCGTCGCGCCCACGACCGACGACAAGCGCCGCCACCGTCGCGTGCTGCAGGCGCTCACGGGTCTCCTCTTGGGCATGTTCGTGTCGATGCTCGCCTCGACCGTCGTGTCGACATCGCTGCCGGTCATCGTCCATGACCTCGGCGGCGACCAGGCCGCCTTCACGTGGGTCGTCACCGCGACGCTGCTGACGACCGCCATCTCCACGCCGATCTGGGGCAAGCTCGCCGACCTCTTCAACCGCAAGCTGCTCATCCAGCTCGCGATCGTGATCTTCGTGCTCGCCACCGCCGCCGCCGGCTTCTCGCAGGATCCGGGCACGCTCATCGCCTTCCGCGCAGTGCAGGGCATCGGCGCCGGCGGCCTGGCCGCCCTCAGCCAGGTGATCATGGCCGACATCATCAGCCCCCGTGAGCGCGGCCGCTACATGGGCCTGTTCGGCGCCGTCATGGCCGTCGCAACCGTCGGAGGGCCGCTGCTCGGCGGCTTCATCACCGACACGATCGACTGGCGCTGGAACTTCTTCATCGCCCTGCCGTTCGCCGTCGCCGCGCTCGTCATGATGCAGCGCACGCTCCATCTGCCAGCACGGCCCAAGGCGAAGGTCCGCATCGACTACCTCGGCATCGTGCTGCTGTCGACCGCGGTCTCGCTGCTCCTGCTGTGGGTCACCAACGCCGGCAAGGAGTACGCCTGGTGGAGCCTCGAGACGATCCTCATGGTCGGCGGGGCCCTGCTCGCCGCGGGGCTGTTCGTCCTGGTCGAGCTTCGCTCGAAGGAGCCGCTCGTGCCGCTCACGCTGTTCCGCGATCGCACCTTCACGCTGGCTGTGATCGCATCGATCTCGATCGGCGTCGCGATGTTCGGCACCTCGGTGTTCCTGAGCCAGTACATGCAGCTCGCGCGAGGCGCGACGCCGACCGAGGCGGGGCTCATGACGATCCCCATGATCGGCGGCCTGCTCCTCGCCTCGATCGTCGTCGGCGGTCTCGTCACCCGCCACGGCCACTGGAAGCCGTACCTCGTCGCGGGGGGCATCCTGCTCATCGCCGGCTCGTACCTGCTCTCGACCATCCACTACGACACGAACTTCGCGCTGGTCTCGGTGTACATGTTCCTGCTCGGCGCGGGCGTCGGCATGACGATGCAGAACCTCGTGCTGATCGTGCAGAACACCGCCCGGCCGAGCGAGATCGGCGTCGCCAGCTCGGGCGTCACCTTCTTCCGCAGCCTCGGCGGCACGATCGGCGTCTCGGTGATGGGCGCCGCACTGGCGACCTCGGCGACCGGCCTGTTCTCCGATCGCAAGGACGACATCGCGGCCGCGCTCATGAAGCTCGGCGAGAAGGGTGCGGCGATCGGCCAGCAGCTGCAGTCGGGCACCATCCCGCAGGTGTCCCAACTGCCCGAGTCGATCCGCCTGATCGTCGAGGACATCTACGCCCAGGCGATCGCGCACTCCTTCCTCATCGCGGTGCCGCTTGCCGTCGTCAGCCTCATCGCGATCGTCTTCCTGCCGAATGTGCCCCTCACCCGCATGACCACCAGCGAGCGCGCGTCCGCGAGCGAGGCCGACCTGGCAACGGTCTCGACCGCCGAGGGGATGGCGGCGCTCACGGCGACGGCGGACGAGCAGGTTCCGGATGCCCCGGCAGCCGCGCGGGCCGCGGCCACGGCCGACGAGGCATCCGCTCGCCGCTAGTGTCGAACACGATGACCGCCGACGAGACCCGCGAGGCGCGCACCGAGGCGGTGCGCGCCCTCGAGGCGGAGTTCGGTGAGCTGATCAACCGGTTCCGCCGCGTCATCGCGGACAACGCCCAACGCGTGAGCCCGGGCATGCTGCCCGGCGCCTACAAGGTGTTCACGACGATCGTCCGGCGGGAGTCGGTCACGCTGTCCGCGCTGGCCGACAGCCTCATGGCCGACAAGGGTCAGATCAGCCGCACGGTGCGAGAGCTCGAGCAGCTCGGTCTCATCGCGCGCACCCCCGATCCCGACGATGGCCGGTCGAGCCTGCTCTCGCCGACCGCGCACGGGCTGGAGCGCCTGGCCGCGGCGCGGGCGCCGCAGGAGCGCGCTCTCGTCGACGCGCTGGAGGACTGGCCCATCGACGACATCCGGAATCTCTCGCGCCTGCTGCACGCGCTGACCGCGGGCGAGTCTCCGGAGGGTTTCTCCGCCCGGTAGCACCCGCGTAACACGGGCGAGACACGTGCGCGGTTGACTGTGTTCACGGGGGCAGGCGATGCCCGCCGACGACGACGTGCACGCGGAAGGAGCGCCCGATGAGATTCCGGCCGCTGCGATCAGCCCCCTCCCTGGACGCCGACCTCGTGGCGGTGTCCACGCCGCCGACGTCGATGCGCGCGGTCGTGTTCGATGCGCCCGGCGGCGCGGACACGCTGCGCGAGGCATCCGTTCCCGTGCCGTCGCCCGTGATCAGCGAACTCCTCGTGCGCGTGGTCGCCGCCGGGATCAACCCGATCGATGCGAAGACGCGATCGGGCGCCGGCGTGTCGGCGCAGATCCCTTCGTTCCCGTCCGGCCTCGGCTTCGACTTCAGCGGGATCGTCGTGAAGAGCCCGTACGACGCGCACCCCCTCGCGCCGGGGACACCCGTGTTCGGCATGGCGGCCTTTCCGCGCACGGGCGGCACGTACGCCGAGTACGCCGTCGTGCCGTCCCTCTCTGTCGCGCGCAAGCCCACCTCCCTGTCGCACGTGGAGGCGGCAGGCGTGCCGCTCGCGGCCCTCACGGCGTGGGGACTCATCGTCGAGACCGCGCACGCGCACGAGGGGCAGCGGATCCTCATCCACGCCGGCAGCGGCGGTGTCGGCCACTTCGCCGTGCAGTTGGCGGCGTACTTCGGCGCGCACGTGACCGCCACGGCGTCGGGGCGGAACGCCTCCTGGCTGCGCGAGCTCGGCGCGGCGGTCGTCATCGACCACACCACGACGCGCTTCGAGGAGGTCGCCGGCGAGGTGGACGTCGTGGTCGACCTCGTGGGGGGCGAGATCGGAGCACGCTCCCTCGGCATCCTGCGGCCCGGCGGCCTCTACGTCGTCGTGCCGACGGGTTCGTGGCCCGGCTATGCCGACGCGGCGGCGGAGGCCGGCGTACGTGCGACGAATTACAAGGTCATTCCCGACGGGGGCGCGCTCGCGACCGTCGGACGGCTGCTCGACTCCGGCGCCGTGCAGGTCTACATCGACCGGGTCTTCGACCTCGCGGAGGCCGCCGCGGCCCATCGCTTGCTCGAGGAGGGGCACACGCGCGGCAAGCTCGTGCTCCGCGTGAGCGACGACTGAGGCTCGCCGAAGGGGCACCTGTGACCCGCCGCGCTCAGGCGACGGACATGAGCACGCGCCGCGCTTCGGCGACGATCTCCTCGGCGATGGCGTCGAGGAGCGCTGAGCGCAGGTTCCACTGCTGCCAGTACAGCGGAACGTCGACGGGCGGGCCGCCCAGGCGCACGAGCTCCCCGCCGGCGAGGGGCGCCTCCGACTGAAAGGTCGGCAGCAGCGCCCACCCGAGTCCGAGCCGCACGGCGGTGGCGAAGTCGTTCGATGCGGGCACGAAGTGCCGCGGCGGCCGACCGCCGACGCCCGCGGCCTGCAGCCATTGGTTCTGCAGGTCGTCGCGCCGGTCGAAGTCCACGACGGGCGCCGATGCGAGGGCCTCGGGCGTTGCGCCCTCGGGCAGCCAGCGTTCGACGAACCGCGGGGTGGCGACGGCCTCGTATCTCATCGCGCCGAGCGTGCTGACGCGGCATCCGGCCACCGGCGTCGCCCGCGACGTGACGGCGCCCATGACGGTGCCCGTCTCGAGGAGCCCGGCGGTGAAGTCCTGGTCGTCGCGGTGGAGGTCGAACACGACCGGATGCCGCTGCGACAGCCGCGCGAGGGGCTCGAGGAACCACGTGCCGAGGGAGTCGGCGTTGACCGCCAGCGGCACCGAGGTGCGCGCCTTCTCGTCGGGGTCGGCGCCCAGTTCGGTCAGGGTGTCGTGCTCGAGGAGCGCCAGCTGACGCGCGAGGCGCACCACGGCGACGCCGGCATCGGTCGGGCGCGCGGGCTTCGAGCGCACCAGCACGACCCTGCCGAGCTGCTCCTCGAGAGCCTTGATGCGCTGGCTCACCGCCGACGGCGTGACGTGAAGACGCCGCGCGGCCGCGTCGAGGGTTCCCTCGTCGACGACGGCGGCGACGGTCTCGGCCAGTTCCAGCGGAATCCTCATCGTAAGCCAGGCTAATGCACCTGAAGAATCATCAGCTGGACTGAAAGGCCGGCCGCGCCTAGCGTCGAAGGGTGCTCACGCCCGTCATCGCCGGACTCGGTCTCGGATTCTCGCTCATCATCGCCATCGGCGCGCAGAACCTCTTCGTGCTGCGGCAGGGTCTGCGCCGCGAGCACGTCTTCGTCGTGGCCGCGATCTGCGCGGCATCCGATGCCCTGCTCATCGCCCTGGGCGTGTCGGGCGTCGGACTCGTGCTGCAGGCCGTGCCGTGGCTCGTCGAGGCGGTGCGGTGGGCCGGTGCCGCCTTCCTCGTGACCTACGGCGTGCTCGCGGCGCGGCGCGCGTGGCGGCCGTCCGACCGATCGTTCGCGGTGGCCGAGGAGCCGGATGCCTCGCCCGCCGCCGGCACGGGTGGTGCGACGACCACGGCGACGCGCACGCGCCTGCTTCCGGTCGTGCTCACGTGTCTCGCCCTCACGTGGCTCAACCCCCACGTCTACCTCGACACGGTGTTCCTGCTCGGCACCGTCGCGAACACGCACGGGGACCAGCGATGGCTGTTCGCCGCCGGGGCGATGGCGGCGAGCGTCATCTGGTTCTTCGGCCTCGCCTTCGGCGCGCGTTACCTCGGGCGCTGGCTCTCGACCCCGCGCGCGTGGCGGATCCTCGACGCCGTCATCGCCGTCGTCATGATCGCCCTCGGGGTGAGCCTCGTGCTCCCCCACTGAGTCAGCCCTCGATCTGCTCCTTGCGGGCGCGCACGAGCGCGCGCACCGCGTCGTCCGGCAGCGGATGCTCCGGCTGGAAGCGGATCGTGCCCTTGTCGATCCCGATGCCCGGGTGCGCGCCGAGGGACTCCGCGACGGCGCTCACCGCCGCCGGGCTGAAGGGGTACACCCCGATGTGCTTCTTCGCGCGCATCACCGAGATGAGCGGCTTGCCCCGGTAGACGAGAGCAGGCATTCCATACCCTGTCCCCTGCTCAGCCTCGGGCACGACCTCCCGCGCCACGTCGTACAGCCGCTCCACCGCCGCGCGATCGGCGGGATCGAGCTGCGTCAGCAGGTCGTCGACGGTTCCCATGCAGGCATCCTGTCATTCCGCCTCGCGGCGCGACACCCGCAGCGGGCACGATGGAGACATGAGACGGGTCCACGTGATCGTTCGCGGCGACGTGCAGGGGGTCGGCTACCGCTACACGATGCGCATGGTCGCGCGTGAGGCCGGCGTCGCGGGCTGGGTCCGCAACCGGCGCGACGGCGCCGTCGAGGCCGAGGTCGAGGGCACCGACGCGCAGGTGGACGAGGTGCTCGCGTGGATGGCCGGCGGCCCGCCCGGTTCGCGGGTCGAGTCGGCGACGGTGACGGATGCCCCGCCGACCGGCCAGCGCGGCTTCGAGGTGCACCCCTCAGCGTGACGCCCGCTCGCGCCCCAGCTCCCTCAGTCTTCGAACGGGCGGAGCAGGCGGTCGACGAAGCGCCGGGTGCGGTCGTGCCGGGGGTTCGTGAAGAGCTCCTTCGGCGCCCCGCGCTCGACGATGACTCCGTCGTCGAAGAAGAGCACCTCGTCCGCCACCTGCCGGGCGAACGCGAGCTCATGGGTCACGATGAGCATCGTCCAGCCCTCGTCGGCGAGCTCCTTGAGCACGAGCAGAACCTCGCCGACGAGCTCGGAGTCGAGGGCGCTCGTGGGCTCGTCGAACAGCAGGAGCTTCGGCTGCAGGGCGAGCGCTCGCACGATCCCCACACGCTGCTGCTGGCCGCCGGACAGCTGGAACGGGTACGCATCGCGCTTCTCGCTCAGGCCGACTCGCTCGAGCAGCGCCTCGGCCCGCGCGATCGCCTCGGCCTTCGGCACGCCGTGCGCGTACACCGGACCCTCGATGACGTTCTGGATCACCGTTCGGTGGGGGAACAGATTGTGGTGCTGGAAGACCATCGCCGACTGGTCACGCAGCGAGATGCGGTCGGCCTTCGACACGGGCGCGGCGAAGTCGACGCGCGGCCCGTCGGCGAACGCGACCGATCCCGCCTCGGGCGTCTCGAGGCCGTTGAGCGAGCGCAGCACCGTGGTCTTGCCCGATCCGCTGGGGCCGATCAGCACGACGACCTCGCCGCGACGGACCTCGAGGTCGACTCCGTCCAGCACGCGATGGGCGCCGAAGCTCTTCGTGAGCCCCGACACCCGCAGCAGCGGCTGGTCGTCGGCAGGAGCGGGCGGAGCGAGCGCGTCGTCGTGGGGGTCAGTGGGCGACATAGCGGTCGAGCCTCCGTTCGATGGCGTTCTGGCCGGCCGAGAGCGCGAGGCAGATGATCCAGTAGATGAGTGCCGCCTCGAGGTAGATGGGCAGGACCTCGAACGAGAACGCCGCGATCTGCTGCGCTCGGCGGAACATCTCGGTCACGAGGATGGTCGACGCGAGCGAGGTGTCCTTCACGAGCGAGATGAAGGTGTTCGACAGCGGCGGCACCGACACGCGTGCAGCCTGCGGGAGGACGATGCGCGTCAGGGTCCTGGTCTGCGAGAAGCCGACGGTGTGGGCCGCCTCCCATTGCCCCTTGGGCACCGAGAGGATGGCGGCACGGACGATCTCGGCCGCGTACCCGCCGACGTTCAGTGAGAACGCGATGATCGCCGCCGGCCACGGGTCGATCACGATCCCGACCGACGGCATGCCGTAGAAGATCACGAACAGCTGCACGAGCAGAGGCGTGCCGCGGATGGCCGAGATGTAGACGCGCGCAGCGCCCGACACCACGCGGTTGCGCGACAGTCGCATGAGCGCGATGAGGATCGCGATGATCAGGCCGAACGCGAACGACGCCAGCGCGAGCGGGATCGTCCCGGTGATCGCGGCCAGCAGCAGGGGCCAGAACGAGTCGACCAGCAGTTGCCAGGTGCTGCCGTCCATGGGCGCTCCTCCCTTCCGGGCAGACGAAACCGCCGCCCGCCCACGCTAGGGCGAGCGGCGGTCCAGGGTCTACTGGGTGACGTCGTCTCCGAAGTACTTCTCGCTGATCTCGGCGAGCACGCCCTCCTCGCGGAGCTCGGCGAGGGCTTCGTCGATCGCCTCGACGAGAGCCTCCTTGTCCTTTGTGAGGGCGAAGGCGCTCAGGCTCGGCTCGTCGGTCTCGGCGGCGATCTTCAGGCCGGTCGGGCCCTCGGTGTTCTCGTAGTCGAGGTAGGTCAGGCTGTCGTTGACGGTGGCATCGACGCGACCCTGCTCGAGCAGGGCGACGGCCTGCGCCCAGCCTTCGACGGCTTCGACGGTCGCGCCGCTCGCCTCGGCGAGCTCGTACCAGTTGCTCGTGAGCGACTGCGCGGTGGTCTTGCCGGCGAGGTCGTCGAAGCTCGAGATCGAGTCGTCGTCCTCGCGCACGACGATGACGCCGGGCGAGACGGTGTACGGCTCGCTGAAGAGGTACTTCTCCTCGCGCTCGGGGTTGATCGAGACCTGGTTGCCGATGACGTCGAAGCGGCCGGCATCCAGTCCCGCGAAGATCGCGTCCCACTGCGTCTCGGCGAACTCGATCTCGAGGCCGAGCTTCTCGGCGACGGCCTCGGCGATCTCGACGTCGAAGCCGACGAGGGCGCCGCTCTCGTCGTGGTAGCTGAAGGGGCGGTACGTGCCCTCCGTCGCGACGGTGAGAGTGCCCTCGGTGACGAGGCCGAGGTCGGCTGCGCCGGCGGCGGAACCGGACGGCTCAGGTGCGGCGGAGCTGCATGCCGAGAGGGCGAGCGCTGCGGCGGCGGCGAGGACGAGTGCGGTGAGAGGGCGACGTGACATAGTGCTGTGCTGTTCCTGATGGGGTGAGTGCGGGGGAAGCGCCTCGCGGGTTCGCGGGCGTCCCGGGACTTTCAAGTAGAACATGCCGTGATGGAATCCATTCCATCCGGTTACGCTTCGTTGCCCGATCGTCGCGGGAGAAGTCCGGCGGCGAGCTCGGCGAAGACGTCGGCGGCACGCTCACGGGTGGCAAGCCCCGCCGCCTGCCCCGCCCACAGCGAGACGAGGTCTGCGTCGCCGCGCGCGGCGGCCGCCGCGCGGAACCCTCCGGTCGCCCAGTTCTGTGCGGGGAACGGTGCGAGGACGCCGGCGGTCTCGAGCGCCCGCATCGCCCGGTTGGGGAGGCCTCGCGCCAGCCTCCCGCTCATCGCCCGCGTCAGCACGGTGTCGGTCTCGGCGGCGCCGGCGATGGCGGCGCGGTGGCCGTCGGTCGCCGCCGACTCCCGCGTTCGCAGGAAGGCCGTCCCCACCTGCACACCGGCGGCGCCGAGAGCGATCGCTGCGGCCACGCCCCTCCGGTCGGCGATCCCGCCCGCGGCGATCACGGGCAGGCCCACGGCGTCGACGACCTGCGGCACGAGTGCGAGCGTTCCCACGAGCGACTCCTCGGGCCGCCGCAGGAATGCCACGCGATGACCGCCCGCCTCGAATCCCGTCGCGACGATGGCGTCGACGCCGCCCTCTTCGAGCGCGACCGCCTCTGCGACGCTGGTGGCGGTGCCGATGATCCGGATGCCTCGTTCCCCTGCGGCCTCGACGACGGCCGCGCTCGGCACTCCGAAGACGACGCTGAGCGCCGCCGGACGGGCCTCGAGCACGGCCGCCAGCTGTGCCTCGACGTCGGGAAGGAATCGCTCGGGCGGAGTCGGCACCGCGGCATCGGCGGCTTCGTACAGGGGCGCCATGGCGGCGAGGGTCGGACCGAGGTCGACATCGGCGGGGGTCGCCTCGTCACCGACCGGAAGCCACAGGTTCACCGCGAAGGGGCGATCCGTCGCCGCCCGCAGCTGTCCGACGGTGTCGAGGATCCGCTCGGGCGAGTATCCGTACAGCCCGTACGACCCGAGCCCGCCGAGATTGCTGACTTCCGCCGTGAGCCCGACCGACGACAGCCCGCCGAACGGCCCGAGCACGATCGGCCCTTCGATGCCGAGGAGATCTTGCAGGGAGTTCGCCACCCTCCGACGCTACCCGTCGCCCGGACGCGAGTCTCTCCACTCGGAGATCCTCGCCGACACGCCGTGCCGAGGCATCCGTTCCCGGCAGATCGATCCCGATCTCCGCCGTTGAGACGCGCCCGCGACGACGAAGACGGGGCCCCACCCGAAGGTGGAGCCCCGTACGTTCCGATCCGGGGATCAGAGGGAGTTGACGTCCAGCGGGATGCCGGGGCCGAACGTGGTCGACACGGCGCCCTTCTGGATGTAACGGCCCTTCGAGCTCGAGGGCTTGAGGCGGATGATCTCCTCGAGAGCCGCCTTGAGGTTCTCGTCGAGCTGGTCGGCCGAGAACGACGCCTTGCCCACGACGAAGTGCACGTTGGCGTGCTTGTCGACGCGGAACTCGATCTTGCCGCCCTTGATCTCCTCCACGGCCTTGGCCGGGTTGGGGGTCACGGTGCCGGTCTTGGGGTTGGGCATGAGGCCGCGGGGACCCAGCACCTTACCCAGACGACCGACCTGGCCCATGAGCTCGGGCGTCGAGACGGCCGCGTCGAACGCGGTCCAGCCGCCGGCGACCTTCTCGATGAGCTCGGCGCCGCCGACCTCGTCCGCACCCGCGGCGATCGCGGCCTCAGCGGCCGGACCCGTCGCGAACACGATGACGCGGGCGGTCTTGCCCGTGCCGTGCGGGAGGATGACGGTGCCGCGCACCATCTGGTCGGCCTTGCGGGGGTCGACGGCGAGCTTGAGTGCGACCTCGACGGTCGAGTCGAACTTCGCCGAACCCGTCTGCTTCGCGAGCGCGACGGCCTCTGTCGGCGTGTAGAACTTGTCCGCCTCGATCTTGGCGGCAGCGGCCTGGAAGGCCTTGGACTTGGTAGCCATGTTTCCTATCCCCCTCAGTCCTCGACCGTGATGCCCATGGAACGGGCGGTGCCGGCGATGATCTTCGAGGCGGCCTCGATGTCATTCGCGTTCAGGTCGGGCTGCTTCGTCTCAGCGATCTGACGCACCTGCTCCTTGGTGAGCTTGCCCACCTTGGTCGTGTGCGGGGTCGACGAGCCCTTCTGCAGGCCGGCGGCCTTCTTGATGAGCTCGGCGGCCGGAGGGGTCTTCAGAACGAACGTGAAGCTGCGGTCCTCGTAGACGGTGATCTCCACGGGGATGACGTTGCCGCGCTGCGACTCGGTCGCGGCGTTGTACGCCTTGCAGAACTCCATGATGTTGACGCCATGCTGACCGAGCGCGGGGCCGATCGGCGGCGCCGGGTTGGCTGCACCGGCGTTGATCTGAAGCTTGATCAGGCCGGTCACCTTCTTCTTCGGTGCCATTCGTGTTTCCTTTCCTTCGAACGGATGCCTCGGCATCCCGTTCTCCCGCACACCCGGCATTTCCGGGCAGCGGTTCCCCCGAGGACTCGGCCTCGGGAAGTCTTAGAGCTTCGTGACCTGGTCGAAGCTGAGCTCGACCGGGGTCTCGCGCTCGAACAGCGAGACGAGGACCGTGAGCTTGCCGCTCTCGGGCTTGATCTCGCTGATCGTGCCGGGAAGGCCCGCGAAAGAGCCCTCCTTGATCGTGATGGTCTCGCCGACCTCGAAGTCGACCTCGGCCGGGATGACGCGCGCGGCTGCGGCGGCGCCCTTCTTGGCGGCGCCGGCCTTGGCCGGTGCGGTCTCCTTGATCTCGACGAGGCTCTTCAGCATGTTGAAGGCCTCTTCGAAGCGCAGCGGCGTCGGGTTGTGGGCGTTGCCCACGAAGCCCGTGACGCCAGGCGTGTGACGCACGACCGACCAGGTGTCCTCGTTGAGCTCCATGCGCACGAGCACGTAGCCGGGGATCCGGACGCGCGTGACCATCTTGCGCTGACCGTTCTTGATCTCGACGACGTCCTCCATCGGGACCTCGATCTGGTAGATGTCGTCCTCGACCTCGAGCGTCGACTTGCGCTGCTCGATGTTGGCCTTCACCTTGCGCTCGAAGCCTGCGTAGGAGTGGATGACGTACCACTTGCCCGGGAGGGCGCGCAGCTCGGCGCGGAACGCCTCGTAGGGGTCCTCGTCGGAGTCCTCGTCGTCGTCGGAGTCCGACTCGACGTCGTCCTCGTCGCCGTTCACGTCGGGACCGTCGTAGGGGGTCACCTCGTCAGCGGCCTCGGCTTCGAGCTCGGCCACCTCCTCGGCGATCGAGTCGTTGATGACCTCGGCGGCGGCCTCGGTCTCGGCCGCCTCGTCAAGGTTCAGAGCGTCGTTCACGATGGCGTCCGCCTCCGGGTCGTCGATGTCGATGTCGTCCAGGTCGGCGTCGTCCTCGACGGCGTCCTCCACGATGTGGATCGCGGCGTGCTCGGCCGCGGTGTTGGCGCGGTCCTCCTCGGCGAGGATGTTGCCCTCCTGGGCCTCGTCATCCTCGGATGACTGCTCCGCCGCCGTCGCCCAGTCGGCGTCGTCGATGAATCTTTCAGACACTGCGTTCTCTTCCGTTCTGTCCGCTGCGGGATCTCATCCCACGCGCGTGGCCCCGTAGCTCATGTGCACCAGGACCCGGTCAAGCGGCTCAGGCCGCGCCCGGCACTCCGAAGACGTACGCCGTGATCCACACGAACAGCACGTCGAGGCCGTAGACGATCCCCATCATGACGACGACGAAGCCGAGCACCACCGCCGTGTACTTCAGCAGCTCCTGACGGGTCGGGGTGACGACCTTGCGGAGCTCGGCGAAGACCTGACGGATGAAAATGGCGATCCGCGCGAAGACGTTGGGCCGCTTCTCGCGCGATGCGCCGCCCGCGGGGACGACCTCGCCCGTCGGCTCGTCCTGAACCATCGATGCCACCTGATTACCTTCCGTGCGCCGGCGTGGGCCGGCTCACTGTTTTGTCAACCGCCGGCCACGTGGTGCCGACGTTGCGCTGACGCGCAGGGCGGACAGGAATCGAACCTGCAACCTGCGGTTTTGGAGACCGCTGCTCTGCCAATTGAGCTACCGCCCTAGAGGCCCGGGGGCCTCTGAAGCCCGCGCTCTTCCCCCGGCACCTGATCAAGAGGAGCCTGCCCGGACGACGGGCACGGCGAAAGAATGCAGACTTCAACTGCACGCTCCAGTGTACGGCATGCCTCGGGGCCCCGCGAATCGTCAGTACTGCTGGACGCCGTAGCGGTCGGGTTCGGGGGCGCGCTCGAAGGCGCGGCCCGTGACCGACGTCGCCTCCACCCGCACGTAGGTGTACTTGAGCGTCGGAATCCACGGCTTCAGCCCCAATCCGTCCGCCCGCTCGACCTCGGCCGAGGTCTCGAGCGGGTGGGCGCGTCCTCGCACGATCACGCTCCACGCGTCCGTCTCGGTGTGATCATCGACCTCGAAGAGAACCTCGTCGTTGACCGTCAGTTCGAACAGCTTGCTGCCCTGCGCCGTGCGGAAGAGCACGCCCTCGCCGTCGACGACGTAGTTCACCGGGAAGATGTCGAGCACGTCGCGCACACGCGTGACGAGGCGCCCGAGCTCCTGCGTGCGCAGCCGCTCCCAGCACTGCTCGTCGGTCAGGTTCACCACGGGTTCCGGTGTGTCCGCCATGCCCCTATCCTTCCCCTCCCCGACGCCGAGCGGTACCCCCGCGAGAGGTCTAGCATGCGGGCATGGACCTCTCGCAGGCGGTGCTCGACGAACTGTGGGACTTCGGCGACCCGGCCGGGTCCGAAGCGCGCCTGCGGGCCGCCGTGGAGGCGGAGTCGGATGCCTCGGCCCGCGCGGAACTCGAGACGCAGGTCGCCCGTGCTCTCGGCCTGCAGGAGCGCTTCGCCGAGGCGGACGACGTGCTCAGCACGGTGCCCGTCACCGCGCCCGCTGTGATGGTGCGCGTCGCTCTCGAGCGGGGACGGCTGCGGAACTCGGCCGGCGAACCGGACGCTGCTCGTTCCCTCTTCGAGCTGGCCGCGGAGGCCGCGGCATCCGCCGACCTCACCTTCCTGCGGGTCGACGCGCTGCACATGCTCGCGATCGTCGACCCGGAGCATTCGCCCGAGTGGACCGACCGCGCGCTGGAGGTGCTCGACCCGACGACGGACCCGCGCACGCGGCGGTGGCTGGTCTCGCTGCACAACAACGCCGGATGGTCGCACTTCGATGCCGGCCGCACGACGGACGCACTCGCGGAGTTCGAGAAGGCGCTCGACGCGGCGGCGCGCTGGGGGACGCCGCAGCAGGTGCAGTGGGCCGAGGAAGCGATCGCCGAGATCCGCGCCGCGCTCTGACCCGGGCGCGTCTCGGCTCGTCGCCGCGCTCCTCGCTCAACGACCGGGGATCGCACACCCGGTTGTCGAGCGGGCGACCCGCCCGGTCGTCGAGCGAGCGAAGCGAGACGAGACGCGACGCCTCAGGCGCCGACGCGGATGAGCTTCTTGTTGACGAACTCGTCTGCGGCCAGCAGACCCATCTCACGCGAGGTGCCGGAGCGCTTGACGCCGCCGAAAGGCAGCCCGGGCTCGTCGGCGAGCACGACGTTGACGTAGACCATGCCGGCGTCGATCTTGTCGGCGATGCGGGCGGCCTGCTCCTCGTCGGTCGTGAACACGTACGAGCCGAGACCGAAGCTCGTGTCGTTCGCGATCTTGACCGCCTCGTCCTCGTCGGCGACCTTGTACACGACGCCGACCGGACCGAAGAACTCCTCGCGGTACGCATCCATCTCGCTCGTCACCCCGGTGAGCACCGTTCCCGGGTAGTACGCGCCGTCGCGCGTGCCGCCGGCGACCAGCGTCGCGCCCTGCGCGACGGCCTTGTCGACCTGCTCGGCCAGACGCTCGGCCGCCGCCAGCGACGAGAGCGGTCCGAGCACGGTGTCTTCGGCGAACGGGTCGCCGACCTTGGCCCCCGTCATCTTCGCCGTGAACTTCTCGAGGAACGCGTCGTAGAGCCCCTCGACGACGATGAACCGCTTCGCGGCGTTGCAGGACTGGCCGGTGTTGTCGAGGCGGGCATCGACGGCGGCCTGCACGGCGGCGTCGAGGTCGTCGGTCGACAGCAGGATGAAGGGGTCGGATCCGCCGAGTTCGAGCGCGACCTTCTTGAGGTTGCGGCCGGCGACCTCGGCGACGGCCGCACCGGCCCGCTCCGAGCCGGTGACCGACACGCCCTGCACGCGCGGGTCGGCGATGATCGCCGCCGCCTGCTCGTTGGACGCGTAGACGTTCGTGTAGACGCCGTCGCCGAGTCCGGCATCCGCGTACATCTTCTCGATCGCCGCGGCAGACTCAGGACACTGGCCCGCGTGCTTGAGGATGATCGTGTTGCCGATCACGATGTTCGGCGCCGCGAAGCGGGCGACCTGGTAGTACGGGAAGTTCCACGGCATGATGCCCAGCAGCGGCCCGAGCGCCGACCGGCGGATGACCGCCGTGCCCTCGCCGTCGATGTCGATCGGCTGGTCTCCGGTGATCTTGTCGGCGTGGTCGGCGTAGTACTCGGTGATGTCCGCGGCGAAGTCGACCTCGCCGAGCGCCGCCTCGAGGGGCTTGCCCATCTCTCGGACGATGATCGCGGCGAGCTCGTCGCGGCGCTCGCGGTGAAGTTCGGCGACCTTCCGGATCCGCGCGGCGCGCTCGGCCACGGGCGTGGTCCGCCACGTGCGGAACGCGGCATCCGCTCCGGCGACGACCGCCTCGAGGGCGTCGTCGGTGATCGTCGGGTACGTGGCCAGGGTCTCGCCCGTGGCGGGGTTGACGACGGCGTACTCACTCATGGTGTTCTCTCCGATCGGGTGGGTGGTCACAGTCTGCCGCTCAGCGGCGCGAACGTCGAAGGCTTGCCGGGGCATCCAGACCGAGTGTCTCACCGCGGAAGAACGCCGGACGCTTGATCGCCTGCCAGACCATGATCACCACGCCGACGACGATGATGAGCATGCCGAGGATGAAGACGATCCCGACGCCGCCGATCTGCGACCCGCTGCCGTAGGCCGGGTCCATCGAGTCGATGAGCGTGGTGAAGAACAGGACAGCCAGGATGACGCCACCGACCAGCGGGAACAGGAACGTGAAGAACACGTTGCGCACCGAGTCGAACCACTGCTTGCGGAAGTACCACACGCAGGCGAACGCGGTGATGCCGTAGTAGAAGCAGATCATCATGCCGAGCGTGAGGATCGTGTCCCACAGGGTGTCCTCGCTCACGACCCGCATCACCGCGTAGAACGCCGACGCCACCACCGCCGACACGATCGTCGCGAAGCCGGGGGTGAAGAAGCGCGGGCTGACCTTCGCGAACGCGGGCGGCAGCGCCCCGTAGTGCCCCATCGACAGGAGGGTGCGTGCCGGGCCGACGAACGTCGACTGGAGCGACGACGCCGAGCTGGTGAGCACGGCGAGCGACACCAGGAACGCCAGCGGTCCGAGAATGGGGCCGGACAGGTAGAAGAACACGTTCTCCTGGATGTCCTCGTTGCCGAGGCCGAGCTCCCCCGTGCCCACGCCGGCGAACATGATCATCGCGATCGCGAGCAGCAGGTACAGCGACACGATGGTGACGACGGTGAGCGTCGCAGCCCGACCGGGCGTGCGCTCGGGATCCTTCGTCTCCTCGTTCATGGTGAGGGTGACATCCCATCCCCAGAAGATGAAGATCGACAGCGAGAGTCCCGCGGCGACCGCCCCGAAGGACGACACCGCGAAGGGGTTGAACCACGACCAGTCGAACGGCATGAAGTCGAACGCCTGCCCGTTCAGCGCCTGCACGATCGCCGCGATCGCGAAGAAGAGCAGCACCACGACCTGGAACGTCACCAGCACGTACTGCAGCTTCTGGGTCGTCTGCATGTCGCGGTACGAGATGTACGTCGCGCCGAGCATGAACAGGAGGCACACGGCGATGTTGATCCAGGTGACGCCCGCGAGGTCGGCGATGCCCTCGTTGCCGGTGATCTGCGCGATGAGCAGGAAGAGGAAGTCGACGGCGACGCCCGCGAGGTTCGACAGCACGAGGATCGTCGCGACGATGAGCCCCCAGCCGGCCATCCAGCCGACCCACGGGCCGAACGCGCGGGTCGCCCACGTGAAGGACGTGCCGGCATCCGGCATCCGGTTGTTGAGCTCGCGATAGCCGAAGGCGACGAGCAGCATCGGGATGAACCCGATGAGGATGATCGCCGGGATCTGCTGCCCGACCACCGAGGCGGTGGGGCCGATCGCCGCGGTGAAGGTGTACGCGGGGGCGATGCACGAGATGCCGATGACCACCGCGCCGATGAGGCCGATGGTGCCCGCGCTCAGGCCCTTCTTGGACAGGCCGCCGGTGAGGGGCTCACCGGTCATGACATCGGCGTCACGATTCCGATCGCTCATGCTCCTGCCCCCTTCTTCTTCTTGCGCGTGCGGGGCACGACGATCATCGGGACCGGAAGGACGTGCAGCATCTTCGCCGCCGTCGATCCGAGGAACAGGCGCCGCGGGCGTGCCAGGCGGCTGGAGCCCACCACGGCGATCTCGCCGGGCTCCCAGGACAGGTGGGCCGCGGCATCCTCGATGCTGTCGCCGAGACCGACGACCGCGTCCGCATCGATGCCCTTGGGGAGCGCGGACCGCGCGTGGACGAACACCTCGTCGGCGTGGTCGGCGGCGGACTCGGTCGCCGCGACGCCGGCGGGCAGGTCCACCGCGACGAGCGATACGAGCCTCAGCTCGGCACCCGTCGCCGCGGCGAGCGCGAGGCTCTCGTCGAGCAGCACGTCGGCGCCGGGGCGCAGTCCGATCGCCGCCGTGATGCGGGTGATGCCGCTGAGCGGATCGACGCGTCGCGCGCCCTCCGGTGCCAGTGCCACCGGCACATCGGCGGAGTGCAGCAGCTCGGTGGCGACGGTGCCGAGACGGTGACGCCCGCGCAGCCCGCCGTTGGCCGCACCGACGACGATGAGCGAGGCGTCCGCATCATGTGCGGCGTCGATGAGGCCTTCGGCGAACGACTCGCCGAACCGGACCTCGGTGTCGAGCGGGATCTGCGCGGGCACGCGTGCCGAGGCATCCGCCAACCACACCTCCGCCTGCTCCTGCAGATAGCGGTCGTACGCGGCGTCGGGCGGGGTGATGACGCTGCGGTCCTCGCCCGGGAGCACCACCACGAGGGTCAGGGAGGAGCCGGATGCCGCGGCCAGCCGCGCACCCAGCGCGACGGCGTCGGCGCCGGCATCCGTCGCGGTGTAGCCCACGATGATGCGACCGGTCATGCGCGCGCTCCTTCGACGATGTTGGCCGCGACGAGACGACCCATGCGGATCGCACCGTCGACGTGCTGGTAACCGGCGCCGGCCATGTCGCTGCACGCGAAGTGGATCGGGCCCACCGGGGTGCGCAGATCCGCACCGTAACGTGCCAGGCCGCCCAGGTCGAAGCTCGCCGCGTAGGCGCCGCGCGTCCACTCCTCGGCGCCCCAGTCGCTCTCGAAGTAGACGATCGGGTCCAGGGCCTCGGGGCCGTAGTAGTGCGAGAGCGACTCGAGGATGCGGGCCTTGCGCTCGTCGGCGGAGACACGGAAGAGGTCGTCCGCGTTGCGGTCGGACACGAAGCCGACCAAGGTGCCGCGCTCATCGCCGTGGTTGGTGTTGTCGTAGGCCTCGTGCGAGAGCTCGTACGGGCTGAAGGCAGTGCCCGACAGCCCCTGCTCGCGCCAGAACGGACGGTCGTAGACGGCGTGCACCTTGATGACGAAGCCCATCGAGATGTGCTGGTGCATCTGCTGCTTGAGGCGCGGCAGCGCCGGCTGGAACTCGATCCAGGGGTACAGGATCGGCGCGTGCGCGAGAACGACGAAGCGGGCGCGCACCTCCAGGCCGGCGTCCGTCACGACGCGCACCCCCTCGTCCGACCAGTGCACCTCGTTGACCGCCTGTCCGAGCAGGACGTCATCGCCGAGGCGCTCCGCCAGCAGCAGCGGGACCTGCTGGAGTCCGCCGACGACCCGCTCGTCGAGGATGTAGTCGGCGTCCACCAGGTGCGTGAAGCTGCCGGCGCTCGCCGCCATGAGGAGCGCCTGCAGAGCGGAGAACGCGTAGGCGGGCTTCGTGAGCATCGCGCCGGCGATGAACAGCGCGATGTTGTCGCGTGCCTCCTGATCGGGCGTCTGCTGCTCGAGCCAGGCCTCGAAGGAGATGCGGTCGAGTTCCTCGGCGTCGGGGTGCTCCCAGGGCCGGTCGGGGTCGATCTGCGCGACCATCTCATCGAGCTTGTCGATGAGGCGGACGATCTCCTTCTCGGTCTCGGGGGCGACGGGGAAGATCTCGCCGGTGAAGCGGCGGAGTGCGCCGTCGCGGCCGATGTAGACGGAATCGCCTTCACGGTAGCGGCTGTAGGTCTCGAGGCCGAGCTCGGCGATGGTCTCCTTGAGCGCCTCCTGATCGGGCGAGACCCACTGGCCGCCGATCTCGAGCATCGCCCCGTCGATGACATCGGTCCACAGGCGACCGCCGACGCGGTCGCGGGCTTCGAGGACCACGACCGACAGGCCCGCCTTCTTGAGCTCGTTGGCGGCGGTCAGGCCGGCAGCGCCCGCCCCGACGATGACGACGTCACGGGTCAGCTGTTGCATGAGACTCCTCTGTCTATGGCACGTGAAGGCGTGCGCGCGGGTCACGGCGGGTCACCGTGTCCCCATGTTTGCCGCCTGGAGATGCCCCAGGCGGTGAATTTCGGGACATGCCCCGAGAACTTCGGGACATGCAGGCGGTCAGGATGCCGCGAGTGCGGCGGCGACGACGTCGATGCCCTCGTGGAGCAGGCCGTCGGTGATGGACAGCGGCGGCAGGAAGCGGATCACGTTCCCGTAGGTGCCGCAGGTGAGGACGATGACGCCCTCGGCGATGCAGGCCTTCGCGACCGCGGCGGTGAGCGCGGGGTCCGGCTCCCCCGTCTCGGGGTCGACGAACTCGGCCGCGATCATCGCACCGTGGCCGCGCACCTCGCCGATCCGCGGGTCCGCCGCCTGGATGCCGCCCAGGCGCTCGGTGAGGATCGCCCCGATCTCGCGGGCCCGCTGGATCATGCCGTCGTTCTCGAACACGTCGATCGCGGCGAGCGCGGCGGCGCACGCGATGGGGTTGCCACCGTAGGTGCCGCCGAGTCCGCCGGCGTGCGATGCGTCCATGATCTCGGCCCGGCCCGTCACGGCCGCCAAGGGCAGTCCCCCAGCGATGCCCTTCGCGGTCGTGATGAGGTCCGGCACGATGCCGAACACCTCGCTCGCGAACATCTCCCCCGTGCGAGCGAAGCCGGTCTGGATCTCGTCGGCGATGAACACCACGCCGTTGGCGCGGCACCACTCCACGAGCGCGGGCAGGAACGCGTCCGCGGGGACGATGAAGCCGCCCTCCCCCTGGATCGGCTCGATGATGACGGCAGCGAGGTTGTCGGCGCCGACCTGCTTCTCGATGATCGAGATCGCCTTCTTCGCGGCATCCGCTCCGCTCAGCCCGTCTCGGAACGGGTACGACAGCGGCGCGCGGTAGATCTCCGACGCGAACGGCCCGAAGCCGCTCTTGTAGGGCATCGACTTCGCCGTGAGCGCCATCGTCAGGTTGGTGCGGCCGTGATAGCCGTGGTCGAACGCGACGACGGCCTGCTTGCCGGTGAACTTTCGGGCGATCTTCACCGCGTTCTCGACGGCCTCGGCACCGGAGTTGAACAGGGCGCTCTTCTTGGCGTGATCGCCCGGCGTGATGCGGTTGAGGGCCTCGGCCACCGACACGTAGCCGTCGTACGGCGCGATCATGAAGCACGTGTGCGTGAACTGCGCCACCTGCGCCTGCACGGCCTCGACGACCTTCGGGTGCGCGTTGCCGATCGTCGTGACCGCGATGCCCGACCCGAGGTCGATGAGCGAGTTGCCGTCGGCGTCGACGATCACGCCGCCGCCCGCCGCGACCGCGTGCACGGGCGCTGTGTGACCCACGCCCGCGGCGACGGCGCCGGACTTGCGGTCGAGGAGCTCCTGCGAGCGGGGACCCGGGATGCTGGTCACCAGACGCCGCTCCTGCGGAAGGGACGGACCGCCCAGGGGCGTTTCGGTGACGGTGTCGACGGCACTCATGAGGGCGAGCGTAAGCGGGCGGCTCACCGACCTGCACCTTCCTCGCTGTACATTCTCCATAGACCGCTGTACAGGTCGTACATTCTGCGGAGGATCATGGTCGCCGTCTCCGACTCCCCGACGCTCCGGGCGCTGCTCACCCGGGCCGATCTGCGGCTCACCCTCGCCGGGGAGGACCACCTCGAGCCGGGGGTGCTCGACCGCGCTGTGCGGTGGGTGCACAGCTCCGACCTCGAGGATCCCACGCCCTTCCTGTCGGAGGGCCTCGTGCTCCTCACGACGGGGACGCAGTTCGTAGGCTCGGCGGACGACCCTCACGTGTATCGCGCGTACGTGCATCGCCTCGCCGAACGCGGCGTCGTCGGCCTCGGCTTCGGCACGGAAGTCGTGCGCGCCGGCCTTCCGCCCGCGCTCGTGGACGCGTGCCACCAAGAGCGGATGCCGCTGTTCGAAGTGCCCTATCGCACGCCGTTCATCGCCGTGGCGCGCGCCAACGCCGAGGCGATCGCGGCCCAGGCGTACGCGCGGCGGAGCTGGGCCCTCGCCGCGCAGCGGGCCATAGCGCTCGCCGCGCTGCGTCCCGACGGCCTGGGCGCGACGGTCGCCGAGCTCGCCCGTCAGCTCGACACGTGGGTGGGGATGTTCGACGCGGCGGGCGAGCTGTCGCGCGAGCATCCGGCCGGCGGGCTCGACGCCGACACGGCCGAAGGACTGCGCCGCGAGGTCACCGGCGTACTCAACCGCGGCGCGCGGGCGGGGTCGGCGCTGCGCATCGGTGAGACACCGTTCAGCCTGCAGACCCTCGGTCGCGGCGGGCACCTGCGGGGCGTGATCGCGATCGCCTCGGGCGACCTCGACCAGGAGGGCCGGGGCGTGGTCACCTCGGTCATCGCCATGGCGGGCCTCGCCCTCGAGCAGCAGCAGGGCCTCAGCCGCGCGCGCGGAGCGCTGCGGGCCGGTCTGGTGCAGACGCTTCTCACGGACGACCCGTCGCTGGCCCGGCGCATCGCGCGCGAGCTGTGGGGTCCGCTGCCGCCGGCACCCGTCGAGGTGGCGGTGACGGATGCCTCGGCATCCCGCGTCGACGCGATCGCCGAACTGCTCGAGCTGCGCGTCGACGAGCGCCGCGGCACGCTCTTCTTCGGTCGCGGCGACGACGGCATGGTCATCGTGACCTCGGCCGGCGAGCACGCAGCGGTCGACGAGATCGCCGAGCGCTTCGGCCTGCGGATCGGCGTGTCGGAGCCGACGGGCTACGACGAGTTCGCGGCGGCCCTCGCGCAGGCACGGGTCGCCCGGGACCGCGGGGGCGACGGCGTGACCGCGTTCGCGGCGGTCTCCCGCTCGGGGGTGCTGTCCGCCCTGTCGGACGAGGCCCGGGCGCTGGCCAGCGCCGAGCTCGCCCCGTTGCGCGAGCACGACGCCGCGGAGGGCACGCAGCTCGTCGCCACGCTCCGAGCGTGGCTCGACAACGACTGCTCGCACGAGGCATCCGCTCGCGCGCTCGGCGTGCACCGGCACACCGTCCGCACCCGGCTGGCGCTCATCGAGCGCGTGCTGGGCACCGACCTGACGTCGTTCGCGACCCGGGCCGAGCTGTGGGCGGCCCTGCGCGCCCTCGACTCCTGACGACGAAGCGCGTTTGCCTCACCGGTGGCTCAGGTCCGGACACATCGCTCGCCCCGCTTCGAGCGGGCCGCCACCAGGATGGACGCATGGCGGATGCGCGCGTGCCCAACGGAGACGTCTCGTGGTGGTGGCGCCAGCTCGGCGGTCCGCCGGCACCGCGGCCCGCGCTCCCCGGGCCGGTCGACGTCGATGTCGCCATCGTGGGAGGCGGGTACACGGGCCTGTGGGCGGCCTACTACCTCAAGACCCGGCAGCCCGACCTGCGCGTCGCCGTTCTCGAGCAGCGCTTCGCCGGCTTCGGCGCGTCGGGTCGCAACGGGGGGTGGCTCACGAACACCGTCACCGGCGGGCGGGCGCGATACGAGGCATCCCACGGCCGTGACGCGGCGATCGCGCAGCAGCGCGCGCTCAACGAGACGGTCGATGAGGTGATCGCCGTCGCTGCGCGCGAGGGGATCGAGGCCGACATCGTCAAGGGCGGCGAGCTCGGGGTGGCGCGTACGCCGTCGCAGCTCGCCCGGCTCCGCGCCGCCGTCGCCGACGAGCGCTCGTGGCCGCACACCGATGTCGAGGAACTGGATGCCGCGGCCACTGCCGCGCGGATCGGGGTGCGCGGCGCGCTCGGCGGGGCGTGGCACCCGCACTGCGCCCGCGTGCATCCGGCGAAGCTCGCCGCGGGGCTGGCGAAGGCGGTCGAGCGCGTGGGAGTGACGATCTACGAGCAGACCGCGGTGCGCGAGATCGCCCCCGGACGGGCCGTCACCGACCGGGGCGTCGTCACGGCGGCGCACGTGTTGCGGGCGACCGAGGGCTTCACCGCCGACCTGCGCGGGGAGCACCGCACGTGGCTTCCGATGAACTCGTCGATGATCGTGACCGAGCCGCTGCCGGCATCGGCATGGTCGGCGATCGGCTGGGACGACCGCGACACCCTGGGCGACTTCGCCCATGTGTACATGTACGCGCAGCGCACGGCCGACGACCGCATCGCGTTCGGCGGTCGCGGCGTGCCCTACCGCTACGGCTCTCGCGTCGACACCGACGGGACGACGCAGCAGCGCACGATCGCCTCGCTGACTCGGCTGCTCCGGGAGTTCTTCCCGGATGCCTCGGACGTGCCGATCGCGCACGCGTGGGCCGGGGTGCTCGGGGTCTCGCGGGACTGGGCGGCGACCGTCGGCCACGACCGTTCGACGGGCCTCGGCTGGGCGGGCGGCTACGTCGGCACCGGCGTCACCGCCACGAACCTCGCCGGCCGCACACTCGCCGACCTCGTCCTCGGCCGCGACACCGACCTGGTTCGCCTCCCGTGGGTGGGGCACCGCGTCAGGAAGTGGGAGCCCGAGCCGCTGCGGTGGATCGCCGTCAACGCGATCTACACCGCGTACCGGATGGCGGACCGTGCCGAGGCATCCGGATCCGGCGACCGCACCGCCTGGCCCGCCCACGTCGCCGACTTCGTCGCCGGACGCCACTGACCGACGGCGGCGCCGCCGCCTTTCGTCCGGCCCGACCCGGGCGCGCTAGCACGTGGGCGCGGGCCGCGCCAGAGCATGCCGTGATGCCCTGACGCGGAGGCATCCTGGCGATGAGGCGATTCTCATTCGCTAATACCTTTCATGTGTCAGGTTTTTAGCGTAGAGTCGGGCGGGCGGCGCGACATGCGCCGGGACACACAGCCGAGGCAGAGCCGCCGCGGAGCGGCGACGACCGATGGAGGCGTCAGACCGATGACCAGGACAACAATCACACGCAGGACTTCCCGCTGGGCGGGTGCCGGAGCGGTAGCGCTCGTGGGAGCGCTCGTGCTCGCAGGCTGCGGACGCAGCGACGCACCGACCGGCGGCGGCGAAGGCGGCGGCGGCGACGCCATCGACGACTCCCCCGCGACCGGCACCGTCGAGGTGTGGGCGATGGGCAACGAGGGCGAAGTGCTCGACGAACTCGCCGCGCAGTTCATGGAGGACAACCCCGACGTCACGATCGAAGTGACGGCCGTTCCGTGGGAGAGCGCGCACGACCGCATCGCCACCGCGATCGCCGGCGGCGAGACGCCCGACATCACGATGCTCGGCACCACATGGGTCGGCGAGTTCGCCGCGACCGGCGCGTTCGAGCCGACCCCCGAGGGTCTCGTCGACGAATCGTCGTTCTTCGAGGGATCGTGGGAGACCGCCGTCGTGGACGATGTCGCGTACGGCGTGCCGTGGTACGTCGACACCCGCGTCCTCTACTACCGCACCGACCTCGCGGAGAAGGCCGGCCTCGAGCCGCCGGAGACGTGGGAGGAGTACACGGCCTTCACGAAGGGTCTCCAGGAGGCCGGCGCCGAGTGGGGCGTCTCCCTGCCGCCGGGCGGCTTCGACTCGTGGCAGTACGTCACTCCGCTGGCGTGGCAGCAGGGCGGTGACATCCTGAACGAGGACGGCACCGAGTTCACGTTCGACACCCCGGAGTGGGAGGAGGCGTTCGCCTTCTACACGAGCTTCTTCGAGGACGGCATCGCCGAGCCGCGGCGTCTCGAGGGCGGCGAGATCGAGCAGGCCTTCATCAGCGGCGAGGTCGGCGCCTTCTACAGCGGCCCGTTCCACGTCGGCCTGCTGCTCGACCAGGGCGGCGAGGAGTTCGCCGACAAGTTCGGCGTCGCGATGGTCCCCGGAGCCGACAGCCGCACGAGCTTCACCGGCGGCGGCAACCTCGCGGTCTTCGAAGACACCGAGAACCGCGACGCTTCGTGGAAGTTCGTGCGCTGGCTGAGCCAGCCCGAGACGCAGATCGAGTGGTATGACATCTCGACCGACCTCCCCAGCGTGCAGTCGGCGTGGGAGGACTCGACCTTCACCGACGACCCGTACCTGAGCGTCTTCGGCGAGCAGCTGCAGGACTCCAAGGCCCCGCCCGCCATCCCCACGTGGGCGCAGGTCTCGGCCGTGATCGATCAGGAGCTCGAGAAGGCGACCCGTGGTGACACGACGCCGGCCGAGGCGATCGCGACCATCCAGCAGCAGGCGACGTCGATCGGCACCGGCCAGTAGGCATCCGATGACCGCCATCGCCTCCGCGGCACCGCCGCGACGTCCCGCACCCCGTGCGCGGGCGTCGCGGCGGGAGAACCGCATGACGCGAACCGCGTGGCTGTTCGCCGCGCCGTTCATGATCCTGTTCCTGGTGTTCATGGCCGGCCCGATCGTCGGGTCGCTCGTCATGAGCTTCACCGACATGACCACGCGCGACCTGCAGACACCGTTCCAGGTGAACTTCGTCGGGCTCGAGAACTACATCCGCCTCTTCCAGGACCCGCGTTTCCTGCGGTCGCTGCTCAACACCTTCACGTTCGTGATCGTCGCCGTGCCGCTGACCATCGCGCTCGCCCTGGCGGTCGCGCTCGCTCTGGACAAGGGCATCCGCCGGTTCCGCACGGTGTACCGGGTGGGCTTCTACGCGCCGGTCGTGACGAGCATCGTCGCGATCGCGCTCGTCTGGCGGTTCATCCTGCAGCCCGACGGCCTGCTGAACGGGTTCCTCGCCATCTTCGGCATCCAGGGCCCCGACTGGCTGCAGTCGACGACGTGGGCGCTGCCGTCGCTGATCATGATGGCCGTGTGGCGCAACATCGGCACGATCATGGTGATCTTCCTCGCTGCGCTGCAGGGCGTGCCGCGCGAGCACCACGAGGCCGCGATGGTCGACGGCGCGAACGCGTGGCAGCGGTTCTGGAACATCACCATCCCGGCGATGCGCCCCGCGATCCTGTTCGCGACCGTCATCACCGGCATCGGCTTCCTGCAGTTCTTCGAGGAGCCGTATGTGATGACGCAGGGCGGCCCGCTCGACGCGACACTGTCGACGGCGATGTACACGTACGACCAGTTCGGCTTCGGAAACTACGCCTACGCGTCCGCCGCGAGCTACGTGCTGTTCCTCGCGATCGTGGTGCTGTCCCTCGTGCAGTTCCGCCTCATCGGACGGAAGGACTGACATGATCCCCACGCCGACCACTCCCCCCGCCGCGGACGAGCCGCGCGATGACGTCCGCTTCGGTCCCGTCGCCGCCTCGGCACGGGTGACCGACACCGACATCGTCGGGCCCGAGCCTCACCCTGCCGGTCGCCGCCGCCGCGGCGAGCGCCCCCGCTGGTGGCTCTACATCGTGCTGACGCTGGGCCTGATCGCGATGATCATGCCGTTCGTCTGGATGATCCTCGGCTCCTTCAAGACGGATGCCGAGATCCGCGCCAATCCGACGGGATTCCTGCCCGACAACGCGACGCTGGAGAACTACGAGACCCTCTTCGGCCGCCTCGACTTCGCGACGTTCTTCATGAACAGCGTGATCGTCGCGGTGTTCGTGACGCTCGGCAACATCGTCTTCTGCTCGATGGTCGGCTACGCCCTGGCGAAGCTGCAGTTCCGGGGCAAGAAGCTGCTGTTCGCACTTGTCCTCGGAACGCTGATGGTGCCGGGCGTCGTCACCTTCGTCCCGCTTTTCGTGCTCACCGCCAATCTGGGCCTGGTCAACTCGTACCCCGGCCTGATCCTGCCGTTCCTCATCTCGCCGCTGGGCGTCTTCCTGATGCGCCAGTTCATGCTGAGCCTTCCGGATGAGCTCATCGAAGCGGCGCGCATCGACGGCGCGAGCGAGTGGCGCATCTTCCTGCGGGTGATCATGCCGATGTGCGGCCCCGCGGTCGCGACGCTCACGATCCTCACGTTCCTCGCCAGCTGGAACAACTTCCTGTGGCCGCTCGTGGTCGCGACGAAGGAGGACATGTACACCCTGCCGGTCGCGCTGGCTCTCTACTCGGTCGGGCAGAACGCCGCACGGTACGGGCTGATGATGGCGGGCGCCGTCGTGGTCGTCGTGCCGATCCTGACCGTGTTCGTGTTCCTGCAGCGCTACTTCGTGCAGGGCATCGCCCTCACCGGCATCAAGTGACATCGAGCGGATGCCGCGGCATCCGCTTCCCGAGCGAAAGGACCATCTGACCGATGGACTTCCCCGAAGGCTTCCTGTGGGGCGCGTCGACCGCGGCGCACCAGATCGAGGGCGGCAACGTCAACTCCGACTGGTGGCAGCGGGAATGGGGCCACCTTCCCGGGGCGCCCGTCGAGACGCCGTCCGGCGACGCCGCCGACAGCTACCACCGCTACGGCGAGGACATGGCGCTCCTGGCGGAGGCCGGGCTGGACACGTACCGCTTCAGCATCGAGTGGGCGCGCATCGAGCCCGAGGACGGCTGGGTCTCGAACGCGGCGATCGACCACTACCGCCGCATGGTCGACACGGCGCATTCGCTCGGCCTGCAGCCGATGATCACGCTGCACCACTTCACGAACCCGGTCTGGTTCGCGAAGCAGGGAGGGTGGCACGCGGATGCCGCAGCCGACCGCTTCGCCCGCTACGTCGAGGCCGCGCTGCCGGTGCTCGAGGGCGTCGACCTGGTCTGCACGATCAACGAGCCGAACATGGTCTCGGTGCTGGCCGACCCCGAGGTCGGCTTCCCGTCGGTCGGTCTGCCGCCGGGTGTGCCCGCCGTGACGGACCGGCTCGTCGACGCGCACAAGCGGGCGGTCGAGATCGTGAGAGGCGACGGATGCCTCGCCGGCTGGTCCGTCGCAACCCAGGCGTACCAGCCGGTCGAGGGCGGCGAGGCGGTCGCCGCCGAGTACGGCTCCTCGCGGGAGGACGTCTTCCTCGACGCGGCACGCGGTGACGACTGGGTCGGCGTGCAGGCCTACACGCGCACCAGGATCGGGCGGGAGGGTCCGCTGCCGATCCCCGAGGACGCGGAGCGCACGCTCACCGGGTGGGAGTACTACCCGCCCGCGGTGGGCGATGGCATCCGGAACGCGTGGGCACGCGCGGGCGTGCCGATCTACGTCACCGAGAACGGCATGGCCACCGCCGACGACGCGCGCCGCATCGACTACACCCGCGGCGCGCTCGAAGCCGTGCACGCGTGCATCAGCGACGGCGCCGACGTGCGCGGGTACCTGCACTGGAGCCTTCTGGACAACTACGAGTGGGGCAGCTATCGGCCCACGTTCGGCCTCATCGCGTGGGATCGGGAGACGTTCGAGCGCACGCCCAAGCCGAGTCTCGGCTGGCTCGGCGAGGTCGCCCGCGCGAACGCCATCGTCGGGTGAGCGAGGGAGCGCAGCGACCGAGACGAAACGCGCCCGCACGAGACGACGCGTTTCGTCTCGCTGCGCTCGCTCAACGACCGGGCAGCGGCGGATTCGTCAGCGACCGGGCGGGGGCACCAGGTAGCCGCGCACGAACTCGGCGAACAGCGCGTTCATGTCGACGCTGTCGTCGAGCAGCCACTGCTGCTGGATGCCGTCCATGACGGCGCTGATCAGGCGTGCCGCGAGGGCGGGATCGATGTCTGAGCGCACCTCCCCGTCGGCCTGCGCGGCGATGAGGATCGGGGTGGCGTTCTCGGCACTCTCGCGGTAGCGGCGCGCGAAGTGCTCGTGCGCGGGATGCTCGGAGTCGGTCGCCTCGGCCGAGACCGTGGCGTACAGCGAGGTGAGACCGCGCGACTCCTGGTTGTACGCGACCACTTTCGTCGCCTGCTGGATGAGCGTGTGCTCCGCCGGGTCTCCGGCGGCCTCGCGGATGGCCTCGTCGCGCTGCCGGAGAACCTCGGTGAAGAGCTCCTCCTTGTTGGCGAAGTGGTGCATGAGCCCGGTCGGGGTGAGCCCGACGCGCTTGGCGATCTCCCGCAGGGACCCCGCATGGAACCCGCCTCGCGCGAACACGACGAGCGCTTCGTCGACGATCTGCTGGCGCCGGGCCTGCCCCTTGGCATAGCTGCCGCGCGGGGCGCGCGCACGGCGGACCGGGGCATCCGTCTCGGACACCCCGGCCTCGCTGCCGTGCTGCTCTGCCGTCACTCGCGCGCTTTCCACTCCGAGCTGAAGTCCTGCGCGGCCATCGCCGGCCGCAGACGCTTCTCCATCTCCTTGTCGACGAAGTAGCGCTTCAGCGTATCGCCGGTGAGCTCGTTTCCGATTGCGGCCATGATCATCGACTGGTCGAGCGACAGGTAGCGCTCGGCGACCGTGCCGCTGCCGACGGCGACGGAGTCGTAGAACCCGCCGGGACCGTAGGCGCCGAGGTCCCGCTCGAGGTGGGCGAGATTCTCGAGCACGCCCTCACGGTCGTAGGGCAGCGCGAGGAACGCGGCATGCGGGGTGACGACGCCGTCACCGAACTCAGGATCGGGGTTGGTTCCCTCCGTGCAGCCCGGGCGGTCGATGTCGACGTCGGTCTTCTCCGCGTCCGACATGTAGCCGTCGGAGCGCATCCCCGCCAGGTCGACACCGTACTCGGCGTACCCGCCGAACGGGTTGCTCGCCGGCGAGAAGCCCCACGCGCCGTACTCGGCGTCCTCCAGACCGTGGTGCTTCTGCACCGCAACCGTGATCGGGTGGTTCAGCTTCCACGAGCGCGGACCCCACTTGGTCTCCGGCACCAGCAGATCGGGCATCAGCGCCTCGAACATGCTGCCGCCCCAGCTGGGAACGAACGACATGCCCGCGTAGGTGTAGACGCCCTCCCAGACCTCGAAGCCGTCGTAGGTCCGGTACTCGCCGGTCGGGAGCTGCTCCTGCCAGGCCCAGTCGCAGCCGGGGGGCATCGTGCGATGCGTGCCGTAGAGGGCCGTCGCAGGGATGTCGCCGTTCGCGATGCCCAGGTAGGTCGCGATGCGGCTCTCGCTCACCGTCGTGTCGTAGTGGTGGCACGTGTAGTAGGCCGTCTCGCTTGAGCCGTTGTACATCGGCGCGGCCACGCTGCAGCCGGGAGGCGCGACCTCCCAGAAGCCGCCGCGGTTCGTTCCGGCGGGCAGTCCGGGCGCGCCCTCGGGGTTGAAGTACGCCGCGAAGTCCATCGAGTCGTAGAGCGCGTCCGCCTGCGCGGCCAGCGCCGGGTCCGCTTCGCGGACGATGCGGAGGGATGCCGCGAGCCACCCGTTGTCGACCGTGCTGAGGAACGGGTGGACGGGGTCGCCGGAGTCCGGCCACGTGGTGAGCTTCGCGCCGGTCGCGGGGTCGTACCAGTTGTAGTACATGCCGCTGGCCTCGTTGCGCTCGAGCCCTTCGAGCGTCTCGAGCGTGGTGGCCATGCGGTCGTGAGCCTCGGCTGCGTCGATGATGCCGAGGTCGCGCGCCGTGACGGTCGACCAGAGGTATCCGCCGATGTTCGTCGGCGACGTGTAGGCGCCCACCGTGGTGAGGTCTCCGGTGACGTTGTCAGACGGAAGGCCCGTCGACTCGTCGGTCATGGCGTCCAGAGACGCCCAGGTGTCTTCGGCCCACCGCAGGAGATCGTCGTCGCCGGGTCTGCCGCCGGCTGCGGCGGGACCGCCGAGGGCCAGACCGCTCGCCACGAGACCGGCCACGGCTGCGGTCGTCAGGAACTGCTTCATCGCGCTCTCCTCATCGAAAGCGGCTCCGTCGGGCGGAACCGTCGGTCCGGAAAACCTAACACTTGCCAGGTATTAGCGGAACCGAGGCATCCGCTCTCTCACGGATCTCTCAGACGGCGCGACGGCGGTTCGGGGTCAGCGGGGGGCGTGCGCCTCGAGGAACTCGTAGACGTCGGTCGAGTCGACGCCCGGGAAGGCGCCTGTGGGCAAGGTGGCGAGCAGGGTGCGCGGCGTGCGCACGTTGGGCCACGAGTGATCGCGCCAGGATGCCTCGAGCTCGGCGGGCGCACGCCGGCAGCACGCCTCGACCGAGTGCTTCGACACGCCCCGGTTGGGGGTGTCGCGCCCGAGGAACCACCGGGTGTCGTCGAAGCGGACTCCCACGCTGACCGAATGCGCGCCCTCGCTGGACTGCTCCACCCGCGCCGTGCACCAGTAGGTGCCGTTGCCGGTGTCGGTGTACTGGTAGTACGGGTTGAACTGGTCGTCGACGTCGAAGACGACGCGGGACGTCCATCGGCGACAGCACATCTGCCCCTCGATCGAGCCGAGCCGATCGGTCGGGAAGTTGACGTCGTCGTTCTCATAGGCCTTCGTGATGGTGCCCGACTCGTGCACTTTCAGGAAGTGGACCGGGATGCCGAGGTGCACCGTCGCGAGGTTCGTGAAGCGGTGCGCCGCCGTCTCGTACGAGACCGAGTACGCGTCGCGCAGGTCCTCGATCGAGATCGCGCGGTCCTTCTTGGCCTCCTGCAGGAACGGCACGGCGTGGGCCTCGGGGATCAGCAGAGCCCCGGTCAGGTAGTTCGTCTCGACGCGCTGGCGAAGGAACTCCGCGTACGACGTGGGCTCGCGGTGACCGAGGATGCGGCTCGACAGCGCCTGCAGCACCGCCGTCCTCGGGTCGCCCTTCGCCGCCAGCCGGCTGGACAGATACAGCCGGCCGTTCTTGATGTCGGCCACGCTCCGCGTCGTCTGCGGCAGGTCGGGGACGTAGTGGAGCGTGAACCCGAGGTGCGCCGCGATGTCCGAGGCGGTCCGCTGCGTGAGCGGTCCGCCCGGGTGGTCGACGGCGTCGAGGATCGCGCGTGCGTGATCCTCGAGCTCGGCGAAGTAGTTGTTCTGCGTGCGCATGAGCCGCCGCAGCGCGACATTCGCCCGGCGCGCCTCCTCCGGGGTCGCGGCCCGCTCGTCGCGGAGCCGTTCGATCTCCCCCTGCAAGGCGAGCATCGCCCGGAGCGCATCGTCGGGAACCGTCTTCGCGATCCGGAACGGCGGGATGCCGAGCGCCTGGAATGTCTGCCCCCGCATCGCACGCTCGAGCTGGATCTCGAGGGTCGCGCGCTCGTCGAGCGGCTCGGACTCGAGCAGCGCGTCCAGCGATGTGCCGAGGGCGCGAGCGATCGCCTGGAGGAGCGTCAGTTTGGGCTCTCGGCGCCCATTCTCGATCATCGACAGCTGGCTCGGCGCGCGATCCACCGCGGTCGCGAGCTCCTCGAGCCTCATGCCGCGCTCGGTTCGCAGTTGCCGGATGCGGCGGCCGATCGTCAGGGAGTCCACCTCCTCATCGTCGGCGAGTTCTGCGAGCGGATCTCGGTCGAACGTCGAGGTCATACGTCGATTCTGTCACGAAAGCAGAAATTTCTAAGAAGTTCTCTCCCGGATTGGTCAGTTGGTGCACTGATCTTCACTCGATAGTGGACTCACACGGCCCCCATCGACCCGGAACGCGGATCGCGGGGCTCCTCCTCCGGCCGACACCGCCGGACGCGGGGAGTCCTCACCCACTCGAGACACAGGAAGACAGGGACATGACACCTGCAACCGCCACTCCGATGCGCACGCGCACCGGCCCCATCCCCACCCAGACCCACGAGCCCGCCATCGAGATCGCGGGGCGGCTGGGCCCGCGCTACGACGAGATCCTCACGCCCGAGGCCCTCGCATTCCTCACCGAGCTGCACCACCGCTTCGGAGCGCGCCGTCACGACCGCCTCGCCGACCGCATGCGCCGCCGGTTCGAGATCGGCAACGGCCACGATCCCCAGTTCCGCGACGACACGGCGCACATCCGCAACGACCCCGACTGGCGGGTCGCCGGCGCAGGCCCCGGACTCGAAGACCGCCGCGTCGAGATCACCGGGCCGACCGACCCGAAGATGACGATCAACGCTCTGAACTCGGGGGCGAAGGTGTGGCTGGCCGATCAGGAGGACGCCACCAGCCCGACGTGGAAGAACGTGATCGAGGGGCAGCTGTCGCTGCGCGACGCCATCCGCGGCGAGCTGAGGTACACGAGCCCCGACGGCAAGCGATACGAGGTCACCGCGACCGAGACCCCCACGATCGTGATGCGCCCGCGCGGGTGGCACCTGCCGGAGGAGCACATCCGCTTCACCGACCGGACCGGCCGCACGATGGCCGCCTCAGGCTCGCTCGTGGACTTCGGGCTCTACTTCTTCCACAACGCCGAGGCACTGATCGCGAACGGCCGCGGACCGTACTTCTACATCGCCAAGCTCGAGTCGAGCGAGGAGGCGAAGCTGTGGGACGACGTCTTCAGCTTCAGCGAGCAGTATCTCGGCATCCCGCACGGCACTGTTCGCGCCACCGTGCTGATCGAGACCCTGCCTGCCGCGTTCGAGATGGAGGAGATCCTCTTCGAGCTGCGCGACCACTGCGCGGGTCTCAACGCGGGTCGCTGGGACTACATCTTCTCGATCATCAAGAACTACCGCGGCCGCGGAGCGCGGTTCGTCCTGCCCGACCGCAGCGAGGTCACGATGACCGTGCCGTTCATGCGGGCCTACACCGAGCTGCTGGTGCAGACGTGCCACAAGCGCGGCGCCTTCGCGATCGGCGGAATGAGCGCCTTCATCCCCAACCGGCGCGACCCCGAGGTCACCCAGCGCGCGTTCGAGAAGGTGGCCGCCGACAAGAAGCGCGAGGCGGGCGACGGATTCGACGGAACGTGGGTGGCGCACCCCGACCTCATCCCGGTGGCGCGTGCCGAGTTCGACGCGGTGCTCGGCGACCGGCCCAACCAGCTCGATCGCCAGCGCCCCGAGGTCGAGGTCGACGCGGCACAGCTCATCGACGTGCACATCGGGCGCCCGATCACGGCGGCAGGCGTGCACGGGAACGTGTCCGTCGCCATCCGGTACATCGAGGCATGGCTGCGGGGCCTGGGCGCGGTCGCGATCGACAACCTCATGGAGGATGCCGCGACCGCCGAGATCAGCCGCTCCCAGGTGTGGCAGTGGATCCACCAGGACCGCACCACCGACGACGGCATCGCCATCACCCGCGACTACGTCGAGAGCCTCATCGCACAGGTGCTGGGAGAGGTCGACCGTCGCGACGACGACCGCTTCGACGACGCCGCCGAGGTGTTCCGCGAGGTTGCGCTGGGAGCGGGCTTCCCCGCCTTCCTCACGCTCCCCGCATACTCCCGCTTCCTGATCGAAACCCCCTGACGAGGCATCCGTGTCCCGAACTCTGCCTGCTGGCGACCGCCCGAGCGACAGAGTTCGGGACACGAGGGCCAAATTTCGGGACACGACCGCACCGCTACCGCTCAAGGACATGAAATGACTGCGTACCAAGACGACATCCACGCCATCCGGGCGCTCAAGGAGCAGCACGGCTCCACCTGGGACGCCATCGACCCTGAATCCGTGGCCCGCATGCGGGCGCAGAACCGGTTCCGCACCGGACTCGAGATCGCCCAGTACACCGCCGACATCATGCGGCGCGACATGGCCGAGTACGACGCCGACTCGTCGGCATACACCCAGTCGCTCGGCGTCTGGCACGGCTTCATCGGGCAGCAGAAGGTGATCTCGATCAAGAAGCACCTGAAGAGCACGAACAAGCGCTACCTGTACCTGTCGGGGTGGATGGTCGCCGCGCTCCGCTCGGAGTTCGGCCCGCTCCCCGACCAGTCGATGCACGAGAAGACCTCCGTGCCCGCGCTCATCGAGGAGCTCTACACGTTCCTCCGCCAGGCCGATGCCCGCGAGCTGGACCTGCTGTTCACGCAGCTCGACACGGCGCGCGCCGCCGGCGACGAGACGGCGGTGGAGTTCATCCAGTCGCAGATCGACAACCACGAGACCCACGTGGTGCCGATCATCGCCGACATCGACGCCGGCTTCGGCAATCCCGAGGCCACCTACCTGCTCGCCAAGAAGATGATCGAAGCCGGCGCGTGCGCCATCCAGATCGAGAACCAGGTCTCGGACGAGAAGCAGTGCGGACACCAGGACGGCAAGGTCACGGTGCCGCACGCGGACTTCCTGGCCAAGATCAACGCGGTCCGCTACGCCTTCCTCGAACTCGGCATCGACAACGGCGTCATCGTCGCCCGCACCGACTCGCTCGGCGCGGGCCTCACCCAGAAGCTCGCCGTCTCGACCCTGCCCGGCGATCTCGGCGACCAGTACAACGCGTTCCTCGACGTCGACGAGGTCACCGCGTCCTCGCTCGGCGACGGGGATGTGATCATCCGGCGCGACGGCAGGCTGCTCCGCCCGAAGCGCCTGGCGAGCAACCTGTATCAGTTCCGTCCCGGCACGGGCGAGGACCGCGTGGTCCTCGACTGCATCACCTCGCTGCGCAACGGCGCCGACCTGCTGTGGATCGAGACCGAGAAGCCCCACGTCGAGCAGATCGCGGGCATGGTCGACCGCATCCGCGAGGAGGTCCCCGACGCGAAGCTCGTCTACAACAACAGCCCGTCGTTCAACTGGACCCTCAAATTCCGCCAGCAGGCCTACGACCTGCTGCGGGAACAGGGCGAGGACGTCTCGGCCTACGACCGCGACAACCTGATGAGCGTCGAGTACGACGACTCCGCGCTGGCGAGACTGGCCGACGAGAAGATCCGCTCGTTCCAGCGGGACGGCTCGGCCCGCGCCGGCATCTTCCACCACCTCATCACGCTGCCCACGTACCACACGGCCGCACTGTCGACCGATGACCTGGCCAAGGGCTACTTCGGCGACGAGGGGATGCTCGCCTACGTGAAGGGCGTCCAGCGCCGCGAGATCCGCGAGGGCATCGCGACGGTGAAGCACCAGAACATGGCCGGAAGCGACATCGGCGACAACCACAAGGAGTACTTCGCGGGTGAGGCGGCGCTCAAGGCGGGGGGACAGCACAACACGATGAACCAGTTCGGCTGAGATCACGTCGACGGATGCCGCGGACCGCTCGGTTCGCGGCATCCGTCGTCTGCCCGACTTTCTTTCGTCGTTTCGTCCATCCGCTGCCGGGTCGTTCGACGCCCTGCACGTAACGTCATTCGAAGAGAGAGGGACAGACGATGCGATTCCTGATGCTGGTGTTGGCCGATGCGGGGGTGGACGGCACCGAGGAGCCCGTCCTCACGATCGAGGAGTGGGCGACCGAGACGTCGGAGAGCGGGGTGCACCTCGACGGCGACCGGCTGCAGCCGCCGGAGCGCGCCAAGACGGTCCGGCGCCGGGGCGGCAAGGTGTTCGTGACGGACGGTCCGTTCGCGGAGACCCGGGAGGTCATCGCGGGCTTCGACATCCTGGAGTGCCGCGACATGGATCACGCCGTCGAGGTCGCGACGAGGCATCCGATGGCCACCCACGGCACCATCGAGGTGCGCGAGCTCTGGCCGCTCGACCTCTGAGGGCCGCGGCTCTCGCCGGCGTCGGACGCGGATCAGTCCGAGGCGTCGGCCACTGCTTCGGCGCGCAGCAGACGCTGACCGCGGATGCCGCCGGCGAGGGCCCACCCGAGCAGCCATGCCCCCGAGACGATGGTGAGTGCGCCAGCGGTGCGGAGCGAGGCGTCGGTGTCGAGCACGGCAGCCACGGCGACGAGGGACACGACGCCGCCCAGCATCGCCCCCGCGGCGCCGATCCTCGTCAGCCGGCAGCCGCGAGCCAGCCACCACGCGATGGCGCCGGCCGCGACGATCACGAGTGCAAGCACGGCCGCACCCCACACCCAGACACCCACGCGGCAACCGTACTCCTCGGCGAGCCCCGCCGACAGTGCACGGGTCTGCCACGGAGTGTCACGCGGCATCCGCAATCCGGACAGTGCGCCGCCGCGCCGCCGACTACGCTCGAAGCGTGACAGAACGCGCCCCGCTCTCCCGCAAGCTCTCCGCCATCGCCGAGTCCGCGACGCTGAAGGTCGATGCCAAGGCGAAGTCCCTCCAGGCCGCCGGTCGCCCGGTCATCTCGTACGCGGCGGGCGAGCCGGACTTCGCGACGCCGCAGTTCATCGTCGACGCGGCCGCCGCGGCGCTCACCGACCCGGCGAACTTCCGCTACACCCCCGCCGTCGGGCTCCCCGTGCTGCGCGAGGCGATCGCGGCCAAGACGCTGCGCGACTCCGGGCTCGAGGTCGACCCGTCGCAGATCATCGTCACCAACGGCGGCAAGCAGGCGGTGTACCAGGCGTTCCAGGCCGTCGTGAACCCCGGCGACGAGGTCCTGCTCCCGGCTCCGTACTGGACGACCTACCCCGAGGCGATCCGTCTGGCCGACGGCGTGCCGGTGGAGGTGTTCGCGGGCGCCGACCAGGACTACAAGGTCACGGTCGAGCAGCTCGAGGCGGCGCGGACCGAGCGGACCACCGCGCTCGTGTTCGTCTCGCCGTCCAACCCGACGGGCTCGGTCTACACGGCGGAGGAGACGGCGGCCATCGGCCAGTGGGCCGTCGAGCACGGCATCTGGATCGTGTCGGACGAGATCTACCAGAACCTCGTCTACGAAGGCGTGCGGGCGGTCTCGATCGTGGAGGCGGTTCCGGATGCCGCGGCGCAGACGATCCTGGTGAACGGCGTCGCCAAGACCTACGCGATGACCGGATGGCGCCTGGGCTGGATGGTCGGACCGAAGGACGCCATCAAGATCGCCGCGAACCTTCAGTCGCACCTGTGCTCGAACGTCAACAACATCGCGCAGCGTGCCGCTCTGGCAGCGCTGTCGGGTCCGCAGCACGAGGCCGAGGAGATGCGCCTCGCCTTCGACCGGCGCCGGCGCCTCATCGTGTCGGAGCTGTCGAAGATCGACGGCGTCGCAGTGCCGAACCCGCTCGGAGCGTTCTACGCCTATCCGGACGTGCGCGGCCTGCTCGGGCGCGAATGGCGCGGCAAGACTCCCACGACGACGCTGGAGCTCGCCGACCTGATCCTCGAGGAAGCTGAGGTCGCCGTCGTGCCGGGCGAGGCGTTCGGACCGAGCGGATACCTGCGTCTGTCCTACGCGCTCGGCGATGACGCTCTGCTCGAGGGCGTGCAGCGCCTGCAGGAGCTCTTCGCGTCCTGACGCCTCCGCGCACAGTTCCTGCGGTCACGCGCGGATGCACCTGCGCACCATCGCAGCAGGTGCGCCACGCAGCCTCGTCCGGCCGGCCTACAGCTCGACGTTGACGAGCACGGGCTCGGGCTGGAGCACCAGCCCGAACTCGGCCTGGACCCTGCCCTGGATGTAGCGCGCGAGTTCGGCGAGCTCGGCCGCGGTCGCGTTGCCCCGGTTCGTCAGCGCCAGCGCGTGCTTCGTCGACAGCGCGGCGCGGGAGCGCGGCAGCTTGAAGCCCTTGCGCAGACCGGAGTGCTCGATGAGCCACGCGGCGCTCACCTTGACGTCGGACTCGACGGCGGCGGGCGGCGGCACATACCCGTCGTAGGCCGCGAGCGGGATCACCACGACGGGATCGAGGTCGGGCGTGATCGGCCAGCGAGGGCAGGCTGGCGGGAGCGTCCTCGCGAAGGCGGCCGACACGATCGCGTTCTGGAAGAACGAGCCGGCGCTCCACGTGTCGGGGTCGCGATCGTCGAGCACCATTCCCTTGCGCGCGCGGGTGGCCAGCACGTGGTCACGGACCCACGCGAGGCTGACGGTGTCATCCGCGCCGAGACCGAGCGCGGTCCGCAGCTGCTCCCCCGCGATCGGGCGCTGATCGTGACCGACCTCCGCGAGCTCGAGAGTCACCGTCAGGATGACCGCGCGACGCTGCGGTGCCGAACCGTAGTGGTGCTTGAGAGCGGACGTGCGGAATCCGAGCCCGAGCTCGGTCGCGGGGACGGCCGACACCTCGCCGGTGGACTCGTCGATCAGCTCGACCTCGACGAGCGTCTGCACGATCTCCTGGCCGTAGGCGCCGACGTTCTGCACGGGCGCCGCACCGACGGTACCGGGGATGCCCGACATCGCCTCGATGCCGGCCAGTCCCTCGCCGACGGCATAGGACACCAGCGCGTCCCAGTCGTGACCCGCCTGCACACGCAGGCGCGTGAAGCCTTCGCGCGGCGAGGACACCCGCTCGATACCCTGCGTCAGGATTCGCACGACGGTGCCGTCGTAGGGCTCGTCGCCGACGAACAGGTTCGAGCCGCCGCCGAGCACGAACCAGTCGTCGCCGTCGGACCACACCTCGCGGAGCGTGGCCACGAGCTCGTCGGCCGTGGTCGCCTCGTACATGCGAGCGGGGGTTCCGCCGACTCGCAGCGTCGTCAGACGCGACAGCGGGATGGGGGTGACCGGGGTCATGCGAGACGGACGCGCACCTGCGCCTTGCCGAGCACGGTGGTGTCGGCGTGCGAGACCGTGAGGTCGACGCGCGCGACCCCGTCCTCCACCGCGCCGATCTTCGCGACCACCGACACTTCGGCCCCGGCCTGGGGGTCGACCACGACCGGTCGGGTGAACCGGACGCCGTACTCGACGATGCGGCCGGAATCGCCGAGCCACGGCACGATCGTCTCGACGGCGAGGCCCATCGTCAGCATGCCGTGCGCCAGCACGCCGGGAAGGCCGACCGACGCGGCGACATCGTCGCGATAGTGGATGGGATTGAAGTCTCCGGATGCCCCGGCATACCGCACGAGGGATTCCCGGGTGAGATGCACGGTGCGCTCGGCGACGACATCACCGACCGAGAGGATCTGGGGCGCGCTCACTTGTCGCCCTCCCCCACGAGGAGGACCGACGTGGCCGTGACGACGTGCGAGCCCGCGGCATCCGTGATCTCAGCGTCGCTCGTGACCATCGCGTTGCCGCCCAGCGTGCGGATGCCCGTGACGGACAGCCGCGCGGTCAGCTCGTCGCCGGCGACGATGGGGCGCGTGTAGCGGAAGCGCTGCTCGGCGTGGAGCACGTTCTGCAGGACGATGCCGGAGTCGGGCTCGGACAGCAGCTGCTGCAGTGTCAGGTCCTGCACGACCATCGCGAACGTCGGGGGCGCGACGACATCGGCGTAGCCGAGCGCTTGCGCGGCCGCCGGATCGGTGTGCTGGGGGTCGGTCGCGAAGACGGCACGCGCGAACTCGCGCACCTTCTCGCGACCCACGAGGTAGGGGGCCGTCGGGGCGAATTCGCGGCCGACGAGCTCGGGGTTCACTGGCACCGTGCCATCCTACCGACCGGGCCTGGCGGGCCGACGGCTCAGCGACGACGTCCGCGCGCGGCGCGCACGGCCATCTGCATCGCGATGAACACGAGGAAGATCGCGAAAAGGACATTCCCGACGAGCGGGTCGACGAGCGTGGCGATCCACGCACCGAGGGCGGTCGTCGTGCAGGCCGCGACTCCGATCGTGGCCGCCGCGACCAGGTCGACGTTCCCGCGCCGCAGATTGCCGATCGTGCCCGACACCGCCGTGGGGATCATCATGAGCAGGGACGTCCCCTTGGCCACGAGGTCGCTGGTGCCGAAGAGCAGCATGAGTGCCGGCACCACGATGATCCCGCCGCCGACCCCGATGAGTCCCGCGACGATCCCCGTGATCACGCCGAGCACGATGAGTCCCGTACCGATCAGCCACGTGAGCTCCAGCTCGGCGTCGCGGGAAGGGATGATGAGGAAGAGGCTCACGATGACCGCCACGAGGAAGCCGACGAACGCCCACCGCAGGAACGTGATGGGCAGCCGAGGCAGCAGCCACGTGCCGACCTGGGCGCCGACGACGGCGCCCGCCGCGAGCAGGAGCGCGGGGATCCAGGCGACCGCGTCGTGGAGCGCGTACGACACGACGCCGACCGTCGCAGTGGGAACGATCGCCGCCAACGATGTGCCCGCCGCCAGCCGCTGATCGAAGGCGAGCAGAAGCACGAGGAGCGGAACGATCACCGTGCCGCCGCCCACCCCGAAGAGCCCGGACAGCAGCCCGGCGAGCAGCCCGGTGCCGATGCACGTGAGGAAGAAGCGCGCATCGCGTTCGCGCGCTGTGGTATCAGTCACGATCAGTCGTAGAACCAGTCGTCGACGCGCCACTCGCCGTCGACATCGACGACCAGGTACTCGTAGCGGTCGGTGTACGGGTGAAGGTCCTCGGTGGGCTCACCGTCCTGATCCCAGTACGCCTCGTAGTCTTCCGTCGTCTTCACCGACACGGCGGCACCGATGGCCTCGACATCGCCGATCGTCGTCGTGTAATCGGCGACGGACGACATGAAGCCCCGCGACTGGGAGTAGAACTCCTCGCACGTCTCGGTCTCGGTGAACACGCGGTAGTTCTCCGTGGTCGCGGCGAAGTACTCCTCGCAGTCCGATGACCGCCACGCGTGGTCGAGCAGCTCGACCGCCGCGACGGCGCCCTTCTCGTCCTCGGGGCTGAGTTCGCCGACCCCCTCGGACTGTCCAGGAGGACGGGGCTCGGACCCGCCTCCGCCCGCCGAAGAGCTGACCGAGTCGACCAGGATCGGGATGAGCAGCGCGGCGCCGACGACGATGGCGACGAGCACCGCCGCGAGCCCGGTCCACACCATCCACATGCGTGACGGCGGCGGCGTCGCCCCGCTCGGGTCAGCGGCGATTCCCGGCGCGGCGGGGCCGGAGACATGCTCGGTCCACTGACCGCCGTCCCACCATCTCACCGCACCGTGGCCGTCGTCATACCAGCCCGGAGGCGTCGTCGTCATGCGCCGATCCTACGCCGGAGACGGGGCCCCGCCGGGAAGGCGTGGACAGCGCTCTCACGAGCGCGTCGCTCCGGCGCGGCACAGCGTCACTGCAGGATGTCGATCACCCATTCGCCGCTCTCGCGCACGATCGTGTACTCGTAGTCGATCTCTTCCGCGGACGGCGGGTCTGCCGGCTCGCCGCTCTCGTCGAAGAGGGCGTTGTAGGTCTCCGTTGTCGTGATCACGATCGTGTCGTCCACGGTTTCGATGGCGGTCACGATGACGTTGTAATCGGTGACGCTCGCCGAGAACTCGGCCGCCCGCTCGTTGAACGCCTCGCACTCCGAAAGCTGGGACTCCTGGCGGAACTCTTCGGTCGTCGACGCGACGAACGCGTCGCAGTCGGCGTTCTGCCATGCGTCGTCGTAGAGCTCGACTGCCGCGACCGCAGCCTCCTCGTCTGCGCCCGACGGCTGGGCGGCGCCGGGACCGCCCATGCCCCCGCCCGCGAGGTTGAGGAAGATGAGGGGGATGACGATGGCAGCGGCCACCACGATGCCGAGCATGAGCACGCCGAGGACCACCCACAGGATCCACAGCTTGGAGGTGCGGCGCTCCGTGGCCGCCGTGAACGCGCCGGCCGGGGCATCCCCACCCGGATAACCCCCGGGGTACGCGCCCTGCGGATGATCGCTCGCGTACTGCTCGTACGCGGGCGTCCCGGCTGTCGGGGGGATGCCGAGTCCGAGCGACGCAGCCGCATCGACCTCGCCGGAGGGAGCCGCGGCCGCAGCCGGCGCGGGTGCGGGCGCCGCGGTGTCGTTCTCATTGGCGGCGACGATCTCGGCCTCCGTCGGAGCGGTCTCCCCCTCGGACTCGGGATCGGGAGCTGCGACGTGCTCCGTCCACTGCGCGCCGTCCCACCAGCGCAGCGCGCCGTGTCCGTCGTCGTACCAGCCGGGAGGTGTCGTCGCCATGCTTGAACACTATCCCCCGTGCCGAGGTCGCGCCCGGACGACGGAGACGGGATGCCCCGGCCGAGGCATCCCGTCTCCCGATCTGTTCTCAGCGGCTGCTGAAGGCGGCGTCGAAGGCGGCGCCGGGCGGGGTGATGTCGTTGAGCGTGCGGACGAAGGCGAGAGCTTCCGGGGCGCCGGCCAGGCGGTCCATGCCGGCGTCCTCCCACTCCACCGACGTGGGGCCGTCGTAGCCGATCGCGTTGAGCGCACGGAACAGCGGCTCCCACGGCACCTGACCGTGCCCGGTGGACACGAACGTCCACCCCCGCCGCGGGTTGGCCCACGGCAGGTGCGAGCCGAGCACGCCGTTGCGGCCGTCCAGGTTCGTCACCGACTCCTTCACATGCACGTGGAAGATGCGGTCGGAAAAGTCCAGCACGAACGCCACCGGGTCCAGCTGCTGCCACATGAAATGCGACGGGTCGAAGTTCAACCCGAACGACTCCCGGTGCCCGATGGCCTCCAGCGTCCGCTTGGCGGTCCAGTAGTCGTACGCGATCTCACTGGGATGCACCTCCAGCCCGAACCGCACCCCGACCTCCTCGAACACGTCCAGAATCGGATGCCACCGGTCGGCGAAGTCCCGGTACCCGGCGTCGATCCACTCGTCCGACGCCGGCGGGAACATCGCCACCGCCTTCCAGATCGACGACCCGGTGAACCCGTTCACCTGGGACACCCCCAGCTTCGCGGCGAACCGGGCGGTGTCCTTCATGTCCTGCGCCGCCCGCTGCCGCACCCCCTCCGGATCCCCATCGCCCCACACCCGGTCCGACAGGATGTCCCGGTGACGCGCATCGATCGGGTCGTCGCACACCGCCTGCCCGGTCAGGTGATTCGAGATCGCCCACACCCTCAGACCGTTGGCCTCCAGGATGTCTATCCGGGACTGCACATACGCCTCGTCATCCCACCGCGACACATCCAGATGATCGCCCCAGCAGGCGATCTCCAAGCCGTCATACCCCCACTCGCCCGCCAGCCGCGCCACCTCCTCGAACGGCAGATCGGCCCACTGGCCGGTGAACAGAGTGATCGGTCGCGCCATCGCGTCGTCCTTCCGATTGATGAGGATGTCAGTCGGCGGTCGAGACCCACGAGCCGCCGCTCGCAGAGCTGCGTTCGACCGCCTCGAGAACGCGCTGCACATGCAGGCCGTCCTCGAACGAAGGCAGCGGCTGCGTGCCCTCGTCGATCGCCGTGACCAGGTCGTAGACCTGGTGGGAGAACCCGTGCTCGTAGCCGAGCATATGACCGGTCGGCCACCACGGGGCGAGGTACGGGTGGTCGCTCTCGGTGACGAGGATCCGCTGGAAGCCCAGCTGCGTCGCGGGGAGCGTCGCGTCATAGAACTCGAGCTCGTTGAGGCGCTCCAGGTCGAAGGCGATCGATCCCTTCGAGCCCGAGACCTCGATGCGCAGCGCGTTCTTGCGGCCCGTGCGGAAGCGCGTCGCCTCGAACGACGCGAGCGCACCCGACTCCAGGCGCCCGGTGAAGAGCGCGATGTCGTCCACCGTCACCGGGCCGCGCTCGCTCGTGGCCGTGCCCGACAGTCCGGAGCCCTCGCCCAGCAGGGGACGTTCGGCGACGATCGTCTCGATGATGCCGGAGACGCCCGTGACCCGCTGGCCGGTGATGTACTCGGTGAGATCGACCGCGTGCGCGCCGATGTCGCCGAGCGCTCCCGAGCCCGCGCGCTCCTTCTGCATGCGCCAGGTCAGCGGCGCCTCGGCGTCCATGAGCCAGTCCTGCAGATACTCGGCGCGCACCTGACGGATCTCGCCGATACGGCCGGCGGCGACGAGGTCGCGCGCGAACGTCGTCGCAGGCACGCGACGGTACGTGAAGCCCACCATGGAACGGATGCCGCGCTCCGCCGCGCGCGCGGCGGCGGCCGCCATCTGTTCGGCCTCGGCGACGGTGTTGGCGAGAGGCTTCTCGCACAGCACGTGCTTACCGGCGTCGAGCGCGGCGATCGCGATCTCGGCGTGGGTGTCGCCCGGGGTGACGATGTCGACGAGGTCGATGTCGTCGCGCGCGATGACCTCGCGCCAGTCGGTCGCCACCTCGGCCCAGCCCCACTTGCGGGCGGATGCCTCGGCGGTCGTCCGGTTGCGTCCGACGAGCACCGACATCTCGGGCTCGAGGGGAAGGTCGAAGAAGCGCGGCGCGACGCGCCAGCCCTGCGAGTGTGCGGCGCCCATGAAGCCGTGGCCGATCATGGCGACGCGAAGCGTCTCGGTCAACGCGGTGTCCTCTCTCTCGGGAGGTTGGCGCGGGGCGCCCGCCATCAGGCGGACGCCCCGCGAAGTGTGTCGTCTGGCTTACTCGAAGGAGAGGTCGATGAACTCTTCGACGTTGTCCTTCGTGACGACGGGCGCGTCGAGCACGATGCGGTTCGGAACGCTAGGCGTCACGATATCGCCGAGCGTCTTCTGCTGAGCGATGAGACGTGCGAGCGCGACGCCGTCGGCGGCCTGCGTCGACGGGTAGATGACCGTCGCCTTGAGCACGGTGTCGTCGGCCTGGATCGCCTCCATGGCCGAGCGGCTTCCCGCGCCGCCCATCATGAAGAACTCGTCGCGACCGGCGGCGTCGATCGCCGCGAGCACGCCGATGCCCTGGTCGTCATCGTGGTTCCAGATGGCGTCGATCTGCGGGTTGGCCGCGAGGAGCTGGGACGCAGCCGCCTCACCGCCGGCGACCGTGAAGTCCGCCGCCACGCGGGCGTTGACCTCCAGGCCGCAGTCCTCGAGCGCGTCGGCGAAGCCCTCCGAGCGGTCCTGCGTGAGCGGCAGGGAGTCGATGCCCGCGATCTCGGCGACGAAGCCCTCACCGCCGAGCTGCTCGCAGATGTAGGTGCCGGCGGAGACGCCCATGCCGTAGTTGTCGCCGAGGATCGTCGTGCGCGCCGCAAAGGGGCTCGAGAACTCGCGGTCGACGTTGATCACCGGGATGCCCGCCTCCATGGCGGCGATGGCGGCCTCGGTGAGCGCTGCGCCGTCGGTGGGGAGAAGCACGATGGCGTCGACCCCGTCGTTGACGAACGTCTCGACGGCGGCGATCTGGGCGATCGGGTCGTTCGTACCCTCGGCGACGCGCAGTTCGACGTCGTCGAAGCTGTCTGCTGCTGCCTGGGCGCCGGAGTTGATCGCACCCAGCCAACCGTGGTCGGCGGCGGGGCCGGAGAAGCCGATGACGACCGTGTCGCCGGACTCGGCGTTCTCCTCGGTCGACGTGCCCTGGTCGACGACGTTGTCCTCGTCGGCGCCGGAGCCGGTGCATCCGGCGAGAAGACCGATTGCCGCGACGACCGCGGTGCCCGTGAGCACGAGCCGTGTGCGCGCCTTCAGGTGTGAGCGCATTGTTTTCCTCCTTGAATGTGATGCAGCCTCGACAGCGCGTCTCCGAGAGGGAAGCTGCCCGCACTCGAGGGGTCCACGCTGACGGAACTCACCGTAGCAGAAGTGTGCGCACGTTTGACATCTTTTGTTTTTCATCCGTCAGAAGTCTCGAATTCCTCCCTGACGTGCGAAAGATCCGCGACTGGCAGCGCGCGACCCTCCACTCGGCAGAGGGAGCGACGTCGGGATTGGGTCTCGGCAAGGGGCCGCTTCCCGTGTTATGTTCACCGAGTGATCAAAGTTGACCATGAATCGGCATTACTCGACGTCCGAGGGGTGACGAAGTCCTTCGCAGGCGTGAGAGCGCTCCGCGGTGTGGACCTTCAGGTCCTCCCCGGCGAGGTGCATTGCGTGCTCGGCCAGAACGGTGCCGGCAAGTCCACGCTCATCAAGACGCTGGCCGGGGTCCACCGCCCCGACGACGGCGAGATCTCCTGGCTCGGCGAGACGGTCGAGATCCCGACGCCTCAGGCCGCGATCGAACTCGGCATCGCGACCATGTACCAGGAGCTCGACGTCGTCGACGGCCTCACGATCGCCGAGAACATCTTCCTCGGCCACGAGCTGGCCAGGGGCGGCTTCACCAAGCGGTCGGAAGCGGCCAAGCAGACGCGCGAGCTGCTGCGACGCCTCGGCCACCCCGGGCTGTCACCCCACACCGAAGTCGGCAGCCTGAGCGCCGCCAACAAGCAGATCGTGAGCATGGCACGCGCCCTCTCGCACGACATCAAGCTCATCATCATGGACGAGCCCTCCGCGGTCCTCGACACAGAGGAGGTCAAGAACCTCTTCCACGTCGTCAAGGAGCTCACCTCCGAAGGCATCGCGGTCGTCTACATCACCCATCGCCTCGAGGAGATCCGGCAGATCGGCGATCGCATCACCGTGCTCAAGGACGGCCGCACCACCGCGGTCGGCCTGCCGGTGGCCGACACACCGACAGCCGAGCTCATCCGCCTGATGACGGGCCGCGATGTCGCGAACGTCTTCCCGCCGGCGGTGCCGATCCCCGCAGACGCCCCCACCGTGCTCGAAGTGAAGGGGCTCGGTCTGGCCGGGCTCTTCCAGGACGTCTCGTTCACCGTTCGCGCCGGCGAGATCGTCGGTCTCGCCGGCCTCGTCGGGTCCGGGCGTTCCGAGATCCTCGAGACGGTCTACGGCGCACGCCGAGCCACCGCGGGAACGGTCAGCGTGTCCGGCAAGCCGCTTCGGCGAGGGTCCGTCGTGCACGCGGTGCGGGCGGGTGTCGGCCTCTCGCCAGAGGAGCGCAAGAGCCAGGGTCTCGTGCTCGACGAGCCGATCTACGTGAACGTCACAATGTCGTCCATGTCGCGGTTCGCCAAGGCGGGCTTCCTCGACGAGCGGGCGGAACGCAAGATCACCGGCGAGCAGATCGAGGCTCTCGAGCTGCGGCCCGCCGACCCGGACCGTCCCGCCATGACGCTCTCGGGCGGCAATCAGCAGAAGATCCTGCTCGCCCGCTGGCTCGTGCACGGCACGCGCGTACTGCTGCTCGACGAGCCCACCCGCGGCGTCGATGTCGGCGCCCGCGCCGAGATCTACGCCCTCATCCGCCGGCTCGCCGCGGCCGGCAACGCGGTCGTGATCGTCTCCAGCGAGATCGAAGAGGTGCTCGGCCTCGCCGACACCGTGCTCGTCGTCGCCGACGGGCGTGTCCTCGAAACCCTTCCCGCCTCCCAGATCGACGAGCACGGAGTGCTCGATCTCGTCATGAAAGGAACCGCCGCGTGAGCGAGTCCAACACCCTCGGCACCGACGCCGTCCCCACCTCCAGCGAGGCGCCGCCGCCCGCCGGGACTCCCGACGGGCCCGAGCGCAAGACGGCGTTCCAGCGCATCATGTCGGGTTCGGTCGGTCGCAATCTCGGCCTCGTCGCCGCGCTGCTCGTGCTGATCATCGTGGGCGCGGTCACCGCCCCCGACACCTTCCTGACCGTGAGCAACACCCTGACCATCCTGCGGGCGGCGTCGATCATCGGCGTCGTCAGCATCGGAATGACGCTCGTCATCATCTCGGGCGGCATCGACCTGTCGGTCGGATCGGTGATCGGCCTCGCCTCGGTCGTCGCGACGCTCGCCGCCGTGCAGGACCTGGCCGATCAGATCCACTGGGTCTTCATGGTCCTGCTCGCGCTCCTCGTGGGCCTGGGAGCGGGCCTCATCAACGGCATCATCATCGCCTACGGCAAAGTCGTCGCCTTCATGGCGACCCTCGCGATGCTCGTCGCCGCGCGAGGCCTCGCCGAGATCCTCGCCGAACGCCGCACGCTGCAGGTCGGCGACCGCGACCTCATCAACTTCCTCAACGCCGATCTCGTCGGCGTCGACGTGCTGATCTGGATCTTCGTGCTCGTGGCCGCGGTCGGCTGGGTGATCCTCAACCGCACCACGTTCGGTCGTCGCACGGTCGCCATCGGCGGCAACCGCGAGGCCGCCCGCCTCGCCGGTATCAACGTCAAGCGTCACACCATGTGGCTGTACGCGATCACCGGCCTGTGCGCCGGCATCGCCGCCGTCATGTATCTCGGGCGCACGACCGCGGGAACCTCCACGCACGGCACGCTCCTCGAGCTCGACGCGATCGCGGCCGTCGTCGTGGGCGGCACGCTGCTCGCCGGCGGACGCGGCACGATCACCGGCACCGTGTTCGGCGTGCTGATCTTCGCGACGCTCACGAACGTGTTCGTGCAGAACAACCTCAACTCCTCGGCGCAGGCCGTCGTGAAGGGCGTCATCATCGTGGTCGCCGTGCTGCTGCAGCAGCGTTTCGCGAAGCCCACCGGCCGAGCGACGTGACCGGACGGCCCGGCGCGCGACTAATGCACGGTGTTGCGCGCCGGGCCGAGGCATCCCGTCCGAAGTCGTCGACCTTCGGCGCTCCCGCTGCGCCGATAAACTGAAATGTGGCGAGAATGACGAGCGATACGCAGACCAATGTGTCGGGAGTGAGCCAGCTCTTCCAGCTTCTGCGCGACGGTGTGCCGCGCACCCGCGCCGAGCTGGCGAAATCGACGGGCCTGGCTCGATCGACGATCGCCGCGCGGGTCGACGAGCTCATGCGCATGGGTCTCATCACTCCTATCGCCGAGATGGTGTCGACCGGCGGGCGCCCGCCGTCGCAGTTCGCCCTCAACCCGAGCGCGCGACTGGTGCTGGGGGCAGACATCGGTGCGTCGCACGCCACTCTGGCCGTCACCGATCTCGCCGGCGGCATCGTGGCCCAGCACAGCGAGCCTCTGGACGTGACGCTCGGACCGGAGCCCGTGCTGACGTGGCTCGTCGAGCACGCGCACTCGCTCCTCGATCAGATCGGCCGGTCCACGAGCGACCTCGCGGCGATCGGCATGGGCATCCCCGGACCCGTCGAGCACTCCACGGGGCAGCCGGTCAACCCGCCGATCATGCCGGGATGGGACCGCTTCGACGTGCCCGGGTGGGTGCAGCAGCACCTCGACGTGCCCGTCCTGGTCGACAACGACGTGAACATCATGGCTCTGGGCGAGCGCGCCGTCGCCTATCCGGGTGTGGACCACCTGATGTTCGTGAAGGTCGCCACCGGCATCGGCGCCGGCGTCATCTCCGGCGGCGCGCTGCAGCGCGGCGCCCAGGGCATCGCCGGCGACATCGGACATGTCCGGGTGGCGCGAGGCGCCGGCGTGCCCTGTCACTGCGGCAACCAGGGATGCCTCGAAGCGCTCGCCTCCGGTCCCGCCATCGCGCGTGCGCTGCGAACCCAGGGGGTCCCCGCCGAGAACGGCAACGACGTGGTCGACCTCGTCAAGCGCGGCAACATCGACGCCATCCAGGCCGTACGGCAGGCGGGCCGCGACATCGGCGAGGTGCTCACGACCTGCGTGAGCCTCATCAACCCGTCGGTCATCGCGATCGGCGGCTCGATGGCGCGCGTCGGCGAGCACCTCATCGCGGGCGTGCGCGAGGTGGTCTACACCCGCTCCATCCCGCTGGCGACCGAGCACCTGTCGATCGCGCAGTCCGCCGCTGCCTCGAACGCCGCTGTGCTCGGGGCCAGCATGCTCGCGATCGAGCACGCGCTCTCACCCGAGACGCTCACGTCGCTCGTTTCGGCGTAGTCCCGGCAGCCGTCTTCGCGTTCGCCTCACCGGCATCGCCGCGCGAGGCTGCGTCGGGCAGATCCGCGACGCGGCGTGCGGGTCCCGGGGCACGGACGCAGATCACAGAGGCTTGCCCCCCGTGACCGGCAGCACGGCGCCGGAAACGTACGAGGCGGCTTCGGACGCGAGATAGACGTAGGCGCCCGCGAGCTCGGCCGGCTGCCCGGGACGCCCCAGGGGCGTATCCGTGCCGAACTGCGCGATGCGCTCGGCATCCCATCCCGTCGCCGGGATGAGCGGCGTCCAGATCGGCCCGGGCGCGACGGCGTTCACCCGGATGCCCTTCTCTCCGAGCTGTTCGGCCAGCGCCTTCACGAACGCGACCTGCGCCGCCTTGGTCATCGCGTAGTCGATGAGGCCGGGCGAGGGGTTGAAGGCCTGCACGGATGAGGTGACGATGATCGAGCTGCCGGGAGCGAGCTCGGCGACCGCGCGGCGGGCCGTCCAGATCATGCCGTACAGGTTGGTGCGGAACACGCGGTCGAACTCTTCGGTCTCGAGCGACTCCAGCGACTCCCGGTCCTTCTGGTAAGCGGCGTTGAGCACGACGATGTCGAGTCCTCCGAGCGCGTCGACCGCACTCTCCACGACCGAGGTGGCGAACTCCTCGTCGCGCACGTCCCCGGCGAAGGAGATGCCGGTGCGTCCCGCGTCCGCCACGAGGGCCACCGTGTCATCGGCATCCTTCTGCTCCTCCGGGAGATGCACGATCGCCACATCCGCGCCTTCCCGGGCGAACGCGATCGCGACCGCCCGCCCGATGCCCGAGTCGCCGCCGGTGATCAGGGCGCGACGCCCGGTGAGACGGCCGGCCCCGACGTAGGAGTCCTCCCCGTGGTCGGGCGCGGGGCGGGTCTTGCCGGTGAGCCCGGGCTGCTCCTGTTCCTGCGGCGGGAAGCCGCCTTCGGGGTATTTGTCGCGCGGGTCGGTCTGGGTATCGGTCATGCGGCTCTCCTTCTCGATCTGCTCCGACGGTAGAAAAGCGGACGCGGTGCTCCTAGGGGGTTGACGTGCGTGGGAATCGCGTCGACGCAACGGCCTAAGCCGAGCGGGAGCGGATGTCAAGGGCCTCGGTCGCACGCTCGCCGGGACGCATGCTGAGTCTGTCGCCGAGGAGGAGTGGATGGAACACAGTGATTCGACGGCGCTGGAACTGCGCCGCGTGGCCGCCCACGAATGGATCGTGTACGACACGTCCTACCCGCTGGACGACTCCCGGAGCATCGTCGCCTGCGTGACCGAGACGGAGGATGACGTCGTCGAGGTCGTCTGGCTCCAGCGGACCCCCCTTCCCACGCTGTACCTGTGCGCGACCGACGTCCTCGAGGACGTCATGCGCCACCGTGCGGTGGGACGGCGACCGACGCGTCCCGAGGAGATCCCCCACCTGCCGCCGCTGACGCAGCGCGCGCATCGCCGGCAGGCCGTGTGACCGGGTCGCGATCGGCCTGATGGCGTACCGGATCGGCACGTCCGGCTGGAGCTACGACCACTGGAAAGGCGTCCTGTACCGGCCCGGGCTGCCGGTCGGGCAGCGGCTGGCTCGCTACCTGGAGGAGTTCGACACCGTCGAGCTGAACGCCAGCTTCTACCGCTGGCCCGGCGCGGCGCGCTTCCGCTCGTGGCACGACCGGCTGCCGCCCGGCTTCGCGATGGCGGTCAAGGCTCCCCGCGGATTGACGCACGCGAAGCGCCTCTACGCCCCCGAGGCGTGGGTGGAGCGCATCGCCGAGGGCTGGCGGGCTCTCGGGGATCGCCAATCGGCTCTCCTCGTGCAGCTGCCACCGACCCTGCAGCGCGATGACGAGCGCCTCGGCTACTTCCTGAGCGCCCTGCCCGCCGCACTGCGCGTGGCGATCGAGTTCCGCCACCCCACGTGGCATGACGACGCCGTTTTCGACCTGCTCGAACGGCACCGCGCGGCGTACGTCGTCATGAGCGGAGCCGGTCTCGACTGCATCCTCCGCGCGACCACCGACTTCGTATACGTCAGATTGCATGGTCCCAGCTCGGAGCACCTCTACGCCGGTTCGTACTCGGACGACGACCTCGCGTGGTGGGCAGATCGCTGCCGGGAGTGGGATGCACAGGGCCGGAACGTCTTCGCCTACTTCAACAACGACGGCGAGGGCCACGCGGTCCGCAACGCCTGGACCCTCCGGCGCCTGCTGGGGCTCTGAGTCCGGGGATCACGCGACCACGGTCGAAGGACGGTGACGGATTCCGGATGCCTCGGCCGAGGCATCCGCTCACTCTTCCGGCTGTTCGGCGGGAGCCTCGGTCGAGAATCGCGTGAGCTTGTGGGTGCCGTCGCACCACGGCTTGATGCCCGAGGCGCCGCAGCGGCACAGCGCGACCGTGCGCCGGCGAGGGCGGAGCAGTTCGCCGTCGGCGCCCCGGATCTCGATCGGCCCCCTCACCAGCAGAGGCCCATCCGGGCAGGCGGTCACCTGCACCGCAGCAGCTTCACTCATGGACGGACCTCAGCGACGAGCGACCGGATTGGAACGCCGACAGCATGTGGTCGGCGCTCCGGTCGTCGAGCAGGAGGCACGCCGCTGCGCCGAACATGATGTCGGGGAGCAGCTCGGGGCGCTCTTCGCCGAGGCTTCCCGCGAGGTCGCGCGCGGCGATCTGCTCGTGCACGGCGTCGGCCTCGACGTGCTCATCGAAGTAGTCGGTCACCTCGCCGCCGAAGCCCAGCCGCCGGAACGCATCACCGTACAAGCGGTTGGGAATCGACGACGTCATCTCGAACGCGGCGAGATGCCCGACGATCGCGCCGAGCAGACGACGATTCAGGCCGAACATCGACATCGCGTTCAGCGGTGCGAGCGTGACGGCGGGCACGACATCGACGTAGGAGCCATAGGTGGGGTCGAGGCCTGCGCCGCGCATCGTGCGCCCGAAGATCTCGGCGTGCATGCGCTCCGGACGACCGCCGCCGTATTCGTCGGACTGGATCTCGACCAGGGCGGCCTTCGCTCGTCCGGTCAGCCGCGGAATCGCCCACGAGTGCGGGTCTGCTTCGCGGAGGGTGTAGATGCTCCGCTGCACGAGGAACTCGCGCGCGTGCTCGATCGTGGCCTTCTTCGCGAGGAATCGCGACAGCGACGGACCGGGCGAGGGCGCGGTCAGGTCGAACAGGGCTGCGGCGATGACGGATGCCTCGGCCTCCGGCACGGCGAGCACCTCCGCGTCCCGGCGCAGCGACGCCTCGAACCCGGCCTCGAGGATTCCGCGCGCCTCGACGAGGACCGGATGCCACTCCCAGCCCGGATCGATCCAGTCGAGCGAGCCGTACGCGCTCGCGTACAGCAGGAAGAGCGAGAACTGGATGTCCTCGTCATTCGGCACGTCATCGCTCGCCAGCACGGCGTCGCGGGCGGCGCGCACGAGCGCGTCGCGGCGGTGGGCGAAGTCCGCGTGCATCAGGATCGCGAGCGTCGTCGCGCTCAACGGCCCGCGGGGCGACAATCCTGACGGCGCGGTGGTCTCGACGTCGGCGATCGTCATGGCGTCCTCCTCGGCGCGGCATCGTGGAACCCGCGGGATGCCGCGGCGATCACGTCCGACCTTCTCAGCCGACCGCGGGAGTGTCGCGGGGGTTGACGCCGGCGCGGACCCTCGCTACCCGGTCGGCGAGCAGGCGCGCCCAGCGCCAAGGCGGGAAATCGTGAGGCCAGTGCATGACCACGGTCCGCAGCCCGCGGACCATGCGGCGACCGAACGCGCCGGCATCGCCGAAGGGGCGCATCGACATCCCCATGCGCAGCCCGCGGCGGTACCGGATCGTGTGACGGGCACCGACGTGGAATGACAGATCGAGGTCATCGTGCACCTCGGGGTCGGATCGATGCACGGACGACCGCACGTCGAGCCAGACCGCGCGGCGCAGCCCCATGTTCGAGCCGAACAGCGGCAGATGGCCGAGCGCCGGAGCGGTGGCCGCCGAGTAGGCGAGGAGGTAGACCGCGGCGAGCGGCGCGCGCAGCCACGGCGGCCCGTCCACGAACCGGGAGCCGCCGGTCACTGCGCCGATGTCCGGCGCGGCCTCGAACGCCCGCACCATGTGCTCGACCCAGTCCGGCGACGGCCGGCAATCGGCGTCGAGCCGCAGGATGATGTCGCCGGTCGCGGCGTCGTAGCCCGCGGCACTCGCGGCGGGGATGCCCGGTTCGTCGCATCGGACGATCCGCGCGCCCGTGACTGCCGCCACGCGGGCGCTGTCATCGGAGGACCGGTTGTCGACCACGATCACCTCGTCGGGCGCCCGCGTCTGAGCCGAGAGAGCGCGAAGGCACTCCGCGAGATTCCCCGCATCGTCTTTCACAGGGATGACGGCCGACACCCGCATCCGTCTGCCTTCCGGATGTGCCAGCGTGGCCGTCGATTTCTGCGCCCGCTCCATGACTTCTCCCCACCCACCGGCGGTGCGGGGGTTCAGCTCAGCGCGCGCAGGCGCTCGAGCAGCGGCTCGGCGACCTCGGCGAGGAAGCGCTCCTGCTGCTCGTCGCCGACCTGCACGATCGCGATGTCGGTGAAGCCGGCGTCGACGAACGGCTGAACGCTCTCGGCGAGCGCATCGAGGTCCGGCCCGCACGCGATCGATTCCGCGACGTCGTCGGTGCGGACGAACCGGCTCGCCGCCTCGAACCCGGCCGGCGTCGGCAGGTCGGCGTTGACGGGCCAGCCGCCCCCGAACCACCGGAACTGATCGTGGGCGCGGTCCACGGCGGTCTGCATGTCGGGGTCCCAGGAGATCGGCACCTGGCCGATCTTTCGCGAGGGCTCGTCGTGCGCGGCATCCCATCCCTCCACCAGCGCGGCGTCCGGTTCGACGGCGATCATGTGGTCGCCGAGCGGTGCGAAGCGCTCGATGGACTCCTCGCCGGAGACGGCGATCCCGATCGGAACCCCCTCGCCGGGAACGTCCCACACCCGTGCGGAGTCGACGCGGAAGTACTCGCCGTCGTACGTCACGAGCTCGCCCGTGTGCAGTGCGCGGATGATCTCGACGGCCTCGACGAGCATCGCCTGACGGGTGGCGACCGAAGGCCAGCCGTCGCCGACCACGTGCTCGTTGAGGCTCTCGCCCGACCCGAGCCCGAGAACGAACCGGCCTTCCGAGAGCAGCTGCATCGTGGCGGCTTTCTGTGCGACGACCGCAGGGTGGTACCGCATCGTCGGGCAGGTGACGTACGTCATCAGCTCCACGCGCGACGTCGCCTGTGCGACGGCACCCAGGACGCTCCACGCGTAGGGGGCGTGCCCCTGGGAGGTGAGCCACGGGGAGTAGTGGTCGCTCGACACCTCGAAGTCGAATCCGGCGTCCTCGGCCGCCTGGGCGTAGCGCACGAGGGCCCGAGGACCGCTCTGCTCCGTCATGAGGGTGTAGCCGAATCGCACCATTCTCGTCTCGCTCTCGTCGCGGTTCCGCCGCCGATCGCGGCACCCTTCGAGCCTGGCGAGGCGATCCCGCTGCCGCGACGGGCTTGACAGCCCGAGGGCCGCTGTCTAGTCCGACGACGGCGCGTCGAGCTCGACCGTGTACGCCGGAACGAACTGCGCGGTCACGCGGGAGGGGTCCACTCCGGCGTCCTCGAGCGCCGCCGTGAGACTCGATGTCTCGGGCTCGGACGAGGCCCCGGTGAACAGCACCTCGGCCGTATCGTCGTTCACGGTGATCCCGGCGATCAGCCAGCCGTTCTCCTCTGCCCATGGCGTGGCGGCCGAGCGGATCTGCGACTCCAGGTTCGTGTCCTGGGTCGCCTGCAGCGACGTGACGGTGAGCGGCACGGCGATGATGAGCAGCGTCACCGCGATGAACGCGATCGACCGCCGCGGCGAGCGCGGCCGAGCCGCAGGCGTGACGCCGGCCGACGCATCCGCCCGCGCACGCACGCGATAGACCGCGAGCACCACGACCCCCGACGCGAGGATGGCGGCGACGTTCGTCACGAACAGCAGGAGCGCCCCGAGGGACTGGTCCCATGCCTGCGACTGGGCCGTCAGGCCCACGACGGTCAGGGGAGGCACGAGCGAGATGGCGATCGCGACGCCCGGGAGGGTGTCGGAGATGTCGGACCGCACGAGCGCGATCACGCCGACCGCCCCGGTGGCGAGCGCCGCGAGCAGGTCGATGAGGTCGGGCGAGACCCGCTGCGCGACCTGCGGGTCGGTGGCCGCGATGACGGGTGCGGCGACGAAGAATCCGACGCCGTAGCCGATGGCGATCGCGGTGAGCCCGCCGGCGAACACGAACGCCCACGATCGCAGGAGATTGATGCGGTCGCCGAGGACCGTCGCGAGCACGATTCCGAGGATGGGCGTCATGAGCGGGGCGACGATCATGGCGCCGATCACCGTCGCATCGGAGTCGGCCACGACGCCTGCTGCGGCGATCACGCTCGACAGCACGAGCAGGAGCCAGAACCTGCTGCGCCGGTGGGGCGCCTCCTCCCCCTCGAAGAAGACGGAGTCGCGCATGTGCGCCACAGTGTTCATACAGCCCTCGCTCCCCCGGCCCGAGTACGAGTCGTGCGACAGGATGAAATCTACTGTCGGGCGCCGTTGCGGGCGAGACGGCGCGGCGGCGGTCAGCCCAGAAGCTCGGCGGCGGGCACGACCCGGGCGTACGCGGAACCGAGCGCGGCCATGAATGCGGCGTGCACCTGAGCGCCGCCCACGCGCACGCCGTCATGCTCGAGGTCGGGCGCGGCGCAGGCGTCCGCGGCGACCGTGACGGTGAACCCGAGGTCGGCGGCAGCCCGAACCGTCGCGTCGACGCACATGCTGCTCATCATCCCCACGATGAGGAGATCGGATGCCCCGGTCTCGCGCAGCCGGTCGTGCAGCGTCGTGTCCAGGAAGGCGTTCGGGTGCGTCTTGCGCACCACGGTCTCGCCCTCGAGCGGGGCGACCCTCGCGTCGATCTCGCCGCCGGGCGTGCCCGGCACGAGCATCGACGCCCCCGCTTCGCGGCTCTCGTGCTGAACGTGCACCACCGGCTCCCGGTTCGCCCGGTGGCGGGCGAGCAGCGCGGCGGCACGGTCGGCCGCGGCATCCGATCCCACCAGCGGATACGCCCCGCCGGGGAAGTAATCGCGCTGGATGTCCACGATGACGAGGGTCCGGGTCATGCGTCGCCTCCTGAAGCGTGCGAGATGGTGCGGCCTTCCACCGTAGCCGCGCGCGATCCCGACAGGCTCACACGGGGCTCAGGCCGACCAGTGCGCCCGCCGGCAGGTCGAGCATCGCCTCGACCGACGTCAGCAGGAGTCGCGTGCGCTCGGACGCGTCCTGCCATGCCACGAGGGAGTGGGCGTTGAGTCCGTCCACCATTCCGAGGATCTGACCCGCGATCGCGGCGTGGTCGGCGCAGCGGAACTCGCCGGCGGCACGGCCCTCGTCGATGACGCCGGCGAGGAAGCCGCGCCAGGCGTCCATCTGCTCGCGCACCCGCTCGGCGAGCGTCTCGTTCCGGCCGCCGAGCGACCAGCTCTGCACCCAGATCAGCGTGACCTCGCGGCGGCTCTCGTCGAGGAGGGTTGCGAGCACCGCGGCGAGCGCCGCGGCCGCCGTGCCGCGCGAGCGAGCGAGCTGCGCCACCTCGGCCAGTTCGTCGCCGACGATCGCGGCGAACGTGTCGCCGACCAGCTCGTCCATGCTGGGCACATAGTGCGCGACGAGAGCCGGGGCGACCCCGATCTCGGTCGCGACGGCGCGCAGCGTGACGGCGCTCAGCCCCGCCTCGCGCGCCAGGTCCTGGGCGGCGGCGGAGATCTGCGCGACGCGCTCCGAGGCGGATCGGCGGGTGACTGTTGACGGCATCACCGTCGATTCTGTACCGTGATCCCGAATTGATCAAGTGATCAACAAAGGACGAGAGGACGGCACATGGGCTGGCGGATGCCCTCCGAGACGGCACGACACGAACGCACGTGGATGGCCTTCCCACGCGCCGGGCAGACTCTGGGCGACACCCCCGCCGAGCAGGAGGAGTGCTACGCAGCCTGGACGGCGACCGCCCACGCGGTTGCCGAGTTCGAGCCCGTCACGATGGTGGTCGACCCGACCGAGCTCTCGCGCGCGCGTCGGATGCTGTCGAGCGAGGTCGAGATCGTCGAGGCTCCGCTCGACGAGTTCTGGATGCGCGACTTCGGCCCGACGTTCGTCGTGGACGACGATCGCCCGGGGATCCTCGGCGCCGTCGACTGGATCTTCAACGGCTGGGGTGCCCCGGCGTGGGCCGAGTGGCGGCAGTCGGCCGAGATCGGCCGGTTCGTGGCGGCCGAGGTGGGCGCTGAGCTCATCAGCTCGGTGCTCGTGAACGAGGGCGGCGGCATCCACGTCGACGGCGAGGGGACGGTCCTCCTCACCGAGACGGTGCAGCTCGACCCCCGCCGCAATCCGTTCGCCGACCGAGCGCGGGTCGAGGCAGAGCTCGCTCGCACGATCGGATCGACGCGCGCGGTCTGGCTCCCGCGCGGGCTCACGCGCGACTACGACGACTTCGGGACGAACGGGCACGTCGACATCGTCGCCACGATCCCGTCTCCGGGGCGCCTGCTGCTGCATCACCAGCCCGACGCCGCACACCCCGACTTCGAGGTGACGCGCGAGCTTCGCGCCCTCCTCGCGAACGAGGTCGACGCGGCAGGACGACGGTTCGAGATCATCGACGTCCCGGCTCCCGCCACCCTCCGCGACCACGAGGGCTTCGTCGACTGGAGCTACATCAACCACCTGGTCGTCAACGACGGCGTCATCGCGTGCGGATTCGGCGAGGACGAAGCGGATGCCGCGGCCCGCGGCATCCTGTCGGACGCGTACCCCGGCCGACGCGTCGTCACCGTCGACGCCCGCCCGATCTTCGCGCGCGGCGGCGGCATCCACTGCATCACGCAGCAGCAGCCGGCGGTGTCGTCGTGATTCCGGCGCCCGTGCGCGTTTCGCCTCGCTCCGCTCGCTCGACGACCGGACACGGCCCGGCCCTTGAGCGAGGGAGCACAGCGACCGACGCGAAACGCGTCAGCCGAGGAGGACGGCCGTGATCGAGGTCACCGAGGCGACCATCGCCGAACTGCGTGCCGCGCTCGAGAGCGGCCGGGTCACGAGCGCCGATCTCGTCCGCGCCTACCTCGCGCGCATGGAGGCGTACGACGGGCCCGAGAGCGAGACGAAGCTCAACGCCGTCATCGTGCACAATCCCGAGGCGCTCGCCGACGCCGAGGCATCCGATTCGCGTCGCGCCGCCGGCCGCACGCTCGGCCCGCTCGACGGCATCCCGTACACCGCGAAGGACAGCTACCTCGTGCGCGGGCTCACCGCCGCGTCGGGGAGCCCCGCCTTCGCCGACCTCGTCGCGCAGCGCGACGCCTTCACGATCGAGCGGCTGCGCGCGGGCGGCGCGATCTGCCTGGGCCTCACGAACATGCCGCCGATGGCCAACGGCGGCATGCAGCGCGGGCTCTACGGCCGGGCCGAGAGTCCGTACAACGCGCAGTACTTGACCGCGCCGTTCGCGTCGGGCTCGTCGAACGGATCCGGAACAGCCACCGCGGCGAGCTTCGCCGCCTTCGGTCTGGGCGAAGAGACCTGGTCGAGCGGCCGCGGCCCCGCCTCGAACAACGCCCTGTGCGCCTACACGCCCTCTCGCGGGATCATCTCGGTGCGCGGAAACTGGCCGCTCGTGCCCACCATGGACGTCGTCGTCCCGCACACCCGCAGGATGGCGGACCTGCTCGAGGTGCTCGACGTCGTCGTCGCGGACGACCCCGAGGTGCGCGGTGATTTCTGGCGCGCGCAGCCGTGGGTCGAACTCCCGCGGGCGTCGGAGGTGCGACCGGCGTCGTATCGCGACGAGGGGGAAGCCGCGGCATCCGACCCCGGCGCGACCCTCGCGGGTCGCCGCATCGGGGTGCCCCGCATGTACATCAACGCCGATCCGGATGCCGGCACCGGCGAGTCCCCGGGAATCGGAGGTCCGACCGGCACGCGCATCGACACGCGCCCTTCGGTCATCGCACTGTGGGAGGCGGCACGGAGTGCCCTCGAGGCACACGGCGCGACCGTGGTCGAAGTCGACTTCCCCGTCGTCTCGAACTACGAGGGCGACCGTCCGGGCGCGGCCACCATCTCGAGTCGCGGCTTCGTGACGCCGGAGTTCCTTCGGCGCGAGATCATCGACCTCTCGGCGTGGGCCTGGGACGACTTCCTGCGCGCCAACGGCGACCCGGCGCTCTCGCGTCTCGCCGACGTCGACGGCGCGCAGATCTTCCCTCACCCGGAGGGCGCCCTCCCCGACCGCTACACCGGGTTCGATGACGACATCGCCGAGTACCCCGAGCATGTCCGCCGGCACCCGGTGGAGCACTTCACCGAGATCCCCGAGCTCGAGGGCGGCCTGCGCGGCCTGGAGCACACGAGGCGCCTGGATCTCGAAGACTGGATGGACGCCCTCAGGCTGGACGCCGTCGTCTTCCCGGCAGTCGCCGACGTCGGACCCGCCGACATGGACGTGAACCCGGCATCGGCCGACCTGGGGTGGCGCAACGGCGTGTGGATCGCGAACGGCAACCTCGCGATGCGCCACCTCGGCATCCCGTCCGTCACGGTGCCGATGGGGCGGATGGCCGACATCGGCATGCCGGTCGGACTCACGTTCGCCGGCCGCGCCTACGACGACACGGCGCTGCTGCGCCTCGCTGCGGCCTTCGAGGCGACGGGTGCGCGCCGGCACGCTCCGCCGCGCACTCCGCCACTGGGCGGCTGATCACGAACCGAGCCCGGATGCCGCGGCTCGTGCTCACTTCGGACCGGCGTCGAAGGGCGACGCTGCGCGCGTTCTGAGATAGGTCCGCATGACGCGCTCGGTGACACCGAGATCGAGTGCGACGACGGCAGCATCGTCGGTGACGACGGCCGACTCGGCGACGCGCCGCGGCCGAACCAGCCGGCGCGCTGCGATGCGGTCGGCGCGGTCCTCTTGCATCTCGTCGGCACCGACGTCGCCGTATTCGAAGTGCACGATCTCGTGCGCGATCGCGCACGTCTCCACCGCTCTTCGCAGGTTCGGTCTGACGAAGATCGCACGGTATTCGTGCGCGTAACAGGCGACCATCTCGGGGTCAGGCAGGTCGTCCCGAAAGACGATGGGTATGCCGAGCATGCCAGCGTGAATCCAGGGATCGTAGTCGGACGCTTCGGGATCGTCGTCGAAGCCGGGAACGCCGTACATCCGTGGCGCCGACGAGGCAGGCGAAGGATCGTCCCGGCCCGGCCGCGCGGGGATCGCGTCCTGCGCGATACTCATCTGCCGCTCCCTCAGTTCTCCCCGCGGGCGGGATCGACCGCCGAATCGTCCGTCGACGCCGCGAGTGCGGCGGGGTCGAGCGGCGCCGTCTCGAGATCCTGTCCGCCCCTTCCGACATCGGGCGGAGAGATCTTCGTCACCCGAGCGAGGACGGCCTGGTCGGGGTGTGCGAGGGCAGCATCGGACAGCACCCCGATCGCATCGGAGACAGCCGCGGCTCGGTGTTCCCCTGCGATGCGTCGAATGACCTGCGCCAGCATCTTGGTGTACGGACGCACGTCCAGGTCGTCGTCGCCGTCGACGTCGACATCGAGTGCTCGCAGGAGTGCCAGGATCTTGTCCGCCTGGGGGGCGCTCTTGCCCTGGACGATGTTCCGGATCGTCCGCGCCGTCACGCCCGACGCCTCGGCGAGTTCCTTCTGCAGAAGGCTGCTCCGCTGGATCAGATCCGCGAGCACGGCCGCATAAGACAGTCGCTCGCGGTGATCCGCCTTCTCGATCGCGTACCTGGTGAGAGCCAGGTCTTTCCGCTCTTCGTCGGCCGTCATGTCCGCAAAGCTAGCACTCTTTCCCTTGTGCCGTGGAAATCGGCAACTTCCTTCAGATATTTTCTCCACAGGCTGGGTTCCGAAGAGGAAAAAGCTATATTCTCTTTCCTGTCATGAACCAGACGCCAGGGACCGTGCTCCGCACACTTCGGGAGCGCGCTGGCCTCTCCACGGCGCGAGTCGCGGAGCTGACGAACGTTTCGGAGTCCTACCTGGTTCGCGTGGAATCCGGCGACACGCACGCCTCTGGCGCATGGCTCGGATTCGCTGCATCGGTGCTGTCCGACGCGCTGTTCGACAGCCCCGCAGAGGGGGCCACGCCTCGATCGACGGAGGGAGGCACGACGACGCACTGACCGAACATCCACTTCATGCTCGCGGCCGACGCCGCACACGACACCGCCCACCACATCGAACGAAGAGAGCGCACGTGAACCACCGACGAACCAAGCTGACCACTGGCATCTGCCTGACGACGACCCTCCTGCTGATCGGGAGCGGATCCGCCTACGCCACTCCCGCACCCCCGCCCGGCTTGGGGGTGGCCGACGTGGTGGCCGCCCACGTCGCGGATGTGGCACCCGATCCGGGTCACGTCGTAGACAACCGCGTCTCCGGCGGCGCGTCGGTCACCGAACTGGCCCCGGCAACAGTGGAGGTGCCCTTGGGTGCTCCCGACGAGGTCGTCGTCACGGTGGAAGGGCTCGACGGCGAGATCGAGACCAGCATCGAGCTTCCGGAGGGGTTCGTCTCGGGAGCGGGAGCGGTTGCAGACGACGGCACCGTGGTGTTCGGCGGTGAGGGGTCCACTCGCGGATCCCTCGAAGACGCGATCGCGATCCAGACGCTCGCCGACGGCTCGACCAGGGTGCAGACGATCCTCGCTGACGCCCAGAGCGATCACGAGTTCGGCTATCGCCTGGAGGGATTCGTCCCGCATGTCGCCTCGGACGGCAGCGCATACTTCATCAGCGACGCGGGAGACGTCGTGCCGGTGGGGGCGGCGTGGGCCGTCGACGCGAACGGCGACCCGGTCAGCACCCGCTACGTCGCGCGCGGCGATGAGTTGATTCAGGTGGTGGATGCCCCGGCCGATGTCGCATACCCGATCGTCGCGGATCCATCCTGGCGGTGGATCAACGCAGGATGGGGCATGAAGCTCACCCGCGACGAGACGCGACAGTCCGCGAACTACGCCATGGCGGGGACGATGTGCGCGGCATTCGTGAAGAACGCACCGGCGCTCGGAATCGCGTGCGGAGTCTATGCCGGCTATATCGCAGCGCAGGCCGCGATCGCCAACGGCGAGAATCCCAAGACCTGTCTGTTCTTCAACGCCGTGCCGGCCCCGGGCACGATCTGGCGAGTGACCTGCTGACGAGGCCCCAGCGGGCCGAGCTGAAGGGACTGACACGTGCACCAGCTTCTTGATGCATGGGGCGTCTACACCGCCACCCTCGTTCTGGGGGTGTCGGTGGGGATCAACGCCGCATACGGCGAGCGATGGCCGCAGACCGTGGCCAACGCGGGCACGGTTGCCGTCTTCGTCGCGCTCGCCGTCCCGTGGTCGAACTCCCGGCCGTGGATCGCCCCGATCTTCATCACCGTGGCGATCCTCTCGACAGTGCTCATCACAGCCGCGCGCCTGCGTGACCACCCGCTTCTCCAGGGGGTCGGCTACTGGCGGCGCGCAGCGATGTGGATCCTGCACCCGAGGCGGTTGGCCGAGGTGGACAAGGCCTGCCCCTGACGAGGCCCGCCGAACTGCCGGGTGGGCGGGTGCCGCGGCATCCGCCCACCCGTTCGATCACATGCGGGCGTACCGAGCGCGCGCGAAGCAGAAGAGCCCGTAGATCACGAGGCCGCCGCCGACGACCCACAGGATCAGCACACCGAAGGGAAGCTCGGCGAGCGTGTGAAGAGCGGAGTCCAGGCCGCCCGCCGCCTGGGTATCGTGCGTGAGGGCCGCGACGACGAACAGCACGCCGGTGACGCCGACAGCGATCCCCTTGGCGACGTAGCCGACCGTGCCGAACGCGACGATCCCCTTGCGGGTCTTGCCGTCGGGAAGGTCGAGATGCTTCTCGAACGCCTGCGTGAACCCTCGCACGATGAACGCGATGCCGATCGCCAGGACGCCGAGCCCGACCAGGACGAGCAGCGCGACCCCGCCGGGGGTCGCCATCAGCTGGGCGCTGAAGGTCTGCGTCGAGGAGGAGGAGTCCGATCGCCCGCCGAGCGCGTACACCAGCGCGGTGACCGCGATCGCGATGTAAGCCAGGGCGGTGCCGATGAACTTCGCCCGCCGTCCCCACTTCTTCTTGGTGTCGGGGTCGCGCTCGACGACGGCCTCGGCGATCTGCCACAGCGCGAGGGCGAACAGTCCGAGTGCGATGACCCACAGCAGCAGGACGCCCAGAGGGATGCTGCGGATCTGCTCCATCGCCCCACCCTGGTCGGCGTTCTGTCCTCCGCCCGCGGTGATCGAGACCGCGAGGACCCCGATCACGATGTGGACGATCCCTAGCACGACGTATCCGATGCGGGCGACGGTGCGGAAGACGGTGGAGCTCTGCACGACGTGTGCGGCGGACTTCGCGTTGGTCATGCGGGAACTGTATCCACCGTGAGGATCATGGCGCGAGGACTTGCTTTTCCGCGGGTTTCAGGGGTGACTCCGTCACGCCTCACGCGTGCTGGTCGAGCGGACCGCTCGGCGGTCCCGGAGCGCCTCGACCGCGACCCAGACGAGGGTTGCCACGGCGATCCCCTCGAGCAGACCGGCGATCACGTCGCTCAGCCAGTGGGCGTGCAGGTAGGTCCGGCACCACATCATGTAGATCACCCAGATCACGCCCGCCGCCCACACATACCAGCGGCGCAGCAACAGTCCGAGCGTGACCGCGACCGTCGTCGCGACAGCGGTGTGACCGGAGGGGAACGACGTCGGCACCTGCTCGGCGAGCGAGTCCTGCGGTCGCAGCCGGGCGATGACAGCGGCCATCGGCGCACCGATCGCCACGACGAGCACGATCGCGCTCGCGAGTGTGATCGCGTCCCAGGGCCGTCGACGCCAGAGGAACAGCCCGACGAGCAGGATGCCGATGACGATCATGCCGACGGTGCCGCCGACGATCGCGGGGATCCACGCCAGAAACAGCCCGGCATCGCTCGCGGTGGACTCCATCACCCCGTTCCACCACACATCCATGGGCAGGGGCTGATGGTCCCCCAGCGCGACGACGGTGCGAAGCACGACGAAGGCGACGGTGGCCGCAACCCCGACGACGAGCGCGATGGTCCGCCGCTCGTCGATCTCGGCGATCGTCTCTTCCTGCTCTGCGTCGGCTGCGGCGGCATCCGTCGTCGGACGCCCCGGCCCCTGCGGACCCTCACCCATGGAGGAATCGTCGCAGGCCGCGGGCCGCTCGGCAAACGCCTCCGGCTCGACACGCTGATGTGTATGATCCCGCTCCCTGACCGCGGGCGCGGGCGTCGTGTTACATCGCGGTGTGCGGGAATCGGCGGAATTCATTAGGGTAGGCATGCCTAACCTGAAGGAGAGTCTCGCCGTGCTCGACCTGCTCACGCGCCCCACTGCCGCGGTCTATGGCTCACTCATCGCCGAGACGTCGGCGAGAGTGGCTCACCGGTTCGCGACGACGGACCAGCCCTTCTCGGGAGCCTCGCGCGCCGAGCTTCAGCGCCTGGTCGACGACGTCGCCCTTGACGGCGCGGGTGTCGGTTCGTCCGCCGCCATCCGCGAGATCGACGAGCTGTTCCTCGAGAACGCCGTCTGGTTCCACGACCCTGCGTACGCCGCGCACCTGAACTGCCCGGTGGCGCTTCCCGCCGTGGCCGCCGAGACCGTGCTCGCCGCCGTCAACACGTCCGTCGACACCTACGACCAGTCCGCGGTCGGCACCCTCATGGAGCGCCGCCTGATCGACTGGGCCGCCGGGCGGGTGGGGTTCACGCACGGCGGGGGCGTCTTCACGTCCGGAGGCACGCAGTCCAACCTCCACGCGCTGCTCCTCGCCCGCGAGGCCGCGCTCGGCGAGACCGACGCCCCCCGGCAGCGGACTCTCGGGCGGCTCGTGATCTTCGCCACCGCGTCGAGCCACTTCAGCGTGGCCAAGTCGGCGCTGCTGCTCGGCCTCGCAGACGACGCGGTCATCGAGGTGCCGGCCGATGCCGACGGCCGCATGGGCGCCGCTGCTCTCGCTCACGCGCTGCGGGCGGCCGAGGCATCCGGCCGCGTACCCATGGCTGTCGTGGCGACCGCCGGCACGACCGACCGCGGCGTGATCGACCCGCTGCCGCCGATCGCGCAGGTCTGCGAGGCGCACGGCGTGTGGCTGCACGTCGACGCGGCGTACGGGTGCGGCCTCCTCGTCTCGCGACGCAGGCGCCACCTGCTCGCCGGCATCGAGCGTGCCCGCTCGGTGACGGTCGACTTCCACAAGAGCTTCTTCCAGCCGGTCTCGTCGAGCGCACTGCTCGTGCGCGAACCCCGCGACCTCGCCGCCGGGGCATGGCACGCCGACTACCTCAATCCGGTCGAGAACGACGAGCCGAATCAGGTCGACGTCTCGCTGCAGACCACGCGGCGCTTCGACGCGCTCAAGCTGTGGGTGACGCTCCGCGCCCTCGGCGCCGACCGGATCGGCGAGCTCTTCGACACGGTCATCGACCTCGCCGAGGCGGTGAGCGATGAGATCGACGCCGATCCCGAGCTCGAGCTCGTCGGGCGCACCCAGCTGAGCACCGTGCTGTTCCGCGTGCGGCCGGACGGCGCCGACGACGCGACGCGCGACGCCCTCGTCGCCGGCGTACGGCGCGTGCTCTTCGAGTCGGGCCGCGCGCTCGTCGCGAAGACGGTCATCGACGGACGGCCCTGCCTGAAGCTCACTCTCCTCAATCCAGCGACCACGCTGAGCGACGTCCACCGCATTCTGAACATGGTGAAGGATGCCGCGACCACCCTCGCCGGCATCGCCCCCGACCTCGACGAGGCCTTCGCCGGTGCCGAGGCGACGGCATGAGCGCCCGCGTGCACGACGTGGTCGGCGTCGGCATCGGCCCGTTCAACCTCGGACTTGCGTGCCTGAGCGAGCCGACCGGGCTGGATGCGGTGTTCCTCGACCGCGCCGACGGCTTCCGCTGGCACCACGGGATGATGATCGAGGGCGCCACGATCCAGGTGCCGTTCCTCGCCGACCTCGTCACGATGGCCGATCCGACGTCGCGGTTCTCGTTCGTCAACTGGCTGAAGCACACGGGTCGGCTGTACCCCTTCTACATCCGCGAGAGCTTCTACGCCCTCCGCGCCGAGTACGACGCGTACTGCCGCTGGGCCGCCGCGCAGCTGCCGAACCTCCACTGGAACCAGGAGGTCGTCGCGATCGAGCACGACGCCGCCCTCGACGTGTACGTCGTGCGCGCGATGCGCACCGACACCGGTGAGGAGAGCGAGTTCCTGGCCCGCCACGTCGTTCTCGGAGTCGGCACGCGGCCCGTCATCCCGCCCGCCCTGCGGGGCCTCCGCGGGCTCGCGATCCACAGCTCGGAGTACCTCGACCACCGTGACGCGCTGCGCGCCTCGGGATCCATCACCATCGTCGGCAGCGGGCAGTCGGCGGCGGAGATCTACCGCGATCTGCTCGACGCCGTCGGCGACGGATGCCGCGTCGACTGGATCACCCGCTCGCCGCGGTTCTTCCCGATGGAGTACACCAAGCTCACCCTCGAGATGACCTCGCCCGAGTACACCGATCACTTCCACGCCCTCCCTCTCGGCATGCGTCAGCAGCTCGGTCGCGAGCAGCGCAGCCTGTACAAGGGCATCTCCGCCGACCTCATCGACGACATCTACGACACGCTGTACCGCCTGAGCGCGGGCGGTCCCGTGCCGACGACGCTGCTGACCGACACCGAGGTCACGAATGCCGCGTGGGACGGCGAGCGCTTCCGGCTGCGCCTGCGTCACGGTCAGCTCGACCGAGAGCATGAGCGCGAGACGGCGTCGATCGTGCTGGCCACCGGCTACGCCGCCGAGACACCGCCCTTCCTGGCGCCGATCGCCGAGCGGCTCGACCACGACGCGCTCGGCCGTCTGGAGGTCGCGCGCGACTACACGGTGGACGGCGGGCGCGGCCGCGTCTTCGTGCAGAACGGCGAGGAGCACACGCACGGACTAACGGCGCCCGATCTCGGCTTCGGCGCGTGGCGCAACTCGTCGATCCTCGCCTCGATCCTGGGCCGCGAGGTGTACCCGATCGAGCGGCGCATCGCCTTCCAGGACTTCGGGGTGCCCGTCGACGCGATGGCCGCCGCGGGGGCGTCGCGGTGAGCCGAACACCCACGGCGGCCATCGAGATCGTCGCCGCCGATCCGTCGCGCGACGCCGCCGTCGTCCACGGCTGGCTGACCGACCCGCACGGTGCGTTCTGGGGGATGAGCGACTCCTCCCCCGGCGCCGTCCGTTCCTACCTCTCGTCGATCGCCGCCCACCCGCATCAGAGCCCGTGGCTGGGGCTCGTCGACGGCGCTCCGGCGTTCTACGCCGAGACGTACGATCCTGCCGAGGTGCTGCTGCGCGAGGTCCACGACGCACTGCCGGGCGACCTCGGCATGCACATCCTCATCGCGCCGCCCGGCGGCGACCCGCGCCACGGGTTCACCGACGCCGTGTTCGCCGCCGTCATGTCGTGGTGCTTCGACGAGCTCGGCGCGCGGCGTGTGGTGGTGGAGCCGGATGCCCGAAACGACCGCATCCGCCGCAAGAACGTGCGGGCGGGCTTCGTCGAACGGCGATACGTGTCGATCGACGAGGGCGGCGGGCACCTCAAGACCGCCGTGCTCTCCACCTGCACCCCCGATGACCACCGCCGTTCCGAGTTGGCGGTCGCCGCCAGGAAGTTCTTCGCATGATCTCTTCCGCTTCCCACCTGTCCCCCGCGAACCTCGAGCGCGCACAGCGCCACCTGGTGGCGAAGGCGATCGCCGAGTTCACCCACGAGCGCCTGCTCACCCCCGAGCCGGCCGCGGCGGGCTGGCGCATCGCTCCGATCGCGGGCGTGGAGTACCGTTTCTCGGCGGTGCGCACGGCTCTGGAGCACTGGATCATCGACGAGGCGAGCCTCGCCCGCTTCGTCGACGGACGGCCCGCCGATCTCGACGCGCAGGCGCTCATCCTCGAGCTCCAGCCCGTGCTCGGGCTCTCGGATGCCCTGCTGCCGATCTACCTGGAGGAGATCGCCTCGACCCTGGCGGCGGCATCCTTCAAGATCGCCCGCGGCGGCCCGGCGGCCGACGCGCTCGTCGGCGCCGACTTCCAGACGATCGAGGCCGCCATGACCGAGGGGCACCCCGGGTTCGTGGCCAACAACGGCCGCATCGGCTTCGGGGCCTCGGACTACACTGCGTACGCTCCCGAGGCAGGCCGCCCGTTCCGGCTGGTGTGGCTCGCGGCGCGCCGGTCGAGATCGCACCTCGCGCTCGGCGCCGGGACGGACGAGGCATCCCTCGTCGCGGGCGAGCTCTCCGGGGCCGAACGCGCCCGCTTCACCGCGCGCCTCGAAGAGCTCGGCGAAGACCCGTCCGCCTACCATCTGCTGCCGGTGCACCCGTGGCAGTGGGAGAACCGCATCGCGGTCACCTTCGCCCCCGACCTCGCCCGGCGCGACCTCGTGCTGATCGGCGAGAGCGACGATGAGTACGCGGCGCAGCAGTCGGTGCGCACGATGTTCAATGTCAGCACGCCCGGCCGCATGTACGTCAAGACTGCTCTCGCCGTACAGAACATGGGGTTCCTGCGGGGTCTCTCTCCGGCCTATATGCGCGTGACCCCCGCCATCAACGACTGGGTCGCCGAACTCGTGGCGGCCGATCAGACGCTGCAGGCGGCGGGGTTCCGCGTGCTGCGCGAGTGCGCGTCGATCGGCTACACCGGCGACGCGTATCACCGCACGCCGGCGCCGTCGGCGCACCGCAAGATGCTGGCGGCGCTGTGGCGCGAGAACCCTGTGCCGCGCCTCGCGGCCGGGGAGCGCCTCGCGACGATGGCGTCGCTGCTGCACCGGGACGCCGACGGCCGGTCGTTCGCGACGGCGCTCATCCGGGCATCCGGCGTCCCCGCAGCCGACTGGGTGCACGCGTACCTCGCCGCGTATCTGCGACCGCTCGTGCACTGCCTGCTCGCGCACGACCTCGCCTTCATGCCCCACGGCGAGAACCTCATCCTCATCCTGCGCGAGCACGTTCCGGTGGGCGTGTTCATGAAGGACATCGGCGAAGAGGTTGCGCTCCTCGCCGACCGCGCCGTGCCCGACGAGGTGCGCCGAGTCGTGTCGCCCGTCGATGACGACGAGAAGGCCCTCGCGATCTTCACCGACGTGTTCGACGGCGTGCTGCGTCATCTCGCCGGCATCCTGCACGTCGACGGCACGCTGCCGGAGGCGGAGTTCTGGCGGATCGCCGCGGCGATCATCGACGAGCATGCGGCGGAGCATCCGGATCTGGACTCTCGTGTCGATCTGCGCGCCGAGCGCTTCTCGCACTCGTGCCTCAACCGTCTGCAGCTGCGCAACACACTCCAGATGGTCGATCTCGCGAACCAGTCCGCATCGCTGCTGTACGCCGGGACGATGCCGAACCCGATCGCGCGCTCGCGCGTGCCTGTGCGCCGGCCCGCCGCTGTGGGAGCCTGACCGCATGGCGCAGGTCTATCGCGACGATCTCGGGATCCCGCACATCCGGGCGGCGAACGCCGAAGATCTGGCTGAGGCTCAGGGCAGGGTGACCGCTCGCGACCGGGGCTGGCAGATCGAGGTCGACCGGTTGCGCGCGTCGGGTCGGCTGTCCGAGCTCATCGGCGCGGCCGGGATCGGCTGGGACGTGTTCGCGCGCCGGGCGCGGATCGACGACACCGCTCGTCGGGCGATGGAGAGGACGGATGCCTCGACCCGCGCCTTCGTCACCCGGTACGCCGACGGCGTCCGCTCCGGCATGGCGGCGGGCGGCGGCGCGGCGCCGGAGTTCGGCGAGCTCGACCGGCTCTTCGGCGACTCCCGGCCGCTCGAACCGTGGGACGACCACGATCCGCTGGGCGTCCTCCACGTCGCACACGCCCTGTTCTCACCTTTCACGGTCCTGCTGTGGCGGCAGCACGTCGCCTCGTCGCTCGGCGACGAGTGGGTCGACGTGTTCGCCGGCTACGGCGACACCGGCGGCGAGACGTTGCCGGCATCCGGCAGCAACGCGTGGGCGCTGCACGGGTCGAGGACGGAGAGCGGGATGCCCCTGCTCGCCGGCGACCCGCACCGCATCTTCGAGCTGCCCGGCGTGTACCAGCAGGTGCGCCTCGCGTGCGACGAGTTCGACGTCGTGGGTCTGGCGTTCCCGGGTGTGCCGGGAGTCCCGCACTTCGGCCACTCGGGGAAGGCGGCGTGGGGCGTGACGAACGCGATGGCCCACAGCGTCGACGTGTTCCGGGAGCGGCTGCGCCCCATCGGCGACGGGTACGAGGCGCTGGGCGCCGACGGCTGGCGCACGGTCGACGTCGAGCACTCCACCGTGCGCGTGCGCGGCGGCGATGACGTCGACGTCGAGGCGCTCGAGACCGAGCGCGGCACGATCGTGACCGACCTGCACCACGAGGGGGACGAGCTCGTCGGGTGGAGCGTCCGCATGCCCGCCCGATACGACGGCGATCTCGGGGCGGGCGCTCTGCTGCCGTTGCTGCGCGCGCACACCGCGGAGGACGTCGCGGCGGCGTTCTCGCGCTGGGTCGATCCCGTCAATCGCGTGCTCGCCGCCGACCGCAGCGGCACGGTGCTCTCGGTGACGGTGGGCGTGACACCCGATCGCCCTCGCGCCGAGCGGCGGCTGCCGCTGCAGGCGGACGTCGCGAGATCTGCGGGCGCCCGGGCGGCGGTGGCTGCGGCATCCGTCCCCGACTCCGCCGTGGACGCGAACGAACACCCCGCCCGGCCCGAGATCGACCTCGGCTGGGCCTACCCGGCACCGCATCGCGCGAACCGGATCCGCACACTGATCGCCGAGCTGCAGCCGCGTGCCGTCGAGGACTTCCCGCCGATCTGGGGCGACACCGCGAGCGGGTCGGCCGCCGCGCTGCTGCCGTTCCTGCCGTCCGTCGAGCTTCCCGCCCGCGCCGCGGCGGTGCGGGAGCGGCTCGCCGCGTGGGACCGGAGGATGGATGCCTCGTCCCCCGCCGCCGGCGCGTTCGCCGCGTGGCGCGCGGGGCTGGTTCGGCGAGTGGTCTCGCACCCGGCGCTGGAGCCGCTGCGGGCACCGCACGGGATGGGGGCGGCCGTTGCGCCGTGGCTCGATGTGACGACCCAGGTTGCCGCGGCGCTTCCCCGGCTGCTGGCTCATCCCGCGTTCGCCGGCGAGGTCGACGCGATCGTCTGCGATGCGCTCGACGAAGCCGCCGACGCGGCGGAGTGGGGCGAGACGCATCGCCTTCTGCCACTGCACGTCCTATCGGGCCTGCCGGGCGCGCCGGGCGCGGCGGATCCGGCCGCGGCGCTCGACGTGGCGCTGTCCGGCGACGGAGACACCGTCCGCTGCACGGGGTCGGTTCCCGGCGCGACCGACCGCAGCTGGCGCGGATCGGTCGCTCGATGGGCGTGGGACCTGGCCGACCGGGAGCGGAGCGTCTGGAGCGTGCCGTTCGGCGCATCCGGCGACCCCGCCTCGCCGCACTTCGCCGACCAGCTGCCGGCCTGGGCCGAGGTGAGGCCGCATCGCGTCGTCACCGACTGGGAGCGGCTGCACCTCGACGACGCGGCCGGCGAGTCATGACCGGGACGTCGACCGGCCGCCTCGTGACCGGCGCGGCGGGTGACGTGGTCCACACCGCTGAGGACCCCGCGCTCGGGCGCATCGAGATCAGTGTGCTCGACCCGGTGACCGACCTGGACGTGATCCACCGGTGGGTGACCGCACCGGCCTCCCGTTTCTGGGGCCTGAGTGAGCTCTCTCGCACCGAGCTCCGCGACCTGTACGCCTACGTCGACAGCCTCTCCAGCCATCACGCGTTCCTCGTCCGGCGCGACGGGCTGCCGATCGTGCTGCTCCAGACGTACGAGCCCGAAAACGATCCGCTCGGCTTGGTCTACGAGGCCCAGCCCGGCGATGTGGGCATCCACTTCCTGCTCGGCGATCGCGGAGCGCCGGTGCGCGGCTTCACCACGCGCGTCGGCCAGGCGCTGGCCGCGTTCGTGTTCGCGGCGCCGGGAGCGCAGCGGGTCGTGATCGAACCGGATGTCGACAACGAGCGGGCCGTCGCCCGTGCACGCCTCTTCGGCTTCACCCTCGGCCCTCGGGTCGAGCTGCCGGACAAGTCCGGCCGGCTCGCCTTCCTCACGCGCGGCGACTGGGAAGCGCGGCAGGCTGCGGACGAGCCGGCCACCCGGTCAGCCGACTGAAGCAAGCCTGAAGCGGGTGGCTCCGGATCCCGATTTGCCGGGCTCCGGGAGCTGGAGACGCCACCCGGAGCCCAGCCGACCGTTGTATCCCTCCCCCATGGAGAAGATCGCGGTCTACGGAGCCGGTTCGGGGTTCGGACTCCGCTGCGCGTGCTGGGGACACCCGCGATGCGAACCTATCGGGTCGCAAGCCGGTAGCCCGGCATCCGCGCCACGGCGCGTCGCGCGCCGGCTGATCGCGTCACCCTTGCGAGCGTCCGTCGTCGACGAGTAGCGTCTCGGCTCAACGCTCGCTTCGCACCAAGGGAGAGCGACGAGGATGAGACCGCTTCGATATGCGATCAACGTCACGCTCGACGGCTGCTGTCATCATGAGGCCGGAGTCGCCCCCGACGAGGATTCGATGCGCTACTGGACGGAGAAGATGGGATCGGCCGACGCGCTGCTGTTCGGCCGGGTGACCTACGAGATGATGGAGTCGGCGTGGCGCCGGCCGGACTCGGGCACATGGCCGGACTGGATGCGCGAGTGGGAGGTCCCGTTCGCCGAGACCATCGACCGCGCGAAGAAGTACGTCGTGTCGAGCACCCTGTCCGAAGCCGACTGGAATGCCGAACTGGTGCGCGACGACCTCAGCCAGGCGGTCCAGCGGCTCAAGGACGAGCCGGGCGAAGGCCTGTACGTGGGTGGCGTGACCCTCCCCACGGCGCTGGCGGATCTGGGCCTGATCGACGAGTACGAGTTCCTCGTGCAGCCGGTACTCGCCGGACACGGGCCGACCCTGCTCGCGGGGCTGCGCGAGCGCATCCAGCTCGAGCTCATCGGTCGCCACGAGTTCCGTTCGGGCGCGGTCGCCCTGCGATACCGACCCCGCGAGTGACGCCCTCCTCGTGCCGGAAGTCGTGCCGGCACGCCGGGTCACCGACTCCCTCGTCATCGATCACACGGGGGGACGTCGCACGGTCGGCATACCGTGGGAACCATCGACGAGAGGACATCCCGTGAACCTGACGAGTCTCTATCCGGTGCTGATGACGACGGATGTCGCGACCACCGCCCGCTTCTATCGAACGCACTTCGACTTCGAGGTCACCTTCGAGTCGGACTGGTATGTCAGCCTCAAGCGAGGTACCCACGAGCTCGCCGTCCTGGATGCGACCCATCCCACGATCCCGGAGGGTTTCCGCGGGAGCCCCGCCGGAGGCCTACTGCTGAACCTCGAGGTCGACGATGTCGACGCCGTGCACGCTCGCCTCGTCGACGCCGGGCTCACGCCCGCGCTGCCCCTGCGCTCGGAGGATTTCGGTCAGCGCCATGCCATCTTCGCCGGCCCCGACGGCGTCCTCATCGACGTCATCACCCCGATCCCGCCGACAGGCGAGTTCGCGGACCAGTTCTCGGAATCGGCCCTCGCCGAGACTCGCCGCGGCGACGACGCATAGCCCCGCCGCCCCGCGGCGGCCTATGGCGACAACCGCCGCTCTCCCGGGGTGCGCAAAACAGAGAACCCCCGGAAATCCGGGGGTTTCGACCTGTAGCAGGAGCGGGGCTTGAACCCGCGACCTCACGATTATGAGTCGTGCGCTCTCACCAACTGAGCTACCCTGCCGCGAGGCATCCGGTCGCGAAACTGAATGCTGCGAGCCCCGAGTCAGGATTGAACTGACGACCCCTTCCTTACCATGGAAGTGCTCTGCCACTGAGCTATCGGGGCGTGCTGCCCGCATGCGGGCAACTAGAAGAGGATACCAGAGCAACGGCGCCTCTCTGAATCGGCGTCAGCCTCCGGCGTAGGTGCGCAGCCAGGGCATCGGGTCGATCGCGGTGGTGCCGTTCGCGAGGATCTCGAAGTGCAGGTGAGCTCCGTACGAGCGGCCGGTGTTGCCGGTGAGACCGAGCACCGTTCCCACAGTGACGTGCTGCCCGGGCGTCACCTTCAACGAGCCGTACTGCATGTGGCCGTAGTGGCTCGACACCAGCTGACCGTCGATGACGTGGTCGATGATGACGTGCACGCCGTAGTCGCCGCCGGCCTCGGTCGCGATGCGCACGGTGCCGTCGGCGATGGACTGGATCGGAGCGCCCGACCCGGGCGTGAAGTCGATTCCCTTGTGCAGGCGGCCGTCACGCATGCCGTAGCCGTACGACATCGGAACGCCGACGACGAAAGGCCACTGGATGGCCGCGTTCGGGTCGTTGTGGAACAGGCTCGAGAAGTTGCGGATGCCCGCCTGAGACGCGAGCTCGGCGACGGTCGTGGTGTCGTAATTGCCGCCGCGGTCGAGGGTCTCGGCCTCCACGCTCGCGGGCGCGACGTACGCCTGGATCTCCTCGGCATCGATGCCGGCGACCGACACATCGCCGGGGGCGAGGATCGACGCGGTGAACTCGGTGCCGCTCGCGGCCGCAACGGCCTCGGCGGGAGTCGTCATGCCGACGGTCATGAGACCGACGATGCCCATCACTCCGACGGAGAACGAGGCGGCCGTCACGCGCTTGAATGCGACGCCGCGGCTCACCCGCGGCTTACGGGACGCCTTGTGCGCCGGGGTCGCCTCGGCGGACTCGGACTCGGCCTCCGCTGCGGCCACAAACACCTGGACATCCTCGTCGGATGCGACGGGGAACTCACCGGTGAAGGAGAACAGCCGGGCGGCGGCTTCGAATTCGTCGACGCCGGATGCCTCGGCATCCGTCGCCTCCCTGGTCTGCGCGGCGGGCGCGACGACGGTCGGCACCGCGGCGGTGTCGACCGTCGGCTCGTCGATGATCAGCGTCTCGACGACCTCGACGGCCGGAACCTGCCGGGCCTCGGCCGGAGCAGCCGGGCGGGGCGTGCGGATACGGCGCGACGGACGAGCGGGGGCAGCCTCGACGGTTGCCTCTGCGGGCGCGGGCTCGGCCGCAACGGGCTCAGCCGCAACCGGCTCGGCCGCAACCGGCTCGGCCGCAACGGGCTCATCCACGACAGGGCTCATCGCGACCGTGGACTGCTCCGCGAGGACGGCGGTCTCGGCCTCGACGGGGACGATCTCGGCGGACGCGACAGGAGCGGACGGCGCGACGATCCGCGGAGTGCGTCGTGCGCGGCGGCTGGAGGGCGTGGATGCGGCCTCCACGCTCGCGGCAGCCGCCACCACCGTCGAGACGGCGGCGACCACGTCGACGATCGGCGAGGATTCCTCGACCGGAGCGGGCTGCTCATCCACGTTCGGGGTGATCGGCGCGGCTTCTTCGGCCGCCTTCGGCGCGATGGGCGCGGCAGGAAGATCCGTCAGCGGGTGGGCCGATCCGGCACCGACGGCCCGTCGGCGCAGCTCTGCTCGCGAGAGCCCCAGGGTCTCCGACGACGCCTGAAGAGGCGCGGGGGAGGTGCGGCTGGATCGGCGCGTGCGCGCAGGTTCAGCCATCGGGGCATCAAAAGGCAAGCGGATTGCTCTCGGTCGTGTCGCTTCGGGGGCAACGGTACGGTCGTCGGGCAAATGACCACTTCCGCCGTTCGGGAGGCGAAAGTAACGATCGGGTAAACACTACCTCGACCGTCCTGGGAATGCCATCAACGCTGTGGAAACTGCCGTGCTTTTGTGGCGATTCTTAACAAACCTTCAGGTTCCGTCGGCCAGCGCAACGTCGACGAGGCGCTCGAAGATGGCCGGGCTCGCCGCCACCGTGAGCGGGCGCGGCGTCACCTCGTCCCCCGGAACGAAAAGGAACGAGCCCCCTGCTTCCGTGACGAGCAGCGCTCCCGCGGCGTGGTCCCAGGGGGCGAGCCCCCGCTCGAAATAGCCGTCGAGCCGGCCGGCCGCCACGTAGGCGAGATCGAGGGATGCCGCTCCTCCGCGCCGCAGGTCGCGCGCCATCGGCATCACGCGGGCGACGCGGGCCAGGTCGCCGGCATGGGTCGCCGGGTCGTAGCCGAAGCCGGTCGCGAGGAGGCCGCCGGCCGCCGACACCTCGCCGTTGACCGTGAGCCTCTCGTCGCCGAGCCACGCCCCACCGCCGCGCGCCGCATGGAACACCTCGCCGGCGACCGGCGCGTACACCGCCGCAGCGATCGCCTCCCACTGTCCGGCAACCGGCTCGCCGATGACGGCGGCGATGCTCACCGCGTACAGAGGGATGCCGTAGGCGTAGTTGACGGTTCCGTCGATCGGGTCGACGACCCACGTCACGTCGCTCGTCCCGCGCTCCGCGCCCGACTCCTCTCCGAGGAAGCCGTCGTCAGGCCGGGCCTCGGCGAGCCGTGCCCGGATCAACTCCTCGACCTCGCGGTCGGCGAGCGTCACGATGTCGGCGAGCGCGGACTTCGTCGCGGCGATCGACACTCCTTCGCTGCGACGCGTGCGCGCGAGCTGTCCCGCATCCTGCGCGATGTCGATGGCGAGTGCTTCCAGCTCATGCGCAAGGCTCATGCGTCCACGCTATCGGCCCCGGGTCCGCGGCAACGGGCGAGGCCGGCGTGGTCCGCCGGAGGATATTCGACAGTCGGGGTGGCCGACGGCCGAGGCATCCGTCCCGCCCGGCTAGCGTGGAGGGATGGCCGCTGAAGTCCGCACCGCAACCCATGACGTCGTCATCGTCGGAGGCGGGCACAACGCCCTGGTCGCCGCCGCCTACCTCGCCCGCGCCGGGCGCTCGGTCGTCGTGCTCGAGCGGCTCGACCATCTCGGCGGCGCTGCGGTGTCGGAGCGCCCCTGGGCCGGCGTCGATGCCCGGCTCTCGCGCTACTCGTACCTCGTGAGCCTGCTCCCCCAGCGCATCATCGACGACCTCGGACTGCGCATCGACCTCAAGCGACGCCGCTACTCGTCGTACACGCCCGACCCGAGCGATCCGTCGCGCGGAATCCTGGTGGACACGGCGGATGCCTCGGCCACCGCCGCGTCGTTCGCCCGGGTCACCGGCGGCACGCGCGAGGCCGACCGCTTCGCCGCCTTCTACGACCGCATCGCCCCCATCGCGCGGCAGCTGTTCCCGACCGTGACGGAACCGCTCGCGCGACGCGGTGACCTGCGCGCGGCGCTCGGGGACGACCGGCTGTGGGACGACCTCTTCGAGCGTCCGCTCGGCGAGGTGCTGCGCGATTCGCTCGACACCGACATCGCGCAGGGCATCGCGCTGACCGACGGGCTCATCGGCACCTTCGCTTCCGCCGACGATCAGAGCCTGCGGCAGAACCGGTGCTTCCTGTACCACGTCATCGGCGGCGGCACCGGCGACTGGGACGTCCCGGTCGGCGGCATGGGACGTGTGAGCGGGGAGCTCGAGCGCGCCGCGCGCGAGGCGGGCGCCGAGCTGCGCACCCGTGCAGAGGTGACGGCGATCTCACCGGACGGCGTCGTCGAGGTTGCGCACGCCGACGGACGCACGGAGACGATCGAGGGAAGACTCGTGCTCAGCGGGGTCGGCCCCGCGGTGCTCGCCCGCCTGATGGGAGAGGAGAGCACCGGGCGTCCCGCGCCCGAAGGCGCTCAGGTGAAGGTGAACATGCTGCTGCGCCGGCTCCCGCGGCTGCGCGATGCGAACGTCGCACCCGAGGCAGCCTTCGCGGGCACGTTCCACATCAACGAGACGCTCACCCAGCTCGACGCGGCGCACCGGACGGCCACCGCAGGCGGGATCCCCGATCCGCTCCCGGCCGAGATCTACTGCCACTCCCTCACCGACCCGTCGATCCTCGGGCCGGAGCTGCGCGCCTCGGGCGCCCAGACCCTCACGCTGTTCGGCCTGCAGGTGCCGCATCATCTGGTGAAGGGAACGGATCCGGATGCCTCGCGCCACGCGCTCCTCGAGGCCGCGCAGCGCTCCCTCGACTCGGTCCTCGCCGAGCCGATCGCCGACGTGGTCTACCAGGCCCCTGACGGCCGGCACTGCATCGAGGCGCGGACGACGGCCGACCTCGAGGAGTCGCTCGGGATGGTCGCCGGAGACATCTTCCATGGGCCCCTGTCGTGGCCGTGGGCCGATGACGACGCGCCGCTCGAGACGCCCGCCGAGCGGTGGGGCGTGGAGACGGGGCACGAGCGTGTGCTGCTGTGCGGTTCCGGCGCTCGCCGCGGCGGCGCTGTCAGCGGCCTCGGCGGACACAACGCCGCGATGGCCGCGCTCGAACTGCTCGGGCGCTGACCCGCTCCCCCGCTGAGCAACGTCGCTTCGCGCGCGGCTACGCGGAGCAACGGGCGCGAGAGACAACCGCGAGACTACGGGCGCGGCGGAAGCGGCGGCGGAGGCGGGTAGCCCTCGTACCCCGGATGCGCCGCCGGATCAGCCGATGGCGTGTGCTGCTGCGGGGCAACGAAGACGTGCGCGCCGGGAGTCGGATACCCCGTGTAGTACGCATTCCAGTCGGGCGAGCCGTCGGGCAGCATCGGCAGAGGGGTCGCCCCGTCGACGTAGGTCGGCCACGGGAGGAGCTCCTGCGGCGCGGGCTCGGCGGGGATCGCCGGTTGCGGCGTGGCGGGTGCAGATGCGGTCGCGACGGCCGGAGCGGAGGGCACGGACGCATACGGCACCGGGTAGGGGGCGACGGCCTGGGGCTTCTTCGGAGCGAAGAGTGCGTTCACGAGTGGGAGCAGTGCGGTGCCGACGGCGGCGAGAATCGCGACGGCGACCATCACGCGCCAGTAGATCTCGGGGAGGTCGAGGTACTCGCCGAACATCAGCGGGAGGATCAGCAGCGCCGCCAGCGTCCCGACGAGCACCAGCGTGACGATCGCGACGGCGCGGGTGAAGGCGGTGTCATAGCGCTGGAGCGCCTTCAGGTAGAGGCGCACGTGCAGCAGTCCGAGCTGAAGAATCAAGACGATCAGCAGGAACTGGATGAATCGCGAGAAGCCGCCCCACGTGTAGCGCTCCGGCATCCAGATCATGACGGCCCCGATGAGCAGCGTCGCGATCCACACGCCCATGCTCGCCAGCGCGAACCATGCCGGGCGCCGCGGTGCGAGGTGCGCGTCGAGGATCGTCGCGCCCGCGAAGGCCACCAGAAGGAGGATCGTGAGGAACGCTCGCCCGATGATCCCGTTCTGTTCGCCGATGAGCACCCACACGACGCACACGACCGCCGCCGCGATCAGCGCACCGATCGCCACCCAGATCGCGGCGCGCAGAAGCGACGCGCTCGCCCCGTCGGCACGCTGCGGCGCCGGAGCCGGATACTGCGCGGTCGCGAAGTCAGCCGGCTGGTAGGGAGCGGCGACCTGGTGGTGCGGGGCCGTGACACCCGCCGGCTCGTGGGGCGCCGCGGGATGGGGATCGGGCAACGTCATGGCGGTCCTCTCTCTCGCGGACGTGCGCCCGCATGCTCATCCTGGCACGCGGCCCTCGGTCGCCGGGAGACCGTTCACCGGCCGGTGGGGTCCCCTTCCTCAGCGGCGGCGGGGAGGGATGCCACCTCCGATAAACGCAGAAAGCGCCCCGCGAGGGGCGCTTTCTGCGTTGGTGGCGAGTGAGGGATTCGAACCCCCGAAGTCTAAGACGGCTGATTTACAGTCAGATCCCTTTGGCCGCTTGGGTAACTCGCCAGGCGCACCCGTCCGACTTTTCCAGACGACCGGAGGCGCGATCAACCATCTTACGCTGTGTCGGGCGGTGCTCGAAATCGAGCCGCCGGCCGATCTGCTCAGGTGCCGATGCGGTCGAGATCGAGTCCCTCGAGCACGGCCGGGGTGCGCAGCAGCGCCCCCTCGAACCGGCAGGTCGCCGCTGCCATGTCCATGGCGGATTGCAGCACTTCGCCCCACTCCTCCTCGGTCGCCGGCACGCGTTCGACGAGGGCGGCCACGGTCGCCGCGAAGGCGGCATCACCGGCGCCCATGGTGTCGACGATCGGCCCCGGCAGGTTCGAGATCGGTCGCGTGACGACGACCTCGCCTGCCTCGATGGTCGCGCCGGCGGCGCCCTCGGTCGCGAGCACGGCACGCGCGCCGAGGTCGATCAGCCGGGCCCGCAGCGCGTCGAGCCGCTCGTCGTAGAGGAGCGACGCGTCGTCTTCGCCGACCTTCACCAGCACGCTCCCTCGTGCGAGCGCTTCGAAACCGCGCGCGAACTCGGCCTTGTCGTGCATCATCCCGGCGCGCGGGTTCGGATCGATGGCGACATCGGCGCCCGAGGCGGCGATGGTCTCGGCGAGTTCATCGGACTGCTCGCGGTCGTCGAACGCCACACAGCTGACGACGACGAGCGAGGCATCCGTCATCGCCTGTCTCTCGGCGTCGCCATACCGGATGCGCCGTCGCTGCGCCGCTTCGTTGAAGACGTACTCCGGCTCGCCGCCGCCGCTGCGCGTGCTGACCGCGCGCGCGGTGCCGAGGGCCGACGCCGTCTCGATCAGCTCGACGCCGTAGTCGGCGAGGTACGAGCGGATGTGCCCGCCCGGCTCGTCGTGGCCGACCATCGCGATGAGGGTCGTCGGCACGCCGAGGCGCGACAGCCCGACCGCGACGTTGAGTGCGGCGCCCCCGACGAACTCCCGCACGCCGTTGTCGTCGCGCAGTTCGTCGATGAGCGCGTCGCCCACGACGACGACGCGGGTCATCGGCGGCTTCCGGCGGTCTCGAGAATGCGGCCGACGAACGCCTCGGTGCGCCGCCGTGTGCCGTCGATGCGCAGGTCGACGCTCGCGCGCACTTCGTTCGGTGCGAGCGGCATCGCGAGCCGCACGTTCTCATGGCACGACAGATCCGTGCAGATGTAGGTGCCGACGCTGTCGCCGTGCTCACCGGCGGCGCCGGCCTTTCGCGCCGTGAAGAGCGCCACCTGGTCGGCGGGCTGCATCGTGTGACACAGGTTGCACATGGCCGAGCGGGCGCTCGACGTGCCCTCCGCGGCGCGCATCACGACCCCCCGCGGCTCGCCGTCGACCTCGGCGATGAGGTAGCCGCGTCCGCGGGTGCGCGGATCGCGCCACGCATAGAAGTCGAGGTGATCCCAGTCGGCGAGCAGGAAGTCGGTCGGCATCGCGACGATCCGCAGCTCATCGGGTGAGGCGTTCACGAACGTGGAACGCACATCTTCTTCGGTCAGTGGGCGCATGGCACCTCCTCGCGCCCCCAGTCTACGAACGACGGATGCCTCCGCTACCCCGCACGGGCGGCTGAGGCATCCGCCCGCCTTCACTCTCGGGCTGATGCGGCAGGCTTCGCGGCCGGCTCGGCCGGAAGCTCGTCGGATGGCTCGACGGCGCCGCGCTCGCGGATGAGGAACCCGAAGCCGAAGGCGATGAAGAACATCAGCACGCCGTAGACCGCCGCAGGCAGGCTGAGCTCAACCGAGTTCAGGACGGTCTGCGCGATGACGATCGCGAGCGTCGCGTTGTGGATGCCGATCTCGAAAGACGCCGCGATGGCCTGCCGCTTGCCGACCTTGAGCAGGCGCGGCACGAGATAGCCGACGGTGAGGCTGATCACGCAGAAGAGGACCGTGATGAGCGACAGGCGCGCGAAGTTCTCGACGAGGAGCGCCCAGTTCGAGGCCACCGCACCGGCGATCACGACCACGAGGATCACGATCGACGCGATCCGCACCGGCTTGTCCATCGCCTTGGCGAAGCCCGGCCAGAGATGCCGCACGACCATTCCGATCGCGACGGGCACCAGCACGATGGCGAACACCTCGAGCACCTTGGACCACTGCATGCCGAGCTGGCTGTCGAACGGGTCGAAGTACACGATCGCGAGGTTCGTGATGATCGGCAGCGTCACCACCGAGATCACCGAGTTCACCGCGGTCAGCGAGATGTTCAGCGCGACGTCCCCGCGGAACAGGTGGCTGTAGAGGTTCGCCGTCGTTCCGCCGGGCGACGCGGCGAGCATCATCATGCCGACGGCGAGCACCGGCGGCAGCTGGAAGGCGAGAACGAGGCCGAAGCAGATCGCGGGGAGCAGGATCAGCTGGCACAGGAGCGCGAGGATCACCGCCTTGGGCTGCTTCAGGACGCGCGCGAAGTCGCCGGGAGTGAGGCTCAGTCCGAGCCCGAACATGATGATTCCGAGGGCCACGGGCAGGCCGATGGTCGTCAACGCTGACATGGGACTCAGTGTGCCGGATGCCGCGACCCCGTGTCACGCGGCTGTGGAGAGTCCCGCCGCCTCACCAGCCGAGCCGGCGGGCCACGGCGTCCGCCGCGGCCGTCGGGAAGTCGTCCCACCCCGGCTCGAGGATCTCGCGCGCAAGGCCGAACACGGCGCGAGCCGCCTCCTCCGCCGGCTGAGCGACGGCGTCGGCGATCCGAGCACCCCACTCGGGAAAGTCCCGCTCGAAGCGCCGCATCGGGTCGATCGTGTCGCGCAGCGAGGTGGATGCCTCGGCGAACCGCCCGCGGATCGCCCGCACCAGCAGCTGGACCGCCCACTGACGGATGAACTGCCCGCCGTTGAGCTCCTCGCCGCGTCGCACGCGCCCGACGCCGATCAGGAGCTTGACGAGCACGAGCCGCACGTCGTTCGACGGATCGAACCGGTCCCCCGCCTCCGCACGCGCGCGGGAGGCCGCGATGAGCGTCGCCGTGGTCCCGGCCGCATCGTCCACGACCACGGTCGCCTCGCCCGCGAGCGCGCCGGCGAGCTCCGAGGCATCCGAGAAGGCGAACTCGAACACGTGCCCGTCGTCGTACACCGCCGCGAACCCGATCTCCCCCTCACGAGCCGTCAGCACCAGCCGGTCCTGGTCGGGCAGCCACGCCAGGTCGGGGCGGATCTCGTGACCGAGTCCGGCTTCGGTGATCGCGAAGAAGTCGTGATCGGACCATTCGTCGCGACGAGCGGATGCCTCATCCGACGCCGACCCGAGCAGCACGAGACCGATCAGCCCGTCTCGCTCCCTCACGCCGCGCGCCAGGGCGGCGCTGAGCTCGTCGAACCGCTCGGGCGAGGTCACGAGGCCTTCACCTCGTCGGCGGGCGTCACGTCGCCTGCGTCGACCACACCGCGCGAGACCTCGGCGACTTCGGGCTCGGCGCTCGTCGGCGGGGCGTCCACGCCGGGAAGCGTCCACACGGCGAACGCCGGACCCTCAGCGGACAGCAGCACGGCGCCGTCCTCCGACACCGCGAGCATCGCGTCGCCGAACAGCGCCTCCGCGGATGCGGCACCCGGGAGCGAGCCGGCCGGGATCGAGGCATCCGTGTCTCCTCGCGCGGCCAGCACGAGAAGGGTCTCGTCGGCCGACTCGCGGACGAAGGCGACACCGTCGTCGTCGATGTGCACCCAGCGGAAGCCGCCCGTCTGCAGCGCGGGATGAGCGGTGCGCAGAGCGATCAGGTCGCGGTACAGCGCGATGCGCTCGGCGACCGCCGGCTCGCTCTCGGTCCCCCACGGCATCGGCGTGCGGCTCGCCTCGCCGTCAGCCCCGGTGAGCCCGAACTCGTCGCCGGCGAACACGACCGGCAGGCCGGGCATCGTCAGCGACAGGCCCACGGCCACCGGGATGGCACCCGGCGCGGCGTTCGTCGCGAAGCGGCCGGTGTCGTGGGTGTCGAGCGGCTGCATGTTGCCGAGCCTCACGCGCCACGGGATGCCCGCCGTGAACCGGGTCACCGCGTCGGCGAACTCCCGCGCGGTGTACCGCGGGATGCCTCCGATCGGCTGGCCGAAGAACCACGACTCCGTGACCTCCGCCCCGTCGGCGTCCTGGTAGGGCGTGCCCGTCGGCTCGCTCAGCCAGCCCCACAGCGGGCGGGTGAAGGACGGGTAGGTCATCGCGCCGTGCCAGCCGTCGCCCTGAAGGTCGCTCGCCGCGTCGTTCGTCGACTCGCCGAGCAGGATCGCGTCGGGGTTGATGCGCAGCATCGTCTCTCGCAGCAGCTGCCGCACCTCGGCGTTGAGGTCGACGCTGCCGAGGCGACCGGTCATGTTCGCCACGTCGATGCGCCAGCCGTCGGCGTTGTACGGCGGGTTGAGCCACTTCGCCACCACCGAGTCGTCGCCCGACACGAACCGGCGGCGCAGCTCCTCCGACGACCAGTCGAACTTCGGCAGGCTCGCGTAGCCCAGCCACGAGACGTACTCGGTGTTGCCTTCGTCGGTGAAGTAGTAGAACTCCTCCTCCGGTGCCCCGGGGTTCGCGTACGCCGCCCGGAACCACTCGTGGCTGTCGCCGGAATGGTTGCTCGTGAGATCTCCGATGACCCGGATGCCCCGGGCGTGCGCCGCCTCGATGAGCCGGACGTACGCGTCGTCCCCGCCGAGCAGGGGATCGATGCGGTCGAACGTGCTGGCGTCGTAGCGGTGATTCGACTCCGCCGGGAAGACGGGCGTCAGGTACAGCAGGTTGACGCCGAGCGAGACCAGGTGGTCGAGCTTGTCGATGATCCCCTGGATGTCACCGCCGTAGAACTGCTGCGACCGTGCCGGCATCACCGGGTCCACCGGGTCGGACCAGGTCGCGGGGATCGCCCACTCCGGCGTGGGGTGCGTGTCGGCCTGCGCCGAGCGGGCGAACCGGTCGGGGAAGACCTGGTAGAGCACGGCCTCGTTCAGCCACGCCGGCGGCGCCGGGTACGCCACGAGCGCGAAGTCCTCGGCGTCCAGCGTCTCGATGCGGTGGAGCCCGGTCTGGTTGAGCCACTCGACGCGACCGTCGGCATGGCGCAGCATCCATCGATATCCGTGCCGCGGATTGCGCACCGTGAGGGGCGCCTCCCACCAGTCCCACCCGTCGACCGTGCCGATGCGGCGCGCATCGGTCCACTCCGGCTCGTGATCGGGGTTGGAGCGGGTGCGCACCGCGTCGAGCGGTCCGTACCCTTCCGGAATGCGCAGGCGCACCCGGACGACGTCACCCAGGGCCGGCGCCGCGTCGGAGACATACAGCGCCGAGCCGTCGTGATGGGGAGCGAGGGTCATGACAGGCCTTTCGTGGGTCGGCAGCGCGCGCCGCCGGATGCGACGTGGTTGCACGGCACGAGGCCATGACAGAGCCCTTGAGTTATCTGATTCAGGATGCCGCGGCTCGCGGCATCCGTCTACTTCACGCTGCCGGCGACGAGACCACCCGCGATGTAGCGCTGCAGCAGCAGGAACAGGATCATGACGGGAAGCGCGGCGAGCACTGCACCGGCGGCGAAGATGCCCCAGTTCTGCGACTGGAAGCCGGAGACCAGCTGGAAGAGGCCGATCGCCAGCGTCTGGTCGCGCGGATCGGTCAGCAGAACGTTCGCGATCGCGAACTCGCCGATGAATCCGATGAAGCTCAGGAGCCCGATCACGGCGAGCACCGGCGTGACCAGCGGCAGCATGATCGTGAAGAACACGCGCGCATGGCCGGCGCCGTCGATCTTCGCGGCCTCGTCGATGGCGGTGGGGATCGTGTTGAAGAACCCGTACATGAGGAACGTGTTCACGCCCAGCGCGCCGCCGAGGTAGACCATGATGAGGCCGGCGTGGGTGCCGAGGCCGACCGCCGGGAAGACGTCGGTGATCCAGATCATCGTGAGGAAGATCGCGACGATCATGAGCAGCTGCGGGAACATCTGCAGGATCAGCAGCGCCAGGAGGCCCGTGCGACGGCCGCGGAAGCGCATGCGCGAGAAGGCGTAGGCCCCCATGGCGCACAGCAGAACCGTGAAGGCGCTCGAGACGATCGAGATGACGAGGGCGTTCCAGTACCAGGTGAGGTAGATGCCGCCGTCGCGGGTGAGGATCTCGATGTAGTTGTCGAGCGTGAAGGCGCGGAAGAGCTGGTTCGAGCCCGTGAGCGTGCCGATCGGGTTGAGAGAGGCCGACAGCACGTACGCGAGGGGCAGCAGCGCGAAGATGATCGCGGCGATGGCCACGAGGTGGCGCCACCCCTTGTCGACGAACCACTTGCCGAACGGCTGGCGCCGGTCACCGCGCACCGGCTTCGGCGGCTGGGAGGCGAAGTCCGCCATTCCGGCCATCGTGGTCACGCCGTCGGCGCGGCCCATGCGGTTCTCGAGGAGCTGGTCCTCTTTGATCTGGCGATCGATGGAGTCGGACATCAGTGCAGATCCTCCAGTGACTTCGTCGAACGGAAGGAGATGGCCGCGATGATCGCGACGATGATGAAGATCAGGATCGACAGGGCGCTCGCGAGGCCGTAGTCACGGCCGCCGCCGCTGCCGAACGCGATCTTGTAGACCATCGTGATCATGATGTCGGTGGCGCCGATCGGCAGCGTCGTGTCGGGGAACCTCGGATTACCGCCGGTGAGCATGAAGATCACCGCGAAATTGTTGAAGTTGAACGCGAACGTGGCGATCAGCAGCGGGGCGACCGCGACGAACAGCAGCGGCAGCTTGATCGACCGGAAGATGCGCCAGGCGCCGGCGCCGTCCATCTTGGCCGCCTCGATGACGTCGTCGGGGAGCGACTGCAACGCGCCCGTGCACACCAGGAACATGTAGGCGTAGCCGAGCCACATGTTCACCAGCAGCACGCTCAATCGCGCGAGCCAGGGATCGCTGAGCCAGGGTATGTCTGCGCCCCCGAAGAGCACTTCGTTGATGAAGCCGAACTCCTCGTTCAGCATGCCCGCCCACACCAGGCCCGTCAGGTACGTCGGGAACGCATACGGCAGGATCACCAGGATGCGGTAGATCTTCTTGCCGCGCAGGGTCGGGTGGTTGAACACGATCGCGAGGAAGAGTCCAAGGGCGAAGCAGAGCAGCGTCGAGAAGAACGCGAACGCGAAGGTCCAGATCGTCACCCGGATGAGCGGGTCCCGGATCTGCTCGTTCGTGAACGCGTAGGCGTAGTTCTCCCAGCCGACGACCACGCGCCAGCCGGGCGTCAGCGCCTGACCGTCCTCGGCGCGGAAGTTGCCTTCGCCGTCGTCGACGTACACCACCCCGCTCTCGGTGTCGGTGAAGGTGTCGGCCGCTTCGTCGTACTCGAGCGTCGACGTGAACACGAAGGCGGTGGATCCGTCCGGTGTGCGCAGGGCGCCGTCGTTGATGTCGTCCGAGATGGGGACGCTGAGGGCGAGGACCTCGTCCTGGAAGCGGAGCACCTGGTTGAGGTCGAGCTTCTCCCAGCCGTCGGGGGCACTCGTGGCCTCCTCGAGAGGCTGCTCGTTCGTGCCGAAGGAGGTGGTGCCGCCGGGCTCGGCGACGAGCATGCCGTACTGGTCGGCCTGCCGGTATATCTCCACCGCGTAGGTCGGCGAGTCGGGCACACGCTCCTGCGAAGTGCTGATGATCTGGGCGATCGCGTCTTCCTTGGTGCTGTTGTGCGCGTCGCCGTAGTTGGTGAACGAGATGTACCCGGTGTAGAAGATCACGAAGACCTGGAAGATGGCGAGGAAGAACAGACCGGGGGTCAGGTACTTCGCCGGCAGCACGCCGGGCTTCAGGTAGATGTAGTTGACGAGGCCGACGACCGCGACGAGCAGCGCCGCTGCGACCCAGTCGCCCTTGCCGACCAGGACATACAGCCCGAACACGGCGAGTGCGTCGATGATGCCGAGCAGCACCACCTTGATCACGAGGGCGAGGATGCCGCCGCTGGTCAGCTTCCGCTGGGGACCGAACTCGGGCGCGCCGCCCCGGGGCGGTGTGGGCTTCGCGGGCGGGGCCTGAGTCTTTACGTCAGCCATGGACGCTCCCTCTTCGCAGTGTCAGGGTCAGGGTAGAAGGATGGGCGGGGCTCCCGGAAGAGCCCCGCCCATTCAAAGACGGATCAGCCGTCGATGCTCGCCTGGACGTTCTGGGCCGCAGTGGTCCAGATCTCGGCGGGCTCGCCGCCCTCGCCCTTGATGATCTGCAGCTCGGCGTTGCCCCAGTCGGACCACACCGAACCCATCTCGGGGATGGCGGGCATCGGGGCACCGGTCTGGCCGATAGCACCGAACGCCGCGACGTCAGGGTCGTCAGCCGAAGCGGCCTCGTAGGCCGAGATCAGTGCCGGCGGGCGACCGCCGACCTCGAACAGGCTCAGCTGAGCCTCTTCGGTGCTGAGGTAGTTGACGATGTAGTTCGTCGCCGCGAGCGCGTTGGTGGACTTGCTCGAGAGGAAGAACGCGTTGACACCGATGAAGGGCTTCGCCTCTTCGCCACCGGCGCTGGGGAGCGGGTCGATGGCGTAGTTGATGCCGCCCTCGGAGATCGCGGGGATGTTCCACGGACCCGTCAGGTAGTAGGGCGACTCGCCGGCGATGAAGAACTCACGCGCCTTCTCACCGTCGATGTTGGCATTGAACACGCCCGAGCCGGCAGCGCCCTGCGTGCCGAGCCACGTTGCGAACTCCTGGCCGGCCTCGTCACCGAGGACGAGCTGCGACGAGTCGTAGCTGCCGTCGTCGTTCTGCGCGAAGACCTGCGAGCCGAACGACGTCTGGAACGGGTACAGGTGGTACGGGTCGCCCTGCTCAGGCGACAGGCCCACGAGGAACGGGTACTTGGTGCCGGCGGCCTTGCCGTTGGCGATGACCTCGTCGTAGGTCTCGGCGGGCTCCGGGACCAGGTCGACGTTGCGCACGAGGGCGACGTTCTCGATCGAGTACGGGACGCCGTAGACCTTGCCGTCGTACGTCACCGCGGCGAGGGCTGCCTCGCTGAAGCCCTCAGCGACATCGCCGAGCTCGAGCGGCGCGACGACGCCGGCGGCGTAGTAGGCGCCGAGCTTGTCGTGGGGGCTGACGATGACGTCGGGACCCTTGCCCGTGGGGACCTGGCTGATGAAGTCCTGGTCGACGGTCGCGAAGTCCTTGGTCACGAGCTTGACCTCGATGCCGGTCTCCTCGGTGAACTGCTCCGAGATGGCCTCGAGCGCGGGCTCGCGCTCGATGTCGACCCAGACCGTGATGGGGGTGGTGTCCTCGTTGTTGCCGCTGTCGCCGCCGTTGTCGCCCGAGTTGCCTGCGCAACCGGAGAGCACGAGCGCGCTGCCCGCGATGAGCGCGCTGATGCCGAGCACGCTCTTCTTGTTCACCTTCATCGGTGTGTGCCTCTCTGAAGTGCTGTTGGGATTCAGACCGGCCGTGCCGGCGCTGGGCACCGTTGAAGGCCGTTCTTCCGCTCGCCGAAAACTGCAAGCGCTTACATTGTTACCACGATGGGTCCAGAATGCAACCCGTCAACGGGACTTTCGATACGAGTTCGTGACTTGCGAATATCGCGGTTCACCCGCGAAATACCCCCAACCTGCAAGCGCTTCCAAGTGCTCCGGATGCCCCGCCCCCTTGTCCGCTCGCGGATAGACTGCCCGCTATGGCTGATTCTTCCTTTGACATCGTCAGCAAGGTCGACCACCAAGAGGCCGACAACGCGCTCAACCAGGCCCGCAAGGAGGTCGAGCAGCGCTACGACTTCAAGGGCACCGGCGCCTCCATCGAGTGGAGCGGCGAGGCGATCCTGATCAAGGCGGCAACCGAGGAGCGTGCCAAGGCGGTCCTCGACGTCTTCCAGTCGAAGCTGATCAAGCGTGGCATCTCGCTCAAGAGCCTCGAATCGGGCGAGCCGGTCCCGAGCGGCAAGGAGTTCCGCATCACCTCCACGCTCAAGGACGGGATCTCGTCTGAGAACGCGAAGAAGATCTCGAAGATCATCCGCGACGAGGGCCCCAAGTCGGTCAAGTCGCAGATCCAGGGCGACGAGTTGCGCGTGCAGTCCAAGAGCAGGGACGACCTCCAGGAGGTCCAGCGCCTGCTCAAAGCAGCCGATCTCGACGTCGACCTGCAGTTCGTCAACTACCGGTAGCGCTGGACCTCCCTCGCGGTATCTATCGGCGAGCATCCTCTCGAAGGTCCGCCGCGGGAGCGACGGAGATGACGGATGCGCGAGGCCATGTCCAGGCTGAGCGAATGATGAAGGCCAGGAGCAGCACCTCGATCCCGATCGAGATGCCGTAGAAGAACGCCCACTCCCACGTCCCCCCTGCCGCATTGAACAGCGAGTAGGGGATGTAGAGAGATCCCACGACGAGGTTGGCGGCCCGGTTCACCCGTGCCGGCAGCGCGATCGAGAGCACGACCATCAGTCCTGGGATCGCCACGGTCGCGAGCATGATGGTCAACAGCGTCGCGCTGACGTCGAACCTCCAGACCATCCCGTCGAGGATGCTGTCGACCACACCGGGCTTGTAGAAGTTCACGATGTCGACGTAGACGTAGAGGAACATGAAGCTGGTCCAGGCGGCGGCGAGCTTGACCCTCACCGGGATCGGCGGGTTGTCGAGCTGGTTCGGGGTTGTCGTCGGGGTGTTCATCGGGTCTTCTTTCTCGGTGTTGATCCGTCCGCCGGTCGGCGGCAGGTCTGGTTTGCGGACGCGTGGGATGTGTCGTTCTCGTCGGTGCGGTCGTCAGACCGTGACGACGACCTTTCCTCGGGTGTGGCCGGCGCCGACGTGGCGCAGGGCGTCGGCTGCTTCGTCGAGGGGGTAGATCCGGTCGATGACGGGCGTGACCATCCCGGTCGCGAGCAGGTCGGCCAGGGCGAGAAGGTCCGCCCGCTTCCCGAAGGACGTGAAGGGCTTCAGCCGCTGACGGGTGAAGCCGGACAGGATGCGCGCCTTCGCGATCCGGCCGAGGGGGCCCAGCCAGCGGCTGCCGCGTCCGCTGTTGGGGATCAGAGTGCCCGTCGGCGCCAGTGCTCGGCGCATTGCAGCCAGGGGCTGCGCTTCGACGTTGTCGAGGATGACGTCGTAGCGCTTGTCGGCGCGAGTGAAGTCGGTCGTCGTGTAGTCGACGACGTGATCGGCGCCGAGGGATCGGACCATGCCGATGTTCCGCGTGCTGCACACAGCCGTCACCTCGGCCCCGAACGCCTTGGCGATCTGTACCGCGAAGGAACCCACGCCGCCCGACGCGCCCGTGACGAGCACCGACTGACCCGGTCGAACCTCCGCGATATCGCGCAATGCCTGCAACGCCGTCATGGCCGACGTGGGCACGGCCGCCGCCGCCGTGACCGACACGTCGGCAGGCACGAGCGCCAGGTTGCGCTCCGGCACGCGGGCATACTGGGCGAGCGTTCCCGTGGTGCTCCACCCGAACACCTCGTCTCCGGGGCGGAGCGCGCTGACCCCCGCCCCGATCGCTGTCACCACGCCGGCGAGGTCTCGCCCGGGGATGCCGTGCCGAGGCCGACGAAACCCGTACACCAGGCGCACCAGGTACGGCACACCGGTCATGACGAAGTAGTCGCCGGGATGCACCGAGGCCGCGCCCACCCGGACGAGCACTTCCCCTTTGCGCGGCAGCGGCAGCTCGACCTCGGACGGCTCGACCACCGAGGGCGGTCCGTAACGGCGCTGGAACGCAGCCTGCATCGTCGCCGCCCCGCGCCGAGTTGCCGCGAGGCGTGCTCCGTCGTTCGATCGCTGTTCGACTCTCACAAGAAGCTCCTCATGTTGCTCGCCGATTCGGCTTCGTACACTGTACGTCGTACGTTGTACGATAGGACGTACGCTGTACGATTGTCAAGCCGTTCGAATCAGCGAGGAGACCCGTGCCGAAGAGAGAACGCCCCCGGGACGGAACAAGCGGCGGTCTGAGCAAGCGACGGGTCGCGCTCGAAGCGGTGCGACTCGCCGACCGCGAGGGAGTCGACGGGCTGAGCATGCGCCGGCTGGCGACGGCGCTCGACGCGGGCGCGATGTCGCTCTACCACTACGTGGCGAGCAAGGAGGAGCTGCTCGACGCCATGATCGACATCGTCTTCGAGGAGATCGAGCTCCCCTCCGAGAAGATCGACTGGCAGTCGGCGATGCGACAGCAGGCGGTATCGTCCAGACAGGCCCTCGCACGCCACCCGTGGGCGATCAGCTTGATGGAGTCGCGAACCACTCCAGGGCCCGCCAACCTCCGGCACCGCGAAGCCGTCACCGCCTGCCTGCGGAAGGCGGGTTTCTCCGCGCTGATGGCGACGCACGCCAACTGGCTCATCAGCAGCCAGGTGTACGGGTACGCCCTGCAGGAAGCCAGTCTGCCGTTCGACACGGCCGATGAGCTCGCCGACATGACCGAGAACGTCTATCTGCCCCAGCTTCCTCCCGAGGAGTTCCCCTACCTCAACGAGTCCGCCGCAGCGCTCCTCGCGGTGGGCTACGACCCCACCGAGGAGTTCATCTTCGGCCTCGACCTCGTCCTGTCCGCCCTCGAGCCTCTGAGAGGCTCCGAGTAGCGCGCACTGCCGCGACAGATCGATCCCGCAGATCCGCATCCGGGTGCGCGCAAGGGACTTTCGCCCCGGTCCGATCGATGGCCACAGGACACGCTGTGCGTCATGTCCCGATCGCACGAGGTCGTCAGCTTTCTCACCCGTGTCACGCTCGCCCACGTCGTCACCTACTTCGCGGTCGGCCTGATCGCCGCGACGGTGCTCGATTACGAGAGCCTTCTCGCGCAGCCGATCGTCCGGGACTTCATGCGCCCGTTCGGCTCGGTCGCGGTCATCGTCGGACCGCTCCTCCAGGTGCTCCGCGGGATCGTCATCGCAGCGGTGCTCCTGCCCTTCCGGTCCGTGCTTGCGCAGCGCCTGGGCTGGCTCTGGCTCTGGTTGCTCTTCGTGGGAATCGGGATCATCTCCACCCCCGCGGCGGCACCCAGTTCGTTGGAGGGAGCGGTCTACAGCCAACTCCCCTGGTGGTATCACCTGGTGGGGATGCCGGAGATCCTGGTCCAGACGCTGGTCTTCAGCATCCTCACCGGCCTCATCGCGCGCCACCCGGATGGAGTGCTGGCCGCGCTGCCGCCCGTCTTCTCGCGCATCCTCCGTGCGGTCGTGGTCGCGTGCTTCTCGTTCGTCGGTTACGCAGTCGTCTCCGTGTCGTTCGCACTGGCCGCCGGGGCGGCCGTGGGATCGGCAGAGAATCTGTCTCCGGCCGTGCAGGGCCTCTTCGCGGCGCCCCTGATCGCCAATGCGACGATCGCCTTCTTCGCAACCTCCGGCGGCGGAGCGCGCAGGGCACTGCCGGCCGCCGCCCTCTCCTATGCCGTCGGAGCGCTCTCCATCCTCGGCTATCAGGCGATCGTCTTCGGGAGCGCCGACCTGCTCTACGGGCTGATCGCGCCGATCCTTCCCGCGCTCGTCCTCTGGTTCGCGACCTCCCGCGTGCGTCCCGCCGAAAACGCGACGCGCGCGAAGACCCCACCGCCGGCGACCCGAGTGGATTCGGCACCCTGAGTCAGACGCCGCCGACGTCGCGTCACGGCACGCTTCGCGCAGAACCGCGGCCGCTGCCCTCCACGAGCGCCGCCGATACCTCGCGGAACTCCTGAGGCGTGATCTCCCCGCGCGCCAGCCTCATCTCCAGCAGTTCGCGCGCCTGGCCCCCCGTGCCCGCATCTCGACGGCGCTCGCCTTCGGAGCGCATCAGCAGCACGAGCACGACGACCAGCGCGCCGACGAGGATGAGCGGAACCAGAATGCCGATCACCCACATCCACCAGCCGCCGGTGGCGTATCCCCACATCATCGCGCCCTCCTTCGCTCGCGGAATCAAGTCAACGCCGCCCCCGCTCGGGTCGTCGGGACTTTCGACCCTTCCCCCGCAGACGCACCACGGCGCCGCTCACGCCGCGGGACCATCGACCCATCCCCCGCCTGCGGCCCCGGAGCATCCTGATGATGCCCAGCCTCGAACCTCGTCGCGGGCAGCCACGAGTCGCCGAACGGCGAGCGCAGCCGAAGGAGAATGATGATGACGATCGACGTCCACGTCACGCACCACGTCGCGGTCGATACAGCGGGCGTGCGCCGGGCAGTCCCGATGGACGCGTTGACGGACTTCTTCGCCGAGGCGTTCACCGAAACCATGCGCGTCCTCGAGATGCAGGGCATCCCGCCGGTCGGTCCGCCGTTCGGCAAGTACTACGGCATGCCCGGCGCGACGGTGGACGTCGAGGCGGGGTTCCCGGTAGCGGCCGCCATCGCCTCCTCCGGGGAAGTGGTGCCCGGACGACTCCCGGACAGCAGAGTGGTCGAGGCCGAGCACGTCGGGTCATACGACACGCTGGAGGAGACGTATGCCGAGATGCAGCGATTCATGGCGGGCGAGGGCCTGACCGGTGGCGATGTGATGTGGGAGAGCTATCTCAACGGCCCTGCCACCGAGCCGGATCCGACGCAGTGGCGCACTGTCATCTCCATTCCGCTCGCGGATCAGGAGACGACCGCGACGCCGGATTCCGCCGCAACGCCGTGAGTACGGCTGGCGCGCGGCTACCCAAGGACGAAGGTCCCGTTGCGCGGTCGGCCCGCGACGTAGCCTCCCGCCATGAGCGCCTCAGCGCCGACTCGCTGGCCGACGATCACCAAGGACGCCGCCTCACTCCGGGTCATCCCGAATCTGCGGGACTACGACGAGACCCGTCGCGCCTTCAGCTGGGACGAGGAGCGCCGCACGCTGTCGGGACTGCCGGGCGGCCACCTCAACATCGCGCACGAGGCCGTCGATCGTCACGCGGCAGGCGACCGCCGCAGCCACCACGCCCTGCGCTTCATTCGCCCGGATGGCACCACGCACGCAATGACCTACTCCGACCTTGCAGAGACGACTGACCGCTTCGCGAGCGTCCTGCGGGACCTGGACGTCAGGCACGGCGACCGGGTCTTCTCGCTTCTCGGGCGTACGCCCGCGCTCTACTCCGCCGCGCTCGGCACGATGAAGAACGGCTCGGTCTTCTGCCCGCTCTTCGCCGCGTTCGGGCCCGAACCCGTCGGGCAGCGCCTGCGCCTCGGGTCCGGGACCGTCCTGGTGACGACCAGGGCGCTCTACAGGAAGAAGGTCGCTCCGCAACGCGATGTCCTCCCTGACCTGCGCCACGTCCTGCTGGTCGACGCGGACGGTGCACCCGAGGCCGGCACCCTCGACCTTTGGGAACTGATGGCACGCGCACCCGCATACGGTCCGATCGCCGCGACATCACCTGAGGACATGGCGCTCCTCCACTTCACCAGCGGCACCACCGGGCGACCCAAGGGGGCCGTGCACGTCCATGAAGCCGTCACCGCGCACTCTGCCACGGGCCGATACGCGCTCGACCTCCATCGCGACGACGTGTACTGGTGCACCGCGGACCCGGGGTGGGTCACGGGCACGTCGTACGGGATCATCGCTCCGCTCGTGCACGGAGTGACGGCGGTCGTCGACGAGGACGAACTGCAGGCCGACCGCTGGTACCGGATCCTCGCCGAACAGCGGGTGACGGTCTGGTACACAGCGCCCACCGCGCTGCGCATGCTCATGAAGGCCGGCACCGAGGGCATCCGCAGGCACGACCTCTCGGCGCTTCGCTTCATCGCGAGCGTGGGCGAGCCTCTCAACCCCGAGGTGGTCGTGTGGGGCAAGGAGGCTTTCGGGCTCCCGATCCACGACAACTGGTGGCAGACCGAGACAGGCGGAATCATGATCGCGAACTATCCCGCGATGGATGTCCGGCCGGGATCCATGGGACGCCCGCTCCCCGGGATCGAGGCAGCCATCGTCGCCAGAGACGCCGAGGGTGCGCCCGTCGTTCGCGATGAGCGCGCTCAGCTCGTCGAGGATGCCCATACGGTCGGCGAGCTCGCGCTCCGGCCGGGATGGCCGTCGATGTTCCGCGGCTACCTCGGCGAGGAGGACCGCTATCGCCGGTGCTTTGCCGGCGGCTGGTATCTCACCGGCGACCTCGCCCGGCGCGACGAAGACGGCTACTTCTGGTTCGTCGGGCGCGCCGACGACGTGATCAAGTCCGCGGGCCACTTGATCGGGCCGTTCGAAGTGGAGAGCTCCCTGATGGAGCATGGCGCGGTCGCCGAGGTCGGCGTGATCGGGGTGCCGGACGAGGTCGCCGGCGAAGTCGTGAAGGCGTTCGTCGAACTCAAACCCGGATTCGAGGCATCCGACGACCTCAAACGTGAATTGATCGGGTTCGCCCGCAAGCGACTGGGCGCCGCCGTCGCGCCACGCGAGCTGGAATTCACCGCTTCGGTCCCCAAGACGCGCAGCGGGAAGATCCTTCGCCGCCTGCTGAAGGCGCGAGAGCTCGGCCTTCCCGAGGGCGACACATCGACACTCGAGGCTGCACGATGATCACCGAGCGCGCCAGGGTCGCCATCGAGGAGGATCCCGAGCACGCTCGGGACCTGCTGCGGCAGATGCTGCGGGTACGGCGCTTCGAGGAGGCGTGCGTCGAGCTCTACAGCGCGACGAAGATCCGGGGCTTCCTGCACGTGTACATCGGCGAAGAGGCCGTGGCCACCGGAGTCATGTCGGTCGTGGGGCCGGATGACTCCGTCGTGGCGACGTACCGCGAACACGGTCACGCGCTGCTGCGCGGCATTCCGGCAACAGCGATCATGGCCGAGATGTTCGGCCGCGTCGAGGGGTGCTGCCGTGGGCGAGGCGGATCGATGCACCTGTTCGACCGGGAATCCCGATTCTTCGGCGGGAACGCCATCGTCGCCGGCGGCCTTCCCTTGGCGGTGGGTCTCGCACTGGCCGACAAGATGCGCGGGCGGGATGCGGTCACCGTCTGCTTCTTCGGCGAGGGCGCCGTCGCCGAAGGCGAGTTCCACGAGAGCATGAACCTCGCTGCGCTCTGGGACCTGCCCGTGCTGTTCTGCTGCGAGAACAACCTCTACGCGATGGGGACGGCCCTCGACCGCTCCGAGTCGCAGACGGACTTGGCGCTCAAGGCCGCGGGGTACGCGGTGGCAGCGTGGGCTGTCGACGGTATGGACGTCCTCGAAGTGGAGTCCGCCGCTCGTCGGGCGGTCGACGCCATCCGCGCCGGCTCCGGGCCCCACTTCCTGGAACTGCGCACCTATCGGTTCCGCGCGCACTCCATGTTCGACCCGGAGCGCTACCGATCCAAGGCCGAGGTGGAGCAATGGATGGGACGCGATCCCGTCGCACAACTGAAGGCTGCCCTCGAGACCGCCGACGAGCTGCCGGACGACACATGGTCGAAGCTTCAGAAGGACGTCGACGATGAGGTGCGCGAAGCGATCGCTTTCGCCGAAGCAGGGCACCTGGAGCCCGTCGATCAGCTCGAGCGTTTCGTGTACAGCGATCGGGTGGCGCCGACATGACGACCTACCGGGAAGCGATGCGAGCAGCGATCCGTGAAGCGCTCCAGCGAGACGATCGCGTCTTCCTGCTGGGAGAGGACGTCGGACGGTACGGCGGCGGATTCGCGGTCAGTCTCGGTCTGCTCGAGGAGTTCGGCCCTTCACGCGTCCGTGACACGCCGCTCTCGGAGGCGGGCTTCGTCGGCGCGGGCATCGGGGCGGCACTCGGCGGCATGCGCCCGATCATCGAGATCATGACCGTCAATTTCAGTCTCCTCGCACTGGATCAGATCGTGAACAATGCCGCCACCCTGCTCCACATGTCGGGAGGCCAGTTCAACGTGCCCGTGGTCATCCGGATGACGACGGGCGGCGGCCGTCAGCTCGCCGCGCAGCACTCGCACAGTCTCGAGGGGTGGATGGCGCACATCCCCGGCCTGCGGGTGCTCGCACCCGCGACCGTCGAGGACGCCCGCGGGATGCTCTGGACGGCGCTGCAGGACCCCGATCCGGTGCTGATCTTCGAGCACGGGTCGCTCTACAACGTCGCGTCGGACCTCGCCGACGACGCCGGTGCGGTCGACATCGATCACGCAGCGATCCGCCGCACGGGCGCGGACGTGACGATCATCGCGTATGGCGGCACGGTGCCGACCGCGCTCGATGCGGCGGAAGCGCTGGCGGCTGAATCGGTCGACTCCGAGGTGCTCGATCTCCGCACGCTGCGTCCCCTCGATGACGCCGCGATCCTGACGAGCGTTGCGAAGACGCACAGGGCGGTCGTCGTCGACGAGGGCTGGCGCACCGGAAGCCTCGCCGCCGAGATCTGCGCGCGAGTCATGGAGTCGGCCTTCTACGACCTCGACGCGCCGGTCGCCCGAGTGTGCAGCGCCGAGGTCCCGGTGCCGTACGCCAAGCATCTGGAGGCGGCAGCGCTTCCCTCGGCCGAGCGCGTGGTCGCGGCGGTACGCGAAGTGGTCGGCGCGCATGTCTGAGTTCCGGATGCCGTCCCTCGGAGCCGACATGACCGAGGCGAAGGTCGTGGAGTGGCTCGTCAAGCCCGGCGACCGGGTTCACCGGGGTGACGTCGTGGCCGAGGTCGACACCGAGAAGACCGTGATGGAGATCGAGGCGTTCGAGGATGCCGTCGTCTCGCGGCTGCTCGTGCCGCTCGGCGAGACCGTTCCCGTCGGCACCCCGATCGCCCTCTTCGACCCGGTCCCTGGGGACATCACCGGGCCCGGCCCGGACACCCCGCAGGCGCCATCCGGGACGCAGCCGTCGAGCGAGGGTGGGCACGAGCCAGCGCAGCCCTCTCGAGCGGCGCCTCGGGTGGCACCGCCGGTGCGGCGCCTGGCCCACGAACTCCATGTGGAGCTGGGCCAGGTTCGCGGGACGGGTCAGCATGGAGCCATCACCCGCGCGGACGTGGAGACCGCAGCGCATGGTGCCGCGCCTCCCGCACCCGCCCCGTCTCCGGCCCTCCTCGCTCCGCAGGCGGATCGTTCGGTGACACCTCGCGTGCGTTCCTCACCCCGCGCCCGTCGGCTGGCATCGGAACGCGGCCTCGATCTCGCGGCCGTCCATGGCACGGGTCCCGGCGCGGCTGTGACGGCCGCCGACCTCACCCGCGAAGTGTCCGCTGCCCGGCCATCAGCGACAGGAACGACCCCGGGCGTCGGCGAATCGCCGCCCGAACGCGAACCGGGCGAGGCGACCGAGGGCCCCGCGGCGCGCTCCGCCAAGCTGCGCCGCGCGGTCGGCGCGCTGATGGCTCGTTCGAAGCAGGAGATTCCGCACTACTACCTCAGTGCCGCCATCGATCTGGGCCCGTCGATGGAGTGGATGCGACGGGTGAACGCGCAGCGTCCGATCGCCGAGCGTCTGGTCCCTTCCGTGCTCCTTCTGGCCGCGGCGGCGAAGGCGGCCAAGGCGGCACCCGGTATGAACGGCTTCTACCGCGAGGGCGCCTTCGAGCCGAGTGAGCGAGTGCACCTCGGGGTGGCAGTCGCCCTTCGCGGGGGAGGCCTGATCGCGCCGGCCATTCTCGACGCGGATTCACTCACCGTCGATGAGTTGATGCGCACGCTGCGTGACCTGGTCGCCCGTTCGCGGGCGGGGCGCCTCCAGCGCGCTGAGATGACCGAGCCGACGATCACCGTCACGAACCTGGGAGACCTCGGCGTCGACACGATCTTCGGTGTGATCTATCCACCACAGGTCGCCCTCGTGGGGTTCGGTGCCGTCCGGGAGGCCGTCGTCGCGCGCGACGGGTGCATCGGCATCCGTCCCATGGTGAGCGCGACGCTTTCGGCCGATCATCGGGTCAGCGACGGACTGGCCGGCATCCGCATGCTGACCCTCATCGAAGAGCGGCTGCAGAATCCGGAGGAATTGTGAACGAGCAGGATGCCCGCAATGCTGTGCTTGCCGCGATCGGTGAGGTGGCACCCGATGTCGAGGCATCCGACCTCGATCCGCGCTCGCGGCTGCGCCAGGATCTCGAGCTCGACTCCCTGGACTTCCTGCGGCTGGTGCAGCTGCTCGCGAACCGGACCGGAGTCGAGGCACCCGAGGAGGACTACCCTTCGCTCACGACCGTCCAGGCGGTGGTCGACTACATCGCCGCGCGGGGGTGAGCGGCACGAGGATCGCGTCGATGTCGACCCTGACGCCGACGCGGGACCGTGGATTCCGGTCCCCTCCCTCACGAGGTCCCGCGGTCGATCACGAGCGATCCCGCAGCGCGTCCGTCGCGGAGGTCGGCGAGAGCCCGGTCGGTCTCACGATCGGCGTAGCGGGTGATCGTCGCATGCAGACCCAGGTTCGCTGCCAGGCGCAGGAATTCTTCGCCGTCGGCTCGGGTGTTCGCGGTGACGGTGCGCAGATCACGCTCCTGGAAGAGGTGCGGGCCATAACTCATCGCGGGGATGTCCGACATGTGGATTCCGGCGAGGACCACGGTTCCTCCGGGCTTGGTCGCCCTCAGCGCGACGGGCACGAGCTCCCCGGCGGGGGCGAAGACGATCGCCGAGTCGAGCGGCTCGGGGGGCTGCTGGGCCTCCTCGCCCACGAAGCCGATCCCGGACGCGCGGGCGAGCGCGCGGTTCTGCTCTCCGCGCGTCATGACGTGCACTGTCGCGCCCGCGGCGCCGGCGATCTGGGCGGTGAGGTGAGCGCTCGAGCCGAAGCCGTACAGCCCGAGGACTCCCCCGCCCGGAAGATGCGCTCGGCAGAGCGCCCGGTAGCCGATGATTCCGGCACACAGGAGGGGCGCGGTTTCCACCGGGTCCAGCGCCTTCGGCAGCGGGTAGGCGAAGCGCTCGTCGACGAACGCGAACTCGGCGAAGCCGCCATCATGGTCCCAGCCCGTGAACGTCGGTGCCGCGCACAGATTCTCCCGCCCGCCCACGCACCACGGGCAGCTCCCGCACGTGCTCCCGAGCCACGCAACCCCGATTCGGTCGCCGAGGCGGAATCTCTCAGACCCCGTTCCTGCCTCGACGACCTCGCCGACGATCTGATGTCCGGGCACCACCGTCTCGTGGTGACGCGCCAGGTCCCCGTCGATGACGTGCAGGTCGGTACGGCACACGCCGCACGCGATCACGCGGATCACGACCCCTCGAGCGACCGCCGCCGGGCGGGGTATCGTCACGCGTTCGAGATCCCCCGTTCCCCGCGTCACCCAGGCGCTCATCTGGGCTGCCCTCATATCCGCGCCTCCGTCTGCGCGCTCATCCGAAGACCGCCACGAGGGCGCCGCTCACCAGGTTCATGAGAATGAAGCCAGCCACGACCAGCCCGCCGATGATCAAGGGCACCCAGGCCCCGGGCTGCCCCAGGGCGGCTGCCTTTCGACTGAAGTGAGCCGTGAGCAGAAGCGGCATCGCAAGAACCGCGGTGGCAACGACGAGGGCGATTGCGGCGATCCACCACGGCACGGCGGCGACGCCGTCGCTGTATCCCACAGAGGCGGGCACGCCTTCGCCCGCGATGAACGCGATCACGATGGAGAAGGGGTAGAGAATCAGCGACCACCACGCCCAGGACCACGCGCGCTTCGCACCTCCAGCCCCTACTCGCCCCGTTTGCGCACTCATGAGGACCTCCGCCTCCGTCCAGGCCTAGCGCACACGCACCGGCTGCCCGAGATCACAGTGTCTCGCTCGCGGTGGTGAGGGACCGAGGACCTTGGTCCCCCGGGCGCCTCGCCGGTGGTCGCCCTCTGGTGTCGACCGCCGCGCCGGTCCGACGATCGCCGAGGGCGGCGCGTCAGCTCGCTCCCGAGCCCGGAGGAACGCCACGTCGCATTCGTCCTGACCTCACCCCGCCACCTCGGCCAGCGCGGGTGTGAGCTCGGCCGCGAGTTCTCGAGCGAGGAACCCGATGCCCATCCGCCCGGTCAGCCGATCGCCGGCCCGCGCGTGCACCCAGCTGCCCCATACGGCCGCGCGGGCGGGCTCGACGCCACGGGCAGCGAAGCCCGTGATCGCACCCGCCAGAACGTCGCCGCTGCCCGACGTGCCCAAGCCCGCTCCACCGTCGGCGATCGAGAAGCGCGCCCCGTCCGGATCGGCCACGTCGCCGTAGCAGTTCACGACCGCGTGGTAGCGCTGCGAGATCTCGCGGAGACCGGCGGTCGGGTCATCCGGATCCAGTTCGCGTCCGAGAAGAATCGCGGCCTCCTCGCGGTTCGGATTGAGGATCAGCCGGTCCGGGAGCCTGTCACGGTCGATGTCGGGCAGCACACGGAGGCCGAAAGCGTCGAGAACGAGGCAGGCCGGGTCCCACGCGGCGACTGCAAGCACCGTTGCCCTGGTCTCCCCGGGGTTGTCGAATCCCGGTCCGACGAGCACCGCATCGGCTGCCTTCACGTCCTCGCCGACCGACGGCGGAAGGGGGTCGCCTGAGTCTTCGGGCAACGCCAGCACGGCCGCTTCCGGGATGACGACACCGAGCTGCGCCTCGATCGACGCGGGTACCAGCAGCCCGAGGCGCCCCGCACCCACGCGGAGCGCCGCCTCGCCCGCCAGCGTGACGGCCCCGGGCGTGCGGCGGGATCCGCCCACCACGACGATCTGCCCGCGCGATTTCTTGGATTCACCCGGGTCGGGCAGCCCCCACGAGCGCAGCAGCTCGCTGGTCACCTGCTCACTCGGGCTCGACATCGGGACTCCCGGGGTGAACGGTGACGGGCGCACCCTCGGCCGAGAGGTGCGAGACATCGGAGAACTGCTCCAGCGACCACCCCTCCCGAGTACGGACGAGGTGCGTGACCGAGGCGTTGAGAACGGTGTGGGATGCCGCGAACTCGAGGAGCGCGGGCTCATCCAGAGGCAGCAGGAGCGCGACGATCAGCATCACCACGGCGTCATGGGCGACGATCAGGGTATTGGCGTGATCGGTCGCCGCGAGGTCTGCGAGGAACGAGCGCAGGCGCAGCGCGACGTCCGCCCACGACTCGCCGCCGGGTGGGCGGTGGTAGTACTTGCCGAGGTGCCGCCGCCGCTCGGCCTCCTCGGGATGCCGCCGTGCCACTCCGGTGCGGGTCAGGAGATCCAGGATGCCCAGCTCGCGGTCGCGCAGGCGCTCATCCACGATCACGACGCCGTCGGCTTGGCCGTCGAGTGCGATGCTCAGCGTCTGCCTCGCGCGGCGGTAGGGCGACGAATAGAACGCGGTGATCGCGTCGCTGTTGGCGGCCAGCCACTCGGCAAGCGCGGAGGCCTGCTCGCGGCCGACGTCGGAGAGCGGAACGTCGGCGTCACGGATGTCGAGGGGGATGACGTCCAGCCCCTCGCGCTCCGCGCGCGTCGCGGCGACGTTGCCGATGCTCTCCCCGTGTCGTACGAGCCAGAGATGCGTCGCCGTCATGTCGTCAGGCTACGCAGCCGGCGATCGTCGCTGACACGGGTTGACAAGGCGGTAGCGATCGCCCTTGACCTGTGGTTTCTTATGTCCATGAGCGGAAGCGGCACGGCAGCCGACCCGTGGGTGCTGAGGACCGCCCCGGGCACGTCTGAGTACACGATGCATCGGGACGGTGATGTTCTGGTGTGCCAGGTGGGGTCGACCAGGCTGACCTACCACGCGTCGGCCATCGACGACCTGCATGCATGGTTGATGGAGCAGGGCGATTGGGTTCCGCTCGGTGCGGCAGATGAGCAGAAACCCGCAGCGGACGGGACAGTGGAGGCGTGGGGCCGCTCCGAGTCCAATCCGGTCGGCGGCTGGTACGGGACGCGCAAGGGATATCGGGGCCGGTTCGGGATGTATCTCCCGCCGCTCCTCGAAGAGCTGGGCCTGGCGGAGCTGGAGCACAATCCGCGCAACAATCGGGTGCGTGCGAAGGCTCGCCCCTGATCGCGACGCCAAGAAGGGGCGCCGCCTGACGGCTGCGCCCCTTCTCGTTGCGTCGAAGTGGTGCTCTGCGCCGCTTACAGGCCCAGACCCGTGAGCAGGCGGTTGAGCAGCGCGGCGATACCCGTCAGCGGGCCGTCGCCGTCGAGGAGTCCGGCAACAGCGCACAGCAGGTTGCCGAGGAGGTTGCCGGCACCCGGCACAGCGGTGATGTCGAGCTGGACCTCGTTCAGATCGACCACGAGGCCGAGCAGGTCGAGATGCAGGGGCCCGAGATCGAGATCGAGGATGGTGCACGCGTCCGAGACGGCGAGGTCCTGGACGACGGTGGTGAACGGCGTTGCGGCGATGTTCTGACCATTCAGGACACCTTCGATCACACCGGTGAGCTCGATGCCGCCGTCGACGGCACGCGCCGTGAGGTCACTGATCTGACCCACGAACCCCGTGCCCGTGACATCCAGCACCTCCGGAGCGGCCACCTTCTGGGCGACGGATGAAGCCGCGGCACTCGGCGGTGCTGCGTTGGCGGCCATCGCCGGCATCACGCCGAGAACAGCAGAAAGGGCGAGGGCGACTCCGGCGCCAGCGATCTTGCTTCTGCGCATCATGACTTGCACTTCCTTTCCTTGGCCCCGCCTCCCCCAACGGGACACGAGGCGATCGCTCGAGGAACGAGACGATCGACCGGCCACGTTACGTATCGGCTTCCGACACGCACATGGGGTTACGCGAACGGAGCCGCCGGGTTACCATCCGCAGCCACTGCCATCAGGAGCCGCGCTGTTTCCTGCTGCCGGCGCAGATGCTTCTGCGCGCGACGTTGTTTCCAGCGCGCGACCGTTCCCGGCACGCGCGGAAGAAACGGGTTCGCGCGGTCGGATCCTGCACGCGCGGTCGGAAAAGACTGCAGCGCGAGCAGGAAACGACAGCGCTTCGGCAGGTGGGGCTGGGGCGGGGCTGGCCTCAGTCATCCTCCTGCTGCTCTTCGCGCTTCTTCTGCTCTTCCTCGGCCTGCTTGCGCCGCTCCTCCTCGAGCTTCTTGGCTTCTTCCTCGGCCTTCTTCTGAGCCCTCTCCGCGGCCTTGCGCTCCTCCTCGGTCAGGCCCGGGTCGTCGACGACGTCGGTGCCCGTGTCCTCCTCCGCAGGTGGCGCCTGAGACGGGTCGGTCTCGGAGGGCACCGTCGTCACCGGCTCCGGCGTCGGCTGGGCGTTGAGGGCCGAGACGCCGACGATGGCGGCGACGGTCACCGCAACGGCGGCGAGCGCGCCTCCGACGGTCGCCAGCAGACGCCGACGACGATTCCTGCCACGCGGCGCGGTCGCGACGGGCACCGCTTGCGGATAGATCGCGGTCGGCGCCACGGCGCCGGCCGCCGCTGACGTCGCGCCGATGCCGGGGGCGGGCGCGACGAGCGTCGGCGCGGTGAGCGGGGCTGTGACCCCGGTCGCCGGAATCGGAACGCTCGCCGCGGGTGCGCGCTCGGTGAGGCGCTTGGCTGCCGCGGCGACCTCGGCCGCCGCGGGTCGCCGCGTCGGCTCCACGTCGAGCATCCGCGTCAGCAGCTCGGACCACCGCGGGTCCAGCGACGCCGGGATGCGAGGCGGACTCTCCAGCCTCGCGAGTGCCGCGGCGATGCCGGTGCCGGGCGGGTGGACTCGCTCGCCCGTGAGCGCCTCGAGCAGCACGAGGCCCAGCGAGTAGATGTCGGATGCCGGGGCCGGCTCGCCACCGCGGATCTGCTCGGGTGAGAGATAGGCCACGGTGCCGATCACCAGACCGGGCGATGTCAATCGAGAGGTGTCGAGGAGGTAGGCGATCCCGAAATCGGCAAGCTTCGCGCGCGGGCGAGCGCCCGGCAGCTGCGCGGGGCTGAGGAGCACGTTCGAAGGCTTGATGTCGCGATGCACGATGCCGGCCTTGTGCACGACGTGCAGCGCCTCCGCCAACTCGGCTGCCAGATGCGCGACGAACTCGGGAGGCAGCGCGCCCGACGAGAGGCGCGCACCGAGCGTCGGCCCGTCGACGAACTCCATCGCCAGGTACTCGGGCTGGCCGGGCACGAGACGGGCGTCATAGAGGGTGACGAGCGACGGATGGTTGAGCGAGGCGAGCACCGTCATCTCGCTGCGAGCGCGGTCGGTGGACCCGCCCTCGACTCCCGGGCGAATGAGCTTGATGGCGACCGTGCGCCCCAGCATGATGTCGTCGGCACGGTAGACCCGCGCCATGCCGCCTTCTCCGACGCAGTCCCGGAGCCGATATCGGCCGTCGAGCAATGGCGTCGTCTCGTCGACATCCTCGGCTGTCATCGGATCCTCCCGTCGACGCGGTCGGGCGAGCGCGGCGACTCCTACGAAACTACCCGCCGACGTCGGATGGGGCACACCGCTGAAGCATCAGCGCCAGACCGAGCATCAGCGATCCGGCACCGCACCGGATCGGCCGTCCCCTCACCAAGGGTGGGGTGACGACGGATGCCTCGGCACGAGGCATCCGGTCATCCATCGTTCCAAGACGGCGTATACCGCCGCCCGAGGCTTCGGACGCGAGAGGAAGACGTCGTGGATCGCGCCGTCGATGCGGCCCACCGTGACGAGGGCGCCGATGCGGGTGGCGCTGCGCGCGATCTCGTCCACGACCAGCACCGAGTCGGACGACGTCATCTCCTCGTCCCACGCGATCGGCGGCGTCGATCTGGCCGACAGCAGGACCAGGGCCGGACAGCCGACGTCGACGCGGCTCGCGACGCGGCGGTGACCGTCCAGGATCGCCGCCAGCCACGCGGGGCGGGTGGCGAACCCGCGCTCCGGCCGCCAGTCCGGCTCGTCGATCGGTAGCGGGAGCGCACCGACCTCGGCCTGCGCGCGGGTGTAGAACCCGAGATCGACCGCGGGCTGCGTGCCCCGCGGGTCGAGCCGTGCCCGCGCGTTCACGAGCGGCGCGATGGCTTGGCGCGCGATCGCGCCGAGCTGCAGTTCCAGCCAAGGGCTGTTCAGGACGAGCGCCGACGCGCGGCCCCGATGCCGGTCGGCCCACAGCGTGAGGACGAGGCCTCCCGTCGAGTGGCCGAGCAGGACGAGACGGCGGGAGGGCGGGGCATCCGCCCCATGCCCCATCGCCGTGAGGGCGGCCTCGATGTCGGCGTCGTACTCGTCGAGCGAGTCGATGAAGCCGGGAACCTGGCCCGCCCGGAGGCTGCGCCCGTACCGCCGCAGGTCGAGTGCGTGGAAGCGCGCGCCGAGGCCGTTCCAGAACCGGGCGAGCTCGACCTGGAAGAAGAAGTCCGACCAGCCGTGCACATAAAGCACGTCGACGTCGCGCAGCGGCTTCGCCCACGACGTGACGGGATTCGGGATGCTGCGCACCAGCGTCGCCACGAGCGGTCCGGTGTCGTCCTCGACGCCGAGGTCGAGCGTCAGCTGCTCGAACGGCTCCCCGAGCACATCGGGTTTCCAGTCCCCGGCCATGCGCCGAGCCTAGCGAAGGCCGCCCCGGCGCCGGCCCTCGTCAGTCGCGGGAGATCGAGACCATCTCGTCGCGCGGGACCACCTTGATGCGGGCACGGCCGTGCGGCGCACCGAGGCCGATCTCGTGCGAGTCGAGACGGTGCCAGCCGTCGAGGTCGGTCCAGATGATGCCGCGCGAGGCGAGCAGAGCCGGAATCGCGTCCTCGGACGGGTCCTCGGGGTTCCACCATGAGCCCTGGTCGTTGATGACGTGGCGGATGGTCTCCATCGCGTCGGATTTCGTGTGCCCGATCAGGCCGACCGGTCCTCGCTTGATCCAACCAGTCGCGTACACCCCCGGCACACGCTCGTTGGAATCCTTGTGCAGCGCCTGGCCCTCGTGATTCGGGATGACGCCGTGCCGCTTGTCGAAGGGCACACCGGGCAGCGGCGAGCCGAAGTAGCCGACCGCGCGGTAGAGGGCCTGGATCGGCACTTCGCGGATCTCCCCCGTGCCGACGACGCCGCCCTCGCCGTCGGGGCGGGTGCGCTCGTACCGGAACGCGGCGACTCGCCCCTCGTCGTCCTTCACGACCTCGAGCGGCTTGGCGTAGAAGTGAAGGTGAAGCCGGCGCGAGGCCGTTCCGCCGGCGTTGTTGACGGACGGGCGCTGACGCCACGACTGCAGCACGCGGTCGATCACCAGGACCTGCTTGTTGCTCGCGATCGCCGCCTTGGACGCCTCGTCGTAGTCGAAGTCCTCGTCGTAGACCACCATGTCGACGTCGCGCAGTTCGCCGAGTTCGCGCAGCTCGAGGGGCGTGAACTTCACCTGCGCCGGGCCGCGCCGGCCGAACACGTGCACGTCGGTCACCTTCGACGCGGCGAGGCCCGCGTGCACGTTGTCGGGGATCTCCGTCGGCAGGAGGTCCTCGGCGTGCTTGGCGAGCATGCGGGCGACGTCGAGCGCGACGTTCCCGTTGCCGATGACGGCGACCGATTCGGCCCCGAGCGGCCACTCGCGCGGCACATCGGGGTGGCCGTCGAACCAGCTGACGAAATCAGCCGCCCCGTACGACCCGACGGCGTCCATCCCGGGGATGTCGAGACTCGCATCGCGAACCGCGCCCGTCGCGAAGATCACCGCGTTGTAGTGGCGCTTGAGGTCTTCGAGAGTGATGTCCTGCCCGTACCGCACGTTGCCGAAGAGACGGATGTCACCGCGGTCGAGCACCTCGCGCAGCGCCGTGATGATCCCCTTGATCCGCGGGTGGTCGGGGGCGACGCCGTAGCGGACGAGGCCGTATGGCGCCGGCAGCTGCTCGAAGAGATCGATCGACACGTCGAACTTGCGCTCGGCCTTGAGGAGGATGTCGGCCGCGTAGATTCCGGCCGGGCCCGCGCCGACGATGGCGAGTCGGAGCTTGGTCATGGTGGTCCTTTCGGGAAGGCGGGAAGAACGGATGCCGCGCCCGGCGCGCCCTCAGCTGGAGCGGTCGGCGACGGCCTGGGCGAAGCGCGTGAGCGCCTCGCGCACCGGGCCGTCGGGCAGCGGGGCGAGGGCGTCCACGGCCTCGCTGGACCAGGCGTGGGCGAGGTCGAGGGTCGCCTGCGTCGCCTCGTGCTCCCGCAGTTCGGCGAGCGCATCGTCGAGGACGGCGGGGTCGGCGCCGTCGGCGATGCTCTCGACGCCCGCGTCGATGCGATCGCGCAGGGCGCGGGCCGAGGCATCCGTCCGCTGCGACAGCACGAGATACGGCATCGTCGGCACACCGGCGCGAAGGTCGGTGCCCGGCACCTTGCCGGTTTCGTCGGGGTCGGCGGACAGGTCGATGACGTCGTCGAGGAGCTGGAAGGCCACGCCGGCCTTCTCGCCGAAGGTGACCATGGCCGCCTCGAACTCCTCGGGGCCGTTGGAGAAGATCACGCCCGCCTGCGCGGCCGCCGCGATGAGCGAGCCCGTCTTGTCGGAGAGCACCTGCAGGTAGAACGCGACACGGTCGTCGCCCTCCTGAGGTCCGACGGTCTCGTGCATCTGCCCCAGGACGAGGCGCTCGAAGGTGTCGGCCTGCAGGCGGATCGCGCGGTCGCCGTAGCGGGCCATGATCTGACTCGCACGCGAGAACAGGAGGTCACCGGTGAGGATCGCGACGCTGTTGCCCCACACCGCGTGAGCGCTCGGCACGCCACGGCGCTTGTCGGCGGCGTCCATGACGTCGTCGTGATAGAGCGAGCCGAGGTGCGTCATCTCGAGGGCGGTGGCCCCGTCGATCACTTCTTCGGTGGCGCCGTCGCCGAGCTGGGCGGTCAGCAGGGCGAGCACCGGCCTGATGCGCTTGCCCCCCGCGTCGAACAGGTAACGGCTGGTCGCGTCGGCGAGGGCGTCGGTGACACGCAGCTCGCGCTCGAGGGCGGCGTCGACCCGCTGCAGGCCCGCCTCGACCGCCGAGAGGAGCTTGCGGGACCGGGGTCCGGCGAAGATGCGGTCGGTGAGGCCCAGCTTGCCCGCAATATGCGAGCCCGGCGCTGAGGGAGTCACGCTCCCAGCCTACCGGGGCTGCGTTTCGTCTCGGTTCGCTCGCTCAACGACCGGATGCGGGCGGCTTCGTCGCGCGGTGGAGCGCGACGATTCCCAGCGAGAGGTTGCGGTGGGCGACGTCGGCCCACCCCGCCTCGCGGATCCACGCCGACAGCGTGCGCTGGTCGGGCCAGTCGCGGATCGACTCGTTCAAGTAGTCGTAGGCGTCGGCGTTCGAGCTGATCGCCTTCGCGACGACCGGGAGCACACGGTCGTTGTAGAAGCGGTAGAGACCGTTGAAGGCGGGCGACGGGGGGTGGGAGAACTCGCAGATGACGAGGCGTCCGCCCGGACGCGTCACGCGGAGCAGCTCGGCGAGCGCCTTCTTCGGATCGTTGACGTTGCGCAGCCCGAACGACATCGTGACGGCGTCGAACTCGCCGTCGGCGAAGGGCAGATCGGTCGCGTCCGCCTGCACGAAGGACAGGTTCGCGATACCGCCGTGCCGGCGCTTGCCCTCGGCGATCATGCCGGGCGAGAAGTCGGCCGCCACGACGGTCGCGCCGCTGCGCGCGAGAGCAACGCTCGATGCGCCCGTCCCCGCCGCGAGGTCGAGGATGCGCTGCCCTCTGCGAGGTGCCACGGCTCGCGTCGTCGCCGCACGCCAGAAGCGGTCGTTGCCCATGCTCAGCACGGTGTTCGTGCGGTCGTAGGCCGGCGCCACCTGGTCGAACATGCCGCTCACACGCGACGGGTCCTTGTGCAGGTCGGCGCGGTTGTGCCCGTGGTCGGAGGGGTCGGTTGCCACGCGTCGAGTCTAGGCGGCGCGGCGAGCCTCAGCTGAGGCCGAGCGCACCGAGGCGCTCGAACCACGCCGCGGGCGTGGCGTCGTCGAACGGCGCCTCCCCCGCGACGACCCGGCGCTCGAGGTCGACGGCGAGCGCCTCCAGCCGTTCCACGACGTCGTGCGGATAGGCGTACGCGACGCGGTGCTCGTCCCACTCGTCGCGGTCGTCGATGTAGACACCCGCGTCTTCACGGTCGACGACGTCGAGATCCATGTCGATGCCCGCCGGCTCGCCGTCCAGCCACCCCACGTCCCACGAGAGGTCGATGTAGGTGCGGGTGCGGTGGGGTGCCGCGTTGCGGGTGAAGACCCAGTCGCCGGTGGGCGGGACGAGGGTGACATTCGGGTGCTGCGGCAGGAACGTGCGACCGGGGCGCGAGCTGTCCCACCCGGGGAGCTGCCCGAACCAGTCGCCCCAGTCGTCGCTGCCGAGGTAGACGCACTCGTGGATCCAGTGCGGTGAGCCGTCCCATTTGCGCCAGTGGAAGAGCAGCCGGGTGCCCGGCTGAGGGCGTTCGGGGACGGCGCTGTCGGTCACCCCGCGAGTCTAGGCTTGTCTCGTGAGCTTCCCGCACCGCCCGCCTCAGCTGGTGGTCGAGACCCGCGAGATCGACCCGATCGACGACCTGCTGGCGTTCACCGACCCGCGTTCGCCGCTCGCCTGGCTGCGCCGTGGCGACGGCATCGTCGGTGTGGGTCGCATGGTCGCCGGCTTCGAGCAGGGCGGAGCGACCTCGATCGCCGAGGCGCCCCTCTCGGCCGCCGACACGTGGCGCGCGCTGTGTGCGGAAGCCGAGGTCGATGACCCCGTCGGACTGCACGGCACGGGTCTCGTGGCCTTCGGCACGCTCGTCTTCGACTCCCGCTCGGCCGCCTCGAGCCGCCTCATCGTCCCGCAGGCGATCATCGGCCGGCGCGACGGACGCTCGTGGATCACGCGGATCCGGGCGGCCGGGGTCGAGGCATCCGTTTCCGCTCTCGACCCGGTGCCCTACGGGCCGTACTGGTCCGCGACGCTCGGACCCGGCGCCCTCGACCCGGAGGGATACCAGGCGGCGGTCCGCACCGCACTGGATGCGATCGCCGCGGGCGAGGTCGAGAAGGTGGTGCTCGCGCGGGATCTCGTGGGCACGGTGCCCGCGAGAGCCGATCTGCGGCGGCTCGTGCGCGCGCTCGCGACCGGCTATCTCGACACGTGGACCTTCGCGGTCGACGGCCTCATCGGTGCGAGCCCCGAGACCCTGGTGACCGTCTCCGGCGGCGAGGTCACTGCGCGGGTGCTCGCCGGGACCATCCCGCGCGGGGCCGACAACGAGGACGACGACGCGGCGTCCTTCCGTCTGGTCCACAGCGGCAAGGACCTCGACGAGCACCAGTACGCGGTGCAGAGCGTGCTCGACGCACTCGAGCCCCACACGACCTCGCTGCGCGCCGACGACGAGCCGTTCGCCCTCGAGCTGCCGAACCTGTGGCACCTCGCCACGGATGTCGCGGGCGACATCGCCGACCATGCCTCCGCCCTCGACCTGGTCGCGGCACTGCATCCGACCGCGGCAGTGGCGGGAACGCCGACGGATGCCGCGGTCGAGGTCATCCGCCGGGTCGAGCCGTTCGACCGTGGCCGGTACGCGGGCCCCGTCGGATGGGTCGACGCGAGCGGCGACGGCGAATGGGCGATCGCGCTGCGCTGCGCCCAGATCGGCTCCGAGCCGGTGCGCGGGTTCGCCGAGTCCAGCGACACGATCCCGGTCGTCGCGCACGCCGGGGCGGGGATCGTCGCGGGGAGCGACCCCGAGACGGAGCTGCTCGAGACCCGGGTGAAGTTCCGGCCGATCGTCGACGCGCTCGCCTGAGGCGCCCGCCCGAGACCGGCTCGGACGGGGCGACTCAGACGGCGTGCGCGACGTCCGTGCGCCGCACGCGGGCCGCCTGCGGGACGCGAAGGACCAGCACCGTCAGGACTTCTTCTCGGGTGCGAACAGCATCCGCGCGAGGACCAGCATCATCAGGGCGAAGCCGCCGGCGAAGGCGACGGGTGCCCACCACCAGCCGACGGTGAAGACCAGCACCGCGATGACGGCGAACGTCACCAGCCAGATCGCGGCCGTATAGATCCCGAACCGCGCCGCGGTCTCGGGCTCGCGCTCGAACCGGTTCGGCGGCTCGTTCGCGTGGGCGTGCCGGGTCCAGGCCTTGTGGCGGTTGGTCTGCGTGGCGCCGAGGAACGCGAAGAGGATGATCGAGGTGATCACGCCGAGGGCGGCGAACACGATCCCCCACACCGGCATCGATCCGAAAGCGACGAGGGCGCCGAAGCCCAGGCCGTACGCACCGAGGAACGTCGCCAGCGCGAATCCGCCCGCGCGCTCCGGCGGCATGGGGTGGTTCGTCGTCGTCTCCTGCGAGAGCGAGTCGCCCACGAGCAGGCCGAGCGCGGTCGAGGCGAAGCCGAAGAGCGCGACCTGACCCCACACGATGATCGGCAGGACGCCGGCCGCGCTCAGGATCGCCAGCGCGAGTCCGACGACGGCGATGGCCGACCACACGACCACGCGGACCACGAAGCCCGGCTTCGGGCGGATGCGGTGCTTCTGCTGCAGGGCCGCGTAGCCGGCGAGGCCGGGGCGGGGCGCGGCATCCGTCTCCGCCAGCAGCTCGCGCACGTCGCCCAGCTCGCCGACCGCCAGGCGCGCGGCTTCGGAGGGGGTGCGCCCGGATGCCTCGAGCTCCGCGGCGCGAGCCAGCAGGTTGGCGCGGACCTCCTCTTTCAGGTCCTGCGCGTCAGGGGTCATGGCGATGCCCTGGAAGGCCTCGTCGAGGAGGCGATGGATGTCGGTGTTCTCTGTCATTTCTCCGTGCCCTTCACGTCGAGGAGCGAGTCGATGATGCGGCGCGTGGCGTTCCAGGCCGCGACGTTGCTGCTGAACACGGCGCGCCCGGCGTCCGTGATGCGGTAGTACTTGCGGCGGCCGCCCTGCGTCTCGTCACCCCAGTAGGACTCGACGAGCCCGTCCTTCTCGAGCCGCCGGTAGGTCGCGTAGAGCGTCGCCTCTTTGATCTCGTGGTCGCCGCCGGTGGCGTCGCGGATCGTCTTGTAGATCTCGAAGCCGTACCTGTCGCCGCGACGGAGCACGCCGAGCACGATCGTGTCGGTGTGGCCGCGCAGCAGATCGGCTGCGAACGCGTCATTCTTTGTCATGTCGAGTACTGTATCACATCTAGTACTCCATGAAACACTCATCTATACCGCATCAGATGACCGGAGCCTAGACTCCGACGCATGTCGTTCGACGTCGCCGCCGAAGCCTACGACCGGTTCATGGGCCGCTTCTCGTCGCCCCTCGCCGAGACCTTCGCCGACTGGGTCGACCTGCCGCCCGATCCGCGCGTGCTCGACGTGGGGTGCGGGCCCGGCGCCCTGCTGGGCGCGCTCCATGACCGCGTCGCGCCGGACCAGCTCGCCGGCGTCGACCCGTCCGAGAGCTTCCTCGCCGCCGCCCGTGCGCGCTTCCCGTGGGCCGACCTCCGTCATGGTTCCGCCGAAGCGCTCCCCTTCGACGACGACGCGTTCGACGCGGCTCTCGCCGAGCTGGTCGTGCACTTCATGACGGATGCCTCGGCAGGCCTCCGCGAGATGGTGCGCGTGACCCGCCCGAAGGGCGTGGTGGCGGCCTGCGTGTGGGATTTCGCCGGTCGGCGAGCGCCGCAGAGCACGTTCTTCGCGGCGCTGCGGGACGTCGTCGCCGACATCGACGACGAGTCCGGACGCGCCGGGGCGAGGCGCGGCGACCTCGGCCGGCTCCTCCACGATGCCGGGTGCAGCCACGTGGAGGAGTCCGAGCTGACCGTCGCGGTCGACTACGCGAGCTTCGAGGAGTGGTGGGATCCGTACACCCTCGGGGTCGCTCCCGCGGGCCGACAGCTCGCGGCCCTCGACGAGGCCGACCGGGAAAGGGTGCGCACGCGCTGCCTCGAGCTGCTCCCGCCCGCGCCGTTCACGATCGAGGCGACCGCGTGGGCCGCGCGCGGCACGGCGAGCGTCTAGGTCAGCTGCAGGCGCTTCTTCTCCGCCTCGACGTCGAAGGTCGCCGCGGGCCAGCGCGGATTGATCTCCTCGAGCGTCTCGAGCAGCAGGTGCTGCACCGCGAGCCGCGCGTACCATTTGCGGTTGGCCGGCACCACGTGCCACGGGGCGTGGTCGGTCGACGTGCGGTCGAACACCTGCTGGTAGGCGTCCATGTACATCGGCCACAGCCGGCGCTCGTCGACGTCCCCCGGGTTGTACTTCCAATGCTTGTCAGGCCGGTCCAGTCGCTCCGTGAGCCGCGACTTCTGCTCGTCCGACGAGATGTGCAGCATCACCTTGAGGACGCGGGTCCCGGCATCCGTCAACTGCTTCTCGAACGTGTTGATCGCACCGTACCGGCGCTCGATCTCGTCGTGAGGGGCCAGCTCCCGCACGCGCCCGATGAGGACGTCCTCGTAGTGCGAGCGGTCGAAGACCCCGATGATGCCCGGCTCGGGCACGCGCTTGGCGATGCGCCACAGGAAGTCGTGGTCGAGCTCCTCGGGCGTGGGCTTCTTGAAGGCCGTGATCGCCACGCCCTGCGGATCGACGGAGCCGACCACGTGACGCACGATCCCGCCCTTGCCCGCGGAGTCCATGGCCTGCAGCACCAGCAGCACGGCCGCGTTCGTCGCATCGACACGACTCTGCGCGAACAGTCGCTCCTGGAACTCGTCGAGCTGCTGCGCCCCGGACGCCAGGTCTTCGGCGGCCTGCGCCTTGTCCTGCTCGTAGCCGGGGGTGCCGGACGGGTCGACTTCGGCGAGGACGAAGCCCTCGTTCACGCGCAGAAGCTCGCCCACGTCGCCCGTCCAGTGCTTCTGGCTGATCGCGATCATGTGCCTATCATGCCGAGCCGACGCCGTCCAGGCGAGGAAAGGACCCTTACCGCTCCAGCGGAACCTCGATCAGCTGCCGGCCGCCGGCGGGCGACGTGAGCGCCTGGTCCAGTGCCGACCGGGTCGTCACGCGCGTGTACTCCCAGCCATAGGCGAGCGCGAGGTGCTCGAGCCGCACCGCGTGGGGGGTGAGGAGCACGCGGTCCATCGCGTCCGCGCCGGCGATCGCCGCGACCTCGAGTCCGTCGAAGATCGTGCCGCCGTGGTCGTTGCCGACGATGACCTGCATGCGCGGTTCGTCCTCCCCCGGGGGGAGCAGCAGTGCGCCGACGTCGTGCAGCAGCGCGAGGTCGCCCAGCAGCACGCGCGTGACACCGGGATGACCGTCCACCTGACTGGCCACCGCGACGCCGGTCGCCGTGGCGATCGTGCCGTCGATCCCCGCGAGGCCACGGTTGGAGTGCACCGGCACCTTCTTGCCGCCGAGCAGTTCGTCGGCGACCCGCACGAGGCGGGACGAGCCGAACACGAGGCGGTCGTGCGGCCAGGTCGCCCGCCACACGGCGTCGACGAGGGCGCCGCGGTCGAGCGGTGCGCGCACCACCGCGAGTTCGGCCGCGATGGCGCCGAGGCGCTCGTGCGGCACCGCCGAGGCGAGGCCGTCGGCGTCGGGCGCGGGCGGGGCGAGGTCGACGGATGCCTCGCGAGAGGCGTGCATCCACGCGCCGAGCCATTCCCGGTCGGCCTCGCCGCTGGCGACAGCGACCGCGTCGACGGCGGTCGTCACGCCATTGAGGTTGAGCGGCTCGCCGGGCCCGCGCAGCGCGATGACGTCGACCTCGGGATCGGTCAGGAGCGTCGCGACCTCGCGGCTGAGCGTCGGGTGCCCCAGCACGACCGCGCGCTCGATCCGGCCCCCGAGGGCGGGGTCGCGCAGCAGCGCCCGGTATCCGTGCACGAGCTGACGCCCGAAGCGCGCGCCGCTGACGATCTCGGCGATGAGCGGCCACGAGCCGGCATGCGCGAGCTGCTCGGCGTCGGGCCCGGCATCGGCTCCGGCGACGACCACCGTGCGCGGCCCGCGCACCAGCACGAACGGCGCGTCTTCGGGATCGTCGGGAACGTCGGACTCGCCGATCCCTCCTCCGCCCTGGTACAGGGCGCCGGATGCCTCGTCCTCCGGACCGTCGTCGGCGGGCGCGGCGTCGGGATGGCTCTCGGTCGCCACCTCGAGCTCGGCCGCAGGCATGCCGAACCACGCCGGCAGGTCGCCGGCGAGCGGCTCACGGAACGGGAGATTGAGGTGCACGGGACCCGGTGGCCGCAGCCCCACGCCGAGCGCGGCGGCGAAGGCCTCCTCGGCGACGCCGCGGAACATGAGGCTCTGCTCGCCGTCGCCGAGGTCGTCGCGCAGATCGGGCACGGGGAGGTCCGCCTCGTACCGGACACTCGGGGCGAACATGCCGGGCTGTCGCGTGGTCTGGTTCGCACCGACACCGCGCAGCTCCGGGGGGCGGTCGGCCGTGAGGAGGAGCAGGGGCACGCCGGCGTGATGGGCCTCGAGTGCGGCGGGGAGCAGGTTCGACACCGCGGTCCCCGACGTGCAGACGACGGCCGCCGGCATCCGTGTCTCGCGTCCGATGCCGAGTGCCGTGAAGCCCGCGACGCGCTCGTCCACGCGGACGTGCAGCCGCACAGTGCCGCGACGCTCGAGTTCGGCGGCTGCGAGCGCGAGCGCCTGGGACCGTGAACCCGGGCTCAGGACGACATGGCGCACGCCGAGCTCGACGAGACGCGCGAGGAGTGCCGCGGCCGCGTCGGTCGCCGCGGAGGCGAGTCCGCGCTCCTGTCCCGCCACGGTCAGCCGACGGCCCCGCGCTGCCCCCGCTCGTCGTCGCCGTCGTTCGGGCGCGCGGGCGGGTCGGCCGGGGTCTCGGGCGTCGAGGCCGCCGCGCCGTCGGCGGTCTTCGACTCGGGTGACGCCTCCGCAGATGTGCGCGGGGCGTCGTCCTCGGCGTCGAGCTGAGCGAGCTCCTCCTCGAGGCGGCGGATGCGCTCGTCCTGGTCGGAGATCGCGCCGATGCGCCCGAGGAACTCGGGATCGTCATCGGGTGCTCGCCGAGCAGCCGCCGTCGACTTCCGCATGCGACCCACGACGAGCCACAGGATGCCGCCGAGCACCGGGAGAAGGACGACGATGAGGATCCACACCGGCTTGCTGACGCCGCGGTGGCGGGTGGCCGGCTGCACGGCGCAGTCGACGATGGTGAAGATCCAGAAGGCGATCGCCACCAGGCCGAGGATCAGCAGCAGCCGAGGCATACAGCCATCCTAGGCGGGCGCGGCGGGACGCGGCTCTCTCGTGACCGAACCGTCGCCTGCGCCGGGCGGCCGGTGTCCGGGCTCGCCTACGATGGAGGGGTGAAAGTCCGCTCTGCCCTGGTGTACACGGTGCTGCGGCTCCTGGCGTTCCTCGTGCCCTTCGGGATCCTCATGCTCTTCGAGGTCATGCGCGACTACTACTGGCTGGCCGCGATCTTCGCGGCGCTGATCGGGCTGAGCCTCTCGATGCTCTTCCTGCGCCGCCCCCTCGACGAGATGACGGCCGGACTGGCCGAGCGGCGCGCGCGTTCGCGCCGGCAGACGAGCGATGAGGACGTGGAAGATGCCGCGACCGGCGCTTCCCGCCCGGCCGACGCCGACTGAACCCGCTCAGCCCACGAACGCCCAGAAGAGGAACGCCCCGTAGGCGACCGATGTCAGCGACGTGAGACCCAGCGCGACGACGAGTTCCCGCGGATCGCGGTAGGTCCACACGATCAGGATCGCCGGGAGCGCCGCGAGGAGCACGAGCAGCGTGAGCCACGCGATCGGGTAGAACAGCGCGAGGAACACGGCGATCCCGAACGGCACCAGCACGAAGACCGTGAACAGCCAGCGCGTCGCCGTGCGACCGATGAGCACGGTGAGGGTGCGCTTGCGGGCGGCTCGATCCTGGTCGATGTCGCGCAGATTGTTGGCCAGCAGCACCGCGCACGCGAGGAGCCCGGCACCGACCGCCCCGAACCACGCCTCCTGCGGCAGCGCGAACGCCTGGACCCACGTGGTCCCGAGGGTGGCGACGAGCCCGAAGAAGACGAACACCATGAGCTCGCCGAGGCCGTAATAGCCGTACGGCCGCTTGCCGCCGGTGTAGAACCACGCGGCTGCGATGCACACCGCGCCCACGGCGAGGAACCACCACTGCTGCGTGCGGATCGTGATCGCAAGGCCGGCGATCGCCGCGATGGCGAAGAACAGCAGCGCCGCGGTCAGCACCGCGCGCGGCGACGCCTTGCGCGATGCGGTGAGGCGCGCGGGTCCGACGCGATGATCATCGGTGCCCCGGATGCCGTCGCTGTAATCGTTCGCGTAGTTGACGCCGATCTGCAGCGACACCGAGACGATGAGGCAGAACAGCGCGATCACCCAGTGGAACCGGTCCACCACGAGCATCGCGGCCCCGGTGCCGATGAGGACCGGGGTCACTGCCAGCGGGAGGGTGCGCAGGCGCGCGGCAGAGATCCAGTCGCCGGTCGTGGCGGGCTGGACCGCGCGGGGATCGCGCGGCTGGTGAGATCGCTGCGGGTTGCCGCGCGCGGACTGCTTCTTCGGAGCGGGGTGCTTGCGCTTCTTGCTGGGAGTGCCTGCCACGAATCGCCATCCTAGAGGTCGAGTCGATGTCGTCGGGGCAGCAGCGGCGGAGTGGACAGTGCGCGGCGCGCAAGCCCCTCCCCCGCCGTCGGCGACCCGGCGAAGGATGTCATCATGCTGAGCATCGGAACGATCGTGCTGACCGTCGAGGACATCGATCGCGCCGCCGCCTTCTGGCGGGAGGCGCTCGGGTATGTGAACCGGGGGGAGCCGAGCGACGACTGGCTCATCCTCGACCCTCCCGACAAGCCGAACTGGGCGGCCCCGGGGGCCAGCCTCGCCCTGTCGGTGACCGGCTACCCGCAGCACTACCCGCCGCGCATCCACCTCGACCTCTACGCCGAGGACCAGGAGGGCGAGGTCGAGCGCCTGCTCGGCATAGGTGCGCGCGAAGTCGACTGGGACGACTACCCCGACGACGCCGACTGGATCGTCCTCGAAGACACCGAGGGCAACCGCTTCTGCGTCGTGGACGTCGGCGACTTCTCCGAGGCCTGATCGTCCTAGTGGAGCGCGGCGACCGCCCGGCGGATGGTCTCGCGGTCGGGCTTGCCCGACGGCAGCGTTGCGAGCTCGTCGACGAGCACCAGACGCGCCGGCCGCGCATACGGACCCAGCTCGAGCTTCACCGCGTTCCTCGCCTCCTCGAGCTGCACCGATTCGCTGCGCCTCAGCGCCTCGCCACGGGTGGCGACGACGACGGATGCCTCGCCCCACCGCTCATCGGGCACTCCCACGACCACGGCTGAGGCCAGGCCGGGAATCGTCCGCACGATCCGTTCGACCCGGTCGAGCGATACGTTCACACCCCCCGAGACGATCACGTTGTCGAGTCGGCCGCGCACGCGCAGGATGCCGTCTTCGAGCAGTCCGGCGTCGCCGGTGCGATACCAGCGCTTTCCGTCGGGTGCGCGCAGGAACGAGGCATCCGTCCTCTCCTCTTCGCCCAGATAACCGTCCGCCAGGATCGGACCCGACACCTGGACCTCGCCGTGCGAGATGCGCAGTTCCACGCCGCGCAGCGGGACACCGTCGTACACGCAGCCGCCCGACGTCTCGGTCGAGCCGTACGTCCGCACGACACGGACGCCCGCGTCCTGGGCGCGCTCGAGCACGGAAGGGGGCAGCGCCTGCCCGCCGACGAGGATCGTCTGGAACGAGCGCAGCGCCGACAGCACGGAGGGATCCTGGCCCGCGGCATCGAGCAGCTTCGTCAACTGGGCGGGCACGAGCGACGTGAAGGTGGGGACACGCGCGCCGCCCTCGCTGGAGGCCATCATGAGCGCGGTCGCGGCGAAGGCCTGCGGGGTGAACGCGCCCGCCATGATCGCCGGCTCACGATCGGCCACGAGCGAGCGGACGAGCACCTGCAGCCCGGCCACATAGCTCGCCGGCAGCGCGAGGAGCCAGGCGCCGTCGCCGATGCGGTCAGCGGTCGCCAGCGCGCTCGCGATGAGAGCGTCGCGGCTGAGCACGACGCTCTTGGGGATGCCCGTCGATCCCGAGGTCGTCATGACCACGGCTGTGCCGGCGCCGACCTCGCCGGGGAAGGCGCTCACGAGCCCGAGCCCGAGCGCCGGACCGGCGCCGTGCAGCGCGCCGCGCAGGCTCCGGAGGATGTCGCGGGGGTCGTCGCCGACGACCGGTTCGAGTTTCACGGGGCTCCTGGGAGTTCGACGAGCCCCGCGTCGCGGAGCACTCTCCATCTTGACCCCGCAGGCGGCACGGCCGCTACGCGGTCATGCCCCGCCGCGCGTCAATAGTGCCAGGGGTACGGCGACCAGTCGGGCTCGCGCTTCTCGAGGAAGGAGTCGCGACCCTCGACCGCCTCGTCGGTGCCGTACGCGAGCCGGGTCGCCTCGCCCGCGAACACCTGCTGCCCCACGAGCCCATCGTCGACCGCATTGAAGGCGAACTTGAGCATGCGGATCGCGGTGGGCGACTTGGTGAGGATCGTCCGCGCCATGGCGACCGCCTCGCGCTCGAGGTCGGCATGCGGCACGACGCGGTTCACGGCGCCCATCTCGTATGCGCGCGCGGCCGAGTACTCCTCCGCGAGGAAGAAGACCTCGCGAGCGAACTTCTGACCGATCTGCCGCGCTAAGTACGCCGACCCGTAGCCCGCGTCGAAGGACCCCACGTCAGCGTCGGTCTGCTTGAACCGACCGTGCTCGGCCGACGCGATCGACAGGTCGCAGACGACGTGCAGCGAGTGCCCTCCGCCGGCGGCCCACCCCGGGATGACCGCGATGACGACCTTCGGCATGAAGCGGATGAGTCGCTGCACCTCGAGGATGTGCAGCCGCCCCGTCGCCGCCGCAGCAGTCGCCTCCCCCTCCGGTCGAGCAGCCGGCGTATCGAGACCGGCCTCGGTCTCGGAGTACTGGTAGCCGTCGCGGCCCCGGATGCGCTGATCACCCCCGGAGCAGAACGCCCAGCCGCCGTCCTTGGGGCTCGGGCCGTTGCCGGTCAGCAGCACGACGCCGATGCGCGGGTCCTGGCGCGCCGCATCGAGGGCGCGATAGAGCTCGTCCACGCTGTGGGGCCGGAAGGCGTTGCGCACCTCGGGGCGATCGAAGGCGATGCGCGCGATGCGCCCGTCTCTCGACACGTGCGAGGTGATGTCGGTGAAACCGGCGGCGCCGGGTGCCGGCATCCATTCGGCTTCGTCGAAGAGCTCCGAGACCATCTCCCCAGCCTATTGCGCCGTGCCGCCGCGACTCAGGCCGCGTTCTTGGCGTCGCGCCAGCGAAGCCAGGAGCGGACGAGATCGAAGTCCCAGTCCGGGCCCTGGAAGGCGAGGGTGAAGAGCCGCACGCCCGCGTCGTAGAGCTCGTCGCCGAAGTCCTCGCCGCGCTGGTGCAGCTCATTCGAGATGACCAGGTCGGACGTGTCGCGCTCTTCGCGCTCGGCCCAGCGCTCGATCACGTCGAGCTTGTGGGCCAGCTCGTCGGGGCGCACGAAGCTGTGCCAGATGTCGGCGTGGCGGGCCACCAGGCGCAGCGTCTTCTGCTCGCCCTTCCCGCCGATCATGACGGGGATCTCGCGGGTCGGCGCGGGATTGAGCTTCGCCCAGCGCGCCTCGATCCGCTCGAGGCCGGCGGCGAGGTCGTCCAGCCGCGATCCCGCGGTGCCGAACTCGTAGCCGTACTCCTCGTAGTCGCGGGCGAACCAGCCCGACCCGGTCGCGAAGATGAAGCGGCCCACGCCGTCCTTCGCCGAGATGTGGTCGATGGTGCGGGCCATGTCGGCCTGCAAATCGGGGTTGCGGTAGCTGTTGCAGTTGACGAGGGCCCCGAACTCGACGCGCTCGGTCTGCTCTGCCCACGCCGCCAGCATCGTCCACGACTCGAAGTGCAGGCCGTCGCGGTCGCCCGACAGCGGGAAGAAGTGGTCCCAGTTGAAGAGGATGTCCACGCCCATCTCCTCGAGCCGCAGCACGGCGTCGCGGAAGGCGGAATAGGGGGCGTGCTGCGGCTGGAGCTGCACGCCCAGGCGCACCGGAGTGTCGAGCAGAGGCATCCCTCCACCCTAGGCTCGCGCCGCCTGCGCGGGCGCGCCCCGCGCACCGCATCGCACGCAGAATCGCGCCGAACTCGCACCCGGGGACGGGGATTCTGCGAGATCGGCGCGATTCTGCGACGTTCGTGCGGTCTGCGGCGTCAGGCCGTGCGTGCCCGCACCGCCTTGATGGCGGCGTCGGCGGTGTCCCACACGGCGATGCCGGCGATCACGAACCCGCTGACGATCGCGACGATCGCGCCGACCTCGGCACCTTCGGGGCCGATGATCGTCGGGAAGTACTCCGGGTTGATGAGCCGGCCCTGCATGAGGAGCCAGATCGCGGGGATCGCGATGGCGGCGTTCAGCAGGCCGTTGACCACGGCGAGCCAGATCGTCCAGCGACCGACGGCGTAGACCGCGATCGCGAGCCCGGCCTCGAGCGCCATGAGCACGAACAGGCCGAGGATCCAGCCCGGCCACAGCGCGGGGTCGAGGAACGACAGCCCGGGCTGGGTCGGCACGAAGCCCACGAACTGATCCCACAGGATCGCGCCGGCGGCGATCACGAGGAACACCAGCGAGCCGATGAGGTCGCTGAGTCCCGCGCCACGGGGCCGCGGCTCGGGCAGCTGATCGACGGTCCACGGGTCGAGGATGCGCTCCCTGCCGCGTGCCTCGGTGCGCTCGACGATCGCGAACATGAGCGTCGTCCAGAACGCGACGTGAACGCCGACGGTGAGAGCGAGGGGCCAGACCGCGCCCATGATCTCGCCGAACGACGCGCGGTCGAGCACCATCGCGAGCGAGACGCCGAACACGGCGCTCGGGATGACGATCCACCACAGCAGCTTCAACAGGCGCCACCACTGCAGGAAGTAGCGGGGACCGATGAGCCAGAGGGGCCGGTCGGTGTAATCGGCGGCGAGCTTGTCGGGGTCGCCGAGCTCGGTGAGCACCGCGCGCTCGGCGGCGCTGCGCACCTCGCCCTGCTCGACGCGCGCCTCGATCTGGTCGTCGATCGACGCGCGAAGCTCAGCGGCGAGGTCGGAGCGCTGCGCCTCGGGCACCGTCCGCATGGCGGCGTCGATGTAACGGTCGGTGAGGGTAGCGGCAGTCATGTCAGTCCTCCTTCGGGAGTCCGTCGATCGCGGTGGCGATGGCGCGGAAATCATCGGTGAGAGCGGACGCCAGCCGGGCGCCCGCGTCGCTGGTGCGGTAGAACTTGCGGGGTCGCGCCTCGTCGGTGTTCCACTCGCTGGTGAGGTGCCCCTGCTTCTCGAGGCGGCGCAGGAGCGGATACAGCGTGTTCGCGTCGGTGGGGAATCCTCGCTCCCCCAGCTCTTCGAGCAGCCCGTATCCGTACCCCGGCTGCTCGAGCAGGCGCAGGCACGCGAGCACGATGGTGCCGCGCCGCAGCTCCTGCAGGTGCGTGTCGAGGATCTCGGATTCGCTCATGCGTCACACTGTACTGTGTGACACACACTATCGTCAACCGCACATTGCTCTTGGGCTCGCGATGTTGGCGATGCGCCTTCTCTCCGGGCTCGCAAGTGCCTTGAGCGACCGCAGCGCACCGCGAAGACTCGGGGAATGGTTCTCGTCGGCTACCACGCCTCCCACGAGCAGTTGCCGCCCAGCGCCCTGCTGCGATCCGTCGTCGCCGCCGAACAGGCCGGATTCGACGGTGCGATGTGCTCCGACCACCTCGCCCCCTGGGGCGTGAAGCAGGGGCATTCAGGATTCGCCTGGTCCTGGCTCGGCGCCGCCCTCGCCTCGACGTCGTTCTCGCTCGGCGTCGTGAACGCACCCGGCCAGCGGTACCACCCGGTGATCATCGCTCAGGCGATCGCGACCCTCGAGGAGATGTTCCCCGGACGCTTCTGGGCGGCCCTCGGCAGCGGCGAGGCCATGAACGAGCACGTCACTGGCGACCCCTGGCCGCCGAAGGATCATCGGAACGCCCGGCTCGCCGAGTCGCTGACAGTGATCCGGCGCCTCCTTGCCGGCGAAGAGGTCTCGCACGACGGCGCCGTGCGCGTGCATCGCGCGCGGGTGTGGTCGCGCCCGGAGTCGGCGCCCCCGCTCCTCGGCGCCGCGGTGAGCGCCGAGACGGCCGGGTGGCTGGCCGGCCGGGTGGACGGCCTCGCGACCGTCGCGCAGGAGCCCGAGGCGCTGCGACGCGTCGTCGAGGCATACGGCGACGCGGGAGGCGAGGGACCGTGCGTCCTGCAGGTGCACCTGTCTCTGGCGGAGACGGATGCCGCGGCCTTCGCCCTCGCCGAGGACCAGTGGCCCAACGGGCTCATCGGCCCGCCTCGCGCCTGGGACTTCGACCAGCCGGAGGACTTCGACGCAGCGATCCGCGATCCGGACGAGGCCGAGCTGCGCAAGTCCGTGCTGGTGGACGCGGATGCCGCAGCCCTCGCGCAGCGCATCGCCGAGCTGGTCGCCATCGGCTTCGACCGCGTGTACCTGCACCACGTCGGCAAAGACCAGGAGACGTATCTGGCGCGAGCGGGCGAGGAGCTCCTGCCCGCGCTCAGGAGAGCACTGTGAAGATCACCGACACCAGCGACCTGTGGTGGAAGACCGCCGTCGTCTACTGCCTCGACGTCGAGACGTACTTCGATCACAACGGCGACGGCATCGGCGACCTCACGGGCCTCGCCCGTCGCATCGACTACCTCGCCGACCTGGGCGTGACGTGCCTGTGGCTCATGCCCTTCTATCCGACCACCGACCGTGACGACGGCTACGACGTCACGGACTTCTACGGCGTCGATTCGCGACTGGGCACCCACGGCGACCTCGTCGAGGTGATCCGCACGGCCCGGGATCGAGGCATCCGGGTCATCGTCGACCTCGTCGTGAACCACACGTCCGACAAGCATCCGTGGTTCGTGGCCGCCCGGCGCTCGAGGACCTCACCCTTCCGCGACTTCTACGTATGGCGCGACGAACCGCCGGCGAACAACGTCAACGCGGTGTTCCCGGGCGAAGAGAAGACGCTGTGGGAGCTCGACGAGAAGACGGGGCAGTACTACCTGCATACCTTCTACCGCCACCAGCCCGACCTGAACATCGCGAATCCGACCGTTCGCGACGAGATCGCCAAGACGATCGGCTTCTGGCTGCAGCTGGGCATCTCCGGCTTCCGCGTCGACGCCGTGCCGTTCCTGCTGGAGGTCCCCGAGGGCAGCGACATCGGCGACCCGCACGAGTACCTGCGGGACCTCCGCCGGTTCCTGCAGCGGCGCGAGAAGGAGGCCGTGCTGCTGGGCGAGGTGAATCTCCCGTATCGCGACCAGCGCACCTACTTCGGCGGCGGCAAGGGTGAAGAGCTCACGATGCAGTTCGATTTCGTCGGGATGCAGGCGATCTACCTTTCCCTCGCGCGCTCCGATCCTCGGCCGCTCACGAAGGCGCTGCGCGGACGTCCGTCGATCGCGCCGGAGGCGCAGTGGGCGAACTTCGTGCGCAACCACGACGAGCTGACGCTCGACAAGCTCACCGACGCCGAGCGCCAGGAGGTGTTCGAGGCGTTCGCTCCCGACGAGCGGCAGCGGGTCTACGGTGGCGGCATCACCCGCCGTCTGCCGACGATGCTCGGCGGCGATCCGCGCCGGATCCGCATGGTCTACAGCCTTCTCTTCTCGCTGCCCGGCACGCCCGTGCTGTTCTACGGCGAGGAGATCGGCATGGGCGAGAATCCCGAGGTCCAGGGTCGACTGGCCGTCCGGACCCCGATGCAGTGGACGAGCGGCCGCAACGGCGGATTCTCCTCGGCGGCGCCGTCCCGCCTGGCCGGACCGGTGCCCACCGGAGGCTATGCGCCGGAGCACGTCAACGCCAGCGACCAGGTCAACGACGAGGGGTCGCTGCTGCACTTCATGCGCCGACTGACGTCGCGGTACCGCATCTCGCCCGAGATCGGCTGGGGGGAGTTGGAGATCCTCGAGCACGACGCGCCCGCGGTGCTGGCCCACTCCGTGCGCGCGGACGTCGGCCGCATGGTCGCGCTTCACAACTTCGGCGACGAACCGGCGCGCGTGCGCCTGGAACTCGCCGACGAGCCGGAGGGGACCGAGCTGAGCGATCTCTTCGGCCCCGGCCGGATGCCGCTCGACGGGCGCGGGCGCGTCGAGGTCGAACTCGGCGCGTACGGCTGGACGTGGCTGCGCGTCGCCCGGCCCGGGGACGGCCGCATCGGCTGACCGGAAAGTGATTGCCCGCCAGCACGTCGCATGCGACGATGGCTCGAAGGAGGCCCTCATGACCGCCAAACCCTCGCTTCTCACCCGCATCCGCCACGCCGTCTTCGGCAAGCCGCTGAGCCACGAGGAGGCACGCGCCCGCCACGAGGCGGCCGTGGCCACGACGCGCAGCGCGGCGCCCGCCGAGAACGGCGCGCGGGCGCACTCGGTGCAGAGTCAGACGTATTGGTTCTGACACCGGCATGATGGGTGGCGTGAGCAGCGCCGCCATCCCCCTCCCCCCGCTGACCGAGATCCTGGCCAGCGCGCACGTCGTCGCGCTCCCGCTCGCAACCCGCTTCCGCGGCGTCGATGTGCGCGAGGCCGTCGTGTTCGAGGGTCCCGAGGGATGGACGGAGTTCTCCCCCTTCGCCGAATACGAGGACGCCGAGGCCGCCACCTGGCTGGCCGCGGCCATCGACTTCGGGTGGGCACAGCAACCCTCTGCGGTACGCCAGGCCGTCCACGTCAACGCGACGATGCCGGCGGTGGCCGCCGTGGACGTGCCCGGCGTCCTCGCCCGATTCGACGGCTGTCGCACCGCGAAGGTCAAGGTCGCCGAGCCCGGACAGCGACTCGCGGACGACATCGCGCGGGTCGCAGCAGTGCGCGAGGCTATGGGTCCCGAAGGGCGGGTCCGGATCGACGCCAACGGGGCGTGGAACGTCGATGAGGCCGAGCGCGCCCTTCACGCCCTCGCGGAGCACGACCTCGAGTATGTCGAGCAGCCGTGCGGGAGCGTCGAGGAGCTCGCCGAGCTGCGGCGGCGCGTGAAGTACATGGGCATCCCGATCGCAGCGGATGAGAGCGTGCGCAAGGCGACCGATCCGCTGGCGGTCGCGCGGGCCGGCGCGGCAGACCTCCTCGTCGTGAAGGCCCAGCCGCTCGGAGGCGTCCGGCGAGCGCTGGCGATCGTCGCCGAGGCGGGGCTTCCTGCGGTCGTCTCGAGCGCCCTCGACACGTCGGTCGGCCTCGGCATGGGTGTCGCGCTGGCAGCCGCGCTGCCCGAGCTCGACTACGACTGCGGTCTCGGAACCGCATCGCTGTTCACGGCCGACGTCGCGGCGCCGGCACTCGTGCCGCAGGCCGGAATGCTGCGCGTCGGGAGAGTCGCCCCCGACCCGGCGCTGCTGACCGCGCACGAGGCATCCGCCGACCGTCGCGACTGGTGGCTCGCGCGCCTCTCGCGCTGCCACGCGCTGCTGGCCGCAGCGGACTGAGCTCTCAGGCCCCGGGCGACTCGATGAGGAGCTGCGCGACGCGCGCGAGCTCTTCGTTGGTGAGGCGGCACATCTCCTCGTGGTCGTGTCCGGCCATCACCGAGCGGACCGCTGTGCTCTCCCACACGGTGAGCATGAGCCGCGCCGCGGCGTCGGGCTCGAGCCGGAAGCGCAGCACGTTGGCGCGGCCGATGTCGTCGATGATCTGCGCCACGCTCCCGCGCATCTCGTCGTCCTGCGCGAGATACGCGGCGGCGAGATCGGGGTGGCGCAGCGCGTGGATGCGGATCTCGTTCATGAGGAGCACGCCCAGGCGGTCGTCGGCCGACACGTCGAGGACCTGCTGGATGATCTCGAAGGCGTTGCCGCCCGCGTCGGCGAAAGCCCCGCTGCGCTCGAGTTCGGCCACCCGCTCGCGCACGGTCGCGACGCGCGAGCGCGCCACGTTTCCGGCCAGCTCGAGGAAGAGCTCGTCCTTCGTCTCGAAGTTGGAGTAGAACGCGCCGCGGGTGAATCCGGCGCGGTCGCAGATCGCCTCGACGGAGGCGCCATCGAGGCCCACCTCGGCGAAGACCTGGGCGGCGGCATCCATCAGCTTCTGGCGCGTCGCCTCGCGGCGTCGCGAGGTCACGACCGTATCCGTCATCCCGCGCTCGTCTCCCTCTCGTCGCCGCCGGGCCCAAACGCACACCGACTGCTCAGCTTGCGATCCCGATTCCGTTCTACGATACACTGGTGTATCCGATACAGCGCTGTATCGAAATTCCGACCCGACTGTGACGCGGAGGCGCTGTGTCCACCCTGCTCTACGCCCTCGGCCGCTGGTCCTACCGCCACCCGTGGCGGGTTCTGGTGGCCTGGCTGCTCCTCCTCGCGATCGCCGGCGGCAGCGCGGCGGTGTTGATGAAGGGCACCGACAACGCCTTCTCGATCCCCGGCACCGAGGCGCAGGAAGGCATCGCGCTGCTCGACCGCAGCTTCCCTCAGGCGAGCGGCACCAGTGCGCAGCTCGTGATCGTCGCCGACGACGGGGACGTCGTGACCGACGAGCCGTACGCCACCGAGATCGACGACACGATCGCCCAGCTCGAAGACCTCGACGGCATCATCGCCGTCACCGACCCGTTCAACGAGATGGTGACGGGGCTCGTGTCCGACGACGAGTCCGCCGCGATCATCCGCCTCCAGTTCGACGGACAGGCCACCGACGTCTCGGACGAGACCAAGGACTCGCTCGAGCAGGTCGCCGACGACCTTCGCGAGGCCCTGCCCGACGGCTCGCAGGTCGCGATGGGCGGCGACCTCTTCTCGACCTCGGTCCCCGCACTCTCGCTCATCGAGGCGGTCGGCGTGCTGATCGCGCTCTTCGTGCTCATCGTGACCTTCCGCTCGTTCGCGGTGGCGTGGTTCCCTCTCGTCTCGGCTCTCATCGGGGTGGCTCTCGCGATCGCGCTCATCTACGCCTCCACCGCGTTCGCGTCGATCTCCTCGACCACGCCGATGCTGGCGATCATGCTCGGCCTGGCGGTGGGCATCGACTACGCCCTCTTCATCGTCGCCCGCCATCAGGACCAGGTGCGGGCCGGCGTCGAGCCCGAGGAGTCGGCGGCGCGCGCCACCGGCACGGCGGGCTCGGCCGTCGTCTTCGCGGGCGTCACGGTGCTGATCGCGCTGATCGGTCTCGGATTCGCGGGCATCCCCTTCCTCACCACGATGGGCATCGCGGCCGCCGTCGCCGTCGCCATCGCCGTGGTCGTGGCCGTCACGCTCACGCCCGCGCTCCTCGGACTCGCGAAGGGGCGCGTGGCGGGGTGGGGCCATGGCCGGGGCCGCCGCGGCGTGGCGCTGCGCTCGCGGCGACGGCGGGGGGCGGATGCCTCGGCCGCCGCAGCCGCCGAGGACGACGCACCGGCACCTCCGGCACCCGCGCCCGCCAAGAAGACGAACCGCTGGGTGCAGCTCGTCACCGCGCACCCCGTCGTCACGACGGTCGCGGTCATCCTGACGCTCGGCGTCATGGCGATCCCCGCGGCGAGCCTCGGCCTCGCCCTTCCCAACGCCGGCCAGCAGCCCGAGACGAGTCAGGCGCGCCAGGCGTACGACCTCACCGCCGAGCATTTCGGTCCCGGTTCGAACGGTCCGCTCATCATGACCGGCACCATCGTGACCTCGACCGATCCGCTCGGGCTCATGGCCGACCTCGCCGGCGAGATCGAGGATGTTCGGGGCGTGAAGGAGATCGCGCTCGCGACGCCCAACGAGACCGCCGACACCGGGCTGATCCAGATCGTGCCCGAGACGGCGCCCGACGACCCGGCCACGGCCGAGCTCGTCCGGGACCTGCGCGCGCTCGCCCCCGAACTCGAGGACGAGTACGGCGTCGACCTCAAGGTCACCGGATTCACCGCCGTCGGCATCGACATCTCCGACCGTCTCGGCTCGGCGCTCCTCCCCTTCGGCGTGTTCGTCGTCGGGCTGTCGCTGGTGCTCCTGATGATCGTCTTCCGGTCGATCTGGGTGCCGATCAAGGCCGCGCTCGGATACCTCCTCTCGGTGCTCGCGGCGTTCGGCGTCGTCGCGGCCGTCTTCGAGTGGGGCTGGGGCGCCGACCTGCTCCACGTCACGCGCGAAGGTCCCGTCATCAGCTTCATGCCGATCATCCTCATGGGGGTGCTGTTCGGCCTCGCGATGGACTACGAGGTGTTCCTCGTGAGCCGCATGCGGGAGGACTACGTGCACGCGCGGCGAGGAGCCGCCTCGCACCCCACGCGCAGCGATCGCGACATCGCGGTAGGAGCGGTGCGATCGGGCTTCACCGCTTCGGCGCGCGTCGTCACCGCCGCCGCCGTCATCATGATCGCCGTCTTCGCGGCGTTCGTCCCCGAGGGCGATTCGTCGATCAAGCCGATCGCCCTCGGCCTCGCCGTCGGAATCGCGGTCGACGCCTTCCTGGTCCGCATGACGCTCGTGCCCGCCGTCATGGCGCTGCTCGGCGACAAGGCGTGGTGGATGCCGCGCTGGCTCGAGCGGGCCCTCCCCCACTTCGACATCGAAGGCGAGGCGGTCGAGCGAGAGCTCGCCCTCGCCGACTGGCCCGAGCCGGGTACCACCGCCGTCGTCGTGGGTGAGGCCGTGTCGGTGCGCGCCGACGACGGCACGGCGGGCGAGGTCGCGCTGTTCGAGGGCGCGACGTTCCGCGTCGAAGCGGGCGGCTCGCTCATCGCCACCGGCGACCCGCGCGCCGCGCGCGCGTTCGGGCTGACCGTCGCCGGTCGTCTGGCGCCGAGCGACGGACGCCTGCGCGTGGCGGGCCACCTGCTCCCCGAACGTGCCGCGTGGGTGCGGGCGCACGTCGGCGTGGCGCTCCTCGCGGAGGCGGACGACCGCCTGCGCGAGTTGCGCCGCGCACTCGCCGGCCGCGCGTCGCTCGTCGTCATCGACGGCATCGACGCGCTCGACAGCGCCGAGCGCGACCAGGCGGCCGCGCTCCTCCGCGACGCCGACGCGGCGTTGCGCGCCCGCTCCGACGACGCCTCCGCCGGACGCCTGACCGTCGTGGCGACCGCGAAGTCCGACGGCCCCGCCATCTCGCTGCTCTCCGACGCCCGACGCCCCGACGTGAGCTCGCTCGCGCTGCGGTCGGGCGCGGCATCCGCTTCTCCCATCACCGAGGTGAACGCATGACCCTCTCCATCGAACGCGCACGCACACGGCGCCCCGTCACGTGGCTCACGCTCATCGGCGTGCTGCTGCTGCCGGTCGTCATCGGCGGCATCCTCGTCGCGGCGCTCTACAACCCGACCGAGCGGCTCGAGTCTCTGAACGCCGCGATCGTGAACGAGGACGAGGCGGTGACCATCGACGATCAGCTCGTGCCCCTCGGGCGCCAGCTGACCGCCGGCCTCGTCGAGGGCTCGGAGGAGCAGCCGAGCAATCTGACGTGGACGCTCTCCAACGCCGAGGACGCCGAGTCCGGCCTCGCCGACGGCACCTACGCCGCCGTCATCACGATCCCCGAGAACTTCTCGGCCGCGGCGACCTCGACCCAGCCGGGCGAGACGCCCGAGCGGGCCACGATCGTCGTGGAGACGCCGCCGGACAGCCTCATCGTCGATGACGCCATCACCGCCCAGGTGACCGCGGCGGCGGCATCCGTCATGGGCGAGCAGCTGTCGGAGCTCTACCTGCAAAACGTGTTCCTCGGCTTCACGACGCTGGGCGACCAGCTCGGCGAGGCGGCGTCGGGCGCGCAGTCCCTCGCAGACGGTGCCGCACAGACGGCCGACGGCGCGACGCAGCTGGCCGACGGAATGCCTCAGCTGGCGTCCGGTGCGTACGGACTCGCCGGTGGCGCGGGCGACCTGCAGGGCGGACTCGGACAGATCGCCGGCGGCATCGAGGCTTCCGCCGACGGGGCGAACGATCTCGCGGCAGGAGTGAACAACGGCGCTGCGGAACTCGAGCGGACGGGCGTCGTGCCTGATGAGGTGACGAAACTGGCCGCCGGCACCGAGACCGCCACGGCGCTGGCCGCGTCGGAGGCGTCCAAGACCTTCACCACCCTGCAGCAGCTGGCGGGCCAGTACTGCGCTCCGGGCGCTCCTCCCGCGCCGTTCTGCGCGACCCTCGGGGAAGCGCTCACGTCGGCGGGCACGGCATCGGTCGTCCTGAACGGCGACGGCACCGAGGCGAACCCCGGCGCCGCTGCGCTGACCGGATACACCGCCGACGCGATCGCCGGGCTCGACTCGGGCATCACCGCGGAGTTCGCGAAGCGGTTCCGCGAGATCGGCGCGGGCGCCTCCGCACTCGGTTCGGGCCTCGACCAGCTCGCCGCCGGCACGTCGCAGTCCGCCGCGGGCGCGGGCGAGCTCTCGACCGGCGCCGCCCAGCTCGGGGACGGCATCACCCAGGCCGGCGACGGCGCGACCTCGCTGGCCGACGGGGTGTCGCAGCTCGCGGACGGCACATCGACACTCGCCGACGGGCTGGGCGAAGCATCCGGCGCGCTTCCCTCCTACACCGACGCGGAGGCGACGAGCCTGGCCGACGTGGTCGCGAACCCCGTCGAGGCCGACGGCATCGGCACGTCGCTGTTCGGAGCCTCGGCCATCCCGCTGCTGTCGACCCTCGCGCTGTGGTTCGGCGGCCTCGCGACGTTCATCGCCCTGCAGGCGGTCTCACGTCGCGCGCTCACGGCGCGCGAGCCGTCGGCGCTGCTCGCCCTGCGCGGGTTCGCCCCGGCCGCCGCTCTCGGCGCCGCGCAGGGCCTGCTCGTCGCCGCCGTCGTGCAGCTGGCCGCCTCCTACGAGTGGGGCCAGTGGGGGGCGTTCGCCGGGGTGAGCATCGTCGCCGGCATCGCGTTCGCTGCGGTGAACCAGGCGCTCGTGGCGGTGTTCGGCGGAGGCGGTCGCTGGATCTCGGCGCTCATCGGGGTTCTCGCGGTCGCGACCGGCGTCGTGTCGACGGTGCCTGGCGTGCTGTCGCAGGTCGCCGCGCGCATGCCCACGTCGCCCGCCTACAACGGGATGCTCGCCGCCCTCACCGAGACCGACGGCATCGGTGCGGCACTGGCGGGCCTCCTCGTGTGGTCGGTGCTCTCCTTCGCCGCGACGGTTCTCGCCGTCGCACGCCGTCGCGGTACGTCCGCCCGCGCCGTCGTGCGGGGAGCACACGCCCCCGCCTGAGCCGCTTCGCAAGCCGGAGACGCCTCCGGTCAGATGTGCGCGTGCGACGGGGCTCGGCCGCAAGGCCGAGCCCCGTCGGCGAGCACCGTCAGGGCGCTGCGATCTCGAACCAGTTGAAGTTCCACCCGCTCGCGGTGGCCTTGAGCCGGATGGTGTGCTGACCAGCCGGGAGCGATACCGTGTCGGTCACCGTCTGCCAGCTCTGCCAGCCGCCCGTAGTGGGCAGGCTCGTCACCTTGTGGGAAGCGCCGTCCACGAGGAAGTCGACCCCACCTGTATACCCGCTGTTGACGGCTACACGGTACTTCACCGTGTACGTGGCTGCCTGCGGAACGTAGAGCTGATACTCCATCCAGTCGTTTGCTTCGATGTAACCGACGTGCTTCGCGCCGTCTCCCTCCGTTGCCACGGACGAACCAACCTGGATCCCTGACATGCCGTCGAAGCTCTCCGCCTCGAACGTGCCCGGGACGGCACGGCCGACATCGCGGAGGGTGACCGCGTCGAGATTCCACCCGTTGGACGTCGCCTTCAGCCTCAGCGTGTGCCGCCCCTCGGCGAGCGGGACCACCTGAGGTGCCGTGACCGTCGCCCAGTTCTCCCAGCCACCTGTCGATGCCAGGGAGGTCGTGACCTTACTGACGCCGTCGACCAGGAGTTCGACCCCGCCCGCGTACCCGGCGTGGACAGCCGCCTTGTAGTCGATTGCGTAATTGCTGGTCTTCGCGACGTGGATGTCGTATTCGATCCAGTCATCCGCGTCGATGTAGCCCACATGCTGTCCACCCGCCGCTGAGTTGGACACCTGGATGCCTGACATCTTGTCGAACTGCTCCGCTGCGATGACTCCCGGCACCGCATGCCGGCCCGCGTAGGTGAATTCCACCCAGTCGAAGTTCCAGCCATTCGCGGTCGCCTTCAGCCGGAGGGTCTGCGGCCCGCCCGGAAGGGTGACATAGTCGGTGACGGTCGCCCACGACTGCCAGCCGCCGGTCGACGGTAGGGCCGTGGTCTTGACCGGCGTGCCGTTGGCCTGCAACTCGACTCCGCCGACGTATCCCGCGTTGACGGCCACCCGGTAGTCCACCCGGTAGACCCCGGGAGCATCTGCGTACACGCTGTAGTCCATCGTGTCGTTCGCGTCGATGTAGCCCACGATCGGGCCGGACGGTCCGCTGCCCTTCTGGATGCCGGCCGCTGCGTCATGCGCCTCTGCCTGAATCCTGCCCGGGACGCTCTTGCCGCCGTACGTGAACGCGGCGGACTTGAAGTTCCACCCGTTCGACGTCGCCTTCAGCCGGATCGTGTGCAGTCCAGCGGTGAGCGGTACCGAGTCGGTCAGGTCCGCCCACGACTGCCACCCGCCGGTCGAGGGGAACGAGGCCGAGGCCTTGGTGACACCGTCGACCACGACGTCGACGTTGCCGACGTAACCTGGGTTGACCGCGACGCGGTAGTCGACCTTGTACGTTCCCGTCTTCTTCACGTTCACGAAGTACTCCAGGTAGTCCCCCTGGTCGATGTACCCCGCCATCGTCCCATTCTCGGGAGCGGGAGCCGTCGAGATCGTGAGGCCCGACTGCGTATCGAAGTTGGTTGCATCGAGCGTACCGTCGACCACCATCGGCTGGACGACATCACCCGGGGCGGGCGCGGGGTCGCCGCCATGGATAACGAGCTCGTCGAAGTACGCGCGCCCACCCTCACCGGTCGGATCGCCCATGCTGACGAAGTCGAACGACGTCGCGGGAAGTGTTGCCACGATGGTTCCGTCGATGGACATCACGACCTCGGTACCCGACGTATAGTCCCAAGTGAACTCGTGCCAGCCGAAAGCACGCGGCACGTCGGTGATTGTCGTCGTGTCTCCGTCCTTGACCAGGAAGAAATCCGTCGACACGCGCCCGTCGGCGCCGATGGCACGCTGAGTGACGCCATCGTCGGCGCGCCCGAACGAGTTCGGCAGGTTCGGCTTCTCCTTGTCGGAGTATGCGCGGTCGTTGCGCTTGTCGAAGTACTTCATCGTGACGACCTTGTTGAGCTGCGTCCCGAACGTACGACTGAGAAGGGTTCCTTCGGGGTTGTCGATCGGATCGATCGACAACGACTTCTTGCCGTCGAACGGACCTTCCGACATGTAGATCGTCGACTGCTCGGGCGTTCCCCGCTCAGCGATCCACTTGTCCGTCAGGTCGATCGAAGCGCCCTCGAAGTCCTCCTCGAAGTAGACGTCGTCGTATTCCTCTTCTTCCACGGTCCCCAAAGCGAACTCTGCAGGGAAGTCGTCCTTGAGGCCGATCTTGTCGTACTCCATTCGGGAATCGTCGAACGTGTCGACGCCGGTCCAGTCCTCATTCTCGTTCATCAGGTTGTAGTTGACGTTGTCGAGATCGTGCCACGGCCGAGCCGAGATCGTGAAGCTCTGCGAGTTCGTTGCCTTGACATCGGTGAAGCGCAGACCGGTGGCCCGCATCGCGAAGTCCATCCCGAGGACGGTGTTCTTATCGTGCATCGATGGGTTTGCGCCGGGGCTGTCGATGATGATCTGCTCGAAGCGGTTGTACTTGTTCTCCGCGACCCGGTCCGTCCCGGTCAGCTGCATCACCCGATCGCGGTGCAGCAGAATCCAGCCGAAGATCGCGCTATCTTCACCCGCGTCCTGCTGGGTGTGGTGAACGTAGATGTATGAGAAGTCATTGTCGACCGTGTACATGTCCTCGAGCGGATTGAAGCCTGTATCCGCGGTGTTGCGGATCCATCCGGCGTTGAGCAGGATCCCACGCCGCGGGGCGTTGAAGATCTCGAGGTGGCTCAGCTTATTGTGGCCGGTGCTCATGAGCGTTACGCCCGGCTGGTGTCCAACAAGCTGCCCGACATCGTGGATCAAATTGTTCGTGATGACGTGGTTGCCGTTGAACGCACCAATGCCGGGATAGCCTCCGTCGATGTTTATCCCGCCCATCCCGGTGTTGTCGATCCTGCTGTTGCGGATCGTGATCGAGTCGTTGTCGCGGAACAGCTCGATCGCATTCATGCCGACATTGGTGATGCGGGAGTTCTCGATCGTGATGTGGTTGGCGTCGGTCATCGTGATCGCGCCGACGTGGTATTCGATACGGTCGGTGTTCTCGCTGTACGAAGGATTGGAACTTCCCGCCGCCTCATCTGGGAACTTCTGCATACCGTACGCGTCATAGGCATTCCACGCGAAGAGGTACGAATCGGCGAAGTCGGTCATCTCCACTGTCAGGCCGTCGAGCACGATGTTTCGCACCTGTGCGCTCGCGCTCGGTGCGGCAGCGAGGTCGGTCTTGGCGTTTCCCTTGAAGTTGATCGCCTTCTGCATCGTCGGATAGACGACCTCGGCTTTGAGCGTGTCCCCGCTTACCTGCGATGACTCGGGGTAATAGTAGAGCATCCGCGTCGTCGGGTTGAAGTAATACTCGCCCGGGCTGTCGAGGAACGACAGGTCGTTCTGCAGGAAGTAGCGGTATCCAGGACCGTGGGTCCAGTGCGTGCGGTTGAGCTCGATCTTCGCGGGATCCTTGACCGCGGTGATGTTCTTGTTGGCCGGGTTGATGGCGCCGATGGGCACAGTCTCCTGGTACCAGTCCGAACCGCCCGTGGCATACCCTGACCAGATCACGAACTGCGCATTGAGGTGCCCCTGGGCTTGCGAGTACGCAAGCCCGTCGATTGCACTCTGGGCGAGATCGTTCCCGTAGACGATGTTGTACTGCCCGCCCGCGGCGGTGATCAGGAAGTTGTCGTCGCTCGTGCCGTCTGCCGCAGGGAATCGCTCATCGTGCTCGTAGTTCTTCGTCCGTGCCGTGATGGCTCGCGTGCCGTCGACATAGAGGGTGTTGAAGTCTGTTCCCACAGGCAGCTGCTTCTTGAACACGTGCGCCTTCGATGCCTCGGGGAGCTTCGCGTTCACGTCCGACGTCTCCGCCTTCGTCCATGCGCCGGCGATCTTCTCACCGCCGATCACGTGGACCGAGCCCTTCGTTCCCGCCGCCCGGTAGATCACGTCATGACCGTTCGATCCGGAATCCTCCACCCCGAACGTGAGCGTGTCGTCGAGGTAGTAGTCGCCCGGTCGGATGTTGACGACGATGTCGCCGGTCATTGCGTCGTTGAGGTCGCGCACCCTGTCGCGCGCGGCCTCAATGGACCTGAGCGGACTCGACTCGCTGCCGGTATTGGCATCGTCGCCACCGCTCACGTCCACCCACAGGGTGTGCTGCGCTTCCGCCGCCGAAGCGGGGCCCACGCCGATGATGAGTGGAACGAGGAGGGCGATGACCCCTCCCGCACACACCGCGCTCAGTCTCTTTCGAGAACCGGTCGGGGTCATATTCGGTCTCCTTTCGTGGCACCATCGCCAACACAGGCGGAGCGATACTATCGATAATCGCCTGAGAGAAGATTGGCGGTCGAAAGGAGAATTGTCAATCTTTTTGCGTTATGGACCGTGCATGTCCCCGTGCCGGGAGTCAACTCAGGCCGGAGTAGGCGTGGAGCCCTTTGAAGAACATGTTGACGATCGTGAAGTTGAAGATCACCGCAGTGAAGCCGATGATCGACAGCCATGCCGAGCGCGAGCCACGCCATCCTCGCGTGGCGCGCGCGTGGATGTATCCGGCGTAGAGCACCCAGATGACGAACGTCCACACTTCCTTGGTGTCGAAGCCCCAGTAGCGTCCCCACGCGTCGTTCGCCCAGATCGAGCCCGCGATGAGCGTGAAGGTCCAGAAGATGAACCCCAGGATCGCGAACCGATACGCCAGCGACTCCAGCGCATCGGCGCTCGGAAGTGTGCGCAGGAACCCCGGGCCCTGCTTCGCACCGTCCGCGTCCGATGCGACGGCCGCCGCCGCCACGCGGCGCTCACGGCGAGCCTGCATGAGCTGGAGCACCGACAGTCCGAAGGCGAGCGCGAAGAGCGCGGTCGCCAGCGAGGCGACGAAGACGTGGATGACGAGCCACACCGACTTGAGCGGGTCCATCAGCGGGACGATGTCGGTGTAGAACCAGATCGCGGTGCCACCGAGCAGCACTACGACGAGCCCGGTGATGAAGGTTCCGAGGAACCGCAGGTCGTAGCGGAAGAGCACGCCGAGATACACGGCAACGATGAGCAGCGTGCCGGTCAGCGCGAACTCGTACATGTTCGACCACGGCACGCGCCCGGCCGCGACTCCGCGCGTGATGTCGGCTCCGAGGTGGAAGAGGAAGCCCAGCACGGTGAGCGAGGTGCCGATGCGCGCCCACACGAGTCGGGGGCGCTGCGAGGGCGGCGCGTTCAGCGCCGCTTCGGAAGCCCGCTCCTGCGCCTGCAGCTGCGCGACGGCGCCCTCGCGAGCGGCGCCCACCGCGGCGAGCTCGCGCACCTGCGCGTCCTTCGCATCGACGGCGACGGCACCGCGGCGAGCCAGGTCCACCGCGTAGGCGACGAACGCCAGCGCGTAGACCGCGATCGCGGTCCAGACCAGGAGCACCGAGACCGAGTCGAGCGAAAGGGCGGTGGTTTCGGGCATGTCCTCAGTCTACGCGGGGGGTCGGAGGGGTCTGGAGGCTCTCGCCGTGACGCTGCGCGAACTGCGCGACAGCGCCCTCGAGCGTGGGGTCCTCGCCGCGCGCGAGGCCCGCGTACTCGATGCGGAGGGTGTGGCCCTGCGGCGTCACCTTCACCCACATGCGTCGACGGGGCACGAACAGCGCGGCGAGCAGGCCGGCTGTCGCCAGCACCGCGAAGACGAGCACCCACGCGGCGCCCGCGTCGCGGTGGATGGACAGGGACACGTAGCGCTTGACCGAGCCCTCGTACCCATCGGCGGAGTCGGATGCCTCGTTCTCGAACGTGATCGAGCCGTAACCGCCGGGGAGCTCGGCCGTGTCCCCCGGTGCGAGCTCGAGCGAGGCGACACCGGTTCCTCGGCCGGCGAGCTTCTCCATGCCGCTCGGGTCGAGCGTGTACACGGAACGCGGGGTGCCGTCGTCGATGCCGAGGTCGCCGACATATACGTCCAGGGAGAGCACGGGCAGGACGAGATCGGGATACGCGGATGTGAACGCGCCGGAGTCGAGCGGCGCCTGCGTCGGATAGAAGAAGCCCACGAGGCCCATCTGCTCCGACAGGCCGTCCGGCACCTTGACCACGCCGAGGGAGGTCATGTTGGTGTCCTGCGGCAGGAAGGGCACCGACTCGGAGAAGACCACTTCGTCATCCGCGTTGCGGATCGTGATCGTCGGGGCGTAGCCGTTGCCCATGAGGTAGATGCGGTCCCCCGCCATCTCCAGCGGGTGGTTCACGCGCACCTCGCCGGACTGCGGCTCCTCCCCCGCCCGCTGGGTCGTGAGGTTGGCGACGAAGTCGCCCGCCTGGCCCGAACCCTGCGATCCGTACGGCTGATACGTCACGTCGAAGCGGTCCAGCGTGAGGGAGTACGGCGAGAGCGCGTTCTCGTCGACGAAGCGTCCCGGGTTGAACGACGTGTAGTCGAGCATCGAGTTGACGAACGTTCGCCCCTCGATGATCACGGTCTGCCCCGTGTAGGTGAAGCCGCCGCCCACCCCGACCGACAGCAGCACGCCGACGAGAGCCGCATGGAAGACGAGGTTGCCGGTCTCCTTGAGATACCCGCGCTCGCCCGACACCGACAGCGCAGACGCGGAGTCATAGCGCTCGACCCGGTAACCGGCCCTCTTCAGCTGCTCCCGGGCGCGTTCGACCGCCGACTCGGCGGCGGCGGAGGCATCCGTCCCGGGCGCCAGCTCGACCACCTCGCAGCGGTGCCCGTCCAGCCGCGACAGGCGTGCGGGGGTGCGCGGCGGCTTGGCGCGCAGGGCCTTCCAGTGATGCTTCGTGCGCGGGATGACGCACCCGATCAGCGACACGAACAGGAGGATGTAGATCGCCGAGAACCAGGGCGACGTATAGACGTCGAAGAGGCTGAGGTTGTCGAGGATCGGCGCCAGATCGGGGTTGTCGGCGAAGTACTGCGTGACGCCGTTGGGGTCGGCGCTGCGCTGCGGCACGAGCGATCCCGGAACGGCTGCGATCGCGAGCAGAAGAAGAAGCACGAGCGCCGTGCGCATCGAGGTGAGCTGGCGCCAGCCCCACCGCAGCCATCCGACGAAACCCAGCGCCGGCTGGCTCACCTCGGCCGCCGAGTCGGCGTGATCGGCGGGACGCATCGGCTCGGAGGCGTCGAGACCGGGTCCGTCAGAGAGGGAGCGGGACACTCGCGAACACCCCCTGCAGCCTGGCCATGATCTGCGTCCACACGCCGGTAACCATCAGCAGGCCGAGCACGATGAGCAACACCCCGCCCGCGATGTTGACGGCGCGGATGTGGCGGCGCACGAAGGCGACCGAGCGGGCCGCCCAGCCGAAGCCCAGCGTGATCAGGATGAACGGGATGCCCAGACCCAGCGAGTACGCGACCCCGAGGAGTGCCGCGCGACCCGCCGACCCGGCGTCGAAGGCCATCGTCAGGATGACGGCGAGGGTCGGGCCGATGCACGGAGCCCACCCGATTCCGAGAGCGATGCCGAGAAGCGGCGCGCCGATCAGACCGAGGTTGCCGCGCACCTGCGGACGGGCGATGCGCTGCGCCCTCCCGAAGAAGCCGATGAACACCAGTCCCATCGCGATGACGACGACACCCAGAACGCGGGTGATCGCGTCGGCGTACTCAAGCAGGAAGCGCCCGAGCGTGCCGCCGAGCATCGCGATGCTGACGAACACCACCGTGAAGCCCGCGATGAACAGCAGCACGCCCAGGAGCAGCCGGCTGCGCGTGGGACCGGCGGGCGGGGCATCCGTCTTCACCGACTCCGCGGAGTCGAGCGCGACACGCCCGCTCTCGGCGGACGACTGCGAGCCCCGCGCGTCGTCACGTGCGGCGCGCGGCTCACGGGGCGTCACCGCGCCCCCGATGAACCCCAGGTACCCGGGAACGAGCGGAAGCACGCACGGCGACAGGAAGGAGATGAGGCCCGCCAGCACGGCGATCGGGATCGCCACCAGCAGCGAGCCGTCCGCGACGACGGCTGCCGGGTTCACGACTCCTCCAGCGCGTCGCTCACGAGCGTCTCGAGGATCGAGGTCTCGCTGATCTGGCCGATCACACGCGCCGCCACGCGTCCCTCGCGGTCGAGCACGAGGGTCACCGGCACGGCGTTGAGCGGGGTCTGCCCCGCGAACGCGAGCTTGATCGAGCCGTCCTCGGTTGCGAGCGCGCTGGGGTAGTCGACGCCGTAGGTCTTGGCGAACGCCTGCGAGGCCTCGGCGCCGTCGTACAGGTTGACGCCGAGGAACGACACGTCATCGCCCGCGAACGCCTGGTTCACCTCTTCGAGCAGCGGAGCCTCGACACGGCATGGCGCGCACGCCGCGTACCAGAAGTTCACGACGAGCACCTCGCCGCGGTAGTCGTCGCTCGTCGCCGTGTCGCCGGTGTCGAGGACGGCGTCGAAGTCGACCGGCTCGGTGCGGTCCTCGGGGGCGATCTCGACGACCTCGAACCCGTCGGCGGCGATGAAGCCCTTGCCGTCACCCGAGCGGTACTGGTCGGCGAGAGGGTCGCTGGTGCACGCGGCCAGGCCCGCCACGAGCGAGAGAGCCACGAGAGCGGATGCCGTGACCCGCGTGCGCCGGAACCGGGACGGACCTGGCATCACACCGCCCCCACGTCGACCGCGCCCGACAGCGATGCCGGCTCGGCGTAGGCGATCTCGGTCCACTTTCCGCTGTCGTCCATCTCGAAGCTCGTGACGCTCGACAGCGCGCAGCGGCGATCGCGCGGATCGTGGCGCGAGGGCAGTCCCGCCACCGCGAGGTGCGTCACCCAGATCGGCAGCTGGTGCGACACGATCACGACGTCGCCGGCGTCGACGGACTTCCAGGCCTCGGTCATGGCGCGGTTCATGCGGCCGATGACGTCGGCGTACGGCTCACCCCAGCTCGGGAGCGCGGGCTTGCGCAGGTGGCGCCAGTTCCACGGGTTGATGAGGGCGAGCACCATGCGCTTTCCCTCGAAGACGTTGGTGGGCTCGATGACGCGCTCGTCGATGCGAGGCTCGAGGCCGAACACCTCGGCGAAGGGCTCGGCCGATTCCTGGGTCCGCTGCAGCGGCGAGCACACCAGGCTCGTCACCGGCCGGTCGAGAGTCTTCACGTAGTCGGCCGCCTGCTGCGCCATGCGCCGCCCGTCAGCGCTGAGACCGAATCCCGGAAGTCGTCCGTAGAGCACGCGTCGGGGATTGTGAACCTCCCCATGGCGCACGAGATGGAGGCGATCGGCGGGCACGCGTCCAGTCTACGGTGGCCGGTTCTGTGGGGCGGCTGAGCGTCAGTCGACCGACGCGCCCTCGCGTTCGCGCTCCTGCGCCGGTTCGGGGACGGCGCGGGACGCCGCCACCCCCGCACGTACGCGAACCGCGACGAACCACACGGCCGCCACGGCGACGGCGCCGATCACGAGGTACTGGAGCACGTCGACGTAATGCTCCACGATGTGCCAGGACTCGCCCAGGAGGAAGCCGGACATCACGAAGATCGTGTTCCACAGGAGGCTCCCCGCCGCGGTGAGCAGGGCGAACCGCCACAGCGGCATGCGCGTCACTCCCGCGGGGATCGAGATGAGACTACGGAAGATGGGGATCATGCGGCCGAAGAAGACCGCCTTCCCCCCGTGCCGGTGGAACCACGACACCGTGCGGTCGATGTCCTCCGACTTGAGGAGCGGCACGCGCGCGGCGATGGTGCGCAGGCGGCCGACGCCGAGCCAGGCGCCGAGACCGTAGAGAAGGAGAGCACCGACGATGGAGCCGGCGGTCGTCCAGGCCAGCGCCTCGAAGAGCGAGAACGAGCCGCGGCTCGCGGCGAGGCCGGCCATGGGCAGCACGACCTCGCTGGGCAGCGGTGGGAACAGGTTCTCGAGCGCGATCGCGATTCCGGCTCCGGCGGGCCCGATGACGTCCATGAGCGAGACGGACCAGTCGAGCAGGGCTCCGAGCCAGGAGCCGTCGGGGGAGGTTTCGGTCATCGGGGGCTTCGCCTTCGGTGATCGGATGCCGCGACCCGGCCGGACACGGCTCCCTCCACGCTAAAGGCGGCACATGTGTCGTTCCTGGGTGCAGGCCCCCCGATCCGGGCGTGGGACGACCCCCTCGGCACCCGGGACTGCGGCGTCCGGGCCCGCGTCGAACCCCGGCTTCGCGGCGTCGGGACGCGGCGTGACGCCCACGTAGACTGATCCCTCGTGAGTGAACGCGTTCTCGTCAAGCAGCTGCAGGGTCTCGCCGACGGCCCCGTCTTGGTCTCGGGCTGGGTCGAGACCGTCCGCGATCAGAAGAAGGTGCAGTTCGTCATCCTGCGGGATGAGACCGGCGCGGTGCAGCTGGTGAATCCCGCGACGCGCCCCGCCGAGGACGGCTCCGAGCAGGATGCCGCGGCCCTCGCTCTCACCGAGACGATCTCGAACCTCGCCACCGGGACCTTCCTGACGGTCACGGGCGACCTCAAGCACGACGAGCGCGTCAAGCTCGGCGGCGTCGAGATCAAGATCGGCGCGCTCGACATCGCCGCCGCGGCGCTTCCCGAGACGCCCATCGCGGCCGACTCGGGCCTCGACAAGCGCATGGACTGGCGCTTCCTCGACCTGCGCCAGCGTCGCAACAATCTCATCTTCCGCGTGCAGACCACGCTCGAGCACGCCTTCCGCTCGTACTGGATCGAGCGCGACTACATCGAGGTCCACTCCCCCAAGCTGATGGCGTCGGCCTCCGAGTCCAACGCCGAGCTTTTCGAGGTGCCGTACTTCGAGGAGAAGACGGCGTACCTCGCGCAGTCGCCGCAGTTCTTCAAGCAGATGGCGCAGGTCGCCGGCTTCGGCAAGATCTTCGAGATCGCGCCCGCCTTCCGCGCGGACCCCTCCTTCACGTCCCGTCACGCGACGGAGTTCACGTCGATCGACGCCGAGATCAGTTGGATCGACTCCCATGAGGACGTCGCCGCGATGCAGGAAGAGCTGCTGCAGACGGCGTTCCAGGCGGTCAAGGACAAGCACGGCGCCGAGATCGAGGAGCTCTTCGGCATCGAGGTGCGGGTGCCCGCCATCCCGTTCCCGCGCATCCCGCTCGCCGAGGCGCGCGAGATCGTGAAGGCCCGCGGCTACGACATCCCCCGCACCGACGGCGACCTCGACCCGGAGGGTGAGCGCCAGATCTCCGCGCACGTCGAGGAGACGTACGGCCACCAGTTCGTCTTCATCACCGACTACCACCCCGAGATCCGCGCGTTCTATCACATGCGCGACGAGGAGACCGGGCTGACGAAGTCGTACGATCTGCTCTTCAAGGGGGTCGAGATCACCACGGGCGCGCAGCGCGAGCACCGCGTCGACGTGCTGATCGAGCAGGCGAGGGAGAAGGGCCTGGAGCCCGAGCACCTCGACTTCTACTTCGACTTCTTCCGCTACGGAGCCCCGCCGCACGGCGGATTCGGCATGGGCCTGGCCCGCGTGCTGATGCTCCTGCTCGGCCAGGACTCGATTCGCGAGGTCACGTACCTCTTCCGCGGCCCGACCCGCCTCGCGCCGTAGCCGCCGACCGCACCTCACCCGCCTCGCGCCGTAGGCGGCGGGGCGCCGACGCCAGCCGCGCAGGAATCTCCGTCGCGCGCAGGTGCAGCTGCGCGCGACGCAGGAATGTGCGCGGTGGGCCGCGTCAGCGGGCGGCAGTCGCTTCGCGCAGCGCCGTGCGCAGGCGGTCGGGCGACACGCGCCAGTGCCCGTGAAGCGATCCGTCGATGAGCACGACGGGGATCTTCTCCCACCACTGCGCGTAGAGCGCGGGGTCCTCGGCGATCGAGCGCTCATCGACGTCGACCGCGTCCTCGGGGAACTCCGCGACGACCGTCTCGACCACTTCTCGCGCCACGTCGCACAGGTGGCAGTCGGGCTTGCCGATGAGCGTGAGAGTCGTCACGCCCTCAGTTTAGGAGCGGGTCCGGATGCCTCGGCGCGCCCCTCGTCGGGGGCGACGCGCGTTCAGTTCTCGACGGGATACCCCGCAGCGATCCACTCGTCGGTGCCGCCGTCGACGTTCGTGGCGTCGTAGCCACGCGCGACCAGTGCTTCCACGACGCGCCCGGACCGGCCGCCCACCTTGCAGATGACGGCGAAGGCGCCGTCGGGGAGCTGGTCGAGCTGCTCGCCGATCGTCGACATGGGCAGGTTCACGGCGCCCGGCACGCGACCGGACTCGAACTCCCACGGCTCGCGCACGTCGATGACGGGTGTGGCGGGCTGCTCGCGGAGCTGGTGTACGGAGATCGAGGGCATGCTGCCTCCTGTCGGGCTGACCGGTTGGGGATACACGAAGCGCCCGTCCGAAGACAGGCGCTTGGTGTCGATGGCCGCTTACTTCTTGTTGCGGCGCTGGTGGCGCGTCTTGCGAAGCAGCTTGCGGTGCTTCTTCTTCGCCATGCGCTTGCGGCGCTTCTTGATGACAGAACCCACGGAAAACCTCACAATGTCGGGGTCTGGGCGCAGCGTGCGCGCCCGGGAACGGGCAGATCGGAAAATGCCTCGGGACAGTCTAGCCGACGTCGGCGATGGGTCGTTGCAGTGCCTCTGTCACCGCCGACTCCGGCACGCGGTAACTGCGGCCGAAGCGGACCGCCGGCAACTCGCCCGAGTGGACCAGCCGATAGACCGTCATCTTCGAGACGCGCATGAGCTCGGCGACCTCGGCGACGGTCAGAAAGCGCACGTCAGGCAGCTCCGCCATGTCATCCCTTTCCCCAGAAGTGCTTGCCACACTCTAGAGCCGCGACGGGACGCGTGTAAACCTGTGTGACCCATGAGAATGCTGAGATATCCCCGGGTCAGGTGCCGGCACGCGGGCGCGCCTGACGCTCGCGGGCGTCCCGCGCCGCCTGCCGCTGGAGCTTCCGGGCATCTCGCAGTGCCTTCTCGGCATCCCGAACCGCCTTCTGCGCCTCCCGGAACCGCTTGTCATCGGCGATGTCGCCATCGTCGGAGCCCGCCCACGGCGCGCGAGGTGCTCGTCCCCCGCGGGCCGCCGGCTCGATACAGGCGGCGACGCCGTCGAGGCTCCGCTCGAGGCCGAAGGTGAAGGGGTCGGACTCGTCCCCATCCTCGTCGTGGCGTTCGCGTGGGGCGGGTGGCTGTTCCGGCGCAAGGCCGGACGTCGCTAGCGGCCGGGGAACTTCTTCAGCGCCGTCGCGACCGCATGCTTCGCCGAGGCCGCGGCCCTGCCCACCACATCGGCCGCGTGCGCCGCGGAGTCGGGCAGGGTCGATGTCGTCGCGCCGCTCTCGCCGTCATCGTCGCCGAGGAACGGCACCAGCCAGTCGTCGACCTCGTCGAGCGGCGCCGCCGACAGGCTGTAGTAGCGGTGCTGGCCCTCCTCGCGCACCGAGACGAGGTGCGCCTCGCGCAGCACCTTGAGGTGCTTCGAGACCGTCGGCTGACTCGCTCCGAGTTCGTGGACGATGTGGGACACGCTGGTTCCGCGCTCGCCTGCGGCCGCTCGATCGAGAAGGAGCCGCAGGATGTCGCGACGCGTTCCGTCCGCGATCACGTCGAAGATGTCCGCCATGTGCTCAGATTAGTCATGAGCCCCGCGGAGTACCATGAGGACGACCGCCGGACCGTCGCATAGGGAGGACCCCGCATGTCGGAAGGCTGGCGTGTCGTCGGCGGACGCCGCCTGCATGCGCTCGGCCATGCGGTGATGGAGTTCTTCCGCGAACTCACCCAGCGCTCCCCCGCCCGGTTCGCGATCATCATCTTCCTCTCGCTGATCCTGATCTTCACGGGTCTCTTCTCACTCCCCATCGCCGCGGCCGATGGCCAGGTGACCCCGTTCGCCGACGCGTTCTTCACCGCCGTCTCGACGATCTGCGTCACGGGCCTCGCGACCGTCGACATGGCGACCTACTGGTCGCCGTTCGGTCACGTCCTGGTGTTCATCGGCGTGCAGATCGGCGCACTCGGCGTGCTCACGCTGGCGTCGATCCTCGGCCTCGTCATCTCGCGCCGGCTGGGCCTGCGTGCGAAGCTCATCGCCGCGAGCGATTCGAATCCGCTGCGCACCCACGGCGGTCCCGTCAACGAGGGCCAGACGGTGCAGCTCGGGCAGATCGGCGCGCTGCTGGCGACGGTCGCCCTCTCGACCCTCGTCATCGAGGCGATCGTCGCGATCCTTCTCTTCCCCGGGCTCATCGTCGCTGGAGTGCCGTGGCAGGTGGCGCTCTGGGAGGCGCCCTTCTACGCCGCGATGGCGTTCACCAACACGGGCTTCACCCCCAACGCCGAGGGTCTGACGCCGTTCGCGAACGACTACTTCTTCCTCAGTGTCCTCATGATGGGCGTCTTCCTCGGCTCCATCGGATTCCCCGTGATCTATACGCTTCGCAGGCACTTGTGGCACGTGCGCAAGTGGTCGCTGCACACGAAGCTCACCCTGATCACCACCGTGGCTCTGTTCTTCGCGGGCGGTGTGGCGTTCCTCATCCTGGAGTACGACAACCTCCTCACCCTGGGACGCGCAGACGCGTGGGACACAACGTTCCAGGCGTTCTTCCTCTCGGCGATGACCCGGTCGGGCGGCTTCGCGATCCTCGACATCGGCGAACTGAATCAGTCCAGCCTGCTGGTGGGCTGCATGCTGATGTTCGTGGGAGGCGGGTCGGCGTCGACGGCCGGTGGCATCAAGGTCACGACGCTCGCCGTGATCGCCTTGGCCGTGTGGTCGGAGGCGAAAGGCCGAGCCTCGAACCAGGTCTTCGGCCGCCGCATCCCGAGCGACGTCCTGCGCGTCGCCCTCTCCGTGGTGGCGTGGGGCGCGACGATCGTCGCGGTCTCGACGATCATCATCACGCAGATCACGAAGGCCGATCTCGGCGACGTCCTCTTCGACGTCATCTCGGGGTTCGCCACGGTGGGACTGTCCACGGGGCTCACCGCGGAGCTACCCGACAGCGCCATCTACGTCATGGGCATCACGATCATCATGGGTCGCGTTGGTACAGTGACACTCGCCGCGGCCGTGGCCGCGTCATCCCGTTCGCAGCTCTACTCGCTGCCCGTGGAAAGGCCCATCGTTGGTTGAACGGATCCGCAGCGACGCCCCGGTCCTCGTGATCGGACTCGGGCGCTTCGGTGCTGCGTGCGCCGGCGAGCTCGACCGCCTGGATCGCGAGGTGCTCGCGATCGACGACAACCTCGAGCTCGTCCAGAAGTGGTCCGAGCGCGTCACCCACACCGTCCAGGCGGATGCTCGCAACATCGATGCGCTGAAGCAGATCGGCGCCCAGGACTTCCAGGTCGCCGTCGTCGCCGTGGGCTCGTCGATCGAGGCATCCGTCCTCATCACCGCGAACCTCGTCGACCTCAAGGTGCCGCAGATCTGGGCGAAGGCGGTCTCGCAGTCGCACGGCAAGATCCTGGCCCGAGTGGGGGCGAACCACGTCATCTACCCGGAGCGTGAAGCCGGCGAGCGCGTCGCCCACCTGGTGAGCGGGCGCATGCTCGACTTCATCCGCTTCGACGACGACTTCGTGCTCGCAAAGATGTACCCGCCGAAGTTCATCCGCGGCGTCGGCCTCAACGAGTCCGGTGTGCGCACCAAGTACAACGTCACCGTCGTGGGCGTGAAGAGCCCGGGCAAGCCGTTCCGCTACGCCGAGGCGGCGACCGTCGTCACCAACCACGACCTGATCATCGTCTCGGGCACGAACTCCGACATCGAGCGCTTCGCCGCCCTCGACCGCTAGCGGACGCGGCCCCGCACCTCACGCGCCGGCGGCAAGTTCCTTCGCGCGGGCGAGCGCGGCGGCGGTGGCTGCGGCGAACGTCTCGTCGAGCCGCGCGTCGCGGAGGACGGCGATCGCCCGCTCGGTCGTCCCCTTGGGGCTGGTCACCTTCCGGCGCAGCTCGGCCGGGTCGTCTCCGGATGCCTCGAGCAGCGCCGCAGCACCGATGAACGTCTGCTCGGCCATGACGCGCGCCTCCTTTTCACCGAACCCCTGCCCGATCGCAGCCCTGGTGAACTCCTCCACGACGAGGAAGAAGTACGCCGGGCCCGAGCCCGAGATCGTCGACAGCGGATCGATCTGCGCCTCCGGCACCTCGATCACCGTGCCCACCGTCTCGAACAGGCGGCGAACGACCGCGACGGCCGCGGCATCGGCGCGGGAGCCTGCCGCCAGACCGGTGACGCCCTTGCCCACCAAGGACGGCGTGTTCGGCATCGACCTCAGGACGGCGACATCGCCTCCGAGAATCGACTCGAACGTCGCGATGGTGACGCCGGCGGCAAGGCTCACCACGATGGTGCCCGGCCGCACTACCGGAGCGATCTCGCGCAGCAGGTCGGGGACCATGGCGGGCTTGACCCCGATCAGGACGATGTCGGCGGCTGCCGCGGCATCCGTGTTCCCCGACCTCTGCTCCTCGAGGGCGATGCTCGTGACACCGTCGAGTTCGGCAAGCAACCGCGCCTTGTCGGACGTGCGGTTGGTGACCGTCACCCCTCCGGCGGCGAGCCCCGAGCGGACGAGGCCGTGGAGGATCGCACCGCCCATGGAGCCGGCTCCGAGGATGGCGACGGGAGGAAGCACAGAAGGATCGGTCATGGCGCCATCCTAGATTCGCTCATCTATCGGTCTTGACTTATATAAGTAGCCGTGCAAGCATTGCGCTGTGCACGCGCTCGACATCCTCGGCGATCCGGTGAGGCGACGTATCCTTGAGCTCCTCGCGGACGGCGAGCGCAGCGCCGGCGAGATCGGCGATGTCGTGCAGCGCGAGTTCGGCATCTCGCAGCCGGCGGTGTCCCAGCACCTGCGGGTGCTGCGGGACGCCGGCTTCGCGACGGTGCGCCCCGCAGGCACGCGACGCCTCTACGCCATCGACCCCGAGCCGCTCTCGGCGGCGGCCGCCTGGTTCGACCCGTTCCGACGGTTCTGGCAGCCGCACCTCGACGCGCTCGGCACCGAACTCGCACGCGGACGCCGGCAGCGGCGGCTCGCGGCCGAAACGGAAGCCGAAGCAGGAGCCGGCGAGGACTCCTCTGAGCAGCAGACAGACCCACCGGAGCACCAGGAGGAATGACCATGGTCGACGTACGACGACAGCTGGACGCGGTGAGCCGCGACGTCCAGGCCCGCGAGATCGACGGCGCACCCACGCACGTGCAGACCCTCGCCCAGACGTATCCGTCACCGATCGACGACGTCTGGGACGCCCTGACCAGCCCCGACCGCATCGCGCGATGGTTCCAGCCGATCTCCGGCGACCTGCGCCTGGGTGGGCGGTACCAGATCGAGGGCAACGCGGGGGGCGAGGTCCTCGAGTGCGCAGCTCCCGCGAACGGCACCGCGCACTATCGCGCGACCTGGGAGTACGGCGGCGGAGTGACGTGGCTCAGCGTGCGGCTCGTGGCCGAGGACGACGGCGCGACGCGCTTCGAACTGACCCACATCGCGCGCGTCGGCGACATCCCACCGGGATTCTGGGACCAGTTCGGCCCCGGAGCGACCGGCGTCGGCTGGGACGGCGGCCTTCTGGGTCTGTCTCTCCACCTCGGCGGCGCGGGCGACGGTCCGAGCCCGGCGGAGGCCGAGGCGTGGGCCGCGACCGACGAGGGACGCGCGTTCTACCGCGGCGCCGCCGACGCCTGGGCGCACGCTCACGCCGCATTCGGCGCTGACCCGGAATCCGCGCAGCGCGCCGCAGACAACACCTTCGCGTTCTACACCGGACAGCCGCCGGCGGGCGCGTGACCCATTGACGGCGGATCGCGTCTGCTGGGAGCATGTGTGCCAGCCGGCGCGATCCGTGGGGGACGGGCGCGCCCGAGCCCCGGGGGTCGGCCATGGGTCGCACGCGCGACGAGAGTGCACCGTCGATCGAGCAGCGGCGTGGCGCGCCGCCGCTCGGACGCGGCGGCGGCCGGGGCATCCGTCTCCTGGCCCTCGGAGCCGCCGCCGGGGTCGTCGCGGCGCTCGCGGTCGCCGCGCCGGCGTACGCGGACGTCGAGTTCGTCGACGCCCCGACGCGGCTGTACCTTCTGCCGAACGCCGCCGGCCCGCTTCCCGCACCGATCCCGTTCCCGGTCGTGCCCGACGGCGTGCTGCTGTTCGACGACTCGACCGACCTCATCTCGCAGGACCTGCGCAAGATCGAGGTCGTGTCGGAGGAGACCGATTGCGTCTTCGGCGAAGACTACGACCTCACCGGATGCACCGCGGTTCAGCTCGACGTGACCCACGGTCTCCTCGACTTCACGACGGCCCCGACCCGCATCGAGTACGACGCCGAGAACGACGGCACGAACGACGACGTCGTCTATGAGCTGCCCGGCGGCGCACTCGTGCGCGACATGGACTCCGACGATGATCTCCCCGCCCTCGCGACAGCCGTGATCGGCACGACGGATCAGGTGAACGCTGCGCTCGACCTGCTGCGCTACACACCCGACGCCGACTACTTCTACGACGGCTCGAACCCCGAGACGCTGTCGGTGGATATCGTGCCGGGATCGGGGGCGGGCTCGCTCACGCAATCCGTCGACATCCGCGTGCAGGACCTCAATGACTTCCCGGCGGTCGCGGTGCCGTCGACGGTCTACGCCGTCGCACCCGGGGACGAGGTGGTGCTCGCGCCACCCGCGGCGTGGGAGGTCACCGACGACGACAACGACGAGCCCGACGGCGACGGCACCCTCGACGGCCCCGGCGAGGAGTTCATCGTCGTTGCGTGGGCGTCGTGCGGATACTTCCATTTCCAGGGAGCGAGCGGAATGGCGCTGCGCGACGACCTCGAGGAGGTCATCGCGTACGCCCTCGACCTCGACCCCGCGATGGACCCGGCGTGGCGCCAGACGATCGTCGACGCGTTCCTCGCGGTGATCCCCGATGACGTCGAGGCCCTGCCCTTCGCCACGGGCAACCCGAACGAGTACGCGACCGCGTTCGCCGGCGTGACCGACGATCTCGACTGGCTGAACTACCACCTCGACGAGATCACCTTCGCCGCTGTCACGGATCCGGCGACGATGACGCCGCTCGCCGACACCCTGTGCGATGTGCGGTTCCTCGTGACCGACATCGGCAACAACGGCCTCCCGCTGCAGTACCTCGGCGACCCGCCCGAGGGGATCGAGGTGCCCTTCTTCGGGTTCGACGTCGACACCAACGACGCACCGGCGGTCGAGCTCGTGCAAGTGCAGGTCGGCGACGGCCAGGAACTCGAGGTCTCCCTCGCCGACGAGACCGTTCCCGAGGGGTCGACCGGGGCCGTCACGGCGACCGTCTCACCCGCCGACCACCCCGGCTTCGACCTCACGGTCTCGACCGCCGACGGCCCTGACGCCGTCGCGGGAGCGGACTACACCGCCCTGACCGACGTCGTGGTGACGGTGCCTGCGGGGGCGGGAACGGTCGACATCCCCGTCGATGCGATCCAGGACGCCGAGTACGAACAGCCCGACGAGACCTACCTGCTGACGGCGGCCGCCCCCGTGACGGACCCGCCCGGTTATCAGGTCACGATGACGGATGCCTCGGCCGTCGTCACGATCGACGACGACGACCCGCTCCCCGACACGACGGACCCATCCGTCACGATCGATCAGGCGGTCGCACAGCCCGACCCGGCGACGACCCTCGCGCCGGTGCTCTTCACCGCGGATTTCGACGAACCGGTGACAGGGTTCGACAGCGCCGGAGACGTCGACGTGACCTTCACCGGCACGGGAACACCGGTGGCGACCATCGTCGCCGTCGACAGCGAGGTCTACACGGTGTCGGTGTCGGGGATGACGAGCGGCGGAGTCCTGACCGCGAGCATCCCGTCGGGGGCGGCACAGGATGCCGCAGCCAACCCGAGCGCGGCATCCACCAGCACCGACAACACCGTCACGATCGCGATCGACGACCCCGACGACGTTCCTCCGACGGTCGCCATCGATCAGGCAGTGGGACAGATCGACCCCGCGACCACCCTCGATCCCGTCGTGTTCACCGCGGTGTTCGACGAGAACGTGACAGGCTTCGACGCTCCCGCCGACGTCGACCTCGCGTTCACCGGAAGCGGCACCGTCGCCGCGACCATCGTGCCGGTCGACCCGCAGACGTACAGCGTCTCGGTCACCGGGCACACGAGCGGCGGCATCCTGACCGCCACGATCCCCGCCGGCGTCGCCGTCGACCTCGCGGGCAACGCGAACGAAGCGTCGACGAGCACCGACAACACCGTGACCGTGACCCTCGGAGATCCGATCGCGAACGATCCGCCCGTGCTGACGGTGACCGCCACCGCCTCGACGCCGCCGAACACACCGGTCGCGGTGCCGGCGTCGGGATCCGATCCGGATGTCGGCGCCGGGACGATGGAGATCGAGATCGACGTCTCGGCCATCGGCGGAAGTGTGACGGCCGGCGGCACCTTCACGTGGCCGCACGGCAGCGATGTCACGAGCGACCTGTTCGTGGGCACGCTCGCCGAGGTGAACTCCGCCCTCTCCGCGCTCATCTTCACACCCGGGCCCGGCCAGACCGGCGTCGCCAGGCTGGTGATCGAGCTCGACGACCAGGGCAACACCGGCACGGGCGGAGTGCTGAGCGACACCGCCTTCACGCTCGTCACGATCGCCTCCGACGGCGACCCCGATCCCGAGGTCAACGATCCGCCGGTGCTCACCCTCGCCGCGACGGCGACGACCCCGATGGACACGCCACTGGGGATCCCCGCGTCGGTCGCCGACCCCGACGTGGGCGGCGGGACGATGGACATCGAGATCGACGTCGCCGCGATCGACGGCACCACCGTCACGGCGGACGGCACCTTCACCTGGCCCGCCGGCGTGGGAGTCGCGTCCGACACGTTCACCGGCACTCTCGCCGAAGTCAACACCGCCCTCGCGAGCGTGGTCTTCACCCCTGCCGCAGGCGCCACGGGCACGGCGCGGCTCGTGCTCGAGATCGACGACAACGGCAACTCCGGCACCGGCGGCGAGCGCTCGCACACCCGCTTCATCGACATCGAGATCACCGACGTCGACGAGACCCCGCTGACGATCGATGTCCCCGATGACATCGTCGTCGACGCGCCGCCGGGAGAACCGGGCGCGGTGGTGACCTTCGACGCGCCGACCGCCAGCGGCGGCATCCCGCCGGTGACGGTGGAATGCGACCACGCATCGGGCGACGTGTACCCCATCGGCGTCACCACGGTCACCTGCACCGCGACCGACTCGACGCCCGATGACATCGTGCTCTTCGCGGTGGTGAGCGACTCGTTCACGATCACGGTCAACGCGACGGAGGATCCCGGTACGGGTCCGCTGACTCCCGGCCCGGCCGCCGGTCCTGCGCTTGCGCCGACCGGTGCCGTGCCGGCCATCGCGGTGGCCGTGGCGGCTCTGCTGCTCCTGGCCGGAGCGGCGGTGCTCCGGGTGGCCCGTCGACGACGCGCGGCGGCGCTATCATCGTGAGATCGGGGGCGAGGGCGCCTCCGCGTGGACTGTGGGAGGCCCCGGAATGACCCTCTTCGACGGCATCGCGGCACGCGTCATCGAGACGCCCCGCCTGAACGTCAGCATCCTCGAGCGCACCGCCGACGACCCGGCGACGCCACCCGAGCGCACGGTCGTGCTCATCCACGGCAACGTGTCGTCGTCGCTCTTCTGGCAGGAGCTGATGGAGGACCTCCCCAGCGACCTGCGAGTGATCGCGATCGACCTCCGCGGCTTCGGTGACACCGAGCACGCCCCCGTCGATGCGACGCGCGGCGTGCGCGACTTCAGTGACGACGTTCATGCGCTGCTCACGGCGCTCGACATCCCCACCGCGCACTTCGTGGGCTGGTCGATGGGGGGCGGCGTCATCATGCAGTACGCGCTCGACCACCCCACGCTGAGCCTCACGCTGCAGTCGCCGGTGTCGCCCTACGGTTTCGGGGGCACGCGCCGTGACGGATCGCGGCTCACCGACGACGACGCCGGCTGCGGCGGCGGCGGCGCGAATCCCGACTTCGTGCAGCGGCTGATCGACCACGACGAGACGGACGAGGCGGCGACGTCGCCGCGGAGCGTCTTCCGTTCCGGCTACGTCGCGCCCGATTACCGGAGCGAGCACGAAGACGTGTGGGTGGCGTCGATGCTCACCACCTCGACCGCGACCGGCAACTACCCCGGCGACTCGGTCACCAGTGAGAACTGGCCCGGCTTCGGCGCCGGCGCGATCGGTGTGCTGAACACGATGGCGCCGAAGTACTTCGACGTCTCGGGCATCGTCGACCTGCCCGAGAAGCCCCCGATCCTGTGGGTGCACGGCACCGCCGACGCGATCGTGTCGGATGCGTCGTTCTACGACTTCAACAACCTCGGAAAGCTCGGCATCGTGCCGGGCTGGCCGGGCGACGACGTCGCGCCGCCGCAGGAGATGGTGTCGCAGACGCGGGACGTCCTCGCCCGCTACTCCGCGGCCGGCGGCGAGGTCACCGAGGTCAGCCTCGACGGTGTCGGTCACTCCGCCCACCTCGAGCGGCCGGCGGAGTTCCGTCACGCCCTGCTCACGGTGATCGGATATGTCGGTCCGTCGGCCCACCCTGCTCCGCCGACCGAGGCCATCATCCTGCGATCGTCGGATTGACCTGGCGTCAACTCCCCCACGGACGGAACGCGCGCGTCCGTAGACTCATCGCATGAGTGCTTCCGGCGGCGGCAAGGCGATCATCGCGGCGTTCCTGGCCAACATGGGCATCGCCCTCGCGAAGTTCGTCGCATGGATCATCTCCGGCTCGGCGTCGATGCTCGCCGAGGCGATCCACTCCGTGGCCGACTCCGGCAACCAGCTTCTGCTGCTGCTGGGCGGCCGCCGCGCCAAGAAGCGCGCGGATCGCGAGCACCCGTTCGGCTACGGCCGCGAGCGGTACGTGTACGCGTTCGTCGTGTCGATCATCCTGTTCTCGGTCGGCGGCCTGTTCTCGATCTACGAGGGCATCGAGAAGCTGACGCATCCGCACGAGATCACCAACTACTGGGTGCCGATCATCGTGCTCGTCATCGCGATCGCGCTCGAGTCGTTCTCGCTGCGGACCGCTGTCAGGGAGAGCAACCTCGTGCGGGCTCGCGGCCAATCGTGGGTGTCCTTCGTGCGCCATGCCAAGGCGCCCGAGCTGCCCGTTGTGCTGCTCGAAGACATCGCCGCCCTCCTCGGCCTCGTATTCGCCCTGTTCGGCGTCGGCATGACCTGGCTGACGCACAACCCGCTCTTCGACGCCATCGGCACGCTCATGATCGGCACGCTGCTGATCCTCGTCGCCATCACGCTCGGCATCGAGACCAAGAGCCTCCTCGTCGGCGAGGGCGCGACCGAGTCCGACCACGACCGGATCGTCGACGCGATCACTCACGGGGGCGAGATCGAGAAGCTCATCCACATCAAGACGCTCTACCTCGGCCCCGACGAGCTGCTCGTGGCGGCAAAGCTCGGCTTCGCCTCGGATCGACCGCTCGCCGCCGTCGCCTCCGACATCGACCGGATCGAGACGCGCGTGCGCGAGGCCGTTCCGACGGCACGTGTCATCTACTTCGAACCCGACATCTACCGGCCGGGCGACGACCCGACGCCTCCGACCGAGGACTTCGTCATCCGGTCGGTGGACTGACAGCATGCAGTACTGCGTCTTCACCGAGCCGCAGCAGGGCGCCGGCTACGACGACCAGCTGGCGTTCGCCCAGGCGGCCGAGCGGCTCGGGTTCGACGGCTTCTTCCGATCGGACCACTACCTTCACATGGGCGACGGCGACCCGTATCCCGGCCCGACCGATGCGTGGACGACACTGGCGGGCCTCGCGCGTGAGACCTCGCGCATCCGCCTCGGGACGCTCGTGTCGTCGGTGACGTACCGCCACCCCGGCATCCTCGCGATCCAGGTCGCGCAGGTCGATGCCATGTCGGGGGGACGTGCCGAACTGGGCCTGGGCACGGGGTGGTTCGAGCGCGAGCACCGCGCCTACGGCATCCCGTTCCCCGCGAAGCGCTTCGGGCTCCTCGAGGAGCAGCTCGCGATCGTGACGGGCCTGTGGTCGACGCCCGAAGACGAGCACTTCAGCTTCGCGGGCGCGCACTACACGTTGACGGATGCCCCACCCCTGCCGCGCCCGGTGCAGAAGCGCGTGCCGGTGATCGTCGGCGGCGCGGGGCCGCGACGTACCCCCGAGCTCGCGGCGCGGTTCGCGACCGAGTTCAATATCGGATTCCGTTCCGAGCACGAGATCGCCGAGAAGTTCGCCGGCGTGCGCGCCGCGTGCGAGCGGATCGGCCGTGACCCCGCGACGCTGCGGCTCTCGGTCGCGCTCCCGACGCTTGCCGGGGCATCCGCCGCCGAGCTCGACCGACGCGCGCTCCGCATCGGCCGCACGGTCGACGAGCTGCGGGGAGACGTCAACATCGTCGGAACCCGGGACGAGATCGTGGCGAAGGTCGGGCGGCTCGCCGCGCTCGGCGCCGACCGCGTGTATCTGCAGCTGCTCGACCTGCAGGATGTCGGGCACGTGGAGTACCTCGGGAACGAGGTGCTGCCGCACCTGCCGCGCTGATCCCCGCGCTGCGCGTCAGGCGCGCCCCACGGGCAGCCGGTACGAGGGCAGTCCTCGCCGCCGGATGAGCCACTCGGCGACGACGAGGTTCGGCAGCCAGCAGAGGAACGGCACGGCGGCATACGCGTTCGCGAACGCGGCGTCGAACTCCCACGGGCGCCCCAGCACGAGCGGCGCGAGGAGGAGCAGCGGCAGCCAGAGGCGCAGCGTCACACCGGCGTAGGTCAGGGCGTAGTTGCGGATCATCCACGCCTGGTGGCTCGGCACGTCGCGCCGGCGGATCGCACGGTACGCCCGCCATGCGGTCCCGAGCCACAGCACCGCGAGCGCGCCGAAGCCGAAGAGGCCGACATAGCCGGCGGGACTGGACGGCGCGATGACGAGACCGCCGAAGCCGCCGACAGCGACGCCCAGCAGGTATGCCCGGCCGATCCAGCGATGCACCTGCGGCAGCCGCTCCCGCAGTCCGCGCCAGAACTGGAGCGCACCGCCGACGAGGGCGATCGCGCCGCCGGCGACGTGCGCGTAGAAGGCCGCCTGCACGAACGCTGACGCGTCGGCATACGTCGGGGCGAGGCCGACCTCCGCGCCGGCCAGATCGCGCAGCGTCGCGGTGAAGTACGGGGCGGCCGAGAAGGCGACCACGGCCAGAGCCGTGAGCAGGACGAACGTCCAGCCGATGCGCGCGGCGACGCGACCACGGTGGCGCGTGGCCGGTGCGCTGCGGACAGGTTCGATGAGGCGGGTCACGCGGCTCACGCTAGGCCCGGGGCGCGGGCGGCGGGCAGGGGGCTGACCCCCCGGCATGCGGCCGTCAGCCCCCGGATCGCGCGTCAGCGGCGGGCGTCGAAGAAGTCGCGAAGGAGAGCGGATGCCTCGCCCTCCCGCACACCGGCGACGACCTCTACGCGGTGAGGCAGGCGGCGGTCGCGCACGACGTCGTACACCGACCCCGCGGCACCGGCCTTCTCATCCCACGCGCCGAAGACCAGCCGGGAGATCCGCGACTGCAGCACGGCACCCGCGCACATGATGCACGGCTCCATGGTCACCACGAGCGTGCACCCTTCGAGGTTCCACGATCCGAGGGCGAGGGCGGCCTCGCGCAGCGCCACCACCTCGGCGTGCGCGGTGGGGTCGTGGGTGCGCTCGCGCAGATTGCGTCCCTCGCCGATGACCCTCCCCGAGGCATCCGTCACCAGGGCCCCCACCGGAACGTCGCCCGCCTCCCCCGCCACGCGGGCGAGGACCAGCGCGCGCGCCATCGCGTCGAGGTCGGCGGGGTCGAAGTTCACGACACGAGCGTACGTCGCGGGCGCCCGCGCGCGAACTCCCCCCGGGGCACGCGCCGCACACGCACTAACCTGTCCTTATGCGCCTGCACGTCGCCGACCACCCGCTCATCACCCACAAGCTCACGGTGCTGCGCGACCACCGCACCCCGTCGCCGGTCTTCCGCCAGCTCACCGAGGAACTGGTCACGCTCCTGGCGTACGAGGCCACCCGCCACGTGCAGGTGTCGCCGATCGAGATCCAGACGCCGGTCACCACCACGACCGGGGTGAAGATCAGCGAGCCGCGACCGCTCGTCGTGCCGATCCTGCGCGCAGGACTCGGCATGCTCGAGGGCATGGTCAAGCTCATCCCGACCGCCGAGGTCGGATTCCTCGGCATGGTGCGCAACGAGGAGACCCTCGAGCCGTCGACCTACGCCGAGCGTCTGCCCGACGACCTCAGCGACCGCCAGTGCTTCGTGCTCGATCCGATGCTCGCCACGGGTGGATCCCTCGGGGCGGCCATCGACTTCCTCTTCGCACGAGGAGCCCAGGACGTCACGGCGATCTGCCTCCTCGGGGCCCCCGAAGGCGTTGCCGCGATCGAGAAGCAGGTCGATGGCCGCGATGTCACACTGGTCCTCGGAGCACTCGACGAGCGTCTCAACGAGAAGGGGTACATCGTGCCCGGTCTCGGTGACGCAGGCGACCGCCTGTACGGCACGGTCTGACGAGACCTGGTCCCTCCGACGCCCGCGTCGCGGATCGCCCCGGAGCCACCGCAGCGGGGCGAGCGCCGCCCGGGAGCGCCGGAAGAAGACGGTGCGGCACCCGCCCCTCGCCGAACGAATGCCGCACCCGCGCCTATCCGACGCAGGTTCCACGGTACGGGCTGAAACGAATTGGGCCGACGGGGTTGACAGGCCCGCGAGCGGCGTTTAGTGACCCGGGATCACGTGTCGAGGAGAGGGTCCTGCGGGTTGCGGCGGCCGGTTTCCTGCTCCCAGAACTCCAGCTGCTGGGTAAGCGCTTTCGCTAGTTCGAACACCTGCTCCGGAGGAATCCGGATGCGGCTGACGACGCGCGCCGGCACGATCGTGTGCCGCTCCCCCGTCTCGGGGTCGACCTGCTCTCGAGGCGGCTGCGCGAGCGTGAGGAAATCCATCACGAACACGGTGGGCGTGTGCCACACGTTCGCGAAGTCGGCGTACGCGCCGCCGATGTGCTCGGGGGGCAGGTCGATCTCGAATTGCCGGGGTGCTTCGTCGGCCATCGCCGCCTCCTCTTCGCCGTGAGCGCGAGTCTACGCGGGCGTCATCCGGCCCGGACGAGCCGGGCGAATCCGCTCAGACGGGCGACCCCTTCCGGCGTCCAGGGCAGATCGTCGAGCAGCGCGGGCGAGTACACCAGGTATGCGGTGTGCTTCGCCCGCGAAACGGCCACGTTCAGGCGGTTGCGAAGGAGCAGGAACTCGAGACCGCGCGGGGCGTCTCGCCCCGACGAGGCGGCGAGCGACACGATCGCGACCGCTGCCTCCTGACCCTGGAACTTGTCGACCGTGCCGACCGGCACGTCGGCGAAGCCCGCAGCCGTCAGCGCTTCCTCGACGGCGACCTGCTGCGCGTTGTACGGCGTGACGACGATGATGTCCCGGGCTTCCAGAGGACGCTGCGGGCACACCGTCGCTGTGTCGGTGTCGTCGACGTCGACGTCGGTCCACGCGCGCCCGACGAGGTCGCGGACCAGATCGACGACGGCGGCCGCCTCTTCGGGCGAACGGGTCGCATTGCCGCGGTGGCGGACCGGGACGGGCACGAGACCCGTGGCGACGCCGTCGATGCGCCGCAGCGTCGTCGACGGGTGGGCCTCGAGCCGGCCGCGGTACGACAGGTGCGACACCGGCTCGGCCACGTCGGGATGCATGCGGCGGGTGCGAGCCAGGAAGTAGCCGTACTCCGGCGGGATCACATCGGCGCCGTCCATCACCCAGCCGAGGGCCGACGTGTCGACCGGCTCGGGATGCGTGCCCTGGCTCACCTGCGGGAGCTGCTGAGGATCGCCCAGCAGGAGCAGGCGCGGCGAGGCGACCGAGACCGCCACGGTGGAGGCGAGCGAGAACTGGCCGGCCTCGTCGATCACCAGCAGATCGAGGCTCCCGCGCGGGATGCGCCCCTGGTGGCTGAAGTCCCACGCGGTGCCCCCGACGACGAACCCCGCCTGGGCATGCTCGGCCGTGAACGCCGCGACGCCGTTCTTCGGGATCGCCGTGAACGCCCGGTCGGCCTCGACGTCTTTGGGCGCTTTCGCCACAGCCTGCGGCGGAACGCCCGCGGCGACCACGCGGTTGAGCAGCTGCTCCACGGTCGCGTGCCCCTGGGCGACCACGCCGACCTTGAAGCCGTGCTCCCGCACGAGCCGTGCGATCACGTGCGAGCCGACATAGGTCTTGCCTGTTCCCGGCGGCCCCTGCACGGCCAGGTAGCTGCGATCGAGGTCGAGCACGGCCCGCACGATGGCGTCGACGTCGTCGCCCGTCGACGGAGGGAGCCGACCCGCCCTCGTGCGCGGCGGGCGTCGGCACAGGACGTCGGTCGCCGGGTCGGCCGGCAGCTGGGGTGCGGCGTCGATGACGGCGTCGGCCCACGCGTCGATCGCCGACTGCTGGTTGCCGGCTGACGGCGGCGCGACGGGCGTCAGGGCCAGCGGCAGTCGCGACCAGGTGACGCCGTCGACGGCCGTCTCTTCGACGATGGCACCGTCGTCGAGCACCTCGAGGACGGTGATCGTGCGGTACGAGTGGATCCATCGGACGGATGCCTCGAACGGATACGGCGCGGGCAGCTCGTACAATGCGAACGGGTTCGCTCCGACGCTCAGCCGCGTTCCCGGCGCGAGCTCGCCGCGCAGCTCGATCGTGCGCCGCTCGCCGCCTCGGCCGCTCTCGGCGAAGTGCCAGTCCTCGACGACCCGGCTGCGTGCGGGATCGATCACGACGACGTCGCGTGTGTCTTCCCACAACGAGACCGGCTCGCGCAGCCTCAGGAAGTGCGTGGCCCAGAACGTCTTGGCCTCGCGCGGGTAGTAGTCGATGGCGGCGGCGCCGAGCCGCAGCGACTGGGCGTCGGCCGAGCCGGCGTGGTGCTCCCTGGCGAGCTTCTCGAGCATCACCGCGCGCGGCGACGGTTCGTAGGCCCGCTCGTCGGGCTCGGGGTTCGGCGACGGGCGCATGCCGGTCTCTCGGGCACGATCGACGAGCCAGTCACGCAGGCGCCGAGTCGACACGCAGTCGTATCGGTTGTAGTCGGCGAGATCGTCGAGGATCGCCCGGGCACCGCCTTCGTCGCCGTCTGCCTCGAGCGCGCGCGCCTCGACGTAGCGCACGATCGAGTCGTCGCCCTTCTGCACGTCGCTCGTGCGCACCTCGGCGCCCATGTACAGGGGCTCGAGCTTCTTGATCGAGTACGACCGCGATCCGACGCGCAGCGCGCGCCGCACGATGGGATACAGGTCGACGAAGACGCCGTCGCGGAGGAGCCGGTCGACGTCGGCCTCGCGCACGCCGTGCCGCGCCGCCATCGCGAGCAGGTGCGTCGGCTCATACGGCGCGTAGTGGTAGATGTGCATGCCCGGGAACTGCGCGCGCCGCAGGTTCACGATGTCGAGGAACGTCTCGAGTGCCCGCTTCTCGTCCGCGAAGGAGTGCGCCCAGAGGGCGGTGTACTCCTCGCGCGAGTCGACCCACCCGAAGAGGTAGTCGATGCCCCACTGCGTCGGCTCGCCCTCGCGGCCCGGCGGGTTCGGCTCGGTGTGCAGAGGATCTCCTTCGAAATCGAAGAACAGATCGCCGTGGTCGGGCCGCGGCAGAGCGCCCAGTGCCGTCGGCGCGACGACGCGGTAGGTCGGCACCGGCGGGGCGTCGTGCTTCTCGGGAGGCAGGACCAGGGGCGGAGTGCCCGCCGGGCTCTCGAGCTGGAGCCGCGCCTGCGTCCGCAGCATCCCGAACGTGTCGGGATTCATTCCCGCCGGACCGGCGGGCGCGACGGCGAGCGCGTCGATCGTGAGCACGCCGGCCTCGCGCAGGCGCGCGCGCTGCACGGGCCGCATCCCCGCGACGAGGAGCAGGTCGCGCGATGCCACGACCTCGGCGTCGCACGTGGCGCACCGCCCGCACGCCATGACGTCGAGCTCGCCGCGAGCGTCGCCCCACGCGATGGCCTCGCCGGCGCCGCGCAGCTCGACGTGTCGGTCGGCGATGAGCGCCGCCAGCCGGCGGCGCCGCAGCGCGAAGACGGGGAGCAGGTCGTCGACTTCGTGCTCGCTCACGGTGCCGTCGCCGAGCAGCAGCTCGACGCGACCGGCCCGGGGCACGCTCAGCCGATCCAGCTGATCGACGTACGCGGCGAGCTGCATGAGCGCGGTCACGCGGGCGTGGCGAGCGAGCTTGGTGTCCTGCACGATCCACCGGCGGTCGGCATCGCGCACGAGGAAATCGGCGAAGCCCACGAAGTCGGCGGTCGCGAAGGCGGCCTGGTAGACGACCTCGGCGTCCGACGCCAGCGCGGCGTTCGTGAGCGCGACGGCGTCGGCGAGGGCCGGGGCATCCGACGACCGCGTCTCGGGGATCTCGACGACCCCGCGACCGAACCGCTCGACGTAGGCGGCGAGAACCGTGCGCTCGTGCGCGGTGCCGAGGCGTCCGGCTCGCTCGAGCGTGAGGTCTTCGGGTTCTTCGACCGCCTCGACTCTCCCGAGCTTGGCGTCGATGGCGCGAAGCCACGCGAACTCGCACTCGGCCGCCGCCTTGAGGTCGCTCGCGCTCCAGACGATCCGGCCTTCGTCTTCGATGTATCGCATGCCCGCCTTTCCTCCACGACCCTAGCCGCGGCATCCGACAACCCCTGCCCTCGGCGCCGCGGGACGACGCCTGCCAGGATGGGAGCATGAGCCTCCCCTTCGAGAGCGCGTACCGGCACGGGTTCGCCCGCGTCGCGGCCTGCACGATCCCGATCGCCATCGCCGATCCGGCCGCGAACGCCGACGCGGTGCTCGCGACGGCGCGGGAGTGCGACGCCGACGCCGTCGCGGTCGCTCTCTTCCCCGAGCTGTGCCTCACGGGCTACTCCATCGAGGACCTCGTCATGCAGGACCCGGTGCTGGACGCCGTCGAGGCCGCTGTCGAACGGCTCGTCGAGGCATCCGCCGACCTGTTCCCCGTACTCGTGGTGGGTGCGCCGCTGCGGCATCGGAACCGCCTCTACAACTGCGCTGTGGTCATCCACCGCGGAGAGCTCCTCGGCGTCGCGCCCAAGTCGTACCTGCCGAACTACCGCGAGTTCTACGAGCGCCGATGGTTCGCGCCCGGCGACGACCAGTTCGGCCAGGACATCCGCATCGGCGAGCTCGAGGCGCCGTTCGGCCCCGACCTGCTGTTCGAGGCGCTCGACGTTCCCGGGCTGGTGGTGCACGCCGAGGTGTGCGAGGACGTGTGGGTGCCGATCCCTCCGTCCGCCCCGGCCGCCCTGGCCGGAGCGACCGTCCTTCTCAACCTGAGCGGGAGCCCCATCACGATCGCCCGCGCCGAGGACCGCAAGGACCTGTGCCAGTCGCAGTCGCTGCGCTGCCTCGCCGTCTACGCGTATGCCGCCGCCGGCATGGGCGAGTCCACGAACGATCTGTCGTGGGACGGCCAGACCATGATCTACGAGAGCGGCACCCTGCTCGCCGAGACCGAGCGCTTCCCCGACGGTCCGCGGCGGTCCGTCGCCGACGTCGACCTCGACCGGCTGCGTCAGGACCGGCTGCGTCAGGGCACTTTCGACGACAACCGCCGCACCTACGATCCGCAGTTCCGCACGGTGCACTTCGAGCTCGAGCCGCCTGCCGCCGATGTCGGCCTGCGCCGCACGCTCGATCGCTTCCCGTTCGTGCCCGACGACCCCGCCCGTCTCGCCCAGGACTGCTACGAGGCGTTCAACATCCAGGTCTCGGGCCTCGTGCAGCGCATGGAGGCGATCGGCCGCCCCAAGCCCGTGATCGGGGTGAGCGGCGGACTCGACTCGACGCATGCGCTGCTCGTCGTCGCGCGCGCGATGGACCGGATGGGCCGGCCACGCAGCGACATCCTCGCCTACACGATGCCCGGTTTCGCGACGAGCGAGCACACGAAGTCCAACGCCATCGCCCTCGCCGAGTCGGTCGGAGCCTCGATCGAGACGATCGACATCCGTCCTGCGGCGACCGAGATCCTCGAGGGCATCGGGCACGCCTTCGCCGAGGGCGAGCCGGTGCACGACGTGACGTTCGAGAACGTGCAGGCGGGGATCCGCACCGACTTCCTCTTCCGCCTGGCCAATCAGCACGGCGGCATGGTCATCGGCACGTCCGACCTGTCGGAGCTCGCCCTCGGCTGGGCCACGTACGGCGTCGGCGACCACATGAGTCACTACGCCGTGAACGCCGGCGTGCCCAAGACCCTCATCCAGCACGTCATCCGGTGGGTGATCTCGCATCGCGAGGGCGTCGACGACGCCGAAGCCGCGGTGCTGCAGTCCGTCTTCGACACCGAGATCAGCCCCGAGCTCGTGCCGGCCGGACAGGACGGCAAGATGCAGTCCACCGAGGACCGCATCGGCCCCTATGCGCTGCACGACTTCGCGCTGTACCACGTGCTGCGCTTCGGGTTCCGCCCGTCCAAGATCGCCTTCCTGGCGTCGCAGGCCTGGGCCGACAAGGACGCCGGGGCGTGGCCGCCCGGCTTCCCCGACGAGGACCGCTACTCCTACGACCTGCCCACGGTGGCGAAGTGGCTGCAGGTGTTCCTGCGGCGGTACTTCGCCTTCGCGCAGTTCAAGCGATCGGCCATCCCGAACGGTCCCAAGGTCTCACCGGCGGGTTCCCTCTCGCCGCGCGGCGACTGGCGCGCTCCGTCGGACGGCAACGCCAACGCGTGGATCGCCGAGCTGAAGGCTGCCCTCCCCGAGCTCGTCGAGGAGTGACGACGGATGCCTCGGCCGAGGCATCCGCTCGAATCCGGCCGCTCAGGCCGGCGCCGCGCCGTAGGCGAGCGTGATCACCCAGCTGTCGCGTGAAAGGTCGGCGAGCTGGTAGTACACGCGGCGGTCGGGGATCCATCCCTTGGTGAGCGGGCTGTCGAGGCGCACGTGATCGGCGGCGACGCGGGCGCCTCGGCCGTCGGCGTCGCGCACCGCCTGCACGCGCGTCCAGTGGGCGAGGAGCTTCGGGAGGTCGTTCTCGTCGGGCAGGTGCGAGTGCCGTTGCATCTGGCGCAGGGTCGCGTCGTCGGGGTGCGAGTCCCGCAGGTCGAGGCCGAGCGGCACCGCCGGGTCGGCGACGGCGACGACCGTCGCGGCGCGGAAGTTCGCGTTGCGGATCCGCAGTGGCACCTCCTGGCCGTCGACCTCGGCGATGAGCTGCGTGTGGAAGCCGAACTGGCCCGGCGCCTCCCGTTCGACGCGCACCGACTTCTCATCGACGCCGAGCTGGGCGGCGACGAGCTCGCGCGCGAGGACCCGCTTGCGGTCGTGCTCGGCGAGCTGCGGATCCCATCCGAGCCGCGCCGTGATCCCCGAGGGGGTGTCGAGCAGTACCGATTGCATGGTCCACCTCTTCCCGCGGCGTCTCCGCTTCTTCATCCTGCCGCGGCAGCTGCGGATGAGGAAGCCGCCGCGCGCTACCCGTTTCCCGAGGGTCGGGCAACGGCATCCTCAGGACGCCCGGTCGGTGCCAGGATGGGGCCGTGGACGGCTTCGCGGCAGTCGACTTCGAGTTCGCGCGGCAGGTGCTGCAGCGGGGCATCGCCGCGCTGTTCCTCGTCGCATTCGTCTCCACGCTGAATCAGTTCCGTCCCCTCCTCGGCGAGCACGGCCTCCTCCCGGCGCCCGAGCTGCTGTCGTGGGCGAGGCGCTCGCAGCGCGGACAGCGGATGCTGCGACCGACCCTCTTCCACTTCGTCACCTACACGGACCGCCGCCTCGTGGCGCTGTGCTGGGCGGGCATCGCGGTCTCGGCCGCGCTCGTGTGCGGCATCCCTCAGCTGCTCACCCCGTGGACGCCGATGGTGTGCTTTCTCCTCCTGTGGCTGGGGTACATGTCGATCGTCAGCATCGGTCAGACGTTCTACGGCTTCGGGTGGGAGATGCTGCTGCTCGAGGCGGGGTTCCTGGCCGCGTTCCTCGGGTCGGATGCAGAGCCTCCGGCGACCGTGGTCATCGTGCTGTTGTGGTGGCTGGTGTTCCGGCTGGAGTTCGGCGCGGGCATGATCAAGATCCGCGGCGGCCGCGAGTGGCGCGACCTCACCGCCCTCACGTACCACCACGAGACCCAGCCCATGCCGGGGCCGCTGAGCCGGCAGGCGCACCTGCTGCCGCGGTGGTTCCACAAGCTCGAGGTGGTCGGGAACCACGTCGCGCAGCTCGTCGTGCCGTGGTTCCTGTTCGCGCCGCTCCTCGGGCTCGTGGTGCCCGGGCCGGGACCTGCGATCGCGGGCGCCGTCGCCGCCGCGATCATCATCGCGACCCAGCTCTGGCTCATCGTGACGGGCAACTTCGCGTGGCTGAACTGGGCGACGGTGGTGCTGGCGTTCTCGGCGATCGGACTGCCCGGGATCGGAGCACCGTCGCAGGACGCGACGAGCGAGCCGCCGTGGATCGTCGACGCGATCCCGCTGCCGTGGCTGCTGGTGACCTGCGCGGTCGGCGTGCTCTACCTGGTGCTCAGCGGGCCGGCGCTGAAGAATCTCTTCGCGCACCGCCAGCTCATGAACGCGAGCTTCAACCGCTGGCAGCTCGCGAACGCCTACGGCGCGTTCGGCACGGTGACGAAGCAGCGCATCGAGATCGTGGTGGAGGGGACGGCGGAGGAGGATCCGGATGCCGCGACCTGGCGCGCGTACGAGTTCAAGGGCAAGCCGACCGACGTGCGCCGCATCCCCCGCCTGTTCGCGCCCTACCACCTCCGGCTCGACTGGCTCATGTGGTTCCTTCCGCTCGGTCGATCGCTGGACGACTGGTTCACGGTGTTCCTGGTGCGGCTGCTGCAGGCGGATGCCCCGACCCTGCGCCTCCTCGCACGCGACCCGTTCGGCGGCGAGCGTCCGCGCTGGGTGCGCGCCGTGGCCTACCGGTACCGGTTCTCGACACGCGCGGAGTTCCGCCGGTCCCGCGAGCGGTGGGTGCGGGAGTGGCGCGGCGAGGTGCTCGGACCCCTTGCGCTGCGGTGACGCATTCTCTCAGCCGGAGACGGGGAGAATGGACCGGTGAAGCTCCTCGTCGCTGCCCTCGATGCCGAACTCGTCGCCTTCCCTGCCGAACTCCCCGGATTCGACCGGCTCGTCACCGGCCCCGGCAAGCTGCAGGCGACCTACGCCCTCACGCGGGCGCTCGACGCCGCCGAGTACGACGAGATCGTCGTCGTCGGCACGGCCGGCGCGATCGATCCCCTCCTCGACGCCGACCTCTACGAGATCGAGGCGGCGATCCAGCACGATGTCACCGACATCGACGGCATCGTCGGTCAGCACGTCTCGCTGCCTCCGCGCGTCGAGGTCGGCCGCGAGGGCGTCACGATCGCGACGGGCGACCACTTCGTCGACGACGCCGAAGCCGTATCGGTGATCCGCCCGCTCGGCGCCGGACTCGTCGACATGGAGACGTACGCCTACATCTGGGTCGCCCACCGCTTCGGTGTGCCGATCCGGGTCCTGAAAGCCGTCTCCGACCGTGCGCAGGACGACGCGATCACGGACTGGCGCGCCACGGTCACCGCCTGCAGCCACCGGCTGCGGGACCGGATCCTGGCCGACTACGGGGTGTAGACCGTCACGGCGAGCGGCGGGAGCGCGAGAAGACGCTGCGGAGCACCGCGAACACGATGAGCGCCACCACCGCGACGACGACGAGCTTCACGATGAACCACAGCACCGAGAAGAGCACGTCCACGAGGATCCACGCGATGACGATCGCGGCGATCACGCCGATGACGGTCCAGACAGTGCCCTTGTTCACGACCCCAGCATAGATAGGGTGGGGATGCCGCGGGGGCGCGTCCTGGTTCCCGCGCGTCCATTTCCACAGCAAGGAACCCCATGACTTCACCCACGGAGCCCACCGAACCCAAGCCGGAAGGCGCTCCCGCGGCGGACTCTGCCGCCGAGGCATCCGCTCCGAACGTGCCCGCTGACGCGCAGCCGACCGAGGCCTACGCGCCCGTCGATGCGCAGGCGACCGAGGCCTACGCGCCCGTCGAGCAGCCCACGGCCGTCTACCCCCCTGCGGACGCGCAGCCGACCGAGGCCTACGGGATGGCCGGGCAGCCCGTGCAGGGTCAGCCCGCCGGCCAGCCGGTCGGCGCGCCGGCGCCCTACGGCGCGCCCGCCTATGGCGCACCTGCCTACGCGGCGCCCGTCGCCGACGCTCCGGCTGGCTCGGGCGCCGACCGACCCCGCGGTCTCGCGTGGGCCTCGCTCGGCCTCGCGATCGGCGGCGTCGTGCTCGTCAGCGCGGCGTTCCTCCCGCTCGCGTGGGGCTCGCTCGCTCTCGCGCTCGTCGGCGGCCTGCTGCTGCTCGTCGCGCTCGTGCTCGGCATCGTCACGCTCGTGAGCAAGAAGCAGGGCGGCAAGGGACTGGGCATCGGCGCGATCGCCGTGTCGGTGCTCGGCGGCTTCCTGTGGGTGGCGGCGCTGACCGTCGCCTTCGTGTGGATCGGCCTGTCGATGGCCGGCTCCTCCAGCACCGGCACCGACCCCGAGGTGAGCGTGTCCGAGGAGGCGGCTCCCGACGAGGAGGAGACGACCGACGAGGGCTCCGAGGAGACGCCGACCGGAACGTACGACGAGGCGGCGTACCTCGCGGTCGTCAAGCCCGGCGTGCTCGCGCTCATGCAGGAGATCGAGCCCAGCGTCACCGAGGAGCTCGTCAGCGAGTTCTACACCGACGACATGCTCATCGCCTCGGGTGAGGGACTGCTGCTGGCCGGCGAGGCGGCCGAGGAGGCATTCGTCTCGTCGACCGTCGAGAGCAGCCAGGGCACGTTCACCGAAGATCAGGCGCAGCGCTTCTACGACCTGCTCGTGGGCGCTGCCGAGCAGTACCTCGTCGAGTAGTCCTCGACACCGTCGACGAAGGCGGGCGGCTCACCCGAGCCGCCCCCCCCTTCGTCATGTCGTCGGCGCGCGTTCCGCCGTGCGGCCTATGAGGCCCACGGGGTCCGCGGCCACGTGACGTTCGCCAGCGTGGCCTGACCCGACAGCGACGGGTGGAAGTAGTCCCGCGTCGAGATGTCGGACTTCACGAAGAGGTAGTTCGCGACCGCTCCACCGTCCCATCGGCACGTCGCGTAGGCCGCGCAGACCTCGGCGAGCACCGCGTTGTACTCGTTGACGCGCTGCTGCACGGCCGCACGCCGCTGCACGTCCGCAGCCTTCGTGCTCGTCGGGTTCGCCAGCATCGACTGACAGATCCCGAGCAGGCTCCAGGTGAACCGGGCACTGAAGCTCGACTTGTTGAGGTCGTACATGCGCTGCAGGTTCGGGATGCTCGCGACGAAGATCTGCGGCGGAGCAGCCGTCGCCGTCAGCGTCGAGAACGCCGCTTGCACATTCGTTCGGAAGGTTGTCGTCGGCGTCATCGCCGACACGGTCCGCGTGCAGGCGTCGTTGGCGCCGATCTCGATCGTGACGTACTGCGGCGCCCGGGCCATGGCGTTGCTCGCCTGCGTGCTGAGCGCGGCCGAGGCGGCACCCGCGACGGCGAAGTTGTATCCCGCCAGCGAGTCGGGAGCCGCGGTCGCCCGCAGTCGCAAGAGATGGGAGTTGACCGACGTCGTCGTACCCGTCGCCCAGCTGTTCGTCGGGCAGCTCGTGAGCGCACTGCAGGTCATGGAAGCCTGCGTGATCGAGTCGCCCAGCGCCGCCATCACCGTGACGTTGTCGGGTGGGAGCGGGGCGGCGTGAGCGGCCGGTGCCGCCAGCACCGCACCTGAGGCGATGAGGGCCGAGGCCGCGAGGGTGGCGAGCGCGCGACGCGCCCGGACAGAGATGCGCATGTGAAGACTCCGTAACGACGTCGTGGATGGAGTGGGCGCGGCGCGCAGCCGCGGCCGGACGCACCGGCGGTCGGGCACGATCGGTTCCCCCCAGAACGGATCTTGGCCGAGACCCTACTCCTGCCCCTCGGCAGCGGCAATGGGCGGCGACGCGATCGCGAAGGCCGCCTGCCGGATCGTGCTCGGCCCCTGCGCGTTCGCCTCGACGAGAAGCTGCGCGGGCAGCTGCTCCTTCATCGCGGCGACGTGGCTGATGACGCCCACCGCGCGTCCGCCCTGCCGCAGCTCGTCGAGAGTGCGCATCGCCAGCTCGAGCGTCTCGTCATCGAGCGAGCCGAAGCCTTCGTCGATGAAGAGCGTGTCCAGGCGCACGCCGCCCGCTCGGGCGGTGACGACTTCGGCGAGCCCGAGAGCAAGGGCGAGCGAGGCGAGGAACGTCTCGCCGCCCGACAGCGACTGCGCCGGTCGGGGCATCCCGGTGTGCGCGTCCATGATCTCGAGGCCGAGGCCAGAGGCCGCGCCACGAGCGGCGAGAGCATCGCTGTGCTGCAGGCGGTAGCGACCCGACGACATGTCCGACAGCCGCAGGTTGGCCGCCTCGACGATCTCCTCGAGTTCCGCGGCGAGCACGAACGACTCGAGAGTCATCCGATGCGTGTTGGGCGCCCGCCCGGCCACGGTGTTCGCCAGCCGGAAGATGACGGCATGATCAGCGGCGAGCTCGGCGATGCCGTCGTGCGCCCTCTGCGCGCGCTCGACGAGGTCCGCCAGTCGCTGCGACGTCTGGCTCGCCTGCGCGGCACGGTCGACCGCGGCGCTCCACCGCTCGCGTGCATCGGCGAGCGCCGCCGCCGTCGCGTCGAGGTCGACCAGCTCCTCGGGTTCGCCCGCGAGATCCAGCTCGAGGTCCCGCAGCCGGTCTCGCTCTGCGCGCAGTGACACCTCGTGCTCCCGGATGCGCGCCTCGAGCTGCGTGCGCTCCTCGTTCGTTCGAAGCGCCGCGAGCGCCTCCGCCACGCCAGCCAGATCGGATGCCTCGACCCGCGCGTCGCGGTCTCGCTCAGCGCGCGCGGCGGCCGCCTCGGCGGCCTCCGCGGCCGAGAGGGCGTCGCTGAGCGCGACGGCGAGGCGGCGCACGTCGCTTCCCCGCGCAATCCGCACGGCGACCGACGCGAAGTCCCCGCGCGCCGCGTCGACGACCTTCCTCGCCGCGGCCGTCTGCGCGGCGAGACCGGCCAGCGTCTCGCGCTGGGCCGCGAGGTCGGTCGCGAGCGCGTCGCGTTCGCGGCGGGCGTCCTCCTCGGCGGCTGCGAGGTTCTCGCGCTCGCCCGCCAGCGCATCACGCCGGTGGCCGGCCTCGGTCGCGGAAGCGACGGCGGACTCCAGGTCGGCGAGCACCGCCGCGAGGTGCCCGGCCGTGTCTCCTCCTGCTTTTGCCGCCGCTGCCGTGAGAGCCTCGCGCGCGGCGCGCGCGACCCGGGCTGCGTCGGCCTCCCGCGCCGCCAGCTCGTCCCGCGCCGATTCGGCTGCCGCGATCTGCTCGTCGCCGACGTGATCGTCGGTCGCCGGCGCCGGCGCCGGGTGCTCGGTCGCCCCGCACACCGCGCAGGCCTCGCCGTCGACGAGCGCAGCCGCCAGCTCACCGGCATGTCCGGCGAGCCGTCGGCGAAGGAGAGTGGTCACGGCCGCGCGCGCCTCGTCGAGACGTGCGCTCGCCTGCAGATAGTCCGCCTCGGCCGCGCGGGTCGCGGGCTCGAGACGTTCGGCCTCCGTCGCCGCCTCGAGGCGGGTCCGGAGGGCGTCGCGCCGCTGCGTCGCCGATGCCAGCTCACCGGCGATGTGCTGCGCGGCGGCGATCGCCTCGTCGAGCTCGGCCGCACGAGCCGGGAATGTCGAGAGCACCGTGTCGAGGGCGACCAGCAGCTCTTCGAACTCGGCGACCTTGGCCCGCGTCGCGGCGAGCTCGTGTTCGTCGCGCTCGAGCTCTCGCTCGGCCGACTCGGCGGTCTCCCACACCGCCAGCTCGCCGGTGAGCTGATCGACGATCGCGACGAGGTCGGAGGCCGAGGCATCCGCCCACTCGTCGCCGGGGCCGAGGGCCGCGCGCCACTGCGCGCGGCGGGCCTCGACGTCTGAGCGGGCGCGCTCTGCGGCGCGGCGCGCGTCGGCGGCCGTCTCGATGGGACCGCGCAGGGCCTCCGCCGCAACGGCCTGTTCGAGTTCCCCGCGCTCGACCGAGATCCGGGGCCCCGCAGCCTCGAGTGCCGCGAGCGCGGTCCGCGAGCGCGCGCGCTGCTCCTGCTTCTCGCGCAGCGCCTTCGTCTGCGCGTGGACCTTCTCGGCGGACCGGTGGGCGGCATCGGCATCGACGCGATCCCGCACGAGGGTCTCTGCGCGGTACGCCGCACGCTGCATCCCGAGGCGGGCCTCGTCGAGGCGCGCGGGCAGATCCCTCGCCCGAGGTTCCGTCCCGCCCAGCTCGTCGGACGCCAGGAGCCGGTCGACCTCGCCGAGCAGCAGCTCCACCCCGTCGCCGGCGGTTGCGAGGGCGTGCTCGGCATCCTTCCGGCGCTGCTCGAGTGCCGCCTGGTATCCCTCGTAGGTGCGGGTGCCGAACAGGCGCCGGAGCAGCCGCTGACGTTCGTCGTTCTTCGCCAGCAGGAACTCGGCGAAGCGGTTCTGCGCGAGGAGGATCACCTGCAGGAACTGCTGCTGGCTGAGGCCCAGCACCTCGTCGAGCTCGCGTGCCACATCCACCGGACGGGCAGCCCGCCCTATCCACTCACCGTCGACGAGCTCGTCGAGCTGCGCGCGGTGCGGCTCCGTCGTCATGCCGGTGCCGCGCTGCTTCGGCCGCTCGTACTCGGGCGACCTCGTCACTCGCCACCGCCTGCCCGCGGCGCTGAATTCCACCGAGACCCGCGTGGGATCGTCGGGTGCGCAATGGTCGCTGCGCAGACGGCGGTCGGATCCGTCGTAGCGCGGCACACCGCCGTAGAGGGCGAACGTCACTCCGTCGAGCACGCTCGACTTGCCGGCGCCGGTGCGCCCGGCGATGAGGAAGATGCCGTCTCCGGCGAACGCGTCGAAGTCGACGACCTGCGGCTCTCGGAACGGCCCGAACCCGGCGAGCTCGAGGCGGTGGAGCCTCACGCCGAGACCTCCGCGAGCGTGTGTTCGCCGATGACGTCGCGGATCACCTCGGCTTCGCGCGCCGAGGCCCCCTCCCCCTCGCGCACGTGCGCGAGGAAGGCATCGACGAGCTCGGCATCCGACCGCGCGCGGCGCACGCGCGTCGAATAGGTGAGCCCGTCGTCGCCGCGCGCGCCCTCCGGCGTGTGAACGACCGTCGCGCAGAACGGGTAGCGCGCGTGGAGCCGCCGCATCGGGTCGGACTGCGGGGTCGCGTCGGTGTACTGCGCGCACACCCAGGCGCCCTCGGCGCCGGCGAACTCCGCCGAGGAGAGCAGGTCGTCCAGCGATCCGCGGATCGTCACGAGGCGCCGCGGGATCGGCAGGTCGAGCCACTCGACCGATGCCAGCCCGTCGGCGTCGAGATCGACCAGCCAGGATCCGCGGGGCTTGTCGGCCTCGCCGAAGCTGTAGTGCAGCGGAGCCCCCGCGTACCGCACGCGCTCGGACAGCTGCTGCCGCCCGTGGATGTGACCGAGGGCGACGTAGTCGGGCCCGTCGAAGGCCGCGATCGGCACCACGTCGAGGCTGCCCTGGCGGATCTCGCGCTCGACGCCCGGCGTGGCGTCCACACCCGCGGCGAAGCAGTGCGCGATCGCCACCGAGCGCCCCCCTCGCTCCGCGGCATCGGCGCGCACGAGCGCCATCGCGTGCTCGATCGTCGCGCGCTGGGAGCGGAGATCGGCCTCGGGCCACAGGTGGCGGACCAGGGCAGGCTCGAGGAACGGGATGCCGTAGAGGTGGACCGGTCCGTGCTCATCGGTCACCGTGACCGGCGCGCCGACCGACAGCGGGTCGGTCACTACGTGGATGCCGTCGCGCAGAAGCGCCGCCTGGAAGCCGAGGCGCGCCGCCGAGTCGTGGTTGCCGCTCGTGACGATCACGGTCGCCCCGGTGTCGGAGAGCCCGCGCAGCGCATCGGTGAGCACGCCGTAGCAGGCGGCGGCAGGAGCGGCCGAGTCGAAGACGTCGCCGGCGACGATCACGACGTCGACGGCGTTCTCGCGCACCTGGCCGATCAGCGCGTCGAGCACGCCGCGCAGCGCATCGAGCGTGGCGTGGCCGTGGAACGACCGCCCGATGTGCCAGTCCGAGGTATGCAGGATGCGCATGCAGCCACCGTACGTTCGCGCGCCGACATCGCGGCCGAGGCAGGCCGCGATCGGTCGACGGGGAGCCTCGCCGGCATGACGGTCGGCGCGGCGTATCCTGCGGGCATGCCCCTACCCGAGGTGTGCGTGGTGTACCTGCTGCGCTCCGGCGCCGACGGCCTGGAGGTGCTCCTCGGCGACAAGCGCACGGGTCTCGGCCAGGGCAAGGTGGTCGGGATCGGGGGAAAGCTCGACACCGGCGAGACGCCGGCGCAGGCGGCGGTGCGCGAGGTGTTCGAGGAGATCGGCGTCGCGGTCGAGGCATCCGACCTCGTCCGCGCCGGCGTCGTGGACTACCACTTCCCGACCCGCCCCGCGTGGTCGCAGCGCTCCACGGTGTTCGTCGTGCGCCGATGGCGCGGCGAGCCGGTGCAGACCGACGAGATCACGCCGCGCTGGTACGCGCTCGCCGACGTGCCGTACGCGCGCATGTGGGACGACGCCGTGCGGTGGCTCCCCGGTGTGCTCCGCGGCGGCAGCGTGGACGCGCGGTACACGTTCGGGCCCGACCTCGCGACGGTCGTTCTCGAGACCAGCTGAGCGGATGCCTCGTTCCGCCGCGCCTCGTTCCGCGGGGGCCGCAGCGGACGTATCGTGGAATATGGCGCCCTCACCGGATCCCGCACCTCACTCGACCGTCGTGGCCCTCGTCGGAGCCGACAGCGAAGAGCTCCTGAGCGGCCTCTCCCGGTTTCCCGCGATCGCCGCCCTGACGCTGCGCGCGACGGATCCCGCCGACGCCGCTCGCGCGGTCGCCGCGTCATCCCGCCCCTACGTCGTCCACGATGCCGATCCCCTCGAGCACGTGGCAGCCGCATGGGTCGAGCTGTACGAGGAGCGAGCCACTCTCGGCACGCTCGAGCTCGAGGTCGACCTCCTGCTCGGCCTGTTCGACGCGGGCGATGCCGTCATGCCCGACTACTATCTCGTCGCCGGCCCGGAGTCGATCGAGGGCACGTGGCGGCACTGGTGGCTCGGCGCCCTCGCGCACCGGGCGCCGTCGCGCGTGCTGCCGGTCGAGGCATCCGACTCCGCCCTCCGCGCCCGCCTGCGCTCCCTGCCGGCGTCGCGCCCGTGGCCCGAGCCGGAGTGGCTGCGCCGCGTGCAGTTCGACATCCCCGATCGCGTCGGCCTGCGCGACGAGCCCGGCGCGGCCTGAGCGGGTTCGTCGCCTACGCTTCGGGTGTGGCCCCTGCTCGACGCTTCACGTTCGCCGGCGCGACCCTGGTCGCCGACCGACGCGGGTCTGGGACCCCGACGTACGTGCTGATCCACGGGATCGGGATGGGCCGGAGCGTCTTCGCCGACCTGGTCGCCCACCTGGACGGGTCGGGCGAGGTGGTGGCGATCGATCTGCCCGGGTACGGAGAGGCGCCCGAGCCGGAGCGGGTGCTCACGATGGAGCGGACCGCCGACCTGGTCGCGAGGTTCCTGACGGAGAGCGTGCGCGAGCCCGCGGTGGTGATCGGTCATTCGATGGGCGCGCAGGTCGCCCTCGAGCTGGGGGCGAGGCATCCGGGCACCGTGGCGAAGCTCGTGCTGGTCGGACCGACCGTGGATCCTGCCGCCCGCACGGCGCCCCGCCAGTTCGCGCGCCTGCTGCGCGACATCGCCGTGGAGAGCCCTCGGGTGATCGCGCGCGGCGCCCGCGAGTACGTGCGGGCGGGTCCTCGCCTCGGCGCGAAGTTCCAGGCGATGCTGGCCCACCGGCCGGAGGACGTGCTCCCGCGCGTGGCGGCTCCGACGCTGGTGCTGCGCGGCGAGGACGACCTCGTGGCGACGAGGCAGTGGTGCCTGCGCATCGTCGCGGCCATGCCCGACGCGCGGTACAGCGAGGTGCCCGACCACGGGCACGAGACGATGATCCGGGATGCCGCGCCCGCCGCCGCTCTGATCCGAGAGTTCGCGGGCGACCGCTAACACTGCCTGCTCGCGCAGGATTCCTGCCACCTGCCGCGGAAGCGGCAATGTCGGAGGCCCGGCGTACGTTCTGACTATCGGAACCAACGGAGGAAGCAATGCTCTCGCTCGTCACCGCCGCCGAACACCAGTACCGCCACGACACCTGGTCGCGCGATCGCGACCAGGCGATCCTCGTCGCGATCCGCGCTCGCCATGCCGCACTCGAAGACGCGCGTGCCGCGCAGGTCGCCGCCCGCCCGCAGCCGCAGCCGGCCACGTGGGCACGACCGATCGGAGCGCGCCTCAGCACGCCCGAGGTCTGCACCACCACCGCCTGCGCGGTCGCCTGACGCGACGATGCCGCCGACCCGTGAGTCGGCGGCATCGCCTCGGCGGCATCGCGTCGGTGCGTCAGGGCTGCTGCGGCGACGACGAATCGCCGGTCGCGATCTGCTGAGCGAGCTCGCGCACTTCGTGTTCGGGCAGATCGATGCCCGACTGCTCGAAGCGCTGCGACAGCACCTCGGCGATCCGGTCGACGGATTCGGTGCCGACATCCTGTCGAGTCTGCGCGACGATGCCCGAAACCTTGTCGATCGCCGACGCGTCATTCTGCGACATCGCAGGAAGCCGCTGCTCCTGCTCTGATCCGAGGCCGCCGGGAGTGCGCTGGGCCTGTCCTGCCGTCACGGTGTCGCGACCCCCGTCCTGCCCATGGTGGTCGCCCGCATCGAAGACGTTCGTGACGCCGATGCCGACGGCCTGGTGGCTGGGCTCGGGCGCGCCGGGCGCCGGGACGTCCTCGCGCTGCGGATCGTCGGGTCGCTGGTTCTCGTTCGTGGCCATCACGGCTCCTCTTCGCCTCGGTCGGTGTCGGCTGCGAGATCCGGATCGGCGCTCTGGCGCGCGATCTCACCCTCGATGGGGTCGTCGGGCCGCAGCGGGGCGCCGGTGAGCAACTGGTCGGCGTCGACCGCCTCCTGGTTGCGAGCGGCGGTCTCGTCGTCTCCGACGCCATCCCAGCCGCCGGGCGGATCGGCGTCGATGACGCCGTCTGGCAAGTCGCGGTCCATGGATCGCTCCTCTCGTCGGCTTCCAGCCTGGCCGCGATCCTGGTGGTCCGAGAGGGGCTTGACAGAAGCGGAGCGGCACCGCTCGCCGCGGCATCCGACCCTGCCGGACCAGTCCCCCTTCGGGGCCGGTCAGGCCGAGCGGCGGTCGGCGAGGATCTCGCCGCGGCCCGGGTGGGCCGTGAACCAGTCCGCGACGTACCAGCACACGGGCACCACGCGGCGCCCGCCGGATCGCTCGAGCTCGGTGACGGCACGGTCGACCAGTTCGCCCGCGTAACCGTGGCCGCGGAAGGAGGGCACCGTATACGCCCGCGTCATCGCCACCGTGCGGCCGTCGTCGCGGTAGTCGAGCACGCTGACGAGGTCGTCGCCACGATGGAGCGTGTAGCGCGAGGCATCCGCCTCGTGGGTGAAGCGCAACTCAGTCACCTCGACAGAGTACGACCGCGCGCGGATGCCGGGACGCGCGCCGTCGGGATGTCGCGGCTTCTGCACAGCGACATCCCGGCGCGCGTTCAGGCCGGGAGGACTCCCGTGCGGGCCAGCCGCGAGTACCAGAGACCGCTGTCCTTCACGGTGCGCTCGAGCGTGTCGAAGTCGACGCGCACGATGCCGAACCGCTTGGCATACCCGTAGCCCCACTCGAAGTTGTCCAGGAGCGACCACACGAAGTAGCCGCGCAGGTCGACGCCCTGCTCGATCGCCCGGTGAGCGGCCGTGAAGTGGCGACGCAGGTAGTCGAGCCGCTCGAGGTCGGGCACCGACCCGTCTGGGGCGACCTCGTCGGCGAACGCGGCGCCGTTCTCGGTCACCATGAGCGGCTGATCGGGGAACTCGGCGTGGAGCCCGAGGAGTAGCTCCTCCAGCCCTTCGGGGGCGATGTTCCAGCCCATCTCGGTGTAGGGCCCCGGCTGCTCGACGAACTCCACGACCTGGTCGCTGCCGGGCCACGCGGTTCCGCCGGGCGCACCCTTGTGACCGTCGTTCATCTGCTTCGGCGAGACGCCGTCCCACAGGCGGACCGTGGCCGTCGAGTAGTAGTTGACGCCCAGGACGTCGATCGGCTGGTTGATCACCGCGAGATCACCGTCGTGCACGAACGACCAGTCGGTGACGGCCGCCGTGTCGGCGATGACGTCCGCCGGGTACTCACCGGCGAGCAGGGGATGCGTGAACACACGGTTCGCGAGGCCGTCGATGCGTCGCATCGCTTCGGCCGCGCCGTCGCCGACGCCGCGCAGCACGTGGAAGTTGAGCGTGATCGAGTAGTCGGGGTCGCCGCTCGACGTCGCGCGCAGCGCCTGGACCGCACGGCCGTGAGCCAGATTCAGGTGATGCACGGCGGCGAGCGCGGCGGCGGGCTCGTGGCGACCGGGCGCATGTCCGCCCTGGCCGTAGCCCAGGTACGCCGAGCACCACGGCTCGTTGAGCGTCGTCCAGGTGTGCACGCGGTCGCCCATCGCCGCGCCCATGACCTCGGCGTATCGCTCGAACGCGTCGGCGGTCGCGCGGGCGGGCCAGCCGCCGGCATCCTCCAGCGCCTGCGGCAGGTCCCAGTGGTACAGGGTGGCGACGGGACGGATGCCTCGCTCGAGCAGTCCGTCGACCAGACGCGAGTAGAAGTCGATACCCGCCTGGTTGACGGCACCCGTACCGGTGGGCATGATCCGCGGCCACGCGATCGAGAAGCGATACGCCCCGAGTCCGAGCTCCTTCATGAGGTCGAGATCGGCGTCGACACGGTGGTAGTGGTCGCACGCCACATCGCCGGTGTCGCCGTTCCACACCTTCCCGGGCGTCTTGCTGAATGTGTCCCAGATCGACGGGCCGCGGCCGTCCTCGTCGAACGCGCCTTCCACCTGGTACGACGCCGTGGCCGAGCCGAATGTGAAGCCGGGCGGGAACACCAGCCCCGCGTCGCGATAGTCGGGGCTGTCGGTGATGGTCGCGGAATCGGTCACCTGACTCATCGTGTCACCTCGGACAGGTCGGCGGACAGGTCTTCGGATCGGCCGTCGGGCGTCGTCACGGTCACGGTGCGGTGTCCGGACCCGCCGGGGAAGACCCGCAGCCGCACACCGTCCAGGTAGTCGTAGTCAGGCCGATCCGACCGGGCGCCCCACGGGATGACGGCGCCGGGACGGGCGTAGAGAGGGAGGCTGTCGAAGCCATGGGTCTCGCGACGCCAGCGTCCGCCGGTCACTGTCTCACCGGTGATCAGGCTCGTCCACTCCCCTTCCGGAAGGTAGAGGTCCACCTCGCCGTCGACGGAGAACACCGGCGCGACGAGGATGTCGGCGCCGAGCATGTATTGGCGGTCGAGGTGCAGCACCGCCGGGTCGTCCGGGAACTCCAGCAGCATGGGCCGGAGGATCGGCACACCGGTGGCGGCGGCATCCACTCCCGCCTGGAACAGGTAGGGCATGAGCTGCATCTTCAACTGGGTGAAGCGCCGGGTGACCTCGACAGCCTCCTCGTCGAAGACCCACGGCACGCGGTACGAGCCCGAGCCGTGGAACCGGGAGTGCGATCCCAGCAGGCCGAACGCCGTCCAGCGCTTGAAGACCGCGGCGTCGGGCGTCCCCTCGAAGCCGCCGATGTCGTGGCTCCAGTACGCGAATCCGCTGAAGGCGAGGGAGAGTCCGCCACGCAGGGTCTCGGCCATCGACGCGAACGTCGACGTGGAGTCGCCGCCCCAGTGGACGGGCATCGTCTGACCACCGGCGGTGGCCGAACGGGCGAAGAGCACCGCCTCGCCCTCGCCGCGCGCTTCGACCAGGACGGCGTGGACGGCCTCGTTGTAGAGCCGGGTGTACAGGTTGTGCATGCGCTGCGGGTCGGAGCCGTCCGCCCACTCCACGTCGATCGGGATGCGCTCGCCGAAGTCGGTCTTGAAGCAGTCCACGCCCTGATCGATCAGGCGACGCAGATGCGCCTGGTACCAGGCGGTCGCGTCGGGGTTGGTGAAGTCGACCAGTCCCATGCCTGCCTGCCACAGGTCCCACTGCCACACCGAGCCGTCGGCCCGCCTCACGAGGAAGCCCTGCTCGGCGGCCTCGCGGAAGAGCGGCGAGCGCTGACCGATGTAGGGATTGATCCAGACCGACACGCGGAGATCCTTCTCGTGCAGCCGGGCCAGCATGCCGTCGGGGTCGGGGAACGTCCGCGGGTCCCATTCGAAGTCGCACCAGTTGAACTCGCGCATCCAGAAGCAGTCGAAGTGGAACACCGAGACCGGGAGCTCGCGCGCGGCCATCTCGTCGATGAACGACGTGACGGTCGCCTCGTCGTAGTCGGTGGTGAACGACGTCGACAGCCACAGGCCGTACGACCACGCCGGCACGATGGGCGGCCGGCCGGTGAGGGCGGTGTAGCGGGTCAGCACGTCCTTCGGCGTCGGGCCGTCGATCACGAAGTATTCGAGCACCTCGCCCGGGACCGAGAACTGCACGCGTTCGACGGCCTCTGAGCCGACCTCGAACGACACGTGGCCGGGATCGTTCACGAGCACGCCGTACCCGCGGCTCGACAGATAGAACGGCACGCTCTTGTAGGCCTGCTCGCTCGACGTGCCGCCGTCGGCGTTCCAGATCTCGACGGTCTGCCCGTTCTTCGCCACCGGTCCGAAGCGCTCGCCGAGACCGTAGACGACCTCGCCGACGCCGAGGTCGAGCTGCTCGTGCACGAACACGCGCTCCTGCGGGGCCGGCGATTCGCCGCGTGCGTTGCCGACCACTCCCGTGTCGACCTGCGCATGGGGCGCGAGGCGCACGTACCCCTGTGCCTTGTGCCCGCTGCGGGTGAGGACACGGTCCTCGTGCTCGAACGACAGTGACCACGGTGCGCCGTGCGCGACGCGCGCCGTGAGCCTCCCGGTCGTCAGGCTTCCTCCTTCACGGTCGACGGATGCCGCGCCCGCACCGCCTTCGATGGCCCCGGGCAGGCCGAACCCGCCATGCCACGCTCCGCCCTCGTGGTGGGCGATCCGCACCCGCACGACGCCCTCGAGGGGTGAGGAGATCGTGACGGTGAGCACCGGGCGGTTGAGCGTGTCGCCGCGCTTGGCGATGACCGACGTCGGGGCGGTCACGACCAGGCCGGGGCCGTCGGCCGTGGCATCCGTCTCCCAGACGTCGTATGCCTCCTGGGCGTAGAGCGCGGTGACTCCGGGACGGAGCTGCCAGAACCCGTCGGTGAACTTCATTACTTGACTGCTCCTGCCGTGATGCCTCGCGTGAGGGTGCGCTGGAAGATGAGGAAGAAGACGAGCGTGGGGATGACGCCGAGCAGCGCGGATCCCGCGGTCGTCGTGACGTCCATGAGGCGGTCGCCCTGCAGGACGCTGATCGCGACCGGCACCGTCTGATTGGCGTTGGAAGCCAGGAACGTCAGCGGGATGAGGAACTCGTTCCACGTCCAGATGAAGAAGAAGATGAGCAGCACCGACAGTGTCGGACGACTGATCGGGAAGACCACGCGCCACAGGATCTGCCAGCGGGTGGCCCCGTCGAGGGCGGCCGCCTCGAGGACCTCCTTGGGGAAGGTGCCGTACACCGACGCCAGGAGGTACGTGCCGAACGCCGCCTGCACCACCGTGAACACGATGATGACCGACCACACGTTGTCGTACAGGCCGACGGACTTGAACATGTAGTACAGCGGGTAGAGGAGCGCCTCCTGAGGCAGGAGGTTCGCCAGCAGGAACAGCAGCACGATCCAGGTGCGCCCCCGGACGCGGCCGATGCCGATCGCGAACGCGTTGAGCACCGAGATGAGCACCGCGAGCACCGCGACGATGCCCGAGATGAAGATCGAGTTCCACACCTTCTGCGGGAAGTTCACCCGGTCCCAGAAGTTCTGGATGCCGCTGAGGTCGATGACCTGCGGGAGCGCGAACGGACCCGAGGTCGCGTAGTCGATGGGCGACTTGAAGGCGTTCACCAGGATCAGATAGAAGGGCACCATCACGACGAGCGCTCCGAGGACGACACCGACGAGCAGCAGCCAGTCCAGGGGACGCTTCTTGGTCATGCCGCCCCGCGGGCGCGTGCGCACCTTTCCCGACGTGACGATGGCAGTGGTCGCGGCCATCACAGACCCGCCCTTTCCTTGCGCTCGAGCGAGTTCTGCACCCGGATGAAGATGATCGAGACGATCACGACGAGGATCGTCAGCACGGTGGCGATGGTCGCGCCGTACCCGACGTTCCGCTTGGTGAAGAACTCCGTGTAGGCGTAGTACGCGGGCACCAGGGTCGCCCCGGCGGGGCCGCCCTGCGTGATCACGTACACGGGGCCGAACACCTTGAGCGCCGCGATCGTGCACGTGAGGGTGACGACGAAGACCTCGGGCCGGATGATGCTGAGGGTGATGGCGCCGAACCGCTGGAACCAGTTCGCGCCGTCGAGTTCGGCGGCCTCGTACAGTTCCGGATCCACCCGCTGCAGCGCGGCCATGAACACGACGATCGGGTAGCCGATCTGCACCCACACCAGCACCGCCATGAGCACGAGCAGCGCCGAGGGCATCTGGCCGAGCCAGTCGTACGGCGGGATGCCGAAGACGCCGAGCATCTGGTTGATCGCGCCGGTCGCCCCGGGGCGGAAGAGCCAGCCGATCACGATGCCCGCGACCGCGATCGGGAGGATCTGCGGGAGGTAGTAGGTGGCGCGCAGGAAGCTGCCGACCTTGCCGCCGAACTTGCGGCCGACGACGTCGAACAGCAGGGCGGCGATGATCAGGCCGAGGATGGTCGGGATGACGACCATCGCCACGATCATCCAGACCGAGTTGGCGAACGAGGTCCAGAAGTCCTCGTCGCTGAAGATCTTCACCCAGTTGTCGAGGCCGATGAACTCGGGCTCGCGCACCCCTCGCCACTTCGTGAACGTGAGGTACACGTTGAACACGAGCGGGATCACGATGATCACCAGCAGCAGGACGAATCCGGGCAGGAGGTACAGCCAGTACCCGGCTGTCCCGGATCGTCCCTGCGGGATCGCCGGCTCTTCGCGTGGCGGTTTCGTGGCGGCGCCGCGTTCGGCGCGGGTCATGACAGACATGTTCGACTCCCGTGGGGTGCGGGGGCGGCACGGCTGCGCCGCCCCCGCGAATCGGTCAGCGGAAGTCCGCTGTTCCTTCTTCGTACTCTGCGCCGAGGTTCGCGTTGGTCGCCTGCGCATCCTGCGTTCCGGTCACGAGGCCCTGGAGCTCGCGCACGATCACGTCGTAGAAGCCGGGGGCGGGCCAGTCGGGGTAGAACGAGAGGCCGTCGGCGTCGAGGATGCCGTTGAACGTCTCGATCAGGAGCTGGCTCTTCTCATCGGTGATGTCGGCGGGGTCGGCCGCGACGGGGACGCCGCCGTTGTTGCCGATGATGGCCTGGATCTCGGGGCGCATCGTGATGTCGATGAACTCGTACGCGAGCTCCTTGTTGGCCGCGTTCTCGGGGACGACCCACAGGTTGCCCGACGAGCCCAGCGAGAGGTCGCTCTCGGGGAACGCAGTCATCGTCCACTCGAAGCCGGTCGCCTCGGCGACGAAGCGACCGAACCACCAGGAGCCCGAGACGAAGATCGGCGCGGTGCCGTTGATCCACGAGACACCGGCGTCCTCGGCCTTCACCGACGACACATCGGAGGCGATGTAGCCCTTGTCGACGTACTCCTGGAGCGTCTCGGTCGCGTAGGTGACCTCGTCGCCCTGCCAGTCCACGGGGTTCTCGTAGAGCTGGTAGTCGTTCACGAACTGACGGTCCGCCTGCGAGAGCGCGAGCTGGTACCAGAGCTGGCCGAGCGGGTACTCGGCTCCGGCTTCGGCGAGCGGGGTGATGCCCTGCGCGACGAACGCATCCAGCACATCGATGAACTCGTCGTAGGTCGTGGGGACCTCGAGCCCCGCCGCCTCGAAGGCATCGAGGTTGTAGTAGACGCCGACGAACTCGCCGTAGTTCGGGATGCCGTACCAGGTGTCGCCGCCCATGACCCCGTCCTCGGAGTACTTGGCGGTGGTCTGCAGCGACGGCGCCAGCTTGTCCGCCCAGCCGTACTCGTCGACGGCCTCGCCGATGTCGGAGATGAGGCCGGTCGACGCGAGGAAGCCCGCGGTCGCGTTGCCCTTGTTGAACTCCATGAGGTCGGGCGCGGCATCCGTGTCGAGCACCTGGCTCGCGGTCTTCTGGATCTGCTCGAATGACTTCTCCTCGAACTCGACGGTCGCGCCGGTCTCCTCTTCGAAGACCTCGATCGCCTCGGCCCAGGCCTTGCCCATCGCGCTGTCGGCACCCTCGTAGTGCCACAGCTTCAGGGTGTCGCCGTCGCCCTGGTCGGAGGAGCCGCCCGCGCAGCCGGCCAGCGCGATGGCCCCGACGGTGAGGGCGCCGACCGCGGCGAGGCCGCGACGGGCGTTCTTGCGTGTGATTCGTGCCATCGGTGGCACTCCTTTCGTGGTGACCTGCGTTGGTCGGGGTGTTCGGATTCGGTTATCGAAGCGCTTCGATTCGGGGCATGAAGCGCAGATCGGATGCCTCGGCGCTCAGTGCGCCGCGGCCTCCGACGATCGGGGGCTCGCGATCGAGCCCTGAGCGGAGTAGGTGGGCGCGATCAGGCGCACACCGGGTTCTGGGGCGTCGGTGCCGAGCGTCTGGAGCGCGAGCTCCACGGCGAGGTCGCACGATGCTTCGGGGATCAGCGGGATCGAGTCGATCCGCACGGGAAGCGCCGAGGTGTCGAAGGATGCGCCGACGGAGATCAGCGAGATGTCCTCGGGGACGCGCAGCCCTCGCGAGGAGAGCTCGGCGAGCACCGCGGCGTGCGCCTCGTCCGCGCAGTGCAGCACGAGCGCCGTCGCTCCGGCGTCGAGCAGGTCGGCCGTGGTTCGGCGCGCCGCCTGACGGTTCGCGTGCTTCGAGCCGGTCGTGCCGTACGCAGCGGCGACCCCCCGATCGGCACTGCGCGCCAGCACGCTCGCGCGCACGCGGGGCGGGAAGTTCGACTTGACGTACGCCGTCTCCGTCTGGCCGACCAGTCCGATCGACGTGTGCCCCGCGTCCGCCAGGAGGTCGACCGCCCAGGCGGCGGCCGCCTCGAAGTCGAGGTCGACGCAGATGAGCCCGTCGTTGTCGTCGGGGATCCCGATGAAGACGGTCGGCGTCGCGATCTGCCGGGCGAGCCCGACGCGCGCGTCATCGGGCGCCACGTCGAGCACGAGGATCGCGTCGACGAGACCGTTCGCCGCGACCCGGCTCATGCCGGCCTGCGCCTGCTCGTCCGTCAGCAGCAGGATGTCGTAGTCGTGCCGGCGGGCGGCCACGGCGGTCGCGAGCACGAACGCCATGTGCGTCGGAGCGTGCGTGTCCTTCCGCAGCGGCTCGGTCAGCGCGAAGATCTGGGTGCGCGAACCGGCCAGCATGCGGGCACCCGCGTTGGGGCTGTACCCGAGTTCGCGGACCGCCGCCTCGATGCGCCGCCGTGTATCGGCGGCGACGGGGCGCTTTCCGCTCAGCGCGTACGACACCGTGCTGATGGACACCCCGGCGGCTTCGGCCACCTCGTTGATGTTCGCCACATCGACCTCGTCGTCTGTCGGAAGTTCCCTGTCGAAACGCTTCGCGGAAACGCTTCGACAGGCATGTTATGCACATCCGGATGCCCCGCGCAAGAGATTTGTCGGAATCTCCGACATATCCTCCGATCGAGCAGCCTGAGCCTCTGCCGGACGAGACTGAGCAAAGTGTCACATTTCGTCATGATCCGGATGCCGCGCCAGGGCGATTTGACGCATTGGGACGCACTCCGTCATAATCGGCCACATGACTGACAACGCACGCTACCTGTCCGCCTGGGAGGCGAACGGAGCTGCCGGCATGATGATGGCCGGCCGCGTTGTCATGTGTTGTCGAATGTGCCACTAGCACGGTGACCCCGCCGGACCCGCACGCCGCTTCTGAGACAACGGCCTGGCGAGTCCCCCGAAGCACCGGTTTCGTGCGTCGATCACGCGCACCCGGATGCCTCGCACATCGCCCGACGAAGGGCACCGCCCCATCGGGCATCAGCACATCCGAGCTCCCCTCTGGCCGTCATCCGGCAGGAGCTCCCTCCCGCAAGGACCATCATCATGTCGACCACCGCTCTCCTCGACCGTCCCGCCGCCACCGCGCCGGTCCGCCACCTCCGCGCCGTCACCCGTCCCGTGCCGACGGTTGAGACGCCCGCTCCCGCTGAGGCTCCGGCTGCCCCGGCCCAGCGCAACCTGCCCCCCGGCACCGCACCGCGCGGTTTCGCACTGTACGTCGGCATCGACGAGGCCAAGGCCGCGGCATCCGGTGTCAGCCTCGGCGTGCTCGTCGAAGCGCTGCGCCGCACCCTCGGCGAGCTGGCACCCGACGCCGAGACGTACGCGACCGTCGCCCTCGCCCCCGTCGGCTCCGGCGGGCGTGACGTCGACGTCGTCCGCCTCGCGCTGCACGAGCCGTCGGCGATCGCGCGCACGAAGCAGGAGGAGCCCGAGGACGAGGACCGCGCCGGCGGCGGGGTCGTCGTCGACATCTCCCGCAAGCGCGTCCTGATCGACGGCGAGTCGGCCGCGTTCACCTTCAAGGAGTTCGAGCTGCTGCAGTACCTCGTGCTGCGCGAGGGACGCACGATCGAGCGGACCGAGCTCGTGACGTCGCTCTGGCAGGGCGCCACCGAAGAGGAGGCCCCGGGCGAGCGCACCATCGACGTCCACGTCAGGCGCCTGCGCGCGAAGCTCGGGCGCTACGAGGACATCGTCCGCACGGTGCGCGGTGTCGGCTACCGTTTCGACCGCCACGCCGACGTCGTCATCCGCTACGGCCACGGCACCCCGTCGCCCGACCGCTTCTGACCTGGGCCGGCGCGCGCCCGCACGTCGTCGCGCGGAATCGACCCTCCGCCTCCGGCCGGGCGTCGCTTCGTGCAGACGAACACGGGGGACGCTGCACGCGTGCGGTGTCAGCCGCCCCGCGCCCGGCGAGGGATGCCGGCTGCGCGCGCGATGAGGCCGTCGAACGCCCGATCCGGCAGCAGCGCGCGCAGAGTGATGAGCGGGCGAGCCGCGAAGCCGACGACGTAGCGCGTCTTGGGCCTGCGGGCGCTCACGGCCTTCGCGATGGCATCGGCGACGACCGAGGGCGGGGAGGTGCGACTGCTGCCCGACTCGGCCCGCAGCAGATTCGACACCGCTGCCGCCTGCGGGGCGTACGGCCCGCTCCCGGACGTCGCGAGGACGTTGTCGGCTGCGATGCTCCCCCACTCCGTCGCGATGCTCCCGGGCTCGACGATCACGACATCGATGCCGAACGGCTTCACCTCCATGCGCAGGCAGTCGCTCAGGGCCTCGAGTGCGAACTTCGTGCCGTGATACCAGCCGCCGAGGGGCGTGTAGATGCGGCCGCCCATCGACGAGATGTTGACGATGGTTCCCGATCGCCGCTGCCGCATGTGGGGGAGCACGAGCTGCGCCAGGCGCACTGCTCCGAAGACGTTGACGTCGAACTGGCGGCGGCCCTCCTCGATGGCGATGTCCTCGAGCGCGCCGTACGAGCCGTAGCCGGCGTTGTTCACGAGGACGTCGATGCGCCCGGTCTCATCCAGGATCCGATCGACGGCCGCGCGCATCGACTCGTCGTCGGTCACGTCCATCGCGACCGTCCGTATCCCCTCCGCCTCGAGCTGGCTCATCCGATCGACGCGGCGGGCCGCGCCGTACACCACGTACCCCAGGGATCGCAGCCTCCGGGCGGTGGCCTCACCGATACCCGAGGATGCACCGGTGATGAGGGCTGTCTTGACGGTCATGCTCTTCTCCTCCTCGCGGGAGCTCGGCGCTCTGCCGTATCCAGTCAATCGCGGTTTGCGGCCCGTGCGGCGATGACGGGGGTCGGATGTCGGCGGTCGAGGCGTATCGTCGAGGCATGTCCTCCGTCGCCCCGCCCCGCCGCCTGACGGCGGCGGCGGCCCGCGACCCGCGGCCCGACCCCGGTCGCCCGCTCGAGACGGAGTATCGTCCGCGGCATCCGCTCGACCTCCCGCGCACGCTGCTGTTCCTGCGCCGCGGCGCCGCCGACCCCACCATGACCGTGTCCGGGTCGGTCATCTGGCGGGTGAGCCGCACGCCCGAAGGCGTCGCCACGCTCGCGATCCGCGAGACGCACCCGGGGGTCATCCGAGGGGCGGCGTGGGGGCCGGGGCGCGAGTGGGCGCTCGCGCAGCTCCCCGGCCTGTGCGGGGCAGGCGATGATCCCTCGTCGTTCGACGGGTCGAGGCATCCGCTCATCGCCGAAGCCCACCGGCGCAATCCCGGCCTGAGGCTGGCGCGCACGGGACTGGTCTTCGACGCGCTCGCGTGCGCGATCTTCGAGCAGAAGGTCACGGGCATGCAGGCTTTCGCGGCGTGGCGCCGCATCGTCACGTGGTTCGGCGAACGCGCACCCGGGCCGACGCCGCGCCCGATGTTCGCCCCGCCGGCGATCGACGCGTGGCAGCAGGTGCCGTCGTGGGCCTGGCATCGCGCGGGACTCGAGCCGCCGCAGTCGAAGACCGTGGTCCGCGCAGCGCGACGCGGCGAGTCGATCGTGCGGGCCGTGCTCGCCGCAGAGGACGGCGAGGCGGTCGACCGCATCCTGGTCAGCCAGCCCGGGATCGGCCCGTGGACGTCGGCCGAGACCCGCATCCGCGCCCTCGGCGACCCCGACGCGGTGAGCGTGGGAGACTTCCACCTCGCCCACGAAGTCGGATACGCCCTCACCGGCGAGCGCGTGGACGACGACGGGATGCTTCGGCTGCTCGCGCCGTGGGCGGGTCAGCGGCAGCGCGTCATCCGGCTCCTCTCCGCGAGCGGCGTGCGCGAGCCGCGCCGCGCGCCGCGTCTGCATCCCGAGGATCACCGCGACCGCTGACCGGCGAGCGAGCCGCGCGCACTCCGCGCGCCGCCTCGGCGGCCGACCCTCTGTGCACCGCCCGCTGCGTCACGCGCCGCGCGGTGTGACCCTCAGCTGTCGTCGCCGCTGCGGGCTCGCGGGATGGGCTCGCGGGATGGGCTCGCGAGACGCGCAGAATCACCGCGAATCCGCATTCATCCGCCACATTTCTGCGAGTTTCGCGCGATTCTGCGAACTTCGTGACGCCGGGGACGGATGCCTCGGCCGGCGTCTGGCTCGGGCTCAGGTCGTGCCGCACCGCGTGTTAGTGGCGCGGGCGCCCCGCGGCACGCCAGGATGAGCGCATGATCGAGACGATGCACGGACTGCCCGACGACGTCCTCGGATTCCGCGCCGTCGGCGCGGTCGAGGCCTCCGATTACGAGAGCGTCCTCGATCCTGCGATCGAAGCCGCCGTCGAGGCCGGCCGCAAGGTGAACCTCGTCTTCGTCCTCGGCGACGAGTTCGAGCGCTATTCGCTCGGCGCGATGTGGCAGGACGTCAAGCTGGAGGGGAAGCCTGCGAGCGTCTGGGGACGCATCGCACTGGTCACCGACCACGGGATCATCGGCGAGATCGTGCACGGCCTGTCCTTCCTCCTTCCCGGTGACGTGCGCATCTTCGCCGTCTCGGCGATCGACGATGCGGTCGCGTGGGCGGCGGCTGGACCCCACGCAGACGACGCCCCGGCGTCGTGAGAGTGTCGGAGGTCGGGGACACACTGGGAAATGCCACGCGGCCGGGCGCGGCATCCGATTCCATCCCCTCCTGGAGTGCACCATGCCCAGCCTCAACCCCTACCTCTCGTTCAGGACCAACGCCCGCGATGCGATGACCTTCTACCAGGGCGTCTTCGGCGGCGACCTCGACATCTCGACGTTCGGGCAGTTCGAGGGCATGGTCGACGATCCGTCCGAGAGCGACCTGGTGATGCACGCGCAGCTCACGACGCCCGAGGGCTTCGTGCTGATGGGCGCCGACACCCCCGGTCGAATGGAGTACCGCGCGCCGGCGGGCATCTCGGTGTCGGTCAGCGGAGACGATGAGGCAGCGCTCGATCGCTACTGGAACGGGCTCGCCGACGGCGGCACGATCGTCATGCCGTTCGACACCCCGCCGTGGGGCGGCCGCTTCGGCATGCTGACCGATCGGTTCGGGATCGACTGGATGATCGCGCTCAACGCCGCGCAAGGATGAGCGTGCACAGTCCGCGGTCAGGCTCGCCCTAGGCTGTGCGCATGACCACACCTCGCAAACGCTGGACGCGCGGCCACTCGGGCTGGGCCTTCGGCACGGCCCTCATCTTCACGCTCGGTATCGTGTTCGGCCTGATCTGGGGCCAGCTGCTCGTAGGCCTCTTCCTCGCGTTCGCCGTCTCGATCGGCTGGCTCATCGCGTACGAGTCGTGGCGCGGTCGCAACGTCGGCCTGGAGAATCGCGACGACAACGGAGCGCAGCTGTAGCGGCATCCGTCTACCGCGGCCGGCTCGCGCGTCGTATCGTGTGCGCCAGGAGGTGATCCGCATGCGAGCGAACGTCGGGGATCGCGTCATCATCCACGGACGGATCGTGGGCGCCGCCGAGCGTGCCGGCGAGGTCGTCGAGGTCCGCGGCGAGGGCGACAACCCGCTTCTCGTCGTGCGATACGACGACGGCCACGAGACGATCCTCTCGCCGGGGAGCGACTGCGAGATCCGCCACGAGGGCTGACCGTCCCCGGGCACGGTGACCAGGGCCCGGACACGGCCGCCCGGGCACGGTGCAACAGTGCAGTGCCACGGTGGGGCGACACGGTGGGGCGGCACGGTGCGGTGCCGCATTGTTGTGCCGCCGGTGCGGTGCCGCCGGTGCGGTGCCGCCGGTGGGGTGCCGCCGGCGCGGCAGCCCTATCCGAGCAGCTCCGGTCGGGTCGGCGTCTCGCCGAGCACGTGCTCGGCGAGGAACGCGAAGACCGTCTCGTACCAGATGACCGCGTGCTGGGGCTTGAGGATCCAGTGGTTCTCGTCGGGGAAGTACAGGAAGCGATGGGGCATCCGGCCGTCTCCGTCGGCGTGGTGTTCGGCGAGCTCCGACCACAGTCGCAGGCCTTCGCCGATCGGAACCCGGTAGTCCTTGTCGCCGTGGATGACGAGCAGGGGCGAGCGGATGTCGCGCACGAACTGATGCGGAGAGTGCTCCGTCATCGCATCGAGCGTGAAGATCCGCTGCCAGTACTCGGAGCTGTCCGTCGTGCCGGCGAACTGGTCGAGCGCCCACAGGCTCGCGTGGGTGACGATCGCGCGGAACCGGTCGGTGTGCCCGGCGATCCAGTTGGCCATGTAGCCGCCGAAGGATCCGCCCATCGCGGCCGTCCGGGACTCGTCGATGTCGGCGCGCTGCTCCACCGCGTCCGTGATCGACAGCAGATCGGTGTAGGGCTTGCCGCCCCAGCTGTTCCAGCCGCGCGCGATGAAGTCCAGGCCGTAACCGGTCGACAGGGCGGGATCGGGGAGCAGCACCGCGTAGCCGCGGGCGACCGCGAGCAGCGGAGCCCACCGCCAGCTCCACGCGTTCCAGCTGCTGAGCGGCCCGCCGTGGATCCACAGCAGCAGCGGGGCCGGTGCCTCGGCCGACGCGCCCTCCGGCAGGAGAAGCCAGCCGCGCACGCGAGCGCCGTCCTCCGCCGTGGTCTCCACCTCGGTGATCGAGCCCGGGGCTGCCGGTGACGGCGCCGGCGTCGCGATCGGGGTGATCGAGCCATCCCGCGCGATGTGCACCGGATGCGGGGGGACGACCCACGACGAGCGGAGGGCGACGAGGTCTCCGGTGCCGCGTGCGACGACGACGTTGGCATAGGTGAAGTCGTCGTCGGTCAGCCGCTGCGGCGTTCCCCCATCGAGCGGAAGCCGGAAGACGGGCCCCCGCCCGTTGTCGTCTGCCGTCGCGATGAGCGCAGTGTCGTCGGCGTCGAACTGCAGCGACGAGGCCCAGCGATCCCACGCGGCGGCGATGCGACGCGCGTCGGTGCCGTCCGTGTTGGCGATCCAGACCTCGTGATCGGTGGGCGCGGCCGGGGTGCTCTTGAGGGTGCGCAGGAACGCGATGCGGGCGCCGTCGTGGCTGACGGCGGGCATCTCGAAATCGACGTCCACCTCGTCGAACAGGGTCGTCCGACCGCCGGTCGCCGTGTCGATCGCGACGATCGTGCGCCGGCCGCCACGCTGCTCGCGGTGCTCGATCGAGGCGAAGAGGGTCGCGCCGTCGGGCGTCAGCGCCGCAGCGACATGGTCGACGGACCGTCCGGGCTTCGGCGTGAGGTCGCGTGGTCGCGGGAGCGTGGCGGGGTACGGCTTCTCGTCGGAGTCGTCCTCAGCGGCGGCCGTCGCACCGGCGGCGTCGGCCGCGGCATCCGCTCGACTCTCATCCTCTGCTTCCGACTCCGCAGCGACGGCCGCGAGCGTGTCATCCAGCGCGTCCGTGTCGAGGGCCAGGAGGTGCAGCTCGGCCGGACCGAGGTCATGGTCCCAGAACCGCACCGGGTACGTCTCGTGGAGGATCGCCGAGACCTTCTTCTCCTTGCGCCGCGCACGAAGCGCGGCGTCGGCTTCGATCGTGTCGGCCGCGGGCAGGAACGAAGCGGTGAGCACCACGCGATCGGATGCCTCGGCCGTCGCCGCGATGCCGTCGACGCCTCCCGACAGCCGTGTCACGGGGCGGGCCTCGCCGCCTGCTGCGGGCAGGAGCCACAGCTGACCGGACTCGTCGTCGGCGTCGCCGTCGATGTCGGGGCGCGCCGAGACGAACAGGAGGTCGCCGTTCGGGGTGAACGCCGCGCCGGTCTCCCCCTTCGCCGAGCGCGTGAGACGCCGGGGAGCGCCGCCTCCTGTCGCCGGGACGCTCCACAGCGACCGCTCGTAACCGGTCCCGTCCTTCTTGAGGGCCGCGACGGTCAGAACGGCCGTCGCGGCGTCGGGGGACAGCGCGAGCGCCTCTACCCGGGGAAGCGCGATGAAGTCGTCGAGGGAATCGAAGGGGGTCGCCATGCTTCCACGCTAACCCCGCCAGAGGGTGAGCTTGTCAGGGTTCCGCACGATGTAGACGTTCGTGACGCGCTCCCCCGAGACCGCGAGGGAGATCACGGCGTCCGCCTGTCCGTCGACCGTGACGAGGAACGCCAGTCCGTCGCCCGTCATCGTCGGCTGGACCTGAGCCGACGGCAGCAGGTGCGGCAGGCCCAGGAGGAACCGGGCGACCCGGTCGGCGCCGAACACCGGCCGGCGCGCTGCCGACACGCGGCCGCCGCCGTCGGCCGTGAGGACCACGTCCGGATCGAGCACGGCGACGAGGGCCGCGAGGTCGCCGGTGGCCGTGGCGGCGGCGAATGCCCGCGCGACGGCGTCGTGCTGCTCGCGCGTCGCCGCTCCGGCACGGCGTTCGCGCACGCGGCGGCGGGCCTGCGAGGCGAGCTGGCGCGCGGCATCCGGTGTCCGTCCCACCGCCGCGGCGATCTCGGCGAACGGCACGCCGAACACGTCGTGCAGCACGAATGCCACCCGCTCGGCCGGGGTGAGGGATTCGAGCACGACGAGCAGCGCGGTGGACACCGAGTCGTCGAGCGTCACACGGTCCAGCGGGTCGCGGGTGACGGATGCCGCGATCTCCGACTGCCCCGGGACCGGCTCGGGGAGCCATTCCCCCACGTACCGCTCACGGCGGGCGCGGGCCGAACCGAGCATGTCGAGGCAGACCCGGCTCGCCACCCGCGTGAGCCACGCTCCCGGGTTGGCGATGGCGTCTCGCTCGGGCTCGGTCAGCCGGTACCAGCGCACATAGGTCTCCTGCACGGCGTCCTCGGCGTCGGCCACCGTGCCGAGCATGCGATACGCCAGCGCGAGCAGGCTCCGTCGCTCGCTCTCGAGCACGTCCACCTCGGGCATCCGCTCCTCCTTCACCCACGTCGACACCGCAGCCCGCGAGAATGTGAGCGCTTCCCTCACATTCTGGCGGGCTGCGTCGTCGGATGTTCGGAGCGGATCGACCGCCCAGGAAGGACCCACCATGAAGATCGCTGTCGCCGGAGGAACCGGAACCGTCGGGCGCCCGACCGTCGAGGCCGTCCGAGCCGCGGGCCACGAGGCCGTCGTCCTGAGCCGCGCCGAGGGGGTCGACCTGGTCGCCGGCTCCGGGATCGATGCCGCGCTGGCCGGAGTCGACGCCGTGATCGACACGGCGAACGTGTCCACGCTGTCGGCGGCCGACGCCACCGCGTTCTTCACGACCGCGACCGGGAATCTGATCTCCGCCGCACATCGCGCCGGAGTCGGGCACGTGGTGCTGCTGTCGATCGTCGGCATCGATCGCATCCCGTACGACTACTACGCGGGCAAGGTCGCGCAGGAGCGGGTCGTCGAGGCATCCGCCGTCCCGTGGACGATCGTGCGGGCGACCCAGTTCCACGAGTTCGCCGCGCAGCTGTACCAGCGCGCCAAGGTGGGGCCGCTGCACATCGCCCCGCGAGCGCGCGTGCAGCCGATCGCTGCCGCGGAGGTCGGCGCGCACCTCGCCGGCGTCGCCGCGGGCCCCGCGCAGGGACGAGCCCGCGACATCGGAGGCCCACGCGAGGAACGGCTGGATGAGATGGTGCGCGCCTATGCGCGCCACCAGGGGCGACGCGGATGGATCCCGTCGGTGAGCCTGCCCGGCGCGCAGATGAAGGGGATGCGCGCGGGTGACGCACTCCCGGGCCCCGACGCCGTCCTGGGCACCGAGACGTTCGCGGAGTGGCTCGCACGCAGCTGAGCTCGTGGAGCGCGCCGGTTACATCTCCTCGTGCGTCTCGGGGTCGCCGCCCCACAGGCGTCCGCGCTCCAGGCTCGAGATGGCTTCGACCTGATCCTCGGTGAGCTCGAAGTCGAAGATGTCGGCATTCTCGCGCTGACGGTCGGAATCGGCCGACTTCGGGATCGGGGTGCTGCCCAGCTGGACGTGCCAGCGCAGCACGAGCTGCGTGGGTGTGACGTCGTGCACGACGGCGAGCTCCTGGAGCAGCTGCTCGGTCAGCAGTTCGCTGCGGCGTGCGAGCGGGCTCCAGCTCTCGGTGCGGATGCCGTGCTCGGCGTGGAAGGCCCGCAAGGCGGCCTGGGGGAAGTACGGGTGGAGTTCGACCTGGTTCACGGCGGGTACGACTCCGGTCGCGTCGACGAGCTCGGTCAGCATGGCCTCGGTGAAGTTCGAGACTCCGATCGATCGAACCAGACCGCGATCGCGCGCCTCGATCATGCCGCGCCACGTGTCGACGTACTTGCCGACGCTGGGGTTCGGCCAGTGGATGAGCTGCAGGTCGATGCGATCCAGCCCGAGCATGCCGAGCGATCCCTGGATGCTGTCGATCGCCTGTTCGTATCCGTGATGACGGCCGGGGATCTTCGAGGTGACGAGCAGCTCGTCACGGTCGAGCCCGCTGCGCCGAACCGCTTCGCCGACCTCGCGCTCGTTCTCGTAGTTGACCGCCGTATCGAGGAGCCGGTAGCCGGTCTCGATCGCCGAGACGATCGCCGCCGTGCCCTCCTCTCCGCGCAGGTTGTAGGTGCCCAGGCCCACTTCGGGGAAGGCGGTGCCGTCGTTGAGCGTCACGCTGGGGATCGAGATCATGTCTCCATCCTGGCGTGAGCGGGGCGGCCGCGGGCGCTCAGCGCGGAGGTCACGCCCTGTGGGCGAACGTCGGCGGACGTCGGTGCCGGCGCGCTCAGGTGGTGGGCGAGGAGCGGGCGGGAGCCGAGGCATCCGTCCCCTCATCCTCGGTGTGCAGGGACGGCGGCGCCGACGCATAGGCGTCGGAGAGCTGACGGTACGGCTTCGATGCGAACGCCAGGAGCACGACGATCAGCAGCAGGAGGCTCGCGCCGAGGAACGCCAGCGCGATCCCGCGAGCCTCACCCGGACCGAGCAGCCACCCGAGCGACTCCTGCCCGGCAGGAGAGTCCATGAACGGGATGATCCAGAACTGCGCGAGCGGGCCGATGATGAACGCCGAGACGGGCGCGGCGGCCGACTCGACGCTCGCGGCGAACCCGAACACGCGACCCTGCTTCTCGAAGGGCACGACCCGCTGCACGATGGTCTGCTCGGATGCCTCGGCGATCGGCATGAGCGCCATGAAGATCAGGATGCCGAGAGCGTAAAGCCACCACCACTCGCGGATCGCGAAGGTCATCCCGAGCAGCGCGACGCCGACGTTGACGAGCAGCAGGGTGCGGACGGGGTTCTTGCCGAGGCCGAACTTGGCGACCAGACCGCCGCCGATGATGAAGCCGATGCTCGTCACTCCGAGCACGATGCCCCAGACCTCGACCGAGAAGAGCGTCAGGCCGTACGGGTCCATGAGCGCCATGAACACTCCGCCGACCAGATTGTTGAAGGTGGCGAACAGGATGAGCGCGAGCAGCCCGGGAACGGCCATGACCGCCGGGATCACGCCCTTGAATCCGAAGCCCGCGGGTGCGGCGCCCTCGACGTGCGCGACACCGCGCTCGGGGATCGGCACGAACAGGAGGTGCAGCAGAGCCAGCGCCGTGGCGACGATGGCGATGACGACCGTCCACCCCATGCCGAGGAGTCCCACCGAGAGCCCGGAGAACACGCTCGTCACCATGAAGGCGATGCCCTGAACCGCCCCGACAAGACCGTTCGCCTTGTCGCGCCGGTCGGAGGGCACAAGCAGGGTCACCGTCGTCGACAGCGCGATGTTCCGGAGATTCTCGACCACCCCGCCGATCAGGATCACCCCGGCGAACACCCAGAACCAGGGGCCGCCCCAGTCGATGAGCACGCTCTCCGGGAAAGAGAGATACACCGCTCCCGCGAGGAGGTACGTCGACAGCGTCACGACGCTCGAGAGCACCATGACGGCCTTCTTCTTCATGCGATCGACGATCACGCCGAAGACGACGCCGAACACCGCGACGAGGAGCATGTACGACCCGCCGATGATCGCCGTGGCCAGGACCGACTCCGTCTTGAGGTATGCCCAGAAGGTCAGGGCGAACCACAGGAAGCTCGACGTGACGTTCGCGAGCGCCGTGTTGGCCAGCACGTGGTGGAAGGCGCGCACCGTGCGCGGTCCGGGCGTGTACTGCAGCGACTCGTCGATCGGCGGAGCGGGCGTCGGCTGACTCATCGGACTTCTCTCTGGTGGGGGCGTGTGTGCGGACGGCGAGGGATCAGGACGGCGTTACGCTCGATGTGGACACCGTGTACATTGATGTTGACACCGTACACATTCGAGCGAGGCGGTGCAATGGGCGCGCAGACCCGGACCTATCATCACGGAGACCTCCGACGCGCCCTCATCGAGGAGGGCCTCCACCTCGCGCGCACGGGCGGACCCGCCGCCGTGTCCCTGCGCGAGGTCACGCGCGCCGCGGGCGTCTCCCCCAACGCCGCCTACCGCCACTTCGCCGACCGCGAGCACCTCGTGCGGGCGGTCGCCGGCGAGGCGCAGCTCGCGCTCGCGCGCGCGATCCGCGCGCGAGTGGACGCCGCGCCGCGGGGGTTGTCAGCGGCGGATGCCTCGATCGAACGCCTCCGCCGGGTGGGTCTGGCCTACATCGACTTCGCCCGGTCGGAACGCGGCTGGTTCGAGCTGGCGTTCGCGACACAGGACCCGCGCGGTGCGGAAGGCATCGTCACGCTGGACGACGAGATCGTGGCCCCCTTCCAGCTCCTCCTCGACACCCTGGATCAGATGGTGGCCAGCGGTGCGCTCCCGCCCGAGCGGCGCCCCTTCGCGGAGTGGGCGTGCTGGTCGGCGGTGCACGGCTTCGCCGAGATCGCCGTGCACGGTCCGGTGCAGTGGCAGCCCGCCGAGGTCATCGACGCGCTCGCGGCGGCGGTCGTCGAGGCGGCCATTGTCGGCGTGCGCGGCACGACGGAGCCGGCCCAGCCGCGTGTCACGTCGTGATCGATCGGGCGGGGCCGCCGCGGCATCCGGATCCCGTCTGCTCGTAGACTGCCGCCCATGGTGCGCAGCGGGACGGATGCCGCAGCCGACGGCCAGGCCGGACGGCCGTGGGGCCTGCGGCGAGCCCTGTGGTGGACGTCCGACTACATCTACGCGGCGCGCCGGCAGCTCGCGATCCTGCGTCCGCCGTGGACGATCCGCGGCCACCGGCGCACCCCGGGTGCGTGGCACGTCGAGTCCGGGTCGCTTCCCGAGGTCGTCCTGCTCCCCGGCGTGTACGAGCACTGGACGTTCCTCCGCCCTCTCGGCGACGCCCTCGCCGCGGCCGGCCATCGGGTGCAGGTCGTCCACGGTCTGGGCGTGAATCGCCGCGCGATCAGCGAGACCGCGGACCGGCTGGAGCGCCTGCTCGCCGAGCTGCCCGTGCCGCCGGCCGGCCGCGTGCTCGTCGCGCACAGCAAGGGCGGCCTCATCGGCAAGCATCTCCTCATCACGACCGGCGCAGCGATGGATGCCGCGGTCGAGGCATCCTCCGGCGGCGATCCGGCTCAGGCCGCCGCGGACGCGCCGCAGGAGCGCGGCAGGACCCCGCTCGGGATTCTCGGGCTGGTCGCCGTCGCCACCCCGTTCGGCGGGGCCCGGCGTGCGCGCCTGTTCATCGATCCGAGCATCCGCGCCTTCCTGCCCGCGGACGAGACGATCGTGATGCTGGGGCGGGAGACCTCGGTGAACGGCCGCATCGTCTCGGTATTCGGGCCATACGACCCCCACATCCCCGAGGGCAGCGCTCTCGAGGGAGCAACGAACATCGCCGTCCCGACCCCCGGCCATTTCCGCGTGCTCTCCTCGCCGAAGACCCACACCGCCGTGCTCGACGGGATCCGTCTGCTCAGCCGCTGACGGAAGGCCGCGTGGGCCGCACTTCGCGATGCCTGAAGTCCTCTGATCAGCACTTTTCGCAACGGTCGTACACACGCGCTGTCCAGGAGACCCTGGGGAACCGTCCAGAAAAGGCACGCAGGCTGGATGTTTCGTGCCCGACCCGAGGGCACCGCGTCGGCGCGCCTCGCCGGCGTACGCGATACCCGAAAGCACACGTAACTCACTTCATGCTCACGACACGCACGCCCGAAAACGCCCCCACTGACTCCGATCGCACTTTCGACTTCGCCCCCTCGCGCCGCTCCCTGCGCACCGCCCGCCGGCGCGTCCCGGGACTGCCCGCACTGATCGCGGGCGGCGCGCTCGGCCTCGCCGCGATCGTCGGCATCGGCAGCACCACCGCCGCGGTCGCCCTCGACCCCGACTTCGTCGCCGCCGCCAGCCCGTCGGCTCCGAACGCGCAGCTGCAGGCGCTCACCGGCATCACCGCGGAAGCGCGGACGACGCTGGAAGCTGCGCGCGCCGCGGCGGCGGGCGCCCGCTCGGTCAGCGCCCAGGTCGAGGCATCCGGTCTCGACCTCGCCGGCCCGACGGCCGTCGACACCTCCGCGCTCGACGAGCACGTCGACCGTCTTGCAGCCGTCGACGTCGTGCCCCTGCTGCTTCTGCCCGATCTCACCGCCGATGCGCTCACCGAGACGAAGAAGGTGACGCAGCTCACGCGCGACCTGCGCGAGCGCATGGACGCCGCGGCGGCCGAGCGCGCCGCCGCTGAGGCCGCCGCCGAGGCTGCCGCGAAGAAGGCACGCGAAGCCGAGGCTGCCGCGAAGAAGGCCCGCGAAGCGGCTGCCGCCCTCGCCGCCGCCAACACCGTCGAGGGAGCGAAGGCGACCGCGCGGTCGCTGGCATCGTCGCAGTACGGCTGGGGCGGCGATCAGTTCTCGTGCCTCGACTCGCTGTGGACGAAGGAGTCGGGCTGGAACTACCAGGCCTACAACGACTCGAGTGGCGCGACCGGCATCCCCCAGTCGCTCCCCGGCAGCAAGATGGCGAGCGCCGGCGCCGACTGGCAGACCAACGCCGCGACCCAGATCCGCTGGGGCCTCGAGTACATCGCCGCCGCCTACGGCACCCCGTGCAGCGCGTGGGGGCACTCGCAGGCGACGAACTGGTACTGAGCCGCTCCTGCGGTCATGCGCCGGGTGCCGGGTCGGTCTTCGTGACCGGTCCGGCATCCGCCGTTTCGGGGGCGGGGCGGAGTTCGCTCCCGGATTCCGTCACGTTCACAGGCTTCCAGACGAGGGTGTGCCCGGTCGCCTCGAAGGATTCGTTTCCCGCGAGCTTGCCGGTCGTGGTCGACTGCCACACGAATCCGACGGCCTCGTAGAACGTCCGGGCGCTGTTGCCCTCGAGCACCTCGAGTTCGACAGGACCGGTCGCGCGCGCCAGCACGTGCTCGACGAGCGCGCGTCCGACTCCACGGCGGTAGAGCGCCGGGTGGACGTACGCCCACGTGATCTCTCCGGCCGAACCGGCGAGGAAGCCGGCGACGTGTCCGTCGAGCTCGGCGACCCAGACGTCGTCATCGAAGAGCCCCTCGTTCTCGTACGTGGCGGCGAGGTCGAGGTAGGCCTCGAGCAGTCCCGCGCCGCGAAGCTCGTCGACGCGAGCGGCGTCGTGGATGCGGCTGATGTCGGCCCAGTCGCGGGACTCGTAGGGCCGGATGATGATGGTCATGCGAAAGCTCCTGTCGATCGGATCGGTCACGCGCACAGATGCGCGGATCGGCCGTGCGGCACGGGCGCGCCACGGCTCGAGGCATCCGATCGATCACAGAGTCATCATCACGCGTGCCACTTTATCCGCTCATGCGCCAGGCGCTGAGGATCTCGACGTGCCGCAGCAGGAAGGCGCGTTCGTCGAGACGCTTGCGCCGCAGCCAGCCGGTCACCTCGTCGTTGCTCTTGCTCGCGTTGCACGAGCGGCAGGCCGGCACGACGTTGTCGAAGGTGTACCTGCCGCCGCGCGAGATGGGCAGCACGCAGTCCTTCTGGAAGGGACCGGCTACCGACCCGCAGTACGCACACGCTCCCCACGCCTCGAGGAGCGACTCCCACTCTTCGAACGTGAGGTCGTTGTCTGCGGCCGCGACACGGCGCGCACGGCGGCGGGCAGCGCGGGCACGGCGGGTATTGCTGACCGGCATGCTGCGAGGGTAGCGGGCGGGTGGAGGGACGAGCGGATGCCCCGCCCAGGCGCCCCTGTGCACGGGCGAGGAATCAGACCGGCGCCTCAGCCCGCCGGCCCGTCAGGCGCCGCCACGCCACCGCGATGAGCACCACCCGGGCGATCGCGAACAACGGCGGAATCGGCAGGTCGAACCCCCACCAGAAGAAGGCCTCGACGGGGACCAGCGCGAGGTTCAGGACCGCGCCCGAGCGCCTGCCCCGCCACAGCAGCCAGCCGGAGAACGCGAGCGCGAGGGTCACGGCGAAGTAGCCGAGCAGCAGCCAGACGAAGAGCGCCCAGTCCCCCGACCACCAGGGGCCGCCGTACATCGGGAAGAGATCGAGCAGCCACGGCAGTTCGCGCTCTCGAATGAGGTAGACCACGATCGGCACCGCCGGCAGTCCATACGCGGCGGTGTACACCCACGTCACGATCGCTGCGGCGCGGGCGCTTCGAGGCACGCTCGGCGCCGGCATGCGGCCGAGCGTACTCCGCGCGGGGCGCCCGCGCGGAGGGATTCCTCAACGTCGGTGTCCGATGACAGGGCATCTGTAGTTCTTGTCATCGATGTTGTGGAGGCGCTCCGCGGATTCTCGCTTTCGAGCTCCGGCCCAGGAGCGCCGGTGACGCTATTCGCCTGCGAACCGAACTGTAGTTTTGAGGAGCCGCTCGAGAACCTGAGCAACGCCCTCATCGGCACACGAGGGCGCGCTGTGCTGCGCGACCACCTGGACCGATTCGTGCGCGTTCGCCACTACATAGCTTGTCCCGGCCCACATGAGCATCGGGATGTCGTTGGGCATGTCGCCCAAGGCCATGACATCGTCCGATCGGACGTCGAGCCTGTCGCACACGCTCTGGAGAGCACTCGCCTTGGTGATACCAGCAGCGCTGATCTCAACCAGTCCTGAAACTGACCATGTGACCGTCGCAGCGTCTCCGACGATCGCAGCGACCTGATGGTGGAGCAGGTCGGGTTCTATGTCCGGATGCCTAACGAGAGGCTCCACCGCGGGGTCTGTCCAGATCTCATGGAGCGGGCCGCGCGGTGCGCCGGGTGCAGGGTACGGCTCGACGTAATGAGGGTCGAGGCGGATGCCATCGGCGCACTCGATCGCGAACCGAGCGCCAGGGAGCGCTCCAGTGATCGCATCACACACTTCGAGCCCGACCTCCGAGCCAATGCCGACCAGCGACACGATCCTGCCCTCGTGTGCGTCGTAGGTGATTGCGCCGTTGGAGACGATAGCCATGCCGTGATTCCCGACGTGAGGCCAGAAGACATCCATCCAGCGGAGCGGCCGTGCGGTCACGAAGACGACCGGGACACCCGCGGTGTCCAGTCGGTGCAGCACATTCGCGGTGAATGGCGGCAATGCGACGGTGTCGTTCGGAACAATCGTGCCGTCGAGATCGGTTGCGATCAGCATCCGACTTCTGCCGCTTAATGCGCCAGCCTGATGACGGCGTCCAGGCGTCCATCGTCTGGCGATCGCAGGGGCGGCAGCAGCAGCGTGACGATGCCGAGCTCCGAGGACGTAATCGATCTGCGCGTGAGGAGCGATCATCTGGGGGTTGGCTCCCAGTGCTTCGACGTCATCCGCTCTCCGCTCCCGACGAGATGTTCAGTTGGAGAGTCCCTGACGCCGCCAGAGTACGACCGCCGTTGTCAGGCATGGACATGACACGCCCGCATCGGAGCGCTCAGCGGAGTGGAAAGCAAGCGGCGGTGTCCGTGCCCCGCCATAGGATCACGGCATGCGAGTCGAGGGAGAACGGGCACAGGTGCTCGTCACGGTGAAGGCGACGCCACAGCCGTCCGCGAGCTATGGCGACACGTCATGCGTCGCGGGCATCCGGATCGACGGCGATGAGCCGACCTGGATCCGCCTCTACCCGATCGCCTTCCGATGGCTCGACGGCGAGTCTCAGTTCGCGAAGTACGACGTCATCGAACTCGAAGTGCGCCGCCGAGACTCCGACACCCGGAAGGAGAGCTACTCCCCCGCCCAGGACTCGTGGCACAAGATCAACCACCTGCGGCCAGGCAAGTCGCGCCACCAGGTGATCGGCCGCCTCCCGGTGACCACGACCTGCGAGCTAGTGACCGCCGCATCCGCAGACCCGGCGGCGACGTCCCTGGGACTCGTCTACCCAGCCGACGTGGACCGACTCGAGTTCGAGCCTCACCCGAAGTGGACGCCGGAACAGCTCGCAAAGATGCAGGACCGCATCCTCAAAGAGTCAACCGCCCTCATTCCGATGAGCGGATCCATACCTTCCGTATTGAAGGAACCAGCGTTCAAGGTCCGCTACCGCTACCGCTGCGAGAGCACAAGCTGTCGTGGACACCAGGGTCGAATCCTCGACTGGGAACTGACGGCCCTGCAGAACCGGCTCCGCCACGACGGGAAGGACGTCATGGCCGGCGTGACAGAGAAGTTCCTGGATCAGATGTTCGCCGCGGATCGGCGAACGGGGTTCTACATGGGCAACTTCGAACTCGCGGCCCGCCGCGGCAAGTTCAGCGTGTTGGGCGTGTACTGGCCGAAAGCAGAAGACGCCGTCGCGCCACAGCCGGCGCTCTTCTAGCGCGAGACCAGCTCGCGATCGAGGATCCCCCGCACCCGTTCGAGCACCTGTTCGCGGTGGCAGTGTTGCTCGTCTGCTTCGTAGCAGAAGACGGCGACGGGACCGGTGCGAGCGAGATCAGCCAGCTCCTCCAGGGCCTCCCTTGCGCCCTCGGCTTCGAGTTCCGCTGTGAACCTTTCGCGAACCTCACGGGCGAGCGGGGAATCGAGCTCGCCATATCCGGCGCGGTTGTCGCGCTGGTTGCCCAGCACCGGCATGTGGACGTACGCGATACCCGCCTCCGCGAGAGCGGCCGCGAGAGCGCGCTTGCTGAATCCACGTTTGCGGGAGATCGCGTTGAGTCGCACGTCGACGAGCGTCTCCACGCCGCGAATACGCAGCTTCGATACGAGAGCGTCGACGGTCTGCCCCTCGTATCCGATTCCTTCGATGCTCACGTCTAGTTCCTTCCGATGACGCAGTCGGTGCTGGGCGACGCGACACCGACTACTGCAGTAGAGCGCGTCACTGCGCGCCGCGAAGCCGCGGCCACAAGCCGCGCATGTCCGATTCGGCGACCGCCGCGCGCGAATCTCGCGAGCCACGGCCGTCGACAGCGTCGTCAGCTCACTCAACGATAGAGTCGCGACATCTGTCATGTAACAGATACTAACCGTTACATCACTCGAACGGCTCGTACGCTGGTGTCGTGATTCACCTTGTCGCCCGCCGCATCCGACTCGACCAGCGCGACCGCGTCGCAGCTTGGCTACGCGAGGTCGACGGCCCACGCCGCGCAGAAGCACTCGAGTCGCTCGCGGCCGAGGGCGTCGCCCATGAGACGGCGATGCTTGTCGACACCGGCGACGGACCGGTGATCGTCTACGCGATGGAGACGGAAGACCTGGCCCGGTCCAGGTCGGTGACAGACCAATCCCCTCGACCCATCGATGCCGAGCACCGGGCCGTCATGCGCGCTGCCGACGACGGGCCCGCCCGTGCAGAGATCGTACTGGATCTGCGACCTGCTTGACCTCCCGAACTACAGATCGGTTGGCAAGAACTACAGGTCATCTCCCACAACCACAGAATCGATGGCAGAAACTGCAGATGTGTTGTCATCGGACACCATCAGCCGCGCGATGAATCACGAAAAGATAACGCCAAACCCTTGCCGTCGTTATATTCCCGTTATAGAGTGCTTGCACGGTAACTGTTTTGCTGTGGCAGCTGCCGGCATGTGATTGCAGGACACTCTTGGTGCAAGGGACAAGGGCCGGTCGGGAGCCTCTCCGACCGGCCCTTACTCTTGCCGGCTCGCACCCGGCTCGCGCCCGCCGTCGGGTCGGCCCCGCGGGGTCAGACGCCGCCGCCGCCTCCGCCGCCTCCGCCGCCTCCGGCGGATCCGCCGCCGCTCGAGCCGCCCGAGGTGGAGGACGACGACGCGGTGCTGGCCGACAGCGACGAGATACCCGACGAGAACGACGACGCGTCGAACCCGCTCGTGCCGTAGTACCAGCTCGGCGAATTGCCCGCGCCGTAGAGCACGGCGAGCTCACGGGCCCATTCCTTCTCCTGGCCGAACACCACGGCATACGGCAGCAGATCCTCGTACAGGCGCAGCTTCACGCGAGGGTCGGTCGCGTCGATCTGCACGCGCTCGGCGCCCTGTGGGGACTGCAGCATGCGGATCCGATCGGCCTCCGCCCACTCGATGAACTCCTTGAGGCCCCGCAGATGGTCGCGGGTCTCGGCTCCGGCCGCCGTCAGCGGCTTGCGCGCGACCAGACCACCGATCCAGATCGTGCACAGCACTGCCAGGACGATCAGGACGATCGGCACGAGCGCGTGCACCATCGCGTCGAGGGCGGCGAACCCGGTCAGGAAGATCAGCACGGCGCACGCGATCGCGGCCACCAGCGGCCAGGCTCGCACGCGGGCCGGCACCTTGCGCCGGAGTCCGCGATTGACGAGCTCCTCGTTCGCCGCCTTGAGGATGCCCTGCGCGGCCGCCGAGAAGCGGGTGTCGGTGCTCCCGAACTCGAACTCCTCGCCCGGCACTCCCGCCGGGAACAAGCCGTCCAGCAGCATCCGCCCGTCGCCGTCTGCCTTCGAAGGGTCGACGAGCACGGCCTTCAGCTTCACTCCCCCGAAGAGCTTGCGCCCGCCCTCGACGATGCGGAGGCTTCCCCGCACAGCCTGCTCGAGGACTTCCGCCGGGATCGCCTTCGTCGTGAGCCCCAGCATGACGGCGCTCTCGAGCGCGTCGACGGCCCGAGGCGGCGTGTACTCGGCGATGACGACCGGCCGCCCGGGCGCGTCCCGCAGGTGCCGCGCGCGCGTCACGCCCGCCCACACGAAGGCGCCCGCCATTCCGAGCGACGCGAGAAGCTGCAGCCACCCCCAGGGCGACGCGAGGTACGACGAGTCGAAGGGCGTGAACGTGCCCCGCTCGAATCCGATGGCAATGGTCATGGTCTGGTAAGGCTGAACGGGCGCCGCGGATGCCTCGACCGCGCTCCCGTCGGATGCGATCGCGCAGGTCTGCGTCGAGCCCTCATAGCCGACGTAGCAGGCTTGTGCGCCGGTGAGGGCGCCCGCGATGTCATCGCTCATCGTCACCCGGGCGGTCACCCGGCCGAACGGCTGCTGCCATTCGGTGCCGTTGACGTTCCAGTAGAACTCGTCGACCCCGGTGTCATCGAAGAACCGGGCGACGTTCTCGAGCGTGTAGGTGAAGACGTACGTCTGCCGGCCGTGAACGTAGTCATCGGCGCGCGACGTCATGATGTAGTAGCCGTCCTCCGACTCGGTCTCCGCGTTGCGAGGGCGCCCGTCCTCGTCGGTGATCGACACCAGCTGTGGGCGCAGGGGCGCGTCCAGGTAGCCCTCCGGGATCCGCCGCTGCATGCCGCGGTTCTGGTCGGTTTCGGGGAAGACGGCCACGAAGGTCTCCACCACCGTCAGCGTGCTCGTACCGCTGTCTGTGCGGCCCAGCTGATACTCGACGTCGAGGCTCTCGAACGTGAAGTCGTTCACGTCGGCGTGGGCGCGAGGCATCCCTCCCCCGACGGCGAAGCCGACTCCGATCGCCACGGCGAGGAGGAGCACGACGAGGCTGCGCCACGTCCAGGTGACGCGGCGAGACACGGCCGAGACTGTCCGCATGGGCCCAGCCTAGGGGGCGCCTTTGGTCGTAATCTTGTCGCTATGACGGATCGCCGCCTCGCCATCGACGCATGGGAGAGCCTGTTCCGCGCGCAGCACGAGGTCTTCGACGACATCAACGACGACTTCCACGAAGACACGCTGAGTCAGGCCGAGTATGACGTCCTGCTGACCGTGACGCGCGCTGATGGCATGACGGCACGCCTGCGCGACGTCACCGCCAACATGCTCATCAGCCAGCCCAGCGTGTCCCGCCTCGTCGACCGCATGGCCGCGCGCGGGCTCATCGCCAAGTGCCCCGATCCCGAAGACGGCCGCGGCGCACTGGTGCGGGCGACGGATGCCGGGGCATCCGCCTTCCGCCGCATCGCGAGCGCGCACGGCCGGGCGATCGCGGAGCGCATGTCCCTCCTCACGGACGACGAGCTCGCGCAGCTCCGCGACCTGACTGCCAAGCTCCGCAAGCCCCAGCCGAGCTGCTGACCCACAGCTCGCCTGCTACGGGGTACGTCGACGCAGCGTGAGCGGCGCGAGGATGAGCGCCCCCGCCAGGAAGCCCACTACGACGAGCAGCGGGCCGAAGACGTCCCAGCCCTCGTCGCCCGCGGTCACGGCGTTGATGGCATCGATCGCGTAGCTCAGCGGCAGGAAGCTGCTGATGACCTCGAGCGCCTCGGGCATCTGATCGCGCGGCATGAACAGGCCGCCGAGGATGATCTGCGGGAAGACGACCAGCGGCATGAACTGCACCGCCTGGAACTCGGTGCGCGCGAACGCGCTCGCGAGGAGTCCCAGCGCCATGCCGAGGATCGCATCGGTGACGGCGACGAGGCCCAGCTGCCACACCGGCCCCTCGGGCTCGAGCCCGCACACCCACACCGCGAACGACACCGTGACGACCGCCTGCAGCATCGCCATCAGGCCGAACGCGAGGGCGTAGCCGGCGATGAAGTCGGCCTTGCCGAGCGGCGTCGTCACCAGACGCTCGAGCGTCCCGGAACGCCGCTCGCGCAGCGTCGTGATCGACGTGATGAGGAACATGATGGTGAACGGGAACAGCGCGAGGATCGGCGGCCCGTAGATGTCGAACACGCCCTCCTGCTCGCTGAACAGCCAGGCGAAGAGGCCCACGAGCAGGCTCGGCGCCACGAGCATGAGGGCGATCGAGCGCGGATCATGTCTGAGCTGGCGCAGGACACGCGCCGCGGTGGCGAGGGTGCGTGCGACGTTCACTCCCCGGCCTCCTCACGCGCCTGACGCCGCGTCGTCGGCCGGTGATCGACCGCGGCATCTCTCTGGACGAGCGCGAGGAAGGCGGCATCCGGATCCGTCTCGCCGGTATCGGCGAGGAGGCCGCCCGGCGTCGTCTCGGCGATGATCCGCCCGGCGCGCATGAGGACGAGCCGGTCGCACCGAAGCGCCTCGTCCATCACGTGGCTGCTCACGACGAGCGTGGCGCCGGCGGCGGTGAGGCCGCGGAAGAGGTCCCACAGTTCCGCTCGGAGCAGCGGGTCGAGGCCCACCGTGGGCTCGTCCAGCACGAGCAGCTCGGGCCTCCCCAGCATCGCGACGGCGAGCGAGACACGGCTCTCCTGTCCGCCGCTGAGCGAGTCGACGGTCTGACGAGCCTGGTCCTCGAGCCCCACGGCCCCGATGACGCGGTCGACGTCGCCGGCAGGCGCGCCGATCACATGGGCGAAGTAACGCAGGTTCTGCTCGATCGTCAGGTCGCCGTACACCGATGCCGCCTGAGTGTCGTATGCCACGCGTCGACGCTGAACGGACGTGCCCGCAGGGTCGCCGAGCACGGTCACGGTGCCGCCGGCGATCTTCTGCACCCCGACGATCGAGCGCATGAGGGTCGTCTTGCCGCAGCCGGAGGGCCCCAGCAGCCCCGTGATCTGCCCGCGCGGGATGTCGAGGTCGAGATGCGCGAACACCTCGGTCCTGCCGCGCCGCACGTGCAGGCCGCGGACCGCCACGGCGATCTCCGGCCGATTATTCATCACGCGATGAATTATTCGCCCGGGAACGGCCCGGGTCAAGGGTCGATGCGGGTCGGCGAGATCACTCGAAGAGGTACCGCTGGAGAGTCGGCCCGATGCGGGCGACGAGCTCGTCGACGGATACCTCGGCGAGCGCCGGCAGCCGCAGCACGTAACGGGCGATCAGCAGGCCGGCGATCTGCGATGCCGCGAGCGTCGCGCGCAGGTCGGCGTCCTCGACCTCGAGGGCGTGCGCGATCCGCGAGAGGAGCTCGCGCGAGAGGAATCCGGCGAGCAGGGGCGTGGTCAGCTTGTTCCCGATCGCGGTCCGAAGCAGCACGACACCCCGGCGGCGCACCTCGGGCTGCTCCCAGGTCTCGAGGATGTAGCGGACGATCCGCACGCCGACCTGATCGCGAGGACCGGCGAGGATCTCGGGCAGCGCGAGATCCGGACGCATGGGGGCCCGGATCGTCTCGCCGAACAGGTCGGCCTTCGTTCCGAAGTGGTGGTGGACGAGCGCCGAGTCGACGCCCGCTCGAGCGGCGATCCCGCGGATCGTCGCGCCGTCGTAGCCCGCCTCGCCGAACTCCTCGACGGCGGCCGCCAAGATCCGCTCGCGCGCGTCGGACTCGCCGGCGCGCGGCCTGCCACGCCGCCGCTTCGGCGTGGGAACGACGTACTCCGCCACGCGCACAGCCTACGACTGCGATCCGGCGACCGGGCACGCGTCCGGCACGGGTGCCATGATGAGGCATGGCCTTCGGGATGTCCCGCAATGTGATGCGGCCGACGGACAGCCCGCGGGCGGATCGCGTCACCTACGTCGAGCTGTTCTTCGACCTCGTCTTCGTCTTCGCGCTGACGCAGCTCTCGGCGTATCTGTACGAGAACCAGACGCCGATGGGCGTGCTCGAGGGCGTCATCATGGTGTGCGCGCTGTGGTGGGCGTGGGTCTCCACGACGTGGGTGACCAACTGGCTCGATCCGGCGAAGCTCCCGGTTCGCGGCGCGGTCATCGCGCTCGCCTTCATCGCCCTGCTCATGAGCGTGTCGATCACGGAGGCCTTCGGCGAACGGGCCTGGACCTTCGCGATCGCCTACGTCCTGCTTCAGGTCGGCCGCACGATCTTCATCGTGTGGGCGACCGCGCGACACGACCCGTCGGTGTCGAAGGACTTCGCCCGCGTGCTCGTGTGGACGGGTGCGAGCGCGTCGCTGTGGATCATCGGCGCCGTGCTGCCCTTGCCCTGGCAGCTGCCGCTGTGGGTGGCCGCCCTCGGACTCGAGCTGCTCGGGACCCTCCTCGGGTTCCCGGTTCCCGGTCGAGGCCGCGTCCTCATCGGGGCGTGGGATCTGTCCGGCCCGCACATCGCCGAGCGCACGGCCCTGTTCGTGCTGATCACACTCGGCGAGACCCTGCTCGTGACCGGCTTCACCTTCGCGGGAAAGGAGTCGTCGACCGAGACGATCGCCGCGATGGCCGCGGCTTTCCTCACGGCGGCCGCGGCGTGGTGGATCTACTTCGACCACGGCGAGCGCATCGGCTCCGAGGCCATCGAGGCCTCCGACGAGCCGGGCCGGCTGGCGCGCACGGCCTATACCTGGATCCACCTGGCGATCATCGGCGGCATCGTGCTGGTGAGCGTCGGCGACAAGGAGGCCCTCTCGCACCCGCACGAAGCGGGCCTCGCGCCGACCGTGGCCGTGCTCGGCGGCCCCCTGCTCTTCCTCGTCGGGACGGTGCTCTTCCGCCGGGTCCTCGAGGAGCGGTGGCCGCGCACCCAGCTCGCGGGCATCGCCGGGTTCGCGACGCTCGCCGCCGTCGCGGTGGTCGTCTCCCTCGACGCGCTGCTGATGTCGATCCTCGCCACCGCGCTGCTCGTGGCCGTCGCGATCGGCGAGACGGTGGAACGAGTGCGCCGTGGGCGTCGGGCGGGCGGCTGACGCCGCCGGGAAACGAGGGTCGCCCCGGCCTCGAGGGCGCGGGGCGACCCGTGTCGGAACCGGCCGACCGGCTCAGGACGGACGAGTCACTGCTCGATCGGCTGGTGCTCCTCGGTGCTCTCGTGCGTGCGCAGCACGGACGAGCCGCTCTGCGAGGCCACCTCGATCTTGCGCGGCTTCGCCTTCTCGCTCACCGGGATGGTGACGCTCAGCACGCCGTTGTCGTAGCTGGCCGAGATGCGCTCGGTGTCCACTCCCTGGCCCAGGCTCAGCTGACGCAGGAAGCTCGCGCCCTCGCGCTCGCGGGTGATCCACTTGACGCCCTCGCCGGTGGGGACGGAGCGCTCCGCGCGGATCGTCAGCAGCTGACCGTCGACGTCGATGTCGACCGAGCCCGGATCGATGCCGGGCAGATCGGCGGTCAGCACATAGTGATCGCCGTCGCGGTAGAGGTCCATCGGCATGAGTCGAGGACCCCGGCGCGGGTCGAGCAGACTCGACGCGAGGCGGTCGAATTCACGGAACGGGTCGTACGTGGCCATGATGATCTCCTCTCGAATCAATGGGTTGAGTCGACTCGACTCAACAATTCAAGATTAGCACTCTCCATGCACGAGTGCTAATGGATGTCAGCACTCGATCACGTTGACGGCGAGGCCGCCTTCGCTGGTCTCCTTGTACTTGTGGGACATGTCGATGCCGGTCTGCCGCATGGTCTCGACCACCGCGTCCAACGAGACGTAGTGCGAGCCGTCGCCCCGCAGCGCGAGGCGCGCGGCTGTGACGGCGGTCGACGCGGCGATCGCGTTGCGCTCGATGCACGGGATCTGCACGAGTCCGCCGACCGGGTCGCACGTGAGGCCGAGATGATGCTCCATGGCGATCTCCGCGGCGTTCTCGATCTGACGGTTCGTTCCGCCCATGACGGCCGTGAGGCCCCCCGCGGCCATCGCGCACGCCGAGCCCACCTCTGCCTGACAGCCGCCCTCGGCACCCGAGATGGACGCGTTCGCCTTGAACAGCGAACCCAGCGCGGTCGCGGTGAGCAGGAATCGACGGATGCCTCGGCGGCGGTTCGCGTCCGCGACGGCCGCCTCATCCCACGCGGCCGCCTCCTCCGGCGCGGCAGCGTGACCGTCATAGCCCAGCAGCGCGCTGCCGACGAGCTCGCCGTAGGGCGTGACCGCGTTGCCGGCGCCGAGTCCGGAGTCGGCGAGGAATCGCCACCAGTACATCGCGACGGCGGGGACGATGCCGGCGGCGCCGTTGGTGGGCGCCGTCACGACGCGTCCACCCGAGGCGTTCTCCTCGTTCACGGCCAGCGCGAAGGCGCCGAGCCACTCCCCCGGGAGCTCCCGCCTGCCGTCGGACTCCGCCTCCTCCAGCTGCGCGCGGATCGAACCGGCACGGCGCTTCACCTGCAGCATCCCGGGCAGCACCCCGTCGGCGTGCAGGCCGGCGTCGACGCAGCTCGCCATCGCGTTCCAGATCGCATCGAGGCCGGCCGCGATCTCCTCGTCGGTGCGCAGCGCCTCCTCATTGATGCGCGCGAGCTCGGCGATCGTGAGGCCGCGTTCGTCGCACAGCGCGAGCAGCTCCTCGGCGCTTCCGAAGTCCAGCGGGAAGCCGTGGGCCTGCACGCGCGGCGGCTCGCCCTCGCGGCGGATGAACCCGCCCCCGACGGAGTAGTAGGTCTCGCGCGCGAGCAGATCGGCATCGTCGGCGCCGCCGGGAATCGCCGCCAGCGGCAGGTAGGAGTCGCCGGTCGTACGGACGGCGGCCGAGGCATCCGTCACCGCACGGCGCGGCCTCCCGGCAGACGCCGACGCCCAGGCCTCGAGCATCATGGCGTTGGGATGCCCGGGCAGGCGCGTGCGCGGCTCGAACGCGATGTCGTCCTTCCCGAACGCCACCGACCGCGTGCCGTCGAGCAGCAGGTCGCCTCCGTCGGTCCACGAACTCCACGCCGCACGCACATCGTCGGGATCGGCTTTCTCCGGGGTGAGGCCCCTGAGGCCGGCGACGACGGCGTCGGGAGTCCCGTGTCCGATGCCGGTTGCGCCGAGCGAGCCGTAGAGCGTGCAGGTCACCCGCTCGACGCGATCCAGGAGGGCGGCGTCGCGAAGGCGTGCGACGAAGTCGAGGGCGGCCCGCATGGGTCCGACCGTGTGGGAGCTCGAGGGTCCTACGCCGATGGAGAACAGCTCGAACGCCGAGACGTAGGCGCTCACCCCTCCAGGCTACGCGTTCGGTCGCGCAGACTGCGCACCGTGATCACATCGAGACGAGCAGGATGCCTCGACCCGGGCACGGCCTCCAGGCACTGTGCCGGAGTGAGCGGGAATCGCACGTGAGCGCGGGCCCTCGGAGGCGGGTTTCGCCGAAGCCGGACCGCGTGGCGCGACCTGGGGTGGGAGGACAGAGCGGGCTCAGCCGGTCGAACCGAGGAATTCCACGGCGGCCTGGCGGAACACGCGGGAACCGGGCGCATTGAAGTGGTGGCGATCCGGCAGCTCCACGAAGTCGCCGTGCGGCGTGGCCGCGGCCAGCGCACGGGACCGCTCGAGGATGGCGTCCTCCGTGCCGGTGGCGAAGAGGATCCGCTGCTGAGGCGGATCGGCGGGGTCGGGATCCGCGTCCCCCAGGCGCATGCCCTCGGCGAGCGCGACGAGGGCCCGCAGGTCGTTGCCGGGCACCCGCTCGGCGAGGGTGACGTAGTTGTGGGTGACCTTGTCCTCGACAGGTGTTCCGTGCTCTGCGTAGGCGCGGGCCTGGTCGATCTGCAGTCGCGCGAGGGGACGGCCGTCCGGGATGCCGCCGAGCACCGCGCGCTCGACATGCTCGGGCGCGTTCACCGCCAGCTGCCATCCCACGCGTGCCCCGAGCGAGTAGCCCGCGTACAGCACGGAGTCGAGCAGGTACGTGTCCAGCACGGCGATCAGGTCGGCGGTGAGGGCGTCCATGCCGTAGGCCTCGGCCTCGTGCGGCTTGTCGCTCGCGCCGTGCCCGCGCTGGTCGACCCCGAGCACGCGGAACCCGGCGCGCGTGAGATCTCGCACCCACCCCGTGTTGACCCAGTTGTCCCGGCAGCTCGACGCGAAGCCATGGACGCACAGGACGGTCGGCCCGTCGCCGTCTCCCCACACATACGTGGCGATGCGATGCCCCTCTGCCGACATCACGAACTGCGGGGCGGGCATCTCGGTCAGGGCGGGGAACGCGGAATCCACCGGCTCATTCTCCTCGCTCCCGGGTGACCGTGGTGCTAAGGCTGCTGGAAGGAGATGAGACCCACCGTGTTGCCCTCGGAGTCGCGGATGAACGCCTGCCACTCCTGCTGCCCCGCCGGCCCGAGCGTGTCGTCGTCGTGCGTGAAGATCACGTGCGGCTGCGAGACGACCTCCGCGCCCTCCAGCCGCTCGAGCGCCTCATGGACGTTGTCGACATGAAGGTACACGAGCGAGGAGGGCGCGCGGCGATCCAGCAGCAGCCGCACGCCGTCGAGATCGAAGAAGAGCAGGCCCGGCGGATCGAACAGCGCCGTCGGCTCACTCTCGAGGAGGGCCGAGTAGAAGTCCGACGCACGGCGGAGGTCGTCGGCGTGCTGAGCGATCTGCACGAGTCTCATGCCGCACATTCTCACGCGCTCCCCTGCGCTCGCGCCAGCGGCGATGCTCGCCTGGCCAGTTCGCGACGCCCGCTTGTCGCCGGGGTTTCGCGACCCGATAATGACAGGAAGCGAGCTTGGACAGCGTCTGCCGGGAGGGGTCGGGGATGTCCTTTCACGACAAGAGCCTCCTCGAGGAGTGGGTGGAGGAGTTCCGCGGGCTGGGCTATCGCAGTGCCAGCACGATTCGCGTGATGGCACAGGACGGCGGCGACGGCGACGACACCGGGCTGGTCGGCTTCCGCCTGCCCGGTGCGCCCACCGAGATCTATCTTCAGCCCGCCGACCACGACTCCGCCGCCTGGGTGGTGACGTTCGAGCCCCGGGAAGACACCGTCACGCTCCCCGCCGGCACGGTGCAGATGCTGTCCGACGAGATGACCGTCCTGGCTGCGCTCTGCTCGTTCCTGCAGGGCAAGTCGCACGAGCTGACCATCGCCCACAGCGCACCGGAAACGCGCGAGTAGGGGGCCGGAGACAGAAGAAGAGCCGGCGAACCGGCTCTTCTCAGTACTGTCTCAACACAGTGCGCGCCCGAAGGGACTCGAACCCCTAACCTTCTGATCCGTAGTCAGATGCTCTATCCATTGAGCTACGGGCGCATGTCATCCGCTCTCGCGCACAACGTCGTCAAGAATACCTCACGCCCCGGCGCCACGCGAATCGAGCCCGGCCGGATGCCGTGCCGCGCGCGTCTCTCAGGATTCGAGCTCGCTGAGATCGACCCCCGCCGCGCGGGGTGCCTCGGCCGGCACATCGGCCGGGGCATCCGTCGCCGCCTCTCCTTCGGCTTCGACCTCGGCCAGGTGACGTCGGTGCGCCGCCAGGCGAGGCAGGTCGACGAGCCGCAGCGACTGCATGCGCGCGGCACGCAGCTTGTCGTAGTCGGGGTCGAGGTCGGGTCGCATGCCCTCGACGCGCAGCCGCCGCTGGAGGTTTGCCTCGACGTCGCCCCACGCGGCATCCCTCGACTGCTCCACGAGCGCGCGGACGGCGTGCGGATCCTCGGCGATGCGCCGAAGCTCCTTCGCCACGCCGACGTACTGACGGTGGCGCTTGCGGAGGTTGCGCATATCGCGGTCTCGGTAGTCGTGCGTGCCGTCGGGATCGGTGAACTTCCCCCACGCCTTCTTGCGCAGCTTCTTGGCGAGCGCCGCCGCGGCCTCCTGCTCCTCGGCGAGCGCGATGAGCGTGTCGTGAGCGAAGGGTGCGAACGCGCTCACCTCGAACGGTGCGTCGTGCGCGATCGTCTCCACCAGGATGTGGTTGCGGACCGCGAGGCGCGCCGCCGCGGACGCGATGGACACGCCCTCGGCGATCGCCTCCGCGGTCTTGCCCATCGCACCTCCCGTATCGAGGCTAGCGTCCGCAGGTGCCCGCGATGTCCGCGAGAATCGTAGACGCGGGTCGACGACGACGAGGGGGACGGTCATGGCGCGGATGCGACGACTGGAGGTGCGCGGCAGGACCACGGTGATCACCGGAGCGGCGAGCGGAATGGGCGCCGAGGTCGCACGGGAGCTGGACCGGCGCGGCGCGCGTCTCGCGCTCCTGGATCGCAACGCCGAGGGCCTGTCGACACTGGCCGGCGAGCTCTCCGGCACCGGACACACCAGCCACGTGATCGACCTCACCGACGATGCCGCCGTCTTCTCACTGGCGGGCGAGATCGAGGCATCCCACCCGCGCGTCCAGGCCCTGATCACATGCGCCGGGTCGTCGATGCTGGGCAGCATCGATCAGCTCACCATGGCCGAGATGCGCTGGCTCATGGACGTGAACCTGTGGGGCACCGTCAACATCACGAAGGCCCTTCTCCCCGCGCTGCGCACAGCGCCCGCGGCGCACATCACACACCTCGTGAGCATCTACGGCCTCGCCGCGCCCGCGGGACGCATCCCCTATGCGATGAGCAAGTTCGCCGTACGCGGCTTCACGGAGTCGCTGCGCCACGAGCTCGAACGCACCTCGGTGTCTGTCGGCGCGATCTACCCCGCGGGCGTCAAGACCGGGATCATCCTGCACGGCCGCTACGCCGCCGCGATCGAACCGGCGGTCGCGCAGCGGGCCGCCACCGCACAGGCCGCGATGTACCACACCGACCCCGCGGACGCCGCGGCGCGCATCGTCGAGGCCACCGTCCGACGACGCGCGCGCACGATGGTGGGCCGCGAGGCGCGCCTGGTCGACATCCTGTCGCGGGTCGCGCCCACCCGGTACTGGGCGCCGATGCGCCGCCCGCTGCGGGCAGCCATCGACACGACGACGCCCGTGGAGCCCTGAGCCGCGAATTCCCGCCCTTAGCAATGTCGGCCGCCCGGCGCAAGACGCTTATTCCGCGCACGGCATGGGCCTAGCGTCAAGGACACGATCCTTCACGAAGGGAGCTGTCATGGGATTCATGGACGACGCGAAGCAGACCGCGGAAGCCGTCGGCGAGAAGATCAAGGACACGTGGGAGGACACCTCCGACCGTGTCGGCGACAAGCTCGACGAGATGAAAGCCGACGCCGAAGTGAGGAAGGCGGAGGCCGAGCGCGACTCGGTGCACGCTCGCAACGACATCAAGGAGGATCTGCGGGACAACTGATCCGCAGACTCCGCCGCGGTTCCCGCGGCACCCGGCCGGAAGGGCCCCGCAGTGCCGGGGCCCTTCGTCGTATCGGCCGCGGTCCAAACCGATCCGTCGAAGGATCCGAACAACACCCAGATGCGGCATCCGCCGCCAGAACAGGAGGAACGCTCATGCGCTCGTCACCGAATCGCCTCGTCGCCACGATCTTCGGCGCCGTCTACCTCGTCGTCGGAGCGCTGGGCTTCGCCGTCACCGGCGGCGTCGGCTTCATCGCGACCGAGGGCGGACTGCTCCTCGGCATCTTCGAGGTCAACCCGCTGCACAACATCGCGCACCTGCTGATCGGCGCCGCGCTGCTCATCGCGGGCCTCAGCAACGTGCGCGCCGCCAAGACCGTGAACATCATCATCGGTGCGGCCTACCTGCTGCTGGGCGTCGTCGGGTTCTTCCTCGACGGAACCGCGCTGAACATCCTCGCGCTCAACACGTTCGACCACTTCCTGCACCTCGCCAGCGCGCTGGTGCTGCTGGGTGTGGGCCTGGGTGCGGAGCGCACCGTCCGCTCCGACGTCCCCGGACGCACGGTCTGACGTCGAGCGCATGAGCACCGCGATCACCACGACGCAGCTCCCGTCCGGAGCGTCCCCACGGGCGCCCCGGACGGGGCTTCGCGGGGCTGCCGCATCCTGGGCCGCCGTCGCCGCGTGGGGCGCGGGGCTCATCCAGCTCGCGGTCGGCGCCGGAGCGCTGCCGCAGGGCGGTGCCGCCCGGGGGGCCGGCATCGCCCTGCTCGCGCTCGGGGCCGCCGCACTCGTATGGGGGGCGACGACGCTCGCCCGCGGACGCATCGTCGTCCCGCGGGCGGGCGTCGCCGGCGCGCTTCTCGGCATCACCGCCGCGACTGTCGCGCTCGCAGCCGATCCGGTCCGAACGAGCGTGATCGCCGTCGCTGCCGCGGTCGCGCTCCTCCTGTCGATCGCGCTGGCCTGCGCCGGTCGCATGCGCGCGCTGGCGCGGGGCGGATCGGATGCCTCACCCCCGCGGCTCTGGGCGATCCTGGTCGCCGCAGTGCTCGTCGCCGGCCTCGTCACCCCCGCGCTGGGCGCGACCGAGGCGGGCCGGAACGCGACCGGTCACGGAACACACGGGGTCGTCGACCCCGGCCATCACTGAGGCGGTGCCGCCGTATCGGCGGGTCGAGGGTGCCGCCTGATCCGCCGGTGCGGCGATGGTGGGGCGGTGCCTCTCCTCCCGGATCGGATGGTCAGCCGATGGCTCCGATGCGCCACGACGCCTGCGACTGCGCGCCCGGCTCGAGCGTGATGAGTCCGCTGTCGTAGCTGTAGGCCGCATCGTTGAACGCATCGGGCGCGCACGTCATGGGCTCGACCGCGAGGCCGAGGCGACTCTGCGCCGGGTCGGGCTTGTCGGCCGTGTGGATCTGCACCCACGGACACGAGGCATCCCACGACATCTCGACGCCTGACCCGCCGTCCGCTGTGAGGCGGACGGTGGCGTAGCCGGACTCATCGCGCAGAAGACCCGAGTACGCGTGGTCGATCTCGACGCCGCCGATGCCGCGGGCCGAGCGGAAGTCGAACCGCGCGGGGTCGTCGGCGTCGACCGCGACGAGGTCGGTCGGGATGAGGCGGTCAGGCGTCACCGCGAGCACGTCGGTCGCCGGCAGTTCGAGCGTCCACTGGTCGACGAGCCCCTCGCCGGCAACGAGGTACGGATGCGGACCGGTGCCCCACGGAGCGGCCTCGTCGCTCTCGTTGCGGGCGGTGACCGTCTGCGTGAGGCCGTCGGGCCCGAGCGAGAAGGTCGTCGTCACGACGACGCGCCACGGGTATCCCGTCTGCGGCTGGATGACCGCGGAGAGTGTCACGTGGTCGGGCCCCTTGTCGACGGCCTCGAAGTCCAGCCACGATGCCAGTCCGTGCAGGGCGTGAGCGCGGGCCGGCTCGGTGAGCGCGACCTGCCGCTCCACGCCGCCGAAGCTGTAGCGCCCGTCGACGATCCGGTTCGGCCAGGGAGCGAGCGTCGCGCCGCGGTAGGACGGGCGCACCTCGTCGGCGCCGAACGGCACGACCAGGTCACGCCCGCGATGCGTCAGGGACCGGAGGGTCGCGCCGATGCTGGCGATGACCGCCTCGTAATCGCCTGCGCGGAGGGCGTGCTGCGTACCGGACATCGGGATTCGTGCCATGGAGGGGTCCCCTGAAGGTGGTGGATGGAGGCGGTCCCAGTATCGCGTGAGCGGCGCAGGTCCCGCGAACGGAGTCGCGGGACCTGCGCCGTGCGTCCTACTGGCAGGTGGCGGCGGCGACCGTCACGGTCGACGCGTGCGTGCGCCCGTCGGTCGCGGTGCCGATGATGCTCACGGGGTCGGCCGCGATCGATGCGGCGCGGGTCGTGAAGCTCGCCGAGGCGGTCTTGCCCGCCGCGACGGTCAGCGTCTTGCTGCCGTAGCGGCCGGCGACCGTCACGGTGGCCGTGACAGCGTCGGCGTTGGTGACGCTGACGATCTCGGTCACCTTGCCCGCCACGCAGCGCGTCGTGCCGGTCGCTGTCAGTTCGAGGCCGAACGTCACGGCCGGTGAGGTCGACGGGGTGACCAGGTTGTCGGAGTAGCCGTCGTATCGCGCCGTCACGGACGAGACGCCCGCAGGCACCTCGACGCTCGCCGCGCCCTCGTCGAGGGTGACCGTCCTGCTCCAGTCGCCGCCCGAGAACGTGACCGTGCCGGCGACCTGGCCCTTGTCCGCCGCAGCGACCTCGGCGGTGGCCGTGCGTCCGTCGGCGGTGAGCGTGGTCGTCGAGCCGACGGCCTTCACGTCGGTCCATCCGCGCATCGCGTCGAGCACGGTCTTGGTGACGCTCACGAACGCGCCGTGGCGAGGGCTGGCGGGAAGGCCGCCGGCCGGACGCACGACCCACTCCGCGCGCTGCGACAGGCGGTTCGACTGCTCGCTCGAGGCGATCGCCGCACCGGTCGTCACGAAGGCGCGGTAGCCCCCGGCGCTGTAGTTGTCCACGAGGAACACGTAGCCGTCGCCGGTGTTGTTCGGGTCGCCCTCGTTCAGCTTGACGATCTCAGGCCCCTCGCCGGCCTGACCGGTCTCGAGGGTCGTCATGCGCGTGTCGGTCAGCTGCCACGTCGTCTCGGGGTCGGCCGACCAGTTCGACGAGGTCGTGGGGGCCGTGAGGACCTTCGAGCGCTCGAGGAAGATGTCCTTCCCTGCCTCGAGGGTTCCGGCGGCGCCGCCCTCCTCGTTCTTGGTGAACCGGTAGTAGTAATCCCCGATCTTGGTGACGGTGGAGTCGATGCGGGCGTAGCCGGTGTCCTGCCAGGTGGCCGGCGGGTACGTGAACGTCTTGAAGTCGCGCGTCAGGACGTAGAACATGCGGGCGTAGAGCTTGTCGCTGTTCGTGTGGGTGGCGTCCGAGTACAGGCGCGACGCGAAGAACACCACGTACGACTGCAGCTCGTCATCCCAGTAGGCCTCGGGGGCCCACGTCATGCCGGCCTCGGGCTGGTTGATCGTGATGCCGGCGTTCTGACCGTTCGTCCGGGACCAGTGCACGAGGTCGGTCGACTCCCACACCTCGATCTTGAGGCTGCCGTTGGACTGCGCGGGGCCCCATCCGGTGCCGCAGCTGATGCAGAGATCGGTGGCGACCATGTAGTACTTGTCGCCGTCCTTCGACCGCAGGATGTACGGGTCGCGCAGGCCCTTGGTGTCGGCGGTGGACGTGATCACCGCGTTGCCGCCGTTGACCGGGGAGAACGTGAAGAAGTCGTTGCCCGACGTCGCCGCCTGGTAGATCTTCTCGTCGCCGTCCGACTTGAAGTACGCCGCGGCGTATCCGGCGTCAGGAGCCCAGCGACCCACCTCGGCCACCGTCACGTCGAACGTCCGCTGCGCGGTCTGGCCGTTCAGCGTGGCGGTCGCAGTCAGCGTGACCTCGCGGTCGCCCTCACCGTACGCGGGACGCGAGACGAGCCCGCCGCCGCGGAAGGGGTCGGCGGCACCGACGGCCGGGGCCTGGTACGAGGCATCCGTCGGCGTGACCAGCGCGGGATCCGACGACGTCCACGTGATCGACGCGCCGTTGACGGCACCCTTCGTGGCCAACGGCAGGTTCTCGGTGGTGCGGGCCGCGAGCGAGATCGCGTCGAGATCGGCAGCCACGTTCGGCGCGAGCACCGTCACGTCGAACGTCAGCGTCGAGCCGAGAGACGTGGAGGCGGTCAGCGTCGCGGTGGCATTCTCGGTGATGGTCCGAGAGACCACGCCGGTCGTCGAGATGAGCGACGGGTTCGACGACGACCACGCGAGCGTGACGCCGTTGACCGACGCCGGAAGCGTCAGGTTGCTCGAGACGCTGTCGAGCGAGGGGTTGGCACCGAGCATCGCCGCAAGCACCTCGCCGCGCAGCAGCGCCGCGGTGGCCGCCGACTTCTCGGCGGCCGTCGGCATGCTCGACGAGACCTCCTCGGAGGTCAGCGCCACATCCCAGATCTTCACGTCGGAGACGTCGGCGCGCAGCAGCGCGTCGCCCTGGTACAGCGAGCGGCCGAGGTAGCCGAGCACGTTGCCGGCGGGGATGATCGAGCTGAGCGACCGCGTGTGCGTCAGCGTCGAGATGACGGCGCCGTCGCGGTACAGCGTGAGCGTGCTGCCCGAGCCGACCATCGTCAGGGTGGTGAAGCCGGGGTTCAGTCCGCCACCGGCGGGCATGCGGGTCTCGCCGTTGTCGGTGCCGCTCTTCACGCGGATCGCCGCGAGCACCTGGTTCGTGTATCCGCCCTGCGCCGACCGCGGGCTCAGGAAGATGTGGTTCCCGAGCTGCGTCGTGTTCCACGGACCGACGCCGTCGCCGATGACCCAGCCGAAGTGGTTCGCCGACGTCTGCGTGGTGACCGTGTACTCGACCGTGAAGTCGTTGTCCGTGCCGGTGATGAGCCCCTTGGGGAGCGCGGCGTACCCATCGGCCTTGAAGCGCAGCACGTCGTCACCGCCCGCGTCTGCGAACGACGCGTCGGTGAACCCGGTCAGCGCCGCGTGGCGTGCGTTGCCCGACACATCGAGCAGCGACGTGCCGGAGTGCGACATGTCGTAGTGCGCGGTCGGCGCCGGCACGACGGCGGCGTTCGCGGCCAGCGGGGCGGTGAAGCCCATGACCGAGACCGCGAGTGCGGCGGTGACGGATGCCGCGATCGCGCGGCGCCCGGAGCGCCGACGCGATACGCGCGTGGACGGGTATGGCTGTGGTCTCATCGGTGAGCCCCCTCGGGTCGGGTTTGTCGTGACTCGCTCAGATGCCCTGGGCGAGTCGGTAGTACGCCTGGTTCCACCGCAGCTCGCGCTGGAACGAGCGCACGGTGGTGTCTTCGTCGATGACGACGAGTTCGGTCTTGGCGATCTCGGCGAAGTCGCGGAACACCTCGATGCCCACCGCGGTGGTCATCACGGTGTGGTGGGCGGCGCCGGCGGCGAGCCAGCACGCGGCGCTCGTGGCGAAGTCGGGTGCCGGCTCCCAGACCGCGCGGCCGACGGGCAGCTTGGGCAGGTCGGGGGCGTCGACGTTCGTGACGACGTTCGCGACGAGGCGGAACCGGTCGCGCATGTCGCTCATCGCCACGACCAGGGCGGGGCCGGGGTCGGCGGTGAAGACCAGGCGCACCGGGTCGTCCTTGCCGCCGATGCCGAGCTGGTGCACCTCCAGGCGCGGCGTGGCCGTGGTCAGCGAGGGCGAGACCTCGAGCATGTGGGCGCCGAGGATGCGCTCCGAGCCGGGGACGAGGTCGTAGGTGTAGTCCTCCATGAGCGACGCTCCGCCCGGCAGGCCCGCGCCCATGACGTTGGCCACGCGGACGAGGATCGCGGTCTTCCAGTCGCCCTCGGCGCCGAACCCGTAGCCCTCGGCCATGAGACGCTGCACCGCGAGACCGGGCAGCTGCTTGAGCGCGCCGAGGTCTTCGAACGAGGTCGTGAACGCACCGAAGCCGCCCTCCTCCAGGAACGAGCGCAACCCGAGCTCGATCGCGGCGCCGTCGCGCAGCGACTGGTGCCGCTCCGCGCCGGGCGTGAGCTCGTCGGCCACGTCGTAGCTGTCGAGGTAGACCTGCACGAGCGCGTCGATGTCGGCATCCGCGACCTGCTCGACCGCCTCGACGAGCTCGTTGACGCCCCACGTGTTCACCTGCACCCCGAAACGCAGCTCCGCCTCGGTCTTGTCCCCCTCGGTGACCGCGACGTAGCGCATGTTGTCGCCGAACCGGGCGAGCTTGAGGGTGCGCGCGGCGGCCCAGCCGGCCGCGGCGCGCTGCCAGTCCTCGACCTGCGCCACCACGGCCGGGGTCGACACGTGACCGACGACGGTCTTGCGGGCCACGCCGAGCCGGGTCTGGATGTACCCGAACTCGCGGTCGCCGTGCGCGGCCTGGTTCAGGTTCATGAAGTCGAAATCGATCTCCGCCCACGGCAGCTCCACGTTGGCCTGCGTGTGCAGGTGCAGCAACGGCTTCGCCAGCGCATCCAGACCCGCGATCCACATCTTCGCCGGGCTGAAAGTGTGCATCCACGCGATCACGCCGATCACGTCATCACGCCCGTTGACCTCGAGAGCGAGGCGCCGGATCGAGTCGGAATCCTTCAGCACCGGCTTCCACACCACCTTCACCGGCAGCCCGGCCAACCCCTCGGCGACCGCCTGCGACTGCTCGGCGACCTGACGCAGCGTCTCCTCGCCGTACAGGTTCTGACTGCCGGTGACGAACCACACCTCGTACTGATCGAGAGAGGTCTGGAGAGGCTGACGGGTCATTGCGGGGTCCTTTTGGGTTCTTGCGGGGTGGGGGGATCAGAGGGCGGTGACGGCTGCGGACTCGACGGCGAGCCCGGCGCGATAGCGGCTGAGATAGGCCGCGAACCCGGGAACGTCCTCGGGGTCGGGCTCGGCTGTCTCGAACGAGGCCGCGCCGAAGACGCGCTCACGCAGGTAGGCGTCGAGGCTGAGGTCGCCGGCAGCGGACACGTAGGCGGCGAGCACGGCGATCCCCCAGGCGCCGCCCTCCGATGCGGTGTCGGCAACCGCGACGGGCGCGTTCAGCGCACCGGCGAGGAAGCGCTGTGCGACGCCGGCGGTGCGGAAGATGCCGCCGTGCGCATACATGCGGTCGAGTGCCACGCCCTCGTCTTCGAGCACGCGCATCCCCAGCGCGAGCGTGCCGAAGACACCGTAAAGCTGCGCACGCATGAAGTTCGCGAGCGTGAAGCGGCTGTCGGGGGTGCGGACGGCGAGCGGCCGCCCCTCCGTGAGCCCGGCGATCGGCTCGCCGGCCAGGTGGTTGTACGCCAGCAGGCCGCCGGCATCCGGATCGCCGTCCAGCGCCTCGCGGAAGAGCGCGCCGAACACCTCGTCGGCCGCCAGGCCGGCACCCGTCACGGACGCGAAACGGTCGAACAGGCCCACCCACGCGGCGAGCTCGCTCGCGCCGTTGTTGCAGTGCACCATCGCGACCGGATCGCCCGCGGGCGTCGTCACGATGTCGAGCTCGTGGTGCACGCGCTCGAGCGGGCGCTCCAGGACGACCATCGCGAAGATGCTCGTGCCGGCGCTGACGTTGCCCGTGCGGGGGGCCACCGAGCAGGTGGCGACCATGCCGGTGCCGGCGTCGCCCTCGGGCGGGCACAGCACAGCGCCGGGGCGCAGCGCGCCGGTGGGATCGAGCAGCTCAGCCCCTTCCGCCGTGAGCTCTCCGGCCGCCTCACCGGCGGCCAGCACCTCGGGGAGAAGCTGCTGGAGCTCGAGGCCGTAGGCGCGCTCGGTGACGAGCCGGTCGAACTTCTCGAGCAGTTTCGCGTCGTAGTCGTGGGTGGCGGGGTCGATCGGGAACATGCCCGATGCGTCTCCGACGCCGAGCACCTTGCGCCCGGTGAGCTTCCAGTGGACGTAGCCGGCGAGCGTCGTGAAGAAGCGCACCCGCGAGACGTGGGGTTCTTCATCCAGCACCGCCTGGTAGAGGTGGGCGATCGACCAGCGCAGCGGGATGTTCACGCCGAACAGCTCCGACAGCACCGCCGCCGAGCGCTCGGTGTTGGTGTTGCGCCACGTGCGGAACGGCGTGAGCAGCTCCCCGTCCCCGTCGAACGCGAGGTACCCGTGCATCATCGCCGAGACGCCGATCGCGGCCACCGACTCCAGCGCGACGCCATGGCGGGTGCGCACGTCGGCGACCAGATCCGCGTACGCGGCCTGCAGGCCCGACCACACGTCGTCGAGCGCATACGTCCACATCCGGTCGACGAAGCTGTTCTCCCACGCGTGGCTTCCCACCGCGAGCACCGTCGAGGGGTCGTCGGCGAGCACCAGGCACGCCTTGATGCGGGTCGAGCCGAGCTCGATTCCCAGCACGGCACGACCGTCACGGAGAGCGGATGCCGCGGCATCCGTCGTCACGCTCACTGCGCCGCCTCGGCATCCCGACGCTCGTCGCCCGACTGCCCGTACACGTTCTGGTACCGGTCGTAGAGGCGGTCGATCGCCTCCTGCGGGATCGGGATCAGCGGACCGGCCTCACGCGCGTAATGCACCGTACGGGCGACGTCCTCGACCATCACCGCCGCCTTGACCGCATCCTTGGCCGAGACCCCGATCGTGAACGGGCCATGATTCTGCATCAGCACCGCACGCGAGCGGTGACCGGTCAGCGTCTCCACGATGCCGCGACCGATCGAATCGTCGCCGATGATCGCGAACGGACCGACCGGGATCGGCCCCCCGAACTCGTCCGCCATCGCCGTGATCACACACGGGATCTCCTCGCCCCGCGCCGCCCACGCCACCGCGAACGTCGAGTGCGTGTGCACCACTCCCCCGACACCGGGCATATTCCGGTACACGTACGCATGCGCCGCGGTGTCGCTCGACGGGCTGCGGTCGCTGCCCGGCGTCCCCGGCACGACATTGCCGTCCAGATCGCACACGATCATGTTCTCCGGCGCCAGGTCGTCGTACGACACCCCCGACGGCTTGATCACGAACAGATCGGCACCCGGCACGCGGCCCGACACGTTCCCACCCGTCCAGACGATCAGGTTGTACCGCACCAGCTCGGCATGCAGGCCCGCGACCTCAGCGCGCACCGCGTCGATCGACGCCTTCAGTTCCGCGCTCGCCATCAGTCGGCCCTTCGCCGCGTGAGGACGCGCTGCAGGAGCACGAAGACCAGGAGGACCGCGCCGGTGATGATCGTGAGGTACTCGGGGTTGATCGTCCCGTCCTTCGTGATGATGAGGCGGAGCGCCGCGATCACGAACACGCCGACGACCGAGCCGAGGATGTACCCGTAGCCGCCCGTCAGGAGCGTCCCGCCGATCACGACAGCCGCGATGGCATCGAGTTCCCAGCCGATGCCGGTGACGTTCTGCGCTTTGCCGCCGACCTCGGCCGTGTAGACGACCGCTGCCAGGCCCGACAGAGCGCCCGAGATGATGTAGATGCCCACGCGCGTCCGAGCGACCGGCAGACCCATCAGTCCGGCCGACGCCTCGTTGCCGCCGATCGCGTACACCGTGCGTCCGCCGCGGCTGCGATGCATGAAGAACATCCCACCCAGCACGACGAGCACCGCGATGAGCAGGCCCGGGGTGATGGTGAGGTCGTTGACCTTCGGCCCGTCGATGATCTTCCAGTCGGTGGCCAGGAGGTGGATCGGCGAGTCGTCGGCGGCCTGGACCGGCGTGGTCGAGAGCATCGAGGCCAGTCCGCGCGCGAGGAACATCATCGCGAGCGTCGCGATGAAGGGCTGCACGTTGAAGTACTGGATCATGACGCCGGCGATCACGCCGAACACCGCGCCGAACAGGATCATGAGCAGCATCGAGACCCAGCCGTTGATGCCGATGTTCATGAGCATGACGCCGGCGACGGAGCTGAACGCGACGACGGCGCCGACCGACAGGTCGATTCCGCCCGACACGATCACGATCGTCATGCCGACGGCGAGGATGATCGTCGGGGCGAAGCTGATCAGCAGGCTCGACATCGTTCCCGCGTGGAACACGCGGCCGTACGCGACCTCCGCGTAGATGAGCATGCCGAAGAGCAGCACGAGCGCCGCGAGGGTCGGGATGAGCGTCTGGTTGCGTTCCCACAGGCGCGCGAGGCGCGCGGCGCCGGCGTTGTTCCTGTGCTCCGGCAGGTCGGAGACAGGGGGTACTGCTTCGACGAGCGTGCGTGACGAGCTCATGCGACGACCTCCTTCGAGACGGGTGCGGCCTGTTCCGGCGCCGGCGGCGTCGGTGCGCCGGGCGTGCGCGGCGACTTCCTCCGCATGAGGGCCCACGAGCGCACCCGCTCGGACTGCAGCAGGACGAGGACGATGATGACGAGCGCCTTGAACGCCGGCGTCGCCGCAGCGGGGATGCCGAGGAAGAGCACGGTCTTGTTCAGCGTCGCGATGAGGAGGGCTCCGACCGTGGATCCCACGATCGAGAACTTGCCGCCGGCGAGCGACGTGCCTCCGATGACGACGGCGAGGATCGCGTCGAGCTCCATCAGGTTGCCGGTACCGCCGACGCTCACCGTCATCACTTCCGAGACGCTGAACAGACCGCCGACGGCGGCGAGCGCCGCGGAGAGGATGTAGACGCCGAACAGGATCGGCCGGGGCCGGATGCCTGCGAGACGGCTCGCGTGCGGATTGATGCCGATCGACTCGATCATCAGCCCGAGCGCGGTGCGACGCATCACGAGGGCGATGAGGACGACGATCGCGATGGCGAGCACGAAGCTCGTGGGGATGCCGAAGATCTGACCGTTCGCGAGAAGGCGGAACGGCTCATTGGTGGCGTTGGTGTTCTGCCCGCCGGTGATCACGCGCGCGATCCCACGCGCGGCGAGCATCATGATCAGGGTCGTGATGAACGGCTGCAGGCCGATGACGGAGACCAGGAAGCCGTTGATCGCGCCGAGCACGATCGCGAGCGCGAGCGCCAGGCCGATCGCGGTGAGCATCGCCCCGATCGGCGATGAACCCTCCAGATTCGCCAGCGTCTCCATGGCGACTGCCCCGCCGACCGCCATCATCGAGCCGACGGAGAGGTCGATGCCGCCCGTGGCGATGACGAAGGTCATGCCGAGCGCGATCATGATGATGGGCGCCGACACGCGCAGGATGTCGAGCACGTTGCCGGTGAGCATCCCGGTGGTCGGGTTGACGCTGACGGCGAGGTATGCCGGGTTCTTGAGCGTGTTGATCAGCAGCAGCAGCGCGATGCCGACGATCGCCCAGAACCAGGGCGTGCGCAGTGCGGTCTTCACGCGGTTCATGACGCGCTCCCTTCGTGGGCGGTGGCGGATTCTCCTGCGGCGACCTCGGTCGCCAGGGCGTCGGCGGTCTTCTCCGCCTCCTCGCCCGACTCGGTGGCGATCACGGAGACGATGCTCTCGGCGGTGACTTCCGGTCCGTTGACGACCTCGCCCACCTTCTGGTGGTCCTTGAGGATGACGATCCGCTCGGAGAGACGGACGACCTCCTCGAGCTCGGAGGAGATGAAGACGACGCTCATGCCGCCTTCGGCGAGGTCGGCGACGGTCTCCTGGATGTCGGCCTTGGCGCCGACGTCGATACCGCGGGTCGGCTCGTCGAGGAGGAGGAGATCCGGGTTGGTGGCCAGCCACCGGCCGAGCAGCACCTTCTGCTGGTTGCCGCCGGAGAGAAGCCGGATCGGACGGTCGGGGTCGTTCGGGCGCACGCTGAAGCGCTCCATGTAGGTCTTGACCAGCTGGTCGACCTCACGCGCCGGGACCCGGCGGAGCCAGCCGCGTCGGGCCTGCACCGCGAGCATGATGTTCTCGCGCACGCTCAGGTCTCCCACGATGCCGTCGTCGCGGCGGCTCTCCGTCGAGTAGGCGATTCCCTGGGACAGGCCCGCCACGGGCGAGTTCAGCGAGACCCTCTTGCCGCGGATCTCGATCGTCCCGGTGTCGGGCTTGTCGGCGCCGGCGATGAGCCGCGCCAGTTCGGTGCGGCCGGCCCCGAGCAGGCCCGCGAATCCGACGACCTCACCGGCGTGGATCTCGAGATCCGTGGGTTCGATGGCGCCCTTGCGGCCGAGGTTCTCGGCAGCGAAGAGCGGCGTGACGGTGCGGTCGCGCTGCTGTGTCTGCCGGTTGGAGCCGAGCGCTCGGAGCGACTCGAAGTCCTTGCCGATCATCTTCGAGATGAGCTGCGTGCGATCGAGGTCGCGCTTGAGGTACTCGCCGACGAACTTCCCATTGCGCAGGACCGTGATGCGGTCGCTGATCGCGTAGACCTGGTCGAGGAAGTGCGAGACGAAGAGGATCGCGACACCCTGATCGCGGAGTCGCCGCATGACGTCGAAGAGCACCTCGACCTCGTTCGCGTCGAGGCTCGAGGTCGGCTCGTCGAGGATGAGCACCTTGGAGTTGGTGACCATCGCACGGCTGATCGCGACGAGCTGCTGCATCGCGATGGAGATCGATGACAGAGGTGCGTGGGGGTCGAGGTCGCCGAGGCCCATTCGGGCGAGGGCCTCACGCGCGCGGGCGTGGGTCTTGCGCCAGTTGATGCCGGTCCAGTCGCGCACCTCGTGCCCGAGCATGACGTTCTCGCCGATGCTGAGGTTCGTGCACAGATTGACTTCTTGGTAGACGGTGGAGATCCCCGCAGCCTGCGCGGACGCTGTGCCGTTGAAGTGCCTCACCTGCCCGGCGACGACGATCTCGCCGGAGTCGATCTGATAGACGCCCGTCAGCGCCTTGATGAGGGTGGACTTGCCGGCGCCGTTCTCGCCCATGAGGGTGTGGACTTCGCCGGGAAGCAGCCGGAAGCTGACGTCGTCGAGCGCCTTCACTCCCGGGAACGTGATGGACGCATTGCGGACTTCGACGATCGCAATCGGTTCGAGCATGGCTGCGTGGTTCCTTCTTACTGCGGGGCGGTGCTGAAAGGAGACGAGCACGAGCGGGGGCCACCGGAACGGCAGCCCCCGCTCACATCACTTCTTCGTCTCGTCGACTCTGTGTCGGATCAGAAACCCTTGCCCTCGTCGATCGCGGCCTGAGCCGCCTCCGGCGAGTCGAAGGTCTCACCGGGGACGATGATGTTCTTCTCGACGCTGTCGCCTGCCAGTGCGGAGTTGACCGCCTCGACGGCGAGGTCGCCGAAGAAGGGGTTGTACTGAGCGACGAAGCTCAGCTCACCCGCGGCGAGCGCCTCGAGGGCAGGCGTGGTGCCGTCGATCGTGGCGATCTTGACGTCGGTGCCCGGGGTGAGGCCGGCGGCCGCCACGGCAGCTGCCGCGCCGATGCCCATCTCGTCGTTCTGGGCGAAGATGAACTGCAGGTCCGGGTTCTCCTTGAGGACGGTCTCGATGACCGACTTGCCCTCGTCAGCGGTCCAGTTGGCGGTCTGCGCGCCGATCTTGGTCCAGCCCTCGGCGCCTTCGATCGCTGCCTCGAAGCCCTCGTTGCGCTCGTTGACGACCGACAGGCCGGGAACGCCCTCGAGGGTGAAGTAGCTCGCACCCTCCGGGAAGGTCTCAACGGCCCACTCGCCGACGGTGCCGGCGACGTTCACGTTGTCGGGGGCGATACGGGTGACGTAGAGGTCCTCGCTGGCGTCGACACCGCGGTCGAGCAGGATGACCGGGATCTCGGCCTCCTGTGCGAGCTCGAGCGAGTCCTCCCAGCCGGACGCCTCGGTCGCGGTGAGGAGGATCACGTCGACCTCGTCGTTCACGAACGTCGCGAAGGCGTCGATCTGCGACTTCTGGTCGGTCGGGCTCGCCGCGGGGGCGTACTTCAGGTCGAAGCCGGCCTCCTGGCTGAACGCGTCCTTGATCGCCTGCTCGTTGGCGTTGCGCCAGCCGCCCTCGGGGCCGACGGCGACGAAGCCGACGGTCGTGAGTTCGCCGTCGCCGTTGCCCTCGGAACCGCTGCCACTGCCGCCGTTGTCGCCGCCACCGGCGCAGCCGGCGAGGCCAAGGGCGAGAGCGCCCGCGCCGACGAAGCCGACAAGGCCGAGCATCCGCTTCTTGTTGACCATTCCATCTCCTCCTTGAGACTCTCCGACCTTCGTGGTGGGAGAGAAGTCTGTGCCCCGCAGCGGGACACTCTCGGGTGTGTGCGACTCCATTGTGCGCGCTAACATCCCTGCGCGCAACTTCTTTTCCTGGATTCGTTACTTCACCGTTACCGCGAACATTAACACGAACGCGTGAGCGGCAACACTCCTCGGGCACGCGGGAGCACGGCGAACGCCCGGCGGCGGCCCGCAACGCGTCACGGCGTGATCAGGAGCGCGGCGCCGCCGTCGAGCTGCGCACGATCAGCCTCGGCATGATGATGTCGTGACCCTCGACGTCCTCACCCTCGATCGCGGCGATGAGGATCTGCAGCGCGAGCGCGCCGAGGGCGGCGAAATCCTGACGAACCGTCGTCAGCGGGGGAAGGAAATGACGCGCGTCGGGCAAGTCGTCGAAGCCGACGACGCTGATGTCATCCGGCACTCGGAGGCCACGTTCCGACAGGCCGTGGACGAGACCGAGGGCCATCTGGTCGTTGGCCGCGAAGACGGCCGTCGCGTCCGAGAAGTCGTAGGTCTTTCCGAAGGTGTAGCCGTAATCCGACGTCCAGTCCCCTACCACGGGCGGCGCGATCGTCAGCCCGGCATCTGCGAGGGCGTCGCGCCAACCCTGCTCACGGGCGCGCGCGTCGTACCAGTCGAGGGGACCGGACAGGTGGGCGATCGACCGATGACCGAGTTCGATGAGATGCATCACGGCGGCCATGGCGCCGGCGCGCTGATCGACCGCAGCGGTGTGCATCTCGGCATCCGGCTCCGCCTTGATCACGAGCGTCGGGAGTCCGGTGCTCTGCTGCCGCAGCAGATCAAGTGAGGATGCGCGTGGAGCGATCACGCACAGGGCGTCGACGCCCTGCGTCACCAGCTCGACCACACCCGTATCGATCTGCGACTCCTCGTCGTCGGAGATCGAGAAGGCGCTGATGGCGTATCCGGCGTCGCGCGCGGCGCTCTCGATCGCGCGGAGCGTGCTGTTCGGTCCCCACTGAATGGGACTGTCGACGAGCACGCCGATGCGCATCGCCCGCCGCGTCGCGAGCGCTCGTGCGATCGAGCTGCGGGTGTAGTTCATCTCGTCGATCGCCTGCAGCACGCGCTCTCGCGTCGATTCACGGATGTTCGGATGACCGTTGAGCACGCGCGACACGGTCATGTGCGAGACACCCGCATGCTTCGCCACGTCATAGATGCTCGGGCGCTGCCAGCCTCGAGTCGCTTGTTCAGACACTGCGGATCACCTCGCTTTCCTGCTGTGCACATCGTAGGGTGCTGCGGCGCTCGCCGCTCATGACGCACCGCGCCGCGTGGGGAAGAGCATTCCCGCGAGGCCGGGAACGAGCCACAGAGCCAACCCGACGAGGAGCGCGAGGGCACCGACGCCCGCCGCGACACCCCAGGCCACCGGCACCAGGTCGGGGCTCTGAGCAGCGGCTCCCGGCGCGGCCGGCGACACCGCCGTCGGCTTGCCCGGCTTGGCGGGCTTGTCGGGCGTCGACGCACCCGGCTGCTGCGTCGCCGTAGGCGAGGGCGTCGGGGTGGGGGTCGGCCGACCGGAACCTCCGTTGCCGTTGCCGTTTCCGTTGTTGCCGTTTCCGTTGTTGCCGTTTCCGTTGTTGCCGTTTCCGTTGTCGCCTGAATTGCCGTTGCCGTTGCCGTTGCCGTTCCCGGGGTTGCCGGGGTTCCCCGGATTGCCGGGGTGGCAGGGATGCGTCGGCGGGCCGGGCACGTACGGGGGCCTGCCCGGCGCACCGGGCTTGCCCGGAGGCCAGGGGCACGCGAGCGGCGTGATCTCCACGCTCACCGAGATGCCCTCGGGTTCGCGGTCGGGCTCCTGGGCTGCGGCGAAGGACACGGGGGCGATGATCGCTGAAAGGAGGAGTGCGAGTCCCGCGAGGGCACTCGTCAGGCGACGGCGGATCACGAGGAGACCTCCGAGCTCTCGGCCTCGCGGCGACCGGCTTCGCGGGCGTCGGCGAGGAGGGCATCCATTCGGCGGCGAGAGCGCACGCGGCCCCATGCGATCGCCCAGATCACGAGGGCGAGTCCCGCGAGCACGATGAGCTGTGGCCACGGCACCGCCCAGGCGGTCGTCTCAGCGGTGACGGGCTCGATCTCGGATGCATCGCCCGTCATGGTGAGCATCGTCGGCGCGAGCACGACCTTCGTCGGCACGACGAAGAGCGGCCACACGTCATCGACGACGACGGTGAAGCTGCGGGAGTCGCCCGGCAGGATCTCTTGCGCGTTCTCATCGGCGGCCGGGAACTCGGCGGTCTGCCCGCCCGCCTCCACCGCACCCTCGATGAGGAGGATCGTGTTGCCCGCATTCGCGACGTCGAACGTCACGGTGAGCTCGCCCGGGCGAAGCGGATTCCACGAGGTGGCGTAATCGGCGACCAGTCCCTCCACGACGGCCTCGGGCGCGAGCTCTCCGGTGACGCGGGTGGTGACGCGGAATCCGACGCGGCTCTCCACGCCGACGCTCGCTCCGCCGTCGCCCGTCTGCGTCGACAGGACCGACGCCGTGATCCCGGCGGCGTGGTCGCCCGGCTCCGCCGTCTCGGGCACCGCGATCTCGAACGGCACGATCGCCGTCTCGCCCGCGGGTACGGTCACCTCGTCGGGCAGGGTGATCCAGGTGCCCGCGTCGACCGACTCCTGGTCGGCCGGAAGGATGTCGAACCGCCCGTTCCGGGTGTAGAAGCCGTCGGCCGCGGTCAGCCGGAAGGTCACCTCGACGTCGCTGACGTTGCGGACGGCGAACCGGTCCTGCAGGGTCTCACCCGGGTCGAGCTCGGTCTCCACGGCGCGGCGCCCGTCCGGGCCGTTCTCGTCGGCAGGGACGACGGACCAGCGGACGGTGTCGTCCGTGTCGTCGGCGTGCGCCGAGGTCCCCGTCGGCGCGAACGTCAGAAGGAAGGCGAGCGCGAGCATCCCGGCCAGCAGGAGCCGGCCGATCGGGAGTGCGCGGGGCGCGGTATGGGTCAAGGGCGGGTCCAGACGTCAGGGTCGGGGCCGTGAAGCACGGCCCCGACCCGATTCAACACGAGAAGCGGGATTACGGCGCGGTGATCGCGTCCTCCCACAGCGTCAGCGTGATCGTCGCCGAGTAGCTGCCCGGCGCGACGTCGACCGGCGTCTTGAGGAACAGGTCAGCGTTGGCCGACCAAGAACCGGACGGCAGCTCGCCGAAGTTCGGGGCGATCGCCAGCAGCTCCTCGCCGACGAGACCGACGGCGTCGGGACCCTCGTCGAGCACGGTGTCGACCTGCTCACCGGCGATGACGTCGCCGTTGCTGTCGTCGCTCGTGAGCTTGGGAGCCCAGCCGAGGTGCTCGGCTCCGAGCGGGGCCAGCCCGGCTGCGGTGAACGACGACGACTGGCCGTTGACGTACCAGAAGGTGTCGGCCGGAACCTCGGCACGGTCGTCGGTGACAGTCACCGTCGGGAGGACGCCGTTGAACTGGCGAACCTCAGGATCCGTCGACGTGGCCTCCGTCAGGGTGGTCGAATTCGACGCGACGCTCATGGTGAGGGCGCCGACGGGCTCGAGCGCGTCGATGGTGACGTTAACGGCGACCTGGTCGTTGTCGACCTCGTCGGCGATGGCTGCGCCGGCCACGCCGATCAGCAGCATCCCGCCGAGAGCACCGGCGGTGGTGCGGGCGATCAGTCCTCGCTTGTTCATTCGTTCTCTCCAATTTCCCGGTCGGCACCCCTGCCGAGCCGAACTGTGCGAGCGACCGGACCATCCGGCCGTCGGGACTCGCTGGAAGCCTCAGCCTCTGCCGAGAGCCCCCGTCTCACTTGGGTCATTGCCGACGCGGCGAGTGTCGGCGCGGTCGCTCGATGCGCGGCTGCCGCGGCGCACCGGGACAGCACCCGCGGGGGCTGTCTCGGGGCTCGTGGTCTGACTGAGCATTCGTGCACCTTTGCTCTCGGATCCGACGGTGGATCGACGGGCTCATCGAAATGTTACCGGCAACAGTTAGCGAGAACAAGAGTCGAAATGGGTTTCGATGAGGTTTCTGGCGTGAAGGTCAGCCGCACGCCAGCGCCGCGTACGCCGCAGGTACGGTAACCGTCGCCGGCGCTCCGTCAACCGTGGCGGACGCGGAGACGGTCACCTGGCCGGCGGCCAGCTGCGCCGAGCGGGACGTGAACACCGCCGAGGCGGACTTCCCCGCGCCCAGGCCGGCGACCTGCTTCGACCCGAGCTCGGTGACGATGCCGGCGGCTACCGGAACGCTCGCACCGTTGCGCACCTGCACCACCAGTGCCACCTTGCCGCCCACGCATCGCACGGACGCGGTGGCGGTCACGTCGAGCGGGGGCACGGCGGGCGCACGCACGATCTCGATGCGGTACGTCGCGGCGGTGGTGTGGTCCTGCGCGGTCGCCGTGAGCGTCAGCACGGTGGGCTCGTCGCCCTCGGCGAGCGTCACGGTGCGCGGAAGCGTATCGTCGATGAGCACGTCGCCCACGTAGACGAGCCCGCTGGGCACAGCCGGATCGACATCGAACGTGGCGGTCGCGGCATCCGTCCCCACCGTCGCCGTGTACGAGTACACGCCGTCGGTGAGCTTCGGGGTGAGCTCGCCGTCCTCGAACGAGAGGGCGGCAAGGTCGGCGTCGGTGTCGAACGTCGTCTTCGAGGTCGTGTACACGCCGTAGACGCCGCCGACGTAGCTCGTGCCGTTGCCCTGGAAGCGCACCGTCACGACCGGGATCTTCTGCCCGTTCGCATCGAGCACGTACTGCCCGCTCTGGTCCCGCTTGTAGCTGTCCCTCGCGGCGATGCCGGTGAGGACGGATGCCGGGATCTCGTCGTACTGGACGTACCAGGTGCTCGCACCGCTCGCGTTGGTGATGCGCTCGTTCTTGAGCAGCACGTCGTTGACGTATACGTCGAACGTGCGGCCGTTGTCACCCCCGAAGTAGCGCACGCCGAGGTAGTTCTTCGGCAGGGTCGGGTCGACGATCATGTCGTACTGGAAGTACGCGTCCGTGGCGATCTGGCCGTCGCGGTATCCCTCGCCGAGCCACACGCCCACGCCCGACTTGTTGAACTTGTAGTTCTTGTCGGCCTCGCTGTTGTTGTTGTCGAACGACGTCAGCGAGTCGATCGTGGTCTCGTCGATGCGCTGCTGCTGCTTCCCCTTGAGGATCAGCGCCTGCGCCTGCGGCGAGTCGGGCTCGATCAGGTCCATGTAGATCGCGTAGCGAGCACCGTACAGCGAGTACCAGGGCTCGAACGTCAGTGCCTCGGTCGCGGCATCCGCATCCTGGAAACGGAAGCGCATGGTCTCGATGCCGTTCGCGTTCTCGCCGTCCTCGATGCGCACGAGGTTGTCGGCGATGCCCGCCTTGAACGCGTCCGCATCCGGGGTGACGATGTCGTTGCTGACCGTCTTGTCGGCCGTGCTCATCCGCACCAGGACTCCCGCCACGTAGGTCGCGTCGACGTTGTTGCGGTTGAGCTCGGTCGCCAGCAGCACGGGACCGTAGGCGAAGGCCACCCAGTTCGGGTTCTCGGTGTTGTCGATGACGCGCACCTCGGCGGGGAGCGCGTAGGTCAGCTCGTCGCCGGCAGCCACCTCGACCACGACGTACCCGTCCTCGGTCAGCGCGGCCACGTCCTTCGCCACGCCGTTGAGTTCGAGCGTCGGCGAGCCCGCCACCCAGCCGGGCACACGGAGGCGCAGTGTGGTGCCGTCGGGGAGCGCCCCTCCGTCGACGGACTCGACGGAGTAGGTCACGGTCTCCTCCGCGGGAACGTTCGCCGTCTGCGTGAGGCGCAGGTTGTGCGCCTCATCGGTGTAGACGGATGAACGGAACATGTTCACGTAGACCGACTCGCCCTTGCGGAAGTAGATCGAGTCCCCCAGCTTCGTGAAGCTCTCGGTGGCAGTGCCGTGATCGCACCAGAACTCGTCGTAGGGGCGGCCGAAGACCTTGGCGTACCCGGCCTGCATCGGCTGGAAGTACGTCATCATGCCCGTCTCGGGGTTCTGCTGCGCGACGATCGCGTTGATGTACGCGTGCTCGTAGAAGTCGGCGTACTTCACGTCCGGCGCGACCTGGAAGAGCGCCCGGGTCAGCTTGAGCATGTTGTACTCGTTGCAGATCTCCGACGTGGAGTTCTCGCCGTAGCCCGAGGTCGTGCCGTTGGTGGCGTGCTGGTGCAGCTCATCCGCGCCGTGGAAGTGCTCGGACTGACTGTTGCCGCCGTTGGCGTAGGTGTGGTCGTCCACCACCATCTGCCAGAACCTCTCCGCCGCGGTGCGGTACATCCCGAGGTTCGCCTTCTCGGTCGCCGTCAGCGTGGCGTACAGGTGAGGGTTGTCGGTGAACACGGTGTAGCGCTTGAGCGCACCGACGAGCTTCGGGATGGTCGTGTTGGCGTGCTTGCCGTCGAGGACGTCCTGGCCTGCGGCGAGCTGCTGGAACAGGGTCACCTCGTCGAAGTACTCCGCGGCACGCTTGTGCGCCGGACTCTCGGTGATCGAGTAGAGCTCGTACAGCGCTTCGTTCATCCCGCCGTACTCGGTGTTCAGGATCGACGCGGGGTTCGCCTGGCGTGAGGCCCAGTCGCGCACCCACGTGCCGAAGCCGCTCGCCACCGACAGCGCCTTCGCCGAGACATCCGCCGGTGCGTACTCGTGGGCATCGAGGAGGCCCGCGAGCACCTTGTGCAGGTTGTAGAACGGTACGAGCAGCCCGCCTCCGCCGCTGGGCAGCACACTCGTCGCGAAGGGCGAGACATAGCCGGCGTTGGCCGGGTCCTTGGCGGCGTAGGCGGTCTGCGCCGCCTTCAGACCGTCGATCGCGGTCGTGAGCTTCGTCAGCAGCGCGGCCTTCGTCGCCGGCTCGGTCGTCGTCGAATAGGCCTGCGAAAGAGCCGAGACGTAGTGCCCGAAGAAGTGGCCCTGGAAGCGCGTGCCGCTCGTGCGCTCCCAGCCGCCGTAGGGCTGGGCCGTCGTCGGCAGGCCCGAGTTGGTGTTGAACGCGACGAGGAACCGCTCCGGGTCGAGGCTCAGCAGGTAGTCGATCATCTTCTGGTTGCCGTTGACCAGGTAGGGATCCTCGAGCAGCACCTCGTCCAGCTCGGTCGCCTCCAGGTAGATGGAGGTGGATGCCCCCTCCTGCGGAACCTGCACGTCGAAGGTCTTCGTGACGGCGTCGCTGCCGCCGTAGGTCGCCGAGGCGGTGAGGGTGACAGTCGCGGGCGCCGACGTCGGACGCGTGACGGTCGCCGCACCGCCCTCGAGCGCGATCACGGCGGGGTTCGACGACGTCCACGCGATCGCGGCGCCGTTGACGGATTCGGTCGGCACCCCGAAGTCGGCGGCAGCCGAGGTGGGCACCGACACCGCGTCGAGAGCGCTCTGCGCGACCGTCTTGGGGTCGAACGTCGGGTCGTTCGACTGGGTCAGCGAGACGACGTCGGCGGTCGTGGCGACGCCGTTGTACAGCGTGTAATCGTCGAGCAGCCCGTTGGCGTGCGCGCCGTTGTACTGCGGGCCGTTGTAGCCGAGCGTCTTGACGGTGGTGCTCTCGCCCACGATGACGCCGGTGGCGGTGCCGGTCGCCGGGTACTTCACCGTCGAGATCTGGCGCACGCCGTTGCGGTAGAAGCGCACGTCCTTCGTCGCCTTGTCATAGGTCACCACGACGTGGGTCCACTGTCCGGTCGGGAAGAACCCGGCGCGGGCGGTGTCGACGGCCACCTTGTAGGGCTGGCTCGAGCCCGGGCCGACGGACAGCACGAGGGGCGAGCCGTCGCTCTCGCTCGTGAGGTACCAGCCGGCGGAGTTGTAGGGGAGCTTGCTCCAGGCGAACACCTGCTCGCCGGTCATGTTCGCGTTGGGCTTGAACCAGAACGACACCGTGAGGTCCGCGGGCTGCAGGTACGAGGCCGTGCCGAGCCGGATGGCGTTCGTGCCGTTGAGGTTGAACGCCTGGCCGTCGATGCCCGCACCGTAGGCGGCCGTGCCCTTCTGCATCGTCACGGTGGCGGCGTTGGGTCCGGCGTCAGCCAGGTCGCCGTCGAAGCGCAGGTCGAGCACCTTGGCCGACTCGATCGAGAGGGGGGCAGCGGATGCCGCGGCAGGCGTCATCACGGCCAGGCCTGTCGCTGCGACGACGGTCGCGGTCGCGAGTGCCAGCGCTCTGCGCAGCGTGTTCATGGAGTGCGTCCTCGTCATGGCTCAGGGCTCCTTCGTCCTGTCCGTCCCGTGCGCATAGCTGTTACCGCTACCAGGTTCGGGGTCCAGGACATTGTTAGCGCGAACCAATGAGACTGTCAAGGGCGAACCGAGAGGCGACGAAGCCTTGTCCCGAGAATGCGTGAGCGCTAACATTCCCCACGCGCGCCGCATGCATCTTCTGCGTGCCACGACCCGGCCGCGCACAGCAAAGGAGCTGGAGTGGATTCCACGCCTCGATCGATCACGTCCGATGCGACACCCGCACGACGCCGGGCACGCACGCTGCTCGCGTCCGCTGTCGGTGCCGCCCTCATCGTCTCCGCACTCGCTCCCCTCGGGGCGACCGCGGCGGCCGGCGCGGCGGCGGCTGCGCCGAGCACCGGCCTCCTGGCCGAGTACATCTTCGACCAGACGTCGGGCGCCAGCATCCCGAACCGCGTCAGCGGCGGCGCGGCGGCAACCGTCATCAACGGGACCGACAGCCAGTGGACGGGTTCGTCGCTCGTTCTCGCCGGCGGGGCGAAGACCAGCCCCACCGCGAACTGGGTGCGACTGCCCGACAACATCCTCAGCGGCAAGACGTCCGCCACCGTGACCATCGAAACCAAGCTCGACGCGACGATGAAGAACAACTGGAACTTCCTCTGGAACATCGGCAGCGACTCGACGACCCAGTACTACTTCGCGTCGGTGCGCGACAACCCGCGGACGGCGATCACGGCCGCCGGCGGAGGCGGTGAGGTGAACGCGCGCTCGGGCACCGCCCTCGACGCGAACCGCTGGTACAGCCTCACGTCGGTGATCGACGGCGCAGCCGGCCACATCACGTTCTACGTCGACGGCGTGCAGGTCGCCCGGACCAACACGGCCCTCACCCCGGCATCCCTCACCAATCAGACCCTCAACGCGATCGGCCGCGCCCCTACCCCGACCCGATGTACAAGGGCGAGGTGTCGACCTTCCGCGTGTACGACCGCGCACTGACGCCGGCCGAGGTGAACGACGTGTCGGTGACGGATGCCGCCATCCACGCGTCCTCGTTCCAGCAGGCGGCCCAGTCGCTCGCCGACGACGTCGCCGCGGTGGGCTTCGACGAGCCGACGACAACGCTGCCGACCTATGGCGGACGCGTCTCGTGGACGTCGAGCGACGCCGCGATCACGATCGCCGCCGACGGGGTGACGGCCACCGCCTCCCAGCCCGCCGCCGGTGAGCCCGCCCTGCAGACCACGCTCACCGCGACCGTCACCGTGCGCGGTGCGACCGTGACGAAGCAGGTGCCCGTGACGGTCCAGCCCGAGGCCGCACCCACCGACGCGTTCGGCTACGCGATGGTGCACTTCATCGAGGATTCGGCAGGCTACGCCGAGAAGATCTACCTCGACGTCTCGCGCGGTGACAACCCCGAGCAATGGGACCCGCTCAATGCGGGGAAGCCGATCCTGGCCTCCGACCTCGGCACCACCGGCATCCGCGACCCGTATCTGACCTACAACCCCGACACCCAGACGTACTACATCATCGCCACCGACCTGCGGGTCTTCGGCGGCGATCGCGGCGTCACCGGCTGCATGGAGTGGTGCTACTGGAGCTCGAAGGGCAGCACGAAGCTCAACGTGTGGGAGTCGAAGGACCTCGTGTCGTGGAGCGATCTGCGCCAGTTCGACGTCGCCCTCTCCGACGGCGCGAAGGTCGGCGAGTTGGGCATGGCGTGGGCGCCCGAGGCGACGTGGGTGCCGGACTACTACGGGCCGGGCCAGGGCGGGTTCGTCCTCTACTGGTCGTCGAACGTGTACGCGAACGCCGAGCACACCGGATCGTCGTACTCCCGCATCCTGTGGGGCGCGACCCCCGACTTCACCCAGGAGTCGTACGACTACGGCGGCGTGTTCATCGACGCCGGCGGCAACACGATCGATACGACGATCATCCAGAACGACGGCAAGACCTACCGCATCACCAAGGACAACTCCGCCGGCAAGGGCATCTACCTCGAGTCGACGTCCGCAGCCGAGTGGTGGAAGCCGGCCGCGACCTGGACGCAGCTTCAGACGCGCATCGGCGCGGTGTGGGCCGGCGGCAACGCGGGTGGCGTCGAGGGCCCGGCGGTCTTCCAGCGCCACGGCGAGGACAAGTGGTACCTCTACGTCGACGTCATCCCGTCGACCGGCTACCGGCCGATGCAGGCGACGAACCTCGACGCCGGATTCACCCAGCTCGTCAGCAGCAGCTTCTTCATCGCGCCCAGCACCAAGCACGGCGGAATCGTCGGGCTCACGAAGGCGCAGTACGACGAGATCCGAGAAGCGGATGCCGCGACCGCCGTCACGGGCGACCTCGGCGCCGTCGACGTAGGGCCCGACGCATCGTCCGACGCGGTTCGCCAGGCGCTGCCGGCTGAAGCCGAGGTGGTGCTCGCCTACGGTCGCGGCACGGCGTCGCAACCGGTCACGTGGGACCTGTCGGATGTCGAGACGTCGGCGCCGGGAACGTACGAGGTCACCGGCACGGTGCGCACGATCGGCGCGAACCCCAATCAGTGGGTCGGCGCGGGCGGCTCGACGGCGTGGAACGCCACGGGCAAGCAGCTCTACAGCTCGACGGCGATCACGGTGACGGCCGATGTCGTCGTCGCGGCACCGGTGCTTCCGGTGACCGTCACGGCCGACACGCGCTGCGTCGCGGGCAAGGCGACCCTGACCGTGAAGGCGACGAACGACGGCTCCACCCCGGTGGGTCTCACCGTCTCGACGACGTACGGCTCGAAGTCGTTCGTGACCGTCCAGCCCGGCAAGAGCGCGTCTGCAGCGTTCGCCACGCGGACGGGCTCGGTCTCAGGCGGGACGGTCGAGGTCGACATCACGGCCGGCGGGCAGACTGCCGAGGCATCCGCCCTCTACTCCGCCACCAGCTGCGGCTAGCCCGTCGCACGCGAGAGCGCCCCGTCGGCCGTCACGGTCGGCGGGGCGCTCTCGCGTGCGCGGCGTACTCGTCGGGCGACCGACGACGGTCGCCCGACGGGCTCATGCGGACGACGGAGCGCGATTCGTCTCGTCGCTGCGCTCCCCGCAGCGAGACGAAACGCGCTGACACGCGACTGCGCGCCGCGGGGGCGATTCACCCGCGGCGCGCGTCGCATCGGCCGCCGAGCGGCCGGGTCAGGTCACCCGCACGAGGCGGGTGCGGTCGTCACGTCGAGCGTGCGGGTCACCGGCGTGCCGCCGACAGTCGCCGTCGCGGACACCTCGACCGTGCCCGCCTCGATGGAGGGGAGGCGCGTCGTGAAGGCGTAGGACACGGTCTTCCCCGCGCCGAGGGACGCCGTCGACTTCGCGCCGTAGGGCGAGGCGGCCGAGACGGCGACCGCGAATGCCTCATCGTTCGTGAGCGAAACCGTCTGGACGACCTTGCCGGCCACGCACCTTTCCGCCACCGCTGCCGAGACGTCGAGCGTCGGCGCCGGCTCGCCCGCCACCGTGACCGTCACCGACACGGTCCGGTTGTCGGGCGCGACCTCTTCGTCCACTTCCATGTCGAAGATCGGCAGGCCATCGGAGGCGAAGTGCACGCGGCGCACGAACGTGTCGCGCCCGGTCAGGCCGTTGTTGCTGGTGCGTGCGTGGAACACGTACAGCAGGTTGTCGTCCTCGTCGAACGACCACATGCCGTGGCCGGTTCCCAGCTGCCACTCGCCGTTGAACAGCCCCGACTTCTGGATCGGGTAGTTCAGCTTCGACCACGCCGCGGGGCTCGTGAGGTCGACGCCTTCGCCGGCGGTCGCCGTCGCCAGACCCGTCGTGTAGGTGTCGCCGACCGTCGATCCCGAATAGATCAGGTAGAGCTTGCCGTCGTGCACGTGCACGTTCGGGCCCTCGGCGATGGTGTTGTCCCACGCGTACTCGGGGGCGAGGATCCGCACGGGGGCGGAGGTCAGCCGGGTCGGGTTCGCCGGATCCATCTTCGCGATGAAGATCGAGCCGAGCATCTGCCACGCGTAGTAGGACTGACCCGAATCCTGGAAGTAGGTCATGTCGAGCGAGATGTTCTGCACCGGGTTGAGGATCGACCCGTCGGCACGCACCACCTTCTGCGCCTTGGTCCAGTTCGCCGGCACCGCGGGGTTCAGGTCGTTGCCCTGGGCATCCTGCTTCAGCTGGATGATGCTGGCGCGACCGGTCCACATGTCGGGGCGACCGTTCGAGCCGTTGTAGCACGGCATGAAGAGGATCGACAGGCGCCCGTCGATGACGTGGAACTCGGGCGCCCAGAAGCATCCGGTCATCACCCCGCCGTCGGCGTCCGTGTCGCCGGCGCGCAGCAGGTCGATCTCGACGTTGCGCCCGGAGCGGATCGCCTCGTCGGAGAGGTCCTCGATGTCGTCGGCGATGCGGATGGGCATGTGCGCGCCGTTCGCGGGGTCGATCGGGTTGAGATTGAGATCCTCGGTCGCGATCATCAGGAACTTCTCGTCGCCGTTCCAGTCGAACCGGAAGATGGACGGGTCGGCGCGCTCGTCGGCGAACGGCGTGGCGTACTCCGGCTGCTCGACCGTGCCGGTCACCTCGTACGTTCCGGGAGTCGCCGTGTCGACGGCGGCGATCGCGTCTTCGTCCCACGCGATCGCGCGGCTCGCCGAGGACCCGTCGCTGTAGGACAGCTCCGCGCGCTCGGGGAGCGCCCCCTCGAGGGACTCGCCGGCCTGGATCTCGACGTCGTCGAGCGCCGCGATGTCGGTGTTGATGACGCGGCCGAATCGCACCTCCAGCGCGGCGGCGATCTCAGGCGTGATCGCGATGGCGTTCCCACTCGCGTAGTCGGCGACCGGGGCCGTCGCCACGCCCGCCGTCGCGCCGACCGAGCCGCGCAGCACCGGGCCGCGCGTGGCCGCATCGGCGAGGTCGCCGAACGTCGTGTACATCGGCGCGCCGGCGTCCGACGTCCAGGTGACGACGTACCGGTCGGAGGCGGTGTCGAAGACGACCGCCGGCTCGTTGACGCCGCTGGTCACCCCGACATCGACGAGTCCGACCTCCTGGTACGACAGCAGGTCGTCGCTGCGCGCGAACAGCAGACGGTTGGACTGCGTGCCGTCCGAGGCGCCGCCCCGGGCGGTGCGGGTCGCCACGATGCCGAAGTCGCCGTCGGCCAGGTAGAAGATGTGCGGGTTGCGCAGGCTCCGCAGGATGCTCTCCGTCGTGCCGCTCGCGGGCGGCGTCGCCGAGGTCTTGGGGAAGAAGATGCCGTAGTTCTCGTTCAGCGGCGACCACCCGGCGCCGTCTTCGAGGGCGAGGTGCATGCTGAGCGCCACGTCGGCGTTGTTCGCCTCCGACACCGTCGTCGGCGTGCGGTGGTAGGCGAGCAGCTGCGGCGCGGCGGCGGGCAGCACCCTGACGGCGAATCGACGCACCGAGGAGGCGCTCGTCGCAGTGTCGGTGACGGTCACCTCGATCTCGGCGTCGACCGCATCATCGGCGGCCGACACGATCGCCTCGCCGACTTCGACCTCGCCGCTCACGGACGTGACCTCGCTCTCGGTGCCCTCGGGCGCGGCGGGGAGCGACGCGCCCGAGCGCACGACGGACGGGATGACGAACCGCTGTGCGAGCCGGTCCGCGCGCTGCTGGGCGGTCTCGGTCGAGGGCAGCACCGTCACCGTGATGGTCTTGCTGGCGGTCACTCCCCGCACCGAGGCCACGGCGGTGAGCTCGACCGGAACTGCCGGCTCCCCTGCCAGCGGAGCGGTGACCGCGCCCGTCGTCGAGACGACCGCGGGATTGCTCGAGGTCCAGGTGACCCGCCCGTTGGAGGTCGGAAGGTCGATGTCGGTGCTCGTCTCGCGGTCGACCAGGTTGAGGCCGTCGATGATGGCCTGCGCCTGTGCCTGCAGCTCGGCGGCGTGCGCCTGGGCGTCATCGTTCGACACCTGGGCGACCTCGGCGGCCGTGAGTGCGCGGTCGTAGACGCGGAACGCCGAGATCGCGCCCTGGAAGAGGGGGTCGGGCCACGGCGCACGGCCGATGGTGTTGAGCGACTGGTCGACGACATCCGCGGGGGTCGCTCCCACGTCTCCGTGGGCGGCGCGGACGCCGTTGATGTAGAGGGATGCCGTGCCCGCCGCACCGTCGACGACCGACGTGACGTTGACCCACGTGTTCGCGGTGAGTCCGCACGAGCCCGCCTGCACGAGCTGCTCGACGCCGCCCGCCTTGAGGCCGACGAGCGGGGAGCGACCCGAACCGCAGTTGAGGGAAGCGAAGAAGTACTCGGTCGCGGAGGACTCGTTGCCGATGTTCCACAGGAAGTGGAAGCCGTTCAGCATCGCACTCGACGCCTTCACCTCGGCAGTGAGCGTGGCCGATTCCTCTCCCGAGAGGAGGTTGTCGGGGAGCTCGACCCAGTTGCCGGTCGACGTCTTGGCGCCGCCCCGCAGAGTGAGGGACGATCCGGTCCAGTCGGATGCCTGGACATTGCGGACGGTCGCGGCACCGAAGGTGGAACCGGCCGCCGTGTTGGGGACCGAGGAGCCGGAAGCGACGTCGAACACGTACTCTGCGAGCAGGCCCTCGTCGGGCACGGCGGCGGTCGCGTTGCTCACCCCCAGGCCGAGCACCATGGCGCCGATCGCTGCCAGCGCTGTCGCGGTCTTCCGGGTGCGGGAGGACACTCTCATTCCACTCTCCATCAAGTGATGCCGAACATCGTCGACGCGGCTGTTATCGCTCACGTTAGCGGTAACCAAACGATCAGCACCACCCTCGCGCGTGGAAAGGTCCAAAAGCAACGACCGTGAAGTGTTACCGATACCTCCGCCCTTGACACGAGGCGAAGGAGGCATTTACCGTGAAGGAACCGAGGATTGTTTCCGGTAACACCGACCCGACCCTCCGTCTCCGGACGGCCGACCATCTGCGCGATGACGCACACCCGCACCGACGGCGACGTCGGAACGCGGCATCCCTCGCCCGTGCGCATCGACGAGAGCGAGGACCAGCGTGCGAACGCGCAACCGAACCCGAGCCCGAGCCCTGACCAGAGGCGGTGCCGTCGCCACGGCTGTCGCCCTCGCGCTGACCGGCGCCGTCGCGCCGGCGGCGCACGCCGCCATCGAGGCGCAACCCCTGATCCACTACACCTTCGACGCCGCATCGGGCACGACCATCCCCGATGCGAGCGGCAACGGGCACAGCGCCACCGTGCGCCAGTCGGGCGCCGAGTTCCGTGACGGCGTGCTGAGCCTCCCCGGCGGATCGCGCACCACCACCGCGTACGTCGAGATCCCCTCGGCCCCACTCGTGGGCAAGAAGGACCTCACCATCTCGACGTGGATGTCCAACCGCACGGGCCCGGCGAACGTCGCGGCGGCCTTCATCGGCGCACCCGTGGCCTCCGGCGCATCCTTCTCATCGGGCTACTGGCTGCTCAACCCGACCAACCCGAGCGGCTACGTCAAGTCCGTCGTGACCAACGCGACCAGCGCGTCCTCTCCCTGGACCACCGAGGTCGGGCCCGGCGCAACCAACACCGCCACGTCCGGCATCCGCACTCCCGCGGGCATGTCGCTGTACACGACCGTGATCGACGGCACCAACGGCCAGCTGCGCGTGTACGTCAACGGCGTGCGCATCGGGCAGACCGCGATCGCCCGCGACGTGTCGTCGTTCGGGTCGTCGCTCGTGTCGTACATCGGCCGCTCGACCTACAACGACGCGAACTGGAACGGCGAGGTCGACGACTTCGCCGTCTACGACTCGGCCCTCGCCGAGGCCGACGTGCAGGCACTCTATTCGGGTGAGGCCCTCGACCGCGCGATCAGCGCCGTCGACGTGCCCGCATCGGCGGTCTCCGACTTCACGCTCCCCAGCACGAGCTACGGCGTGCAGGTCGCCTGGTCGTCGGACAGCCCGGCGATCGCGGTGACCGGCTCGACGGCCGACGTCACCCGACCCGCCGCGGGCTCCGGCGACGCGAGCGTGACCCTCACGGCGACGTTCACCGCGGGCGCGGAGTCGCGCACCGAGACGTACGTCGTGACGGTTCCCGAGGATCTGGCCGACGACGTCAAGGCCGAGCAGGACCTCGACGCGATCGAGATCGAGGGTGCCGCGAACATCCGCACCAACTTCTCCGTCCCCGCCACCGGCGCACAGGGCTCGACGATCGCGTGGACGGTGACCTCGGGCGGTGCGAACGCGAGCCTGCGCACCGGCGTGACCGCGACCTCGCGCACGGTCGAGATCGAGCGTCCCGCCGCGGGCGCCGAGGCCGCCGAAGTGGTGCTCACCGCCACGGCGACCAACGGGTCGGCGCAGCGCACGCGCGAGTTCCGCCTGCAGGTGCAGCCGATGCCGGCCGGCACGGCCGACACCGAGGCCTACGTGTGGGCATTCTTCACCGGCGAAGGCGCGGGCGCGGAGCGCGTGAGCCTCGCCGCCTCGAAGGGCAACGACGCGCTGGCATGGAACACGCTCAACGGCGGCGAGCCGCTGTTCACCTCCGAGCTCGGCACCAAGGGCCTGCGCGATCCGTTCATCATCCGCGCGCCCGAGGGCGACCGGTTCTACATGCTCGCGACCGACCTCAAGATCGACGGACTCGCGGGCGGCTTCAACACCGCCCAGATCTCAGGCTCGCGCTACATCGAGGTCTGGGAGTCCGACGACCTGGTCAACTGGTCGGAGCAGCGCCACGTCAAGGTGTCGTCGGACTTCGCCGGCAACACGTGGGCGCCCGAGGCGTACTGGGACGAGGAGCTCGACACGTTCGTGGTGTTCTGGGCCTCGAACCTGTACCCCACCCCGAACGCCGCGGACCGCACCGCAGTCACCTACAACCGCATGATGTACGCGACGACGGACGACTTCCGCACCTTCTCCGAGCCGAAGATCTGGAGCGACGTCCCGCGCGGCACCGGACGGGGCCTGATCGACTCGACCGTGGCCAAGGTCGGTGACACGTACCACCGCTTCACCAAGGACGAGGCGTCGATGACGCTCCGCCAGGAGAAGTCGACCGACCTCCTCGCCACCATCACCGGCACGCTCCCCGGCCCGACCGGACCGGCCGACCAGTGGACGCTCGTGAAGGAGCGCGTCGCCTCGGGCCTGCCCAACGGCGAGCCGGGCGGCACCTACTCGAGCGGCGAGGGACCGAGCATCTTCCCCGCCAACGAGGGTGACGTGAACAACCTCGACTGGTTCCTCTTCATCGACCAGCCGAACTACCACGGGGGACCGAACTACTACATCCCCTTCGGGTCGAACGACATCGCCGACGGCGACTCGTGGGTCCCGTTGGGCGCGAAGCTGCGCGCCAACCTGCCCCAGAACTCCGACGGGGGCAAGCCGCGTCACGGCACGGTCATCCCGGTCACCCGCGCGGAGTACCAGAAGGTGCTCGAGGCGTATGCGCCGCACGTCGCGGTGGCGTCCGTCGGGGCGATCGACGTGACGACGAAGGCCGGCGTCGCCCCCGTCCTTCCGCAGGTGCAGCTCACGAAGACTGACGGCTCCCAGCAGACCGTCGCCGTCACGTGGGACGCCGTCGACGCCTCCGACTACGCGACGCCCGGAACCTTCACGGTCACCGGCATCGCGCAGGACGACTCCCGCATGCCGGTCGAGGCGACCGTCACCGTGGAGCCGGCCGTCGAGGTCGAGGTCACGGCCGAGACACGCTGCGTCGCGGGCAAGGTGGTGCTGGCTGCGAAGCTCGCGAACGGCTCCACCACGCCGGCCGACGTCGCCGTGTGGACGGCCTACGGCACCAAGTCGGCCACTCTGGCCGGCGGCAAGAGCGCGTCGTACGCCTTCACCACACGTCTGGGCTCGATCCCGTCGGGCGAGGTGCGGGTGACCGTCACCGCCGGTGCCGCGTCGGGAACGGTGACGGCGGACTTCGCCGCACGGAACTGCGGCTGAGCGAGCGGATGCCGCGGCGCTGAGTCGCGACGCGGAACCGAGGCCCCGGCGGACCACGCCGGGGCCACGGTCGTTCTCGGTGCAAGACGCGAGGCCGAGGCATCCGTCCCCGTGGCACGCTGGAGAAGTGACAGCGACCAGCGCCGCCCCGACGAGGACGCTCCGGGCGCGCCTGCTCACCGCGCTGTCGGGCGATCCGAACGGGACGCCGCCGTGGGTGCGCGCGCTGGCCGAGGGCGACGACCGCGGCTACTTCGCCGAGGACGGCGCCGCGTGGAGCGTCCACGCCGGCATGGGGACGATGGTGGCCGGGATCCGCGCGCTGCTGCTGCAGGCGCTGCACCCCGGGGCGCTCGCGGGCGTGCACGACTGGTCGCGCTACCGCGAGGATCCGATCGGGCGGCTCACCGGCACGGTGCGCTGGGTGATCTGCCTCACGTACGGCTCTCGCGCGCAGGCCGAGCAGGAAACGGCGCGCGTCGGGCGCTTCCATCGCCGCGTGACAGGCACGTACCGCACCCCCGACGGCGCGGATCGCCCGTACACGGCCGCCGATCCGGAACTCGTCGAGTGGGTGCATCTCGCCTTCACGGACGCCTTCCTCACGTGCCATCAGACGTGGGGCCCGCCGATCCCCGGCGGCGCCGATGCCTACGTCGCGGAGTGGGCGACGGCCGGGCGGCTCATGCGCGTGGCGAATCCCCCGACGAGCGAGGCCGAGCTCCGCCGGCGCCTCGACGGCTTCCTCGAGCGCGGGGTGCTGCGGCGGGACGAGCGCGTCGACGACGTCGTGCGCTTCCTGCGGAAGCCGCCGTTCCCCGGCTCTCGGTCGATGTCGCTGGCCTACCGCGTGCTGTTCGCGAGCGCCGTCGCGACGATCCCGCGCCGCTACCGCCGGCTCCTCGGTGTGCGCCGCACGCCGCTTCCCGTGGTCACGACGACGCGGATCGTGCTGGCGACGGTCGGCCGCGCGCTCGGCGCCGGCCCGCGGGCTCAGGACTTCGCGCGCCGGCGGCTTCGCCGGCTCGAACAGGCGGGGACGGATGCCCCGGCCGCTGCCGGAGACGAGGCATCCGTCTCCTCATCCTGACCCGCGCCCCGCGACGTGCGCACGGGAACGGCCCGCGATCCGAGGATCGCGGGCCGTTCCGAGGGGTGACGCTCAGCCGCAGCTGAAGGCCGGGTAGGCGACGTCCTCCTCGTAGGTCGCGTCAGGACCCGCCGTGCCGGTCACGGCGATCTCTCCGCCCGAGACCCCGAGGGTGCGGGTCGTGAACGCGACCGACGCGGTGGCGCCGGCCTTGACCCCGGTGAAGGTCTTCTTCCCGAAGGAGGAGCTCACCGTGATGTCCGCGGCGACGTCGTCGGCGTTCCTGACGCTGACCGCGAGCACGACCTTGCCGGCGACGCAGCGCTGGAGCACCGTCGGCTGCAAGTCGAGCGTGTCGCCGACGAGCGTCGGCAGCTCGACCGTCACGTGCTCCTCCACGTTGCCGGCGGCATCCTGCGCCTGCACGTGAACGTACCGGGGCTCCTCGGTCAGCTGCACCGAGAAAGGCTCGTCGTACGTCGCGTACATGTTGTTCGTCGCGCCCGTCGGCGACGGGTCCGGGCCGTCCGACCACACCGTGCGGGTGACGCCCGAGCCCGGCTCCGCATCGCTCGGGGTGAGGGTCACGGTCGCCGATGCGCCGTCGACGACGATCCAGTCGATGCCGGTGGTGGGGGCGATCGTGTCGACCTTGACGGTCTCGGATGCCTCGCCCACCGCATCGTCCTCGCTCGTCGCGCGCGCGCTGACCGTGATCTCGCCCTGCGCATCGACCGTGAACGGCTCGTCGTAGGGCTGCCAGGTCTCGCCGTCGAGGCTGTACTCGACGGTGGCGACCGGGCTGGCCGTCTCTTCGGCCGTGAGCGTGACGGTCGGCGCGGTCGTGTACCAGCCCGAGCCCTGCGGCGCGGAGTCGAACTCGATCGCGACGATCGGCTCGGTCTGGTTCAGCGGCTCGACGACGAAGACGGTCGCGATCGCGCCCGGTGCGTACCCGGCGACGGTACCGGCGACGTCGAAGATCGCGTCGGCCGCGGCGTAGGCCGCCGGCTCGATGTCGGCCCAGTCGACGTCCACGCCGCTGCTCGCGGTGCCGTCGTCGTACGTCGCCCGCACGGAGTCGGGGAGCACGGGCTCGACGCCCGGCGTCGTGATCGTCGCCGAGTAGCCGACGCTGTCGATCGCGTCCGACAGCGTGTCGGCGACGTAGACCGTGGCCGAGACGGTCTGCCCGTCGTAGCCCGCCGGGTCGCCCACGACCTCGACCTCGCCGGCCGACGCGTAGGAGGACGCCGCGACCGGCGCCCACTCGACGTCGACGTACGTCAGCGGTCCGTTCTCACCGATCACCCATGCCTGCTCGGGAAGCTGGGGCGCCGTTCCCGTCACCGTGCGGACGGCCACCGCCTCCGAATCGATGAAGGCGTTCGGGTCCTCGGGCTCGGGCTCGACGATCGGGGCGTTGACCCCCCAGACCTCCCACTCGATGACGCTGGTCGCCTTGCGCTGGCCGCTGAACACGACGCGATCGAGGACGAGGCGCACGGCGGTCGTCGTGACGGCGTCCCAGTTCGCCTGGACGACGGGCTGCGACGCCACCGGGGCGGCGGTGTTGAGCACCGGCAGCGGATAGCTCAGGTTCGCGCCGGTCACGGGTGCCCACTCGCCCGCGCTGGTGCGGTACTCGACCTTCCAGGCCGCGGGGATCATGACGCCGGAGTCACCCCCCGGGGTGAGGTGGTTCTGCCACAGGTAGAGCTTCGACGAGCTCACCGTGACGGGACGCTCCCACGTGTAGGTCGCGATGTCCTGCGTCGGACTTCCCGGGGCACCCCAGGTGCCCCACATCGCCGAGAGCGTGTTCGTCGGCCCGACGACGCCGTTGTTCAGCGCCGCCGCCGAGTTCCAGCCGGGCACGTAGCTCACCTCGGTGACGGGCGCGTTCTCACCGGACGCGAGCGCCACGTTGAACGGCTCGTCCGCCGCTGTCGCCGGTATCGACACGGCGGCGCCGCCGGCGACGAGCGCGAGAGCTGCGGCCACTGCGACCGCGAGCCTCTTCACACCGGTGCGCCCGGAACGAAGCGTGTGCATGGAAGTCCCTTCTGTCTTCGTCGACATGTCAGTTGGCCGAATCGATCGGCGCACGTCCCGCGGCGAGCAGGATCTTCTGGCGATTGCGGGAGGTCAGCAGTCCCGCCGCGACGTACTCCGACGAGACCTCCCCCACGGCGTCGAGGAAGGCGGATCGATCGGCGAACGGGGCTCGCGCCCACACCTCATCGAGCAGCGTCTTGCCCGATCGCTTGGGGTTTGCGACGCCGGAGCTCTGACCCGCGAAGGTCACGGTCGGCTCGTTGCGCTGGAAGTACATGTGATACGCCACGTCGCGGCCGTTGTAGGCCGGCTCGTAGCTGAGACTGCCGATCGCGAAGACGTTCGCCGGCGTCTTCGAGATGCCCCGGCTGACGTCTCCGCCGAGGTCGAGCCGGTCGGCCAGCGACACCTTCAGGTAGCTGGTCGATGCGCTCGTCGCGGTGAGGACGACGGGGCCGTACATGAGGGCCTGGATGTCGGCCCGGTCGACGGCCGACTCGACGCGCACGGTGAGCGGAATGCGCAGGGTGATGGTGTCGCCCGCCGCCCACGCGCGGTCGATCGTCGCGTAGGTGCCGGGCTCGACGTCGACGCCGGCGTGGGCGCCGTTCACCTCGACCGTGGCGCCGCGCGACCACGACGGGATGCGCAGGTGCACCTTCAACGGGCCCGTAGGCGCCGTCTTGACCGTGAGCGTCGACGTCTCGGCCTCGGGATACGACGACATCTGCTCCAGAACGAGCCCGTTCTCCTCCCACGTCAGGGTCGACGCGATGTAGAGGTTCACGTAGAGCTCGGTCTGGTCGGCCGAACGGAAGTAGATGCCCTCCTGGTACTTGACGTGGCTCTCCAGCCCGGTGCCGCCGCAGCAGGTGCCGATGTTGCCGTTTCCGTACTCCTTGCGGGCCCCCGGCTGCACCGGGAACATGTAGAGATTCTCCGGTCCGCTCGTCGACTCCTGGTTGCGCCGCCCGCCGAGGATGTGGTTGAGCACCGTCCGCTCGAAGTAGTCCATGTACTTGGGGTTCTGCTCGTTGAAGAACAGGTAGCTGGCGACCTTGAGCATGTTGTACGCCGCGCACGACTCGGCGTTGCGGGGTCCGATGTCGCCGGCGACCGTGTTCGCGGGGCCCCACAGCTCGCCCTCTCCGGTTCCGCCGTGCGCGTACGCCCGGCCCGGCACGACCATGTCGTAGAACCCCTTGGCGGCGTCGAGGAAGTGGTCGTCGCCGGTCTCGGCGGCGAGCTTCACGTAGCCGGGGAACTGCGGGATGTGCTGGTTGGCGTGCTTGCCGTTGAGCGTGTCGGTGCCGGCCGCGCACGCGTCGACGAGCGTGTGCAGCGTGAAGAGCTTCGCGGCGTCGAGGAACTCGCTCTTCTGCGGGTCGGCCGAGCGCCAGTACAGCTCGATGAGCACCTCGTTCATGCCGCCGTACTCGCCGGCGATGTACGACCCCCACATGCGCGCGAGCTGAGCCGGGGTGCATTTCGACAGCCGGCTGAAGACCCAGTGCCCGATCCCCTCCGCCAGCTGCAGCGCCTTGGCGTTGCCGGCGAGTGCGTGTGCGTCGAGGAGACCGGCGAGGATCTTGTGCAGCGTGTAATACGGCGCCCAGATCTCGCCGTACGGCGCGAACTCCTCGAGCGCCGAGAACTGCCATTCGCCGTACGCCGACAGGAAGCCGGGGTGCGAGTACCGGGGTGCCCCTTCGAACTGCTGGGCGGCGAGGGCGGCCCGGCACTCCTCGAGCCCGTCGACGATCGCGTTCACCTTGTTGAGCAGCGCGAGCTCGCCGGTGGAGGCGTACGCCATCGAGATGCCGCTGAGGAAGTGTCCGCCGTAGTGACCGCGGAGGCAGCCGCCGGCGCCGGCGGTGTTCTGCCCGCGCACGTATTCGCGCGGCCCCCAGCGCTGGGCGTCGGGGTTCGGGCCGTACTCCTCCCAGCCCCCGGGGGGCGTCGCCCCGTTCGTGGAGAGCCCCGCGTTGCGGCGGAACACCGCGAGGATCTTGTCGACCGAGTAGGCCCGGTACAGCACGAGGTGCTGGTCGAGTGCGCGCGTGAAGACGCTCTGGCCGAGCGTGACCGACGTCAGCGGGAAGGGGCGCACGGTCCAGGCGTCGGGGTAGACGAGCGTCTGTCCCGCGAGCACGACCTGCGCCGACCGGACGGGTCCGGCGGCGCGGAACGCCGAGACTCCCCCGCTCACGGTCGATGCGGCGGCACGCGCCTGGGTCGGATCGAGGAGCGCGACGGCGGCGGCCATGCCGGCGAGAGCGACACCTCCTCCCACCACGACGTTGCGTCGTGAGATGCCGGTTTCCGTTTCCGGTGTCATCGGGTTTCCTTTCTGAGCGAGGCGAGGACGACGCGTGCGCGGGCACGCCGAAGAGACCCGCGAGGTGCGGGGGTGGTGGACGGATGCCTCGGCACGCGCGGTGCGCACGGTGCCGAAGCGTCGGAGAGCGCCGGTCAGCCCGGCGAGCAGGCGGGCGCGAACGGTCCCGGCAGGCGCCGGCTCGTGATGATCGTGACCTCCTCGTGCACGACGTGACAGCGATGCGCGAAAGGCTTTTCGGGCTCGCCTGCTTAACGGTAGCGCTAACAGTTAGCGAGAACAATCCCCATTCCTCGAAACGCCTTTCCGTCCTCGGGATGCCGCGGGCATGGCACGCTGGACACATGCGCATCGCTCTCACCGGGTCCTCCGGCAAGCTCGGAACCGTCGTCGCCCGCGAGCTCCGCGAGGCCGGATACGACGTCATCGGCATGGACGTCGTCGGCACTCGCGGCCCGTCCTTCGTCGAGGTCGACCTGACCGACTACGGCCAGGTGATCGACGCGTTCGGGGCCGTCGGCGACCGCCACGACGGCATCGACGCCGTCGTCCACCTCGGCGCGATCCCCGCCCCCGGCATTCGCAGCGACGTCGCGACCTTCCACAACAACATGACGGCGACGTTCAACGTGTTCTGGGCAGCCGTTCGCCTCGGCATCCGTCGAATCGTCTACGCCTCGAGTGAGACGGTGCAGGGCCTCCCGTTCGACGCGCCGCCGCCCTACGTTCCCGTGGACGAGGAGTACGCGCCGCGGCCCGAGTCCGTGTACTCGCTGGTCAAGACGCTCGAGGAGCGCCTGGCGACGGAGCTCGTGCGCTGGCACCCCGATCTGTCGATCACCGCTCTGCGATTCTCGAACGTCATGGTTTCCGAGGACTACGCCGAGTTCCCCTCCTTCGACGAGGACGCCCGGCTGCGCAAGTGGAACCTGTGGGGCTACATCGACGCCCGCGACGGTGCTCAGGCGGTGCAGCGCGCGCTCGAGGGGGCGCCGGCCGGCTTCGACAACTTCCTCATCGCCGCAGGCGACACCGTCATGAGCCGACCGAACGCGGAACTGCTCGCCGAGGTCTTCCCCGACGTGCCGATCGCGCGCGATTTCGGACCGAACGACACGCTGCTGTCGATCGACAAGGCACGCCGCCTGCTGGGGTTCGATCCGCGCCACTCGTGGCGCGACCACGTCGGCTGACCCGCGCCCCCGCGCTCGCGTCGGCTTAGGCTCGAAGGAGAGTTCCGGCGGAGGTGCACGATGACCGACGATCCTCGACTCGCTGCCGCGCGCTATCGGCAGAAGCAGCTCGCCGGGGGTGGCGACGGCGATGACGCCCCCGCCGACGACGAGCGGGCGCGGGCTGCGAACGCGGTGGACCGCGCGGCCTACGTCGAGGTGTCGATCCAGCAGGCGATGCGCCGCGGCGACTTCGACAACCTTCCCGGCGCGGGCAAGCCGATCCCGGACCTCGGCTCGTCGCACGACGCCGACTGGTGGATCCGCCGGAAGATCCAGACCGAGCAGCTGACCGGGCTCGGTCCGCCCGCGCTCATGCTGCGGGTCGAGAACGCCGAGCTCGAGGACCGCCTCGACGAGCTCGGCCACGAGGACGACGTCCGCGAGGCCCTCGAAGACTTCAACGGCCGCGTCATCGACGCGCGGCGACAGCTCCTCGGCGGTCCGCCGGTCGTCACGCCCACGCGCGACGTCGACGCCGAGGTGGCGGCATGGGCGCGGCGGCGAGCGCAGCGGGCGGCTGCGACGCCGCCGGAGACGGATGCCTCGCCCCGCCGTCGATGGTGGCGACGGCGCTGATCCTCACCGGGCCGGGTTCGTGGCGGCGCCGTCGAGCCACAGCATGTTCGACGGGTCGGAGTGCGTCCCGCCGGACTCGACGTGCTTGTCGCTGATCCGCGGCCCCTTCGTGATGACGTGCACCATCGCCATGGCGTGGCCGCGGCCGAGGCCGTAGTCGGCAGCGAGCCACTCGACGATCGGCGCCGCCTTGGTGTTCTCGTCGAAGCCCTTCTCGCGGGCGATGTCGATGAGCTGTCTGGGGGTGAGTCCGGTCTTCTTCTCGACTGCGTCGAGGTACGCCTGGAAGGACATGGCGCCGAGCCTAGCCGCGGGAACCGCCGCTCATCTGCGCGGGATCGTCGATCCGCGGATCACCAGTCGCACGGGCGAATGGTGCTCGCCGCTGCCGATGTCGACCCCGTCGATCGCGTCGAACACCCGCTGCGCGGCCTGGCGACCGAGCATCTGCAGATTGGCGTCGATGCTGGTGAGCTCGGGACGCGAATTCGTCGCCAGGACCTCCCAGTTGTCGTAGCCGATGATCGCGAGGTCGTCGGGCACCTTGCGGCCGAGGTCGCGGGCGGTGTCGAGCGCGCCGCGGGCGATCTGATCCGAGCCGCAGAAGATCGCGTCGACATCGGGGTGCCGCTGCAGCACCATCGCCGCGGCATCCCTCCCCCAATGCTCGGTCCACTCCGAGAACATCGGCTCGCCCACCAGCGAGAGCCCCGCCGCCTCGAGACCGGCTCGCGCGCCGGCGAGGCGGTCCTGCGCGGCGGCGTACGACGGGTCGCCGGTGATGTGGGCGACGCGGGTGCGTCCGCACGCGAGCAGGTGTTCGACGGCCAGCCGGCCGCCGGCGTAGTTGTCGGGGGTGAGGGAGAGGTCGCGCGGATCGTCGGAGGGGGCGTACGCGTAGACCACCGGGACGGGGAGCTCCTGGCCGAGCGAGGGGCGCGGGTCGGTCTGCCGCCCCACCACGATGATGCCGTCGACCCTGCGGCTGAGGAGAGCCTTCAGGTGGTGCTGTTCGCGGATCGCGTCGCCGCGGGCGTCGCAGAGGAAGACATTGATCTGTCCGGCACCGAAAGCGTCTTCGGCGCCCATGAGGATCGGGATCATGAAACGGCCTTCGAGATCGCTGGTCAGCAGGCCGACCGTGCCGGTGCGGCCGGCGAGCAGCCCCTTCGCCATCGCGTTGGGGGTGAACGCGAGCTCGTCGGCCGCGCGGAGCACGCGCTGGCGCGTGGCGACCGCCACGTCGTCGCGGTTGTTCAGCGCTTTCGATGCGGTGGCGATGGAAACACCGGCACGCTTGGCGACGTCGCTGAGCGTCGCCGCCCTGCCTGCGGTCTCACTGGTCGTCACGTTCGCCTCCTTGCTGCGGAAAGGTTATCGGAGAGGCTACTTGACCACTCGGCGATACACACGATAACTTACCGAAAGGGATTTCGTAGATTTCGAATCCGCCACGCACCACCACAGCGGTGCCGACCTGGGGTCGGCGTCATCCGCTCGAAGAAGAGCTAGAGGAGACAACTGCATGTTCACCCCCCGACGCCGAGTCGCACTGCGTGCGGCCACGGCCATCGTGGCGGCTGGCGCCCTCGTCGGCAGCCTCACCGCCTGCGCTGGAAACAGCGGGTCGCCCGCTCCCGCCGAGTCCATCCCCGCCGAGGGTGTGGACGACGGCTCGACGCTGACGCTGTGGACCCGCGCCCCCATGGAGCGCCAGGCCAAGCTGCTGGTCGAGGCGTACAACGCAAGCCACGAGAACCAGGTCGAGCTGACCGTCGTCCCCAACGACGACTACGTCGCCAAGGTCGGCGCCGCCGCCGGGTCCAGCGGGCTGCCCGACCTGTTCGCCGCCGACATCGTGTACGTGCCCAACTGGGTCCAGCAGGGACTGTTCGCCGACATCAGCGAGCAGATCGACGGCCTCGACTACAAGGACGAGATCAACAAGGGCCACCTCAGCGCCGGCACCTACGAAGGCGCCGAGCACGTGCTCCCCTTCGTCCTCGATCTCTCCATGCTGATGTGGAACAAGGAGCTCTTCGCCGAGGCGGGACTCGACCCCGAGAAGGCACCCGAGACGCTCGCCGAGTTCGCCGAGGCGGCCAAGGCCGTCCAAGACCTGGGCAAGGACGGCGTGTCCGGCACCTCGACCGGCCTCAACTGCGGCGGATGCCTCGTCTTCACCTGGTTCCCGTCGATCTGGGCCTCGGGCGACCAGGTGATGAACGACGAGGGAACCGAGGCGCTGCTCGCGAGCGACACCGCCAAGGAGGTCTACTCCACGTGGGCCGACCTCGAGGACTACGGCGCCGTCGCGCCGGGTTCGGCCGACGAGACCGGGGCCACATGGGTGGCCGGCTTCCAGGAGGGCAACGTCGGCGTCATGCCGTACCCGGCCACCCTGCTGTCGGCGCTCGAGTTCGACGCGGGCGTCGCCGGCATCCCCGGCGTCGACGGCGGCGTCTCGACGTTCGTCGGCGGCGACGGCATCGGCATCTCGAAGGACTCGCAGCAGTCTCCGCAGGCGTGGAACTTCCTGCAGTGGATGATGTCGGAGGACGCGCAGGTCGAGGTGCTGGCGAAGGACGGCAACGCGGTCTCGCGGTCCGACCTCGCCGACAACGAGTACGCCGCGCAGGACCCCCGCCTAGTCACGATCAACGAGGTCGCCGCTCAGGGCGACACCCCCGTGGCGCTGAACTTCCAGCAGGCGTACAACGCCCCGGGCAGCCCGTGGATCACGTTGGTCCGCAACGCGGTCCTCGGCGACGGCACGTCCGTCGACGCGGACAACGACGAGATCACCGCGGTCCTCAGTCAGTAGACCCTTCCGCCGGCGGGGTGCGCTGCCCGGCAGCGTACCCCGCCGTCTCATTCCCAAGGAGCGACGACGTGGCCTTCTCCACCTCAGTCCGACGCGCCGGACGCGGACGCGCCCGAAGCCGAAGCCCGCTGGGCGGCCCGATCCAGGGCTGGCTCTATGCGGCACCCACCGCGATCTTCGTCGTCGCGCTGTTCCTCATCCCCCTGGTGCTCGTCCTCCAGATGTCGGGGTCGGACTGGCCGCTCCTGCGCGGCAACATGGGATGGAACCTCCCCGACAACTACGTCGACGCGGTCGACCACCGCCTGTTCTGGGACTCGATCCGCTTCACGATCCAGTACACGATCATCACGACGGTCCTGCTGGTCGGACTGGGCCTGGGTCTCGCGCTCCTGGTGCAGGAGTCGACGGCCTGGAAGGGCTTCCTCCGCACGTCTTTCCTCATCCCCAGCGCGCTGGGCCTGGCGTCGGCATCCCTCCTCTTCTACGTCCTGTACTCGCCGTTCGCCGGCCCGTTCGCCGATCTCATGGAGACGTGGGGATTCACCTTCCTCGGCACGCCGGAGGGCGCACTCTGGTCGACGGTCTTCCTCATCGTGTGGCGCTATGCGGGCTTCTACATGCTGCTCATGCTCGTCGGCCTGCAGGGCATCCCCGAGGACGTCTTCGAGGCGGCGCGCATCGACGGGGCATCCCGCTGGCAGACGTTCCGCGACATCACCGTCCCGCTCCTGCGCCCGACCTTCGCGCTCACGATCGTGCTCTGCGTCACGGGTTCCCTGCTGGCGTTCGACCAGTTCTACATCCTCACCAAGGGCGGCCCCGACAACAGCACGATGACGATCGTCCAGCTGATCTACAACATCGCCTTCCAGGGCCAGAACAACCTGGGCATCGCCGCAGCCCTCTCTGTCATCGTGCTCGGCGCCCTCATCGTCATCAATGTCGTGCAGCTGCGCGCGTTCAACCGTCCCGAGGAGGCGTGACATGACCCTCACGGAAGACACCACGTCCACCCGCACGATCGTCGCCCCGAACCTGAAGGGCACGCCGAGGATCTCGCGTCGGCGCACCGCACGGCTCGTGTGGGGCATCCCCTACGGGATCTTCACCGCCGCGCTGGCGATCATCTTCCTCTACCCGCTGGTGTGGACGACCGTCTCGTCGTTCAGCCCGCAGGCCGGATCGGCGCAGACCGACGGCTGGGGCTTCGGCAACTACGTGTCACTCGCGAACTTCCAGGCAGGGATCTGGGTCTACCTGGGCAACTCCCTGTTCGTGTCGCTGGTGACCGTCGCCCTCACGCTCGTCGTCTCGTTCCTCGGGGGCTACGCGTTCGCGAGGTTCCAGTTCCCCGGCAAGAATCTGCTGTTCCTGCTGGTGCTCGCGATCCTGATGGTGCCGTACGCGACCCTCCTGATCCCGCTGTACGTGATCCTCAACGCCATCGGCCTGCAGAACTCGCTGCTCGGCGTGGCGCTCGTGCTCACGATGTTCCAGCTGCCGTTCTCGATGTTCATGATGCGCATCTCCTTCGAGTCGATCCCGCGGGAGCTCGACGAAGCCGCGCTCGTCGACGGCTGCAACAGCTTCACCGCGCTGTGGCGCGTGCTCCTGCCCGCCGTCAAGCCGGGCCTCATCACCGTGGGCCTCTTCGCCTTCCTCACGGCGTGGAACGACTTCATCGCGCCGCTGATCCTCATCAACGACACCAACCGCATGACGCTGCCGCTCGCGGTGGCCAACCTCCGCGGTCAGGTGATGGGCGTCATCGACTACGGCGCCACCGAGGCGGGAGTCGTGGTGCTGGCACTCCCGTGCATCGTCCTCTTCCTGGTGCTTCAGCGCCACTACGTCCGCGGATTCATGTCGGGAGCTTTCAAGGGATGACCATTCACACGATCAGCCCGGCGCCGCAGGCGCCGGCCGTTCCGACACGCGGCAAGCTGCGGCCGCTCGGTCTCGGCGACGTCCGGATCACCGGCGGGTTCTGGGGCGAGCGGCAGGCCGTGAACGGCAGCAACACGCTCGATCACATCGGCGGCCGACTGGAGACGGAGGGCTGGCTGCCCAACTTCGACCTCGCTGCCTCGGGGGGCCTGCCCGCCGGACGGCGTGGACGCGAGTTCTCCGACTCGGAGATCTACAAATACCTCGAGGGCCTCGCGTGGGAAATCGGCCGCACCGACGACGTGGCGCTCGAGCAGCGCTTCCGCGACGTGGTGGCCCGCGTGGCCCCGGCGCAGGAGGAGGACGGCTACCTGAACACGATGTTCGGCCGCCGCGGCCAGGGCGCCCGGTGGTCCGACCTCGAGTGGGGCCACGAGCTGTACTGCCTGGGTCACCTCTTCCAGGCCGCTGTCGCGCGCGAGCGCACGCGGCCGGGTGCCGACGACGGGCTGCTGGGGATCGCGCGGCGCGCCGCCGACCTCGTGTGCGACGAGTTCGGCATCGAAGGGCGCGATGCGGTCTGCGGCCACGCCGAGATCGAGGTCGGCCTCGCGGAGCTCGCTCGCGTGACCGGAGACCGGCGGTACCTCGCTCAGGCTCGGCTGTTCGTCGAGCGGCACGGCCGCGGGACGCTCCGCGACATCGAGTGGGGGCGCAAGTACTACCAGGACGACCTCCCGGTCCGCGAAGCCACCGTGCTGCGAGGGCACGCGGTGCGGGCCAACTACCTCTCGGCGGGCGCGATGGACGTCGCCGTCGACACCGGCGACAACGAGCTCCAGAAGGCCCTGCGCCGCCAGTGGGAGCGCACCGTCGCGCGTCGCACGTACATCACGGGCGGCCAGGGATCCCACCACCAGGACGAGGCGTTCGGCGAGGATTGGGAGCTGCCGCCCGACCGGGCCTACTCGGAGACCTGCGCGGGAATCGGCTCGATCATGTTCACGTGGCGCCTGCTGCTCGCCGGCGCCGATCCGCGGCACGCCGACCTCATCGAGCGCACCCTCTTCAACGTGGTCGCGACCTCACCGGCCCCGGACGGCCGCTCGTTCTACTACGCCAACACCCTGCATCAGCGCGTGCCAGGCGTGGAGGCCGACGCGGACGGGACGTCGCCCCGCGCCTCGTCGTCGCTGCGGGCCCCGTGGTTCGAGGTGTCGTGCTGCCCACCCAACGTCGCACGCACGCTCGCGAGCCTCGACGCCTACATCGCCACGGCGGACTCCGACGGCGTCCAGCTGCACCAGTACGCGCCGTCGACCGTGCGAACGACGCTCGACGACGGCCGCATGGTCGGGTTCGACGTCGAGACGGAGTACCCCGCGAACGGGAGCGTGACGATCACCCACACCACCGACGCCGACCAGCCGTGGACGCTCAGCGTGCGCATCCCGTCGTGGGCGGCGGGCTCCAGCCTGCGGATCGTGACGGCCGACTTCGTGCAGCAGCGTCCGGTCGAACCGGGAATGGTGGAGATCCGCCACGCCTTCCGCGCCGGCGACGTCGTCCACCTCGAGCTGCCGATGGCCCCGCGGGTGACGGCGCCCGACGCGCGCATCGACGCGGTGCGCGGGTGCGTCGCGATCGAACGCGGCCCCGAGGTCCTCGCGCTCGAGTCGACCGATCTCGGTCCGGCGGGCGTGGACGACGTCGGCCTGGTCGCCCTCGCGCCGGGCGCCGAGCCGATCGAGCGAGACGGCCGCGTATGGGTGACGGTCATGCGGGTGCCCGTCGTGGACGCCCGGTGGCCGTATGGCGAGGCCGTGGAGGGGGCGGATGCCTCGGCCGCCGAGGTGCCGCTCGTGCCGTATCACGAGTGGGCCGAGCGCGGACCGTCGACGATGCGCGTCTGGATCCCCGTCGCCGGGTGACGGCGCCCAGACTCCGGCCAGGCACGCCCGGTAGACTGAAGGCACCATCCCGGATGTGTATCTACCTGGTTCCTCGCGGACCAAGGCGGCACGACGTGCCGCGAACCGCGGCGAACACGGCACAGGATCACAGATGCACACGACATTGGCGGCGCCGCGCCGCACGAGCCTCGTTCGCGAGGCGGGATTCTCCTACTTCCCGATCGCGCTGATCGCGCGCCTGCCGTTCGCCATGATGGTGGTCGGCATCCTGACCCTCGTGGTCTCCGCACGCGACTCCCTCGCGCTCGGCGGTCTCACGTCGGCCATGACGGGGCTCGGAACCGCGCTGTTCGGGCCGCTTCTCGGAGCGGCGGCCGACCGCTTCGGCCAGCGCCGCGTGCTGCTGATCTCAGGGACGCTCAACAGCCTGCTGCTGGTCGCGATCGCGTGGCTGGCCTTCGCGCCGGTTCCGGATGCCTCCCTCCTGATCGTCGCCTTCCTCATCGGCGCATCGATGCCGCAGGTCGCACCCCTTTCGCGCAGTCGCCTGGTCGGCATCATCGGCCGCGCGTTCTCGCGCGACCGGCGTGAGTCCGTCGTCGGCGGGACGATGGCGTACGAGAGTGCCGCCGATGAGATCGTCTTCGTGTTCGGTCCGGTGATCGTCGGCCTGCTCGCCACCACCATGAGCCCCGCCGCCCCGGTCATCGGGGCCGCCGTGCTCGCGCTCGTGTTCGTGAGCGCATTCGCGCTTCACCCGACCGCGCGCGTCGGCGCGCCCGCCGGGGCCGCGAAGCCGGCACAGGCGTCCGCACGCGAGCTCGCCCGCCCGGCCCTCGTGACGACCGTCGTGGGGGCCCTCGGCATGGGCCTCTTCTTCGGTGCCATGCTGACCTCGCTCACGGCGTTCATGGCCGAGCGCGGCGCACCCGAGCAGGCCGGTCTGGTCTACGGGGCGATGGGAATCGGCTCCGCGGCGCTCGCGCTCGGCGTCGCGCTGTTCCCCGCGCGGTTCACGCTCACGGCGCGCTGGCTCGTGTTCGCGGTGATCCTGGTCGCGGGCACCGTCGCGCTTCCGTTCGTCGACAGCGTGGCGGCGATCACGGTGTGCCTGCTCGTCATCGGGATCGGCATCGGCCCGACGCTCGTGACGCAGTACAGCCTCGCGGCCGCGCGGAGCCCGCTCGGTCGATCCGCGACCGTCATGACGATGCTCGGCTCGGCCGTCGTGGTGGGGCAGTCCGCGGCATCCGCTCTCACCGGCCTCATCGCCGAGACCGCCGGCGCCCGGATCGCCCTCATCGCGCCGATCGTCGCGGCCGCGGTCGTGCTCGGCGCGGGAATCGCGAACGCGCCGCTGTCGCGGATCAGGCCCGCGTCCCGCCGAGGGTGATCGCGTAGGTCGCGCGGGCCGGACGGCACATCCTCGGCGAGCCGGGCGGCGCGAAGGCGCCGAGCGGCGGAGTCCCGCCATCCTGCCGACTCGGAGGAGAATCGGCGCATGACGCGCCACTGGACCCCGCTCGCCGCCGTGTACGTCTGCCTGGCCGTGCTCGGGCTCATCGGAACCTGGTACTTCAACGTCGTCGCCATCGTCGAGCTGCGCGACTTCCTCGGCGACCTGGTGTCGAGCGGACCGGCGGTCTCGTCGATCAGCATCGATCTGCTCGTCGTCGCCCTCGCCGGGAGCATCTTCGTGATCGTCGAGGCCCGGCGCCTCGGCATGCGTTTCGGCTGGCTCTACGTCGCCGGAGCGGCGATCACCGCATTCGCGTTCACGTTCCCGCTGTTCCTCGCGATGCGCGAGCGCCGCAAGACCGAGCTCGCACGTGCAGAGGAGTAGTCCCGGTCAGAGCGCGGCGATGCGGGTGCGGAGCTGCTCGAGCGTGTCTCGGGGAAGCTGACCGCCGGCCATCTTCAGCACGTCGGCGGCGGGCATCGTCTTGGCGCAGCCGATCATCGGGTGACCGGGGAGCTCGGGCACGAGTTCGACGATGATGCCCCGCGCCTCGGGATCGTCGAGCAGCTGCCCGAGCGTCGTCGTCTCGAGGTCGTACTTGCCGGCCATGTGCTTCTCCCTCGTGCCGCCCGGGACCCGGGGTGGCTTCAGGATGTCAGAGTCCGCCGCGATCCTCCCACCGCTTGCGCGCCTCGGCCACGATGTGCAGGACCGGGGCATCGATCGACAGGATCGCCCCTCGCTCGTCGGGCTGCAGCGGCTCGAGCAGGGCGAGCTGCGACACCAGGAGCGACGGCGGCATGAAGTGCTCGGACCGCGCGGTGATCCGCTTCTGCAGCAGCTCCGCCGTGCCGTCCAGCTGCACGAAGAACACGTCGCCCCCCGAGGCGCGCAGCAGGTCGCGGTACGCCCGCCGCAGCGCGGAGCACGCGACGACGGCAAGCTCCCCCCGGGCGGTCGCGGCGGCCATCGACTGCCCTACGACCTCGAGCCACGGCATCCGGTCCTCGTCGGTCAGCGGCACGCCTCGCGACATCTTCTCGACGTTCGCGTCCGGGTGCAGGTCGTCGGCGTCCAGGTACACGCCGTGCAGCTCGGCGGCGAGCGCGGCGGCGACGGTGGACTTGCCGCATCCCGACACCCCCATGACGACGATCGGCATGGCGGGCGTCCTCTCGCGGCGGTGAAGGGTACGGATGCCGCCCCCGCCGTCCAGCGTATCGGCGCCGCGCCGCCGCGCGGAGCCGAGGCATCCGCCCACTCGACCTCGTCCGTCGGGCGAATATCACCCCTCTGGTGCGATGCCGCAGAGTCGGGCATTCGGAATCGTTGCCCGCGAAACCTCGCCTCCCCATCCTGACGATGCCTCAGCGCAGCGCTGGCAGAGCCGGCGCGACCCGGGAACCGCGATCGTCGACCGACCTGGAAGGACCGCACATGCTGCACAAGCGGGACACGATCCGCGACGAGCTGCTCGACGAGGTCTTCGCCTCGACCGAGCTCTCGGTCGCATTGCCGAAGTACCGTATGCCCCAGAACGAGCACATGGCGCGGCACGCCTACCAGGTGGTGGTCGACGAGCTCATGCTCGACGGCAACTCCCGCCAGAACCTCGCGACCTTCTGCCAGACCTGGCTGGAGCCCGAGGTGCGCGCGATCATGGCCGAGACCCTCGACAAGAACATGATCGACAAGGACGAGTACCCGCAGACCGCCGAGATCGAGGCGCGCTGCGTGCACATCCTCGCTGACCTGTGGAACTCCCCCGATGCGGCCAACACCCTGGGCACGTCGACCACCGGCTCGAGCGAGGCGGCGATGCTCGGTGGCATGGCGCTGCTGTGGAACTGGCGCGCGCGCCGGCGCGAGGCGGGCAAGCCCACCGACAAGCCGAACCTGATCACCGGCCCTGTGCAGGTGTGCTGGCACAAATTCGCGCGGTACTGGGACGTCGAGCTGCGGGAGATCCCGATGGAGGGCGACCGCTTCATCATGACGCCGGAAGAGGTCGTGAAGCGCGTGGACGAGAACACGATCGGGGTCGTTCCGACCCTCGGTGTGACCTTCACCGGCCAGTACGAACCGGTGCACGACGTGAGCGCGGCCCTCGACGAGGTCCAGGAGAAGACCGGCCTGGACATCCCGATCCACGTCGACGGCGCGAGCGGAGGCTTCCTCGCGCCCTTCACGGTGCCCGAGCTGGTGTGGGACTTCCGGCTGCCGCGCGTCAAGTCGATCAACACGTCGGGTCACAAGTTCGGGCTCGCTCCGCTGGGGGTCGGATGGATCGTGTGGCGGGATGCCGCGGACCTCCCCGAGGACCTGATCTTCAACGTGAACTACCTCGGCGGAAACATGCCGACGTTCGCGCTGAATTTCTCCCGCCCGGGCGGTCAGATCGTCGCGCAGTACTACAACTTCGTGCGCCTGGGGCGCGAGGGCTACCGCAAGGTGCAGATGTCGTGCCATGACACCGCGATGTACCTCGCGGCAGAAATCGACAAGCTCGGGCACTTCGAGATCATCAACAACGGCAGCGCCGAGTCGGGCATCCCGGCCGTCTCATGGAAGCTGAAAGAGGGGGTCGAGCATCCGTTCAACCTCTTCGACCTGGCCGACCGCCTCCGGGTGCGCGGCTGGCAGGTCCCCGCGTACACGATGCCGCCGGAGCGCCAGGACCTCGCGGTGCAGCGCATCCTCGTGCGGCAGGGCTTCGACCGTGACGCGGCATCCCTGCTCATGGACGATTACCGGGCGGCGATCGAGCACTTCGACGCCCACCCCATCGTCAACTCCATGACCGAGGAGGAAGCGGGGACCTTCCACCACTGACGGACGGGCGCGAGGGGGCTCGGGTCGTTCGGAGGCGAGGAGCACCCGGGGGTCCCTCTGCGTGCGCCTCACGTGGAGCGCGAAGGGTGTCCGTAGGAGGCCTGTTCGAGTCCGCGGATGTAGCCGATCGCGAACAGCCGGCCGAGCGTCTCATAGCCGGGACGGGTGTTCGCCTCGCCGTCGAGCGTCGGGACATGGTCGGGACGCATCGGGCCGTCGAAGCCGATCTCGGCGTACGCCTCCATGCATGCGGGGAGATCGGTCTGCCCGTCGTCGTGGAAGGTCTCCTGGAACTCTTCCGGGGTTCCGCGCACGTCACGGAAGTGCACGAACGGAATGCGATCGGTGCCGAACTCGCGGATCAGGTCGGGTATCGATGTCGTCCCCTCCAGCACCTCGGGCATCAGGGCGAAGTTGCCCTGGCAGAAGGTGAAGCCGTTCGCCTCGGAGGGGTGCAGCGAGGCGAGGCGGCGGAACCCCTCGACGGAGCTCATGATGCGGGGCACGTTGCGGTTGAAAGGCCGCGGCGGGTCGTCGGGATGCATCGCCAGCCGCACCCCCGCGGCCTCCGCCTCGGGGACGACGGCGTCGAGGAAGTAGGCGAGCGCATCCCACATCTGCTCGTGCGTGACCTCGCCCTCCTCCATGAGCGGCGGCAGGGCTTCTGCGTCGGCCGCTCGGTACCCCGTCACGAGCGCTCCCCCGCGCGTTTCGACCGCGATGTCGGTGCGGCCCCAGCTCGTGAGTGCCATCCAGTTGTAGGCCATGGTCGGCACACCGAGCCGTCCGAGCGCCCTCACCTGCTCGATGACATGGTCGATCTGCTCGTCTCGGCCGTCGAGACCGAGCCGCGCCTTGTCGAGCGGCGCCGTGTCTTCGGTGGCGACCAGACGGAGGCCGTGTTCGTCGTAGATCTCGATGTTGCGCTTGATCGCCCGCTCGCCCCACGGCGCCTCCTCACGGTCGTCGGCGCTCCAGCCGCTCGCGCCGACCGAGGCGAACATCCGCTGATCCTGCTCGGCGCCGTTGAGGATGCCGACGACGTTCTCGACGCCGACCTGGCGGAGGAGCTTCCAGGACGCCTCGGGCCGGGGCGGGAGGAACTCGCTGAGTTGAATCACAGGTGATCGGCCTCTCGGGTCAGTCTTTCGCGGGCAGCGCGGCGCCGAGCTGCGCGAGCAGTCCGCCGTCGACGCGGAGCTCGGTTCCCGTCACGAAGCTCGCAGCGTCGCTCGCGAGGAAGGCGACCGCCTCACCGAGCTCCCTGGGCTGCGCGATTCGTCCCAGGGGGTGCGACCTGCCCCAGGTGACGAGCGTGCTCTCGATGGCGTCGGGCGTGCCCTCGGAGTGCATCGCCGCCGAGTGCCGGAGCATCGGGGTGTCGACGGATCCCGGCGCGATCGAGTTCACCCGCACCCCGTAAGCGGCCTCGTCCACGGCGAGCGCACGGGTCAGAGCGTTGAGGGCCCCCTTGCTCGCGGTATACGCCACGACCGACTGCTGGGTGGCGGTCGCCTGCACCGAGGAGATGATCGTGATCGTCCCACGCGCTTCGCGGATGTGCGGCAGGGCGCTGTGCGCCGCGAGGAAGACGCCACGGACATTGACGGCGAAGACCTCATCCCACGTCTCGATCGGAGTCGACACGGCGTCGCCGTAACGCTGAATGCCGGCCGCCGTCACGAGGTGGTCGAGGCGACCGAACTCGGTGACGGCGAGCGCGACGGCGCGACGACTCGTCTCGGGGTCGTCGATCGGACCCCACGTGCCGACCGCCGTGCCGCCGGCCTCCCGGATGAGCGCGACCGTCTGGTCGACGTAGTCCTGGGTCAGCCCGTGGACCACGACGGAAGCGCCCCGTGCGGCGAGCACCTCGGCCACACCCTGCCCGATGCCCTGGGATCCTCCGGTGACGAGCACGACGCGTCCGGCATACGTGCGCGAATCGCTGATCATGGCGCTCTCCTTCGTGCGCGACTGCTTCGACGGCGGCCAGCCTAGGCGCTTGTATACTAGTAGGCAAGTCGATCGACCCGAGCGAAGGAGACCGGGAGTGACCGAGGAGCACACCGCCGGTGGCGACAGCGGGCGCCGCGAGGCGGGCGTGCTTGCGGGCCTCACGCCCCGCAATCCGCTCGGCTCGACATCCTCGACTCGGGGCCGGATCTCGGATCACGTGTATGACGAACTGCGCGAGGCGATCCGCGATCTCCGGCTGGAACCGGGCGCGCCGCTGTCAGAGCCGGGAGTCGCCGCGTGGCTCGGCGTCAGCCGGGCGCCGGTGCGGGAGGCCTTCACGCGCCTCGCAGACCAGCGGCTGATCGCCATCGTCCCCCAGGTCGGAAGCCGCGTCGCCCCGATCTCCATGCGGAACGTCGCCGACGCCGTGTTCATTCGGAGCGCGCTGGAGGCCGAGGCGTTCCGCGAGGCCATCCGGGTGTCCGATCTCGACACGACCCGGATGCAGCAGGCGGTCGACGCCAATCGCGTCGCATTCGAACGCGGTGACGTCGCGGGCTCGCTCGCCTCCGACGAGGAGATCCACCAGTGGGTCTTCCGGCTCGCCGGCGTACCGCACCTCTGGGAGGTCGTGCAGGGACTCAAAGTGCACCTCGACCGCCTTCGACGACTTCAACTCACGATGGCGATGGCCGATCCGGAGCTGCCCCGCGAGCACCAGCAGATCCATGACGCGCTCGTCGCCCGCGACGAGCAGGCGGGTGTCGCCGTGATCCACCTCCACTCCCACCGGGCGATCACCGACACCGAGCGACTGCGAGCGGACTTCCCGGCCTACTTCGGCGCATGACCAGCGCATCCGGCCACGACATGACGAAGGAGTCAGAGATGATCGAGACGACCATCGCGGTGCGACGCCGCGCGCAATGCGGCGAGGGGCCCGTGTGGGATGCCGAGCGTGACGAGGTGCTGTGGGTCGACATCGTGTCAGGCGAGATCCTGCGCACCGCACGAACGACCGGGAGCACCGCTGCGCGGTCGCACGATGCGATGGTGGGTGCGGTGACGCTCCGCGCCGATGGGGGTCTCGTCGCCGCGGTCGCCACCGGCTTCATCGGCTGGGACGCGGCAGGCGACCAGGACCGGCGGCTCGACTGCCTCCCGGCCGGCACGCGGATGAACGACGCGAAGGTCGACCCGAGCGGTCGCTTCTGGGCCGGCGACTGTGCGATCGACTTCACGCCCGGCGCGGGCGGTCTGTGGGTGCTCGATCACGAGTGGAACGCTCGGCGAGTGCTGGAGGGATTCACCCTCCCCAACGGGCTGGACTGGAGCCCCGGGCGCGAGTCGTTCTACCTCGTCGAGTCAATGGGCAGGAAAGTGTTCCGATTCGACTGGGACGTGGACCGGGGCGAGATCTCCGGCGCGGCCGAGGTGCTGATCGGCTCGGAGGCCTTCACCGGCCTTCCCGACGGCCTCTGCGTCGACGCGCGGGGGCATCTCTGGATCGCAGAGTACGGGGGCACCGGCCTTCACGAATTCGCCCCGACCGGCGAGCGTGTGCGGACCATCGCGATCCCGACCGCGCAGCCGACGTCCTGCGCGTTCGTCGGGCCGGATCTCGACGAACTCTGGGTCACCTCTGCGGCGGCCGGCCAGGATGGCGATCCGGATGCCGGATCCATCTTCCGGTTGCGTGGGCTCGGGGCGACCGGCTTGCCGTCGACGCGGTTCGGAGGCTGAACGATGCCGATCCATCTCACCGGAGGCGCGTTCGACGTCGTCGTCGAGCCGGCGCGGGGTGCCGACATCCTGCAGATCACAGACCGCGAGACGGGAACTCCGCTGCTGGCGGAATCGCCGACCGTGCGCAGCGACCACCGGGCGATCCCCGCCGCGTCCTCGCAGGCGCAGTGGCTCGCCGGCTACCCGGGCGGCTGGCAGGTGCTGGTGCCGAACGCCGGTCCGGAACGCACGCACGACGGCGCCGAACTCGGCTTCCATGGCGAGGCCTCCCTCGCCGAGTGGACGACCCTGGCGTCAACGGCGAACGCGTGCGAGCTCGAGACGTGGCTGTCGACGGCTCCCCTCCACCTGCATCGCCGGGTCACTGCGCACGAGGACGGGATGGTCGTGATCGACACGATCCGCAACCACTCCCCCGACCCGGTTCGCGCCCGGGTCGTGCAGCATCCCGCGTTCGGATCCCCCTTCCTCGACGACGAGAGCTTCGTGACCGTGGCCGCCACGACGCTCGTCGCGGATGCCGATGCGCCGGGCACGCTCGCCGCAGCAGGCACGGTCGGCAGTCCGCGGGACGTGCTCGGCGAGCGCGCGGAAGCGCGAGGCATCCGACTTCCCGCACCGGGCTCCGGAGAGTCGCTCTTCGCGGCGTTCACGGACTTCGAGACGCCTGAGGCGACGTTCCACAGCCCGACGCGCGGATTCGGCGTGCGCCTGGAATGGGACGCCGTGTACCAGCACGCGTGGTTCTGGATCGAGGCGAACGCCTCGCCGGGATGGCCCTGGTTCCGGCGACTCTACGCCGCAGCGATCGAGCCGGCGACGATCCTCCCGGGCGAGGGTTCGACCGTCGACGGGCGCCCCCGCGGCGGCGCCGGAGTCTCGATCCTGCCCGACGAGCCGCTGGTCACCACGACACGGCTGACCAGGGTCTGACGCCCGCCGCCCGCGCGGCGCGTCACCGCACCGATTCCCCGAAGGACGACCTCATGCCGCTCATCGCCCCCGACACCGCTCTTCTGGACGACCTGGCTCGCATCGGCGCCCCACTCGGCACCCGCGCCACGGATCGCCTCGCCGCCGCACACGACGGCTCGCACTATCTGCTCACGCCGCAGGTCGTGGTGACGGCGAGAGATGCGCACGACGTGGCGGCGGCGATCCGATCCGCCAAGCGGGCAGGCGTGCCGGTCACGTTCCGTTCGGGCGGTACGAGCCTGTCCGGCCAGGCGGGCACCGCCGGGGTGATGATCGACACGCGAGCGCATTTCCGCACGATGCGGGTCCTCGACGGCGGCACGCTCGTGCGGACCGGACCCGGCATGACGGTGCGGGCCGTCAACGCCCGTCTCGCGGGGCACGGACGCAAGCTCGGACCGGACCCGGCCAGCGAGATCGCCTGCACCATCGGGGGCGTGGTGGCGAACAACTCCAGCGGAATGTGCTGCGGAATCCACTCGAACACCTATCGCACCCTCTCCTCCTCGGTGCTGGTGCTCGCATCGGGCAGCGTGATCGACACCGCGCTCGCTGACGCCGACGACCGCCTGCGCACCGACGAGCCGCACATCCACGCGGGACTGACCGCCCTGCGCGATCGCGTACGTGCGAACCCCGAGTCCGTGGCGAGTATCGAGCGGCTGTTCTCGATCAAGAACACCATGGGCTACGGGCTGAACTCCTTCCTCGACCACGACCGCCCGGTCGACATCCTCGAGCACCTGGTCATCGGCAGCGAGGGCACGCTCGCCTTCATCGCCGAAGCGACTTTCCGGACCCTCCCGCTGCGGTCGCACGCAGCGACCGGACTGCTGATCTTCGCGAGCCTCGAGGACGCTGCCGCGGCGCTTCCGGACCTCGTCGCGTCGGAGTTCGCCGCGATCGAACTGCTCGACGCCACGAGTCTGCGCGTCGCCCAGCGCGATCCGGCGGCCACCGCGGAGCTGCGCGCGCTGATGGTCGACCGGCACGCCGCGCTCCTCGTCGAGCATCAGGGTGAGACGGACGAGGAGCTGGCGGCGCTGGTCACGCGATCGAGCCGACTGCTCAGCACCCTGCCCCTCGTCGCGGGTGCCACCCTGTCCTCCGACCCGGCCACGCGGGCGCGGCTCTGGCACATCCGGAAGGGGCTGTTCACCGCGGTCGCCGGCGCACGACCCTCGGGCACCACAGCCCTGCTCGAAGACATCGCCGTACCCGTCGACCGACTGCTCGCGACCTGCGCGGGTCTGACCGAGCTGTTCGACGCGCACCGCTACGAGGACAGCGTGGTCTTCGGCCACGCCAAAGACGGCAACCTTCACTTCCTTCTGAACGAGCGGTTCGACGACCCGCCGTCGCTGCGGCGATACGAGGCGTTCACCGCCGACCTCGTCGATCTCGTCCTGTCCCAGGGTGGGACGCTGAAAGCCGAGCACGGCACCGGTCGGATCATGGCGCCCTTCGTGCGGCGACAGTACGGCGACGAGCTCTACGACGTGATGCGGGAGATCAAGGCGCTCGTCGATCCCGACGGCGTGCTCAATCCGGGCGTCCTGCTGTCGGACGACCCCGCGGCCCACGTGACCGACCTCAAGATCGTGCACCGGGTCGAGGAGGAAGTGGATCGCTGCGTCGAGTGCGGGTACTGCGAACCGGTGTGCCCGAGCAAGGACCTGACCCTCACTCCTCGCGAGCGCATCGTGCTGCGTCGCGAGATCGCTCGGGCCGAGCACGCCGGCGACGCTCAGCTCGCGCGCGAACTGCGCGAAGAATACGTCTACGACGGCGTGCAGACCTGCGCCGTCGACGGCATGTGCCAGACCGCCTGCCCCGTGCTCATCAACACGGGCGACCTCGTGCGCCGGCTGCGCGCCGACAACCAGAACGTGCTGTCGCAGGCCGGCTGGAAACTCGGTGCGACGCGATGGAGCGCGGTGAGCCGAGCCGGCGGCCTGGCGCTGTCGCTGGCCGATGCCGTGCCCGCAGCACTCCCGGCGGCAGCGACGTCGATCGGCCGGGCGCTGCTGGGCGCCGACGTGGTCCCCCAGTACACCGATGACCTCCCGGCCGGGGGCGGCGCTCGTCGACCCTTCACCCACGCCGGTGCCGTCGCGGTCTACTTCTCGAGCTGCACGAGCACGATGTTCGGTCCCGCGGAGCCTGGCACGCGCGGTGTCGCACGCTCCTTCCTCGATCTGTGCGAGCGCGCCGGGGTTCCGCTGGCCACCCCCGCCGACCTGCCGTCGCTCTGCTGCGGTACGCCGTGGAAGTCGAAGGGCCTCAGCGAGGGCTACGCCGTGATGAAGGATCGGGTGGTGGCATCGCTCGCGGCCGCCACGCGCGGCGGGGAGCTGCCGGTGGTGTGCGACGCGTCGTCGTGCACGGAAGGACTCGAGGTGCTGCTCGAGACGGCCGGCGAGCTCGGGATCCGCGTGGTCGATGCCGTGCAGTTCGTCGACGAGGTGGTCCTCGACCGGCTCCCCGAGGGGGAGCGCGTGGCGTCGCTCACCCTGCACCCGACGTGCTCGTCGGAGCGGATGGGCATCGGGTCGTCGCTCGAGCGCGTCGCGGCGGCCGCGGCTCGAGACGTCCGAACTCCGACGGACTGGGGATGCTGCGCCTTCGCCGGCGACCGCGGGATGCTCCATCCGGAGCTGACCGCCGCGGCGACGGCGCGCGAGGCGGATGAGGTCGGGGCACTCGCGTCGGCCGCACACGCCTCTCTCAATCGCACGTGCGAGCTGGGGATGACGCGAGCTACCGGCCAGCGCTACCGTCACGTGCTCGAAGTGCTGGCCGACACGATGCCTCCTCTGTGACGACAGTCACCGAGCGGAGGGACCATGGTCCTTCACCGGTGGACGACCGTCATCCAGGCTGATCGTGTGCGGAGCCCGCACACACGACATGCCGGAGGAGCGGATCATGAAGCGACCCATCGTGTAGATCATTCTCGGTGTCCTCGTGCTGGTCGCCGGCGTCCTGCTCCTGCTCGAGGCGACCGGGACGATGCCGAGTCAGCCTGCGCTGTGGACGGCGGTCCTGCTCGCAGCCAGCGCGACGTTCGGCTACGTCTTCTTCGCGGACCGCCGATCGTGGTGGGCGGCCATCCCGAGCTGCGCTCTCCTGGGCGCGGGCGTCGCCCGGCTCATGGAGATCGACCCCGACGGGCTGGGCCAATGGACCGAGGTGCCCGTGCTTGCAGCGATCGGGATCGGATTCCTCGCGATCTACGTGCGCGACCACCGTCGCTGGTGGGCGCTCATCCCGGGCGGCATGCTGGTCACGCTCTCGGTTCTCACCGCCGTGACCGCCGATGTCGAGGCCGCCGTGTCGGGCGCGATCTTCCTGTTCGGAGCCGCCCTCACCTTCGCGCTCGTGGCGGTTCTGCCCGGAGGCGGGTCACGACGCTGGTGGGCCTACATCCCGGCAGGGGTTCTCGCGCTCGCGGCGGTCGCGGTCCTGCTCACCGAGGCGGAGTGGGTCACCGTCCTCAACATCGTCTGGCCGATCGTCGTCATCGTCGCCGGGGGGTTCCTCATCTGGCGCGCGGTGCGCTCACGTCGGCTCGAGCACCGCGTCTCCGCGGATGCGGAGGACCGGCCGCCCGCGAGCGTGAGCCTCTGACGCTCACTCCCGTCGCGCCTCGAGCGCGAAGACCTTCGTCTCGCCCGTCGCCAGTGCCGCCTCGGCTCCTTCGACCACGATGGCGATGGGCGCTGCGGTGCCGGCCGTCGAGGCCACCTTGAGTTCGCCCTGCGACACGGTGACGCTCAGGGCGTGGTCCCGGTACACGAGGTGGAACCGGATGCGTTCGATCTCGTCGGGGAGGACCGGATGGAAACGCAGCCGACCCTCGCGCATCTCGAGACCGAGGTAGCAGCGCGTCACGATGTCGACCGACCCGGCCATCGCGCCGATGTGAACACCCTCTCGCACCGTCCCGTGCTGGAGGTCGTCCAGGTCGCTGTGCAGCGCTTCGCTGAGAAACCGATAGGAGCGCGCCCTGTCGCGACGTGCCTCGAGCCACGCGTGCACGACGTTGGCGAGCGTGGATCCGAAGGTGCACGTCGCCGAGTAGCGGTCGACGGTGCGGGTCACCGTCTCGGCGGGGAAGTCGTAGCCCATGGTGGCCAGCAGCTCCCGCAGCTCCTCCGCGGACAGCAGGTAGAGCAGCATCAGCACATCGGGCTGCTTGGAGACCTGGTATCTGTTCGTGGTGTCACCGCGTGCTGCGAGGATGAGGTCGAGTCTGCCGATCCACGCGTACCGCTGTCGGAACGGCGCCAGGTCGAGCAGCTCGAGATCGTCGTATCCATCGAACTGCGAGAGGGTGCCGTCCCTGTTGAAGACGACCGTGAGCCGGTGCGAGATCCGCTCCCAGTCGTCGAGCTCTGCAGACCCCACTCCGACGCGACGCCACGCCAGGGCCCCCGGGTATTCGCGGAGGAGCTCGGCCGCCGTGATGGCACGACGGAGGACCCACGCCGTCATCACGTTGGTGTACACGTTGTCGCGAACACCCGCGCCGGGTCGGTCGGCGGGGCCGTCGTGGTACTCGTCGGGGCCCATGACACCGGCTATGGAGTATCTGTCCCGGGCCGGATCGTAGGTGGTGAGGGAGACGAAGAACCGGGCGACGTCGATGATGAGGTCAGCACCCTCGTTGAGCAGGAACTGGATGTCGCCCGTCGACTCGTAGTACTGCCAGGCGCTGAAGGCCACCGCGAGTCCGACATGTCGTTGCAGCGAGGAGTTGTCGTCCATCCAGCGCTGGCTCAGCGGATTGAACAGGCGGGTGGGAGTGACGTCGTTCCCGGCGATCCCGCTCTGCCACGGAAAGCACGCCCCGCGTCGCCCCGCCCGCGCTGCCGCCTCCCGGCCGGCGCCGAGTCGCCGATGTCGATACGCGAGGAGCGCCGCACTCAGCCGCGGCCGCCGGACGGTCACGAACGGGTAGACGAACAGCTCGTCCCAGAAGACGTGACCGTCGTATCCCTCGCCGTGAAGGCCGCGTGCGGGGATCCCGGCGTCGAGATCGGTGTCCACCGCGTTGAGCGTCTGCAGCACATGGAACGTATTGAAGTGCAGGGCGCGGGCTTCGACCCCGCTCGGGCGCAGTTCCACCGCGAACTCCAGCCACAGGCGTTCCCATGCGCGCGCATGATCGGCCAGAAGCGTCCGGAAAGAGGAAGCCGTCACCGCCGCATCCGATGCCGCGCCGGCCGGAGTCAGAACCGCTCGGTCCCGCGACGTGCTCACGTGGACGGTCTTCTCGAGCACCACAGGCTCACCCCGGCTCACGGTGACGCTGAAGTCCTGCCAGACGGCTCCGAGGGGGTCCGACTCGAATCGCCGATCGGCCGACACCTCCGTCTCGCCGAGCCGGAGGGTCGTGCGCGCGGCGGTCGCGATCCGGATCCGCGATGCCCGGGTCTCGACCTCGAGCAGCAGCGTGTCCGCCGAGATCTGGCGAAGCAGGGTCGGGCGCAGATGCCGGTGGGGATGCCTCGAGTGCTCCGGCGCGTTGGCGTTCGCGACGCGCCCGTCGATCCCGACCCGCACGGCGAGGGAGCCGGACCAGTCGACCGGGACGATCGACACTCGCAGCCCGGCCGAGCGCGGCGATGCCTGCGAGACGAAGCGGTCGCTGCGAACGGTCGTCACGCGGCCTCGGTCGTCACGCACCGTGAACTGGCGCGCGAGGATGCCGTGGCGGATGTCGAGCTCCTGACGGAAGTCGAGGATCTGCGTGCGGTCGAGTCGATCCAGGTCGAACCACGCCTCCTCCCCTGCCGGACGGAAGCGAACGGCGAGCCAGTTCGGCGCGTTGACGATCTCCTCGTCGGGCATCGGGCCGGCGTCCACGTCCCCTTCGACGACGTCGTACACCCCGGCGAAGTAGGTTCCGGGATAGTGGACGCCGTCGGAGACCGAGTCCTCGCCGGCGCCGCGGACTCCCCAGTAGCCGTTCCCCAGCGCGCACAGCGCCTCGCGCGTGCCCTCCTCGGCCGCGACGTACTCGTCGAAGCGGAGTGCCCAGACGTCGGTCAGCGCCTGCTCGTCGTCGACGGGATGGGCGATCTGGCATGCACGCGCGAGGAACGGCGCCGACTCGGAGATGGCCACACGCTATGTCGCCCAGAACCGTCCGTCCGAGACCAAAGTCACAGCGCGGCGCTCCCCGAAGACGGGGCCGGGGTCCTACCCGGTGCGCGTGCCGACGACCGACATCGGCGGGAACGGTCCGGACTGCGCCGTGCCCGTCAGCCGGTTCCCGATGATGCGAAGCTCGAAGACGAGCGACGTCGGCAGCGGCGCCGCATTCTCGATCACGAATTCGGCGGTGTCGCCGGTCGCCGTCCCATTGCGAATGGGCACGGGCCCGGCAACGCCCACGGCGACACCGGTCAGGACGACGCCCTCTGTCGCCAGCGTGAGGTCGTACCGTCTCGAACCCGCGAGCGTTGCGACCTCGACTGCCCAGGTGCCGTCGATCTCAGCCACGTCGTCGTCCTCTCCGCGGGATCGGATGCCTGCGTCCATTGTCCCGACGGACCGCGTCCATCCCATCGCCCGGCCGGGGTGATCCGGAGTCGCTCCGCCTCGGGAGGACGTGGCGTGGTGACCCGCCGGACGGGCGGGCCACCACGCGATCACATCAGCCGCAGGAGCGGGCGTCCACCGGTGATTCCACGGACGTCGTCACGGGTTGCGCGCCGATCGTGGCCGAGGCCTCGACCGTCGCGGTCCCCGCCGGGACCGCCGTCTGTCGTGTCGTGAAGACACTGGCCGTCGCCTTCCCTGCTGCGAGCGACGCCACCGACTTGGTGCCGTACGAGGTCGAGATCGACAGCGCCACGGGCACCTCCTCGCCGTTCGTCGCCTGAACGGTCAGCACGACCTTGCCGGCAACGCACCGCGTCGCCGCCGTGACGGAGACATCCAGCGCCTCGTCCTTCACCGTCCCGAGGCGCGCCAGCTGCAGGCTGAGCGCGCGCTCGGGGGCATCGATCTGGTTCTGCGTACCCACCGTCGCGCCCTTCACCGCTTCGGCTTCAGCCAGCAGCTCCTCGAGTTCCGCCCACTCCGCCTCGGGGTAATCGCCCTCGTCGAGAGTGCCCGCGTGCGCGATCGCCGCGTTCAGGTCGCTCTTGTCGAGCGGCAGGTTCTGCGACGTCAGGGTGTCGCTGAGCAGGTAGTGGTCGAAGTCGACGTGGCCGCCGGCTTCCTGCGTGGCGTAGTTGAACAGGCCGACGCGATGCCCCATGAAGTGGGTGAGGGTGCCGTCGAGGGACTGCGGCCCGACGCGGCTGCCGAGCTGCTGCCACGTCACGCCGTCGAGGCTGTACGAGAACGTCGTCCACAGCTGTCCCGCCGGGCTGGCGAAGTCGAGGTCCGCCTTGAGGTGGACCTCGGTGGCCGCGCCGAGCGCGGCCGTCGTTCCCGGCACGAATGCCTCGATCGCGGCCTGGTCGATCGATGCCGTGAACGGCTGCACCCGGTTGACGACGCCGACCGTGTTCACCCCGTTGACGCGCTTGACCGCGACGTAGGAGAACCCGCGGTTGTAGGCGGCCAACCCTGCCACATCACCGTTCTTCATGGCGGAGATGTCGAGCTTCGTCTCTGCCGACTGCCGGGGTCCGAACGTGCGCTGGGACAGCGTGTTGCGCGCCTCTTCGAGGTACGCGGCCTCGTCGTCGTTCGTGAGCTTGTCGTGCCGCGTGCTGCCCGTGACGACCTTGCCGGTCGTCAGGCGCAGCCAGCCGTCCCGGTCGGTCAGAGACCAGTACCGGTTGTCGGGAGCGTGGTTCCACTCCCACTGCAGCGCGAGCCGCGACCCGTTCGGGGCGATCTCGTCGGGGTGCGGCAGCTCCGTGGTGACGGGGCGACCCTTGAGCGACATGTCATCGACCGTGAAGTCCATGAGGTGCGTGTCGGGTGCCGCTTGCGCGTTCGCATTGCTCGTCCACGGCGTCTCGATGAACAGCCGCATCGACGACGGGCTCTGCGAAGCCGGAACGGTGAAGGTTCCCGAGATCGTCGCCCACTGACCACGCGTCGCCGTCACGCTTGCGAGGTTCGTGAACGTGCTGGTCCCGTAGCGCGCCGTGATCAGGAACTGCTTCGTCGCGGGGCTGTTCGGATTCTCGTATTTGACCTTCGCCGTGACGTCGTACGTGACGTTGTGCTGGATCTTGCCGCTCACATCCTGCGCGGGGCCGGAGCCTGTCGTGGTGCGGCCGGTGACCTGAAGCGACCCGGCTCCCGTGAACGCATCGGTCGACGCGGACAGCGTCGCGGTGTCGTTCGCGATCCACCCCTCCGTGCCGGACTCGAAGCCGGGGTTGCTGAACAGCTCGACACCCACGAGCGACGGGTCGACGTTCGGTGGTTGCGGGATGGTCCAGTCCTCGTCCATGTACGCGCGGTGCGGGGCATCGTTGTCGAAGTCGTCCGAGGCGACGATGCTCTTCTGCCGCTCGTAGAGCTCCTCCTCAGGACTCAGGCGGATCGGCTTCTGGAACGAGCCGCCGACCGGCACGCTTCCGCTGTTGCCGAACACCGGCCACCCGTCAGCGCCCCATGTCGCGGGGATGAGAGCGGGAATGCGACCGATCGGGAACGTGTCGCGGAAGAAGAAGCCGTGCCAGTCGAGGTCGCCGCCCTCTCCCTGAACGGGCACGAGGCTTCCCTGCGCCCACCCGTTGGAGTTGAGCACGCCCTTTGCCTCATAGGGGTTGCTTCCGTCCGCCGTGGCGTACCGGCCGAGCAGGTGGTCCGAGCGGAACAGCACGACCTGACGCCCCTGGCCCGACGGCCACGTGATGATCACGATGTAGTACTTGCCGTCGATGTACTGAACCTGGGCGCCCTCGAAGAGCCCCCCGACCGGCGCGCCGGGGTAGTCCGCCGGCCGGATGATCTGGGAGTACGTCTGCAGCACCTGCGTGAAGTCCGCGCTGAGGCGCACCGCGCTGGTCGATCCTGAGCCGTAGAAGATGTACGGCGTGCCGTCCAGATCGAAGAAGAGCGACGGATCGTGGTACGTGCCGGGGAGCTTGACCCGATCCCACTTGCCGTTGTCGATGTCATCGGTGGTGTAGAGGTACGAGCCGCCGAGGTTGTTGGTGTTGAAGGCCACGTACCACCTGCCCTCGTGGTAGCGAATCGAAGAGGCCCACTGCCCCTGCCCATACGAGGTTCGGCCGTTGCGCAGCGAGAAGGAGTCGCTGATGTCGGCGCGGTCGAAGACGTAGTTGACGATCTCCCAGTTCACCAGGTCGTACGACTTCATGATCGGCGCACCGGGGCTCAGGTGCATCGTCGTGCTGATCATGTAGTAGATGTCGCGACCCTCGTCGTTCTCACTGGCCGGGATCCGCTCGACGGAGACATCGGGGACGTCCGCGTTGAACAGGGGAACGCTGTAGGTGCCGTCGCCCTTGTCGCTCGAGGTGTATCCGGAGTCCGGATTCCACGGGTCGGCGGCGAGAGCGGGCGGTGCTGCCAGCAGCAGGCTCGCCACGACGGCGGCGGCGCCGGCGATCGAGAGGGGGCGGAGGAATCCGCGCGCGAGGCGGCGGCTCCCCCGGTCCTGGTGGGTCCGCTGCTGCGGTGACCCGACGGGTGAGATGGACACGGTGGGCTCCTTCATCGAGGACGTGAGCGCAGCGGCGAGTCGTCTGCGCGACGGGGTTCACTCGCCGGGCGGTCGGCTCGGCGAAGGGGTCGGGGGGGGATCGGGCCCGGCGGACGCTCCGCCTGCCGGACCCGAACCGAGAGCCTGGCTACTGCGCGTCTTCCCAGAGGGTCAGCGTGACGGTGGCGGAATAGCTGCCGGGCTGGACGTCCTTCGGCGTCTTGAGGAAGAGGTCGGCATTCGCCTTCCACTCGCCGATCGCTCGAGCCTCGCCCGAGTCGAGCGCGAGAGACAGGAACTCCTCGCCCTCGAGACCGACATTGTTCGGCGCCTCGTCGAAGACCGTCCCGACGTCGGGGCCTTCGGCGACTTCGCCGTTGTTCTCCGTGAGCAGGCGAGGGCTCCATCCGACGTGCTCGGGTCCGAGCTCGGGGGCTCCTGCGGCCGTGAAGGCGGACGACTGACCTGTGACGTACCAGAAGACCCCGTCTGGCACCTCTTCGCGGTCATCCGTCACCGTGACGGTCGGGAGCACGCCGGTGAACTCGCGGAGTTCGGGGTCTTCAGACGGGACCTCGGCGAGCGATGTCGCATCGGCTGCGACGCTCATGGTCAGCGCGCCGACCGGCGGCAGTGCGGCGATGTCGACGTTGACCTGAACGTCCTCATCGCCGACCTCGTCGGCGACCGCTGCGCCGGCGGCGCCGAGAAGCAGCATCCCTCCCAGCGCTCCCGCAGCCGTGCGAGCGATGATTCCTGGCTTCTTCATGCTTTTCTCCTGTTGTCGGGCGGCGTCTCTGCCGCGCCTCATTCCTGGCGACGCCGGACCGTCCGGCACCGCCGTCGTTCGAGGGGTGGCGGCCCGCTTCCGGGCCGCCACCCGATGTGCATCAGCCGCAGGTGTGCGCCGCGAAGGACGCCTGCACCGCAGCCGACACCTGTTCGCCGCCCACCGTGGCCGTGACCGCCACGTCGGCGACACCGGCCGACACGCTGGCCAGACGCGTGGTGAACGCGCTCGAGGCGGACTTGCCCGCGGCGACCGAGACGCCGGTCCTGGTGCCGTACGGCGTGGTCACCGTCGCGGTGACCGGCACCTCGTCGGCGTTGTTCACCTTGACCGTCAGCACCGACTTGCCTGCAACGCAACGCGAGGCGGCGTCGACAGACACGTCGAGCGACGGTCCGGCGACCTCGGCGAACGACCACGTGTCGAGCTCGAACAGGTCGCCGCTGCCTCCCTTGTAGGTGAAGAACAGGTCCTGCGTCCCCGTCACCCCCTCGAGGTCGGCGGTCAGCTCGGTCCACTCGCCCACCGTTCCGGTCACCGGGATGGAGCCGACGACGGCGCCCGTCTCGCTGCCCGTGCGCACGTCGATCGATCCACCTGCCTGCAGCGGCTTCACCTTCACGCTCACCGACGCCGCACCGGCATCGCCGAACGCGACCGACGAGAGCGCGGTCCAGTCGCCGTTGTCGATGTCCTTCACGGTGAGGTTGGGTGCGGCCGCGCCGAACTGCGCCGACCCGCCGTCCACCTTGGCGGTCGCGATCCCCTTGCTCCAGCCGAAGGTCTCGGCCTCGAACGTGCGGTACGGGTCGAAGTCGCGCACCTGGTCCACCCCGGCGTAGTCGCCGACGACCTGCTGGATCGTGCCGTCCGCGTTGAAGGTCATCTCCTGGATGTGCGGGCTGCGGTACCCCTGGGTGGTGTTCCCGTTGATCCGCTTGTTCAGGGTGGGAGCGTGGTACGTGAAGTAGTACTTGCCCTCGAACTCGAACACGGACTGGTGGTTGTTTCCTCCCGTGCCGGCACCGAAGAACTGCGACTGGTTCGGGAAGAGGATGCCGACGTACTTCTCCTTCGGGAAGTTCGTCGGGCTGTCCGACATCATGTACGGGATCTGTCCGCCGCCGGGGTAGCCCGGGAGAGGGGTCTGGTTTCCGCCGAAGTCGTTCCCGCCGAAGTGCGACGAGTAGGACAGGTAGTACTTGCCCTGGCGCTCGAACACGTGGCCCGCCTCGAACGAGACCGGGGTGTCCACGACCATGGCCGAGCCCTGGGTGCTCACCATGTCGTCACCGAGCTCGATGACGCGGATGTTCTTCGGGTTGTTGTAGCGCTCCTCCGCGGGCATGCTCGTCGAAGCGGGGCCGCCCCCGAAGTACAGGTACGCCTTGCCGTCCTTGTCGACGAGCGGAGCCGGGTCGAACTTCCACGCCACGGCCTCTGCACCCGGGGTGGACCCGTTGATGAGCGTGCTCGTGCGCTCGCTCGTCCAGGGGCCCAGCGGGCTCTGACCCGTGATGACGTTGCTCGAGCCGCCGCCGTTGGCGTAGTAGAGGAAGTACTTCTCCTGGCCGTTGACGACCCGCTTGGCGAATCCGGGCGCCCACGAGTTGCTCGTGAACGGCGCGATGCCCTGCGGCCCGGCGACCTGGATCTCACCGTGGTCGGTCCAGTTCACGAGGTCCTCCGAGGAGATCAGCGTGATCTGGTTGATGCTGCCGTAGTTGATCTGCGGCGAGATGCCGGTGACGGGGTCGGGAGCGTAACCCTGCGTGTCGTTCGTCATGAACATGTACACCCGGCCGTCCTCGGCGTAGCCGAAGCCGTCGGCACCGAACTTGTGCCCGATGAGCGGGTTGTGCTCTCCGGGGACCTTGCCGACGACCTCGATGGTCTTCGAGGGCGGCGGCGGCGGCGGGGTGCCGATGACCGACACGTCGTCCACGACGAAGTCCATGAGGTGCGTGTTCGGGTCGGTCGAGGGCGAGCTCGTCCACGGGGTCTCGATGAACAGGCGGGCGGTCGCGACGCTCTGGCTCGCGGGGATCGTGAAGGTCGAGTTGATGTAGCCCCACTGACCGCGCGCGGGTGTCACGCTGGCCAGGTTCGTGTAGGTGCTGCCGCCGTAGTGCATCGTGGCGAAGAACTGCTTGGTCGCCGGGCTGCTCGGGTTGTCGTACTTCACCCGGGCCTTGATGCTGTAGGTCTTGCCCGCCTGGACCTTGCCGCTGAGGTCCTGCATCGGACCCGAACCGGTGGTGGTGCGCCCCGCGATCCTGATCGCGGACGCACCGGAGTAGGCGTCGCTGACGATCGACAGGGTGCCGCCGTCGGTCGCGTTGCCGTTGTTGACGAACCAGCCCTGAACGCCGGATTCGAACCCGCCGTTCACGATGAGCTCTTCGTCGGCTGCTGTCGCCGGTGCGGCCAAGCCGCTGACGATGAGCGCCGTGGCGGCCACCGCGGCGCCGAGGACGCCGGCCATCCTGCGGCGTCTGCCCGCACGATGGGTTGTCACGTTGGTCAAGGTTCCTCCTCGTTGATCGATCAACCTTGGTCCGCCTGCACCGCGTCGAATGCGGGGGGATGTCGAAGCCGGCCAGGGTTCCCCTTGCTCAGATCTGCTGGGCACTGCTGCGTGCATGCCGGCTCCAGTGACGGATGCTTGGCATGTTAGCGGTCACAGTAGAGCCTCACAAGCCCCAGTTGTTCGCGCTATCAAACTCGGGCATGATCGAGAGGAACCACGAGCGGACCCGTGCCCGTCGATCGCCGCTCGACGCGAAGGAGCGTTCATGGTGCGCACCCGACCCCGCTGCGACAAGGCTCGCCACCGCTCGGACGACCGGCGCAGGCCGGCCACCCGGCGCGCACTCCGCTGCGCAGGACTGGTCATGGCGGGCGCGCTGGCGCTCCCCGGCTGCGGCGCTCCCGCAGACGACGCGACGCTCGAGTTCTGGTCGTTCACCGGCATCCAGCAGGACGAACAGGTCGATCGCTACCTCGCCGCGAACCCCGCCGCGCGCATCGAGCTCAGCGAGATCGGCACCTCCGCCGAGACGGCCGACGCCCTCACCGCGGCGCTCGCGGGCGGCCGAGCGCCTGACCTCGTCCTGATCCAGGCAGACGACCTCCCCCGCTTCATCGCGGCCGAGAAGCACTTCCTCGATCTCCGGGGGTTCGCCGGCAGCGACGTCGCGGCGGAATACCTGCCGTGGGCGTGGGATGCCGCAACCACCGCATCCGGCAAGGTCGTGGGCATCCCGACGGATGTCGGCGGCATGGCGCTCGCCTATCGCGCCGACCTCTTCGAAGCTGCGGGCCTGCCGACCGAGCCGGACGCCGTCGCCGCCCTGTGGCCGACGTGGCAGGATTTCGTCGAGGTCGGAGCGGCGTTCGTGGAGCGGGCAGATGCGGCATTCGTCGACAACGTGAGCACGACGGTGTTCGTGAACGCCTCGAACCAGCTGCCGGTCAAGTACTACGACGACGCCGGCGAACTCGTGCACGATCGCAACACCGGGCTGAAGGACGCCTTCGACATGGCCCTCGAGGCGCACGCCGCGGGCATCAGCGCGGGAGCGCCCGCCTTCACGCCCGGCTGGTCGGGCGCCATGGCGCGGGGCGACTTCGCCGTGATGGCCGCACCGTCGTGGATGCTCCGCGTCATCAAGTCGACCGCCCCCGGCACGCACGGGCAGTGGCGGGTGACGTCGGTGCCGGGCGTCGCGGGCAACTGGGGTGGCAGCTATCTGGCGATCCCGGCCGGGTCGAGGCATCCGGAGGCGGCCTGGGATTACATCGCCGCCACGCAGTCCCCGGCGTCGCAGAGCGAGCATTTCGCGGCCGGCGGTCCCCTGCCTGCCGCGCGGGCCCCCTACGCCGACGACGACATCGCGTCGTTCGCCGACCCGTTCTTCGGGTCCTCGGCGATCGGCGGGGTGCTCACCCGCTCGATCCTCGACATGGGCGCGGTCCGCCAGGGCCCCGCTTCTGCGACGATCAACACCGCATTCCTGCAGGCGCTCACGGCGGTCGAGCAGGGCTCGCTCGACAGGCAGGACGCCTGGCCCTCGGCGCTCGATGCAGTGGCGGTCGCTCTGCCGTCCGCATCGGCGGATGAGCGTTGATCGGAAAACCGCGTGGGGGACGGATGCCTCGCCCCGATGCGTGGGCGCCCTACGCCTTCCTCGCCCCCTTCCTTGTTCTGTTCGCGGTCTTCGCGGTGTTTCCGTCCGTCGCCACGTTCTGGCTTGCATGGTGGCATTGGGATCCCCTCGGGGAGCAGACCTGGGCTGGGAGCGCCAACTACGGCCGTCTCGCGTCGGACCCGCGGTTCTGGACGGCCACGGTGAACACACTCGTGATCGCCGTCACCGCGACTGTCGCTCAGCTCTGCGTCGGCCTTGGCTTGGCCCATCTCATCCACCGGACCGCCGCGCGCGCCACGGGCGGCCTGCGCATCTCGCTGCTCGTGCCGCACGTGACCTCCGGAGCGGCGGTGGCGATCCTCGTCGCCCAGCTCGTCGACCGGCGGTACGGCCTGCTCACGCGGGTCCTCGAATCGCTCGGCGCCGCCGAGGTCGACCTCCTCGCCTCCCCGGGGACGGCCTGGGTCGTGGTGGCTGCCGTGGTCGTGTGGCGGTGGTTCGGCTTCACAACGCTGCTGATGCTCGCTGTCCTCCGCGCCGCGCCGCGAGAGCTGTTCCACGCGGCTCAGCTCGACGGCGCCGGATCCTGGGCGCAGTTCCGGTTCGTCTCCGTGCCACTCCTGCGCCCTGTCATCGCGTTCAGCTTCCTCACCTCGCTGGTCGGCGCGCTGCAGCTTTTCACCGAGCCGCTCCTCGCCGACCCGTCGGGGCTCACGTGCGGACCCACGCGGCAGTGCCAGACGCTGGCGCTGCTCGTCTACGAGGTCGGATTCCGCGACTTCCAGTTCGGCTATGCGGCGGCCGTGGCGTCGGCCGTCTTCGCGATCGCCGCGGCGATGGTGGGCGCGGGCTTCGCCGCGTTCCAGCGTCTCGGGTGGACGACGTGACGGCGAGACGGGCGACCGCGTGGGCGGTGACGGTGGGCGCCACGCTCGCCTGCTGGGCCCCGATCTGGTTCCTGCTCGTGGTCGCCTCCCACGATTCCGACGCCGCGACCACCTTCCCCCCACCGCTCCTCCCCGGGGCGCGGTTCGTCGACAACGCCCGTGCCGTGCTCGAGTCGGTGTCGTTCGGGCGCGCGCTGCTCAACTCCGTCGTCGTCTCCGGATGCATCGCCGTGGGCGGCGCTGTCGTGTGCGCCATGGCGGGCTATGCCTTCGCCAAGCTCCGGTTCCCCGGTCGTGGGGCACTGTTCGCGGTGACGCTGATCGGGCTGACGCTCCCGGTACAGCTGGCCGTGATCCCCAACTACCTCCTGATGTCGGCCCTGGGATGGGCGGACGGACTGCAGGCACTCATCGTGCCCGGGCTCGCCAGCGCCTTCGGCGTCTTCTGGATGCGCCAGCACATCGCCGCCACGCTGCCCGACGACGTCCTCGACGCGGCGGCGCTCGACGGCTGCGGCACCTGGTCGGCCTTCCGGCATATCGCCCTCCCGCTGGTCCGCCCCGGCGCCGCGGTGCTCGCCGCGCTCCTGTTCGCCTCGTCGTGGAGCGACTTCATGTGGCCGTTCATCGTGCTTCGGTCGCCCGGCTCGCAGACCGTGCAGGTCGCCCTGCGCGGACTCCAGGGCGAGTTCGGAGTCGACTACGCGCTCGTCTTCACGGGCGCGCTGCTCGCGACGGCGCCGATGCTGCTCCTGCTCGTCATCGCGGGCCACCGAGTCACGCGCGGGCTCGTCCCGTGGAGTCCCGCACCGCCAGACGCGGGTGCCCCCGCAGGTCGGGCGCAGCCGCCGCGACGGCGATGATGTCGGGGCGCGCCGCCCACGATCGTCAGGTCGTAACCGTGCCGCCGAGCATCGCGCGCGACGGCATCGACCAGCGCGGCCGATCGACGCGAGGCATCCGCTCCCACGATCACCACCCCTCAGCGCCCATTCAGCGCGGGCGGCCGCGGCCGGCGGTTCGCCCGCCGCGGGAGAGCCCTCGGCGCCGATAGAGTCGCCATATCCCACGGCGCCGACCCGAACGAATCCGGATGGAAGAGATCCCCACCCCGCACGCGAACCCGCATGTCACCATGCAGGACGTCGCAGAGAAGGCCGGCGTCTCTGCGCAGACCGTGTCGAACGTCATCAACGGACGAACCGAGCGCGTCGGCGCGGACACGATCGACCGTGTCACCCGCGTCATCGACGAACTGGGGTACCGGCTCAATCAGAGCGCGCGTTCGCTGCGCAAGGGTCGCACGGGCATCGTGGGACTGGGCGTCCCCATCCTCGCGTCCGAGTACTACGGCGAGCTCGCCGAGCGCCTCTCGCACCGGTTCTCGGAGCACGGCATCCGGTTCGTCACCGAGAACACCGGAGGGGCGATCACCGCCGAAGTGGAGTCGCTCGCAGCATCCCACCTCGAGACTTACGACGGGTTCATCCTCGCGATCGCGGCCAGCGAGTCGGCGGACCTGAACCGCCTCCTCCCGCACAAGCCGATCATCCTGCTCGGCGAGCGCGCGCTGTCGACGCGGTTCGACCACGTGCTCATGGACAACGTCGGCGGCGGCCGGATCGCCACGGCGCACCTCCTGGATCGCGGCGCGCGGGCGGTCATCGCGCTCGGCGGGCGTGAGTCGGGCAGCGAATCCGTGCAGACGCTCCGCACGCGCGGATACGTCGAAGCGCACCGTGAGCACGGCCTCGAGGCGCGCGCCGACCTGATCCTCGACACGGGTCTGGACATGTCCGACGGGTACCGCACGATCGCAGCGGTCATCGACGACGGCGTCACGTTCGACGGCGTCTTCGCGCTGACCGATTCGTCGGCCTTCGGCGCGCTGCGGGCACTGGCCGACCGCGGAGTCCGGGTGCCGGAAGACGTTCAGGTCGTGGGCTTCGACAACGTGCGAGCAGGCGAGTACGCGACGCCCCGCCTCACGACGGTCGAACCGGCAAACGACGAGATGGCCGAAGCGATCGTCGAGATCATGCTCGCCCGGCTTTCCACCGCCGGACCGGCCGGCGAGCCGCGACGCCGGATGATGCCGGCGCGGCTCGTGGTGCGCGACTCCACACGCTAGCCCGACCCCGGCCCGCGCCGCCGCCTGCGCTCTCGGGCCAGCGGCGGCGCGCGGCCGGTGGGGAGCCGCCACAGGCGACCCCCCACCGGTGTCGATCACGGGGTGCAGGACACCGCCTCGTAGTCGACCTCGTACTCCGACTCCCACCGGTCCTCGCCCTGGACCGCGGCGACCGTGACCGTCAGCGATCCGGCTGGGATGGTGGCGGCGCGGGTGGCGAAGACGAACGAGTGGGCCTTGCCCGCCGCGAGTGCTCCCACCGGCTTCGCGCCGAACGGGGTGTCGATGCGGAGCTCGACCTTGCCGGCTTCGTCGTTGCTCACCGTCACGGTCAGCAGCACCTTGCCGCCGACGCAGCGGTCCGCCACGGTCACGGTCGCCTCGAGGGCCGGGAGCACCTCGAACGCGGCCGTGGCCTCCGACGCGAGCAGGATGTCGAAGCCGAGGTATTCGGCCTTCACCGTCTGCTCGCCCTGCGCCAGCCCGGCGGGGATGGTCGCCGTGGCCGTGCCCTCCTCGAGGTACACCGTCTCGGACCAGTCACCGACGCTGAAGCGCACCTGTCCACCGGTCTCGAACCCATCGGCGGCGATGACGGATGCCGTGACCTCCGTGGTCTCGTCGGCCTGGACGTCCTCGACCGACACCTCGACCGTGGTCGCGACATCCTCGTTCGGGATGCCCCGGATGCTGTTCCACTCGCGCAGCGTGATGGGAAGCACCGTGCCGTGGCGCGGACGCGGGACGCCGGCGTTGGTCATGGTGATGGACTTCGCCTGCCACGTCTGGGCCTCGATGTTCGACTCGCACGCCGCCTGGTAGCCGCCGCCGTTGGTGTAGCGGTCGCCCCACAGGTAGAACTGTCCGGGGCACGCGGTGTCGCCGGGGTTCGCCTCAAAGATCACCGGACCCTCGTATCCCGCCGTCGCCTGCCACGTCGTGCGACCCAGCGCCGGGGCGATGAGCTCCCACGCGTTGATGTCGCTGTCGAGGAAGTCGGTGTGCTTCTCCGAGAAGATGTCGGAGCCGGCGTTGCCGGCCTCGTTCTTCGTGACGCGGTAGTACTCGTCGCCCACCTTGATCGCGGTCGTGTCGATGCGCGACTGCGGAGCGGGGTTCTGCCAGACCTTCGGCTCTGAGAACGTCTGGAAGTCGCGCGTCGTGTTGTACCACATCTGCGCGTTGCCCTGCCCGGTGCGGTTGACGGGGTCGTTCCACAGCGACTGGGCCCAGAACACCGCGTACGCCCCGATCTCGTCGACCCACAGCGACTCCGGGGCGAACGCGTTGCCCGCGTCGTTCGGAGCGACCTTGACGTGGCGCTGCGGCGTCCAGTTGACGAGGTCGTTCGACTCGAAGACCTCGATGTACTGGGTGTCATTGATCGCGTAGCCGCCCTGGTCGTACCAGTTCAGGTCGGTGGCGATCATGTAGAAGGTGTCGCCGTCGGGCGAGCGGACGATGTGCGGGTCGCGAAGACCCTGGTCGCCGAGCTGCGAGACCAGCGAGGGCCAGCCTCCGGTGAGCCCGGTCCAGTCGAGTGCGGTGTTCCCGTTGGACGTCGCGAACATGATCTGCTCGCCGTCCGCCTGACCCTCGCCCTTGAAGTAGCCGAGGAAGTAGCGCTCGTACTCCTCCTCGCGGGGCAGCGGCTGGACGGTCACGTCGAACGTCTTCTCGGCCTTCGCGTCGCCCTTGGCGATCGTGGCGGTGAGAGTCGCCTCGACGGCGGGCTGGCCGTAGGCGGGGCGCGTCACCTCGCCTTCCGGCGAGATCAGCTCGGTGCTGGAGGTCCAGGTGATCTGCGATCCCCAGCCGCCCTCGGTGGGCAGCGTGATGTTGCCGCGGACGTTGTCGGTCTCGTACAGCTCGAGGTCGAGCTTGTCACGGTCGACGGAGTGCCCGTCGTCGTACTCGGCGGGCACGGTGATCTGGATCTCCCGCGTCGCCACCGACGCTGCACCCTTACGAAGGGTCGCTGTCAGCACCGCGGTCGCATCGGGTTCCCCGAGCCCAGGGCGGGTGATGACGCCGCGGATCGGCACCTTGCGCGCGCTGTTCACCGCGGGAGGCGTCACGACCTCCACCACGTCGGGGTTCGACGAGGTCCATGTGATGGAGGAGCCCGCCACGCTGCCGGTCTTCGGGAGCACGAGGTCTTCGACGATCGCACTCGTGAGTCCGAGGTCGATGGCCTCGGCATCCGCGTCCACACCCTCGTCGTTGCCCTGGGCAGCGCGCTGCGTGACCTCGGCCGCGCTGAGGCCGCGATCGTAGATGCGGAAGTCCGCGAGCGTGCCGCGGAACGAGTAATTGCCGGGCACCTGCGAGCGGGCGAGGAAGTTGCAGTTGGTGCCGGCCGCGTTGACCGAGGGCGCGGTGGTGATCGTGGCGGACTGCGCGTGCTGGACGCCGTCGACGTAGAGCGTGCCGGTCCAGCTGGTGCCGTTGGCGTTCGGGGTCTGCGTGTAGGTCACGTGCTTCCACACGCCCTCGGGGAGCCGCACACGGTTCTGCTGCACGTTGACGTTTCCTGCGGCGACCCGCAGACGCTGCGTGTTCGACGAGAAGAGCTGCCCCTGCTGGCCCCCCGCGGTGTCGCACGCCACCTTGTTGCCGAGGCTCCAGATCTGGTGCTCACCGACGTTGGCGGGGTCGATCCAGATGTCGTAGTCGACCGTGATCGCCTGCATGCCGGCGGTGAGGTTGTTCGGCAGACGCACATACGCCCCGGAGAGCGCGTCGGCGTAGTCCTCGGGATTGAATCGGATGCCCTCGCCGTCGTACGAGGCCTTCGCCGCGTTCACCAGCGTGGCGTTCGCGGCGGTGCCGGCGGAGCCGCTGTTGGCGATCACGGTGCCGGATCCCTCGTCGAGCTTGAACTGGTGGACGAGACCATCGACGACATCCTCGTAGACGGGCTCGGCGGCTGCCGGCGAGGCGACGACGACGCCGACGCAGAGCGCCGTCGCGGCGATGAACGCTGCCGCTCGCGATCTTCTCTCGGGCGTGGGTGGACGGACCATGGGGATACTCCTTCGTACCTTCGGCGGCCGGCGGGCGAGGTCGGGTTCCAGCCAGGGGACAAACCCGCGCGGACTGCAAGGGTTTATCGATCAACTTCGATCGTCTTGATGTTAGCGGTCACAGCTTCGCCCATCAAGAGTCGCGCGCGGATTCCCGCTCCCGGCGCAGATGCTTCTGCGCGCGACGCAGGTTCCTGCGCATGCCTGGCCCGCGCGGTCGTTTCCTCTGCGGCGCCGTCTCCTGCACGCGCGGTCGTCTCCTGCACGCGCGGTCGCCTCCTGCACGCGCGGTCGTTTTATTCGGCAGCGCGGGCAGGAAACGACAGCGCCCCGGCAAGGAGCGCAGGTGAACGGGGGGATGCCTCGAAAGCGGGGGCCGCGTCGGAGGCCCGTGGGACGATGCGGTCGAGCGAACGGCGGGAGGACGGCATGCGGGGAGAGGCCACCGTGCTCCACGCAGACCTCGACGCGTTCTACGCTTCGGTCGAGCAGCGCGATGCGCCTGAGCTCCGCGGCCGCCCGGTCATCGTCGGCGGCGGCGTGGTCCTGGCGGCCAGCTATGAGGCGAAGGCGCGCGGTGTGCGCACGGCCATGGGCGCACGCCAGGCGCGCGACCTGTGCCCCGACGCCGTCGTCGTGCCGCCGCGCATGGAGGCGTACTCGGCGGCCAGTCGCGAGGTGTTCGCCATCTTCCGCGACACCACTCCCCTGGTCGAAGGCATCTCGATCGACGAGGCGTTCCTCGAAGTCGGCGGGCTTCGGCGCATCACCGGCCCTCCCGAGCAGATCGCGGTACGGCTGAGGCAGCGCGTGCGCGCCGAGGTCGGCCTCGCGATCTCGGTCGGCGTCGCGCGGACGAAGTTCCTCGCGAAGGTGGCGAGCGCAGTCAGCAAACCCGACGGACTGCTGATCGTCGAGCCCGATGAGGAGCAGGCATTCCTGCTCCCCCTGCCGGTGGAACGACTGTGGGGCGTCGGCGCCGTGACCGCAGAGAAGCTGCACCGCCTCGGCATCCACACCGTGGGCGAACTCGCCGACCTCGAAGCCGCCACCGCCGAGAGGCTGCTGGGAAAGGCGGCCGGTGCGCACCTTCACGCACTGGCGCGGCTGCGCGATCCCCGCCCGGTGAACACCACGCGCCGCCGTGGGTCCATCGGCTCCCAGCGCGCGCTCGGCAGCCGCCCGCGATCAGGAGAGGAGCTCGACGCCATCCTCACCCAGATCATCGACCGGCTCGGGCGCCGGCTGCGCGACGGCGACCGCGTGTGCCGCACGGTCGTGCTGCGGCTGCGCTACGGCGACTTCAGCAAGGCGACGCGGTCGCAGACATTTCGATCTCCGACCGATCGCACGGCGATGCTCCTCACTGTCGCACGGGGGCTCCTCGCCGGCGCGCGCTCGAACATCGAGGAGCGAGGCATCACCCTGCTCGGCATCTCGCTGTCGCAGCTGGCACGGGCCGACAGCGTCCCGCCCGAGCTGCCCATCGACTGGGGCGACGGTTCGCGTCTGGACGGCGTGCTCGACGCCGTCCGCGATCGGTTCGGCGCGACCGCCGTCGGCCGGGCCGTGCAGATGGGCCGCGATCCCGGGTGGTCGACGCCTCTGCTTCCCGAGCACGAGTAAGTGGAACTCGGGAGCCAGAACGATCGCGTCACGGCGAGCGACGAGAGGGCCCCTGTCGGCGGGAGCCGGAGCACCCCCGCATTTCCAGGATAACGGCGGGACGGGGCCTTGCCGCAAGGCCCCCCTCGGGGCGCATACTGGTCGGCCGTGTGCTGCCGCACGCCCAGCGCAGCACGTGCCGTTCGATCGGAGTCCGCCCTCGTGAACACCCTCTCCACCAGCGTCTTCGCCCTGCCCGCTCGCCTGTCCGCCAAGGCCGAACCACGCCTGATCACCGAGGACGAGCATCACTTCACCACGGTCGCCCGGAGTCTCCGCTCCGAGATCGCCGACCTGTCCGCCCGCCTCGACGAAACCCGGCGGCGACCTCTCGGCGAGGGGCAGGCCGCGCTCGACCGCGACCTGGAGGTGCACCGGCTGACGTCGCGACTGCGAGCACTGCGGCGCTTCGGCCTCGATGTCTGCCTCGGCCACATCGTGCCCGAAGGCGGCGACGACCCCGTCTACATCGGCCGCCTCGGGCTCACGCACCGCGACGGCCACGCACTCATCATCGACTGGCGCTCACCCGCCGCCGCGCCGTTCTTCGCCGCGACCCACGCCGAGCCGATGGGTATCGCGCGACGTCGCCGCTACCGATGGACGGCCGGACGCATCACCGACTACTGGGACGAGGTCTTCACGCCGGATGCCGTGGACCGGCGCGCCGCTCTGGATGACCAGTCCGCGTTCATCGCAAGCCTCGGCGACAGTCGCACGGAGCGCATGCGCGATGTCCTCGCCACGATCCAGGCGGATCAGGATGCGATCATCCGCGCCGACTCCCGCGGCGCACTGGTCGTCGACGGAGGACCGGGCACCGGCAAGACCGTCGTCGCGCTTCACCGCGCCGCGTACCTGCTGTACTCCGACCCCCGGCTCAGTCGTGGGCGCGGGGGCGTCCTGATCGTCGGACCGCATCACCCCTATCTCTCCTACGTCGCAGACGTCCTTCCAGGCCTCGGGGAGGAGGGCGTCGAGTCGTGCACGCTCCGCGATCTCGTGCCAGAAGGCGCCGAGGCATCGGTCGAGGCATCCCTGGAGGTCGCCGCCCTGAAGTCCAGCGCCGCCATGGTGCGCGCCGTCGAGGCGGCCGTCGCGTATCACGAGGTGCCGCCTGCACGAGCGCTCACGGTCGAGACGGCCTGGACGGACGTCATCCTCGGGCCTCGCGAGTGGGCCGAGGCCTTCGCGGCGGTCGAGCCGGGGACCCCTCACAACGACGCCCGCGCAGACGTCCTCGAAGCAGTGCTCGAGATCGTGATCGACCACCACGACGACGAGGTGCCGCGCGGGCTCGTGCGCCGGGCGCTTCTGCAGGATGAAGCGCTCATGGCAGCGGTGACGCGCGCATGGCCGACTCTCGACCCGGCGAACGTGGTCGCCGACCTGTGGACGGCGCCGGGGTACCTGCGTACGTGCGCGCCGTGGCTCGACGACCGCGAGGTCTCACTCTTGCAGCGCGACGAGGCGCATGCCTGGACGACGTCGGACCTGCCGCTGCTGGACGCCGCACGTCTGCGAATCGGGGATCGTCACGAAGCCGAGCGCCGACGCCGGCAGGAGGCCGTCCGTGCGGCGGAACGCGAAGTCCGTGAGCGCGTGATCGATGACCTCATCGCTGCAGACGACTCCGAGATGAGCGTCATGTCGATCCTCCGCGGACAGGACGCCCAGAACAGCCTCGCCGATGCCGGGACGACTCCGACGCACCACCACGACCGCCTGGCCGGCCCCTTCGGGCACATCGTCGTCGACGAGGCGCAAGAGCTCACGGATGCCGAGTGGCAGATGCTGCTGGCTCGGTGTCCGTCGCGCAGCTTCACGATCGTCGGCGACCGGGCGCAGGCGCGGCACGGCTTCGGCGAACCGTGGCAGCAGCGCCTCGCCCGGTTGGGGCTGACGCGCGTCGACATCGCCTCGCTCACCGTGAACTACCGGACGCCCGCCGAGGTGATGGCCGAGGCGGCCCCCCGTATCCTCGCGGCGATCCCGGACGCGAACGTGCCGGAGTCCGTCCGTCGCACCGGCATCCCCGTCCGGCACGGGAGCCCGCGCGAGCGCGACACCATCCTGGCGGAGTGGCTCGAGGACAACGACGAAGGCGTCGCGTGTGTGATCGGAGACGCGACGTTCACTCCGCAGCCGCGCGTGCGGTCGCTCACCCCGGAGACGGCGAAGGGCCTGGAGTTCGACCTCGTGCTGGTCGTCCACCCCGCGGCGTTCGGCGACGGGATCGAGGGGGCCGTGGATCGCTACGTCTCCATGACACGGGCGACCCAGCAGCTCGTCGTGCTCGACGAGCACTGACTCGTTCGACCGCGGATCGTGTGCCGGTGCATCCGATTCCGCCGCCGGCGACGAATAATCCTGTGGCGACTCGACGGCGAGATCGGAGCAGGACGATGTTCAAGACAAGGTCGACTCAGGCACGGTGGTACACCTACGCGAGCCCCGGCGATGCGGATGTGCTCGAAGAGCATTCCGGCACCCTGCCGCCGCCGCTCGAAGGGCACGCGACGGTCGAGGTGATCACCTCGGGCATCAACCACATGGAGGTGTTCCTGCGCAACGGCAAGGAGCAGACGTGGGCGGACGACGGCTGGCCGCGCGGATCCGGGAGCGACTTCGCCGGCATCGTCGTGGCACGCCCGCCGGGTGAGAGCCGGTTTCCCGTCGGCTCCGAGGTGATCGGGCACGTGCGCACCGGCGCGCACGCCACGCACCTCACCGTGCCTGTCTCGGCGCTCGTCCCCAAGCCCCGCAACATGAGCTGGGAGGTCGCGGGCGGGCTCTACCTCGCCGGCGCGACCGCGCTGGACACCCTCGACGAGTTGCGGATCGGACGAGACGACATCGTCGTGGTCTCGGCTGCGGCCGGAGGCGTGGGCAGCATCGAGGTGCAGCTGGCGAAGCACTGGGGCGCGCGAGTGATCGGCACCTGTGGCGATCGCAACTTCGACTACCTGCGGCAGCTCGGAATCATCCCGGTCCGTTACGGCGACGGCATGGTCGAGCGGATCCGGCAGGTCGCGCAGGGGCAGGTCACGGCGTTCATCGACAACTTCGGCAAGGACGGCAAAGACATCGCCGACGCGCTCGGCGTTCCGGACAGCCGCTACCGGTCGAGCGCCGATCGGCGCGAGGTCGAGCTGCGACTGCTGCGGGAAGACCCCGACTCGATGCTGCACGGTACGACCCAGCTGCAGCGGCTCGCCCAGCTCGCGCAGGACGGTGCCTTCCGTCTGCTGATCTCGGGGCTCTACCCGCTGAGCGACATCGTCGACGCGTATCAGGACATGGCCCGACTCCACTCACGCGGCAAGATCGTGCTGGCGACGAGACCGGTCACCACCTACCGCACCCTTCGAGCGCGCGACGTGCACGAGGCCATGGCCTGAGCGCGGGGCGTCCGCGCAGCGCGGTGACTCGATGAGCCGACAGCAGTCGAGTTCAGCCGCCGAAGTGCTCCCAGTTGCCCTCGGAGACGACCGTCACGACGCCGTCCACCACCGCGAGGGCCGTCTGGTCATCGATCGCGTACGCCGGACCGGCGATCTTCTCCGCCCATCGGCGGGCGCTCTCCGTCGTGTTCTCGTTCCAGCCCGGATAGTCCAGGTGCGGGAAGATCGAGAAGTCCACCACCCCGAGCGTCTCGTGGCCCTGCCCCGGCCTCCAGTCGACGAACTGCTCGCCGATGCGCGGAGTCATGACCATGCTGCCCGCGCTGACGCCGACCCACACGGTGTCGGTCAGAGCCGGCAGCAGCTCCCCGAGGCCGGACTCGCGGATCCAGTGAGCCAGGTAGATCGCCTCGCCTCCGTCGACGAGGAGCACGTCGGCCTCGCGCACCCACGGCTCCCATCGATCTCGGCCGACCGTCGGCAGCGCCGTGAGCTCGAGGACCCCCACCGACCTCCAGCCCAGGTCGCACAGGTTCGACTCCCCCGGCCAACGAGAGGCCGTCGACTTCCACACCGTCTGGGGCGAGCACATCGGCTGGCCCCACTGCGCCGTGGGAATGAAGAGCGCATCGCACTCCGACACCGGCTTCCCGAGCATGCCGACGAGAGTCTGACGGATGGAGTCGTTGGTGACTCCTCCCGAGGTCAGCAGCAGCTTCACGTGGATCCTTCCCAGACGAGGCGGCGCCGAGGCATCCGTCTCCCGAAAAGGTAGACGATGTCGGGGACGTCCGCGACCTGTCCGGAAGCGTCACCACGGCAGGGGGCGGCCGTCCCGCGTCAACGCCATCGCAGCGGCGAACGGTGTCACGTCCAGCGGGGCGAGCACGCTCCTCGCTCCTTCGCGCACCGGCCGCGCTCCCATCTCCTCCATTCCGGGAGACGTCGCGGTCAGTCCCGGATCGACCACGTGCACGCGCACGCCGTCTGCCCCGACCTCGCCTGCGAGCTTGTGCAGCAATGCGTGGAGGGCGGCCTTCGAGACCGCATAGCTCGCCGCTCCCGGGTTGACCTCCAAACCGAACTGCGGATCTCCGTGCGAGCCCGATCCGCTTCCGACGCCGATGATGGTGCCACGACCGGCGCGGAGAGCCGGCAGCGCCGCGCGCAGCACGCTCCACGAGCCGAAGAGATTCGTCTCGATCACCTGCCGGGCAGCGGTGAGGTCGGCGGAGGCGACCGTCTCATCCCAGGGCGAGAACCGCGCTGCATTCAGCACGAGCAGCGACAGCGGCCGCCCGCCGATGAGCCGCCCGACCTGCTCCGCCACGCCCGGCGACTCCACGTCCAGGATGCCGGTTTCGATCGGGTCCCCGCGAACCGACGCCGCGAAGTCGTCGAGCGCAACCGGATCTCGCGCGGTCGCGATCACGCGGTACCCGCGCGCGAGAAGTTCCTCGGTCACAGCGCGGCCGATCCCCCGCGCTGCGCCGGTCACCAGAGCCAGGTCCGGCATCTCCGCCTCCGTACGCCGTCGCCTTCGTCCGTCACCAATTGTTCCGCCCACCGGGCGCGTCCGGATGCGGCAGCGCCAGCCGCGGTACTCGCGAAAGATTCCACCCGACCTGCATCCAAATCGTGGCGACCGGCAGAACCAGGAGATAGCGGGTGCACACCGGCCCGCCATACAGGGAGGGAAAGACCAATGAAGCGCATTCTCGCCACCGGAGCCATCGTCGCTTTCGCCGTGTTCGGCCTCGCGGGCACCGCGAACGCCACGCCTGCCGACGCAGCATGCTTCGGCCAGGTGCACAAGACCATCAACACCGAAGGGGCCCTCGGCTTCACGAACGTCGGAGACGTCGTGAAGGCGATCGGCGGACAGGGCAAGAACGACACCGCCCGGGGAATCTGCGGCGACTGAGGCACCGAGCCGTCTCGAGTCTCACGAGCGACGGGGGCCCTGCGCGACTGCGGTCGCCGGGGCCCTCTTGCGCGATCAGTGGTGCGGTCGGGGTTCCGGTGCGGAACGGGACGGATGCCGCGGCATCCGTCCCGCCTTCCTCAGTCTGGTGCGACGCCGAAGCGCGACCCCTTCGCGCCCCTCACACCCGGACGAGCGCTGAAGATCGCGCCGGCCAGGGGAGACCCGGCGTCCTGCACGGTGGAGGTCGTGATGTAGAGCTCATCACCGTCGTCGCCGCCGAAGGCGCACGACGTGACCTGGGACGCGGGAACCGCAATCCGCTCGACGATGCTCCCTTCGCCGTCGATGCCGACGACGCATCCACCTCCGAACATCGCCACCCACAGGTTGCCCTCGGCATCGATGCACATCCCGTCCGGCATGCCCGGCTGCTGAGTGAGATCCGCGAGGCGGCCGAGGGATCGGAACGCTCCGCCGGCGTAGTCGATCACCTCGATGATGTGGGTCGTCGAATCGATGTAGTACGCGAGGTCGCCGTCGGGCGAGAAGGCGAGCCCGTTCGAGATCGTCACACCCGACCTCAGCAACTCGACGTCGGCGCGGCCGTCACCCCGGTCCGTCACCCGCCAGACCGACCCGCCGCCGTGTCGCATGTCGTACGCCATGGAGCCGCAGACCAGCCGTCCTGAGGGATCGCAGGCTCCCTCGTTGAGCCGCACCGCGGGGTCGTCGATCAGGCGGACGATCTCGTCGATCCGACTCGGCTCCCCCGGGTCCGAGCCCGTGAGGGCCACGGCGTGCTCGAGCAGGAGCACAGCACCGCCGGTCCGCCTCGGCTGCACCATCGCGGCGACCGACCCGACATGATTGCGGCGCAGAAGACCCGCAGCATCGAGCGAGACGACGTCCCCCGCGAGCATGTCGACGCACCGCAGTTCGCCGTAGTCCGAGAACCAGGCGGGTCCCTCGCCGTGGGTGAGCACCGGGTCGGTGCGCTGTTCAGCGGTGGGCACGTCGCACCTCCTCGCGGCTGTCCGCGGCGTCACGCCGGCGGCGAAGCTCGTCGCGCGCCCACGCGAGGTGCTCGGTCATCGCCTGTGAGGCTGCCACCGGATCGCCCGCGTCGATCGCGTCGAAGATGCGGCGGTGCGACGCGTGCGCGTGCTCGATGCCCCCCGGGATGGTGTTCGACAGCCGACGCGACGAACGGAGCGGGTCGCGGATGAGAGCGAGGATCGCGGCTCCCAGCGGGCTTTGCGCCCCCGCGGTGATGAGTTCGTGGAACCTGATGTCGTCATCGAGGTAACGGTCCGGCTCGTGCAGATGAGCCTCCGCATCCTCCAAGGATCGCGCCATGGCCTCGCGCTGCTCGACCGTCGCCACGACGGCGGCCTGAGCGGCCATCTGACCCTCGAGAGCAACTCGGATCGTCGTCAGGTCCTCGAAGAAGACGCCCTCACGGTCGTAGGTCAACCGGGCGGCGAGGACGTGGGGATCCAAGACGTTCCAGCGCGGTTCGGGGAGGACGACCGTACCGATCCCCGCCCGAGCCGCGAGGATGCCGTTGGCCTCCAGAGCCTTGACCGCCTCGCGGATGACGATGCGGCTGACGCCGCAGGACGCCGCCAGCTCCTCCTCGTTCGGAAGGAGGCTCCCCGGTGCGATCCTGCCGCTGACGATCCGGTCGAGGAGGTCGTCACGGACGGTATCTGCCAGTCGCGCACGCTTGCTCATGCCTGGAACGCTCTCCTCTCCGGAACGGCCTCGTCGCTCGTGGGCGGCACGACCAGGATCTTCACATGCCGTTCGGGTTCGCGCACCAGCGCCAGCAGTCCGTCGTCGAGCGCATGGGCCAAGGGAATCCTGCTGGACACGATGCCGTCCGTGCGCACCGCCCCCGAGACGAGGAGTTCGACGGCTGCAGCGAAGTCGCTCTTCCTGAGGTGCGACAGGCTCCCGATCACCTCTCGCTCACCGGCCACGATGTCCATCGGTGAGACGGCCACAGGCACGGTGGACACACCCACGAGCACGAGGCGACCGCCGCGGCGCGTGAATGACAGGGCGGCCGCGAATGCGTCCGGCACACCCGAGCACTCCACCACCACGTCCGCCTCGCCCACCTCGGCTCCGGGCGGCCAGGCAGCGGACGCGCCGAGCTCGAGCGCCAGTGCCCGGCGATGTGCGTGCGGCTCGACCACGGCGACCTGAGACGCCCCCATTGCCCGCGCCGCCTGCAGCGCGAAGAGCCCGACGGCACCGGCACCGAAGATGACAACCCTCTCCCCCTCCGCGAGTCGGCCTCGCCGGAGCGCGCGCACGGCCACCGCCAGGGTCTCCGCCAAGGCTCCGGTGTCAGCGGCGGCTCCGGCCGGGATCTTCACGCACGTGTCGGCGCGCACGTTCACTCGCTCCGCCAGCCCTCCATCGCTCATGAGGCCGACGGCCGCCAGAGAATCGCACAGGTTCACAGCTCCTCGCGAACACGACGAGCAACGGCCGCACCCCATCAACCCATCGACTCCGACGACATCGCCGATCGCGAAGTCGGGGGTGCCGAGGCCCACGGCGACCACTCGACCGGCGATCTCGTGACCGAGGACGATCGGAGCCACCGCCCCCGTGAGGCGGTTGGGCTCGGCGTGGGGAATGAACGTCGGACCGTGGAGGTATTCCTCGACATCGGTACCGCAGATCCCGCATGCGATGACCTCGAGCTGGAGCCAGCCCGACGGCGGAGGCTCAGGCGCCGGGATGTCGTCGAGCCGCACATCACCTCTGCCGTGCCATCGAAGGGCGAGCATCAGAGCACTCCGTACTGCGCCCACACATCGCGGAGATATCCGCCGCGCAGGAGGAGGTCGCGTGCAGAATTCTCGGTACGCGCCTTCTCGAGGGCGAGGGCGGCGACCTCCTCGGCGCGGGCGCGCGGCACGACGACGACGCCATCGACGTCGGCCACGACGAGGTCGCCGTCGGACACCGTGAGCTCGCCGATCTCGACCGGACGCGCCGTTTCGATGATGGAGATCCGCCCGAGGCAATCCGTCGGGTGGCTGCCCTGCGCGTGCACCGGGAAGTCCAGGTGAGCGAGCTTCGCTCCGTCGCGGACGAGACCATCGGTGACGACTCCGCGGGCGCCTCGACCGATCGCGGCCGTGGAGAACAGCTCTCCCCAACAGGCTGCGTTCGAGTCGCCCGTGGCGACCACCGCTACGTCGCCCCCGCGCAGCGAGTCGACGAACTCGATCTCCTGCGCGTACGGGCGCTCAGGGAGTCCGTCGACGGGGGCGGACCGGGCAGTGCGTGCCCAGCCCACGAGAACCCGCTTCGAGTTGGTCGGAACGATTCCCGGCGCCATCGACTGATGCCTGAGACCCAGCCGATCGCACACGTCGCTGTACACGGCGCTGTACGTCTCGGCGGCGAGGAGATCGAGATCGAGATCGAGCATTCCATCACTTTCCAGGAGAGGAGCGGGTGCCGGCAGCAATCATATAACCTATGATTATTCACCTCCACCAGGAAAGTGAGGACAGGCCATGGCCGAAGACGACCGCCTGCGAAGTGCCTCGTGGTTCGCCGCGGAGGGACGCAACGGGTTCATCCACCGCTCGTGGATGCGCAACCAGGGTTTCGGTCCGGAAGTCTTCGACGGACGGCCGGTGATCGGCATCGCGAACAGCGCCTCTGAGTTCACGCCGTGCAACGCCCACCTGAGCCGCGTGGCAGAGGCCGTCAAGCGCGGGGTGTGGGAGGCAGGCGGCTTCCCCGTCGAGTTCCCCACGATGTCTCTGGGCGAGGCGCTCATGCGGCCCACCACCATGCTCTATCGCAATCTGCTGGCCATGGAGATCGAGGCGAGCATCCGCGCGAATCCCATGGACGCCGTCGTCCTGCTCGCGGGGTGCGACAAGACGACGCCGGCGATGGTGATGGGGGCCGCGAGTGTCGACCTGCCCACCCTCCTCATCACCGGCGGCCCCATGCTCAACGGCAAGTTCCGTGGCCGCGACATCGGCTCGGGCACGGATGTGTGGCGCTTCAGCGAGGAGGTGCGCGCGGGCCGGATGACGGCCGATGAGTTCGCCGAGGCCGAAGGCGGGATGTCGCGAAGCCCGGGTCACTGCATGACGATGGGCTCGGCATCGACCATGGGTCTCGTGACCGAGGCGCTCGGCCTCCAGCTCTCGGGCTCGGCGGCGATCCCCGCGGCGGATTCGCGGAGGCTGGCGTCCGCCCAGGCTGCGGGCCGCCGGATCGTCGCCATGGTCGGCGAGAACCTGCGGCTGAGCAGCATCCTGACGCGCAAGGCATTCGAGAACGCTGTGAAGATGTGCGCCGCGATCGGCGGGTCCACCAACGCCGTCGTGCACCTCATCGCCATCGCGAACCGGGTCGGCGTGCCGCTGGCGATCGACGACTTCGACGCACTCACGCGCGACGTCCCCGTCATCGCCAACCTCATGCCGTCGGGGCAGTACCTGATGGAGGATCTGTTCTACGCAGGCGGGATGCCGGCCGTGATGAATCGACTCCGGGAGCACCTCCACCTCGAGGCGATCACCGTGTCAGGACGCTCCATCGGCGAGGAGATCGCCCCGGCCGAATCCTGGAACGACGATGTGATCAGGACGGTTGCCGCACCTGTCAGCGCGGCGGGGAACAGCACCGTGGTGCTCCGGGGCTCGCTCGCCCCCGACGGAGCGGTGTTGAAGGTGTCGGCCGCATCGGCTTCACTGCTGACGCATCGCGGCCGCGCCGTGGTGTTCGACTCGATCGAGGACTACAACGCCGTCTGCGACGATCCAGACCTGGACGTGGCAGCCGACGACATCCTTGTCGTTCGAGGAAACGGTCCGGTGGGTTATCCGGGATTCCCAGAGGTCGGAAATGTCCAGCTCCCTCGAAAGCTGCTCGAACAGGGAGTCACCGACATGGTCCGGGTGTCGGACGCGCGGATGAGCGGTACCGGCTTCGGCACCTGCATCCTCCACGTCTCGCCGGAGGCCGCGGTCGGCGGACCGCTGGCGTTCGTCCGGAGCGGGGACTGGATCCAGCTCGACGTGCCCGCTCGAACGATCGACCTCCTCGTCGATGACGCCGAGCTCGAGCAACGGCGTGCGGCCTGGGTTCCCGCTGCTCAGCTGGCGACGCGCGGATGGGAGAAGCTCTACGTCGAGAACGTCGAACAGGCACACCTGGGTGCCGACCTCGGATTCATGCGCGGGTCGAGCGGCTCCGTGCCGCCGCGGCACTCGCACTGAGGAGACGGGGGCGCTCCGTCCTCGCGGCGGCCGAGCTCTTCATCGATGCGAGCCGAACGAGTTCGATCTCCAACGCTGTCCGATACCTCGAATCAGCGCTCCAGAACGACAGCGAGTCCCTGTCCCACGCCGATGCAGAGCGCGGCGACCGCGACTCCCCCGCCGCGGCGCCGCAGCTCGTGCGCGGCGTGACCGATGATGCGGCCACCGGAGGCGCCGAGCGGGTGTCCGATCGCGATCGCGCCGCCATGGATGTTGACCTTCTCGGGGTCGAGTTCGGGCCACCCGGCCAGGCACGCCAGGGACTGCGACGCGAACGCCTCGTTCAGTTCGACCAGGTCCACATCGGCCCACGTGCGACCGGCACGGGCCAGCGCGCGGTTGGCGGCCTCGACGGGAGCGACACCGAAGACGTCGGGGTCGTTGCCGAAGACGCCGCGCCCGGTGATGCGCGCGAGCGGCTCGGCCTCGATCGCGCCTTCGGCTCCGAGCAGCACTGCGGAAGCGCCGTCGTTGATCGGCGACGAGTTGCCGGCGGTCACGGTGCCGTCCGCCGCGAAGAGCGCCTTGAGCCCGCCGAGCTTCTCCAGCGACGTGTCGTCGCGGATGCCCTCGTCCCGCGGCAGCTCCGCACCGGGCACCTGTACGATCTCGCCGTCGTAGGCGCCGGCGGCCCAGGCTTCGGCCGCAAGCCGGTGGCTGCGCAGGGCGAACGCGTCCTGGGCGTCGCGCGAGATGCCGTAGATCCCCGCGAGCTTCTCGGCGGACTGCCCGTTCGAGATCGTCCATTCCTTCGGCAGCCGGGGGTTCGTCATGCGCCACCCGATCGCGGTGTTCCACAGCGTCTGGTTGCCGACCGACGGCCACGGCCTGGCCGACTTCTCCACGACGTACGGCGCGCGGCTCATCGACTCCACGCCGCCCGCGAGGATGATGTCGGCGTCGCCCGCCTCGATGGCCCGCGACCCCTGGATCACCGCCTCGACGGACGACCCGCAGAGCCGGTTCACCGTCGTCCCGGGCACGGTGGTGGGGAAGCCCGCCAGCAGCGCACCCATCCGCGCGATGTTGCGGTTGTCTTCGCCCGCCTGATTCGCGTCGCCGAAGATGACGTCTTCGATCCGGGCCGGGTCGATGCCCGCCCGCTCCACGGCGGCCCTCATCACCACGGCCGCGAGATCGTCGGGGCGCACGCCCGCGAGGGTGCCTCCGGCTCGGCCGAAGGGGGTGCGGACGGCGTCATGGATGTACGTGGCAGGCATATCAGTATTCTCCGACGTCACCGCCGATCAAGCGACGACCGTCAAGCCCTTCGCGCGAGTGATCGCGCGATGCGAGTGTGGCGGCATGTGGGGAACTCTGCTGTTCGGCGCGGTGGCTTCCACCGCCCTCGTCCTCGGGGCGGCGATCGGCGTCAGGTTCGAGCTCCCCAAGCGTCTTCTCGCCATGCTGCTCGCCTTCGCGGCGGGCGCACTGATCACCGCTTTGAGCTTCGAGCTCTTCGAGGACTCGTACGAGCGGGGCGGGATCTGGCTGGCCGCGGTCGGGCTTTTCGCCGGCGCCATCGTCTTCACCGCGCTGAGCGCGTTCCTGGACCGGTGGGCCCAGCCTCCCGCCGACTCGAAGCCGGCAGACGAGTACAGGGGGAGCGCGAAACTCGATACGGATGCCGCGGCTCAGGATCGCGTCGCCGCCAAGGCCACGACCCGCGGGGCCGCCGGGATCGCGCTGCTCGCGGCCGTCACCCTCGACGGGGTGCCGGAGAATCTCGCCCTGGGCATCTCGCTCACCGAGGGGACCGGGGGCGTCGCGCTGCTCGCGGCGATCTTCGTCTCGAACTTCCCGGAGGCACTCGTCGGTTCGGCGTCGATGCGCGAGCAGGGGCGATCGCGGCGGCAGATCCTCGGGCTCTGGACGGTCTGCGCGGTGCTGCTGACCCTGGCCGTGCTCGCGGGAGCGGCCTGGCTGGCCGACACCGACCCGGCCGTCGTCTCGCTCCCTCTGGCCTTCGCGGCGGGCGCGGTGATCGCGTCGCTCGCCGACACCCTGATGCCCGAGGCGTTCGAGCACGGTGGGCCGGCCGTCGCACTCAGCACCGCCGCGGGTTTCGTCCTCTCGTTCGTGCTCTCGCTCGTCTGACGCTTCGGCCGCGTGCGGCGGTCCGCGGACAGGGTTGCCCTTCGTCTCGCCGCATTGACGGGCGGAGGCGATTGCGGTCGACTGGGATCTCCCGGTGACAGGGAGGGATGCCGATGCCGAACGACGACCCGCGGTTGGCCATCACCCTCAGCGGCGGCGGCGCGTTCGGCGCCGCGCACGTGGGGGTGCTCCAGGTGCTCGAGGAACGAGGCATCCGTCCCGGCATCGTCACCGGCACGAGTTCGGGCGCCCTCGTGGGTGCCGTCTACGCGGCGGGACTCGACGTCGACGAGATCGAGCGGATCGCCCTGCGCTTCCGTTGGAGCCGCATCGCCGCGTGGAGTTTTCTGCCGCGGTGGGGGCTGCTCGACACGCGGGTGGTGACCGAGGCGATCCACCGCGTGCTCGGCCGGGATCCGCGGATCGAAGAGCTGCCCCGCCGGTTCGGCGCGGTCGCCACCGACCTGCGCACGCGGCGCGCTGTCATCATCGACAAGGGGCCGATGAGCGCCGCCCTGCGCGCGACGATCGCCGTTCCGGGGCTCCTCCCGCCCGTCCGGCTCGGTGGGCGGCTCCTGGCCGACGGCGGAATGGTCGACAACGTCCCGCACGCCGCGGCGCGAGCGCTCGGAGCCGAGCGCGTCATCGTCGTGCATCTGCATGCGAAGTGGGAGAACGTCCGGATGATGCGCACCGCCACCAAGATCACGGACATCGCCGCAGACCCGTCGATGCTGCTCATCCAGCCCGAGATGGAGCGGATGGCGCAATGGACCATGCGCGATGTCGCGCGCCTGATCGCCGAGGGCCGCCGCGCCGCGACGGCGGCCCTCGACGCGGCCGGGAGGACGCTCTAGGCACGGCCGGAGTGGGCCACGCCCCCTGCGCCGAGTGCCGATCCGGTGTCGTCTCCCCCTCTGACGTGGGGGGTCAGAGAGCCGACGACGAGGCAGCGCTCACGGCGCGCAGGATCACCTCGGCCACCGGGCCCGGCTGCGACACCGGCAGCGCATGTGATGCATCCGGAATCACCACCGACTCGACAGCGCCGGCGCGGTCGGCCATGAAGGCCAGCGCCTGGGCGGGGATGTTCTTGTCGCCCGTCGAGTACACGAACCACGAAGGAATCGCCTTCCACGCGGACTTCGTCGCGACACCGTGGAGCGCCTCGGTGTTCAGTGGACGCTGGGTGACGGCTCCCAGGCTCGCCTCGTGCTCCTCGAGATCGGCAGCGAACTGCTGACGGTAGAGCTCCTGCCTGATATAGAGGTCGGTGGTGCCGTCGGCAAGCTCGACGGTCTGGAGCGTGTCTCCCAGAGTGCTGCCGGGATACCGGCCGGACAGTTCGCCGATGCTCTCGCCGGAGTCGGGCGCAAAGGCGGACACGAAGACGAGAGCCTTGACGGACTCGACGCCGTCGGCGGCCTCCGAGACGACGGCTCCGCCGTAGGAGTGACCGACCGCGACCACGGGACCGTCGACAGACTCGAGCACCGAGCGCACGGACGCGGCGTCGCCGTCGAGGCTGCGCAACGGGTTCGCGGCGGCGATCACAGGAACTCCGGCTTCGCGCAGCCGGGCGATCACTCCATTCCAGCTCGCCGACTCGGCGAACGCTCCGTGAACGAGGACGACAGTGGGCGTGACAGGGGACATGCGAATCTCTTCCATTCTTCTAACCATCTTGGCCTTCTTAGAAGGTTATGGAAGTGAACCACATAAAACCTAACCTGTCAAGTACGATTGAGAGGTTATAATTGCCGATGGAGGTGAGACGCCATGGATGCAGAGCGTCTGCTGTTGGACCTCGTGAACTCTCGCCTGGTCTCCGGCGGTGACGTCCACGACGAGCTCGGCGACGATGACCGCGCCGCCGAGTGGCTCCGCGATCACGGCGCGCCCGCAGAGTACGCGCAGGTGGCGGACGCGCGGGCGGTTCGCGCCGCGCTCGTCGCTGTCCTGCGCGGCGAAGCGTCGGACGCCGTCCTCGAGCCGTGGATCCGCGCGATGACCCGCACGGCACGACTCACAGCGGACGGTCTCGAGTGGGTCGACCAGACCCCCGCTGACAGGCGAGTGGGCGGCGAGGCCATCGCCGCGTGGGCGCGGCTCCAGAACGGGGGGCGGCCGCGGATCCGTGCGTGTGAAGCGGAGGGGTGCCAGCACTTCCTCATCGACAACAGCCGGTCCAACAATCGACGGTGGCACTCGATGGAGACGTGCGGGAACCGCGAGAAGGCGCGGCGCCATTACGCGCGAGCGAAGGCCGCGTCCTGAAAGCCTCCCTGGCCCCCTCGTTCAGCCCGGGGTACGCTCCCCCCGGCGCGACGGTCGCAGACCCGGGAAGGTGAGAAGCGCGATGACCACGCCCGCCGCCGCGCTGCCGGCGGCGGCGAGCTGCGCAGCCTGGAGCCCCGCCTCCGCCGCGGCGACCGATCCGCCACCCGCCTCGAGAATCGGCGCCCGGTAGGCGGCGTCGACCGCGCCGAAGACGGCGATCCCGATGGCGCCGCCGATCTGCGCGGTGGACGAGGCGAGGCCGGAGCTCACGCCGGCGTTCCGGGCGGCGATGCCGTCCGCGATGACGAGCGTGGTGGGCGTGAAGCTGAGCGCCACCCCGGCCGCGGCGATCACCAGAGCGGGAAGCACCCGCAGCCAGTAGTCATCTCCGTTGTCGACGGTGGCGAGCAGCACGTGCGCGAGCACGAGCAGCAGGAGTCCGAGGACGACGACGCGCTGCGGCCCGAGCCGGTTCAGCGCGGAGGGCAGGAGCAGCGTGCTGACCGCGAAGCCCGCGAGCGAGGTGGGGAGCATCGCCAGGCCCGCGAGGGCCGGGCCGTACTCGAGGACCTGCTGGAGGAGGAGCGCCACGAGCACGAAGCAGGCGATGCGGGCAGCGCCGCCGAGGAGGTTCACCGCGATGCCGCCTGCCACCCGCGGGTCGCGCAGCACCGACGGAGGCAGGAGGGGATCGGCGCTTCGCCGTTCGACGAACACGAAGCCCATCAGACACGCCACGGCGAGGGCCGCCGGAGCGAGGACCGGCATCGAGATCAGTCCGCTGTGCGGGGCCGACAGCACGGCGAACACCACGGCGAGCGCGGCGGCGGTGATGAGGCCGGCCGCTGTCGCATCGAATCGCCGAGGCGCACCGGGCTCGGCGGCAGGGACGAACACACATCCCGCGACGCCGATCGCGGCGGCGACGGCGGCGGTCACGAAGAGCACGCTCTGCCAGCCGAGTGCCGCGGTGAGCAGTCCGCCGACGGTCACCCCGACCGCTCCCCCGACGGTCGAGGCGGCCCCCCACCCGGCCATCGCTCGCGAGCGAGCGGGGCCGGTGAAGCGGGACAGGATGACCGACATCGCCGCAGGGCTGAGCATCGCCGCTCCGGCTCCTTGCAGCAGGCGGGCGGCGATCAGCTGCACGTCGCCGGTCGCGAAGCCGCCCACCAAGGAGCCGACGACGAGGACCCCGGCACCCAGGAGGAGAATGCGACGGCGTCCGAACACGTCTGCGGCGCGGCCGGAGATCAGCAGCAGCCCGCCGAAGCTGAGGAAGTAGGCGTTCAGCACCCAGGCGGTCCCGACGGGGGTGAGGTCGAGGTCGTCGGCGATCGACGGCAGTGCGACGTTCAGAATGCTGGAATCGAGCATCACGACGAACTGCGCGGCGACCAGCGTCATTACGAGCGGCAGGGTCCGGCGGTTACGCATGTGCAGGCGCCTCCACTCGTGCGAGCCTAGCCCTCCACGTTCCGGTCGGCTGCGCGCGGCGGCGGGGCAGAACGCAGACGGGAGTCCGGGCACTCGCCGTCGCGAGCCGCCGCAGTAGCATCGCACCAACACCTGGCGTGAAGCACGGCTCGCTCGCCCGTGGGCCGTGAACGAGCTCGAAGGAGAGTGCCGTGGCCACGAACACTGCAGGGGACATCGTCAAGGCGGTCGGCGGTGCCGGAAACATCGAAAGCCTCACCCACTGCGCGACCAGATTGAGATTCCAGCTGCGGGATGCCTCGGCGGTCAACCCCAAAGAGATCGAGGCGATCTCCGGCGTGATGGGCGCCGTCCCGCAGGCCGGGGAGAGATTCCAGGTCGTGATCGGCGGCGGCGTGCAGAACGTCTACAACGACATCATGGCGCTGCCCGAGATGAGCGACGGCGGCCGGACCGCGGCATCCGACGACATCGATGCCGTCAAGGCCCGCGAACGCGCGAAGGGAGTGCGGGGCAAGGTCGCCTGGGTCGACTCGCTGTTCGAGTTCTTGTCGGACTCGTTCCGGCCCATTCTCGGCGCGCTGCTCGGCGCCTCGTTCTTCATCACGTTCATGGCGCTCCTGGCGACGCTCGGCGTGATCCCGGACTGGAATGCACCGGGGGTGACGCTCGAGCCGTCGTGGGCCTTCGTCAACCTGATGTGGCAGTGCATCTTCATCTTCCTGCCGCTGATGGTGGCCTACAACGCGACGAAGAAGGTGGGCGCCGACCCCTGGGTGGGATTCGGCATCATGGCGGTGCTGATGCTCCCCGGCTTTCTGGCGCTCGGCGAGGGCGTCGAGCCCACGAACGTCTTCGGCGTCGACGTGACGATCGTGCCGATCTTCGGCTTCCCGCTCACGATCTTCGACTACAGCTCCCAGGTGTTCCCGCCGCTGCTGATGGCGGCCGTCATCGGCCCGCTGTACAAGCTGCTCCGCAAACTCATCACCGCGAACCTGCAGCTGATCTTCGTCCCCTTCTTCGCGATGCTCGTCATGATCCCCCTCACGGCGTTCATCATCGGGCCGATCGGCGTGTACGCGGGAGCGGCACTCGCTGAGGGCCTCAAGGCGATCAACCAGTTCTCGCCGTTCATCTTCGCGATCGTCATCCCGCTCGCCTATCCGTTCATGGTTCCGCTGGGACTGCACTGGCCGATCAACGCGGTGATGCTGCTGAACATCCAGACCCTCGGGTACGACTTCATCCAGGGGCCGATGGGCGCATGGAACTTCGCGTGCTTCGGCGCGACGGCCGGCGTGCTGGTGCTCTCCCTGCGCCACCGCGACACGCAGATGAAGCAGACCGCGACGGGCGCGCTCGCAGCGGGGCTCCTCGGCGGCATCTCGGAGCCCTCGCTCTACGGCATCCATCTCCGGTTCAAGCGGATCTACCCGCGCATGCTGGTGGGCTGCTTCGTCGGCGGCCTTACGATCGGCCTCGGCAGCTGGATCATGGGCCTCCCCGACGGCGTGACCACGCAGGCTTTCGTCTTCACCTCGCTGCTGACGATCCCCGCGTTCGAACCGATCGGGCTGTACGCGATCGCGATCACTCTCGCCTTCTTCACCTCGATGTTCCTGGTGATCTGGTCGAACTTCCGCACTCCGGAGCAGCAGGCCGAGTTCGAGGCGGCACGCGACGCCGCCGAGGCGGCGGCGGCCGCAGAGCACATCGCGCCCGCGACCATCGAGGCCGCCGAGGCGCGCACCATCGATGCATCGGATGCCGCGCCCGCCGCCGCCGCGGTCGCGACGGCCACCACCGTGCTCGAGCGCACTCCCATCGACGTGCTCGCACCGATCGCCGGGAAGGTCGTTCCGCTGTCCGACGTGCCCGACCCCGTCTTCGGGGGTGGAGTAATGGGGCCCGGGGCGGCGATCGAGCCGTCCGGCGACACCGTGTACGCGCCCGGCGCGGGGGTCGTGGCCGCCGTGCAGCCGACCGGGCATGCGCTCGGCATCGTGCTCGATGGAGGACTGGAGCTGCTCATCCACATCGGGATCGACACGGTGAACCTCAAGGGCGAGGGATTCGACGTCAAGGTGGCGAATGGGGACCGGGTCGAAGCCGGCGCCCCGTTGATCACCTTCGACCGGGAAGTGATCGAGCGAGCCGGGTATCCCCTGGTGACCCCCGTCGTCGTTCTCAACGCCGATGATTTCGGCGAGGTCTCGATCGTCTCTGCGGGCGACACGCGTCCCGGGACTCCGCTCCTGCGCGTGGAACCGCGCAACACTGCGTCCGCGCCATGAGCCCCGTCGGCTGAGCTCGGTCTACGTGCTCGAGAGGTCCGCGGCGACATCCGGAACGTACCGGAACTCGTCCCTGGGAGGACGTTCGTAGTCGCCGGCCTCGGGGCGATCCGGAATCGAGACCTTCTCGGGCTGGAGTCGTTTGTAGGGGACGCTGTCGAGCAGATGGCTGATCACGTTGAGGCGCGCCGCGCGCTTGTCGTCGCTCTCGATGGTCCACCACGGCGACTCGGGCGTGTCCGTCGCGGCGAACATGTCGTCCTTGGCGCGGGAGTAGTCCTCCCAGCGGAGGATCGACTCGAGGTCCATCGGTGACAGCTTCCACCGGCGGAGGGGGTCGTCGAGCCGCGACGCGAAACGCGCCTGCTGCTCCTCGTCCGACACCGAGAACCAGTACTTGATGAGGATGATCCCGTCCTCGATGAGCAGGTTCTCCACGACCGGGGCCTGAGCGAGGAAACGCTGGTACTCCTCTTCGGTGGCGTACTCCATCACGCGTTCCACGCCCGCCCGGTTGTACCAGGAGCGGTCCATCAGGACGATCTCGCCCGACGTCGGCAGCCGCTCGATGTAGCGCTGGAAGTACCACTGCCCGCGCTCCTTCTTGGAGGGCTTCGGCAGGGCGACCACCCGGGCGTGCCGCGGGTTCAGATACTGCATGACGCGCTTGATCGCGCCGCCCTTTCCGGCGGCGTCACGTCCTTCGAAGATGACCAGCACGCGCGCCTCGTGGGCGATGAGCCAGTGCTGCATGTCGACGAGTTCGGACTGCAGCCGGCGCAGCTCCGCCTGATAGACGCTCTTCTTCACTCGGGCGCCGGACGCGCCGGCGCTCTTGGTCTTCTTGCTCTTCTTGCCCATCAGAGCGTCGGTTCCTGCATCGAAGTGTGGTCGCTCATGCTCGCCGCCGATTCCCGGGGCGCCTGCCCCACTGGCAAACCTAGGCACCGAGCCATGCACGGGGGCCGGGGTTGACAATCGGACGGGCTGCTGGGCGGGGGTGGCCCCCGCCATCGGGCGCCCCGACGAGATCGAGAGTCGAAGCCGATCGCCGGCGTTTCGTTCACATTACGAACCGGACCGCCCGCATCGCCCCGAGCGCCTATGGTCTCAGTCGAGCAGTCGTGCACGGTGAGCGGGCTGCCCGCCCCCTCCGACGAGGGTCTGCGGGTCCGTCGGCCGAAGGGGCCGAGCCCTCGAGACAGCAAAGGATGACGAGACCGAATGCGTCGACGACTTCTGAAGTCCAAGATCCACCGGGCGACCGTGACAGCGTGCGACCTCAACTACGAGGGGTCGATCACGATCGACATCGATCTGCTCGAGCGAGCCGACATCCTCGAGTTCGAGCAGGTGCAGGTCGTCGACATCAACAACGGAGCGCGGTTCGAGACCTACGCGATCGCAGGCGAGCGCGGTTCGATGGCGATCCAGGTGAACGGCGCCGCAGCGCGCCTGGTGCAACCGGACGACCTGATCATCGTGATGTCTTTCGCCGACTTCGAGCCCGACGAACTCGCGGACCACACACCGGTGGTCATCGATCTCTCTCCACACTGACTGTTCGACGGGCGAGGTGGCGCCGGGAGGGCAGGAACAGCCGTTATCGGGGCCTCAATGTGGCGGAGACGGAGGGATTTGAAATCGCGCCGATGGCAAACCAACCCAGCCGAAACCTCATGATTCCGGGGGTTCTGACGTCGTGGATGTCCTCCTCGATCAGGTCAGCCGGGTTCGATTCGTGGCAGAAACGTGGCGGCGTTGGAGCCGCTCAGCGATGGCTCGCCGGGTTCGACTCGATGACGGGAAGCAGCCGCTCGATCTGCACGAAGAACCGGGCAGCGTCGGGACCGATCGCGTGACAGACGCTGCGCATGTCCCGCCGTACCCTCCGGAGGTCATATCCATGCAGCGGCTCGAGGTGGGCCACCCGGTTGCGGAGTCCGTGCACGTTCGCGACTCGGCTCACGACGCTCTCGGCTGACCAGTCACCCGGCCACGCGGGGAACGCGTTCTTGATGGCCACCGTCCACAGCTTCTGTTTCGACTTGTTCGCTTTCGACGGAAGGATGTATCGCCATGCTCCCAGCGACATCTGTGCGAGCACATCATCGTGACCCACCGGTCGGCCGTGCTCGGCGGCGATCCACCGAGCCCGCGTCGCAGCCTTCGAAAGCTCGGTCTGGTTCAGAGCACGCAGGAGGTACGGATGCGGCCGCAGCAGCCAGTCCGGGGTGCCGGCCATGCTCTGGTTCCAGGTGCGCAGCTCACGATCAATGGCGTTGCGCAGGATGAGCTCGAAGACATGGATCGCTTCCATAGCCGCACCCGCAGCGCGCACGTTCCACTCGAACAGCTCATGCGCGCGCGAAAGATCACCGCCGGTATCGAAGAGAAGCCGCTGCAACCGTGGGTCGCCGATGAATCGGGAACTCACAGGCTCGAGCGGCGACACACAGGCTAGACTAGACGTACAAACACCGGACGCTCGGCGGATCGGTGCTTACTCATAAGGGGCCCGGTGCAAGCCGAGGCCCCTTATTCTTTCCCCGCCTGGAATCTCTCGCCGCACGCTCCGAGGACGACGACATCACCCGTGCGGGCACGGATCTGGCGAATCAGGACACCCCGAGCCGCGCGAGCGCGTAGCTCCACGGGATGCGCTCTTGCTCGAGGCGAATGTTGCCCTCGGCGCTCAACGACTGGAGCGTTGCGCGTTCGCCAGGCGTGAGCAGTTCCAGCACGCCGACGTTCGGGTCTGGATCGACCCCCCAGAGGTCGCGGTGGTCAAACAACGCTTCGGAATCCATCAACACCGAGGTTGCCTCTACTCCCCTGGCTCGAAGGTGGTTGAGGATGGCGAATCCATGGGAGTCGAGGTCGCCCCAATAAGTGACTGTCTGCGCCCATGGGAGGCGTGCGACGAGATCGACGCGGTGGCCTCCGCCGTGCACCGCGACTGCTCCGGACACATCCGGCATCGCGAGCACCGTCGCGAGGTTCTCGAAGACGAAGACTCGGTCGGGACGGATCGGACTCGCCGCGAGGTCGTCGACGGGCGCGGAGACATCAGTGAGTCCCCGGAATGAGAGCAGAGTATCGAGTACCCGGACCCGCACGAGCGGCGACAGCTCGCGAAGACCCAGCCCGGATGCCCTGGTTGTCGCTCGATGCAAGGCTTCGACCAGCCCACGGCGGGACTCGATCCACTTGGTGTGGATGCCGCGGATCGGCAGTTCCCGGATGAGACGGTCCGATGCGGGGTTCTCCCGCAGCCAGGTCAATACATCGATGAGCCTGTCGAAGTCTTCGCCCTCGAGGTCGGCGATCGCGCTCGCGTGGGAGCGGAGCACACCGTCGGCATCTTGGCCGGCGAGACTCCGCAGCACGTCGAGTCGTTCGACAAGCAGTCGCCAGGGTTCTGCTTCGCCGGCGACGCGTGCAATCGCATCCGGACCACGCAGGACCGCGCGTTCGGGAACCTCCTGCGATCCGACGCGTGACCAGTTGCGCACAGCCCACGCGAGCTCGATCCCTGAGTCTTCGCTCACGCCGCGCCAGGAGTCGACCCACGCTCGAACACGTTCAAGGTCGGCGAGGGCCTCCCGCTCCGTGGGTGGATGCAGCGGAACGTCGAGCACGATAGCTGTCTGCTGCTCGGCCGCCCACATGCGCGCACCACGCTCGTAGAGCTTCCTGGCTCGCGCGCGCAGATCGGCCGGAGTGACAGGCGTGTTCACGCGTGCGACTCCGCGGGCGGCGCGGCGGTGATCTGCGGCTGATCGATGGAGAAGACCACATTCGCCAGTCGAGATGAGTCGCGGTCGGGGTTCGATACCGACGTGATCGCCCCCACATAGGGCTCGAGGGTCTGCAGCAGCTTCTGGGGTGTCGCGAGGATCATGTGGAACCCGAACTCGCGAAACACATCCATGGCGTTGCGGGTGTACCTGCTGTCGGCCTTGTCGAATGCCTCGTCGAGGACGATCGACCCGAACCGCGGCACGGCGTCTTCTTCCTCGGTGAGTTGATACCTCAGGGCGGCGGCGAGGCAGAAGATGACGAGCTTCTGCCTCTGCCCACCCGACAAGCCCTCGGCGGAGTCGTAGACGCGCAGGACCCGGCCCGTGACGTCCTTCTCGCGCGCAAGGAAGCCCACATGGAGCCGAGTGTCGAGCACGCGGTTACGCCAGTCGATGTCGATGCGGTCCTTCGAGCCGAGCCGGCCGATGACGCGCTGCAGCACGGCGAAGCGCTGCTCTGCGCCGGTAGCCGACTCGTCCGCCCAGTTGCCCTCGACGATGCGACGCAAGTCGGTGAAGAAGTCGTCGACCTCGGGGGTGCGGGTCGTCTTCACATCGATCTCGAGGAAGCGGTCCGCTCCCTCGAACGGGGACCGCCCGAGCGAGGCATTGACGGGAAGGATGCGTTCCCGGATCAGTCCCGGCGCATCACGCAAGTCGCTGAGCAGGTGGGCGACGACGTCCTGTGACCGCTCCCGCAGAAGCTTTTGAAACTCGGTCTCCTTCTCCGGCAGGCCGCGAGCGAGGATGCCCTCCCGAAGTTCCCGGTAACCGTAGCGATCGCCGATCTCACCAGTCAGTTCAGCGGATGCCGCGGGCCAGCCGAGCCGGAACTCCGCTGCGCGACCGGCGAAGCGGGCTTCCGCGTCCGCCGCGCGTCCGGCCGCCGCATCCTTCTCCCTTGAGAGCGCTGACTGCACTTTGCGCGCGACCTCATCGACCGTTTCCAAGGTCACCGAGCGTCTCTCCGTGCGGAACCGTACCTCGAGCGCGTCGGCGATTGGCTCGTCGACCGGGGCATGGGGTGCAGCCTCGAGTTCGGCAATCTGTGCCGCGATACTGTGCACGTGATTTCGGTCGACGGCGTCTTGGCCAAGTGCACGTGCGTGATGTTCGTTGGCGTCACCTAACCGCTGAGTCGCCCGCTCCGCTGCATCCTGCGCATCGCGCAGAGTCCCGGACTCGCTGGTCAGGTCCCGGAGTTCGTCGAGGCGGGCGGTCGTCACCGCGGCCGCGGACATCACGTCCACTCGGTCCCAAGTGAACGTCGAGACTCGTGTGAAGACGTCGCGACGCGTTACAGCATCCTGGCGAGCGGCGTCAGCGTCGGCATCCCGCGCGGCAGTCTTCTCCACCGCCGCCACCGCTTCGCGACGTCGCTCCAGGAGCGCCTCGAGCCGCGCGTCGGTATCGCCGCCCAGTACCCACCGGGTGGCGTCACCGACGCCGTGACGGTCGTCCTTCTCGTACCTGCGCGAGTTGCGCTTGACGAGGCCGCCGATCGTGACGCCACGTTCGACATCGTCGAGCTCGTCGGGATGCGAGACGCAGGCGTAATCGAACTCAGTGGCAAGGCGCTTGCGAACGTAGGCCGCGAAGGGCCCGTCGCTCACGGTGAGGCGATGGACGAGCGACCGGCCATCTTTGGGGCGACGCGGCTCGTCGACCGAGTGCGGGACCGCTTCGATGACGAGCCGGACGCCGAGTGTCCTCGATTCCGCCGCGCGACGTGCCGCGGCAAGGTGCTCATCGCGCACGAGAAGCGTCGTCGCGAGCGGAGCCAGCACTCGCTCAGCGGCACCGCGCCAGGCGGAATGGTGCTCGGCGACCGAGGTCAGCTCGCCGGCAAAGGGAAGCGCCGAGTCGGGCACGCCGATAGCCTCCGCGAGGAATCGCCGGGCGCTCAAGAGCTTCTCGTCGAGGTTGCTCCGATGATCTCTCAGTGACTGAATCTGCCTCGTAACCTCATCGAGTGCCTTGCGCGCCCGACTGGCAGCATCACGCACCTCGAAAGACGCAGCGGGGATGTCGCGCTCCGCTTCCGTAACGGCGGCGGCGAGCAGCTCCGCGAACTGCGCAGCATCCTCGGGCATCGGCGCACCGATGCGGGTCAGCTCGGCGGCGAGCTGCGCTCGATACTGACCAATGGCGTCCTCATCGCGCTGCGCACGGTCGATCCGCTCCTGCAGCAACTCGACTCGGGCGCCACCCTCGTCCCGAACCCGCGCGCGCGCGGTCTCCAACGCTTCGGCCGCCAACTGCTGTTCACGCTTGGCGGCGCTCAGCTCGCTTTCCGCGCGCGCCAGCGCGGCTCTTGCAGGGCCCGCAGCATCCTTCGCGAGCCGGAGCTTGAGGGTCGCAGTGAAGGGCTCGACCGCATCGTGCAGGTCCGAGAGAGCCGCAGTCTCAGCGACCGCGAGGTCGAACGCCGTGATCGCCTCGTCAACCTTGCGGAGCGCATCGGCCTGCTTGCGCAGATCGACCACGTGCTTGTGCGCCGCGTCGAGCTCGGAGAACTGCTCGACCGCGGTGTCGGCGCGTGAGAAGGTTCCCGGCTGATCAAGCATGAACCCGCGGAAGAGCGCGTCGAGCGTGCCCAGGTTCTTCGCCGACTGCGTCTTGTGAAGGAGCTGCAGCGTCGCGTCCCCACGGAAGCCGAACTGCCGGATGACGCGCTCATGAAAGCGGCCATGCCGGCCGCCCGTCGTGATCAGCGCATCAGGGAAGGCCTTCGACATGCGGCGCGCATCGATACCGCTCTCGACGTGCGACTTCACGTCGAGAAGCTCGACATCGCCGCGGCAGAAGATTCGCGCGTCTTTCAATGCCGTCGGCTCGGTCCGGGTGCCGGGTGCGTGGAAGACACGCATGAGGACGACGGGTTCGTCGCGGAGGTTCTCGTACCGCAGCAGGATGCCGCTCCAGGTCGCCCTCGACCGGAGATAGGTCGTCGTGGCGCGATCCGCGGTCTCGTCCGCTTCCTTGCTCCATGCCCCGCGCACGTAGCTCATGAGAGTCCGGTCGCTCTGCCGGAATGAGCCGTCCTGCGCTGCCGCGTTGAGCCGAAGCCACTTGTCCGGGGTGAGGACGGCGGCGATCGCGTCGAGCAGCGAGGACTTGCCCGAGCCGGATGCTCCGGTGAACAGGTGACCGGCGCGGGCGACGTCAACGGTGATGTGACCGGAGAACGTGCCCCAGTTGACGATTTCGACCTGGGCGAGGCGCCACTGCCCAGGCCGGCTCGGATCAATCTCCTGTGCGTCAGTGGGAAAACTCAGCATCGTCATTCGGTCTGGTCCTCGACATCCATCGACGGGGCGGCACCCTCGCCGCTGCCTTCGCGAGCAATCCGCTGGTACTCCGCGGTGATCGCGCGGATCTGGTCGGCGTCGACGAGCAGGCGCAGCACGGGTGAGATCTCTGCGCGGTCGTCGCCGACGGCGTGCAGCACGCGGAGCTTGTTCTGCATCTTTTTCCACGACGAGTTCACACGACTTGCGAAGTCCTTCTCGTCCCGGTCGGGGGTTCGGAAGACAGCGAGCTGCTCGAACACCTCCGCCTGGCCGACGATCACGCGCCCGCGCCCCTCCTCGCTCAAGAGGGTCTGCCGCAGGACGAGCAGCATTGCGGTGTCGAGGAAGGTCAACGCCTCCGAACGCACCGCCTTCGGCGCGTCGTCGGACGGAGCGTTGCGGACGAACGCGAACTCGTTGTCCCGATCGATCACCAACTCGAGGAACAGATCGGCGAGCCGTGAACGGATGACAGCTTCGTCGGTGAGCAATACCGCCCACAGCTGCGCCTCCCGTGCACCGGAGAGGTAGGGGCCGCGCACCAGGCGCAGGAGCACTCGCCGTGTGCGATCCGGGAGTTCTCCCGGGTCGCCACGCCAGAGGCCGGCGTGCTCGTCGGTCACCGCATCCACGGTCGTCGGTTCGGTCATATCACCGCTCCTGTGAATCGATGCGCGGCGACAATTGCCGCGCGGGCGACCCCGTCGGCGCCCTGCCAAGTAAGGACTTCCGGCTCGTCGTCCACGGTGCCCTGCTCCGCCGCGATGGAAAGCAGCCCGACTACGCTGCCCACGCCTTGCGTCGCGGGGTGGCGTGCGAGCACGTCGCCAACCGTGCACGACGGCGCGTCCGCGAGCAGGTCATTGACGTTGCGGGTCAGCTCGTCGAAGTCGATCTCTGTCTCCCGTGCGATCGCGCGCAGCTCCTCGAGGCTCGCCACCGATGCCGACTGCGAGACGACCTCACCGGCAGCGGCGAACTCCGCAGGATCGTGCAGGTCGATCGCGCCGACACTCGACAACGACACGGCGGACAGGTCCAGGGTGAGGGGTGTCGGATGCCACGGGCGGATGTGGGTGGCGGCCTCCACCCCCGCTCGCTGCGCCTCACGCAGAAGCGTGCGAAGAACCCGATCGCGCTGATAGTCCTGCGACTGCACGTAACGGCGCAGAGCCCGCGCGAACAGTGTGATGACGTCATGGATCTCGGCGCTCCGGCCCTTGAGCGTCGTCAGAAAGGAGCGCAACGCCCGCCGCTCTTCGGGCGACAGGTCCCGAGCGAACCGGCGGTCCAGGACGCGACGGATGTCGGCCTCGAACGCGGCGCCGAGCGCGGGGTCGAGCACGAGCTGCGCGAAGGCCGCGAAACTGCGACCCGCATCCGACTCAGAGATGTGGTCGATCCCACGGAACACCTCGTCGACTACCGCAGCCTGAGAAACATCGGACTCGACGATCTTCGCCCTCAGCGAAGTGTTGAGTGCCTCGAACTCGGCCCGCACACGGGCGAAGTCATCCGGAACGTCCGCCGCCTGCGCCAAAACGTCCCGCACGCGTTCGAGGGCCCGGTCCTCATCGATCGCAGCCTCGTCACCCGAACGCAGACTCTCGATACGGCGCTCAATCGCCTCGATCTCCTCCTCGAGGAGGGCGATACGCGCCGACACGTCGGGATCAGTATCGATCGCGAGGCGACGGACCTGCGCCGCAAGGCTCGCGAGCCGCGACTCGGTCACGCTTGACCTGGGTGCCGCCCGGCCCTGGAGGAAGCGGATGCCGGCGATCGCGTCCGGGGAGAGCTCGAGCGTCTCACCCCGCGCTTCCGACGAGGGTCGACGGACCAGGAATCCGGCCGAGCGCCACTCGCCGCAATAGCCCTTCGCGGTCAGCGGCAGAGGGAGCCCTTGCGCGCGAAGCCGTTCTAGGTCCGCATCAATCCGCTCATACAATTCCTCGGCGTCCACGCGACGTTCGTCTCCGCCCAAGTGGATGCCGAGAAGACCCGCGATGACCGGTGCACTGTCCGCTCGGAGGAGCCTCCAAGCCGCATCCCGCTCAACGAGCTGGGCAAGCTCGAGAACCTGGGCGACAGCGGGCACGCGTCCATTCTGAACGACGACACCGACATCAACCGACGAGAACAGACGTCCGCCCACACGGACGCAGTCACCCGATGAGATACACCATCCCGCGGCCCTCCGCTACGAGCGACTCGACGAACTCCTGAGCACGCCGGAGGAAGTCGAGCACGTATCGAAGCTCGTCCTCATCGTCCGCACCGTGCGGACTGCGCCATGCTCGCGCCCACGCCCGCACGCGGGACTCGTCGATCGCACAAAGGTCGTCACGGATCGCCGGCACTTCCTCCGGGAGGATCGTCTTCACCCACGGGTCCCAGCCCATGTCGTGCATCGTCACGTGCCCCTCGAACATTCGGTAGCACGAACCGGCTCCGGGGACGTCTGGCGTCGGGTGCGTGAGGGACTGCAGAGCAGACCAGGCCTTGTCGAGGTAGAGCATGTCGCGTCTGGGCGAAACCTGCTCGAACGTCGCGACACTCACACTCGCGTGCGGCTCCATCCCCCACGCGTCAGCGAGCGGATCGCTGGAGAGGATGCTGTGCGGGTCGTCGACCGCCTGCTGAACGAGGTCGGCGTCGAAAGCGTATGCGTAGTAGCGGATTCCCATCCGTCGAGCATCGCGTCGCGGATCCGGCAGGAATCGCCGCTGTCGACACATCGGGGACAACTCGAACGGGCCCCGGTCTGTGGAGGAATGGGCACACGAACTGACCAGCGGGGACGCCATCTCTTCCTGTGACTCACGGCGCCTCCTCTGGAGACGGAGGGATTCGGGCTCGCGGTCTCCCCCGCGGACACGCGGAGACTCCGCCTCATCCGGATGGGACCGAGCATGTTGATGAACGTGCGGTCGCGAGCACGACCAGATCGCTCAGCGCCGCCCGCTGCGTAAGCATGGCAGAAATGGCAGATTCCTTCCCAGGTGCAAGATAAAATGCCCCTGACCAGGAATTTTCCAGCGGAGACGGAGGGATTTGAACCCTCGCCGAACGACATTTCCTCAGTCACACTGAGCGTGCGGGCGCGTGATTACGCGGGTCTTGAGGTTTCGCAGACTATGTGCGATGTGTGCGGACGGGGCCAATCTTTCTCAATTCGTTCCCACTCGCGGACGCGAGTATGGATCGCGTGATCAGCAAGTCCGGGCTGGCCGCCACCCACTTCTCGTGAGATTGGAACCCTCTGCGTCCGGCTGGAGGTGCAGCCGAGATCTCGCTGTTCTGGGAACCCGACCGGCCGGAGGCGAGTGTGACCGAGCTGAAGATCTCCCTCGCGCCCGAAGGAGCGTCGCGGTGACCGCGATGACCCCCGCGGGAGCGATTCGACCGCGCCGCGCCACCGAGGACCAAGCGCCTCGAATCCGCCTTCGCCAGCATTCCCGCCGGATCGCTTCTGCTCATCTCCTCACCCGCGGAGATCTCCGCGGAAGTGAGTCGCGTTCGTCCCGGCGAGGTCGCGTCGGTGCCCGACATTCGCCGGCCCCTCGCGAGCAGGCATCGAGCGGATGCCACGTGCCCGGTGACGACAGCGATGTACGTGCGGATCGTCGCCGAGGTCGCGATGGAACAGCTGCTGGAGGGAAGGCACCTTGACGACGTCCCCCGTTCCGGCGAGTGGTGGCCCCGCAGGATCCGATCGCGCAACGCATCCCCGGCGCACCGGAGCTCAGCAGCAGGCTGCGCGCGGACGAAGCGGCACGTTCGATCCGGCCATAAGGGCCACCCTCTCTCTCGCCGTCGGTCCACTTCGAATCAGCGGCGACCGTTTACGCAAACGTGAGGGCGAGTGCGGTGTAGAGGGGGATGCCGATGGTGAGGTTGACGGGGAAGGTGATGCCGAGGCTGGTGGCGAGGGGGTAGGCGAGGTTCGCGTCGGGGAGCGACATGCGCACGGCGGCGGGCGCGGCGATGTAGGAGGCGCTGGCGCAGAGGACGCCGAGGATGGCGGCGCCGCCGACGCCCAGTCCGGCGGCCGCGCCGGCGAGCACGGCTGCGCTGCCGATCAGAAGGGGGAAGCCGATGGCGAAGGCGATCAGCCCGGCGGTGCTGGTGCGCAGCGCGGCGAACTTGTGGGCGGCTTCGATGCCGAGGGCGAGCAGGAAGAGGACGAGGGCTCCGCGGAACGGGTCGCCGAAGAACGGCTCGATGGGCGCGTAGCCGGCCTCGCCGACGATGGCGCCGATGGCGAGTCCGCCGGCGAGGAGGAGGATGGACTTTCCGGTGAGGATCTCGTGGATCGTGGTACCCCAGCCGGCGTGCCGGGCGGTGTGACGCCGGGCCAGCAGTAGGCCGACGAGGATGCCGGGGATCTCCAGCACCGTGAGCACCGTCGCGGCGTACCCGGGTACGGCGATCTGGGCGGACTCGAGGGCGACCAGCGCGGCGGTGAAGGTGACCAGCGAGGTCGAGCCGTAGTGGGCGGCGATCGAGCCTCGGTCCACCGGGCCCAGACGCGTCAAGACCCGCAGCGCGAAGTAGGCGAGCACGGGCGTGAGCAGACCGAATCCGAGGGCGAGCAGCAGCGGGACGGCCAGCGACGCCGGATCGGTGTCGGCCAGCGCCACACCGCCCTTGACCCCGATCGCGAGCAGCAGGTAGATCGACAGGGTCTGCGTCAGCGCGTCGGGCACCTTCAAGTCCGAGCGCACCGCGACGGCCACCACCCCGAGCACGAACGCGAGCACCGGAGCGCTGAGCAGGCTCGTCACCGCGGTTGAAGCATCCATCCCACTCCCCCAATGCATGAACGAAACTTCATTTATCCCGGTGGACTATACATGAAGTTCACTTCACCTGATGACGATGTGTCGAGGCCGGGAGACAATGGGGGCATGTCGACATGGACGTTCCTCACCCATCACGCCCATGTCCTGTTGCACATCGCGCAGAACCCGGATGCCCCGGTGCAGGAGATCGCCGATGTCGTCGGCATCTCGACCCGGTCAGCGGTGAAGATCCTGGGCGACCTCGAAGCCGGCGGGTACGTCGAGCGCCACCGACGCGGCCGGCGCAACCACTACGTGATCCACCCCGAGCGACCGCTCCGCCACCCCTCGAACGCCGGACACGACACCGGCGACCTCATCCAGGCACTCGCAGACCTCCGCGACGACACCTGACCAGGCCGGTGCGATGGTCCCGTTACCATGGCGCCATGGCGGTCACCGACGAGGCGATTCGGAAGATCCGGGACATGATGACGGCGGGGGAGCTCGCGCCGGGCGATCGGCTTCCGCCGGAGAAGGAGCTGAGCGAGCGCCTCGGGCTGTCGAGGAGTTCGCTGCGCGAGGCGGTGAGGCCCTCGAAGTGATCCGGGTGCGCGAGGTCCGTCGCGGCGACGGCACCTCCGTGACGAGCTTGGAACCGCGTCTGCTGCTGGAGGCGATGAGCTTCGTAGTGGACCTGCACACGGGACGCTCGGTGCTGGAGGTCCTTGGGGTGCGAGTGGCCGTGCCGACGACCACGGTCGCGACGGCGGGATAGCGAAGCGGGAACTGGAGTGCCGCCGTCGGGAGATCCACTCCGAATTTCGCGTGCGTCTGGGCGAGGGCCGTGGCGCGGTCGATCAGAGAGGCCAGCGCCTGCGCTCAAGGTCGCGCCCCGCGCCGGATCAGACGTGGCGAGAAGCCGGGAGTTGAGCGGCACCACCGCGACCACCAACACTCCGCGTTCGGCAGCGAGCGGCAGCAGCGGGTTTGCCACCGAGGTATGCAACAGGCGACGCTTGGATTCTTCAGCCGTCGGGCGGGAGGGTCTGGTTCGCCCTTCCAGTGGATTCGTCGACCAGTTGTGACGCCACTGGGCACCAGGGGAGCGTTGCGAACGCGAGGGGTCGTCGCGGGCATCCTCGAGTATCTCGGCGACACTCGGCCGAGATCGGGTGAGGAGCCGGACGCCCTCGTCGAACCATGCTCCTTGTCAGCTTGCCCGAAGATCGTTCGGATGTTCGACGTAGCCATCGGGCCGGCCGCCTTCTGCACCTTGGAGAGCATGTTGCGGACTAGATGGCCTGAGAGCATCGCGACGACGAAGCCTGGAACACGGTCGCGATCGCGGGGATCAGACCGGTGTGAGGATCGTTGATGACGAGTTCCACCTAGTCCAGCCCGCCGGCCCTCGACGAGCGCAGAAACCGGTCTGGAACGGCTGCGACTCGGTGTCGCCGACTTCGAAGCCGAAGACTTCCTCAGGCGAGGCGGTAGAAGGTGGCGCCGGCGCCGTAGGCCACCTCTCCCCATTCCGCGCCTGGCCCGCCCACGACGCGCATAACTCGCGCAGACCAGCCACTGATCGTGCAACGAGCGCCTCGCTCCGCGCTCACCGGCCAATCGCTGCCGAGAATGCTGCGGGAGGGCCCGAACTGCTCAAGTGCGTAGTCGACGAAAGCGTCGGATTGCTGGTTGAACGTCTGCTGATCTCCGGCTTCGGGCGCTAGACCTGAGATCTTGACGCGAACACGGGGAAGCTGCGCCGCCTGCCGGACATTATGCCGCCAACGCTTGCCCTCGGGCGAACGGATTCCGGCGGCGACCGGAGGTTTGCCGAGGTGATCGATGACGACGTCAACTTCGGGCGAGCTCTCCACGATCTTCACGAAATCTGCGAACTGGGTGTGGCGGATGCATGCGTCGAAAGTGAAGCCACGCTCCGCGACCATCCGCAGGCCGTAAGCGATCGCTGCGCGGCGAGATGGTCCGAGTTCCAAGTTTTCCATCGATTGCCTCACCCCGCGAACGAGGGAGAAGGACTGCAGGTGGTCCAAATGAGCATCTAGGGAAAGTGGGGCCGAGACGGTTGCGCCAGCGACCATAGCCGACAGTATTTTCCACTGGCCCGCTAGGGCGGAGACCCATCGGGCTTCATTGAGGAATTCGTTCTGAGCGGCGCCGGCTTCCACGAAGACCGCTGCGGCGACGTTGCTGCCGGCCGCGCCAGCGTACTGTTCGATGGAGTAGGACGAAGCCAACTCGGCCCCGCTCTCGAGCCAGGGATAGCGGATGCGGCTGGTATCCCACAGGTGCATGTGTGCGTCGAGCAGCTTCGACGCCCCGACTGCTGAGGGCGTGTCGGCGGTCACGTTGCTCGCATGCGTAATCCGGCCATTCCGCCATCGACCTCGAGATTCGCTCCGGTCGTGGAGCCCGCGAGGGGACTGAGTAGATACCCGACCGCGGCAGCTACCTCCTCCGGCGCGACGAGCCGTCCGTGTGGTTGCCGGGACTCGAGCGCCCGCAGCTCCGCCGCGCCGTCTTTCGCCTGAGCGAGCAAGCGATCAACCCATTCCGTACTAACCGTGCCGGGACTGACCGCGTTGACGCGAATGCCTTCTCGGACATGATCGGCGGCCATGGCGCGTGTGAGCGCAAGAATTGCTCCCTTGCTCGCGCTATACAACGCTCTGTCGGGCAAGCCCGCGGTGGCCGCGATGGATGCCATGTTGACGATGCAAGCGCGAGACGATTTACGTAGCTCGGGAAGAGCGGCGCGGATCACGCGTACAGCGCCCATCAGATTAACGTCAAGTACCCGGTGCCACGTCGCGAAATCGTTGTCGAGCACAGTGCCTTGCGCGCCTATACCCGCGTTGTTCACGAGAGCGTCCAGCCCAGACATACTGTGGACGGCAGCGTCGACCGCAGACAGAACGGCCTCCTCGTCGCGAACATCCGCTTCGAAGCCTTCGAGTGTGGCGGGAACCGTGTCGACGCGAAGATCAATGATCCTGACCACGGCTCCTCGATCCGCCAGGTGGCGAGCGGTACATAAGCCGATGCCGGCCGCGCCGCCGGTGACGATCACGCGCATGCCGGCGACGTCGTTGACGAGAGGAACGCTCACGAATCCATCACCTGCTGTCGCTGCCGCCCGAGCCCCTCGATCTCGACTTCGACCACATCGCCCGCTCGGAGATAGGGGCGGGGCTCGGGGTGGCCCAATGCGACGCCGGCGGGGGTGCCTGTGTTGACGACATCACCGGGGTGAAGAACCATGAACTGGCTGATATAGTGAACGATCTCGAACACACTGAAGACCATGTCGGCGGTCGTGCCGTACTGCCGCCGCACTCCGTTCACCCAAAGCGAGAGCCGCAGGTCTTGCGGATCCGCAATCTCGTCTCGCGTCACAAGCCAGGGGCCCAGCGGGTTGAAGGTCTCGGCATTCTTGCCCTTGTCCCACTGCCCGCCTCTCTCCAGCTGGAACTCACGCTCCGACACATCGTGAGAGATCGTGTACCCCGCGATGACCGATTCAGCGGCAGACACGGTGGGGAGATACTGCGCCCGCTGCCCGATCACCACTGCAAGTTCCACCTCCCAGTCCGTCTTGCGGCTGCCCCGCGGGATCAGCACGTTATCGTCCGGACCGACGACCGTGTCTGCAGCCTTGAGGAAGAGCACTGGCTCCGCGGGAACTTGAGCGCCGCTCTCCCGAGCGTGGTCTCGGTAATTCAGGCCGACGCAAACGATCTTGCCGGGACGGATCGGCGGCCCGAATCGACCGGGGGGTTGCAACACGGGAAGACCCGGTCGTTCAAGGTGTTGACGGATCGTCGCGATCGTCGCCGACATGTCTGAACCGGGAAGATCCCGAGTCAGATGTCCGATATCTCTCCAGACGGTTCCATCGAATACAGCGGGCGTCTCGTCACCAGGTGGACCAATTCTCGCGAACCTCATTGGCTCTTCCCTCTCCTCATGACGCGGTCCGTGCCACGTCGGCATCAAGGACGCTCGCGGCCGCGCCGATCAGCGGTGCGAGTGATCCTGTCGTCGCCCTCCGGAAGGTCACGAGTCGCGAGTAGTCCACTACCGTTGCCCGTTCGGTTGCCTCCCGGACCATGTCGACGTAGTCGGTCGCGACCTCAGCGAACCCTCCCCCAACCACCACAGTGTCGAGGTCCAAGAACGTTGCCGCATTAGCCACCGCTTGACCGATAGCCTCGGCCGATCGGCGCACGGCCGCGACTGCGATCGTGTCCCTTTGAGCGTACGATGCCGCGAGTTCTTCGCCGCTGCTCCCGACCCAGCCCCGTCGTTGTGCCCATCTCACCGTGCTCGGCCCCGATGCCAGTCTCTCAACCGTCCCCAAGTGCGAGTGTCGTCCGCGTGAACGCCGAATCTTAGTCTGGCCGATGTGGCCGGCGTTTCCCGATCGGCCGACCATACAGCGTCCGTGGACAATCAGCCCGCCACCGACGCCGGTTGACACGACTACCGCTAACCCGTTGTTGGAGTTCCGCAGGGCCCCTACCCAATGTTCAGCGACGGCGAAGCATGCGCCATCAAGCGCGACGTGCACGGGACCATCGACGACACCCGCGAAGATTCGGCCGAGCGGGAGATCCACGAGCGCTGGCAGGTTGAGCGGCGAGGTCATGCGGCGCTCGACGTCGACAGGACCCGCCGTGCTTACTCCGACGCCGATCAGGCGGGCACCCCCGGGCAGGCAGTCCGCGGCGTCCTCGGCAACGCCAACGATCGTGGCCTCTAGTGCGTCCCGCGACCGATGCCGACCGGTCGGCCGTTTGCGGAGGCTCTCGGCCAGCACCTCGCCGCGGCGACCGACGAGAGCGGCCTGCACTTTCGTACCGCCGAGATCCACAGCGAGGACGAGGTCCCCTGGCGGCTGCGGTGCATACGCGGCGTCAGCATCCGTCGCTAACGCGACCTCGAACCGATCGGAGCCCGAATCGCCGGAGGGTGCGATCGCCCTTTCCGTCAGCATCATGGCCGCCCTGCGGGCGCAGCGATCACACCGGCAGTCTCCAGCGCCGCCCAGAGTTGCTCTGGGATCGGGGCGTGATAGCGGGCTAGCATCGAGTCGACCTGAGAGGCGTCCCGTGCTCCCGCGACAACTGAAACCACGGCCGGGTGCCGGAGGGGGAACTGTACGGCAGCGGACGGCGCCGCTGTTCCATAGCGCTGGCAAATCTCGTGCACTCGCGCGGCCAGCCGGAGCATCTCCGCTTGCGCCGGAGCGTAGTCGAAGTTCGCGGTCGGATCGAGGACATCGGTGCTGAGAAGCCCCGAGTTATACACCGCAGCAGCGATGACACCCACCTGTCGATCCGTCGCCTGATCGAGTAGCTGCTCCTGAGCACCCTGGTCAAGCAGGGTGTACCGACCGGCGATCATCACCACGTCGACGTCGAAATCTCGAATGAACCGCGCGGGCATCTCAACTTGATTCATGGCAACGCCGACTGCGCGCACAGCGCCCTCATCCCGGAGTTCGATGAGCGCCGGCAGGCCCGTCGCTCGCGCCGCGGACTCATGATGGTCCGGGTCATGGAGAAAGGCGATGTCGATCGAATCCAGGCCGAGACGCGCGAGGCTGTTCTCCACCGATCGCAAGACGCCGTCGCGCGAGAAGTCCCAAACTCGCTCATGAGTCGCGGGCACGGCGAACGCCTCGACATCCATCCGGTTATCGCCGCCCGGAACCGGCTTGAGGAGGCGTCCCACCTTGGTCGACACAATGTAGTCAGAACGCGATCGCGCCCGCAGAGCTTGGCCCAACCGGCGCTCAGCCAGGCCCAGACCATAGTGAGGGGCAGTGTCGAAGTACCGAACACCGCCCCCCCATGCAGTATCAACCGCTGCGCGTGCATCCTCGTCGGTCGTCGCGCGATACAGATTTCCGAGCTGGGCGGTCCCGAGCCCCACCTCCGTCAACGCGAGACCCCTAGACAGCAAACGCCGATCAATCATGCCTTCAACTCCGTCCTCAGCGGCAGCGCCACGACCTCCACGCCATCTCCGGGCACGATCACGTCCAATCCCTCCGCGACCCCCGCGATCTCGACCGCGCGACCGGAAAGCGCTCGACCCCGCCGCACGTCTACAGCGTCCACCCGAAGGCGCAACCGAACGGGCCCGCGGCCTCGCTCGAAAAACACGAAGAGTGTTCGAGAATCGGTCGTCCACCGCACCCACGGGTCGTCGCGACTATCGGCCATATCGCTCGCAAGGGCGCGCGAAGCGTATATGGCATCGGCATTGGTGCTCAACCACGCGCCCAAGCGGCGAAGTGGGTCACGCTGTGCGGCGGGAACATTCCCGGCTGCGTCCGGCCCGACGTTCAGTAGCAGGTTTCCGCCGCGGGCGACGACGTCGACCAAGCAACGGATAAGCGCATCACCGCTCAAGACGTGAGCGGATGTCTCGCGAGCGTTGTATCCGAAAGAATACCCCAGCCCTCGCGTGTGCTCAAACAATCCGACCTCGCGCTCCCGGCGGCTCTGGTACTCACTTGTGGCGAAGTCGGAGAAGGGAACCCCCCACCTGTCATTCACAAGTCCCTCAGGCACGGCAGCGAAGTAGTCGCGGAACAACCGCGGCAATCCAAACGACGTGTCCTCTTTGCCTGCGTCGGGCCAGTCGATGTCGTTCCAGAGCACATCGGGCCGATACTTCGCGATGAGATCCGACACGTGTGAAAAGGCGTAGCGCGCGTAGCCGACATCCCGCGGTCTGGTTGCGTACATCTCCTCATGCGACCGGATGGGCGGCGTCGGGGCCGCGGTCCAGTCCAGTCCGCCGGAGTAGTAAGTCCCGAACCGGAGGCCATGCCTTCGAGCAGCCCCGGCGATCTCCGCAATGAGATCTCTGCGCGGCCCTCGTCTGACGGCGTTTCGTTCGCCGGTGCTGGGCGCGTCCCACAGCGGAACGCCGTCGTGGTGCTTCGTGGTAGGTATGACATAACGCGCCCCGCACTCGCGGAACTCCCTCATCATCGCGTCGGGATCAAAGGACTCGGCGCGCCACTGGTCGAGGAATCTGTCGTACTCGAACCCACCCCAGACGGCTAGGTGGTGCTCGTGGGCGGGGCTCCCCGAGATCTGAATCGTATTGGCGTACCACTCGGCGTATGGATTGTGCCTGAACCAGAACTGGGGATCGACAGCGCCGAGTTCCCCGCTCAGCTCCGCCCACGCAGGTACAGAATACGGTCCCCAGTGAATGAAGATGCCGAGCTTCGCGTCCTCAAACCAACCGGGGGGCTTCCGCGGGGGAAAGGGATCAAGCTCCACGCGGACGGGCCCCTGCCACGAGCTGGTTCGCGGACCGGAGAACACGCGGGTCGGCGAGCTGGTCTACGGTGAGCGCCTGCTTCGTGGAAATCGTGATGACCACTGATTCTCCCGGCAACAGCGTGGTGAGCAGGGTGTCCACGCGAGCCTCGGGATCGATTTTGTCCACCAAGAGCGCGAGATCGCGGATGAGCACGGCCGCAGTGACCCGCAAGATGTAGCCACCATCGATTGCATCCAGTGCGAGATCGCACCGCGGGGTCTCGAGTGCGGTGTGCCGATAATCGGAGAAGAACCACAACGCCCTCTCGTCGCCGACAACAACTTCAACGAACTCCTCGCCAGCGGATCCGGGAGTGCCGACGCGCGTCTCGATCACCACCCGCGCGGCTGCGCGTCCTTGAACGTCGACGCCCTGGCGCTGGGCGGCCAGCACGTCCCCGTGGTAGTTCCGTCTCCTGACGATCAGTTCCCCAAGCCACGTGGGTTCCAGGTGGTTGGACAATCCGACGGCAAGCGAGTCTCCGTCGGGCTCGATCGTGATGAGTCGGTCCTTATAGGCCGCCCGAAGCGCATAAAGGAGCGGCTTCGGTCGGCCGCCGTAGTCGATGGCTGACCAGGACGTCACGGGCCATGAGTCGTTCAGCTGCCAGACGATGCTCCCCATGCAGGATGGTTCAAGAAATCTGAAGTGTTCAACAGCGACCCGAACGGCAACCGCCTGGTTGAGGGACATGGCCCAGTGCCAGTCCTCCATATCGTCAGGCAGGACGAAATGGTCGACGAGACCGTCAGTGAGCTTGAAGTTGCCGATCGAAGCCTTTTGGTGGACAAGCATTCCAGGTGATTCGGGGGTGAGCGGGTCGTCCTCAACGGAGCCGGAAAGAGTCGCCCACGTCGGCGGACCCTGCCAACCGAATTCGGAGACGAATCTTGGTCGGTACGTGCGGTAATCCGGGTAATCCCGGGTGTTCCACAGATCCCAGATGTGCACGGTGCCATGAGCGGGGTCGTTCGCGGCGTGCGTACCCCCGGGGCTGAAAGGACTTCCCGGCGTGTAAACGATCTGCGGGGCCATTTCGGCGCAGATTTCTGGGAGCATCCGGTGATAGTAGTCGGCACCCCATGTTCTACCCTGGAGTCGTCCCTGCCACTTCCACTCCTCGTACCCCCACAGATTCTCATTGTTGCCGTTGAGCACGACGAGGGAGGGATGCTTCGAGATTCTCCCGACGTTGTCTCGCGCCTCTGCCTCGATCTCCGCTGAGAGTTCGGGGTCTTCAGAGTATGCGGCGCAGGCGAAGAGGAAATCCTGCCAGACGAGGACGCCTTGCTCGTCGCACTCGTCGAAGAAGTCGTCACTCTCGAAGATGCCGCCTCCCCACACACGCAGGAGGTTGATGTTCGCGAAGCGCGCCTGCCCCACCCTTTGCCGGTAGCGTGATCTGTCGACCCGATGTGGGAAGGTGTCGTCGGGAATCCAGTTTGCGCCGCGGACGAAGATAGCGCGGCCATTGACCACCAGCCGGAACGCGGTGCCCTCGGCATCGACCTCTGTCTCGGCCAGGACGCTTCGGAAGCCCGTGCGGAAAGAGCGATGATCGATGATATGACCCGATGAGTCGAGAACCTCAACGCGGACCGTATAGAGGTGCTGCGGGCCGTGCCCGGCCGGCCACCAAAGTTTCGGAGAGGGGACGATGGCGCGAAGGACGTTGGCTGGCGCGTCTACGGGCTGGCGAGCGAGCTCGTCACCCTCCACAATGAGCCGCACAGATCCGCCATCTGGCGCGCCGGACACGTCGTAGACGACGTCCAGAAGACCGTTCTGGTCGACCAGTCTGGGCACGACGCGCACATCGCGGATTCGGCAAGACTCGTATGCGACGAGTTGGACGGACCGCCAGATTCCGCACGAGACTGCATCGATCCCCCAGTCCCAACCGAAACTGCACGCCATTTTCCGGACCGCATTGTACGGGTGATGGTTAGCGTGCGGGCGGTAACCGAGTTCCTGACTGCGACGATCTGCGTACTTGACGGGCGACTCGAAGCTGACCACTAGTTCGTTCGATCCGTCCCGCAACAGGTTGCCCACGTCGAAGACGAATCGCCGGTGCATGTTGCGGGTCACGCCGACGAGAGCCCCATTCAGGCGGATCGTCGCCACGGTATCAAGGCCGAAGAACTCGAGATCGACCTTCTGACCGCTTCTCCCACTCCATTCGAAGCGGCGACGGAACTCCCAATCACACAGACCAATCCAGTGGAGCCGGCGCTCGTTGGTGCTGTAGAACGGGTCTTCAATGTGTCCGGCACGGAGTAGATCAGTGTGCACCGCGCCCGGGACCCGCGCCGGGATCCACCCCTCGCCGAGGTCGGAGGGTTGCGGGCCTGCGACCGCGCGGAGTTCCCAGTCGCCGTCCAACTTAGCGGTAGTCACTCTCAAGCTGGGCCCCATCCGTTGCCTTCCCCTTCTATTTGCCTGATCTCTTTCCCTGCAGACTCCTCGTCACAGGCCTGAAAAGGGATGTCCTCGAGCACCTCCAGCCTATACATAGGATGAATTTGGTGCAACCATCAGAATCGTCGAGACATCTTTCGCTGACGGCGTTACAATCATCGGATGACCAATCTCCTGAGCGATCCGCTTGCGGCTGCCGAGCCGCGGGAGCAATCTCAAACGGATGTCGTCGTCGAGAGCGTGAAGGCCAGGATCCTCAGCGGCGAACTCCGCGCGGGCTCGAGGCTTCCCACCGAAAAGGATCTAGCAGTCGAATTCAAGGTGTCCAGGAGCTCTCTAAGAGAAGGAGTGCGCGCCCTCTGCATGATGGGGGTGCTCGAGACGCGGCAAGGCGACGGCACATATGTGACCGCGCTCGAACCGGGACTTCTGCTCGCGCCGATGAGCTTTCTCGTCGAGTTGTACACAGGGCCAGCGACCGCGCACCTACAGGCTGTGCGCCGCACATTGGAGACCGACGCTGCTAGCCGTGCGGCGCTCGCGATCACCGACGTTGAGCTGTCTCACGCCGAGAGTATCCTTAACGATTGCGAGGGCCTTATCGCTGCAAACGGTTTGGATCAGGTGGAACGATTCATCCGCGCGGACATGGCATTCCACCATGTGATCGCGAGAGCGTCTGGGAACCCCGTGCTCGAAGCGCTTATTGAGGCGCTTTCTTCCCGCACGATCCGCGACAGAATGCGGCGTGCCACCGTTGAGCACGGCGTTCTGGCTACGACTCACGCCGAGCACCAGGCCATACTTCACGCCCTGCGCGCACGCGACCCAGAGGCCGCACGATTCCGAATGGGCGCGCACCTGCTCGGTGTGGAGGACTTCATCCTGGATCATCCTGTGGCGTAGGCCGGACCGACCAGTTCGCGCCAATACTCGCCGTCCGGATAAGTAAATCGCGCGACCGATTCGTCGAGCATCTTCGCGCTGTATCCGGGAGCGCGCGGTACCACATAGGCTCCACGATCGACGATGCAAGGGTCCTCGAAGTGCTCGTGGAGGTGGTCGACGTACTCGGTCACGCGACCTTCAAGACTTCCCGAGATCGCGATGTAGTCGAACACGGAAAGGTGTTGTACGAGTTCGCACAACCCGACTCCCCCCGCGTGCGGGCAGACGGGGACCCCGAATCGGTGAGCCATAAGATAGACGGGCAGGATCTCGTTGATGCTCGCCAAGCGCGCAGAATCCAACTGGCAGACGTCGATCGCATCGGCCTGAAAGAACTGCTTGAAAAGCACGCGATTCATCCCATGCTCGCCGGTAGCGACCGCGACCGGTGCGACTGCTCGTCGGATCTGTGCGTGGCCCAGCACATCGTCAGGGCTTGTCGGCTCCTCGATCCACCGCGGCGCGAATCTGGCGAGGTCGCGTACTTTTTCGATGGCCTCAGGGACATCCCACACCTGATTCGCATCGATCATGAGGTTGATCTCAGGGCCGATGACATCACGCACGATTGTTAGCCGGCGCACATCGTCCTCGTGATTGGCGCCGACTTTGATCTTGATGTCTCGGTACCCCGCCTCAACGGCTTCTCGACACAGCCTCCGAAGACGGTCGTCCGCATAACCCAGCCAGCCCGCGCTTGTGGTGTAACACGGGTACCCGTTCTCACTTAGGTGCTCCAGGCGCGCGTCGCGCGATGGACCCATCGACTGGAGGATCTCGATTGCGTCCTCACGCGTGAGCGCGTCACTGAGATAGGTCAGGTCCATCGTGTCGACGAGCTCGGGGGGGGACATGGAGGCGAGGAATTGCCAAAGCGGTAGACCTTTGAGGCGCGCCGCGAGGTCCCACACGGCGTTCATCACTGCGGCCAGCGCCAGATGCTCCACCCCCTTGTCGGGCCCGAGCCAGCGCAGCTGGGAGTCGGACTTCAACATGCGATACGTGCCCCCGAGATCTCCTACGACGGCTTCTACGCGAAGCCCCACCAAGGTGGCGGCCCGAAGACGGCTCGCCAGCACGCACACATCGTTTCCCCGGCCGATGGTGAAGGTGAAACCGTACCCCGCCACCCCTGGAGCATCGGTGCGAATGATCACATACGCCGCGGAATAGTCGGCGTCGGCGTTCATCGCGTCCGATCCGTCTTGCGTGACCGAGGTGGGAAAGCGGACATCGATGACGTCGACTGCAGTGATTGTGGGCACAGATACTCCTATGAGTTGGATGTGGCGCTTGTGCGCGGCGAGAATCAGCTCTTTACAGCGCCCTGGAGAAGCGCGTCTTCCATGCGGCGCTGAAGAAGGATGTAGACGAGGTACACGGGGATCATCGTGATCAGGCAGCCGGCCAGCAGGACGCCATAGTCCGTTGACGTGAGACTGATGAGGGTGGGCAGCGCGACCTGGACTGTTCGTTCCTCGACCCGCGGACCGATCAGGATCAGAGCGAACAAGTACTCGTTCCAGAAGGTCAGGAAGTTGAGGATAAGAACGGTAACCACACCCGGAATCGTGAGGGGAACATAGACACTCACCAAGATGCGAAGCCGACTCGCGCCGTCGAGCATCGCGCTCTCCTCCAATTCCTGGGGCACCGCTCGCATGAACTGTGCCAACAGGATGACGGACAGCGGGAGGGCGGTCGCTGGGAGAAAGAGAATGAAGAACTCGCGGGTTTGGAAAAGCCCCATGACGACTGCGAGGAGGAGCGTCGGGACGAGCGCTGCGAAGGCCGGTATGAGGAGCCCCAGAGCGAAAAGTCGCTCGACGAACAACCCGAACCGACCGGTACTTCGCGCGATGGCGTACGCCGCGGGGATGGCAAGCACGAGAGTAAGGATCTCGGCCGCGACCGTGGTGAGGGTCGAGTTAACCAGCCCCAGCCCCAGCTCAACGCGGTTCCACGCTGCGACGAAGTTGCTGATGTCCAGGGACGTTGGCAGTGCGAAAGGTGCAGTAAAGATCTCCGTGTTGTCTTTGAATGAGGCGAATACGATGAAGATGATCGGTATCGCGAGAAGAGCTGCGTAGAGCCAAGCGAGGACGTGCGCAATCGGATTCAATCGGAGGCGTGACCCGCTCGCCCGCGGGCGCTTGGAAGTGTTCATGATGTCCACTACACCGCCGGTCGGAAAAGGCGACGAATGATGACAACCCCGACGATTCCGAGCGCGAAGAGAACCACTCCCACCGCCTGGCTGTAGCCGATGCGTGTTTGAGTGAATGCCAGGTCGTACACCAGAAAAGAAATCGTGGTTGATGCGTTCCCGGGGCCGCCCTTAGTTAGCAACAGAATCGACCCCGCCGAGCTGAACAGCACCCAGATGAATTGCAGCATGAGGATCACGCCGAAGTAGTCCCTCGTGATCGGGAAGGCGACTCCCCACATGCGCCGCCAATGTCCCGCCCCATCGAGCTGCGCTGCTTCGAAAACGTCGGATCCAATGCCAGCCAGCCTCGCGCCAAACAGCACCGCCGTGAATCCGATGCCTCCCCACAGATCAACCACCATCACCGTCGCAAGAGCCGTTTCTTGAGTTGCCAGCCAGGGGCGGGTCAACTCCGCGAGGCCGATCGACTCGAGCGTTAGATTGAATAGTCCTGTGGGGGCGAAGATCGCATAGAACACCATGCTGCGTGCGGAGACAGAGATGAGCGCTGGCGTGAAGAGAAGAATTCGAAGAAGGCGATGACCTCGCGGCTTCAAGGACACGTAGTACCCCAGCATGAAGGAACACACGAGCAGTATGGGAAGCACGACCGCGAGTTGGATCGCGGTGTTACGGACAGCGATCCAGAAGACCGGATCGGCCCACATTGTGACGAAGTTCTGCGCTCCGACATACTCGCTCTCCGCGACCAGACCGGACCACTCGAGGGTCGCGATCACGAACATCGCGATGAGCGGACCGATCGTAAAGACGCCGTACCAGACGATCGCTGGCGTGGTCAGCAGAGCAAGTCCGTGCTTGTCAGCGGATGCGCGCCGCCTCTTCGGGGTCGCAGGGCTAAGCGCGGCAGCCGTGGCCATGAAACTCTCCGTTCGATAGAGGCAGCGGGCGGGGCTCACGGTTCCGTCGAGACCCCGCCCGAATGAGCTCCTCAGGGGTACACGCTCTCCAGGCCGGCACAGATTGTCTGGGCGTCGGCTCCCGGTGAGTAGGCCAATGTCGTCTGTCGGATAAGGGGATCGGCGACCTCGCCCGGAACCGCGGTGTCGGGCATAACTGCGAACTCAACAGCGCTGGGCAAATCCGCGGTCGCCTCCGCGAGCAGCGGATTGGTGATTTCGACGGGCTCGTCGAAGACATAGGCGACCGAACCGTTCGCCTCGTTGACGAAGCGTCCGGCAATCTCCGGGGTGTAGAACGCCGACACGAAATCGCGGACAGCGTCGATCTTCTCGGCGCCGTTGTTGCTGATGAAGAATCCGCTGCCCGTGTAGCCGGAGAGCGCCGTCGGCTGGGTGTATTGTCCGCCGTCGGGGATGGGAAGGCCCCCCAGTTGGATGTTCAAGTCATCGGGGGTGTCGCCGAAGGCCCACTCGCCAGCGGACATGATCGCAGCGCTGCCATCATAGAAAGTCGCATTCATCTGGTCAGCGGTGTATCCCTCCGCATCGGCGATGAAGACACCCGCATCCCTTAGCGTCGTGAAGAGCTCGATGCCCTCCATGGCGGACGGGACCGCGCAGTAGTTTCCTTCCGCGAAGACGGCACGCGCATCTTCGGGACTCATGTACGATTGCATGATCTGCATGAAGAGCTTCTGACCCGACCAGTCACTTCCGCCGACGACGAGGGGCTCGGACCCGGTTGCCCGCAAGGCGTCTGCGGCGCGGATCAACTCGTCGGTGGTGGTGGGAACGCTCACGCCCGCGTCCTCCAGCAGGTCGAGGTTGTACCAGACGGGCCAGACGAAGCCGCGATATGGGAACCCGCTGAGCTGGCCCTCGGCGTTCTGCCACTCGTCGAGCGCCTCGGGCTTGATGGAGTCGGACAGTCCCCAGTCGCTGAGGTAATCATCAACCGGCACGGCCACTCCATTGGCGACCCAGTCGAGCGTCCGGCCGAAGAGATTCACGATGACGACATCCGCTTCGTCGCCCCCGACGACCGAGGTCTCGAACACCTCTTGGATGTCGTCACCTGCTGGGGTGACTTCAACCTCAAGTCCGCTATCTTCCTCGAACTGAGCGATCACATCCTCCTGGATCTTCCACTCGGGACTGTCGGGCGTAAATGATGACAGGACGGTGAACGTCTCATCCTCACTCTGCGCGCCCGAGGTGCATCCCGCGACGCTCACGGCCGCTGCCAGCAGGACCACCCCTGCGCCCGCCTTTATCGATCTGTTCATCATGCCTCCTTGCACGCTGTGTCGGTCTCTGCACGAAACATCCCACCAATTACGGGAATCTGCGCTGAGTTCCTTAGAATTTACATCACTGTAACGAGGAAAGATAGGATCAATTGGAAAGTCCGAACGATCCAAAACAAGTTGATCCAGTGCCTTCCAGGCGGAAGCGCTCCCCACGAAACTCGACTTCGCACGGCGCATCCGCGAGGACGACGAGCCGCGTGTGGTCGGCGAGTGCGACAACCCTCGCTGAGGCCGTCACCTCGTCGGTAACGTCCCAGAGCATCACATCGGCCTCGACGCCGACTATCCGTCGAGTCGCGTACACCACGTCGCCAACACGGATCACAGTCACGGAATGCTCTCCAGCGGGCAGGCGCCTCACCCCCCAACCGCTCCATCCCGCAGGCAGCGGAGGAAGACTCGCGCCGAACGACAGTTGGCCATCCTCATGGTCGAGGTGCAAGAGTCCTCGCACGACCGCCCATGTGTAGGTCGGCGGCATCCATGGGCTGGCTGCCATGCCCAGACTCAAGGGAGGTCGGTCGGGGGCGCCGGAGAACCACTCAGGGAACGCGCCGGGCGCTACTTGGCCGAACTGGACCGGGCTATCACTGAGTACGGGGACGCTTAGTGTCACGAGCGACGTCGCGGTTGCGTCCGGATCATGGTCGCGCACTGCTACTGCGATCCAAGCGCTGAGGTTCGGCCAGACACCCCCCATCAGGCCCAGTCCATACTCGTCGTCGTACTCCGGCTCACCCAGCGGCACGGTGCGGGCTCCTGCTGGTGCCTGGACGCGAGGCGAGGTGAGAAGGTCCGCCACCGCCTTCGCGCGGTCGCCCTCGGCGGCACCGAACAGGAGGGGAAAGACCACGTCGGAAGTAAGTTCCTGGCGCACCATCCCGTCTCCCGTCTTCGTCAACGCGTAGGAATTAAGCGCCGAGCTCCACAATTCTGCGTTGATCGCGCCCCGCAGCTCGCTCGCGCGATCGCGCCAAGACCCCGCCTGGGCATGCCCCGATGCCTCCAAGAGGTAACCCACATCGTCGAGGGCTTGGGCTATGAGGCTGTTTATCTCAGTGGTCGCGCCGAGGATCTGATAGCCGTTGATGATGTTTCTCCAGGTGGCGAGACCCCAGACGTTAGTCGGCTCGATGTATCGCGCGCTTTCCGCATAGAACAACCCGTCGGCGCGACGTTGATCGAGGAGGTACTCGGCGGCCGCGACGACCGTGGGAAGGATCCGACCGAGGAAGATCGGATCTCTGGCAACTCGGTAATGCGCGGCGACCGCAATGATGAAGAGCGGCGTGTCGTCCTTCACCGTGAGGGCGTATCCGTCACGGAAACCATCGAACGGCGGCGACGAGACGAGTGCAGAAAAGTCCTCGGTGCGATGCGCCACGCCGTGGAAGGTCATTGCGAGATGATCCCCCCGCGCCGGCGGATCGGTTTGCGGGTCGACCGCGCTCCGCATGAACTCGGTGATGTCTCCGGCCGGCTCTACGCCGTACTGGGCAACGAACTCGAGGAGCCGTGCGGCGAAGTCGGTGGAGAACAACGCCGCGCCGAGGACGAACCAGGCGATGTCCCGCACGACTGCAATGTCTTGTGGAGGATTGTTCGTGAACGCGGCCCCGGTCGCGAACTCGTGCTGCACCCGGATCGCGTTGATCTTCGCCCATTCGTTGGCGTCGTCGATTCGACTGTCCGGGGTGAGAATGGATGCTCCTGAGATGCTGGCGGCGAGCGTCTGTTCGTCGCGCAATAGAAACCCATCGTCCTCGAGTACAGCGTGGGCAGCCTCCTGCGTCCGCGAGATCGTGACTCGAACACGGGTGCGAGAGGAGGGAGGGACCGCGACGGCCCACTCCGACGCGGCGCGCGACGGCTCGCTTATTCGGACGGGCCCGAGTGCGTGACCAGCAACGAAAGTCACAGCGTCGCCTGAAGTTGCCCGAGCTGTGATGAGACCGCTCTCCGTGGAAACAGTGAAGCGAGTTTCCGATGGCGTCCATCCCGGCTTCTTGGAGTGGCGAGTGCGGACGTTGGCCGTGAAGTCCGCCCTTAGGAGAATGTCGACGCTCTGCTCACGGGAGGTCTCGTTGTGTAGGTCCAGCCATATCGAACACACCACCCGCCCGTCGTAGGAGGTGAGTGCAGTGGTACGTGACACCTGCCCCCACCCTGTCGCCCAGTCCGCACGGATGTGGCCGGGGTGAAACGTCACTGAGTCGGGTGATATCGCACGTCCCCCGCGACACGGGCTGAGGTCGACTCGCCCCACGAGGAAGGAATCAGCGACATCCCACAGATTGTCTACGCCCCCGTCCGGGCTTGCCTGGAGATAGCCAACCGAGTTCCCCAGCGACCCGCCTACTCCGATCTCCCCCCACTTGGCAGTGATGGCGAGTCGGTCAAGTGTCTCAACGGTCATTCCCTTGTTTCTTCCTTTCGGTGTCTGCTCCCGGCGCACGGGAAGAAGGTTTCAAGCGGGCGGCCCAAGATGAAACTCGTCGATCTCAGCCTGATATGCGTTCACGCGACCCCGGAGGACGTCGTCGACATCCACCCATGCGTTGACATGCGACGATTCCAGAAGCGCCATGCAGACCGCCACGTCCCGAAGCCCTTCCTCGCCAGTCACGGCGACTTTGCCCTCGCCTCCGATCGCGCCAAGCCATCGATAGATCTGCTCCGCAAATGGGTTCGCGAAGGTGTTCTCGCGGAGAAGCCCAACTCCTTCAAGGCGCGGTCCGGAAGGCGCCTCCCCGGGATGACCACTCCACTCGCCTAACGAACCGCGATAGGTCGGCTGCGGCTCGCCGCCGCCGGAGGTCGCCCAGGATGATGAGAGAGAGCCCACTACACCGTTCTCGAAGGAGAGCACGGCCTGCAGGACGTCGTCGACGTCGGCAGCCACCGCACCGCCGCCGCCGGTATACCGAATCGGCTCAGCGATCTTCGTGCGCGCGACGACGCTAACGACTTCCCCGACGGTGTAGCGCAGCCAGTCCACGTAGTGCACACCATTGTCCAGCGTCGTCCCACCGCCCGCGTACCGCCGACGATGCCGCCACGTCGTTCCTGCAACCACGCGGTCTGGCGCCCACGCTCCACCGACGTTGTTCCAAGAAACCTGACGAAGTATTCCCACGCCGCCGGAGCTGATCACCTGCCGCTCCACTTGCACCTCATCCATGCACCGAACCGTCTCCGCGACGCCGAGCACTCGGTCGTGCTTGATCGCTGTGGCGACGAGCGTCGACGCCGTGCGAACAGTGAGACCCAGGGGCTTCTCTGTCAGAAGGTGAAGCCCGGCACTTAGAACGTCGTGACCCACACGGTGGTGCAGAAACGGCGGGGTCAGGTCAAGCACGGCATCCACATCACCGGACGCGATCATGCCGCCGTAGTCGTCCCAGAGTGCCACAGGATCGGCCTGCACCTCGGCGAACGCGAGGTGAGGCATCGCGGTTGCACGCGAGGCGAACTCGATCGGCCACTCGGACCGCTCCTGCCACAGTGGCAAGATGCTTTCCGGGCGGCGAGTACATATGCCCCCGATGCGGACGTCGACACCGGCGGCAACGAGGTCCGCTATCCCCTGGAGGTGCGCGGACAGGATCCACCCCGATCCGATAATGCCGATTCGGATCACTTCGTAACCCCGGAGGTGAGACCGCTGATCAACTGCCGGGAGAAGATGATGTAGAGAAGAAGGGGCCCTGCTGCGGCGAGAGTAAGCGCAGCGAGAACTGCTGGCCAGTCGCTTTGAAACTGTCCCAGGAACTGTTGAGTGGCGAGTGTCACGGTTTGTGTTTGCGTGCTGGGCGCAAGAATGAGCGGGAACCACAGATCGTTCCAGATGGGGATCATCACAAATACCGCGACCGTCGCAAGCGCTGGCCTGATGCTGGGCAGGACGAGCCTGAAGATAGTGAACTCGCCTGCCCCGTCAACCCGCCCTGCTTCCTTGATCTCGGCTGGCACTGAGCGCATGAACGGGCTGAGGACGAGAACGGCGATGGGCAGCGATGACGCCGTGTACACGAGAATCAGTGCGAGCACAGTGTTCATGAGTCCCAGTGTTGACATCACTTCGATCAGTCCGACCGTTCCGAGCCTGACGGAAAGGATCAGGCCCGCCCCCAGGATGGCCGACACGATGAGACGACCACGGAAGGCGTACTCAGTCAGGGCGAAGCTGAGCATCGCTCCGAGGATGACGACAAGGAAGGTGCTGGCAACGGTCACCACTGCACTGTTGAGGTACGCAGCCCCGAAGTGCCCATCGTCGAAAACGCGTTCGTAGCCGCCCAGGCTGAACGCCTCTCCGATCGGTAGGGCGAATGGGTGGGCGAAGAGCGCGTCGCGGTCCTTGAAGGAGTTGATCGCCACCATGACGACCGGTCCGATTACGAGAAGGCTTCCGAGCGCGAGTATCAGGTGAGCAAGCCATTCGCCGCGCTGCTCTGGACGGCGCACAACGCGTCCTGACGACAACCTAGAGGGCATAGCTCGGCAACTTTCGCTGGACGAAGTAGATGTACGGGACGAGGACGATCACCGTGATGAGGACTGTCATTCCCGCGATCGTCGCGCCCATCGCCTGATTACCAGCGATTCCCGGCCCTCCGAAGAACGTCCGATAGTAGAGCGTTCCCAGCACGTCAGTGCTGTAGTTGGGTCCTGCGAGAGGACCCTGGAGAGTGAAGATCAGATCGAAGGCATTCATGCTCCCTGCAAAGAGGAGCACAGCTATCACGCCCACGGTGGGAGCGATAAGCGGCAACTGAACAGACCAGAAGATGCGTCCGTTGGTCGCACCGTCCATCCTCGCGGCCTCGATCAGCTCATCAGGGATGGACACGAGTGCAGCGAGGAACAGCATCATTGGCACGCCGAACGACTGCCAGACCGCGATCAGTGAAACCGTGACAAGCGCGGAGCCTTGAAGACCCAACCAAGGTTCGAACAGTTCACCCAGCCCAATCGCTTCCAAGATGTCCCGGGCAACACCCCAGATCGGGCTGAGAATCAGCAGCCAAGTGAACCCTGCCACCACCGTTGAGAGGACTGCCGGGGAGAAGAGGCTCGCGCGGTAGGCGGCGCGGAGACGTAACACCCGCCGAGCAAGCAGGACTGCGAACAGAAGCCCGAGAGGGATCTGCACGAGCATCTGTATCGCGAAGAAGATGCCGTTGTGGAGAAGCGCGGGCCAGAAGAGCGACGACCACGCCGGCGAGAACATCAGCGCAAGGTAGTTGTCCCACGGGTACTGTGTCGGCCCCTCTGCTGTGCCGCTCTCGAAGAGGCTGATCCCAAAGGACCCGGAGAGCGGGATGATCATGAAAACCATGTAGAGCAGGAGCCCGGGGAACAGGAACCCGAACAGGATGCTCGCTCTCGGTCTGAGGGTCGGTCCTGTGGTTCGGACTTGACGACGCTTCATCGATCGACTGTGATTTCGGTGGGCGGCCGGGGCTGTTCCCGGCCACCCACCGGAAATCACTGGCGAGGCTCGTACCACGACTCGAGCTGAGTCTGCGCCTGCTCGGCGGCTTCCTCAGCCGTAATGTCACCGTTGAGGACCTTCGTGGTGACGTCTGTGGCAATGTCGCTGAGGCTGGGCGTTCCGCGCGACAAGTACTGCGCCCACAGCCGAATGGTCGGCTGCGCGGTTTCGCGCCACGAAAGGTACTCCTGTGCGATCGGGTTTTCGAGCTCGACGTCGTAGTCACTCAATGGCAGGAACCCCGGGAACGCGTTCGCGTTCAGGACGGCTGCTTCCTCGCCTCCCAGCCACGCCAGCAGCTCTTTGGCCTCTTCGACGTGGTCCGACTCGGGATTGTAGGTGTACGCCGTGTCGATGAAGTCGTTGATCCAGCGAGGGTCGCCTTCGTTCTGCACCGGAGGCTGGAAGATGCCCACCTCGAAATCGGCCCTGTCCTCGAAGCCGCGGATCTCCCAGGAACCAGCAGGCATGATGATGGCCTCTCCCTGGTAGAACAGTTCCTGGGTGTCCGTGTACTTCACGCTCTGATAGCCGTCAGGCAGGTAGGGGATCCAGTCCTGCATGAACTGCCACGCAGCGACGTACTCGGGGTCGGTGAGAACTTGGCTACCGTCGATTACGGCCTGGCGGCCGTTCTCGCCGTCCCAGAAGTTCGGACCTACGTTGCTCAGGCCGGTCACCGTCGTGATCCAGGCGTCTCCTGTGCCGTAGGAAAGCGGGGTGTAGCCCGCCTGCTTGATCGCGTCGAGCACATCGAAGAACTCGTCGACGGTCTCCGGGGGCGTAAGTCCCAGTTCGTCGAACACGGTCTTGTTGTAGGTGAACCCGTGCATCACGGATGAAGCGGGAAGACAGTACGGAGTGCCCTCGTCGGTGGACCACGCCGCCTTTGCGACATCCGTCACTCGCTCCAATTCGGGCATGCCAGACAGATCCGGTAGGAAGCCCGCGTCCCACAGGGCCAGGCTCGTGTCGAACGGCTCGCAGGCAAAGACATCTGCGGCCGTTCCTCCCTCGAGCTTGGTGGTGAGAGCGGGGGCGTACGCCTGGTTGGGCGTCGCCTCGAACTCCACCTCGATGCCGGGATGGGACTCTTCGAAAGCAGGGATGATGACGTCTTCCCACACCTGTGCGTCATCACTCCTCCAGCTGTCGACCGTGATGGTGACTGCGTCGCCATCCGACTCATTGCCAGCAGAGCTGCAGCCGGCGACGACCAGGGTCGCTCCGACCGCGACGAGGGCAAGACTTCCGCGTCGTTTGTTCATGGGACTCTCCGTTGAGGCACTGCGGGAACCAGACGCGCGAAGCGCTCGCCTGAGGATTGCACCGTGACCCGTGCCATCCGAAATATAGGATGAATCCTCAGAGCCCCGTTGTCAAGGGCGAAACGATCACGGTTCATGCTCGGTACTGGCGCAGCGATGCATAGCGCCTCCCGGCTCTGGATTTCCAACGGATGAAGCTCTCACCCACACCCGCGCGAAGTCCTCCCCTGCGGGATAACGGGTCTGGCGAAGTTGCCGGCGAGAATCGCTATTCATCCTATGTATCTGAGATTCGGGCGCGCCTACCGCTCGAAAGGAAAATGGAGCCCAATCTGCCTGCGGACCTCGTCGAGGGCCGCCATGATCTCTACACTCTCGGCGGGAGGCATGACCGGACTCTCCAGAATTCCGCGGGCGATCTGGTCCTCCAGCGCTGCCGCTTCGAACTGCATGCCACGATGCGGCACCTCCTCCTCGAAGCGCTCGAGCACCTTGCCTGCCGGATCTCGGACAACGAAGCTGGTCGGCGAGTACCACACGGACTCGACTTCGATTCGAGCCTCGGTCCCCACCACCACTGCAGTGTTCGGCCCCTGGGCGTCGATTGCCGTTTGAATTAGCGACTGCTTGCCGCCGGGGTACTGAAAAATCACAGACGTCTGACGGTCCACGCCTTCAGGCGTCGGTGACGAAGTCGCAAGGGTGCGCGCGGGGGGACCGAACAATTGCGACGCAAATGCGACGGGATAGATGCCGAGCTCGAGGATTGCGCCGCCGCCGAGCGACGGCTGGTTGAACCGGTGCGGCGGCTCTAGTGGAAGCCGCTGACCATGATCGGCAATCAACGTGTGGATCTCACCGAGCGTGCCGTCCTCGATGATCTGCCGTATCCGCACCATGTGGGGGAGGAAGCGTGTCCACATCGCATCCAGTACCACAAGACCCTTCTCTCGCGCCCGGTTCGTGACTAGGCGCGCTTCCTCCGCGGTGATAGTGAATGGCTTTTCGACGAGTACATGCTTGCCCGCATCGAGCGCCAGCAGCGCGTTCGAGGCGTGCGCGACGTGAGGAGTGCCTACGTAGACGATGTCGACAGTGGGGTCGTTCACCAAGTCCTCGTAGGACCCGTGAGCACGGGGGATTCCGAAGCTGGTCGCAAACTCGTCGGCTCGCGGTCGGTTCCGCGAGCCGACCGACACCACGGAGTGTCCGAAGCCCAGCAGGTCGCGGGTCATCGACCGGGCCACACTACCTGTCCCGATGATTCCCCACCGAAGTGCTTGCCGCATCTCAACCTCCGCGCTTATTGTTAGGATGAATCGCTAGGCATTCTTCCACTTTCGCGGCCAAAAGTCTTGTCCATTCCAATTGTCAAGGCGATAGATACGATGAATCGCCCGTTCGCCCACCGAAGCTCCGAGGACCAAAGATGACTCAACCGATGCCCCTGAAGCGTTCCACGGAGCCGCACGACTGGCTGTACAGCGTCGCGTTCATCCGCGCGCTCGAAGAGCACGCACTGACCCTCCGCCGTCAAGAGCTCGTGAGCGGGTCAATTCATGTGTGCGTAGGGCAGGAGACGGCGCCCGTCGTAGCGGCGGGCGTGTTGGATCAGCGAGATCGCGTTATCTCGACGTACCGCGGCCACGGGTGGGCACTCGCGAGCGGAGTCCCCCCAATGCAGTTGATGAGCGAGCTCCTCGGTCGAGGCACCGGTACCAATGGTGGCCGCGGCGGCTCGCCATATCTCTCCGCCCCGGAGTACGGATTCATCGGCGAAAACAGCATCGTCGGCGCCGGCGCACCTATCGCGAACGGAGTGGCGATGGGGCTGCGCGCCGCGGGCGAAGGCGGAGTCTGCGTCGTGGCTTTCGGCGACGGGGCGACCAACCAAGGCGCGGTCCACGAGGCGATGGTCTTCGCGGTCGCGCGTAATCTGCCGGTAATCTTCGTCTGCGAGAACAATGGCTGGTCGGAGATGACCCCGATCTCGGCGACAGTCCCCCACGTGTCGCTTGAGCAACGCGCAGCGGGCTATGGAATCAACACTCGAGTCGCCTCAGGTTCAGACCTGTCGACAATGCACGACGTGTTCGCCGATGTCGTCGAACGCGCGCGACGTGGAGATGGACCCTCGTTTGTCGAGGTCCACTCGCCCCGCCTTCTGGGGCATTACAGCGGTGACATCGAACATTATCGCAGCGCCGAAGACAGGGCGTCCGCCGCGGCGCGCGACCCCCTCAAGCTCTTGGCGGCGCAGCTCGCCGATCAGTCGATAGACGAAAGGGGACGAGTCGACGCAATCATCGAGTCCGCTCGCGCCGCCGCCGACGAAGCCGTGCAGATTGCGCTCTCACAACCCCTACCTTCCGCCGAATCGGCCCTAGCCCACATCACCGCGGCAAAACCTCCGGCGTTCGCCTCGGCCGACGCCAGCGGCGCAAAGGAGGAGCTGACGTACGCTCAAGCGGTCAATCGCGCGCTGATATCCGAGATGTCGGAGAGGCCCGAGGTGGTGACGTTTGGCGAGGACATCGCGATACCAGGGGGCACGTTTGGGGTGACTCGAAACCTGTACAAGACCTTTGGCGAGGAGCGGGCGTTTGACACCCCCATCGCCGAAGCGGCGATTCTCGGCGCCGCCCTCGGTGCTTCCCTCGAGGGGTTGCGGCCGGTCGTCGAGATCATGTGGACAGATTTCCTCTTCGTCGCATTCGATCAGGTAGTCAATCAAATGTCCAACGTGCGCTATCTTTCGCGCGGATCACGTAGCGCGCCCCTTGTCGTGCGAATGCAGCAAGGGATTACGCCCGGCTCGTGCGCCCAACACTCCCAGAGCTTGGAGGCTCTGCTGGCTCACATCCCGGGTATCAAGGTGGGTCTCCCGTCTGACGCGCAGGACGCCTATGCGATGCTGCGCGCCGCTGTCGCTGACCCCGACCCGGTCTTCATCATCGAATCGCGGGCGCTCTACGGCGAGAAGGCGGCCGTCGATCTCGGCGGGGCGACCGAAGCAGTAGGCGGCGCGCGGCTGTTGAAGCAGGGACACGACCTCCTCATCGTGACCTGGGGTCGGATGGCACGCACGGCGCTCCGCGCGGCCGAGCAGCTGGAGGCGTCCGGTGTGTCGGCTTCTGTGCTCGACCTCCGCTGGCTCAGTCCGCTCGACGACGAAGCGATTGGGAACGCACTCAAGTCCTCCGGGGGCAGGTTGCTCGTCGCGCACGAAGCGAATCTGACCGGCGGCTTCGGGGCGGAGGTGGCCGCGAGGGCCGCATCGAAGTACTTCTGGCTCCTTGATGCTCCGGTGGCACGTGTTGCAATGCCGGACGTTCGAGTTCCTGCGTCTCCAACACTGCAAGAGGCAATCCTGCCGAACGCGGAGTGGATCGTCCGTGGGGCGATGGGCCTGGTGGGGCGATGACGTTCGATCTAGCTGGTCTCGACACCGTGTTTGACGGTGTCGATCACGCCGAGGACCTCTGCGCCCTCCGCGACGGACGAGTCGCGTTTGGCGGTGAACGCGGACAGATCTATATCGGCGATCCAGCCTCTGGTCACTTTACTAAGGTCGCGTCCTGCGGGGGCAGGTCACTCGGAATCGCAGCAGACGCATACGACAACCTTTATGTCTGCAACCCAGGCTTAGGGTCGGTTCTTCGGTACAACGCGGTGGACGGGTCGGTAGACACGGTGACCCGGGGGCCTCGCGACGTCGGGTTCGTGCACCTCAACTCACTCACGTTTGCCCCAGACGGTCGCGCATTCGTATCGGACTCCGGGTCATGGGGCGAGGATGACGGGAGAGTTTACGAACTCCTCGGCAATGGGCAAACCCAACTGATGACGATGGAAGCCCCGAGGTTCACGAACGGCCTGGCGGTGGACCCATCGGGCCGCTACCTCTACGTCGTTGAAAGTAGATTCGGCGTCTCGCGCTTCGCGATTGAGACGCACACGCTCGGGCGACGAGAAACCGTCCTGCCAACCGCCGGCCGGGTTCCCGACGGTCTCGCGTTCACCATCGACGGTGGGATGATCGTCTCCTTCTATCAACCCAACACGATCTGGAAAGTTGATCCGGACGGCCGCGTAGCGACACTGCTTGAGGATCCGCAAGCATCTATGCTCGCCATGCCGACAAACGTCGCATTCGCGGGAGACCGTAACCGGACCCTTCTCATCGCCAACCTCGGCGCACGAACGGTGGTCGCGCATGAGTTGACCGAGTCAGGAGCTCACCCCTTCCGGCCAGAAACGCCTCTGGCCGCCCGGTCATGCGGGGCCGGGCCAATTGACTCGACAACCGACGAGGTCGTCTCGGAAGATGAGCGGAGGGGCGGACGATGACCGTCATCGTGACAGGCGGCGCCCGCGGGATAGGTCTGGCGTGCACTCGGCAGCTCCTCGAGCGCGGCGAGCGCGTAGTCGTGGTCGATCAAGACGTGGCCCCTCTCGACCGGACGCTGCAGGAATTCAGGTTGACGGAGGGGCTGGACCGCCTCGTCGCCGTATCTGGCGACGTCGCGGACACCAGCGTGCTGTCGGAGGCCTGCGAACTCGCCAGAGGCGTGGACGGAGTCGTTGCCTGTGCTGGCATCAGCCGCCCCGGTCCCACACTCACGTATCCGCGAGGCGCGTGGGACGCGATGATCGAGATCAACTTGAGCGCCGTCTTCGAGACATTTCGCGTCGCCCTACCAGTCTTCACCGAGGGGGCATCCTTCGTGGCCATTTCCTCCATCTCGGGCAGCCAAGGATTCAGCGGGCGGGCCGCGTACTCCGCCACCAAAGCAGGGGTTGAGGGCCTCGTCCGGTCTCTCGCGATCGAGTATGCACCGCGGATCCGCGTGAACGCCGTCTCGCCTGGATACATCATGACGGACCTCGTGAGGCAAAATCTCTCACGAGGCGTGATCGACGAAAACGAGATACTCGACCGCACCCCCATGGGCCGCTGGGGCGAGGCAAGCGACATCGCCGACGCCGTCGAGTTTCTTCTATCTCCAAAGTCTTCCTGGATCACGGGCAGCGTGCTGACCGTTGACGGCGGTTGGACGGCTCTTGGATTGGGAGGGTCCGACCGTGCCCCCCGATCTTGATGAGCTAGCCGACCCGGGCGACCGCATCGCCTCGGTGATCGCCTACCAGTTCACGCTTCCACTTGAGAATCCGGTCCGTAATGGTACGACTCTCATTTCCGATCGAGAGTACGTGGTTACAGAGGTTTCCACGATTGCTGGGACGGTCGGCCGCGCAGTCGGCTTCACGCGCGGTGCCCCACTCGCAACGATCATCGAGAGTGTGATCGCGCCGTATGCGATCGGGCTGAATGCCTCGGCAGGCCGAGCGCTCGCCCGGACCCTGGCCCCTAACGCCGAGCGGTTCTGGGGAACGCGCGGGATGTTCCCGCGCGCGCTTTCACTTGTTGACATCGCCATGTGGGACGCGTGGGGATCGCAAGTGGGTTGGAGCATTAGCGATCTCGTCGGAGGCTCCGGCGAACAGACGGAGGTACTGGTCGCTCTGGGCTATTACCGCGACGGGAAGACTCTCGACATGCTCGCGGCGGAGTATGCGGAGATGGCGCAACGGGGTCACCGCAAGTTCAAGATGATGGTGGGCGGGGACACCCCGGCTAACGATGCTCAGCGCGTACGGGTCGCTCTCGACGCCCTGCCGCACGACGCGAAGCTCTCCATAGACGCAAACGGCAAGTGGGTTGATGCGCGTGAAGCGCTGTCGTTTCTGGAGATGCTTCCCTTCGTGCCGGACTTCGTCGAGGACCCGTTCGTGCCTGGTGACAGCCTCTCTCTTCGACGGCTTCGCCGCAGTTACTCCGGCCGCATCGCCATTGGCGAATGGGAGTCGGATGCCGCTAGCTTCCGCAGGTTGGTCGACGAGGACCTATTGGACGTTGCGCGGATAGACGCGACCGCCTGCGGGGGGATCACGGGGTGGATTGATGCAGCCGCCATCGTCAAGTCCGCTGGTAAAGCGATACTTCCGCACTACTTTCCCGAGATTCACGTCCACTTGGCGGGCCCGTTCGGCGCCGAGGCCCTTGAGACGGTCCCGGTCCAAACCGGCGCCGACAACTTCGATCAGCTGGTTGTCAAAGCGCCATGGGAGATGGAGCCGGTCACGGCAGCCGCCACGGCGCCGGGACTGGGAATTCTTTGGGACGAGAAGATCTTCCCCCGCAACCATCCGCCAGTGAGCGCGCACGCATGAGCCGGATACCCGCCCGACTGAAGCTGGGCGAAGAGGGGACTCTGACCGCCGAACTCCTGCCGCGCGCAGGCATGGGGGTGGGAGCGGTCCGGTTCGCGAATCGCCTTGTCAGTTGGCAACGTTCGGCTTACTCCACCGCGAGCAGCTCGCATGCAGACCCGTGGCTCAACGCCTTCTCCGGTGGACTGATCACCACGTGCGGCCTTCGCAACGTCGGCGCGCCGAGTGAAGGGCACGGGCTCCACGGCAGGTTCGCCCTCACTCCGACCGAAACTGCTCGAGTGGATCGTCCAGCGAGCGATGTCTGGAGCGTTAGCGCGGAACTCAACGACGACATGTTGCACTGCAGCCGGACGGTGGTGGTGGATTGCGCTCGCGGGTTTGTCGAGATCCTTGATGCGGTGCGGAATGACGGCGTCCTGCCAGAACCCGCACCCTTGCTGTATCACGTCAACTTTGGTGGTGACTTGCTCGGCATCTCGACTTGTGTGCGACTCCAAAGCCGCGGATATGAGGCGAGGGACACGGCCTCCAACCTGGAATGCGGGCACTGGTCCGCTCCATCGAGTGTCGGGGCATCGCACGAGGTTGTTCTTGAGCATCAGTCTGTTGATGGAGAGGAGGGCGTCACGGTCATGAACTACGAGGCAGGCATCCGCGCTCACGTGCAGTGGACCGGATTGCATCGCCTTCATCAGTGGATCGACTTCCAACCCGGGTGGGGTGTGATGGCCATAGAACCGGCGAACTGCTCGCTCCTCGGGCGACGTGTCGACCGTGAAAGTGGTCGCTTGCCCACTCTCGCACCCCGTGAGGTGCGCTGGACATCTGTTCGCGTCACGATGGAGGTGATATGACGAGGAGTTGTGTTGTCACGGGCGGTGCGGGAGGAATCGGGAATGCGATCGCGCAGGAACTGAGGACAGCGGGCTGGCACGTCGTTACTGTCGACATCGCTGGCTCGCCTCACGTCGAAGGTCATGTTGTCGGTGATGTTGCTGATCCATCGACCCATCAGCGCGCGGCACAGGCGGCGGAAGCGTTGGCGCCGCTCGGTGGCTGGGTGAACTGTGCCGGCTACAACATCCTCGGTGCTGTTACTGAAGTGACCGAGGCGGAGTTGCGCCACGGGACCGACGTCAATCTGCTCGGCGTCTTTCACGGCACCGCGGAGGCCTGCCGCCGGCTGGTCGAGGCCGACAGACCGGGCGCGATCGTGAACATCTCCTCGATTCAGGCAGCCGTAGGATTCCCCGGTTTCGCCGCCTATGCAATGACCAAAGGAGGCATTGAGGCTCTCAGCCGGCAGGTGGCGGCAGAGTACATCGCGCGCGGCATCCGATGCAATGTCGTCGCACCGGGACTAATTCACAGCGAGATGAATGATCGCCTACTCGCCGCGAGCGCTCACCCAGAGACATTATCGGCACAGTGGGCGCAACTCACGCCGATGGGTCGTTGGGGTCAACCCAAAGACGTCGCCGCCGCGGTGAGCTTCTTGCTTGGCCCAACATCCTCCTACATCACGGGAGAGGTTCTCGCTGTTAACGGCGGAGCTCTAACCATCGCGCGAGGTCACGGGTGAGCGGTTCGCGCGAGGCGGAAGAGTTTTTTGCCGCGGTTGCGAAGATGCCGCCGGTCGGACTAACGCCGAGCACCTTGCGGAAGCGACGACACGAGCTTGCACGCGCGTTCGACGGTGGCCCGGACGTCGCTTTGGTGTCCGACGGACGGGTGGACGGTGTACCCGTTCGGCGATACTCTGCTGAGAAGGTCAACTCCGCCACGACCGGATACCCCCTCATCTATGTTCACGGCGGAGGGTGGGTTGCCGGAGACACGTCCACCCACGATGGAGTCTGCCGCGATCTGTGCGCGTCGCTTGAGGTGGACGTGCTGTCGGTCGACTTTCGTCGACCCCCAGAAGACCCATACCCGTCCGCCGTCGAAGACGTCTCCGCCGTTATCCGTAGTTTCACGCGCCGCGGGCTAGAAGTGCTGATCGCCGGCGACGGGAGCGGCGCCCACGTGGCCGTCCAGGCCGCCGTCCGCGCACCGGGGTGTGTCGCGGGGGCGCTGCTCATCCAGCCTGCCTGTGATCCTTCGCTCGTGGCCGACCAGTGGGACTCGCTGGGTTCCCGTGGCCTCCTCACCAAGACCGCGATGCGCTACTTCTGGTCGACCTACCTTGCGGGCGCGCGGCCTCTGGCGCTGTGGGACGAGGACCTCCGCCGCATGCCGCTGACCTGTGTGGTAACGACATCCCTTGACCCGTCCGCCGCTGAGGCTCATCGCCTGGTCGTCGAGATGCGCGCGGCTGGCGTAACGACTCACCACGTACATGCGCGGGGATATCCGCACGGCGCGTTTACTCTTCCCCGGGCCTTTCCGTCGGCGCGGCCCGTCCTACGAGAGGCTGCGGCGTGGCTGGTGAGCACTGCGCTGACAGACAATGAAAGGTAGATCGGTGACAACGGGGTCATACTGGACGGCGCGGAGAACCACCCTGCGCACCGGGATGGAGGCGGAATACGAGCGCATCCATGCCCGTATTCCCTCCGCGCTGGCAGATAGCCTGCGCGAGAACGGAGTGCTGAGTTGGCACATCTGGCGAGACGGACAGTTCCTCTTCCACCACATAGAAACATCGCGTCCCTATGACACCGTCATCGATGACTTGGAGAGTTCAAGCTCTCCGTTACCCGAATGGGAGTTCACGATGAGCCAACTCCTCGACCCCGCGAGAGACTCCGACATACGCCTTCGCAGCGTCTGGAGGCTCGATGAGAATGGCCAATCGAACGGTGTCTCCCCGCACACGGACCCTCGAAGCGGCGCTTGGCGCGACTCCACCCTTTAGGGAGGAGGCTGCCGCTCCTCACCGCGTAGATCGGGTTGGTCCCAAATGTCAGAGGTCAAGAACGAGCCCGACGTAGCGCGGGATGCCGCGCTGCAGCGGGATCAATGGGTCGCGGTTACCGTAGATGTCGGCTGGCGCGACCGCGCTGCACGATCCAGGCGGCTTCGCGGTTCGCGGCCGTGACCGCGAGGTCAAGGTCGTCGCCGAGCGCGAGTAGGGCTGCGAGGGTTCCGGCGAAGGCATCTCCGGCGCCCGTGGTGTCGACGACGTTGACGGGCTCTCCGCGCACGTGTCGCACGGCTGATCCGTGTGAGATGAAGGCGCCGCGGCTGCCGGCGGTGAGGACGACGCTGCGGCTGACTTCGGCGAGAGCCAGCGCGAGTTCGGCTCGGTCGTTCGTTGCGAGGCTGACGATGCTGCGCGCTTCGCCCTCGTTCACCAGCAGCGGGTCAGCGTTGCGGAGAGAGTCGGCCGCGAGCGGGCTCACCGGGCTGGCATTGAGTATCAAGCGTCGGGACGTCACCTCGCACCGGGAGATCACCGCGGGCGGGACGGACTCTGGGATCTCGAGCTGGATGAGGACGACGGAAGGCTGGAGCGCGTCGAGGCTTGCAACAACGGCGTCGGGCTGCAATTGCGCACTCGCCATCGGCATGACGATGATGATGTTCGGGACCCCTCCGGCAGACCATAGGAGACTAGGTGTGATGTCCAGGGACGTTGTTTCGGGACTTGGCCCGGGAGTAGTTGAGTAGCGTAGGCCTCCCGGTGGGGGTCTGCTGCACGGATAGGTGACATCTGATCTGGCTTGCCTGGGAGGGTGGGCCTGGAAGGATGCCATCGTGCCCAAGCCCTATCCGAAGTAGTTCCGTGACGATGTGGTGCGCGTCGCGGAGAACCGCGAACCCGGAGTCACTGTCGAGCAGATCGCCAAAGACTTCGGGGTTCATCCGATGACGCTCACGAAGTGGCTCGCTCGCTCTCGCGCCGTTGAGCGAGCTGTCGAGACCGGGTCATCTTCGCCGGGCGACCGTGACGCGGAGTTGCGGGAGCTGCGTCAACGCAACCGGCTGCTCGAGCAGGAAGTCGAAGTCCTGCGTCGGGCGACGGCGTATCTGTCGCAGGCGCATCTGCCGGGAAAGGGCTCTACCCGCTCGTGAGAGAGCTCGCCGCTGACGGGATCCCCGTCGTGGTGACGTGTCGGGTTCTGAAGCTCGCCCGCCAGCCCTACTACCGCTGGCTGGCCCAGCCCATCACGCACGCCGAGCTGGTGGAGGCGTATCGCGCGAACGCCCTGTTCGATGCCCACCGTGACGACCCGGAGTTCGGGCACCGTTTTCTCGTCGATGAAGCCGCCGATCATGGTCAGGCGATGTCGGTGCGGACAGCGTGGCGGATCTGCCGCGACAACGGCTGGTGGTCCGCGTTCGGGAAGCGCTCGCGCGGGAAGAACGGCAAGAAGGCCGGCCCTCCCGTCCACGACGATCACGTGGGCCGCGTCTTCACCGCGACCATCCCGAACGAGCTCTGGCTCACCGACATCACCGAGCACCGCACCGCCGAGGGCAAGCTCTACCTCTGCGCCGTGAAGGACGTCTTCAGCAACCGGATCGTCGGCTACTCGATCAGCGACCGCATGAAGTCTCAGCTCGCCGTGGACGCGCTCCGCAACGCCGTCGCACGACGCTCCGAGACTGCCGGCTGCGTCGTTCACAGCGACAGGGGCAGTCAATTTCGTGCGAAGAAGTTCATCCGTGAACTGCGCCATCATGGCCTCGTCGGATCGATGGGACGAGTGGGCGCTGCAGGCGACAACGCGGCCATGGAATCGTTCTTCAGCCTTCTGCAGAAGAACGTCCTCGACCGCCGCGCCTGGGCCACACGAGAGCAGTTGCGCATCGCGATCATCACCTGGATCGAACGGACCTACCACCGGCGCCGACGGCAAGCCCGACTCGGACGTTTGACGCCGATCGAGTTCGAGACCATCATGAACTCGCCACTGGCCCTCGCGGCCTGACTAACCCCTGTCACCTAATCGTGCAGCAGACCCGGACCCTCATCGTCGAGCATCTCTGGCCCGCACCCGGCGTCCGCTACGTCGGCAACGGCAGACCCCGCGGACCCAAGCCGAAAGAACTGCCACCGATGTCCTAAGACATCGAGTGTCACCGATGTCCTGATACAGAACCGTCACCCATGTCAACATTCGGAGTTCTCAGGGGCACTGTGCGGTCACACCCGATTCACCGCGGTTGTTCCCGCTCTTGTTCCCAGTCGATGCCCACCTCGGCTGGGTGACCGGGGCTGAGCGCGAGCACCCGCGGAGCCGTCGCGGCTACTGTTGATCAGGTCTGAGCTGCAACCCCGCTGGCGATGACTTCGATCACGCATGCGGCGGCGCCTCGGGCCCAATCGTCGAAGACGTGGGGGCGCAGCACGATCTCGCAGTCGCTGGCTGCCCCGAATGCGTGCTCGGCGAAGGCGGCGCGCAGCCGGTCTTCATAGAGCTCGTACTCAGTGACGTTCTCGCCGGCGATGACGACTAGCTCTGGTCCGACGAGGTTGACGAGCGCGGCGAGGGCCGATCCAATGACACCGCCAGCCTGCTCGAACGCCGCCCGCGCGATGGGGTCCCCCGCGTGAGCCAGAGCGAACGCATCCTCGATCGTGAGGTTCGACTCGACGTGTCCATGCCTGATGAGGTTGAGGATGGCGGCGGTCGATGCGACCGCCTCGACGCACCCACGACGCCCGCAGCTGCACACGGCATCGGCCGGACCGAGCGGGAGGTGTCCGATCTCGCCTGCGACTCCGTGCGCGCCCTGCACGACTCTTCCATGGAGGTAAAGTCCGCATCCGATTCCCGTGCCGATGGTGATGACGGCGAAGGACTCGACATCGCGGCCGGAGCCGAAGAACAGCTCCGTGACAGCAAGTGCCCTCACATCGTTCTCCAACACCGTCGGAATGCCGGTGACGTCCTGGAGCGTGCGCGCCAGGGGTATAGCCTGCCAGCCGAGGAGCGGCGAGTCACGAACTATCCCGCCATCCCGATCGACATCGCCGGAAACCGCGACGCCGAGGCCGTCCACCGGCGCCGTGGAAGCGGAGCGCAATCGGTCGACGACACGGGTGACCGCGTCCACGACATCGACCACAGCTGCGGTGGCGTTGACCTCCTCGGTGCGCTCGAGGATGTTCGCACCCAGATCGGTGAGCACCCCGTAGGTGCGCTCGGCGGTGATCTTCACGCCGATGATGTGGGCGCGGTCGTGCGCGACGGCGAGCGGGCTGATCGGCCGACCGACGGACGGCGACGATCGGTTCTCACCGTTCTCGATGATGAAGCCCGCGCCGATGAGCGGCGTCACGGCTTTGGTCACTGCTGCCTGCGAGAGGCCTGTGGCGCGGGAGATGTCGACTCGTCCGAGCGGGCCGTGGGTGAGGATCCGCCGGAAGACCGCGACGGACGCGGGGGAGGTGACCGGGATGCGCTTCACGGAGTCAGCCTTTCAGTCCGCTGGAGGCGATGCCGGCGAAGAACTGCCGTTGCATCGCGATGAAAATGATCACGAGCGGGAGCGATGCGATAAACGATCCCGCCATGAGCGTGGGGTAGTCGGTTCCATATTGTCCCTGCAGATTGGCCAGTCCGACGGGGAGCGTCATTGTCTCTGGGGACGAGGAGACGATGAGCGGCCAGAGCAGGTCGTTCCACGAGTACAGCGAGGTCAGCACCGCGAGCGCCGCGACCGTCGGGCCGACCATGGGGAGCATGATCCGCCAAAAGATCTGGAACGCGTTGGCACCATCGAGCCTCGCTGCCTCTTCATAGTCGGCGGGCAGGGCCAGGAACGCCTGCCGCAGGAGGAATGTGCCGAATGCCGAGAAGATCCCAGGGATCGCGATCGCAGGAACGGTGTTGAGCAGACCGAGCGCCTTCATCAGGTCGAATTGGGCGATCAGGAAGAGTTGACTGGGCGCCATCAGCATGACGAGGAACAGCACGAACAGGACGTTTCGACCGGGGAAGTCGAAGCGCGCGAACCCGTAGGCGGCGAGCGTGCAGACGAGGAGCTGGCCAGCGACCCGCAGCACGAGGGCGGCGGTCGAGACCCAGAGCATGCTTCCGAACGGCACCGTCGCGAAGAACCGCTCGAACGCGCCGAGGTCGATGGTTTGCGGCAAGAACACAGGCGGGACCGCGCGCGACTCGCTGACCGACTTGAACGTCGTGAGGATCTGCCAGACGAACGGAAAAACCATTACGGCGGCGCACGCGATGAGGATGGCGTGAAGGTACCACTGCGAACGTCGGTGACGGCGCGACGCTTGGACGGGCTCGGGCGCCCGTGCGGCCGCCGGCCTGCCGGTGACAATGGTGGCGGTCTCAGCCATAGAACACCGTCCTTCGCTGCAGCCTGAACTGCACGGCGGTGACGATCATGATGATCAGCAGCAGCACGATCGCGATCGCCGCACCGTATCCGCGGTCGAAACGCAGGAACGTCTGCTGGAAGAAGAAGTAGACGATCGTTTGCGACGCGGTCTCCGCTTCGGAGCCGCGGATCAGCATCACGTAGATGAGGTCGAACATCTGCAGCGACGAGATCACTGACAGCACCGAGACGAAGAAGATGCTCGGCGAGAGCAGGGGCAACGTGACGGCGAAGAACTGGCGGACCGGGCCCGCGCCATCCAACGACGATGCTTCGATCAGCTCGGGCGGAACGCCCTGGAGACCGGCGCCCAGGATGATAATGCTCGTCCCGAGGCTCATCCAGATGCCCACGATGGCGACGGCGTAGATCGCGATCTCGGGATCGGCCACCCAGCTTGGGCCGTCGACGCCGACCAGACCGAGAGCTTGGTTGAGGAGGCCGAACTCGCCGTTGAAGATGTAGCGCCAGACCATGCCGACTGCCACCGGAAGGGTGACGATCGGCAGGAAGAAAAGCACGCGGTAGACATTCTTGCCGTGGCGGACGTTGTGGATCAGGGTCGCGATGACGATGCTAATCGGGATGCCGAGCAGCACGATCGCCGTATACACGGCGCTGTTACCCAGCGCGGACCAGAACTGCGGGTCGGCGATCAGGGTGGCGTAGTTGTCGAGTCCGGTGAACGTCTCGCCGCCGAACGGCTTGGTCTCGGTGAAGCTGAGATAGACGGTCGTGAGCAGCGGGATGATGTACAGCGCAAGGAGGCCGACCAGGGCCGGCGCGATGAACGCCAGCCCCGGCAGGTTCTGCCTCAGTCTGCTGCGAGAGTGGGGGGCGGAGCGCCGTGCGGCGCTCCGCCCGATCGGGTGACTGCTCATTCTTCCTTCGCGAGGACGTCGTTCATTGCAGCGGCGAGCTTGTCGGCCGCGACCTGCACGGTCTCGGTTCCATTCCATGCCGGCGGCAGGTACTCGTCTTCTAGGGCGTTCCATGCGGCGGTGTCGGCGGACACCGGGTAGACCACCCCGTAGGGGACCTGGTCTATGAAGGCCTGCAGGTTGAACTCGGGCATCGCGTCGACCCAGGCCTGCTGCGTGCCCTCGTAGGCGGGGATGACTGCACCGGTCGCCGCCTGAATCTCAGCCGCTTCTTTGCCTCCCAGAAACAGCAGGAACTTCTTGAGCTCTTCAGGATGCTTGGTACCGGCGAAACCGACATTCTGAATACCGTTGATGACGGTGGCGCGCTGCGCGCCCTCCGGGAGCAGGGTCACGTCGACCTTGGCACGAAGGTCCGCGTTGTCGTAGAACCGCTGCGCGTAGAACGAGCCGCCGTAGTACATCGCGACGCTGCCGTTCTCGAACTGCGCGACCGCCTCGGTGTCGGCGAACTGCTCGAGCGTGGGCGAAACGCCTGCTGCCTGCAGGTCGGTCCAGAACTGCAGACCCTCCTGCGTCTTAGGGTCGTCGTAGCCCGACTTGCCGTCCTCGATGATGTATCCGCCGGCCTGGGCGACCGTGTTGTAGAAGCCTTCCTGGCGGTTCAGCGGCGCCGCGATGCCGTACACGCCGGCGTCGGCATCGGTGAGCTGTGCTGCCGCGGTCGAAACGTCATCCCAGGTCCACTGGTCGGCGGGGTACGCGACGCCTGCGGCGTCGAACAGCTCCTTGTTGTACCAGAGCCCGATCGTGTCGAAATCCTTCGGCAGTCCGTACAGCTCGTCATCGTAGGTGAAAAGGTCCACGAGCGCCGCGGGGTACACGCCGAGGTCGACCTCTGCCTCCTCGATGGCGTCACCGAGCGGCAGCAGCTGGTCGTTCGCGGCGTATACCTGGAACCGGTCACCGAGCATCCAGAACGCGTCGGGGGCGTTGCCGCCCTGCGCGCCGACCTGCAGCTTGGTCCAGTAGTCGGTCCATGGGTTGACCTGCAGGTCGACCGTGATGCCCGGGTTCTCAGCCTCGAACGCGTCGATGAGCTGCTGCATCGTCTCGTCCTGGGACCACACCCCATAGGTCAGCGTGACGTCGCCGCCGTCGGAACCTCCGCTGCCGCCCGTGCTGGAGCATCCAGCGAGCAGGGCGACCGCAGCGACGGCGGTGACACCACCGGCAATCCATTTGCGCATGTGATTCGTTCTCCTCTTGATCAGCCTGGCCACCATGCCAGGGCTTATTCGGCCAGACGCAGCGTCAACCAGTCGACGTGCGCCTCGTCCCCCACGTCGATCGAGGTGCGCAGCGTGAGCGTGTCCGCCCCTCCAACTGCGATCTCGAACGGCAGTGGGTCGGTTCCTCCGCGGACGGTGAAGCTTGCAGTGAGCTCGCCGTCGACGAGGATCTCGGCGATGGCCGTGGCTGTGGGGGTCTCATCATCAATGGCGACGAGACCGGTGAACCGGGTGGTCGTTCCGGTGATGGCGTACTCGATCTCTGACTCGTGAGAGACACCGAGCCCATCGGCGAATGCCTGCCCGCGAACCTGCAGCGGTCCACCGTCTCGCGGATCCCCCCCGCCGTTCGCGAGGCCGCGCTCGACCGGGCCGACCGCGTTTCTGGCCGACACGAAGGGCAGCGCAGAGACATCCTGCGACGCCGCGGTCAGCGGGGTCAGGATCCGCACGTGGGACACGACGGGAACGTCGTCATGACCGGGCGCCTCTAGTGTCACGACTGCGAGATCGCCGGGTTCGGGCCGTGAGGTCGGGCGAAGCATCCATCCGCCGTCGTCATTCCGTGTGGCTGCCCAACCTGGCGGGACCCGCAGGTGGGTTGCGTCGCTGTGTACGGTGACATCGTCTCCAGTCAGCACCACGATGCGCTCCTCTACCCGGGGCCGCGCGAGCGCGGGGCGGGTTGTTGCGCGGTTCAACGGCGCACCGGCCGGAGCGACGATCGCTACGAACCCGCCGCGAGGCGCGAGCCGCACTTCGACGGCGTCTCGGACACCGGTGGACCGCACCTGAGTCAGTGCTCCGTCGGAGTCACCGATGGCCCAGACATCCGCCGGACCGCCGATAAGTTCAGCAGGCTCGAACGCCACCACCGTCTCTCTCGACTCCGCGCCGACGCAACCGATGAACCATCGGTCACGGCTGCGCCGCGCGATCGTTGCGTGTGTGTCGGGGTGGCCGTCGAGCAACCTCACCTCGTCCCACACGGGCGGCAGTTCGGCGAGGAACTTGGCTGCCAGCGGCCGCGAACGGTACTCGTCCGGATCGTCCGCGAAGTGGGTGATCCCGCTCTCGTAGACCACGCTGAGAGCGAGTTCGTGTCCGTCGCTGGTCTCGCGATGCGGCGCACTGAAGGTCACGGGGGTGTAGTCCATCGCTCCCACGACGTTCCGGGTGAACGGCTGGATCACGTTGTGGGCCGCGGTCAGCGGCTGGCCGTAGAAGACGTAGTACTCCGCACCGCGAATGCCCTCGTAGCTGATCACGTGCGGGTAGGTGCGGGCCCAACCGCGGGGGATGACGGAGCCGTGGAAGTTGACGACGAGGCCGACCCGGGCCGTCTCCGCGATGATCGCGTCGTACCACCGGTAGCGTTCCTGCGCCTCGGACTCCATGAAGTCGACCTTGATCCCCGCGACACCCCAGGAGCGCCATAGCGCCAGCTTGCGGAGGTTGGTCTCACCGTCGAGATCGCTCCATGAGCTCCACAGGTGCACCTGGATGCCGCGGGCGCTGGCGTAGGAGACCAGCTCCGGCACCCAGGCGGGATCCCACCCGCAGTCGACCAGCACATGCTCCCAGCCCTGCTCGGCGGCGAAGTCAGTGAAGCGCTTCTGCACGTCGAGGTATGCACCGGAGAACTGGCTGGACCACCAGGACCAGGCCGCGCGGCCGGGGCGCGGCAGGAGAGCATCCGGGCCGGCGGCGGGGGCGAGGTCATCGACCAGAGTGGAGGTAATGACGTCGGCGAGCGAGCCGGCGACGAGCACCCGCCAAGGCGTCAGGTGCGCGCCCTCCACCTCGATCTCGACATCGGCAGGGGTGATGGTGAAGGTCTCGCCGTCGAAGGAGGCATGGGCACCAGAGCTGCGCCCGTCGATGGCGGACTCGCTGAGGAGAACGAACCGGTCCCGGCTGACTTCGAGCAGCAGTGGGAACCCGTACTCGCCGGCGGGCAGGTCGCGAAGGTCGCTGCCGAACCTCGGCGTCTCATACCAGGTCTGATACTCGAGCACCCATGCCCGTGCGTGAGGAGCGACGGCGACACGGGTGCGTTCGTGGCCCATGAGTCGAGCCGTGTCGGGCAGCCGGTACCGGAAGGCGAAGCCGTCGGCACCGACGCGGACGACCACGTCCCAGGCCACCTGTCGCGTGCGTAGCGCCACGGTGATCTCGCGGTGCTCGACGTGTCGAACGCCGACCGCCTTCCCCGAGGCCGCCAGCCACTCGTCCTGAACGACACTCTCAGCGGAGGACACGATCTCGGCACCGACGCCGAGGTCGAAGCCATCGACGTCCACGCCGAGTTCGACCCGCGCGATGGAGGCCTGAGCCAGCTGGAACTCGAGGACCGGCCGGCCGTCGTTCGTGGTGAGGACCGCACGGCGGTCGCCGTGGCTCGCCTCCACGGCTGTTTCGGGGGCGGCATGCGTCAAGGCGGGGACTCCGTTGTCGATCGGGATTGGAGTTGCGGTCAGGGACGAGGATAAGCATGATTAATTCATGACGTCAAGTATAAAACTTCACGCCGATCAGAAAGTCCGCGCTGATGCGGATGATGCGGCGTTTACCGTGCACCTGCGCAAGGCCGGGACAAGTGTCGTGTTCGCCCGCGACATCTTCGGACTACCGGCGGTGGTCCACTGGGGCGCCGAACTGAGCGACGCCGACCTGCCCGGCCTTCTCGCGACTTCGCAGCCCGCAGTGATGAACAGCTCGATCGACATCCCGCGCACGTTCTCGATCGCGGCCGGCCGGACCTTCGGCTGGTCCGGAACACCGACCCTCAAGGCGCACGATGATGACGTCCAGCTCGAGGGCTTCACCCTCGTCGACGCCGACAGTGACGGTGCCGAGGCACGGTTCGCCGTCCGCGATGCGGGCGAGACGGTGGAAGCGGTCTTCACCTATCGCTTGGATGTCGGGGCGATCCTCCACGCCAGCATCGAGATCGAGAACCTCTCCCCCCGGTGGGTCGATGTGGACGCCGTCCGCGCGCTGATGCCACTTCCTGCGCGCGCCAGCGAGCTGATGGACTTCACCGGGCGCTGGACGCACGAGCGTCATCCGCAACGGTCCGAGGTGCGCGACGGGACCTGGATCCGCTCCTCTCGACGCGGCCGGCCAGGGCACGATTCATCGTTCCTGACGCTCGTGGGCACTCCGGGATTCTCGTTTCGCGTCGGCGAGGTGTGGGCCGCGCACATCGCATGGAGCGGAAACCAGGAGACGCTGGTCGAGCGCCTCCCCGAAGGCGCCGGAGTGCATCGCACGGTCCTTGGCGCGGGTGAGTTGCTGGATGCCGGCGAGGTGGGGCTGGCGCCGCACGACACATATCGGTCGCCCACGGTGATGTTCGCGTGGAGTGACACCGGGATCGATGGCATCACCGCCCGATTCCACACCTCGATCCGCTCACGCCCGCAGCACCCGCGTTCACCGCGGCCACTGCTGCTGAACACCTGGGAGGCTGTCTACTTCGACCACGACCTGGACACCCTCACGAATCTCGCCGACATCTCCGCTGAGGTCGGCGTCGAACGTTTCGTCCTGGACGACGGCTGGTTCCACGGTCGACGCAGCGACACCGCCGGATTGGGCGACTGGCACGTCGACAAGACCGTCTGGCCTGACGGGCTCCGCCCGCTCTCCGATCGAGTGCATGCGCTGGGCATGCAGTTCGGCCTGTGGTTCGAGCCCGAGATGGTGAACCCCGACTCCGACCTGGCCCGGGAGCACCCCGAATGGATCCTGCGCGAACTCCCGATCCTGGAATCACGACACCAGCATGTACTGGACTTCTCTCGAGAGGAGGTCGTCACGTTCATCGTCGACCGCCTCGACGACATCATCGCGGCCGCCGGCGTGGACTTCGTCAAGTGGGATCACAACCGCGACCTCCATGCGGCGCTCGGCGGACGGGGAAGCCGGCAGGTGCACAGCCACACGCACGGTGTCTATCGGGCCTTCGAGGAGATCCGGCGGCGGCATCCGCATCTCGAGATCGAATCCTGCGCCAGCGGCGGCGCCCGCGCGGACCTCGGCATCCTGCAGTTCACGGATCGAGTGTGGGCGTCTGACTGCAACGACCCCGTCGAACGACAGCAGATTCAGCGGTGGACTCAGACGCTGCTGCCCCCCGAGTTGATCGGTGCGCACGTCGGCCCTGCGGAGTCGCACACGACCCATCGCCACGCCGACTTCTCGTTCCGTGCGGTCACCGCTCTGTTCGGCCACGCGGGGCTGGAATGGGATCTGCGCGGCGCCTCCGCCGAAGAGCTGACCGCCATTACGGCGTGGACCACGCTGTACCGGGAACTCCGGGGTCTGCTTCACGCCGGGACGACGGTCCGCGGTGATGCCGTCGATAGCGGCACGCTTCTGCATGGCATCGTGAGCCCCGACCGGAGCGAAGCTGTATTCGCGTGGGTCCGCACGGAAACCAGCACAACGGCCCACTCGCCGCGGGTCCAGATTCCGGGATTGGATTCTGCGAGGTCCTATCGGGTACGCGTGCGCGAGGAGGTCGGCCGGGCCAGTCGACACCAGATCGCAGACCCAGCCTGGCTCGACGATTCCAGCGAACTCACCCTCACCGGCGCCGTCCTGGCGCAAGGGCTTCCACTGCCTGTGCTGAATCCGGGTCAGGCGCTCTTGCTGCACTTCACGAGCGACACCGAGGCCTAGAGCACGATCAGGATGGGGGCGGCCGACGAGTCGACCACCCCCACCCATGTCTACTGCCGCACGATGATGCGGTCGATGTCCGGGCTGTACCCGCCCGCCGAGTCGAACGTGATCACGTTCGCGCCGGCAGAGAGCGGCAGATGCACGGTCTGGGTGCTGACATCGTTCCAGTCGGCAGTGACCGGGAATGTCACCGTGATCGGAGCTCCGCCGTTGACGCGAATCTGCACCGTTCGCACCGATGCCGATGCGTAACGGATGTGGACCGTCGTCGAGCCCGCCTGCTGCGCATGCACGCCGTTGAATGCCAGTGTCGACGCCCCGTAGAGATTGCCGACCTTCTGGCCCGAACACTCCGGACCGGTGCACGAGGCCACTGAGGCGTTCCCCGTACGTGTGTTGGCTGCGGATTCGGCTTCGTAGGATCGCAGCACCATGATGCGGTCGATGTCTGGAGCGTAAGCGGCCCCTCCGATCGTGACCGTGTTGGCGCCGGCCGCCAGGGTCACCGGCACTTCGACGTCGCGCACGATGTCCCATCCGCTCGGGTTGCCGGCGTTGCCCTTGCCGGAACGGGGTGGGCTCACGGTCTGCGCTGCTCCCCCGTTCACCGACACTGTGAAGGACCGCGGATCCTCGGAGAGATAACCGATGCGCAGTACGTAGGCTCCGGAAGCGGGCGCCTGGACGCCGTTGAAGCGAACGGTGCCGCCGTTGCCGACGCTGCCGACTTTGGAACCGCCCGAGCATCCCGGGCATGTCACCACCGCGGCGCCTCCCGCGAGTGTGTTGCCGGACGCGTCCGCCTCGAGCACCCGGTCGCTCGAACCGTTGAAGCGGAGCGGAGTGGCACTAATGTGCACCGCGAGCCCACCGTGCGCGCGGACTGGTATCGACAGGGTCGACGAAGATGTCACCGTCCGCGTCTCGGTCACGATCTCGCGATCGCTGGCGCCGTCCTTGAAGAGCGTGGCGGTGTAACTCCCCGAGCCGAGGAACGAGAGTGGGATGCTCGTCGTCCGGGCGGCGTCGGAAACGGAGCCGATGAACCAGTCTGCGCCGGACCGACGAGCGATCGTGGCATAGTCGTCCGGGAAGCCCTCGACGAGCCGACCCTCGTCCCACACCGTCGGGACCGCGCTCAGCAGGTGCCGCCCAACCCACGTCTCATATGCCGCGGCGGAGTCGGCAAAGTGCTGCATAGCCGAACTGAACAGCACACTCTGCGCGAGCTGATGCGCGTGCGTTGTCAGCAGATTCGAGTTGGAGAAGATGACGGGTGTCATGTCCATGCCACCGACGGCGTTCCGGGTGAACGGATAGGTCGCGGAGTCGGCTGCTGTGGGTGGTCGCCCGTACTTGTACTGCTCGCTCCCAAGAATTGCCTCCGAGGTGATCAGGTTGGGGTATGTCCTGTTCTCGCCCGCCGGCTTCGTGCTGCCGTGGAAGTTCACGAGCACCTTCGCCTGCAGCGCAGCCTTGGCGATGCGGTCGTACAAGGCCATGGTGTCCAGGCGATCGGACTGCATGAAGTCGATCTTCACGCCCGCGACCCCGCGGTTGGCGATCGACTGCATCGCGGTGTCGAGCTGAGCCTGGGAGTAGTAAGTGCCGTTGCTGTTGACGTAGTCGCCCTTGTTCTTCCAGATGAACACGCCGATATCGCGTTTCTTCCCATAGGCGACGATCTGCTCGATCGATCCGTTGGTGTCGTTGTAGCAGCAGTCGACGGTGACGTACTGCATTCCCAACTGCTCGGCGACGTCGATGTACTCCTTCTGCGAGCGCACCATGTCGTCACCGTCCGACGCCTTCTCCTCGTTGGACCACCATGACCACAGCGCCTTGCCCGGTCGGATCCAGGACGTATCCGTCCCGGCGGCAGGGGCCGGATTCAGGTCGGTGATCAGGCTCGTATTGACGATCGAATCGAGCGAGGAGCTGGCCGCGATCACCCGCCAAGGCGTGGTGAATGTTCCCGTGGTCGGCACCTGCGTACCCGCCGTCGAAGTGTCGAAGACGTTGCCGTCCGGTCCGGGAAGCTGCACCTTGAGCGTCCGGTTGTTGTTGCCCTGCGCATCGAGCCGCGTCGCCGGGTAGGTGGGGTTCACGTACACGGCGGCTTCAGAGATCAGAGCCCACTTGGCGTTGTTCGCAAGGCTCGCGAGGGTCGGCATCGCGAAATGCCGCGTACCCATCGACGCGGCCGAGACGTACGGGTACTTGTCTTCGTAGTCTTTCGCGTGACGGTAGTCGCTGGCCCAGAGGCCGGTATTGACCGGGAGCGCGACGGTCGTGGCCTCTCGGGTGATGTTGGTGGCCCCCACACCCGTGACCTCGTAACGGAATGCCACGCCGTCGTTCTGTGCGCGTGCGACCACTGCAAGCTGTGCACCTCCCCGGGTGAAGGAGAGCGTCATCTGGTTCGCGGATGACGTTACGGGACCGTCGAACTGCTCGACCAGGGCATAGCTCTGATTGACCTGGGTGTTGGTCTCCGCCCCGAACACAAGGCTCGTCGATAGATCGACCGCGGCGGTCACGACACCCATCTTGGATGCGTCGACGATGGGAACACCACCCTGCACGACCGAGTACGTCAGCGAGCCGTCGTTCTCGTGACGCACGGTGAGCGAGGTCTGACCGTCCGGCGAAGTGACCGTGTGGATTGTGAGTGCCGCTGCCGACTGGTCTGGCGCGATCACCCCTATGGACAGGACCAACGCTGCCGCCGTGGCGAGCGCAGTCCGCTGAAGAGTCGCCATCATGGCTCCTTCCGCGCTCGCGCCGTCGCGAACGCGCGACTATATTGACAATATAAAGTTATGTCGTCAAGTAACTATGAAAGTGAATCAATCACGCGACTGGAGTGATGAATGCGTGTTCTGCTCGCCGGTGGCGCCGGTTACATCGGATCCCATACAGCCGTTGCGCTCGTCGAAGCCGGACACGACGCCGTGATGCTCGATGAGCTGTCGAACGCCTCCGCCACGACGGCAGACCGAATCGCGCAGATCACTGGGACCTCGGTGCCACTGGTCGTGGGAGATGCGGCCGCCGACGCCGCCGTCGTCTCCGCCTTCGGAGAGCACGGGCCGTTCGATGCAATCGTCCATCTGCGGCGTTCAAGGCCGTCGGGGCAGTCGATGCAGATGCCCTTGCAGTGGTACGCGAACAACCTACGCACCACATGGGCGTTGCTGCGAGTGGGATTGGCACGCGGGAGCGGGAGGTTCCTCTTCTCCAGCACCGGCACCGTGTATTCCGACCCGGCTGGGACGTTAGGTCCCCGCCGAGTGGTGGAAGCGCGGCATGAGGCGGCTAGGCAGTGCGGCCGGCGCGGGACATTGCGTCTGCGAAGCCGTTGAGCAGGAGTCGAGGCGGCGTCGTCCTCCGCGAACAGCGTCGAAGTGATCTCGGTGACGAGCGGAAGGACCTTGGCATCTGCGGGTGCGTCCATGCCGTTGGGGGTGTCGGATGTGATCGTGCGTCTCGGGTGAACAGTAACCCCTCGAGTCTTACGAGCAAGTACGCAGCGAGCGCCAGGTAGCCGCTCGCAGCGCTGAGCTCCTCGAAGCCGGCATGGCTGAAGCTGCGGAATGCCGCTTCGACCCCGATCGAGCGCACACGCGCTGAACACCATCGTTCGGTAACCGCTGGAACGATTCTGCTTCGCCTGGGTGCGGATGAAACTCTCGCTTGACACAACGAGTCCATTCGCTGTAATCCTTTACTGTAAACCTTTACACCCTGGAGCGATATGCCTACGATCCACGACGCCGCTGCTGCTGCTGGCGTGTCGACTGCGACTGTGTCGCGGGTGATCAACAACACCGGCCCGGTGTCGGATGCGGTGCGCGCCCGCGTGGAAAAGGCGATCGCGGAGATCGGCTACCGGCCGAACGCCCTGGCCCGGTCGCTGCGCACGGAGAGCACCGGGACGATCGGGCTGATCGTGTCGAACATCCTGAACCCGTTCTTCACAGAGCTGGCGCGGGCCGCGGAAGACGCTGCCATCGACGCCGGATACACCGTGGTGCTGGGCAACTCCGACGAGCGGGCCGACAAGGAGAACCTCTATATTCGGCAGCTTCTGGAGAAGCGCGTGGACGGGTTGATCCTCAACCCCGCCGACGCCGCCTCAAACTACATAAGGGAGGTCGCCGACCGCGGCGTGCCGATCGTGCTGATCGACCGCAGCGTAGCGAATGTCAACGCTCCCCTGGTCACCGCAGACCCCGCCCCAGCAATCACCGATTTGGTTGCTCACCTGTGCGCGAGCGGATTCACCCGCCCGGCGATCATTTCCGGACCGACGACGTTGAAGAACGGCCGCGACCGGTTCGATGCGTTCAGCCAGGCACTGCGTCTGAAGGGCATGGAGCTTTCGCCGGCGCGTGTGGCCGTGGGTGACTTCGAACGCGAGTCCGGCTATGTCGCGATGACGAGCCTGCTCGAGGCCGACCTTGCCCCGGATGTGGTGTTCGTCAGCAACGGCCGCATGACCCTCGGCGCGCTGGAAGCAGCCCGCGCCCGCGGGGTGCGAATCGGACCCGGCGGTATGGGGATCGCCGCCTACGACGATGACCCGTTCTACTCCCTGCTCACGCCGTCGATCACTGCGATCGCGCAGCCGACCACCGAGCTCGGCGGAGCGGCGATGCGCACCCTTCTCGAGCTGATCCAAGGAGGTGAACCCGCCCGCACGCACAGCCTTCCCGCCCGCCTCATCGTCCGCGAATCGACAACAACTCCCTGACAACCCTCAATCAAGACAGCGAGGTCTCGACATGAGCAATACCCGAAGCTTCCGCATCGCCGCCGGCATGCTGTCGGTCGGTCTTGCCGCCACCACCCTCACCGCCTGCGCCGTAGGCGGTGACACCCCTGACGACGGCCCGATCGAACTGCAATTCCTTGGCGCGGAAGACATCTCCGCGTTCCAGCCAGCGATCGACGCCTACGAGAAGGACCACCCGAACGTCACCATCGTCTACAACGCCGTACCGTTCGCCCAGTTCAACAGCACCATCCAGGCGAGGATGTCCTCCAAGGACGCCTCCCTGGACCTGTACATGGTCGACGAGCCTCGGGTGCCCTTCCTGGGCGCCAGCGAGTACGTCGTCCCCTACCCCGGCGAAGCCAGCGACTACGAGGGGATCGTCAGCGACAGCGCCGTGGAAGCGGTCACCTGGGACGACAAGGTCTGGGCGCTGCCGCTGTGGACGTCCTCCCAGGTGCTGTACTACAACACAACCCTGCTCGACGCCGCCGGCATCCCCGCTCCCAGCGCCGACCCCGCGGACCGGCTCACCTGGGAGGAGCTCACCGACCTGGCCGCTGAGGCGCAGGCCGCCGGGGCACAGTGGGGCTTCTCGTTCCAGCAGGTGGATCGCTACTACCAGCTGCAGACGCTGCCCGAATCCCTTGGCGGCGGACCCGGCCTGACCGGAGACGACATGCTCACCCCCGACCTGGTCAACGACGGCTGGGTCGACGCGATGAACTGGTACCACGACACGTTCGACTCCGGGCTGTCCCCGCGCGCCATCGAACCTGGCCAGATCCCGCCGCTGTTCACTGACGGCAACCTGGCATTCCTGGTCGGCACCCCCGTCTACGCCGCACTGCTGGCGGGCACGGAGAATCTCGAGTGGGGCGTGGCGCCGATGCCCGCGTTCGCAGACGGCGAGGCGTACACACCGACCGATGGGTGGGCGCTGGGCGTCAACCCGTACTCAACCAAGCAGGAAGCGGCGTGGGACTTCATTCGCTACCTCACCCTCGACCCCGAGGGCAGCGCGCTGACCATCGAGGGCAAGCCCATCCCGTCGGCCAACAACGCCACCATGGACGCCTACCTGGCCAAGCTGCCCGAGCTGGCCGGCGGCCATGCGCCCCAAATCTCGGACCTGGTCTCCTACGAGCTGGAGAACACCGCCATCCACCGTCCCCGCACCACCGGATACGTGGCCTTCGAAGAGATCATGAACAAGACGTTCGCCGACATCCGCAACGGCTCGGACGCCGAGGAACGGCTCACCCAGGCGCAGAACGACCTGTCGGCCGCGTTCGGTCGGGTGCCCGAGGGATGAGCATGACCACCACCCGGACATCCGTCCACGACACCGTGGGGGTGCAGCCCCGACTGCACCCCCACGGGGCCCGGAGACGGCGGCGGCGCACCGGCCGCCGCGAAGCCCGCCTGGCACTGGCCTTCCTCGCACCGGCGCTTCTCGCCCTGATCCTGCTGCGAATCTGGCCCATGACCGCTGCCGCGCTGACGAGCTTCACTCCCCCGGGCGGCACAGACCTGGCCCAGCTCACCCTTGAAAACTTCCGGTTCCTATTCGCCGATGCCGGGTTCGCGAACATGGTGAGAGTCACCCTGCTGTTCTCGCTGATCGTTAACCCGCTGCAGATCTTCCTCGCCCTTGCCCTGGCGGTGCTGCTCACCCAGAAGCTGCGCGGGGTCCGTGGCTGGCGGGTGATGGTGTTCCTTCCCGCCGCTGTTCCGCAGGCTGTCTCCGCCATCGTGTGGGGCGTCGCGATGCGACCGGACGGCCCCATCAACGGGTTTCTGGCCGTGCTGGGCATTCCGCCACAACCGTTTCTCAGCAGCCCGAATCAGGCGCTGCTGTCGATCATCGTGATCGTGTCGTGGATCGGCGTCGGCTACTGGATGATGTTCCTGATCGCCGGGCTGCTGGACATCCCCGCGATGTACACCGAAGCGGCCGCCCTCGACGGCGCCGGATGGTGGTCGACGTTCTGGAACGTCACCCTGCCGCAGCTGCGCAGGCCGCTCGCGTTCGTGCTGGTCGCCGACACCGTCGCGAACTTCCTCGTCTTCGCGCCGGTGCACATCCTCACCCGCGGCGGCCCGGAGGGCTCCACCGACCTCGTGATGTACGAGATCTACACCCGCGCCTACCAATTCGGCGACCTGTCGCTGGCGGCAGCGGAAACCGTGCTGCTCGTCTCGCTGGTGATCGCCATCGTCTCCGTCCAGTTCCGCCTGCTCCCGGGAAGAACCGACTGATGTACGAACTGTATGACCCGCTGCGCAAACCGCTGGTGCGGCGGCTGTGGACAATCGCCGCCGTCGTTGCCGCGGTGGTCTCCGTGCTGCCGCTGCTGTGGATCACGCTGACCGCATTCAAACCGCCGTCAGGCATCTTCCGGGGCCTGTTCCCCCTCACCTGGCAAGCCATCGTGCCCGCCCCCGTCACCCTGGACAACTTCACCGCCCTGTTCGCATCCTCGTTCCCGCTGGCGTTGTTCAACTCCGTCTTCGTGGTCACCGTGTCCGTCGCGGTCGGGCTGCTTCTGTCCTCGCTGGCCGCGTACGGCCTGGCAATCTTCAACTTTCGCGGCCTCAGCATCCTGTTCGCGGTGATCGTGGTCAGCTTCCTCATCCCGTTCGACGCGGTCGCGATTCCGCTGGCCGAAGTGTTCCGAGCGGTCGGGCTGAACAACACCTACCTGGGGCTGATCCTGCCTGGCATCGGCAATGGGTTCGCGATATTCCTGCTGCGTCAGTTCTTCCTCGGCATCCCCCGCGAGCTCATCGAAGCGGCCCGGGTGGATGGCATGAGCGAACTGCGGATCTACTGGACCATCGTGCTGCCCATGTCCAAGCCGGCGCTGGTCAGCGCCGCGCAACTGCTATTCGTGTTCCAGTGGCAGTCCTTCCTGTGGCCGTTGCTGATCGCCACCGACCCGCGACTAACGGTAGCGCCAGTCGCCCTGGCATCATTCGCGGGCCAGTTCGAGGTGAACTTCGGGCTGATGTTCGCCGGCTGTGTGGTCACCGTCCTCGTCCCCATCGCCGTCCTCCTCTACGCGCAGCGTTACTTCGCCACCTCTGTCGCCAGCACCGGGAGCAAAGGATGAGCCACGCCCTCGTACTCGGAGCAAGCCGCGGGCTCGGCGCCGCCACCGCCCAGCGGCTGGCCGCGGACGGGATCCACGTGCACCTGCTGGCGCGGGACCTCGACCGGCTCACTGCGTTGGTCACCGGCATCCGCGAAAGCGGCGGACACGCTGACGCTCACGCCGTCGACGCGACTGAACCGGAAGGGTTCGACGCGCAGTTGGCGGCACTGGCCGACCGATACCCGATCCGCCGACTGCTGATCAACAGCGGCGGCCCGAGACCGGCCGGGTTCGATCAGCTCACCGACACCGACTGGCACGACGCAGGACAGGGCACCCTGATGGTCGCCGTTCGCGCCCTCCGCGCAGTGAGACCGGGCATGGTGTCCGCCGGGTTCGGTCGGATCGTGGTCGTGGGATCCTCTAGCGTCCGGCAGCCCATCGACGGGCTGCTGTTGTCCAACGTGTACCGGGCGGGAGTGTTAGCGCTGGTGAAGTCCCTCACTCCGGAACTCATGGCGGCCGGGGTCACCATCAACATGCTCTCACCCGGCCGGATCGACACCGACCGGGTGCGGTCCCTGGACGCTGCCCGCGCCGCCCGCACCGGCGGCGACCCGACCGATGTTCGCGCCGAATCCATCCGCCGAATTCCCGCCGGACGGTACGGCACCCCTGCCGAGTTCGCCGACGCAGCCGCCTTCCTGCTCTCCGACACCGCGTCCTACCTCACCGGGCAGTCGATTCTCGTCGACGGTGGCCTGGTCACCGCCCTGCCTTGACCGAAAGACATCCATGAGACTCCGCACCGCCATCTTGAACGGCACCCCCGCCACCGTCGCCGTGCGCGACGAGGAAACCTACGCAGTCGTCGACGCGACCCGCCCGCTGGATGACTCGCTGCGCCACGGGGTGCTCTCCCGACATGCCCGCCCCGAGCACATCGACCTAACCATGCTTCCCACCGTCGCGCGACGCGCGACCGAACCGGCAACACTAATCCAGCACCCCGGGAAGCTCTGGGGAATCGGATTGAACTACCGGGAGCACGCCGGCGACCTGGACGAGACTGCCCCCACCGAACCGGCATCGTTCCTCAAGGGCGCGCACACGCTCACCGAGCCGGGCGGACCCATCGAGATCCCGCACGGATCGACCGGCACCACCAGCGAAGCGGAGTTCGGCCTGGTCATCGGCAAACACGCCCGGCATGTTCCCGCCGCCCGATGGCGTGACTACGTGGCCGGCATCTGCCTGATCCTGGACCAGACCGAAGAGAGCGTGCTCCGCCGCAATCCGCGGTTCCTCACCCGCGCGAAGAACTCCCCGACCTTCCTCGTGCTCGGGGCCGACCTGATCACGCTCGATGAGGTGGAAGCTGCCTGCGACGGCGACGTCTCCCACCTGCAGGTCGCCACGAAGCTGAACGGCACCCTCGTCCGCCGCAACATCGCCGCGAACATGTCGTTCCCACCCGATCACCTGGTGTCCTTCCACAGCGACCTCATGCCCCTCCACCCCGGGGACCTGATCTCCACCGGAACCCCCGGCGCCGCGCACATCACCGCCGGCGACAGCGTCAGCTGCGAGATCACCGGACTCGCAACCCTCACCGTCGACGTCGTCGATGCCGCCCTCTCATCCGCCCGGAGCACCCGTGTCTAAGATCGTCGCCGTCGAAGCCGCCACCGCTGTCATTCCACTGGACAGCCGGACCGGGTTTTCCACCCGCACCGTTGACGACCGTCACTACGGGCTGGTGAGAGTCCACACCGACGACGGACTGACCGGGATCGGGTTCTGTTACGCCGGTCACGCCGCTGGTCACCTCGTTGCCCACGCGGTACTCGACCTGCTGGCACCGGTGCTGCTGGGTGAGGACCCGCAACGGGTGAGCGGGCTGTGGGGACGGATGTACAGCGAATCGCTGCTGCACGGGCGCACCGGTTCGGTCATGCGCGCCATCAGCGCCCTGGACATCGCGTTGTGGGACCGCAACGCTCGCGCCGCCGGCCAGCCGCTGTGGAAGCATCTCGGCGGTATGCTCGGAGACTCCGTGCCCGCCTACGCCAGCGGCGGCTACTACCTGGACGGGAAAGGCCCCGATCAGCTCGCCCAGGAGACCGCGGAGCACGTCGCGAATGGGTTCACTGCCGTGAAGATCAAAGTCGGCAGAGTCGCTGTCGCCGACGACGTCACCCGGCTCGCCGCCGTCCGCGATGCCGTCGGCGCCCAGGTGGAGGTGATGCTGGACGCCAACAACGCCTGGCCGGACCTGTGGTCCGCGGTCCGCGCCGCTGAAGCCTTCGCCCCGTACCGACCGGCGTGGTTGGAAGAGCCGTTCAGTCCCGACCACGCCCGCCTGCACTCCACCCTCGCCGCCCACACACCCATCCCCATCGCAACCGGCGAGATCGAAGCGGGCCGCTGGCGTCACGCCGAACTGCTCGCCGGCGGCGGTGTGCAGGTGCTGCAGACCGACGCTGCCGTGTGCGGCGGCATCACCGAATGGCGCCGCATCGCCGCCATCGCCGACGCCCAGGGGGTGAGCATGGCCCCCCACTGGTTCCACGACCTGCACGTGCACCTGGTCGGATCCACCCCGAACGCATCCTGGGTGGAGTTCTTCGCCGACGACCAAGTGCTCAACTTCCGTCGCCTTGTCACCGACCAGCTCACAGTGACCGACGGCCGCGCCGTGCTGCCCACTCAACCCGGGCTGGGGTTCCAATTCGACCCGGACGCAACGAAGACTTACACGGCGGATCACCCCTGGGAGCGACGCGAACGCTGATGAACGTCCCCCACCTCATCTTCCGCCCCGGTGTCCCGGCGCTCTCACCCACCTACGGCAGCCTGGGCTGGAGCAGCGTGGGCATCGTGGTGCACGGCGACGACCTGCTCCTTCTGGACACGGGCGGCCCCGGCTACCGCGCGCTGTGGGACCAATGGCTTGGCGAGCTCAGCGCAGACCGTCATGATGTCACCGCGGTGCTGCTCACTCACTCCCACTGGGATCATCTAGGCGCAGCGCCCCATTTCCCCAACGCCCGGTATGTGATGACCGCCGAGGAGTATGCGTGGGCGGTCACCGGCGGTGCGACCAGCCCGTACGTCGACTCCGTGACGGTCGCGCACCTGCGTGCCACCGGGCGGCTGGATCTGGTCGCGGGTGGGGATCAGGTCGGTCCCGTGGAGGTCCTCGCTACTCCCGGTCACACCCCCGGCCACCTCAGCTTCGCCGTTACGACCGCGGACGGGAGAGACGTGTTCGCGGGAGACGCGATTAAAGACACGCGAGAATTGCTCACCGGCGTGTTCGCGATCACCCAGGACGCCGCGGCCAGCGAGACCAGCAGGCAACTTCTATGCGACGAGCTATTCGCAGGCGCGCGGCTGCTGCTTGGCCACTCCGGCACTCACCCGGCGAGGGGCGCGGAGAACGCGACGGTGCCTCTGATCGCCAAGGAACCGTTCAATGTGGAGATGAGGCAACCATGAGGGTGGTCGTGGACTGCGACCCCGGCAACGGTCAGATCGCCGCGGACGTCGACGATGGGATCGCGCTGGGCCTGCTTTGGGCGAGCGCTGACGTCCACGTCGAGGCGGTCACAGTGGTCGACGGTAATGTCGCCCACGACATCGGCGCGCGAGTCGCCGCGAGCCTGGCAGCACTGTCAGGCACCGAAACCCCCGTCTACGACAGTGCTCTCACTGCCGCGGGGGAACCGGCCGGGTACTGGCGCGCCCAGATGGACGCCCGCAGCAGCACGGACGATGTCGACCTCTACTGGACAACGCCCACCGTTCCCCTGCCCGGAGACCCGGACCCGACCCAAGCCGTCGACGCGCTTACGGAGCTCCTCCACCTCCACCCGGCCGACTCGCTGTCACTGCTCGCCATCGGACCGCTCACCAACCTCGCCGGACTGGAACGACGCCACCCCGGCACCCTGGCCCGCGCGCATCAGCTGGTGGTGCTCGGCGGGGCGTTCACCGGGCCCACCGGGTTGCGAGAGCTCAACTTCGCGGTTGATCCGGAAGCCGCCGACCTGGTGCTCTCCACCGACGCGCCCATCACCCTGCTGCCGCTGGACGTCAGCCGACAATCCTGGCTCACCCTCCAAGATGTGGCTGTGCTGTCCGCCGCCCCGCACCCGCTGGTTCGTCATCTGGCAGCGACCGCCGTCCCCTGGGTGCGGTGGATCTCCCACTCGCGTGATTGGCCCGGAGCGAACTTCCACGACGTGCTGGCGGCGGCGATCCTAATTGACCCGACGCTGGCCACCTATCGGGACGGTCGCGTCCGCGTCGACATCAGCGACGGCCCGAGCCGTTCGCGCCCCTACCTGGCCGGGCAGGACGGGCCCCACCGCATCGTCGCCAGCTTCGACCACGACCGATTCATGCGCCTCGTGCTGGACACGCTTGGCGCCTGGCAACCAGAAAGGACACCATGATGTCCGACGCATCGGCACCCTCACCCGCCTTCGTGCGCACCATACTCGCCTCCCGGGTCGGGGACGCGATGGGAACGCCCACCGAGAACCTCACCCCCACGCAGATCCAGGAGAGGTTCGGCTGGGTGACCCAGTTCAGCGGTGATGGCACCGACGATTCGCTGATGGCGACGATCCTTGCCGAGGCGCTCATCGCCACCGGCGGCAGTGCCGGACCCGACGAGTGGGCCGCGGGGATCCTCGCCCACCGGACGGAGATCCTCGGCAAGAGCGACAAGTTCTTCCCGTCGGTGCTGCACCTGCTTGAGAAGCTCGCCTCCGGATACCGTCCCGCCGACGTCGCCGCAGGCAACATGCCCAGCTCGAGCTCGGCGATGTGCATCTGGCCGGTCGGTCTGCTGCACGCCGGCGATCCCGACGCCGCCGCCCATCACGCACAAGACCTTGGCGCGCTGATCCACACCGGACTCGCGGACCATTGCGTAGACGCTGCCAGCATGATCGCCGCCGCCGTCGCGGCCGCCCAGTCGCCCGGAGCCGACATCGACGACTGCGTCACGGCCGCACTCGACGCACCCCGGCCAGACAGCGGATCCCTGATGCGGCGCGCCGCCGAAGAGGCGGTGACGCTCGCAGCGGACAGCCCCGACTACGCACGATTCCGCGAGCAGTACCAGCTCCGGTTCAATCGGCCCATCTTCTGCGACTCGCTGGAGACCGTGCCGGCCGCCCTCGCGCTGAGTCTGCTCGCCCGTGGCGATGTGCGCACTGCGGTCGAGTACGGCGCGAACTTCGGGCGAGACACCGACACCATCGCCGCGATGGCCGGAGCGATTTGCGGCGCTTTGGCGGCCGCCCTGCCCCAGGATTGGCTGGACCAGCTCGGCGCCCCGGCCCGCCACTCCGCGGAGCGCCTGGCCGGGCGATTGCACGCCACCGCGCTCAGCTATACGGAGGTCCGCGCGGGGCGCGCAGCACGCACCCTGCGAGTGCTACGGGAAGGATGACCATGCGAATCGTTATCACCGGCGCCGCGGGACGGCTCGGTTCCGTGCTCAGCGACGGACTGCAACGCCCCGACCGGGACATCGTCAGATCCGACCTCACCGCGCTTCCCGCCGGGCGCGGTGAAGCGCACCGCGTGGACCTCACGAGCTACGAGGACGTCACCGGCCTCGTCGCCGGCGCTGACGCCGTCGTCCACCTGGCGGGGATCCCCGACGAGGCGCCGTTCGGTGATCTGATGGCCGCCAACATCTGGGCCACCCGCAACGTGTTCGAAGCCGCTCGGCAAGCCAAGGTCAGGCATGTCGTGTACGCCAGCAGCGCGCACGTGGTGGGGATGTACCGTCCCGGTGAAGAACTGGGCCCGGCCACCCCGCCGGCTCCCGATTCCATGTATGCCGTCACCAAGCTGTTCGGCGAGAACGTCGCGCATCTTTACGCCCAGAAGCACGGGCTAGCCGCGACCTGTCTCCGAATCGGCAGCTTCCGTCCCACCCCCGAGAACGCCCGGCAGCTGGCCACCTGGCTGAGCCCGGCCGACGCGGTGCAGCTGTTCGACCGCTGCTTGGACAACCCACCTCAGGGAATGCGGGTGCTGTATGGGGTGTCCGCGAACCGACGCAGCTGGTGGGTCGATGACGCCATCGACTCTGTCGGTTACGCCGCCGCCGATGATGCCGAACTGTTCGCCGCGGACGTCGATGTCGACGAGTTCGAGTTCCAGGGCGGGCCGTTCGCACAACGCGGCTACCGCGGCGGCGCAGGCTAATCCACCACACCCACCACGGTGCAGCGTTGCCAGCCGTCACGGGCACAGCGGACGGAGCATCTGCAGGTCGCGCCAGGGTTCTTCGGTCGGCGGGACGATGCGGGGCGCGCGTCGAGCGAGCGATGTGGACGGGCTTTCGTGGCGCACGTTCGGAATCCCGAACGGCCTGGGGGGCGCTCCACCCGCCCCCCAGGCCGCGCTTTCTAGAGCTTTTGCAGGCTCACGTCGTCAATCTGCATCCAGGTCCCCGCTCCCGCGCCCCACGTACCCGTGTGCAGTACCACTGTCGAGTTGCCGCCGGTGTTGAATGTGACGATGAAACGGGTGTAGCCGGCGGCCTGACCGTGACGGACTTCTCCGAGCACCGAGCCCGACGTGGTCTTTGCGCCGAGCCAAGCGTTGTTGACGTTTGCCGATGTCCGGACCCATACCGTCACCCGGTAGGTGCTGTTCGTTGTCACCGCGATCGTCTGGCGGAGCGCGCCCCAGCCCGTCCCGGATGTTGCGAGCCAACCATTGTCCTGCCCGCTGCGCGACTTGCCCTGATTTACATCGACACCCGCGCTGTGGCTCCCCTCAGACCACCATGGGGTGGTGGCGGCGCCGATCGTCGTCTGGCTCTCGAATCCCGGGTCGCTCACTATGTTCGCGCCGCCGGCGGGAGGGGTCTGATACTCCATGGCCCCGATGTCCACCCCCTGCCCGACTCCAACCGCGCTTCCGCGGAGGTCGCTCGAGCTTGTGGACGCGGCCCCGTTGTCCACGGCCGGACTGGTTGCGGTGAGCTGCAGATCGCGCGCACCGGCGTTGACGAAGGCGGGTTCAGCCACGATGTCTCCGCTGCCCAGCGGATAAGCCATGCTGACGCTGGGCCCGAACAGGTTGTGGTCATGCGGGAAGTTGAAGATGCTGAATGACGCGTTGGTCTTGAAGATGTTGTTGCGGATGGTGATCCAACCGCTCGCAGGTGCCGGGCCAGGCTCGCGGTAGTAGTACTGGTCGAAGAGGGTTGAGGAGTCCGAGCTTCGCACGACCGTGTTGTTCGCCGCGAGGTATCCAGACGGCGTGGTGGTTGTGTCCCACGCGATGAACTGTTGGTAGTCGTCACTGACGTTGTACGTCAGTGATACGTTGCTCGAGCTGGTTTCCGTCACCTCCAGGAACCCCTGCGAGCCGCGTGAATAGTTGTGGTGAATGCTGATGTTGTTCTTCTGGTGGAGGAAGCCCTCGATCTCGATGGCGCCACCGTCCGCTCCGTAGGGGCTGTTGGTGCTCCGACAGTTGATGAAGTCGTTGTAGGCGATCTCGATACCGCTGTTGTTGGCCGATACGCCGAGTGCACCGTACGAGGTCTCTGCGCCAGCGTCCATGCCGCGGAATGCGATGCGGAGATCGCGGAACGTGTTGTACTGCACCTTGGAGTTCTGGCCGTACGTTTTCACGCCGACGCCCACGTCGGTAAATGTGCTGTCCTCGACGATCACGCCTGTGCCGTTGCTGGTGACTGCGACAGCACCGCTCGTCTCGTACTTGGTCCCGGTGATCCCGAGCCCGTCGGAGTTGTCGAAGACGACGCCGTCGGTGAATGCGAGGTTGTCCACTTTGACGTATGCGCCGTCGATCTTCAGCATGTTGAGGCCGCCGGGGTTGGTAAGCACCGGCTGCGTGCCCGAACTATAGGCGGTTACGACGATGAAGTTGGACGAGTTACCCGAGTGATCGATTGTCGCCGTGCCGGTGAAGGTCTGCCCTCGTTTGAAGGCAATGACGTCGCCAGCTGAGAAGGATGCAGTCGTGACCCTGGCGAGGGTGCGCCAAGCGGAACCGGCCGATGTCCCGGAGTTCGAGTCGTTTCCGTTGGCGGAGTCGACGTAGTAGACGGTCCCACCCGACCCCGGGGACGGATCGCCTGAGGATTGGATCCTTGCTCCCGTGGCTGGTGAGAGCGGATCCGCCGATGCAGCGGTTGGGGCCGCGAGGGTTACTGCTGTGGTGATCGCCAGTACTGCCACGGTGGCCGCGGCAGGCCGGATCTTAGTCAGCTTCATTGCTTCCTCATTCTGTCGGGCTCATTGGCGGGAGCCTGTGGCCGCGTGGAGTCGTGATCAATCTGCTCGCCGCTCCAGCGCTGGCGATCGATGCGCTCAAGAGGTCCTGTCCGCAGGCGAGCTGCGCTGCGAGAGATCCGGCGAATTCGTCGCCCGCGCCCGTGGTGTCGACTGGGGTCACTCGTGGCGAGGGAACCACTTGCGGGTCCGGGTGGTCGGCGTCCGCCACGAGCGCGCCCTCAGCGCCGGCGGTGATCACGACCGAGCGCACGAGCTGGAGGAGTCGCCGAGCCAAGACGTGGAGGTCGCCTTTGGTCTCGATCCCGTGCAGGTCCAAGACCATCCGAGCCTCATGTTCGTTCGCGATCAATGGGTCGGCGCCATGGATAAGGTCACCAGGGACGGGGATGGTCGGACTGGGGTTGAGGATCCAGCGACGCCCGTGCTCGTCCGCCCACCGCCGCGCTGCTTCGATGGCGCTGATAGGTATCTCGAGTTGGGCGACGACCACGTCGGGTCGGATCTGATCCAAGCTCGCGAGGACCTGTTCGGCCGAGACGTGCAGGTTGGCACCTTGGACGACGAGGATGGAGTTCTCGCCGTCCGCTCGTACGGTGATGACCGCGCGACCGGTCAGCGCCCCAACTGTGCGGACATGAGCGGTGCGGACGCCGCTCGATCGGAGGGCGTTTTCGATCCGCCTTCCCGCGTTGTCGTCGCCCGCGGCGCCGATGAGGTAAGTCCGGGTGATCCGGGCGGCCCCGATCGCTTGATTGGCACCCTTGCCGCCCGGGTGCTCCTCGTACCCTGAGGCGAGGCGGGTTTCGCCGGGGCCGGGCGCCACCGCGCAGGTGACGACGAGGTCGAGATTCAGGGATCCGAGGACGGCCACCCTCCCCGGCCGGAGGCCCGGGTCGAGCGTCCCATGCGCGTACTCGGTCACTCCTTGCTCCCACTGAGAGACGCGGACGCTACGAAGTACCGCTGCAGGAGCAGCAGGATGACCGCCGGGATGAGCGCGAGGATCGCCGTCTCGGCGAACACGCGCCCCTGATCGATGTCGAACGCACTGTAGGACTTCGCGATCGCCACCGGCGCGATGTCGAGTTGGGGATCGTTGATGACGAGGATCGGCCAGAGGTAGGCAGACCAGGTGCCGAGAAAGATCAGAAGCCCTGCGCCGATGAGCGGCGGCTTCGAGAGGGGCAGGTAGATCGACCAGAAGATACGCCACCACCCTGCGCCGTCGATGGTCGCGGCCTCGGCGAGCGAAGCGGGGACCGCGAGGAAGTACTGACGCAGCGTGAAGACCGCGAGTCCGGCCCCGAGCCCAGGGAGGATGAGCCCGGCATAGGTGTTCGTGAGATCCCAGCTGGCGAACGTGCGCGATAGGGGGATGGCGACGGCCTCGAAGGGAATGAGGAAGCTGAAGACGACGGCCGTGAAGATGAGTGCTCGACCTTTGAACGGGATGACTGCGAGAGCGAACGCCGCGACCGCCGAGAAGAACAAGCCGAACACGAGGGTCGCCACGGCGACGATGACGCTGTTGAGCAGGTTCAGGCCGAAGCCGCTCTGGAATGCGGAGACGAAGTTGGTCAGCGTCCAGTCCTGCGGCCAGATCATCGCCCAGGAGAGCGTCGCGCTCGACTGGGCAGTTTCCACCGAGGACCGGAAACTGCTGGCGATCAGCCAGAGCACGGGAAGGAGGAAGAGGAGCGTCACCCCTACTGCCAGAAGGGTGAGGAGCGTCCTGCCGAGTTTCCGGCGGAGCCTGGCTGCCGGTCGGTGGAGATACAGGGGGCTGGTCGACATCAGTCTTCCTTCGTCCGCAGAAGCCGGAACTGAACGATGGTGATCGCGATCATGATCACCAGGAGCACGACGAGCTGCGCCGACGCCAGGTAGGGGTCGGTGAGCACATAGGTGCGGTTGTACACGTCATACATGAGGAGCGAGGTCGATTTCTGCGGGCCTCCACCGGTGAGAATCGCGATCGGAGCGAAGAGCACGAAGTTCGCGACGGTATCGGCGACCAGCACGAGAAGCAATGGTCGCTTGAGCTGCGGCAACGTGATGGAGAAGAACGTCCGGATGGCGCCGGCTCCGTCCATCTTCGCGGCCTCGTAGTAGACATCGGGGATGTCGTTCAGCCCGGCGATCAGGAAGATCATCCAGTACCCGATCCCGATCCAACTGGCTATGAGCATGATGCTGTAGAGCGCCTGATCCGGGCTCAAGAGGAATGGCTGGGCGGGGAGACCGATCGCTTCGAGGATGCCGTTGACAGGCCCGTCCGGTCGCAATGCGAATCCCCACACGATGGCAGACCCGCTGAGTGGGATTGCCGCCGGCAGAAAGATCAGCGTGCGCCACAGTCCAGTGAGAGGAAGCCCCCGGGTGAGCAGGACGGCGACCAGCAGCGCGAGGAAGATCTGAAGCGGGTTGATGATGACGTTGAAGACCAGGGTCTGCTGCACGCTGTACCAGAACGACGCGGACGTGAAGAGTTCCTCGAACATGCGGAGGCCGACGAACTGGGGCGGAGCCACGCTGCCTGGCAACCCGAACTGCATCGACTTCACGATGGCCTCGAAGCCCGGAATGATGCGCAACACGACGATGAGCGCGAGCATCGGCGCGAGGAAGAGTACCGCGGTGCGTGCGTCGCGACGCCGCTTGAGATCCGAAGTCCTTGCCACTGCAGGGTGGGTGGCAGGTCGGGCAACGCGCTGCCTGGGCTGCGAGATGCTTGTCACTTGTTCGCCTCCTTGAGAGAGCGGCCCCGGTGGTCGGGTCCACCGGGGCCACTGAGTCACTGCTGGTACTTTTCCCAGGCGTCCACGAGCTGCTGGTTCGCGGAGTCCAGCGCGGCCTTCGCATCGGCGCCATTGATGATGTCGCTGAAGGTCTTGCCGATGATGTCCTCGAACTCGACGTAGCCCACCGTCTGCACCCGGAGGGTCGCGGTGTTGTCGAGCTCGTACTGCATCAGTTCGACCGCGCCGTCCATTCGAGGGTCTTCGAACGTGGGCTTCTGCCAGTACGCCGCAGCGCCTTCGAGGTTGGCCGGCGGGACGGGGACGTTTTCCAGGTACTGGGCGTAGCCGCCGTTGTCCAGCCCCATGAACTTCAGGAAGATGAGGGCGGCCTCCTTCTTCTCGCTCGCCGGGTTGATGCCGACACTCCAGCCGCCTGTCGGCGTCGCAGCTTCGCCCCCTTCGAACGCGGGGAACGCGGCGACGCCGTAGTCCAGGCCGGCCTCCCCGTTGAACCCATCAGCCCACCAGGGGCCGCCAACATAGAACGCCACCTGCCCGCTCTGGAACAATGCGGGGGTTTCGTTCGCGGTGATGCCTCGCGGCGAGATGCCCTCCTCGAAGAGCGACCCGTACCAGGAGAACGCGTCCACCCACCCGTCGTTGTTGACTTCGGGTGTGAGGTTGCCCTCGCCGGTCGCCCCCACCCCACCGCCGGCACTGACCGGCAACGGCTGAAGCTGGTAATAGCGGTCGATCTGGTCGAACAGCAGGCCGTAGCGGGCGCCCGCAGCCTGCGCCTGGCGGGCCATCTGCTCGACCTCTTCCCACGTGAGCCGGTCCGCCGGGTCGGCGGAGGGCGCCTCGATGCCCGCCGCTTCGAGAAGAGCCTTGTTGTAGTACATGATGTTCGTCGACGTCTGGTAGGGCATCGCGAGCAGCTTCTCGTCGACCATCGCCGCATCGATGGATGCCGGATCGATCGCGCCCTCAAGGTCGGGGAACGCGGCCGTGATGTCGGTCAGCCATCCCCGCGCCGCATATGCGTCGGTGCGCGGCATATCGACGTCGAACACGTCCAGGGATGAATCCTGGTTGCCGAGACGCGTCGCCAATGCACTGTTGAAGTCGGCGAACGGCACCGACTCGTACTCCACAGTGATATTCGGGTGCGCTTCGTGGAATGCGTCCAGAATCGGCTGCACGGCGTCCGCCGCGTACGCGGCGCCCGAATAGGTGATCGTCACCGGCTTGTCGGGGTCGGTGAAGTCCGTCGAGAGGTCGTCGCTGCCGCCACCGGCCGCAGCTGAGCTGCAACCTGTCAGGGCCGCTCCGGCGAGTGCGAATGCGGCGAGTGCCACAGTCGATCGCCTCACTCCGTTGTGAAAGTGCATTGCTGTTCTCCTTAGATGTGTGTCGGACCCGCAGGCAAAGGGACCGATTCGACCCGTTCGGGTTGAGACAGCCGAGAGAGGAAGAGGTCGCGGAACCCTTCCACGTCGGTGTCGATCGCGACCGAGGCATTTGCCGGTCTGGGTCGCGCCAACGCGAGGCCGCGGTCCGCGACGACCAGACCCCGCGCAAGTTCACTGGTGAGTTCGGCCTCCACATGGGCGTCCGCCCAGGTGAGCAGCGAGCTGTCGAGCACTGCCGCGACCACAAGCGGGTCGTGAAGGAAGCATGCGTGCTGGTGCTCCGGCCGGTTGGGGAACGCCCGTGAGAGGAAGTCGATCCACGCGTTGGCGCATTCTCCCGCCCACGACGAGAAACCATCGCTCGCTCGGGCCAGCACCTGGGCGTCATCGCGCGTCAGCAGCACGCGCGCTGTCTGGTCGAGCCCGACCATGCGGATGCGTGCCCCGCTGTCGAGCACGATCTGAAGCGCCTCCGGATCGACATAGGTGTTGAAATCGCCGACCACGGTGATGTTCTGCGCGTATCCGGTTGCTGCGCCGGCCATCAGCACCAGCTCGCGTGCGGACTCGGCGAAGCGAGGCTCTCGCTGGATCGCCCGGGCGAGATTGGTCATCGGACCGATGGCGACGATCGTGATCTCCCCAGGCCGTTCCAGGACGCGATCGATCATCCAGTCGGCGGCGTGCTGGGCGCTGGTCGGCCCGAGGAGTTCCCTCGAGGTCGCCTCCCCATGATTCGGTACGGCCAGCCGGAAGAGCTCTTTGACAGGTTCCATGTCACGGCGAAGGGGTTGGGTGGCGCCGGCCAGCACCGGAAGCTCGGGAACCTTGAGCCGATCTGCCAGGCGGCGGGCGACGTCGACCCCGATCCGGGTGTCGACGTTGCCATTGACGATTGTCAGCCCCAGCAGGTCGATCTCGGGCGAGAGGACGGCGAGGGCGATGGCCAGGCCGTCGTCGATGTCGCTTCCGGGCTCGCCGAGCCCGGGGTCGGTGTCGAGGATGACAGGATTCCGATTCATGCGTGCGCCCTCGTCCGCTCGAGTTCGCGTGCGACCCTCGCCTCGACTGCGAGCGTGCGTTCCGCCAGCTCCTCGATGGCGACGCGGTCGTAGTCGCGGATGCTGCTGCGTATCCGGCGATGAGTCGTGCCGATGAGATCGGTGGGCAGCGCGCGGAACCCATGGAGAGCTCCCACGACGCTGCCAACGGTCGCTGCCGTGGAGTCGGTGTCTCTTCCGACGGACACCGTCAGGGCGACGGAGTCGACGAAGTCGGTTCCCCACAAGAGGCCATATGCGATCGCCGCGGCGCAGATGATGGTGTGCACCCAGTTGTAGTGGCCCAGTTCGCGGTCGATCCAATTCAGCGCCTCGTCCGCGGGAACGCCGCGGGCGTGGAGGTCCCGGAGACCGCGCAGTGCTGCTGCGAGACGGGAGCCGGGAGGAACGAACGCTGCGGCTCCGTCGAGCGCCTCCTCGGGAGTGTCCACGCAGAGAGCGATCGACAGCAGTGCCGCCGCCCACATCTCGCCGTAGACACCGTTCCCCACGTGGCTGAGCCGTGCATCGATGAGAGCGAGTCGCGTTGCCTCGCTGGGTCGGCCCGGGTTGACGAAGCCGTAGACGTCGGCCCGGATCAGTGCACCGACCCACTCGCGATACGGGTTGTTGAACGTGGCCGTCAGCGGAGGTGTCAGGCCGCTGGTGAGGTTGCGGTACGCCGCACGCTCAGCGGTGTAAGTCTGAGTGAACGGAATCCGGTCCAGCCAGTGGTCGGCGATGTCCGCTGTGGTCAGGCCGATGCCGTGCTGCTCGAGCATGTGCAGCGTCAGGATCGCCCAGTCGATGTCGTCGTCGCGGGGGACATCGCTGAAGGTACCGAGTGACGACTCGCGCGCCGACGGGTGGAGTGCCGCGATTCCTTCGGGAAGCGGGTCGAGTAGTCGGATGTATCCTCGCTGCGGCCACTGGCCTGCGGCGCGCAGGTAGATTTCCACCTCCTGGCGGGAGAGACCCTCCACCGGCTTGCCCATCGTGTTCCCGATCGCCCGCCCGGTCCAAGCGCCACGCAAGCGGTCCAGCAGCGCATCGTCGTCGGGACGGGAGAACGTCGCACCCGAGCCGAGCGCGAGCAGCTCCTCGTCATCCTCCGGCTCGACGAACGTCCATCCCGCCGATCGGTTGAGCGTCTGCAGCTCGTCGGCGATCGACTTCAGGAGCGCGATGTCACCATCGGCGGCTGCACGCCGAGCTTCGGTGAGCAACTGGCTGGCGTCATATCCGGAGTGGGTGAGCTGCTCCGCTTCGTCGGGGACGATGTCGCAGGGGTCGAGAACGTTGTGCAAGTGCGGCCTCCTTAGGCAGATTCGCGCGAGACGAGTTGGTGTTGAACGACGACGTGTCGAGAGGGAGTCCGGTCTCCGTCGTCAATGCGTCGCAAGAGAAGCTCCCCGGCGGCTTGGCCGATGTCCACGGCGGGGATTCGGATCGTCGATAGGGATGGCCGCACAAGACGAGCGGCTTCGATGTCGTCCACCCCGATGATCGCGATGTCGGCTGGCACATCGAGCCGCCGCGCGCTCAGCGCATCGATCGATCCGATGGCCATCAGGTCGTTCGCGCAGAACACGGCGTCGGGCGGTGTCCGGGCCGTGTCAAGCAGGTGCGACATCGCACGGAAGCCCCCATCCCGAGTCCAGTCGCCGAATGCGACAAGATCCGGACGTTGTTGGACACCGAGCTCCGCCAGGGCCTTCTTGTATCCTGCGAGACGCTGATCGGCCGGCGCCGTCGACGACGGGCCCGAGATGCAGCCGATGGAGGAACGGCCCATCAGGCTCAGATGCCTCACGGCGTCAGACCCGATCCGTTCGTCGTCGCCACTGACCCAGTCGATCGAGAGCTCGCTGACCCCCGACCCGACAGCCACCACGGAGATTCCCGCATTCTGGAGCTCGATGATCTGGTCATCCATGTCGCTTACCGCGACGACTACGCCATCGACGTGGCGGGCGATCGCGTCGCGGGCGAACATGTCGACGAGACGACGATCTCCGCCCGCATCGAACAGCATCACCACCTGGTCCGCGGCCGAGAGGTGCGTCTGCAGGCCACGAGCCAACGCCGGGTAGAACGGGTTCGTGATGTCTTGGACCACCAGCGCGATGGCGTTGCTTTTCTTCGTGTTGAGCGCGCGAGCGAAGAAGTTTGGTCGAAACCCGAGGTCAGAGATCACCCGCTCCACCCGTGCCCGGGTCTTCGGGGCCACGGGACGGTTGCCGGAGAGTACGTGCGACACCGTCGTCTTGCTCACGCCCGCAGCCTCGGCAACGCGCTGGATGTTGACACCGTGAGAGTTCATTTTTCCAAACTAGTTTGATCGAATACTGCCTCAAAAAATGAGCTCTTCGTCAGCCCCGAAACCCGCTTCTCCGCAAACCGGTTTGCTTACTATCGCTGATTCCAGGAAGGTTGTCAAGTCCTGCGCAGGAGCGATCCGGGTGCAGCACGTAGTGATTGCGCCGGCCGCGTTTGTGCCGCTCCAGGTATCCGGCGGACTCCAGGTCGTTGAGGATGGTCACCGCGGATCGGGTGGAGATGCCCACGACGTCCGCGATGCGTTCCAAAGTCGCGTCATTGTCCTCCGCGACAGCGAGCAGGACATGCGCGTGGCGGGTCAGGAACGTCCACTCAGCCACGCCGCCCTCTTCCCGTGTTCGACAACTGCACCGGCGACGCTGACGTTGCGGCCTCGGCAGGGGAACCCTTCGAGCACGCCCCCGAAACCGCGCAGCCCATGACCTTGTATTTCCGGCTTGGGCAACGTGGACATCACCCCGGACCTCGTTCGGAATTGCGGCGAGGCCCCCCGCCAGGCTCAGGAGGCTGGCGAGATTGCGACTTGCGGCGGCCCGTTTCATCATCTCGTGCCACGAGCTGGAGGCGACAGCCACCCACGCGCTGGCAACGGCCCCGAGGCAGCTCGATTACCCTTTCAGTCCACCTGACTGGCAGGTCAAGTCCGTCTGGTTGATCTGGTCGAGCACGACCGGTCGCGGATGCTGCTGTTGACCCCGATCCCGCTGTAGCTCGGTGGGCGGGAGCGACGCACGCGTCGTGCAGCCGCACCGCAATTCGTTCGACCCAGAGGCGACTCGCGGCGGGCAGGAGGTCGGCATGCGTCCTTCAGCCGCGTGTGGAGCGTGCGGTGGCGGAGCCCACATGCACACGGAGATCATCTTGCGACGCGAATTGCAGTCCGACTCCGACAAGACCACCTTCCGCTGCGGCATCCGTCCAACGCACGCCACAGCGTCGGGGACCTCATCCATGCGCTCCGCGACGTGCGCTGACGGCGCGACATTGACATGAAGTACACTTCATGCTTTCATAGTCCGCGAAGGGGAGTAATCCTCGCTCCGCATCGTCAGTACGTTCCCGAGTGGGATCCGGTGCGCGGAGCCCACTGGGCCGATGAGACCTTCACGAGAATTCGTGGAGGTCTTTGTCATGACTGTTCCCCTGTGGGCGTGGTTCGCGGTGCTCGCCGTGATCCTGGTGATGCTCGTCGTCGACCTGGTCGCCCATCGTAAAGCGCACGTCATCGGCGTGCGCGAAGCGGCCGTGTGGTCGGTGGTGTGGGTCACGCTGGGCGTCGCGTTCGGCGTCCTGGTGTGGTCCGTGTGGGGCGCCGAGTTCGGGCAGCAGTACTTCGCCGGATACCTCATCGAGAAGTCGCTGGCGGTGGACAACGTGTTCGTGTGGGCGATCATCTTCGCCGCGTTCGCCGTCCCCCGCGAGTATCAGCACCGGGTGCTCTTCCTCGGCGTGCTGGGCGCGCTCGTCTTCCGCGGAATCTTCATCGCCGCAGGTGCCGCACTGATCGAGAACTTCTCCTGGATCCTGTACGTGTTCGCGGCTTTCCTGATCTACACCGGGTGGCGGATGTTCCGTTCCCGCAACGATCACGTGCACCCTGAGAAGTCGAAGATCCTGAAGCTGTTCCGCCGGTTCGTGCCGATGACGGACGCGTACCACGGGCAGAAGTTCCTGATCCGGAAGGCCGGGATCGTGGTGGCCACGCCCCTGCTCGCGGTGCTCGTGCTGGTGGAGATCACCGACATCATCTTCGCCGTGGACTCCATCCCCGCCATCTTCGCCGTCACGTCGGAGCCGTTCCTGGTGTTCACCGCCAACGCGTTCGCGATTCTCGGACTTCGAGCGATGTACTTCCTGCTCGCGGACCTCATTCACCGGTTCGTCTACCTCAAGGTCGGGCTGTCGTTCGTCCTGATCTGGGTGGGCATCAAGATGCTTCTCCTGGACGTCCTCTACATCCCCACGACCGTCAGTCTGACGGTGGTCGCCACGATCATCACGATCTCGATCGTCGCCAGCCTCCGGGCCACCCGCGGACAGGGCCGCCGCGAGGTGCAGACCGAGTCGGCCGGTGCGTTCCGGATCGCCACCCCCGAGGAGATCGCCGCCGCCGAGCCCCTCCTCCGCCGGCGAGCCCGCACCACTCCGTCCACCCCGGGCGACGCCGGCGCGGGAAGCGGATCGGAGTCCTCCCATGGCTGACCTGCGGAGCGACGAGCGGGCTGCGCGCGTGCACCTCGCCGACGGCCCGCACGAGGCCGGGAGCGGGGAGCAGCTCATCCTCACCGTCGACGAAGCACGCTGGTTTCTGGACGAGCTCCTCCCCGCTCATCGGGCACAGCTCGGGGATGTCCCTCATTTCCCGTGGCTGACCGGCTCGGCTCGATGGGCGGTGCGCCGCATCACGGTCGTCCTGCCCCGCGACGCCGAGGCCAGCCGAACGATCCTGAAGCTGTCGGCGTTCTTCACGCCGAATCCGGACACCGTTCAGGTCTTCGTTCAGCTGGAGCGGGGGCGACTCAGCCTCGATCCCGCCGTGCTCGCCCACTCCCACCGCCGCCGCCTCCACGCGGCGATCGCCCGCGCTCTGGATGCTGCCGACGCAGCCGGCCTGCCGCTCACCCCCTCGCACATCCGGGAGTTCACCCCGCGCGCCGCTCGTGCTGCCGGACTGGCGGAGAAGCGCGCCGTGCTGCGCGCCGGGATCTTCGCCCTGGAGTGGGATGACGCGCGCCGCCGCGTTCCGCTGGGCGCTGAGGTCCGGGAGAACGATCGAGAACTCATGTCGTGAAGACCGACCCCATCACCACCCCGAGAGGAAGATCATCGATGAGCAAGCTGAACCGTCTCATGGACCTCACCAGCCAGGCGCTGGGCACCACCCCCTCCCCGCCGGCCGCCGGCGCCGGCGGCTCTGAGAAGGTCCCCTGGCAAGCGGCCCTGCAGCAGGCCGCCGGTGCACTCACCCGAAAGGACGCGCCGCCTCGCACCCCACTCCCCGTCCCCGGCACCCCCGCGGAGCCGCCGACGGGAAGGTCAGCGCAGGGACGCCGCAGTCCTCTCACTCCGCCACCCGCGGTCGGACCGGCGAGCGACCGCGACGCGGTGGCGCGGTACGAGTATCTGCTGCGCACCGCACCGCCCGCTCAGCTCGAGCAGATCCACCACGATGCTTTCGCCCGTCTCGGACCCGGCGACCGCGAGCAGGTCGCCGAGCGGATGCGCGCCGAACTGCCGCCCGGAGAGCAGCCGCGGAGCGCGGGTCCCGCCGACCTCGCCCGCGCCGCCACGCGCGCGGAGATCGGTCGCCCCGGTTCACTCGCCCCGCTGCTGGCGCGCAGCGCCCCCGTTCTCGCGGGAACCGCCGCGGCCGGGGGTTTGCTGATCGCCATCGCGGGGGGCGCCGTCGTGAGCACCGTCGCCGCCCCCCTGCTGGCTCAGGCTCTCACTGCGGGTGTCGACTTCTCCGCCCTCGCCGAGAGCGTCGACCTGGAGGCGATCACCGGCGTCGGAGGTGAACTCACTGCCGGCGCGATGGAGACCGTGAGCAGTGCGTCAGACACCGTCACCGGGCTGGCTGATCAGGTCAGCAGCCTGGGCGACTCGTTCTCCGGCATCGGCCTGCCCGGCCTCGGAGACCTCTTCGGCCGCTAGATGTACCGCCCAGGGACGTTGGTCGAGTGTGAGGACTCGCGACCGGTTCGGAGGTGAGGCGAGGGCCTCCGTAACGCCGCTCCGGCGGTCATGGGCTTTCACGATCTCGTTGACGAGAGAGCAGCCCGAGCTGCCATCAATCCTGATGACCGGGCCATCGCGCTTCATGGATCGGAACGACCCAAAGCAGCGAAGCATCAATTGATGACGATCTTGCCGACGTCGATGTAGTAGTTGGTCGCGGCGGCTGCTTTGATTCCGGTGTTCGTACATTGGGGATGTGGGTGCCGCTCAGGGTCTCGGCGTCACAGTTCGCGCCGTTCGCGGCAGATTATGTATGCGGCGATGCCGTGATCCGGTGCGAAGCCGCCCCGGGCGACGAGCTGACGGCAGAGCGCTCGGGTGACCGTGATTCCGCTTTGTGGAAGGACGCTAATGCTGCGCGTTTGCGACAGACGTGTACGGCGTCATCAGATTTCGCCGATCGCAAGCCCGAGACGAAGATACATCTCCGTCACGGCGGCGTCATCGACCCGGTACTGGATCCATTGTCCTCTGGCGGCTTTGTCGCGGGGCGGGTCGGCGATGAGGAGGCCGGCGTCGAGGAGCTCGTCGATCGCGCGGTAGGCAGTCATCCGTGAGGTTCCCAGCGCGGCAGCCACCTCTCCCGCGCCCACATCGGGGTGCGCCCGGAGGTAGCCGACGACGCCGGCCTTCAGTCGGCTGCCGAATGCATCAATGGGATCCTCCGCGGACTGCTCGTTCGCGGGTCGGGTCGGGTCGGGCATGACTCATTGTCCCGCACCCGACGATCTCCGTCCAGCGAAGTGCTACAGAAAGTGCTACACATTCGAAGTGTATCGCGCTACGATGCACTCATGTCAACGGAGGAAGCGGACCCGGCACGCGACGAGGTCGCGCTCACGGACCTGTCCCCCGAAGAGCCGACAGACAGCGCAGCAATTCCCGGCGTAGGGTGCATCGCAACGGCGCAGAGGCGATCCCCAGCCCCTCGTGCTGGATTCGCGCGCGCTCCGTTCTTTACTCGCATGCCGAATCTTTTCGAATCGCCTCTGGTGTGCGTAGGATGCCGCCACGACGCCCCGCATTCGAGTTCCCCCGCTCGCGGATCAGGCGACGCTCGGGATTCCCGGGAGAGGTCGAGATGATGTCGATGGCACGCAGCACGGGCGGCCGAGCGAAGATGTGGGCGTGGATCGGCGGCGCCGTTCTCCTCGTCGGAGTTGTGGGTATCGTGATCGCCGCACTGAGCGGGTCGGGTTCCACGCCGACGCCGTCGCCGTCCGATCCCCGGACACCTTCGAACGGATCGAGCTCGTCACCCTCGTCGAACGGGCAGGCGATCGTCGATCCCGATGTCGTCGATCGAGGGTGGGCGCCGGAGCCGATCACCACCGACGCGGAGACCTACGTCGCCGCTGCCCTTGCCGCGGCGTCGACGTTCGACACGAAGGCGAGCGCGCGCGACGAGTGGCTGGACTACCTCGAGACGTGGTTCACCCCCGACACGCGATACCCCGAAGGCCAGGACCGCGAGCGACAGCTCAGCGCGGCACTAACCGAGCTGCGGCAAGGAGTTGTCCTGCCGGAGCAGGAGTGGCAGTCGCTGGCCGCTGAGGACGGTCGGGTTGAGGCGACCGCGGGCGCGGTTTCGCTGTCGGAGGTTCCGGAGGACGCGACGGGGGATATGGCGATCGGCACCGCGGATGTGGTGCTGACGTTCACGCGGTCGGATGGTGCTGGGGGCGAGTCCTCGTATGAGGAGTCGGTGCGGGTGAGCGTGCAGGTGTTGTGCGGTGAGGAGTCGGTGCCGACTCCGAACTCGGCGCAGCGGGCTGGGGACTGCAAGGTGGTGCGGTTCTTCACCGAACCCGTGGAGCCCTGACATGCCTGCCCCGGTCGCCGTCGCCACTGCCCTCGCTGGAACGAGGACGGGTCGCCGGGTCCTGATCGGGGTGCTCGTCGCGCTCGGCCTGGCGGTCGGGTTGGTGTTGACGCCGCTGATCGCGATTCCGTTCGCGATCGCCGGTGCCGGCGCATCCGCCGCCATCGCAGGCTCATCGGAGGGCGGACCGACCGTTGAAGGCGAGTGGGGCTATCCGCTCGCCGGCAACTACACGAAGGGGCGCGGATTCGGGTGGGGGCCTGTGGTCGGGTGCGCGTACTGCCCGAGCGACCACTCCGGCTACGACATGGCGCAGGGCTGCGGCAGCACCATCTTCGCCGCTGGCCCCGGCCGTGTGACCACGGCAGGCAGATACCTCGACTACGGCAACGCCGTGATCATCGACCACGGCGACGACCTGTTCACCCTCTACGGGCACCTGCAGGACGACTCCATCCGCGTCCGGGTCGGAGACGCCGTACGAGCCGGCGCACCGCTGGGAGCCGAGGGCAACACCGGCCGCTCTTACGGCTGTCACCTGCACTTCGAGATCCGCAGTCACGGGACTCGCATCGATCCGCAACCGTTCATGGCCGCGCGCGGCCTCCCCCTCACCTGACGCAGGCCCCCGGAAGGAGCCCCATCATGCCCCAGCCCTTCGATGTCGATGTCCCCGACATCCAACCGGACTACTCCGCCCCGTTCTTCCAAGGCTTCCAAGTCATCGTCTCCTACCTCCTCGCCGGAGCGATGCTCGTCGTCCTCGCGATGCTCATCATGGCCGGCGCCGCGCTCGCGTTCCGGGGCTTGGCGTCCGACCGGGTGCGGACCTGGGCGGGCGAGAACATCATGTGGATCTTCATCGCCGCCGCCATCCTCGGCGCCGCCAGCGGCCTGTTCGCGTGGTTCGTGAACTTCGACTTCGGCTTCTGACATGAACGCCCTGCGCACCCTCACCCTCGCCACCCTCCTCGGCGGCGCGATCGCAATCGGTGCGCTCTCTCCCGCCCACGCCACCACCACGCCACCCGCGCCCGCTGCAATCACGGCGTCCGCACCGGTCGCTGGCGAGTCCTGGTCCGCCCCGAACTATCCCGTGGATTGCCTGGCCGCGAGTGGGCAGGTCGCCTGCACCCCGACAGACGCAAACGATGTCGTCACCCAGACCTGCTACCTATGGGTCCTCTTCGACGGCGAGACCGCGACTGTCTGCACGACGTACGCGACCCACAAGGATGCGTTGATTGCAGCGGGCGGCAAGGCTGCGCTGGTCGCCTACGGATGCAGTGTCGGCGACGTCGTCTGCGTGACATTCGAGAACGCCGGCCGTGGAATGGCGATGTCGGCGACGGCGATGATGTACGCGGTCGCCGCGAACATGCGATTCGACACCACCTCGTTGCTGTGGGATGCCGCGACCGGCGAGTGGGCGTTCTGGGCGTGGGCGATCCTCATCGTGATGCTCGGTGCGATGATCTGGGCCATCACCGCCGCCGTCGTCTCCGGCGACCGCAGCGAGGTCGTCGGCGCGATCGTCCGATCCTTCATCGCCGTCGCCGCACTGCCACTCACGCTGTGGGTGACCGGGCACCTGCTGAACGCGGTGGACGACCTGACCTGGTACATCATGAACCGCGACGGACCCGCATCCCTGTTCGCGACCCTGCAGGGAGTGATGTGGGCAGGCGGGCAGGCGAACTACTTCTTCGCGTTCCTCATCCACGGACTGCTCATGGTCGGGATGCTGCTGCTGATGTTGGTCTTCACGTTCCGCAACATCGTCCTCGCCGCCCTGATCGCGGTCGGTCCGGTCGCGTGGATGGTGTTTCCCGTCCGCGGCATCGGCCCGCAATGGGTGGTCCGGTACGTGTCCGCCGTCGTCGTCCTGCTGCTCACCGGACCGCTCACGATCGGGTTCGTCACCCTCATCATCAACGGACTCTCCGCGGTGACGACGATCTGGGATCCGCAGGCGTGGCCGCTGCTGTTCGGGCTCGCGTTGGTCGCGTTCGCCCCGTTCGCGATCTTCGGACTGTTCAGCTTCGTCGGCGCCGTCGCCGCCGACGGCGTCGGGTCCCGGCTCGGCAGTCACGCCGGATCGATGGGTGCCCGAGCCGCCCGCACCGCCGTCGCCATCCCCTCCCGGCTCGGCGCCGCACCCGCCGGCATCGCACGCTCCGCTGCCGGACGCGGCGCTGCAGCGGGGGCGAGCACGACTCGAGGTAACGCGGGCGCGCGCAGCAGCATAGCGCGCGGCGCCACCGGTCCTGCGGGCAAGCCCGCGACCAGCCCCGCGCCTAACAAGCCGCAGGTCGGCCAGGCGCCACCACCCGCACCGACACCTCGCCCGCCGGTCACGGCTGAGAGGAGCCCGTCATGAGCACATCCCCCGATCTATCACGCCCGGTCCGGCTTCCCCGCCGGTCGCGGCAAGGGATCGTGATGGGCCTGGACGGGTGGCAGCTCGCCTTCCTCACCCTCGCCGCTGTTGTCGTTCTGATTGCTATCAACAGGTTCGGGCCGCCCGGGCTCCTCTACGCCGCCCCGATCTACCTCGCGCTCAGCGCCACCGCGATCGCGACGATTCACGGGATCTCCGCGCCCCGGATGGGTGGACTGTGGCTGACGAAGCAGCTGCGGCACGCCACGGGAGCAACGACCGACACGTTCCGGCCAGAACGGAGGGAACTCGCCGGGACGCTGAACCTTCCGGGCGTGCGGGCGTCGCTGCAGTTCTGGGACGTCGACGGAGTCGCGTGCATCTATAACCCGCACGACCGCACCGTGTCGGTGACCGCGGAGCTCGAGGTGCAGGGATTCCTGATGCACGACACCCCGGACCGGTACGACCTCGCCCAGCAGTGGGCGCAGGTCCTCGCCTCCTTCACCCAACGCCCCGGGATCAAGCGGATCACTTTGCAGGAGCGCACTCTGCCGACCACGATCAGGGCCGCGCGGGACCACTACGACACCGTCACCCAGCGGCAGGACCTCGACCCCTCCAGCCCGGTCGCGACCAACTACCGGGATGTGATGAACGGGTCCGAGCGCTTCGCCGTCGCCCACCGCAACTACCTCACCTTCACCCTCGACCTCATCGCTCTCTCCGCGCAGTTGAAGTCCCTCGGTGGCGGGAAGGACGCCATCCAGTCCCTCGCCTACATCGAGGCCCACAACCTCGCCGACGCGCTCCGGGCTGCGAAGGTCAAGGTCCGCAAGTGGCTCTCCCCGCGCGATGTCGCCGCGCTCGCCCGCGTGGCGTTCGACCCGGAGTTCGCCGCCACCGTGCAGAACCGTGACACCGGGCACACCGGGGTCGACCCGATCGCACTCGGCCCGATGCACCTGGAGGAGCCAAAAGGCCGCAACGGGGTCGTGTACTCCGACTCGGGGGTGCACACCACGATGTGGGTGCACGAATGGCCCAGGTCGGATGCGCCAGTGGGGTTCGTGGCGCCGATCGTGTTCGCCCGGCACCCCCACACCGGCGACGCCGTCACCCACATCTTCACCCTGGTGCTGACGCCGGTGCCGGTGGCAAAGGCACTGCGGCGGATCCGGGATGAGAAGAAGGTCTGGCGGGGCAATGAGAAGCTGCGCGCCAAGCGCGGCGCCGACGGATCGGCGGCCGACGCAGCGGACTGGGAGGCGCTGGAGAAGCAGGAGCAGGAGATCGTCGCCGGGCACGGCGAGTTCCGCTACGGCGCCTACCTCACCGTCACCGCCCCCGACGAGGAGCGCCTCGACCAAGCCATCGCCGGGATGCGCAACGCGCTCTCCCGTGCCGGGATGGAGGCGCAGATCCTGTACTGCCAGCAAGCCGAAGCCCTCATGGTCAACGCCCTCCCCGTCGGGCTGGGGATGAAGTGATGGCCCGCCGCACCTATCTGTTCGAACCCGCCGGGCTCACCCCCGCACAGCGTCGCGCCCTCAAACGCGCCGCCCTCCCCCTCCCCGACGCGCAACCGCGCAGGTCGCGGCGCGACCGCGGCCTGCCGGAGCCGGCGGTGCGAGGGCCGTTCGGGCCGGGGCTGGTTGAGGGCGGGTACTGGAATCTGGCGGGGGCGTCGGTGCCGGCGCATCAGGCGACGTCGCAGCACATCGCCGGGATCTACCCGTTCGTCGCCGATGCCGGCCTCGGCCACCGCGGCCCCATTGTCGGGGTCGACCTCAACGCCGACGCACTCTGGCACTTCTCCCCGTGGGAGACGTACATCGATAGCACCGAACGCGGCACGTTCTCCACCAACATCCTTGTGCTCGGCGCGTACCGGGCCGGGAAATCGGCCGCCGTGAAGACCCTCGTCACCCGCTCCCTCGCCTTCGGCCACCAAGCCGTCGTCCCCTCCGACGCGAAGGGCGAGTGGGTGGTCGTGGCCGACGCGATCCCCGGCGGCACCGTCATCCGCCTCGGCGGCGGCACTCCCGCCCGCCTCAACCCGCTCGACCGCGGCCCCCGCCGCTCCGACGCGACCGATGAGCAGCACGAGCAGATGGTCCGGCAGCGGCGGATCGCCACCCTCGTCACCCTCGTCGAACTCGCCCTCTCCGGCACACGGCTCACCGCGGTCGAGCACGCGTGCATCCACGACGCTCTCGAACGTTGCATCACCGACACCCACGACCACCCCACCCTCCGAGGCGTCTACGACCAGCTCGGACTGATCACGTCTGACCCTTCCGGGGATGCGCGGATGGTGGAGGCGGCGGTGCAACCGAGGTTCGTGCTGCGCCGTTTCGTGGAAGGCGACTTGTCCGGACTGTTCGAGGACGAGTCCACCGTCTCCTTCGACGCGGACGCCCCCATCGTCGTCGTGGACACCTCCGAGTTGTTTGCCCGCGGCGACCTGGTCGCGCAGCTGACGCAGGTGTGCACCACCGCGTGGATTCAGGCGGTGGTGTCTGACCGGTCGGCGCACCGCACCCGGTACGTGATCCGGGAAGAAGGGTGGCGGGACATGACCTCGCTGGCGGCGTTGCAGATGTATCAGCAGTGGCTGAAGCTGTCGCGGCATTACGGGATCAGCAACATCGTGATCCTGCACAAGATGGGCGACCTCGACGCCGTCGGCGACGCCGACTCCCAAGAACGCAACCTCGCCTACTCGATCGTCGGCGACATCGAGAACAAGTTCGTCTTCCGCACCAACCACCAAGAACAAACCCCGCTGCGCACCCGGCTGAACCTGCCCGCCCCGCACGTCGATATGGCCAGGCAGCTGCGCAAAGGCGAGTTCCTCGCCTACGTCGGCCAATACGCCTACCTCGTGGACTGCTTCGCCACCTCCACCGAGTGGGAGTACGAGCTGTTCAAGACCGACGACGCCGTCCGCGCCTCCGACCACCAGGACCCCCTCCTCGCCATCTCCTCCCCCATCGATCTGGACGACTACTGGCCCGAACCCACTGACACCGGGCTGGACGGCTGGATCACCCCCAGCAAGGAGCTGCAGCAATGAGCGCCCTCACCCCACCCCGCATCTACGCCACCATCACCGGCACCGCCGCCACCCTCGTCACCCCCGACGGCCTCATCGACGCCGTCCTCGCCCAAGGCGACGAAGACATCCGCCACGCCGTCGTCCGCCGCACCGCCGAAGAAGCCCAACGGGCCGGCACCCCCATCGAACTGGTCACCGCCGGCGACCGCGGCAATCACCACCTCCTCGTCACCCGCGACGGCGACATCGCCCCCGCCCCCGACCTCCCCGAACCCGAGCCTCAGCTCGACCCTGTCCTCGACGAGCGCCCTGAGCCCGAGCCCGAACCGGAGACCGAGCTCGAGACGGCGCAGCGGTTGCGCCGAACCCCGACGACTGACGTGGAGCAGACGCAGGTCGTCGAAGAAGCAGCCGCCGAGGCACCCGGGCAGGAGTCGTTCATCACCCCCGAAGCCGCCCCGGCTACGGCGGCCACGGGGTGGCGTGGCGCCCTCGCCGGTATTGGCATCGCGGTGAGGCCGTCGGCGGCGGAGGTGGCGCGGCTCGAGCGGGAGCGGGTCGTGTCGAGGCAGTGGGCCGGATGCCGCACCATCGCCGTGGTCAACGGCAAGGGCGGTGTCGGCAAGACCATGACCACCGCGATGCTTGCCGCCGTTTACGCCCGCCACGGCGGCGGCAACGTGCTCGCCTGGGACAATAACGACACCCGCGGCACCCTCGGCTGGCGCACCGAACAAGGTCTCTACGACACCACCGTCCGCGATCTCCTCCCCGCCGCCGAACAGCTCCTCGCCCCGACCGCGTCGGTGTCGGACATCTCCCGGTTCGTGCACCACCAGACCACCGACCGGTACGACGTCCTCCGCTCCAACCCCGAACTCCTCGCCACGGATCAGCGCATCGAGCACACCGAGTTCGACCTGCTCATGCAGGTCGCCGCCCGTTACTACCGGCTGGTGATCTTCGACTCCGGCAACGACGAATCCGCCGACCGTTGGCTGCGGATGATCGACTCCAGCTACCAGCTCGTCATCCCCACTCTCGCCGCTCCCGAACCCGCCGAATCCGCTCGCCTCCTCCTGGACGCCCTGCGCCGTCGCGACGAACGCTCCGCCCTCCTCGCCGACAACGCGATCGTCGTCGTCACCCAACCCGAACCCACCCGGAAGGCCGACACTGCGCGGATCGTCGACGGGTTTCAGGGGCTGGTGCGCGAAGTCGCCACCATCCCGTTCGACCCGGCGCTGAAGTCCGGACCACTCCGATTCGACGCGCTGCGCCCCGCCACCCGGGACGCCTGGGTCACCGTCGCCGCACACGCCGCCACCACTCTTTGACACGACAACCGAGGCGAGGAGCACGCTATGGATCGGGGGTTGGTGGGGAGGTTCGTCGCCGTGGGGGTTGCTGCGGCGATCCTCCTCAGCGTTGCCCTCGGATTCCTCGCCGAAGCGACCACGCAGCTCATCTGCGGTGCCCGCCCCGCCCCCGCGCACCTGTTCTCCGGACTCTGGCTCGCCGCCACCGGCAACCCCGCCGCATACACCGCGCCCGCCGGGTGCGCGCTGCCGGTGTGGCAGATCCGTGTCGTCGACCTCCTCGCCGTCCTCCTCATCGCCGCCCTCGCGATCCTGGTGTGGCGGCTCGTACGGCGCCAACGGCACTCGGACTGGTCCTTCATCGCCGACCTCCGACTCCGGCCCGGGTTCGCGCCCGCCTCTGAGATCCGCGACCACCTCTCCGCCAAAGCCGTCCTCCGCCGCGCCGCCGTCCTGCGCCCCGACCTCGAGCACCCCGGACCAACGGACGTCGGCTGGCGGGTGGGTCGCGCCCGCGGCGTGGACGTCTATGTGTCGATCGAGGACTCGGTCGCCCTGGAAGGTCCGCCGCGGTCGGGTAAGGGGTACCGGGTGCTGATCTCCGCGATCCTGGACTGGACCGGACCGCTCATCACCACCAGCACCACCAACGACAACCTCACCGCCACCCTCCGGATGAGGCAACGCCGCGGCGACGTGCACGTCTTCGACCCGCAGGGACTCTCCGGCATCGCCCACCCGCTGCGGATCAGCCCGATCGCCGGCTGTGAGGACCCGCTGGTCGCGATGCAGCGCGGCACCGCCATCATCACCGGCACCGCCCTGGGCGCCTCACAGACCAACGCGGAATGGGCGCAGGCATCCGGGGTCGTCCTCGGCCGGCTGCTGCATGCCGCCGCGGTCGGGGGCCGGTCGATCGCGGACATCTACGACTGGGGCTCCGGCCCTGCCCTTGCCCGTGCCGCCGTCGAGGTGCTCCGCTCCGACGGGGCACCCGGGTGGGGTGACAGTCTCGAGGCCACCATCAGCGGCGACGAGAAGCTCGCCTCCTCCATCTGGTTCGGCGTCCAAGGCGCCGTCGCCCCACTCGCCGTCCCGCAGATCCGCGACGCCCTCATGCCCCGCCCCGGCGACCCCGTGTTCGACCCGCAGGAGTTCCTCGACGCCGCAAACACGCTGTACCTGATCGGCTCCGCGTCCGGAGCATCCGCGATGGGCGGATGGCTCTCCGCAGTGCTGGACGACATCGTCGAGGTCGCCCGCATCCGCGCGCTCGCCTCCCCCGGATCCCGGCTCCCTCATCCGCTGGGGCTCATCCTGGACGAGATCGCCAACATGTTCCGGTGGGCGAACCTGCCCCGCATCATGGCCGACGGCGGCGGCCGCGGCATCTGCACCTTCGTCGTCCTCCAAGCCCTCTCCCAAGCCGAAACCGCCTGGTCCCGCGCCGAAGCCGACACCATCTGGGCCGCCGCCACCGCCAAAGTCATCCTCGGCGGCGCCAGCCACGTCGACCACCTCCGCGACATCGAAGCCCTTCTCGGCAACCGAGAGACCCGCCGCACCAACCGGTCCTGGACCACCCGAGACGCCGGCCACTCCACCAGCGAACACACCGAACGCATCCCACTCATGTCCGTCGACGAGATCCGCCGACTCCCACCCACCACCGGCCTCCTCGCCTACCGCAACCGCCGCGGCGTCCTCCTCGACCTCGCCGGCTGGGACGAACGCCCCGACGCGCACGCCATCCGCACCACCAAACGCGCCACCGAACAAGAACAACGCCAGGTCTTCAGCAACGCCCGAACCCCCGCCCCCGCACCAGAGACTGAGCCGGATGAGGAGGCAGTCGAATGAGCAACCGACGCCGCCCCCTCCGAGGCAACGCCTACGTCACCGGGTACCTGAACTCACCGGTCTGGTTCGCGCGCCGCGACCGCTGGTTCGCCACCCATGCCCACACCGGGAACCCGCTCTGCTGCGCCGCCTGCGGTGAGACCGCGGCCGCTGGCGAGCTCGAGTTGCACCACCTCGAGTACACCGGGGTCATCTTGGACGGCGGGTGGCGAGCTCGCGAGCGTCACGGAGACTTGGTGCCGCTGCATCCGCCCTGCCACGAACTGCTGCACCGGCTCATCGAACGCGACCGTGTCCTCTCCCACAACCGCCCGCGCCGCGCCGCATCCGAACTCGCCCTCGCCCGCCTCCACGCCAAGCTCACGGAAGGCGGTGTTGCATGACCGACAAGGAAGACGCCCAGAAGTTCGCCGCTGGATTCACCGGCAAGAAGACCAGCCGAGATGTCTCGTCCGAGGCAATCGGCGGGCACGCCGTCGACTGGTTCACGCTCAAAGATGCCGACGCCGCCGCCGAATGGGACATGCTCCGGGCCTGGGTGGAATGGGTCACCGTCCGCTACAACATCCCCGTCAGCGTCGTCCCCACCTGCTGGTACCAGCACGGCGCGCTCGTCGAAGAACTCTCCGCCCTCCGCACCGCACACCGCGCCGCGTTCGACAAGACCGACGCCGGGTTCGGGCCCGTCGGCTGGCACGAACGTTTAACCATCGCCCACCCCCGCCTCTCCCGCGCCTACGGCGGCGGCTGCAACAACGGACACCAACCCGCCAAACCCCGCACCTGGCCAGACCCGGGCGCGGACTGGGACGCGTGGACCAGCCAGGCCCACGCCCACCGAGACACCCCACCAGGTGCCTCACAACGAAAGGAAACCCACCCATGACGACCAGAATCCCGGTCACCATCGAGGGCAACCTCACCGGCGACCCCGAATCAGGCACCGGCGAAGCCGGCACCGACTACGCCAGATTCACCGTCGCCGTCAACGACCGGCGCCTCAACGAGACCACCAAGCTCTGGGAAGACGCCGGCACCGTATTCCACCGCGTCGTGGTCTTCAACCAGCAAGCCCGCCACGTCGCCGACTCCCTCCACAAAGGAGACAGCGTCCTCGTCGCCGGCGACCTCCGCTTCGGCACCTACACCGACAACGAGACCGGCCAGACCCGCGAAACCCGCGACATCGTCGCGGACAACGTCGGCGCCTCACTGAAGTTCAGCGGCGTCACCGTCGAGCGCACCCCAAAAGCTAACGGCCCCGCAGCAGACGCTACGGGGCCGGTAGCAGCACCGGCCTCGTACGCCGGCACCGGGATCACTCGCTGACCTCACCAGAGGAGCGGGCGGGATCATGATACTCCCGCCCGCTCCGCCACGAGAATGCTTCCTCTCGTCCCGGTCATGCGGGCTGTGCCAGCCGGACCCCGGCGCCCCACGAAATCGTCTCGCGCGTGACCGACGACGCCGCACAGCCGGACCGGAACCCCGGGAGGCATCTCCGCTCGTCGCTCGATCGGTACCCCGGACTTGAGCGAACCTTGAGGAAACATCGCGTCAACCCGCTTTGTCCCCCAAACGGGGGACATGTAGTGTGCTGATGGAGGCGCTGGAAGCAGACGCTGGGGAGTCTGGGGACTTCGTCAGCACCGCCGCCTTCACTGGGGAATCACTGCGCGATGAGCTTGTGCTCGAGCGCTGGCAGCCCCCCTCGAACCGATCTCAGGCACGAACCGAGCAGTCCGAGGGGGACCGGACGGACGCGTGCGTCGGACTGTGGGGACAGCTCCGACGTACGCTGCCTGCTGGGGACAGGCAGCACCCTTTCCGGCCGCTGGGGAACAACCTGGGTCAACGCGCACGTCCCACCTACTCTAGGGTGCCCAATCGACGCCAGTCATCAATCCAAGTGATGAACGAAACATCGATCGACCAGGCCAAATATGTTCAGATCGTGACCGAGCCGCCAAGGAGATGGGACGCCCCCTTGGCGTGGAGGGGTGCACAGGTGCGCCAAGGGGACGGGACCGGCTCGCCTCTCGCCAGACGCACAGAGCAGATCCGAGGTAACCGTACACAAACCGGACAGGGATGCTGCTTGTGTCCGTAATCTGAATGAAACAACGGCCTCCACAAGACCAGATGCCTCCTGACCGGTCTTCGGCGGTCGACGCTCGCGTATGATTCGCGACTCATGGCGTGCCCGCTCGCGCGGGCTGGACGCAGCCACGACACCTAAGCGGACGAGGAAGGCGGGCGCGGTCGCGAAAGCCGCGACATCGTGGTGGACGACGACCGCGCCTCACTTGAGCTCGGCAGGGTCGGCGTCGGCGCACCCGGAGAGCTAACGCCTCCACACCAGGCGGACCCACGGGCCCCGCCTGGTGCTCTCCATCCCTTTAGTCGACGCGGCTCCTTATCCACGACTGCGCCCGCCAGATGACGTTGTACAGGTTGCCGGGGGCGACGTCGTAGGTGTCCCACGACTGCCCCACCCGAGCGGTCCAGCTGGGAATGCGGCCGCAGCAGATGCGGTGACCGAGCACCGAGAACAGGAGGCGGATGAGCATGCGAACCATCAGGATGGTCCCTTCGATCGGCGCGGCCCCTGGTTAGGGCTAGCGTTGCCGAGTGCTCATGACCTTGAGAGTACCCCGTCAGTCATCCGGGCGGCGTCGGCCTACGTCAGCAGGCCGATAGGCCTCAGCAGCCCGGTGGGGCAATGAGCCCGATAGGCGCCCAGGTCCGTGCTAGTTCCGCTTCTTGACGAACCGGTCTGGCCGTGGGATCAGAACGGGCGAGATCGTGCGACCAGGACCACGGGAAGGATTACGTGGGAAATGGCTGTGCTGAAGTGTCGGCGCCCGGCGAGTAGCATGTTTCCTCGGCCGGAGGAGGGATGGCCGACCACTTGTGACGAAGAACCGTCGCTACGAGGGGTACTACGACGATCTCAACGATCAGAAGATCGCCATCGCCGCAGCCGAACTCACCCCCACCACCCTCCCTCTGCGGGCGTACGGCCCGGAGCCGATCGTATGGGCACCGCGGACCGCAATGCCCACGGTGTGGGCGTGGGTCTCGTGGCGCAACGCGCCGGCGTCGAAAGTGGCCGCGACCGCGGCTGGGTGGAATGACCGTATCGTGGTCATCGAGTGGGAGCAGACCGGCGGCCGGCGCAGCGTCGCGGTGTGGCGCAACGCAGTTACCCGACGAGTAACGTAGATCACCCAAGCGTGACCTCTCGCCGCACCTCCTCAGGCGTGATGGGCACGGGACGCTGAGGTGCCGGTTCTCCGTCGTCCCGCCATCGTGGGGTCACCGCGCGCGGTGAACGATAATGGTTGCGTTCGCTCGCATGGCGGGGAGGTGTCGGTATGCCGTTCCGGAACAAGCAGACGCTGGAGGCCTGGCTAGATGAGTTCGTCGCTATGGGTTACGCGATGCCCGAACGGATTCGGGTTGTCCAGCAGGACGGTGAGGGCGGCGCGAATACCGGCCTGGTGGTGCTCAACCTCGAGAACCCGCCCACCGTCATCGCGGTGCAACGGAGCCTGACCCGCTTTTCCGGACACCAACTTTGAGGCGATGATCGTCTCGGAAGGAGTCCGTGAGATGCCCGCACCACATTCGCCGGAGTTTCGGCGTCGAGCCCTGGATCTGGTCGC
>NZ_JABBDY010000003.1 GCF_012847295.1 Microbacterium sp. MF43
TCGGTAGAATCGAGGGATGCCGGCGCTCGATCTCACCGCGACCTCTGTCGACCTGACTCGCACGATCTGCGACATCCCGAGCGTGTCCGGAGACGAGACGCGCCTCGCCGACCTCATGCACGACGCGGTGAGTGCGCTGCCACACCTCGATGTCTACCGGGACGGCGACACCATCGTCGCCCGTACCCACGGCGGTCGCGCACAGCGTGTCGCGATCGCGGGCCATATCGACACGGTGCCCATCAACGCCAACGTGCCCACCCGCGACATCGAGATCGAGGGTGAGCCGCACATCTGGGGTCGCGGGACCGTCGACATGAAGGCGGGCGTGGCCGTGCAGCTCAAGCTCGCGGCCGAGCTCGCCGACCCGCGTGTCGACATCACCTGGATGTGGTACGACCACGAAGAGGTCGACGCCGATCTCAACGGGCTCACACGCCTCGCCCGCACGCGCCCGGACCTTTTCGCTGCGGACTTCGCCATTCTCGGAGAGCCGTCCAACGGCCATGTCGAGGGCGGCTGCAACGGCAACCTGCGCGCGATCGTGAGATTGGACGGCGTCCGCGCGCATTCGGCGCGCGCATGGGTGGGTGAGAACGCCATCCACAAGGCGGCACCTGTGCTCACTCGGCTGGCGGAGTACCGGCCCCGCGACATCGCCGTCGAAGGCCTGGTCTACCGGGAAGGGCTCAATGCCGTTCGCATCGGCGGGGGAGTCGCCGGGAATGTCATCCCCGACCTCTGCGAGATCGAGGTCAATTACCGCTTCGCCCCCAGCCGCGATGCCGAAGAGGCGGAGCGCCACGTGCGGGATGTCTTCTCCGGGTTCGAGGTCGACGTCGTCGACCTCGCCGTGGGCGCCCGCCCGGGACTCGATGCTCCGCTCGCGCAGGAGTTCGTCGCAGCCGTGCGTGCCGAACCCCGCCCCAAATACGGCTGGACGGACGTGGCCCGCTTCAGTGCTCTCGGCGTGCCCGCCGTCAACTACGGGCCCGGAGACCCTCACCTCGCTCATCACGACGAGGAGCGCGTCCCGGTTGCGCAGATCGAGGCGGTCGAGCGAGGCCTCCGGGCGTGGCTGACCGCGGGCTGATCCCTGACGCCGACGCGGGCGCCGATCGGGGCGCCGGCATCGGTCGGATCGCCCTCCGGATCGCGCTGATCTACCTCGCCGCCCGGGTGGTCACCACCGTCTTCCTGCTCATCGCCGCCGAGCTCTCCGGGTTCGCCTCCCGCTTCGGTCCGGATCCTTCGCTGGCAGACCTGATCCTCGGGTGGGACTCGCGGTGGTACTGGATCGTGGCGGAGACGGGCTACCCCTCGGTGCTTCCGCGGACCGAGTCCGGTGACGTCGCCGAGAATCAATGGGCGTTCATGCCCTTGTACGCATACCTGGCGAAGCTCGTCGGATTGCCGTTCGGTCAGTGGTACGTGGGTGCGTTCATCGTGTCGGTCCTCGCCGGGTACGGGGCATCCGTCGTTCTCTATCTGCTCCTCCGCGAGAAGATCGATGCCGCGGCGGCGATGTGGGCGGTGGCGTTCTTCGCGGCGGGGCCGCTGGCCGCCTTGTTCCAAGTCGGCTACGCCGAGCCGCTCTTCCTGCTGTGGCTGTTCCTCGCGCTCTGGTGCGTCGTGCGGCGCCGGTACGGCTGGGTCTATCTGCTAATCCCTCTGATGGGGTACACGCGCCCGGGCATCCTCGCTTTCGCGCTCTTCCTCGCGCTGTTCGGGATCTGGCGTTTCGTCACGCGATCGCGCGAACCGCTGAGCGGGCGGGAGGCGGCGCACGTCGTCGTCCTCGGTCTGCTCGCGGTGTGCGTCGGGTTCTCCTGGCAGGTGATCGCCGGCTGGGTCACGGGCGAGGCCGGCGCCTATCTCGCCACCGAGCTCGCCTGGCGCCGCAATTGGATCCCGGGGGAAGCGGCCTTCTTCCCGTTCGAGGGATTCGTCAGTGCGAGCGCGTTCTGGTTCGGCACCGTCTGGGGTCTGCCCTCCACGCTGGGCTATGTCGCACTCGCGGCATCCGTTCTCGGTGTCGCGGCGCTCCTTCTGTTCGTCCCTCAGGTGAAGCGGCTCGGCGTCGAGGTTCGGCTGTGGAGCGGGAGCTACCTCGTGTATCTGCTGCTGGTGTTCTTTCCGCAGTCGAGCATCTTCCGGCTTCTGCTGCCACTGTCGCCGCTGTGGGGCGCGGTCGCGGTTCCCCGGTCGACGACGTGGCGGACAAGCGTGCTGGCGCTGTGCCTCATAGGTCAGTGGTGGTGGATCTACAACATGTACGCCCTGGGGAATGCGATCTGGCAGATCCCCTGATCACGCCGCGCGGATGGCGTATTCCTCGTTGGTGAGCCCCGGCGGCGCGCCCCCACGATAAACTTGTCTTTGCAGACCATCGATGGAAAAGGAGCCGCAATGGCAGCCATGAAGCCGAGAACCGGAGACGGGCCCATGGAGGCGGTGAAGGAGGGTCGCCTCATCATCGTGCGCGTACCGCTCGAGGGTGGCGGGCGCCTCGTCGTCTCCGTCAACGACGCAGAGGCGAAGGAGCTCTACGACGTTCTGGGCGGAGTCGTGAGCGCAGCCTGAGGCACATCGTTCCACGAGAAGCGGTCGGTCCGGAGGACCGGCCGCTTTTTCGTCGCCCGCGTGCCGGGAGACGAAGAAGACCGCGCGGGGGCTGACTCAGTCGGTCGAGACCGTCGTCAGCTGGAGCAGGCCCTCGCCGACGATCGAGAGCGCGCCGATCACGGCCGGCGAGGACTGCGTCTCCTGGATGAGCGAGCGGTACGCGGTGGTGACGGGGTCGCGGCGCACCGGGTCGGCGACAGCGCCGCCGGCGAGCACCCGCGGGATGAGCACGGTGCCCCCGGCACGCACGAGCCGCAGCCCGTGCTCGACGTACTCGATGACGCCTTCGGGGTCTGCGTCGACCAGCACGATGTCGTACGACGCCTCGTTCATGCGAGGCAGGACCTCCGACGCGCGGCCGGTGATGAACCGGGCGCGCGCGGGCGGGATCTTCGCCTCGGCGAACGCCTGACGTGCCGCTCCGAGGTGCTCGGGCTCCTTGTCGATCGTGGTCAGCGTGGCTCGGGGCGATCCCCGGAGCAGCCACAGACCGGAGACCCCGGCGCCCGTTCCGATCTCGACGATGTTGAGCGCCTGCGAGACCGCCGCGATGAGGGCGCACTGCGCGCCGACGGGCGCGCTGATCGGAGCGGCACCGAGCTCGAGCGCGTGCGCCCGTGCCCTCGAGATGTGCTCTGGCTCCATCGTCGCCTCGGCGGCGAACCGCTGATTGGCGTTCTGCTCTCCCATCGCTTCCTCCGCGAGAAGCCTACGCGGGCGACGTGCGCTGGCCCCTCAGGCGCGGCGGTAACCTGATGTCATGTTCTTCGGCCTCACGATCGAGAAGCTCCTGCTGATCGGATTGATCGCAGCGCTCATCGTCGGCCCCGAGCGGCTGCCTCGGTATGCGGAGTCGCTCGCCACGTTCACACGTCGCGCGCGCGATTGGGTGTCGACCGCGAGGACGCGCGTGCGGGAGGAGATGGGGGAGGACTTCGACGACGTCGATTGGCGGACCCTCGACCCGCGGCAGTACGACCCGCGTCGCATCATCCGCGAGGCGCTCCTCGACGACGCACCGGTGCCGACGGTGCGCGCGGCGCAGGCGGGCGCGGCGGTCGCCTCGACCGGCACTCCGCCCCCGCCCCCGGTGCGCTCACCGTTCCGCGGGCCCGAGGACGGTCCGACGCCGTTCGACTCCGAGGCGACCTGAGACGACGCCGCTCAGCGCGGTCGCAACGGGAGCGCCCGCCCGGACAGTCCGCGCGGCTCGCCGGCGATCGCCGCCGCCACGGCCGCGATCGCGCGCGACGCCGGGTCTTCCGGGTGGGCGATCACGGCGGGTACGCCCTCGTCGGCGTCGCTGCGCAAGGTGGGGCTGAGCGGGACGGAGGCGAGGAGGGGGACGGATGCCTCGGCATCCGTCAACGCCGCCGCCACCGCAGCTCCGCCACCCGCTCCGAAGAGCTCGAACGAGGTGCCGTCGGGGAGAGTCATCGCGGCCATGTTCTCCACGACGCCGATCACCCGCTGGCCGGTCTGGCGGGCGACGAGACCGCTGCGCACGGCGACGTCGGCGGCCGCCGCCTGGGGTGTCGTGACCACCAGCACGTCGGCGTTGGGCAGGAGCTGACCGACCGAGATCGCGATGTCGCCCGTGCCAGGCGGCATATCGAGCAGGAGCACGTCGAGGTCGCCGAAGTAGACGTCGGTGAGGAACTGCTGCACCGTGCGGTGGAGCATCGGACCCCGCCACGCGACGGCGCCCAGGGGCGCCTCGCCCGCGCCGCGGCGGAGGAACATGCCGATGGAGATGACCTTCACGTCGTGCGCGACGGGCGGAAGCATGAGCTCGTCGATGCGCGTGGGCTGCGGCACCGTGCCATCCGCGGCGACGAGCCCGAGGAGAGCGGGGATCGAGAACCCGTGCACATCGGCGTCCACGAGGCCGACCGACAGGCCGCGTGCGGCCAGCGCCACCGCGAGGTTCGCCGTCACGGTCGACTTCCCGACGCCGCCCTTGCCGCTGGTGACGGCGATCACACGGGTGAGCGTGCCGGGACCGAAGGGCATCTCACGGGCGGCGCGCCCGCCGCGCAGGCGCTCGGTCAGCGCCTGGCGCTCCTGGGGCGACATGACACCGACCTCGAGTGCCACATCGGTGACGCCGGGGACGGATGCCGCGGCCGCGCGCACGTCGGCGGAGATCCGCTCAGCGGCGGGGCATCCGACGATCGTCAGAGCGATGCCGACGTGCGCGATCCCGTCGGCGACGTCGACCGCTCGCACCATGTCGAGCTCGCCGATGGGACGGCGCAGCTCGGGGTCGGAGACGGAGCCGACGGCGCGCCGGACCGCATCGACGATCTGCTCGGTCATCGGGCCGGGCCGTCGTCGGCGTCGCGGTGCTCGAGCTTGTCCAGCATCGCGCGAAGCTCGGCGCGGAGCACCTCGCGGGTGACGATCTCCTCCGAGAAGTCGTTGACCGCCATGCGCAGGGCGACGACCTCCCGCGCCAGGTACTCCGTGTCGGCCAGATTGCGTTCAGCGCGCTGGCGGTCCTGCTCGATCTGCACGCGGTCGCGGTCGTCCTGGCGGTTCTGGGCGAGGAGGATGAGGGGCGCGGCGTACGACGCCTGCAGTGACAGGATCAGCGTGAGGAGCGTGAAGTTCGTCGCGGCGGGATCGAATTGCAGCTGCGGGGGAGCCCAGATGTTCCAGCTGAGCCACATCAGCACGAAGATCGTCATGCCGAGCAGGAATCCCGACGTGCCCATCGCGCGCGCGAAGGACTCCGAGAAGCGGCCGAATCGATCGCGCGAGGGCTGTGGCGCGCGCTGCAGCATGCCGCCGCGGCCGCGCGGCGCGTCGAGAGAAGGAGTGCGGGACTGCCGGGCCATCAGCGCCTCCGCGTCGCGGTCGCGGGGGAGGCGGGGAGGGATGCGGCGTCCGCTCCGTCATGCGAGCGCCAGTCGTCGGGCAGCAGATAGTCCAGGACGTCGTCGACGCTGACAGCGCCGACGAGACGGCGCGCCTGGTCGACCACCGGGACGGACACGAGGTTGTAGCTCGCGAGCAGGCGCGCGACCTCGGCCGCAGAGGCCGATGCCGGCACCGGGTCGAGGGTGTCGTCGATGATGGCGCCGAGCCGCTCGTGCGGCGGGTAGCGCAGCATGCGCTGGAAATGCACGGTCCCCAGCAGCCGGCCGGTCGGGGTCTCGTAGGGAGGGAGCGTGATGAAGACGGCGGCCGCGAGCGCGGGGTGCAGCTCGTGGCGGCGGATGAGGGCGAGAGCCTCGGCGACCGTCGCATCGGCGGAGAGCACGATGGGCTCGCTGGTCATGAGACCGCCCGCCGTGTCGGGACCGTACTTCAGGAGCGCGCGGACGTCCTCGGCCTCCTCCGGTTCCATGAGCTCGAGGAGCTCTTCGGAACGCTCCTCGGGGAGCTGGCCCAGCAGGTCGGCGGCGTCGTCGGGCTCCATCGCATCGAGGATGTCGGCGGCGCGCTCGTCGCCGAGGGCTTCGAGGATGTGGACCTGCTCTTCTTCGGGCATCTCCTCGAGCGCATCTGCGAGCCGGTCGTCGGGGAGCTCCTCGGCGACCTCGATGAGCCGCTCCTCGGGCAGGTCGAGGAGGGTGTTGGCGAGGTCCGCGGGCTTGAGGTCGGAGTAGGTCGCCACCAGCTGCTCGGCCGATTGGGCCTCGCCGGGCGTCTGCTGCTCGCGTACGTCGCTCCACGCGGCGAACGTCGTCGGGCCCTTCGCGAAGGGGGAGGCGCTGGTGCGCGGACGGCGCAGGAACAGCTGACCGACGTCCCACTCGCCGAGCCGGTTCCGCTCGATGGCGACGTCTTCGATGACCGCCGTGCCAGAGCCGTCGTTGAGATACACCTTGCGGCCCAGCAGTTCCGCCATCACGCGCACCTCGCCGCCGCGCTGCTGGAACCGTCGCACATTGATGAGCCCCGTCGTGATGACCTGGCCCGTCGCGATGGAGGTCACCCGGCCGATCGAGACGAACACGTGGCGGCGGCCGGGGATCTCGATGACGAGGCCGATGACGCGCGGAGGGTCGTCCTTGCGGTAGATCACGACGACGTCGCGGACTTTGCCGAGGCGGTCGCCGGCGGGGTCGAAGACCGAGCACCCGGACAGGCGCGCGACGAATACCCTCTGCGTGCTCACACGTCCCAGCGTAGTCCGCAGGCCGTGGGAGGATGGGGAGATGACCATGATGGGGGGCAGGTTCCCGCAGGGCGCCGAGGGGGTCGGTCAGACCGTCGCGAGCTTTCCGACCTACGAGGCGGCCCAGAAGGCCGTATCGACCCTGATCGCGGGAGACGTGCCGGCGCGCGACATCGCCATCGTCGGCCAGGGGCTGCGCTCGGTCGAGCGCGTGACGGGCCGTCTCGGCTACGCGTCCGCCGCCCGCTCCGGAGCGATCAACGGACTGCTGCTCGGTCTGCTGTTCTCCGCGATCCTCGTGATCGGCTCGCCGTCGGTGCCGATCCAGGCGTTCGTCGGCGTGCTCTTCGTGGGCATCGCGATCGGCATGCTGCTGAGCATCGTCACGTACTCCTTCGTCCGGCGCCGCCGCGACTACGCGTCGGTGATGCAGGTCGTCGCCGATCACTACGAGGTCACCGTGACGGCGGCCGGCATCCACCGGGCGCGCCAGATCCTCGGCCCCCAGTCCGCGCCCGAGCCCGCTGCCGCACCGGCGGCGCCCGCGAGCACCCCCGCCGACGCAACGGAGCCGCCGCGGTACGGCGAACGAGTAGCGCCGACGTCGGAACCCGATGACGGCGGCGTCGACGCGCCGGACGCGACCCCTTCGCCGGACGACCCGTCAGCCGACCAGGGTGCGCCGAGACGCGGATGACACCGCACGAGGCGAGCCTGCAGATCCCGGTCCTCCTGCCTGCCGGAGCGACCGCGGTCTCGGCAGCCTTCGCCCGTCCCGCGGACGCGTGGGCGTTCGTGGCGGTCGCTCACGGCGCAGGCGCCGGGATGAGGCATCCGTTCCTCGACGGTCTCGTCACGGGCCTGACCGCAGGCGGACTCGCGACGCTGCGCTTCAACTTCCCCTACCTGGAAGCCGGAAGACGGATGCCTGGGCCCGCCGCGCACGCGACGGCGACCTGGGCGGCCGTCGAAGCGGCCGCCGCAACGCACGCCCCTGATCTCCCGTTCTGGGCGGCCGGCAAGTCGTATGGCGGTCGGATGGCGTCGATGGCCGCCGCCGAGGGCGAGATCTCGCCCGCGGGGCTGATCTACCTGGGGTATCCGCTGCACCCACCGGGCAACCCCGACAAGGCGAGAGCGGCCCATCTGCCGGGCGTCCGCCAGCCGCAGCTCTTCGTCGAGGGCACCAACGACCCCTTCATCGATCCGCACGAGCAGTTCGAGGCGGCCGTCGCCTCGTGTCAGGACGCCGAGACGGCGTGGATCGAAGGAGGCGGACACTCGTTCGAGGTCAAGGGGCGCAAGCGGCCGGCCGCCGAGATCGGCCGCGAGATCGCACCCGTGATCGCGGACTGGGTGCGCCGCCGGTCGCAGCAGCCGGCGGGGCCGCGCACGGCGTAGCCGGTCAGCAGCCGGTCAGCAGCCGGTCAGCGGCCCGCGGCGTAGCCCTGCATGCCGCGGGGGTTCGCCGCCGCCCACAGGACCCCGGTCGAGGCATCCTTCCCCACGGCCGACACCCGGCCCAGCGACCAGTCCCCGGCGCGGGTGACCGCGTGGCCCCGACGCTCCAATCCGGCGATGACCCCTTCGCCGAGGCGGTCTTCCACGACAGCCCCGGCGGGCGTCCACGTGCGGGGCCAGAACGACTCGGGCATCGCCGTGGTGTGCAGCGACGGCGCGTCGATCGCCGCCTGCGGCGAGTAGCCGCCGACGATCATCCGCAGGAGCACCAGCAGCTGCCACTGGTCCTGCTGATCCCCGCCCGGGGAGCCGATCGCGAACTCCGGCACATCGTCGCGCAGCACGAGAGTGGGAGTGAGTGTCGTGCGCGGTCGTCGGCCGGGGACGAGGGAAGACGGATGCCCCGGCTCGAGCCATGTCATCTGCAGGCGCGTGCCGAGGCAGAAGCCGAGTGCCGGGATCGTCGGCGAGGACTGCAGCCACCCGCCGGAGGGCGTGGCCGACACGATGTTGCCCCATCTGTCGATGACATCGAGATGGCACGTGTCGCCCCGGGCCTCACCGGTGCGCGAAACAGTCGGCTCGCCGCTCGAGGCCGGCTTCCCGGTGGTCTCGGTGCGCAACGGGGGGCGGAAAGGCTCGCGGCCGTCCGGCGACCCGGGGCGGAAGTCCCGCGATGCGGTGTCACCGATCAGGGCGCGGCGCTGGGCCAGATAATCGTCGGCCAGCAGTGCGCGGAGGTCGACATCGGCGTCGCCGAACCACGCGTCACGATCGGCGAGGGCGAGCTTCTGCGCCTCGATGATCGTGTGCGCGCCGGCCTCGGACGACGGATCGAGCAGGTCGTCCTCGAGAGGCTCGAGCAGGGCGAGCGTCTGCAGGAGCGCCGGCCCCTGCGTCCACGGGCCGGCCTTCGCGATCGTGCGCCCGCGGAACATGCGAGTGACCGCGGGCTCGTACGTCGCCTCGAACGCGGCGAAGTCCTCGGCGGTGATGACGCCCGCGTGCTCGCCGCCGGTGGAATGCCGGTGGGCTCGACCGGCGAAGGCGGCGGCCTCGTGCGCGACGCGCCCCGTCCGCCACTCGCGGCGCGCGGCGTCGATGCGGGCCGCACGGCCCACCGGCCCGTCGTCGCGGACCGTGCACGACGCGTGGACGAGGTCGTCGAGCACCTCGGCGTACACCGGGTTGCGAACGATCTCACCCGCCTCCGGTGGAGCGCCGCCCGGCATCCACAGGTCACGCGAGGTCGTCCAGTCTTCGGCGAAGAGTTCCGCGACGCGCGCGATGGTCGCCGCTGCCTGCGGGATGAGGGGATGCCCGTCCCTGGCGTACCCGATCGCATACGCGAGCACGTCGGAGAGCTCCCACGTGCCGTGGTCGCGCAGAAGCAGGAGCCATGCATCGACGGCGCCGGGAACCGCCGCGGCCAGGGCGCCGGCGCCGGGGACGAGGTCGAGTCCCTCACCGCGGAAGTGCTCGATCGTCGCAGCCGCCGGCGCAGGGCCCTGGCCCATGAGAACCGTGGGCGACGTGTCGCCCGCAGTCTGGAAGATGCCGACGAGATCGCCGCCGGGACCGTTCAGGTGAGGCTCGACGACGTGCAGCACGAACGCTGCGGCCACGGACGCGTCGAAGGCGTTGCCCCCGCGCTCGAGCACCGACTGGGCGGTGGAGGTCGCCAGCCAGTGCGTCGACGCCGACATGCCGAACGTTCCCGACAGCGTCGGCCGGGTCGTGAAGCGCGGCGGTGGGGTGAAGGTCACGCCGAGAGCCGTGCGATCCAGGCTTCGACCTCGTCGGCGGTGCGGGGGATCCCGGCCGACAGATTCACCGGGCCGTCGGCCGTCATGAGGATGTCGTCCTCGATGCGCACGCCGATCCCGCGGTACTCCTCGGGAACGGTGAGGTCGTCGATCTGGAAGTAGAGTCCGGGCTCGATCGTGAACACCATGCCCGGCTCGAGCGCTCCGTCGTAGTACATGTCGCGGCGCGCCTGAGCGCAGTCGTGGACATCGATGCCGAGGTGGTGGCTGGTGCCGTGGACCATGTACCGGCGGTGCTGACCTCCCTTGTCGGCGTCGAGCGCCTCAGCGGCGGTCACCGGGAGAAGCCCCCATTCCGCGACGCGCGTCGCGATCACCTGCATGGCGGCCTCGTGGATCGAGCGGAACATCACGCCCGGCTTGGCCGCCGCGAACGCGGCGTCCGCCGCTTCGCGTACGGTCTCGTAGATCCGGCGCTGGATGTCGGTGAAGCGACCGCTCACCGGCAGGGTCCGCGTGATGTCAGCGGTGTACAGGCTGTCGACCTCTGCCCCCGCGTCGATGAGGATGAGGTCGCCCGGGACGACGGCCCCGTCATTGCGCGTCCAATGGAGGTAGCAGGCGTGGGGGCCGGATGCCGCGATCGTGTCGTAGCCCACCGCGTTGCCGTCGCTGCGCGCGCGCTGGTGGAAGACGCCCTCCACGATGCGCTCCCCTCGCGGGTGGGCGACGATGGCGGGAAGGTGGGCGACGATGTCGTCGAAGCCCCGTGCCGTGACGTCGACGGCGAGCTTCATCTGCGCGATCTCGTACGCGTCCTTCACCAGGCGCAACTCGGAGACGAATCGCGTGAGCTCGTCGTCCTCGTCGAGCACCACATCGCCCTCTCGGCTCTCGAAGTCGTCGACATGCGCGGTCGGGACGCCGAGGTCGGCCGCAACGCCGCCGAGCGCGGGACGCGGTCCGATCCAGAACTCGCCGATCGAGGCATCCGAGTAGAACTCCGCGGTCGTGCGGTCCGCCCGCTCGCGGAAGTACAGCGTGACGTCGTGGCCGTCGCCGCCCTCACGGGGGTCGAACACCAGCACCGACCCGGGCTCCGCGTCGGAGGCCCAACCGGTCAGGTGCGAGAAGGCCGAGTGCGCGCGGAACGGGTAGTCGGTGTCGTTGCTGCGCTGCTTGAGCTCGCCCGCAGGGATGACCAGGCGCCTGCCCGGGAACGCGGACGACACGGCGTCACGGCGTGCCGCGGTGTAGGCGGCTTGCGCCCGGGCCGGGGAGGGGGTGTCGGGGCGCTCGGCCCAGCCCTCGGAGATCGTGTCGAGGAATCCCTGGCCGTACGGCTGCCGGCGGTTGGTGCTCGTCGAGGCGGGGGTCTCGACCTCGGTCTGCGCGATCGTGTCGCTGTCGCCTGTGGTGCTCATGCCACCAGTCTCGCACGCGGCGCGGAGACGCCGCCCGGGTCATTGCACAGGCTCCAGCTGGACGATGAGCGGCCGGTGGTCCGACCCCGAGGCGTCCATGGAACGGAGCACCAGCGAGCCCGTCGCCTTCCAGTGAGCGGACGTCATCACGTGATCGATCGGGGTGCCGAGCAGCGCCGGGATGGAAGCCGACCAGGTGCCGACCGAGCCGTTGCCCGTCGCGACAGCCGTGTCTGCGCACAGCCCGAGCGTGCCGCCGTCAACGCCGAGCCCCGCCATGTGGTCGACGGTCGCGTTGAAGTCGCCCGCCATGATGACGTTGGCGTCGACGCATTGGTCGGCAAGCCACTGCAGGTCATCGCGCCACTCCTGCATGTAGTTCTGTCGCGGCGCGACGGCGTGCGCTGCGACGACGATCGGCCCGTCGCCGTCGGTGGGCATGGCCACGGCGCTCGGCACGGTCGAGGTGTTGCTGGTGCCGTTGAGAGAGGACTCGATGACGGCGTAGTCGCCGAGCTCCGGCGATATGAGCAGCGTCGTGGACCCCGCGTCCCACTCCGTCGAGGGATCTTCGGCGTGATGGGCCCACATCCGGTGCCCGAGCTCGCGCATCGCGATCGCGACCTTCTCGCCCGTCTCGATCGTCGTCTCGGGGAGCGCCACGATGTCGGCGTCCATCGCGACGGCGATCTTGGCGATCGTGTCGGGCGGCGTCGCCGGCCCAGCCGTGTTCCACGTCATCACGCGGATGGCCGTGTCGGTCTTGGCGGGCAGCGCGTCGGTGCCGGTGCCGCCCCGCGACACGAGCACGAAGCCGTTGGCGATGGCGGCGAGGCCCATCACCACGGCGAGCGAGAGCGCGAAGGAGCGGATCGGGCGCGCGATGGCGAGGAGCAGCGCGACCAGGGCCGCGGCGGCGAAAGCCGCCGCGAGCAGCCCGCGGAACGACACGATCTGGGCCACCGGGAAGACCCGCTCGACGCGGAAGAAGCCCGGCCAGGTGAGGACGGCCGCCGCGATCGCGCAGAGCACGGTCACGAGGATCCCCAGCAGGCGAAGCACGACCGGAACTCTATGCGAGCACCCTGGGAGATCGGTCAGCACCTCGCCGCATGTCGTCGCGCTACGCTCGAAGGATGCCGGCCACGCAGCGATTCGAGGGGCCGAGCGACCTGCACCTGCATTCGGTGCACTCGGACGGCACCGAGTCTCCCGCGCAGGTCATGGCGGCCGCGCACGCGCACGGTCTGCGGACGGCGGCCCTGACCGACCACGACACGACATCGGGATGGGCCGAGGCGGCGGAAGCCGCGGCATCCCTCGGCATGACCTTCCTTCCGGGTATGGAGCTCTCGTCGCGTCACGAGTGGCGCAGCGTGCACGTCCTCGCCTACCTCGTGGACCCCGACGACGCCGAGTTGCGGGCGATGACGGAGCGGATCAGGTCCTCCCGGCTGGACCGGGCGCGGCTCATGGCGGACCGGATCTCACGCGACTACGACGTGGTGTGGGACGACATCCTCGCCCAGACGACGGACGGCGCGACCGTCGGTCGCCCGCATATCGCCGATGCCCTCGTCGCGCGGGGGCTGGTGCGCGACCGTGCTGAGGCGTTCTCGGGGATTCTGAGTCCGCGCGGAGACTACTACGTCGCGCTGTACGCTCCCGATCCGCTCACGGCGGTGCAGCTCGTGGTCGGGGCGGGCGGGGTCCCGGTGATCGCCCACCCCGCCGGTCGGGCGGGCCTGCTCCCGATGCCGCTGATGGAGCGGATGCTCGCGGCCGGCCTGGCGGGCTTCGAACTGGAGCACCGGGAGAACGTCGGATCTGCGGTCCGGACGCTCCGCACCCTGTGCCGGGAGCGGGACCTCATCGTCACCGGCTCGAGTGACTACCACGGCCTGGGAAAGCCCAACCAGCCCGGAGAGAACACCACCGACGACGCGATGGTCACGCGGATCATCGAGCGTGCAACGGGAAGCGCCCCCGTCTACCCGTAGGGCGGACGAGGGCGCTCACCGAGCGGATTCCGGATGCCTCAGCCGAGCGCCTTGGCCTTGATGGCGTCGTACTCGGCCTGCGTGATCGTGCCGGCGTCCAGCAGCGCCTTGGCCTTGGCGATCTCGTCGGCGGGGCTCGCGGCGCTGGCGACCGACTTGATGTACGCGTCCTGTGCGGCCTGGATCTGCCGAGCCTCGGCGGCGCCGCGCTTGGCCATGCCGTTGCCGCGCGCGATCAGGTAGACCAGCAGGGTCAGGAACGGGACGAAGATCAGGAAGATGATCCACACGGCCTTCCACCAGCCGCTCAGCTCGTGATCGCGGAACAGGTCGCCGATCACGGCGAAGAGAGCGAAGAGGTAGGCGACGAACACGAATGCCCACAAGAACCACCAGATGATGTCCCCGAGGGATCCCCAGAAGCCCTGGTACTCGAACCCGGTGGTCGTTGCGTCGATGAATCGCACGATGAGTGCCTTTCTGAATGCGAGGTCCGACGCGACATGCGTCGACTGCGATCAAGATAGCGCTCAGCTGCGACCGGGTCACGGGATTCGCGCGGGATGTCGCCTTCCGTTACGCGGCGACGTCTCGCGCGGTGATCACGCGCCGACGTCTCGCGCGGTGATCACGCGCCGATCGAGGCCGCGCCGCCGGCACCGCCGGCACCGCCGCGCCGCCGACGACGACGGCGGGCGGCCGGCTTGCCGTCGTGGTGCTCTTTGCCGCCGCCGTCGTGCGTTCCGCCGCCATCGGCGCCGCGGTCGGCCGGACGCTCCGCGGCGGGCGCCTCGCCCGACGCGCCGGAGCGGCGACGACGTCGACGACGAGGCGTGCCCTCGGAGGCGCCTTCTGCGGGCGGGGCGTCCTGGGTCTTGACGGTCTGCGTGCGGGGGGCCGTCGCGATCCGCCCCTTCGTTCCGGCCGGGATGTCGAGGTCGCTGAAGAGGTGCGGGCTCGACGAGTAGGTCTCGGTCGGCTCCGGCTGGCCGAACTCCAGCGCGCGGTTGATGAGCGCCCACTTGTGCAGGTCGTCCCAGTCGACGAAGGTCACCGCGATCCCGGTCTTGCCGGCACGACCGGTGCGGCCGGCGCGGTGCAGGTAGGTCTTCTCGTCGTCGGGGATCGTGTGGTTGATGACATGGGTGACGTCGTCCACATCGATGCCGCGGGCGGCGACGTCGGTCGCGATGAGCACATCGCGCTTGCCGGCCTTGAAAGCCGCCATCGAGCGCTCTCGGGCCTCCTGGCTCATGTCGCCGTGCACGGCGGCCGCATTGAACCCGCGATCGCCGAGCTCGTCGACGAGCTTCTGAGCCGCGCGCTTGGTGCGCGTGAAGATCACGGTCTTGCCGCGGCCATCGGCCTGCAGGATGCGGGCGATGACCTCGTCCTTGTCGAGCGAGTGCGCGCGGTAGACGAGGTGGCGGATGTTGGCCTGCGTGAGGCCCTCGTCGGGGTCGGTCGCGCGGATGTGGATCGGGTTCGACATGAACCGCCGCGCGAGCGCGACGATCGGGCCGGGCATGGTCGCCGAGAAGAGCTGGGTGTGCCGGACGGCCGGCACCTTCTGGAAGATCTTCTCGATGTCGGGCAGGAACCCGAGGTCGAGCATCTTGTCGGCCTCGTCCAGCACGACCTCATGCGCGTTCGACAGGTCGAGCAGACGCTGGTTGTTGAGGTCGATGAGGCGCCCCGGCGTGCCGACGACGATCTGGGCGCCGGCCTTGAGCTGGTCGATCTGCCCCTCGTAGGCCTTGCCGCCGTAGATGGCGACGACGCTCGTCGCGCGGTTGGAGGTGAGCATGTCCATGTCTTCGTACACCTGGACCGCCAGCTCGCGGGTCGGCACCACGATCAGCGCCTGGACCCCGTGCGCCGGCTCCTTGCCGAGGCGCTGAACGACCGGGATGCCGAAGCCGAAGGTCTTGCCGGTGCCGGTCTTCGCCTGGCCGATGATGTCCTGGCCCGGGAGGCCGAGGGGGATGGTCTGCTCCTGGATGGGGAATGCGTCGACGATGCCGCGCGCTGCGAGCGCATCGGCGATGTCCTGGTCCACGCCGAGTTCGGCGAAGGTCGTCACGATATGAGCCTGTCCGGCAGTGAGATGCTGCCTGGTCCGTGCCCTGGCGCGGCGCCGCTGGGGGTCGCGCGGGCGGAGTGCGATCCACGCCCTCTCTCAGCCACAGGCGCGGGAGCCCCCGATCCGACGCCGGGGACGCCTCCACGATACCGGAGGCCGGCTCGCACGCGGCACTTCCGGGGGAGCAGATGCCGCGCGACGCCGCCCGCGACCCTAGGCTGTAGCGCGTGGTGAAGTGGTTCTGGCAGCGTCGCGACCCCGGACGAAAGCTGCAGCTGCGTTCGCGGGAGGATCTCGGCGACGCGACGCGCGTCGACTTCGAGGAGCTCGCACCCGATATCGACACCTTCCTCGGGCAGGCGGCCTACCTGCAGCTCGGATACTTCGAGACCCTCAGCGAGCTCATCGCGCTCACGCCTGCGCTCGCCGACAAGGAGTCGCTGTCCCGTGCGGCGGGCGCCGCACTCACGAAGCACGAAGAGCTTGTCGCACTGGTCCGCGAACGCGGCGACGAACCGACCGACATCATGCTCCCGTTCCGCGAGCCGCTCGATGCCTTCCGCCGAGCCACCCACGGCACGCGCCCGCAGGAGACGATGCTGTCCGTGCACATCACCGCCGGCATGCTCGACGACTTCTACCTCGCGCTCTCGGCGAGCTACGGCGAGACGGGGCGCCGTGTCGCCCGCATCCTGCGCGCCGACGACGACCGGGAGGCGATCGTCGACATCATCGCCCGCACGATCGAGTCCGACCCGGAGTGGAAGTCGCTCCTCGCCCTGTGGGGGCGCCGGCTGGTGGGAGACACGCTTCTCATCGCGCGCGCGGCACTGCGGCCGACGACGCTGGCGATCGCCGACGAGGCCAAGGTCGAGCCCGTCTTCACCGAGCTGATGGCCGCGCACTCCCGTCGCATGGACGCGATGGGGCTCGCGGCCTGAGCGCTGCCCGGCGTCCGGGCGCGTGGTGCGCGGGCGGGCTCAGCCGATCTTCAGGCGGGCGCGCTCGGCGGCGTCGTGCTTGACGCGCTCCCGAGAGAGGAGGAGCACGACCGGGTAGGCGACGGCCAGCGGCGCCACGAGCATCGACAGCCACAGCCAGACGCTGTCGATCCCGAGCCCGGCCCACGTGAGGATCGTCCAGGCCAGGCCCGCGGCCAGCGCGCCGACCATCGGGGCGATCACGACGCCGCGCGTCGAGCGGTGAGCGACCTGGAAGTGGACGGCGAGGCCGAGCGCCGCGCCGACGATGATCGCGATGAGGATCTGCATGGGTCAGGCGACGAAGCCGACGCGGCGGGACTCCTCGGTCCCGATCTCGATATAGGCCAGACCCGCGGTGGGCACGATGTAGCTGTTGCCCTTCGAGTCGCTGAAGGTCACGTGCGTCGCGCCGGCGTCCAGAGCGTCGGCGATCGACTTCTTGACGTCGGCCGCGGGCTCGTTCGTCTCGAAGCTGAGCTCTCGTCCGGTGTTCGCGATGCCGATGCGGATCTCCACGTGACTGCCTCTCTCGTGCTCTGCGCGCCGGCTCCCGGGCGCATGGCAACTCTACGACACGGCCGATATGGGCCAGGTCCCGCGGCGCACGCTGTGGGCGAACGGCTTTGTCTCCGGTCCGCGCTACCGTCGAGGACATGGTGACGCAGGAGCGAACGCGCGAGGCATCCGCTCTCGATTCCGCGCAGCTCTCCGTCACCCGCCTTCCCGCCGACTTCTCCGGGGTGGTCGTTGGCGCTCCCGGCACGGGGAAGACCACGGCGCTGGTGGAGCGCGTCGCGGCCCTCGTCCGATCGGGGATCGACCCCGACGGCGTGCTCGTCCTGACGCCCTCGCGTCAGACCGCGACCCTCCTGCGCGATCGACTCGCCCTCGCCGTCGGCCGGGCGACCTCCGGCCCGCTCGCCCGATCGGTCGCCTCGTTCGCCTTTCAGCTCGTGCGTGCCGACGCGATCGCCGCAGGCGCCGAGCCGCCGCAGCTGCTCACGGGCGGCGATGAGGACCAGCTCATCCACGATCTGCTCGAGGGCGACGAAGAGGATGAGGAATCCGGCGCCTCCCGCTGGCCGGACTGGCTCACACCGGCGATCCGTGACACCGCCGGCTTCCGCGCCGAGGTGCGCACGTTCCTCGCCGAGTGCACCACGCTGGGCGTGGAGCCCGAGGACCTCCGTCGCCTCGGCGAGCGCGACGGCCGACCGGTGTGGGTATCGCTCGCGTCGTTCTTCGCGGAGTACCTCCACGTTCGCGCCGAGATGCGCGGTGCTCATCGTGATGCCGCAGGGCTCGTGCGCGAGGCGGTCGGGATCCTGCGTACCACCGCCGATGGGCTCGAGGCCGTCGATCGGCTGCAGGCGATCCTGGTCGACGACGCGCAAGAGCTCACGCTCGGCGGCGTCGAGCTGCTCGAGGCCGCCCGGCGCAGGGGAGTGGCTGTACTCGCCTTCGGAGATCCCGACGTGGGCTCGGGGTCCTTCCGAGGCGCCACCCCCGAGAACTTCGCGCGCCTGGCCGCCGCGCTCGGCGAGGTGCACGTGCTGCCCACGCCGCATCGCGGCACCGCATGGCAGTGCGAACTCGTACGCAGGGTCACGCAGCGCATCGGCGCGGTCGGTGTGGTGGCGCACCGCGGCGGGGGATCGGGGGCCGAGCCCGACGACAGCGTGCGGGCACTGCTGCTGCGGTCGCCGGCCGAGGAGTGCGACGCGATCGCCCGCCTGCTGCGCGAGCGTCACGTGCACGACGGCGTGGCGTGGGGACGGTGCGCGGTGATCGCGCACGACACGCGCCAGGTTGCCTCCCTCGAGACCGAGCTCGCCGCCCGCGAGGTCCCGGCGCGCTCGAGCGGACCCGGCAAGGCCCTCGGCGCGCTCAAGCCGGCGGGCGACCTGCTGCGACTCATCGACCTCGCCGCGCAGGACGAGTGGGGGTTCGACGACGTGTCGGCTGCGCTCCTGGGCACGTACGGGCGCCTCGATCCGATAGAGCTCCGCCGGCTGCGGTCGACGATGCGTCACATCGAGTTGGCTGCCGGGGGCGAGCGGTCGGGCAAGGAGCTCCTGCTCTCGGCGGTGCAGCAGCCTCTCGAGTTCGACCTGATCGACACGCGTGAGGCCCGTCGCGCCGCCAAGCTCACTCGTACTCTCCACTTCCTGCGTGACGAGCTCGAACGCGGTGCATCGGCCCACGAGCTGCTGTGGACGGCCTGGGAGCGCAGCGGGCTCGAGCGCGGGTGGGCTGAGGCCGCCCGCGGTCACGGTCCGCTCGCCGAGCAGGCCGGCCGCGACCTCGACGCGCTCGTCGCGCTGTTCCAGGCCGCGAAGCGGTTCGTGGAGCGCTCGCTCGACGCCGATCCGCGCGTCTTCGTGCGTGGAGTCCTCGACTCCGACGTCGCAGAGGACCGCCTCACCGCGCCGGTGCGCGAGGACACCGTTCAGATCCTGACGCCCGCGGGGGCGCTCGGGCTCGAGTTCGACACGGTCGTGGTCGCGGGCGTCCAGGAGGGCGTGTGGCCGAACACCCGGTTGCGCGGCAGTCTCCTCGAGACCTGGCGGTTGGCGGATGCCTCGGCCCGAGCCGACGACGCGACGGAGGTCTTCGACCGACGCCGCGCAGCGATGCACGACGAGCTGCGCCTGCTCGCGCGTGCACTGTCGCGCGCGACCTCCCGCGTGATCGTCACGGCCGTCGACGACGACGACACCGGGCCGAGCGTGTTCTTCGAGTTCCTCCCCGACCCCGAACGCCACACCGTGGATCACCCGCTGTCGCTGCGGGGGCTCGTGGCACGCCATCGCCGTACGCTCACGGAGCGGCCCGCCCGCGACGCCGGAGTCGTGCACGCCGCGCGGCAGCTGGCGCTGCTCGCCGATGCCGACGTGCCCGGTGCGGCGCCGGAGCAGTGGTACGGCGTTCTGGAGCCGACCTCCACCGGACCGCTGCGCGACCTCGAGAAAGAAGACGTCCGCGTCTCGCCGTCACGCCTGCACGCGCTGGAGGAGTGCGAGCTGAACTGGGTGATCGGCGACCTCGGTGGCGACCCCGGCGGGGCCACCGCGGGGCTCGGGACGATCATCCACGCCGCCCTCGAGCATGCGGGCGATTCGACAGAGGAATCCCTGTGGGCGCACGTCGAGTCGCGCTGGGGTGAACTGGTCTTCGAGGCAGACTGGCGCGACCGCGCCGAGAAGACACGCGCGCGTGACCTGGTGCGCCGGCTGCATCTCTACCTGCGGCGATTCGAGAGCAGCGGCGGATCTCTCCTCAGCGCGGAGCCGCATTTCGAGGTGGCGATCCCGCTCGATGACGCTTCAGCACCGGAGCACGGTGCGATCCTCTCGGGTTACATCGATCGCGTCGAGCTGACGCCCGAGGGCACGGTGGTGATCGTCGACCTCAAGACAGGCAAGCGCGAACCGCAGACGGATGCGAAGGTCGCCGACAATCCACAGCTTGCCGCCTATCAGCTCGCGTACGAATCGGGCGCGATCCCGGCCGCCGCGGGGCACGCTCCCGGCGGCGCCAAGCTCCTGGTGCTTCGTCCCACCTCGTCCCGGTCCGATTACGCCGAGCCGCGCCAGCCTCCATTCGACGACGAGCGCAGGGAGGCCTTCCTCGCACGGGTGCGGGCGGCCGTGTCGGCCATGCGCGGCACGTCGTTCTCTGCGCCGTACGAGGAGCACTGTCGGGACGATCACTCCTACGGGCTCTGCCGGATCCACACGATCGGCGCGGTGAGCGCGTCATGACCGTGGCCGCACCGCCCGGGCTGCTCTCCGCGCGGGTCATCGCCGCCGCGCTGGGGCAGTTCCCGCCGACCGCGGAGCAGGCGGCGGTCATCGAGGCTCCCCTCGAACCTGCGCTCGTGGTGGCGGGCGCCGGCAGCGGCAAGACGGAGACCATGGCGTCGCGCGTCGTGTGGCTCGTCGCGAACGGTCTCGTGCGCCGCGACGAGGTGCTGGGGCTGACGTTCACCCGCAAGGCGGCCGGCGAACTGGCGGAGCGGATCCAGCGCCGCCTCGCCCGGTTGGCAGAGTTCGAACGTCGGGGACTCGTGCCCTTCCTGACCGACCTTCACGAGTCGGGACGACTGGGCATCTTCGCCGAGCTGGAGAGGTCCGGCGCAGAGGGTGCGCGCGCCGCCGCGGTGCGGCACGAGGCGATGGACGCCCTCGCGGCGGCGGTGGGAGCCGTCGCGCAGGACGTGGATGACGACGCGCTCCTGCATCGTCCGACCGTCGCGACGTACAACAGCTTCGCCGACCAGATCGTGCGCGAGCACGCCGTTCGAATCGGGAGGGATGCCGAGGCTGCCGTGCTCTCGGAGTCGGCGGCATGGCTGCTGATGAGACGCGTGGTGTTCGCCTCCGATGATCCGCGTCTCGAGCTTCGCGGCGAGGCGGTGCGCTCGATCATCGACGCGGCCCTGCGCATCGCCCGCGACGGTGTCGACAACCTCGTCGATCTGGACGCGCTGGCCGCGTTCCCGGCCGACTTCGAACGCGTCCTCGCGCTCCCCTCGACAAATGCCAGGACGCTCGTCTACGCGGACGTCGCCGAGGCGGCCGAGAAGGTGGGCGGGTTGTCGCTCCTCGCCGACCTGGCAGGGGAGTACGCCGCCGAGAAGCGGCGAATCGGAGTGATCGACTTCTCCGACCAGGTCGCCGGTGCCCTCGACGTCGTCTCGAAGCATCCCGTCGTGGCGGACGAACTCCGCGGCCGCTACCGGGTGGTGCTCCTCGACGAGTACCAGGACACCTCTGTCGTGCAGACCGACCTGCTCGCCGCGCTGTTCGCCGGGTCAGGGGTCATGGCCGTCGGCGACCCCCATCAGGCGATCTACGGCTGGCGCGGTGCGAGCGCGGGAAACCTCGGCGGGTTTCCCGCCGCATTCGCCCCCGGGGCGGACTGCGCCGAGTTCTCACTTCTTACGAGCTGGCGCAACAGCGCCGACGTCCTGACGGCAGCCAACGCGGTGCTCGCGCCGCTCGCGGCGAGCGCGGCGGTGCCGGTCCAGGCGCTTCGCGCCCGGCCGGGTGCGCCGGCAGGGGTGGTCGAGTGCGCCTTCGACGCAGATCTCGACGCCGAGGCGGACCGTGTGGCGCAGTGGTTCGGCGCCGTCCGCGCCGATCGCCGTCGGGCCGGCCTGGCCACGACCGGAGCGATCCTCTTCCGCAGCAAGAAGCACATGGTGCGTTTCGGTGACGCGCTCGGGCGCCGGGGCATCCCTCATCGCATCCTCGGCCTGGGTGGGCTGCTGTCGACGCCCGAGGTGGTCGATGTGGTCAGCGCCCTGCGGGTCATCAGCGACCCGACCGCCGGGTCGGCACTGATCCGGCTGCTGTCGGGACCGCGATGGGCGATCGGCCTGCCCGATCTGCGCGAGCTCGCTGGGCTGGCGCGCCGCATCGCCCGTCACGACGCCGCACTCCAGCCGCTCGCGCCCGAGGTGATCGAGCGCATCCGCTCCGGCGCGGGCGATGACGACGGGTCTCTTGTCGACGCGCTCGACTTCGTTCTCCGGCATCCGGCTGAACACGGCTGGCTGACCGGGTTCACGCCCGCCGCGCGCGAACGCCTCCGCGAGGCGGGCGCCGTGTTCGCCGGTCTCCGGCACGCGGTGGGGGCGCCCATCCCCGAACTCGTGAGACTGATCGAAGCCGAGCTCCGACTCGACATCGAGCTCGCCGCCAATGAGGCGCGCGGTCCGGCACGGATCGCCTCGGCCCAGCTTCGGGCCTTCGTCGACGAGCTTCACGGCTTCCTCGCCACCGACGAGTCCGGCTCGCTCCCGAGTCTGCTGGCATGGCTCGATCATGCCGAGCAGCTCGACGAGTTCGCGCCGCGGACCGAGCCGCCCGAGGACGACGTCGTGCAGCTGCTCACGATCCACGGCTCGAAGGGGCTCGAGTGGGATGCCGTGGCCGTGGTGCGGCTGGTGAAGGACGAGCTGCCCAGCGCGCCCCGCGACACCAAGGGCTGGCTCGGCTTCGGCGTCCTCCCGTACGCGTTCCGCGGCGATTCCGCGTGGCTTCCCGAGTTCGCCTGGCGTTCCGCGGCGACGCAGCAGGAGCTGAAGGCCGCGCTGGAAGCGTTCGTCGAGGCCAATCGTGCACGGCAGCTCGACGAAGATCGCCGCCTCGCGTACGTGGCGGTGACCCGCGCCCGCGACCACCTGCTTCTGACGGGTTCGAGCTGGTCCGGCACGAAGCGAGCCCGCCCGAGGAGCACGTTCTACGACGAGATCGCCGGCGCGCTCGGGCGGACTCTCCCTGACGACGACGCGGGCGAGAACCCGTACCTGGGGGAGCGGCGCACGATGCAGTGGCCGATCGACCCGCTCGGTGCGCGCCGCGACGCGGTGACCGCGGCGGCCGAGGTCGCACGGGCGGCCCGCGAGTCGCCCCGCGCGACCCCGGATGCCGATGTGCAGCTGCTCCTCGCCGAGCGCGACGCCCGCCGCAGACCCGCGACGCAGGTGGCGCCGACGCGCATCGCGGCGTCGCGGTACAAGGATTTCGTCGCCGACTACGCGGCCACGGTCGCCGCGATCGCACGACCGCTGCCCGAGCGACCCTTCCGGCAGACGAGGCTGGGCACGCTCTTCCATGCCTGGGTCGAGCAGCGTGCCGGCCGGCCGGGTCTCGGCGGATCGCTCGACGACGCTCTGTGGGAGATCGACGACGACGACCCCGGCACGTCCTTCTCGGTGGAAGACGCGGCAGCACTCGACGCGCTGCGGACGCGGTTCCTCGCGTCGGAATGGGCGCCGCTTCGTCCGCTCGAGGTCGAGACGGAGATCGACTTCACGCTGACGGGGCTCGACGGACGCCCGCACGTGGTCATCTGCAAGCTCGACGCCGTCTACCGGCGCGAGGACCGCGGCGGCCGCATCGAGATCGTGGACTGGAAGACCGGCGCAGCACCGCGCACCGATGCCGAGAAGGAGGAGCGGATGCTGCAGCTCGAGCTCTACCGGCAGGCCTACCACGCCAAGCACGGCGTTCCGCTCCAGGACATCGACGTCGCGCTCTACTATGTCGCGGAGGATCTCATCCTGCGGGGCTGACCGTGGTCGGTCCTCGCGCGGGGCAACCTATTCGGCGAGCCAGCGGCGAAGCGCGGCCTCCGAGGCCCGCTCGGCGTCCGCTGCGGCGTCGAGGTCGTGGTCCGCGGGAGAGGGCGCGCCGCGCTCGTCGCGTTCGGCCGCCGTGCGGGCCGCGCGGGCGCCGGCGAGGTCGATCGGCGCGGTCGCACCGGGATCCGCGGCGGAAGCATGGTCGGCTCGGGCTCCGAGATCGATCTCCACCGTGTCTTCGGGCTGCGCGGTGCTCGCGGGGTCGTCTCCGACCCACGTCGACAGCTCGTCGGGATCGTAGGCATCGGTGTGCATCGATGTGTCGATGACGGACGCGCCGGCTTCAGGCATCCGATCGAGGAGTGCGATCGCCTCGTCGACGTCGAGCGGGGCATCCGTCATGATGTCGTCGTCTCCGACGCCCGCCGCGAGGGTCTCGAGCAGGCCCACGGCATCGTCGATCACGTCGGCGCGACCCGTCTCGTGTCCGTGGACGAGCCAGGACGCGAACTCCAGCTCGGCGTACAGGCGGGCCCGTTCCCTTGCACGCTCATCGGGTGCCCGTCCGCTGTGAGCGACGTAGGCCGCGTACACGTCGTCCGCTGCCGCCGGTGCCGAGGCCAGCCATTGCAGGTCGGCGGCGGGGTCACCGACCGACAGACCGTGCCACTCGATGAGCCCGGTCACCTGGGGAATCCCGTCGACGTCTTCGAAGAGGAACGACGCTGCGCCGGTGCCGCCGAGCACGACGGCGGATTCGAACCGCCAGAGTTCGTCGGCGCGGAGCGCCCGCCGCCAGCGGTGGGCGAGGGACTCCGGCAGACGCCGGGTCGCCTCGGCGCGCTCGGCCAGACGGGCGGTGTCGGTCCGGATCTGCTGAGGGGTGCGAACGGGCAGCCCCTCGGTGCGCACGATCGACAGCGGGAGCGCATGGAGGGCGGCGAGAGCGGCGCCCAGCGACGTGGCGGCGCCGCGGCCGGCGGGAAGGTGGGCGGGGTCCACCCGGTAGCCGGGCAGGAAGTCGACGACCACCGCGCGGGAATCTCCCAGGCCGGTCTCACCGAGCAGCTCGGGCGCTCGGAAGGGGAGGAGGCTCCGCACGCCCGGGGTCAGCGCGCGCAACGCGCGCGCCTCCGCGACGAGCTCCGGGACGCCCGCGGCATCGGCGGGGACGCGCACGACCACGCGTCGTCCGTCGTCGAGGTGGGCCACTGCGGAGTCGAATCGTCCGCTCGCACCCTCGGTGAGGGCGCCGACCCCGACGACGCCGACCCGGGGAAGAGCCGACGTGACCGACGCGGCTAGAGTGAAGGGTGAGCGTGCCATGTGCCCAGGGTAGGTCGGCCGCGCTCGTCCATCCCCGCGCCACGCCCTGGCTCGTCCTCTCGGAGAATCGGAGATCCTCGATGACGGCGCCCGACAGTCCGCGCCTTCCCCCGCTGGCCGGAGCGGCTGTCGACCGCGCCGGCGACGAGCGTGCTGCACCCGGCCTCATCGACAGCGCTCGCGTCGCGGCCGACACGCGTGTGCTCGTTCTGACAGGTGACCGCGCGCCGCTTGCGACGCCCAGCGCACTGCACTGGGTGGAACCGGCGATGGTGGACGACGGCGCCGCGTGGGCATTCCTGGGGCGCGACGCCCACGGCGCGGCGCTCCTCGCCGCGGTCTTCGAGGCGGCCGACGACGAGCCGTTCCACGCACCTGCCGGCTGGGGCGGTCTGCGGGCCGTCGGCGGCGAGCTGTCCGACCACGACGCCGGCGCCTTCGTGGAGGCCCTCAGCGTCGGGAGGTGGCTGCTCGAAGCGCCGTACTGCCCTGCCTGCGGTGCCCTCACGATGACGGTCGACGCCGGCTGGTCACGGCGCTGCCCCTCGTGTGGGCGTCAGCACTTCCCCCGCACCGATCCGGCCGTGATCGTCGCCATCACCAGCGCGGACGACCCCGATGCGCTGCTGCTCGGTTCGAACGCGCTGTGGGGCGAGAGCCGCTTCTCCTGCTTCGCGGGCTTCGTCGAGGCCGGCGAGTCGCTCGAGGCGGCGGTTCGGCGAGAGGTCGGGGAGGAGTCCGGGGTGCAGGTCACCGATGTGCGGTACCGCGGGTCGCAGGCGTGGCCGTACCCTCGCTCGCTCATGCTCGGATTCCTCGCGACGGCCGCGGACGATTCCTCCGCCCGCGCCGACGGCGAGGAGATCGTCGCGGTGCGCTGGTTCACCCGCGACGAGATCGGCGCGGGGCTGGCCGGCGAGGGAGACGTCGCCCTGCCGGGCCGCGCCTCGATCGCCCACCGGCTCATCAGCGACTGGTACGCGGGGCGGGCATGAGCGGCCGTGTTCTGGCTGGCCTGGACGAGCGCCAGCTCGAGGCGGTGCAGGCCCTTCGCGGCCCGGTGGTGGTGCTCGCGGGTGCCGGCACCGGCAAGACCCGCGTCATCACGCATCGCATCGCCCACGGCGTCGACACCGGCGCGTACTCGCCGGGACGCGTGATGGCGGTGACCTTCACCGCCAAGGCGGCAGGGGAGATGCGTGGCCGGCTGCGCGCGCTCGGCGTGGACGGCGTCTCGGCCCGCACCTTCCACGCCGCCGCGCTGGCGCAACTGAACTACTTCTGGCCCACGCTCGCGGGCGACACCGCCCCCGGGGTGGTCGACAATAAGGTCCGGCTGCTCGCTCACGCGGCGGACGGCATCGGCCTGGATCCCGACACACCGACGCTGAGGGACGTGGCGAGCGAGATCGAGTGGCGCAAGGTCTCGATGCTCGGGATCGACGCCTACGCGGCCGCGCGGCCGAACGGCGTCGGACGACTGACGGTCGAGCGGGTCGTGGACCTTCACCGCGCCTACGAGAAGCTCAAGGACGAGCGGCGTCAGCTCGACTTCGAGGACGTCCTTCTCGCCTGCGCGGGAATGCTCGAGGCCGAGCCGCACGTGGCGCGCGCCGTCCACGAGCAGTACCGGCACTTCACCGTCGACGAGTTCCAGGACGTCTCGCCCCTGCAGCACCGGCTGCTGGAACTGTGGCTCGGTGACCGTCGCGATCTGTGCGTCGTGGGTGACGCGAGCCAGACGATCTACTCGTTCGCGGGAGCCGAGGCGCGATTCCTGCTCGAGTTCGCCAGCCGCCACGACGATGCCCACGTCGTGCGCCTGGAGACCAATTACCGATCGGATGCCTCGATCCTCGCCGTGGCGAACGAGCTCATGCGCGACCGGCCCGGCGCTCTGCAGCTGCGTGCCGAGGCGCACCGCCCCGTTGCCGATTCGCGTCCGACCGTCACCGCCTTCGAGGATGACGAGGAGGAGGCTCGCGGCGTCGCCGCCCGGATCGCCGCGCAGATCGCGGCGGGCATCGATCCTCGCCGCATCGCCGTGCTGTACCGTGCGCACGCCCAGTCGGCCGAGCTGGTGCGGGCTCTCGCCGATGCGGGTATCGCCACCACGGTGCTGGGCGGCCGGCGCTTCTTCGACCTTCCCGAGGTGCGGCAGGGGATCATGGCGCTCCGCGGTGCTTCCGTGGCCCCGATGCAGGGCGGACTCGTCGACACGGTCCGCGATGTCCTGCGCTCGCTCGGGCTGACGGAGGACCCGCCGCCCGCCGGCGGAGCGCTCCGCGATGCGTGGGAGGCGCGGGCGGCTCTCCTGCGTCTCGCCGAGGAGGCCCCCGAAGGCACGAGCCTGCGCACCTTCACGGATGAGCTCGCCGCGCGCGCGAAAGCGCAGCACGAGCCGGCGCTGCGAACGGTCACGCTCGCGACGATCCACGCGGCGAAGGGCCTGGAGTGGGACCACGTCCACCTCGTGGGGCTGGCGGAGGGGCTGCTGCCGATCTCGTACGCGACGACGTTCGAAGCCGTCGACGAGGAGCGCCGCCTCGCCTACGTGGGCATCACGCGGGCCGCGCGTACGCTCTCGCTGTCGTGGGCTCGAGGCGTGCGGGAGCGGCTGCCTTCTCGCTTCCTGCGAGAGATCGGCAGCGGCACTCTGGATGCGGTCGGTGCACCCGCTCGGAGCGCCGGGTCGTCCCGGCGCGCAGGGTCAGCGACCGCGCGTCCATCGCGGCCGCGCCCGTCTCGGCTTCCCTGAGCAGGCGGGAGGCGGTGACCCCGGCCTCCCAGAGGATCGACGGCTCTACCTCGACGGCCGCGCGGCCGACGAGCTGAGCGGCCACCGTAGGCCACGCGGGGTCCGCATCGCGGCGGTCGGCCGCCAGGCAGGCCAGGCATGCGGTGCGCCCCGGACGGATCAGCGGGCCCACGTGTGCGGAGCGGGGCGTGAGGACCACGGGCAGGTGCGGCCGGTCATCGGCCATCAGGGCTGCCGCGAAGGCGGGCGGGATGAGCCGGTGCGCCACGATGACGAGAGTGGCGGCATCCGCGAATCCGCCGCCCGGCGGATCGAAGGGGTGAGCCGCGTCGACGGCGCACCCGCTCGCGATCATCGCCTCCTCGACGGCGGCGAGGTGGTGCGCACGCACGTCTCCCGCCGCCTGCAGCGTCGCACGGACAGGGGTCGCATCGTGCGCGAGAGCGGGCTCGATCCGGGCCAGGAACCGCTCCGCCGCCCGCTGCGAGGCACCCGCGGCGACGGCGAACGGCACGGCCGCGGCATCCGGGATCCCCCGCTCGAGTTCGCGCACGAGCCTCTGCTGCCAGGGGGACGGATCGTCGACGACCGCGACCGCGTCCGGGCCGAACTGCAGGACGGTGGGGGTGCGCCACAGCGGCGGATGCTCGGGATCGATGCGGGCCATGCCTCGAGTCTCGCCGCCGACGGGGCCGCCGATGCGGCTGTCCACAGGCCGCGGCCGCGGACGGCGTCCTCGCCGCGCACTGGGGAGGAGAGGCTAGACCGGCCGGTGATCCTCGGGGTTGCCCGAGTCGTCGCCGGAGTCGTCGCGCGAGCCGTCGTCACCGGAACCGTCGTCGCCCGAGTCGTCGGCGATCAGGCCGCCGTCGCCGGAGTCGTCGGCGATCAGGCCGCCGTCGCCGGAGTCGTCGGCGACCAGGCCGCCGTCGCCCGGGCCGTCCTCCTGGGCGCGAGCATCGTCGCCCGCGAGGAGACGGGCCAGCGCGTCGTCGAACTCGTCCCGTGCGGGCTCCTCTCCGCGTGCGCGGGCCTCGAGCCGGGCGACGAGCGCTGCCGGGTCGTCGATGTCGTCGGCGCCTGGCATGAGGTCGGGGTAGTCCCACAGGGCGTCGCGGGCGGCGGGCCCGACGGCGTCCGTCACCGAGCGCCACATCGCCGCGGCTTCGCGCATGCGGCGCGGACGAAGCTCGAGTCCGACGAGGGATCCCAGCGCGCGCTCCGCGGGTCCGCCGACGGCCCGCCTGCGGCGCACCGCCTCGGCGATGCGGTCGGCCGACGGCAGGCGCGAGGTGGCGTCGGCCGTCACGACCTCGACCCACCCCTCGATCGTCGCGAGGAGATTCTCCAACCGGGCCAGTGCCGCATTCTGCGCCTCGGAGCGCTCGGGCAGCAGCGCGCCGCTCTCGAGGGCGGTGCGCAGCTCTTCGGGCTGCGACGGGTCGAAGCGCGACGCGAGCTCTTCGAGCGCGTCGGTGTCGACGTGCACGCCGCGGGCGAACTCGGTGACCTGCGAGATGACGTGCAGGCGCAGCCAGCGCGCGTGGCGGAAGAGCCGCGCGTGGGCGAGTTCGCGCGTCGCCACGTAGAGGGCGAGCTGGTCTTCGGGGACCTCGAGATCCCGGCCGAAGTCGGCGAAGTTCTGGGGGAGGATGGCCGCCTCGCCGTCGGGCATGAGCGGAATGCCGACGTCGCCGCCGCTGACGACCTCTTTCGACAGGTTGCCGACCACCTGGCCGAGCTGCGACGCGAAGAGCGATCCTCCGACGGTCCGCATGAGCCTGCCCGCCCCGGCGACGAGCCCCTGCATGTCGTCGGGCGCCTGCTCGCTGAGGGCCGACGTCAGCGCATCGGCGATGCTCGTCGCGACCGGCTCGGCGAGCTGCTGCCAGACGGGCAGCGTCGCCTCGACCCAGCCGCCGCGCGTCAGGGTCTTCGGCGTCCCCGGAAGCTCCGAGATCGTCGTGGCCTCGCTGAGCCAGAGTGCGGCCAGCGTGAACGCCTGATCGAGGTCGGTGCGCTGCCCGGTGGTGACCCCGAGGCCGTCCTGATTGGCGATGTGCAGCGCCTGGCGCTCGGCCATCTCCCACGAGATCCCGCTGTCGCCGCCGCCGGCGAAGGCTCCCTGCAGGTGCCGCATGACCGTCTGCATCATGGCCGGGTCGATGTTCATGCCGGACAGGCGCGAGAGGGCCTCGGCATCGAGATCGCCCGCGCCACCCCCGAGCAGCTGGCGCATGAGCTCTTGGAACTCTTCTTCGGGGGTGCGATCGTCCTCCGCCACTTCAGCCGCCTTTCAGCCGGTTCATGACCTCGCGCTCTACGCTAGTCGCAGCATCCTTCGCACTTCCCGGCAGAGCCGTGAACGCCTTACGCCGGTCGCGAACGACCCGGCAGAAAGAGGTCCCGTGGCCCTGCCCGACGAGAACGTCCTCACCGAGCGTGCGCCGCAGCGCCGCATGTCGCGCGGCGGCGTTGTCGGCATCTGGGCGCTCGCGGTCGCGCTCGTCGTCCTGTTCGTGATCACCTTCCTGCCCACCTCGTACGTGATCCAGCGCCCCGGCCCGGTCTACAACACGCTCGGCACCGCCACGAACGCGGAGGGCGACGAGGTGCCCCTCATCTCCGTCGAGGGCGCTGAGACGTTCGAGACGGACGGAGCGCTGGATCTGCTGACGGTGCAGGTCATCGGCAATCGCGAGCGCACGCCGTCCTGGTTCGAACTCGCCCTGGCGTGGTTCGATCCGCAGAAGGCGGTCCTGCCCATCGACGCCGTCTTCCCCGAGGGGACCACCACCGAGGAGCGCAACTCCGAGAGCGCGGCCATGATGGTCGACTCGCAGCAGGAGGCGACCGCTGCCGCGCTGACGGAGCTCGGCTACGACGTCGGCGCCCGGCTGACGGTCCATTCGTTCGTCGAGGACTCCGCCGCCGCAGGCGTGCTGGAGGAGGGCGACGTCATCCTGGGTGCGAACGGTGAGACGGTGGCGGATGCCGCGTCCCTCCGCGAGATCGTCAACGAAGGCGGCGGCGAGCCGATCGATCTGCGCATCCAGCGCGACGGCGCGGAGCAGACGGTCGCGGTCACTCCGAAGGAGACCGAGGTCGACGGCGAGACCACGCTGCTCCTCGGGATCACCCTCATGACGGCGTACGACTTCCCGATCGATGTGACGATCCAGCTCAACAACGTCGGCGGTCCGAGCGCCGGCATGATGTTCGCGCTCGGGATCATCGACACGCTCACGCCCGACCAGCTCAACGGCGGGGAGCAGTTCGCCGGGACGGGCACCATCACGGCCGACGGCGAGGTGGGGCCCATCGGCGGGATCCGCCAGAAGCTGTGGGGCGCCAAGGATGCGGGCGCCGAGTGGTTCCTCGCGCCGGAGGCGAACTGCGACGAGGTGGTCGGGCACGTCCCCGACGGTTTGCAGGTCTTCGCGGTCGAGACGCTCGACGACGCGCTGAGCGCGCTCGAGACAGTGCGCGACGGCGGCGAGGTGGACGCGCTCCCGACGTGCGAGGCGGCGCTGGCAGGCTAGGAACTCGCGGAGTTCGCCCAGCGCGGACTCGGGCGGCCGCCCAGTACGGCCCGCCTAGGATGGGACGGTGACCACGACCCCTGCGCCGACGCCGGCCACACCCTCTCGCTCCCGACGCGTCATCGCGATCTCGCTCGCGATCATCGCGGCCCTCGTGGCGGCCTTCTTCGTCTTCGCGAACCTCTACGCCGACTTCCTCTGGTACGACCAGCTCGGCTACGACTCGGTGCTGCTGACCCAGTGGATCGCCCGTGTCGTGATGTTCGCCATCGGATTCCTCGGCATGGCGGTGCCGGTATGGCTCGCGATCCAGCTGGCCTACCGCCTGCGTCCCGTCTATGCGCGGCTGAGCTCGCAGCTCGACCGCTACCAGGAGGTCGTCGAGCCTCTCCGCCGCCTGGCCATGTGGGGCATCCCGATCTTCTTCGGCTTCTTCGCCGGTTTCGCCGCGTCGGCGCAGTGGGAGACGACGTGGCTGTGGTTCAACGGCGTCGCGACCGACGTCTACGACCCCGAGTTCGGCCTCGACACCGGGTTCTACCTGTTCGCCATGCCGTTCTACAGCGCCCTGGTGGGGTTCGTCTCGGCCGTTCTGCTGGTGTGCCTGCTGGTGACGGCCCTCGTGTCGTACCTCTACGGCTCGGTCCGCGTGGGGCAGCGCGAGCTGCGGATCTCGAAGGCGGCCCGGATTCAGCTCGCCGTGATCGCTGGCCTCTACCTGCTGGTGCAGGCTGCGAGCCTGTGGCTAGACCGATACAAGACGCTCATCGAGCCGGGCGACCGCATCACCGGTCCCGGGTACACCGGCGTCAACGCGATCATCCCCGGTCAGACGATCCTTGCGATCGTGGCGGTCATCGTCGCCATCCTCTTCTTCGTCACGGCCATCATCGGCCGATGGCGGTACCCGCTCATCGCGACCGCGCTCCTCGTCGTGTCGGCCATCGTCCTGGGCATCGGATACCCGTGGGTGGTCAACACGTTCCAGGTGCAGCCGAACCGCTTCGCTCTCGAGCAGGAGTACTACCAGCGCAACGTCGACTCCACGCACGCCGCGTACGGCGTCGACGGTCTCGAGAAGCAGGACTTCCAGGCGGTGACCGACGCCGAGGCCGGCCAGCTGCGCGAGGACGCCGCCACGACGGCCCAGATCCGCATCATGGACCCGGCCATCATCTCGCCGACCGTTCGCCAGCTCGAGCAGTTCCGCGGCTACTACCAGTTCGCCGATCCGCTCGACGTGGACCGGTACGACATCGACGGGGTGTCACAGGACACCGTGGTGTCTGTGCGCGAGCTCGACCTCTCCGAACTGGGCGCCGCGGCGGACTGGCAGAACTCGGCCGTGGTCTACACCCACGGCTACGGGCTCGTCGCGGCCAAGGGCAACGACCGCACGGGCGACGGCGACCCGGTCTTCCTCGAGCGCGGCATCCCCGCCACCGGCTTCCTCTCCGATCAGGAGGACTTCCAGCCGCGCGTGTACTTCGGCGAGTACTCGCCCACGTACTCGATCGTCGGCGCGCCCGAAGGGGCCGAGCCGGTCGAACTCGACTATCCGACCGGCGGCGACGGCGGCGGCGAGGTCAAGACGACGTTCGAGGGCGACGGCGGGCCGAGCCTGGGCAGCGTCTTCAACCGCCTCATCTACGCGCTGAAGTTCCAGGCCGAGCAGATCCTCTTCTCGGACTATGTCAATGAGGAGTCGCAGATCCTCTACGACCGCGACCCGCTGACGCGCGTGCAGAAGGTCGCCCCGTACCTCACCCTCGACAGCGACCCGTATCCGAGCGTCGTCGACGGCCGCATCGTGTGGATCATCGACGGCTACACGCTCAGCGCCAACTACCCGTACTCGTCGACGGTGAGCCTCGCATCGGCGATCTCCGACTCGTCGAACCCGGCGCCGCGCTTCGCGATGGACGACATCAACTACATCCGCAACTCGGTCAAGGCCACGGTGGACGCGTACGACGGCTCGGTCACGCTGTACGCGTGGGACGAGGAGGACCCGGTCCTGGCCTCGTGGCAGAACGTCTACCCGTCGACCCTCAAGCCGATCAGCGAGATGTCCGACGAGCTGATGAGCCACGTGCGCTATCCGACGGACCTGTTCAAGGTGCAGCGGACAGTGCTCGGCGTCTACCACGTCGATGACGCCCGCTCGTTCTACCAGAGCGACAACCGCTGGCAGACGCCCAACGACCCGCAGGCCGACTCGCAGCTGCAGCCGCCGTACTACTTGACCATGCAGATGCCGGGCCAGGAGGCGCCGACCTATTCGATGTTCACGTCGTTCATCCCGTCTTCCACGGGGGGCAACGCGCGCAACGTGCTCATGGGATATCTGGCGGTCGATTCGAACGCAGGAGGCGAGGCCGGCAAGAAGGCGGCCGAATACGGAAAGCTCAGGATGCTCGTCATCGACGCGGACACGACGGTGCCCGGCCCCGGACAGGTGCAGAACACGTTCAACGCCGATCCGCTGGTGTCGTCGCAGATCAACCTGCTGAAGCAGGGACAGTCCGACGTGCTCAACGGCAACCTGCTGACGCTCCCGGTCGGCGGGGGACTCCTGTACGTTCAGCCGGTGTTCGTGCAGTCGTCGGGCGCGACCAAGCTTCCGACGCTGCAGAAGGTGCTGGTCTCGTTCGGCAATGACATCGCGTTCGAGGACACCCTCAACGAGGCCCTCGATGCCCTCTTCGGCGGGGATTCGGGTGCCGCCGCCGGCGATGACGATGTCGATCCGACGCCGGGGGCGACGCCGACGCCCGAGCCCACCGAGCCGGAGGAGCCGACGGTCCCCTCCGACGAGTACCAGGAGGCGCTGCAGCAGGCTCAGGAGGCGATGCTCGACCGCGATGCCGCGCTTCAGGCCGGCGACCTCACGGCGTTCGCCGAGGCCGACGAGCGCCTGACCGCCGCGGTCGAGAAGCTCATCGAGCTGGGCGCCCTGGAGCCGTAACCCGCTCTCGACGAAGGCCGGCTGCCCGCGAGGGAGCCGGCCTTCGCCGATTCAGGCGGTCAGGAACCAGTACCAGATGAGCAGGAGCGTCACGAGGAAGCCGGCGAGCTGATTGAGCCACAGGAAACGATCCCAGCCGCGCGTGGCGTCTGCGGCGGTGGCGTCGGTGACGTTGCGGAACGGCCAGACCGTGAGCAGGTAGGGGACCGCGACGAGTGCGGCGAGCGGGCCCGGCCACGCGGTCGCGAGCATGACGAGGCCGGATGCCCCGTAGCACGCGAGCGCGAATCGCACGGTCCACCGCGCGCCGCGCGCGGTCGCGATCGAGGCGATTCCCGCCTCTCGGTCCGCCACCACGTCCTGCACCGCGCCGAACGCGTGGGATGCCACTCCCCACAGCGCGAACGCCGCGATGACGGCGACCAGCTGCCAGGTCCAGGCGGCGCCGGCGAGCACGAGCCCGTACACGGCGGGGGAGAAGAAGTGGATGCTGCTCGTGACCGAGTCCGCGAAGGGCACTTCCTTCAGTCGCAGCGGCGGAGCGCTGTAGAAGACGACGAAGAAGAGGCTCGCGGCCAGCACGACCCAGGACAGCGGTGATCCGACTGCTACGAGGTAGGCCACGAACGGCAGACAGGACAGTCCTGCCGCCCACAGCGTCGCCCTGTGCAGGCGACGGTCGAGGACGGCCCCGTGGGCGCCGCCCTTGCGCGGGTTGCGCAGGTCGGATTCGTAATCGAAGACGTCGTTGATCCCGTACATCGCGAGGTTGTACGGGATGAGGAAGAAGATCGTTCCGACGATGAGGGGCGCGTCGATGCCGCGGGCCGTGAGCAGGTAGGCGGCCGCGAACGGATACGCCGTGTTGATCCAGCTGACCGGGCGCGAGGAGACGAAGAGCTGCCGCACGACGGTGCCCGGACGCAGGGGCGCGGGCGCGGTCATCCGGTCTCCTCCTTCGTGCGAGTCGGGGTGAGGAGCGTGAACACCGCGGGCACCAGGAACGCTGCGCACACGGCATACGAGAAGTCCTCGAGCGGCGCCAGACCGATGCGGAGGCCGCTGAGGTGCTCCGCCGGGTACTCCACGATGCCGGCGGCGATCATCGCACTGTCGAAGACCGCTGTGAGGGCGACCAGCACGACGGCCGCGATGCCGGATGCCGCCATGCGCTGCCCGAACCGGGGGCGGCGCAGCGTGGCCAGCGTGACGACAGCTGTCACCAGCGCGAACGGCACGATGATGAGCGTGTACGTCATGCCCGTTCCCGTTCCTCTCCGCCGCGCGCGGGGGAGGAGTCGCCGGCTGCCGATCTGCCGAGAAGGCGCTGCGCCGCGCTCCAGAGCACGAGCGCGAGGTAGCTGAGGAACGCGAGGAAGAAGACCTCCTCGAGCGGGAGGTGCGGAGCGAGGTCGATGCCGAGGAACGCGGCGCTGTCCCCCTTCACGAAGACACCCGTCGCGATGCCGACGGCGTCCCACGCGAGGAAGAAGCCCGTACCGATCGCTACGGCGGCGGCGGTGCGACCCGGCGCGGGCCACGCCGCGAGCCGCCAGCGACGGTCCAGCAGCGCGATTCCCGCCGCGGACACGAGAATGGCCGCGAGGTATGCACCCGGCACGTCACACCCTCGCCGGCTCGGCGATCGGGCCGGGCGAGCGGTCGCCGCGCAGCCGCTTCACGACGAGCTCCGCGGAGATGAGACACATCGGCAGGCCGATTCCCGGCAGGGCGGAGCCGCCGGCGTAGGCGAGGCCCGACACCTTGCGCGAGGCGTTGCGGGGCCGGAACATCGCGCTCTGCCCGAGCGTGTGGGCGAGGCCGAGCGCGTTCCCGCGCCACGAGTTGAGGTCGGCCGCGAAGTCGCCGGGAGCGATCGTGCGCCGCACCACGACGCGGTCCGCCAGGTCGGGAACGTCGCACCACGTCGACAGCTGGCCGATCACGCGGTCGGCGGCGGCCTCGATCGCGGGATCGCCGCCCCCGTCGACGCCCCCGCGTCCGAGACCGGGGTCGGCGGGGACGGGAACGAGCACGAACAGATTCTCGTGCCCCTCCGGCGCGACCGTCGAATCGGTGGCGCTCGGGCGGCAGACGTACAGCGACGCCGGGTCGGGGATGCGCGTACGGGATCCGAAGATGTCGTCGAAGTTCGAGCGCCAGTCGTCGGTGAACAGGAGTGTGTGATGCGCCAGCTGGGGGAGTTCGCCCTTCACGCCGAGCAGCAGCAGGAGGGCGCCCGGACTGGGGGACCGCTTGGCCCACCACGACTCGGGGTACGTCTGCAGTTCCCGGGGCAGCAGCTGCGTCTCGGTGTGGTGGAGGTCCGCAGTCGACACCACGAGGTCGGCGTCTACCGTGCGACCGTCCGCGAGGGTGACGCCCGTCGCCGCGCTGCCGGCGGTGCGGATCGCGGCGACCTTCGCGCCGGACTCGATGCGGACACCGGATGCCTCGGCCAGCCGCTCGATGGCCCGGATGACCTCGGTGAATCCGCCGCGGGGGTAGAGCACGCCGTCGTCGAGGTCGAGGTGGCTCATGAGGTGGTAGAGGCTCGGCACCCCGTACGGAGACCCGCCGAGGAACACCGCGGGGTAGCCCAGGATCTGGCGCAGGCGCGGGTCGGCGAACCTGCGGTCGACGTGGGAGGCGAGGCTGCGGGTGAGCAGCGGCGCGAGCTGGGGTGCCCGGCGCAGCAGCGCGGGATCGCGGAGGCCCGCGGTCGTCTCGTAGGTGTCGTACAGGAACCGCCCTACGGCGAGGTCGTAGGCATCGCCCGCGGAGTCGAGATAGGCCGCGAGGCGCGCCCCCGCGCCGGGTTCGACGGACTCGAACAGGGCGGTCGCCGCCTCCCGGCCCGACCGCACGTCCAGTGGCGCCCGTCCGGTCGCCGGGTCGGAGTACACGCGGTAGGCCGGGTCGAGCCGCACCAGGTCGAGCTGCTCGGCGGACGACGTCCCCAGCAGGCGGAAGAAGTGATCGAAGACCTCGGGCATGAGGTACCAGCTCGGGCCGGTGTCGAAGCGGAAGCCGTCGGCGTCCCACGATCCGGCGCGGCCGCCGACGTCGTCGCGGGCCTCGAGCACTGTTGCCGACCACCCCTCAAGGCTGAGCAGCGCCGCCGTCGCGAGCCCGGCGATGCCGCCGCCGATGATCACCGCGCGTCCGGGAGCGCCCCCCGTCGCCGGGCTCATGCGCGTGCGTCCCGCGGTGCGAATCCGAGCGCCGCCCGCGCGGCGAGACGCACCTTGACGACGTCCGGAACGCGGACGCGCGTCGTGGGGGCCGGCTCCCTGCGCAGGCGTGCCGAGAGCTCGGCGAACAGATCGTGGGCGGCTGTCACCGCCCGGCGGCAGTCGGCCGGCAGTCGCGGGACCACGGCAGCGGCCGCCGCGAGGTCGGCGTCGATGCGGTCGAGCACGTCGACGCGTGTCGCGGTGCCCGCTGTCAGCCCGAGATAGTCGCGGCCGAGCGCCCCGGCGTCGTGATCGAGGTCGCGCAGGAAGTTGACGTCCTGGAAGGCCGCGCCCAGGCGCCGAGCTCCGTCGACGAGATCGGGGGACGGGGTCTGCGGATGCTCCGCCCCTGCGTTCAAGAACACCTGCAGGCACATGAGCCCGACCACCTCCGCGGAACCGTAGACGTACGAATCGTGCGACGCGTCGTCGTGCGCGCGCGTGGTCAGGTCGGTGCGCATCGAGGCGAAGAACGGCCGGATGAGGTCGGCGCCGATGCCGCACTCGCGAGCCGTCAGCGCGAAGGCGTGGACGATCAGGTTCGCGCTGAATCCCCGCTCGACCGCCGCGAGGGTCTCGGCCTCGAGGTCGTCCAGCACGCCCTCCGCAGCCGCAGGGGAGAGTCCCGCAGCCTCCGCAGGACCGTCGACGATCTCATCGGCGACACGGACGAGGGCGTAGATCGTGCGCACGTGGGGGCGCGGACGCGGTCCGAGCAGCCGGCACGCCAGCGCGAACGACGAGGAGTACCGAGAGATCACGGTCGCCGCGGCATCCCTCGCCGTCCTGTCGTACAGTTCGAGGCCGGTCGCGTCGTCGGCGCGGCGTCGCAGGGAGCGTCGGGTCACGGGATGCGCCTCTCCATGCCGCCCGCGAGCTCGCGCAGCAGCCGTCCGGCGGCCTCGGGAAGAGACGAGTCGCGCGAGGTCGCACGCACGTCGTCGAGGGTCTCCTCGATGAGCGAGAGGAGGCGGACCCTTGCCCCGCTCTCCTCGAGCGCGACCTGGGCCTCGCGCACGGCGATGGGGCCGGTGTGCGCCTGCGCGAGGGCGTCGCTGACACGGGTCCACGACGGCGTCTCGCGGGCGAGAGCCACCAGCGGCGTCCGCTTCGACTCACGGAGATCGCCGCCGCTCTCGCGACCCGCCTGCTCGGCGGTGCCGAACGCGCCGATGAGGTCGTCCACGAGCTGGAACGCCAGCCCGAGCAGTCCGCCTGCGTGTGCGATCACGTCCATCGCGGCGTCGGATGCGCCGGCGAGGACGGCGCCGGCCTGCAGCGGCGACCGGAACGAGTACACGGCCGTCTTGTTGAAGGCCGCGGCGAGCGCCTCCTGCGATCCTGCGGCGTCGTCGATCCGCGCCACGCTGTTCTCGACGTCGGCCAGCTCGCCCGCAGCCGACACGTACACGGCGTCGTCGACGAGGGCGAAGAGGCGTTCCCGGGCGACCGGGTCGACGTCGGCGAACGCGACGAGGCGGAGGGCCTCGTGAAGGAGCAGGTCGCCGGCGAGGATGGCGGCGGCGTCTCCGAGGAGGGCCTCGCCCGCGGCATCCGCCCCCCGCTGTCGGGCGCGCTGGCGGAACTCTCCGGCGACGTTCGGGACGCCGCGGCGTTCGGTGTCGTGGTCGATCACGTCGTCGTGGACGACGAATGCGGTGTGCAGCAGTTCGAATGCGGCAGCGACGGAGTAGAGACCGGGTGCCGCCGCCGGGTCGCCGCCGAAGGCCTCGAAGGAGGCCGCCACGAGCGCCGGCCGGAACCGCTTGCCGCCGCGCGTCGCGCGGGAGAGGGCGTCGCCGAGGGCGGCGAACCCCGGCCCGAGGTCGCGTGCGCGCTCGACCACGCGGGCCACGGAGCCGTCGATGGCCGCGTCCACGCCGGGCGAGGGCGGGAGGGCGATCATGATGCGCGACGTCGCTGCGAGACGGTGCCGAAGAGATGGAGCTGCTGGGCCTGCAGCACGAGCCACGGACTGAACGCCCACGGTGTGGTCTGCAGCGAGACGGCGAGTTCTGCCGGATCGACCCAGCGCGCGTCGACCACTTCGAGGGGGTTGAGGACGGGCTCGTCGTGGGCGAGCGCGGTGTAGACGGGGCAGACCTCGTGCTCGACGATCCCGTTGGCGTCGGTCGCGCGGTAGCGGAAGAGCGGCAGCGCGAGCTCGATGTCGGTGAGCGTCAGTCCCAGCTCGTACTCCGCGCGGCGGTGCACGGCGGTGAGCACCGGCTCGGCCGGCTTGGGGTGGCCGCAGAAGGAGTTGCTCCACACTCCGGGCCAGGTCTTCTTGTCGAGCGCCCGTCGCGTGACGAGGACCTGACCGTCCTCGTTGACGACGTGGCAGGAGAAGGCGAGGTGGAGGGCCGTGTCGGTGCCGTGGACGCTGCTCTTCGGGGCCGTTCCGATGGCCCGTCCCTCATCGTCGAGGAGGACAACGTGGTCGGCATCTGTCATTCGGATCCTCCTTCGATTTCGCTAGTTTAGCTAGCGATCTGGTTCGTCCGATGATACAAGGGTACTGAGGGAGTGTCCACAATGGTCCAGCCTTGGTCACCCGCCACGCCGCACGATCGCGTCGTCCTGGAGGTGCTGCTCGCTGTGCGCGCGTTCAGCGACGCCATGGATCGCATGTACGGCGGCATGAAGGGCGATATGGACATGAACGCCTCCGACCTCTCCGCGCTGCGCATGCTGATCATGCGCGAGCAGCGCGGCGACCTGGTGAGCCCCCACGACGTGGCCCGCCATCTGCGGATCTCGACGGCTTCCACGACGAAGCTCCTCGATCGACTCACCGCAGCGGGACACATCCAGCGACGCCCGCATCCGACCGACGGGCGGGCGCGGGTCATCGAGCTCACCGATCTGTCGCGACGCACCTTCTTCCAGCACTTCGGCGAGCGGCTGCAGGCCATGCGCGGCGTCGCCGACCGCTACACCGACGACGAACTGCGCTCGATCGCACGGTTCCTCGGCGAGCTCGGCGAAGTCTTGGCGACATGAGAGAAGGGCCCCCGCCGAAGCGGGGACCCTTCTCTTCTCTGTTGCGGGGACAGGATTTGAACCTGCGACCTCTGGGTTATGAGCCCAGCGAGCTACCGAGCTGCTCCACCCCGCGGCACAAGAAGTTAGCCTAGCACGCTTTCGAAGCCGGTCGCGACGCGAGCCCGCGGGAGTTGCCGAGGGGTCCTTCCCGGCACCAGGATGAACGCATGCTTCCCGCGCGCGACGATTCCCGCCGCCGCCGCGACGACGGCCGCGACGAGACCCCGACCGAGCGCGCGGATCGAAATTGGAGCGAGGTCCTCCAGGAGCTGCGCGTGCTCCAGACAGGCACCCAGATCCTGACCGGGTTCCTCCTCGCCCTCGCCTTCCAGCCCGCCTTCTCCGATCTCACCGACGGGCAGCGTGCGATCTACCTGACGCTCGTCGTGATCTCCGCTCTCAGCGCCATCATCGCGCTCGCCCCCGTGGCCCTGCATCGCGTGCTCTTCCAGCAGCGCGCGAAGTCCCTCGTCGTCTCGTACGGCCACGCCGCGCTGATCACGGCGCTGTTCACCGTGTCGGTGCTCATCGTCGGGGTCGTGGCCTTCGTGTTCGACGTGGTCGTGGGGGATGCCGCAGCCTGGTGGGCATTCGGGATCCTGGCCCTCATCATCGTGGCGCTGTGGCTGGTGGCGCCGGCCATCATCCGCGCGAAGGTGAATCGGGATCCTCGATGACCGTCACGGGTGCCCTCGGGGTCGCGGTGGCGCAGTTCGCCCCGACGGCGGACACGGCGGCGAACCTCGATGTGATCAGGCAGCTCACCGCCGCGGCATCCGATCGCGGCGCTCGCCTGGTGGTGTTCCCGGAATACTCGAGCTACTTCGTGGACCCGTTCGACGCGACACTCGTCGACAACGCGCAGCCCGTCGACGGGGAGTTCGTGACCCAGCTGGCCCGGATCGCCGCCGAGCACGACGTTCACATCGTCGCGGGTCTGCTCGAGGCGGCGGGGGACGAGCGACGCGTGCGCAACACGGTGGTCGCCGTCCACGCGAGGGGCCTCGTCGCCGCGTACCGCAAGCTTCACCTGTACGACGCGTTCGGGCAGCGCGAGTCCGACTGGGTCGAGGCCGGGCAGCTCGCCGAGCCCGAGACGTTCGAGGTCGACGGACTCCGTTTCGGCCTGATGACGTGCTACGACTTGCGCTTCCCCGAGGTGGGTCGGATGCTCGTCGACGCCGGCGCCGACGTGTTCGTCGTTCCCGCGGAGTGGGTGCGTGGTCCGCTCAAGGAGCATCACTGGCGCACGCTGCTGCACGCTCGCGCGATCGAGAACACCGTCTTCGTGGCGGCCGCCGATCATCCGCCGCCCCTCGGTGTCGGATGCTCGATGATCGTCGACCCGCAGGGCGTCGAGCTGGCCGCGATCGGCACGGCGACCGACGTCGCCGTGGCGCATCTCGACCCGTCGGCGGTCGAGCGCGTGCGACGGGTCAACCCGTCGCTGCGCCTGCGGCGGTTCGGCGTCGTCCCCCGGCAGTCCTGACCGAGCGCGGTGCTCAGCGCGCGGACGCCAGGCGCCTCGCGGCCTCTTCGAGCACCTCTGTCCGCTTGCACGCCGCGAATCGCACGAGCGTCGAGTACTGCCTGCGGCGCTCCGGGGTGGTGAACGCGGTGAGGGGGATCGCGACCACTCCAGCGCGCTCCGGCAGCGAGCGGCAGAATTCCGCGGCATCCGTCGCCCCGAGACCCTGCGCGTCGGCGACCGTGAAATACGATCCCGCCGGCACGGAGACCTCGAACCCGGCGGCCCGCAGCCCCTCGCCCAGGAGGTCTCGCTTGCGTCGCAGGGTATCGGCGATCCCTCGGAAGAACTCGTCGCCGAGGCGCAGGCCGACCGCGATGGCGGGCTGGAACGCGCTGGCGTTGACGTAGGTGAGGAACTGCTTCACCGCCAGCACGGCAGACACGAGGTCGGCCGGCCCGGTGACCCAGCCCACCTTCCACCCGGTCGTGGAGAACGTCTTGCCGCCCGACGAGATCGTGAGCGTGCGATCCCACGCGCCGGGAAGACCGGCGATCGGCACGTGCGCGTCACCGAACACCAAGTGCTCATACACCTCGTCGGTGACGATCACCGCGTCGTGGCGCTCGGCGAGCCGGACGACCTCCTCGCGGACCTCGGCGGAGAAGACCGCACCCGTGGGGTTGTGCGGATCGTTCACGAGAATGGCGCGTGTGCGGTCGCCGACCGCGCGCCGCAGCTCGTCGAGGTCGGGCTGGAAATCGGGCCACCGCAGCGGCACCGTCACCAGGCGTGCGCCGGCGAGGGCGACGACGGCGGCGTACGAGTCGTAGTACGGCTCGAACACGACCACCTCGTCCTCGGGGCCGTCGATCAGGGCGAGCAGCGTCGCCGCCAGCGCCTCGGTCGCACCGGCGGTGACGAGGACTTCGCTTCCGGGGTCGGGCATGAGTCCGTAGAAGCGCTGCTGGTGCTCGGCGATGGCCGAGAGCAGCTCCGGGATGCCACGACCCGGCGGGTACTGATTCCTGCCGTCCGTGATCGCGGCGCGTGCCGCATCGAGCACGTCGGCAGGTCCGTCCTCGTCGGGGAAGCCCTGCCCGAGGTTGATTGCTCCCGTTCGGGCCGCGAGGGCCGACATCTCGGCGAAGATAGTGGGGCGGATGGAACCGTCGGCGCCGACGAGTCCGGCTCCGGCGGCGGTGCGGTGCCAAGCTCCGGGGATCTCTCGCATCGGAACACGGTACTCGACGGCCTCAGGACGATCGCATAGGCGAGTCCCATCGGCGGCATAAGAAACGCACAGCATCGGTGGGCAATGTGGTGAGTGCTTGGAAGAAGGAGCAACGATGAGCGACATTCAGGGCGACCGCCCCGCAGACCACACCCCCGCGGACGCGACCGCGAGCACGCCCGACGTGTCGCAGACCGCCCCGACGACTCCCGTCCCGCCGACCACTCCGGCGTGGCAGGCCGCCCAGCAGCCCGCCGCTCAGCAGCCCGCCGCGCAGCAGCCGGGACCGCCCGCCGGCTACCCGTCGCACGCTCAGGCCTACGCGCGCCCCCAGGGCTACGCAGGCCAGACGGCGTCGTACCCCCCGAACTACGCCGGCCAGCCCCAGGGCGCCGCGTTCGGGCCGGCCGCCACCGGTGCGACTCCGACGGTCGAGGCTCCGCGCAAGCCCAAGAAGGCCACCGGCGCCGGCAAGGTCGTCGGACTCGTCGTCGCTGCGGCGATCGTGGGCGGAGCGGCCGGGCTCGGCGGTGCGTACGCGGGCGTGAACCTCTTCGCCCCTGAGGGCACCGTCCCTGCGGCCGGGCCCGCCACCGTCACCGTGAACGACACCGATGGGGTCACGCAGACCACCGCGATCGCGGCGAAGGTCGTGCCGAGCGTCGTGACGATCGCGGCGACGGGCGATCAGGGCAGCGGCACCGGCTCCGGCGTCGTCCTCACCGAGGACGGCTACATCGTCACCAACACCCACGTCGTCACGCTCGACGGTGCGACCGGTGACGCGACCGTTCGCGTCACCACGTCGGACGGGCGCGTGTTCGACGCAGAGGTCGTCGGAACGGACCCCACCTACGACCTCGCCGTGATCAAGCTGCAGGATGCCGAGGGCCTCACTCCCATCGAGTTCGCCTCGTCCGCCGACCTCAACGTCGGCGACGAGACGATCGCGGTCGGCGCACCGCTGGGACTGTCCAACACGGTGACCACGGGTATCGTCAGTGCGCTGAACCGCTCCATCGAGATCGCCTCGTCCGCCGCCCCCGAGGGCGGTGACGCGGGTGAGGAGGAGCAGGCGCCCGAAGGTCAGCAGGACAGCCCCTTCCAGTTCGACTTCGGACAGGGCCAGGCCCAGGGCACGCCCAGCGAGTCGATCAAGATCGCGGTGATCCAGACCGACGCCGCGATCAACCCCGGCAACTCCGGCGGTGCGCTCGTGGATTCCGAGGGCAAGCTCATCGGCATCAATGTCGCCATCGCGACGGCGGGCGGCTCATCCGGCGGCGCCGGCTCGATCGGCGTCGGCTTCGCGATCCCGTCCGACATCGCCCAGCGCATCACCGACGAGATCATCGAGAACGGCGAGGCCACCCACGGCCTGCTCGGCGCGAACGTGCTGTCGGCCGCACAGGTCGAGGGTTCGACGATCACCGGCGCCTACATCCAGGAGGCGGTGGCCGGCGGCGCCGCCGCCGCCGCGGGCCTCCAGAAGGGCGACATCGTCACGGAGTTCAACGGCGTCCCCGTCACCGACTCGGTTGATCTGACCGCGCAGGTCCGGGCTGCAGCCGCGGGCAGCGACGCGACCGTGACCTTCGTCCGCGACGGCGAGACGAAGACCGTCGACGTCACGCTCGGCACGCTCGAGCCGTAACCGCTCCCACGAGAAGGACGCCACCCCGCGATAGGCTCGCGGGGTGGCGTCCTTCTCGTTCGGCGCGGGGAATGCGCGAAAGCTCGCGACTCTCCCGCTCTATGCCGCAGGGCGCATACTGACCCTCCTCGTCCCCCGATCCCGGGACGAGTGGGTGTTCGGCTGCGCGGCGGGCATCGGCGATGGCGCTCTCGCGCTGTGGCAGGTCGCCGCCGCCGACGGCTGGCGGGCGGTCTGGCTCGTGGGAAACGACCGGGAGGCGGCGGATGCCTCGGCCCGCGGCATCCCGAGTCTTCCGAAGTCCTCTCTGCGGGGGCTTTGGCGCACGGCCCGCGCCCGCGTGATCGTGGTGACCCATGGGTTCGGCGACGTCAACCGCTACGCGGTGTCGGGGGCGTTCGTCGTGCAGCTCTGGCATGGGATCCCCCTCAAGCGCATCGGCCTCGATTCTCCCGAGACGCTGCGGCTCCCGGGCCCGCTCGCACGCGTGCGCGCCCTGCGCCCGCTCCAGCACGTGCTCGGGGCGATGTTCCGCGGCGCAGCGCGGCGGATCCGCCTCCTGCCCGCCGCGTCGCACGTCGTGCGGGGGCGGCTCGAGTCGGCGTTCGCGCTGCCCGACGAACGGGTGCCGGTGACGGGCGAGCCGCGGGTGGACGTGCTGTCGCAGGGAACCGCCGAGCAGCGGCGCGCAGACGCCCGCACGGCGATCGCGGCGGCGACCGGCCCGCTCCCCCACGCGGCGGCTGTGGTGCTGTACGCCCCGACCTGGCGAGACGGCGCCGTCGATCCCGCGGTTCCGACCGAGCCGGAATGGCATGCCCTCATCGCTCTGCTCGACCGCCACGACGCGGTGCTGCTGGTGCGCTCGCACCCGCTCGGAGCGGGGGAGTATCGCCCGCCCGCGGCGACCGACCGGGTACGGCTGCTCGGGAGCGACCTCGCTCCCGACGTCACGCCGCTGCTCCCCGGAATCGACGTGCTCGTCACCGACTACTCGTCGATCGTCTTCGACGCTTCGCTCGTGCCGGTGCCCGCGGTCTTCCTGGCGCCCGACGTCGAGGCGTACTCGCGCACCCGCGGCTTCTACGGCAGTTACTCCGAGGTCGCCGGCGAAGACTGGGCGGCGGACTGGTCCGGGGCTCTCGCGCAGCTGGACGCCGTGCTGGGTGATGACGCCGAGGCGGAACGCCGCCGGGGGCGCGCCGAGGCGCTCAGCGCGCGTGTGCACGCCTTCCGGGACGGCGCCAGCGCGGAGCGGGTGTACCGTGCGATCCTGGCGGGATGGAGCGGCGGGACGGCCGCCACGAAAGGACGACGATGACGCAGGCCCGCTTCACGACCGAGGGCGGAGCCGCCCTCGTCCTCACCGGCGAGGGACCCCGGCCGGCATCGGTCGAGCTCGTCGGTCGTCGTGCCCGGGTCTCGGCGTCGGTGAGCGGCCGCGGCAAGACGTGGAAGGCCGCCATCCCGCTGCGGGCCGAACGGTGGGGCGGACCGGAGCTCCCTCTCCCGTCGGGCACCTACGATCTGAGGGTGACGGCCGCCGACGGAGCCGACGACGGGGCGACGGCGGAGCCGCCCGCCCGCGTGCCGCTCGCGCAGCTGGGGACGCTCCGTGCGGTGCTGGACGGGTGGACCGTGGTCATCGGACCGCCCATGGATCCCGCCTACGACTCGGGCGAGGGGCAGGACGCTCTCGAGCGGCGGTACGCGCACCGGCCCGCGGGGCTCGAGAACGCGGTGTTCTTCGAGAGCTTCTACGGGCGCAACGCCAGCTGCAACCCGCTCGCGATCGATCGCGAGCTCGCGCGCCGTGCGCCCGGCGTCACACGGTACTGGAGCGTCGTGGACCTCTCGGTGGCCGTGCCGGAGGGAGCCGTGCCGATCGTCGAGGGCAGTCCCGAATGGTGGCGCGCCCGCGGCGCGGCGCGGCTCCTGGTGGTCAACGACTGGCTCCGCCGCCGCTTCGCCCGACGGCGAGGACAGGTCGTGCTGCAGACGTGGCACGGCACGCCGCTCAAGCGCCTCGCGCTCCACCGGCCCGGGTTCGACCCGCGCCGCATGGCAGCCGTCGTGCGCGAGTCGAGGCGCTGGGACGTCCTCCTCGCCCACAATCCGTACGCCGCCCGCATCCTGAGCAAGGCGTACGCGTTCCTGACGCGGCCGGTGTGGGTGGAGGGCTACCCGCGCAATGACGTGCTCGTCACCGGCGACGGCGGGGCGACCCGCGCGGCGCTCGGCGTGGGCGCCGATGAGCGCGTCCTCCTTTACGCGCCGACCTGGCGCGACGATCGCGTCGAGATGGTCGACTTCATCGACCCGGCGGCCCTCGCGGCCGAGACCGGCGCCGTCGTCCTGGTCCGCGGCCACTCGCGCACGCTCCAGCCCGGGCGCGACGCCGAGGGCGCCCGGGTGATCGACGTCACCGGCTTCCCCGATACGTCGCTCCTGCTGCTGGCGGCCGATGCGCTGATCACGGACTACTCGTCGGTGATGTTCGACTTCTCGGTCACGGGAAAGCCGATGTACTTCCTCGTCCCCGACATGGAGCACTATCGCGGCGAGCTGCGCGGGTTCTACTTCGACCTCGCCGCGCACGCGCCCGGGCCGGTCGTGCGCACCCAGGACGAGCTCGTCGCCGCCCTCGGCGGCGACACGTCGGCGTATGCCGAGCGATACGCGCGCTGGCGCGAGAAGTTCAACGCGCGCGACGATGGCCGCGCCGCCGAGAGGGTGGTCGCCCGCATCCTCGATCAGGGCTTCGTCGATCCGCGCTGACGGCGCTCGGCGGTCCGGGAGCGCGGTTCAGGGGAGCGGCGTGTTGCGGGTGCCCAGCCGCGACGTGTCGACGGTGTCGTGCGCCCCGCCGACCACGCCCCGCAGGAAGCCCCAGCCCCACGAGAGGTGCATCGTCGGGAGCACCGCCGCCGTCCAGAGCTTGTCGCGCCATCCGGTTCCGCCGCCCGGCCCCAGGGCGACGGCGACGATGAGGAGGGCGTACGCCGCCAGCGGCAGGTAGACGACGGATGCCGCGACCGCCCACCCGCCCTGAAGGACGCCCGTCGCCTGCAGGACGCCGATCGCGACGGCCAGCAGGATCGTGACGATCAGCAGCGGGGGCGCGAAGAAGCGCAGCGAGTTGCCGCGCCCGAAACGGCGCACGAGTTCGCCGCGCCACCGACCCGTGGCCGCGAACTGCCGCACCAGCCGCTGCCAGCTCTCGCGGGGCCAGTAGGTGACCGACAGCTCGGGATCGAACCAGACCCGGTAGCCGGCGCGGCGGATGCGCAGATTCAGCTCCCAGTCCTCGCCGCGACGGATCGTCTCGTCGAAGAGGCCCACCTCGTCGAGCACCGCCCGCCGCATGACGCCGAGATACGCCGACTCCGCCTCGCCCTGCTGCGTACCGCCGTGGTAGGCGCCGCCACCGAGCCCGATGGGGGAGTTGTAGGCGCGCGCGACCGCCCTCTGGAACGGGGTGCGCCCGTCGGCGCGCATGACGCCTCCGACATTGGCGGCGCGCACGCGGTCGAGCGTCGCGAGCGCTCGCCGGGTGTACTCCGGCTCGAGCTCGGAGTGGGCGTCGACGCGGACGATCGTGGGATAGCGGCCCGCACGGATCGCGAGGTTGAGCCCGACCGGGATGTCGGCGCGCGGATTGTCCACGAGCACGATGCGCGGCTCCTCGGCCGCGAGCTGCCGGGCGAGCTCGGTGGTGCCGTCCGTTGAGGGGGCGAGCGCGAGGATCAGCTCGGACGGGCCGTCCACCCGCTGGGCGAGCACGGTCTCGACGGCACGACGGAGGTAGTCCCGCTCGTTCAGGACCGGCATGACGAACGTCACGCCGGCGTCGGGATCCACCTGGGGAGCGTCCCTGCGCCCGCGCTGCTCGACCTGCACGGGTCGATCATGTCACGGGTCGCCTGGGTAGTCTGGGAACGTGGGTCTGGTCTCGGATGGGAAGAAAGCGGTCGCGCTGGTCCGCAAGGCGGTCAGGAATCGCCGTGCCGTGATCGACGTCCGCCGCGCGCTCGCGGCCAGGCCGGCGCATCCGCGTCTGCACTACCGCATCGCGGTGTACTTCGCCGACGGTGCGGTGAACATGTACCAGATGCGCCAGTGGTACAAGCCGCTGGCCGAGCTGTCGAAGATCTGGCCCGTGGTCGTCCTCAGTCGTGCGGCCACCGGGGCGCGGGCGATGCTCGAAGAGGACGCACCGCCGGTCGCGTTCGTGCCGACGGTTCGCGACCTCGAGCGCTTCCTCGCCGAGCAGGACATCCGCGTGGTGCTGTACGTCAACCAGAACACGCGCAACTTCCAGATGTTCCGGTACGGCCGGCGCTGGCACGTCTTCATCAACCACGGCGAGTCCGACAAGATGTACATGACGACCAACCAGTACAAGGCCTACGACTACGCCTTCATCGCGGGTGACGCCGCCCGTGAGCGGCTCTCGCGGGTGCTGTGGGACTACGAGCTCGACCGCCGGACGATCGCGATCGGCCGTCCGCAGGCCGACCACTACTCGGGCACGCTGCCGTACACGCCCGACGATCGGACCGTCGTGCTGTACGCACCGACCTGGGAGGGGGACCGGCCGTCCGCGCACTACGGATCCGTCGTCACCCACGGCGAGGCGCTCACGACGGCGCTCCTGGCCACGGGGCGTCACCGTCTGATCTATCGCCCGCATCCGCGGTCGGGGGTCGTCAACCCCGAGTACGGCGTGGCGAATCGGCGCATCATCGCCGCGATCGCTGCCGCGAATGCCGCCGATCCGTCGGCCCATCACGTCTTCGACGACGGTCCCGATCTCGGGTGGCAGCTCTCGGCCGCCGATATCGCGATCGTGGACATCTCCGCGATGGTGTACGACCGGCTCGCCGCCGACAAGCCGCTGATGATCACGCGACCGGTCGATCCGGCGGCCGCGATCGACACGCACGGCTACCTTTCGGCGTGCGAGTGGCTGGATGCCTCGGCCGCCGGCGCGATCGTCGCCGAGGCCGATCGCGTCCTCAGCGACCCGGAGGCGGTGGAGCGACTCGAGCACTGGGTGCGCCACTACTTCGGCGACACCGCGCCGGGTGCGGCGACGGCACGCTTCCACGGCGCCGTCCGCAGCCTCATGGACGAATGGGACCGCTGGTATGCGCGCTCGATCGTCGAGGACGAGGACGACGAGCAGGACCCGGACGAGGCGGAACTCGACGACGAGGTCGCAGGCTGAGCAGCCCCCGGATCGTCAGCCCACGGGCGCCGTCCGTTCGACGAGTCGTGCGATCGCACGAAGCGGGATCGTGACCCACGTGGGCCTGTTGCGGGCTTCGTAGATCGCCTCGTAGACGGCCTTGTCGAGTTCGAGGGCAGCCAGCAGTGCCGTCTGCGAGTCCAGATCGGCGCGCGATGCCATCGCGTATCCCTCGAGGAATCCGGCGCGCGCGCCGTGCGCCCATTCGCGAGCCGCGACGGGGGAGCGCTCCGGATCGTCCAGGCGGATAGAACCGGCGACGTAGTCGAAGGACCGCAGCATGCCGGCCACGTCGCGCAGGGCGAGATCGGGGCGGGTCCGCTCGCTCATGGGTCGCAGCGGCTCTCCTTCGAAATCGAGCAGCACCCAGCCGCGCCCGGGAACGTGGAGCACCTGACCCAGGTGGTAGTCACCGTGGATGCGCTGCTGATCCGGCCACGCCGTCGCTGCGGCCAGCGCGTACACGGCTTCGATGGCGGCTCGCCGCTCTGCGATCTCGGGCACCTCGGCGATCGCAATCGTCAGGCGCCGGCGCCACGTTCCGACGGTGGCCTCGAGGTCGGCGGCCGTCGTCGCACGCGTGGGGAAGAGCTCCGCCAGCGACACGTGGACATCCGCGGTCGCCGCTCCGAGCGCGCGTGCCGACCCGCGGAAGTCCTCTCCGCGCGCCGCAGCCTGCAGGGCCACCCGCCAGGCGTCCTCCACATCGGGCAGGAACTCCTGAGCCCACGCCAGCGAGCCGGTCACCGTGCCCTGGGCCGTGTCGAGGTCCGGCCATGTCCCCTCGATCCAGCCCACCGCCCGCGGGACGTGCACGGATCCTGCCTCGGCGAGCGCCGTGGGCAGTTCGATGTCGGGATTGAGCCCCGCATGAAGCTGCCGGTAGACCTTGCAGATGACCGGCATGCCGCTCGAACGATAGATCAGCGACGTGTTCGACTGCTCGCCGCTCATGACGGTCGCGGTGGCCGTTTCGCCGCTTGTGCGCGCGCGCCGAGGATGGCCGATCGCTTCGGTGCGGGGTCCTGTGCCACGGCCTCCCGCGGTGATGAGGCGGTGGAGCGCACGCGCGTAGGCGGGGTCGTGGGGACCGTCGATGAACGTCGTTCCCGGTTCAGGACTCCCGATCACGTGATCGGGCGAGGCATCCACCGTCTCCGTCGCCCGTGCGACGACCGGAAGCTGGTACAGCACGACGGGGAGCGCACCCTCGTCAGCGATCAGATACGTGCGGATGCGCGCGTCGGCGTCGTCGTCGCTCGCGGGCGGAAGGTCCCACCACGACACCAGGCGCAGGCTCGGCGGGCGCCCCTTTGCGGCGTACCAGCGCTGGCGGGGCATCCATGCCGCGAAGCAGGCGAGGGTGCTGTCCATAGTCGAGAGCGTATTCCTGCGCGCGCAGACGTGTCGATCAGTCGTCGTCGGAGTCGTCGTCGGGATCGGCGTCGGTGATGTGCGCCTGGGCGACCTCGACGGTCGGAGCGACCGGGATCACAATGGACTCGACGGACGCGAAACCGAGTGCATCGACAGCCGGCGCCGCGGCGGCGAGCCGCTCGGCCTCGCTCTCCGGCGCGGCGGGCTCCGAGGGGAGACCCGCCCACTCCTCGTTCTGCTCCGGTCGCTGCACGAACATTCCCATGCGCCCATTCTGCCGCGCGCGTGGCGTTGTGGCGTCAGGTGCTCATGACCGCGGACAGGATCGCGTACGCAACCTGTCGTCCCGTGACGTCGCTGTGTCCTGAGACGAACGAATCCGCGTTGAGCGACCACACGTCGTGGTCGCCGAAGTCGTAGCGGCCGCCGACATCGAGGAGGGTCGCCGCCGCCGACCCGGGCGTCTTGAGGGCGCCGTTCCGGCCGATGCCGCCGTACGGGTCATCCGCATCCCCGAGTCCCACGCCGATCTGCTTGGCCAGTCGCGAGGCGATCGGGTAGGCCATTCCCACCGCTTTGTCATTGCGCGTATGCGTGATGACGATGGGTCCGCTCACCTTGCGAGGCGCCTTGGCGAAGAGGCCGCTCGCGCCCGCGCCGTCCCAGTCCTTCGCCATCCCGAAGTGGCTGTACGCCGCTTGCAGCAGCGACATGGAGGAGACGGGCGCCGAGGTGGCCACGGCCGCTGCTGTCACCGCGCGGCCGCCGAAGGAGTGGCCGATCAGATGCAGCCGTGCGCCCGGCGCGTCGGTGTGGAGACGTTCGAGCAGTTCGGCGAGGCCCTTGCGCCCCACGACCCCGGCCCGCTCCTTCATCGTGTAGTAGGTCGCGACGTTGACGAGGTTGCGCGCCGCCCCGAGGATGCTGTCGAAGAATCCGGCGCCGCCGCCGTCTGTCAGGGGCGGGAGGCCGGCAGGGTCGATGGCGGCTCCGCCGCCCGCCGCGGCGGGGTCGGCAGCCAGGGCCGCCCCGCCGCGCGCAGCGTCGATGACCTCGACCGCGGGCGCGTGCGCGAGTGCCTCGAAGCCAGCCGCGTCCTCGCCCTTGGATGATCCGGGGAGCGTCTCGCGGAGCGCCTCGACGAACTCCTCCTGTGCGCTCGACGATCCGTCGAGCCTGGGTGCCAGCGCGAGGAGACGCGCTCGCACGTCGGGATCCTCGACGCGCGACGCGATGTCGGCCTCGAGAGCGGCGAGGTCGTCGCCGACACCGGCTCCCGCCCCCGAGTTCTCGTCCTCGGCCCATTGGATCGAGGGCCACAGGATCCCGACGACCACGAAACGCCGGTCCTCGGCGCCGGGGACCTTCGGGCGCACCGCGACCAGCGAGTCGATCAGGCGCTCGTAGAGGTCCTGCGCCTGTCCGCGGGTGTTGTTCCATCCGTGGCACACCACCAGGACGTCGGTCGGTCGCTTCTGGGTGAGGAGATCGTCGACCTCCGCGAGTGCGTCCGGCTCGACGACCGCACCCTTCTCGTCGAAGGCCACGTCGATATAGGGCAGCTTCATGATTCCTCCTGTGTCCGGCTCTGGATGGGTCACGCGCTCGGGCGGAGTCACACGCTCTGGATGGCTCGCATCGCATCCACCAGACCGCGGCCTTGGAAAGTGGGATCTCTGCCGAGATCGCTGGCGGTGTCCATCAGGATCCGCTTGACGTCGTCGGGCTTGCCGATGAACTCGCGGTGCACCGACAGGAACGCCGCCGCGACGCCGGACACGTGCGGTGCCGACATGGATGTGCCGGAGTCCTCGACATAGGTGATGTCCGTCGCCTTCTCGCCGGCCTTGAGCTGGACGTTGGCGCGCGCCTTCGCCAGGAGCTCGCCGGCGCCGGCGCTGACGACCCGCTCGCCTGGTGCGACGAGGTCGGGCTTGAGTCGCCCGTCGCCGGTGGGTCCCTTCGACGAGAAGTACGACACCCCGGTCGAGTACGGCTTGAGCGACGTCGACCCCACCGTGATCGCTCGCGCGGCGTTGCCGGGATCGTTGATGGTCATGCCGAAACCCAGCCGCATCTCGCGGCCGACGGTGTCGAGGGCCGCGCCGTAGCCCGTGTTGCCCGCCGAGACCACGACGCACACCCCGTTCGCGACCAGGCGGTCCACCTCGCGGCACACGGGGGAGAGGCCCGTGGCGAACCACGACGGATCGAAGGGGTAGCCCAGCGAGAGGTTGACGCCGTGCACATTGAGCTCGCGACCCCAGCGATTGAGCTCCTGGACGTATTCGAGCCCGGCGAGCAGCGACGCCATATCGCCGGTGCGGTCGTCGCGGAGAACCTTGATCGGCAGGATCTTCGTCTCGGGTGCCATCCCGCTGATGCGGTCGAGCTCCACCCGCTGCACACCCGTGGCGCCCTCCGCGGTCCGGTACCACGTGGCGGCGGCAATGCGTCTGCTGCGGGGGCCGACGGTCTGGCCGCCCGCGATGATGCCCGCGACGTGGGTGCCGTGTCCGTTCGGATCGCGAAGGGCATCGCCGTCGGCGGAGTCCCGCACGAACGAGCGAGGTCCGAGTGAGTCGGGGAGGTCGAGTGTCCGGAAGGTGGCGAAGTGCTTGTGCTTGGCGTCGATGCCGGTATCGAGCACGGCCCACACGATGCCGTCGCCGGTCGCGTCGAAGCTCCGGACCGCTGCCTCCGCCTTCGTGGTGATGACGGAACGGTGGATGGTCGCCGTCACCTCGAAGTTCGGCCAGACGCGGTTGATGTAGCTTCGCGGCGCCGTCTTCGCCTCCTGGCGACCTGGGGCCGGGCGCGCGCCCTTGCCGGCGTCCCACGAGACCAGCGCCAGGATCTCCTCGCCCGTGAGCGCGGCCATGACGTAGCTGCCGGTGCTGCGGACGTCGGCCTCCTCCGACTCCGCGGCGGCGATCATCACCCCCATCTGCAGTTCCGCGATGACGGTGGACAGCGGCAGTCCGCTGTCGGTGCGCAGCTCGATGACGATGCCGATGCGCTCGCCGGTGCCGGCCGAGGCCATCCGCTCGGCGAGCGGACGGGTGATCACAGAGTCGGTGACGAGCGAGACGGTCCTCGGCATCCCGGGGAGTGAGAACGCGGGTTCCTCTGCCGGTGCCTCGGGACCCTCTTCTCCTCGTGGCATCGGCGCCGGCGCGTCCGGCGACAGCTCAGGCTCGGGCGGGACCGCGGGGAACTCCCGCGGGAGGTCCTTCCGTTCGTCGTCGGACGTCATGGCTTCCGCCTCTCTCCTGGCCGCGACAGTACTCCCGCAGTTCTCGACTGCACCAGGGAGAGGTGCGAGGAGGCGGTGGTGATACCTCGCGAGGAGGCGGCGGTGACACCTCTGGGCGGAGAGGAACTCAGTCGTCCCCGAGTTCTTCCGACGGGGCGGATGCCTCGATCTCTCGGCGGCGCGGACCGATCCGACGCGCAGCGCGGCCCACGCCGGCGGCTCCCCGGCCGACGCCGCCCGCGATGGCGGTGCCGGCGCGGCGGAGGCTCCGCGTCGCCGCGCGTTCGAGCGGCGTCGCGCCGGGCCGCGGCTCCAGCTCGGGCGGCATGGTCGCCGGCGCCCCGCCGAAAGCGCGCCGGGAGTTGACCAGCACGCGACGGCCGAGGATGTTGTTGCCCGCGCCGCCGATCGCCGCGCCGATTCCGAAGGGGAGCGCCTTCCCGATCCACGAGGCGCCGCCGCGGGCGGCGAACTGGTGGATGAACGTCGTCTTGAGGCGATCGACGAGCGGACCCATGGCGGCGCGGGGGATGGTCTTGGTGACGAGTTCGCCCCAGTAGCGGTCGCGTGTCGGTCCGCGGCCCATCGCCTGACCGGCCAATTGCGCGACGAGGTCGACCCCCTCCTTGCCGAGCATGAGCGTGAGGACCAGGGCTCGTGCGCGATCCGGGTCGGCGACCGGAATGCCGTGCACCTCGGCCACGGATTGAGCGAAGAGGGCCGTGGCTTCGAGGAAGGCGACGGTCTCGACCCCGCTGAGGGCGAGTGTCACTCCCGTTCCGATGCCGGGGACGACGGCCGTCGCGCCGACCGCGGCCCCACCCGTGGTCACGGCCGTCAGGTAGCGGCGCTCCAGGATGCGCACGATGTCGGCGGACGAGGCATCCGGATGTCGCAGCCTGACGCTGCGTAGATGAGCGAGCACGACCGGCCGCTGGATGGCGAGCACCCGGTCGAGGGCGCGGATCGTGCGGGGGTGCTCGTCGGACCCCGCGGGCGGCAGGCCCCCCTGCCACGGAGCGTCCGTGGGGAGGGAGTGGATGCGGTGCACCTTGTCGGTCATCGCGCCGATCCTATGCGGCCCTGCCGGGAGCGACGCGCCGCTTGACAGCCGGCCGTCGGGACGTTCAGACGAAGAGGTTGGCCCGCTCGAGGTCCTCGGCGAAGTCCACCTCGACCGCATACAGGTCGGAGATGTCCAGCGGCTGGAGGCGAACGCCGTCTTCGGCGATCGCGAGCTCGAGGCCGCGCTCGAAGTAGTCCTGATCGTCCACGCGCGCCAGGTGGCGCATGAACGCCTTCTTGTCGCGGCTGGAGATGTAGTTGATCCCGACGGCCTCGCCGATTCCGCCCTTGACGGTCTTCGACAGTGCGTTGATGCAGCCCTCGGCGTCGACCGTGTACTTCACCTCTTCGTCGCTCACCTTCGAGGTGTTGACGGTCACGAAAGACTGGTCGCGCTCGATCAGCTCGATCGCACGTCCGAGGACGAGCGGGTCGAAGACGACGTCGCCGTTCATCCAGAGCACCCCGCCCTTGCCGGTCTTCGCGAGCGCGCGAAGAAGGCTCTTGGAGGTGTTGGTCTGGTCGTAGCGATCGTTGTAGACGTAGTCGACCTCGGGGAAGGCCTCGACGATCGTCTCGGCACGGTAGCCCACGACGGTGGTGATCTTCGCCTCGGCGCCGAAGGCCGCGCGGATGTTGTCGTGCTGCTGCTGCATGATGCTGCGGCCGTCGCTGAGCTCGGTCAGCGGTTTGGGCAGGCTGCGGCCGAGCCGCGAGCCCATCCCGGCTGCGAGGATAACGGTCTGAAGGGTCAAGGTCTGCTCCTGAAGTGCGTGATTCACCGTCGGTTCACCGACTCGACACCCCTTCGTGCCGGGACCATGGTAGCGATGGCACCTGGGAACGTGCAGAACAATGCCTCCCCGTTGTCGATTCGTGACAAATGGGGTATGTCAACCCCCGGCGTCTCGTTGCCACGTGTCGGGGGCCGCTTGATACGTTGGGTCGGTGACAGCCTCCCTCCCGGTGCCGAACGACATCGATCCGGAAGAGCCGGACCGTCACGAGAGCGCGCCCGTCGTGCCCTTGCCGACGAACGCCTCGAGCGGGGCGCCCGCACGCAAGCCGCCGCGCAAGAAGCCTGCGAAGGCCAAGCGACCCGCTCCGTCGTCGACGCCACACGAGGCGCCGGTGTCCGGTGCGGCGGAATCGGCTCCCTCGCAGCCCGCCGTGTCAGCCGACCCCGCACCGCCGCCGCCCCCTCCGCTCCCGCAGGACCTCGACGCGGCCGCCCACGACGCGGAAGAGCTGGTGATCCCGCCGAAGCCTCCGCTGCCCGACGACCCCCGCCAGGAGGCGCCGGCCGTCGCGCCCGCCCCCGCCGACCAGGTGCCCGAGGTGCTCACCGCGCCCTCGAGGGCAGGAGACGCGCTCGTGCTGCGGGGCGTGTCCAAGAGATTCGGCGACACGCACGCCGTCGACGCGATCGACCTCACCGTGCCCGCGGGCACCTTCTACGGACTGGTCGGACCCAACGGCGCCGGGAAGACCACGACGCTGTCGATGATCGCCGGGCTGCTCGAGCCCGATCGCGGCTCGATCCGCGTCGGCGGGGTGGACGCGGCATCCGACCCGATCGCCGCGAAGCGGCTCATGGGCGTCCTGCCCGACCGTCTGCGCACGTTCGACCGGCTCACCGGTCGTCAGCTTCTCTACTACTACGGCGTGCTCCGGGGACTCTCGCCCGCCGTCGTGGAGAGCCGCACGTCCGACCTCGCGCGCGCCTTCGACCTGACCGACGCGCTGGGGCGTGTGGTCTCGGACTACTCGGCGGGAATGGTCAAGAAGGTGATGCTCGCGGGCGCGCTGATCCACTCGCCCCGGCTGCTGGTGCTCGACGAGCCGTTCGAGTCGGTCGACCCCGTCTCCAGCGCGATCATCCTCGACATCCTGTCGACCTACGTCTCGCACGGGGGCACCGTGATCCTGTCGAGCCACGGCATGGAGCTCGTCGAGCGGGTGTGCTCGCGGGTGGCGGTCATCGTCGCAGGCCAGGTGCTCGCGGAAGGGACGGTCGAGGAGGTTCGCGGCGAGCTCAGCCTCGAGCAGCGCTTCATCGAACTGGCCGGCGGCCTCAGCGACGTGGAGGGCCTGGAGTGGCTGCACACGTTCTCCGACTGAGGATCGCGCTGCTTCTGGGCGCTCTCCGCGGCGATCGCCGCCAGGTCGTGCGCAACGCGATCACCCTCGTGCTCGTCCTCGGTGCGACGGCCGCCGCGTGCTGGGCGCTACTCACCCTCCGGGATGCCGACACCGATGTGGTGCTGGCCGTCACCGTGCTGGGAGGCTCGGCGGTCACCGTGGGCTTCGCGCTCGCCCCGCTCATCGGCGCCGTCGAGGACCCCCTGGATCCCCGTCGGTTCGCCCTGCTGGCTCTACCCCGCGGTCGACTGGCGGTGGTGCTGGCCATCGTGGGACTGCTGAGCGTGCCGATCCTCGCGCTGCTGGCGATGGCGATCGCCGACGCCGTCGTGTGGAGCGAGCACGGCGTCACGTGGCCGGCGGCCGCAGCGAGCGTCCTCCTCGGAGTCGTCACATGCGCGATGCTCGCGCGGGTGTGCATGGCCGTCGCCTCGCTGTTCCTCAGGGAACGGCGCTCGCGCGAGCTGTCCGGCCTCTTCATCCTCGCGATCCTCGTCGTCGTGGTGCCCGTGGGCGTGTTCCTGGCATCGCTCGAGTGGCGGGGAATGGTTCCGACGCAGCTGTCCGAGGCTGTCTCGGCCCTCGCGCTCACGCCGTTCGGCGCGGCCTGGGCTTTCCCCGGACTGTTGGCGGCGGACGATGAGCAGGCGTGGGTGTCGGTACTCGTGGCCATCGGGACCCTGGCCGTCCTCGGGCTGCTCTGGTTCCTCCTCGTGCGGCGCCTGCTGACGACGACGGAGCGTCCTGCGTCGGTGCGCGACCGCGGCGGGCTGGGGTGGTTCGCCGTGGCGCCGGGCACACCGGGTGGCGCCGTGGCGGCGCGGAGCCTGGTCTACTGGTTCCGGGACCGGCGTTACATCGTGAACGTGCTCATCATCCCCGTCGCCGCGGCGGTCACGCTGATTCCGCTGCTCGTGGCAGGGGTTCCGCTCGAGCTGGCCATCCTCGTGCCCGCGCCGTTCGCTGCGCTGCTGCTGGGCTGGCTCCCTCACAACGACCTCGCCTACGACTCGACCGCGGTGTGGATGCACATCGCCAGCGGAATGCGCGGCATCTCCGACCGGGTGGGCAGGCTCGTGCCCGTGCTCCTGATCGGGATCCCGCTGCTTGCGGTCGCCATTCCGGTGACGATGGCCCTGCACGGCCGATGGGCGCTGCTCCCCGCGATGGCGGGCGTCTGCGCCGCCTTGTTCCTGTCGGGCCTCGGCCTGTCCAGCATCTCCTCGGTGGTCGCCCCGTATGCGGTGTCGCGGCCCGGGGAGAGTCCGTTCCAGCAGCCGCAGCGCACCGGGTCGGCCGGCGCGATCTCGCAAGCGCTCGTGATCCTCGGCGTGTTCGTCGTGAGCGCTCCCGCACTGTGGTGCGGATGGATCGCGCTCACCGATGATGTGGACGCGGCGATGCCGACCTTGTGGGCCGGGCTCGCCGCAGGCATCGGCGTGCTGTTCATCGGAGTGACGGCCGGATCGATGGTGTTCACACGCCGCGGCGGTCGGCTGATGGAGTTCGCCGAGTCCACCTGAGCCGGCCGCGCGGCGTGGCACGCGGGTACACTGGCTCTCCATGAGCACCCCTCTCGAAGGCCCGGACCAGGGCGGTCTGGCCACCCTCGACCGAGAGCTCGAAGAGCTCATCCGCGAAGAGAGCATCGAGCCCGGAGATCACGAGCGTTTCGCGCACTACGTGAAGAAGGACAAGATCCTCGAGTCGGCCCTCACCGGCAAGCCGGTGCGCGCACTGTGCGGCAAGAAGTGGACCCCGGGGCGCGACCCCGAGAAGTTCCCCGTGTGCCCCACGTGCAAGGAGATCTACGAGTCCCTCGCCGAGTGATCGGATGACGCGGCCGAGCCGCTCGGCTACGCAGCGTCGGTGTAGACGGTCGGGATCGCCGGATCAGACCGGCTGAGCGCGAGTCCCCGCACGGGCAGCTCCTCTCGCGCCAGCGCATGGTGAGCACGCGCGGCTTCGACGCCGTCGTGGCCCTCGAACGAGGCATCCGGCGCCCCGTCGACCACGAGCGGAACCTGCAGCGCGCGAGCGTCCGGGTGCGGGGCCGCTGTGGCGACGTCTTCGAAGCCGTCCGACACGACGATGAGCTCGCTCGTGGCGGTGCCGCGGTCGAGCGTGCGGAATGCGGCCTTGCGGCCGCCCTTCGAGGCTTTGTCGGTGGACGCCTTCGCGACGGCGACCCATCCGCCCCCGGCATCCTGCCGCGCGACGAGCTTGTAGACCATTCCGGCCGTCGGGGCGCCGGAGCCGGTGACGACGGAGGTTCCCACGCCGTACGCGTCGACGGGGGATGCCGCGAGCGCCGCGATCGCGTACTCGTCGAGGTCGCTCGTCACGGTGATCCTCGTCGACGTCGCGCCGAGCTCGTCCAGCTGGGCGCGCACCTCGGCCGCGACGAGCGGCAGGTCGCCCGAGTCGATGCGGACGCCGCCGAGCTGCGTCCCCGCGACGCGGATCGCCGTCTCGACGCCGCGCCGCGTGTCGTAGGTGTCGACGAGCAGGGTCGTGCCCACGCCGAGCGCGTCGACCTGCGACCGGAACGCGTCCTCCTCGGTGTCGTGGAGGAGCGTCCAGGCGTGCGCCGCGGTGCCCATCGTCGGGATGCCCCAGCGTCGACCGGCCTCGAGGTTGGACGTCGCGTCGAACCCCGCGATGTAGGCGGCGCGCGCGGCGGCGACGGCGGAGGACTCTCCGGCCCGGCGGGATCCCATCTCGGCCAGGGGCCGGTCGCCGGCCGCGACGCTCATGCGCGCGGCCGCCGTCGCGACGGCGGAGTCGTGGTTGAGGACGCTGAGCGCGAGCGTCTCGAGCACGACGGCCTCGGCGAACGTCCCCTCCACGGTGAGGAGCGGGGAGCCGGGGAAGTAGAGCTCGCCCTCGCGGTACCCCGTGATCGTGCCGGTGAAGCGGTAGTTCTCGAGGTAGGCGACGGTGTCGGCATCCACCACCTTCTCGTCGCGGAGGAAGCGCAGCTCGTCGTCGCCGAAGCGGAAGTCCCGCAGAAGGCCGAGCAGCCGTCCCGTGCCGGCCACGACGCCGAACCGGCGGGCGCCCGGAAGGCGCCGGCCGAAGAGCTCGAACACGCACCGACGGTCGGCGGTGCCGTCCCGCAGGGCTGCGTCGAGCATCGTGAGCTCGTAGCGGTCGGTGTGAAGTGCCGTGCTCATGCGGGTCAGCCTAGTGACGGTCGTGGGCGAAACGCTCCGCGGCCGAGATGCGAGAGGCCTGGCGTAGGCTGGTCGATTGTGAACGACGCGCCCATCGGAATCTTCGACTCCGGTGTCGGCGGACTCACCGTGGCTCGCGCGGTCTCGGCTCAGCTGCCGCGGGAGTCGATCCTCTACATCGGCGATACGGCGCACTCTCCGTACGGGCCGAAGCCGATCGCCGACGTGCGCCGGTACTCCCTCGAGATCCTCGACACGCTCGTCGATCAGGGCGTCAAGATGCTCGTGATCGCCTGCAACACGGCGTCGTCGGCGATGCTGCGCGACGCCCGCGAACGCTACGACGTGCCGGTCGTCGAGGTGATCGGCCCAGCGGTGCGCACGGCGATGTCGACCACTCGCAACGGTCGTATCGGCGTGATCGGCACGGAGGGGACCATCTCGTCCGGCGCCTACCAGGACATGCTCGAGGTGAACGAGCGTCTGACGGTGTTCGCGCAGGCGTGCCCCCGGTTCGTCGAATTCGTCGAGGCGGGCGTGACCGATTCGCCCGAGGTCCTCGCCGTCGCCGAGGACTATCTCGCGCCGCTGCGCCACTCCGGCGTCGACACGCTCGTCCTCGGCTGCACGCACTACCCGTTCCTCGAGGGCGCCATCAGCTACGTCATGGGCCCGGAGGTGTCGCTGGTGTCGAGCGACACCGAGACGGCGAAGGACGTCTACCGTCAGCTGGTGTCCCGCGATCTGCTCGCGGGTCCGGATGCCTCGGCCACCCACGTCTACGAGGCGACCGGCGACTCGGCCGACGACTTCCTGCGCCTGGCCCATCGCCTGATGGGCCGCGAGGTCACCGACGTGCGCCTGGTGCAGACCGGCGCCATCGACCTTCCCACGCGACAGAGCTGATCTTCCCCGAGAGCTGAGGAGACCCGATGACCCTTGAACAGGCGCAGGACAGCGCGGAACTCGTGCGCGCCGACGGCCGATCGGCCGACCGGCTGCGTCCCGTCACCATCGAGCGCGGATGGTCGAGTCAGGCCGAGGGGTCGGCCCTGATCTCGTTCGGCGGCACGAAGGTGCTGTGCACGGCCTCGTTCACCAACGGCGTGCCCCGCTGGCTGACGGGCAAGGGGAAGGGCTGGGTCACGGCCGAGTACGCGATGCTGCCGCGCGCAACGAACAGCCGCAACGACCGTGAGAGCGTCAAGGGCAAGATCGGCGGCCGCACCCACGAGATCTCCCGGCTCATCGGCCGCGCGCTGCGCGCCGTGGTCGACACGAAGGCGCTCGGAGAGAACACGATCGTCATCGACTGCGATGTGCTCCAGGCCGACGGCGGCACCCGCACCGCCGCGATCACCGGCGCCTACGTCGCGCTCGCGGACGCGATCGAGTGGGGGCGCCGGAAGAAGTTCATCGGGCAGCGCTCGCAGGTGCTCCTCGATTCGGTCGCCGCGGTGTCGGTCGGCATCGTCGACGGCATCCCCCTCCTGGACCTCGCCTACGTCGAGGATGTGCGCGCCGAGACCGACATGAACGTCGTGGTGACGGGGCGTGGTCTGTTCGTCGAGGTGCAGGGAACCGCCGAAGGCGCGCCGTTCGACAAGCGCGAACTCGACGCCCTCCTCGACCTCGGTGTCGCCGGCTGCGCATCCTTGCGCGACCTGCAGGCCGCGGCGCTCGCGCCGGCGGAGGGCTCCGGCTCGTGACCGCGTCGCCCGACGAGATGGGCGATGTCGTCGCCGAAGCCAGGGCGCGCACCATCAGCGACAGCGAAGGGGTGCGCACGATCGTGCTCGCGACGCACAACCCGCACAAGGTGGAGGAGTTCCAGGCGATCGTCGCCGCGACGCGTCCCGACCTGCAGGTGATGTCGTACGACGGCCCCGAGCCGGTCGAGGACGGCGCGACGTTCGCCGAGAACGCGCTCCTCAAGGCGCGGGCGGCTGCTGCGCACACCGGGCTGCCGGCACTCGCCGACGACTCGGGCATCTGCGTCGACGTGCTCGGCGGCGCGCCGGGGGTCTTCTCGGCGTACTGGGCGGGGCACGCGAAGGATGCTGCGGCCAACCTCGCTCTGCTCCTCGATCAGCTCTCCGACATCCGCGACCCGCATCGCACCGCGCAGTTCGTGTCGACGATCGCGCTCGTCGTCCCCGGCGCCGCCTCGAGCGAGCAGGTCGTGGAGGGCGTCTGGCCCGGGCGGCTGGCGACGGCACCGTCGGGCGACGGCGGCTTCGGCTACGACCCGGTGTTCATCCCGGACGGCCAGCCTGAGGGCGCCGAGCGGACGGTCGGAGAGTGGAGCGCGTCCGAGAAGAACGCCTCCTCCCACCGCGCGCGGGCGTTCGACCAGCTCGCTCCGCTGCTGGCCGACCTCTGACCGCTCCTCCTCCCCATCCCGCGTCTGAGAATCACACTCATTCCCGACAAGCGGGATCGCACGCGCCGGGCGTGCACGCGGGCATAGCCTGAGCGCATGCACGATCACGCGCCGGGTGGAGGCCTTCGCGGTGCGAGCAGCAGGCGGCTGCTCGCGGTCTCGCTGGCGATCACCGCCGGCGTGATGGCCGTGCAGGTCGTCGGCGCGTGGCTGTCCGGATCCCTTGCCCTCCTCGCCGATGCGGTGCACATGCTGGCGGATGCCGCCGCTCTCGTCATCGCGCTGGTGGCGGCATCCGTCGCCGCACGCCCGCCGAACGATCGCCGCACCTTCGGGTATCAGCGCGCCGAGGTGTTCGGTGCGCTCGTCAACGGGCTCGTGCTGCTGGTGCTGGCCGCGTGGATCGGGATCGAGGGCGTGCTCCGCCTGGTCGATCCGGGCGAGACCGAGGTCGCGGGCGCACTGATGCTCGCGGTCGCTCTCGTCGGTCTCGTCGCGAACGGGGTGGCGATGTGGCTGCTGAGTGCGGCACAGCGCCGCAGCATCAACGTGCGCGGGGCGTATCTGGAGGTACTCGGGGATCTCCTCGGCTCGGCTGCGGTCATCGTGGCGGCGATCGTGATCGTCGCGACAGGGTGGGTGCAGGCGGATGCGGTCGCGTCGCTCGTCATCGCCGCCATGATCGTGCCGCGGGCGATCCGCCTGCTGGCCGAGGTGACGTCGGTCCTGTCGGAGTCGGCGCCGCAGGGGACGCACGTTCGCGACATCCGTCAGCACCTCCTCGACACGCCCGGGGTCGTCGATGTTCACGACGTCCACGTGTGGCAGCTCACCCGGGGGGCGCCGGTCTTCAGTGCGCACGTCGTGGTGGACGACGGCGCGATGAGCGACGGACGGGCCGCCGGCATCCTGAGCACGCTTCAGTCGTGCCTGTCGGAGCACTTCGACGTGGAGCACTCGACGTTCCAGCTCGAGCCGGCCGGGCACGTCGAGCACGACGCGCACGCGTAAGGTTCCGCCCGAGGTCAGTCCTCGCGACGAACGTCGGCGGGGCTCTTGTCGGGGCGCAGTCCGCGCCACCGGGGATGACGGAGGATCCCGCCGGGGGTGAACTCGCCGTACTCGACCTCCCCGACCAGTTCGGGTCTCACCCACAGCGCGTCACGGGCGTCGAGGCTCGGCACGCCGACGAGCGGGTTCTCCTCGGTGCGCAGCGGTGTGAGGGTGCGAAGGAGGGTCGCCAGGGTCTTGTCGCTGAAGCCGGTGCCCACCCGGCCGGCATACCGTAGCCCCTCGTCGTCCGGGATGCCGAGCAGCAGCGATCCGAAGGTGCCGCTGCGACCGCCTTTGCCGGGTCGGATGCCCGCGATGACCACATCCTGCGTGCGGGTGTGCTTGACCTTCAGCCACGATTCCGATCGGGTGCCCCGCAGGTAGTGCGATGACGGGTTCTTGACCATCACTCCCTCGAGCCGGAGGCGCGAACTGGCCTCGAGCGCCGCATCGAGGTCGTCGAAGACCGGCGGGACGCTCACCGCGTCGATCGCGTGGGATGCGAGTGACTCCAGGATGTCCCGTCGCTCGGTGAGCGGCAGGCCGGCGAGGTCCGCTCGGCCCTGCGCCAGCACGTCGAACAGGTAGTAGCGCACGGGTACGCGGCGCGCTTCGCGGGAGATCTCACCGGGTCGTTCGAGGTTCATGCGCGTCTGCAGGAGCGGGAAGCTCGGGCGGCCGCTCGGCTCGAGCGCCACGAGCTCGCCGTCGACCACCGCCGTGTCGGGGCCCAGCCGCGCGTCGACATCGGTCAGCTCGGGGTAGCGGTGCGTCACTTCGTTGCCGCTGCGCGCATACAGACGCAGACGCGAGCCGTCCCACACGCCGACGGCGCGGATGCCGTCCCACTTGCCCTCGACCCACTGCGGACCGTCCCACCGGGCCGCGGCCTGGCGCGCGAGCCCCGCGGTCGAGTTCGTCGCGAGCATCGGCCGCAGGTCCTCCACCCGAGGTGGCCACGGCATCGGCTCGCCGGGGGCGCTCGGGCCGGAGCCGGCGCGAGCGGCCCGTCCGGCGCGATGGGGGATGGCCGCCGACGCCGCGCTGCGTGCCCGAGAGGCGGGTGCGGGCCTCCGCGGCTCGTCGGCGTGCGGGCTCGGCTCGACGGGGATCCCGTCCGGTTGCGGGTGGCCCGAGGCATCCGTCTTCATCCGGTGCAGGAGCCACGAGGACTTCTCGCCCTCGCCCTCGGTGCGGATGAGCGCCAGACGCACGCGTCCGAGCGGTCCGCCCGGACGCCCCTCGAGGGTGGCGATGATCTCGTCGTCACGCCACTTCTCCAGCTCGTACCGGCCGTCGTCCCAGATCGTGACCGTGCCGCCGCCGTACTCGCCGGCGGGGATCGTCCCCTCGAAGCTCGCGTAGTCCATCGGGTGGTCCTCGGTCATGACCGCGAGGTTGTTGCGCGTGTACGAGTGCGGCACGCCGCGCGGCACCGCCCAGCTGACCAGCACCCCGTCACGCTCCAGCCGGAAGTCCCAGTGGAGGCGGCTCGCGTGGTGCTCCTGGATCACGAAGATCGGCTTGTCGCCGTGCGGCGTCGCTCCGAGCGGGTTCTCGGGCACCGGCTCGGGCGTCTTCGAGGCGCTCCGCTTGGCGATGTACGCCGACAGCGGCCCCGCTTCGGCTTCGCGCCCGCCGGCGTGAAAGCCTAGTGGGTCCAGCGGGTCGCCGATCTCTGCCATCCGCTCGAGGACCTCGTCGAAGAGGAGGTGTCGCAGTCCCGGGTCGTCCAGCTCGTCCCAGGTGCGGGGAGCGGCGACCGTCGGGTGCGGCCTCCCGCGCAGCGAGTACGGGGCGATCGTCGTCTTCGAGCCGTTGTTCTGGCTCCAGTCGATGAGCACCTTGCCGTGCCGCTCGGTCTTCTTCATGCTGCTCACGACGAGGTCGGGGTGATCGGCCTCGATGGCGCGGGCGAGCTCCTTCGCGATGGCCGAGGACTGCTCGCTCGTCTGTCCCTCGGGCAGCGCGGTGTAGAGGTGGATGCCCTTGCTGCCGCTGGTCACCGGGTAGGGGTCGAGGCCCATGTCGAGCAGGATGCCCCGTGCCCAGCCCGCCACGACCGCGCACTCCCGCAGACCGGCGCCCGGTCCCGGGTCGAGGTCGAGCACGAGGCGGTCGGCGAAGCCGCGCTCGCCGTCAGGAGTGAAACGCCATTGGGGCACGTGGAGCTCGAGGCTCGCGACCTGCGCGAGGTAGACGAGGGTCGGGATGTCGCCGACCAGCGGGTAGTCCTTGGTGCCCGAGGAGTGGGGGATCGGCATCCGCTTGACCCACGACGGGGCGCCGCGCTCGAGGTCCTTCGCGAAGAACACCGGCTCGGGGTGCTCGTCGGTGCCGACGCCCTCGACCCAGCGCTTGCGGGTCACGGGACGGCCGATCACATGGGGGATGAGCAGGGGAGCGATACGCGTGTAGTAGTCGATCACCTCGCCCTTGGTCGTCCCCGTCTCGGGATACATCACCTTGTCGAGGTTCGTGATGCGCAGGCGCCTGCCGCCGATGCTCACGAGCTGCTCGGCGGGCTTTCCCCACGGCTGGGCCATGCGCCCATCCTGCCGTGAGAAGTCAAGACTCGTGCGCGGGCTAGCCGTGACCGGTGCGACCGGTGTGTACTGGTGCGATGAGAGCGATCTGGAAGGGCGCGCTGACCTTCGGGCTGGTCAACGTTCCGGTCAAGGTGTATTCGGCGACAGAGGACCACGACGTGTCGCTGCACCAGGTGCACAACAAGGACGGCGGACGCATCCGCTACCAGCGCGTGTGCGAGATCGACGGCGAAGTCGTTCCCTACCAGGACATCGACAAGGCGTACGACGACGGGGAGAAGACCGTCGTGCTCACCAAGGAGGATCTCGCGTCGCTTCCCGCTGAGAAGAGCCGTGAGATCGACGTCGTGGAGTTCGTGCCCAGCGAGCAGGTCGACCTCCTCACACTCGACAAGGCGTACTACCTGGAGCCGGACTCGGCGTCGCCGAAGGCGTACGTGCTGCTGCGCAAGACGCTCGAGCAGACCGACCGGACGGCGATCGTGCGTTTCTCGCTTCGCCAGAAGACCCGCCTCGCCGCACTGCGCGTGCGCGGCGACGTGCTGGTGCTGCAGACCCTCCTGTGGGCCGACGAAGTGCGCGAGGCGTCGTTCCCGGCGCTCGACGAGAGCGTGCGCATCTCGGCGAAGGAGCTCGAGATGTCGGCGGCGCTCGTCGAGAGCTTCGCGAGCGACTTCGACCCCGAGGAGTTCGAGGACGACTACCAGCGGGAGCTGCGGATCCTCATCGACGCGAAGCTCGAGAAGGGCGACGCGCTCGACACGTCGGAGACCTTCGGCGAGCGCGAGGAGGAGGACGCCGGCGGCGAGGTGATCGACCTCATGGCCGCGCTGCGGGCGAGCGTCGAGCGCTCGCGCGCGGCGCGTGAGGGGAGGGATGCCTCGGCCACCGCGAAGTCGGCGGACAAGGCATCCGCGAAGTCCGCCTCCCAGCCTGCGTCGAAGACGTCGGCCACGGGCGACGGGAAGAAGCCGGCCGCGAAGAAGCCGGCCGCGAAGAAGCCGGCGGCGAAGAAGACCGCGAAAGCCTCCTGAGTCAGGCCTTGGGGGCCTCGCCCTCGTGGTGTCCCGGCTCGGGGCCGCGGTCGAACACGTCGGCGTCGAGCACGAGCGCCTCGGCCTCCTGGTGGTCGGTCACGACGTCCTCGCCGGCAGCGGCGGCCTTCTTGGCCTTGCTCCGCTCCCGCAGGTAGTGCCAGAGCGTCACGGCGGCCGTTCCGCCGACGGCGAAGAGCAGGATGAGGTCGATGTAGTTCTCGACGAAGTCGGCGACGGGCGGGATGAAGCCGATGAGGTAGCCGAACATCGTCAGGCCGAAGCCCCAGATCACCGCGCCGATGAAGTTGTAGAGCGTGTAGCGCCACTTGTTCATGTGCCCCACGCCCGCCGCGACGGGCGCGAAGGTGCGGACGATCGGAACGAAGCGGGCCAGGATGATCGTCAGGCCGCCGAACCGCTCGAAGAACGCATTGGTTCGTTCGACGTTCTTGACGCTGAACAGGCCCGACTCCTTCTTCTCGAAGACGGCCGGCCCGCCCTTGTGGCCGATGTAGTAGCCGACCTCACCGCCGACGAACGCCGAGAGTCCGATGAGCAGGGCCACCCACCAGACGCTGAGCCCGAAGACGCCGTTGGGCGCGTAATCCTGCGGGTGCGACAGAAGTCCGGCGATGATCAGCAGCGTGTCGCCGGGCAGCAGGAAGCCGACCAGCAGGCCCGTCTCGGCGAACACGATGAAGCACACGACGACGAGCGCCCAGGGGCCGGCCCATTCGATGATCGCTGCGGGGTCGAGCCAGGGGATGAGTGCGGTGGGGTGCAAGGTCGTTTCCCGTCGATGAGGCGGTCGGCGATGTCAGCGCGTATGCGGCTGCGTGCGGAAGGTGGGACTTGAACCCACACGCCCGGAGGCACAGGAACCTAAATCCTGCGTGTCTGCCAATTCCACCACTCCCGCGAGTGGGTTCAGTCTACTGAGGCCACTGAGTGACGGCTGTGGGGCCTGCCCCCGGAGTGTCAGCGCCGGATGCCGAAGAGGAAGTAGCTGGCGGGGCCGATCCAGTTGACGAGGATCGCGGGGATCCACGCCCACTTCGGTCCGCGCACTTCGGTCGGTGCCCGGTGACCGAGGTCCCAGAACGCCAAGAAGGCGAACGCCACCTGGACGATCCCCAGTAGCCCCAGTGCCGCCTGCGCGCCCGGCTTGAGTTCTCTCTTCGCGCCGCCCATGGTCGCTCCTTCCGCGTGCTCCCATCCTGCACCGAGCGCGCGCTCGCCGCACCCTGTGGATAACTTCGGGATGGCGCTTGCCCGACTTGCGAGGATTCTTCGGTGCCTGCATCGACTGCTCCTCTCGCACCCGCCGCGGTCGTCGCCGAGCGCGTGCGCGAGCGGCTCCGTGCCGAGCGCAGCGACCCGACCCGCGACCCCGAGACGGCCGCGCAGATCGCGTGGGCCGAAGTCCGCCGGCACAACGACTTCGCGCTGGCCCGAGGGCTCGCGACGGTCGACGACGAATCCGCGTGCGTTCGAGACGTGCTCGCCGCAGTCGCCGGCTACGGGCCGCTGCAGGCGTATCTCGATGACCCGACGGTCGAGGAGTTGTGGATCAACGCGCCCGACCGGATCTTCGTCGCCCGCGGAGGTGTGCCCGAGCGGGTCCCGCTGGTGCTCACCGACACCGCGGTGCGCGACCTGGTGGAACGGATGCTGCACACCAGCGGGCGCCGTGTCGATCTGAGTCAGCCCTTCGTCGACGCTTCGCTTCCGGACGGCTCGCGGCTGCACGTCGTGATTCCCGACATCACGCGGCGGCACTGGGCGGTGAACATCCGCAAGTTCCTTCCGGCGTTCCGCGAACTCGACCGGCTGGTCTCGGCGCGCTCGCTGTCGGCGCACGCGGCGGATCTGCTCGGCGCGGCGATGGCATCCGGGTCCTCGGTGCTCGTGTCCGGCGCGACGCACGCCGGCAAGACGACCCTCCTCGCCGCGCTCATCGCCGCCTGCCCTCCCGCGCACCGCATCGTCACCGTCGAGGAGACGTTCGAGCTCGCGGTTGCCGCCCCCGACCTGGTGGCGATGCAGGGACGTCAGCCGAGCCTGGAGGGCACGGGGGAGGTGTCGCTGCGGCGTCTCGTGAAGGAGGCGCTCCGCATGCGCCCCGATCGGCTCGTCGTGGGCGAGGTCCGCGATGCGGAGGCGCTGGATCTCCTCCTCGCCCTCAACACCGGCGTGCCCGGCGCGGCGACCATTCACGCCAATTCGGCGCGCGAGGCGCTCACGAAGCTCGCAGCGCTGCCCCTCCTCGCCGGTCGCAATATCGACGCCGCCTTCGTGCTTCCGGCGGTCGCGGCATCCGTCGACCTCGTCGTCCACTGCGAGCGCGACGCCTCGGGTCACCGCCGGGTCGCCGAGATCGTGGAGCCGACCGGGCTCGACGACGGCGTGCTGATGGCACGGACGCTCTACCGGGCCGACTCATGACCTTCGTCTGGGGCGCCGTGCTGGCGGCGGGCGTGCTGCTCTCCCTGTCGCCCTGGCTGTGGCCGGCGCGAGGCGCGCGGACGCGCACGGCGCGGACGGCCCGGTTCGTCCGGCTGCTCGAGTCTGCGGGTCTCGGCCGCATCGCCCCGGGCACCGTCGTCATCACGTCGACATGCGGCGCGGCGGTGGCGGCCGCCGTCGCGTGGCTGATCGTGCCCGTCCCGGTGCTGTGCCTCGTGGCGGCGCTGGCGGGCGGCGCCGCACCGTTCGCGTGGCTGCGCGCACGACGCTCGCGGCTCCTTCGCGTTCGCCGCGGACTCTGGCCCGACGTGTGCGACCTGCTCATCGCCTCCGTGCGCGCGGGGATGTCGCTGCCCGACGCCGTCGCGACGCTGGGGGAGTCCGCCCCGATCGAGCTGAGGCCGGCGTTCGCCGGGTTCGCGAGGGACATCGCGGCATCCGGTCATTTCGACTCGAGTGCGCAGCGCCTGAAGTCGAGGCTGGCCGACCCCGTCGCCGATCGGATCATCGAGACGCTGCGCATGGCACGTCAGGTCGGTGGAACCGAGCTGACACCCGTGCTGCGTGCTCTCGCGGCATCCGTTCGCGCCGACTCCACGCTCCGGGCCGAGGTGGAGTCGCGACAATCCTGGATCCGCGGCGCGGCCGTGCTCGGGGTCTCCGCGCCGTGGGTCATCCTCGGGCTGCTCGCCATGCGCCCTGAAGGAGCGCGCGCGTACGGATCGCCGGAGGGCATCGCGCTGATCCTCGCCGGAGCGGGTGTGTCGTTCGTGGCCTTCCGTGTGATGCTGCGCCTCGGCCGGCTTCCCGAGCCGCGGCGGTGGTTCGGATGATCGCGATCGCAGCGGACGATCTCGCCTTCGCGGTCACGCTCGGGTCCGCTCTCGGTGTCGGGGTGTGCCTCGCGCTGTCCCGCGCCCGCCGGTGGGGTGCACCGTCGCTGGCCCGCCGTATCGCGCCGTACATCCGCGACGTCACGGAGCCACGGGGGCTGGGCCTCGATCCGCCTCTCGCCACCCGGGATCTCACGCTCGCGTGGGCCGGGCTGCAGCACCGATTCGCACGGGCGGCGGGAGGTGACGCGTCGATCCGACGCCGACTTCATCAGGCGGGTTCTGCCGCGGATGCCTCGACCTTTCGTGCACGCCAGCTCGCATGGGCCATCGCGGGGCTCGTCGCCGGCGGCGTGATCGTCGTGGTCGCGGTCCTGCTCGGTCGAGGAGCGCCCTCGCTCGCCGTGCTTCCACCGGTGTTCGCCGCGGTCGGAGTGCTGGGGTGCGACATGTGGCTCACCCACGCCGCCAAAGCGAGAGTGACCCGGATCGAAGAGCAGCTGCCGACCGTCCTCGAGTTCGTGGCGCTGTGCCTGTCTGCCGGAGAGGGGATCCTCGACTCGCTGCGGAGGGTCAGCTCCCTCGGAGCGGGCGAGCTGACGCAGGAGCTCCGCGCGCTGGTGGTCGCCGTGGGGACGGGCTCGTCGCTGCCCGACGCGCTCGCCGGCTTATCCGACCGACTGCAGATCCCCGCACTCTCCCGCACGGTCGACCAGCTCATCGCGGCGATCGACCGCGGCGCACCCTTGGCCGGCGTGCTGCACGCGCAGGCTCTCGATGCTCGCGAAGGGGCGAAGCGCACCCTTATCGAGCGTGCAGGGCGGAAGGAGATCTACATGCTCGTCCCGCTCGTTTTCCTCATCCTCCCGCTCAGCGTGCTGTTCGCCGTGTTCCCGGGAGTGTTCATGCTGCGCCTCGGCGTCGGCTGACGTCCGTTCAAAGGAGAAGAAGAATGATCCCTCGATACCTCAGCCGCCCGATCGCGCGGCTTCGGGCCGTCGCCCGCGAGCTTCACGAGGAGGAACGCGGGGACGTTCCCGGCTGGGTGCTGATCACCCTCATGACGGCGGGACTCGTCGTGGTGATCTGGGCGCTCGCCGGTCCGGCGCTGGTGTCGCTGTTCGAGCAGGCGATCTCGCGCGTCTCCGGCTTCTGAGCGATGTCGGGCATCCTGGCGAGGCTGCGCGCCGCGGCGGGAGGAGACGAGGGGTCCAGTCCCGTCGAGTTCGTGCTCGTCGGCGGACTGCTCACCCTCCTCACGCTCGCCGTGCTGCAGTTCGGCCTGGGCGTCTATGTGCGAAACGTCGTGCACGACGCCGCCGTCGAGGGGGCCTATCACGCTGCGCTCGCCGACACCTCGCTCGCCGACGGAGAAGCACGCACGAGGGAGATCGTGACACGCACGGTCGGATCCGAGTTCGCAGGGGAGGTCTCGGTGAGCGAGACGACGTCGGCGGGTGGGGCCGTCGTGCAGGTCACCGTCCGCACGACGCTGCCCCTGGTCGGACTTTTGGGCATGTCGCACGCACTGGAGGTGACGGCGCATGCACCCGCGGAATCGTTCGACTGACTCGCCCGCGCCTTCGGCCTCGGATGACGCCGAACGAGGATCGGCGGCACTCGAGTTCATCCTCGTGGGCCTCGTGCTTCTCGTGCCGCTCGTGTACCTGATTCTCGCGCTCGGGCTCATCCAAGGGCAGGCGCTCGGCGCCGAGGCGGGCGCGCGACACGCGGCCCGAGCGATTGCGACGGCGGCCGACGCCGAGCAGGCGCGGGATCGCGCCGACCGCATCGTGGCGTCGATCGTCGACGAGTACGGACTGGACCCGGATGCCGTCACGCTGAGCGTGGCGTGTCGTCCGGCCGGCGGTGCGTGTCCGCGGCCCGGGGCGACATTGGTCGTCACGCTGCGCACGTCGGTCGTGCTCCCGCTCGCTCCGCCGGTTCTCGGGCTGGACCGACTCGCGCGCATTCCCCTCGAAGCGACGGCGGTGCACAAGGTCTCACGGTTCTGGGGGACGCAGTGACGCGCCGGCGCCGTCTCGCTGACGATGACGAGGGCAGCGTCCTCATCCTGACCCTCGGCTACGCCGCCCTCGCGCTCGTCGCCGTGCTGGTCTGCGTGGATGCGACGAGCCTGTATCTCTCGCAGAAGCGGCTGGACGCGCTGGCGGATGCCGCGGCTCTGGCCGCCGCGGACGGCTTCGAGCTCAGCGTCGAGAGCGGCGAGCCCGTCGCGGTGCTGACGTCGGACGGGGTTCGAGCGCAGGCCGAGGAGATCGTGACCGCGGCGGGCGGGGGAGCGGTGCTCGTCTCGGCGGGCACCCCGGACGGCGTATCGGCGCGGGTGACGGTCGCCGGGTCGTGGCATCCGCCCGTCCTGACCCTGTTCGTGCCCGACGGTGTCGCCTTGGAGTCCACGGCCACCAGCCGCACCGCGCTGCGGTAGTCCGGACAGCCGGAAGGGCCCCGCCGCCATCAGCGGACGGGGCCCTCCCCGGGTACTCAGCTCAGGGCTTGACGCCCTTCGCGGCGGTCGCCTGGAAGGCCTTCTCGATCTCCTGAGAGAACGAGTTGCCGGCGGCATCCTTCGCGGTGACGCGCAGGTCGACCCAGCCGCCCTTGTCGGACACCGGGATCTCGGCGGAGAAGCCGCTGACCCACGCGCGCGAGTCGACGAAGATGAAGCCGTCGCCCTCGACGGCGCCGGTGGGGGCATCCGTCTCCGCGTTCTTCAGCGTGATCCGCTTCCACTCGCCGCCCGCGGTGCGGGCCTCGAGCGTCGCCTCCACGATGGCGCCGGCCGGAGCGCTGCCCGCGACGTGACCCAGCTCGAGGCCGAGCGGGATCCGCGCGCCCTTCTTGCGGCCCTCTCCCACCTTGTTGTCGGCGTTCACCTCGACGTCGTAGTAGGCGCTGATCATCGGGAGCAGGCGGAACGTCGGGTCGCCGAGCCTGCCCTCGGAGTGGAACGTCCAGTCCGTCACCGTCCGGGTCGAACCTTCGAGGTGCGAGCCGTCGTGGGTCGCGGTGCTCACCACGCGCCACATCTGGTCGCCATCGGGCAGGTTGTACGGGTTCGCGCCCTGCCCGTTGTGCTGCGAGAACAGCTCTCCGTCGATGTACAGATCGGTCTTCTGCACGGCGGGCGCCGGTTCCATCCACGTGTCGAACGTGCCGGTCCGGTCGCCGTTGCCGCCGTCGCCCCAGCTCGGGATGTTGATCTGCGACCAGTCCGAGGTGCGGTAGGGCACCCAGAACCCGACGCCGATGTTCGGTCGCACGATCCCGCCGAAGTACTCGGCCTCGGTGCGCTCGCCGGTGGTGTAGCTGCGCGGCTTGTCGCGAACCTCCCAGCGGACCGAGTCGACACCGACCCACTGGTTCCAGCGGATGCCCTCGGTGTTGACCCACTCCTCGCGATCCATCCCGCGCTGCGCACGGTACGGCGCGCCCATGCCGAAGGAGCGACTCGGGACGAAGTCGTACCGGAACTCGGCCATATCCTCGGTCTGGCCGTGGAAACGGGTGTCGATGCGGGCCAGGTCCTTCGGCGCGAAGGCGAGGTCGGTCGGGATCTCTCCGTCGGCGAACTCCGCGATGTCGTAGACGACATCGGTGTGGGGCGTGCCGACGGCTGCGACCGACACCTTGCTCTTCGCCAGCTGGGCGAGCAGCGCCCGCCCCTCGACGCCGCTGATGCCGGCGACCGGGATCGGAGCGAGCTGGGAGAAGTCCTCGGACCCCGTCCACTCGTTGAACTCGCCATCGCGGTCGTTCACGACGATGAGCAGCTTCGCGCCTGCGGCCGCCGCGTTCGCCGCGCGCTGGGGCCCGGTCACCTCGGCCGAGCGAGTGACGACGGCCACCTTGCCCTTGACATCGACCGCGGCGAACGCCTCGGCGCTGCCGTTGCCGACATCGACCGCGTCGGCCTTGAAGGAACCGTCGAGGAGCGTTCCGCCGATCTGCTCGATGAGGTCGAGCGGCTTCTTGCCGACCTTCAGCGACAGCATCGGCGTCTGCAGGCGCCAGCGGGCGTTGAAGCTGAACTCGGTGTCGTCGACCGTCATGGGCTGTGCCCACATCTCGTCGTTCCACACCGGCATCTGAACGCCGGCGAAGAAGTTGCCCGCCTGCACGTCCATGCGCGCGTAGCTCTCGGTGAGCCCCTCGCGGTCGATGTCGAGCGTGACCTGCTTCGACGTGCTCGCGTCGAGCGTGACGCTGCGGTTCTGGTCGAGCGTCAGCAGCGGCTCGCCCGTCAGCACCGTGGCCCTGCGGTCGGGGGTGCGATCGAGCTCCATGTAGGCGAGGACGGTGTATTCGCCCTTGGTGAGGCGCATGGTCGTCTCGCCCTCGACCATGATCGGCTCGCCGGCCTTCACCGCGGGGTTCCACAGCACCGCCTGCGCGGTGGTCGGGTTGCCCTCGAAGTCCTTCGCCGTGATCGTCAGGTCGTAACGCTCCGCCTCGGCGATGGTGCCCAGCGCGGTTCGCGTGACGGGCTCGCCGTCCACCGAGCCGACGAGCACGCCCGACAGCTGCGTGCCTGCGGGGATCTTGGCCGGGTCGACCGTCATCGTCACCGACGCGGTCTCGCCCGCGGGGATGGTCAGCGCATCGGCGCCGAGCGTCAGGGCGTCGAACGCGATGCCCGCCGACAGCGGGCCGGGGCCCTCGTCGCCGCGCGGGGTGGTGTCGACGAGCGTCGCCTCGAGAGCGACGGTGAGCTCGGCATCCGATCGGTTCGTGAACTCGACCACGCGCTCGACCGGAGTGGGCTCTTCGCCCCACATGAGCATGCCGAAATCTCCGGATCCGGATGCCACGACCGGCGTCTCGAGCGCGGCATCGACGTCGATGACGCCCGAGCCGCCCTGATAGGAAGTGTTGCCGGCGTCGACGGCGGTGCTCGCGAGTGCCGCCTTGAGCTGAGCCGTCGTGTAGTCGGGGTTCGCGCCGAGGAGGATCGCGGCGGCGCCGGCCACGTGCGGCGTCGCCATCGACGTGCCGCTCATCGAGACATAGGCGCCTTCGCCCCCGCTGTCGGCGGAGCGGGCAGCAGTCACGTCGTTACCCGGTCCGGTCACGTCGGGCTTGAGCGCGCCCGAGCGGGAGAGCGGTCCCTGGCTGCTGAAGTAGGACAGCCGGCCGGACGGGTCATCGACCGAGCCGACGGTGAAGGCCTGGGCCGCGGAGCCGGGGGAGCCGATCGTCTCGGGCGCGCCGCTGTTGCCCGCGGCGACGATGAACAGCGAGCCGGTCTCTTCGGCGATGCGATTGAGCGACTCCGACATGAGGTCCTTGCCGTCGGAGGGCTGCGGCGAGCCGAGGCTCATCGACACGATGGGCGCGTTCCGGCCCGCCCATTCCATGGCCTCGATGATCCAGGAGTCCTGGCCCCAGCCGTCTGCGCCGAGCACCTTGCCCACGAGCAGGTCTGCGCCGTCAGCGACACCGCGGTGCGTGCCGTCGCTCGCGGCGCCGGTGCCCGCGATGGTGGAGGCGACGTGGGTGCCGTGACCGTTGGGGTCGTCGCTCACGGCCTCGTCCGGCACGAAGCTCTTCGAGCTCGCGAGCACGCGGCCCTCGAGGTCGGGGTGCGTGTCGTCGTAGCCGGTGTCGAGGACCGCGACGGTGACGCCATCGCCGGTGTAGCCGTCGGCCCACGCCTCGGGCGCGTCGATGTAGTCGACGCTCGAGTCGAGCGTCGCCTGCACCTTGCCGTCGAGGTGGATGGCCTCGATGCCGCCCGCCAGGGTCGGCGCCGTGGAGAAGGACTGCGCGCCGGGGGCGGTGAGGGCCTGCCAGGCGGCGGCCGCGTCGGCGTGGCCCACGGTGGCGGCGGCAGCGCCGATGCTCTCGAGCTCCGACTGCACCTCGAGACCGGGGACCGGCGCGGAGTAGCTGCGCGGTCCGGCGGCCTGCTCGACGATGATCGGCGTCGCGTCGACCGAGGCGTCGTCGTAGCCGTATTCGATGAGCATCGACACGTTGAAGAGGTCGCCGTCGAGGACTCCGGATGCGACGAAGGGCAGCGCCGTCGCGGGAAGGACGTGGAAGTCGTCGCCGAGACGGTAGGTGTGCACGCCGGCTCCGTCGACGGCGGTGTCGACGTCGACGGTCTGCGTGCCGTCTCCCATTTCGGTGAGGGTCACGCGATCGCCGGTGATCAGGGTGACGGTGTGGGAGCTGCCGGCGGCCGCGCTGGTGGCGGGGGGATCGTCGACGGATCGTGCAGCCGCCGGCAGAGTCGTGAGGCCGAGGCCTGCGACGCCGATCGCCAGTCCGCTTGTGGCGGCGACGATGGGGCGCAGACGACGGCCGGTGGGCTGGGGTCGTGACATGCGTGAGCCTCTCGGGGGTAGGGGTTCCGCATGAAAGGCTCACACGACCTGTCGCCTAGAGTGGTGGCGGAGAAATGCCATGGCCATCATCCGCCAGCGCGGGCGGGTGACGATCGAGCCATGGGGAAGGCCACGATGCTCGAAGCGCTCGGACTCGATGACGCACACACCGCGGTCTATCGCTGCGTGATGCAGCAGCACTCCGCGTCACCCCAAGAAGTCGCCTCGACACTCAGCATGTCGCTGCCGCGGGTGCGGCCGATCGTCGCCGAGCTCGAGCGTCTCGGCCTGCTCGCGCGCCAGGCGGCGAGCAGCGATCGCTTCGCCGCATCTCCGCCGTCCATGGCGCTGCGCCCTCTGCTGCTGGAGAAGGAACGCGGACTCACTCGTGCACACGAGGCGCTCGTCGAGCTGAGCGACCTCTACCGGCGTTCCGCCGAGCAGCGCAGCGTGGCCGACGTCGTCGACGTGGTGCTCGGAGACGACGCCGTGCGTCAGCGCGTCGCACAGTTGCAGGCGGCCGCGACCGGCGAGGTGCGGGTGCTCGTGCTGAACGAGGTGGCTCTGGTGAGCGGGGAGGAGAACGTCGAGGAGGACCGCGCGCTCGCCCGCGGCGTGCGCTACCGCGTGATCGTCGAGAGCGCGGTGCTGCAGCGGCCGGGATTCCTCACGGCAGCGCGCGAGATGGCGCTGATCGGCGAGGAGGTGCGCGTTCTTCCCACCCTGCCGACGCGCATGTTCATCGCCGACGACCAGATGGCCCTCGTGCCGATGCGCTCTCAGGCCGAGGATGCGGGCTTCGGCGCGCTGCTGATCCACCCGAGCGGGCTGCTCGACCTGGTGATCTCCATCTTCGAGGAGTACTGGCGCTCTGCCACCGAGTTCCTCCCGATCGCGGCGGTCCACACCACCGAGGATGTCGACCGCGACCTCCTCCGCCTGCTTCTGCTGGGGGTGACGGATGCCGCGGCCGCGACGCAGCTCGGAATCTCGCTGCGCACCGTGCAGCGTCGGGTCGCCGACCTCATGGAGGTGGCGGGCGTCACCACTCGCATGCAGCTCGGCGCGGAAGCGGTGCGGCGCGCCTGGGTCTGAGCGCCCGCGCCAGGGCCGAGTGCCGAGCGTCCCGCTCCGGGGTCTCTACCACCCGTGCTCGTTCAGCCACGTGATGCGGCGCTCGACCTCTCCGGGGGCGTCGTCCGCGGAGGCGGTGTCGTGCTCGGTCAGCCGACCGTCCTCGAGTGGCACGAATCGCAGGCACTGCGGGCAGAGAGCGCGCCCGTGCGGCCATCCGTCCGGCAGCGGATCGGCCGGGCGGCCGGCGCCGCCGGAGCCCGGGCAGCGTGGCGGGTCGGCCGAGGCATCCGTCCACATGATCGTCCGGTGGCGATGCAGACCGGGATGGTCGAGGGGTCTCGTGCAGCGGCGGCCGTCGTTGCGGCTGCGGCAGAACGGCACCACGGCGCTCACGGTCGCGCCCGAGGGATGAAGCGCGGAACCCAGCGCGCGAACGCTGCGGCGCCCAGGAGTCCGATGACCCCCATGACGCCCGTCGCGATCGCGAGCGTGGATGCCGCAGCGATCGCCGAGACGAGAAGGGGCGAGACGGCGCCGCCGGCATCGGTGAGCGTGCGCCATGAACCGAGGAACGGTGCGGGGTCGGCCTTGGGTGCGACGTCGGCGCCCAGGGTGAGCAGGATGCCGCTCGAGAGGCCGTTTCCGACCCCGAGGACGCCGGCGAACATGGCGAACCACATCGCGGCCTGGGCGGTGTCGTGCGTGAAGGACAGCGCGATGAAGCCCGCTCCCATGAGGAGCATGGCCGGGAGTGCCGCCCACAGCCTGCCGAAGCGGTCCATGACCTGGCCGCTGGCATAGAAGAGGGCGAAATCGATCGCCCCCGAGATGCCGACCACGAGCGCGATCGTCTGGGCGTCGAGTCCGATCGACACCCCCCACAGCGGCAGGACGACCTGCCGTGCCGAGCGGACGCCGGCGAGGGATGCCGCGGCCACCCCTAGTCGCGACAGCACGCCGCGGTAGTGCCACAGGGTTCGGAAGACGCCCGCCCGCGCACCGTCGGCGCCGGGGGCCACGCGGAGCGAGGCGGTGATCGGCTCGCCCGTGTCCTCCGACAGTGATTCGTCTCGTACCGGAGCGCGGGTCGCGGATGCCGCGGGCTCGAGCGCCGACTCCGGATCGGGCCCGAACAGCACCAGGAGGATCGTCGCGACGAGGCATCCGGCGAAGAACCAGATCGTCGCGTGCTCATCGCCGAACAGCGCCAGGAGCGCGGCGGCGACGAACGGGCCGATGAACATGCCCAGGCGGAAGGTCCCGCCCAGGAGCGACAGGGCGCGCGCTCGGAAGGCGAGGGGCACGCGCGTCGTCATGAACGAATGCCGCGCGAGACCGAATGCGGCGGCGCAGAATCCGATCAGGAAGACGGCGGCCGCGAAGACGCCGAGGGTCGGCGCGAACGCGAGGGCGACGACACCGCCGAGGGACAGGATGCCGGCGAACGCCATGGTGAGTCGCTCGCCGATGCGAGCGACCGCCCAGCCGGCCGGTATGTTGCCGCACAGCTGGCCGACGACGAGAGCGGCGGCCACGAGGGCGGCGGTGGGGACGTCGGCGCCGAGCTGCGCCGCGATCACGGGGATCAGCGGGATGACCGCGCCCTCGCCCAGGGCGAAGAGCACCGTCGGGCCATAGATCATCGGCGCGAAGCGCCAGAGCACGTCTCGGACGGGAATGGAGTCCGGGCGTTCGGTCACGTGCAACCACGTTAGTCTGGAGTGTCATGCTCGAGCTCGATCTATCCGCCGATATCCAGGCCCTGCGCTCCACGTTCGCCGACATCAAGGCGGTCGTGGACGTCGAGGCGCTCACCAGCGAGATCGCGCGGCTCAGCGAGGAGGCGGGCGCTCCCGATCTGTGGGACGACGTCGACAAGGCGCAGAAGGTCACCAGTGCCCTCAGCCACCGGCAGTCGGCGCTGAAGCGCATCACCGACATCGAGCAGCGACTGGACGACCTCGACGTGCTCGTCGAGCTCGCGAACGAGATGGACGACGAGGACTCCGCCGAGGAGGCCCGCCACGAGCTCGCCGAGCTGGAAGACATCGTGAGCCAGCTCGAGGTGCAGACGCTCCTCGACGGCGAGTACGACGACCGCTCGGCGGTCGTCACGATCCGCTCCGGCGCGGGCGGCGACGACGCCACCGACTTCGCCGAGATGCTCATGCGCATGTACCTGCGGTGGGCGGAGCGGCACAAGTACCCGGTCAAGGTGATGGACACGTCGTATGCGGAGGGTGCGGGCATCAAGTCGGCGACCTTCGAGGTCGACGCGCCCTACGCCTACGGCACCCTGTCCGTGGAGGCGGGCACACATCGCCTTGCTCGCATCAGCCCGTTCGGCTCGGCCGACAAGCGGCAGACGAGCTTCGCCGCTGTCGAGGTCATCCCCGTCATGGAGGAGGCCGTCGAGGTGGACATCCCCGAGGGTGACATCCGGGTGGACGTCTTCCGGTCCTCCGGCCCCGGCGGTCAGTCGGTCAACACGACGGACTCCGCGGTGCGCATCACCCACCTTCCCACCGGGATCGTCGTGTCGATGCAGAACGAGAAATCGCAGATCCAGAACCGCGCGGCGGCGATGCGCGTGCTGCAGACCCGCCTCCTGCTTCTCAAGCGCGAAGAGGAAGCGGCGAAGAAGAAGGAGCTCGCCGGTGTGATCACGGCGAGCTGGGGCGACCAGATGCGCTCGTACTTCCTCTACGGACAGCAGTTGGTGAAGGACCTTCGAACCGGCCACGAGGTCGGAAACCCTGCGACGGTCTTCGACGGCGACCTCGACGGATTCATCGCGGCCGGCATCCGCTGGCGCAAGCGCAAGGACGACGACGACTGACTCAGGTCTGGTCGAGGTTCTCCTGAACCATGACCGGTGAGGCGTGGATGCACAGGATCCGCAGGCGTCCGGTGCCGGTGTTCGTGAAGCCGTGCCAGGTGCCCGCGGGAACGACGGCGGTGTCGCCCGCATGGGCGACCACGGTGTCGTCGCCCATGCGGATGGTGGCCTCGCCCTCGATGACGTGCCACGTCTCGGTGTAGGGGTGACGATGCAGACCCGGACCCATGCCGGGGTCGTTGTCGACAGCGAAGAACGAGATACCCGAACCGTAGCTCTCGCCCTCGAATCGCATCGTGCGGGACGTGCCGACGAGAAGCTCTGATGCGGGGATGGCGCGTGACGTCATCTGCCCATGCTCGTGGCAAGGAAGGTCTCACGTCCACCGCGGCACGCAGCGAGGGTTCGAGCTTGCAGCCGTACCTCGGCCACGGGCAGGTCAGACGGGTGCGTCGCCGGCATCGGCGGGATGAGCGGAGGGGCGGAAGACGGGCACGCGTCGTTCCGGTTCGACGCGATATCGCCTCCCGGAGGGAGAGGTCCACAGCAACGCGCCACCGGAGTCGGGGATCTGCTCGACGGTCCAGCCGCCGTGGTGCTTGATCGTGTGGTGGCCGGTGCAGAGCGGGGCATGGTTCTCGAGGCTGGTCGGGCCGCCGTGGTGCCAGGCGATGGTGTGGTCGATCTCGCAGCGGGAGGCCGGGATCGTGCATCCGGGTGCCATGCAGGTGTCGGCCCGCCACTTCACCAGCCTGCGCAGGGCCGGTGGCGGCCGGTACTGGGTGCGGCCGACCGAGAGGACCATGCCGGTTTCGGGGTGGGTGAGGATCCGCATCCATCCGTCCGCGCCGCCGCACAACTCCTTCGCGGTGTCCAGCGGGATGGGGCCGAGTCCCTCGACGGTGGCCGGCGCGCTGCGGTGGAGGTGGCTGTCGTCGGTCGCCGTCGCGCCGCCGCTTCCGTGGGTGGTTCCCTCGGTGAGCAGGGTGAGGGCGGGGACGGTGACGGCGACGGTGGCGCGGATCCCGCGCGCTTCGGGAGTCAGTGACCCCGTGTCGCCGTCGATGAGAAGGTCGCCGAGCACATCCGCGCGAGTCTGGTCCAGCGTGCGGGTGTTGTCGGGGTGGGAGGTGAGGGCCTTGCCCATCCCGGTGAGGCGTGCGTGGATCGCGTGTGCCTCCACCGCCGGCAGGAGGGCGTGCAGCCACGCCATCCCATCCGCTGCGGGTTCGATCACGACCCGCCGCTGCGTGAGTGCCGCTTCGTGCCGCTGAGTGAGAGTGACGGATTCCTCGGTGTCGATGAGGCGGCGGAGTGCCCGCCGGAACGTGCCGACGGGGTGCTGCTCGGCCAGCTCCACCGCCCGGTCGCTCACCCGCTCCCGCACTTCCGCCGACGCGTCGTCGAGCAGGTCGGCGAGGATCTGCGCGTGCCGTTCGGTGATCCGCGCCTCGCCGAGGGACGTCAACGCCCCCGGGTACCGGTGCACCAGCGCTTCGGCGTGGGCCAGCAGCGTCTGGGCGGCGTGCTCGGTGATCCGCAGCGCCGCGGCCAGCTCCAGCCGCAGCGACCGGTGCACCACCTCCACGACGCCACCGCCGTACCGGGCCGCGTCCGCCAGAGCGTTACGACGGAATCGGTCCACGCGCTCCAGTCGCTGCGCGGCAAACACCGCCAGCATGTCGGCGACCTCTGTCACCAGGCCCACGTCATCCGGACCCTCGAACCGCCCGTCCTCGTCGGGGAGCGACACCATGTCGATCTCGCCGATCAGCTCGTCGTCCACGCCTTCGACATTAGAACATACCTACGACATTCGCTCCTGCCGCTATCGCCGAGGCATCCGTCCGACCCGGAACCGGCCGGGTCTCAGCAGAGCCCGCCGAGGCAGCGCGCTGGGACGAGTCGGGAACGTTCGGGTGTCGCAGGAGCGCCCGCCGAGGCATCCGCATAGGCTCGTTAGGCCATGATCCGGTTCGAGAACGTCACGAAGCGCTACAAGGGCACGGCGAAGCCTGCCCTGAACAACGTCGACTTCGAGGTGCTGCGCGGGGAGTTCGTCTTCCTGGTCGGGGCATCCGGGTCGGGCAAGTCCTCGTGCTTGCGCATGATCCTGCGGGAGGAGACGCCCAGCGACGGTCGCGTCGTCGTGCTCGGTCGCGACCTTCGGACGCTCTCGAACCGCAAGGTCCCGTACTTCCGCCGGCACATCGGGGCGGTGTTCCAGGACTTCCGCCTGCTCCCGAGCAAGACCGTGTTCCAGAACGTCGCGTTCACTCTGCAGGTCATCGGATCCTCCCGCGGCTACATCCAGCAGACCGTTCCCGAGGTCCTCGCGCTCGTCGGTCTCGCGGGCAAGGAGAAGCGGCTCCCTCACGAGCTGTCGGGCGGCGAGCAGCAGCGCGTCGCGATCGCGCGCGCTCTCGTCAACCGGCCGCAGGTGCTGCTCGCGGATGAGCCGACCGGAAACCTCGACCCCGCCACGTCGATCGACATCATGCAGCTGCTCGCCCGCATCAACAGCGGCGGGACCACGGTGGTGATGGCCACGCACGAGGCCGGGTTCGTCGACCAGATGCAGCGCCGCGTGATCGAGCTGCGGCACGGCGAGATGGTGCGCGACGAGCGCCACGGCGGCTACGGCGACACGTCGGGCCTTCCCAGTCTCGCCCCCCAGCAGGAGCGGGGCGCCGCCGCCGTGGCCGCGCTCACCGCTGTCCTCGAGGTGCAGCGTGAGGCCGCGGCGGCCGCCGAGGCCGGGCTCGACCCGACCCTCGTCACGCGTGAAGAGCAGGGGACGGATGCCTCGCCCGCCGGCGGCTCGGGTGCGCAGACCGTTCCCGCCGCCCACACCCCGTTCCCGCGATCGCCGCAGACCCCGCTTGCGACCGGACAAGCGCGGCAGGAGAGTGGCTCCGCGGAGTCTTCAGCCGAGTCCGCGGGCTCCGCGAAGTCTGCGACCCCCGCGCAGCCGGCAGTCTCCGCGGAGCCCGTTGCCCCGGCGGAGGCTGGAGCTCCCGCGGAGCAGGGACTCGCCGGGAGGCCCGCAGCCGCCGGGGAGCCCGGGTCTCCAGAGCAGCCCGCGGTGACCCCGCCCGCGGACACGCCCCAGCCCGAGCACGACGAACGCGCACCCGAGCCCGAGGCGCCGACGCCACCCGCGACGCAGAAGCCCGCGGCATCCCACACCCAGCCCATCCCCGTGGCCGACATCCCCGAGATCGACGTCGCCGAGCTCGGCGTCGCCGACCGACTGGGCCTGGGCAAACGCGACGACGACGAAGTGGGGCCCACGTCATGAGGGCCGGCCTGATCCTGTCGGAAGCCTTCACCGGCCTCCGTCGCAACGCGTCGATGGTGATCTCGGTCGTGCTCGTGACGTTCGTGTCGCTGACGTTCGTGGGCGCGGCCATCCTCATGCAGATGCAGATCGCCACGATGAAGGACTTCTGGGTCGACCGCGCCCAAGTCGCGATCTACATGTGCACCGCGATCTCACAGGCGCCCACCTGCACCGGAGGCGTCGCGAGCGAGGAGCAGCTCGCCGCGGTGCAGGAGAAACTCGACGGTCCCGCCCTCTCGCCGCTCATCCGCGATGTGCGCTTCGAAGACAGCGAGGAGGCGTACGACAACGTGATCGAGCTGCTGGGCGAGGACTACGCGAGCGTCATCACCCCCGATCAGCTCAATGAGACCTACTGGATCAACCTCATCGACCAGAACCAGTCCGACGTCATCATCGAGGCCTTCGCCGGCACAGAGGGCGTCGAGGAGGTGCAGGACCAGCTCCAGTACCTCGAACCCCTGTTCTCGGCACTCACCGTGGCGACCTACATCGCGGTGGGCATCGCCGTGCTGATGCTGATCGCGGCCGTGCTGCTCATCGCGACGACGATCCGGCTCTCGGCGTACGCGCGAAGGCGCGAGCTGGGGATCATGCGGCTCGTCGGGGCATCCAATCGGTTCATTCAGACCCCGTTCGTGCTGGAGGGCGTCTTCGCGGCGCTCATCGGCTCGCTGCTGGCCAGCGCGGCCGTCATCGCCGGCGTGCACTTCGGGGTCGACCAGTACCTGCGCGGTCGCGTCGAGTTCGTCACCACGTGGGTCGATATGAGCGACGCGTGGATCGTGGTGCCCGTCCTCATCCTGATCGGTGTCGTTCTGGCGGCGCTGTCGGCGAGCTTCGCGATCCGCCGGTGGCTGCGCACCTGACCGGCGGGCGCTTCGCGTCACGACCCGTCGCGGGGGTAGACTGAACGGCTGCCGTGCGCTCGCGCGGCCGGATCGAGGAGTCACCATGCCCAGGGAACGCGGGGAGAAGGTCGTCGCGACCAATCGTCGCGCGCGCCACGAGTACACGATCGAGAAGACGTACGAGGCGGGCCTGGTGCTGACCGGAACCGAGGTGAAGTCGCTGCGTCAGGGGCGCGCGAACATCTCGGACGGCTACGCCTACATCCAGAACGGCGAGGCCTTCCTCGATGCGGTGCACATTCCGGAGTACTCGCAGGGGCACTGGACGAACCACGCGGCCAAGCGCATCCGCAAGCTGCTGCTGCACAAGGACGAGATCGTCAAGCTGTCGCACGCCGTGTCGGCCGGCGGCTACACGCTCGTCCCGCTGAAGCTCTACTTCAACGACGGTCGCGCGAAGGTCGAGATCGCCGTCGCGAAGGGCAAGCGCGAGTACGAGAAGCGCCAGACCATTCGCGAGCGCGAGGACAAGCGCGAAGCCGAGCGCGCGATGCGCACCCGGAATCGGCTGGGGGAGTAGGCGAGCGGATGCCTCGCCCTCCGCTCAGCGAGCGGTGAAGCGAGCCTCGACGGCGGCCGTGATGACGAGGTCTTCCGGCTGCAGCTGCACCGCGGGGCCTCCGCCCGAGTCCGAGGCCATCGAGGCCTTGGCCATGAACATGCGGGCCTCGGGCACGGGCTCCGTGGAGTCGCGGCGGGTGAGCAGCCCCACATCGGCGATCTCAAGAGGGGTCACCGCCGACAGGCCGATCGCGTCGGCGTACGCATTCGCTCGCGCCATCGCCACCGCGACCGCCTCGCTCGCGACCTCCCGCTCCGTCGCCGCGCGAGTCTCGGGGGTCAGCTGCCAGTCGATCCAGCCGAGCTGGACGCCCTCCCGCTCGGCCACCTCGCCCGCCCACCAGGACAGCACCGCGAAATCGGTGAAGGTCGCCGAGAAGTCGACGGAGCCGTAGTGGACGGGCGCGAGCCGCTTGCCGTCGGGGCTCCACGGCCGTTCCGACCACACCGAGACGCGCTGGCTCGACCATTCGACGACCGTGCCGTTCGCCTTGCGCACCGCCAGATCGTCGCGCACCGGCTCGCTGAGGGCGGCCATCTGCTCGACGGTGGCGCCCCGCTCTGGGCCCTCGGCGCGGATCGTGAGGTGCGCGACGGCGCGCTCGGGGGCGACGCGTCTCTCGTGCTCGCCGCGGACCGTGATGACGACTTCGCTCATGGGCCGACTCTACGCGGCTCGCGGGAATGGCCGTGGGGTGCGACCCGTTGTAGACTGATGTGCTCGGATGCCGCGGCATCCGGCATGGAAAACTCCACAGCGTGACAGCGGCCCTTCGCAAGAAGGTTCATGGGGATGATCGGTTTCGACATTGCCTGCGAATCTGCGAGAAGCGGGCCGAGGATGCAGAGTTATCTCGTAAACGATCTCTGCAAACCAATAAGTGCCGAACCTAAGCGCACTGAACTCGCCCTCGCTGCCTAAGCGAGCCTGAGTTCCGTCAGACCGTAGGCGTTCCCGCTACGGATCCTGGCGTCATCTAGGGGACTTGCTGCGCGGTGGCGTCTGGACGCCGCGTGGGACTCTTTCCAGACTGGGCTCGTCGACTTAGGTGTCTGTGACAAAGGTCGGAGCCGAGCAGAACGCATTCACAGACTGCGCCCGGAGAAGACGCAGTATCCCAGCGATGGACGGGGGTTCGATTCCCCCCATCTCCACCAATGCCGCTGTCGCGACATGGCCCCGAGAACCGCGTGATCACGCGGATCTCGGGGCCTTTGCTTGTTCAGGAGTCCCTCGTGCGCCGCATTCGCGCCGTTCGGGTCGTCGAGCGAGCGGAGCGAGACGAACGCGATCAGCTGGTCCAGATGCGACCGATTCCGCCTTCAGCCGGCCTAGACTCATCCGTTCCGCGACGCCGGCGAGGGTCGTCGTCGCACAGGTGTCACAAGCCATAGTCGTGGGCCGAGATCCGCCACTGATCAGCGGACTCGCGCGCTCGGCCAGGTGTCCGGGCGGAAGGGTGGCCAGGGTGGCCAGCGTGGGGTCGCGGATCAGCACGTGATGGATATGTGTGGCGACGCAAGCGTTGGGGAGGTTGGGGTCGTTGAGGCCATCCCCGATGGGACGCGGCCAGTGACTCGGGATGCCGTCAGGCGGCGGGCGCGGCAGCCGGAGTGAGCACGATCAGCGGACTGTGCGCGATCATGTCGTCGACATCGTCTCTGCGCCATCGGCGTGCGGCGGCCTCGATGAGCGGCCGTGCTTCGTGGGGATCGGTGATGACCCGCGCTGTGGCGGGAACGTCGGCCTCGATGCCCTTCTTCAGATGCACGATGACGTGGGGGTCTGCGGTGATGTTGTGTATCCAGTCTCGTGTGCGGTCTCGTCGCGGCATCCCTGTGATGAACAGCACGCCCTCCTTCTCGTGCAGGAAGATCTCGATGCGGCGCGGTAGCCCGCTACGGCGACCGGTCGTCGTCAGGTCGATGAGCTGACTCCGGTACAGGGCCTCGGTGACGGCATTGTTCACACCTGTTGAAGCAATCTCGTTGCTCCAGACATTCCAGGTGACCGGGCGCTTGGCGTGCCGTTCTAGAAGTTCCTCGGGCCCGACCCCACCTTTTGGAGCACCCGCTCGCGCCGGTCGAATGGCACCCGCGTCAGGTTCGGGGTCGTGCAACATGAGCTCATCGCACGAGATCCCCGCTTCGTCGATCGCGCCCGCGACGCGGTCATCACAGGCGGCGCGGCCACCCGCAGCCCGCTGGCCGCTCGACCACCGTTCCTTGCAGAAGACGGGCGGGCACCGAGCGAGTCGGTCAGCGGCGGTGCCGAAGTTGGGCATTCGCCACATCAGGGTCGCGGGCGCTCCGCGAGCAGGGCTCGCTCGAACCTCTCGACAGACCCGCCGACCTCGGCCAGTTGGTCGGCGGTCAGGGCGACGGATATCGACTCGTCGGAATGGTGGGCGATGACGACGGGCAACGGGACACCTCGCACGGCGGCGCGGAGACGTTCATCGATTTCGTTGCGGTGGAGAACGACGAGGGGGACGCTCATCCTGGCGACCATGCGGTCCCACTCCGGCTTTCGGCGAAGGGGTGAATGGCTGATGTCACAGAGAGAGCATTCCGCGGTGCCGAAGAGGTGGCCGAACAGGTAGCGGATCTCGCCCGCCATACCACCGTCAGCGTTGTAGATACCCGAATACCGAATGATCACGGCGCCGTGGGTCGGGTCGTCGTCGGGCACATGGAAAACGATACGGGGCGGGAGCCCACCGCGGCGCCCGGGAGCCGGTCGGTCAGCGCCCGCAGGTGAACTCTGCGAGCAGGTGGTCGTTGCGTTTGCTGATGAGGTGTCGCACGTAGGGGACCAGGATCACGCGTTCGGCAAGCCGTCTGCGGGCTGCCGGCTGGCTCTCCCGCGGTGCGCGAGCCGGTAGTTCAGAGTGCGGAGACTCGAGTGAGGGCCATCGTCTTTCCGTGTTCACCATCGGCAAAGCGACGTGGCCCCGGCGGCTCAGCCGCCGGGACAGTCTCCGGACGTTCCGAAGCACACGGGATGGGGGCCGCCGTCGTCCGCGGGAGCGGGTTGCGGTGCGAACCTGCCTTCCGGGACTTGGAAGACGAGGGCGGCCAGCAGCGCGAGCGCGAGCGCGATACTGGTGAGCCAGACCACTGGCCGCCGACGTGCGCAGATCGCGGCCACCACAGAGATCAGCAGGCAGCCAACGGCCGTGGCGGCGATCGCGACGTAGCGGTCGCCCTGCTCCGAAGTGGCCACGACCGGATCGCTCCAGATGCGGAAGTACACGCTCGCCCAGTGCGCAGGCAGAGCGAGGGCGGCGACGCCGCCCACCACGAGCAGTACAGCCGCTACGCCACTCGCGATGGGGCGGGCGGGGAGCCGGTGGGCGGAACGCAGCCGCAACGCAAGCCCGGCAAGGACTCCCACCACCGCGGCGCCAAACAGACCAGCGGCCTGCCACACGAAGGGGATAAGGAAGATCGGCGACACCAGGGCCTGCGGTTGGCCCAGCGTGCGCGGGTACGCGATCAGGATGCCCGCGAAAGTGGACGCCGGAGCGAGAGCGAGCGCCCAGACCGCGACCGCGCGTGGGCTGAGGCGCCGGCCGATGAGGCCGATGCTCGCCACGGCGAGCGTCCAGATCAGCAACTGCGGGCTTGTGATCAGCGCGGTGATTCCCTCCCAGCTCATGGCGCCGGCGTCGGCGAGGAGCGCGAAGTACAGGAGGGACCCCGCGAGGAACGCGGTCGCACCCACGGCTGCCGTCAACGCGGCCTGACTCGTGGCACCCTTGTCGCTTCCGGAGGGGTGATGCCGGTCGCCGGTGAGCGCAGCCGAGTCGGGAGAGCTAGGGGGGCTCGGGGTGGGCGGCGTCGGTGAGGTTTCGGGGTCAGACATCGCTCCGATGCTAGGCCGGGAGGCCCGAGTCGGCGACCGCGTTGCGCTGACGAAGTGGGCTGGCGTCAGGGCCGGCCGGATGTCCCTGCAGGGCGTCAGCTTTCGCTGGGGAGGGTGATCAATACGCATGGCGCGCTCGGCGTGCGACGCGAGGGCCAGCCGCGGGATGGCCCTATCCGCGAGCTTCGGATCAGTCGATCACTGGAGGTTCAGCCCGCATGGTCCGCCAATGACTACGCCCAGGACGCCACAGACGGCCTCCAACTCATCGAGCGAATCCGAGCCAACTGGGGAACCGTAGTTGCGGTCGCACCCCGCAGACTCCTCTGGAGTGCGACCGTGACGACGTAGACTCCGGTCCCTCAACACCGGAGGGACACATCATGGCCATCAGCGACCAGGAGATCCGGAACGTCATTGCAAGCCGAAGCGACGGCAATGGAGCCGTGCTTGAGGCGATCGGCGGTCTGCTTGACCGAATCCAGGAGCTTCAGATCCGTGTAGGCGACCTGGAGACCCGTCAATAGCGAAACTTCGTCGGCGGCGATCCTTGAACGGGCGATACGCGGAGAGGGTCCGTGGGCGGGCTGAACGGGCGGTTGAGTCGCGCCATGCCTTCGGCGGTCGCCCGTCATCGTCAACCCGATGAGGCAGGCCGATCGAGCTTCTTGCTCAGACCGGCGTCTCCGCGTAGCGTCCACGTCAGCACGAACTACCTGGGGATTATCGCCTTGCGAGGGGATGTTGTGGCACTGTGGCGCAGAAACGTGTACCAGACCCTGGCTCACCAGTCGTGCGTCGTGTTCGGATCGCACCGACGTGGGATCGAGCCGCCGCGGCGACGTCGCTCGCGATCATGGCCCCCTTCGTCTTGACTCTCTTCGTCATGTCTGGGCTCAACGTTCGGGCTCCTGCCTGCCCACAGGATCCGGCGTGCAACCAGTCGATGATGTCCGCCGGGGCCTGGATGGTCATGTGGCTCCCGCCCCTGATTTTCTTGGCCGCCGTCGTCATCACCATCGGCTTGTGGAAGCGGCATCTGCCGGTCTTCTGGGTCGCGCTGCTCGCGATGGTTCTGGTGATCGCGGTCTTTGTCGTCGCCAACCTGCTCATGAGTTGGGCGTGGTGACTTGCTCTCGCTCTCGCTCTCGCCATCGAGCCCATGTAACGACACCTGACACGCACGGATCCCTACCCGGGCAGTGACCACGAGATTGCCGCCGATCGTCTCGCTGAGGGTACGGCCAGTGAGGCGTTGGCAGCGGACACGGTGGATTCCTTCGCCAACCAGTCGTAGGACGGAGATCTTCAAGCAGGTCCCTGAGATCGGCGATCTCAACCGGCTGACCACACCGGCGCTTCCCCGTCAACCTGTGGCCCGAGCAGGCGACGAGCGTTAGACATGGAATCATGGCGTCTTCCGCTCTTCTCGTTGGACCGATGCTGCGCTACACCGCAGAAACCTGCGCGACCGTCTGGGTCGAGACTGCGGGCGACGCTGCCGTGAGCGTGAGCGTCGGCGAGCGCGAGTGGCGAACTCGGACCTTCGCGGTGCACGGACATCACTACGCCCTCGTCGCACTCGACGACCTCGCACCGGGATCGGTGATGCCGTATGAGGTTCGTCTGGACGGAGAGCGGGTGTGGCCCGACCCGGACTCGCCCCTGCCGGCTCCCGTCATCGCCACGCGCGCGCCTGAGCAGCCTCTGCGGATGGCGTGGGGATCGTGTCGCACGAGCGTGGACCACGACGCCACCGGCAATCGCACACATGGCGTCGATGCGATGCGCACGTTCGCTCTGGCGCTGGGCGAGGATGCGTCGCTTCGGCCGGATCTCATCCTGCTCCTGGGTGACCAGGTATACGCCGACATGACCACCGAGGCCATGCAGGAGTTCATCCGCGATCGCCGCGACATTCGCGAGCCGCCCGGCAAAGAGCTCAAAGACTTCGAGGAGTACGCGCACCTGTATCGGCTCGCCTGGTCGGACGATGCCAACCGATGGCTGCTGTCGACTGTGCCGAGCGCCATGATCTTCGACGACCACGACGTGCGCGACGACTGGAACGCGTCACTGGACTGGAAGAAGCAGATGGAGGCGACATCGTGGTGGCACGACCGCATTGTCGCCGGGCTGGCCTCGTACTGGGTCTACCAACACCTCGGCAACCTCTCTCCCGCACAACGCGCAGACGACGAGATCTGGCAACGGATCAGCGCGCACGCCGGTCCCGGCGAGCTGGACATCACCGACGCGCTGGATGCCTTGGCGGATCGGGTGGACCGGGAGCCCCGCACGTACCGTTTCAGTTTCTGCCGCGACTTCGGCGACATCCGTCTGGTGGTCGTCGACTCCCGCGCAGCACGCGACCTCACGCCCACGGCCCGAGCGCTGGTTGATTCGACGGAGTGGGAGTGGCTGGACGAGCAGCTGCAGGGCGGTTTCCGGCATCTGCTCGTCGCGACCTCGCTCCCGTTCCTGCTGCCTATCGGGCTGCATCACATCGAGTCCTGGGACGAGGCGATCTCGCAGGGCGCCTGGGGGCGCTTCGCCGCCCGGATCGGCGAACGCCTGCGGCAGATGGTGGATCTCGAGCACTGGGCTGCCTGGCAAAGCAGCTTCCAGTCGCTGGCGGGCATCCTGACGGAGATCGCTGATGGAGGCCGCGGCGACGCGCCCGACTCGTTGCTGGTGCTCTCCGGCGACGTGCACTTCTCGTATGTCGCAGAAGTCGAGCGGTCCGGTGGGGGCAGGATCGTGCAAGCCGTGTGCTCTCCGGTGCGCAATCCGCTACCGATCCTGATGCGCTGGTTCTCGGTAGTGATGTCATACGGCCTGGCGCGTCCCGTCGGTGCCGTCGTCGCCCACTCGGCGAAAGTACCCGATCCGCCGTTCGACTGGACGACGACCAAGGGGCCGTGGTTCGACAACAATCTCTCGGTGCTGCAGGACACGTCTGACGGCCTCGAGTTGACCTGGCACAAGGGCGTGGTCGAAAACGGCGACGAGCGGCATCCGCGGATGGAAGAAGTCTCGCGCCTCATGGTGGGCCCTCGCCGCTCAGTAGACGGAGCGGTCGGCGGGCGAGCTCAGGGATAGCAGCCGAGCGCGGGCGGCGACCACTTGGTTGCGAATCAGATCAAAGGTCAGGCGTCGGAGCAGCAGCCTGACGCCGGCCCTTGCTCGCCGGGTTTGGCCGGGGTGTGGTTTGGGAAGTCCGTCTCTCCGATGCCGCCGGGCCCGTAGAACGCCTCGACGAACTGACGTGCTTTGGGCGACGAGTTCCTCCGGGTCGTACGGCCAGAGGAGCGACCTACGGTGAATCCGTACGTTCCTTCCGCTGGCGCATTCAGCCAGGCGAAGTCGTAACTCGTGGCCCCACCCGCCCGAGCTCGCTCGGTAGTTCGGAACAGCTCACCGTTTACGACGACGTCGAAGTGATCCATCCGGCGATCCTGGGTGTGCAGGCGAGAGAGCGCACAACAGCTGTGCACAGGCGGATCCACCAGAGCGTGGGTACCGGACGCTGCTGAGACCATGAGTTCAGAACTGATGTCGTCGAGCCCGCACTGGTTCCCGAGCTGCTTGTCGCTGACATTGATCGCAGCGTTGACCTCTGGTGCCGTCTCTGCGGGTTCGAGGTCGTGTATTCGCATCCGGACAACCGACTCGCCTATATCGCACTGGGTTCCGCGCACGACATGCTCGAACAAGTCGGCGTTGGTCGTCCGTCGAGCCGGCCGTAGCTGATCCCTGATTAGGCGACGCCCTCTCCGAGATCGCGTCTGGGCCGCGGCGTTGCCCGCCGTGGGCAACCACAGCGGATGGGATCGACGAAGGTTCAGAAGATGTGTGCTTCGCACGTCGCGAGGAATGCCACTCGGCGACGCTGCAATTCGCGGTAGACCGTGGCACGGGACACATTGAATAGCTCGGCTATCTCAGTCTGGGTGTATTCACCCCGGTCCTGGACGTCGAACAGCAGCTTGCGCTGCGTCATCGACAGCTTCGGCTGCTTGCCTTTCAAATGACCCTTCGCGCGGGCCACCGCCATCCCTTCTTTCGTACGCATGCTAATCAGGTCGCGTTCGAACTCCGCGACCATGGCGAGCACGTTGAACAGCAGCTTCCCGATTGGGTCGGTCGGGTCGTATCTACTGCCGCTGAGACTAAGCGCTACTCCTTTCGTGGTCAGTTCGTCGGCGATGTCGCGTGCGTCCCGCACCGATCGCGCGAGCCTGTCCAGCTTGGTGACGACGAGTGTGTCGCCTTCCCGGACCGCGGCGAGCGCTTCGCGCAGTCCGGGCCGGGCCCGGTTCGTACCGGTCAGTCCGTGATCGACGTAGATGTTCGAATCGAGGACTCCCATCCGCAGGAGCGCGTCACGCTGCGAGGTGAGATCTTGATCCGCCGTGGAGACCCTGGCATAGCCAATCTGTATTCCATTGCTGCCGACGGTGCCACCAGCAGTGCAGACACGCACCGGGATCGATCCCCATCCGCGCGCTGCCCGCACGAGGGAGGTAGCGGGCCGGCGTGAGTGCGCGCGACCGCCATTCACTTGCGAGCGGCGAACGAGAGGGGAACCCTCGTCGCGCACACGACGAGGATGCAATCTGGGCGAGTATGGGGCCAACGTGAGTCGGCCGGACTTGTCGGCTTGGCAGGCGACCGGTATCGGTGAAGCTTCAGATGGCGATGGCAGTCCGCTTAGGGGGATCGAGTGATCGAGTCGGCTCCCGTGGGTTGACCGACTTGGTAGCAATTGACCGACTCGTACGCGCACTAAGGTCGAGCCATGCAGTCGATTGATTTCGAGGACGTCACGGTCGTGGTGCTCGCCGAAGGTGATACGCCTGGCGCGCGTGCCCACAACCGCGGTCATCTGTTTGAGAGGTTCTTCGCGCTGCTTCTAGAGGCTCATGGGTACGAGGCGGCCACCGCCGAACGAGTCGATGTCACGAGCGATGGCGTTGAGATCGACATCCGCGCCAAGCATCGCATGTCTGGCGCGATCGCGTTGGCGGAGTGCAAGGCTTATTCGACGCCGGTGGCCGCGAAGGAATTGATGGCGTTCGTCGGGAAGCTCGTTGCTGAGCGGGACGAGACGCCGGATCCCGTAGATGGATTCTTCGTTTGTCTCCCAAAACTGACGCAACCCGCAGTCGAGAAAGCGCGCCAGCGCGAGAGTCGGGACAAGCAGTTCCACTACGTCGATGCGCAGGACATCGCACGACTCCTCACCGACTCAAAGAGGTTCGCTCCTCCACCAGCTGCCCTCGCTGATCGAGTGCTATCCGATCTCGCGATCGTCGTCACGAAGGAAGGGCTGTTCGGGTCGGCGAAGGTGCTCGATGCCAAGAGTCGTGTCCCAACTGAGGTCGCGGTATGGTCAGCCTCAGGAGTGGTTGCAGACCCCGCCCTCGAAGCGCTCCGAGCTTCAGATTATGGCGACGGCCTGGCGTGCGTGGCCTACGATACGGCTGGTGCACGAGAGGCCAAGAGCCGTGTCGAAGTCGTCGACGATGTCATGGTCGAGGTCCGATCTGGTAACAGCGACTTCGAATACCAGCTACCCGTCTCGCCCAAGTTCTTCGTCGGAAGGAAGGACGCTGTTCAAGATCTGACGACAGCGCTCGAGGCGGGGCCAGGAGTGGTCGTCATCAACGCCCAGTCAGGCTGGGGAAAGAGTTCACTCAGCTTGCAGTTCAAGCGGACAGTCGAACAGCTGGGCGGAGTGGCGATTGTGCTCGACTGCCGCACTGCGTCGCGCCCATCATTTGTGGCTCAGGCACTACGTCTTGCAGCCCTTCGGGCAACGCGAGCGGGTTCGATCAAGCTCACGGCCGACGCATCGTGGGCGAGCACCGCTAGCGCGCTGACCACGCTCGAGCGTTCGGAGTGGGCCAAGGGCTCCCGAATCTTGTTGATTTTCGATCAGTTCGAGAACGTGTTCCGCGATGAGGCACTCACGCGGGAGTTCCGCGATCTAGCGTTTGCCCTCGGGGATTCCGATGTCCCGGTCCTCGTTGGCTTCGCATGGAAGACCGACGTGGTTGGGTGGACGGAGGGTTATCCGTTCCAGCTTCGTGACGCCATCAGAGATCGAGGCAAAGTCACCAACCTCGGACCGCTGGGCCCAACCGAAATCGGTACGATTCTGCGGCGTCTGGAAAAGGCGATTGGGAGCGCTCTGCTTCCGGAACTCAAGTCGAAGCTTCGGGAGTACTCGCAGGGTCTGCCATGGCTCGTTAAGAAGCTGTCCAGTCATGTCCTTGCGGAAACGTCGCGCGGCGTGTCTCAAGCAGACTTGGCTGCAGAGGCCCTCAACATCCAGAGGTTGTTCGAAGCAGACCTAGCCAACTTGCAGCCGCAGGAACTGGAGGCCCTGCGCTGGATCGCCAAGTACGCCCCAGTCGCAATTGGGGAGGCGACCGAGAAGTACCCGGCGACGCTCGTTCAGTCGCTCCTCGACCAGCGCCTGATCGTGCAAGTGGCAGAACGGCTAGACACGTACTGGGATATCTTCCGCGACTACCTCAACACAGATCGTGTACCGATCGAGGACGCTTACATTCTGCGCCAGCTACCGCTCTGGGTCGGTCGCATGCTCCAGCAGTTGGTGGATCGCGGCGGCGCGATGACCGTGGAGGAGCTTGCGAAAGCTCTATCGATGTCCGAGAACGTCGTACAGAACGTTGTCCGCGACGCACGCTTGCTCGGTCTAGTCACCGCTTCTCAGGGCGAAGTTAGTCTGGTCGATGCGGACACAGACGAGGATCTTCTCGAAGAGGTGCTTCGCGGTCGCGTCCAACGAGCGTTGCGGAGGCACCGCGCCTTCACGCAGTTCCAGGAGCTGTCGGAACGTTTCGAAGGAGAAGTTGATGTTGCGGCTCTCGCGGCGATGTTGCCGAAGACCTATCCAGCTGTCGCGGCGCGTCATGAGACGTGGCTGACATATGCCCGAGCGTTTGCCAGATGGATGGAGTACGCCGGGTTCGTGACCGTGGGACGGCAAGCGATCACGTGGACGGAGGCCGATGCCTCGGAGATTTCCCTGCTCCAGGCGAGCAGCCGGAGGCGCGTCGGCGTCTTCCCTCAGCGTGCCCCCGATCCGAGCCTTCGACTCCTGTCGCAGGTTGCGGACAGCGGTGTTATCTCAGCGCGGAAAGATCGCGCCGTCGCCAGCACATCTCGCGACTTGCTGGCACTCGGACTCGTCTCAATGGATGCTCAGATGGATCTGACTCTCGCGCTACCCGAGATCTTTCGGGACGGATCAATCGACACCAGCGTTCTTCTTCAGCAGATGAAACAGGTGCCGGGGGCGGCGTCCGCGATAAAGGCTCTCGAAGATGATCCAAAGGCGAGTCCTGACCTGCTGGGCGGTATTCTCCGTGCCGCCCAGAACACTAGTTGGGCTCCCGGCACGACTGCCCTAGCTGGAAAGCAATTCCGTGCCTGGGCAAATCGCGCCGGCATCGACACTGGCAAGGGAGCGCGCCGCCCGCGTCGCAGAGCGTAGCCTCGCCGCCTCGGCCGCCGATCGTTCGTCTCGACGACTATGACAACGAACGAACGGTGGACAGACTCGAAGAACTTCGACGCGGCGAAAGCCTCGCGAATCAGCAACTCAGGTTGGCTTACCCGTGGGCCATCCCCGGACTGAGACTCTGCGCACAGTCGGCCTCCACTACGTTCATCGGCCGCAACCCGGTCCTTGAGCGCTCGTCGAGCCGTGGACGATTGCACGATCCGACAGGTCAATCGCCTAGCCGGGTGGAAGCGCTCGCCGAATGGCGTCCTTCACAAGGGCACGCCCGGTCGCATCGTTCTCCATGTCACGTTCGAACTCGACCACCGCATGCGCAACGGCTCTGCGCTCGTCCGGCGATAGCGACTCGATGCGCCGACGAAGTGCGGTGTCGTCGGCAGCCACGCGTTCGAACACCTGGAGGAAGTAGTAGACCTCGCTGGAGGATGTGCCATCAGCCATGCCGGTAAGGCTAGCGATCCGAGTAGGAGTCGTATCCGCAAGCCGGTCCCTGAGCGGACGGTCGGAGCGTGGTTGGCGCCGGTGGTCCCTCGTGTAGGAGCCGCCCATCGGTGCTCGTGCAACCCCGTTGTGACGAGGCGATGCTGTACTCGCGAGCCCGTGAGCGACCGGCGCGACCGAATAGCGCGCCCGCTGCGATGCCCCATTGTGGCTGCCTATCCGGGCCGAGATCGGGAGTGGCCGGCGCCAACGCCGCCGCGAAACCCACGCCGACCGCTCCGGGGCTCGCCGCGGAGGAGTTGACCGCGAGTCGACCGCTTCTTAGGGCTCGACCCCTGAGAATCGCGCGATGAGACGGATGCTGCACGGCCATCGCCCGCAGACCGGGCGCGATTGCCCGCAGGCCGACTGCAGGGGCTCGTTGCCGACAGGTCGAATTGCGGGTCCGCGCGATGCTCGCCGCAGAGGGCGCCTTCAGCCGCCGATCGTGGAGACGAGCACACCGCCCTCGGCCGGCAGCACCCGCCAGACGCTGCCCTTGCCCTCGACGCGGACCCCGCCGTCGCTCACGATCAAGGCCGTTCGCTCGTCGATGCCGAGCCCACCCGCGACCATCCCCGACTCGACGGCGGCGACCAGTCGGGACAGCATGCCGCGCTCGGCCACGTGAACCTCGATGGCCACGTCGACGAGGCCGATGCCGCGCTCGATCTCCAGTTCGTCGCCCGGTTCGCCGGGATCCTCGGGTGAGACGACCACGCCGCCGATGCGCGAGCCGCCTCCGAACGAGCCCTCCGCCGCGATCATCGCGCCCGCCGAAACGCCGAGGTAGGGCACACCGCCGGCGACCAGCCGGCGCAGCTCGCCGAACACGGGCTCGAGCCCGGCGCGCACGTCTTCGACGATGCCGCCCCCGACCGCGATGCCGTCGACACTGGCGAGGGCGTCGAGCCCGATCGGCTCGCCGTGGCGCCCCGCGGTCAGGTGCACCTCGATTGCGGATCCTGCTCCGGCCTGGGTGAGGAGTTCGCCGAGTGCAGCCGCCTTCTCGGCTGCCTCAGGGTGCAGCGAGATCACGGCGATGCGCGGCCGCTCGCGGCCGACGTCGCCTGCGCGCAGGAGCGCCTCGGCGACGAACGGCGCGTAGAGCGGGGCATCCGCAACCGTTGTCGCGCCGCCGCCGATGAGGTGCACGCTCACGCGGCACCATCCTCGACTGCGACGACGATCGATGGTCCCGCATCGTCGGATTGGTCCCAAGCGTGGATCTCGCGGCGGATCACGTCGTCGCCGCTGTCGCCGTCATTGGACTCGAAGGTCATCCGAAGAGCCTACGCGTGCGGGCGTGCAGGACTAGCGTGTCGTGATGGCGGTCCTGCGGATGGACCCCGAGCGCCGCGAGGCGATCGTGGTGTTCCCCGCCGATGAGCCGCCGGTGCGCATCGATGTGAGGGAGTGAAGGTGAGCATCACGCCCGCGGATTTCTTCGCCGACTCGCCGCTCGGGCTACGGGTGTACGAGCGTGTCCTCGAGATTGTCTCCGCACCAGACGTCACCGTGCGGGCCTCGCGGAGTCAGGTGAAGTTGGCGAGGCGGCGAGGATTCGCCTACCTGTGGCTTCCGGGCCGGTACCTCCGAGATCCCGCGGCTGAGGTGGTGCTGTCGATCGCGCTCCCTGATCGACTGGCATCGCCGAGATTCAAGGAGGTCGTGCACCCCTCACCTGCGGTGTGGCTGCATCACCTCGAGATCCGATCGATCGCCGATGTCGATGCGGAAGTGGCCGGCTGGCTGAATGAGGCGTCCACCTGCGCGGCGTGATCGGTTCGACCTTCCGCAGGCGGGGAGACGCCCCCGGCGCGGTGCTCACACCGCGACGGCCGCGAAGGCGAGGGCGCCGGCGGTCGCGACCGCGAGCACGCCGACCAGCGACCAGGCCACGATCCGGGCGACGTCGCGCGGCGCACGCGAACGAACCCCGGGCCCGAAGCCGTCGGCATCCTGCACGCGCACGAACTCGTCGAAACGCAGCGTGGTGCGGGCCGGCCGTGAGCGCGTCGCGGGGCCGGGACCGGGCGAGGCGCCTCCTGGCGGCGCGGTGCCGGCCCGATCGTCGCGGGTCGCGGAGGCGGGGCGGGGGACGGATGCCCCGGCATCCGTCTCGACCGGATCATCCGGCGCGAGCAGCAGGAGAACGTCGCGGGCCTGCCGGAGGCGATCGAAGTCACGCGCGAGCACCCGTCTGGTCTCGCCGTCGGCATCCGGGTGCATGTCGGGGTGCAGGCGTCTGGCCTGGCGGTGGAAGGCACGCGTGAGCTCGGCGCGCGTCGCGCCGCGACCGACGTCCAGGAGCATCCGCGCCTCGTCGAGAGTCATCATGCGTCCCTCAGATACTGCTGATACTCCCGCACCAGGCGGCGCTCTCGCTCCGCCGCGGCGAGCTGCGCGACCTGGATCATCGCGGCCCGCGTGGCGCGCACCCGCAGGACCTCCCGCACGATCAGGCAGGCCAGCGCCGCCACGGCGAGCGTGACCCAGGCGACGCCGAGCGGCCAGAGCATCGCAGCGTTGCCGATCAGCGCGAAGGGGATCCGGATCGCGAAGGCGGCGAGCATCGCCCAGCCCAGGACGTTCGCCGCCCGGAGCCAGCGGTTCGCGCGCCGGTAGAGCTCGGGATTGGAGCGCTCCCACTGCTGGTTCGGCTGCCAGAACGCCCACCCGGCGGGTGCGGGCGGCAGGCCCGGGATCGGCACCCAGCCGTCGGGCGGCTGCCAGAACGCGTTGCGTCGCAGCCAGGAATCCGTCGGAGCCGGCCAGCTCCGTGGCACGCGGAAGTCCGCCGCGAGGCCAGGGATCCTCACTTTCCCCATTCGAGTGATGCTAGTGATCGCACCCGTCTGGCCACAGCCCTCGGGCGCTGTCGGCCGCCGTTACGCCGGGGCGGTCCAGATTCCGTCGATAGCGACGTCGTGCCCGAGCACGTGCTGCGCGGCCCGATGACCGGAGAGCATCGCCGCGGGCACGGTCGCCGGGTCATCCGTCCACGTCGCCTCTCCGGCCAGGTGCAGCACGCCGCCGATCGGCGTCGCGAGTGCGTCGTGGTCGTCGGTCGTCGACCCGACCGTCATGTACGCGTACGAGCCGAAGGAATGCGGGTCGTCCTGCCAGTCCGTCACGTGGACGTGGGTCGGGCGCTCCACTCTGTCGCCGTAGAGGCGTCGAAGCTGCACGAGGATCGACTCGGCGATCTGCTCCTCCGACCAGTCGCGCGTCTCGACGGCGGCCGGCCCGGCGGCGAAGGTCAGCAGAGTCGGGATGCCGTGCAGCGCCGTCAGGTCGTACCACGAGTGCCACCAGCGAGCCTCCGGGCCCTGCTGGCGGATCGCGTAGACGCCGTCGTCCCAGAACTTGGTGCGGAACCGCAGGAACACCTTCTCGAAGGCGTTCATCTTCAGGCGGCGGAGCGCCCCCGCGACGGGCTCGGGCAGCGACGGCTCGATGACGAACTCGGGGGACTGCAGGACCCCGACGGGGACGGTGACGATCGCGGTGTCGGCGGTCACGGTGCCGTAGTCGCTGGTGACCTCGACGCCGTCGCCCGTCCACCGCACCCGCTCGACGACGTGCGTGAGGCGGACGTCGAGTCCCTCCGCCAGCCGGCGCGGCAGGACGTCGTAGCCGTCCGGGAAGACGACCTCGTCTCCGTCGATGGAGTCGTCGTCGAGTCCGTGCGCCGCCAGGTCCTCGATCCACGCCCCGTACTGCTCCTCGGACCGATGCTCGAGGTACTCGCGCACTCGCTGCGCCCGCTCGGCGCCCCACGCCTGGGCCGCAAGGGCCTCCTCGGCGACGTCGCGGTAGGAGGCATCCGGGCCCGACGCGGCGATCACCCCGACGAGCGTCGCATCCAGGGTGCGGATGTCCTCGGCGAACTGCTCCGCCTCGGCATCGGACAGACGCGCGCCGTCGGGTCCGTAATACGCGATGGGCCGGCTGTCGGGCTGGTAGCCGCCGACGGTGTACTCGACCATGCGCATGCCGAAGGCCTCAGCGGCGGCGGCGACGGGGGAGTCGGTGATGCCGTGGATCCACGACGCGCCCATGTCGGTCGCAAGCCCGTACCGTCGATCGGTGACGACGCGGCCACCGACCCGGTCGCGCGCCTCGAGGACGAGGACACGGCGCCCGTGGCGGGTCAGCAGGCGAGCCGCTGTGAGCCCGGCAACCCCCGCGCCGACCACGATCGTGTCGAAGTGCTCCATCGTCGACCTCCGCGTCCTGGCGCCGTGCACCGGCGCTCACCGACCCTATCGGTGAGACCCGTCACCTGCGGCCGTGCGGGCGTGCGAGCGTCGCCGCCACCGCATCGCGGATGACGCTCGCGCCGTCGCCGTGGCGGGCGAATGAGACGCGCTGGTGCGCTGCGCCGCTGCCGCGGCGGACGATCTCGTACACGTGGGCCGCGATCCGCGTCGCCTCCGATCGGTCGGTGAATCCGCCCTCGACATGCCGCAGGAGCGCATCGACCACCTCGCCGGCGGGACGCGGCGTTCCCGTGCGAGGGTCCAGCAGATCTCCGTCCAGCCCCGAGCGGCTTGCCCGCCACGACGCCAGTCGCAGGAGCGACGTCGGCACGTCGTCGGCGGCGAGTCCCGCACGCCATTCGGCGACGGCCGTCTCCACCAGGGCGCGGACGATCAAAGCGACCGTCACGGAATCCTCGGCGGCGAGGCACACGTCCGCGATGCGCACCTCGACCGTCGGCACGTGGGCGGAGAGACGGGCATCGAAGTAGACCATCCCGGTATCGAGCGACACCTCGGTGCGGAGCATCCGCTCCACCGCCTCGAAGTAGGCCTCGCTGGAGCCGAACCGATCGTAGGCGCCCGAGCCGGGCCAGCGGCCCCACGCCTGGTACCGATAGCTGGCGAACTCGCTGTCGTCGCCACGCCAGAACGGAGAGTTCGCGCTGAGGGCGAGGATCACCGGCAGCCACGGCCGTATGCGATCCAGCACGGCCACGCCCTCGTCGGCCGAGTGCACGCGCACATGCACATGCAGCCCGCACGTGAGCTGCTCGGACATCGTCAGGCCGAAGCGCTCGGTCATGTGGGCATACCTCGACGTGGCCACCGCATGGGTGTCGCACTTCACGGGCGAGGTCGCCAGCGCGGCGACGCGCGCCCCGACCGCGCGCGCGGCACGATCCGCCGCGCGGCGGCCGCTCACGATGGCTGCGAGGAGCTGATCGAACGTGAACAACGGCGGGCTCACGACCTCGATCTGCTCCTGCTTCACCTCGTGCTCGAGAATCGTCCCGGATGCCAGGTGGACCCCCTCCGGACCCACGATCGCGTCCGAGAGCGCAGCGGGGAGGAAGGTCTCGGCGTCGACGAGGAGGAACTCCTCCTCGAGTCCCACGCTGCGCACGGGTCGCGTGCGCGCCGGCTCCCCGTCGCGTGCGGTTCGACGAGGTCCCGCCTGCGGTCGAGAGGCATCCGTGGTCATGCATCACCTCCCCGACCTCAGTGACAGGATTCACCCCGCGACCGGGCTCCGCAACCACGCATCCGCCGCCCCGCACAGGCACGAGGGCGCCGTTGTCAACCTCCCGCCGCCCGCCTCGCGCGTCAATACGCTGGCGGGATGGCGGCACCCGACGCACGCGAACGACGACTCGTCGTCGACGGACTCCCGGTCCGGACGTTGTCGTCGGTGAGGGCGGGTGCCGGGGCGGACGCGCCGGTCGTGCTCGTGCACGGGATCGGCGTCTCGCACCGCTACCTCGACCGGCTCTTCGACGAGTTCGCCGCCACAGCCGAGGTCCACTCCATCGATCTGCCCGGCTTCGGCGGACTGCCCAGACCGGACCGGGACGTCGACGTCGCCGCGATGGCCGGGGCACTCGGTGCGGTGATCGATCGGCTCGGGCTGCGCGACTGTGTGCTCGTCGGACACTCGATGGGCACGCAGTGGGTGACCGAGCTCTCGATCCAGCGCCCGGACCTCGCCCACCGCGTCGTGCTCATGGGACCGGTCGCCGATCGCCGCCACCGATCGTTCCCCGCGCAGGCCGTCGCCCTCACGGTCGACACCGTGGGGGAGCCGCCGACCGGTAACCTGGCGGTCCTCGCCGACTATCTGCGGTGCGGTCCGCTGTGGTACCTCGCGCAGCTGCGTCACATGCTGGCCTACCCGCTCGAGACCCGACTTCGTGATGTGAGGGCTCCGGTGCTGATCGTCCGAGGCGGCTCCGACCCGATCGCCGGACACCTGTGGTGTCGCCGGTTGCGGGCTGTCGCGAGGAACGGTGCGCTCGTCTCGATGCCGCGCCACCGCCATCTCGTCCAGTGGACGGCCCCGCGCGCGGTGCGATCGGCGGTCGTCGACTGGCTCGCGCGCCTGTGAACCACAACGGGGTGCCGTCGCGCAAGCGCCTCGGCGGAGGCATCCGTCTCCTCTAGCGTCATCCTGAACGAGGAGGCGATCGGATGTCTCGCAACGTGAGGGTTCTTCGCTGTTCACCGGAGGATGTGTTCCGCGTGCTCGCGGACGGCTGGCTCTACCCGTCGTGGGTGGTGGGCGCGTCGCGCATGCGCGACGTCGGGGAGAACTGGCCGGAGGCGGGTTCGGAGCTTCACCACTCCTTCGGCGTCTGGCCGATGCTCATCGACGACAAGACGGTCGTGGAGGCGTACGACCCGCCGCGCCGCATGGTGATGCGGGCGCGCGGATGGCCGATCGGCGAGGCCCGGGTCACGCTCGACGTGAAGCGGCGCGGGAACGGGTGCGTCGTGCGCATCCAGGAGGAGGCGGTGGCCGGGCCCGGCCGCTACATCCCGCAGGCGCTCCTCGACATCGGCCTGCACGGGCGCAACGATGAGACGCTCCACCGATTGGCGTACCTTGCTGAAGGGATGGCGGTGCGCCCGGCGGGCGAGAGCACTGCCGAGGAAGAGCTCGGACAGGACGCGGAAGACGGGGTGTCGAACACGTGACCAGAGCACGGGGCGCTGACCTCGACGTCGTCGTGGTCGGCGCCGGACCCAACGGACTCGCGGCCGCGGTCACCCTCGCGCGTGCGGGGCTGCGGGTGCGGGTCTACGAGCGCGCCGATCAGGCGGGCGGTGGCGCCGCGACCCGCGAGCTCACGCTCCCTGGATTCCGCCACGACGTCTGCTCCGCCGTGCACCCGCTGGCGTTCGAGTCGCGTTTCTTCCGCGAGTTCGGCCTGCGCGAACGCGTCGAGTTCGCAGTCCCCGAGCTGTCGTTCGCCCACCCGCTCGACGGCGGCCGGGCGGGGCTCGCGTATCTCGACCTCGACCGCACGTGCGAGGGACTCGGGCGCGACGGGCGCGCCTACGACCGGCTCATGCGTCCGCTCGTCGATCACGCGGCCGAGGTCGCGGACTTCACGGGTTCGTCGCTTATCCGGATCCCGCGCGACCCGGCGACCGCGGTGTCGTTCGGCCTTCGCGCGCTCGAGCAGGGGACACAGGCATGGGAGGTGCGCTTCCGAGAGGAGGTCGCCCCGGCGCTGCTCACCGGAGTCGCCGCGCACACGATCCTGTCGCAGCCGAGCATCGCCGCGGCGGGTGCGGGCCTCGCCCTCGGCGCCTATGCCCACGCTCGCGGCTGGCCCATTCCGGTCGGCGGAAGCCAGGCGATCGTGGATGCGATGGTCGCCGACCTTCGCGCGCACGGCGGTGAACTCGAGTTGGACCATCCGATCCTGAGCCTCGGCCAGCTGCCCCGCGCGCGCGTCACGATCCTCGACGTCACCCCGCGCGCGCTCCTGCGCATGGCAGGGGAAGCCCTGCCCCGGCGCTACGCCCATGCGCTCGGCCGGTTCCGCTACGGGGGCGCCGTGGCCAAGGTGGACTTCGCGCTGAGTGCACCCGTGCCGTGGACGAACACCGACGTGCGGCAGGCGGGCACCATCCACGTCGGCGGGACGAGAGCCGAGGTGGCGGATGCCGAGAACGAGGTCAACCGCGGGCGTCTGCCCGAGCGCCCGTACGTCCTCGTCTCGCAGCCGTCGACGTTCGACGCGAGCAGGGCGCCGGCGGGACAGCACACCCTGTGGACGTACACCCACGTGCCGGCCGGAAGCACCGCCGACCGCGCCGAGGCGGTCATCGGTCAGATCGAGAGGTTCGCGCCCGGATTCCGCGACACCATCCTCGCGACGAGCTCGCGCAACGCCGTGGACGTCGAGCACCACAATCCCAACTACCCGGGGGGAGATATCGCCGCCGGAGCGCCCACCCTGTGGCAGATGGTCCGTCGACCCGTGTTGAGCACCGATCCGTGGCGCACGCCGCTGCCCGGCGTCTATCTCGCGTCCGCGTCCGTCCCGCCCGGACCGGGCGTGCACGGGCTCGCGGGCTGGCACGCCGCGCTGAGCGCCCTGCGGCACGAGTTCGGCACACGTGCCCTTCCCGACCTCAGTCCGGTCGACTGAGTTCGCCGGCCGTCGCCGTCGCGCTCGTGGCGCTGCGGCGTCAGCGGAATCCCTCCGCCTGCGTCTTCTCCTCGGCCACCCGCACGCCGTAGTGGTACGCCAGCTTGCCGCCCAGCCAGCCCGAAGCGCCGAGGACGGCGAGGCCGAGAAGACTGAGGATGAACCCGAAGACGCTCACCTCGTCGTCGTCCGCGGAGAAGCGGATGAGCGCGTTGACGATGAACAGCGCCGTGACACCCAGGTTGAGCGCCATGTGGATCGTCGCCGTGCGGTGCGCCGCCGTGCCCTTCACGAGCTGCGTGTAGTCGAGGAACCCGACCACGGCCGCGAGGGCCGCTCCGATGATCCCGATCAGGATGAGGATCCTCGCGGCGACGACATAGGGCGTGGGATCCTCGGCCGCGAAGGCGATGATGTCGAAGATGATGCTCGCGGTCCACGTGCCGATCGGGATCGTGACGAGAAGCGGATGAAACGGGTGACCGTACGGGCCGGCGAGGACCGATCGCGGGTGCTTGGCACGGTATTGCGGAGTGCGTTCTTCCATGGCGTCACTTCTCCTTGGGTGTCGCCGCGGGGGCCGGGGGCCGCCGCGTCTCAGGCGAGTCGTCATCCGACCCGTCGCGTTCGTGCTGCTCGCGGATCCGGCGACCCGCCTCGATGTCATGCTTCTCCTTCTCGGCGGCCTTGTCGCTCTTGCGGGTGTCGCGAGGGGGCAGCTGGAGCTCCTCCTCGGCCTCGATACCGGCCTGCAGCTCGCGGCCGCGCTCGAGCTCGGCGTCGAACTCGGCCCCGAAGAGCAGCGCCAGGTTCGCGATCCACATCCACAGCAGGAAGACGACGATGCCTGCGAGCGAGCCGTACGTGCGGTCGTAACTGGAGAAGTTCGCGACGTAGAGGAAGAAGGCGGCGGTGGCGATCGCGAGCACGAGGATCGCCACGAGCGCGCCCAGGCTGATCCACCGGAACTTCGGCTGCTTCGCGTTCGGCGTCGCGTAGTACAGGATCGCGACCATCACGACCACCAGGAGCGCGAGAAGCGGCCACTTCACGATGTCCCACACGGTCGTGACGGTGGAGCCGACTCCGAGGGCTTGGCCGACCGCGTCCGCGATCGGGCCGCTGACCACGAGGATCACCAGGCATGCCGTGACGAGGATCACCGTCATGACGGTCACGAGCAGCTGGACGGGCCGCAGCTTCCAGAAGGGGCGGCCCTCCTCGATGTCGTAGATGCGGTTCATCGCCCTGCTGAAGGCCCCGACGTATCCCGAGGCGGACCAGATCGCCAGCACGAGGCCGCTGACGAACGCGAACCCGGCGGCCGGCGATGACGCCAGCTGCTCGATCGGCTCGCGCAGCGCCTCGGCGGTGTCACCGGGGGCGACCGAGGTCACGATCTCGAGGATCGTCGAGGCCGCCTGCCGTCCCTGACCGACGATCCCGAGCAGCGAGAACACGGCGATGAGGCCGGGGAAGAAGGACAGCACACCGTAGTAGGTGAGCGCGGCGGCGAGATCGGTGCACTCGTCGGCCGAGAACTCCCGGATCGTCTTTCCGAGGACATATTTCCACGACCGCTTCTCGATCTGGCGCGGCGTGGCGGGCTTGCTCGGGTCGTCAGGATCCGGCGCGTCGTCGATTCTGCGGTCGCTGTGGGTCGTGTCGGTGCTCATGTCCGCCTCTGAGGGATCGTGCGGGGGAGTCACCAGTGAAACCCCTTCCGCGCCGTTCCTCGCGGGGGTTGCGGGGAGGACGGATGCTGTGGCACGCCCTGAGGGCGAGGCATCCGCCGTCCTCGGCCGCGCGCTCGCGGGGTGCGGTCTACCGGTCGTGGAGCAGGTCGAGGTAGGCGTCGTGGAGTACGCGGTTGGTGGCGAGGGACGAACGCTCCGAGAGCGAGTCATTGCCCGCGAAGGACGTGAAGCGTCCGCCGGCCTCGATCACGATCGGCACCAGCGCGGCGATGTCGTACTCCTTCACGCCGAACTCGGCGACGAACTCCAGTCGCCCCTCGGCGAGCAGCATGTAAGGCCATGCGTCGCCGTACCCGCGGTCGCGCCACACCGAGGCGGTGAGGCGCTCGAGAGCGTCGAGCTGCCCGGCATCCCGCCACTGTCCGATGCTCTGGAAGCTCACGCTCGACTCCGCGATCGTGTCGATCGACGAGACGGCGAGCCGCCGCGGTTCGCCGTCGGGCGTCTTCGTCCACGCGCCCAGGCCCGTCCCTGCCCACCAGCGCCGGCCGATGGCGGGCTGGCTCGCAACGCCGACACGGGGCACGCCGTCGATGGCGAGCGCGATCAGCGTCGTCCACATCGGGATGCCCTTGAGGTAGTTCGCGGTGCCGTCGATCGGGTCGATGATCCACTGACGCGTGGAGTCGCCGGTCACTCCGAACTCCTCGCCGAATACACCGTCTCCCGGCCGTTCGGCCTCGAGCAGGGAGCGTATCGCGCGCTCGGTCGCGAAGTCCGCCTCGGTGACGTGGCTGGCGTCCGCCTTGGTGCTGACCTCGAGATCGGGGGCGTCGAATCGGGACATGGATGCCTCGTCCGCCGCGTCGGCGAGGCGCAGCGCCAGGTCGAGATCGTCGGCGAGATCACCCTCGTACGGAGCGTCGAAGGCGGGCATCGAGGCGGGGGTGGTCACGGTGTCCAGGATACGTGGCCGAAGAGTGGCCTCGATTTCTCGTGGACGTCGTCGTGATGGTAACGTGGTCCCTCGGTTCGCCACGTGCGGATCACGCACCTCTAGCTCAATCGGCAGAGCAACTGACTCTTAATCAGTGGGTTCAGGGTTCAAGTCCCTGGGGGTGCACAGAGAGAAGAGCGGTCCCGAAGCGGGCCGCTCTTCTTCGTGTTCCGGGGGCCGCTCTTCTTCGTTCCGCGGGACGCGGTCATCCGCAGCGGGCACCCGCCCGCCGGGGCCCGTGGGGGAGGCCCGCGATACCGTTCCGGCATGGCCGAACGGGTTGAGCTGTGGTGGGCGCGGCGACAGTTCTCGCGTGGCGCCGACGTGCCGTATGCCGTCGGCACCTACCGCGAGGCGTGGGCGCCCTATCCCGTGCTCATCCGGCAGTACCACCCCGATCTGAACGCCGGGATCGTCCTCACGCAGATCCCGCCGGCGGCCGACGTGCTCCTGCTGTGGCAGTGCGACGCGGGGCACACGTTCGCGGCCACTCCCGCCGAGCAGCGCGCGCGCCCGGGGCGTGAGCGCCGGCGATCGGCGTGGTGCCCGGACTGCGCCGTCCTGGCCAAGGCGCCGGTGGCGGCGAGAACCGCCGCCACCGGCGAAGGTCGCCCCCGCGCGCCGAAGCCGCCCAGGCCCGCCCGCGCGCTCTGCCCGAAGACCCCTGCTATCGCGCCGGGGGAGCCGTTCGTGAGCGCGTGCGCGCCGAGGCCGGCATCAGCGGCCGAAGCGCAGCTGCGCGCCGACCTGTTCGCGCGTCTCGACGTGACTCCGGGCTTCACCGCGGTGCGCGTCTCCCGCCCGTTCTTCGACCACCTCGAGTATGGCCAGACATTCTGCTTCCCGAACTGAGGGTTGCGGTCGAGTACGACACCACCGGCCGCCATGGGCTCGAGCACGTCGGCAAGCGGGAAGACGCCGATCGGCGCAAGGACCGCACGCTGCGAGCAGCGGGCTGGGAGGTCGTGCGCATCCGGACCGGCAAGCTCGAGAAGCTGGGGCCCTTCGATCTTCAGCTCTCGAGCGTGGGCAGGCGCGGCCTGGAGCGCGTGATCGAGGCGTTGCGCGACATCCGCGGGTCGCTGATGGTCGACGCGTACCTCCGCTGAGCCGCACAAGGCACATCGCGATCGCGTAACGACACGGCGGGGCATCCGCCCTCGACTTGACGGCAAGGCGCGGTTTACCTACATTTGCGAGTACCTGAATCGGGTTTCAGGTATGCCCATCGGGCACCCCTCCTTCCAATGGTGAAAGGCACTCACATGCGGGTAACGAAGAAGCTGCTCCTCGGGTCCGTGGCAGCCACGGCCGCGGTCGTCCTGGCGGCGTGCGCCCCCACGACGACACCCGGCGGCGGAGCGACCGAAGGCGGCGGTCCGTCCGAGGTGACCGTCGGCATCGTCACGAGCGAATCCGGCCCGCTGGCCGGATACGGCAAGCAGTACCTCGACGCGTTCGAGGCGGGTCTCGACTACGCCACCGACGGGACCGGCGAGATCGACGGCACCACCATCACCATCGAGAACCGCGACGACGCCGGTGACCCCGACAAGGCCGTGACGGCCGTCAAGGAGCTGATCGGCGAGGGCGTCAACATCATCGCCGGCACCGCATCCTCCGGCGTTGCTCTGGCGGTCGCCGAGCAGGCCGAGCAGAACAAGGTGCTCTACATCTCGGGTCCGGCGGCCGCCGACGCCATCACCGGCATCAACGACTACACGTTCCGCTCCGGTCGTCAGAGCGCGCAGGACGTCGCGACCGCGGGTACCTTCCTCGATGACATCGAGGGCCGCACCATCACCGTCTTCGCTCAGGACAACGCGTTCGGACAGGGCAACGTCGCGGCCGTCGAGGCGATTCTCGGCGGGCAGGGCGCGACCGTGACGCCCGTGCTCGTCGCGGAGGACGCGACGGAGTTCACCCCGTTCGCGCAGCAGATCCTCACGTCGGAGCCCGACCTCGTCTTCGTCGCGTGGGCCGGCGCCACCTCGGGGGCGATGTGGCAGGCCCTCAGCCAGCAGGGCGTCCTCGACGAGATCCCCGTGGTGACCGGTCTCGGCGACGCCGCCACCTTCGGCGCGTACGGCGAGGCATCCGAGAAGATCAACTTCCTCAACCACTACTTCCCGGGTGCTCCCGAGAACGACGTCAACACCGCGATGGTGGACGCGATCGAGGAAGCCGGCGGCACGGCGGACCTCTTCAGCCCCGACGGCTTCAATGCGGCGATCATGATCGTGCACGCCATCCAGGAGGGCAAGGGCGATGTCGACGCCATGGTCGCAGCGCTCGAGGGCTTCGAGTTCGAGGGACCGAAGGGCACCATGACGGTGCGTGAGAGCGACCATGCGCTCATCCAGGAGATGTACCAGGTGAAGCTCGTCGCCGACGGCGGCGCCTTCGTCCCCGAGCTCGTCGACACGGTCTCCGCAGACGACGTCGCGCCGGCCGAAGCCGCCGAGTGAGCGGAAGCGTCACCGAACGATGAGCACCCCCCTCCCGTCCGCGCCCGCTGCGCAGACCGCCACGCGCGGTTCGCGGCTGCAGGTCGAAGGCCTCGGCCTGCAGATCGGCGGCGCGACGATCCTGAAAGATGTCGCCCTCGATGTCGCCGCCGGTTCGCTGGTGGGCGTCATCGGGCCGAACGGAGCCGGCAAGACCACCCTCTTCAACGTGGTCTCCGGACTCCTCACACCCACCGCCGGGCGCGTCATGCTCGACGGCGACGACATCACCACGGCGTCCGTGCCCGCGCGGGCCCGGGCGGGACTGGGGCGCACCTTCCAGACCTCGAGCCTCTTCCCGCGACTCACGGTCCTCGAGAACGTGCGTCTCGCGGCTCAGGTGTCGCTGGGGGGATCGGGGTCGCTCCTGCGGTTCCCGAGGCGATCGGATGCCGCGACCGAGCGGGCGCTCGAGAAGCTCGAGGCCGTCGGCCTGAGCCACAAACGCGACGCTGCCGCCGGAGACATCTCCCACGGCGACAAGCGCAAGCTCGAGATCGCGGTGCTGCTGGCGACCGAGACGAGCATCGTTCTCCTCGACGAGCCGATGGCCGGCGTCGCGTCGGGCGACGTCGCCGGACTCGTCGGCAACATCCGCGATCTCCACCGCGAGAAGGGGTGCACCGTGCTCATGGTCGAGCATCACATCGACGTGCTCATGGGTCTCGTCGACAAGGTGGCGGTGATGTACTTCGGCACGATCATCGCCTTCGACACGCCTCAGAACGTGATGGCCGACCCGCTCGTTCAGAGCGCCTACCTCGGGACGGGGGCGGCATGAGCCCCGCCGCGCCGATCCTCACGGTGAAGGGGCTGCGCTGCTCCATCGCCGGGCAGCAGGTCGTCGAGGAGGTGACGTTCGAGATGCCGGCCGCGGGCATCACCGCCGTGCTCGGCCGCAACGGCGTCGGCAAGACCTCGACACTCCGCGGCATCCTGGGTCTCATCCACCGCCGCGGCGAGGTCCGGCTCGCGGGCGAGCGGATCGACGGCCTGGCGACGCACCGCATCGTGCGCCGCGGGGTCGGGTACGTGCCCGAGGACCGCGAGATCTTCTCCAAGCTCACCGTGGCTGAGAACCTCGCCCTCGCCGAGCGCCAGCGCGTGCCGCGGCGCGAGTTCGTCGCGGAACTGTTCCCCGACCTCGTCGCGCGACGCGACCAGCCTGCCGGCACCCTCTCGGGCGGGCAGCAGCAGATGGTGTCGGTCGCCCGCGCGATGATCAACGACAACCGCCTGCTCCTCGTCGACGAGCCGACGAAGGGCCTCGCGCCCAAGATCGTCGCCCAGGTCGCCGACGCACTCGAGGAGGCGGCCAAGACCGTGCCGATCCTCCTCGTCGAGCAGAACCTCGACGTGGTCCGGCGCCTGGCCGACACCGCGATCGTCATCGGCGGCGGGCGCGTGGTCTACACCGGAAAGGCCAGAGAGATCCTCGACGACGACGACCTCACCCGGCGCCTCCTCGGCGTGCACGCGGAGTCTGAAGGCGCAGGCGATGAACTGAGCGAGCGGAGCGAGTCGAAGTGAGCACCCTCGTCCTCACCCTCATCACGGGCGTCGGGCTCGGCGCGCTCTACTTCCTCGTCGCCAGTGGACTGAGCCTCATCTACGGGCTCATGCACGTCCTCAACTTCGCGCACGGGGCGTTCCTCACCCTCAGCGCCTTCATGGGATGGATGGTGGCGCAGGCGCTCGGCACCGAGTCCTGGGGATCCTTCCTCCTCTCGGTGCTCGTCGGCGCCGCGGTCGGCGCGGTGTTCGCGACCCTCACCGAGCTCGTCCTGATCCGTCCGCTCTACGAACGGCATATCGAGCAGGTGCTCGTCACCGTCGGGCTCTCCTTCGCCGCCGTCGCCCTGTTCGAGGGGATCTGGGGCACCGACCCCATCCACATCTCCGGACCGCCGTGGCTGCGCCAGACCACCGACGTGCTGGGCGCGCGCATCCCGAACACCTACTGGGTGCTGATGATCGCCGCGGTGCTCGTGCTGGTCGTGCTGGTGCTGTTCCTCCAGCGCACGCGGTACGGCATGATCATCCGCGCCGGCGTCGAGAACCGCTCGATGGTGACGGCGCTGGGGATCGACGTCCGCCGCTCCTTCACCCTCGTCTTCGCGATCGGCGGTGCAGCGGCCGGCATCGGGGGAGTGCTCGCGATGCACTACTCGACCTTCGTGTCGGCCCATCTCGGCGCGACGCTGCTGATCTTCGCCTTCATCGTCACCGTGGTGGGAGGTCTCGGATCGCTGACCGGTGCCGCCGTGGCATCCGTCCTCGTCGCCGTCCTGCAGCAGTTCGCCAACTTCTACCTCGGCGGCACCGGCGACTTCATCGTCGTGATCCTGCTCGCCGTCGTGCTGCTGGTGCGGCCGGCCGGACTCCTGGGGAAGAAGGCATGAGAACCGTGAACCCCTCGCGTCGAGGCATCCGTCGCCTCCTCCCCGCTGTCACGGGCGCCGCGCTCGTGATCTTCATGGCGCTGCTGCCGCTGCTGAACCTCTCGGTGCCGGGGATCCTGCCGACGCCGACCTACATGCCGGGCACCCTGGCGCTGCTGTCGCTGTGCATGGTGTTCGCGGCCCTCGCGCTGTCGTACAACCTCCTGCTCGGCTCGGCGGGCATGCTGTCGTTCGGGCATGCCCTGTACTTCGGCGCCGGCGCGTACGGACTCGGCATCGCGCTCGAGCACTTCGGCGTGCCGCTGTGGCCGGGGGTCTTCGTCGCGCTGCTCGGCGGGATGGTGATCGCGCTCGCTACCGGCGCCGTCTCGATGCGCGTCTCGGGCATCCCGTTCGCCATGGTCACCCTCGCGTTCGCGCAGGCGGGCTCGGTGCTCGTGCGTCGCAACTCGCGTGTGACCGGCGGTGAAGAGGGACTCGGTCTCAACACCGATCAGGTGCCGGACTTCCTCATCGGCGTCGTCAACACGCGCAACCTGTACTGGCTGACGCTGGCCGTGCTCGTGATCGTCTACCTGGTCACGCTGTGGGTCGACACATCTCGCCTCGGGCACCTCGCCCGGGCGACACGCGAGAACGAGCAGCGGGTGCGCGTGCTCGGGCTGCAGCCGTACCGCGTGAAGCTCGTGGTCTTCGTCATCGCGGCGGTGCTCGCGAGCCTCGCCGGAGTGGCGTACATGCTGCTCCAGTCCGGCACCGTGCCGCGGGCGGTCTCGGCCGACCTGACGATCACGATCCTCGTCATGGTGGTGCTCGGTGGCGTCGGGTTCCGGTGGGGTGCCATCGTTGGCGGTGTGCTGTACACGCTGCTCGACCAGCGGCTCACCGTCCTCGCCGGGTCGGAGGCGATCGCCGCGCTGCCCGACGTTCTGCGCGTGCCCCTGTCCGAGCCGCTGTTCATCCTCGGCGTGCTCTTCATCCTCGTCGTGATGTTCCTTCCCGGCGGCATCGCGGGCACGATCGACGCCGCGGTGCGCCGTCGGCGAGGCGAGAAGGTGCGCGGCTCGCTCGCCTCTCTCGACGAGGCAGGAGACGCCGTCGACGCGCCCATGGAGGTGCGGGCATGATCTGGGATGCCGAACTCGACGCCGGCCCACACACGGTCGGTCGCTGGCTCACCGACCGCGCGACGCAGTCGCCGCACCGCATCGCCGTCGACGACCGCGGTGTGACGACGGACTACGCCACGCTCGCCGGCCGTGCTTCGTCACTCGCCGAGCGGCTTCGCCGCGCGGGCTACGGTCCGGGCGACCGCATCGCGACGGTGTCGGGCAACTCGACGGATCACGTCGTCGCCTTCTTCGCCTGCGCGCTCGCCGGCATCGCGTTGGTGCCGCTGTCGTGGCGTCTCACGCCCCGCGAGCTCGGCGACCTGCTCAGCCGCACCGATCCCGCTCTCGTGCTCGTCGAGGACGAGCACGCCGCCCTCGCCGGCGAGGCGCTACGGGGCATGACGACCGTGCCGGCCACCGCCTCGCTCGGCACCACGGGGGCCGAGGCATCCGTCCCCGTGGCCCGGCGCCCACGGGAGCAGCGCCCCGTCCGCGACGACGACCCGCTCCTGGTGATCTTCACATCGGGCAGCGAGGCCGCGCCGAAGGGCGTCGTGCTCACGCATGCCAACTGCTTCTGGAACAACCTCGCCCTCGGCCAGGCGCTGCCGCTCACCCAGGACGACGTCGTGCTCGCGATGCTGCCCCAGTTCCACGTCGCTGCGTGGAACTGCCAGCCGCTCCTCGCATGGTGGGTGGGCGCCACAGTCGTGCTCGAGCGCTCCTTCCAGCCCGCCCGCGCACTCCAGCTCATCGCCGAGCGCGCCGTGACCGCGATGATGGGGGTTCCCACGCAGTACGCGCTCCTCGCATCGGATCGCGGATGGGAGGCGACGGATGTCTCGTCCCTCCGTCTCGCCCTCGTAGGCGGAGCCACCATGCCGGCTCCGCTGCAGCAGGCGTGGAGTGCCCGCGGCGTCGCCCTGACGCAGGGGTACGGCCTGACCGAGGCCGCGCCGAACGTGCTCCATCTGCCCGCAGCGGAATCAGCCGCGCATGCCGGCGCGGTGGGTCGGCCCTACCCGCACGTGGCCGTGCGGGTCGTCGATCCTGAGACGTCGCTGCCGCTTCATGGCGAGGCGACGGGCGAGCTGTGGGTGCGCGGACCGAGCGTCTTCGCCGGGTACCTCGATGACGAGGCGGCGACGGCTCGCGCCATGAGCGGTGACTGGCTGCGCACGGGTGACCTCGTTCACCGCGACGCGGGCGGCGTGCTGAGGGTGGTCGACCGTCTCAAGGACATCTTCATCTCGGGCGGCGAGAACGTCGCGCCCGCCGAGGTGGAGTATGCCCTCGCCCTGCATCCGCTCGTGGGGTCCGCGGCCGTCGTGGGCGTGCCCGATCCCGTGTGGGGCGAGCGGGGCGTAGCGTTCGTGGTGCGGACGCCTGGGGCTCCGCTGTCGGTCGACGAGCTGCTCGCGCACGCGCGCCGCAACCTCGCCGCCTTCAAGGTCCCCGTGCGCGTGGAGTTCGTCGACGCACTGCCGAGATCGACGATCGAGAAGCTCGCCCGGGCGCGGTTGCGCGAGACCGCAAGACGGCTGGTGGAAGGCGATCGGGCGACGGAGCCCGCGAACGAGACGGAAGGGGTGGAGTCATGACGCTTCCCGGAGAACTAGTCGACGACGAGCCGGAGCTCGTGTCGCAGGCGACGGGCCGCCCGCTCACCAAGCGGGGCGAGGCGACGCGGCGCCGCCTGCTCGAAGCGGCGGAGGTGGTATTCGCAGAGCAGGGGTATCACGAGGCATCCATCGTGAAGATCACCGAGCGCGCCGGCATCGGCCTCGGCACGTTCTACCTCTACTTCGACAGCAAGCAGTCCATCTTCGAGGCGCTCGTGATCGATCTCAACCGGCGCGTCCGGCACTCCATGTCGGAGGCGATGGCCGGGACGGGGTCGCGGCTCGAAGCGGAGCGCGCGGGATTCGCCGGGTTCTTCCGGTTCACCGCCGAGCACCCGGCGCTCTACCGGGTCGTGCGCGAAGCGGAGTTCGTGTCGCCCGAGGTGCTGCGGCTGCACTACACGCGGATCGTCGAGGGGTACGAGGCCGGACTGCGCGCGGCGCAGCAGGCGGGCGACGTGGATCCCGTCCTCGACCCCGAGACCACCGCGTGGGCGCTCATGGGCATGGGCGAGCTCATCGGCATGCGCTTCCTGCTGTGGGAGCGCGACGCCGACGGCCGCCCGCCCGCACAGCTCGACCCCGTCGTCTTCGACGGCATGACCCGCTTCATCGACAACGCGCTCGCCCCGAGGACGGCGGCGAGGGAGGAGTCCCCGTGACCGCTGAACACGACCTCGCAGGAAAGCGCGCCCTCGTCACGGGAGGGGCGAGCGGCATCGGACTCGCGTGCGCTCACGAGTTCGCCCGTCGGGGCGCGCACGTGATCATCGCGGATCTGAACGCGGATGCCGCGGCCGCCGCCGCCGCGGAGGTGAGCGGCGAGTCGTGGGTGGTCGACCTCTCCGACACCGCCGCCCTGGACGACCTGTCGCTCGACGTCGACATCCTGGTCAACAACGCCGGCATCCAGCGCGTGAGTCCCATCACCGAGTACGACCCCGACACCTTCCGGCTGCTCCTGCGGCTCATGCTGGAATCGCCCTTCCTGCTGGTCCGTGCCGCGCTGCCCGGCATGTATGCGAACGGATGGGGGCGCATCGTGAACATCTCCAGCGCCCACGGCCTGCGCGCAAGCGCGTTCAAGTCCGCGTACGTCTCGGCGAAGCACGGTCTCGAGGGGCTCTCGAAGGTCACGGCGCTCGAGGGAGCGCCCCACGGAGTGACCAGCAACTGCATCAACCCCGCGTATGTTCGCACGCCTCTCGTCGAGAAGCAGATCGCCGACCAGGCCAAGGTGCACGGGATTCCCGAGAGCGAGGTCGTCGAGAAGATCATGCTGACCGAGACCGCGGTCAAGCGGCTCGTGGAGGCCGACGAGGTCGCCTCGCTCGCGGGATGGCTGGTGTCGGACAAGGCGGGCATGGTCACGGGCGCGTCGTACACGATGGACGGCGGGTGGACGGCGCGATGACCTCGGCGAACACCGTCACGGGCCATCGCTATCGCACGCTCGAGGTGCCCGTCACCGGCGGCGACCTCCGCGTCGGCGTGTGGGACGCGGAGCCCGCCGCGCCCGATGCCCCCGATGTGCTCCTCATCCACGGCGTGACGGCGTCGCACATGGCCTGGCCCTTCGTAGTGGATCGGCTGCCGGGGGTTCGTGCCATCGCCCCCGATCTCCGCGGGCGAGGCGCCAGCAACGGACTCACCGGCCCGGCAGGCATGCGGGCCCACGCCGACGACCTCGCCGAGACGCTCGATGCGCTCGGCATCGAGCGTCTGACCGTCGTGGGCCATTCGATGGGAGCCTTCGTCGCCGTGGTGTTCGCACACCTCTACCCCGACCGCGTGTCGCGTCTCGTGCTCGTCGACGGCGGCCTGCCGCTCGACGTGCCGACCGGCGTCGACACCGACGCGCTCGTCGCCGGGATCCTCGGCCCGACCGCGGCCCGGCTCTCGATGCGGTTCGCCGATGAGGGGGAGTACCTCGACTTCTGGCGCGCGCACCCCGCATTCCAGTCCGACTGGAGCCCCCAGCTCGAGGCTTACCTCGCCTACGACCTCGTGCCCGACGGCGAGGGAGCGTTCCGGCCGGCCACCAGCTACCGGACGACTGCCGAGGACACCGTCGACATGAACACCGGGACCGCGCTGTCCGACGCGCTCGGCGGGCTGAGGCATCCGGCCCGCATGATCACCGTGCCCCGGGGCCTGCGCAACGAAGAGCCGGGTCTGTACGCCGAGGCGCACCTCGAGCGCGTCCTGGCCGCCAATCCGACCGTGCGGCACGAGCGCGTGGACGGGTTCAACCACTACACGATCGTGATGTCTCCCGCAGGGGCCGATGTCGTCGCCTCGGTGGTGCGCGAGGAGCTCGCCGCGGGAAGCTGAGGCGTTTCGTCTCGCGCGCTCGACGACCGCGGGCGCGGTGGCTAGCGTGTCGCGGCGATGCGCGTCGTGAGCTGGTGCGCGTGCGCCAGCAGCGTGCGGCCGAGCTCGGGCAGCCGGTCGTGGCCGAACCGGAACTCCACGCCCGTCAGGCTCAGCGCCCACTGCGGATGTCCCTCACGCGTGAAGACCGCCGCGCCGAGGCCGTAGGAGCCCTCCACGATGAGGCCGGGGTTGACGGCGTACCCGCGCTCCTGGGTGTCGCGCAGCCGAGCACGCAGCCGCGCCTCGCCGTGCGCCGCCCCCCAGTCGTTCGCGAGCGACGGATGCCTCCCGAAGTACGCGTCCACATCGTGAGGCGGCAGGAAGGCGAGGATGGCCAGCCCCGCGGAGGCGACGCCGAGGGGGAATCGCACACCCTCCGAGAGCACGAACGACCGGATCGGAAAGCTCCCCTCCTCGCGGAGAAGGCACACCGTCTCATCACCTCGCCGCACCGAGAGGAACGCGCTCTCCTCGGTGCGGACCGCGAGCGAGCGCACGATGTCGCGCGCCACGCCGGTGATGTCGTAACGGGATGCCGCGACCGTCCCCATCAGGTACAGCTCGGGTCCCGGCATCCATCGACCGGTGCGATCGTCCTGGTCGACGAGCCCCTCGTGGCGCAGAGCGGTCAGCAGCCGATGGGCGGTCGGCCGGGTGAGCTCCGCGCGCCGCGCGAGCTCTGCCACGGCCATGCCCTCGCCGCCGGCGGAGGTCACGAGACGCAGCAGGTGCGCGGCCCGCGCGACGGACTGCGCACCGGGCACCGATCGGCTGGTTCGCGTGAGGTCGTCCACAATGTGGACCCTACGCGCGGGGGCTTCCACATGGCAAACCGCGCGCGTGCGAGCCCGGGCGAATGAGCGCAGGATGGAGGCATCCGGCAACGAAGGAGTAGCACGTGATCGACAAGACCTGGGGGTCTGCCGCCGAGGCCGTCGCCGACATCCCCGACGGGGCCTCGCTGGCCGTCGGCGGTTTCGGGCTCTCCGGCAACCCCATCGCCCTCATCGAGGCCTTGCTCGCTCAGGGCACCCGAGACCTCAGCATCGTGAGCAACAACTGCGGCGTCGACGACTGGGGTCTCGGCATCCTGCTGAACGCCAAGCGCATCCGAAAGATGACGTCGTCGTACGTCGGCGAGAACAAGGAGTTCGAGCGCCAGTTCCTCTCGGGTGAGCTCGAGCTCGAGCTGACGCCGCAGGGCACCCTCGCCGAGAAGCTTCGCGCCGGAGGCTCCGGAATCGCCGCCTTCTACACGCAGACGGGCGTCGGAACCCAGGTCGCCGAAGGCGGCCTGCCGCGCAAGTACGACGGTGCCGGGGGGATCGCCGTGGCGTCGCCGGTCAAGGACGTGCGCACCTTCGACGTGTCGGGCGAGGCCCGCGAGTACGTCCTGGAGGAGGCGATCGTCACCGACTTCGCCCTCGTCCACGCCCTCAGGGGCGACCGGCACGGCAACCTGATCTTCAACAAGTCGGCCCGCAACTTCAACCCGCTCGCCGCGATGGCCGGCCGCGTGTGCATCGCCCAGGTCGAAGAGCTCGTCGAGCCGGGCGAGCTCGACCCCGACTGCGTCCACCTTCCCGGCATCTTCGTGCACCGCATCGTGGAGGTCGGTTCCGACATCGAGAAGCGCATCGAACGCCGAACCGTCTCCGTCGCGCAGGCGGCGGCGCGCGAGATGCCGGAAGGAGCCTGACATGGCCCTCACCCGCAACGAGATGGCGGCGCGGGCCGCCCGCGAGCTCGCCGACGGCGCCTACGTCAATCTCGGCATCGGCCTGCCGACGCTCGTCCCCAACTTCGTGCCCGAGGGGGTGACCGTCGTGCTGCAGTCCGAGAACGGCATCCTCGGCGTCGGCCCCTACCCGGCGGAGGAGAACGTCGATCCCGACCTGATCAACGCCGGCAAGGAGACCGTGACGACACTCCCGGGAGCCGCCTTCTTCGACTCTGCGACGAGCTTCGGCATGATCCGCGGCGGCAAGATCGACGCCGCCATCCTCGGCGCGATGCAGGTGTCGGCCACGGGCGACCTGGCCAACTGGATGATCCCCGGGAAGATGGTCAAAGGCCCGGGCGGTGCCATGGACCTCGTCCACGGCGCGGCGAAGGTCATCGTCCTCATGGAGCACGTCGCCAAGGACGGCTCGCCGAAGATCGTCGACGAGTGCTCGCTGCCCCTCACCGGCCGCGGCGTCGTCGACCGGATCATCACCGATCTCGCCGTGATCGATGTCACCGAGGCGGGACTGGTTCTCGTGGAACTCGCTCCCGGCGTCACGGCGGACGAGGTCATCGCGGCCACCGAGCCGGAACTGACCGTCTCGGACGAATTTAAGGTGGAGGCATGAATCACGACGACGTCGTCATCGTCGCCGCTGCGCGTACGCCGCAGGGGCGACTGAAGGGCCAGCTCGCACCGCTGTCCGCTGTGCAGCTGGGCAGCGCCGCGATCCGCGGCGCTCTCGAGAAGGGCGGGATCCCGGCCGACGCCGTCGACGCCGTGCTCGTCGGACAGGTGCTGCCGGCCGGTTCCGGTCAGAATCCTGCTCGCCAGGCCGCCGTCGGCGCCGGCATCGGGTGGGACGTGCACGCCGGCTCGGTCAACAAGGTGTGTCTGTCGGGTCTCACCGCGATCATCGAGGGCGCGCGCATGATCGCCGTCGGCGACGCCACCGTCGTGGTCGCTGCCGGGATGGAGTCGATGACGCGGTCGCCGCACCTCCTGATGGGCTCACGCGACGGCTGGGCCTACGGATCGATCGAGGTTCTCGATCACATGGCGTTCGACGGACTGACGGACGCCTTCGACCGCGAGAGCATGGGAGCGTCGACCGAGCGTCACAACGGCCCACTCGAGGTCACGCGCGATCAGCAGGATGCCGTCGCCGCACGATCGCATCAGCGCGCCGCGCAGGCGCAGGCCGACGGCATCTTCGACGCCGAGATCGTGCCCGTCGAGATCCCGCAGCGCAAGGGCGACCCGGTCGTGGTGACCAAGGACGAGGGTGTTCGGCCCGAGACGACCGTCGAGACGCTGGCGAAACTCCGCCCGGCATTCGCGGAGGGCGGGTCGATCACCGCCGGGAACGCCTCGCAGATCTCCGACGGCGCGTCCGCCGTGGTGCTCACGACCCGCTCGCACGCCGATGAGAACGGATGGAAGGTGCTCGCCGTCGTCGGCGCCTCCGGGCAGGTCGCCGGTCCCGACAATTCGCTGCACTCCCAGCCGGCGCGTGCCATCGAGAAGGCGCTCGCGAAGCAGGGCATCACGGCATCCGATCTCGACATCGTCGAGATCAACGAGGCGTTCGGCGCGGTGGTCGCCCGCTCGCAGCGCGAGCTCGGACTGTCCGACGAGGTCGTCAATCCCCACGGAGGCGGCATCGCGATCGGGCATCCGATCGGCGCGTCCGGGAACCGCCTCGTCGTCCACGCGGTGCACGAGCTCGTGCGCCGCGGCGGCGGCACGGCCGCCGTGGCGCTGTGCGGTGGCGGCGGCCAGGGCGATGCGCTCATCCTGACGCGCTGAGCAGCGGCATCCGTGTCGTGCCCGGCGGTGTACGGTCGCGACATGGCTTCGATCTCACCCATCACCGTCGACGACCGTCCCGCCTGGGACGCGCTGTGGCAGGCGTACCTCGAGTTCTACGAATCGGAGGTGCCCGCCGATGTCACCGAGGCGACGTTCGGACGGATCGTCGCGGACGAGCACATCCACGGCGTGCTCGCGCGAGACGACGAGGGGCGGCCCATCGGGTTCGTCCACTGGCTCACGCACCCCGCGACGTGGACGAGCAAGGTCTACTGCTATCTCGAGGACCTCTTCGTCGACCCCGGAGCGCGAGGCGAAGGCGTGGGGAAGGCGCTCATCGAGCATGTGAAGGACTGGGCGCAGGTCTACGGTGCGACGAAGGTGTACTGGCTGACGGCGCACGACAACGTCACCGCCCGCGGTCTGTACGACAAGATCGCGACGTCGACCGGCTTCGTGCACTACGAGATCGAGCTCTGAGCGCGCGGGCGCGCCGCACGGCTCGGCAGCCCGGCGCGAAGGCCGGACCCCGTCTAGGCTCGCTCGCGCCGCATGCGCTGCTTCAGAAGCGCCTTCTCCTGCCCGTGGATGGGGGAGTCGGGCGCGATGGCCTTGCCCTGAGCGGCGCGACGGATGTCGACGAAGGCTCCCACGACGAGGGCGACGGAGATCGCCCAGCTCAGCCAGCCGAGGGCGCTGCGCCACGTGAAGGGGGCGTCCTCCCTCATCCCGCGCAGCAGGGTCAGCCCTCCGGTGATCGCGGTCAGCAGGCCGGTTCCGAAGAGGTACTTTCGCATGCGCCCACGGTAGCGAACGAGGTGGCGCGTCGTCGCCCCTTGACAGGGTCGGGCCACCGCGTCAAGCCGCGCAGGCTCCTCGCCGTGCCGCGATAGCCTGAGGATGCCTCGTCCCCCCGCCACCGTCAGGAGCCCGAGTGACCCAGGCAGATCTCGTCGTCGTCGCCAATCGACTTCCGGTCGACCGCGTGGTCGACCCGTCCGGCGAGCAGACATGGCGGCGTTCACCCGGAGGACTGGTCACAGCCCTCGAACCGGTGATGCGCCGTGCCGACGGCGCCTGGATCGGCTGGCCCGGGCAGCCTGACATCGAGGTCGAGCCCTTCGAGTTCGAAGGCACGCAGCTCGTGCCCGTCGCCCTCTCATCCGACGAGGTCGAGAAGTACTACGAGGGAATGTCGAACGACACCTTCTGGCCGCTGTACCACGACGTGATCGCGGAGCCCCGCTATCGGCGGGTGTGGTGGGACACGTACGTGCGGGTGAACCGGCGCTTCGCCGAGGCGACCGCCGCCGTCGCTGCGGAGGGCGCGATGGTGTGGGTGCAGGACTATCAGCTCCAGCTCGTCCCCCGCATGCTCCGCGAGGCCCGCCCCGACCTCACGATCGGCTACTTCCACCACATACCCTTCCCGGCATACGGCCTGTACTCGCAGCTCCCGTGGCGCCGCCAGGTGCTCGAGGGCCTCCTCGGAGCGGATGTCATCGGCTTCCAGCGTGTGGCGGACGCAGGCAACTTCGCTCGTGCGGTGCGTCGGGTCCTGCGCTACGACACCAAGGCCAGCGGCATCTCCGTCCCGAACGAGGACGGCACCAGCCGCACCGCTCTCGCCAAGGCGTTTCCGATCTCGATCGACGCCGAGTCCTACATCGAGCTCGCGCGTCGCCCCGACATCCAGGCGCGCGCCGCCGAGATCCGCGCCGAGCTCGGCAACCCCAAGCGGATCCTGCTCGGCGTCGACCGGCTCGACTACACCAAGGGCATCCGGCACCGCCTCAAGGCGTTCGGGGAGCTCCTGCACGACGGTCGCATCTCCGTCGAGGATGTCACCCTCGTTCAGGTGGCGAGCCCGAGCCGCGAGCGCGTCGAGGCCTACGTCCAGCTGCGAGACGAGATCGAGCTCACCGTCGGACGCATCAACGGCGACTTCGACACGATGGGCCACACCGCGATCCGCTATCTGCACCAGGCCTACCCGCGCGAGGAGATGGTGGCCCTGTTCCTCGCCGCCGATGTGATGCTCGTGACCGCGCTGCGCGACGGCATGAACCTCGTCGCGAAGGAGTACGTCGCGACGCGCATCGACCATCGCGGAGTCCTCGTGCTGAGCGAGTTCGCCGGCGCGGCCGACGAGCTGCCCAGCGCGGTGCGCATCAACCCCCATGACATCGACGGCATGAAGGACGCCATCATGCGCGCGATCGAGATGCCCTCCGCCGAGCAGGGACGCCGCATGCGCGCGCTGCGCAAGCGCGTCATCGAGTACGACGTCGCCCGATGGTCGCGGTCGTTCCTCGCCGCCCTCGACGGGGCGAAGGCCGCCAAGGCCCGGCGCGAGACGAAGAAGGCGAGCGCGTGAGCGCGTCGGAGCAGGACGCGGTCCGCGGCGCGATCGCGGGAGTCGTGGCATCCGATCGACTGCTCGTCGCCCTCGACTTCGACGGCACGCTGGCGCCCCTCGAGGACGAGCCGATGGACGCCCGGATGCTCCCGGCGGCGCGGACCGCCGTCGAGGCCCTCGTCGAAGCGCCCGCGACCCTCGTGGCACTGGTGTCCGGACGCAGCCTGTCGGACCTGCGCATCATCGCCGAGCACCGCGACGACTCGCCCCTGCTCCTGGCGGGCTCTCATGGCGCGGAGTTCTGGCTGCCGGGAGAGGGGGCCGTGACGCACGACGAGGATCCCGCCGACGCCGCGCTGCGCGACGAGCTCCGCGCGCATGCCGAGCAGGCGACGGCCGATCTCGACGGCGTGTGGATCGAGCCCAAGCGCTTCGGCTTCGGAGTGCACACCCGCCGATCGACGCCCGCCGACGCCGCCGAGGCGAACCGCCTCGTCGACGACCTGGTGGCGGCTGAGGCTCCGCACTGGCGCCGACGGACCGGGCACAACATCGTCGAGTACGCGTTCCGCCATGAGGGCAAGGACTCCGCGCTCGCCGAGCTCCGCGAGCGGACGGATGCCTCGGCAGTCCTCTTCGCGGGCGACGACGTCACCGACGAGGATGCCCTGCGGAGCCTCGGGGAAGGCGACCTCGGGGTGCATGTCGGGAGCCGTCCGACAGCCGCGAGCCTCACCGTCCCGGACATCCCGGCGATGGCCGACCTGCTCGCCGTCATCGCGCGAGAGCGCGGGTCCGCGCGGCAATAGACTCAGGGCATGCCCCAGCCTGACAACTCCATCGACATCAAGCCGCGCAGCCGGGTGGTCACCGACGGCATCGAAGCGACGACGTCGCGCGGCATGCTCCGCGCCGTCGGCATGGGGGACGAGGACTGGGACAAGCCTCAGATCGGCATCGCGTCGAGCTGGAACGAGATCACACCCTGCAACCTGAGCCTCGACCGGCTTGCGCAGGGCGCCAAGGAGGGCGTGCACGCGGGCGGGGGCTACCCGCTCCAGTTCGGCACGATCTCGGTGTCCGACGGCATCTCGATGGGTCACGAGGGCATGCACTTCTCGCTCGTCTCGCGCGAGGTCATCGCGGACTCCGTCGAGACGGTGATCATGGCCGAGCGACTCGACGGCTCGGTGCTCCTGGCCGGCTGCGACAAGTCCATTCCGGGCATGCTGATGGCCTCGGCACGCCTCGACCTGTCGAGCGTGTTCCTCTACGCCGGATCGATCGCTCCCGGCTGGGTGAAGCTCAGCGACGGCACCGAGAAGGACGTCACGATCATCGACTCGTTCGAGGCGGTCGGCGCGTGTCTCGCGGGCAAGATGAGCGAGGCAGACCTCAAGCGCATCGAGTGCGCCATCGCTCCCGGCGAGGGGGCCTGCGGCGGCATGTACACCGCCAACACCATGGCATCCGTCGCGGAGGCGCTCGGCCTGAGCCTTCCCGGCTCGGCGGCGCCGCCCTCGGCCGACCGCCGCCGCGACTACTTCGCGCACCGGTCGGGGGAGGCGGTCGTCAACCTGCTGCGTCAGGGCATCACGACGCGCGACATCCTCACGAAGGAGGCGTTCGAGAACGCGATCGCCCTCGCGATGGCCCTCGGCGGCTCGACCAACGTCGTGCTGCACCTCCTCGCGATCGCACGCGAGGCCGACGTCGACCTGAGCCTCCACGACTTCAACCGCATCGGCGACCAGGTTCCCCACGTCGCCGACATGAAGCCGTTCGGGAAGTACGTCATGAACGACGTCGACCGCCACGGCGGCATCCCGGTGATCATGAAGGCCATGCTCGACGAGGGCCTCCTGCACGGCGACGCCCTCACGGTCACGGGCAAGACCCTCGCCGAGAACCTCGCCGACCTCGACCCCGATCCGATCGACGGCACCGTGATCCACACGTTCGACGATCCGATCCACGCGACCGGCGGCATCACGATCCTGCACGGCTCGATGGCCCCGGAGGGCGCCGTCGTGAAGACCGCCGGCTTCGACGCCTCGGTGTTCGAGGGTCCCGCCCGCGTGTTCGAGCGCGAGCGCTCCGCGATGGACGCGCTCGAGGCCGGCGAGATCCGGCCGGGCGACGTGATCGTCATCCGCTACGAGGGCCCCAAGGGCGGTCCGGGCATGCGCGAGATGCTCGCGATCACGGCCGCCATCAAGGGCGCAGGGCTCGGAAAAGATGTACTACTCTTGACGGACGGACGATTCTCAGGCGGCACAACCGGCCTGTGCATCGGCCACATAGCACCCGAAGCGGTGGACGCAGGTCCCATCGCCTTCGTGCGCGATGGTGATCTGATACGGGTCGATATCGCGGCTCGCACTCTCGACCTACTCGTCGACGATGCAGAGCTCGACTCCCGCCGCTCTGGCTGGGAGCCTCTTCCTCCGCGCTATACCCGTGGCGTCCTTGCCAAGTACTCCCGTCTCGTGCGCTCTGCTGCAGAGGGCGCGACGACAGGGTGATCTCGGCTTCCGACACTCCTTCCGACTGACGAGGAACTCACCATGCCCGCCGAAACCGCCGCGGCCGTCCCACGGCCTCCCGCTCGCACCGCCACCGCGCCCGTGCTCACCGGCGCCCAGGCGGTCGTCCGCTCGCTCGAGCTGCTCGGCGTCACCGACGTCTTCGGGCTGCCGGGCGGCGCCATCCTCCCCGTGTACGACCCGCTCATGGATTCGAGCGAGCTGCGACACATCCTCGTGCGCCACGAGCAGGGCGCGGGCCACGCAGCCGAAGGCTACGCCGCATCATCCAACAAGATCGGCGTCGCCATCGCGACCTCGGGCCCCGGCGCGACCAACCTCGTGACCGCGATCGCCGACGCCTACATGGACTCGGTGCCGATCGTCTGCATCACGGGCCAGGTGTTCTCGAACCTCATGGGGACCGACGCGTTCCAGGAGGCCGACATCGTGGGCATCACGATGCCGATCACGAAGCACTCGTTCCTCGTGAAGGACGCCTCCGAGATCCCCGGTGCCATCGCCGCGGCGTTCGAGATCGCCGGCACCGGCCGCCCCGGTCCCGTGCTCGTGGACATCACCAAGGACGCCCAGCAGGCCGAGGTGCCCTTCGTCTGGCCGCCGAAGATCGACCTGCCGGGGTACCGGCCGGTGACCAAGGCGCACGGCAAGCAGATCCAGGCGGCGGCGCAGCTGATCGCCGAGGCGAAGAAGCCGGTGCTCTACGTCGGCGGCGGTGTCATCCGGGCGCAGGCATCGGCGGAACTGCTGACGCTCGCAGAGTCGACCGGCGCCCCGGTCGTCACGACCCTCATGGCGCGCGGCGCGTTCCCCGACTCGCACGCGCAGCACCTCGGCATGCCGGGCATGCACGGCACCGTGCCGGCGGTGCTTGCGCTGCAGGAGGCCGATCTCCTCGTGTCGCTCGGCGCGCGCTTCGACGACCGCGTCACCGGCAAGGCAGCGCTGTTCGCGCCGCACGCGCAGGTCGTGCACGTCGACATCGACCCCGCCGAGATCTCCAAGATCCGCACGGCCGACGTGCCGATCGTGGGAGACCTGAAGGAGGTGCTCGTCGATCTCGACGTGGCGTTCCGGCAGGCATCCGCTGCGGCGAAGCCCGACACCGCCGAATGGTGGTCGTTCCTCGACGGGCTGCGCGACGAGTTCCCGCTCGGCTACACCCAGCCCTCCGACGGTCTCATGTCGCCGCAGTACGTGATCCAGCGCATCGGCGAGCTCACCGGTCCCGAGGGCGTCTTCGCCGCAGGTGTCGGCCAGCACCAGATGTGGGCTGCGCAGTTCATCAAGTACGAGCGCCCCAACGCGTGGCTCAACTCCGGAGGCGCCGGCACGATGGGCTACTCCGTCCCGGCCGCGATGGGAGCCAAGGTCGCGCAGCCGGATCGTCACGTGTGGGCGATCGACGGCGACGGATGCTTCCAGATGACCAACCAGGAACTCGCGACTTGCGCCATCAACAACATCCCGATCAAGGTCGCGATCATCAACAACTCGTCGCTGGGCATGGTCCGCCAATGGCAGACGCTCTTCTACGACGGCCGCTACTCGCACACCGACCTCAACACCGGACACGACACCGTGCGCATCCCCGACTTCGTGAAGCTCGCCGAGGCGTACGGGTGCCTGGCGATCCGGGTCGAGAAGGAGGAGGACGTGGATGCCGCCATCAAGACGGCCCTCGAGACGAACGACCGCCCCGTGGTCATCGACTTCGTGGTGAGCGCCGACGCGATGGTGTGGCCCATGGTTCCGCAGGGCGTCAGCAACAGCTACGTCCAGTACGCGCGCGACCACGCGCCCGGCTTCGAGCAGGAGGACTGAGCCGCATGACCACTCACGTGCTGAGCCTCCTCGTCGAGGACAAGCCGGGTCTGCTGACCCGCGTGGCGGGACTGTTCGCCCGCCGCGGCTTCAACATCGAGTCCCTCGCGGTGGGAGTGACGGAGGTTCCCGGCCTCTCGCGCATCACCGTCGTCGTCGACGTCGACGCGCTGCCGCTGGAGCAGGTGACGAAGCAGCTCAACAAGCTGGTCAACGTCATCAAGATCGTCGAGCTCGACCCCTCGGCGTCCGTCCAGCGCGAGCACATGCTCGTCAAGGTGCGCGCCGACAACCAGACCCGTTCGAACGTGCTCGAGGTCGTGAACCTCTTCCGCGCGTCCATCGTCGACTACGCCCCGGATGCGCTCGTCGTCGAGGTGACCGGCGACAAGGGCAAGGTCGAGGCGTTCCTTCGCGCGCTCGAACCCTTCGGCATCAAGGAGCTCGCCCAGTCGGGCCTGCTCGCCATCGGCCGCGGCGGCAAGAGCATCACCGAGCGCGTCCTGCGCGGCTGACCCCCCTTCATCCAGACCACGGCCTCACGGCCGGACGAACCACCACATCAAGGAGAAACACCCCCATGGCTGAACTCTTCTACGACGACGACGCCGACCTGTCGCTCATCCAGGGCAAGAAGGTCGCGATCGTCGGCTACGGCTCGCAGGGCCACGCCCACGCGCAGAACCTGCGCGACTCGGGCGTCCAGGTCGTCATCGCCCTCAAGGAAGGCTCGAAGTCGACGCAGAAGGCCCAGGAGGAGGGCTTCGAGGTCAAGTCGGTCGCCGATGCCGCCGAGTGGGCGGACGTCATCATGATCCTGGCGCCCGACCAGCACCAGCGCGGCATCTACAACGACCACATCAAGGACAAGCTGACCCCGGGCAAGACCCTCGCCTTCGCGCACGGTTTCAACATCCGGTTCGGCTACATCCAGGCGCCCGACGGCGTCGACGTGATCCTGGTCGCGCCGAAGGCGCCGGGTCACACGGTGCGTCGCGAGTACGTCGCCGGTCGCGGCATCCCCGACATCATCGCCGTCGAGCAGAACGCCTCCGGCCAGGCGTGGGACCTCGCGCTGTCGTACGCGAAGGCGATCGGCGGCACGCGCGCCGGCGTCATCAAGACCACGTTCACCGAGGAGACCGAGACCGACCTCTTCGGCGAGCAGGCGGTGCTCTGCGGCGGCATGTCGCACCTCGTCGAGTACGGCTTCGAGACGCTCGTCGAGGCGGGCTACCAGCCCGAGATCGCCTATTTCGAGGTGCTGCACGAGCTGAAGCTCATCGTCGACCTCATGTGGGAGGGCGGCATCGCCAAGCAGCGCTGGTCGATCTCCGACACGGCGGAGTACGGCGACTACGTCTCCGGCCCCCGGGTCATCGACCCGAGCGTCAAGGAGAACATGAAGGCGGTTCTCGCCGACATCCAGTCGGGCGCCTTCGCCCAGCGCTTCATCGATGACCAGGACAACGGCGCCGTCGAGTTCCTGGCGCTGCGCGAGAAGGAGGCGCAGCACCCGATCGAGGCGACCGGCAAGGAGCTGCGCGCGCTGTTCGCCTGGAAGCAGCAGGATTCGGACTACGTCGAGGGCAGCGCCGCGCGCTGACCTGACCGCTTCGAGGGATCGCGCCGACCTCAGACCGAGGCGGCGCGGTCCCTCGATTTCCGCGCGCCCGTCACAGAGCCGCGCGGCTCGGGCCGTCCCCCACGAGGGGGCGGCCCCTTCCCGTCTTGTCGCCCCGCCCCGGGGATCGAGAGGTATCACCTCCGGCACACTCCGCTCCTCATTGTCACAAGCCGGATGCCCGTCCGGCGGGTAAGCAAAGGAGCCCCCGATGAACACCAACACGCGCGGGAGTCGCGGCCGCAGGGCCGCTCTCACCGCAACCGTCCTCGCGGTCCTCGGACTCGGACTGGCCGGATGCCAGACCGGTGTCGTCGACCAGAACACGACCGTCGAAAACGAGACGGGGAAGACCGCAGCGCAGACCGCGCGCAGCATGGGCGCCGCCCAGGCGCGCTACGAAGGCCTCGCCGAGCAGTACGCGCAGCAGGGTGTGCAGAGCACTCGCGCCGCCGACGCCTCGCAGGCGCGGTACGAGGGTCTCGCGGACTACTGGGCCGAACGCGCGCAGGTGGCCGATTCCTCGCTGCCGATCGTCGCCGACCGCCTCGACCGTCCGACCGCGCCGCAGCCGCCCCGCAGCGTCGGAGAGTCGCCCGTCGTCGCCGACCGCCTCGACCGCCGGATCACGGTGGAGCAGGAACCGCGCACGGAAGGTGAATCGCCGGTCGTCGCCGATCGCCTCGAGACGCCCCGCACCGTGGGGGAGTCGCCGATCGTGGCCGATCGTCTGGACGCGAATGACTAGCGGCCGTTCGCACCCGCGGCCCCGGACGGTCCCTGGGGGACACCCGACGCCGCGGCACGAACTCTGAGGCTCCCGTTGACGAACGGGAGCCTCAGACGTCGTGCCGGGATGCCACCTCCCGCGGGTCGCTACGCTGGGTGCGTGACACCCGGACGCGAGGACGATGCCCTGAGCTGGGACGGCGACGACGATCCGACGCTCTCCGTCGGAGCTCCAGCCGAACGACCGGAGGAGCCGGATCCCGAGCCGGATCCCGAGCCGGATCTCGAGACGGATGCCCCGCCCGCGCGCCTTCCCGAGGGCTTCACGCCGGTCGGCCGGGGGAGCGAGGACTACCGCGAGCCTTCGAAACCTCCCATCGCCGGGCGCGACGCCGTCGTCGGTGACGACGATGAACCCGCGCCGCTGGGCAACGTCGAGCTGGTCTCGCTCGGGGTGATCGGCGGATTCTCGCTGCTCTACGCCGTCGGATGGCTGATCGGCGGCCTTCGCCTGCAGGGGACGGCCGAATTCCTCGTCGCCCCCTTGGCGTACCAGGTGAGCCTCTGGCTCGCCGTGCTGGCGCCGCTCGCGTGGTTCGTCACCGTCCTGCTTCTCACGCGCGAGCGCCCGGTCTGGGTGAGGTTCGCGTGGCTCATCGGCGGGATCGTGCTCCTCGTGCCGTGGCCCTTCATCATGGTGGGAGCGATCGGACAATGAGCGACACCACGACGGATGCCGCGGCATCCGCCCCCACGACGCCCCGGCGCACCGCGACCTGGCTCCTCGTCACGATCTCGGTCGCCTTCGGCCTGTTCTACGCCTACGCGCTGTGGAATGCCCTCGCCTTCCTGATCTCGCAGGCGAACGGACCGCTCGGGCTCAACGGCTATGGCTGGTTCGTGCTGCTGCTGGCGGTCGCCTTCCCGCTCACCGCGTTCGGCGTCGCCTTCGCGATCGGCTGGCGGCGGACGGCGTGGCAGTTCGCGCTCGTGCTCTTCGCGGGACTGTGCCTGGTCTCGGTGTTCTGGCTCAACGTCATCGCCTACGCCGCGGTCTACGGCGCCTCGCTGCTCGGCTGACGTCACACGGTCGGGAGGTCTCGCCGACCCGCGCTAGGCTGGGCGGCAGGCCTCGCCCCCGCTGGCGTGCGGCGCGGCATCCGCTCTGCCCTGCAATGACGGACAGCCCCTGCCGTCGCGCACCGCCCCCCGAAGGAATCACCCCGTGACGAAGCCTGTCGTCCTGATCGCCGAAGAACTCTCTCCCGCAACGATCGACGCGCTCGGTCCCGACTTCGATGTGCGCAACGTCGACGGCACCGACCGGCCCGCGCTGCTGTCGGCCCTCGCCGACGCGCACGCCGTGCTGATCCGGTCCGCGACCAAGATCGACGCCGAGGCCATCCAGGCCGCACCGGTGCTCAAGGTCGTCGCGCGCGCCGGCGTCGGCCTCGACAACGTCGACATCAAGACGGCGACGACCGCCGGTGTCATGGTCGTCAACGCGCCGACCTCGAACATCATCTCTGCCGCCGAGCTGACCGTGGGGCACATCCTGAGCCTCGCGCGGCGCATCCCCGCGGCCCACGCCTCGCTCGCCCAGGGCCAGTGGAAGCGCAGCGCCTACACCGGCACCGAGCTCTTCGAGAAGACGGTCGGCATCATCGGGCTCGGGCGCATCGGCGCGCTCATCGCCGCGCGCCTGCAGGCGTTCGACATGCGCGTCGTCGCCTACGACCCGTACGTCACGAGCGCACGCGCGCAGCAGCTCGGCGTGCAGCTGCTGAGCCTCGATGAGCTGCTCGAGCAGAGCGACTTCGTCACGATCCACATGCCGAAGACGCCCGAGACGACCGGCATGATCAGCACCGAGCAGTTCGCGCGGATGAAGCCGACCGCGTACGTGGTCAACGTCGCGCGCGGCGGCCTCATCGACGAGGAGGCGCTGCACGCGGCGCTCACGACCGGCGAGATCGCCGGCGCCGGACTCGACGTCTTCACGAGCGAGCCGCCCGCCGAGGGCGGCACCGCCCGCGCGCTGCTCGACCTGCCCAACGTCGTCGTCACGCCCCACCTCGGCGCGTCCACCGAGGAGGCTCAGGAGAAGGCCGGCGTGTCGGTCGCCCGCTCCGTCCGCCTCGCGCTCGGCGGCGAGCTCGTTCCCGATGCGGTCAACGTCGCCGGCGGCGTCATCGACCCGTACGTGCGCCCCGGCATCCCGCTGGTCGAGAAGCTCGGGCAGATCTTCGCCGCACTCGCGCACTCGCCGCTCACGAGCCTCGACGTCGAAGTTCACGGCGAGCTGAATGCCTATGACGTCAGCGTGCTGAAGCTCGCCGCGCTCAAGGGCGTCTTCACGAACATCGTCAGCGAGACCGTGTCGTACGTGAACGCGCCGCTGCTCGCCGAGCAGCGCGGTGTGGACGTGCGCCTGCTCGTGGATGACGACAGCCCCGAGTACCGCAACATCATCACGCTGCGCGGCGCACTCTCCGACGGATCGCAGCTGTCGGTGTCGGGAACCCTCACGGGAACCAAGCAGATCGAGAAGCTCGTCGGCATCAACGACTACGCGATCGAGCTGCCGATCGAGAAGCACCACGTCGTGATGGTCTACACCGACCGCCCGGGCATCGTCGCCGTGTACGGCCAGAAGTTCGGCGAGGCGGGCATCAACATCGCGGGCATGCAGATCGCCCGGCGCGAGGCCGGCGGGCAGGCCCTGTCGGTGCTCACGGTGGACTCTCCCGTGCCCGACGACCTGCTCGACGAGGTGCGCTCCGACATCAAGGCCGATCTGTTCCGTCAGATCGAGATCACCGAGTCCTGACGCCGCGCCCGCCTCGCCGGCTCGTTCGCGCGATCTCGGCGCCGCTGCCGCGCCGCGATCGAACGATCGAGCCGACGTGGGCGGTGAGCGCCGGCCTCAGGAGCGCGCAGCGCGCTCGACGAGCGCGACGAGCGCGTCCAGCGCGGCGTCGCGGGGCACCGGTCCGGGGATCGAGCCACCCGAGAGGGCGTTGTTGAAGTACAGGCCGTCGCTGACGAGCATCACGAGGTCGAGGGCCGTCGCGTCCTTCGTGTGCGGGCGCAAGGCATCGGCCCACTGATCGCGGATGCTGCGCAGCGCGTCGCCCGCGCCTGTGTTGCCCCCTTGCGCGAGGCGTGAGGTCGCGAGGATCGCCCGGTCGATCGGATCGTTGGAGTTCACCGAGGTGTGCAGGAAGTAGGCGATCGGCCCCTCGGGCGCGGCCTTCATCTCGGCCACGTCCGCCTCGACGAGCGTCGTCAGTCGCTCGATGAGCCCGGACTCGAGGGCATCCTTCGAGCCGAAGTGGTAGAGCAGGCCGCCCTTGGACACCCCGGCCGCGCGGGCCGTGGCGTCCATCGTCGCGGAGCGCTCGCCCTCCTCGATCAGGATCGCCTCGAACGCGTCGAGCACCTTCTCTCGGGCGAGGGGCGGGCGGCTCATGGGCTCGATCGTATCGACAGCGGCGTGCGCATCCTGTTACTATACCGACCGGACGGTATAGAAACTGAGGATGAGATGACCACCGACACCCTGCCCGCGACCTCCGCCGACGCCGGTGAGCGCGTCGGCTGGCGCGGCTGGGCGGCTCTCGTCGTCCTCATGCTCCCCGTGCTGCTCGTCTCGGTCGACAACACGGTGCTGAGCTTCGCGCTGCCCGCGATCGCGCTCGACCTCGAGCCGACGAGCGCGCAGCAGCTGTGGATCATCGACGCCTATCCGCTCGTGCTCGCGAGCCTCCTCGTCACCATGGGGGTCCTCGGCGATCGGTTCGGGCGACGGCGGATGCTGCTCATCGGCGCGACCGGCTTCGGCGCCGTCTCCGCCCTCGCGGCGTTCGCGCCGACCGCGGCCCTCCTCATCGCCGCCCGCGCCGGGATGGGCGTGTTCGGCGCGATGCTGATGCCATCCACGCTCTCGCTGCTGCGCACGGTGTTCACGAACCGCGACCAGCGACGACTTGCGATCGCCATCTGGGCGGCGGGATTCTCTGCGGGCGCAGCGCTCGGCCCGATCGTCGGCGGCGTGCTCCTGGAGCACTTCTCGTGGGGATCGGTGTTCCTCCTCGCGGTGCCGGTGCTGCTGCCCCTGCTCGTCCTCGTTCCGCTGCTCGTTCCGGAGAGCCGTGACCCGATGCCCGGCCGCATCGACCCCGCGAGCATCGCGCTGTCCCTCGCGGCGCTCGTGCCGATCGTCTACGCCGTGAAGGAGCTCGCCGTGCACGGCCTGGCGAGCACGGCCGCACCGCTGTTCGCGGTCGGACTGGTCTTCGCGGCGCTGTTCGTGCGACGCCAGCTCCGGCTCGAGACGCCCATGCTCGACATGGCGCTGTTCCGTCGCGGATCGTTCAGCGGAGCGATCCTGGTGAACCTGCTCAGCGTCGTCGCGCTCGTCGGCTTCCTCTTCTTCGTCGCCCAGCACCTGCAGCTCGTCGCCGGGCTCACGCCGCTGCAGGCCGGACTCGCACTCGTGCCCGGGCTCCTGGCGATGATCCTCGCCGGGCTGCTTGTGGTGCCGCTGGCCAAGCGGTTCTCGCCGCGGGTGATCGTGCCGGTCGGCCTCGCGATGTCGGTGCTCGGCTACGTCATGATCGCCCTCACCGCTCAGAGCGGACACGTGTGGGTGCTCGCCGTCGCCTTCAGCGCCTTGGGCATCGGCATCGGCATCGCCGAGACCGTGTCGAACGAGCTCATCCTCTCCAGTGCGCCGCCCGAGAAGGCGGGCGCTGCCAGCGCGGTGTCCGAGACCGCGTACGAGCTCGGAGCCGTGCTGGGCACGGCGGTGCTCGGCGGCCTGCTCACCGCGCTCTACCGGGCGAGCCTCGTGCTGCCCGCCGGTATCCCCGCCGCGGCCGCCGATGCCTCGCGCGAGACGCTCGCCGGGGCGGTGGCGGCCGCTGACGCGCTCGACCCCGGGCTGGCGGAGCAGCTGCGGGATGCCGCGGCCCACGCCTTCGACTCCGGCGTCGCCGTCACCGCGCTCATCGGCGCGGGGCTCGTCGTGATCGCGGCGGTGATCGGAGCCACCACGCTGGAGAGGACCGCGTCCGCTCCCGAGCACTGACGCCGTCGCCCGGTCAGACGGGCGCGCCCGTGCGGGGCGGCCCTGGCGCGATCGCGGTATGCGCCTCGCCGAGGATCGCGATCGCACGTGCGATCGCGTCGGGGGTCGCGGTGATCGGCACCCGGACGTTCCGCTCGAACTCTCCGCCGAGGCCGAACCAGGGTCCCGCGCCGATCAGCAGGCCCCGCGATCGCGCGGCGACCGCAAGCGGGGAGCTGTTCGGCGCGTCCAGCTGAATCCATCCTGCGACTCCTCCGTCCACGGGATGCAGACGTGCGGAGGGGAGGTGGGTCGCCAGAGCGGACTCGAGGGCCTCTCGGGAGCGCCGGTGCACGTCGCGCCGGTACTCGATGATCCGTCCCATGTCGTCGAGGAGCTCCGACGTCACGAGCTGATCGAGCACGGCCGCGCCCAGATCGAACGAGAACCGCGCCGCCACGAGACGGTCGATGAGCGTCGACGACGCGCGTATCCAGCCGACGCGGAGTCCGCCCCACATCGTCTTGCTCGCCGATCCGACGCTCAGCACGGTGCTGCCCCGCGTGTCGTAGGCGCAGAGGGGGACGGTGTCCTCGCCGCGGTCGATGTCCAGCTCCGCGGTCGTCTCGTCGGACACGATGACAGCGCCGTGCCGCGCGGCGCTGTCGACGATGGCGGCGCGCGTCTCGGCCGACATGCTCCGGCTCGTGGGGTTGTGGAAGTCCGGCATCACGTACGCGAGGGTCGGCAGTGCCCGTTCGATCACACCGGTGAACTCGTCGGTGTCCCAGCCGTGATCTCCGTCGACGGTGGCGGGGAGGAGGCGGGCGCCGGCGGAGCGGAACGCGTCATTCGAGTGCGGGTACCCGGGCGTCTCGACGATGACCCGGTCTCCCGGCGCCAGGAAGGTGCGTGCGATCAGCGAGATCGCGCTCGCGCTCCCGCTCGTGATAAGGATGTCGTCGGCGGAGGTGGGAACACCGGCGCCGGTGTAGCGCGAGGCGAGCGCCTCGCGCAGCGCGGGGAGGCCGGACAGCTCGTACCCGTCGGTGGTGAGTCGCGCGGGGAGCCGCCGGAGCGCCCGCTCGGCGGCGGCGTGGACACCCGGGACGGCGGATGACGTGGCCCGGCTGAGATCCAGGATGTCGCCTGCCTGTGGGATCGGCAGGTCGCCGGTGCGGCCCGGGATGCGGATGACGCTGCCCGATCCCTGGCGGCTCTGGACGTAGCCGCTGGCGCGCAGATCGGCCAGCGCCGAGTTCACCGTGGTGCGGCTGACGCCCAGGGACTGCGCCATGGTGCGCTCCGACGGCAGCCGCGCCCCCGCCTTGACGCGACCGTCGATAACCATGAGCCGGATGCGCTCGGCGAGCGAGGAGTAATCGCTCCCCGCGCCCCGCCAGTCGCCGAGCAGCGATGTCAGCTGGTGCATGGAGACCTGGTGTGTGGTCATGTGACCAGTTTGCTCCGATTGGTCTCTATACGGAATACCAATCGAGGAGAAACCTATGACCAGTGATGAAGAAACAGAGACAGAGAAAGGAGCTTCATCATGTTCTCGCACATCTCTTCCCAACGAACAGCGGCACTGGTCCTCGCCGTCATGCTGGTCGCGGGGGCCGGGGGCCTCAGCGGGTGTCGCTCCGGCGCCCAGGGCGCCGCACCCGACGTCCAGGTCGTGAAGATCCACTACGAGCGTCCGCTGACGCCCGCCGAGTCCTTCCAAGGTCTCCCGGCCGATCGCATCGAGCAGGCGATCGCCCGCGACGCGGCACGTGCCGCAGCGCTGTCCGAGCGCTTCGCCGGGGTCCCGGCGGACCGCGTTCAGGAGCAGCTCGATCGCGAGGCGGCCGGGTGAGGCCGACACGGACGCGGGCCGATGAAATTAGGGGCGGGTGCGCGGGTCGCATCCGCCTCTCTCGCCGAGTGGGCCCCGCGCGCCGCACTACGCTGGAGGGATGTCGAGCGTGCAGGACTCAGGTGTCGTGAAGCTGGCCGTGATCCCCGGTGACGGGATCGGCCCCGAGGTCATCGCCGAGGCGGAGAAGGTGCTCGACGCCGCAACGGCGGGAAGCGGCATCCGGTTCGAGAAGACCCGGCTCTCGCTGGGAGCCGCGCGCTTCCTCGAAACCGGCGACACGCTGACCGATGATGACCTCGAGGCGATCAGGGCGCAGGATGCGATCCTGCTGGGAGCCGTGGGGGGCGTTCCGGGCGACCCGCGGCTCAAGGACGCCAACATCGAGCGTGGCCTGCTGCTGAAGCTGCGTTTCGAGCTCGACCATTACGTCAACCTCCGTCCGTCCAAGCTGTACCCCGGCGTCCCCGGTCCCCTCGCCGCGCCAGGCGACATCGACTTCGTGGTCGTCCGCGAGGGCACCGAGGGTCCTTATGTCGGCAACGGCGGCTCGATCCGCCGCGGCACGCCCCACGAGGTGGCCAACGAGACGTCCGTCAACACCGCGTTCGGCGTCGAGCGCGTCGTGCGCTACGCGTTCGACCTCGCCGAGCGGCGGGGAAAGAAGGTCACGCTCGTGCACAAGACGAACGTGCTCGTGCACGCCGGCGGCATATGGAAGCGCGTCGTCGACGAGGTGGCGTCGGAGCACCCCGAGGTCGCCGTAGACTATCTCCACGTCGACGCGGCCACCATCTTCCTGGTCACGAACCCGGGCCGATTCGACGTGATCGTCACCGACAACCTCTTCGGCGACATCCTGACCGACCTGGCCGGCGCCGTCACCGGTGGCATCGGCCTCGCCGCTTCGGGCAACATCAACCCCGACGGCGCGTTCCCCTCGATGTTCGAGCCCGTGCACGGTTCGGCGCCCGACATCGCAGGTCAGCAGAAGGCCGATCCCACGGCCGCGATCCTCTCCACTGCACTCCTGCTCGATCACCTCGGGCTGCGGGCGGAAGCCGAGGCCGTCACCCGCGCGGTCGAAACGGACATCGCGGCACGCGGCGGCGAACCCCGCACCACGGCGCAGATCGGCGACGCCATCGTCCGTCGCCTCCAGGCGTAACCTGGAACCCGCAAGCGCCTCCACACGCCGAGCAGCCCGCTCCGCACGAAAGCACAGGCCCGTCATGACGCTCATCGACTCCGACCCCGACACCGGACTCGCCCCGCTGGAGTTCACGGTCAACCGCAACCTGCAGGCGAAGTCCGCCGAGCAGCGCGCCGACATCCTCGCCAACCCCGGCTTCGGCACCAGCTTCACCGACCACATGGTCGACATCTGCTGGTCGGTCGGCGGCGGATGGCACCGACCGCGCGTCCAGCCCTACGGCCCGCTCTCGCTCGACCCCGCCGCTGCGGTGCTGCACTACGGCCAGGAGATCTTCGAGGGCATCAAGGCCTACCGGCACTCCAACGGGTCGATCCACACTTTCCGGCCCGACCAGAACGGCCGTCGCCTGCAGCGGTCCGCGCGTCGTCTGGCGCTGCCGGAGCTGCCGGTGCCGTACTTCATCCAGTCCCTGCGCGAGCTGATCGCCGTCGATGGCGAGTGGGTGCCCTCCGGCGCCGACCAGAGCCTCTATCTGCGCCCGTTCATGTTCGCCAAGGAGGCGTTCCTCGGCGTCCGCCCCGCGCACAAGGTCGGCTACTACGTGATCGCCTCGCCCGCGGGCGCCTACTTCAAGGGCGGCGTGCAGCCGGTGTCGATCTGGCTCAGCGAGGACTACGCCCGCGCCGGCAGGGGCGGCACCGGAGCGGCCAAGACCGGCGGCAACTACGCCGCGAGCCTGCTGCCGCAGTCCGAGGCGTACGAGAACGAGTGCGACCAGGTGGTGTTCCTCGATCAGGACCGCAACGTCGAGGAGCTCGGCGGAATGAACGTCGTCTTCGTCTACCGCGACGGCACGCTCGTGACACCGCAGTCCGAGTCCATCCTCGAGGGCATCACACGCGACTCGATCCTGCAGCTCGCCCGCGACCGCGGTCACAGAGTCGAGGGCCGTGCTGTCTCGCTCACCGAGTGGCGCGACGGCGTGGCATCCGGCGACATCGTCGAGGTGTTCGCATGCGGTACCGCGGCCGTCGTCACGCCGATCGGCCTGCTCAAGGGCAAGGACTTCGTCGACGAGCAGCCCACCGGCGAGCTCGCGCTGTCGCTGCGTGAGGAGCTCACCGACATCCAGTACGGCCGCCGCGACGACAAGCACGGGTGGCTGCTGCGCCTCGACGCCTGACGCGTCTCGTCTCGCATCGCTCGCTCGACGACCGGGGACTCCGGTCGTCGAGCGAGGACCGCAGCGGCCAGACGGAACGGCGTCGGAAGCGCTGAGTACTCTGGGACGGTGAGGATCGCGCGCTTCAGCCACAACGACGCCATCAGGTTCGGGATCGTCGACGGGGGCGACCTCGTCGTCCTCGCCGGAGACCCGATGTTCGCCGGGTACGACACGACGGGGGAGCGCGTGCCGCTGTCCGACGTCGCGCTGCTCGCGCCGGTGATCCCGCGGTCCAAGGTCGTCTGCTTGGGCCGCAACTACCGCGATCACGCCGCCGAGCTCGGCAACGACGTCCCCGAGGCCCCGATGCTCTTCTTCAAGCCGAACACGTCCGTGGTCGGGCCGGGCGACGCGGTCGTGCTGCCCCGCGGATCCGAGTTCATCAGCTTCGAGGGCGAGCTCGCGGCGGTGATCGGCCGCATCGCGAAGAACGTCTCGGCCGATGACGCGCTCGACCACGTCTTCGGGTACACGATCGCCAACGATCTCACGGCACGTGACTGGCAGAAGTCCGACGGCCAGTGGGCGCGGGCGAAGGGCTTCGACACATCGTGCCCGCTGGGGCCCGCGATCGAGACCGAGTTCGACGTCGACGGTGGGGCGGTGATCACGACCCGCGTGAACGGCGAGGTGCGCCAGCAGGGGCCGATCAGCGACATGATCTTCTCGCTCGCCGACGTCATCGCCTTCGCCTCGGCGGCCTTCACTCTGCTGCCGGGAGACGTGATCCTCACGGGAACGCCGGCCGGAGTGGGCCAGCTGGTGGCCGGTGACACGGTCGAGGTCGAGATCACCGGCCTCGGCACGCTGCGCAACACCGCGCGCGACGCGTGAGCCTGCGATGACCTCCGCCCCGTCCCCGCCGCGCGATGCGTCCCTGGATGCGGGAGAGCTCGCACGCGTCCAGCGGCGCACCGTCTGGGTGCTGTCGGGTGGGCAGATCCTCGGGGGGCTCGCGTTCGGCGCCACGCTGTCGCTGGGCGCGGTCCTCGCCGCAGAGATCTCCGGCGACGAGGCGTTCTCCGGCCTCGCGGCCGCGGGCGTGACTCTGGGGACGGCCGCGCTGGCGGTGCCCCTCGCGGGGCTCGCTCGCCGACGCGGGCGTCGGCTGTCGCTCGCGTCGGGCATGGCGATCGCACTGGTCGGCGTCGCGGTCGTGGTGCTCGCCGCCGCCACCGCGTCGTTCCCGGTGCTGCTCGGCGGATTCGCGCTGATCGGGGCCGGCCAGGCGGCGAATCTCCAGACGCGGTTCGCCGCAGCCGATCTCGCGACCGACGCCACCCGCGCGCGGGATCTGTCGATCGTGGTGTGGGCGACCACGATCGGCGCGGTGCTCGGCCCGAATCTGACCGGCCCTGGCGAAGCGCTCGGACAGGCGGTGGGGATGCCCCCGCTCACCGGGCCGTATCTCATCACCGTGGTCGCGCAGGTCCTCGGCATCCTGCTCTACATCCTGGCGCTCCGCCCCGACCCGCTGCTGCTCGCGCAGCGGGCGGTCGCCAGCGCCCGGGCGGCGGGTGCGGCGATCGCGAAACCGGACGTCCCTCGCGTCGCCCGCTACGCGATCTTCGCGGTCGCCGCCGCGCACGGCGTCATGGTCTCGGTGATGGCGATGACGCCCGTGCATCTGCTTCACCACGGCGCATCGCTGTCGATCATCGGACTCACGATCAGCCTTCACATCGCCGGGATGTACGCGCTGTCACCGCTTTTCGGCATCCTCGCCGACCGCGTCGGCCGCGTGCCGACGATCCTCATCGGCCAGGTGCTGCTCGCCGCGGCGCTGCTCACCGCATCGTTCGGACAGGACTCCTCCGCGGTGGTCACCGTCGCGCTCGTCCTGCTCGGGCTCGGGTGGAGCGCCTCGACGGTTGCCGGCTCGGCCCTGCTGACGGAGGCGTCGTCAGAAGACCAGCGCACCCGCCGTCAGGGACGGAGCGACCTCATCATGAGCCTCGTCGGCGCGATCGGCGCGATCCTGGCGGGTCTCGTCCTGTCGTGGATCGGATACGGCGGACTGGCGCTTCTCGTCGGCGTGCTGGTCATCGCGACCGCGGTGCTCGCGCCGTTCGGACGTCACCGCACCGTGCCTGTCGCCCGCTCATCCTGACCGCGCGGGGATCCCGTATGCCGAGCGTGGCATGCGGTTTTGTGTGTTCGCCACAATGTTCCGGGCGATGCACGTTCGATGCCCTACCGTCGCTGCATGGCCACGACCGCTTCCGCGTATCTCACCGGCTTCGGCAGCTACCTGCCGGGAGTCCCGGTCGGCAACGACGGGATCGCGGCACGTCTCGGTGGCGACGATGCGGTCACGGACCGGATCCGTCGCCGGATCCTCGAGCACAACGGCATTCGTCAACGGCATTACGCGATCGACGACCACGGAAACCCCACGGAACTCAACGAGGAGCTCGCCGTCAAGGCGCTGCAGGCCGCGCTGCGCGACCGGGGATGGGAGCCGTCCGACCTCCGCATGCTCGCCACGGCGACCACGATGGGCGACGTGCTCGTCCCGGGCTTCGCATCGATGGTGCACGGGCGCCTCGGGGGCGGTCCGATGCAGCTGCTCTCCGCCTCGGGGGTGTGCGCGTCGAGCCTCGCGGCGCTCGATGCCGCGGTGAGCAAGGTGAAACTCGGGGACCACCCCCGGGTCGCGGTGGTGGGCTCGGAGCTACCGAGCCGCAGCCTGCGTCAACAGCGGTTCGACGGCATCCGCGCCGGCATGGACTCCCACTTCCTGCGGTGGATGCTCTCCGACGGCGCAGGCGCCGTCGTCGCGGAGTTCCAGCCCCACCCCAGCCGACCCTCGCTGCGGGTGGACTGGGTGCGCCACATCTCGCTCGCCCACGAGCACGACGTCTGCATGCGTGCGGGCATGGAGGGGCGGGAGCCGACGGTCGGCGGCACATGGCAGGACGGGACGATCGACGACGCTGAGGCCGCCGGCATGTTCACCCTGCGTCAGGACGTCGGTGTCCTCGACGATCTGGCCGCCGCGGGTCTCGCGCAGTTCGAGGAGCTGGTCGACATCGGTCTCATCGACGTGCGCCACCTCGACCACGTGCTGTGCCACTACAGCACGAACGTGTTCCGCGACCTCGCGTTCGAGGGGCTCCGCCGCCGCATCCCCACGCTCGACACGTCGCGATGGTTCTCGAACCTCGAGACGCGCGGCAACACCGGGGCGGCGAGCATCTTCATCGCTCTCGAGGAGGCATTCCGGTCCGGAAGATTCGCGCCGGGCGAGACGGTGCTCCTCGCCGTCCCCGAGTCCGGCCGGTTCTCGTTCGCCTTCGCTCACCTGACCGTCGTCCCCCCGCCAAGCCCGTGAGGAGTCCGAGATGACCATCGACACCCAGACCCTGCCCGATGCGGCGTCGGCATCCGAAGGGCCCACGCTCACCGAACGGCTCGACGACGTGTGGGGCGAGTTCGAGGAGCGGCTCGCGCGCGTCCCGGTGCTCCAGCGGCTGGCCGAGGGCACCGTCACGATCGACGACTACCGCCGCCTGCTGTTCAACCTGCGTCAGCAGGTGGTCGACGGATCGCCGTGGATCTCGCGCGCGGCCTCGCGCTTCGACATCGACCACTTCGAGCTGCGATCGGCGGCGATCCACCACGCCGAGGAGGAGCACCGCGACTTCCTCATGATCGAGCGCGACTACGTCGCGGTCGGCGGTTCCCTCGACGAGCTGCGCGCCGGGCGCAAGAATCTGGGCTCGGAGGCGCTGTCGGGCTACATGTTCCATTACGCCGACCGCCCCAACCCTGTGGGCCTTCTCGGCGCCATGTTCATCATCGAGGGGCTCGGAGCCAGACGTGCGGCGGAGTGGGCGGCACGGTTCCAGGACGTCCTCGGGCTCGCCGACAGCCAGGTGCGCTTCATGACCTATCACCAGGATGCCGACGCCGAGCACACCGGAGACCTCGAGGCGATCCTCGCCTCGGGGATGATCGACGCCGACGGAGCCGACGAGATCGTGCGCTGCGCACAGGTCGTCGGTCGCCTGTACGCCCTGCAGCTGGAAGAGCTGGACCGCTGACATGCCCGAGTTCGTCCGCTCCGACCCCAGCATGTGGGAGGCGGTCTACGCCGATCCCTCCGTCCCGCTCGACCGCGCGCTGGTGCGGCAGATCATCGACGATCAGCGCCGGCTCTCGAGGCGCTGGCTGTATCCGATCGCCCGGATCTTCTCGCGGCTCGTGGTCGCGCTCGTCTCCGTCGTCAAGCGCGTACTGCCGTTCCGGTGGATGCCGCTTCGCACGATGGATGCCCTGTGCGTCTGGTTCCTCCGCAACTTCGTCTCGCCCGATGCCGTCGATCTGCTCATCCGTCATTTCGTCGTCGAGACGAACCTGGTGAACTTCATCATCCGCAACACCGCGGTGGCGATGGAGCCGGTCACCCTCCGCCCGGTCGCCTTGTCGGGCCTCGGGGATCAGGCGGTCGTCGAACACGACGTCAACGTGTACGACGTGCTCATCGCCCTCGATCGCGTCGAGCTCGAGCGGCCGGCCGTCCTCGATTTCTCCCAGCTCGACGTGCCCCCGCTCGACGCGGAGCGTCGTCACCGGCGGCTTCTGCGCCTGGACATCCAGACGGCACTGTGCTTCATGAACATCCCGTTCTCGATGGCGCTCACCGTGGAGGAGTACCGGCGAGCGGTGCACTCCATCCGATTCGACGACTCCTTCCTCGAAATACTCGCCGTCGTGTGCGGCGACGACACGTTCCGGCACTGGAAGGTGGGCGCGCTGAGCCTGTGGATGGACTCGAACGTCGATGTGCCCCAGTTGGTCTACCGGCACGCGATCGTCTGCGAGTACGCGCATGCGCGCCTGGTAAAGCTCGCTCATGGCGCCTACCCGCGCCACACCGCCGTGGAGTTCGACTAGTCAGCCCGGTCGACGAGCGAGCGCGCGAACGGCGAGTTCGACGTCTTCGTCGTCGTTGAAGACATGGAACGCCACCCGCGCCCGGCCGGCACGTCCCGAGGCGACGATCCCGGCGGCGGCGAGCGTCGCCAGGTCGCGGCCCTCGGGGTCGGCCCAGGTCACGATGGCGCTCTCGCGGGGGCTGGGTGCGAGCCCTCGCCGCGCGCGGAAGTCCGCGGCGAGCCCCGTCGTGTGCTGGTGCACGGCGGTCCGGTCGAGCGAGGCGAACAGGCCCAGAGCAGGTTCGGCGCCGACGAACGCCTGCCACGCCGGCGACACGTCGAAGCGGCTCGCGTCGTCCGCCAGACCGACGTCGGTCCCGTAGCAGGACGACCACGGGTCTTCGCCGGCGTACCAGCCGGCGAAGAGCGGCGGGATGTCGCGCGCGAGCCGGTCGGAGAGGCTCACGAACGACACCCCGCGCGGGGCGCACAGCCACTTGTAGGCGTGGCAGACGACGGCGTCGAATCGGGATGCCTCGACCGGCAGCCACCCGACCGCCTGGGTGGCGTCGCACAGCGTCCGCGCCCCGTGCCTGGCCGCGGCCGACAGGATGGCGTCCACGTCTGCGACCTCGCCCGTTGCCGACTGCACGACGGAGAACGCCACGAGGGCCGTCGACGGCGTGACCTCATCGGCGAGGCTCGCGAGGGGAGCGGTGCGGACGCGCAGCGAACGACCGGCGTGCACGAATGGCAGCATGACCGAGGAGAAGTCGCCGTCGGCCAGAAGCACCTCGGCTCCCGTCGGCAGCGATGCCGCGACGAGGGCGACGGCGGGGGAGGCCTGCGAGCCGATGGCGATGCGCCCGGCGTCGACGCCGACGAGCCGGGCGAAGTGGGAGCGGCTGCGCTCGACGGCCGCCGTGGCGGCGAGCAGGTCCGGGCGTCCGGCGGCCGCGGTGTCCAGATCCGCGATGATCGCTTCCCGGGTCGCGCGCGACGGGAGTCCCACGGTGCACGCGGCAAGGTAGCCGCGCCCCCCGGTGAACTCGCTGCGGGCGGCGGCGACGGGAGCGACGGCGAGGGTGGGAGCGGGCATGAATCCAGGTTCGTCGCGTCCTTTCCATTCGTCTACGGGAGGTGTCGGATGAAACCCATTCCGTCGGCTTATTGAGGAGGTACGCTGTGCGCGTGAGCTTCCTCGACGATCCCGAGATCGACGCCCACGCGCTTCGCGTGGTGAAGGCGATCGCCGACGAGGGATCGATCACGGGCGCCGCGGCGGCACTCGGCTACAGCCAGCCCGCGATCAGCCAGCAGCTCAAGCGTCTCGAGCAGCGTCTGGATCTTCCTCTCGTCGAGCGCGTCGGCCGCAGCGTCCGGCTCACCGACGCGGGCCGGGTGCTCGCCCGCCACGCCCCGGCGGTGACCACGGCGCTGGATGCCGCGGCAGGCGAGCTCGCCGAGCTGAAGGGCCTGCGCTCCGGACGGGTGCGACTCGTCGGCTTCCCGTCCGCGTCGCCCACGATCGTGCCGCGGCTCCTCGCCGACCTCGATGCGCGGCACAGCGGCGTGGCACTCACCTACATCGAGGCGGAGCCCCCGGAAGCCGTCGAGGCCGTCAGGAACGACCGCGCCGACATCGCGCTGACGTTCAGCTATCCGGGCGACCGGGACGACCCGCACGGGCAGAGCGCCCACGGGCTCTCGGTGCGCACGATCGGCACCGACGACCTGCTCGCCGTGCTTCCCGGCGGGCATCCGGCAGCGGCCGGCGGCACGGTCGATGTGACGGCCCTCGCCGACGAGAGATGGATCGCCGGATGCCCTCGCTGCCGCGGTCATCTCCTCGAGCTGTGCGCTCGCGCGGGCTTCACCCCGCGGATCGCCTTCGAGACCGACAACGTCGTCGCGGTGGAGGGGCTCGTGGCGCAGGGGATCGGCGTCGCCACGCTGCCGCGGATGGCCGTGGCATCCTTCCCCCTCCTTCCCGGCGTGATCACCGTGCCGCTTCCGGCCTCGGAGGCACGCACCATCCACGTCGTGACCGCGCACGGCGCCGATCGCGTGCCGGCGGTGGGGGCGACCCTCGACGCGATCGCCGGCCTCGTCGGGCCGTCGCCGGAGCCCCCGGGGAGGCAGGCGGGGCGCAACTAGACTGGTCGCCGATGCCTTCTACACCCGATCCCCGCACCACCACCGCGACGGGCGCCGATGTGCGCGTGCGGTTCTGCCCCTCGCCGACCGGCCTGCCGCACGTCGGACTCATCCGCACCGTCCTGTTCAACTGGGCGTACGCACGCCACAACGGCGGGAAGCTCGTCTTCCGCATCGAGGACACCGACGCCGCGCGTGACAGCGAGGAGAGCTATCACCAGCTGCTCGACGCGCTGCGCTGGCTCGAGATCGACTGGGATGAGGGCGTCGAGGTCGGCGGGCCCCATGAGCCGTACCGCCAGTCGCAGCGCCACGACATCTATCGCGAGGTCCTCGACAAGCTCATCGCCTCGGGGGCGGTCTACGAGAGCTACTCGACCGCCGAGGAGATCGACGCGCGCAATGAGGCGAACGGCCGCGCCAAGCAGCTGGGCTACGACAACTTCGACCGGGATCTGACCGACGATCAGAAGGCGGCCTTCCGCGCCGAAGGGCGCGAGCCCGCCTGGCGCCTGCGTGTGCCTGACGAAGACCTCACGTACGTCGATCTCATCCGCGGCGAGGTGACCTTCCCCGCCGGCTCGTTCCCCGACTTCGTGCTGGTGCGCGCCGGGGGAGTGCCGCTCTACCCGTTCGTCAACCCCGTCGATGACGCCCTCATGGGGATCACGCACGTGATTCGCGGTGAAGACCTCATGCCCTCGACGGCACGCCAGCTCGCGCTGTACCGCGCGCTCGTCGACGCCGGGGTGACGACGTTCATCCCCCGTTTCGCGCACATGCCTCTGGTCCTCGGGGAGGTCGGCAACAAGAAGCTCTCGAAGCGCGATCCGAAGGCCGATCTCTTCCTGCAGCGGGAGAAGGGCTTCATCCACGAGGGCCTTCTCAACTACCTGTCCCTGCTCGGCTGGTCGATCGGCCCCGACCGCGACGTGTTCACGCTGGACGAGCTCGTCGCCGAGTTCGACATCGTCGACGTCAACCCGAATCCGGCACGCTTCGACCAGAAGAAGGCCGAGTCGATCAACGGCGACCACATCCGGATGCTCGCGCCCGGCGACTTCGCCGGACGGCTGACCCCCTACCTCGCTGCCGCGGGGCTCGTCGCCGAGCCGCCGACCGCGGAGCAGCAGCGCGTGATCGAAGCCGCCGCACCGCTCGTGCAGGAGCGGATGCAGCTGCTGGGGGAGGCCCCCGGCCTGCTCGGTTTCCTCCTGCGTGACGAGGTCTCCTACGACGAGGATGCGCTGTCCTCCCTTCCCGCACACGCCGGCGAGGTGCTCGCCGCGTCGATCTCGGCGCTCGAGGACGTTCCGGATTCGGGCTTCACGACCGCCGCCGTGCAGGATGCGCTCTCGTCCGCGCTGATCGACAGGCTCGGCCTCAAGCCGCGCGTCGCGTACGGCCCACTCCGCGTCGCGCTGAGCGGTCGCCGGGTGTCGCCGCCGCTGTTCGAGTCGATCGAACTGCTCGGAAAAGCCGAGACGGTCCGTCGCCTCGGCGCACTCTTGGCTCGCCAGGTCTGACGAGACGCGCTCGGTTTGGAGCACGTGCCGGGGTCGGCTAAGCTTGACCCTCGGCACGACTCCGGTCGAACGCCTTGGGGTATGGTGTAATTGGCAACACGGCTGATTCTGGTTCAGTTGTTCTTGGTTCGAGTCCAGGTACCCCAGCCAAGCAGAAACCCCCGCTGAGCGGGGGTTTTTCGTTTTCCGCACGCGGAATGCCCGGGCGAGGCACGGCGCGTCGAAGCCGGGGAGTGCCGCGCGCCGAGGACGCGACGATAATGGCCCCATGGACGCGCCGCCGCTGACGCCGGAACGCTCACGAGAGCTCGCCGATCTGCGCCGGCGCGCCTATGGCCCGAATGCCGACATCGGCTTCGACCGGATCGCTCAGGAGCGACTGCGCGAACTCGAAGAACTCGCGCGCTCCACGCCGGCGGCGCCGCCGGCGGTGGGCGAGATCGCCGATCCGGGCGACGAGGCGCGCGAACCGAATGCCCAGGCCGGCGAACCCGATGCCGAGGCATCCGTCCCCGCCGACGCGACTGCCTCGGAGACCGCGATCGGTCCCGGCCGGACGGCCGCGGGATCGACGCCGGACGGGCCACCGCCGGTCGCGACCACGCGCCGGTGGTGGCGTCGGATCCCGGTGTGGCTGCTCGCCGGCGTCGCCGGCCTCGCGATCGGGGTCGCCGTGGCGCTGCTCTGGCCGACGGGAGCATCGGAGATCCCGCCCGACCGCACGCTCGGCGTGGACCCGGGCGGTGGGGAGCGCGGCGCCGGCTTCACCGAGAACCTCGACTACTGGGGAGTCGACCGCGGGACCGTCGTCCCGCATGAGAGCCTGGGAGCCATCCAGGTCTGGACGGCGATGGGCGTGGACGAGTCACGGTGCCTGCTCCTGTCGCACGACGGCGCGTTCCTCAGCGCGACCTGCACCGGGGGAGGGCTCGATCCGGTCCTCGACTTCACCGTCTACGAGGACATGGTGCTGGAACTGGATGACCCGCTTCCCACGGGGACGGTGATCCGCTTCGTCGGACACGAAGGCTCCGTCGACGTCTGGGTGCGCGAACCCGGCGGTCAGGAGCGGTAGGTCAGCTCGGCCAGCGCTCCGCGCCCCAGTCGCGCGTAGTCGGGCTCGTCGTCGCTGTGCGCCAGCAGCAGCACGGCGACAGCGGCGCTCCACGCGCGTGCGCGGGCCCAGGTCGCGTCGTCGTAGCGAGTGCCGGTCGCGGCGATGAAGCCCTCGCGTCCGTCGCGATCGAACGCGAGCCAGGCGACCGCGAGGTCGTAGGCCGGGTCGCCCGCGGTGACGTCGCCGAAGTCGATGATCCCGGTGAGGGCCGATCCGCTCGCCACGAGGTTGCCGGGGTGCAGATCTCCGTGGATCCACACCGGGGTGCCGGGCCACGGGCGAACGGCGACACCCTCGCTCCAGGCCCCGGCGAGGACGTCGGCATCGTCGGGGTCGATGACGGCGGCCGAGACGAGCGCGCGCAGACGCTCCTCGAAGACCGTGGCGCGCGAGACGAGCGGGCGCCCGCGCACCGGGTTGTCCGGGTGGGACGGGGGCGCGGGAACGTGCAGCGCCGCGAGCGCGGCAGCGAGCGTCGGCGCCCATCCCGTGCGTTCGCCGCGGGGCACGTCCAGGCCGCGGTCTCCTGCGATCCACGGCACCACGGACCACGCCCAGGGGTATCGGGAGTCGGGCGTGCCGTGGACGATCGGGACGGGGATACGGATTCCGGATGCCTCGACCGCGGGCGCGAGCAGCGAGAGGCTCGCCTGCTCGTGCTGGATGAGAGGTGCGGCTGCGGCACGCCGGGGAAGCCGCACCGCGTGGGCGTCTCCCAGTCGCCAGACCGCGCAATCCCAGCCTTCGGCGGCGCGCACGAGCGGAAGCGTCGCCGCCTGCGGGATGCGAGACGCCTGCGACGAGACGAGGTGTCGCACGAGGGGTTCGTCGATCGTCACCTCGGCAGCCGGCTTGTCGGGCACCGTCCGAGCGTACTGTTCCGGCAGTGCCACAGAGGTGTTGTCTTGTGTGGCTTTGTGTTGTACTGTGTGGGAATCCGATGGAGGGTGAGACGCGTGTACGCAACGGAGCGCCAGGAGGCGATCGAGCGCCTGATCACGACAGACGGTCGTGTGAGCGTCGTCGACCTCGCTGCGCGCTTCGACGTCACCACCGAGACCGTGCGACGCGATCTGGCGCAGCTCGAGTCGGCCGGCACCCTGCGGCGCGTGCACGGTGGGGCGGTCGCCTCAGAGCGCGCCAGCACCACCGAGTCGCCTCTGACCGAGCGCCTTCAGCGACACAGCGGCGCGAAGTCGGCGATCGCCTCCCGCGCGCTCGAGGCCCTGGGCGACGGCTTCCGCGGCTCGATCTTCCTCGATGCGGGCACTACCACCGCGGCCGTCGCCGCCCAGCTCGCCCCGCGCCTGGGCGACGGTGCGATCGAGGTGGTCACGCACGCGCTGACGCTCGCCCACACGCTCGCGGCGCTGCCGAGTCCTTCGCTCACGCTCATCGGCGGGAGGGTGCGCGGTCTGACCGCAGCCGCCGTCGGCGCCGACACCGTCCGCGCGGTCGAGGCCATGCGCCCCGACATCGCCTTCCTGGGCACCAACGGGGTGTCCGCGGGATTCGGATTGAGCACCCCCGACCCCGAAGAGGCGGCCGTCAAACGAGCCATCGTCCGGTCGGCGCGCCGGGTGGTCGTCGTCGCCGACGCCGAGAAGCACGACCGCGAGCTGCTGGTCGGCTTCGCCGCCCTGGGAGACATCGACGTGCTCGTGACCGACCGGGCTCCGGGTGCCGAGTTGTCCGCCGCTCTCGCCGATGCCGATGTGGAGGTATGGATCGCATGATCGTGACGCTGACGGCCAATCCTTCGCTCGACCGCACCATCGTGCTGGGTTCGCCCTTGCGCCCGGGTGAGGTCCAGGCGGCCCTCGACTCCCGCGAGGACGCCGGCGGCAAGGGGATCAACGTCGCCCGCGTGGTCTCCGCCGCCGGACGGGATGTCGTCGCGGTGCTCCCGCTGGCAGCCGACGACCCGTTCGACGCAGCCCTGCGCACCGCTGCCATCCCGACCCGTCGCGTCGCCGTGCGGGGACACGTGCGCGCGAACGTGACGATCACGGACCCGGCCGGAGTCACGACCAAGCTCAACCTGCCTGGCGCGACCCTCACGCAGTCCGAGGCCGCAGCCGTCGTGCGTCAGGTGGTCGAGTCGTCCCGCGGCGCGCGCTGGCTCGTGCTCGCGGGATCCCTCCCGCCGGGGGTCGCAGACGACTTCTACGTCGACGTGATCGAGGCCGTCCGCGCGGCTCACGGCGAGCGAGCACCGCTCGTGGCCGTCGACACATCGGGCGCGGCTCTGGCGGCGGTGGTGGATCGGGGTCGCCCTGATCTCATCAAGCCCAATGACGAGGAGCTCGCCGAGCTTGCGGGCAGGGATCTGCCCGACGGGGACCTGACCCGCGCCGTCACGACCGTCGCGCGCGTGCTCGTGCCGAATCGTGTCGGCTCGGCCCTGATCACGCTCGGCGCGCAGGGCGCCGTCCTGGTGACCGGCGACGGCGCCTGGACGGCTGCGTCGCCGGAGATCCGCGTCGCCAGCACCGTCGGCGCCGGCGACAGCTCGCTGGCCGGTTTCGTCCTGGCAGCCGAGAGCGGCGCCGACCCCGAGCAGCGGCTGCGCAGCGCCGTCCGCTATGGCGCGGCTGCGGCATCCCTCCCCGGAACGCAGGCGCCCTCGCCGACCGATCTGCCTGCAGGCGACGTGCCGATCACGCGCCTGAACGCCTTCGACTGAACGCACCATCCACGACCTAGGAGGTCACCGTGTCACACACCATCACCCCCGGCCTCGTCAGCCTCGACGTAGGCCTCGGCGCCGACAAGGCCGCCGTCATCCGTGCGCTCGCCGCACGCGTCGTCGCGCAGGGACGCGCGACCGACGCCGATGCGCTCTTCGCCGATGCCTGGGCACGCGAGGAGAAGGACGAGACCGGGCTCCCCGGCGGCATCGCCATCCCGCACGCCAAGAGCGCGGCGGTCACCGAGCCGTCGCTCGCCTTCGCGCGGCTCTCGCCCGGCATCGACTTCGGCGCTCCCGACGGACCCGCCGACCTCGTCTTCCTCATCGCGGCGCCCGAGGGTGCGGCCGAGGCGCACCTCGCGGTGCTCTCGAAACTCGCGCGCAGCCTCATGCAGGACCCGTTCACGAGCGGACTGCGCGCCGCTCGCAGCGACGACGAGGTGGTCGCGATCGTTCGGGAGGCCATCGGGGAATCGGATGCCGCAGCCGCCGCCCCGGCCGCGACGCCCGCTCCCGCTCCCGAGGCTCCTGCTCCGGGTGCCGTCACGACCGATCCCGGTCTCACCGTGGAAGGCCGTCCTGCGCGCATCGTCGCCGTGACCTCGTGCGCGACCGGCATCGCGCACACGTTCATGGCAGCCGACGCACTGACCGCCGCCGGCGTCGCCGCCGGAGTCGACCTCGTCGTCGAGCCGCAGGGGTCCAGCGGCTACCAGGCACTGCCGCAGGGCGTCATCGACAGCGCCGACGCCGTGATCTTCGCGACCGACGTCGACGTGCGCGAGCTTCACCGCTTCTCGGGCAAACCCGTGGTGCGCTCGGGTGTGAAGCGCGGCATCGAGCAGCCGAAGGAGCTCATCGCCGAGGCGGTCGCCGCAGCGAACAATCCCGGTGCGACGAGGGTGAGCGCGGCCGCGTCGGCGGGCTCGTCCGCGGCGGGGACCGAGACGCTCTCGTGGGGAGCCCGCATCCAGCGGATCCTCCTCACCGGCGTGAGCTACATGATCCCGTTCGTCGCCGGCGGCGGTCTGCTGATCGCCCTCGGGTTCCTCTTCTTCGGCGACGACTACACCGCGCCGGCCAACGCGACGACCGTGATCGTCGAGAACTCGCTGTGGGATCTGCCGGAAGGCGGACTCGGGCTCTACATCGGCTCTGTGGCGTTCGCGATCGGCGCCGCCTCGATGGGCTTCCTCGTGTCGGCACTCGCCGGGTACATCTCGTTCGCGATCGCCGACCGACCGGGCATCGCGCCCGGATTCGTCGCGGGTGCGATCGCCGTGACCATGAACGCCGGATTCATCGGCGGCATCGTCGGCGGTCTGCTCGCCGGTGTGACCGCATGGTGGATCGGCACGTGGCGGGTGCCGCGCTGGCTGCGCGGCCTCATGCCGGTCGCGATCATCCCGCTGCTGGCCTCGATCGTGGCCTCCGGCCTCATGGTGCTCTTCCTCGGCCGCCCGATCGCCACGCTGATGGTGTGGCTGACCGACTGGTTGAACAACCTGGCCGGAACCTCCGGGATCATCGTCGTCGGCATCGTGCTCGGCCTGATGATGTGCTTCGACCTGGGCGGTCCTGTGAACAAGGTGGCCTACGCGTTCGCCGTGGCCGGTCTCGCCGAGGCCTCGCCCGACAACACCACGCCCTACCTCATCATGGCGGCCGTGATGGCGGCGGGCATGGTTCCTCCGCTCGCCATGGCTCTCGCGTCCACGGTGCTCGCTCGCGACCTGTTCCCGCCGGTCGAGCGCGAGAACGGCAAGGCTGCCTGGCTCCTCGGTGCCGCGTTCATCAGCGAGGGGGCGATCCCGTTCGCCGCGGCCGATCCGCTGCGCGTCATCCCGGCCTGCCTCGCCGGGGGCGCCGTCACCGGCGCGCTGAGCATGGCGTTCGCCGTGCAGTCGCTGGCCCCGCACGGCGGCGCGTTCGTCTTCTTCGCGATCAACCCGTTCTGGGGCTTCCTCGTCGCCATCGCCGCCGGTACCGTCGTGACGGCGCTCCTCGTCGTCGCGCTCAAGCGCTGGGTCGGCCGCAAGGAGCTGGAAGAGGCCGAAGCGCCGTTCGAGGCCGTCCCGGCGTGATCGACCCCGCCACCGAGTGATCAAGGAGACAGACATGGCACAACGTCAGGCCACCATCGCGAGCAGCTCGGGACTGCACGCACGCCCCGCGAAGCTTTTCGTGCAGGCGGTGCAGGAGAAGAAGGTGCCGGTGACCATCGCGGTCGACGGAGGCCCCGACCTCAACGCGGGCAGCATCCTCTCCCTCATGGGGCTGGGCGCCTCGCATGGTACGGTCGTGACACTCAAGGCCGAGGGGGACGGCGCCGAGCAGGCTCTCGACGAGCTCGTCGAACTGCTCGAGACGGATCTCGACGCACAATAGCGCTCCGGCGCGAGACGAGACGACGGATGCCGCAGATCGAAGCCGCTGCGGCATCCGTCGTCTGTTCGTGGGGACGATCCGGGCGGGTCTCAGATGTCGGTGCCCTCGCCCGGCTCGAGCTCGAGGAACTCGCCGCCATGCTGTTCGACGGCCCAGCGAAGGCGGGCGCGGCCCATGTCCCGGCCGATGCGCGACAGCGTCATGTCGTGCGTTCCGAAGGCCTGCCGCGGGGCGACGGCGAGAACGAAGTCCATGGCCTCGCCGATCTTGAGCCACGGCGCCCCCACGGGAGCGGCCAGCAGGCGAACGTCCTTTCCGTCGGGCACGGCGTACGAGTCGCCCGGGTAGTAGAAGCCGTCGTTGACGAGCACGCCGACATTGTCGATCACGGGGATCGACTCGTGGATCACCGCGTGCTTTCCGCCGAAGAACTCCAGCCGGAACGGGTCGAGTTCGACGACGTCGCCCGGGCGGACGACCGTGACCTCGTACCCTGCGGCGGCCTTCGCGGCGCCCTCCGGCGCATAGACGGGGATCCCCGGGTACGCCTTGATCAGCCGGTCGAGGTGGTCCGGCGTCCAGTGGTCGGGATGCTCATGGGTGATCACGATTCCCACGACCTCCTCGAGATCGGCCAGGGGAGCCGTGTACGAACCAGGGTCGACCACGAGGGTCCTCCCGGCCTCGAGGAGCGTGAGGGTGGCGTGCTCGAACTTGGTCACTCGCATGCTGCGAGTCAACTCTGCGCACCCCCCTCGGGCAAGCGCGCAGACCATTCCCGCCTCGATTTGGAGAGCGCATGAGCACCGTGGCATAATCGAACGGTTGCGAAAAAGGCCCCATCGTATAGCGGCCTAGTACGCCGCCCTCTCACGGCGGTAACGCGGGTTCGAATCCCGCTGGGGTCACAACACACGAAAGAAGCCCGGTCCACAGGACCGGGCTTCTTTCGTTGCGTATGCCGGGTGGGCTGAGAGCACCCGTCCCTCACCCCAGCGTCTCGTCCACCTTCGACTCCGACGTCGCGGCCGCCGAGGCATCCGCTCGTCTGCGCTGCCTGCGGGTGCGCACCCAGCGCACGATCGCCCACACGAGGAGGGCGATCACGCCCGCGACCGCGAGCCAGGGGAGGAGGAATCCGAGAGCGATGACGATGCCGTTGAGCGCCGCGATGAGTCCGTTCCACCCGGCGGCGAGGCCGTCGGTGAAGCCTGCGGGGTCGGCCTCGACGGTCTCGACCCTCGGTGTCAGGCTCACCGTGAGCGTCGACATCGCGACTTGGCTCTCGAGCATCTCCAGCTGCTGCTGGTAGGACTCGAGCAGCGCCTGACGCTCCGAGAGCGCCGCTTCGGCGGCGATGAGGTCGGCGACGCTCGTTGCCTCGGCGAGGAGCGACGTCAGCCGGTCCACCGACGCCTGCGCCGCCTCGATGCGCGCCTCGAGATCGACTGTCTGCTCCGTCACGTCCTGGCGGTTGATCGCCGAGGTGGTCACCTCTCCGATTCCGCTCAATTCGTCGATGACCGCGGGAAGCTCCTCGGAGGGCACGCGAACGGTGATCCAGGCGCCCTCGGTCGGGTACGGATAGGGGTACGGCATGCTGTCGTAGGCGACACCGGTCTCGGGATCGACGGGAGCGCCCTTCGTGCCCACATTCATCGACTCGACGTATCCGCCGTGGGCGACCGCGCTGTTGCCGACGATGCGGACCGCGACAGCCACATCGTCCACCACGACGGTCGCCGACGCGGTGGTGATGATGTCGCGCTGCTCGTCGCCCGGGTCGACGAGGGTGGATCCGCCGCTCAGGTCGCCGTCGGCTCCGCCGCCGCTGTCCTCCGTCGTCGCGGCGCCGCTGTCGCCGGATGACTCGGTCGGTGCGTCGGGCGCGAGGCCGGGCTCCGCGGAGGAGTCGCTCGTCCCGCCACCGGGGGAGACCAGAGGCACGACCGTGGGGGCGATGATCGCGGCGACGGCGATGACAGCCGCTGCTGCACCGCCGGCCATCCAGATGCGCCCCCGACGCGCGGTCCGTGCGCGTCGGGTGGTGCGCTCGTGCGCGATGTCCGCGAACAGCGCCTCTTCGATCTCGTCGATGCGCTGCGCGCTGAGTTCGGGAAGCTCCGCCGGCGCGCCCGTGGGCTGCTGCGTGCTCATGTGCTCTCCTTCACAACGGTCCGCAGTCGCGTGCGGATGCGGGAGAGACGATTGCGGACGACCCCGTGCGCCACGCCGAGCTCATCGGCGGCCACCTGGTAGGCGTACCCCTCGGCAGCGCAGAGCCGGAAGATCTCGCGGTCGAGCGCACTGAGACCCTGCACCTCCTGCAGGATGCGCGCCGCCAGGTCGGCGCCGATCACCTGCTCCTCGACGCTGACCGTGTCGGGGAGCGTCTCGTCGGCTGCCGCCGCGGTGTGCTCGCGATCGCGCTTCTGACGCCGGATGCGATTGGCCGCCTGGAAGCGGCACACCGTCGCCAGCCACGGGAGCAGCGAGTCGCTCGCGAGCTCGAGGCCCGGCAGCTTCCGCCACGCGACGAGGAATGTCTCCTGGGTCACGTCCTCCGCGTCGGCCGCGTTCCCCACCAGCCCGTGGGCGAGCCAGTACACGGGGCGCACGTAGGCGCGGTACAGCGCACGGAAGGCGTGTTCGCTGCCTGCCGCCGCCTGCGCCACGAGCGCAGCGTCGTCCCGCTCGATGTCCTGTGGCATGCCCCGTCCTTCGGGTCCGCGGCGGCGCCGTGCGGGGCGTCGTCGCGGAGCACCATTGTCTCTCACCCGGTCAGTGTCGCGGAGGACCGGATCGTCTCGGCGCGGCGGCTGCGGCATCCGCCTGCCTGTATTCTGGTAGGGCGAGAGGGAGTATCCCGCGAGCGCGCATCCGTCATCACGGGTCCCGATAGTGAGGCCCCGGGTGCGCGACGCGGCCGACGAGCCGCGGGGAGAGACTTTCGACGTCCGTCGTACCCCTCCAACGCTTCCCCGAAAGGCCCTGAATGGACCTCGTCCTCCCACTGTGGTTCGAGATCGGATCGCTCGTCCTCCTGACGCTCATCCTCCTCGGCGATCTGCTGCTCATCCTCAAGCGTCCGCACATCCCGTCCACGCGGGAGTCCACGCTGTGGGTGGTGTTCTACGTCACCCTGGCGCTGCTCTTCGCCGGGATCATGTGGCTGATCGCGGGCCCCGAATACGCCGGCCAGTTCGTCGCCGGCTGGCTCACCGAGTACAGCCTGTCGATCGACAACCTCTTCGTGTTCGTGCTCATCATGAGCCAGTTCGCGGTGCCTCGCCGGTACCAGCAGGAGGTGCTGATGGTGGGCATCATCATCGCGCTCATCCTGCGTGGGATCTTCATCATGCTGGGCGCTGCGATCATCGAGCAGTGGAGCTGGGTGTTCTACATCTTCGGCGCGTTCCTGGTGTGGACGGCGTGGCGTCAGGCCTTCCCCGGCGGTGACCACGATTCGGACGTGAAGCAGGAGAACTTCATCGTCCGCCTGCTGCGCCGCACGATCGACATCAGCGAGACCTACGACGGCGCCAAGATCCGCACCGTCGTGGACGGCAAGAAGATGTTCACGCCGATGATCATCGTCTTCGCGGCGATCGGCGTGACCGATCTCCTCTTCGCGATCGACTCCATCCCCGCGATCTTCGGCATCACGCAGAGCCCGTTCATCGTGTTCACGGCGAACATCTTCGCCCTCATGGGACTGCGACAGCTCTACTTCCTGCTCGGCGACCTGCTCGATCGGCTGCGCTACCTCCACTACGGCATCGCGTTCATCCTCGCGTTCATCGGCGTGAAGCTGATCTTCCACGCCATGCACGTCAACGAGCTGCCGTTCATCAACAACGGCGAGCACATCGAGTGGGCCCCCGAGATCTCGACCTGGATGTCGCTCGGAGTGATCGTGGTCGCCATGACGGTCGCCACGGTCGCGAGCCTCGTCGCGTCGGCGCGTGACAGGAGGACGGATGCCGCAGCCGCCCTCGCCGCGGCCGAGGCGCCTGCTGGAACCGAGGCGGCAGCCGAGGCGGCCACCGTGGTCGCCGAGGAGAAGGGCACGCCGCCGACCGTGGAGCCGCCGCGAACCGAGCGCTGACGGGCTGGACGTTGCCTGCGTCCGCGCTGTGAGGGCGTTCAGCAACCGGGCGTAGCGTCCGAAACAGGACAGCGGGGTCCGCCCGCCGCCTTGATCGACCCAAGGAGGTCGAGATGGCTCCTGGAATCATCGCGACGAAGCCCCGGGGACCCGCGCGGGCCGAAAGCGACTTCACCGAGCTGGCGGCGATCGTCCGCGACTCGGGTCTGATGCGCCGCCGCTACGGCTACTACTGGACGAAACTCGTGGCGATGCCTGTCGTGCTGGCGGCAGGCATCGTCGCGTTCATCCTCATCGGCGACACCTGGTGGCAGCTGTTCACGGCGGTGGGCTTCGCGGTGCTGTTCACGCAGATCGCGATGCTCGGCCATGACGCCGCGCATCGCCAGATCTTCGTGTCGGGGCGATGGAACGACTGGATCAGCCTCGTGCTCGGCGACCTGCTCGTCGGCATGAGCTACGGGTGGTGGCGCCACAAGCACACGCGCCACCACGCCAATCCGAACAAGATCGGGTCGGACCCCGACATCGAGCTGCCCGTCATCGCCTTCACTCCCGAGCAGGTGAGAGCGCAGCGGTCCGGGTTCGCACGCTGGATGGTCGCCCACCAGGGCGTCTTCTTCTTCCCGATCCTCCTGCTCGAGGGACTTTCCCTTCACGCCTCGGGCGTGCGGAGGGTCGTCGCACGCGAGCACGTCGATCGGCGCTGGGTGGAGATCGCCTTCCTCACTCTCCGCCTCGGTGGATTCGTCGCGCTGGTCTTCCTGGTGCTCTCGCCCGGGATCGCCGCGGTCTTCCTGGCGGTGCAGCTCGGGCTGTTCGGCGTGTACATGGGAATGGCTTTCGCGCCGAATCACAAGGGGATGCCCCTCGTTCCGGCGGGGACCCGCTTGGACTTCCTCACCCGTCAGGTCGTCATGAGTCGCAACATTCGCGGATCGAAGGCACTCGACGTCGCGATGGGCGGCTTGAACTACCAGATCGAGCATCACCTCTTCCCCTCGATGCCGCGCCCGCACCTGCGCCGTGCCGCGCCGATCGTCGCGTCCTACTGCGAGAAGAAGGGCGTGCCGTACACGGTGACCGGCCTGTGGAAGTCCTACGGCATCGTCGTCCGCCACATCAATCGCGTCGGACTGGGGGAGCGCGACCCCTTCGACTGCCCGCTCATCGCGCAGCGGCAGGCGGTCTGAGGCGGAGCGTGCGGGTCGCACGCTCGGCGGCCGGTGGTAACCTGGGCCGGTGCGGATCGCTCGCCTTCTTCTTAGCGGCCGCGACGAGTCCTAGTTCCCAGGCCTCACTCGTCGCGGAGTTCGTCGCGGGCCCCACCCACTGAGGGCAGAGTCCCTTCTAGAGGAGAACCGAGCAGTGAGCACTTCCCAGACATCCGGCATCCCCGATCGGCCGCGCACCCTCGCTGAGAAGGTGTGGGACGACCACCTCGTCGTCAAGGGCGAGGACGGCCAGCCAGATCTGATCTACATCGACCTCCACCTCGTGCACGAGGTGACCAGTCCGCAGGCGTTCGACGGCCTCCGTGCCGAGGGCCGCCCGGTCCGTCGTCTCGACCTGACGATCGCCACCGAAGACCACAACACGCCGACGATCGACATCGACAAGCCGATCGCCGACCTCACGAGCCGGACGCAGATCGAGACGCTCCGCCGCAACGCCGCGGAGTTCGGCGTGCGCCTGCACTCCCTCGGCGACAAGGAGCAGGGCATCGTGCACGTCGTCGGGCCCCAGCTCGGCCTCACGATGCCCGGCATCACGGTGGTGTGCGGCGACAGCCACACCTCGACCCACGGCGCGTTCGGCGCCATGGCGTTCGGCATCGGCACAAGCGAGGTCGAGCACGTCCTCGCGACGCAGACCCTGCCGCTGAAGCCCTTCAAGACGATGGCCGTCACGGTCGAGGGCGAGCTGAAGCCGGGCGTCACCGCGAAAGACATCGTGCTGGCGATCATCGCGAAGATCGGCGCCAACGGCGGGCAGGGCTACGTGCTCGAGTTCCGCGGCAGTGCCATCCGCTCCCTCTCGATGGAGGGCCGCATGACGATCTGCAACATGTCGATCGAGGCGGGGGCGCGCGCCGGCATGGTCGCTCCCGACGACATCACGTTCGACTACGTGAAGGGGCGCGACCACGCGCCCACCGGTCAGGACTGGGACGACGCCGTCGCCTACTGGCGCACGCTTCCGAGCGACGAGGGCGCCGTCTACGACGCCGAGGTCTATCTCGACGCGAACGAGCTCGAGCCGTTCGTCACGTGGGGGACGAACCCCGGTCAGGGTGTCTCGCTGTCGGGCGTCGTGCCGACACCCGACGACATCGCCGATCCCAATGAACGCGCGGCCGCCGAGCGGGCGCTCGATTACATGGACCTCGCGCCCGGAACGCCTCTGAAGGCCGTTCCCGTCGACGCTGTCTTCATGGGCTCGTGCACCAACAGCCGCATCGAGGATCTCCGCGCGTTCGCCTCGGTGATCAGAGGTCGCACGAAGGCGGAGAACGTCCGCGTGATGGTCGTTCCCGGCTCGGCACGCGTGCGGCTCGAAGCCGAGGCCGAGGGCCTCGACAGGATCTTCACGGAGTTCGGCGCCGAATGGCGCTTCGCAGGGTGCTCGATGTGCCTGGGCATGAACCCCGATCAGCTCGCTCCGGGGGAGCGCTGTGCGTCGACGAGCAACCGCAACTTCGAAGGGCGACAGGGCAAGGGCGGCCGCACCCATCTGGTGTCGCCGCTCGTCGCCGCCGCCACGGCGGTTCGAGGGACGCTGTCGAGCCCGAGCGACCTCGATCCCATTCCGTCGGAGACGACCGTCGCGGCGGGAGCGGAGGCCTGACATGGACAAGTTCACGACTCACACCGGGGTGGCCGCGCCGCTGCGGCGCTCTGCGGTCGACACCGACCAGATCATCCCGGCGGTGTACCTCAAGCGCGTGACGAAGACCGGCTTCGAGGACGCGCTCTTCGCGAACTGGCGGCAGGACCCCGAATTCGTCCTGAACCAGCCCGCCTATGCCGGGGCGAGCATCCTCGTCGCCGGACCCGACTTCGGCACCGGCTCCAGCCGCGAGCACGCGGTCTGGGCGCTGCGCGACTTCGGCTTCAGAGTGGTGCTCAGCCCGAAGTTCGCCGACATCTTCCGCGGGAACGCCGGCAAGCAGGGACTGGTCACGGGAGTCATCTCCGAGGCCGACCTCGAAGCGGTGTGGGCGGCCATCGAGGCCGATCCGGGCGTGAACATGACGGTCGATCTCGAGGCGCGAACCGCGGCGATCGGCGATCGCGAGCTCGCATTCGACATCGACGATTACACTAGGTGGCGGCTTCTCGAAGGGCTCGACGACATCGGGCTCACGCTGCGCAGCGAAGAACGAATCGCGCAGTTCGAGGCTCGCCGCGAGGCTTGGCGGCCGCGGACGCTTCCCGTTCCGTAAGCCAGGACCGACGCCCGACCCCGGCGCCGGATCCGCCCCAGCCGTCCCTCGAACACACCAAGTGAGGTCCACCGGATGAAGTCCGCTCTCAGCGTTACGCCCACCCCTCCCGCCGGTGGCGAACCGGCCGGCGAGGTCCTCGCGATCCGCGGCGGGCGTCCGCTGACCGGACGCGTCGAGGTCAAGGGCGCCAAGAACCTCGTGACCAAGGCGATGGTGGCGGCCCTCCTGGGTGAGACGACGAGCACGCTCCACGACGTCCCGGACATCAGCGACGTGCAGGTCGTGCGCTCGCTGCTGGAAGTCCACGGCGTGAAGGTATGGGACGGCGAGACCGACGGCACGCTCCACTTCGATCCCAGCGGCGCCGTCGCGGCGCACTTCGAGGCGATCGACGCGCACGCCGGCGCGTCGCGCATTCCGATCCTGTTCTGCGGACCGCTGCTCCACCTTCTGGGCGAGGCGCTCATCCCCGACCTCGGCGGCTGCCGCATCGGCGACCGTCCGATCAACTTCCACATGGACGCGCTGCGCGCGTTCGGCGCGATCGTCGACAAGAGCTACGAGGGCATCCGGATCACGGCACCGAACGGTCTCCACGGCGCGAACATCCACCTTCCGTACCCGAGCGTGGGCGCGACGGAGCAGGTGCTGCTGACCGCTGTCAAGGCGAAGGGCACGACCGAGCTGCGCAACGCGGCGATCGAGCCCGAGATCATGGATCTCATCGCGGTCCTGCAGAAGATGGGCGCGATCATCTCCTACGAGCCGAACCGCGTCATCCTGATCGAGGGCGTCGACGAGCTGCGCGGGTACGACCACCGGGCGATCTTCGACCGCAACGAGGCCGCGTCGTGGGCCTGCGCCGCGCTGGCCACGGACGGCGACATCTTCGTCGGCGGCGCCAAGCAGCAGGAGATGCTCACCTTCCTCAACGTCTTCCGCAAGGCGGGCGGCTGGTTCGACATCCACGAGGACGGCATCCAGTTCCGCCGGGGCGGTGCGCTCAAGCCGGTGATGGTCGAGACCGACGTGCACCCGGGCTTCATGACGGACTGGCAGCAGCCGCTGATCGTGGCTCTCACGCAGGCCGAGGGGGAGTCGGTCGTGCACGAGACGGTGTACGAGAACCGGCTGGGATTCACCCAGGCCCTCAACCAGATGGGCGCCGACATCGTCGTGCACCCGCACGGCATCGATGCGCCGAACCGCCGCGTCGGCCGGCGCGAGCTGGAGCAGGCGGCCGTGATCAACGGTCCCACGCCGCTTCACGGTGCGGACGTCGTCGTGCCCGACCTGCGCGGCGGCTACAGCTACGTGATCGCGGCCCTCGCGGCGCAGGGCGAGTCGATCGTCCGCAACGTGGGGATCATCCGCCGCGGCTACGAGAAGTTCCTCACCAAGCTCGACACGCTCGGCGCCGACTTCGACGTCATCGGATAGCCCGGTGACTCCCTCGTCCCCGATGCCGCCGGCGTCACGAGAGAAGACGCGCCCGAGCGTCTTCTGGCCGATCGCCGCGATCGCCGCCCCCCTCATCGCGCTGCTGTTCAAGCTCCAGATCGAAGGCGCCGAGAAGCTCCCGCGCGAGGGTGCGTACGTCCTCGCGCCCAATCACTACTCCGAGGCCGATCCGCTCGCCGTCGCCCTGGCGGTCTGGAAGGCCGGTCGTGCACCGCGCTTCATGGCCAAGGAGAGCCTCTTCCGCGTCCCCGTGCTCGGATGGGTACTCCGGGTGACGGGCATGGTGCCGGTCGCGCGCTCCTCGTCGGCGGCGTCGGCTCGGCAGACGCTCGAGACCTCCGAGACTCTTGTGCGGCTCGGCCGGGGCGTGATCGTCTACCCGGAGGGCACGCTCACACGCGAGCCGGCGCTCTGGCCGATGCGCGGGAAGACCGGTGCTGTGCGTCTCGCGCTGGCCGACGACATCCCGGTCATCCCCATGGCGCATTGGGGCGTGCAGCAGGTCATGCCGCGCTACGGCAAGCTGAAGCTGTGGCCGCTCCGTCGTCGCGTGCGGGTGATCTTCGGTGACCCGGTCGATCTGTCGTCCTTCAGAGGCGCCGGGCAGTCCGCGAACCTCATCGCCGCGACCGACCGTGTCATGGCAGACATCGCCCGGCTGCTCTCGCGACTGCGCGACGAGCCCGCCCCGGCCGAACGCTGGAATCCGGCGGACCATGGTCAGAAGGAGACGGGCCGCCTTGAGTCGTAGACAGGATGCCTCTCGCCCGCGCGTCGCCGTCATCGGCGCCGGCAGCTGGGGGACCACGTTCGGAAAGATCCTCGCCGACGGCGGCGCCACCGTCACGATGTGGGCGCGACGGCCGGAGCTCGCCAGCGAGATCCACGAAGCCAAGCGGAACAGCCAGTACCTGCCCGGCATCAACCTGCCGCGCAGCATGCGTGCGACCCACCATCTGTCCGAGGCGCTGGAGGGCGCCGAGCAGGTGTACCTGTCGATTCCCAGCCAGGCGGTTCGACAGAACCTGAAGGCGGTCCGCCCGCTCGTCTCGCGCAGCGATGTGCCGATCGTGTCGCTGATGAAGGGCGTCGAGCGACGCACCGGCCTGCGGATGAGTGAGGTCATCGAGCAGGAGCTGCACTGCGATCCTGCCCGGATCGCCGTGGCATCCGGACCCAACCTCGCCCTCGAGATCGCACGGGAGCAGCCCACCGCTGCCGTGATCTCGTCGACGAGCCAGGAGACCGCCGACGCGGTGGCCCGGCGTGCGCGCAACGACTACTTCCGCACGTTCGTGAACACCGACGTGATCGGTACCGAGTTCGGCGGTGTGCTGAAGAACCTCATCGCCGTCGCCATCGGGATCGTCGACGGCGTGGGCTACGGCGAGAACACGAAGGCCTCGATCATCACGCGCGGGCTCGTCGAGATGACCGACTTCGCGGTCGCGTTCGGGGCGCACCCCGAGACGCTGCAAGGCCTCGCCGGGCTCGGCGACCTGATCGCGACGTGCCAGTCGCCCCTCAGCCGCAACAACACCGCTGGGCGCCTGCTCGGCCAGGGCTACCGCTTCGACGACGTCGTCAAGCAGATGAACCAGACGGCAGAGGGGCTCGCCTCGGTCGCACCGATCCTTCAGCTCGCGCGCGAGGTCGGCGTCGACATGCCGATCGTCGAGCAGGTGAAGATGGTGCTCGACGGAACCATGAACCCGCGCGACATCGCGCCGCATCTGACGACGGACGACGACACCCCCAAGGGCGAGAGGACGCAGAATGGACAGGCCGGCGGTGGCGGTGCTCTTTGGCGGTCGATCCAGCGAGCACTCGATCAGTTCCGCAACGGCGGGCGGGGTGCTTCGGGCGATCGATCGTGATCGCTATCGCGTGATCCCGGTGGGGATCACGCGAGAGGGCGTCTTCGTGCTCGAGGACGACGATCCCGACAAGTTCGCTCTCGACGCCGATCGGCTGCCGGAGGTGCGCGACAACGGCACGCGCGTGCTGTGGCCGGAGGTCGGCGATCGGGTGCTCCGCGTCCGCCGCGCCGACGGCGCCGTGGACGAGCTCGGCCGCCTGGACGTCGTGCTCCCCATCCTTCACGGCGTTCACGGCGAGGACGGCACGATCCAGGGCTTCTTCGACACCCTCGAGATCCCCTACGCAGGTGGCGGGGTGCTCGACTCGGCGCTGTGCATGGACAAGCACTTCATGAAGATCGTGCTGGAAGCCGCCGGAGTGCCGGTCGCGCCGTGGGTGACCGTGACACGCCGACGCTGGGAGACCGATCCGGCGGGCGTCCAGGCCGATGCCGCCAGGCTCGGAGAGCCGACCTTCGTCAAGCCGGCGCGCGCGGGCTCGAGCGTGGGGGTCTCCAAGGTGCACGACCCCTCCGAGTTCGCCGCCGCGCTCGAGCTGGCCTTCGATGAGGACGACAAGGTCCTCATCGAGTCGGCGATCGTGGGCCGAGAGGTCGAGGTCGCCGTTCTCGAGGGTCGTCGCGGCGGGCCGACGCGCGCATCCCTGCCCGGCGAGATCGTGCTGACGACGCGGGAGTTCTACGATTTCGAGGGCAAGTACCTCGGTGGCGACGGCGCCGATGTCGTGTGCCCGGCCGACCTGACCGGGGACGAGATCGCAGCGATCCAGGAGATGGGCGTGCGGGCGTTCGAGGCCGTGGACGGACGCGGGCTCGCGCGCGTCGACTTCTTCCTGACGAACGGGGGCCTGTTCGTCAACGAGCTCAACACGATGCCGGGCTTCACTCCGATCTCGATGTTCCCCAAGTGCTGGATCGCGTCCGGGCTCACCTACCCGGAGCTGATCACCGAGCTCATCGACACCGCGCTCGAGCGGGCCTGAGCGGGCTTTCACGACGGGTCAGCCGGAGGCTGGTCCGCGCTCGAGACAGGTCGACCCGTCGGCCGGGAGCTGCGCGACGAGCGTGGACAGAGCGTCGAGGACGTCGGCGCTCGAGACGACGTCGTTGTCGAGGTACACCTCCACGGCCGGCACTCGCCCGAAGCTGGTGACCCGATACGAGGGAGCCTCCGACTCGTCGATCACCCAGTCGACCCCGTTGACGGTCTGGCAGGGAAGCGTCGTCGGGCCGATCGGCTCGACCCCGCACGTGAACAGGACGGCCGCCGGGTCGCCCCACGCGCCCGTCGCCTGGGCGTCGGTCCAGCGGCGCGGTTCGCCGGCGAGGGTGCCGGGCAGGCGAACCGTCAGGTCGGCGCACGCCGGGTCGTCGGCGTCGGGCGCGGGCTGCATCGAGACGGTGCCGGCGCAGCCGGTCAGGGCGATCGCTGCGACGACCACGAGAGAGGCGGCGGCACGGGAGCGGCGGGGCACCCATCCAGCCTAAGCCGCGGGGAGGCCGGCCGATCGCGCGACGGTAGCGTGGACGTGTGACCGACCCGCAACCCGATCCCACCGTCGGCGAGCTCTCCGAGGGCGCGATCCTCCGGCGGATCCTCGACCGGCTGGGTCCCTCGCGCGCGCAGGTCGGGCCGGGCGACGATGCCGCCGTCCTGGAGACGCCGGACGGCCGCGTCGTGGCGACCGTCGACACACTCGTGCACGGCCCGGACTTCCGCCTGGCCTGGTCGAGCGCGTTCGACCTCGGGTGGAAGGCCGCCGCCGTCAACCTGGCCGACGTCGCTGCGATGGGCGCACGTCCGATCGCTCTCCTCGTGGCCCTTGCGATGCCCGACGCGACGCGGATCTCCTTCGTCGAGGGCCTCGCGGCGGGCCTGCGCGCGGCGTGCGACCAACTGGCCCCCGGATGCGACGTCGAAGGCGGCGACCTCACGGTGTCCGACACCCTCACGATCGCGGTGACGGCGCTCGGCTCACTCGACGGACGCGCTCCGGTGCTGCGGTCGGGCGCCCGTGCCGGCGATGTCGTCGCCGTCGCGGGAGCGCTCGGGCACGCGGCACGCGGCCTCGAGCTGCTGTTCGCGCGATTCACGGATGCCTCGGCCGCCCCCACGCCGGTCGATCCGACCCTGCTCTCCGCCGACGAGCGCGCGTGCCTGGATGTGCAGCTGCGCCCGCGGCCTCCCGTCGCTCTCGGCGCGGCGGCGGCCGACGCCGGCGCGACGGCGATGATGGATGTGTCGGACGGGCTCGTTCTCGATGCGTCGCGGCTGGCCGCGGCATCCGGTGTCTCGGTCCTGCTCGACGCAGCGGCGCTGGGTCCCGATGTCGCCTCTGCGCTGGCGGGCGGCGAGGATCACGCGCTCTTGGCGACCTTCCCCCCGGAGCGGACGCTGCCCGAAGGGTTCCGGCGCATCGGCCACGCGGCCCCGCGCGGAGACCACGACGTGCTCGTCGACGGCGTGCCCCACGACGGTCGCGGCGGCTGGGATCCCTACCGCGACTGGGACTCCCGCACCGGCTGAGTCAGCCTTCCGCGACCGCCCACCACAGGGTGGTGTCGCCGTAGCTCTTGGACCGATCGGCGATCAGTCCTGTCGGAAGGGCGGGCTCCGGGGAGCGCTTGGCGCGCTCCACCACGACGATCGCGTTCTCCGAGAGCGCCGGAACCAGCAGCTCGAGGACGGCGGTGAGCTCGTGCTCGGGGAGGTCGTACGGCGGATCGACGAACACCAGATCGTACGGGCCACGGGGGACGTGCAGGTAGCCGGCCGCCGACGTGCGATGGACCGCGATCGGCCCGTCGCGCGCGATCGCCTTGCCTACGCGCACGGCGTTGCGCTGGACGGCGGATGCCGCACGCGGAGCCTTCTCGACGAGATCGGCCCGCGCCGCTCCGCGGCTCATCGCCTCGAGACCCAGCGCACCCGAGCCGGCGTAGAGATCCAGCACCGCGGCGCCGCGAATCGCGTCGGCGGACTCCAGCGCGCCGAAAAGGGACTCCCGCACGCGGTCGCTCGTCGGGCGTGTGCCGGCATCGGGCACCTCGAGCGTGAGCGAGCCGGCCCGGCCGGAGATGATGCGCGTCACACGCCCACGATATCCCGCGGGATCAGGGTGCGATCGGCGTCGGGTTCTCGTCGCGGAGGCGAGGCTCGGTGCGACGCTCGGGCCGGAGACCCGACTTGTCCGCGTAGAAGGCGCGGATGACGTCCATGTCGGCGGCGACGTCGCCCGTGAGCTCGATCGTCGGCCCCAGTCCTGTGGTCATCGTGGTGCGGTCGACATAGCCCAGCGTCACGGGGAGGCCCGCCTCGCGGGCGATCCGGTAGAAGCCCGACTTCCAGTAGCCGCTGCCGCCGCGCGTCCCCTCCGGCGTGACGACGAGTCCGAACTCCTCGCCTCCGCGGATCCGGGCGACGACGTCGGCGACGACGCTCGAGGGATCGGAGCGGTTCACGGGAATCCCGCCCAGTCGCCTCATGATCGGCCCCCGCCAGCCCCGGAAGAGGCTGGACTTGCCCAGCCAGCGCACAGGGATCCCGAGGCGCCACGCGATGCCCAGCATGAGGACGAAGTCCCAGTTCGACGTGTGCGGCACACCGAGGAGCAGGGTGGGACGCCCGGGTGCGGGTTCCGTGGAGAGGGTCCAGCGACTGCAGGCCCAATAGATGCGGGAGACGAGTCGTCGGAGCATCCCGCCACGCTACGCGCGTCGGCTGGGGGTCCGCCGACAGGCGGGCGTCGCCGGGCGAACCTAGACTCGTCGCATGTCGTCGTTCACCCTCGAGTCGCGCCTGGATGGCGCCGTGGGAGGCAAGACGGCGACGGCGCTCGAGCGGGCCTTCGGCATGCGGACGGTGGGCGACCTGCTGTCGCACTATCCCCGTCGCTACGCCAAGCGGGGCGAGCTGACCCCGATCTCCTCGCTTCCTGTCGGCGAGGCGGTCACGATCGTCGCCGAGGTCAAGCGCGCGGGGGAGCGCCGCATGCAGAATCGTCGCGGCTCGATCCTCGAGGTGACCATCAGCGACGGGCAGGGGGACCTGTCGCTGACGTTCTTCAATCAGTCGTGGCGGGTCAAGGACCTCCGTCCCGGTCGCCGCGGCATCTTCGCCGGCAAAGTGGGGGAGTACCGCGGCACCAAGCAGCTGACGCATCCCGACTACGAGCTCTTCGACGACGAGGCGACGGCGCGGCTCACGGCTGAGGCGTATGCGAACCTGCCGATCCCGATCTACCCCGCCACGAGCACGGTCGCGAGCTGGCAGCTCAAGAAGATCGTCGACCTCGTGCTCGACGGGCTCGGACCGATCGACGATCCACTGCCCGCAGAGCTGCGCGCTCGCGACGGATTGCTCGAGGCCCGCGCGGCGCTCGACCGTGTGCATCGGCCGGAATTCGCCGACCAGATCGAGCCCGCCCGGCAGACGCTGCGGATGCACGAGGCGTTCGTGCTGCAGGCCGCTCTCCTTCAGCAGCGCGCGTTCGTGCGTGCGCTCTCGGCGACCAAGCGCGCTCCTGGAGAACTGCTCGAGCGCTTCGACGCGAGTCTTCCGTTCGCGCGCACGTCGGATCAGGTCAGCGTAGGGGATGAGATCGAGCGCGATCTGGTGGCGGATTGGCCGATGAACCGTCTCGTGCAGGGCGAGGTCGGATCCGGCAAGACCCTGGTCGCGCTGCGCGCCATGTTGCAGGTCGCCCAGAGCGGCGGCCAGTCCGCACTCATCGCGCCCACCGAGGTCCTCGCGGCGCAGCACCTGCGATCCATCGCGCGCATGCTCGGGCCCCGGCTCGCACCCGAGCTGATGCCGACGCTGCTGACGGGTCAGCTGCCGGCAGCCGAACGGCGCAAGGCCGCACTCCGGGTCGCCTCGGGTCAGGCACGCATCGTCGTCGGCACGCATGCGCTGCTGAGCGAGACCACGACGTTCGCCGATCTGGGGCTCGTGGTGGTCGACGAGCAGCACCGCTTCGGCGTCGAGCAGCGCGAGCAGCTGCGCGGGAAGGGCTCCTCGCCGCACGCACTGGTGCTGACGGCGACGCCCATTCCCCGGACGGTCGCGATGACCGTCTTCGGCGACCTGGACGTGTCGACCATCCGCACGATGCCCGCCGGCCGCGCCGGTATCGAGACGTTCGTGGCACCGCTCGCCGAGAAGCCCGCATGGTTCGGCCGGGTGTGGGACCGGATCGCCGAGGAGGTCGCGCAGCGGCGCCAGGCGTTCGTGGTGTGTGCCGCGATCGACGCCGAGGCGCTCGTGAAGGACGACACCGCCGACGAATCTCCGGGCGACGAGGGCGGTGAGGCGAACCGCACGCGGTGGGGCGTCGTACAGGTGGCGGACCTGCTCTCGCGGCATCCGTCCTTCTCATCCATCCGCGTGGAGATCCTCCACGGCAAGATGCCGTCCGACGACAAGGACGCCGTCATGCAGGCGTTCGCGCGGGGAGACGTCGACGTGCTCGTCGCGACGACGGTCGTCGAGGTCGGCGTCGATGTGCCGAACGCGTCGACGATGGTGATCCTCGAGGCCGACCGGTTCGGGGTCTCGCAGCTGCACCAGTTGCGCGGCCGCGTCGGCCGCGGCGGCCTGCCCGGACTCTGCCTGCTCGTGACCGAGGCCGGTGCCGGGTCCCCCGCCCGCGCCCGCGTCGAGGCGGTCGCCTCGACGCTCGACGGCTTCGAGCTCGCGGAGGTCGATCTCGAGCTTCGCGGCGAGGGCGATGTCCTCGGTGACGCGCAGTCCGGTGCGCGGTCGTCGCTGCGCCTGCTGCGGGTGGTGAAGGACGCCGACATCATCGCCGAAGCCCGCACGGCAGCCGAGCGGGTGCTCGAGGACGATCCCGCCCTGTTGCGCCACCCCGGCCTTGCCGCGGCGATCGAGCGCCGTGTCGGGATGGCGGAGCGGGCTGCTCTCGCGAAGAACTGACCGGCGCGCCACGGGCCCGGGAAGGCAGCGGCCTGCGGATAGGCTGAGCGCATGAACAGCCGGATCGCCGTCGTCCCCGGGTCATTCGACCCGCCGACCCTCGGTCATCTCGACGTCATCCGCCGCGCAGCGACGCTCTACGACCAACTGCACGTGCTCGTGGTCCACAATCCCGGCAAGGAGGCCATGCTGCCGATCGCACAGCGGCTCACCCTGCTGGAGCAGTCGATCGCCGAGAGCGACATCGACGGCGACGTCGTCGTGGCGTCATGGAGCGTGGGCCTTCTCGTGGACTACGCGACCGACGTCGGTGCCGGTGTGCTGGTGAAGGGCATCCGCTCGCAGGTCGATGTCGCCTACGAGACCCCGATGGCGATCGTGAACCGGCATCTCGCGCACGTCGAGACCGTGTTCCTGCTCCCTGATCCTGCGCACGCGCTCGTCTCGAGCTCGCTGGTCCGGCAGGTGGCCGCGCTCGGCGGTGATGTCTCGCCGTTCGTGCCGCCGGCGGTCGCCCGATTCCTCGACACCGGGGCCGGCTCAGCCTGAGTCGGCGCACCGCCGCGTTCGGGCCTTGTCCAGGAGGCCGCGACTACGATGGTCTCTCGTGGTCAGACAGCATGTGACGGGTCCGTTCGCGATCCGCGTCCGCGACATCGTGCACCGTCCGGGCGAGATGCGCGAGTTCGAACGGGATGTGCAGGCGCCCGAGAAGTGGGGCGAGGGACTGGTGTCGGTGGACGCCGGTGAGCCCATCGACCTCGACGTCCGCGTGGAGTCGGTGCACGAGGGCATTCTCGTGTCGGGGAGCGCAGACACCGAGTACACCGGTGTCTGCGGACGATGCCTCACAGACATCGCCCGGGACGTCCGAGTCGAGTTTCAGGAGCTTTTCGCGTATCCTGGTGACGAAGCAACTGACTTCGAGGTTCAAGACGACCACGTGGATCTTGAAACTCTGGTCAGGGATGCGATTGTCCTATCGCTTCCGTTTCAGCCGGTGTGTCAGCCGGATTGCCCCGGCCTCGATCCGGCCACGGGTGAGCGACTGACCGCGAGCACCGGCACAGAGCAGCACGAGCCCCTCGATCCTCGATGGGCCGCGCTCCAGGGATACACCACAGACCACGACGACGAAGCACCGCGCCCAGGCGTCGAGAACACAGAAGAGAGCTAGCTATGGCAGGCAACCCCCCGAAGCGGAAGGTCTCCCGTTCCAACACGCGCTCGCGTCGCGCGCAGTGGAAGGCCGAGGCCCCCACGCTGGTCAAGACGGTCGAGAACGGCAAGGTCGTCTACAGCCGTCCCCACCAGGCGAAGGTCGTCACCGACTCGCAGGGCACGGAGCTGTTCCTCGAGTACAAGGGCCGCAAGGTCGCCGACGTCTGATCGCCCTGACGGCGACGTGACCGACGTCATCTCTGAGCGCCTCGCGCTCACTCAACTCAGCCAGAAGCTCGGGGTCGAGATCGACCCCGAGCTTCTGTCGCTTGCGCTCACACATCGCTCCTGGGCGTACGAGCACGGGCAGGTGCCGCACAACGAGCGCCTCGAGTTCCTCGGCGATTCCGTTCTCGGGCAGGCTGTGACGGTGCGCCTGTTCACCGCGCATCCCGAACTCGAGGAGGGCGCCCTCGCCAAGCGGCGGGCGAGCGTCGTCTCGACGATCGCGCTGGCTGAGATCGCCCGCGGCATCGGATTGGGCGAGCACCTGCGGCTCGGACGCGGTGAGGACCTCACCGGGGGGCGAGACAAGGACTCGATCCTCGCCGACACCATGGAGGCGGTCATCGGAGCCACCTACCTGTCGGCGGGACCGGATGCCGCCACCGCCCTGGTCCTGAGCCTTGTGGAGCCCCTCCTGGCGGACCCGGAGCGGTACGGCGCCGCCATGGATCCCAAGACCAGCCTGCAGGAGCTGGCCGCGCGTTCCGGACTCCAGCCTCCGGCCTACTCCGTGTCGTCCACGGGCCCCGATCACGACCGACAGTTCACGGCGACGGTGGTCGTCGGCGACGTCTCGGCCCAGGGCGCGGGATCGAGCAAGAAGACGGCCGAGATGGCAGCCGCGCTCCGCGCGTGGCAGGAGCTCAGCGGGCGTGCCTGAACTCCCCGAGGTCGAGGTCGTCCGATCCGGCCTCGCTCCCGCGGTGACGGGCGCGACCGTCCTCGGTGTCTCGGTGAGCGATGAACGGTCGCTGACGCGCCATCCGGGTGACGGCGCGCATTTCGAAGCGGCGCTCACGGGCAGGGTGATCCTCGGCGCCGCGCGTCGAGGCAAGTTCCTGTGGCTGCCGCTGCAGAGTCCGCATCCGGATGCCTCGCCCGCCGATGCCGTCGTCGGGCACCTCGGTATGAGCGGTCAACTCCTCCTCCGGTCACCCGGCTCCGCACCCGAGCGCCACGAGCGCGTGCGATTCGACCTCGTCCACCCTCGTCACGGCGAGGTGTCGGTGGTCTTCGCCGACCAGCGCACTTTCGGCTCCCTCGCCATCGACGAGCTCGTGCCGACACCGGACGGCGCACCCGGCGGGTACGGGAGTGCCGAGGCATCCGTCCCCCAGCAGGTCTCGCACATCGCACGTGACCCGCTCGATCCGGCGTTCGACCCGAGGCGGTTCCGAGCCGCGCTCGCGACGAAGGCCTCGGCGATCAAACGCGTGCTGCTCGATCAGACCATCGTGAGCGGAGTGGGCAACATCTATGCCGACGAGTCCCTGTGGGCAGCCCGCATCCATCCCGACACACTCGCACGAGACCTGCCGACCCGAGCCGTGAACCGGCTGCTGGGCGACGTGCGGAGCGTGCTCGAGAAGGCCCTCGCCGAGGGCGGCACGAGCTTCGACGCACAATACGTGAACGTGAACGGGCAGGCGGGGTACTTCGCACACTCGCTGAACGCGTACGGCCGCACCGGCGAGCCGTGCCCGCGGTGCGGCCGACCGATCGTGCGCGTCTCGTTCACCAACAGGTCGAGCCACTATTGTCCTCACTGTCAGCGGGTGCCGCGGGTCTGAGCCCGGGTCGCGGGCCGAACGGCGGTAACGTCGTAGCCCTGGCAACCACCCGCGCCCGGAGAGGTGACTCGTGAGCGAACTGCGTTTCGGCGGCTTCGTCGGTCGTTCGGTGCTCTCCGACGACATCTACGTCGTCATCCGCGATCTCATCCTCGACCACGATCTGCCCCCCGGGGCTCGGGTCAACATCGATGCGCTCTCGGCGCGTCTCGATGTGTCGCCGACTCCCGTTCGCGAGGCGCTCGCGCGACTCGAGTCCGACGGACTGGTGGTCAAGCGCCCCTTGCGCGGATACTCGACGACACCCCTGCTCACTCCTCGTGAATTCGAGGAGCTCACGCAGTTCCGCATCCTCTTGGAGCAGTTCACCGCTGAGCACGCAGCCGTGTCGGTCGGCGCTGCCGCAGCGGACGACCTCCGATCCGAGCTCGCGCGGGGCGCCTCAGCGGCGGGCCCGGTCGAGGCCGACGTCCTCCGTGCGCTGATCGAGCACGACCTGAGGTTCCACGGAAGGATCGCGGAGTTGGGCGGGAACTCCCTGGTCGCGCAATCGTTCGAGCGCATGCACTTCCACCTGCACTTCCTGCGGCTGTACCTCGCGTCGCTCTCAGCGGTGGACGAACCCCGTGCCGCTGCGCGCCTGGAGCCGGCGCTCGCTCGCTTCGACCAGGCGGGAGCTGCGGCCCGCACGATCGCCGATCACACTGCCATCGCCGACGCGATCATCGCGGGCGACGGCTCTCTGGCAGCGGCCCGTATGCGCGACCACATCGAGGGCGGACTTCACCGCTTCCTTCCGATCGTCGAGGCGCTCGAGCAGATCGCGCCGTCGGATCGGTGACTGCCTGTCGGAAGCGCCGACCGCTTCCGACAGGCAAGCGCCGTCAGTCCAGAACCTTCTTCCACGCGCCGGCGTAGCTCACCGGCACGAAGCCGATGGCCTCATTGATGTCGAGCATGTGCCGGTTCTCCTCTGCGTTGAACGTGGACACGCGCGGCGATTCGGGCACGAGCTCCCGCCAGCGGAGCAGGTTCGCGCACTTCACGATCGTCCCGAGCCGACGACCGCGGTGCTCCTTCAGGACGAGGGTTCCGTACTGCTGGGTGGCGAGACCGTGGTCATCCGAGATGACCAGTTCGTTGTACGCCGCAAGGGTCCCCGTGGGCACGTGCTCGACCGCCGCCACCGAAACCGTGAGGCCCTGCGCCGCCTGCCGGGCGTCGCGACGCTCGACCCGCGCGACATCCCAGATCTGCTCCTCGATCACGAGGCCTCCTGCCGGCGCGTCCGTCGACATTCGCGCGAGCACGCGGGCGAAGCCCGCCTTGTACTCGTCCGGCGTCGGCGCCGTCCACTCCACGAGCCGGTAGTCGGGGCCGGCCACCTCGATCGCCTCGGCCAGCATGCGCTCGACCAGGCGGAAGTCACCGCGCAGGTCGAAGGCGCTGTTGCGCTCGACCTGCTCCAGGGTGAAGCCTCTGCTGAGGTGGAAGACGGTCTGACGGTCGTCCGCGGGAATGCTGCCCCACCCCGTCGACGGCTCGAGGCGCCGGCCGGACTGCTCCGGCCGGTGGAGAGTCCACGTCTGGATGGTGTGGAGCCCCCGCTCGCGCGCGACCCGCTCGACCTCGGCGAGGAGCGCCTGCTCGGCGCCCTCGCCCCAGCGCTCGGGATCGGTCATGAGGTCGAATTCGAGCGTGGTGGTGTCGTCCTGCTTCGCGATCATCATCTTGACGGCTCCCAGTGGCACGCCGTCACGCTCGGCGAGGAAGGCCAGCTGCGTCCAGTCCGACTGGTCCTGGAAGAAGCCGAGCATCTCCTCCGGCTCCTCGTGAAGGTAGTCGTGCCCGGCGTCCGCGAGGCATACGGCATTCGCGAGTCGGACGAGCTCGAGGAACGGCCCGGCATCCGGGGCGTCCACCGAAGCCGGGACGTCGATGGCACGCACCACCAGAGTGGCGTTCTGTGCGAGGTCGGTCATGACAGCACCTTCTTCCATGCGCCTTCGTAGGCGATCGGCACGAAGCCGATGGCCTCGTTGATGTCCAGCATCGGACGGTTCTCCTCCGCGTTGTATGTCATCACGCGCGGCGACTCGGGCGCGAGCTCGCGCCACGAGATCAGTCCCGCGCACTTGACGAGCGTGCCCAGCTTGTGACCGCGGTGATCCTTAAGCACCAGCGTGTCCTCCTGATGACTCGCCTGCGTTCGGTCCTTCCCGATCACGAGCTCGTTGAACGCGCACAGCTCACCGGTCTTGATGTGCTGGGCAGCCGTTACCTGGAGGGTGCGGCCCGACGAGGTGTATCGCGCGTCGTGCTCGGCGATCCGCGCGGCATCCCACTTCTCCTCGTCGAACTCCAGACCGGCGGCGGGGGCATCCGTCGCCATGCGCGACTTCATCCACGCATAGCCGTCCACGAACTCCGGGGGAGTGGGAGCGAACCACTGCACGACCCGGTAGTCGGTCGAGGCTGCCTTCGCTTCGGAGAGGAGTCGTTCGACCGTCTCGAACGGGGCGGTGAGGTCGAACGCGCTGTTGCGCTCGACCTGCTCGAGCGTGTAGCCGTGCCGCCGGTAGAAGCGCGCCGCGTGGTCCTCCGGGATCGTCCCGAAGCCCGTGGGCGGGGCGAGCGTGGGGCCGGGCGCGGCCGGATGCTCTGCCCAGGACTGCAGCACGGAGCGTCCGTTCTCGCGCGCGGTGCGCTCGATGAGCTCGTACGCTGCCGATCCGATGCCGCGACCCCAGTGCTCCTGGAGCAGTTCGATGAGCCAGAAGGCGACCTTCGAGTCCTTCTCGAGCGGAAGGTCGGTACCGGCGCGGCCGATGATGCGGCCGTCGTCGACGATCAGCCACATCAGCCGGCGCTCATACTCCGTGGGGGCGAAGTACGCGAGGAGCTCGTCGGCGGGAATGGCGTGGTCGTCGTGACCAGAGATCTGGCGGTAGACGAGGTTGCGAACGCGCACCATCTCGACGAAGTCGCCGGCGTTAGGGGCGTCGATCGCGTCCGGGATCTGCAGTGGGCGGAACTCGATGTCGGTGAGAGTGTCCATGGTCATTACGTCTTTCGGTCTGTGGATTCGAGGTTCGGGGGAGGGGTCCGTCGCGCGAATGGTCGGGCGACGGACCCCGGGGGCCGTCACGGCCGCGGTGCGAGGAGCGCCTCGCGGAGGTAGCCGTGCTCGCGGGCCGTCGTGGCCTCGTGAGAGCGGCGCGCGCGAGCATGGCGCTCGCGATCGTCGGCGAGCCGCGGAGAGCGCGTTCCCCAGATCAGCAGGCGCAGCCCGATGTGCAGGGCGACGCGATCCAGGAGCGGGGTACGGGTGTCGCGGCTCGGGAGCCGCAGCGTATCGGGTACGCCCGAGGGGCGCTGCGGCGCGAGAAGGATGGTGTTCATGATGGTTCTCTTCCGATGGGAGGGAGGTGGATGCCCGGAACCACGCGCGGTCGGGCGGGGATGTCATGCCGCAGCACGACGGGGCGGATGGCAGGATCGTGCGCTCAGCACCCGAATATCGGGGCGGCGCAGGAGGGTCGTGCCCGGAAGCGGGCAGAGTCCTCCCCTGCGGGGGTCAGCCGGCGGTGTGGAATCCGCTGTTCTGGAACGCGCCGAAGGAGACAGTCCCGAGCGCGAAGACACGAGCCGCAACGCCGGTGGCGGCGACTCCAGTTGTGTTCATGTGCATCATCTCGGGACCTCCTTTCTCGACTTCAAGACGCGGAGAGTGACACTAGCGCGGTCGCACAGGTCACGTCAAGCGTTCTCGCAGATTCGATGGATCACGGGCGTGTCGAGTTCGCTGCGCCACGGTGCTGAATCTGTTCGGCGGGTGCTCTCAGGTGCGCGACGGGGCCTCCGGTAGCCTGGATCCCGCCCGAGCCCATCGGGCGCCCCCGGCCGGGGCGGGCGTGAGCGCGGAGGCGATGAATGCACCTGAAGAGCGTGACGCTCAAGGGGTTCAAGTCGTTCGCCCAGCCCACGACCTTCGCCCTCGAGCCGGGCGTGACGTGCATCGTCGGGCCCAACGGCTCCGGCAAGTCCAACGTCGTGGACGCGCTCGCGTGGGTGATGGGTGAGCAGGGCGCGAAGACCCTGCGCGGCGGAAAGATGGAGGACGTCATCTTCGCCGGAACCGCCACGCGCGGTCCACTCGGCCGAGCCGAGGTGCAGCTCACGATCGACAACAGCGACGGCGCACTCCCGATCGAGTACTCGGAAGTCACGATCAGCCGGACGCTCTTCCGCAACGGCGCGAGCGAGTATGCCATCAACGGCGAGGTCTGCCGGCTGCTCGATGTGCAGGAGCTGCTGAGCGATTCCGGTCTCGGACGCGAGATGCACGTGATCGTCGGGCAGGGGCGTCTCGACAGCGTGCTGCAGGCCTCGCCCGAAGACCGGCGCGGCTTCATCGAAGAGGCGGCCGGCATCCTGAAGCATCGCCGTCGCAAGGAGAAGACGCTTCGCAAGCTCGACGCGATGGAAGCCAACCTCACCCGGTTGAACGACCTCGCGGGCGAGCTTCGCCGACAGCTCAAACCTCTCGGTCGCCAGGCGGAGATCGCCCGGGAGGCCGCGACGATCGCCGCCGTCGTGCGCGACGCGAAGGCGCGCCTGTTCGCCGACGAGATCGTCGGACTGCGGACCGAGCTGGCCTCGCACGCGCGCAGCGAGCAGGAGCGACACGCCGAGCGTCTCGTGCTGCAGGATCAGCTCGACAACGCCCGCGCCCGCATCGAGCTTCTCGAGGCACAGCAGCGGTCGGAGGCGGTGGATCAGGCGCGCCGGGTCACGTACGGCCTCGAGCGCGTGCAGGAGCGGCTGCGCAGCCTGTACGCACTGGCGGGTCAGCGTCTGGCGCTTCTCGGTGAGGCCGAGGACGACGAGCGGCTCGAGCTGACGACCGTCTCGCAGCCGATGATCGACGAAGCGCGAGCAGAGATCGAGGCGATCGGCGATGGCCTGGGCGGCGCACAGGATGCCGCGGCCGAGGCATCCCGCGATGTGATGCGGGCCCGGGCCGAGCTCGACGCTCTCGACACCGACATCGCCGAGCAGAGCGCGCTGGTCTCCGAGCACGACATGCGCATCACCGCGCTGCGTGGATCGGCAGAGGCGGCGGCATCCGCCCTTGCAGCCGTGCGCGCTGCCGTGGAGCGGCAGCAGCGCGCACTCGACGCCGCACTCTCGCGACGAGGGGAGGCCGAAGCGGCACTCGCCGGCGTCGACCCGGATCTCGTGCCAGAGGGCTCCGCGGCCGAGTACGCGAGCGCGTACGAGCGAGCGCAGCGAGATGCGACCGACGCGGAATCCCAGGTGGGAGCGCTGCGTGAGCGTCTCCACGCCGCCGAACGCGAGGTCGAGGCGCTCACAGCGCAGACCTCGGCACTAGGACGCGCGCTCGACGGCAAGAACGCTGCAGAGCAGATCGTCGCGCTCGGCGCGGCCGGCGTGCGAGGACTCCTCGGCGACTCGGTCAAGATCACTTCGGGCTACGAGGCGGCCATCGCTGCCGCGCTCGGGCCGCTGGTGGAGGGCGTGCTCGTCGACACCCGCGAGAACGCCGTTGCGACTGCCCGCCTGGCCCGCGAGGGCGACCTCGGCCGCATCGACATCGCGGTCGCCGAGGCGACGGCGACGCATCCCGCTCTCCCCACGATCGCGGGGATCGTGCCGGCCCGCGAGGTGGTCACGGCGCCGGACGGCGTCCTGGGAATCCTGGCGCACGTCGTGATCGCCGACGACCTCGACACGGCGCTGGCAGCGAGCGCCGACCTTGCCGCGGCCGGGGCCGGGGGAGCGGTCACCGTCGTCACGCGCGCCGGCGAGGTCGTGACCGAGTACACCGTGCGAGCCGGCTCCGGCCAGGGTCGCTCGCGACTCGAACTGGCAGCGGAGCGGGATGCCGCGGCCGAGCGCCGCGATGAGATCGCGGTGGTAGCCGACTCGCTGCGCGAGGCGCTGGCCGACGCGACGCGAGACCTCGACGCCGCGCGGCAGCGGACGAAGACGGCGCTCACGACGCTTCGCGAGCACGATGCGGCTCTGGCAGCCCACACCGAGCAGGTCAACCGCGCGACGGTGCGGCACGAAGCGGCCGTCGCCGAGTGCGACCGTCTCGCCGCCGGGCTCGCTCAGGCCGAAGCCGCGGTCGACGAGGCGGAAGCGGCGGCGCGCTCCGCCGACGATCAGCTGACCGCCGCCCTCGAGGCGCCGCGGCCCATCCTCGACGCCTCCGCGCGGGACGGCATGCTGGCGGCGTTGGAAGCGGCACGGGATGCCGAGATGCGAGCTCGATTGGACGTCGAGACGCTCCGTGAGCGGATCCGGGCGGGCGAGGCCCGCGTCGCCGCGCTCGAACGCCAGCGCGAGCGGGAGCGGGAGGCTGCGGCCGAGGCTGCTCGGCGGGCTGTGGTCCGCCGCTCGCAGCGCGAGACAGCGGCCGCGGTCGCCGCGCAGCTGCCTCCGGTGCTCGACTCGGTCGAGCGTTCCCTCGTGCAGGCGCGGCTCGAGCTCGCCCGCGCCGAGTCGGAGCGCACCGCGCTGACGTCCGAACTGGCCGAGATGCGCCGCCAGGAGGCGGCCGCGCGCGAGCGGCTGGCGGGCCTCACGGAGAGCGTTCACAGCCTCGAACTGCAGATCCACGAGAAGCGGCTTCACGTGACGGGGATCCTCGAGCGCGTTCAGTCCGAGCTCGGGCTCGAAGAGGACATTCTTGTTTCGGAATATGGGCCCGCCCAGCCCGTTCCGGTGGACGGGGCCGCGGATGGCGAGGAATCGGAAGGTGAGGCATCCGTCCCGTTCGACCGCGCGCAGCAGCGTCGCCGTCTGCAGGACGCCGAGCGCAAGCTGACGCAGCTGGGCAGAGTGAACCCGCTCGCGCTCGAGGAGTTCGCCGCGCTGGAGCAGCGGCACAAGTTCCTCACCGAGCAGCTGGCCGACTTGACGCAGACGCGCAAGGACCTCGTCACGATCATCGAAGAGCTCGACGAGCGGATGCAGACGATCTTCCTCGCGGCGTTCGAAGACACCAAGACCGCGTTCGGTGAGGTCTTCCCGATCCTGTTCCCCGGCGGCTCGGGCAGCATCTCGCTCACGAACCCCGACGATCCGCTCACCACCGGCATCGAGGTGGCCGTTCGCCCGGTCGGCAAGAAGATCGAGCGCCTGTCGCTGCTCTCGGGCGGCGAGCGTTCGCTGGCGGCGGTTGCGCTCTTGACCGCAATCTTCAAGGCCCGTCCCAGCCCCTTCTACATCCTCGACGAGGTCGAGGCCGCGCTGGACGACGCGAACCTCGGCCGACTGCTCGGCGTGTTCGAGCAGCTGCGGGAGTCGAGCCAGCTCATCGTCATCACGCACCAGAAGTGCACGATGGAGATCGCCGACGCCCTGTACGGCGTGTCCATGCGTCAGGACGGGGTCTCGGCGGTCGTGGGCCAGCGGCTCGCCGAACGCGCCGCGAGCTGAGCAGGCGCGGAGGCCGCACTGCCCGGCCATAGGCTGGAGTCATGGCAGAGAGCTCCTGGTCGCTCGGTCGCGCGCTGCGCGGCATGTTCGTGAAGCCCACCATCGACGAGACGACATGGGACGATCTCGAGACGGCTCTGCTGACGGCCGACTTCGGACCGGACATCACCGAGCGGATCGTCGAGGAGCTGCGCGAGAAGGTCGAGCGGTTCCGGACGACCGATCCTCGCGACTTGCAGCGCATGCTCAAGGAGACGCTCGAGGAGCACTTCGCGAAGTTCGACACCACGCTGCGGCTCACCGAACGCCCCGCGGTGGTGCTCGTGGTCGGCGTCAACGGCGTCGGCAAGACCACGACGATCGGCAAGTTCGCGAAGTTCCTGCAGCGGTATGGGCGCACGGTCGTCGTCGGCGCGGCGGACACGTTCCGCGCGGCCGCTGTCGATCAGCTCGCGACGTGGGCCGAGCGTGGCGGAGCGACGATCGTCCGTCCCCAGCAGGAGGGTCAGGATCCGGCATCCGTCGCCTTCCAGACGATCGACTACGCCAAGCGCACGGGCACCGAGATCGTGCTCGTCGACACCGCCGGCCGCCTTCACACCAAGGGCGGGCTCATGGACGAGCTCACGAAGATCCGCCGCGTCATCGAGAAGCAGGCGCCGATCAGCGAGGTGCTGCTGGTGCTGGATGCGACGACGGGACAGAACGGCGTGATGCAGGCGCAGGCCTTCCTGGAGCACGCCGGGGTGACCGGTCTGGTGCTCACGAAGCTCGACGGATCCGCGAAGGGCGGATTCGTGCTGGCCGTGCAGGAGCGCACCGGCATCCCCGTGAAGCTGCTCGGCCAGGGCGAGGGGATCGGCGATCTGACCGGCTTCACGCCGCACGTGTTCGCCGCCTCCCTGGTCGACTGAGCCATGCGCAGCCGCCGATCGCGTAACGGATTCGCGCCACGCGCGCTCAGGGCTATCGCGTGGCGTCCGAGGCTGGTTTCATAAGGGCATGGCGATCGAGCACGACTACTTCGGACTCCTGGAATCGGGGCCGGACGGGTCGATCTTCTGGTCCGAGAACGTCGAACTCGGAGATCAGTCCGTCACCGTCGATCTGACTGCGCCCGACCAGGACGACGTGTCGGAAGCGGCGCTCGATGTCGCGGCCGGGCTCATCTCGGCCATCGAAGACATCGACCGCAATGCGCGCAACGCCATGGTGAACGAACTCAGCGACCGCACCAGCGAGGTGACCGAGTACATCCTTCAGCAGCAGGAGACGCTGGGCGACGAGCTCGAAGACCTGCTGGTCGACATCTCGGGCGATGTTCACATCGACGTCATCCGCTCGCTTCAGCTCATGAGCATGACGATCCTCGCCGACGAGCACGGCGGTGCCGACCCGTTCGCGGTGCTCGAGTACGCCCTCGACCCGGACGCGACCGACGATGTGCTGCTGGTCAACCTGGACTCCGAGGGCGGCGTTCTCAGCGTGACCAGCGCCGAATAGCGCGAGTGCAGACCTTCCTGCCGTATCCGTCGTTCGCGGAGTCGGCGGCGGCGCTCGATCCGCTGCGACTGGGCAAGCAGCGCGTGGAGACGCTGCAGCTGCTGCGCGCCAACACCGTGCCGGACTACGGCTGGCGACACCATCCCGCCGCCAAGATGTGGGCGGGACGTCTGCCTGCCCTGGTCGCGTACGGTCTGGCGATGACGGATGCCTGGATCGCACTGGGCCGTGCGGACACCGTTCGCGACCAGCTCCTCGCCTTCGCGCCGGAGGTCGACGGCGTGCCCTTGGAAGAGGTGGAGATGCCGCGCTGGCTCGGTGACGAGGACTTCCACCTCTCGCACCGTTCCAACCTCGTGCGCAAGGACCCGGCGTTCTACCGGCCTCGTTTCGGCGATGTCCCCGACGACCTGCCCTACATCTGGCCCCGGCCGTGAGGTTGTCGGCCGTGAGGTCATACCGCCTGGGCGAACCCGCGTTCGACGTGCACGTCCTCGGCGATGTGGGCGAGGTTCGCGGGGATCTCCCGCCCTTTCGAGACCATGGACTGCGCCCAGAGCCTGCCCGCCCGGTACGAGGACCGCACGAGCGGCCCGGCCAGCACGCCGAGGAAGCCGATGCGCTCCGCCTCCTGCTTGAGCTCGACGAACTCCTCGGGCTTCACCCACCGCGCGACGGGGAGGTGCCGAGGGGACGGGCGCAGGTACTGAGTGATGGTGATGATGTCGGTCCCCGCGTCGTGGAGGTCCTGCAGCGCCTGGACGACCTCCTCGGTCTCTTCGCCCATGCCGAGGATGAGGTTCGACTTCGTGATGAGGCCTGCGGCACGCGCCCGGGTCAGCACGTCGAGAGACCGCTCGTAGCGGAAGGCCGGGCGGATCCGCTTGAAGATGCGCGGCACGGTCTCGACATTGTGCGCGAACACTTCGGGGCGGCTGTCGAAGACCTCGCCGAGCAGCGAGGGGTCGCCGTTGAAGTCGGTGGCGAGGATCTCGACGCCGGTGCGGGGGTTCTGCGCGTGGATCTGCCGCACCGTCTCGGCGTGCAGCCACGCGCCGCCGTCGGGCAGGTCGTCGCGGGCGACGCCGGTCACCGTGGCATAGCGCAGCTGCATCCGCACGACGCTCTCGGCGACGCGGCGGGGCTCGTCCGTGTCGTAGTCTGCGGGCTTGCCGGTGTCGATCTGGCAGAAGTCGCACCGGCGCGTGCACTGGGAGCCGCCGATGAGGAACGTCGCCTCCCGGTCCTCCCAGCACTCGTAGATGTTGGGGCAGCCGGCTTCCTGGCACACCGTGTGCAGGTCCTCGGTCTTCACGAGCGAATGGAGGGCCTGATACTCGGGCCCCATCTTCGCCTTCGTCTTGATCCACTCGGGCTTGCGCTCGATGGGCGTCTGCGCGTTGCGAACCTCGAGGCGCAGCAGCTTCCGGCCGTCGGGACCGGTCGCCGGTGCCGACCCCGGCGTGCCGCAGCCGCTCATGCCGCCACCGCCGCGAAGTCGGCTGCGAACACGCGAGACACCGTGTCGATGACGTCGCGCGGCGCGATGTCGGCTCCGACCACCTCGCTGATGGTGGTCACGCCGGCGTCGGTGATCCCGCACGGGATGATGCCGCGGAAGCCCGCCAGCGAGTTGTCGCAGTTGAGTGCGAAGCCGTGCATCGTCACGCCGCGCTGCACACGCACGCCGATCGCCGCCACCTTGTCCTCCCCGAGGGGGCGGCGCACCCACACGCCGCTGCGCCCCTCGACGCGGTACCCCTCGACACCGTGGACGGCGAGAGCGTCGATGAGGAGGTGCTCCAGTCTGCGCACGTGGGCGACCACATCGACCGGCTCGGCCAGCCGCACGATGGGGTACCCCACGAGCTGACCCGGGCCGTGCCACGTGATCTTGCCGCCGCGATCCACGTCGACGACGGGGGTGCCGTCGGTCGGACGCTCGTGGCGCGCCGTGCGTGCGCCCGCCGTGTACACCGGCTCGTGTTCGAGGAGCAGGAGCGTGTCGCTTCGGGTGCCGCCGACCACTTCTGCGTGGATGCCGCGCTGCAGATCCCACCCGGTGAGGTAGGGGACGTAGTCGGGGGCCAGCCCCACCGTCTGGATGTCGAGCATGGAGCTCCTTCGCTCGTGGCGATTTCTGGATCGCGTCCAAGATTACGCCACCCGGCGACGTTGCGGGCGCACCAGTAGCGTGTGGTGCATGAGCACCAGCGGACGGGTCGGAAGGCCCAAGGCGTCGTCGCGCGAGATCCTCGCCGAAGCGGCCTGCGAGCTGTTCCTCGAGCAGGGCTTCGAGGCGACGTCGATCGCCGACATCACCACCCGAGCGGGCGTGAGCCGCTCCAGCTTCTTCAACTACTTCGCGTCCAAGTCGGACATCCTGTGGTCGGGACTGGACGAACGGCTCGACGCCGTCGACGCGCGCCTGGCGCAGGACGAGGGGACGGATGCCCCGGCCGCCGTGCGCATCGCGATCCTCGCCGTCGCCGACGGCTTCACTCCCGACAGCCTGGCGCTCGCGATCGTCAATACGACGGCGATGGGCCTCGGCGAAGAACTGGAACGCGAGGCCTCGCAGCGTCGGGCGCGCCTTGCCCGCAGCGTGGCAGCGCGCCTCATCCGCGGCGGGGCGGATCGCCTCACGGCCGAGGTGGCCGGCGCGGCGTGGGGCGGCGCGCTGATCGCGGCCGTGGAGGCCTGGGCGCACGACGGCGCCGGTGTGACCTCGCTCGGCCGATTCCTCCAGCGCGCGGCGGGAGCCGCCGCGGCGGTAGCCGGGTCGTCCGCGGAGGGGACGGTACGCCAGTTGCGCGTCGTCGTGCAGGCCCCCGACTTCGACGAGACGCTCGCCTTCTACCGCGACGTGGTAGGGATGCCGCAGGCCGAGGCCTACGAGGCGGAAGGGGGCGCACGCGTCGCGATCCTCGACGCAGGACGCGCGACCCTCGAGATCGCCAACGCCGAGCAGGTGTCGTTCATCGATCGCGTCGAGACCGACGGCGACGCGCCGAGCGACCGCATCAGGATCGCGCTGGAGGTCGACGACACCACTCATGCGGTCGCGCGGCTCGCCGACGGGGGCGCGGCGGTCGAGGCATCCGCTCGGGAAACCCCCTGGCGATCCCTCAACGCCCGCCTGCGCGGCCCTGCCGACCTGCAGCTGACGCTCTTCCAGGAGCTCGATCCGGCCTGAGGTGTCGTCCGGGCGCGGCATCCGCTCGCGTAGAATCGGGGGATCATGGCGACTTTCGGCACCCTCTCCGACCGGCTCACCGAGACCTTCCGCACCCTCCGCAAGAAGGGCCAGCTCACGCCCGCGGACGTCGACGGCACCGTCCGCGAGATCCGGCGTGCGCTGCTCGACGCCGACGTGGCACTGCCCGTCGTCAAGGAGTTCACCGCGAAGGTGCGCGAGCGCGCCCTCGGTGACGAGGTCAACCGAGCGCTCAACCCCGCCCAGCAGGTGGTGCAGATCGTCAACGAGGAGCTCATCGCGATCCTGGGCGGCCAGCAGCGCCGACTGCAGTTCGCCAAGAATCCGCCGACCGTCATCATGCTCGCCGGACTGCAGGGCTCGGGAAAGACGACGTTCGCCGGCAAGCTCGCCCGGATGCTCGAGAAGGACGGCCACACGCCGCTCCTCGTCGCCGCCGACCTGCAGCGTCCGAACGCCGTCAACCAGCTGCAGGTCGTCGCCGAGCGTGCCGGGGCGGCCATCTACGCTCCCGAGCCGGGCAACGGCGTGGGAGATCCGGTGCGCGTGGCCCGTGACGGCGTCGAGGTCGCGCGCCGCCAGCAGCACGACATCGTCATCATCGACACGGCCGGCCGCCTCGGCGTCGACGCGGAGCTCATGAAGCAGGCCGCCGACATCCGCAAGGCGACCGACCCCGACGAGGTCCTCTTCGTCATCGACGCCATGATCGGTCAGGACGCCGTCAACACGGCCAAGGCGTTCCAGGACGGTGTGGACTTCACCGGCGTCGTCCTGTCCAAGCTCGACGGCGACGCGCGAGGCGGCGCCGCCCTGTCGGTCGCATCGGTCACCGGCCGCCCGATCATCTTCGCCTCCACCGGTGAGGGGCTCGAGGACGTCGAGGCCTTCCACCCCGACCGCATGGCGAGCCGCATCCTCGACCTCGGCGACATCCTGACCCTCATCGAGCAGGCTCAGCAGGCCTTCGACGAGGCCGAGGCGATGAAGGTCGCCGAGAAGATCGCGACCGAGACGTTCACTCTCGAGGACTTCCTCGAGCAGATGCAGCAGATGAAGAAGATGGGCTCCATGAAGAAGATGCTCGGGATGCTCCCGGGCATGGGGTCCATGAAGGAGCAGCTCGAGAACTTCGACGAGCGTGAGATCGACCGCACCGAGGCGATCATCCGGTCGATGACGCCCGGGGAGCGCCGAAACCCCAAGGTCCTCAACGGCTCCCGGCGCCTGCGCATCGCGCGAGGCTCCGGCATGACCGTGACCGACGTCAACCAGCTCGTCCAGCGCTTCGAGCAGGCCGCCAAGATGATGAAGACGGTGGCCCGAGGCGGCGTGCCCAACATCCCGGGCATGGGCCCCATGCCGGGCGCGGGTCGTCCCGGGGCATCGTCCAAGCGCGGCAAGCAGCAGAAGGCGAAGGGTTCGCGTTCGGGCAACCCGGCCAAGCGCGCTGCTGAGAACGCCGGAATCGCCGCGACCGCTCCCGCCCCGACGGGGTCGGGCTTCGGGCTCGGCGGCGCCGGCGCCACACCGAGCGAGGCCGACCTCGCCGAACTGCAGAAGCTCCTCGGCAAGGGCTGACCCCCGCCGGCCTGCGCGAGCCGGTCGCGGACAGCTCAGCGCGCGAAGCCGAGATGCTCGCGCAGGGTGGGGCCGGACTTGAACTCGTGGATGAGGTGGCGCACCACCGCGCGCAGGTCGCCGTCCGCGGCATCCGCCACGAGAAGCTGGCGCGCGTAACTGGCGCCCTGCGTGAGGGTCGTCTCGATGCCGGCGAGCTCGCGCGCGCACTTCAGCTCGACGGCGATGTCGGCGAGCTCTTCGATCGTTTCGCGCAGATGCTCGACGACGGGCACCTGGGTGCCCTCGCGGTCGACGATCACGCGAGCCTCGAGTCCATAGCGGGCCGCGCGCCACTTGTTCTCGCGCACGTACCAGGGCTGGAGGGTGAGGAGCTCGCGTCCCTCGTCGAGCTGCCGCGAGAAGTGCTCCACGAGCACCTGCACGAGTGCGGCGACCGCAGCGAGCTCGGGAAGCGTCGACATTCCGTCGCAGGCGCGCACCTCGATCGTCCCCCAGCGGGGCGCCGGGCGGATGTCCCAGCGCACCTCGGTGGCGTCCTCCATGACTCCGGTGCGCACGAGGTCGTCGAGGTAGCCCTCGAATTGCGCCCACGTGTCCAGTGGCCAGGGCAGTCCCGCGGTCGGCAGCTGCTGGAAGACGAGCGACCGGTTCGATGCGTAGCCCGTGCGTTCGCCCGCCCAGAACGGGCTCGACGCCGAGAGCGCCTGGAGGTGCGGCAGGTAGACGGCGAGGGCGTTGATGATCGGGAAGACCTTGTTGACGTCGTCGACGCCGACGTGCACGTGGATGCCCCAGATCATCATGTTGCGTCCCCACCACTGGGTGCGCTGGATGAGCTTGTGGTACCGGGTCTTGTCGGTGACCTCCTGGTCGAACCACTGCGCGAACGGGTGGCTGCCGGCACACAGCAGCTCGACGCCGAGGGGTCCGGTCTCAGCTCGCACGGCGGCGATCGCGTCGGCGATGTCGTCCACCGCCGCGGCGACGGTGGCGCCCACTCCGCTGGTCACCTCGACGGTGTTCGTCAGCAGCTCGCCCGTGACCGTGTAGCGCTCGAGCGCGGTGCGCTCCTCCAGGTCGGCGAGCACCTCCGGGGCCCGCGACACGAGGTCGCCCGTCTCGCCGTCGGCGAGCATGAGCTCCCATTCGAGTCCCACGGAGGAGCGGGCGGATGTCGCGAAGGGCACCGTCATGGCCACAGTTTTGCACGCGGATGCCGCGCAACGGCGCGGCTTCCGGCATACGTCGTCATTTGCTAGGCCGTGCCGTCCGGCATCGAGCCCCGGCCTTCAGCTGTCGGTTCGCGGGCGCCCCCGCGATCTGGCAGAATAGAGGGTCGGATCACCTGCTCGACCCTCTATCCAGCAGGGAGATCCTCCTCTGAGCTTCCGCCGGGTGTGCACCCCACGCTCCAGGCGACCGGTTCGTTCCCTTCCACACATTCAGGAGAATCGTGGCTGTCAAGATCCGTCTCAAGCGCCTCGGCAAGATCCGTGCGCCGTACTACCGCATCGTCGTGGCCGACTCGCGCACCAAGCGCGACGGCCGTGTCATCGAAGAGATCGGCAAGTACCACCCGACCGAGGAGCCCTCGCTCATCGAGGTCGACTCGGAGCGCGCGCAGTACTGGCTCAGCGTCGGCGCCCAGCCGACCGAGCAGGTGCTGGCCCTCCTCAAGCTGACCGGCGACTGGGGTCAGTTCAAGGGTGACAAGAACGCCGTCTCGACGGTGCGCACGAAGGACGCCAAGCCCGAGTTCGAGATCGACTCCGCCAAGAAGTCGGTCATCAAGCCCAAGGCTGAGAAGAAGGCCGAGGAGCCCGTCGCGGCTCCCGCCGACGAGGCGACCGACGCGGCCGACGAGGCCGCCGAGTCCGCCGAGTAATCCGTTGCTGGCCGCCGCGCTCGAGCACGTCGTCAAGGGGATCGTCGATCACCCTGACGCCGTGCGGATCGACTCGTCCACCTCTCCTCGCGGAGATGTGCTCGAGGTGCACGTCCACCCCGACGACCGGGGTCGCGTGATCGGGCGCGGCGGCCGTACGGCCAAAGCCCTGCGCACCCTCATCAGCGCGCTCGCCGACGGCAGGCGCGTGCGCGTCGACGTCGCGGACGACTGAGGTGGCAGGCGACGACGACCGGGGCGCGACCCCCGAGCCTCCCGCGAAGACATCGGCGCCCGCCCCGTCCGGCAAGACGCAGCTGCGCGTCGGACGGCTGGTGAAGGCCCACGGCCTCAAGGGTGCGATCAAGCTCGAGCTCTACACTGACGACCCTGAGGGTCGCTTCGTTCCCGGAGCCACGTTCACCCTCCAGGTTCCCGCATCCTCGCCGTGGCACGGCAAGCCGCTCACCATCCGCGAGTTCCGCTGGATGAACAGCCACCCGGTCGCCTTCTTCGAGGGCGTCGACGACCGCAACGCGGCCGAGGAGCTGATCCGCGCGATCCTCTGGATCGACGAGGACACGGAGGCGACGCCCGCCGAAGACGACGCCTGGTTCGATCACCAGCTCGTGGGGCTCGAGGTCGTTCGCGACGGCGTTCCCATCGGGCGCGTCATCCGGGTCGACCACATGCCCGCGCAGGATCTTCTCATCGTCAGGACGATTCCGGATGCCTCGCACGGCGACGCCCGGGAGGTCCTCGTGCCCTTCGTCAAGGCGATCGTGCCCGAGGTGGACGTCGAGGGCGGACGCGTGGTCGTGACGCCGCCCGCGGGACTCTTCGAAGATCTCGCCGCAGACGATGAGGATGCCGAGCCTGTCGCCGAGCCCGGCGACGACCGCTGACCGCACGGCGGAAGCGGCATCCGGTCTCCTCACGCCCGCCATCGGCGCAGGGTGAGATCGGCGTGATGCGCCGGTAACACGCGCGCACCCGCGGTGGAACATGCGTCCGCGATCATCGGACCATGACCCTGGTCGCCGACTCGCTGGCCGCGGGCGCCGGCGTGCCCGCGACCGAGCTGCGCACGGTGTGCTCGTACTGCGGTGTCGGGTGCGGCATCGCCGTGTCGGCGCAGTCGTCCGCGGAAGGGGCGCGAATCGTCAAGGCCGTGGGCGATCGTCTGCACCCGGCCAATGCCGGGCGGCTCTGCACGAAGGGCGCCACGCATGTCGACCTGATGCACGCGCCGGGTCGGATGACCACGGCTCTCGTGCGTCCGTCGCGCGGGGAGGAGGCGGTGCCGGTGTCCGTCGACGCCGCGATCGCCGACGCGGGTTCGAGGCTGCGCGCGATCGTCGACGAGCACGGCCCTGACGCGGTCGCCGTCTACGTGTCGGGGCAGATGTCGATCGAGGCCCAGTACCTTTCGAACAAGCTCGTGAAGGGCTACCTGCGGGGACTTCACATCGAGTCGAACTCGCGCCTGTGCATGGCGTCGGCCGGCACCGGGTACAAGCAGTCGCTGGGGGCGGACGGCCCGCCCGGCTCGTACGAGGACCTCGACAGCGCCGACCTCTTCCTCGTCATCGGCTCGAACATGGAGGACTGCCATCCCATCCTGTTCCTGCGGATGGCGGATCGCCTCAAGCAGGGGGCGCGGCTCATCGTCGTGGACCCGCGGCGCACCGCGACCGCCGACCGAGCCGACCTGTATCTGCCGATCCGGCCGGGCACGGACCTGGCGCTCCTCAACGGGCTGCTGCACCTCCTCGTGGCGGAAGGAGCGATCGACGACGAGTTCATCGCCGCCCACACCGAGGGATGGGAGGCGATGCCTGCGCTCCTCGAGGACTATCCCCCTGCGCGCGTCGCCGAGATCACGGGGCTGGATGAGGCCGACATCCGCACAGCGGCGCGGTGGATCGCCGAGGCCGGCGAGTGGATGACGCTCTGGACGATGGGATTGAACCAGTCCACCCAGGGCACGTGGCACACCAACGCGATCTGCAATCTCCATCTCGCGACCGGCGCCATCTGCCGCCCGGGCAGCGGTCCGTTCTCGCTGACCGGGCAGCCGAACGCGATGGGCGGTCGCGAGATGGGCTACATGGGCCCAGGGCTTCCCGGGCAGCGCGCTGTGTTCGACCCCCACGATCGCGCCTTCGCAGAAGAGGTGTGGGGTCTTCCCGCCGGCACGATCCGCGCGGAGGCGGGCCCGGGCACGGTCGAGATGTACCGTTCGATGGCGGCGGGCGACATCAAGGCGGCCTGGATCATCTGCACGAACCCGGTCGCCTCTGTCGCGAATCGGCGCACGGTCATCGAGGGCCTCGAGGCGGCCGAGCTCGTCATCGTGCAGGACGTCTTCACCGAGACGGCGACCAACGCGTACGCGGACATCCTTCTGCCCGCGACGCTGTGGGTCGAGGGTGAGGGCGTGATGGTCAACAGCGACCGAACGATGACCCTGGTTCCGCGAGCATTGCAGCCGCCAGGGGAGGTGCAGCCGGACTGGGTCACGATCTGCGCCGTGGCCCGTGCGATGGGGTTCGACGAGGGATTCGACTTCGGGAGCGCGGAGGAGGTCTTCGACGAGATCCGCCGCTTCTGGAATCCGAAGACCGGGTGGGACATCCGAGGTGTCGACTACGACCGCCTGCGCCGCGGCCCGGTGCAATGGCCGGCGCCCCCGGGGGACGGCGAGGACCGGCATCCGATCCGCTATCTCAACGACGGGGTCAGCCAGGCACTTCATCGAGATGCCGACGGCGCAACCCCGCGCCTCGCGTTCGCGACACCATCGCGGCGTGCGCAGTTCCTTCCGCGACCGCACCTGGGGCCGAGCGAGCTGCCGGACGACGACTTCCCGTGGGTCCTCAACACCGGTCGTCTGCAGCACCAGTGGCACACGATGACCAAGACCGGCAAGGTCGCCAAGCTCGTGAAGCTCAACCCGGATCCGTTCGTCGAACTGCATCCCGCCGACGCCGAGCGCGAGGGGATAGTCGCGGGCGACCTGGTCGAGGTGTCGTCGCGACGCGGCCGTGTCGTGCTTCCCGCCGTCGTGACCGACCGCGTCCGCCCGGGATGCTGCTTCGCGCCGTTCCACTGGAACGACGAGCAGGGCGAGTACCTGACAGTCAACGCGGTGACCAGCGACGCGGTCGACCCGGCTTCGCTGCAGCCGGAGTTCAAGTACGCCGCCGTGGCGCTGCGTCGCGTGGACCCCGCGCCCGAGCGCGCCCCGGACGCGGCGGCGGACCACCCCGACGTCGCCGCAGTCGCCGGCCTGGCGGGCGCGCCGCGGCTCACCGAAGCCGAGAGCGCGTACGTCGGCGGGTTCTTCACCGCGCTCGAAGCCGCGCCGCCGGCCGAGGGACTGGTGCCGCAGCTGCCGGACTCCGCGCCGCTCGGCGCCGTTGCGCGCGCATGGCTGGACGGCGTGCTCGCCGGGCTTTACTCCCGCGCACCGCGCGGTTCGGCGGTCCCGGATGCCCGGCCCGACGGCATCACGGTGCTGTGGGGTTCGCAGACGGGCAACGCCGAGGAGGTGGCGGCGACGTGCGCGGCGACGCTCACGGCTCGAGGGCTCCCGGTCCGCACCGTCAGCATGGTGGACATGACGGCGGCGGAGCTGGCAGAAGTCCGACGGCTCCTCGTCGTGACCTCGACCTTCGGCGACGGCGGTCCTCCCGACAATGCGGCCGACCTGTGGGATCAGCTTCGCGGCGATGACGCGCCCTCGCTGGACGGACTTCACTACGCGGTCTTCGCCATCGGCGACCCCAGCTACGACGACTTCTGCGGCCACGGCCGCCGGATCGACGAGCGCCTGAGCGCGCTCGGAGCGACCGCGATCGTCCCGCGCGTGGACTGCGAGCCGGACTACGCCGATCCCGCCGCCGCCTGGCTCGGGAACGTCATCGCGGCCTGGGCGGAGGGGGAGGCATCCGTCCCTTCTGCAGCCGCAGCGCCCGCCACCCGCCGCCTCTTCACACGCGCCAACCCGGTGCGCGCATCGCTCGTCACGAACCGGCTGCTCAGCAGCGCCGGATCGGCGAAGGAGGTGCGACAGCTCGGCTTCGATCTCTCCCGCACCGCAGCCGCATACGAGGCCGGTGATTCGCTCGGCGTCGTCGCCGCGAACGCGCCCGGCGTCGTGGAGGAGTGGCTCGAGGTGACCGGACTCGCCTCGCACGCCGTCGTCGAGGTGGACGGCGAGGAGCGGTTCCTCGTCGACGCGCTGACCAGCCAGCTCGACATCACGCGCATCACCTCGGACCTTCTCGCGTTCGTCGCCGAGCGCAACTCCGACTCGACCCTCGCGACACTGCTCCGCCGAGAGAACAAGGCGCGCCTCGAGCAGTACCTGTGGAGCATGCAGGCGGTGGACCTCCTCGCCGAGTTCCCCGTGCGCGCGGACGCTGCCGAGTGGGTCGCGGCGCTCAAGCGCCTGCAGCCGCGCCAGTACTCCATCTCGTCCAGCCCGAAGACGAGCCCGCACGAAGTGCAGCTGACGGTGTCGGTCGTCCGCTTCGCGACCGAGACGGGAAAGCGGCGCGGCGGCGTCGCCTCGGCGTTCCTGGCGGACACCGCCGGTGAGGCGCCGGTCCCGATCTACCTGCAGAAGTCCTCGCACTTCCGCCCGCCCGCGGATCCGGACGCGCGCATGATCATGGTCGGACCCGGCACGGGCATCGCGCCCTTCCGCAGCTTCCTCCACGATCGCCGTGCGGACGGCCACCGCGGACGCAACTGGCTCTTCTTCGGCGAGCAGCATGAGGCGACGGACTTCTACTACCGCGACGAGCTGACCGCGATGCAGGAGGACGGGTTCCTCACCCGGCTCGACCTCGCGTTCTCCCGGGACCAGCGCCAGAAGATCTACGTTCAGGACCGGATGGTCGAGCACGGGGTCGAGCTGTGGCGGTGGCTCGAGGCGGGCGCGCACTTCTACGTGTGCGGCGACGCGAGTCGGATGGCGAAGGACGTCGACGACACCCTCGTCCTCATCGCCCAGCGTCACGGCGGCCTCTCCGTCGAGGCGGCCGAGGAGTGGAAGAAGGACCTCGTCGCCGACAGGCGGTACGTGCGCGACGTCTATTGACCGAGCTCTGGCGTCGAAGAACCAGGAGACGCACTGGCCGGGATCTTCTTCCGCGAGGGTCGGGGAGGGGTGAGTTTCCTGGCGTCTGCGCAGCATCGCGCGCGACGCACCAAGGCGGCCGCACCCGATCGGATGCGGCCGCCTCTGCTTCCGGCGTCAGATGCGCTGGAGCGCGAGCGACTTCCGGGGGATGACGTACACGAGAACGGTGAGCACCATGAGCCCCACATAGGCGGCGACGAAGCCGTAGAAGGCCGCGGTGTAGCCGCCGGTGGCGAGCTGCGAGGCGTTGAGCACCTGCGGCACGAGGAATCCGCCGTAGGCGCCGATGGCCGAGATGAGCCCGAGCGCGGCGGCAGCCTTCCGCTGGATCCTGATGCCGCCGGGCGTGCCCGGGAGGGCTCCCGTCGCCAGCCCTCGCGCGGCGAAGATGCTCGGGATCATCCGGTATGTCGAGCCGTTTCCCATCCCCGTGGCGGCGAACAGGACGAGGAAGCAGGCGAGGAAGACCCAGAAGTTCTGCAGCGGAAGTGTCCAGATGAGGGACAGCGCCCCCAGAGCCATGATCGAGAAGGCGCCGACCGTGACGCGCGCGCCGCCGAAGCGGTCGGCGAGCCGGCCGCCGTACGGCCGCGCCAGCGATCCGACCAGCGCGCCGAGGAACGCCAGTGACACGGCCGCCTGACCCACCTGGAAGGTCGAGAAGCTCGGGAACTGATCGGCGATGAGCTTGGGGAAGACGCTCGCGAAGCCGATGAACGAGCCGAACGTGCCGATGTAGAGCAGCGCCATCAGCCACAGATGCGGCTCGCGGAGCGCCGCCGCCGATCCGGCGAAGTCGGCCTTGGCCGAGGAGAGGTTGTCCATGTAGCGCCACGCACCCCAGATGGCGACGAGGATCAGCGGGATCCACATCCAGCCCGCCAGTGCGATGTTGAGGGTCGCGCCTGCCCCGATCGTCACCGCGATCGGCACGGCGAACTGCGCAACCGAGGTGCCGAGGTTGCCGCCGGCGGCGTTGAGGCCGAGCGCCCAGCCCTTCTCCTTCTGCGGGAAGAAGTAGGTGATGTTGGCCATCGAGCTGGCGAAGTTGCCCCCGCCGACGCCGCCGAGTGCGGCGACGAGCAGCAGGACGCCGAACGGCGTCTCGGGGTTCGACACGACGATCCCCAGCAGCACGGCCGGGATCAGCAGCAGCGCAGCTGAGACGATCGTCCAGTTGCGGCCGCCGAAGATCGCGACCATGAAGGTGTAGGGGAAGCGGAGCGTTGCGCCGACCAGGCTCGGCAGCGAGATGAGCCAGAACAGCTGCGAGCTGGAGAGCTCGAAGCCGGCCGCGGGCAGCATCACGACGACGATGCTCCACAGCTGCCAGATGATGAAGCCGAGGAACTCGGCGAAGATCGACCAGCCGAGGTTGCGCCGGGCGATGGAGCGGCCCTGGCTCTGCCAGAACGCCGTGTTCTCGGGATTCCAGCCGTCGATCCAGCGGCCGGAGCGATGGGTGAGTTCGACCGCGGATGCGGCCTCGGGCGGAGCTGCGACATCCGTCGTGGACGGAGTGACGGTCGTGGTCATGACGCCTCCTCAGGTGAAGTGTGCCTTCACCGTATGAAGGGGGTGTTTCCGCCCTGCGACCCCGGCGGTTACTTCTCGGTCAAGGTTCGGTCACCGGGCCTCCCGAGGCCGGTGAGGCCCCCGTCACACGTCGGAAACATGGGCGGATGCCTAGACTCGAACCCATGCGCGTCGACATCGTCACGATCTTCCCGGCGTTCTTCGACGTGCTCGACGTCTCGCTCATCGGCAAGGCCCGCGACCGGGGCATCCTCGACATGCACGTGCACGATCTGCGCGACTGGGCGCACGACCGCCACCGCACCGTCGATGACACCCCGTACGGCGGGGGAGCCGGCATGGTCATGAAACCCGAGCCGTGGGGCGAGGCTCTCGACGCGATCCTCACCGACGACGCCGTGCTGCTCGTTCCGTCGCCGGCGGGGGAGCTGTTCACTCAGGCGTTCGCGAGGGAGCTCGCGCAGGAGAGGCATCTCGTGTTCGCCTGCGGACGATACGAGGGGATCGACCAGCGCGTCGTCGACCATTACGCCGAGCGCGGACGCGTGCGGCTCGTGAGCCTGGGCGACTATGTGCTCAACGGCGGGGAGGTCGCCGCAATGGCGGTCGTGGAGGCGGTGTCGCGGCTGGTCCCCGGCGTGGTCGGCAACCCCGAGAGCCTGGTCGAGGAGTCGCATGAGGACGGCCTGCTCGAGTACCCGAGCTACACCAAGCCCGCCGTGTGGCGCGGCCACGAGGTGCCGCCGATCCTGCTCAGTGGCAATCACGGCGCGATCGCGGCGTGGCGGCGCGAGCAGAGCCTCGAGCGGACCCGGGCGCACCGACCCGATCTGCTCACCTGAGCGATCAGGCGGATGCCTCGGCAGGATCGAGCACGTTGAGCCGGTAGCCCCGCTTGACCACGGTCTTGATGAGATCGGGCACGCCGATGGCCTCTCGCACGCGGGCGACCGCCATCTCCACCGCGTGGGTGTTCTCGCCGGAGCGGGGGAGGGCGCCCTGCAGGCGCTGGCGTGAGACGACTCCTCCGCGCGCGGCGAAGAGGGCGGCGAGGATGTCTGTCCCGGTCCGGGACAGCGGCACGTGCACGCCGTCCAGCACGGCTCCCGTGCTCCGAAGTTCGAGGCGCCCGGCGGTCGTCGGCAGCGACGCCGCGTGGCCGCCGCCGAAGTGGGTGACGACGGCGCGGACGAGCGATCCCAGGCGACCTCGCTCGGCGATCTGTGGAGCGATGCCCGCGGCGACCAGAGGACCGGCCGTGATCGGCCCGACGGCGGCGAGGAGGACTCGTCCTGCTTCGGCCAGCCCGACGATGTCGTCGAGCACTCCCTCCCGCGCGGCGGCGGCCAGCCATTCCGCCGCGCCGGGTGCCGACGTGAAGAGCACCGCGTCCACGTCGCCCATCGCGGTCGCGGTGACCGAGCGGCAGACGGCCACGGCGTCCGGCGGCGGTCCCCAGCGGTAGACGGTGAGGCTCACCACGTCGGCGCCGGCGGCGTGGAAGAGCTCGTCCAGTCCGTCCGCCCCTGAGCCGTGGTGCTGCACGGCGACGCGGCGGCCGCGCACGCCCTCCGCGAGCAGGTAGTCGCCGAGTTCGGCGGATGTCTCGGACTCGGCGACCCAGTCGGCGGTGAAGCCGGCCTGCTGGATCGCGCCACGCGCCTTGGGTCCTCGCGCCACGATCTGGGCCCCCGCGATGGCGCTCTGGAGATCATCCAGGAGACCCGCCTCGTCGGCCGCCTCCATCCAGCCGCGGAATCCGACGCCCGTCGTCGCGACCACGATGTCCGGCGGACTCTCGATCAGCTCGCGCGTGCGTGCGATGAGGGCCTCGTCGTCGATGTGCGGCACGATCGTCAGCGCGGGTGCGTGGCGCACGGCAGCCCCGTGACGCTCCAGCGCGGCGGCGAGCTCGAGCGAGCGCCGGTCGACGGCGATCACGACGGTGCACCCGTCGAGGGCGGCGGAGAGGGCGGGGCGAGGCGCGGTGTTCACGGTGTCCGGCTGTCGATCCCGGAGCGTGCCGAGAGCAGGTCGGGAACGAGCATGCCGGCGCGGGCGACATCGCCCACGACGATGACCGCGGGGTTGCGCACGCCGATGCGCCCCGCATCTATGACGATCGCCGCGAGCGTGCTGCGGGTCGTGCGCTGGTCGGCGTGGTGACCGCGCTCGACGATTGCGACGGGCCGCTCCGGGGGCACCCCGGCGCGGAGAGCATCGGCGACGAGACGGGGAAGCGCGCCAACGCCCATGAGGATCACCGTCGTGACGCTCTCCTCCGCGAGCGCCGCCAGGGTCGCGGGTGTGATCTCGGACTGCCCGTTCACGATGTGCACCGCCGACGCGACGCCGCGATGGGTCACCGGGATCCCCGCGGCCGCGGGCACGGCGACGGCGCTGGTGATGCCCGGAACGACGGCGACGGGGATGCCGGCCGCCACGCACGCGACGACCTCCTCGCCGCCCCTGCCGAAGACGAAGGGGTCGCCCCCCTTGAGCCTCACCACGCGCTTGCCGGCGCGCGCACGGTCGACGAGGATCGCGTTGATCTCGTCTTGCGGAACGGGATGGTGCCCGGGGAGCTTGCCGACGTCGATGACCTCGGCTCCCGGCTGCAGGTGAGGACGGACATCGGTGGGGCCGAGCCGGTCCATCACCACGACGTCGGCTTGCGCGAGCAGGCGCCACGCCCGCACCGTCATCAGGTCGATCGGTCCTGGGCCGCCGCCCACGAGGTCGACGCGCCCGGTCATGATTCCGACTCCCAGCGCACGAGCACCTCGCCGTCACGCACGGCGACCGGCCACACGCCGAGGGCCGCGGGCTGCTTGCCCTGCGTGTCGAGGCAGATGCCGGTGCGCAGATCGAAGACCTGCTTGTACATCGGCGAGGCGACCGTCGGGGCATCCTGCCGGGTTCCGACGATGCCGCGGGAGATCACGTTCGCCCGGCTGTACGGGTCGAAGTTCGACACCGCGTGCACGCGCCCGGGCCTGCCGTCGTCGCCGCGCAGCAGGAAGAGCGCGATCTGCGTGCCCCCGAGGAGGGCGGCGCGTCCGCGTTCCACCTCCAGGTCTTCGAGTGCGCAGACGCGGACCCAGCCTTCGGGTGCGTCGGTTGCCGCGGTCTGCGGATCGACGAGTGTCATCGGCGCACCTCCAGGATCGTTCCGGCGATGAGGACGCCGCCGCTCTCGCGCTCGGTGTCGGTGGCGGGCCGTGCCTGTCCCCGCTCGGCGGTGTAGGCCAGCGACGGATCGGGCGTCGTCGGGGCGTTCACGAACGAGGCGAAACGGCGCAGCTTCTCGGGGTCTTCCAGCGTGGCTTTCCACTCGTCCTCGTACGAGCCGATGTGCGAGGCCATCGCGGCGTCGAGGTCGGCGCCGATGCCGAGGGTGTCGTCGAAGATCACCGCGCGGAGGCCCTCGATCCCGCCCTCGAGGTCTTCGAACCAGGGAGCCGTTCGCTGCAGGCGGTCCGCCGTGAAGATGTAGTACATCAGGAAGCGGTCGATCGCCGTCAGGAGTTCGGCGTCGCTGAGGCCTTCGGCCAGCAGCACGGCGTGCCGCGGCGTGAACCCGCCGTTGCCGCCGACGTACATGTTCCAGCCCGCTTCGGTCGCGATCACGCCCACGTCCTTGCCTCTGGCCTCGGCGCACTCGCGCGCACAGCCCGAGACGCCGAGCTTCAGCTTGTGCGGCGAGCGCAGGCCGCGATACCGCAGCTCGAGCCGCACCGCCATGCCGACCGAGTCCTGCACGCCGTACCGGCACCACGTGGATCCGACGCACGACTTCACGGTGCGCAGGGACTTGCCGTAGGCGTGTCCCGACTCGAAGCCGGCATCGACCAGGCGCCGCCAGATGTCGGGCAGCTGCTCGAGCCGCGCTCCGAACATGTCGATGCGCTGCCCGCCGGTGATCTTGGTGTAGAGCCCGAAATCCCGGGCCACCTCGCCGATGGTCACGAGCCCCTCGGGGGTGATCTCTCCGCCGGGGATCCGCGGCACGACGGAGTAGCTGCCGTCCTTCTGCAGGTTGGCCATGACGTGGTCGTTGGTGTCCTGCAGAGTCGCGTTCTCGCCTGCAAGCACGTGACCGCCGACGAGGGTCGAGAGGATGCTGGCGAGCGCGGGCTTGCAGATGTCGCAGCCGCGGCCGGTGCCGAAGCGCTCGATCACCGCGCTGAACGTCGTGAGCCCCGACACGCGCACGGCGTCGAAGAGCTGACGGCGCGACATGTCGAAGTGCTCGCACAGCGCGTTGCTGAGCGAGGCGCCCGACCTGGCGAGCTCCGTGCCGACGATCTTCTTCACCATCATCACGCAGGAGCCGCACGCAGCGCCGGCCTTCGTGCACGACGTGACGGCGGCGACATCGGTGCAGCCCTCCTCGTGCACCGCGTGACGGATCGTGCCCGCCGTGACGCTGTTGCAGGAGCACACGAGTGCCTCGTCGGGAAGATCCCCCGTCGGCGGGGCCACGCCGCCCTCCGGCATCAGGTAGGCAGCCGGGTCCCCGCCCAGCGCGCCTCCCACCAGTGGGCGCAGCGATCCGTACGCCGACGCGTCGCCCACGAGGATGCCGCCCAGAAGGGTCTTCGCGTCGTCCGACAGCACGAGCTTCTTGTAGACGCCCGCCACGGGGTCGGCGTAGACGACATCGAGGGCGCCCGGCGTCTCGGCGAAGGCGTCCCCGAAGCTGGCGACATCGACACCCGACAGCTTGAGCTTGGTCGACAGGTCGTAGCCGGGAAAGGATGCCTCTCCTCCGAGGAGCCGCGTTGCGGCGACCTCCGCCATCGCGTATCCCGGGGCGACGAGGCCCACGCAGAGACCGTCGAAGTTCGCGACCTCGCCGATCGCGAGGATGCGGGGATCGGAGGTCTCGCAGCGCTCGTCGATGAGCACGCCACCGCGCTCGTGGACGGCGAGGTCGGCGCCGCGGGCGAGTTCGTCGCGCGGACGGACGCCCACCGTGAAGACCACCACGTCGGTGCGCTCGTATCCGCCGTCCCGGAACTCGAGCCCGGTCACCCGGCCGCTGCGGTCCGGATCGAGCCGGGTGGTGACCGTGCCGGTCTTCACCGCGATCCCGCGCGATTCGATGAGCCGGCGCAGGGCGTCGCCGGCCGGAAGGTCGAGCTGGGCCGACATCAGGCGGTCGGACGATTGCACGACGGTGCACGTGACATCCAGTCCCTGCAGGGCGCCCGCGGCCTCGAGGCCCAGGAGCCCGCCGCCGACGACCGTGCCCGTGAGGGGCCGGCCGAGCTCGCGGGAGCGCTCCTCGACGAAAGCCCGGAGCCGCTCCACGTCGTCGAGGGTTCGATAGACGAAGCATCCGTCCAGCCCGAAGCCGTCCACCGCCAGCCGGGCCGCGTACGAGCCCGTGGCGAGCACGAGGCGGTCGTAGGCGACGCTCAGTCCGCTGCGGGTGGTGACGCGCCGTGCGGAGCGGTCGATGCGCGCGACGGCGTCGCCGCTCACGAAGCGCACGCGGGGGTCCTCGAGCACGCTGCGGTCGAGCGTGAGGTCGTCCGGCGTCGATCCGGCGAAGTACCCTGTCAGACCGACCCGGTCGTACGGGTGGCGAGGCTCTTCGCCGATCACCGTCAGCCGCCAGTCATCGCCCGCACGGCTGAGCAGGCTCTCGGCGAAGCGGTGGGCGACCATTCCCGCGCCCACGACCACGACATGCGTGGCGGGTGGGGCGGTGGAGCTCATGGCGTCACGGTACGCCGGGGATGTTGCGGGGGAGTCAGCGTCATGTTTCGGGCTCTTGACGGGCGCCGGCCGGCCCGGTGCGGGAGTGCGGGGCGATTCCTCGGTCATATCGTCTCCTGCTCGGCGGAACATCTCTCGGTGGCGGCCACGTTAGGAGCGCGGTGTTTCACCGCCCGGCGAAGAACCGTTACCTGCGACGAACGTTTCCCTCACAGCGCGCGGCGAGCGGAAGTGAGATTCCCGCGGTTCCGCCGCCTACCTCACGAGGTCTGCGATGGCCAGCCCCGGCGCACGGTTCGTCTCCGCCGCTATCGTGAAGTCCTCGATGAGGTGGAGGTCTCATGCAGCTCTGGCCCGGTTCCCCGTATCCGCTGGGCGCGACGTTCGACGGCAGCGGCACGAACTTCGCGCTCTTCAGCGACGGCGCAGAGCGCGTCGAGCTGTGTCTGTTCGACGACGACGGCGCCGAGACTCGCGTGACGCTCGTCGACGTCGACGCGTTCGTGCACCACGGCTACCTGCCGGCGGTCCAGCCCGGCCAGCGCTACGGCTTCCGGGTGCACGGCGAGCACGACCCGGCCTCAGGCAAGCGCTTCAATGCGAACAAGCTCGTCCTCGATCCGTACGCGAAGGCCGTCGAGGGTCAGGTGCAATGGGGACAGCCGGTCTTCGGCTACGACTTCGGGGATCCGGATTCACGCAACGACGAGGACTCCGCCGCCCACCAGATGATGGGCGTGGTGGTGAACCCCTACTTCGACTGGAGCGGTGACCGCCAGCCGAAGACGCCGTACTCGGAGAGCTTCATCTACGAGGCCCACGTCCGGGGGCTCACGCAGCTGCACCCGGCGGTGCCCGAGGAGATCCGAGGCACGTACAGCGCGATCGCCCATCCCGCGATCATCGAGCACCTGCAGAAGCTCGGCGTGACCGCCATCGAGCTCATGCCCGTCCACCAGTTCGTGAACGACTCCGTGCTGGAGGAGAAGGGCCTCTCCAACTACTGGGGATACAACACGATCGCCTTCTTCGCGCCCCAGAACACCTATGCCTCGAGCGGCCAGCGAGGGCAACAGGTTCAGGAGTTCAAGGGCATGGTCAAGGCGCTCCACGCGGCGGGGATCGAGGTCATTCTCGACGTGGTCTACAACCACACCGCCGAGGGCAACCACCTCGGCCCGACGCTCTCGATGCGCGGCATCGACAACGAGGCGTATTACCGGCTCGAGGAGGACGACAAGCGCTACTACACCGATTACACGGGGACGGGGAACAGCCTCAACGTCGGCAACCCCCACACCCTGCAGCTCATCATGGACTCGCTGCGCTACTGGGTGCTCGACATGCACGTCGACGGCTTCCGGTTCGACCTCGCATCGACCCTGGCCCGCGAGTTCTACGAGGTCGACAAGCTGGCGACCTTCTTCGAGCTCGTGCAACAGGACCCGGTCGTGTCGCAGGTCAAGCTCATCGCCGAGCCGTGGGACGTCGGGCCTGGCGGGTACCAGGTCGGGAACTTCCCGCCCCAGTGGACGGAGTGGAACGGGAAGTACCGCGACACCGTCCGCGACTTCTGGCGCGGAGAGCCCGCCACGCTCGGCGAGTTCGCCTCACGGCTCACCGGTTCGGCCGACCTCTACGAGCACTCCGGACGACGGCCCGTGGCATCCATCAACTTCGTGACCGCCCACGACGGCTTCACGCTGCGCGATCTCGTGTCGTACAACGACAAGCACAATGAGGCCAACGGCGAGGACGGCCGGGACGGGGCGGACGACAACCGGTCCTGGAACGGCGGCGTCGAGGGGCCGACGGACGACCCGGAGATCCTCGCGCTCCGCGCCCGTCAGCAGCGCAACTTCATCGCCACGCTCATGCTGTCGCAAGGCGTCCCCATGCTGCTTCACGGCGATGAGCTCGGACGGACCCAGGGCGGCAACAACAACGGATACGCGCAGGACAACGAGATCACCTGGGTGGACTGGTCGGCGCCGGACCAGCCGCTCGTCGAGTTCACTGCGGCTCTCGCGCGCCTGCGCCGCGAGCATCCCACCTTCCGGCGCCGCCGCTTCTTCAACGGTCGCCCGGTCCGTCGCGAAGAGGGCGCTCCGATCCCCGATATCGTGTGGGCGCGGCCCGACGGCACCCAGATGCAGCCCGAGGACTGGGACTCCGGCTTCGGTCGCGCTGTCGCCGTCTTCCTGAACGGCGACGGGATCCGCGAGCGCGATCGGCGAGGCGAGGCCATCTCCGACCACCACTTCATCGTGCTCTTCAACGCGGGAGAGGACGTCGTGGAGTTCCGGATCCCCGAGGACGAGTTCAGCCCGAAGTGGGACGTGATCGTCGATACCGCCGGCGAGCATGCGAACACCGAGCCGGTGGAGCCGGGTTCGTCGCTCGCCGTGCTCGGACGCTCGCTCATGGTGCTGCGGGAGCATGAGCTGCCCGAGCCCGAGATCGGCCACACGGTCGCCGCGTCGCTGGCCGTGACGGCCGTCGCCGGCGCCGACGAGGTTCCCGGTGCCGCGCCGCGTGCGGAGCAGAGCCGCTGAGGTGAGCGCCATGCCCGCCCGACCCTTCTCGACGTATCGCCTGCAGATCCGTCCGTCCTTCACGCTGGACGACGCCGCCGCGCTCGCCGGCTACCTCGTCGAGCTCGGGGTGGACTGGGTGTACCTCTCGCCGATCCTCACGGCGTCGGAGGGCTCCGACCACGGCTACGACGTCGTCGATCCGACGGCGGTGGACCCGCAGCGCGGGGGACGGGCGGGACTCGAGCGGGCGAGCCGCGCGTTCCACGCTGCGGGACTCGGCGTGCTCGTCGACATCGTGCCGAACCACGTCGGTGTCGCGCGTCCGTTCGAGAACCCGTGGTGGTGGGACGTCCTGCAGCATGGCCGGGAGTCCGTGCACGCCGGCGCGTTCGACATCGACTGGGAGTTCGGCGACGGCCGCGTGCGCCTGCCCGTGCTGGGCGAGGAGGTGACGGATGCCGCGGCATCCGGCTCCCTGCGCATCGAGGGCGACGAGCTTCGCTACTACGACCATCGCTTCCCGCTGGCGCCGGGAACTGAGAACAGGGGCGACGTCCTCGCCGTCCACGCGCGGCAGTACTATGAGCTCATGCCGTGGCGACGCGAGGCCACGGATCTCAACTACCGGCGATTCTTCGGGGTATCCAGCCTGGCCGCGCTCCGCGTCGAGGATCCCGACGTGTTCGCGCGCACTCACGCCGAGATCGGAAGCTGGTTCGCGGACGGGCTCGTCGACGGGCTGCGCGTCGATCATCCGGACGGCCTCCGCGCGCCGGTGGAGTACCTGGACCGCCTGAGCGCCGTCACCGGCGGCGCCTACGTGCTCGTGGAGAAGATCCTCGAGCACGGCGAGACTCTCCCGCAGTTCTTCGCCGCCGACGGCACGACCGGGTACGACGCCCTCGCCGAGATCGACCGGGTGCTCGTCGACCCAGCGGGGGAGAAGGCGCTGGACGACCTCGATGCGCGCCTGCGCGAAGAGAGCGGACTGCCCGCCGCCGTGCCGTGGAACGAGCTCATCGCCACGACGAAGCGCGCCGTCGCCGACGGCATCCTTCGATCGGAGGTGCGAAGGCTCGCCCGCGATCTCGGTGCCGGCGACGCTCCCGATGTCGAAGACGCTCTCGCCGAGCTGCTCGCGCGGTTCCCGGTCTACCGCTCGTACCTTCCCGCCGGTGCCGACCACCTTCTCGCCGCCGCGCGAGCGGCGCGGGAGCACCGACCCGAACTCGTCGGAACGATCGGCCGGATTCTCCCGCCGCTCGCCCAGCCGGGGCATCCGGCAAGCCTGCGCTTCCAGCAGACGAGCGGCATGATTATGGCCAAAGGGGTCGAGGACACCGCGTTCTACCGGGCCACGCGGCTCGGCACGCTCACCGAGGTCGGGGCGGACCCGTCGGAGTTCGCCCTCACCGTCGCTGAGTTCCACGCCTCTCAGGCGCGGCGTCATGCGGCCTGGCCGCACACGATGACGACGCTGTCCACGCATGACACCAAGCGCGGCGAGGACGTGCGCGCGCGCCTCTCCGTGCTCGCCGAGATCCCCGATCGATGGGGTGAGGTCGTGACCGGGTTCCGGGATGCCGCCACCACCGGCCATGGACCGTTCGACGCGCTGCTGTGGCAGGCGATCGTCGGATCGTGGCCGGCCTCTCGCGAACGCCTGCACGCCTACGCCGAGAAAGCCGCGCGCGAGGCGGGCGAGGTCACGTCCTGGCTGGACCCCGACGCGCAGTTCGAAGCGCGCATGCACGATCTCGTCGACGCCGCATTCGACGATGCCGACCTGGCTGCCCGGATCGAGTCGTTCGTCTCGGAGATCGAGGGCGCGGGCTGGGCCAATGCGCTCTCGGCGAAGCTCCTCCAGCTCGCCGGCCCGGGCGTGCCCGATGTCTATCAGGGCAGCGAACTGTGGGAGCAGAGCCTCGTCGATCCCGACAACCGCCGCACGGTCGACTTCGACGAGCGCCGCGGCCTGCTCCAGGCGATCGCCGACGGCGATCAGCCTCCGATCGACCGCTCGGGCGCGGCCAAGCTGCTCGTCACGTCGCGGACGCTCCGCATGCGCCGAGAGCGTCCCGACCTGTTCACCCGATACACGCCTGCCACGGTGGTCGGGCCCGCCGCGACGCATGCCATCGCGGTGGATCGCGGAGGCGCGCTCGTGGTGGCGACGAGACTTCCCGTCGCGCTCGCGCGGCGCGGCGCGGCCACCGGGCACCCGTGGGAGGACACCGTGCTGCTGCGGCACTCCGGTCCGACCCGGGACGTGTTCACCGGGCGCTCGTTCACCGGCGGAGCGCTGCCGCTCGCCGAGGTGCTCGACGTGTACCCGGTCGCACTCCTCGTCGCGGAGGAGTCATGAAGCCGGTTGTCTGGGCTCCTCGCGCGAAGCGGGTCGCCCTGCGCGCGCCGGAGCTCGGCGCCGACGTCGACATGCGGTCCGGCGACGGGGGCTGGTGGCACGCCGAGGTCGAGCTGGAAGACGGCGACGAGTACGGCTTCGTCCTCGACGGCGGCGACGTCCGCCCCGACCCGCGCTCCCGCCGCCAGCCTCGTGGGGTGCACGATCTCAGCGCGGTGGTCGATCTCGGGACGCACGAGTGGAAGGACACCGCCTGGCACGGACGCCAGCTCGCCGGCGGCGTGGTCTACGAGCTCCACATCGGCACCTTCACACCGGAGGGGACGCTGGATGCCGCGGCGGCCCGTCTCGGCCATCTCGTCGACCTCGGCATCGACTTCGTCGAGCTCCTCCCCGTCAACGCGTTCAACGGGGTGCACAACTGGGGCTACGACGGTGTGCTGTGGTACGCGGTGCACGAGGCGTACGGCGGCCCCGCCGCCTACCAGCGGTTCGTCGACGCCTGCCACGCGGCCGGGCTGGGAGTGATCCAGGACGTCGTCTACAACCACCTCGGGCCGAGCGGGAACTACCTGCCCGAGTTCGGCCCCTACCTGCGCGAGGCGGAGTCCACCACGTGGGGGTCGTCGGTGGACCTCGACCAGCCCGAGGTGCGGCGCTACATCGTCGAGAACGCACTGATGTGGCTGCGAGACTTCCATGTCGACGGGCTCCGGCTCGATGCGGTGCACGCCCTCAGGGACCGGTCTTCGAACCACATCCTGCAAGAGCTCGCCGAGGCCGTCGACGCCCTCAGCGCGCACCTCGCCCGGCCGCTGACCCTCATCGCCGAGAGCGACCTCAACGACGCCCGCCTCATCACTGCGCGCGAGGCGGGCGGGTACGGCCTCGGTGCGCAGTGGAGCGACGACTATCACCACGCGCTCCATGTGGCCCTGACCGGTGAGACGAGCGGCTACTACGCCGACTTCGCCCCGCTGGCGGCCCTCGTCAAGGCGTCGACGCGCGGGTTCTTCCACGACGGCACGTTCTCGTCCTTCCGGGGGCGCGAGCACGGTCACCGGATCGATCAGCGCGTCCCGATGTGGCGCCTGATCACGTTCTCACAGGACCACGATCAGATCGGCAACCGCGCGGCGGGGGACCGTCTCTCCCAGACCCTCGACGAGGGCGGTCTCGCGATCGCCGCGGTGCTCACGGTGCTGACGCCATACACGCCGATGCTGTTCATGGGGGAGGAGTGGGGTGCCTCCACGCCGTGGCAGTTCTTCACTTCGCATCCCGAGCCGGAGCTCGGCGAGGCGACGGCGCGAGGGCGGAAGGCGGAGTTCGCGCGGATGGGCTGGGACGAGTCCGTCGTGCCCGACCCACAGGATCCGGAGACGTTCCACCGGTCGAAGCTGACGTGGCGGGAACGGGATGCCGCCCCCCACGCGCGCCTGCTCGCCATGTACCGCGAGCTCATCGCGCTCCGCCGGAGGATTCCGGGACTCACCGACCCCGACTTCCGCCATCTGAGCGCGACGGCCGACGAGGATGCCCGGTGGTTCCGACTGGTGCGTCCGGGGGTCGAAGTCCTCGTGAACTTCTCGACGGAAGCGGTGCGGCTGCCGGTCCCCGGTGCCGCGCTCGCCTGGGCGACGGACTCTCGCGCCGAGGCCTCCGACGGGTGGCTGATGCTTCCGCCGCGGTCCGGGGCGGTCGCGGTGACGGGCGACTGAGTCAGTCGACGCCGAGCCAGGAACGGTCCGTCAGCACGACGGGGCCGTCCGCCGTGATCGCGACGGTGTGCTCGGAGTGCGCGCCGCGCGACCCATCGACCGAGCGGAGCGTCCAGCCGTCCGGGTCGGTCACGAGCCGGTCGGTGGTCTGAAGGAACCAGGGCTCGAGCGCCAGCACCAGGCCGTCGCGGAGGGGGTAACCGCGGCCGGGCTTGCCGTCGTTGGCCACGTGCGGGTCCCCGTGCATCTCGCGGCCGACGCCGTGACCGCCGAAGTCGGTGTTGATCGAGTAGCCGTCGGCATGGGCGACGGCGGCGATGGCCGCGGAGATGTCGCCGATGCGGTTGCCGACGGTGGCGGCCGCGATCGCCGCGTCGAGCGCGCGCTGCGTGGTGTCGATGAGGGCGAGGTCCTCGTCTCGCGCGGTGCCGACGACGAAAGACACGGCGGAGTCCGCCACCCACCCGTCGATGGAGACAGCGAAATCCAGCGACACCAGGTCGCCGTCTCGGAGCGCGTAGTCGAAGGGGAGTCCGTGCAGCACCGCGTCGTTGATGGAGGTGCAGATGACCTTGCCGAAGGGGCTCGCTCCGAACGAAGGGTGATAGTCGATGTAGCACGACTGCGCACCGGCCTTCCGGATGAGGTCGTGGGCGCGGCGATCGATCGCGAGCAGGTTCGTGCCCACCTTGGTCTCGTCGCGCAGCGTCGCCAGCGTCTCGGCGACGAATCGCCCGGCGGGCTTCATCGCCTCGATCTCGGCGGGGGTGCGCAGCTCGATCATCGTGTTCCTCTCGTCCGGAATCCATTCTGTCGGATGCGAACGCGCGCGGCTGTGAGGATGCTCCGTGGCGGGGCAGGGGCCTGCCTCACGAGCGCCTCCCGGGCGTACCATTCAAGGCATGTGGCTTCGACGTGGATTCTTCGCCTGGATGATCCCGGCGGCGTTCGTGTTGCCGCTGTGGCTCTTCGTGGGATGGATCGCCTCGGGCGCCAACGGCTGGGCGTTCATCTGGATGCTGTTCGCCATCCCCGGCCTGTTCCTCTGGCAGCTCCTCCTCACCCTCCTCGTGAGGGCACGCGGAACGGTCCGGGCTCACCGGGCGGTGTCATGGTGGGACGTGCTGGGCTTCACGGTCTGGCACCTTCTCGTGATCTCGCTCGGGTTCTACGCGCAGGCATGGTGGACGCCCGTCATGATCACCGCGATCATCGTGGGGATCGGACTGTTCTGGATGGAACTGTGGCAGCTGTGGAGCGAGGCCAAACCGTCGCGCGTGGTGCTGCACACCGTCGACGGCGTCGCCTACATCCCTGCAGCCGGTGAGCGTTCGGAGGCGGAAGTCCAGGACGTGATCGTCATCGAGGAGAAGCAGCGCCGGACCCCGTCCTGAGGCGTTTTGGCCGGTCGAGGCATCCGTGGCAGAATGGGTGCTTGTGCCCTGACCAGGTTCTGCCTCAGGGGAACCCGTCGCACGGATTCATCCGGCGGCCTCGGGCACACGACTTCCCTTCCGAATACTTCCCGCGGTCGACCTGTGGCGGCCGCAGAGAGAAACGATCATGCAGATCCTCGACTCCGTCGACGCGGCATCGCTGCGCTCCGACATCCCCGCCTTCGGTCCCGGTGACACCGTCAAGGTTCACGTGAACATCACCGAAGGCAACCGCTCCCGCATCCAGGTCTTCCAGGGCGTCGTCATCGGCCGCTCCGGAGACGGCGTGCGCGAGACCTTCACGGTCCGCAAGATCAGCTTCCAGGTCGGCGTCGAGCGCACCTTCCCGGTGCACTCCCCGGTGATCGACCACATCGAGGTCGTCACCCGCGGTGACGTGCGTCGCGCCAAGCTCTACTACCTGCGCAACCTCCGTGGCAAGAAGGCCAAGATCAAGGAGAAGCGCGACAACTGAGTCAGCGCTGCGCGAATCGAAGCCCCGGACCCGACGGTCCGGGGCTTCGTCGTTCGCGACGCTGGAAACGTCCCGGGAAACCGACGGCGGCGGCATGTCGGCCGCGCCGGAATGTGGGACGCTTGACGGGAGGCCATCCGACGTTCGGTGTGCCGGTGAAGGAACCCGCAAATGACGACCGAGAAGACGGCCCCTGCTGAGTCGTCGCCGTCGCCCGAGGGCGGCGAGGCCACGATCCACCGGCGTCGTCGTGGCTGGCTGACGTTCCTGCGGGACGTCGTCGTCATCATCCTCATCGCGGTGCTGGTCTCGTTCCTCGTCAAGACGTTCCTGGTGCGCTCCTTCTACATCCCCTCCGGGTCGATGGAGGAGACGCTGCACGTGAACGACCGGATCCTGGTCGACGAGATCACCCCGCGGTTCGGGGACTATGCGCGGGGCGACATCGTGGTGTTCCAGGACCCGGGTGGGTGGCTCCCGCCCAGCACCGACCCGGCGCGGCCCCCGTTCGTCGAAGCCGTCGATTGGGTGCTGGCCCTCGTCGGGCTCTCAGCCCCCGACAGCGACGACCATCTCGTCAAGCGCATCATCGGCCTGCCCGGCGACCATGTCGTGTGCTGCAACACGATCGGACAGGTGACCGTCAACGGCGTGCCGATCGACGAGACGGACTACATCAAGCTCCCGTCCGGCGAGTCCGCAGCGTCGGGCGACGCCTTCGACGTCACCGTGCCCGAAGACAGCCTCTGGGTGCTCGGCGACAACCGCTATCGCTCGAAGGACTCGCGCTACAACCAGGATCAGCCGGGCGACGGATTCGTCCCCGTCGACAACGTCGTCGGGCGCGCGTTCCTGGTGACCTGGCCTCTCGACCGCTTCGGCACTCTCGACTTCCATCACGACGACTTCGCGGGCGTCCCCGAGCCGTCGCCGGAGCAGGAGGAGTCGGCGCCATGACCGTCGCCGAGCCGCGCCTCACCTTGGAGCGGCGGCTTCTGCGGGAGCACGCGATCGTGATCGCGTGCGACGAGGTCGGGCGCGGCGCGCTGGCGGGACCGGTCGCGGTGGGCGCCGCGGTGATCGACGCCCCGCGTGCTCGGAAGCGGATTCCTCAGGGGCTGCGCGACTCCAAGCTGGTGCCCGAGCCCAAGCGCGCCGATGTCGCCGCGCGGGCGGCCTCGTGGGTGTCGGCGAGCGCGGTGGGGTGGGCCAGCTCGGCCGAGATCGACGAGATCGGGATCATGCGCGCGCTGGGACTGGCGTCGATCCGAGCGCTGGCGGATCTGCGGGCACACGGAGTCGTGCCGGAGGATGCGATCGTGATCCTCGACGGCAACTACGACTACATCAGCGCGGCTGGCGCGACCGGTCTGCTCGTGCGGCCGGTGATCAAGGCCGACCGCGACTGCGCGTCGGCGGCCGCGGCATCCGTGATCGCGAAAGTCGCGCGCGACGCGCTCATGACCGAGCTGCACGACGACCTCCCCGCCTACAACTGGGCGCGCAACAAGGGCTACGCGAGCCCGGACCATCGTGACGCGATCCGCGAGCACGGGATCAGTGCTCACCACCGGGCGTCGTGGTCGATCGCCGAGGCTCCGACGCTGTTCTGAGGTGCTGTCCGCCGTCGGCGGACGTGTGGTCGCGCGCTCGCGCCCGGCCCATAGGATGGTCTCACCATGGATGACGAAGTCTTCGAAGACTACGACCGTGAGCTGGAGCTCGCGCTGTACCGCGAGTACCGCGACGTCGTCTCTCAGTTCCAGTACGTGATCGAGACCGAGCGGCGCTTCTATCTCGCGAACGAGGTCAATGTCGTGCGCCGCGACACCGAGCACGACTTCTACTTCGAGATCTCGATGTCGGACGTATGGGTGTGGGACATCTATCGCGCCGACCGCTTCGTCAAGGCGGTCCGCGTGCTGACGTTCAAGGATGTCAACGTCGAGGAGCTGCAGCGCCGGGACTTCCACCTTCCCGAGGAGCTCTCGCTCGACACCTGACCCGGGTCACTCGGCGCCGGATGCCGCGCGCCATCCACCGGGCGTGCGTACGGCGGCGCCCTCGAGGTGCAGGAGGCCCAGGATCGCCTCGGTCTCCGCGGGAGACATGCCCGCCCGGGCGGCGACATCGGCGGCGCTGCGAGCGGTTCTCGGGCTGAGCGCGTCGCGCACGCGCGTGGTGTCGTCGGTGGGTGGACGTCCATCGTCGCGGCCGCCCCGTGTGCTGCCGGCGATGCCGAGGAGTTCGCGCACGTCGTCGGCGCCGGTGATGCAGGAGGCGCCGTACTCGCGCAGCAGGCGATGGGTTCCCGCTGAGGCCGCGGACGTGATCGGACCGGGCACCGCCCCGAGCCCGCGCGCCAGTGCGCAGGCATGACCGGCGGTGTTGAGGGAGCCGCTGCGCCAGCCGGCTTCCACGACGATCGTCGCGTCCGTGAGCGCGGCGATCAGCCGGTTCCGTTGCAGAAATCTCCACTTGGTCGGCGCAGCGCCGCACGGCACTTCACTCACCACGGCGCCGCTCAGGGCGATGCGGTCGACAAGGCTTGCATGACCGGCCGGATAGGCGCGATCCACGCCGCCTGCCAGGAGAGCCACCGTGAGGCCACCGGCGTGCAGCGCCGCACGGTGGGCGGCGCCGTCGATCCCGAACGCACCGCCCGACACCACAGGGACACCGCTCCCCGCGAGATCGGCGGCGAGCTCGATCGCGACGTGATCTCCGTATGACGTGGCCGCGCGAGCCCCGACGATCGCGATAGAGGGACGCAGCCGGGTGAGCGCACCGACGTCGCCACGCACCCAGAGGCAGTGAGGTGCATGCGGTCCGAGGTCGTGCAGCTGTCGCGGCCACTCGTCGTCGGCCGGGGTGACGAGCCCGATCCGGCCCTTCTCCGCCGCCCGGAGCGAGAGCGCGATCTGCTCTGCCTGCAAACGGGGCAGCCATCGCCGACGCCCGTCGTCGAACTCCTTCGGCGTCAGCGGGTCTGCACGCGCTCCGCCTGCCAGGACGACCTCGAGGGCGCGGACCGAGCCGAGCGTTTCGACCAGCCGGCCGGCAGCGGAGTCGCCCGGCTCGACGAGGTGACTCCACACGACGGTGGCATAGCGGTCGAGGAGAGCGTCGTCGGCTTCGTCGGGGCGGACGATTCTGCCGAGCGCACTCCGTGCGGCAACGGCGTCGAGCGCGAAACGGGTCATAGGGCGATTCCCTTCTTGAGGTACAGAGCGCGGCCGATCCGCTCGACGTCGAGCTGCTCTCGTCCGTCCAGGTCGGCCAGAGACCACGCCACCCGCAGCACGCGGTCGTAGCCCCGGAGCGTGAGGGATCCTCGGTGCAACGCCGCGTCGAGAGGCCGTCGAACCGTCGGCGACGGCGCGCAGGGCCCTTCTCGGAGCCACGTTCCCGGGACCTGCGCGTTGAGGCGCCACGGTGTTCCCGCCAGGCGCCGCGCGGTTCGGTCTCGCGCTTCCGCGACGCGAGCGCGCGCCTCGGCGGTGGTGGTACTCGCTCCGCCGACTCCGCGCTGGGCCACGGACACCCGCGCGAGGGTGAGTTCGATGTCCATGCGGTCCAGCAGCGGACCCGAGAGACGCCGGAGATACCGGCGGATCGCGGCGGGCGGGCACGTGCACGTGCCGCCGCGAATGCCGTAGTCGCCGCACGGGCAGGGGTTCGTCGCGAGGATCAGCTGGAATCGCGCGGGGAACTCGGCGCTGGCGCCGGACCGGTGGATTGTGATGGCTCCGCTCTCGAGCGGCTGGCGCAGCGCGTCGAGCGCGCTCGCGGCGAACTCGCCGGCCTCGTCGAGGAACAGCACTCCCTCGCTCGCCCGTGCGATGGCGCCGGGGCGCACGATTCTGGATCCTCCGCCGACGAGCGCTGCGACGCTGACGCTGTGGTGGGGAGCTTCGAACGGGGGAACGCGGGACAGCTCCACCACGCGCGAGCCCGACAGGCTCCGGATCGATGCGCTCGCGAGCGCTGCACGATCATCGAGTTCGGGCAGGATGCCGGGAAGCCGCTGCGCGAGCATCGTCTTCCCCGCCCCGGGAGGACCGCACATCAGCAGGTGGTGTCCGCCGGCAGCCGCCACGACGAGTGCCTCGATCGCCTCACCCTGGCCGATGACGTCGGCAAGGTCCGCGGGCGCCGATGGGGCGGGTGCGCACTCCTCGGGCAGCTCGACCGGAGGGTCGGCGGGGACCACGACATCCGCGCCGTGCGCGGAGACCACTTCGGCCAGGTTGATCGCGCCGAGCACTTCGATGCCATCGACCAGTTCCGCTTCGGCCCGGTTGGCGACCGGGACGATCACGCGGCGATGACCGGCCCGCGCGGCGGCGACGACGGCGGGAAGGATGCCGGGGATCGGCCGGAGCCGGCCGTCGAGCCCGAGTTCGCCGAGGTGGACGGTGCCAGCGAGGGATGAGGCATCCATCGCCCTCTCCGTCGCCAGGCACGCGATCGCGATCGCGAGATCGAATCCCGAGCCCTGCTTCGGCAGGCTCGCGGGCGAGAGGTTGACGGTCAGCCGGCGCCGGGGAAGCGGGACACCGCTGTTCGCGCACGCGTTGTGCACCCGCTGGACCGCTTCGCCGAGCGACTTGTCGGGGAGCCCGATGATCTTGAATTCGGGCGTCTGATTGGACAGGTCGGCCTCGACCTCGACCAGCTCTCCCTGTGCACCCACGAGTGCGACGGCCCACGTGCGCGCGACGCTCACGGCACCTCCACGTCAACGATGTGCTCCAGTCGGGCGGTGCGGGGATCGGCGCCGGTCAGCGCGACGGCGTCGATGCGCAGGCGCCGGCCCTGCACAGAATCCCGGTTCCCCGCCGCCCAGGCGGCCGCCAGGCGCCACAGGCGCGCACGCTTGCGGCCGTCGATCGCCTCGAACGGGTGCCCGAACCCCTCGGCGCGGCGGGTCTTGACCTCGACGACGACCACGTGCGCCGCATCGGCCACGACGAGGTCGATCTCTCCCGCCCGACACCGCCAGTTGCGGGCCAGGATCTCGTACCCGCTGCTCGCGAAATACCCTGCGGCGCGGTCTTCGCCCGCTCGGCCGAGCTCGTCCTTCATCGCCATGCTGCGATGCTCTCCCGCCCGCCGGTGCCGGAATCAGGATGCTGAGGCATCCGTTCACTCAGTTCTTCGCAGGAGGCCTGGGGAGGAGCGGGCGCAGTGAGAACGGAGCGTCGGGAACGACCTGGCCGCCCGAGGAGCGAAGCTGGGGGAGTGAGACTGCACGACGCCGCGGAGGAGTACGCGCGCACCCTGGCCGAGGTGCGCCGGCTGTCTCCCGCGACGGTCCGCGCGTATCGCGCAGATCTCACCGACCTGTGCGCCGCGACCGGTGACGTCGAGGTGCGGGATGTCGACCTCGAGACGCTCCGCGAGTGGCTCTGGCGGGCCACACAGCGCGGCGACGCGCGCTCCACGATCGCCCGGCGCACCTCCACGGCGAAGGGCTTCTTCCTCTGGGCGTCGGAGCACGGGCTCGTCCCCGAAGACCCGGCGCTGCGCCTCGTCGCACCCAAGCGCGGGCGTACCCTGCCGAAAGTCGCGACGACGGATGCCGTTTCCGCGGTGCTCGACGATCGGGGGGCTGCGGCGGCGGAGAGCGGCGATCCGGTGGCACTGCGAGATCACGCGGCGCTCGAGCTTCTCTACGGGTCGGGCATCCGGGTGTCGGAGCTGTGCGGGTTGGATGTCGGCGATCTCGATCGCGATCGGCGCACCGCGCGCGTTGTCGGCAAGGGCTCGAAAGAGCGCGTCGTTCCGTTCGGCGGTGCGGCGGCCCGCGCGGTCGACGCCTATCTCGTGCGTGGCCGCCCCGCTCTCGCCGCCCGAAGGGCGGACGGGGCGAACCGCGACGGCAACGCGCTGTTCCTCGGAAGCCGCGGCGGGCGCCTGGGCACGCGGGCCGTCTACGACCTCGTCACGGGAGTGTTCGGCCCGGTCCTCGGCGGATCCGTCGGCCCGCACGCCCTCCGCCACTCCGCGGCGACGCACCTCCTCGACGGCGGCGCCGATCTGCGTGCGGTCCAGGAGCTCCTCGGCCACGCGAGCCTCGGCACCACGCAGATCTACACGCACGTCTCGAGCGAGCGATTGGCGGCCACCTATCGCAACGCGCACCCGCGGGCCTGAGCACGCCACGACTCAGCAGCAGGGCAACAGGACCGCGCGCGGCACCTCTCCCAGGAGCAGGAGCGGGTTGATGTACTCTCCGTGCCGCCGCACCCCGACGTGCAGCGCGCCCGGCGCCGCATGACCGCCGACGGCCACGCGCGCGACAACCTGCCCGCGATCGACGGGGGCTCCCGGTTCGAGCTCCGACTCGACGGGCTCCAGCGTGGTGACGAGGCCGTCACCGTGGTCGATGGTGAGGATTCCCCGCCGAGCGACCGTGCCGGAGAAGGCCACCGTCCCCGGTGCCGGTGAGCGGATCGGCTCCGCCGGATCGGCCCTGAGGTCGATCCCGCGGTGTCCGGCACCGTAGCGGTGCGCGGGCGCCTCGAACGGGCGCTCCACCCGGAAGGCGGCGAGCGGCCAGACCCATGCTGGGTCCTCCTCGCCGATCGGCGGCGTCGCCGCCGAGGCATCCGGTTCCGCCCCACCGCCCAGTGCGGCGACCAGCGCGGCGCCGACGAGAAGCGCGGCGAGGCTCCGTGAGTGAGCAGGTGGTTTGCGCATCTTGCGAGCCTGCCTCGCGGCGTGAGCGCCGACGTCACGCCGGCGCGCCGCGGTGGAACGGCGCACCGACGGGGCAGCGGGGGAGGAACGGCGTCCTGATACACTGGACCTCGCACTCCGCATGTCGGGGTGACTCCGCGTGCCCAGAGCACCGCGACGATCCACCGGGTCCCGTGGTGCGGCATCCACTCCCACCGGTCTTGCAGTCCTCTGCGAGCGGGTGTGCGCCGGGCACCAGGCCCGCCGGCCATCAGTCGGCGAGAACACAACCGCAAGCGGCGCGAAAGCGCCAGAACAGGAGAACGGCTATGGCCGTCGTCACGATTCGCCAGCTGCTCGACAGCGGCGTCCACTTCGGGCACCAGACCCGCCGGTGGAACCCGAAGGTCAAGCGCTTCATCCTCACGGAGCGCAGCGGCATCCACATCATCGACCTGCAGCAGTCGCTGACCTACATCGACAAGGCGTACGAGTTCGTCAAGGAGACCGTCGCCCACGGTGGCACGATCCTCTTCGTCGGCACGAAGAAGCAGGCCCAGGAGATCGTCGCCGAGCAGGCGACCCGGGTCGGCCAGCCCTACGTGAACCAGCGCTGGCTCGGTGGCCTCCTCACCAACTTCCAGACCGTGTCGAAGCGCCTCGCGCGCATGAAGGAGCTCGAGGAGCTCAACTTCGACGACCCGGCTGCGAGCGGCTTCACCAAGAAGGAGCTGCTGATCAAGAAGCGCGAGCTGGACAAGCTCCACAAGTCGCTCGGCGGCATCCGCAACCTGCAGAAGACGCCGTCGGCCATCTGGGTCATCGACGCCAAGCGTGAGCACCTCGCCGTCGACGAGGCCACCAAGCTCGGCATCCCGGTGATCGGGATCCTCGACACGAACGCCGACCCGGACGAGTTCCAGTACCCGATCCCCGGCAACGACGACGCGATCCGCTCGGTGAGCCTGCTCACGCGCATCATCGCCGACGCCGCCGCCGAGGGCCTCATCCAGCGCCACCAGCCGACCGACGAGTCGGCCGACGCCGAGCCCCTCGCCGACTGGGAGCGCGAGCTGCTCGAGCAGGGCGCCGCCGCCGACGCTGCCGCCGAGGCCCCCGCCGAGTCGGCCGAGGCTCCCGAGGCTGCTGACGCCCAGGCCGCCGCCGAAGAAGCCCCCGCAGAGGACGCCCCCGAGGCTGCCGAGGTTCCCGCCGAGGACGCCGAGGCCGCCGACAAGTAATCGGCCGACCCGCATGAACTCCGCCTCGGCGGGATCGCCCTGACCCGCACGGTCACGGCGGTCCCGCCGAGGCATCCTCAGAACTCACCACAATCAAGGAGCCGCCACCCATGGCAAACTTCACGATCGCCGACATCAAGGCGCTGCGCGAGCAGCTCGGCACGGGCATGGTCGACACCAAGAAGGCTCTCGAGGAGGCCGACGGCGACCTCGAGAAGGCTGTCGAGATCCTCCGCCTCAAGGGCGCGAAGGGCAACGCCAAGCGCGCCGACCGCTCCACCAGCGAGGGTCTCGTCGCCGCCAAGCAGGAGGGCGACAAGGTCACCATCCTCGAGCTCAACACCGAGACCGACTTCGTGGCGAAGAACGAGCGCTTCATCGCGCTGGCCGACAAGGTGCTCGACGCCGCGGCCGCCGCCGGCGCCGAGTCTGCCGAGGCCGCCCTCGCGGCGCCCGCCGGCAGCCAGACCGTCGCCGAGCTCATCTCGGACGAAGCCGCGATCATCGGCGAGAAGGTCGAGCTGCGCCGGGTCCGCACGCTCTCGGGCGACAAGTTCGAGATCTACCTGCACAAGACCAGCAAGGACCTGCCCCCGCAGGTCGGCGTGGTGCTGGCCTACACGGGCGACGACGCCGAGACGGCGCGCAGCCTCGCGCAGCACATCTCGTTCGCGAACCCGTCCTACCTCTCCCGCGACGAGGTCCCCGAGGCCGAGGTCGAGAAGGAGCGCGAGATCGTCACCGAGATCTCGCGCAACGAAGGCAAGCCCGAGGCTGCTCTTCCCAAGATCGTCGAGGGTCGCGTCAACGCGTTCTTCAAGCAGGTCTCGCTGCTCGACCAGGACTACGCCAAGGACAACAAGCTGTCCGTCGCCCAGGTCGCCAAGGACGCGGGACTGACCCTGACGGGCTTCGCCCGCTTCAAGGTCGGCGCGTAACACATCGAGAAGGCCCGCATCGATTCCGGTGCGGGCCTTTTCTCATGCCCAACGGTAGTTTGTCGTCAACGAGAGGATCGTCGTGATCAATGAGAACACCGGGCGCCGTCGCGTCCTCCTGAAGCTGTCGGGCGAGGCGTTCGGAGGTGGACAGCTCGGGGTCAATCCCGACGTCGTGAGCCAGATGGCCCGTGAGATCGCCGCGGCCGTCGATCGCGTCGAGATCGCCGTCGTCGTCGGCGGCGGCAACTTCTTCCGGGGCGCCGAGCTCAGCCAGCGCGGCATGGACCGGGGCCGCGCCGACTATATGGGCATGCTCGGCACCGTCATGAACGCGCTCGCGCTCCAGGACTTCCTCGAGCAGGCGGGCGCCGCGACGCGCGTGCAGTCGGCCATCTCGATGACCCAGGTCGCCGAGCCCTACATTCCGCGCCGTGCGGAACGCCACATGGAGAAGGGGCGCGTCGTCATCTTCGGCGCGGGCGCGGGTCTTCCCTACTTCTCGACCGACACCGTCGCCGCGCAGCGCGCTCTCGAGATCGACGCGCAAGAGGTGCTGGTCGCCAAGAACGGGGTCGACGGCGTGTACACCGCTGACCCGAAGAAGGATGCCTCGGCGACGAAGATCGACCGCATCACGTATCTCGACGCGCTGCAGCGCGGGCTCAAGGTCGTCGATTCGACGGCGTTCAGCCTCTGCATGGACAACAAGATGGACATGCGCGTGTTCGGCATGGAGCCCGCGGGCAACGTGACACGTGCCCTGCTCGGCGAGTCGATCGGCACGCTGGTCACGGCGTGAATCGCCCCGCTGAGTAGACTGATCAAGCACACCCCAGTGAAGGAGACACAGTGATCGCGGACGTCTTGGCCGATGCCGGAGCACGCATGGACCGCGCCGTCGAGGCGGCGAAGGATGACTTCGCGACGGTGCGCACCGGACGGGCGAATCCCCAGCTCTTCCAGAAGGTGCTCGTCGACTACTACGGCACCCCGACTCCGCTCGCCCAGCTGGCGTCGATCAACAGCCCCGAGGCGCGCTCACTCATCATCACGCCCTACGACAAGTCGGCACTGCGGGCGATCGAGCAGGCGATCCGAGACATCCCGAACCTCGGCGTGAACCCCACGAACGACGGCAACATCGTGCGTGTCACGATGCCGGAACTGACCGAGGAGCGACGCAAGGAGTACGTCAAGCTCGTCCGCTCCAAGGGCGAGGACCACAAGGTGCACCTTCGCGGCATCCGGCGAAAGTCGAAGGACGATCTCGACGGGCTCAAGAGCGAGTTCGGCGAAGATGAGCTGAACCGTGCCGAGAAGGAGCTCGACGCCCTCACGCGCGCGCACGTCGATGCCATCGACGAAGCGCTCAAGCGCAAAGAGGCGGAACTCCTCGAGGTTTGAGGCCCATGGCCGAGGCTGAGTCAGGCGGGGACGGCGACGCCGTTCCCGACACGCCGCTGACCCGGCGTGAGGCGGCAGAGGCGCGCCGGCGATCCGAGCCGGACGGGGTAGCCGCCATCGTTCCCCCGGTGCAGCCGGCGTCCGATCAGCAGGCCGCACCGGCGCTGGTCGTGCCCCCGGTCCCGCCGCTCCCGGCGAGTCCGGCCGGCGGTGCTCCCGCCCTGCAGACCCACATCCGAGCCGCGCGTTCGGAGTTCGAGAGCCAGGTGGCCCACGCCCGCGCGGAATTCGAGGAGGCGAACGAGCGGATCAAGCAGCGAACGGGGCGTGACCTCATCCTGGCGATACTGATCGGCGTCGCCGCCGGCGCGGCCCTGCTGGGCTCGCTGATCTTCGTGAAGCAGCTGTTCCTCGTGTTCGCCCTGGCTGCCGTCCTGCTGGGGATCTTCGAGTTCGCCCGTGCGCTCCGGGTGGCGGGTCGGCGCGTCGACATCGTGCCGCAGCTCATCGCCGGTGCCGTGGTCGTGCTGTCGGGTTACTTCTTCGATCTGTGGCTGCACTGGGTCGTCGTCTTCGTCGCCGTGGCGGTCGTCGTGGTCTGGCGCCTCCTCGTCCAGATGGCCGCGCGCGACGGGCGCACCTACGGAAACGTGCTCGGGGACGTCCTGGTCGCGGGGTTCGTGCAGCTGTACGTCCCCTTCCTCGGAAGTCTGTGCGTGGTGCTGCTGGCGCAGGACGGCGGGGAATGGTGGGTGCTGAGCTTCATCGCGATCGTGGTCGCCGCCGACACCGGAGCCTATGCCGCGGGGCTCAGCTTCGGCCGTCATCCGATGGCGCCCAAGATCAGTCCGAAGAAGACGTGGGAAGGATTCGCCGGCTCGGTGGCGGCGTCGCTCCTGGCGGGCGCTCTCCTCGCCATCTTCCTGCTCGGTCTGGACTGGTGGGTCGGCCTCATCATCGGCATCGTGATCGTCGGCACCGCCACCGCGGGCGACCTGGGCGAGTCGATGATCAAGCGCGACATGGGCATCAAGGACATGAGCTCGTGGCTTCCCGGCCATGGGGGAGTCCTCGACCGACTCGACTCGATCCTCCCGTCGACCGTCGGCGCGCTCGCCCTCTTCTACCTCTTCACCCCGCTGGTGGCCTCATGACGACCGCATCGAGCTCACCTCCGACGTCGTTCCCGGAGACACGCGGCCGCGAGAAGGGCTACGACAAGCAGGCCGTCGACGACTTCCTCTCGAAGGCCCGCATCGCCTTCGAGGTCGGCAGCGAGTCACTGTCGGCAGCCGACGTGCGCCGGGCGGCGTTCCCGCTCGTTCGCCACGGCTACGCGATCGCGTCGGTGGACGCGGCCCTCGGACGCATCGAGGACGCCTTCGCCGCGCGCGAGCGCGAGGCAGCGCTCTCGGCGACTGGCGGTCCCCGCGCGTGGGTCGGCCGAACTCGGGAGACCGCCCAGGTCGTCCTGGACCGTCTGTCGCGACCACGCGGGCATCGCTTCGATCGGGTCTCCGCGCTCCGCTACGGCTATCGGGTCGACGAGGTCGATCTCGTGGCGGACAAGATCGCACGCTACCTGGAGAAGGACGACCCCATCTCGGTCGAGCAGGTGCGCTCGGTGGCATTCCGCATGCAGCGGGGTGGATACCGCGAGGCGCAGGTGGATGCCCTGCTGGATGCGGTCGTCGAGGTGATGCTGGCCGTCTCGTGACGCGATCCGGGGGCCGCGGATGGCACGGCGGGCGAGCCATCGGTAGACTCGGGGAACTGTGACTTCCGGAAACGAGCTGATCCCGACCAGGCGTCCTCGCCGAAACGGTGTCTCCACCCTCGCGGTTTCACCCGTCCGCACAGCGCCCCGCCCGGCGCCCGCGCCGCATTGGTCCCGTCGCCGAGGCGTGCTCGGCGTCTTCGCCGCTTTCGCCGCGATCGGCTTCGTCGCCGCGTATGTCGGTCCCACGGGAATGGCCCTCACCGAGGCGAACGCCGAAGAGTCCCCGCCCATCTCGCTCTACGCGAGCTCGCTCGGCGACGTGCAGACGATGTCCGTCGACGCCGTCGCCAGCGATGACGACGCGCGTGCACTCGATCGTGGCGGCTACTCCGTCTACGTCAAGCCGAAGCCCACACCGACGCCGGAACCCGAGCCCGAGGCCGCAGAGTCATCGGGGTCGGGCTGGGCGCCGCCGTTCGTCACACCCGATCCCGGGACGGCCCAGGCCATCGCCTACGACATGGTGCTCGCACGAGGCTGGGGCGACGACGAGTTCGCGTGTCTTGTCGCCCTGTGGAACAAGGAGTCCGGCTGGCGCGTGAACGCCTACAACGCCTCGAGTGGGGCGTACGGCATCCCGCAGGCCCTCCCCGGCAGCAAGATGGGCAGTGCGGGCGCCGACTGGGAGACGAATCCCGCGACGCAGATCGCCTGGGGTCTCGGCTACATCTCGGGCCGCTACGGCACCCCGTGCGGAGCGTGGAACCACTCGCAGAGCGTCGGCTGGTACTGACACCATGCCGCGATCGAACCGCCGTCGACCCGAGTCGGCCGGCGACGACTCGTTCGAACGCCTGCTGGCGGGCTGGAAGCGGACGGAGATGCGGCGGGGCGTCTCATGGACCGTGCAGCCGGTGACGGCGGCACAGGCGCTGAAGGAGTACGTGTGCCCGGGGTGCGGTCGCGTCATCCGGGTGGGGGCGGCGCATCTCGTGATCTGGCGCGCCGATGGCGTACTCGGCGACGCCGCCGACCTCGCGGCACGCCGACACTGGCACCAGCACTGTTGGAAGACGGCCTGACGGCCCCTCGCAGAGGATCGATGAACATGGAGATCCGAGGACCGATGCTCCTGCCCGCCCGCCGGGAGGACATCGAGCTCGAAACGATCGACGGGCTGACCCTCGTCGGAGAGCTCGCGCTGCCGGCGGATCGCGATCCCGTGGCGACCCTGGTGACCCTGCATCCACTTCCCACCGCCGGCGGGTTCATGGACTCGCACATCCTGCGCAAGGCGGCCGGCCGCCTGCCTGCTCTCGCCGATCTCGCTGTCCTGCGGTTCAACACCCGTGGCACGACGTCGCCGCGCGGCACCAGTCAGGGCGCCTTCGACGGAGGCCGGGCCGAGGCGTTCGACGTCGCCGCCGCCATGGACTTCGTGCGCGAGCGCGGTCTGCCGCGGCCGTGGTTCGTCGGCTGGTCCTTCGGCACGGAGCTCGTGCTCAAGTACGGGCGCGACCACGACGTGGAAGGTGCGATCCTGCTCTCGCCGCCCCTGCATCGCGCCACCGACGAAGAGGTCGCGGCCTGGGCAGGCGACCCCCGGCGCCTGGTGATCCTGGTGCCCGAGTTCGACGACTATCTGCGACCGGATGCCGCGGCCGTGCGCTTCGCGAGCATCCCGCACGCGGTTCTCATCCCCGTCGAGGGAGGCAAGCACCTGTGGGTGGGGGAGAACCAGACCCGCCGTGTGCTCACCGAGATCGTCGCGGCGGTGAATCCGGACGCCCTGCCCCTCCCGACGGAGTGGGAGGGCCCGACCGAGGATTGACCGAGCCGAGGCATCCGCTCACCGCTCGTTCTGACGCGGGATCACCACCTGCCGGTAGATGATGAGGATGCTGGCGGCCACCGGGATCGCGACGAGCGCGCCGAGGAGCCCGAGGAGCGCGCCGCCGGCGAGCGCTGCGATCACGACCACCGCGCCCGGAACCGATACCGCGCGGCCCATGATGCGGGGCGAGATCACGTACGCCTCGATCTGCATGTAGATCAGGTAGTAGATCGCGGCGATGAGGGCGGTCGTGGGAGAGCCGAGGCCCAGGCAGAACAGCACGATGATCGTCGAGCCGGTGAGCGTGCCGACGAGCGGGATCAGCGAGAAGAAGAACGCGATCACGGCCAGCACCGCCGGGAACGGCGCATTGATGATCGACAGGAAGATCGCGCTGAGCACCCCGTTGATGACGCCGAGGCTCAGCTGTCCGATGACGTAGTAGCCGACGGAGTCGGTGATCTGCTCGCCCAGGTCGATGAACCGTGCGCGCTTGGAGGCGGGGACGAGCTGGTACACCGCACGCTTGAGGTTCGGCGTCGATGCGGTGAAGTAGATCGTGAGGATCAGGACGATGAACGCTCCGGCGAGCCCCGCGAGCACGGCGCCGCCGATCACGATGAGACCGCCGCCGATCTGCTCGCCGATCGCGCCGATGTCCAGGGACTCGAACCAGTCGTTGAGGTAGGTGAAGACGTCGTCGACCTTCAGGTTCGGGAAGGTCTCGCCCATCCAGGTCTTGACCTCGTCGATCGGGTTCCACCCTTCTTCGATGAGGTCCTGGACGTCGGCGACGAGCTGGGAGATCTGCCCCACGATGATCGGCACCACCATGATCAGGATGCCTGCGAATGCCGCCAGCACCGCGAGGATCGTGATCAGCACCGCGGCCCACCGCGGCATCTTCCGCCGCTCGAGCCAGGCGACGACAGGATCGAGACCGAGGGACAGGAACAGCGCGGTGCCGACGTAGAGAAGGATGGTGGACAGCGTCTGGATGCTGCCGATGAGCAGCAGACCGAGCCCGACTCCGAGCGTCGCGACGAACGCGACCCGGAACGGATTGTGCACCTTCATTCGGCCTCCCCGCCGTCGTCGGCTCGACCGCCGACTCCTGTCACGTCAGGATACGCGGGCGAGACCTTCAGCCCGCGGAATGGTCCCTCCCGGTCCCCTTTCAGGTCACTTTCGCTAGTCTGAAATGTCGAGTCGAGGTTTCGCGCGTCCCGAGCGAGCCTGGGAAAGGTGTCTTCGTGCGTTTCGTATGGGCCGTCGCGGCGTTCGTGCTGGCCGCCGTGATGATCGGAGCCGGCATCGCGCAACGGACGGTCTTCCAAGGTCCCGACGCCGACATCGCCGCCATCTCGGTGGACGAGGAGGCGCCGTACCTCCTCATCGACGGCGCCGTGCTGAATGAGACCGCTGGCGCCCAGACGCTTCGTGCGCAGGGCGACGGCGAGATCTTCGCGGCCTACGGGCGCACGGCCGACATGAAGGCCTGGCTCGCCGACACGCCCTACAACGTCGCGTCGCTCGATGAGTCCGGTGAGATCGTCACCGAGCTCGTGGAGCCGGAGGTCGCGGCGCAGCCGGTCGAGGGATCGGCGGACGGTGAAGGGGGATCCGCAGCCGACGACGCGGCGGCCGAAGAGCCCACCGCGCGCAGCCCCATCGGCTCCGACCTCTGGCTGGACGAGTTCCAGCAGAGCGACGTTCTGATCGCCCCGCTCCAGCTCCCGGCCGAGATGAGCGTGCTCGTCGCCTCGGACGGCAGTGCGCCCGCACCGGAGAACGTCTCCGTGTCCTGGCCGATCGAGAATTCCACCCCGTGGGCGGGACCGCTCATCGTCGCCGGCGGCATCGTGCTGGCGTTCGGCGTGTTCCTGTACATCCTGGGCATCCGTCACGCGCGCCGTTCGCGCGGGCCGCGCCGCAAGGGACTCCCGCTGCCAGTGACCGAGCCGATCGACATCGCCGTCGAGAGCGCCGACAAGGGCGTGATCAGTTCGACCCCCCGCTCCCGCCGTGCGATCACCGGCGGCCGGCGCGCCTTCGCGATCGTCCCTGTCGTGGCGGTGTCCGCACTGCTCTTCAGCGGATGCTCCGCCGACGCCTGGCCGCAGTTCGGCGCCACCCCCACGCCCACCCCCACGGCGAGCGTGGTGGTCCCCGAGGGGCAGCAGGCGCCGGCCGTGACCAAGCCCCAGGCGGAGCGGATCCTCTCGCGGATCGCCGAGACCGTGGCCGAGGCCGACGAGGCGAAGGATGCCGCGCTCGCGGCGACGCGCCTGGAAGGCGCCGCGCTGGCGACACGCGAGACCAACTACAAGCTTCGCGCGGCGATCGCCGACTTCGCGGCTCCCGCCCCGATCCTCACCAAGCCGCTGGAGATCGTCCTCCCGCAGGCGTACGACGAGTGGCCGCGCTCCGTCATGGTCGTCGTGGACGACGAGGAGTCGAAGACGTCCAGCATCATGGTGCTCACCCAGCAGGACGCCTGGGCGCCCTACAAGCTCTCGTACGCCGCAAGCCTCGAGGCGTCGACGCCGATGCCTGACCTCGCGCCGGTGTACATCGGCGCGGTTCAGCCCGCGCCCGATTCACCGTTCCTCAAGATGGCGCCGCAGGACGTCGCTGCTGCATACTCCGACATCATCAACAAGGGTGAGGACAGCGAGTACTACGACATGTTCGAGGCGGAGGGCGACCAGCTGCGCGAGCGCATCGCCCTGGACCGGCAGGATCGCCTGACCGAGTTCAACCAGACGGGCGCCGAGACAGCGACCCTGACGTTCTCCTCCTCGCCCGGGTCCTTCGCGCCGATGGCGCTGGCGACGCTCGAGAGCGGCGCGATCGTCGCCGTCAACGTCGACGAGACCGACACCGTGAAGCCGAAGAACTCGGACGCCGTCATCAAGCTCGACAAGAACCCCGCCGTCCGGGCGCTCGTGGACGCCGACCAGTCGGCGACCGGCGTCACGACCACGTTCACCGACCAGGTGTTCTTCTACGTGCCCGTTCAGGGCTCGCCTGAGAAGATCCGTCTCCTCGGGTACTCGTCCGACCTCCTCGACGCGAAGGTGATCCCGTGACCGATCCCACCTCGGTTGCCGCGCTGCGCGGTGCCGTCGACCTCTCGGCCCTGCGCAATCGTCCCGCTCCGGCCCCTGCGCCGGCGGGCGATCCGGCGACTTCACCGGGTGCGGGCGGGCCCTCGATCTCCTCGCTGGTGATGGACGTCACCGACGAGACGTTCGCGCAGGTGCTGGAGCTCTCGCGCACGGTTCCGGTGGTCGTCGACCTGTGGGCGGAGTGGTGCGGACCCTGCAAGCAGCTCAGTCCCGTCCTCGAGCGCGTCGTCACCGAACTGGGCGGCCGGCTCATCCTCGCCAAGGTCGACGTCGACGCGAACCCGCAGCTGTCGCAGGCTTTCCGGGCGCAGTCCATCCCCATGGTGGTCGCTCTCGTGGCGGGCCAGCCGGTGCCGCTGTTCACCGGAGCCGTGCCCGAGCAGCAGGTTCGCGAGGTCTTCGCCCAGCTGCTGCAGCTGGCCGCGCAGAACGGGGTCACCGGTTCGGTGAGCGTGGAGACGGATGCCCCTGCCGACGCACCCGTCGAGCCGCCTCTGCCACCGCTGCACGCCGAGGCGTTCGAGGCCATCGAAGCGGGCGACTACCCCCGCGCGATCACGGCCTACGAGAAAGCCCTCGCAGAGAACCCCCGCGACACGGAGGCGCGCGCCGGACTCGGACAGGTCCGCCTGCTCGACCGCGTGCAGGGACTCGACCTTCAGGCCGCGCGCGCCGCGGCGGCCGCCGGACCGACCGATGTCGCGGCCCAGTTCGCGGTAGCCGACCTGGACCTCGCCGGCGGTCACGTCGATGACGCCTTCGGCCGTCTGCTCGACCTGTTCGCACAGCTCCCCGACGAGGACCGCGCGCCCGTGCGCGAGCGACTCCTCGAGCTCTTCTCACTCGTCGGCGATGCGGACCCGCGCGTCCTGCGCGCTCGAGGCCGGCTGGCCTCGCTCCTCTTCTGACGCGGCGTCAGCCCTTCGTCGGGGACGGGATGTGCGCCTCCGGGTCGTGACGGAGCCAGAGAACGCCGAGCGGCGGCAGCACCATCTTCGCTCGGCCCCCGACGCCGGCGTGGACGACGCCGAGGTTGCCGACGCCTGAGCCGCCGTAGATCTCCGCGTCGGTGTTCAGGACCTCGTGCCACACACCCTCTTCCGGGAGGTCCAGTTCGAACGAGGTGATGGGCACCCCCGAGAAGTTGCAGACGACGGCGATCGAGTTGCCGTGCCAGTCGCGCCGCGAGAACGCGACGACATTGGAGTTCCAATGCGGCGCGCCCAACCGTGCGAAAGCGGCTCCGTCGCTGTCGCGTGCCCACAGCGCGGAGTGCTCGCGGTAGGTGCGATTGAGGGCGGCGACGAAGCCGTGCAGCTGGGCGTGGCTGGGCTGGTCGAGCAGCCACCAGTCGAGGGAACGCCCCTCGGACCATTCCGACAACTGACCGAACTCCTGCCCCATGAACAGGAGCTGCTTGCCCGGGTGTCCCCACATGTAGGCGAGGAACGCGCGCGTGTTCGCCAGCTTCTGCCAGTGATCGCCCGGCATCCTCCCGAAAAGGCTGCCCTTGCCGTGCACGACCTCGTCGTGGCTGATGGGCAGGACGTAGTTCTCGCTGAAGGCGTAGACGAACGAGAAGGACAGCTCGCCTTCGTGGTGCGCGCGGTACATCGGATCACGCTTGATGTACTGCAGCGAGTCGTTCATCCAGCCCATGTTCCACTTGAACCCGAACCCGAGGCCCGCGTGACTGGTCGGCGCCGTCACGCCGGGGAAACTGGTCGACTCCTCGGCGATCATCACGATGCCGGGATAGCGCTTGTAGGCGGTGGCGTTCACCTCCTGCAGGAACCGGATCGCCTCGAGGTTCTCGCGTCCGCCGTGGATGTTGGGTGCCCATTCGCCCGCTTCGCGGGAGTAGTCGAGGTAGAGCATGGAGGCCACCGCGTCCACGCGGAGGCCGTCCACGTGGAACTCCTCGAACCAGTACAGGGCATTGGCGACGAGGAAGTTGCGCACCTCGTTGCGGCCGTAGTCGAAGATATAGGTGCCCCAGTCGCGGTGCTCCCCGCGGCGGGGATCGGGGTGCTCGTAGAGCGCCTCCCCGTCGAATCTCGCCAGCGCGAAGGCGTCCTTGGGGAAATGGCCGGGGACCCAGTCCATGATCACGCCGATGTCGGCGCGGTGGAGGCGGTCGATCAGGTACCGCAGGTCGTCGGGGTGGCCGAACCTGCTGGTCGGTGCGTAGTACCCGGTGACCTGATATCCCCAGGAGCCGCCGAACGGGTGCTCGGCGAGGGGCAGGAACTCGACGTGGGTGAAGCCCTGATCCGTCACATAGTCGATCAGCTGGTCGGCGGCGTCGCGGTAGGACAGCCCGGGTCGCCACGACCCGAGGTGCAGCTCGTACACCGACATCGGGCGCGACAGCGGGGTCTCCCGTGCGCGGCGGGCCATCCAGACGTCGTCCTCCCATCGATAGGAGGACTCCACGACGACGGATGCCGTGGCCGGCGGGACCTCGGCGAACCGGGCCATCGGATCGGCCTTCACGACCCAGTCGCCGGAGCGGCCCTGCAGCTCGAACTTGTACGTGGTGCCGGCCCCCAGCCCCGGCACGAACAGCTCCCAAACGCCGGTTCCGCCCATCGACCGCATGGCGTGGCTCTCGCCGTTCCACTCGTTGAACGTGCCGATGACGCGGACCGCTCGCGCGTTGGGAGCCCACACGGTGAACGCCGTGCCGCCGACACCGTGGTGCTCGCGCGCGTGCGCACCGAGCACGCGCCAGAGCTCTTCGTGCCGGCCCTCTCCGATCAGGTGCAGGTCCATCTCGCCGATCGTCGGCGGGAAGCGGTACGGATCGTCGACGACGAAGTCGGGTGCGCCCTCATACGTGGTCAGCAGCTCGTATCCGCCCGCGTCGCCGGAGCGCAGTCCCTCCCACACTCCCGCGCGGACGTGCTCGAGCGGTACGCGCGTGCCGTCGGCGAAGACGGCGGTCACGCTGCGGGCGAGGGGGCGGCGAGCACGCACGATCCATTCGTCCCGACCCTCGCCGTCCCGGCCCGGATGGATTCCCAGGACGCTGTGCGGATCGTGGTAGGCGGCCGCGCCCACCGCATCGAGGACCTGATCTGAGGGCGTCATCGCTGCTCCTTGACGTGGAGGATGTGCACGGGCTCGGCGAACGCGTCCAGGAGGACGAAGTTGTGATCGGACCACGTCCAGCGAGACCCCGTCACGAGGTCCTCGACCTCGAAGGGATCGCCCGGCTGAACGCCCCACACGCGGGTGTCGAGGTGGACCATCGTCTGCCGCACCGAATGCGGGTCGGTGTTGACGACGACGATGATCGTGTCGTTCGCCCCGCTCGGCGAGAGCGCGGCGGGCAGATGCTTGACGTAGACGAGGACGGCGTCGTCATCGCTCCAGTGCACTGTCAGGTTCCGCAGCTGGCGGAGGGCGGGATGTGCACGTCGGATGTCGTTCAGGCGGCGCAGGAACGGCGCCAGCGACTCGCCGCGCTCCTCTGCACCGCTCCAGTCCCGCAGTTTGTACTCGTACTTCTCGTTGTCGATGTTCTCCTCGGAGCCGGGCCGTGCGACGTTCTCGTACAGCTCGTATCCGGCGTAGACGCCGTACGTCGGCGCCGCGGTGGCGGCGATCGCCGCACGGATGCGGTACGCGGGACGGCCGCCGAACTGGAGGTACTCGGTCAGGATGTCGGGCGTGTTGACGAAGAGGTTCGGTCGCACGAAGTCGGCGGTCTCGCGGGCCAGACCCGACAGGAACTCCTCGAGTTCGGCCTTGGTGTTGCGCCACGTGAAGTATGTGTAGCTCTGCTGGAATCCCGCCGAGGCGAGACTCTGCAGGGGCGCGGGCCGGGTGAACGCCTCGGCGAGGAAGACCACGTCGGGGTGCTCGGCGTTCACCTTCCCGATCAGCCACTCCCAGAACTGCAGGGGCTTGGTATGCGGGTTGTCGACGCGGAAGATCTTCACTCCCTGCGCGATCCAGTGGCGGATGACCCGCAGTGCCTCGGAGTAGATGCCCTCCGGATCGTTGTCGAAGTTGATCGGGTAGATGTCCTGATACTTCTTCGGCGGGTTCTCGGCGTAGGCGATGGTGCCGTCCGGCAGCGTCGTGAACCATTCCGGGTGCTCGGCGACCCACGGGTGGTCGGGAGCTGCCTGCAGCGCGAAGTCCAGTGCGACCTCGATGCCTTCGGCGCGGGCGGCGCGCACGAACGCGCGGAAGTCGGCGAGTGAGCCCAGGTCGGGGTGGATGGCGTCATGGCCTCCCTCCGCCGAGCCGATGGCCCACGGCGACCCCGGGTCGCCGGGTCCGGGGTCGAGCGTGTTGTTGCGGCCCTTGCGGTTCAGGGTGCCGATGGGGTGGATCGGCGGAAGGTAGAGCACGTCGAAGCCCATCGCCGCCACGGCGGGGAGGCGCCGCATCGCCGTGCGGAAGGTGCCGCTCTTGATCGATCCGTCCTTGAGCCGTCGAGCGCCTTCCGAGCGAGGGAAGAACTCGTACCACGCGCCGACGCCGGCGCGCTCGCGCTCGACGAGCAGGGACTGCTCGTCTCCGACCGTCGTCAGCGACATGATCGGCCGCTCGCGGAAGAACCCCGCGAGGGCCGGGTCACGCACCGTCACGAGGGCCTCGTCGTCGCTCACGGATGGATCCCGCAACGACAAGGCGGCGGCCGTCAGCGCTTCTCGCTGCGCTCTGGGGCGCGACTTCTCGGCGGCCGCGCGATCGAACAGTGAGGCGCCGATGTCTCGCATGAGCGGGGCATCCACCCCCGCCTCGATCTTCACGTCGGCAGCGTGCTCCCACGTCGCGAACTCGTCTCCGAAGGACTCGAAGCGGAAGCTCCAGACCCCTTCCTCGAGCAGCACGACGGTGGTCTCCCACCGGTCGAAGCCATCGCCGAGCGGCTCGAGCCGGTGGAGCGACACATCCCCGGTGGGGGAGGTGAGCCGCAGCTGGACGCCGATGCGATCGTGCCCCTCGCGGAATGCGGTGACGCCGAACGGCACGGCCTCGCCGGCGAAGGCCTTGGGCCGGTAGTCGCCCCACGGCACCGACGGATACGGCCGGGCGAGGGGAAGCCGGCGCGTCACCGTGAGGCGATCGGGCTGCCACTCGCGGGCGTCTCGGACAGGGATGGCGGTGGCGCTCCGCCACGGGCGGGAGCGCGCGGCGCGCGACGTCGTGACCACGTCTCGAACCTACCCCGCCCTCACAGCCCGCGACAGCCGTTTGACACGGGCGCGTCGCTCACTCGGCTCGGAAAAGGCGCATCGACGTCGCGGGGATCGCGAGCACGTCACCGGGGGATGCCTCGTCGCCGGTCCCGTGCGGTCGTTCGTCGGCGCTCGACCACAGCGGCACGAAACGCGTGACTCCGTCGATCGTCGGAAGGGTCACGTCGATCGGGCGCTCGGTGCCGTGGACGATCAGCAGGATGCGGTTGAACGCCTCGAACTCGGGAGTGGACGCGGCGACGTACTGCAGCGTGCGGTGCGAGGGATTCGTCCACCGCTCGATGGACATCGTCTCGCCGTGCTCGTCGTACCACTCCATGACCGAGGCCGACGGGATGTGCTCGTCGAGGCGCGCGAACCGCACCGGTCGAAGTGCCGGGTTCTCCCGGCGCAGCCTCAGGAGGTGCTGCACGTGCGCGAAGAGATCGTGCTGCCAGGGCGCGTGCTCCCACGGCAGCCAGGTGAGCGGCGAATCGTGGCAGTAGGCGTTGTTGTTGCCTCGCTGCGTGCGGCCGAACTCGTCCCCGGCCGTGATCATCGGCACGCCCGCCGAGAGGAGCAGCGTCCCGATCAGGTTCCTCATCGCCTTGCGGCGGCTGGCGAGGATGCCCTCGTCGTCGGTCGGCCCCTCCGCTCCGTGGTTGAACGAGCGGTTCGTGTCGGCGCCGTCGCGGTTCTGCTCGCCGTTGCCGAGGTTGTGCTTGACGTCGTACGAGACGAGGTCGCGCAGCGTGAAGCCGTCGTGTGCGGTCACGAAGTTGATGCTCGCGAGCGGGCCGCGCTCCGCCGAGAACGTGTTCGACGAGCCGGCGAGCCGCGTCGCGAAGCCGCCGATGCCGACCGGCGCGGTGGAGGCGCGTCGCGCATAGTCGACGTCGCTGAGCCAGAAGTTGCGGACGCGGTCGCGATAGCGGTCGTTCCACTCGCTCCAGCCGGCCCCGAAGCTGCCCGTCTGCCAGCCGCCCATGCCGACGTCCCATGGCTCGGAGATCTTCTTGACTCCAGCCAGCGCCGGGTCGTCGATGATGGCGCGCAGAAGCGGATGCTCCGGCGTGAAGTGATGCGCGGCATCGCGCCCGAGCGTCACCGCGAGGTCGAATCGGAAGCCGTCGACCTGCACATCGTTCGCCCAGTACCTCAGCGAATCGAGGATGAGGCGTGCCGCGGCATCCGTCGACGTGTTCACCGCGTTGCCGCAACCCGTCACGTCGATGTAGGCGCCGTCGTCCTGCTGGCGGTAGTACGCGCCGTTGTCGATCCCGCGCAGGCTCGAGCGCGGACCCCCCAGGCCTTCTTCGGCGGTGTGGTTGTACACGACGTCCAGGATCACCTCGAGCCCCGCCTCGTGAAGGAGCCGGACCATCCCCTTGAACTCGCGGAGCACCGCCTCGGGTCCTTCCCGGCGTGCCTGCTCGGTCGCGTAGGCGGCGTGCGGGGTGAAGAAGTTGAGGGTGTTGTAGCCCCAGTAGTTCGCCAGGCCGTGCTGCAGCAGACGGGGCTCGGTGGCGAACGCGTGCACGGGGAGGAGCTCGATGCTGGTCACTCCCAGCGAGAGGAAGTGGTCCACCATCGCGGGGTGGGCGAGCCCGGCGTAGGTTCCGTGGAGCGCCGGCGGCACGCCGGGATGCCGTTTCGACAGGCCTTTGACGTGCCCCTCGTAGAGCACCGTGCGATCCATCGGAACCGCCGGCTTCGGGACGCCGCCCCAATCGAAGGCGCCCTCGACGACGACCGATCGCCAGTCGTCATAGCCGCCGCGCGCGAGCCCACGCGAGTACGGCTCCACCAGCAGCGTGCCTCGATTGAACGTGTTGCCCGGGCCGTGCGGACCGTCGACGCGGATGGCGTAGCGGGTGCCGGGGCGGAGCAGGGAGGAGGTGATCTCCCACACCCCGCCGCCGACGGGGGCAAGCGGAACGCTCTCGATCGCCCAGTCCAGGTCGGTGTCGTCGAACACCACCAGCTCCATGGCGTCCGCCGCACCCGACCATACGCGCAAGGTCGCACCGTCGGGGCCGAGCGTCACGCCGAGGCGGTCGAGGTCGGCGCTGTGCAAGCCCGCGGGCAGCGCGATCGCGGCGGACTCGAGGCTGGGCATGCGAACTACAGTAGTAACCGCGTGAGTCCGGCGCGTTACGGGACCGGGTGCCGGGCCTCGCGGGACCCGGGTGCACCGTGGAGCGCGCCGTGAAGCGAGGGAGGAGCGATGGAGGTCTACCTCGATCACGCCTCGACCTCGCCGCTTCGCCCGGAGGCGCGCGATGCATGGCTCACGGCGACTCAGGAGATCGGGAACGCCTCGTCGATCCACGGCTATGGCCAGTCGGCGCGGCGGCTGCTCGAAGAGTCCCGAGAGCGGCTCGCGGCGGCGCTCGACTGCGATCCCATCGAGGTGGTCTTCACATCCGGCGGGACCGAGGCGGTCAATCTCGCGCTCAAGGGACTGTGGTGGGCGCGTGCCGAGGGCACGGTCGCGGTGGTGCTGCCGGACGGCGAGCATCATGCGACGCTCGACGCCGCCGAGTGGCTCGCGACGACCGAGGGCGCGCGACTTCGACACGTGCCGCTCGAGGCGAGCGGGCGGATCGACAGTGACGTCTTCGCCGGGGAGCTGCCCGGCGCGGCCTTCGCCACCGCTCTGGCGGCGAACAACGAGGTGGGCACGATCAGCGACGTCGCCGGACTCGCAGCGGCAGCGATCGAGGCACGCGTTCCGCTGCACGTCGATGCCGTCGCGGCGTTCGGGCACGTCCCGGTGTCATTCCGGTCGTGGCGGGGGAGCGCGAAGGGCCATTCCGGCCTGAGCGCGCTGAGCGTCACGGCCCACAAGGTGGGTGGGCCCGTGGGAGTCGGCGCACTGGTGGTGTCCCGTCACGCCCGCATCGCGGCGCTCCACCACGGCGGCGGTCAGCAGCGCGGGCTCCGCGCCGGCACGCAGGACGTCGCAGGCGCCGCGGCCTTCGCGGTGGCGGCCGAGCTGGCGGAGGCGGAGCGCGAGGGCGAGGCGCAGCGGCTCTCCCGCCTGCGCGACGAGCTCGTCCGCGGCATCCTCTCCCGCGTTCCGGGAGCCGAGCTGCTGGGCGACCCGATCGAGCGCATCCCGGGCAATGCGCACGTCCACTTCGAGGGCGCGCCGGGCGAGTCGCTCCTCTTCCTGCTGGATCGCGCGGGCATCGCGGTGTCGACCGGCTCGGCGTGCCAGGCCGGGATCCCCGAGCCGTCGCACGTGGTGAAGGCGATGGGGCGGACGGATGCCGAGGCTCGTCAGGTTCTGCGGTTCACGCTCGGGAGGACATCCGGATACGCCGACGTCGCCGCCGTGCTGTCGGTGCTCCCGGAGGCCGTCGAGCGCGCTCGCGCCGCGTCCGGGACCCGCTCAGGCGCCCGCTCCTAGACTGGGCGCATGAGGATTCTCGCGGCCATGAGCGGTGGCGTCGACTCCGCCGTCGCGGCCGCCCGCGCCGTGGATGCCGGCCACGACGTCGTCGGTGTTCACCTCGCCCTCTCGCGCGCCGGCGGCACGCTGCGCACCGGCAGTCGCGGCTGCTGCACGATCGAGGACGCGATGGACGCGCGCCGCGCCGCCGACCGGCTCGGGATCCCGTTCTACGTGTGGGACTTCTCGGAGCGGTTCCGCGACGACGTGATCGGGGACTTCATCACGGAGTATCGCGCCGGCCGAACGCCGAATCCCTGCATGCGATGCAACGAGAAGATCAAGTTCGCCGCACTGCTCGAGCGCGCGCTCGAGCTGGGGTTCGACGCGGTGTGCACCGGGCACTATGCGACGCTCGTCGAGGGTGCCCACGGGCTCGAGCTCCACAGGGCCTCGGATGCCGCGAAGGACCAGTCCTACGTGCTGGGCGTGCTCACCGCCGAGCAGCTCGCGCACACCTTCTTCCCGCTCGGATCCACGCCGTCCAAGGCGGTCGTGCGGGCCGAGGCCGAGGAGCGTGGTCTCACCGTCGCGCACAAGCCCGACAGTCATGACATCTGCTTCATTCCCGACGGCGACACCCGCGGGTGGCTCGCCGAGAAGGTCGGCACCGCGACAGGCGAGATCGTCGATCGGTCCGGCGCGGTGGTGGGCAGTCATGAGGGTGCGCACGCGTTCACGGTCGGCCAGCGCCGCGGCCTTTCCCTCGGGGTCCCGGCGCCGGACGGAAAGCCGCGATTCGTGCTCGAGGTGCGGCCCGTGACCAACACGGTCGTGGTCGGGCCCAAGGAGGCGCTGGCCACGTCCGAGATCGGGGGCGAGCGCTACTCGTGGGCCGGCAGGGCCCAGCCCGAGGGTGCGTTCGACTGCGACGTGCAGATCCGGGCCCACGCCGATCCGGTTCCGGCGCGCGCGACGTTCGGCGGCGGCCTCATCACGGTGGTGCCCGCGACGCCGTTCGACGGCGTCGCGCCGGGTCAGACCGCCGTGCTGTACGACGGCACGCGGGTCATCGGCCAGTTCACGATCGACCGGACGGTGTCGGCGGTCCCGGTTCCGGCGTGAGCCGCGCGGGGTCGGAGGCCGCTCCTAGACTGGCGGCGTGACGGATGACGATCTCGCGACGCCGCAGTCCCCTTCGATCGACGCTCCGGCGCTCCCCGCCGACGCCGGGCTCGAGGCATCCCGCGTGGAGGCTCAGCAGCTCACCGAGCGCATCCTCGACGCGCGAGACGCGTACTACGGCCGCAACGCCGAGATCGTGGACGACGCGACGTACGACCAGTGGATGAGGCGACTCGAGGAGCTCGAGAGGCTCCACCCCGAACTGCAGGGCCAGGATTCGCCGACGCTCACCGTCGGTGCCGCCGAGAGCTCGATGTTCGCGCCGGTCGAGCACGCCGAGCGCATGCTCAGCCTCGACAACGTGTTCAGCCTCGACGAACTGAGGGAGTGGTGCGGGAAGGCCGAGAGCGCGGCGGGCCGCAAGGTCCGATGGCTGACCGAGCTCAAGATCGACGGACTCGCGATCAGCCTGCGGTACGAGCGGGGCGTGCTGACGTCGGCGGCGACCCGCGGCGACGGCCGGACGGGCGAGGACGTGACCGTCAACGCCGTGCGGGTGGCAGGCATCCCGCAGCGACTCGAAGGCGCGGGACATCCCGACCTCGTCGAAGTCCGCGGCGAGGTGTTCATCCCGGTCGCGGCGTTCGCGCGGCTCAACGCCCTTCAAGCCGATATGCGCGATCGCGCGGTCGAGGAGACCCGTGCGCGCGGCCGGGCCTTCGACGAGGCGAAGGCCCGAGCGAGCGCGGAGCGCCGATTCCCCTCGTTCGCCAACCCCCGGAACGCCGCTTCCGGCGGCCTTCGCCAGCAGCTCGACAAGAAGGACGGCCTCGAACTCGAGGCCGGGCAGGCGCGCCTCGACTCCTTGCGGCTGTTCGTGCACGGCATCGGAGCATGGTCCCGCCCGCCGGTCGAGTCCCAGAGCGAGACGTACGCGCTCCTCGCAGAGTGGGGTCTGCCGACCAGTCCGTACTTCCGGACCTTCGACGACATCGACGGCGTGCTCGGCTTCGTCGCGCACTACGGAGAGCACCGTCACGACGTCGAGCACGAGATCGACGGTGTCGTCGTCAAGGTCGACGAGCTCGCTCTGCACGACGAGCTCGGCGCGACCAGCCGCGCGCCGAGGTGGGCCATCGCCTACAAGTACCCGCCCGAGCAGGTCAATACGAAGCTGCTCGACATCGTCGTATCCGTCGGTCGCACCGGACGGGCGACGCCGTTCGCGGTCATGGCGCCCGCACGCGTCGCCGGGTCCGTCGTGCGCCAGGCGACACTCCACAATCAGGAGATCGTTCGCGCCAAAGGCGTGCGCATCGGCGACACCGTGGTGCTCCGCAAGGCCGGAGACGTCATCCCCGAAGTCCTCGGCCCCGTCGTGGAGCTGCGGGACGGGACCGAACGCGAGTTCGTGATGCCCGCGGACTGTCCCGAGTGCGGGTCTCCGCTCGCGCCCGCGAAGGAAGGCGACATCGACCTGCGCTGCCCGAACACGCGAGCATGCCCCGCGCAGGTGCGCGGCCGTGTGGAGCACATCGGCTCACGGGGTGCGCTCGACATCGAAGCGCTCGGCGAGGTGACCGCAGCGGCGCTGACGCAGCCGTCGTACCCCGACGTGCCGCCGCTCGAGACGGAAGCCGGCCTCTTCGAGCTGACCCTTCCCGAACTCGTCCCGATCGAGGTGATCGTGCGCGATGCCGAGACCGGGGAGGCGCGGGTCGACGAGAGGACGGGGGAGCCGGTACGGCGCCGACCGTTCGGGCGGAATCCTTCGGCGGCCGAGAAGAAGGCGGGACTCGAAGGTCCTCAGCCGTCCGCGCAGGCGCTCACGCTCATCGATCAGCTCGAGCGGGCCAAGAGAAAGGACCTCTGGCGCTTCCTCGTAGCCCTGAATATCCGTCACGTCGGCCCCGTCGCCGCGCGTGCGCTCGCCCAGTGGTTCGGGTCGGTGGACGCGATTCGCGCCGCGTCGCGAGACGAGCTGGCAGCTGTGGAGGGCGTCGGCGGCATCATCGCCGACTCGCTGACGGACTGGTTCGCCGTGGACTGGCACCGCGAGATCGTCGAACGCTGGGCGGCAGCCGGGGCGCAGCTGGCCACGCCCGGGCATCCCGGCCCCGGTGCCGCGGTGGTGGAGGGCGGCGTGCTGGAGGGACTCACAGTCGTCGCGACCGGAAGTCTCGAGGGGTATACGCGCGAAGGGGCGCAGGAGGCGATCATCAAGGCCGGCGGAAAGGCGGGCTCGAGCGTCTCGAAGAAGACGGATTTCGTCGCGGCCGGACCCGGGGCGGGATCGAAACTCGCCAAGGCCGAAGAGCTGGGGGTTCCCGTCCTCGACGCCGCCCAGTTCCACATCCTGGTCACCCGGGGGCCGGCGGCTCTCGACGGGGCGGCGCCTGCCGAAGCCTGAGCGTCTCTTCCGATCAGGGCAGTCCTGAGACTCGCGGCAATGTCGTAGCTTTGTTCTAATGTCGGTGTCCTCCGAAGAAGGGACTCCGCCATGACCATGATCCCCGATCCCGCCGTGATCGCCTGGCTCGACCAGCAGGACCGCCGGACGGCGCAGACGATCCGCACCCACGGCACCCACATCGAGTACGTCATCGGCGACATGCGCCGGCGCCAGACTCCCTTCGCGTACACGGTCGGGCTCTTCGGAATGGGGCATCCCGAGCTGCTCGTCTTCGGTCTGGACTCGCGCACGACGGGGCTGCTCCTCAACGACGTGAGCGATCGGATCCGGCGTGGACGCGACATCGTCCCGGGTGAGCTTCTCGAGTTCGACGGCTGGAGTCACCGGGTCACGGTCGAAACGGTGCCCAACCCCGGCGAGATCGCGTTCGCGGCGAATCGCTTCTATCAGCGCCCCGACGAGCACTCGGTGCCGTTGCTCCAGCTCACGTACGACGACCGCGACGGGTTGTTCCCGTGGGACGACGAGTACTCGAACGCCGTTTGGATCCAGCCGCGGCCCGGCACGTTCTCGGCCTGGTGATCGCCGCGAACCTGTCAGGATCCCGATGTCAGGGCGAGGAGCCGGTCGCGCACCTGCCTGCGGAGCACTTTGCCGATCAGCGAGGTGGGCAGCTCGTCGACAACGAAGATGCGCCGGGGCACCTTGTAGGGCGTGAGGATCCCGCGCACGTGCTCCCGGATGCGCTCGACGTCGGCGTCCTGACCCGGAGTCAGCACGACGGCGGCGACGACCTCCTCGCCCGAGCGCTCGTTCGGCAGTCCGACCACCGCCGCGTCCTCGACAGCCGGGTGCTGGCGCAGCGCGTTCTCCACCTCGGTGGGTGCGACATTGAAGCCGCCGGTGATGATCAGCTCCTTGATGCGATCCACGATGCGCACGAAGCCGGCGTCGTCGATCGTGACGATGTCACCGGTGCGGAACCACCCGTCGGTGAAGACGGCTTCGGTCTCCTCGGGCTTGCCGTAGTACCCGCTGAACACCTGCGGTCCGCGCACGACGAGCTCGCCCCGCTCGCCCCAGGCAACGTCCTTCGTCGGCTCATCGGGATCGACGACACGGCACTCGGTACCCGGCAGGGGCAGCCCTACCGTGCCTGGCACACGGTTGTCCGCCACGGGGTTCGCCATGAGCACGGGCGAGCACTCGCTGAGGCCGTATCCCTCGACGAGGTATCCCCCCGACGCTTCCTCGAAAGGCACGACCAGTTCGTGGGGGAGGGCCATAGCTCCCGAGATGGCGACCCGGGTGCCGGCGAGCGAGACGCCCTTCTCCTTCGCCGCCTTCAGCAGTCGATCGGCGATCGGGGGAACGAGCGGAAGGAAGGTCGCCGGGTGCTTCCGGGTGACCTCGAGCACCATGTCTGGGTCGAAGCGGGGGAAGAGGACCAGACGCGCGGCCATCGACATCGCGAAGGTCAGGCACAGGGTGAGGCCGTATGCGTGGAACATCGGAAGGACCGCGTAGACGACGCATCCGTCACCGCGCACGATCGAGGGGACCCAGGAGCGCGCCTGCGCGGCGTTGGAGAGCAGGTTGCGGTGGGTGAGGGATGCGCCCTTCGGCGTCCCGGTGGTGCCGCTCGTGTACTGGATGAGCGCCAGGTCGTCTGTCGACGGCTTGGGATGGGAGGCGGGCAGCGGTTCGGAGCCGACGATCTGCTGCCAAGGGATGACGCCCGACACGCGAGCGGTGAGTGCCGCGCGCGCCTCCCGGGCTTTCGCGATCGGCAATCGCAGGGCGAGGCGGGTGCCGAGGGGCATCGCGGTGGTGATGTCGACCGAGATCAGCGAGGTGACAGCGAGGTCGGCGGGAAAGTCCTGCACGGTTGCCACGGCCTTGGACCAGACGATCGCGTGCTTGGCGCCGTGGTCCTCGAACTGCTTGCGCAGCTCGCGGGGCGTGTACAGGGGATTGTGCTCCACGACGACGGCGCCGAGGCGCAGGATCGCGTAGAAGGCCACGATGTGCTGAGGGCAGTTCGGCAGGACGATCGCCACCGGATCGCCGGCCTTCACGCCCTGCGCACGCAGCCCCGCCGCGGCGCGATCGATCTGCTCGCGCAGTTCGCGATAGGACGTGGTCCGCCCGAAGAATTGGAGCGCAGGTGCCTCGGGGAAGTCGCGCGCCGAGGCCTCGACGATCTCGACGAGCGAACCGCTCACCGGTTCGAGATCCTGCGGCACGCCATCTGCGTAGCTGGCGATCCACGGGCGAGGGGGGTCATACGTCGTCACGCGCTCAGCCTACGCCGGGGGGTCTCGCGGCGCTCTCGCCGCAGGGCGGCGGCGGCGATCCGAATAGACTGTCCGGGTGTCTGAAATCACCCCCGATCTCGTGCGCCATCTCGGTGTGCTCGCCCGGATCCAGCTGAGCGAAGAGGAGGTCGAGCGCCTCACCGGCCAGCTCGACGTCATCGTCGACAACATCGCCAAGGTGTCCGAGGTCGCCACGCCCGACGTGGTCGCCACCAGCCACCCGATCCCGCTCCAGAACGTGTTCCGTCCCGACGTGGTCGGCGATCAGCTCACCCCGGAGCAGGTGCTTCAGAACGCCCCGGACTCGGCGGACGGCCGCTTCCGCGTGACCGCGATCCTCGGCGAAGAGCAGTAAGGACCACTGTGACCGATCTGACCAGGCTGAGCGCCGCCGCGCTCGCAGACAAGCTCGTCTCCGGCGAGGTCTCCAGCGTCGAGGCCACGCGGGCGCACCTCGATCGCATCGCCGCTGTGGACGGCGACCTGCATGCCTTCCTCCACGTCAGTGATCGCGCACTCGACGTGGCCGCCGACATCGATCGCCGCCGCATGGCGGGCGAGGCACTCGGTCCCATCGCCGGTGTGCCCCTGGCCATCAAGGATGTCCTGGTGACCACCGACATGCCGTCCACGAGCGGATCGAAGATCCTCGACGGCTACATGTCGCCGTACGACGCCACGGTGGTGGCGCGTTCCCGTGCCGCCGGTCTCGTGCCCCTCGGCAAGACCAACATGGACGAGTTCGCGATGGGCTCGTCGACCGAGCACTCCGCGTACGGTCCCACGCGCAACCCGTGGGACCTCGACCGGATCCCCGGTGGATCGGGAGGGGGCTCGGCTGCCGCCGTCGCCGCGTTCGAGGCGCCTCTCGCGCTCGGCTCCGACACCGGCGGCTCGATCCGTCAGCCCGCGCACGTGACGGGGACGGTCGGCCTCAAGCCCACGTACGGCGGCGTCAGTCGCTTCGGCGCCATCGCCCTGGCGTCGAGCCTGGACCAGGTGGGGCCGGTCACGCGCACCGTTGTGGACGCGGGGCTGCTCCACGACGTGATCGCCGGGCACGACCCGCACGACGCCACCTCGCTCGAGGAAGCCTGGCCGTCGTTCGCCGACGCTGCTCGAGAGGGCGCCCGTGGTGAGGTGCTGAAGGGCCTCAAGGTCGGCGTCATCAAGGAACTGCCCGACGCGGGGTTCCAGTCCGGTGTGTCGACGTCCTTCCGTTCGGCCCTGGCCGCTATGGAGTCGCAGGGCGCCGAGATCGTCGAGATCAGCGCACCGCACTTCGAGTACGGCGTCGCGGCGTACTACCTGATCCTGCCTGCCGAGGCATCGAGCAACCTGGCGAAGTTCGACTCGGTGCGATTCGGCCTGCGGGTCGACGTGCCCGGCGGCACCGTCGAAGATGTCATGGCGGCGACGCGCGACCAGGGCTTCGGCGACGAAGTGAAGCGGCGCATCATCCTGGGCACGTACGCACTGTCCGCGGGCTACTACGACGCTTACTACGGCTCTGCTCAGAAAGTCCGCACGCTCATCCAGCGCGACTTCGACGAGGCGTTCGCCTCGGTCGACGTCATCGCCACGCCCTCGGCGCCGACGACCGCCTTCCGCCTGGGCGAGAAGATCGACGACCCGATGCAGATGTACCTCAACGACGTCACCACGATTCCCGCGAACCTCGCAGGTGTTCCCGGCATCTCCATCCCGTCGGGCCTCGCCGAGGAGGACGGGCTCCCCGTGGGGATCCAATTCCTCGCTCCTGCCCGCGAGGACGCGCGCCTCTACCGGGTGGGCGCCGCTCTCGAAGCCCTGCTGCTCGACGCGTGGGGCGGGCCGCTCCTCGACCGCGCACCGATCCTCGGAGGAGGACGATGATGGCCAAGGACAAGCTGATGGACTTCGACAAGGCCCTCGAGCTCTTCGAGCCGGTGCTGGGCTTCGAAGTCCACGTCGAGCTCAACACAAAGACCAAGATGTTCTCGGGTGCGGCCAATCCTGCCCACCCGGCGAACCACGACGCCGCCCCCAACACACTCGTCGCACCCGTTGACATGGGACTGCCCGGTTCGCTGCCGACGGTGAACGCCGAGGCGGTGAAGCACTCGATCAGCCTCGGCCTCGCCCTGGGGTGCTCGATCGCGCCGTCGAGCCGATTCGCACGAAAGAACTACTTCTACCCCGACCTGGGCAAGAACTATCAGATCTCGCAGTACGACGAGCCCATCGCCTTCGAAGGACGGGTGGATGTCGAGCTGGCTGACGGGTCGATCGTCTCGGTGCCGATCGAGCGTGCTCACATGGAAGAGGATGCCGGCAAGCTCACGCACGTGGGTGGATCGACCGGTCGCATCCAGGGCGCCGAGTACTCCCTCGTGGACTACAACCGCGCCGGCGTTCCGCTCGTCGAGATCGTGACCAAGCCGATCTTCGGCGCGGAGGACCGTGCCCCCGAGATCGCCAAGGCGTATGTGCAGACGATCCGCGACATCGTGCTGGCCCTCGGAATCTCGGAGGCCCGCATGGAGCGCGGGAACCTGCGTTGCGACGCCAACGTCTCGCTTCGCCCGCGTGGCCAGGAGAAGCTGGGCACCCGCACCGAGACCAAGAACGTCAACTCGATGCGGTCGGTGGAGCGCGCCGTTCGCTACGAGATCCAGCGCCAGGCGGCGATCCTCGCCGCGGGTGGATCCATTGTGCAGGAGACGCGCCATTGGCACGAGGACACCGGCACGACGTCCCCCGGCCGGCCGAAGTCGGACGCCGACGACTACCGGTACTTCCCCGAGCCCGATCTGCTGCCCGTCGCCCCCGCGCTGGAGCTGATCGAGGAGCTGCGTGCCGCGCTTCCCGAGGCGCCCGCTGCGCGTCGCCGGCGGCTGAAGGCTGAGTGGGGCTTCACCGATCTCGAGTTCCAGGACGTCCACAACGGCGGACTGCTCGCCGAGGTCGAGGCAACGGTCGCCGCGGGCGCGTCGCCGGCCGCAGCGCGCAAGTGGTGGACGGGCGAGCTGACCCGCATCGCGAACGCACAGGGGCGCGAGGCATCCGACCTCGCCACCGCGGCGGACGTTGCGGCCCTGCAGTCGCTCGTCGACGCCGGGACGCTGACCGACAAGCTCGCGCGCCAGGTGCTCGAGGGTGTCGTCGCGGGGGAGGGCACTCCCCAGGAGGTCGTCGACGCTCGAGGTCTCGCGGTGGTGTCCGACGACGGCGCGCTGATCGCGGCGATCGACGATGCCCTCGCCTCCCAGCCCGACGTGCTCGCCAAGATCCGCGACGGCAAGGTCCAGGCGGCCGGTGCGGTCATCGGTGCGGTCATGAAGGCCATGAAGGGTCAGGCGGACGCGGCGCGCGTGCGCGAACTCGTGCTGGAGCGCGCCGCCGCGTCGTAGGCGTCACGTCGTCCGCTCCCGAGGGGGACGTCGGAGCCACGGAGGATAATCGTCGCCATGGGACGAGGTGACGGCACGGGACGCCTGACCTCGCCGGTCGGCGCCGACGACACCGGCACGGGCATCCTGCACGTAGATATGGACGCGTTCTACGCGTCCGTCGAGCAGCTGGACGACCCGTCGCTGCGCGGCAAGCCGATCATCATCGGCGCGCCGGATGGCCGCTCGGTCGTGTCGAGTGCATCGTACGAAGCTCGCCGGTTCGGTGTGCGGTCCGCGATGCCGGTCAGCCAGGCGCTGCGGCTGTGCCCATCGGCGATCGTCGTGCTGCCGCACTTCGACCGCTACCTCGAGTTCTCGAAGCGGGTCATGCGCATCTTCCGCGACGTCACGCCGCTCGTCGAGCCGCTGTCGATCGACGAGGCCTTCCTCGACGTGCAGGGCGTGCGGCGGCTGTGGGGGAGCCCGGGCGAGATCGCCCGCGCGCTTCGGGCGCGTGTGCTCGAGGAGACCGGTCTCACGTGCAGCATCGGCGTCGCGGCGACGAAGCATGTCGCCAAGATGGCATCGACGATCAGCAAGCCCGATGGACTCCTCGTCGTGTCGGCGGCAGACACGGACGCCTTCCTCAGACCGCGGTCGGTGCGTGCGCTCTGGGGTGTGGGCCCGAAAGCGGCCGAGTCGCTCGAGGGACGAGGCATCCGCACCGTCGCCGACGTCCTGGACGCGCCTCGCGACGTCCTCGATCGCGCGCTCGGCCCGGCCATGGGTGACCGTGTCTGGCACCTCGCCCGCGGAATCGATCTGCGCTCCGTCGAGACCGACCGCACCGAGAAGAGCGTCGGACACGAGGAGACGTTCGACGCGGACATCGCCGATCCTGTCATCCTTCGATCGGAACTCCGACGCCTCGCCGACCGCGTCGGAGCCCGGCTGCGTGGCGGCGGCTGGGAGGCCTCGACCATCGCGATCAAGGTCCGCTTCGCCGACTTCAGCACGATCTCGCGCTCCCAGACCCTGCCGGAGCCGACCGCCGTGGGGCAGCGGATCGGCGACGCCGCGCACGAGCTGTTCGAGTCCGTCGAGCGCCGCATGCCGGTCCGCCTCATCGGGGTCCGTGCCGAGAAGCTCCGCCCGGCCGGATCCGCGCCGCTCGCCCTGTGGGACGACGACCAGGACTGGCGCCGCATCGAAGATGCCCTGGACGGTGCGGCGGCGAAGTTCGGTCGTGGTGCGGTGACACGGGCGACGCTTCTCGGCAGGGCAAGGGGCGGCGGGTCCCTCCCCTCGAGTCCGCCGGCTCCGAAGCTCGATCGGGGCTGACACCGCCCACGCCCGACGGGTAGCGTGGGTCGCATGCCCAACATCGCACTCGAACTCGGTCAGCAGTCGGCGTCGTTCGGCGTCAAGAGCGCCTATGGCGAACAGCAGGACGTCGACGGCGTCCGTGTCATCCCCGTCGCGCTGACGTGGGCAGGTTTCGGCGGCGGCTCCGACGAGGCGGGCAACGGCGGAGGTGGCGGTGGCGGATGGTCCATCCCGCTCGGCGCCTACATCCGACGGGGCGATGACCTGCGCTTCGAAGCGAACATCGTCTCGCTGATCGCCGTTGCGATTCCGTTCGTCTTCTTCGCCGGGCGCGCGCTGAGCCGTGTCATCCGCGCCCTCAAGAAGTAGTTCCGACCCGGTCGCGCACGCCCTCGACGCCGCGGCGTCGAGTCTCATCGGTGCGATCCGGGCGGTGGCGGCCCTCAATCCAGTGGTGCTGATCGACGGACGGAGCGGAGCCGGCAAGACCTCGCTGGCGCGATCGCTCGTTGCCCGCTGGCCCGCGGCAGGCAGGGTGCAGCTCGTCGCGCTCGACTCGGTATATCCCGGTTGGGACGGCCTCGACGAGGGCGTCGAGCTCGCCCGCGCACAGATCCTCGTTCCTCACGCGCGCGGTCTGATCGGGGTGTGGCAGCGCTGGGACTGGGAGGTGGGTGCGCCGGCAGAAGCGCACGCGGTGGACCCTGCGCTCCCGCTCATCGTCGAAGGATCGGGCATCCTGCGCCCCTCCACGAGTCCGCTCGGAGACGTCCGCGTGTGGCTGGACTCGCCGGGTGCGTCGCGGCGCCGCCGGGCGCTCACGCGCGACGGCGACGCCTACCGACCGCACTGGGACCGGTGGGCACGCCAAGAGGAGCGGCATGTGACGCGCGACGAGCCGATGAGGCTGGCGTCGCACGTCTTCGCTGTTCCGTGATCGGATGCCTCAGCTCTCCTCCGAGAGCGCTTTGACGAGCCCGTCCAGGCGGTAGCCCAGCCAGTCATAGATGCCGAATCGGGCGTCCTCGGGATCATGGTCATCGGCCTCGGTGATGCCGAGCCGCGTGGCGAGCACCAGGCGGATGGCGGCGAGCGTGCGCAGCCACGCGCCCGAGTCCTCGGCGTCCAGGACGATCGCGACGGTTTCGAGGAGCGCCGGATCGTCGGGGTCCTCAGGAATCTGCGACGCTTCCGTGAGGGACGCGAGGACCCGCGCGGCGTCGTCGCGGCGACGATCCAGCAGATCGTCCTCCGTGAACTGGCGGAACTCCCGGGCGGCTTCGGCCTCCTCATAGGCATCGGGCGCGAGACGCTCGATGGCGGGGTCGCCTTCTGCGACGGAGGCACCGTCCACCAGTTCCGAGAACTGCGTCACCAACCCGGACAGGTGGGCGGCCTCCAGCCTGGTGATCTCGACGACGACCACGCGGGCGGTCATGCCGGCGCCTGCCTGACGGTCGCCCACAGGCCGTAATCGTGCATCGCGCGGGTATGCAGCTCCATCTGCTCACGGGCTCCCTCGGCGACGACGGCGTGACCCTCGTGGTGGACGGCGAGCATCAGCCGCTCAGCTTCTGCCCGTGGCAGGCCGAAGTACTCGCGGAAGACGTGCGTCACGTAGCTCATGAGGTTGACGGGGTCATCCCACACCACGGTCTGCCACGGTCGTTCGGGACCGAGCTTGCTGCCCAGGTCGGTGTCGGCATCGAGGTCGGGCGTGGTCAGCGCTGCCATCATGCCCATCCCAGTTCATGAAGACGTTCGTCGTCGATGCCGTAGAAGTGCGCGATCTCGTGCACGAGAGTGGTGTGCAGTTCGTCGCGAAGCTCTTCCTCGTTCTCGCACGCGGCGAGATGCGATTCGCGGTAGACGATGATGCGATCGGGCAGTTCCCCGACGCCGTAACGGTCGCGCTCGGTCAGCGCCCACCCGTCGTAGAGGCCGAGGAGGTCGAGGCTGCCGTCCTCTGGACGATCCTCGACGACGAACACGACGTTGTCGAGCCCCTCCACCATGTCGTCGGGGAGGAGGTCGAGCTCGTCGACGACGAGCTGCTCGAACGTCGCCGCATCCATCTCCATCATGATGCCTCGCGACAGCAGAAATTGGGGTGAGTAACGGGACTTGAACCCGCGACCCCCTGGACCACAACCAGGTGCTCTACCAACTGAGCTATACCCACCATGTCTCCCGCCTGCGCGGGCAACCAGAAGATTCTCTCACACCTCTGGGGCGAACGACGACACGGCCGCCGCAGCCGCCGCTCGTGCGCCGTCGCTCGTCGGACCGGGCTCAGGCACAAAGACGGCCTGGCGATAGTACGCGAGCTCGCGAATGGACTCGATGATGTCGGCGAGCGCGCGATGCCCGCCGTCTTTGGCCGGCGCGTGGATGTAGGCCCGGGGGTACCAACGGCGGGCGAGCTCTTTGATGCTCGAGACGTCGACGTTGCGATAGTGCAGCCAGTGATCGATCCGCGGCATGTACTTCGCGATGAACATGCGATCGGTGCCGATGGTGTTGCCGGCGAGCGGAGCCTTGCCCTCGAGCGGCACATACTGCTGGATGTACTCGAGCGCCTGGAACTCGGCGTCCGCGACGGACACGCCGTGAGGAATCTCATCGAGCAGGCCGGACTTCGCGTGCATCTTCGTCACGAACTCGCTCATGTTCGCCAGCGCACTCGCGTCGGGCTTGATGACGACCTGGAAGCCCGGATGCAGCGGGCGCAGCTCGAAGTCGGTCACGACGACCGCGATCTCGACGAGTTCATCGACGTCGAGGTCGAGTCCCGTCATCTCGCAGTCGATCCAGACAAGTCGGTCGTTCTCGGGTGCCCCCACCATGCGCTCCATCCTATTGACGGCCCCGGACGCCGACGCCTCAGCGCCGTCGCCGAGGCCATTTGTGCCCCCCCGGGAGGATTCGAACCCCCGACCTGGCGGGTAGAAACCGCTCGCTCTGTCCCCTGAGCTACGGAGGGAAGGGTGTCTCCCAGGCTAGCGGTTCCTGTGGGCAGGCCGCGAAGGCTGGCGCGCAACGCGGACGCGGCGTAGCGTCTGCATCGGACGCATCGAAAGGAGTTCGGGCATGAGCACCACGGAGACGCACCACCCCTTGTGGGTCGCCTACGGCCCCTCGGGAGTCGTCGGAAGCATTCGCAAGGACGATGACGGGTACACGGTCACCATGGCGGGGGCGGATGCCTCGGCCGGCAGCTATCCCTCGATGGAGATCGCCAAGAGCGCCCTCCACGCGCGCATGACGCCGGGGAGCGACTGGCCGGAGTTCCGCGAGCACTAGGCTCGCCCGAGCGTCCGTCGATGCTCAGCGCCGAGCGATCGACGATTCCGTCGACGTGCCCGGCGTGATCGTTCGACGCGTGTCGAGGAGCGGCAGCGCGAGGTGCACCAGCGGCCCGATAAGGAAGGCGAAGAGCACCGTGCCGATGCCGACGGTGCCGCCGAGAAGCCAGCCGATGGTCAGCACCGTCAGCTCGACGAGCGCTCGGCAGGTCCAGATCGGCCACCCGAGTCGTCTGTGCATGCCGGTCATGAGTCCGTCTCGCGGCCCGGGGCCGAAGTGAGCGCCGATGTAGAGCCCTGAGGCGATGGCGACGACGACGATTCCGCCGAGAAGAACGGCGAACTGTGCGATCAGCCCACTCACGGGCGGGATGACGGCAAGCGCGACCTGCATGCTCGTGCCGACAAGCAGAATGTTGGCGATCGTGCCGACACCGGGCTTCTGTCGCAGCGGGATCCACAGCAACAGGACGAAGAACCCCAGGATGTTGGCGACCCAGCCGATGCCGATCCCGGTATGGATCGAGATTCCTTCAGCGAGGACGGTCCACGGGTCTACGCCCAGGCCGGCCTGGACGGTCATCGCACAGCCGACCCCGTACAGGAACAGGCCAACGAAGAGCTGCACGACGCGACGAACCATGCTCCCATCCAATCGCAGGATTGGCATGTGCGGAACAGGCCAATATGGATACCCTGGCCCTATGGACTCCCGGATCTCCGCCCGCGCACTGGCCGCCGCCCTCGGAGGGTGGCGAACGCGCGAGCCCGCCTATGAGGCGCTCGCGGACGGTATCCGATTGCTCTGCCTGGACAACCGGATCGCCCCGCGGACCGCTCTGCCCGCCGAACGCGAGCTGGCTGCCGCGCTCCACCTCAGCCGCAGCACGGTTGCGGCGTCCTATCGGAGCCTGCGCGAGACGGGTCACATCGCCAGCCTGCGAGGCTCGGGCAGCGTCACTCTGCCCTTGCAGCGTCGCGATCCGGGCAAGACCCAACCGAGCGACGGAATGATCGATCTCCAGCAGGCGAGTCCGCCGGCGTGGCCCGGCTTGGCCGGCATCATCGGCGAAGTCGCCGCGCACGCTCCAGCGCTGGTGTCGCGCGTCGGGTACGACGTGCTCGGCAGCACCGAGCTGCGTGAAGCGATCGCCGCGCACTATGAGCGGCGAGGCATCCCGACCTCGCCTGCGGAGGTGCTCGTGACGACCGGCGCGCAGAGCGCGATCCACCTCGTCGCGTCCGTTCTGCTGGGTCGCGGCGACCGTGTCGTCGTCGAGACCCCGACCTATCCGCACGCGGTGGACGCGCTGCGCCGCGCAGGGGCGCGACTGGTCGGCGTCCCGGTCACGACCGACGCGGGGTGGGATGTCGATCGGGCCGAGCAGGTGTTCGCGCGGACGCTCCCGGTGATGGCGTATCTGATGCCGGACTTCCACAATCCCACGGGGCGGTCGATGGATGCGATCGAGCGTGAGGTGTTCCTGCGGGCCGGAGAGCGGGCGGGTGCGGTGCTCGTCCTGGATGAGACGACCGCCGACCTGGACATCGACCGCGGACCGGTAGCGCCGGGGTTCGCGAGCGCCGACCCGTCGGGGGTGGTTCGCATCGGCTCCCTGGGCAAGACGGTCTGGGGCGGCCTCCGGGTGGGGTGGATTCGCGCATCGGGTGACCTCGTTCGGCGATTCGCCGCCGCCCGCCCGGCACACGATCTAGGCACGCCGGAGTTCGAGCAGGCGGTGGCGGCCGCGCTGTTCGCCGAGTTCGCCGCTATCGCGCAGCAGAGATCGGCCCTCCTGCGTTCCGGGCGCGACGCCCTTACCTCGGCGCTCCGGACTCGAATCCCCACGTGGCGCATACCGTACGCTCCGGGCGGAGTCGCGCTGTGGATCGAGCTCGATGCTCCCCTCAGCGCCGCGCTCGTGCTGGACGTTCGAGCGCGAGGAGTCCTCCTCTCTGCCGGACCGCGCTTCTCGGTGGACGGGGGTCACGATCGGCATCTGCGGGTTCCCTTCACTGCGCCGCCGGACGATGTCGTGCGTGCGGCCGAGCTGCTCGCCGAGTCGTGGGCCGACGTGAAGGCGGGCGCGCCGTCGTCGATGGTGGAGCAGTACGAATCCGTCGTGTGAGTCATCGGGCGAAGCGCAGACAGTCGATCGCATCCTCTGCCGACCAGAAGTCGCCGAGCTCGCGGAAAGCCTTGGACGCCGCGTGAAAGCGGCGAGCGCGGTACCGCGTGTCGCCGCCGGCCGCGAGAGCCTGCAGGTGGCCGATCACTCGGCCGCTGCGGTCAATCACGCGCCACAGCGATGGGGCGGCGTCGAGGAGTCGAACCGGCGCCTCGGGTGCGATGGCGGGTCGGTCGGTGATCAGCGCGTCCTGCGTCATGGGTTGCTCCTTCCTTCTTCGAACATAAATGCGATCACCGACATTCGTCGATCGGGACCTGCTTCTCCCCAGGGAGGGCCGCGAGGCAGCTGTCCCCAGGTTCCGGAGTTCGCACTCGGACGGTGATCCGAAGCCGTCAGGCTCGTCTCACCGTCGGCGCCTGACGGGCACTCAGGCGCCGGCGGGGCGGGGAAGGTCTCCGCAGACGAGGAGGAAAGATGTCCGACACCATCACGATCACGGGGAACGTCGCGACCGAGCCCGAGAGCAAGCGCACGAGTGGAGGAGTCTCGATCACCACGTTCCGGCTGGCCAGCGCACAGCGCCGCTTCGACCGGCCGACCGGCGTCTGGGTCGACAGCGGCACCAACTGGTACTCGGTGTCAGCCTTCCGTGGGCTCGCCGATCACGCATTCGAGTCGCTCCGCAAGGGCCAGCCTGTCGTGCTGACGGGACGGCTCCGAATCAAGGACTGGGACAACGGCACGAAGCGCGGTACCGACGTCGAGATCGACGCCGAGGCGATCGGTCACGACCTGCGGTGGGGCACCTCCACGTTCAGCAAGGTCGCTCCGGCGGCCGCTGCGGGGAGTGATGCGTGGAGCAGCGACGCGGATGCGCCCGAGTGGCGCGCGCCGGGTGCGGATGCCGAGGCAGCTTCGAATGGCCCGGAGCCCGGCTCGGAGGGCGAAGCCCGTCCGCTCGAGCCCGCCGGTGTCGACGCGCCGTTCTGACGCGACGCGGCGTCGCGCCGTTCGATCGTGCTCACAGGGCGTTCGGGGTGACGGGTCATAGACTCGGTCCGTGCCCCGAAATCCCGAGCGTGCCGGTGTGCGGATCGTGCATGCGTCGGCACGTGCGGCCGCCGTGGCGGCCCTGGTGGCTCTCTCAGCGGCCGGCCTCGCCGCCTGCACGGACGCTCCCGAGCCGGGCCCGTCGACAGGGCAGACTCCCTCCCCAGGCACGGCGAGCCCGCAGGACACTCCGACCCCGACGTCCGACGTCGATCCCGCGCCCACGCTCGTGCCAGAAGGAACCGCCGAGGACAACCTGCCGCTGTTCCTCGCCGTCACCGAGCGCGTGTGGGCTTCGGAGTCCCGAGACGCCGGTCGTGCGTACATCGACGCGCTCGTCGCCGCCGGGTTCGACAAGGTCGCCATGGAGGTCACCGCGGACCAGACGACGATCGGCAACCCAGCCGAGAGCATCCAGTTCTCGGTGCTGTGGGGCGACGAGTGCCTGGTCGGGCAGGTCGGATCCACGACGGGCGACCCGCACGCCGTCGTCCTGCCCGTCGTCGACGGGCGATGCCTGATCGGCCAGACGCGCCCGATCGATTGGTGACGCCGACGCAGTGACGCCGGCCGCGGCAGACGTCGTGGCGCCGACCGCGACATCCGCGCTCGCGGATCGCTCAGCCGTCGGCCGGTAGGCTGGGAGGCTGACGTCGCCACCCGACAGGAGAACGCTCACACGACATGGCTGAATACATCTACTCGATGGTCCGCGCCCGCAAGGCGGTCGGAGACAAGCTCATCCTCGATGACGTCACGATGGCGTTCCTCCCGGGGGCGAAGATCGGCATGGTGGGCCCCAACGGAGCGGGCAAGTCGACCATCCTCAAGATCATGGCGGGCCTCGACACCCCTTCGAACGGCGAGGCCAAGCTGACGCCGGGGTTCAGCGTCGGGATCCTCATGCAGGAGCCTGAGCTCGACGAGTCCAAGACGGTGCTCGAGAACATCCAGGACGGCATCGCGATCAAGGCCAAGGTCGATCGCTTCAACGAGATCTCCGCGCTGATGTCGGATCCCGATGCGGACTTCGACGCGCTGCTGGCCGAGATGGGCACCCTCCAGGAAGAGATCGACGCGGCCGATGCGTGGGACCTCGACTCCCAGCTCGAGCAGGCAATGGACGCTCTCCGAACGCCGCCCGGCGAGGCTTCCGTCTCCAACCTCTCCGGCGGTGAGAAGCGCCGCGTCGCTCTCACCAAGCTGCTTCTTCAGAAGCCCGACCTCCTTCTGCTCGACGAGCCCACCAACCACCTGGACGCCGAGAGCGTGCTGTGGCTCGAGCAGCACCTGCAGAAGTACCCCGGCGCCGTGATCGCGATCACGCACGACCGGTACTTCCTCGACAACGTCGCCGAGTGGATCGCCGAGGTCGACCGAGGCCGCCTCATCGGGTACGAGGGCAACTACTCGACCTATCTGGAGAAGAAGGGCGAGCGCCTCGCTATCCAGGGCAAGAAGGACGCCAAGCTCGCCAAGCGGCTGGCCGAAGAGCTCGAGTGGGTGCGCTCCAACGCCAAGGGCCGTCAGGCGAAGTCGAAGGCGCGCCTCGCCCGCTACGAGGAGATGGCCGCCGAGGCCGACCGCACGCGCAAGCTCGACTTCGAAGAGATCACGATCCCGCCGGGACCGCGTCTGGGCAGCATCGTGATCGAGGCGAAGAAGCTGCAGAAGGGCTTCGACGGGCGCTCGCTCATCGACGGCCTGAGCTTCAGCCTCCCGCCGAACGGCATCGTCGGCGTGATCGGACCGAACGGCGTGGGAAAGACCACGCTGTTCAAGACGATCGTCGGGCTCGAGCCGCTCGACGGCGGCGACCTCAAGATCGGTGAGACCGTCAAGATCAGCTACGTCGACCAGTCGCGCTCGAACATCGACCCCAACAAGACGCTGTGGGAGGTCGTGTCGGACGGGCTCGACATCATCACGGTCGGCAAGACCGAGATCCCGTCGCGGGCCTACGTGTCGAAGTTCGGGTTCAAGGGTCCCGACCAGCAGAAGAAGGCCGGCGTCCTGTCGGGTGGTGAGCGGAACCGTCTCAATCTCGCGCTGACCCTCAAGGAGGGCGGCAACCTGCTCCTCCTCGACGAGCCGACGAACGACCTCGACGTCGAGACTCTCCAGTCGCTCGAGAACGCGCTGCTCGAGTTCCCCGGCTGCGCCGTGGTCATCACTCACGATCGGTGGTTCCTCGACCGCATCGCGACGCACATCCTCGCGTACGAGGGCACGGATGAGGACCCCGACAAGTGGTACTGGTTCGAGGGGAACTTCGAGGCGTACGAGGAGAACAAGATCGAGCGCCTCGGTCCGGAGGCGGCCAAGCCCCACCGCTCGGCCTACCGCAAGCTCACGCGTGACTGACGCCGCGGAGGCAGGCGCCGCCGGAGGGCGGCGCCTGCACATCCCCATCCACCTGCGCTGGGGCGATCTCGACGCCTTCAACCACGTCAACAACACGTCCATGCTCAAGCTGCTGGAAGAGGCGCGCGTCCGCGCGTTCTGGCTCCCCGAGCCCGGCGAGACCGCGCCAGACACGGCAGTGCTCGAGTCGAGCATCCTCAGCGGCGTGCTCACGCTCATCGCGCGACAGGAGATCGAGTACCTGGCACCCGTTCCCTATCAGCGGGATCCGCTCGACGTGCAGATGTGGTTCGGGAAGCTCGGCGGCTCCAGCATCGAGGTCTGCTACGAAGTGCGCAGCCCGATCGAGACGGCATCCGACACGCGGCCGCAGACGGTGTATGCGCGCGCGACCACGGTGGTGGTGAAAGTGGATGCCGCGACCGGGCGCCCGCTGAGGCTGTCGGCCGCCGAGCGGGAGGCGTGGACCCCGTACGTGGGAGCCCCGATCGCGTACGCACACCGAGCCTGAAGCGCATCGCGCATGAGCGTGGGCCGCGCGTGAGCGTGGCCTGCTCAGACGGCCTCCGGCTCCGGGACGCGCACCATGATCTCCTGTGCGACGCTCGCCAGCAGCGTGCCGTCCTGCGCGTACACGCGACCGGTCGCGAGGCCGCGGCCGCCCCGGGCGCTCGGAGACTCCTGCACATAGAGCACCCACTCGTCCACCCGCCCGAAGCGGTGCCACCACATCGCGTGATCGAGGCTCGCCACCTTCAGACCGCGGGTCGCCCACGGAATCCCGTGCGCCCGGAGGATCGACTCCTGGATGGTGAGATCGCTCAGGTACGCCAGTGCCGCACGGTGAAGATCGGGGGAGTCGGGGATGGCTCGTCGCACCTTCATCCATACCGCCTGGCTGGGTTCACGCTCACCCTCGACGGAGAGATAGATCGGCGAGGGCACGTGTCGGAGATCCACCGGCCGGTCGGTGAAGAGCCGCTTGGACATGGGGTGGAGCCCGTGAAGGTGCGCTTCGATGTCGGGCAGGTCCTCCGGCCCGGGCAGGCCATCGGGCATCGGCGCATGGTGCTCGATCCCCGGGTCCTCGTCTTGAAAGGAGGCGATCATCGAGAAGATGGGGACGCCCTCCTGGAAGGCCTGCGTCCTGCGTGTCGAGAAGGACCGGCCGTCGTGGATCCGATCGACCGCGAACGTGATGCCTTTCGCGGAGTCGCCCGGTCGAAGGAAGTATCCGTGCATGGAGTGGATGTTGCGACCATCGGGGATCGTGCGGGCGGCGGCGACCATCGACTGGGCGAGCACCTGCCCGCCGTAGACGCGACCGAGCGGCATCGACTGCGAGACGCCGGTGAAGATGTCCTCTGTCGTCCTGGCGTCGGATCCGGCGAGATCGAGCACCGACAGCATCGACGCCACCGGATCGGGGTCGGGCTCCCACTCCGCGTGCTCCACGGATCTCCTTCCGGGGCGGTCTGCCACCCATCGCTCGCTTGGTAGCTTAGGGGGCGATGTCTCCCCGCCTTCTCCTCGCCGACCCCGAGTCCGCCGCCGATGCCCTGACCTTCGCCGGCCGGGCCGATCGGTTCACCGACGAGGCGGTGCGCCTCCAGGCGACGGGCGGCATCCTCGTCATGACCGCCGCCGCGCTGGCCCCCCGGGGGATCGGCGACGCCACACCGACCGTCCTCGCGATGCGGACGCTCGCGGCAGACCCCGAGCTGATGTGCGATCTCGTGGTCGAGGCATCCGCCCTCTCTGCCGCACCGGACGACGCGACGGCGGTGCAGCTTCCCGACACCGCACTCTCACCCGCGTGGGCGGGTGTCGCGCCGCCTCGCTCCGGGTGGAGTGAGCGACCGGGCATCGACGCGTCGGTGCTCGCGGCGAAGGCGCAGGGCGGGATCGCACGCGTGGCAGACGCGGTGCCCACCGACGCCGGGGAAGAGGTGGTGCGGGCGATCCGCGCGTCGGTCTGGGGAGCGCCCGACGACGAGCTCGGCGGCCTCCCGCTGGGGGTCGCCTTCGCCGCCGTGAGCATGGGATTCATCAGCGGATCCGAGACCGCCCGCGTCTACGCGAGCGGCCCGTGGACGCGCGTGTCGCTGCAGCGCGGTCATGTCGTGGTCCGCGGCCCGGTCGCGATCGGGCTCACGCCCGTGCGACGGACGGGCGCGAGCTGAGCCGCAACAGGCGCCCGGGGTCCTAGACAGCCGCGGCCGCCGCGCGCCCCGCGACGCGACCGGAGAAGAGGCATCCGCCCACGAACGTCCCCTCGAGGGCGCGATACCCGTGCACGCCGCCGCCGCCGAAGCCGCTCGCCTCGCCCGCGGCGTAGAGGCCCGGAATCGGCTGACCGCCGACGCCGAGCGCGCGTCCGGAGAGGTCGGTTTCGATGCCGCCGAGGGACTTGCGGGTGAGCACGTGGAGCTTCACCGCGATGAGCGGACCGGACGTGGGGTCGAGGATGCGATGCGGGGTCGCGGTGCGGATGAGCCTGTCGCCCCGATACGACCGCGCCGAACGCAGCATCGCGATCTGCGCGTCCTTGGTGAACTCGTTGTCGATCTCACGATCGCGTGCCTCTACTTCGAACCGCACCCGGTCGCCGTCGAGCAGCTCCCCGCCGGGGAGCGCCTTCATGCCGGCGATGAGCTCGTCGAGCGAGTCGCGCACGACGAAATCCGCCCCCTTGTCCATGAACGCCTGCACGGGACCTGCGGCGCCCTTGCCGAGCCGGGACTTCGCGAGGAGGCGCACGTCCTTTCCCGTGAGGTCGGGGTTCTGCTCGCTCCCGGAGAGCGTGAACTCCTTCTCGACGATCTGCTGCGAGAGCACGAACCAGGAGTGGTCGTGGCCTGTGGCGCGCAGGTGCGCGAGCGTGCCGAGAGTGTCGAAGCCGGGGAAGAGGGGCACCGGCAGGCGCTGGCCTGTCGCGTCGAGCCACAGCGAAGACGGGCCGGGCAGGATGCGTATGCCGTGGTCGGGCCAGACCGGATCCCAGTTCTGGATGCCCTCGACGTAATGCCACATGCGGTCGCCATTGATGAGCCTGGCGCCGGCGGTCTCCGACACGGCCTGCATCGAGCCGTCGACGTAGGCCGGTACGCCGGTGACCATGGTCGCAGGCGCGCTGCCGAGCCGCTCCGGCCACCAGCGGCGGACGAGCTCGTGGTTCCCGCCGATGCCGCCCGACGCGACGATCGTCGCGCCCGCAGCGATCGAGAACGACCCCACCGTCTCGCGAGAGGACGCCACGCCGCGCGCGGCCCCCGACGGCGCGAGGATGTCGCCCTGTGCGCCCGTCACGGCGCCGTCGACGAGCGTGAGAGCCGTCACGCGGTGGCGGGGGAGGATCGTGACGCGCCCCTGCGCCTCGCCCGACTCGACGGCGGCTTGGAAGGGGGCGACGAGACCCGGGCCGGTGCCCCACGTGATGTGGAAGCGCGGGACGGAGTTGCCCGGACCGGTTGCGGTGTACCCGCCGCGCTCCGCCCAGCCGACGATGGGGAAGAAGCCGACGCCCTTCTCGCGAAGCCAGGCGCGCTTCTCATGATGGGCGAACTGCAGATAGGCCTCGGCCCACTGCTTCGGCCAGGTATCCTCGTCACGATCGAACCCGGCTGTGCCGAACCAGTCCTGCCGTGCCAGCTCCAGGGAGTCCTTGATGCCCAGGCGGCGCTGCTCGGGGGAGTCGATGAAGAACAGACCGCCGAAGGACCACCACGCCTGGCCGCCGAGGTTGGAGCGCGGCTCCTGATCGACGATCACGACCCGCTTGCCGGCTGCGATCGCCTCGCTCGCGGCCACCAGGCCGGCCAGGCCCCAGCCGATCACGAGGACGTCCGCGGTGTGCGATGCGGCGGATGCGGTCATGTCGACTCCTTCGTCGGGGTTGGCGGGGTGCGGCGCCTCGTCACGGCGCGGCCGGGTTCAGTCGCTGTCGTCGCTTCGAGCCGGGGGAGCCGGAGACACCGGCGGAGAGGACGGCGTGGCGGTGACGGGCAGTGACGTCGCGGACCGGGATCCGGCCGCCGGGCCGATGCCGGTGGGTTCGAACGTGTTCACCATCGCGTGCGCGGCGCGCTGCAGGTAGTCCCACAGGGTCGCCTCGTGCAGCGGCGAGAGCCCGAGCTCGTCGACCGCGACCCGCATGTGCGCGAGCCAGCGGTCCCGGGCGTCGGGGTTGACGTGGAACGGTGCGTGGCGCATCCGCAGTCGCGGGTGCCCCCGCTGTTCGCTGTACGTCGTCGGTCCGCCCCAGTACTGCTCGAGGAACCCTGTCAGCCGTTCCTTGGCCGGGCCGAGGTCGTCTTCGGGATACATCGGGCGCAGCACGTCGTCGTCCGCCACCCCGCGGTAGAACGCGTCGACGAGGCGCACGAATGTCTCGTGGCCGCCGATCTCGTCGTAGAAGCTCAGTGCGTCTGTCATGGCGTGCTCTTCGTGTCGTCCCCGCCGGCGGTCGGCGGGGTCTTCGGCGTGCGCTTGGGCTTCCAGACCGGGCGGGAGGCCGCGGCCGGCGGGGTGACCGCGGTGGGCTTCGTCTTCGGTGGGTTGGCGCCGCGCACGCGCTGGGCGCCCTCGATCCCGGTCGGCATGATCGTGTTGAGGGCCGGAAGGGTGATGGATGCCTCGTCGAGCGCCTTCTTGACACGCATCCGCAGCTCGCGGGCGACGTCGTCTTTGGCGTTCGCACGGGTCTTCATGACGAGGCGGATCACGAGAGCATCGCCGGAGATCGACTCGAGGCCCCACACCTCGGGCTGCTCCAGGATCCGGGTCCTCCACTTGGCGTCCTTCGCGAGGCCCTTGGCGGTCTCGAGCAGAAGCTTCTCCACCTCGTCGATGTCGGCATCGACCGGGATCGACAGATCGAGGATCACGCGGGACCACCCCTGCGAGAGGTTGCCGATGCGCGTGATCTCGCCGTTGCGGACGTACCAGAGGGTGCCGTTCACGTCGCGGACGTGGGTGACCCGCACGCTGACGTACTCGACGATGCCGGAGGCGAGACCGAGGTCGACGACGTCGCCGATCCCGACCTGGTCCTCGGCGACGATGAAGATGCCGTTGAGGACGTCCTTGACGATGTTCTGCGCCCCGAAGCCGAGCCCCGCGCCGACAGCGGCCGTGAGAAGCGTGAGGGACCCCAGAGCGGTGGGCGCGAGGACGTTGATGATGAGCAGCAGCGCGATGATGACGATCGTCACGTTGACGATGTTCGACAGGATCGAACCGAGCGTGCGGGTGCGCTGCACGAGCCGGACCGACGCGAGAGGCGACCGGTCGAGCGCCTGGGTGTCGTCGACGTTCGCCTTGTTCTTCGCACCCGAGACGATGCGGTTGACGACCCGTCGGATCACCAGGCGCAGGATCCACACGGCGAGGATCGCGCCGATGACGATGCATCCCACCGTCACGATGTTCCAGCCGAACGCGACGAAGAACGCGCCCACTCTCTCCCAGAACTCGGCGGACGTGATGCTCACATCGGTCGGACCGGACGTCGGGGCGGGCGCGCTGGCGAGGGTTGCTTCCATCATCGCCACGATCCTAACGAGGGATGCCTCGGCGACCGCTGAGCGCCGGGCCGAGGTCGCCGTCTGGTGCGCAGCGCATCAGGGGCACCGCTCGCCGCTCGCCCCGACACCGCGGCCTCGCGCACGCCGTGGTTCTGCGCCGTGCTGCGGACGCGGTCCGGGACCACGGTGACACCCCTCCCCGCAGTGCGTCGGGAGGGGTGTCGCCGCTGTGTCCTCGTGGTTCCGGTGCTACTGAGCGTCGCGCTCCTGCACCGACAGCGCGCGCTCGACGCCGGCGAGGTTCTCGGCGACGAGGCGGCGCAGGGCCGGGGCGGCATCGGCATTGGCCTCGAGCCAGGCGCGCGTCGCATCGCGCAGCTCGGGGTTCGCGAGCGGAGCCGGGTACAGGCCGAAGATCAGGTACTCGGCGATCTTGTAGCTCCGCGTCTCCCAGATGGGCAGCAGGGACGCGAAGTACGGCTCGACATACGCACCGAGGAGGGCGCGACCTGCCGGGTTCACGAAGCCGAGCGCCGCAGAGCGCACGATCGTGTTGGGCAGGTCGTCGCTGTCGACGAGCGATGACCACGCGGCGGCCTTGGCCTCGGCGGACGGCAGTGCGGCCTTCGCCTGCGCCGCGAACTCGCCGCCCTTGGCGGTGTTGTCGGCGGCCAGCGCCGCGTCGATGTCCGCCACGGTCACCCTGCCGCCGGCCGCGAGAGCCACGAGCAGCTGCCACGAGAGGTCGGTGTCGATCTCGAGTCCGGGGAAGGCGACCTCGCCGTCGCGCACCTGGCGCACCTTCTCCCACTGCGCGCTCGTTGATGCGGCGCTCGCGAAGGCGGTGACGAACTGCAGCTGGCTGTCGCTTCCCGCCTCGGCTGCCTGCGCGAGCTCCCACAGGGCGTCGGCGACCTTCTGGCGGGTCGCATCGCGCTTCTCGGGCGCGACGTAGGCGTTCGCGGCAAGCTGCAGCTGGGCCAGGGTGGTGCGGACCGTCGTCGACTCCGTCTCGGAGCCGATGTTGCGCAGGACGAGGTCGACGTAGTCGGACGCGGATGCCTCGGCGTCGCGCGTCTGGTCCCATGCCGCGCCCCAGACCAGCGAACGCGCGAGCGGGTCGCTGATCTTGCCGAGGTGATCGATCGCCGTCTGGAGCGAGCGCTCGTCGAGGCGGATCTTCGCATACGCGAGGTCCTCGTCGTTGAGGAGCACGAGATCGGGGCGCTTGTGGCCCTTCAGCTCGGGCACCTCGGTGAGGTCGCCGTCCACGTCGAGCTCGACGTGGTGCACGCGCACGAGGCTGTCGCCGTCGAGCGAGTAGAAGCCGACTCCGAGCCGGTGGGGGCGGATCGTCGGGTAGTCGGCGGGCGCCGTCTGGACGATTGCGAATCGGGTGATCGTTCCGTCGACGTCGGTTGCGATCTCGGGGGAGAGCGTGTTCACGCCGGCGGTCTCGAGCCACTTCATCGACCACGTCGAGAGCTCGCGGCCGCTCGTCGTCTCGAGTTCGGACAGGAGGTCGCTCAGCTCGGTGTTCGACCACTCGTGCTTCTTGAAGTACGCGGCGACGCCCGCGAAGAACTGCTCGATGCCCACCCAGGCCGCGAGCTGCTTGAGCACCGACCCGCCCTTGGCGTAGGTGATGCCGTCGAAGTTGACCTGCACGTCCTCGAGGTCGTTGATCTGCGCGACGACGGGGTGCGTAGAGGGCAGCTGGTCCTGGCGGTACGCCCAGGTCTTCTCCATGGCGTTGAACGTGGTCCACGCCTCGGTCCACTCCGTGGCCTCGGCGGTGGCGATGGTCGACGCCCACTCGGCGAACGACTCGTTGAGCCACAGATCGTTCCACCACTTCATCGTGACGAGGTCGCCGAACCACATGTGGGCGAGTTCGTGGAGGATCGTGACGACGCGGCGCTCCTTGACGGCGTCGGTGACCTTGGAGCGGAACACGTAGGTCTCGGTGAACGTGACCGCGCCCGCGTTCTCCATGGCGCCCGCGTTGAACTCCGGGACGAAGAGCTGGTCGTACTTCTCGAAGGGGTACGCGTAGTCGAACTTGTCCTCGAAGTAGGCGAAGCCCTGACGGGTCTTCTCGAAGATGTAGTCGGCGTCGAGGTGCTGCCAGAGGCTCTTGCGGCCGTAGACGCCGAGCGGGACGACCTTGCCCGAGGCGCTGGTGAGCTCGGAGAACGTCCCCTCGTACGGGCCCGCGATGAGCGCCGTGATGTACGACGAGATGCGCGGCGTCGGCGCGAACGTCCACGTCGCGGTGCCGTCGCCGTGCTTCTTCGGCTCGGGCGTGGGGGAGTTGGAGACGACCTTCCACGGCTCGGGCGCGGTCACCGTGAACTGGAACGTCGCCTTGAGGTCGGGCTGCTCGAAGACCGCGTACATGCGGCGGGAGTCGGGCACCTCGAACTGCGAGTAGAGGTAGACCTCGCCGTCGACGGGGTCGACGAAGCGGTGCAGGCCCTCGCCCGTGTTGGTGTACAGGCAGTCGGCGTCGACGACGAGCTCATTCTCGGCCGCGAGATCGGTGAGGGCGATGCGCGAGTCGCGGAACGCGTCGGCCGGGTCGATCGATCGGCCGTTGAGGGTGATCTCGCGCACTTCCCTGGCGATGAGGTCGATGAAGGTGTCGGCGCCGGCGGTCGCGGCGAAGCGCACGACGGTGCGCGACGCGAAGACCTCGTCGCCCTTCGTCAGGTCGAGGTCCACCTCGTACGAGTGGGTGTCGACGATCGCGCGGCGCTCCTGCGCCTCGATGCGGGTGAGGTTCTCTCCAGGCACTGCAATGCTCCCGTGGGTGAGGGTGGATACCGCGTCGGAGGCGCTGCTGGCGCCGGCGGCAACCGGACCAGCCTATTCCAGCGCCCGGGCGGTGGCGGCGCGTGTGGACGGTTCCGGTCCGACACCCCTCGGCGCGGTGGAAGGATGGGAGGGTGACGTCGGAACCGCAGAACCCCTCCGAGATCTCCCCGAACGACGCCGTCGTTCCGTTCGCCTCGCCGGCCGCGGCATCCGGACCCCCGCATGTGGAGGTCCCGGTCGCGTATGACGCGATCCTCCTCGCCGGCTTCGGAGGACCGGAGGGGCAGGACGACGTCATCCCGTTCCTGCGCAACGTGACGCGGGGGCGGGGGATCCCCGACGAGCGGCTCGAAGAGGTGGCGCACCACTACCGCCACTTCGGCGGGGTGAGTCCCATCAACGCGCAGAACCGGGCACTCAAGGCGGCGCTCGAATCGGAGCTCTCGCGCCGCGGGATCGAGCTGCCCGTGTACTGGGGGAATCGCAACTGGGCCCCGTATCTGGAGGAGGCGGTCCAGGATGCCGCGGCTGCCGGGCACACCAACCTCCTGGGCCTCGCCACGAGCGCCTACTCGTCCTTCTCGAGCTGCCGTCAGTACCGCGAGGACTTCGCCCGTGTGCTCACCGAGACCGGGCTCGCCGGCACCGTGACGATCGACAAGGTGCGCCAGTTCTTCGATCACCCCGGCTTCGTCCAGCCGTTCATCGACGGCGTACGGGACGCAGTGGGGGGCTTCCTCGCCGACGGCCTCGCCCCCGAGGCCATCCGCGTGCTCTTCTCGACGCACAGCATCCCGACTGCCGACGCCGAGCGCTCGGGCCCGCGCGAGGGCGATCCCGCCCATCGCGACTTCGGGGCCGGCGGCGCGTACGCCGCTCAGCACCTCGCCGTCGCAGAGGTGGTCATGGCTGCCGTCGCCGCCGAGATCCCCTCGGCGGCGCGCGTCGGCTGGGAGCTCGTCTACCAGTCCCGGTCGGGCCCGCCGAGCCAGCCGTGGCTCGAACCCGACGTCAATGACGTGATCGCCGACCTGCCCGGCGCGGGCATCGAGGCGGTGGCGATCGTGCCGCTCGGCTTCATGAGCGACCACATGGAGGTCCTGTGGGATCTCGACACGGAGGCGACGGATGCCGCGGCCGAAGCCGGCATCCGGTCCGTGCGCACTCCGACTCCCGGCGTCGATCCGGCCTTCGTCGCGGGACTCGTCGACCTCGTCGAGGAGCGGGTGAACGGCACGCCCGCCGCCGAACGGCCGCACTCCACGCAGCTCGGACCGTGGTTCGACGTGTGCCGCCCCGCCTGCTGCGAGAACATCCGGGCGGGCTTCAAACCGGCCGCCGCTGGTATCGCCCCCTGACTCGACACAGACGCGGGGCGTCATCGCCGCGCTCCTAGGATTGAGCCCATGCGCATCCACATCGCGACCGACCATGCCGGCCTCGAGTTCTCCACCCAGCTGCAGCACCACCTGGCCGCCGCGGGCCACGAGGTGATCGACCACGGTCCGATCGAGTACGACCCGCTCGACGACTACCCGGCCTTCTGCATCCGCGCGGCGAAGGCCGTGGTCCGAGACCAGGCCGCGGGGATCGAGGCGCTCGGCGTCGTCTTCGGCGGCTCGGGCAACGGTGAGCAGATCGCGGCCAACAAGGTCGTCGGCGTGCGCGCCGCGCTCGCGTGGAGCATCGCCACCGCCGAGCTCGCTCGCGAGCACAACGACGCCAACGTCATCGCGATCGGCGCGCGCCAGCACACCTTCGACGAGGCGGTGTCCTTCATCGACCGCTTCATCGACACGCCCTTCTCGGGCGAGGAGCGGCATGCGCGCCGCATCGGGCAGCTCGCCGCGTATGAGCGAGACGGGTCGCTGGAGCCCGACCCGCGGGCGACTCCCGGCCGGCCCGACGTGCTCGACGCCGACGACAGCTCGTTCGACCCCGAGGCCGGCTGAACCGGCGATGCCCGAGGGCCATTCCGTCCACCGCATCGCACGCCAGTTCGACCGCAACTTCGTCGGCCGCGTCGTGACGGCGTCGAGCCCGCAGGGACGCTTCGTCGAGGGCGCCGCGATGATCGACGGCCGTGAGGCGCGGTCGGTGCGCGCCGTCGGCAAGCAGATGTTCCTCGAGTTCGACGACGACCTCTGGCTGCGCGTTCATCTGGGAATGTACGGCGCCTGGGACTTCGCCGGAGAGATCCTGGTCGACCCGACGATCGCGGCGGCGAACGGGCGCATGGGGCAGACCAATCAGCGCGGCACCGACCTCGACAGCCCACCGATCCTCGACGCCGCCGGCGAGAATTCGCTCACGTCGATCGGGGCTCCGCGGCGCACACGGGTGCACGTGCGCATGTCGGAGCAGACGACCGGGCTCCCGGGCGATGGCGAGGAGTGGCCGCCGCCCGTCGTCGGCCAGGTCCGCCTGCGGCTCATGACGGATTCGACGGTCGCCGATCTGCGCGGTCCGACGGCCTGTGAACTGCAGTCTCCCGATCAGGTGGCCGAGACGATCGCGAAGCTCGGTCCGGATCCGCTCGTCGACGACGTCGCCGAGGGCGAGGAGCGCTTCACGTCCGTCGTTCGCCGCAAGCCGACCGCCATCGGACTGCTCCTGATGGACCAGAGCGTGGTCAGCGGCATCGGGAACGTCTACCGGGCCGAGCTGCTGTATCGGGCGCGCCTGAATCCGCACACCCCCGGCCGCGACGTGCCCGAGGAGATCGTGCGCGGGATCTGGCGCGACTGGGTGCGGCTGCTCGCGATCGGCGTCGAGACCGGCCAGATGATGACGATGGACGACCTCGATCCCGACGCGTATCGCAAGGCCATGGCGAACCGCGACGACAGGCATTGGGTGTACCACCGGGCGGGTCTGCCCTGCCGGGTGTGCGGCACCGAGATCGTCGTCGAGGAGGTCGCCACGCGCAAGCTCTACTGGTGCCCGTCCTGCCAGCGCTGAGGCGGATCGGCGGCCGCTCCGGACTCTAGGCTGGGTGCATGCGTCAGAACCCGAGCTTCGCGCTGACGGACGTCGCCGAGCTTCGTCGCCTCATCGACCTGAACCCCTGGATGACCCTGGTCAGCCATGCCGACGGGGGGCTCGTGGCGTCGCACTACGCCGTTCTCCTCGACGAGGGCCGAGATGATCTCACTGTTGTCGGCCACGTCGGCAAGCCCGACGATCTCATCCACGGGCTCGGCGAGCGAGAACTGCTCGTGGTGGTGCAGGGGCCGCACGGCTACATCTCTCCGGGCTGGTACGGCGACGTGCCGAGCGTGCCCACCTGGAACTTCGTGTCGGCGCACCTGGCGGGAGTGCCCGAGCTGCTGTCGCCGGAGGAGAACCTGCGCGTGCTCGACCGGCTGGTCGCACGCTTCGAGGGCGGGATGCTCCAGCCGCGACTCCTCTGGGAGCGGCCGAACGATCCGGACTACGTCACGCGGCTCGAACGCGGCACCGTCGGGTTTCGCCTGACGCCGACGCGCGTCGTCGCCAAGCGCAAGCTCAGCCAGAACCGGCCCGATGAGGTCGTCGAGACGATCATCGCCGAGCTCGAGGCGGGGGCGGGGCCCTACGCCGATCCGCGCCTCGCGCGTGAGATGCGCCGCGACCTCGACACGCGCAGGGCCGCTCGATGAGCGCCGCCCGCGGCGAGAGGCCCGACGTCATCGCCGACGTCCGCCTGACGGGTTCCGAGCGCACCGATCCTTTCGCCGACGACGTCGTGGATGTGCACCTCGCCGACGGGTTCGTCGTCGACGTGGCTCCGGCCGGCGCACTTGCGCGGCGCGGCCTGGTTCTCGAAGGCGGCGGCTCCTGGCTCCTCCCTGGGCTGTGGGACCATCACGTGCACGTCGTGCAATGGGCTCTCGCCGCCCAGCGCGCGCCACTGGGCCACGCCACGTCGGCGGCACACGCCGCCCGGCTCATGAGTGGGGCGCCGATGCTGCCGGACGGACGCCGCATCGGGACGGGATTCCGGGACGCGCTGTGGCCGGACGCGCCGACGACCGACCTGCTCGACGCGGCGACGGGGGAGATTCCCACGTACCTGATCAACGCTGACGTGCACAGCGTCTGGCTCAACTCGGCGGCGCTGCGACGCGAGGGGTTCGACGACGACGGCACCGGGATCCTTCGCGAGGAGCCGGCGTTCGAGGTGTCGCGTCGCCTCAACGCGGTCGCGCCGGAGACTGCCGATCCCTTCGTGGAGCGCATGGCGGCGGATGCCGCGGCTCGCGGTGTCGTCGGACTGGTCGACCTCGACATGGCGTGGAACGAGGACGCGTGGGCTCGGCGCACGCGCGCCGGCTTCGATGTGCTGCGCGTCGAGTTCGGGATCTACCCGCAGTACCTCGACCGGGCGATCGCCGACGGACTGCAGACCGGCGATCCGGCGCGGGGCGGGGCATCCGCTCTCGCTCGCGTCGGCTCGCTCAAGGTGATCACCGACGGCTCGCTCGGGACCCGCACAGCCGCCTGCTCTCACGCGTATCCCGGCGACCCTCACAATCACGGCATGCTGACGGTCGACCTCGCGACGCTCGTCGACCTCATGACGCGCGCGACCGCGGCGGGGATCTCATGCGCGATACACGCCATCGGCGACGTCGCCAACACGCACGCGCTCGACGCCTTCGCCGCGACCGGTGCGTGGGGCACGATCGAGCACGCCCAGCTCGTGGCTCACGCCGACATCCCCCGATTCGCACGACTCGGGGTCGGCGCGAGCGTCCAGCCCGAGCACGCGATCGACGACCGGGACATGACCGACATGATCTGGGCCGATCAGACAGCGCAGCCCTACCCGCTGCGGGCGCTGGCCGACTCCGGCGCGAACCTCCTGTTCGGCTCCGACGCGCCTGTGTCGCCGCTCGACCCGTGGGCGGCGATGGCGTCGGCCGTGTTCCGCACGCGCGACGGCCGGGAGGCCTGGCAGCCGCACCAGAGCGTCGACGCCGCGACGGCGCTGGGCGCCTCGACCCGCGGGGGATCGCTCGCACCGGCGCGCATCGAGCCGGGCATGCCGGCCGACCTCGCACTGTGCGCCCACGACCCGCTCCGCGCCGACGAGGCTCAGCTGCGCGGCATGACGGTGACCGCGACCCTTCTCGGCGGGCGTCTGACGCACGTCGGGTAGCCACCCGCGCGCGAAACCGGGGGTCTGCCCCCGTCGCGGTTCGGGAGGGCGTCGGATGCCGCCTTCCGCCTGTCGTGACGAGGCTGGATGCATGGTCTCCGCTGCCCCTGATCCCTTCCCCGCCCCGCCCCCTGCTCCGCCCGTTCCACCGCGTCGCCGCCGCGGCGGACTCATCGCCGTCCTGATCGCGGCGCCGCTCGTGCTGGCGGTGGCTGCGGGCGCCGTGTGGTTCGGCCTCAAATCCGGGCGGCCGACTCCGCCCGCCGCCGGAGCGGTCACCTTCGCGCAGCCGCTGCGGATCCCGGAGCTCGCACCCTCCACGGTCGAGGACGGGGTCAGGGTGTTCCGGCTCGAGGCGGCCGAGGGCCGCAGCTCCCTCGTACCTCAGGGGACCACGCCCACCCTCGGCTACAACGGCGACTACCTCGGCCCGACGCTCGTCGCCGAGCGCGGTGAGCGCGTGCGCGTCGAGGTGCGCAACGGGCTCGACGAGAGCACGACGGTGCACTGGCATGGCATGCATCTGCCTGCCGCGATGGACGGCGGACCGCACTCGCCGATCGCGGCGGGCGCGTCCTGGTCACCCGAATGGACGATCGATCAGCCTGCGGCGTCGCTGTGGTACCACCCGCACCTGCACGGCCGGACGCGCGAGCAGGTCGACGCCGGCCTCGCCGGCATGTTCCTGGTGACGGACGAGGAGGAGGCGGGGCTCGCGCTGCCGAGGGACTACGGCGTGGACGATGTGCCCGTGATCGTTCAGGACCGCTCGTTCAGCGCCGATGGTGCGTTCGCCGGTGGCCTCGGCATGCAGTTCGACGGCGTCCTCGGCGACACGATCCTCGTCAACGGCACGGTCGGGCCCTTCCTCGACGTGTCGACCGAGAAGGTGCGACTGCGGCTGCTCAACGGCTCCAGCGCACGGATGTACGACTTCGCCTTCGCCGATGGCCGCGAATTCGCCCTGGTGGGAACGGACGGCGGTCTGCTGGCCGCCCCGGTGCCGTCGACGAGCATCCCGCTGTCGCCCGGCGAGCGCGCGGAGATCGTCGTCAGCATGCGTCCGGGGGAGCGTGCCGTCCTGCGTTCGCAGGCACCGGACCCCGCCCTGAACGCCGGCAGCGCCGTCTTCGACGTGCTGGAGCTGCGCGCCGAGGCATCCCTCACCCCTTCTCCCGTCCTGCCGGAGACGCTCGCCGCACTTCCGGACGCGAGCGACGCGGATGCCGCGGCCGAGCGCTCGTTCGTGATGTCTGGCCACAGCATCAACGACCGCCAGATGGATCTCGGACGCGCCGACTTCACGGCGACTGTGGACACCTCCGAGGTGTGGACGGTCCGCAATGAGAATCCGCTGCCCCACTCGTTCCACGTCCACGACACGCAGTTCCGTGTGCTGAGCGTCGACGGCGAGGCGCCGCCCGCTCGCCTGTCGGGCTGGAAGGACACGATCGCGCTCGAGTGGAACCGCGAATACCGCCTGCTGGTCAGGTTCGAGGACTACGCCGACCCGACCACTCCGTACATGTATCACTGCCACCTGCTGTGGCACGAGGACCAGGGCATGATGGGACAGTTCCTGGTCGTCGAAGAGGGCCAACAGCCCGACCTGCGTCGTCCCGAGGGAGATTCCGATGACCACTCAGCCCACGACCACTGAGGCGCCCCCGGCGCTCGCGCCCGCGACGCCGGAGGGCTTCTGGGCCTCGTATGGACGGGCCTGGGTGCGCACCCCCGGCAGCGCCGTCTACCTCCTCGCCGTCTTCGTCCTCGCCATGGTGTCGGTGACCGTGCTCGCCTCGCTCTTCTGGACGGGTGTCGGCCTTCTCGTCCTCGTGATCGGGCTCCCGATCGTCGTGGGCACGCTCGTGATCGCCCGGGGCTTCGGTGCGGCCGATCGCGGCCTGCTGCGGCTCACCGGCCTGCCCACGATCGTCGAGCCGGAGTGGAACCGCGATCGCACCGACGCAGGAGGCTTCTGGTTGACGCTCACTCGCCCGCTCCGCAACGCGCACTACTGGGTGTACCTCGTGCACGGCGTGGTCGTGAGCCCCATCATCAGCACGATCTCGTTCGCGCTGACGACGGTGTGGCTGAGCGTGGGCCTGGGCGGGTTGACCTATTGGTTCTGGGGGGTCTTCCTGCCGCGCGGGGACCGCGGGGCGGACTGGGGCCGATACGTGGCCGATGCGCTGCCGTGGCTGTTCGGCGGCTGGTCCGCGTGGACGGTCGAGGTCGTGCTGTACCTTCTCGCCGGGATGGTCTTCACCTTCACGATGCCGTGGGTGCTCGGCGGTCTCGCGCGCGGACACCACGCCGTGGCCGTGGGCATGCTCGGGCGCTGGAAGTCCGACGACCTGGCCGCCGAGGTGCGGGCCGAAGCAGCCGCGCGCGGCGCGGCCGTCCACGCCGAGGATGTCGCGCTGCGGCGGCTCGAGCGCGACATCCACGACGGTCCCCAGCAGCGCCTCGTGCGCCTTCAGCTCGACCTGGCCGCCCTCGAGCGGCGGGCCGAGTCGGGCGACGCGGATGCCGCGGCCGAGCTCGCCAGGGAGGCTCGGGCGCACGCCAAGGCCGCACTGGACGAGCTCCGCGCGCTCTCCAGCGGCGTCGCGCCGCCGCTGCTGCAGGATCGCGGGCTCGCGGCGGCGCTCGCGGCCACGGCGGCGGGCGCGCCCATCGCGGTGCACACCGATATCGACCCGGCGATCGACGCCGTCACGAGCCCCGAGATCGCACGGACCGTGTACTTCGTGGTGGCCGAGCTGCTCACGAACGTGGTCAAGCACGCCGGCGCGACGGCTGCGACCCTGAAGGTGTCGCTGCGACCCTCGGTGAGCGGCGCGCCGTCGATGCTCGACGTCTGGGTGGTCGACAACGGGCGCGGCGGTGCCTCCTACGCGGCGGGCCACGGGCTCGAGGGCCTGCGCGAGCGGGTCGCCGGACTGCGAGGGATGCTCGTCGTCGACAGTCCCGTGGGCGGACCGACGTCGATCGGCGCACATGTGCCGCTCGCCGCGAGCGCGTCGTGAGCGCTCCGTATGCTGGGGCCATGACCGAGGCTCCGTTGCGCGTCGTGCTCTTCGAGGACTCCGTTCTCCTGCGGGAGGGCCTCGTGCGACTCTTCGACGAGGCCGGCTATGTCACCGCCGGCGCGTGGGGGGACGCGCAGGATGTCGTGTCGCGCGTGCGGGAGACGCGAGCGGATGTCGCCATCCTCGATGTCCGGCTGCCGCCCGGGTTCCGTGACGAGGGGATCCGGGCCGCCCTGGAGCTCCGCGCGGCGCTTCCTGCGGTCGGCATCCTCGTCCTCAGCCAATACGTCGAGGGCGTGTATGCGCGGGAGCTCCTCGCCGGCGGCGACGGGGGAGTCGGCTATCTGCTGAAGGACCGGGTGACCTCGCTCGAGGAGTTCACCGACGCGGTGCGCCGCGTCAGGGAGCGCGGGACCGTCCTCGATCCGCTCGTCGTGCAGGGTCTCCTCGCCGCGCGGCCCGATCCGCTGTCCACGCTGACACCTCGAGAGCGCGACGTGCTCACGCTCATGGCCGAGGGGCGCAGCAATGCGAGCATCGCCCAGCGCCTCTTCATCGGCGTCGGCGCCGTCGAGAAGAACATCAGCGCCATCTTCGCCAAGCTCGGGCTGGAGGAATCGGGGACCGAGCATCGCCGCGTCCTCGCGGTGCTCGCGTTCCTCCAGCACTGATCCCAGGCGACATGGCAAGGCGCCCCCCGCGCGAGCCGGGGGCGCCTGTCAGTCGCTGAGGATCACTCGGCCAGGTGCGCGAAGAGGAACCAGCGGTCCTTCTCGAGCGTCTCCTTGATGCCGATGGCGATGTCCTGGCTCGTCAGGTCGAACTCATCGAGGCCGTCGATCGCGGCCTGGACGTCGGCGATGACGACATCCATGTCGGCGATGACGGTGCGGATCAGCGCATCCCACTGGGTGAACCCGGCGGGAACCTCGGTCGTCGTCTTCGCCGCGACGGTGCTCACGCGAGCGTCGACCGGCAGCCCGAGCGCGACGATCCGCTCGGCGGCCTGGTCTGCGCCGGCCTGAGCGTTGGCGACGACCGTGTCGAGCAGCTCGTGGATCGCGATGAAGTTCGCTCCGCGGACGTTCCAGTGAGCCTGCTTGCCGTTGACGGCGAGGGCCTGGAGGCCGAGGACCACGGGCGTGAGGAACTGGGCGCTGGCAGCGGCCACAGTCGGGTCGGCGGCGGTGGCGGGGGTGGTGTTCGTCTTCGACATGTCTCTCGTCTCCATCTTCGGCAGGGGCGTCTCTGTCGGCGCGCGTCCTCCAGTGGGTGCAACGCTACTCAGCAGGTCGCATTCCGCAAGCAAGAGAAGGCTCCGCTTACCCGAGGCGGAGCATGGCCGACCTGTCGCGCCGGATTGTCAGCCGGGACCGGCTAACGTCGTTGGGTGCCTTCCGCCGATCACGACCTCGGACCCCAGCATCTGCGCCAGCCCGCTGCGACGGTGACGCAGGAGCCGCTGGACCGGTCTCCCGAACACGCCGAGCCGTCGCGCTTCCTTCCGCATGTGCAGGGGCTGCGCGCGATCGCCGTGCTCGCCGTCGTGCTGTATCACTTCTGGCCTGCGCGGTTCTCGGGCGGCTACGTCGGCGTCGACATCTTCTTCGTCATCTCGGGCTTCCTCATCACGTCGCACTTGATGCGGGAACTGACCGCCACGGGCACCGTGCGCCTGGGGCAGTTCTGGGCGCGGCGGGCGCGACGGCTGCTGCCGGCATCCCTCCTCGTCCTGCTGTTCTGCGCGCTGGTGGCGATGTCGCCCTACCTGACCCCCACGTCGGCGCTGCCGAATGAGGTGCGCGAGATCCTCGCCTCGACGTTCTACGTCGAGAACTGGTTCCTCGCGCTGAACTCGGCGGACTATCTCAACCACTCGGGCGACCCGACGACTGTCCAGCACTACTGGTCTCTCTCGCTCGAAGAGCAGTTCTACGTCATGTGGCCGCTGCTCATGCTCCTCGCCGCGTGGATCGGTGTGAAGTGGTTCCGCGGCGCTCGTCGGCGCGCGGTGATCGTCACGCTGGCCGTCGTCTCGGTGATCTCGTTCGCGTTCTGCGTGGTCTTCACGATCACCGATCCCGCGCCCGCGTACTTCGTCACCTTCGGGCGGATGTGGCAGTTCGGAGTCGGAGCGATGATCGCCCTGGTGCCGGTGCTGCGGGTGCGCAACGCGCTCGGCAGCTTCCTCCTGGGCTGGGGCGGCATCGCGGTGCTCGTGTTCGTGATCTTCCAGTTCGACGGGCAGACGCCGTTCCCCGGCTACATGGCGGCGCTCCCCACGCTCGGCGCGGCGGCCGTGATCGCGGCGTCCAACGCCGGCCGGTGGTGGTATCCGACGCGGATTCTGTCCCTCCGCCCCGCTCAGTTCGTGGGCGACATCTCGTACTCGCTGTACCTGTGGCACTGGCCGCTCATCATCATCGCGCCGTCTGTGCCGTTCTGGGGCCTCACGATCTATCACCGCGTGGCGCTCCTCGGACTGTGCTTCGTCCTGGCGTGGCTCACGAAGCGGTTCGTCGAGGATCCGGTGCGCGGCTGGAAGGTGCTCACGTCGCGTCCTGCTCGCGTCACGCTGTGGAGCTCCCTGGCGGCGATGATCGTGGTCGCGCTGGTCGCCGCGATGGCGTGGTTCGTCAACGCACCGGCGTACAACGCCGGCTTCCGGGCGATCCAGGAGCTGCAGGAGGATCCGCCGCCGTGCTTCGGCGCCGCGTCGGTGCTCGATCCGTCGTGCGCGTCGGCCGATTTCGGCGATGACATCCTGCCCGCTCCGGGATTCGCCGGGGTCGACAGTCCTCAGGCCGGCGACTGCTTCGTGCAGCTCACCGACGCACGGCCGGTGTCGTGCACCTTCGGCTCGGACGACCCCGATGCTCCGCGCATCGCACTCATCGGCGACAGCCACGCGTATCAGCTCCTGTCGACGTTCGAGCGCATCGCCGACGATCAGGGCTGGCAGCTGGTGACGTGGTTCAAGGGGGCGTGTCCCTGGAGCACGACGCCGCTCGCGACCCCCGGCGCATTCGGTGCGGCGTGCACCGAATGGCGCGAGGGCGTGTCCGAAGCCCTCGCCGAGGCGGATGTCGACGCGGTCTTCACGGCGGCGATCGCCACGACGCCGTACTCGTCGGACGGCTTCGACTCGTCGTACGACGCGGCTGTGGCCGGGTACGTCGAGGCGTGGGACGAGGTTCTCGACCGCGGCATCCCCGTCATCACCGTCGTGGACAATCCCGTGTGGGAGACCGATCCGAACAAGTGCCTGCGCACGCGCGATCAGGCCGAGTGCCTCGGCGCGCGGTCGGACGTGCTCGTCGCCGACGATCCGCTTCGGGATGCGGCATCCCAGCGCGACACCGTGACCCTGCTGGATTTCACGGACGTCTTCTGCGACGACCAGTGGTGCGCGCCGGTCGTGGGCGGGGCGAACGTGTACCGCGATCAGGACCACCTCACCGTCACCTTCGCCGACACCCTTGCCCCCTGGTACACCGAGGCGATCCAGCAGAGCCTCTCCTCCCGGGCGGGCTAGCTCCGGCCTCCCTGGCGTCCGTCGCCGTCGAATAAGGTCGTGCCATGACGATCTCTCCGGATGCCACCGTGCTCGCCGTCGGCGGGCGCACCCCCGAGATCGACGGCTCCGCCTTCCTCGCGGCCGGCGCCCGAGTCATCGGAGCCGTCGCGCTGGGCGAGGGTGCGAGCGTCTGGTACAACGCGGTCCTTCGAGCTGACAGCGACGCGATCACCGTGGGGGCAGGCAGCAATCTGCAGGACAACGTCTCCGTCCACGTCGACGCGGGCCATCCCGTCGTGATCGGGCGGGACGTGTCCGTGGGACACAACGCGGTCGTGCACGGCTGCTCGATCGGCGATGGCTCGCTCATCGGAATGGGCAGCGTGGTGCTGTCGGGGGCGGTCATCGGAGACGGATGCCTCGTGGCCGCCGGCGCCGTCGTTCTCGAGGGCACCGTCGTCCCAGCCGGTTCGCTGGTCGCCGGCGTCCCCGCGAAGGTGCGCCGCGAGCTCACGGACGAGGAGCGCGGAAGCATCGTGCGCAACGCCGCGACCTACCGCGCGCACCTCGACGCTCACCGTACGGCGACTCTCCCGGGGGAGTAGGGATGCGGATCGAGTCGCTCGCTCCCGGCGAGGTCTTCGTCTTCGGATCGAACGCAGCCGGGGCGCATGCCGGTGGGGCGGCGCGCTTCGCGCTGGACCGCTTCGGTGCGGTGTGGGGGCAGTCCGAGGGACTCCAGGGTCAGGCGTACGCGATCGACACGATGTCGGGGCTGGCCGTGCTCGAGGAGCAGGCCGGTCGATTCGTGGAATTCGCTCGCTCGCGCCCCGACCTCCGCTTCCTGGTCACGGAGGTGGGCTGCGGGATCGCCGGGTACCGGCCCGATCAGGTGGCGGTGTTCTTCGCAGGTGCGCCGGACAACGTCGTGCTGCCGGCGAGCTTCGCCTCGGCGCTCGAATCCCGCTGACCGCCGCCGCGCCTCAGGCCCCGGTCTTCGGCTCGGGATGGTGCTTGCCGCGGTGCACTTCGTACAGACGCACGTGGCCCGGCCAGGTCGGGTCGTTCACGATCGGCTGGTCGTCCATGAAGAGCCGGATGACGTGCGCGAGCTGACCGGGATGGCTGAAGTTGATCGCATGTGCCGCGCCCTCGAGCAGCACCACGAGCACGTGACTGTCGGTCTGACTGGCGATCTCGTCCACGCGGTGGGCGTGGGGGAGGAGCGGGTCGCGCTCGCCCAGCACGACGAGCGTCGGTATGCGCATCTCGAGCAGGCGCTGCAGCGACGGGTACTGCGTGAGCGCCTTGAACATGCGCACCGTGCTCGGCACGCCGAAGCGCACGTAGTCGGGGACCGCGACCCGTGCCATGCGCGTCGGCTCGCGGGGCGCATCCTTCGAGAGCTGACCGATCGCGCGCCGCAGCGGCTGGTTGTACAGTCCGCCCGCCGGCGACACGAGCACGGCGCGGTCGATGCGCTCAGGAAAGTGATGGGCGAACTCGATGATCACGGGACACCCCATCGAGTTGCCCACGAGGGTGGCCTTCTCGACTCTGCGGTCGTCCATGAAGTCGCGTGCGGCGCTGGCGAGATCGGGGATGTCGAGCATGTCGCGGCGCTTGCCGCTCCTGCCGAAGCCGGGGAGGTCGGGAACGTAGGTGTGGAACTCGTCGGCGAGGCGTTCCGCCGTCGGCAGGAGGTACCGGCCCGACAGGCCGAATCCGTGCACGTGCATCATCACGCGCGGATCGGCCGGCTTCCGAGGCGACTCCCGGTAGAACACGTCGACGTCGTCGATGCGCGTCCACTTCTCGGTGAGCGCTGACGCCGGCCGACGCGGCAGCTTCCGCGGCTTCGGTGTCTGGGCCGACGAACTCGGCGTGGTCATCGCGGTACCCCCTCGTGATCCTTGCCTGCCCGCATTCTGCCGCGGGCAGGGCGGGGCGTCATCACGACCGGGCCGAAATCACCCCCGAAGTCGCCCCCTCCACCCGTGCGTGCCGCGCGCCGCGCGGGTGCGGGTGCCGCGCACATCGGTGCATGCCGCGCGGCTGCATCTGCGCGTCACGAGCCGAAGTGTGCGGCGCGCCCGGCGCGGCAAGACAGGACGGCGTGCGCACGGTGCTCGAGCGTGTCCCGCGGACGCGAAGCGATACCGGCCCTGACCGGCAGATGACGATGTGGAGGGGATGACGGGAATCGAACCCGCACCATCAGTTTGGAAGACTGAGGCTCTACCATTGAGCTACATCCCCGCAGCGGCGTGCCGCGGCATCCGACAGTCTAACCGCATCCGACGCGCGCATCCGACACGAGTGCCCAGGCGCGTCGGCTAGACTTCTCGGGGCCGAAAGGCGCACGCACGCGTGCGAACCCGCCCGGGGCGTAGCTCAGCTTGGTAGAGCGCCCGCTTTGGGAGCGGGAGGCCGCAGGTTCAAATCCTGTCGCCCCGACATCACGGCCACAGATTCCGCGAAACCAGACTTCCACCCGCCGCGCCCGCGCGCGGTCCGATAGAGGAGAACGAACAGGCATGGTGAACAGCACCGTCGAGAAGCTCAGCCCGACCCGGGTGAAGCTCCACATCACGGTCACCCCCGATGAGCTCAAGCCGAGCATCGCGCACGCGTACGAGCACATCGCGCAGGACGTGCAGATCCCCGGCTTCCGCAAGGGCAAGGTCCCCGCGCCGATCATCGACCAGCGCATCGGCCGCGTCGCCGTGCTCGAGCACGCCGTGAGCGAGGGCCTGGACGGGTTCTACCGCGAGGCCGTCGAGGCCAACGAGCTGCGCGTGCTGGGCCGTCCGAGCGCCGAGGTCACCGAGTGGCCGAACGAGAAGGACTTCTCGGGCGACCTCGAGGTCGAGGTGGAGGTCGACGTGCGTCCCGACTTCGATCTCCCCGCGTTCGAGGGCACGACCGTCGAGGTCGAGGCCGCCGAGGTCGACGAGGCCGCGATCGACGCCGAGCTCGACCGCCTGCGCGCCCGCTTCGGCACGCTGGTGACCGTCGACCGCCCCGCCACCACCGGCGACTTCGTCGAGCTGGACCTCGTCGCCGCGATCGACGGCACCGAGATCGACCGCGCCGAGGGCGTGTCGTACGAGGTCGGCTCGGGTGAACTGCTCGAGGGCATCGACGAGGCCATCGACTCGCTCACCGCCGGTGAGGACACCACGTTCCGCTCGAAGCTGGTCGGCGGCGACCACGCCGGCGAAGAGGCCGAGGTCTCGGTGACCGTCAAGGCCGTCAAGGAGCGCGAGCTTCCCGAGGCCGACGACGACTTCGCCCAGATCGCCAGCGAGTTCGACACGATCGCCGAGCTGCGCGACAGCCTCAAGGAGCGCGTCGGCCAGCAGTCGGTCTTCACGCAGGGTTCGGCCGCGCGCGACAAGCTCATCGAGCAGCTGCTCGAGCAGGTCGAGATTCCCGTGCCGCAGCAGCTCATCGACGACGAGGTGCACAACCACCTCGAGGGCGAGGGCCGTCTCGAGGACGACGTGCACCGCGCCGAGGTCGCCGAGGCCAGCGAGAAGCAGTTCAAGACGCAGATGCTCCTCGACAAGATCGCCGAGACGGTCAACGTGCAGGTCTCGCAGGACGAGCTCACGCAGTACCTCGTGCAGTCGGCCGCGCAGTACGGCATGGCGCCGCAGGACTTCGTCAACGCGCTGCAGGAGGGCAACCAGCTTCCTGCCATGGTCGGCGAGGTCGCCCGCAACAAGGCCCTCGCGGTCGCGCTCGGCAAGGTGAAGGTCGTCGACACGAACGGCAACCCGGTGGACCTCACCGGTTTCGTCGCCGTCGAGGACGAGACCGAGGCCGCGGAGGAGACCGAAGCCGCGGACGAGGCCGAGGCCGCCGAGGCCGAGGCCGCCCCCGAGGCCGCGGCCGAGAAGCCCAAGAAGAAGGCGCCGGCCAAGAAGAAGGCCGCTGCCGACAAGGAGTGATCGCTGCGACGCAGCGAGAGTGAGGGGACGGATGCCGCGGCATCCGTCCCCTTCTTCATCGAGGAGGACGACCATGACCCGGGACTGGGAACGACGCGTCGAGGCCGTGTGGGCCGACACCGGGCTCGACGATGAGACGCGCCTCCAGCGGATCGACGCCCTCGCGGCCGAGCTCGCCCCCGATGACGCGCGCGGCCTCTTCGAGAGGGCGGGTGCCCGAGATGCCGCCGGGCGCGAAGCAGAGGCCGAGCCGCTGTATCGCGCGGCCCTCGAGCGCGGTCTCGACGATGAGCTCCGGCCTCAGGCGGTGATCCAGCTCGCGAGCACGGTCCGCAACCTCGGCCGCAGCGAGGAGGCGATCCGGATGCTGCGCGCCGAGGTCGCCCGCCAGCCCGTCTCGCCGCTGCGCGACGAGGCCGCGGCGTTCCTCGCTCTCGCGCTCGTCTCGAACGGCGACGCGGCGGAGGGAGCATCCGTCGCCCTCCGCACCCTGGCACCCCACCTCAGCCGCTACGGGCGCGCGGTCGCTTGGTACGCCGACGAACTGCGCGTCGGCGGCGCCTGATCTGCCCAGGGCGAACACGCGCGGGTCGCTCTCGGCGCGCCGGTAGATTCGATGGCACGACCACGGAATCAGGAGTACACATGGCCGAACCACTTGTCGCGACGAGCGTCTTCGACAGGCTGCTGAAGGACCGCATCATCTGGCTGGGGTCGGAGGTGCGCGACGACAATGCCAACGAGATCTGCGCGAAGATCCTCCTTCTCGCCGCCGAGGACTCCGAGAAGGACATCTACCTCTACATCAACTCGCCCGGCGGCTCGATCACGGCTGGCATGGCGATCTACGACACGATGCAGTTCGTGCCGAACGACATCGTCACCGTCGGCATCGGCATGGCCGCGTCCATGGGCCAGCTGCTGCTCACCGCGGGCACGAAGGGCAAGCGGTACATCACGCCCAACGCCCGCGTGCTGCTGCACCAGCCTCACGGCGGGTTCGGCGGAACCGCGAGCGACATCCAGACGCAGGCACAGCTCATCCTCGACATGAAGAAGCGTCTCGCCGAGATCACCGCCGCGCAGACCGGCAAGTCCGTCGAGCAGATCAACGCCGACGGTGACCGCGACCGTTGGTTCACGGCGGACGAGGCCCTCGAGTACGGCTTCGTCGACCACATCCGCGAATCCGCCACCGACGTCGTCGGCGGCGGCGGGACCGCGGCCTGACGGCTCCGAAGGCGAAAGAGAGAGAACCCGGAATGCAGACCCCCACCTTCGGACCCGGCATGAGCCCGCAGGGCCTCCAGATGCCCGGAAGCCGCTATGTCCTCCCGCAGTTCGAGGAGCGCACGGCGTACGGCTACAAGCGCCAGGATCCCTACAACAAGCTGTTCGAGGACCGCGTCATCTTCCTCGGCGTCCAGGTCGACGACGCGTCGGCCGACGACGTCATGGCGCAGCTGCTCGTGCTCGAGAGCCAGGATCCCGACCGCGACATCATCATGTACATCAACTCGCCCGGTGGCTCGTTCACGGCGATGACGGCGATCTACGACACCATGCAGTACGTGTCGCCGCAGATCCAGACCGTCGTGCTCGGCCAGGCGGCCTCGGCGGCGGCCGTGCTGCTGGCGGCCGGCGCCCCCGGAAAGCGTCTCGCGCTGCCGAACGCGCGCATCCTGATCCACCAGCCCGCGATGGGCGAGGCCGGCCACGGCCAGGCGTCCGACATCGAGATCCAGGCGCAGGAGATCATGCGCATGCGCACGTGGCTCGAGCAGACGCTGTCGAAGCACTCCAACAAGACCATCGAAGAGGTCAACAAGGACATCGACCGCGACAAGATCCTGTCCGCCGAGGAGGCCGTCACGTACGGTCTCGTCGACCAGGTGCTCACGACGCGCAAGCGCACCCCCGCTGCTCTGACGAAGTAGGGCGGATGCCTCGAAGCCCCGCTTCCCGGAAACCCGGGAGGGCGGGGCTTCGCTGTGGGCGGACAATTCATCGTTCACATTGAACGTGGCAATCCCGCCGCATGTCGTCGCGAGCGATTAGGCTCTGAGAACACCCGGGGAGCGCCCCGGCACGTGACGAGAGGGAGCCTCATGGCACGCATCGGTGAGAGCGCCGACCTGTTCAAGTGCTCCTTCTGCGGAAAGAGCCAGAAGCAGGTGCAACAGCTCATCGCGGGTCCCGGCGTCTACATCTGCGACGAGTGCGTCGAGTTGTGCAACGAGATCATCGAAGAGCGGATGGCCGAGTCCAGCTCGGGCGTCGTGACCGATTTCGATCTTCCGAAGCCGCGTGAGATCTTCGGCTTCCTCGAGGAGTACGTCGTCGGTCAGCACGCCGCCAAGCGTGCGCTGTCCGTCGCGGTGTACAACCACTACAAGCGCGTGCGTGCGCACGGCACGATCCAGTCCGCCGAGCAGCGGGCCGAAGAGATCGAGATCGCCAAGAGCAACATCCTGCTCCTCGGTCCCACCGGTTGCGGAAAGACCTACCTCGCACAGACGCTCGCCAAGCGTCTCAATGTCCCGTTCGCCGTCGCCGACGCGACCGCGCTCACCGAGGCGGGCTACGTCGGCGAAGACGTCGAGAACATCCTCCTCAAGCTCCTCCAGGCCGCCGACTTCGACACCAAGCGCGCCGAGACCGGCATCATCTACATCGACGAGGTCGACAAGATCGCGCGCAAGGCGGAGAATCCGTCGATCACCCGCGACGTCTCGGGCGAGGGGGTGCAGCAGGCGCTCCTGAAGATCCTCGAGGGCACGGTCGCATCGGTGCCGCCGCAGGGCGGTCGCAAGCACCCGCACCAGGAATTCATCCAGATCGATACGACGAATGTGCTGTTCATCGTCGCCGGTGCGTTCGCCGGCCTGGAAGACATCATCTCGTCGCGCGTCGGCAAGCACGGCATCGGCTTCGGCGCACCGCTGCACAACAAGGGCGACGACCTGACTCTCTTCAGCGAGGTCCGGCCGGAAGACCTCCACAAGTTCGGCCTGATCCCCGAGTTCATCGGGCGTCTGCCAGTCGTCGCATCGGTCTCCCCGCTCGACCGTGACGCGCTGATGGAGATCCTCACCGAGCCGAAGAACGCCCTCGTCAAGCAGTATCAGCGCATGTTCGAGCTCGACGGCGTCACTCTCGAGTTCGACCGGGAGGCGCTCGAAGCGATCTCCGATCTCGCCGTCGAGCGCAAGACAGGCGCCCGCGGTCTGCGCGCGATCCTCGAAGACGTGCTCGGCCCGATCATGTTCGAGATCCCGTCCACCGACGACGTCGACAAGGTCATCGTGACGCGCGCGGCGGTCGAGGATGGCGCGCCGCCCACCCTCGTGCTGCGCCAGAAGCGCAAGAGCGCCTGACGACAGGCCCGCGGCCGGACCCGGGAGGTGATCCCACAGGGCCGGCTCGTTGCGAGATGGCCGATTCCGGCCACGTGTGAATGGCCCTTCCGAGCGACGCGCGCTAGATCCGCCGCGCGGTTGACTCGGGGACATGTCAGACCTGATCCTCTCCACCCACGAGTCGGCCGCGCTCTTCGGCCGGCCCGCTGCGATCGACCTCCGTCCGGCCGGCGCCGAGCAAGTGCGGTCCTCACTCCTGGGGAGCGTACGCATCGACCCGCGGCACAACGGCCCTCGGCGCTCTGCGAACGGGGGGTTCGCCGCGGGTGCGATCGCGCGTCACATCGACGCGGATGTCGTCACCGTGCGGCTCCGCCGCCGCATCCCTCTCGGTCGCACCCTGTACGTCTCGGGTGACGGCGCCCACGGGTGCCTTGTCCACCACGGACGCCGCCTCATCGCCGAGGCGCGTCCCGGGAGCCTGGTGCCGGCGGCGCTTCCTGCCGCGCCCGCGTGGGATGACGCCCTCGCCGCGCGTGAAGCCCACCCCTTCGTCGGCCAGAAGCATCCCCTGTCCGACTGCGTCGTCTGCTCGCCGCACCGCCGGGATGGCATGCACATCACGCCGGGGCCGGTTCGCGGTCGGCCGGAGCTTCTGGCGGCACCCTGGTCCGTCGACAGTCGCGATGCCGTGGGGGGAACGGCCTCGTACGCAACGGTGTGGGCCGCCATGGACTGCCCGAGCTACCCCGCCGCCGCCCTACGGGATCGTGAACTCTGCCTGCTCGGGACGATGACCGCCCTGGTCGAGCGCCGGCCGCGCGTGGGGGAGAACCTCGTCGTGTACAGCTGGACCCGCGCGCGCCAGGGACGTCGGCACGAGACGTCCGTCGCCATCGTCGACAGCCGCGGGCAAGTGATCGCCCGCGCCGATTCCACCTGGATCGCCCTCCGCAGGCAGCGCGTCGCCCGGTGGGCGAGTCGCTTCCGGTGATCCACACGGGCCGTCGCAGACAGCCCAACACTCCACCCACTCGCCCGGCTGAGCCGAGCACTGACAGAAAGGCACACCATGTCGACCATCCTTGAAGACATCGATCACGGCGCCGCCGCGCTCACCGCTGCGCAGGCAGAAGAGGGCGCGGCGCTCGCCCAGCGACTCCTCGAATCGGTAGGCCCGGCCCTCGAACTGCTGACCATCGAACTCGGACGACGCCACCGCCTGTACGAGACCATCGACCGCCTGGGCGCCGCGACAGCCGCCCAGCTGGCCGACGAGACCGGTGTTGGGAAACGGCAGCTTGCCGAATGGCTCCAGCAGCAGGCGATCGCAGGCGTCCTCGTCGCGGACGACCGCGCCGAACGCTATGTCCTGCCCGAGTCGTACCGGCCGGTGCTCCTCGATCCGACGAATCCGCTGCACGGTGCCGGACTGGCGGAGATGTTCGCCGGGATCGCGGAGACCTTCGAGGACGTCTCAGCGGCGTTCCCCGGACGCGGAGCCGTCGCGTTCTCGGACTTCGGCGCTGCAGTGCGCCACGGTCTGGAGACCATCTACCGCCCGGGCTACACGCACGCGCTCGGCGCGTGGATGGCGCACCTGCCGGACATCGCGGCACGACTCGAGCAGGGCGGCATCGTCGTGGACGCAGGTTGCGGAACCGGGTGGTCGACGATCGCGCTCGCGCGTCGATTCCCGCATGCCCGCGTCGTCGGGGTAGACCTCGACGAGGCATCCGTCGACGAAGCTCGAAGCCACGCGGCTGAAGCCGGCGTGGCGGACCGGGTGTCGTTCGCCGCGGCCGACGCGACGGACGTGGGCGAGCTCGCCCGCATCGTCGGCGGCAGAGCGACCCTCGTGACCGTCTTCCTCGCGCTTCACGACATGAATGAACCGCAGCGCGCGCTCTCGGCGTTCGCCGAACTCCTGCAGGAGGGGGGAGCCGTCCTCGTCGGCGATGCTCAGGTGTCGGACACGTTCACCGCTCCGGCCGGGCCCCTCGACCGCATGTTCTCGGCGTTCAGTGTGCTGCACTGCCTGCCCGCCACCCTCGCAGAGGGGAGCGGCCACGCGCACGGCACCGTGCTGCGCGCGCCCACGGTCGCGGCGTGGGCGAGGGCCGCCGGCTTGGCGGACGTTCGCCGGCTCGAGATCGAGCACCCGGCCTGGTCCTTCTACCGGCTCGGTGTATGACGCCCGTCCAGGGTCGCACGCTCTCGCCGCCACGACCCGGCCCGCTCGCCGCGGGCCGGGTCGTGTCCCATACTGAGATCGTGCGATCGGGCGAGCCCCCCATCCGGTACGCCTGGACCGGATCAGACGACGTGGCGTGGTCTGAGACGGGCGACGGCCCGCCGGTCCTCATCGGCGGGTGGTGGATGAGCCACCTCGAACGCGACGCGGAGTACCCGCCCTTCCGGGACTTCGTCTCGACGATCGCACAGCACCGTCGAGTCATCCGGATGGATCCGCCGGGCAGTGGCCTCTCGCGATCTCGCGAGACACCGTCGGAACTCTGGCCGCATGTCGACGCCATGCTCGCGGTGCTCGATGCCGCCGACGCGCAGCAGGCGACCCTCTTCGCCGGCTCGTCGGGGTGTCCGGTCGCGATCGCGTTCGCCGCCCGCCACCCTGAACGAGTGCGGCGACTCGTCTTGTCGGGCGCGTACCTGTCCGGGTCCATGATCGCGCCCGACGCCGACCGCGCCGCCCTGGTGGAACTCGTGCGACGCAGCTGGGGCGTCAGCTCGCGGGTGATGTCGGACATCTTCTACCCCGACGCGACCCCGGAGCAGCGTCGCGCGTATGTGCGGCACCAGCGTTCGACGGCGACGGCGGATGCCGCGGCCGCCGCGCTCGAGGCCGTGTACTCCTTCGACGCGAGGGACTTCGCCGCAGACGTCTCGGCTCCCGCGCTCGTGCTCCACCGCCGCGGTGACCGCGCGATACGTCTGGCGCTGGGGGCGGCGGTCGCCGACGCGCTGCCCGACGCACGCCTGCAGGTGCTCGACGGAGCGGCGCATCATCCCTGGCACGGTGACACGACCGCGCTGCTCGCGGCCGCTCTCCGCTTCGACGGGGTGGCCGAGCCGGACGTGGTCTCGCCGAGTGCGCCGACGCCGGGTGCCGCGCTTCCGATCAGCCTCCGTGAGCTCGAGGTGCTCACGCTGGTGGCCCGGGGACTCACAGACGCCCAGATCGCCTCGGAGCTGTACCTCAGCATCCATACGGTGCACCGTCACGTCGCGAATGCGCGCTCCAAGCTCGGCGTTCCCTCGCGTGCCGCTGCCGCCGCGTGGGCCGTCGCCCACACGGCGTGACCGCGGCGCCCCGTCGTCAGGCGACGAGACCGCGTCGCTCCAGGAGGGGCCGGATATCGGCATCCCGTCCACGGAAGTCGCGGTAGGCGGCAAGCGGGTCCTTCGACCCGCCGACGCCCAGGAGGCGCTGACGGAATCGATCGCCGTTCGCCCGCGTGAGCCCGCCGTTCTCGCGGAACCACTCCACCGTGTCGGCGTCGAGGACCTCGCTCCAGATGTAGGAGTAGTAGCCGGCGCTGTAGCCCCCCGAGAAGACGTGCGCGAAGTAGGTCGACGAGTAGCGGGTGGGCACCGCCGGGTTGTCGAGACCGATGTCGGCGAGAGCGGATGCCTCGAACTCCGCGACGTCGAGGTCGACGCCTGCCTGCTCGGACGTCAGCGAGTGCCAGGCCTGGTCGAGCCAGGAAGCGGCGAGATACTCGCTGGTCGCGAACCCCTGGTTGAAGGCCTCCGACGCGCGCAGCTTCTCGACCACGTCGGCAGGGAGCGGCTCGTCGGTGTCGACGTGCCGCGCATAGGCGTCGAGGATCTCCGGCCAGTAGATCCACATCTCGTTGACCTGGCTGGGGAACTCCACGAAGTCGCGGAACACATTCGTGCCGGCGAAGTGCGGGTAGGTCACCGTCGCGAAGAGGCCGTGCAGGGCGTGCCCGAACTCGTGGAAGAGCGTCGTCACCTCGTCCAGGGTGAGCAGGGTCGGCTTGCCGGGCGCCGGCTTGGGCACGTTGAGGTTGTTCACCACGACGGGACGGGTTGCGCGCAGCGCCGACTGGGAGACGATCGAGTTCATCCATGCGCCGCCGCGCTTCGTGTCGCGCGTGTACAGGTCGAGGATGAACAGGCCCAGCTCGCTGCCGTCGGCATTGTGGAGCTCGAAGACGCGGGCGTCCGGGTGATACGCGGGAATGTCGGGGCGTTCGGTGAAGGTCACGCCGTACAGCTCTGTCGCTGCGCGGAAGACACCATCGTTCAACACGCGCTCCGCCTCGAACCACGGGCGCAGTGCACCGCGATCGAGGTCGAACTCCGCCTCCCGCACCTTCTCGGTGTAGTACGCCCAGTCGTGCGCCTCGAGCGTGAAGGGCTGTGATTCGGCGTCGATGATCTCCTGCAGCGCCGCTTGCTCGCTCCGCGCATTCCGAGCGGCCGGAACGGCCAGCCGCCGCAGGAGGTCGTGCACCGCCTCGGGCGATCCGGCGGTCTCGTCCGCGGTGACGTAGCCCGCATGCGTGTCGTAGCCGAGCAGTGCCGCCCGCTCGGCCCGCAGCCGGACGATCTCCAGGAGCACCTCACGGTTGTCGTACTCGTTCCCGCGGCTGCCGCGCGAGCGCGAAGCGTCGAGGAGGCGCTTGCGACTGTCGCGGTTCGTCAGCGACGACAGGTAGGGGTGACCCGTGAACAGCGTGAGGGTGACGACCCACTTCCCGTCGAGGCCGCGGTCCGTGGCAGCCTGTGCCGCGGCCGACAGCTCGCCCTCGGTGAGCCCGTCGAGCTCGTCGGCCGCGTCGAACACGACCGCGAGGTCGTTCGTGTCGTTCAGCAGGTTCTTCTCGAAGGTGGTGGTCAGGGTCGAGAGGCGCTGGTTGAGAGCAGTGAGCCGTTCCTTCGCCGGATCATCGAGTCCGGCGCCGGCGTGAGACATCTCGCGATAATGGCGCTCCACCAGGTAGCGCTGCTCGGAATCCACCTCGAGGTCGTCCAGCCCGTCGTGGACGGTCTTGATCCGCCAATAGAGGTCCGAGTCGAGCTGGATCGAATCGTGATGCGCCGACATGAGCGGAGCGAGTTCCTCCTCTATCGCCTGGATCTCGGGAGTGGCGTCTGCCGACGACACGGTGTAGAAAGCGCGCGAGATGTCGCCGAGGAGCTTCCCGCTCTCCTCGAGCGGTACGAGGGTGTTCTCGAACGTGGGCATGGAGCGCACGCGAGTGATGGCGGCGATCTCGCCGGAGTGCTGCTGGAAGGCTTCGCGGAACGCGGGGAGGTAGTGCTCCGGCCGGATGGCGGTGTAGTCGGGGAGATCGTAGGGAAGCGGCCCGGGGGACAGCAGAGGGTTGTCGTTCGGCATGCGGTTCAGCCTAATCACGACGAGCCAAGATGCCCACACTTGTTTGCAAACAAGCCGTTGCAAAGAAATGCTTGCAAAGAAGTCTTTGCATCGCTAATCTGATGCCATGGCAGAGAACGAGACCAACGAGCAGGCCGAAGCGATGGCCCGCTCGGAGCAGCGTCACAACGAGGATCGCGTCCTCGACTCCGGGGCCCTGCGCGCGCTCGCCCACCCGCTCCGGGTGAGGATCTACGACATCCTCAGCCAGTACGGACCGCAGACGGCGAGCTCCCTCGCGGAGCGCCTGGGGGAGTCGAGCGGTGCGACGAGCTACCACCTCCGTGCGCTCGCCAAGCACGACCTCATCCGCGAAGCCACCGACCGTGGAACGGGTCGCGAGCGCTGGTGGGAGCGGCCCGTGGGCGGCGTCTCGTTCGCGAGCCCCGACGCCATGGCGACACCTGCCGGCCGTGCCGCGACGCAGGTCGTCATGAACGAGTTCCTGCGCAACCGCAACGACCAGCTGCTCGAGTTCGTCAACCGCGGAATCGGCGGAGAGGACGAGATGTGGCAGGAGGGCACGCTCATCTCCACCGCGACGGCACGCCTCACCCCCGAGCAGAGCAAGGAGCTCGCGCTCAAAATCATGGCCCTGATCGACGAGGCCGTGGACAACTACCGAGACCAATCCGGCGAGAACGTCCGGCCCGTCACGATTCGGGCCGACCTGTTCCCGCTTCCCACCCTGGGAGGACAGTCATGACCGCTCTCACCGCACCTCGCTCCACGCACGCCACGCGATTCGAGCGGATGCTGCTGACCACCGCCGCCGGGATCGACCGGTTCGTCGAATCGAGACTCGAACGGCGCACCTGGACCACCCCGCCGCTCGACGCGCAGAGTCAGGCCGCCGACACCCGCGCCGATGCCCTCGCCATGGGCGCGGTCGGGATGCTTCCGCGATGACCGGCACGACGGACACCGCGGATATGACAGAGGGGGCCGGGCGCAAGGGCCGGCCCCCTCTGGCCGGCCCGGCGACGAACCCGGAACCGCGAGCGAAACCCGCGCTGGGACGGGACTTCGGCAAGCTCTGGACCGCCGCAGCCTTCAGCAACCTTGCTGACGGCCTCGGCCGGGTGGCGGTGCCGCTGATCGCCACGACGCTCACCCGCGACCCGCTGGCGATCGCCGCGATCGGTGCGCTCGCTTTCGTGCCGTGGCTCGTCTTCGGGCTCCCTGCAGGCATGATCGTCGACCGCTTCGACCGACGACGCATCATGGCGCTCGCGAACGCACTGCGGGGGCTCGCTGCTCTCGGCCTTGCCGTGCTCACCGTGACCGGCTCACTCGACATCTGGTGGCTGTTCGCCGCCACCCTCGTCTTCGGGGTCGGAGAGACCCTGTTCGACAACGCGACGAACGCGGTCGTCCCCTCTCTCGTCGAACGTCGATCGCTCGATCGGGCGAACGGATTCCTGCAGGCGGCGCAGGTCACCATCGACAGCTTCATCGCCACGCCGATCGGCGGCGTCCTGTTCGCCGTGTCGCTCGCACTTCCGCTGTGGGTCGGGGCGGCGGGGTACCTGATCCCGATCGCGCTTGCCGTGATGCTCCCGCTCTCTGCGGCACGTCCCCTGCGGGGGGCGTCGCGCGGTCAGCGGCAGGATGCCCCCGAACCGGCGGCAGCCGTCGTCGCGGGAGAGCCGATCGCCGCCGCGGAGGCTCCGGCCGAACAGGCCGCGGAGCAGGCCGCGCTCGTCGCCGCAGAAGGCGGTACGTCCGCTCGCGAAGCGATCACGTACCTCTGGCGCCACCGCTTCCTGCGGTCCATGGTGGTCTTCACGTGCGTCGTGGGCTCCGCCTTCTCGCTGGCCCAGGCCCCGACCTTCCTCTACTTCCTCGACGAGCTCGCTGTCGCACCCGCCGCCATCGGCGTCGTGACGGCCGGAATAGGACTGGGCGCGCTCGGCGGCTCGCTGGTCGCGTCGAGGCTTGTGGAGCGATTCGGCCGGGGGGCAGTCATGCTCGGAGCGAACCTGGTGGCGGCGGCATCCCTCGTCTGCGTCTGGGCTGCACCCGAAGTGATCACCGGAACCATCGCGTATGCGCTGATGGCGTGCGCGGTCTCGGTGTGGAACGTCCCGTGGGGAGCGCTTCGGCAGGCGATCGTGCCCGGCTATCTCTTCGGACGTGTGCTCGGGATCATCCGCACCTTCACCTGGGGACTGTTTCCCTTCGCGACGCTGCTCGGCGGGTGGATCGCCCGCTTCGATCTGCGCCTGCCCTACCTGCTCGCCGCCGGCGCGACCCTGCTCGCCGTCCTCGTCGCCTGGAGGCTCCTCTTGCAGGCCTCGAAGCACGACGCCCCCGAGGACTGACCCGTCACCGCGCGGCGGAGATGGGCGTGTCCGGCCAACATGGCGACACTCGTCGTGCGGGAACTCGCCGCACCTGTCGGAGGGCGCACGCTGATCGACGCGGCACTCCTGCCCGCGCGAACGCTGCGCGCCGGCGCGGGCTCCTAGCCGAAGCCGTCCTCAGGGTCGTTCCGCGCGAAGGCGACGCCGTCCTCGTCCAGCGACACGATGATGCCCGTGTCGAGTTCCGCGATCGGCTTGCCCTCGAGCCACGTCAGCGTCCAGCGCGGACGAGGCTGCCCGAAGAGGTCCGCCGGGATCGTGGCGTCGACCGAGGCGATCTCGCCACGGAGCTCCTGGGGGACCGAGCTCGGGGGTTCGTCCCCCGAGGTCCAGCGTGTTCCGAGTTGCATGTCAGGCCTCCTGCGGCGCCAGCTCGATGCTGTCGATGACGAGCTCGTTCCAGCCGCCGAGCAGCTCGAGGGACTCGATGCGCCCGACGGCGCGAAGGTCGCCCTCTGCCAGCCGCAGCCGCGCGACGGTGTGATCCTCGGCGCGAAGCGTCAGCGTCGCGACGGCCGTCTTCTGCGAGGCCTTCGCTTCGGTCTTCGCGCGACGGATGCCGATCAGCGCGGCACTGGCTGCGGTGAGCACCTCGGGGTCCCCGTCGATGCCCAGCGGCTCGGGCCACGACGCGGTGTGCACCGAACCCTCGTTGAACCACGACCACGACTCCTCGGCCGCGAACGAGATCACGGGCGCGAACAGGCGCAGGAGGGTCGACAGGGCGGTGCGCAGCGCGAGCGCCGCCGAGGCCTGGCCGACATCGGCCTGGTTGTAGGCGCGCTCCTTCACCAGCTCGAGGTAGTCGTCGCAGAACGTCCAGAAGAACGACTCGGTCACCTCGAGCGCACGGGCGTGATCGTAGGCGTCGAGTGCCTTCGTGGCGTCGCGCACGACTCCGTCGAGCGTGGCGAGCATCGACGCGTCGAGGGCGTGCGTCACCTCGGCGCCCTCGGGCACCGGGAACGACAGCACGAACTTCGCCGCGTTGAGCACCTTGATCGCGAGGCGCCGCCCGATCTTGATCTGGGTGGGGTTCTGCGGGTCGAACGCGGCATCCGTGCCCAGCCGGCTCGAGGCTGCCCAGTACCGCACGGCGTCGGAGCCGTGCTGGGCGAGGATGTCGGCGGGAGTGACGACGTTGCCCTTCGACTTCGACATCTTCTTGCGGTCCGGGTCGACGATGAACCCGGAGATCGCGGCGTCCGTCCACGGTGCCCGGTCGTCCTCGAGCGCGCTGCGGAGCAGGGTCGAGAAGAGCCACGTGCGGATGATGTCCTGGCCCTGGGGGCGCAGGTCGAACGGGGCGACGAGGTTCCACAGCTCGGGATCGCGCTCCCACCCGCCCGCGAGCTGCGGCGTCAGCGACGAGGTCGCCCACGTGTCGAAGATGTCGTTCTCACCCTCGAACCCGCCCGGAACGCCGCGCTGGTCCTCGGTGTACCCGGGCGGCACGTCGGTGCTGGGGTCGATGGGCAGCGCGGCGGCGTCGGGCGTGATCACGTGCGCGTAGTCCCGCTCGCCGCTCTCGTCGAGCCCGTACCAGACCGGGATGGGCACGCCGAAGAAGCGCTGCCGTGAGACGAGCCAGTCGCCGGTGAGCCCGTTGGTCCAGTTCTCGAACCGCACGCGCATGAAGTCCGGATGCCACGCCATGCTCTTGCCGAGCGCGATGAGCTTGTCGCGCAGTGCCTCGTCGCGGGCGCCGTTGCGGATGTACCACTGGCGCGTCGAAACGATCTCGAGCGGGCGGTCGCCCTTCTCGTAGAACTTGACGGCGTGCGTGAAGGTCTTGGGGTCGCCCTCCATCTCGCCGGACTCCTGGAGCAGCTCGACGATGCGCTTCTTCGCGCTGAAGACCGTCTTGCCCGCCAGCTCCGCGTAGGCGGCCTTCGCGGCATCCGTCACGATCACGTCGGGAGCGTCGGCGAGGACCCGCCCGTCCTGGCCGAGGATCGTGCGGTTCGGCAGGTCGAGCTCGCGCCACCAGATGATGTCGGTCACGTCGCCGAAGGTGCAGATCATGGCGATGCCGGATCCCTTGTCCTGCTGCGCCAGCGGGTGGGCGAGCACCGGCACCTCGACATCGAAGAGCGGTGTGCGCACGGTCGAGCCGAAGAGCGGCTGGTAGCGCTCGTCGTCGGGGTGCGCGACGAGGGCCACGCACGCGGGCAGGAGCTCGGGGCGGGTCGTCTCGATGTGGACGTCGCCGGAGCCGTCGGCCTTGTGGAACGCCACGCGGTGATACGCCGCCGGCTGGTCGCGATCCTCGAGCTCGGCCTGCGCGATCGCGCTGCGGAAGTCGATGTCCCACAGCGTGGGAGCCATCGCCTGGTACGCCTCGCCGCGCTCGAGGTTGCGGAGGAAGGCAAGCTGGCTCGTGCGAATGGTGTCGTCCGAGATCGTCCGGTAGGTCTGCGTCCAGTCCACGCTCAGTCCGAGCGCGCGCCACAGCGCCTCGAAGTGCTTCTCGTCCTCGACGGTGAGCTTCTCGCACAGCTCGATGAAGTTGCGGCGGCTCACCGGCACCTGGTCGGCCGCGCGGCTCGACTTGTTGTCACCGCCCTCGTACGGGGGGGTGAACGCGGGATCGTAGGGCAGCGACGGATCGCAGCGCACGCCGTAGTAGTTCTGAACGCGGCGCTCGGTCGGCAGGCCGTTGTCGTCCCAGCCCATCGGGTAGAAGACGGTCTTCCCGCGCATGCGCTCGAAGCGCACCTTCACGTCGGTGTGGGTGTAGCTGAAGACGTGTCCGATGTGCAGGCTCCCCGACGCCGTAGGCGGGGGAGTGTCGACCGAGTAGATCCCGGCGCGGCCGGCCCGCGCAGCGCGGGCGCGGTCGAACAGGTACGTTCCCTGCGCGGTCCACGCGGCATCCCATTTGGATTCGAGACCCTCGAGGGCGGGCTTGTCGGGAATGTGCGCGTCGGCCATGCGGGTCTCCTGGACGATATGTGCGGCACTGTGTGAGCGTGCCTGAGTGTGGGGTGCCCCACGATTCTACCGGGTGCGCGCGACGCCGCCGGCGGCGTCAGGCCTGCACGTCGATCCCGAGTGAGGCGGCGAAGGCGGGAGCGAGCTGCTCCACCTGCCACGGGGTAAGGGTGGCGCCCCGCAGCGACGACACGTCGAGGAAGGACGCGGCATCGAGTCCGCGCAGGTCGAGACTGTCCGCCCGCATTCCCCGGGTGTCGACCTCGTCCGCCCGCGTGCCCTCGAACCGCACGCGCGTGAGCGCCGCCTGCGGCACGTCGAGCGTCACGATCGTGCCGTCGGCCACCAGAAGATCCTCGACCGTGGCGCCCCCGAGCGACAGATAGTCGATCCGGATGCCTCGGAGCTCGACCTCGTCGGCGCCGGCACTCCCGAGGTCGAGGGTGCCGATCCGGCCCCCGGTGATGCAGACGCGCCTCAGCCGTGCCTCGCGTGCGATCAGCTCGGTCGCCCGGAGCCCGTCGAACGTCACGTCGATGAGCGTGGCGCCGGTGAGATCGAGTCGGTCGACGGATGCCTCGAGCACCTCGCACTCGGTCAGGACGGCGTGCGAGGCATCCGTGCGGGCTTCCAGGTTCGAGATCCGCGCGCGAAGGACGTCGTCACGAGGTCGCAGTCCGGCGACCTCCGTGAACTCGTCGGGAAGATCGGGGGCGCCGATACGAGGAGCGAGCGGGCGGTCGACACGAGCCATGCCGTCGACGCTACCCGCCCGCTCCGACCAGTCAGACGGTCGCGGTCTCCGGCTGGTCGCGACCGGACCCGCTGAACTCGGGCTCGGCCGGGCGGCGTGACGCCGCCCACGCCGAGACGAGCGTGATCGCCGAGAGGATCGCGAGGATGACGCCGGGGTGCCACCACGCGAAGTCCGTTGCTGCACCGAGCTCGAAGGTCACGTACGGAACGAAGCCGCTGATCGTGGCCGCCAGGGCGTAGGCGAACGACAGTGCCGAGTACCGGAAGTGATCCGGGAACAGGTCGTTCATGAGTCCGCCGAGCGCGGCCCACGACATGGTCGGCAGGATCCCGCCGATGATCATCGTCGCCACGAGGATCGGGAAAGCCGCGAACTGGAGCAGGAAGTACATCGGGAAGGTGATCAGCAGCGTGCCGAGGGCTCCCCAGGCGACCACCTTCGCCGAACCCACTCGCGTCGCCCACGCCCCGAACAGCGGGATGGTGACGAGCTGCAGGAGGCCGCCGATGGTGGTCGCGATCAGGAGGTCCTGGAAGCTGAAGCCGAGCCGCTCGACGCCGTAGTTGATCGTGTACGTGTTCATCAGCGAGTACGAGCCGATCCCGAGGAGCGCGGAGCCGATCGCGATCGCCATCGCCGCGGGGCGCTGCGCGAACATCGTCACGAACGGGATCTTGTCGCGGCGCCCCTCGGCGACCACTCCCTCGAAGACGGGTGTCTCGGTGATCGACCAGCGAAGGTACAGCGACACCAGCAGCAGCGGGATCGCGAGGAGGAACGGGATGCGCCATCCCCACTCGACCATCGCCTCGGCGGGAAGGGCGACGGTCATGACGATGAACAGCGTCGCGGAGAGGATCGAGCCGACCGGGGAGCCCAGTTGCGGGATCGCGGCGTAGAACGCGCGCTTGAGGCGGCCGGAGTGCTCGGTCGCGATGAGGATCGAGCCGCCCCACTCCCCGCCGAGCGAGAGGCCCTGCACGATGCGCAGGAGGATGAGGAGAATCGCGCCGATCCAGCCGGCCTGGGCATACGTCGGCAGCAGGCCGATGAGGCCCGTGGCCACGCCCATGATGCCCACGGTCCACAGGAGCGTCGCCCGGCGGCCGAGGCGGTCGCCCATGTAGCCGAAGAGGATCGCGCCGATGGGGCGCACCACGAAGGCGAGCGCGATCGTGAGGAAGCCCGCCGCGGTCGCGCCGAGCTCGCCGAGCGGCTCGAAGAACAGAGGGCCGACGAAGAACGCGGAGAAGTACGCGAACACGTAGAAGTCGAAGGACTCGAGCGAGGTCCCCACCATGGAGGCCCACGCCACTCGGCGTGTGGGGGACGAGGCGGTGTCGGGCATGGCAGCAGAGGTCACGGACGTCAATCTTGGCACGCGTCCAGAAACCGCGGCACCATTCCCGGCATTCCCTCTTGTGCCCGCACGATAGAATCGACCATCAGCACCGATCCGGCCATCACCGGGGAGCTCTCGGAAGAACGCCCTTCGGGGTCACTAGAACCGAGCGGGTCAGGCCCGTCACAGCCGCAGTGAGAGAGGGCGCCCGCGACAACGGGCGCCACGCGGGGTGGTACCGCGGCTCGCAAGGGTCGTCCTCGCAGGAAGCGTTCGCAACCTGCTGGAGTGACATGACCTACCCGAAGTCCTCGTTCGGACCCGCCGCCGATGCCGTCGTGCCGAGCCCGCGGTTCCCAGAGATCGAACGCGACACGCTCGCGTTCTGGCAGCAGGACGACACGTTCCGGGCGTCCATCGCGAACCGCGACGGCGCTGAGGAGTGGGTGTTCTACGACGGCCCTCCTTTCGCGAACGGCCTTCCCCACTACGGACACCTCCTCACCGGGTACGCCAAGGACCTGTTCCCGCGCTTCCAGACGATGCGCGGCAAGAAGGTCGACCGCGTGTTCGGGTGGGATACGCACGGGCTTCCGGCCGAGCTCGAGGCGATGAAGCAGCTGGGCATCACCGAGAAGACGCAGATCGAGGAGATGGGACTTGCGGCCTTCAATGCGAAGGCGCGGCAGTCCGTGCTCGCCTATACCCGCGAATGGGAGGACTACGTCACGCGACAGGCCCGGTGGGTCGACTTCGAGCGCGGCTACAAGACGCTCGACACCTCGTACATGGAGTCGGTGCTCTGGGCCTTCAAGACGCTCCACGACAAGGGGCTCGCCTACGAGGGCTACCGCGTGCTTCCCTACTGCTGGCGGGACGAGACGCCTCTCTCCAGCCACGAGCTGCGCATGGACGACGACGTCTACAAGATGCGCCAGGACCCGTCGGTCACGGTGACCTTCCCCTTGGTCGGGGCGAAGGCGGAGTCGCTCGGGCTCACCGGTGTGCGGGCGCTGGCCTGGACGACCACGCCCTGGACGCTGCCGACCAACCTCGCCCTGGCGGTGGGACCCGAGATCCGCTATGTGGTGGTTCCCGGCGGTCCGGCCGGCGCGGCAGACGTCCACCATGCCCCCGACGGCCGCGCCGACGAGCCCGCCGAGGCGTACGCGCACCGCTACCTGCTCGCCGAAGAGCTGCTCGCCGGCTACGCGAAGGATCTCGGCTACGAGTCGGCCGAGGAGGCCCGCGCGGCGGTCGTGCAGACCGTCCTGGGCTCGGAGTTGGCGGACGTCGCCTACGATCGGCTGTTCGATTACTACGCCGACGCCGAGATCTGGGGCACCCAGACGGCATGGCGCATCCTCGTCGACGACTACGTCACCACCGGCGACGGCACCGGCATCGTCCACCAGGCCCCGGCCTACGGTGAGGACGACCAGCGCGTGACCGAGGCCGCCGGCATCCCGCTCATCATGAGCCTCGACGACGGAGGACGATTCCTGCCGCAGGTGACGGACGTCGCGGGCGAGCTGTGGATGGACGCGAACACGCCCCTCGTCCGGCTGATGCGTCAGGCCGGCCGCCTGCTGCGGCTGGCCAGCTACGAGCACTCGTACCCGCACTGCTGGCGCTGCCGGAACCCACTGATCTACCGAGCCGTGTCGAGCTGGTTCGTTCGCGTCACCGATATCAAGGATCGGCTGCTCGAGAACAACGAGCAGATCACGTGGGTGCCCGAGAACGTCAAGCACGGGCAGTTCGGCAAGTGGCTCGAGGGCGCGCGCGACTGGTCGGTGAGCCGCAACCGCTACTGGGGGTCGCCGATCCCGGTCTGGAAGAGCGACGACCCGGAGTACCCGCGCATCGACGTCTACGGCTCGCTCGCCGACCTCGAGCGCGACTTCGGACGCCTGCCGCGAAACACCGAGGGGGAGGTGGACCTCCACCGCCCGTTCATCGACGAGCTGACGCGTCCGAACCCCGACGACCCTACCGGCCGCAGCACGATGCGCCGGATCGAGGACGTCTTCGACGTGTGGTTCGATTCGGGGTCGATGCCCTACGCCCAGGTGCACTACCCGTTCGAGAACCACGACTGGTTCGACGAGCATGCGCCCGCCGACTTCATCGTCGAGTACATCGGCCAGACCCGCGGCTGGTTCTACGTCATGCACGTGCTCTCGACGGCGCTGTTCGACCGTCCGGCGTTCACGGGCGTCTCGTGCCACGGCATCGTGCTGGGCAGCGACGGTCAGAAGATGTCGAAGTCGCTGCGCAACTATCCCGATGTGAGCGAGGTCTTCGATCGCGACGGCTCCGACGCGATGCGCTGGTTCCTCATGGCGTCGTCGGTGCTGCGCGGCGGCAACCTCGTCGTGACCGAGGAGGGCATCCGCGCCGGCGTGCGCGAGTTCCTCCTCCCGCTCTGGAACGCGTGGTACTTCTTCGCGACCTACGCGAACGCGGCGGGCGGGCCCGAGGGCAGCGGGTACGAGGCATCCTGGCGCACCGACTCGACCGATGTGCTCGACCGCTACATCCTCGCGCTCACCGGAGATCTCGTGCGCGACGTCGCCGCAGATCTCGAGGGGCTCGACTCGACCCTCGCCGCCGCCAAGCTCCGCGACTTCGCCGAGGCGCTGACGAACTGGTACATCCGCCGTTCGCGCGATCGCTTCTGGCTGGGGGTGAACGATGATCCCCGCAGCCGTGAGGCGTTCGACACCCTGTACACCGTGCTCGAGACGCTCACGCGCGTCGCGGCGCCCCTCATCCCGCTGGTGTCCGAGCGGGTCTGGCAGGGACTCACCGGGGGCCGCAGCGTGCACCTCCAGGACTGGCCGGACGCCTCCGCGTTCCCGGCCGCCGACGACATCCGCTCGGCCATGGATGCGGTCCGGCAGGTCTCCAGCGTCGCCAACGCCCTTCGCAAGAAGGAGGGCAAGCGCGTGCGCCTGCCGCTCGCGAAGCTGACGGTGGTGGTTCCGGATGCCTCGTCCCTCGGCCAGTTCGAGGGCATCCTGCGAGACGAGCTCAACGTGAAGTCGGTCGAGCTGGTCGAGCTCGACGGTGACGTGGCCGAGCGCTACGGCATCAGCAAGCGCCTGACCGTGAACGCACGGGCGGCCGGACCGCGCCTGGGCAAGCAGGTGCAGCACGTCATCGCGGGGGCACGCGCGGGCGTGTGGGAGGAGATCGACGGCGCCGTGGTGGTCGACGGCGTCGCGCTGCACGAGGGCGAGTACGAGCTCACCCTCGAGGCGGGCGGCGTCGCCGCCGGAACGGCCATCGCGCTCGTCGGCGAGGGCGGCTTCGTGCTGCTCGACACCGCCACCACGCCCGAGCTCGAGGCCGAGGGGCTGGCGCGTGACGTCATCCGCGCCGTGCAGGATACGCGCAAGGCCGCCGGGTTCGAGGTGAGCGACCGCATCCGTCTCGAGTTGGCATTCGCAGACCCCGACGACGGCCGGGCGGTCGAGGCCGCGTTCTTCGCAGCCGACATCCCGGGGGAGACGCTCGCGCTCGAGCACGAGCTGGTCGTCGGCGGGCCAGCGTCGGCGAGCACCGCTCAGCACTCCGCGGACTTCTCGGCGGGAACGTTCGCGAACCGCGGCGCGTTCACCGTGTCCGTGACCAAGGTGGAGGCGAACGCATGACCGATCGCGACGTCGCTCGCGCAGACGCCGTCTATGCGGCGCTGCTCGAGCGCCAGGGTGAGCGCTGGGTGCAGCCCCGCGTCGAGCGGACGCGCCGAGTGCTCGAACTGCTCGACGATCCTCAGAAGACGTATCGCGTGGTCCACGTGACGGGGACGAACGGCAAGACCTCGACGAGCCGGATGATCGAGAGTCTCGTCCGTGCGCACGGGCTGCGCACGGGCCTGTTCACGAGTCCGCATCTGGAGCGGTTCACCGAGCGCATCATGATCGACGGCGAGCCCATCGCCGACGCTGCCGTCGCCGACGCCTGGGACGAGATCGAGCCCTTCGTAGGGCTGGTCGATGCCGAGCTGGCGGCGGCGGGCGATGCTCCGCTGACGTTCTTCGAACTGCTCACCGTGCTCGCGTTCGTCGCATTCGCCGACGCCCCGATCGACGTGCTGGTCCTCGAGGTCGGTATGGGCGGAGCGTGGGACTCGACGAACACGGCCGACGGCGATGTGGCGGTCTTCGCGCCGATCGACATCGACCACGCCGACCGCCTCGGCGAGACGATCGCCGAGATCGCCGCGGTCAAGGCCGGCATCATCAAGGACGGCGCGGCGGTGGTGTCGGCGCGACAGGATGCCGCGGCCGAGGCGGTGCTGCGAGAAGCCGCCGCCGCCCGCGGCGCGAGCATCGCGTTCGAGGGCGCGGAGTTCGCCCTCGCCGAGCAGCGACTTGCCGTCGGCGGACAGCAGATCACGGTCCGCGGTCTGGCCGGAACGTACGAGGAGGAGTACCTTCCGCTCTACGGCGGGCATCAGGGCTTCAACGCCGCGCTGGCGATCGCTGCGGTCGAGGCGCTCATCGGCGGGGCATCCCAGCCGATCACCGGCGACGTGCTCGCGGAGGGCCTCGGCCGCGCGACGGCTCCCGGACGCCTGCAGCTCGTCGGCATCGCGCCGACCGTGCTCGTGGACGCCGCGCACAACCCGCATGGCGTCCGCGCGCTCGTCACGGCGCTGCGCGAGTCGTTCGACTTCGACGAGTGGGGCGTCGTGCTCGGCGTCTTCACCGACAAGGATGCCGACGGCATCGTTCGCGAACTCGCCCCCGCCGCAAGCCACGTGTTCGCCACGGCGCCGGCATCCGAGCGGGCCGAGGACGCCGACCGTCTCGCCGATCTCGCCGAGGCCCAGGGGCTCGCCGTGACGGTGCACGACGACCTCGCACAGGCGGCGGAGTCCGCGCGGGCGTGGGCGGCGGCATCCGATCGGCGTGCTGTCGTGATCGCAGGATCCGTCGTGCTCGCCGGCCAGGCGCTGGCCCTCGCCGCCGCCGAGGACTGGAAGAGCGGGTGGGAGCAGTGACGACCGCCGACGCGCCCGCGCCCGCGCCCCGCTCACGCCGCCCGCGCGGCGCAGCCGAATCGCTCGCGGCGATCGTGCTCGGCTTCGAGTCGATCATCGCGTTCCTCGGCGGCCTCGTGATCTACGGCCTCCGGGCCCTTCCCGAACCGATCGCGCCGTGGTGGGGAATCGTCGCCGGCACCGTCGTGGCCGTGCTGATGGTGCTTGCGACGCGCTTCCTCCGCTACCCGTGGGGCATCGCCTTCGGATGGGCGCTGCAGGTGATCGTGGCGCTGGGGGCGTTCCTGGTTCCCTCGCTCGGGATCGTCGCGCTGATTTTCGGCGGGATGTACGCGTATGCGACCATCAAGGGAGCGGCCCTCGATCGGCGCAACGCCCAGCTCGCCGCGAACCCCCCAGAAGAAGCCTGAACCGGCGAAACGGAGACTTCCCATGGCCACCGAAGAGACCCTCGTCCTCATCAAGCCCGACGGCGTGGCGCGCGGACTGACCGGCGCGATCCTCGCGCGCATCGAGGCGAAGGGCTACGCACTCGTCGACATCCGCCTCGTCGAGCCCGACCGGGGCACGCTCGAGCGCCACTACGCCGAGCACGAGGGCAAGCCGTTCTACGAGCCGCTTCTCGAGTTCATGATGTCGGGACCGTCCGTCGCGATCCGCCTGGCAGGCAACCGTGTCATCGAGGGCTTCCGATCGCTCGCGGGAACGACGGATCCGACGACGGCGGCGCCCGGCACGATCCGCGGTGATCTGGGCCGCGACTGGGGCCTCAAGGTGCAGCAGAACCTCGTTCACGGCTCCGACAGCCCGGAGTCGGCAGCGCGCGAGCTCGAGATCTGGTTCTGACGCGGGCCTCGTGCGCTCGCGTCAGAAGATCTCGCGTCAGAAGATGCTGCCCAGAACGTCGAGCCGCACCTGGGCGAGGATCGCGATCACGGCGTAGCTGACGACGGCGAACAACGGCACCCATCCCATGAGAGCGCCGGCCGCGCGCCGCGCCCTCGGTCCGACGGGCACCATGCCGGTGCGCAGGACGTGGAGGGTCACGACGTAGAACGTGGGGATCGTCACCGCCCACGTCACCATGCACCACGGGCACAGGGTGCCGAGCACGAAGATGCTCTGCGAGATCAGCCAGATCACGAACGCGAAGGCGAAGAGCACTCCCAGTTCGAACAAGAGCCAGAACCACCGCGCGAATCGCGCACCCGCGAGCAAGGCCATCCCGACCACGATCGGCGCGACCCACCCTGTCAGCCCGAGGATCGGATTGGGGAAACCGAAGACGCTTCCCTGCCACGACTCGAGGTTCGCCGTGCACTGGACCAGCACGCTGAAGTCGCAGGACGCGATGGCGTCGGGGTCGGCGAGCAGGTGGAACCTCTCGACCGTCAGCTGGAAAGCCGCCCACCAGCCGATCGCGCCGGCGACGACGAGCCACACGGCCATCAGCGGGTGGCGGGTAGGCGAGGGACGCTCGGACATGCTCCGGATTATGGCATCGAGGACGGATCGGATGCCTCGTGCGGGGCCGTGTGAAATCGTCGGCGTGGCGTCGGCGAGCAATCGGCGGGCGAAAGTGCGATAATGAGTGTCGATGTGCTGCGGCCGCGCCGCGACGCGCATCACCAGAAGACTTCAGGGCGACGAATGCCCGTGGCAGCGCGTTTTCCCGCCGCATGAGCCGGGATCCCGCTGCAGACCGAGTGAGTTCGCGGCACCGCAGGTGCGGCACCGCAAGAGATTTCGCCGGGCGGCGCGCGGTGCCGACCCGCAGGGAGTAAGCCAGTGATGGCCGATGGAACAGATGAAGACCTCAACCCCCAGACCGGATCGGATGCTTCACCCGCACCAGGCGGTGTGAGCGCGCACTCCGACGGGTCGCCGGCTGAGGCCGAGACCGAAGCGGTCATCGAGGCCGTCGAGGTCTACGAGGAGGGCGCGCCCGCACCGGAGTCCGCTCCTGCGGAGGAGCCGGCGCCCGCTGACGGGGCGGCAGCTGCGGATGAGTCCGCTCCTGCCGACGAGCCGGCACCTGCGGAAGAGCCCGAGGCGCCCGAAGCAGAGCCCGAGCCCGAGCCGACTGGACCGGTCACCGCCGTGTCGCTGGGTCTGCTGCCCGAGACGTTCGTCTCGGCCGTGTCGACTCAACTGCACTTCTACGCGCCCGAGATCGCACCCCTTCCGGCCCCGCCGAGCGAGCCCGAGCAGGAGCAGTCCTCGGGGTCGTCACGGCGCCGCAGCCGTCGCCGCGGGGGAGAGGGGCAGCGCAGCGAGGCATCCGAGTCCGCCTCCGAACCGTCGCCGCCGCGTCAGCGCGCGGTCGAGCTCATCACTGAGCCGCAGCGCATCAAGGGGTCCACGCGTCTCGAGGCGAAGAAGCAGCGCCGTCGCGATGGCCGCGAAGCGGGCCGTCGGCGCGCCGTGGTCACCGAGGCGGAGTTCCTGGCACGCCGTGAGGCCGTCGACCGCGTGATGATCGTGCGCTCCAAGAACGGACGCATCCAGATCGCAGTGCTCGAAGACAACGTGCTGGTAGAGCACTATGTCGCGCGCAACCAGGACGCCTCGCTGATCGGAAACGTCTACCTCGGCCGCGTGCAGAACGTGCTGCCGAGCATGGAGGCCGCGTTCGTCGACATCGGACGCGGCCGCAACGCGGTCCTGTACTCGGGTGAGGTGGACTGGGATGCCGTTGAGACGGGCAACCAGCCGCGCCGCATCGAGCTCGCGCTGAAGTCGGGCGACAAGGTGCTCGTGCAGGTCACCAAGGATCCGGTCGGCCACAAGGGCGCGCGCCTCACGAGCCAGATCTCGCTGCCGGGCCGCTATCTCGTGTATGTGCCGGGCGGGGCGATGAACGGGATCTCCCGCAAGCTCCCCGACACCGAGCGCGCACGTCTGAAGAAGATCCTCAAGGAGGTCCTCCCCGAGTCGTCGGGCGTCATCGTGCGCACGGCCGCCGAGGGTGCGACCGAGGAGCAGCTGACGCGGGACGTTCAGCGCCTCACCACCCAGTGGGAGCACATCAGCAAGCAGATCCAGACCATCCAGGCCCCCGCGCTGCTGCACTCCGAGCCCGACCTGCTGGTCAAGATCGTCCGGGACGTCTTCAACGAGGACTTCTCGAAGATGCTCATCCAAGGCGAGGACGCGCACCACACGATCACGAAGTACGTCGAGAGTGTGGCGCCGGACCTTCTCGAGCGCGTCGAGGCGTACGAGGGCGACCGGGACCCGTTCGACGAGTTCCGCGTGACGGAGCAGATCGAGAAGGCACTCGACCGCAAGGTGTGGCTGCCCTCGGGCGGGTCGCTCGTCATCGACCGCACTGAGGCGATGACCGTCGTCGACGTCAACACCGGCAAGTTCGTCGGTTCGGGCGGCAATCTCGAGGAGACCGTCACCAAGAACAACCTGGAGGCGGCGGAGGAGATCGTGCGGCAGCTGCGCCTGCGCGACATCGGCGGGATCATCGTCGTCGACTTCATCGACATGGTGCTCGAATCCAACCGCGACCTCGTGCTGCGGCGTCTGGTCGAGTGCCTGAGTCGCGACCGCACCAAGCATCAGGTCGCCGAGGTCACTTCGCTGGGTCTCGTCCAGATGACGCGCAAGAAGCTCGGCCTCGGCCTTCTCGAGACCTTCAGCGAACCGTGCGAGGTGTGCGCGGGCCGCGGCCTCATCGTGCATCACGACCCGGTGGTCAAGCATCGGGGTGCGCAGTCCGCGGGCGGATCGTCCTCGCAGCGTCGTCCTCGCGGAGGCGGTTCGGCCCAGCCGGCCGGCGGCGGGTCCAATGGCACGCACGTGATCACCGAGGGTGTGAAGTCGGCGCTCGCGCAGATCGCGGCATCGACCATCCACCATCACGAGGAGCCGACGGTCGAGGAGACCGCTGCGGCGGCGGAGGTGCCCGTCGAGCGTCCGAAGAAGGCGCGCAAGAAGCGCGGGGAGCCGAAGGAGCGCGCCAAGGCGCCGAAGACCGAGAAGGACCTGCTGCTGGACTCCGTGCTGAGCGCCCTGCCAGAGCCGAAGGCGCCGGGCCAGGGGCGTTCCCGCCGGCGGGTGACGACGGCCGCCCTCACCGGCACGCCCGTCGCGCACACGCCGGTCGACGACTGACGGCGCGCGCGCCGGTCCTTCAGCGGCCGGCGCGGCGCTCGCGTCCCGGGACGCGCAGCCCGGATGCGATCAGGCGCCGGACGAGTTCGCGTCCGCTCACGTGCTCGGCCCCGGCGGCGACCAGCCGCGCATGCGCCTCATCCGGCACGTCGTAGTGGTCCAGATCGAAGCCACGGCGTGGGATCCCGTTCGCCGCGGCGAAGGCGTGAAGCTCCTCGAGGTCCGAGTCGCTCACGAGATGCGCCCAGAGCCGACCGTGCGCCGGCCAGAGCGGGTCGTCGATGAGGATGGCCACGTCGCGATCCTATGCGCTCGAGGGAAGGACACGGCTCGTCGCGCTTTTGCCGTATGTCGCGGCATCCGGTAAAGTTGTCCTTTGGTGCGTCACGCGTCGCAGGTTCACGGCGATGCTCGACGGGCCCCGGCATCCGGCTCGGGCCGTCCATCCGCACCACGACTTCCTCTTCTCGCAAGAGCAGAGTCTCGCAAAAGCAACCGGAGCCGTGCGCTCCATCCCAGTAGAAACAGGTGTGAAGTGGTTTACGCAGTTGTGCGCGCCGGTGGCCGGCAGGAGAAGGTCGAGGTCGGCACGATCGTCGTTCTCGACCGCCAGGCCGCGAAGATCGGCGACAAGATCGAGCTGCCCGCCGTCCTGCTCGTCGACGGCGACGCTGTCACGACCGACGCCGACAAGCTCGCCAAGGTGACCGTGACGGCCGAGGTGCTCGGCGAGGAGCGCGGCCCCAAGATCGTGATCCAGAAGTTCAAGAACAAGACCGGCTACAAGAAGCGCCAGGGCCACCGTCAGGACCTCACGCGCGTCAAGGTCACCGGCATCAAGTAAGTCCAGGAAGAGACGCAGAGATGGCACACAAAAAGGGCGCAAGCTCCACCCGTAACGGTCGTGACTCCAACGCTCAGCGACTGGGCGTGAAGCGCTTCGGCGGCCAGAAGGTCCTCGCGGGCGAGATCATCGTCCGTCAGCGCGGCACTCACTTCCACCCCGGCGCCAACGTCGGCCGCGGTGGCGACGACACGCTGTTCGCCCTCGCGGCGGGCGCGGTCGAGTTCGGCAACAAGGGCGGCCGCAAGGTCGTCAACATCGTGGCGAACGCGGAGTAATCCACGCGCTGCGCAATTCTCGAGGAAGGGGCGGGCTTCGGCTCGCCCCTTCCCTTTACCCTGGGGTTGACCCAGGACGCTTCATGAAGGAGTTCGCATGGTGACGTTCGTCGACCGCGTGACGCTGCATCTGCGCGCGGGCAAGGGCGGCAACGGCTGCGTCTCTGTGAAGCGCGAGAAGTTCAAGCCGCTCGCCGGCCCCGACGGGGGCAACGGCGGTCACGGCGGCGACATCGTGCTGGTCGCCGACCCCCAGGTGACCACGCTCTTGTCGTACCACCACTCGCCGCACCGCGCCGGCGGAAACGGCGGCTTCGGCATGGGCGATCATCGCTCGGGTGCGGCGGGGGATTCGCTCGAGCTGCCTGTGCCGGTCGGGACGGTGGTGAAGGATGCCTCGGGCGAGGCGCTCGTCGACATGATCGAGCCGGGAATGCGGTTCGTCGTGGCGCCGGGCGGCATCGGTGGGCTCGGCAACGCAGCTCTCGCGAATCCCAAGCGCAAGGCGCCCGGGTTCGCGCTCCTCGGCACGCCGGGGTGGGAGGGAGACGTCCTCCTCGAACTGAAGACGGTGGCCGATGTGGCGCTGGTCGGCTTCCCCTCCGCCGGGAAGTCCAGCCTCATCGCAGCGGTCTCGGCCGCGCGCCCCAAGATCGCCGACTACCCGTTCACGACTCTTCATCCGAATCTGGGCGTGGTCCAGGCGGGCGACACGCGTTTCACGGTGGCCGACGTGCCGGGCCTCATCGAGGGCGCCAGTGAGGGCAAGGGCCTGGGCCTGGAGTTCCTCCGCCACGTCGAGCGCTGCACCGCGCTCGTCCATGTGCTCGACTGCGCGACCCTCGACCCCGGCCGCGACCCGCTCACGGATCTCGACGTGATCCTCGCAGAGCTCGGCGCCTATCCGGTGCCCGAGGGGCAGGTGCCTCTGCTCGAGCGTCCGCAGCTGGTCGCCCTCAACAAGGTCGACGTGCCCGAGGCGAAGGATCTGGCCGATCTCGTGCGCCCCGAACTGGAGGCGCGCGGATTCCGCGTGTTCGAGATCTCCACCGTGAGCCACGAGGGCCTTCGGCAGCTCACCTTCGCCCTGGGCGACATCGTCGCGCAGCACCGGCTCGAGCAGGCGAAGACACCGGTCCCCGAGCGCATCGTGATCCGTCCCAAGGGATCCGAGAAGGACTTCTGGATCCGCGTCGAAGGCGGCACCTACGGCAACGTCTATCGGATCCTCGGCGAGAAGCCGGTGCGATGGGTGCACCAGACCGACTTCCAGAACGAGGAGGCGGTCGGATACCTCGCGGACCGGCTCGAGAAGCTCGGCGTCGAAGACGAGCTCTTCCGTGCCGGTGCGACCCCGGGAGCGACCGTCGTCATCGGCGAGGGCGACGGGATCGTGTTCGACTGGGAGCCCTCGCTGAAGTCGGCTGCTGAGCTCGCGACCGCCCCGCGTGGCACCGACCCGCGCCTGCTGCAGAGCAACCGTCGCACCACGTCGGAGCGCCGCGAGCGCTACCACGAGTTGATGGACGCGAAGGCCGAAGCCCGCGCCGAGCTCGAGGCCGAGCGCCGGGCTGCGCGCAGCTGGGACGGCGAGGGCGACGAGTGAGCTTCGCGGCACGGCAGGGCATCCGCACGGCGCGCCGCGTCGTCGTCAAAGTGGGCTCGTCGTCGATCAGCGGTGAGAACTCCGAGAAGATCGGTCCGATCGTCGACGCCCTCGCTGCCGCTCACGGGCGGGGCACGGAAGTCGTGCTGGTTTCGTCGGGTGCGATCGCGACCGGGATGCCCTTCCTGCAGCTCGACGAGCGACCGACCGATCTCGCGACGCAGCAGGCGGCGGCCGCGGTGGGTCAGAACGTCCTCATCTACCGGTACCAGGCGGCTCTGCGCGAGTTCCGCATCGTCGCCGGGCAGGTTCTGCTGACAGCGGGGGACCTCGAGAATCCCACGCACCGATCGAACGCACGCCGCGCGATGGAGCGCCTTCTCGGACTGCGCATCCTCCCGATCGTCAACGAGAACGACACGGTCGCCACGCACGAGATCCGCTTCGGCGACAACGATCGGCTCGCCGCCCTCGTCGCGCAGCTCGTCGGCGCCGACGCCCTCGTTCTCCTGAGCGACATCGAGTGCCTGTACACCCGTCCCCCCGGTGAGCCGGGCGCCGTCCCGATCAAGCGCGTCGCGTACGGAGACGACCTGCACGGGTTCGAGTTCGGCTCCGTCGTGGTGAACAGCGTCGGGACCGGCGGGGCGGCGACCAAGGTCACGGCCGCGCGGCTCGCCGCGGCATCCGGGATCGGCGTTCTCGTGACGAGCGCCGACCTCGTCGACCAGGCGCTCAACGGCGACGACATCGGCACGTGGTTCCAGCCGAACCCCGAACCGGGGGCGCCGGTCGGGACCGGTCCGATCCGGACCGCCGCTCGATAAACTGGGCGGATGACCACGACGGCCACGACCGCGCGCGAGCGGATGATGCTCGCCAAGGAGGCCTCGCGCAGCATCGGTCTCCTCTCCGACGCCGAGAAGCGCGACGCCCTGCTCTCGATCGCATCCGCGCTCGAGGCGTCCGAGGCGGAGATCGTCGCCGCGAACACCGAGGACCTCGAACGCGGCCGCGCGACCGGCCTGTCGGAAGCACTTCAGGATCGCCTGCGCCTCGACGCCCCTCGCGTGGCGGCGCTGGCCACCGCGGTGCGCGAGATCGCGGCGCTGCCCGACCCGGTCGGCCGCGTCCTGGACGAGCGGACCCTCGCCAACGGCGTCGCACTGACGAAGGTCTCCGTTCCGTTCGGCGTCGTCGGCTCGATCTACGAGGCGCGCCCGAACGTGACCGTCGACATCGCCGCGCTCGCCCTGCGCTCGGGGAACGCGGTGGTGCTCCGCGGCGGCTCGGCCGCCGAGAAGACGAACGGGGCCCTGGTTCGCGCGATGCGCGGTGCCCTCGCCGAGCGTGGGCTCGACCCCGAGGCGATCCAGACCGTCGACGACTTCGGACGCGACGGCGCCCGTGAGCTCATGCACGCGAGAGGCATCGTGGACGTGCTCGTGCCGCGCGGAAGCGCCCAGCTCATCGAGACGGTGGTGACCGAGTCGTCGGTTCCCGTCATCGAGACGGGCGCAGGGGTCGTGCACATCGTGCTCGACGAATCCGCCCCCCTCGAGTGGGCGCGCGACATCGTCGTGAACGCCAAGACGCAGCGACCGAGCGTGTGCAACGCCGTCGAGACCGTGCTGGTGGTGGGGGATGCCGCCGGCCGGCTCGTGCCGCCGGTCGTGGAGGCGCTGCGCGCGAATGGCGTCACGGTGCACGGTGACGAGGTCGTGGCCTCCCTGGCCGAAGGCGTGGTGCCGGCCACCGATGAGGACTGGGCGACCGAATATCTCAGTCTCGACGTCTCCATCCGTGCGGTCGACGACCTCGATGAGGCGCTCGCCCACATCCGTCGCTACTCGACCCACCACACCGAATCGATCATCACGCAGGACGCCGCACGGGCCGAGCGCTTCCTCGCCGAGGTCGACTCCGCCGTCGTGATGGCCAACACGTCCACGCGTTTCACCGACGGAGGCGAGTTCGGCTTCGGTGCAGAAGTCGGGATCTCCACGCAGAAGCTGCATGCACGCGGTCCGATGGGGCTGAGTGAGCTCACGAGCACGAAGTGGCTCGCGCGAGGCGTCGGGCAAGTCCGCGCGTGAGCGCCTAAACTGAACACAGCACCGATGTTGGCGAACCGAACGGAGCCCGAATGAACCTCGCCACGATTGTCGCCCTCGCTGCGGAGGAGTCCGAGCATCACGGCAACGTCGCTCTCGAGACCGTTCAGTACGGGATCATCGCCATCGTCGTCTTCGCGCTCCTGGCATTCGTGACGATGTCGTACCGCAACGTCGCGAATCGCCATGCGAACAAGGCCGAGGCGTATGCGCGCGCACACGCCAACGACGTCGTCCAGCATGCGGGGCACGGCCACTAGGCCGACTGCATGTCGGTGACGGCCACCCCGAGGATCGGGGTCATGGGTGGGACATTCGATCCCATCCATCACGGTCACCTTGTCGCCGCGAGCGAGGTCGCTCAATGGTTCGATCTCGACGAAGTGGTCTTCGTGCCGACGGGGCAGCCGTGGCACAAGGAAGACGTCTCGCCCAGTGAGCACCGCTATCTGATGACGGTCATCGCCACGGCATCCAACCCCCGTTTCACCGTGAGCCGCGTCGACATCGACCGTTCGGGACCCACCTACACGATCGACACGCTTCGCGACCTGAAGGCCGAACGGCCCGGCGCCGAGCTGTACTTCATCACCGGCGCGGACGCCATAGCGCAAATTCTCAGTTGGAGGGACCATGATGAGTTGTGGGACCTCGCCCATTTCGTCGCGGTCTCGCGCCCGGGGCATGTCCTGAGCACGGACGGACTGCCCAGTGAGGACGTGAGTCAGCTCGAAATCCCCGCTCTCGCCATCTCGTCGACGGACTGCCGTGACCGCGTGGAGCAAGGACACCCGGTGTGGTACCTCGTTCCCGACGGGGTCGTCCAATACATTGCGAAGCACCATCTCTACCGGAGCAAGGAATGAGCACACCCGAGCAGCCGGCGAATCCACCGCTGACACGCAAACAACTGCGTGAGATCCGAAACACCGGATCCACGCCGGTCATCACGCCCGAAGCCGCAGAGGCCGAGGCATCCGTCCCCGTGCCCGCCGCGCCCGCGGCGACGTCGAAGAAGGCCGCCGCCGGATCGGCAGTGAGCTCGACGCCGTGGCAGACCGCTCCGCCCGCGTCGTCGATCGCGGTCGCGCCCTTGCCGCGCCCCGCCGAGCCGGCGGTCGTGCCGCCGGCGCCCGTGGCCGACGCCACCGTCGACCTCGGTGCATCCCCCCTCACTCGGCGCCAGGCGCGTCAGCAGGAGCGGATCCGGACGGCATCCGTACCGGTCATCACGCCCGAGGTCGCAGCCGCTCACTCGGCCTCGCTCACCCCCAGCCAGGCCGCCTCCACCCAGCTCCCGACGCTCACCCATACCGAGCCGGTCGGCCTGCACAGCGGGATGCACGACCTCTTCGGGCTCGCGGCATCGACGTCGGCTCCCGTGAAGGAGGACGAGCCGTCGACGTCCGCGGATCGCGAGGACGCGTGGAGCGAGGTCCTCCCGGACGGCGAGACCGCCGACGCCGCAGAGGATGAGCGCGACCGCGTGGTCAACCCCCTCTTCGGCGCAGGAGTGCTGTCGGGCGAGACCCCGCAGGCGGAACTGCCGCCATCGTTCGACCAGTTGCTCGCTCGCAGCACCGGCGCCGTGTCCATGCCGAATGCGCTGATCCTGTCTCAGGCGCCCGAAGGTGCGCCGATCTCCGCGCCGCTCGGAGCCGCCGGAGAAGTGCTCGTCACAGGCACGCTCAACCTGCCCGAGGGTCTTGGTTCGACCGGGCACGCCCATGGGACAGCCGACGGCAAGGAGGTCGACGCGACGCTCGTCGACGGGGAACTGCCCGCCCACTCGTCACCGACGCCGATCGCCGCGAGCGCGGCGATCAGCACGGTCAAGACGGCCGGCGAGGTCATCAGGCCGCCGGCACCCGAAAAGGGCAGCAAGCTCATGCTGACCCTGGCGATCACGGCGGGCGCCCTCGCGCTTGCGCTGGTCGGCGTCCTCATCCTCGCCTTCGTGACAGGAGCGCTGTGATGACAGTGTCCGATCAGTCCCACGACATGCTGCGAATCGCCGCGGTCGCTGCCGACGCCAAGGGCGGCGAGGACCTCATCGCGCTGGATGTCTCGCAGCCTCTTCCTCTCGTCGACATCTTCCTTCTCGTCACGGGTCGCAGCGAGCGAAACGTCGCAGCGATCGCCGACGAGATCGAAGACAAGCTCATCGAGGCGGGCCACAAGCGACTCCGTCGCGAAGGGCGGCAGGAGGCGCGCTGGGTGCTCCTCGACTTCGGCGACCTCGTCGTTCACGTCTTCCACGAGCAGGAGCGCGTGTACTACGGCCTCGAGCGCCTGTGGAAGGACTGCCCGGTTGTTCCGATCGAGCTGCCGGCGGCCGCTCCGGCCGAGTAGGCGGCGGTGGTTCGGAGCATCGTTCGAGGTGTTGTAAGCTGGTCTGGTTGCCCCGACGGGCAGCCGAACGAGGGCCTGTGGCGCAGCTGGTAGCGCACCTGCATGGCATGCAGGGGGTCAGGGGTTCGAGTCCCCTCAGGTCCACCACCGCATGAAATGCCCCCGGTCTTCCGGGGGCATTTCCTGTTACGCATCGGCGATGCTCCGGCGCGCTATTCGCTGTCCGGCCTCGAGGCACTCGCCCCGGCGCGGGCGGGGCCCAGGCCACGGGAGCGTCTGACGCCCGAGGCTCACCGCACACCACGACGCGCAGGTCGTTGACCGCACGCGACGCGCGGGAGACTCTAGGGGGAACCCTGGAGGCCCCCATGACCGATGTGACCCCGTTCCTGTGGTTCGACGACGGCGCCGAAGCCGCGATCGCGTTCTACACCGAACTCATCCCCGACTCGTCCATCGTGTCGCTCGGGCGATACCCCGACGATGTACCGGCGATGGGCGGCAAGGTGATGCACGCGCATTTCCGGCTCGCAGGACGGGACTACTACGCGATGGATGCCGGTCCGCAGTTCCCGTTCACAGAGGCGATCTCGCTGTACGTGGCCTGCTCCGACCAGTCCGAGGTGGATCGCTATTGGGATGCGCTCACGGCCGGCGGCGGACAGGAGCAGCCCTGCGGCTGGCTCAAGGACCGCTGGGGTGTCTCATGGCAGATCATTCCGGACCGGCTCATCGAGCTCATCAGGCATCCCGATCCCGACACCGCCCACCGGGCGGTGCAGGCGATGCTCGCCATGCACAAGATCGACATCGCCGCGCTCGAAGCGGCCGCAACGGGCGAGTGACGCGCTTCGGACGGGTGGTGGCGGCCGGATGCCTCGCCCTCGCGGCGGTCGCGGCATCCGCCTGCACGCCCACTGATGTGCAGCGGACGGTGCCGTCCGCGGTCGCGCCGACGCCGGGCCCGTCGTCGAGACCGGCCGCCACAGGCCTGTGGCATCCCGACGGTGCGCCGGGCACGCTCGCGCAGGGCCTCGCCTCTCCCTGGTCGGTGGTCGCCGTGGACGGCGGGGCGCTCCTCTCGCAGCGAGATGACGGCGCGATCCTCGAACTCGCTCCGACAGGCCGGGTGCGCACGGTCGGGGCGGTGCCGGGCGTCGTCTCGGGCGGTGAATCGGGCCTGCACGGGCTCGCCGTGCTGGTGGACGGGCCGGAGTCGTGGCTGTACGCGTATCACGGCGCACAGGACGATAACCGAGTGGTGCGGATGCCGCTGCGCGGCCAGCCCGGCGCGCGGACGATCGGCGACGTGGAGGTCGTCTTCTCCGGCATCCCACGGGCGAACACGCACAACGGAGGGCGCCTCGCCTTCGGCCCCGACGGATACCTCTACGTCGCCACGGGCGACGCGCGCGACACGGACAGCGCTCAGGACCCGCACGCGCTCGGCGGCAAGATCCTGCGTCTCACGCCCGACGGGGAGGCGGCACCCGGCAATCCGTTCGACGGGCCGGTGTGGTCCCTGGGGCATCGGAACGTGCAAGGCCTCGCGTGGACCGCCGACGGGACTCTGTGGGCGAGCGAGTTCGGACAGGACACCTGGGACGAGCTCAACCGCATCGAGGCCGGCGGCAACTACGGCTGGCCGGTCGTCGAGGGGCCGGACGACCGCGAGGGGATGATCGGCCCCGTCGCCTGGTGGCCGACCGATGAGGCGAGCCCGAGTGGCATCGCGGCCATCGGCGACACGGTGTTCATCGCCGGACTCCGCGGCGAACGACTGTGGGTCGTCGACACCGCCGGCGGCGAGCTCGCGGGCGAGCCCTTCGCCGTCCTGGCGGGGGAGCAGGGCCGACTGCGCGACGTGGTCGCGGCACCGGACGGCGCGCTGTGGATCCTGACGAGCAACACCGACGGAAGGGGCGACCCGCGCCCCGAGGACGATCTGCTGCTTCAGCTGCGCGTGACCCCGGCGACATGAGGGTCGGAGCGGCCGCCGACGACACGGCGACGCTACGGTGAGACCGTGAGTTCGCAGCCACGGTGCCCGCACTGCCGCCACTTCGTCTACCTCGACACCCTGAGGTGCCCGAACTGCGAGGCCGAGCTCGGGTATCACATCGTCACGCGGCAGTTCTACGGCGTGCGCCATGGTCGGGTGCAGATCGACGACAAGATCTGGTACACCTGCTCGAATCGCGACTGGGACTGCAACTGGCTCGTCCGCGAGGACGCACCCGCCGGCAGATGCTTCTCGTGTCGGCTCACGCGGCGTCGACCGGAGGCGGATGACACCGTGGCCCTCGAGAAGCTCGCGAAGACCGAGGAGGCCAAGCGCCGTCTCCTGCTGCAGCTCGGCGACCTCGGACTCCCGATCGTTCCGTGGGACGTGCGCTCCGGCGGTCTCGGATTCGATCTGATCTCGAGCCTGAGCGACGGCAAGCCGGTGATGATCGGGCACGCGGGCGGCATCATCACGATCGATCTCGCGGAGAGTCTCGACGACCGTCGCGAAGCACTGCGCGTGCGTCTGGGTGAGCCCTATCGCACGATCCTCGGGCATCTTCGGCACGAGGTGGGGCACTACTACCAGGGTGTCCTGATGACGGACGACGAGACGTGGGCGCGGTGTCGCGCGCTCTTCGGCGACGAGAGGGCCAGCTACAAGGAAGCGCTGTCTCGCCACTACAAGATCGGGGCGCCCGCCGACTGGCATGAGAGCTTCATCTCCGAGTACGCCACCATGCACCCGTGGGAGGACTTCGCCGAGACCTTCGCGCACTATCTCCACATCACCGGCACCCTCCAGACCGCGGCGGTTCTCGGCATCCGACTCGACGCGGAGATGACCAACCTGCGCGATACCGACGTCGTACCGCTGGACTCGTACCACGACGAGCCGATCCAGCGCCTGCTGAGCGATTGGGAGTGGATGTCGCAGGCTTTCAATCGGATCAATCGCGCGATGGGCTTCGGCGATCTGTACCCGTTCACGATCGCCGGCCCCGTGCGCCACAAGCTGGAGTTCGTCCACGAGGTGATCACGCGCGCCCCGCTCACCGTCGAGGAGCAGGTCGCGATCGCCTTTGCGGCCGATACGGAGCGAGCATGACCGCGTTCTCGCGCGGTCAGCGCGTGATCGGCGCCGCGACCCATTACGTCGAGAACCAGCCTCCCTGGCGCGTGGACGTTGACGAGTTCTCCTCCAACGCCCCGCTCGTGGGCGCCCTCGACCGCTTCGGAGCCGGGTGGGCGACGCCTGCGCTGGGGGAGGTCGGCGCCCTCGTCGGATCGGGCGACTTCCAGCGCGACGCGGACCTCGCGAACGCACATACCCCCGTTCTGCACACCCACGATCGATGGGGCTTCCGACTGGACGAGGTGGAGTACGACCCGTCGTATCACCGTGTGATCTCCGCCGCCGTCGCGCACGGTGCGCACACGTCCGCGTGGGCCGATCCGAGGCCCGGGGCGCACGTCGCCCGCGCGGCCTCCTTCATGCTCTTCGCGCAGGTCGAGCCCGGTCACGCCTGCCCCGTCTCGATGACGCACGCGGCCGTCGCGTCCGTGCAGGGGTCGCCGTGGGTCGCCGACGAGTGGCTTCCCCGGCTGTACGCGCGATCCTACGAGCCGCGCCTGCTGCCCGCGGAGCCGAAGCCCAGTGCGCTCGTCGGCATGGCGATGACCGAGAAGCAGGGCGGATCCGACGTCCGCGCGGGCACGACGACGGGCGTCTCCATGGGCGGGCACGCATACCAGTTGACCGGACACAAGTGGTTCTGCTCGGCGCCGATGTCGGATGCCTTCCTCGTTCTCGCCCACACCCGCAGCGGCGGCACGGAGGAGGGGCTGTCATGCCTGTTCGTGCCGCGGATCCTGCCTCACGGGACGCGCAATGTCTTCCGGCTGCAGAGACTCAAGGACAAGCTCGGGAACAGGTCGAACGCCTCGGGAGAGGTCGAGTTCGACGGAACCGTCGGATTCGTGCTCGGCGAACCCGGACACGGGGTGCGCACCATCATCGAGATGGTCCAGCGCACGCGGCTGGACTGCGTTCTGGGGACGGCGGCCGGGATGCGGCAGTCCCTCGCCGAGGCGCTCTGGCACACCCGCAACCGGCGCGCCTTCGGTGCCGTGCTCGTGGATCAGCCCGCGATGACGGCGGTGCTGGCCGACCTCGCGCTCGAATACGAGGCGGCCATGCTGACGGGGCTGCGGCTCGCCCAGCTGTTCGAGGCCGAGGCATCCGATTCCGACATCGCCCTGCGCCGGCTCGCCACCCCGGTCTCGAAGTACTGGGTGTGCAAGCGCGGGCCGCATCACGCGTACGAGGCGCTCGAGTGCCTGGGCGGCAACGGCTACACCGAGGCTTTTCCTCTCGCGCGGCGCTATCGCGAGCAGCCCGTCATGGCGATCTGGGAGGGGTCGGGCAACGTGATCGCCCTCGATGTCCTGCGGGCGCTCACCCGCGACCCGGCGTCCGCCGAGGCCTTCGCGAGCGAACTGGCCACCGCTGCGGGTGCCTCGGCGATTCTCGACGGCCACGTCACGCGCACCCTCGCGCTCCTCGCGGAGGTGCAGGGCGCGGACCTCCCACAGGCGCAGGCGCAGGTCCGGCGCCTGTGCGAGGCGCTGGCTCTCGCGTTCCAGGCCTCGCTGATGCTGCGCCATGCCCCGTCACGCGACGCCGAGGCCTTCATCGCGGCGCGGCTGGGCGAGGACCGCGCGTGGCAGTACGGCGTGTTGCCGACGGGGACGGATGCCGCCGCCATCGTCGCCCGGCACTGAGGACCGCGCCGGGAATCCGCTGGGAGGGAACCCCGGCGGGCGTGTCCATACGAGGCGTGCCGCCTAGGCTGTCGGGGTGATCCGGAACCGCCGCCTACTGCTGACGGCGACCGCGATGGCCGCGATGCTGTCCACCTCGGTCGTCAGCGGCAGCGGTGCTCTCGCGAGCGAGGCGAGTCCCGCGCCCGGCTCCGAGCCCGTCGTGACCGTCAAGGCTGCTGCGGTGCCGTCGCTCCACGAAGCCGCGGTCCGGGCGGTCGAATCGATGACGGTTCGCGAGCGTGCGGCGTCGGTCGTGATGGGACACATCCCCACGACCGAGGCGGCGAGGCTGCGCGACTACATGGCGACCACCGGCATCGGCGGGTTCATCCTCATGGGCGCGAACATCCCCGCCGACGAGTCGTCGCTTCGTGAGGTCACGGCGGCTCTGACGGTAGATCCGGCGTTCCCTCCCCTCCTCGCGATCGACCAGGAGGGCGGCGACGTCTCGCGCCTGCCGTGGGACGGCTTCCCGTCGTCGCTCCAGCTCAAGGACGCTCCGCCGGCCCACGCCCGCGACGCGTTCGCCGCGCGGGCAGCGCTCGTGCAGCGGGCCGGCATCGGGGTCAACTTCGGCATCGTCGCCGACGAGACCGCCGATCCCGGTTCGTTCATCCACCGCCGGTCCCTGGGGACGTCACCCGCGGCCGCCGCGGAGCGGGTCGCCGCCGCGGTCGCGGGTGAGGGCGAGACGGCACTGTCCACGCTCAAGCATTTCCCCGGGCACGGCGCGGCGCCGGGCGACTCCCATGCCGGCATCCCGTCCACCGGCATGACGAAGGCCGAATGGAAGAGTGCGGATGCCGTGCCCTTCGCGGCCGGGATCGAGGCGGGGGCTCCGCTGCTCATGTTCGGGCACCTCGCCTACACGTCGGTCGACGCCACTCCGGCGAGCCTCTCCCCGGAGTGGCATCGCATCGCGCGCGAAGAGATGGGCTTCGACGGGATCGCGGTGACCGACGATCTCGGAATGCTCGAGGCATCCGGGATCGATGCCTACGCTGACCCGGTCGCGAACGCGGTGACCGCTCTCGCAGCCGGCAACGACCTCGTGCTCGCCGTCATGTTCTCCACCCCGGACAGCGCGACCGCGGTTGTGGACGGCATCGTGGCCGCTGTCGATGCGGGCACGGTGCCGGCCGGGCGTCTCGAGGAGGCCGCGGTGCGTGTGGCCGCGCTGCGCCTCGAACTCGCCGCCGCGGGGCGGGGTCTCGTGCCGTGTCCCGACTGCGAGCCCGCGGCGTGAGTCACCTCGGGTCGATGCAGGCGAGGAGACGCGCGCGGATCGCCTGCCCGCGCACTGAGAATTCGCGCTGAGCGCGGACGTAGGACGCCTTTCCATCCGGCGTCTCGATCGGCACCGCCGCATAGCCCCAGTCGGTGAGATCGTACGGCGATGCGCGCATGTCGAGGATCCGGATGTCGCGCGCGAGCTCGAAGGCGTCGAGCATCACCTCACCGGGGACGAGAGGGCCGGCCTTCACCGCCCACTTGTACAGGTCCATTCCCGCGTGCAGGCAACCGGGCTGCTCCCGCGCGGCCTGACCCTCTCGGGTCGGCTGGACGCGGTTGAGCGGCGCCGCCGCGGGCGTGAAGAAGCGGAAGGCGTCGAAGTGCGTGCACCGGAGGTCGTGCGCGTCGACCACCGCATCGGTCGCCGTCTGGCCGAGCCGAAGGGGCACGTCGTGACGGCGGTCGGTCGCGCGGTAGACCATCGCCCACTCGTGCAGTCCGAGGCATCCGAAGTTCGCAGCTCGGCCGGCGGTCGCACGCAGGATGCGGCCGATGTTCGCCAGGAGAGCGCCGTAGCGGGCGCGCAGGCCCTCGCCGTCCACGGCGAGTGATCCTGGATGCGCGCCGGATGCGTACCAGCGCCAGGCGGTGCGCTCCGTCCCCGCTGCATCGGCGAGGTCCACGCCCTCGCCGGGATGCCAGCGGCGCAGCACCGACGGCTTGTAGGAGTAGTACGTGAAGAGGAAGTCCTCCACCGGATGTTTCACGCCGCGGGCCGCGCGCGAGCGGTGGGCCTCGGTGAGCGCGTCGGCGCGGGCCGTGTGAGCCTCGGCGCGGTCGCGCCAGCGCTCGGCGCTGAGCAGCGCGGGAGCGGGTGGGGCGATCGTCACCGTACGAGGATACGCGCGAGCGCGCGTCAGTCCTCGGCCGGCTCGATGAGCTCGGGGGAGTTGTTGCGAACGTTGCCGACGGCTCGTGAGACGACGTGGTCGTCAAGGCTCTCGGCGAGCGCCGGGGCGGCATCGATGGCGGCATCGAGCACATCGCGGACGTTGTCGGTCGTAGGGTCGAGCCACGCGTCGGCATGGTCCGCGTCGATGAACAGCGGCATACGGTCATGGATCGAGCCCAGCCGGCCGACCGCGTCGCGCGTGAGAATCGTGAAGCTCAGCAGCCACCGCGACGGGTCGTCATCGGGCTTTGACTTGTCGCGCCACCACTCGTACAGCCCCGCCATGAACAGCGGCGACCCGTCGGCGGGATGGATGTAGTGCGGGATCTTCTGCCCGTCGACGTTCTTCCACTCGTAGTAGCCCGAAGCGGGCACGACCGCCCGGCGCTTCTCGAGAGCACTGCGGAACATCGGCTTCTCTTCGAGCTCTTCGGAGCGGGCGTTGAAGGCACGGGCCCCGATCTTGGGGTCCTTCGCCCAGCCCGGCACGAGCCCCCACCGCGCGCTCTCGAGCCGCCGCGTGGGGAGCTCCTCTTTGATGGAGTCGAGGACGATGGCGACCTGTGACGTGGGTGCCACGTTGTAGGAGGGCTCGGGCAGGTCGTCGCCCTCGACATCGACCCGCAGCACGCCGACGAGGTCGGAACCGGCACTGGCCACCACGAAGCGTCCGCACATACGGCCAGCCTACGCGCGGCCTCCGACGTCAGCGCGGGACGACTCCCACGTCCTCCAGACGATCGAGCAGGCCGGCCCCGTCGGACTCCGACACCCACGGGACCGCGGCCGCGCTGTGGTCGTTGACGGCGGTGCGACCGCCGGCGAGCACCGCCTCGGCAGGGGACAGGCGCCGGATCGCGACACCGACCACGCTCGACGGATGCTCCGCGGTGAAGGTCGTGTAGATCTCGTCGTCATGCTGCCCGTCGTCTCCGACGAGGAGCCAGCGCACGTGGGGGAACTCCTCGGCCAGACGGCGGAGATTCGAGAGCTTGTGCGCCTTGCCGCTGCGGAACCAGCGATCGTGGGTCGGGCCCCAGTCCGTCAGGAGCAGCGCGCCCGGCGGGAACAGATGGCGGCGGAGGAACCGCAGCAGCGTCGGAGCGATGTTCCAGGCGCCCGTCGACAGGTAGATCACGGGCGCGCCGGGGTTCTCGCGGGTGACCCGTTCCATGAGGACCGCCATCCCGGGAACGGGCTGACGCGCGTGCTCGTCGACGACGAACGAGTTCCAGGCCGCGAGGAGGGGCCGAGGAAGAGCGGTCACCATGACCGTGTCGTCGACATCCGACACGACGCCGAACGTCACGTCGGGCGCGACGACGAACACGCGGGTCTCGACAGGCTCGCCGTCCTCGACGGTCATCGTGAAGGTCTGCCACCCCGCCGCGAGTGCGGCGGGCAGCCGCACGTCGATCACGCCGCCGCGGTCGGCCACGACCTCGTGATCCACGCCGGCGATCGTGACCGTCACCTGCGCGTACCCGATCGGGACCGCGACGAAGCTCCGCCAGCCTCGCACGCTCGCATACTCGCCGGACTCCGTGGTCTTCACCGGGGGGACGATCATGACTCGCCCCAGCACGCGGACCCAGTCCGGTCCGGCGTACCCGGGGAAGGGGGTCACGGTGGGGGTGTGTCCGCGCCTGCGGGCACGGCGCTCGCGCCACGAATGGAAGCGATACTCCAGACGCGCGAGCCACAGAACCTTCGTGCGCTGGGGGGTCGCGACGGTTTCGGGCATCGTCTCAGTCTTCCATGTCGTCTTCGGTGACGGCTGCACGGGGGTCCGTCTCATGGCCGTGGTCGAGGTGCTTGCGCTCGGCGCGCTCGATGATCTTCTTGCTGATGAAGACGAGGATCAGGAAGATGACGATGATGCCGACGAAGATGTACCCGGCATAGTGCAGCTGATCAGCGAGCTGACGGTACGTCCCGGCGGCGACTGCCGCGACCGAGATGTACAGCGACGCCCAGATCACACAGGCGGGAACGGTCCAGGCGAGGAACCTCCGGTACGGGTAGCCGCTCATCCCGACCGTGAGCGGCACGAGCGAATGCAGCACCGGCAGGAACCGGGAGATGAAGATGGCCGGGCCGCCGCGACGGCGCAGGTAGCGCTCGGAACGCTCCCAGTTCTCCTCGCCGATCCGCTGCCCGAGCCGGGAGTGGCGGATCCTGGGGCCGAGAAAGCGACCGAGGCCGAAGCCGATGCTCTCGCCGATGATCGCGCCCACCACGACGGCGACGCCGAGGAGGACACCCTCGAGCACCGAGCCGACGGCGGTCGCCGCCACGATCACGACGGTGTCGCCGGGAACCACGAGCCCGATCAGAACGCTCGTCTCCAGCATGATCGCGACGCCGGCGATCAGGGTCCTGACGACCGCGTCGACGCTCTGAACGGCGTCGAGCAGCCAGGTCAGGAACTCGTTCACGCCACGAGCCTAGAACGACGGGCCCCCGTCTAGCCTGGGAACATGTCCGAGCCCCTCGTCGCCATGGAGCTCCCGCGATGGGCGGACCCGGAATCCGTGTTCGTGTCGCGGCACGACCGCGATGACCATGCGTTCTGGCTCGACGCCGGACCGGACGCCGCGGACGGCTGGAGCTGGATCGGCGCAGGCGAGTCGGAGAGCGACCCCGACGTCGTGCGCGCGATCGCGTGTCAGAGCGTGAGCGCGCCGCCCTGGCCCGCGGGACGCTTCCGCGGGGGGTGGGTCGGCTGGCTGGGGTATGACGACGCAGCCGAGCGCACCGGTGCCCCGGCGCGGTTCGACGAACGGATGCCGCGGCAGCGCTGGCTGCGGGTAGCGGAGTTCTTCGCCTTCGACCACGGCACAGGCCGTGTCTGGGCCGTCGGCCCTGCCGATCGAGTCGGGGCGCTGGCCGAGGAGTTCTCCCGCATCGTCCCGGTCGAGGAGACCCCGCCGCCGGCCGCGCGTGCCGCCGCGTCGTCCCGCCACGCCCCGACGGAGTACGCCGGGCTCATCGAGCGCTGTCGCGAGGCCATCCGTGCGGGCGACGCGTATCAGCTGTGTCTGACCACGCGGTTCGAGGTCGACGCCGTCGTCGATCCCCTCGACGCGTACCGACGGCTGCGCGCCGCCACGCCTGCGCACCACGGCGGACTGGTGCGAACCGGAGAGGTCGCCCTCGCGAGCGCCAGTCCCGAGCGGTTTCTCGAGGTCGACGCCGGGACCGTTCGGACGCGTCCGATCAAGGGCACGCGGCCGAGGGGAGCGGATGCCGAGACCGACGCGGCCCTCGCCGAAGAGCTCCTCGCGAACGAGAAGGAGCGTGCTGAGAACGTCATGATCGTCGACCTGATGCGCAACGACCTCTCCCGCGTGTGCGAGGCGGGTTCCGTCGGGGTCGACGGGCTGCTGCAGGTCGAGTCGTACCCCGCCGTCCACCAGCTCGTGAGCACCGTGTCCGGACGGCTCGAACCGGGCGTGACCGTGGGCGACCTGCTCGCCGCTGCCTTCCCCGCCGGCAGCATGACGGGTGCTCCGAAGCTCTCCGCGATGACGATCCTCCACGACCTCGAGGGCGGGCCGCGGGGCGCCTTCGCCGGCTGCTTCGGCTGGGTCGGCGCCGACGGCGCGCTCGACCTCGCCATGGTCATCCGCTCGATCGTCGTGCACCCTGGCGGCGCGTACGTCGGTGCCGGCGGAGGGATCACGTGGCGATCGGATGCCTCGGCGGAAGTCGCCGAGGTGGGCATCAAGGCCCGCGGCCCGCTCGCCGCGCTGGGCGCGGATCTCCCGCCCGGCTGGTGAACCGTCGGTTCCGGTAACCTGGACATTCGCGCGTCGCGCGTCCTCGGCATCCCTCTGATTGGTTTCTCCGTGTCACAGACCCTCCCACCCGACACCGCTGTGCCCGCCGACGGCGGGGGATACGACGCCTACGCCATCCAGGAGAAGTGGCAGGCGCGGTGGAGGGCCGCCGACCCGTTCAAGGCCGGCGACGAGGGCGACACGCGCCCGCGCAAGTACGTGCTGGGGATGTTCCCCTACCCGTCGGGCGACATGCACATGGGTCACGCCGAGAACTACGCCTACGTCGACACGGTGGCGCGCTTCTGGCGGCACCGCGGCTACAACGTCCTCAACCCGATCGGCTGGGACTCCTTCGGCCTGCCGGCCGAGAATGCCGCCATCCAGCGCGGCGCCGACCCGCGGGAATGGACGTACGCGAACATCGCGCAGCAGCGCGCCAGCCTGCAGAACTTCGGCACGTCGTACGACTGGAGCCGCGTGCTCCACACGAGCGACCCCGAGTACTACCGGTGGAACCAGTGGCTGTTCCAGCGGCTGTACGAGCGGGGACTGGCCTACCGCAAGGAGAGCCCGGTCAACTGGTGCCCCAACGACCAGACGGTGCTCGCCAACGAGCAGGTCGTCGACGGGCATTGCGAGCGCTGCGGTGCCGAGGTCGTCAAGAAGAAGCTCACGCAGTGGTACTTCAAGATCACCGAATACGCCGACAGACTGCTCGACGACCTGAATCAGCTCGAGGGCTTCTGGCCCCAGAAGGTCATCCGCATGCAGCGGAATTGGATCGGCCGGTCGGTCGGCGCCGACATCGACTTCGAGATCGAGGGCCGCGACGAGAAGGTCACCGTGTTCTCGACGCGTCCTGACACGCTCTACGGCGCGACGTTCATGGTCGTCGCGCCCGACAGCGACCTCGCCGCCGAGCTGGCGGCCGGATCGTCGCCCGACGTGCGGATGCGCTTCCAGGACTACCTGGAGCGGGTGCAGCGCGAGACCGACATCGAGCGCCAGAGCACCGACCGACCCAAGACCGGCGTGTTCCTCGAGCGCTACGCGATCAACCCGGTCAACGGCGATCGCCTGCCGATCTGGGCGGCCGACTACGTTCTCGCCGACTACGGTCACGGCGCGGTCATGGCCGTGCCGGCGCATGATCAGCGCGACCTGGACTTCGCCCGCGCGTTCGACCTGCCCGTGAAGACGGTGGTCGACACCACCGCTCCCATCACGGGCGCGATCCCGGTGATCGAGCTCGACGACGACGGCGTGCCGATCGACCCCGGTGTGGACGAGCCCACGCTCGCCGACATCGATCCCGCCAAGACGGGCATCGCGCTGACCGGCGATGGTCGCATGATCAACTCCGGCGCCCTCGACGGGCTGTCCAAGCGCAACGCGATCGCGCGTGTGATCGAGCAGCTCGAGGCTGCCGGGACCGGCCGCGCGGCGAAGTCCTATCGCCTGCGCGACTGGCTGATCTCGCGTCAGCGCTTCTGGGGCACCCCGATCCCCATGATCCACACGCAGGACGGCCGCATCGTCCCCGTCCCCGACGACCAGCTGCCGCTCCGCCTGCCCGACGCCAAGGGACTCGACCTCGCGCCCAAGGGCACATCGCCTCTCGGCGGCGCGGCCGAGTGGATGGCGACCACCGATCCCGAGACGGGGGAGCCGGCGCTGCGCGACGCCGACACGATGGACACGTTCGTCGACAGCTCGTGGTACTTCCTGCGCTTCCTGTCTGCGAACGACCCGAGCCAGGCGTTCCCCTCGCGCGAGGCCGACAAGTGGGCTCCCGTGGACTCCTACATCGGCGGCGTCGAGCACGCGATCCTGCACCTGCTGTACGCGCGCTTCATCACGAAGGTCCTTTTCGACATAGGCCTGATCGAGTTCACCGAGCCCTTCACCAGCCTCATCAACCAGGGCATGGTGCTGCTCGACGGCTCGAAGATGTCCAAGAGCAAGGGCAATCTCGTCGAGTTCGCCGCGAGCATGGTCGACCCCGGCGCCGACGCGGTGCGCGTCGCGATCGCCTTCGCCGGCCCCGTCGAAGACGACATCAACTGGGAGGACGTCTCGACGACCGGCGCGCAGAAGTTCCTGGCTCGCGCGTGGCGCGTCGCGAAGGACGTCTCGAGCGATCCGGACGTCGTCTGGGCCGACGGTGACGCGTCGCTCCGGCGCGTGACGCACCGTCTGCTCGCCGACGCTCCGGGGCTCGTGGAGCAGACGAAGTTCAACGTCGTCGTGGCGCGTCTCATGGAGCTCGTCAACGCGACGCGCAAGGCGATCGACACCGGCGCCGGACCCGCTGACCCGGCGGTTCGGGAAGCGGCCGAGGCGACCGCGATGATCCTCGACCTGTTCGCCCCCCATACGGCGGAGGAGATGTGGGAGGTCCTCGGCTACGACGGCTTCGTCGGGCTGGTTCCGTGGCGCAACGCCGATCCGACGCTCCTGGTCGAGGAGTCGGTCACCTCGGTCGTGCAGATCGACGGCAAGGTGCGTGCCACGCTGCAGGTCCCCGCGCGCATCGACGCCGCCGAGCTCGAGCGTCTCGCGCGCGCCGACGAGAAGGTGCAGCGCTCGCTCGCCGGTCGCGAGATCACGCGCGCGGTCGTCCGCCCGCCGAAGGTCGTCAGCTTCAGCACGCACTGACGACGACTCCTCCCCGGCATCCCGCCGGCGGAGGAGATCCCCAGGACGCCCCGTGAGCAACGGACGGCCGCAGGCTCGCTCGTAGCGTGGGCGGGTGACTGCGGATCCCGAACCCGAACCGGCGCCGACGTCCCGCCGGCTCGGACTCGGCGCGGCGGTCATCCTGGTGATCGCGGCCCTCGCGGTGACGGTGGCGATCGGCATCTTCCGTGGCGCCGCCGCGCCGATCGAGCAGGTCGCGAGCGGCGGTTCGGCGACGGATGCCGCCACCCCCGCGCCGTTGTATGCGCACGTCTCCGGCGCGGTGGTCTCCCCGGGCCTGTACGTGCTGGACGCGGGTGCGCGCGTGGTCGACGCTGTCGCCGCCGCCGGGGGGTTCGCGCGGGATGCCGACCAGGCGGCGGTCAATCTCGCGAGGCCGGTGACGGACGGAGAGCAGTTGCACGTTCCACGCGCGGGGGAGGCGAGCGCCGCCGCGGCTGCCGGTGACAGCTCGGCCGGTCTCATCGACCTCAACGCCGCCGATGCCGTGACACTCGAGACGCTGCCGCGGGTCGGGCCTGCGCTGGCGCAGCGCATCATCGAATGGCGCGACGCCAACGGCCGGTTCACGGCGATCGAAGACCTTCTCGCGGTGCCCGGCATCGGCGACAAGATGCTCGACTCCCTCCGCGATCTGGTGAGGGTCTGACGTGCCACGGGGGCAGACCCTCCGGCTGGCTCCCGTCGCGGGCGCGACCTGGCTGGTGGCACTCGGAGCGATCCATCTTCCCCAGCATGCGGCGGTGCTCGCCGCGACTCTCTGGCTCGCTGTGCTGGCGGCTCTCGCGTGGTCCGCGTACGGGCGTTGTCCGCGACGCGGCGCCCGGTTGGCGGTGATCGTCGCGATGCTCGCGGCGGTGGGAGGAGCCGCCACCGCCTCCCACGTCGCTGTCGCGGAGCCGGCGCGTCACGCGGTGCTCTCACTCGACGTGACGGGTGGCCGTGCCGTCACCGTGCAGGCCACGGTGGTCGGGAAGGTCGAGGGCCGCGCAGACGGCACGCTCGCCTTCGACGCGATCGTCAGCAGGGTCACGATCGGCATGGCTGCCCATCTGGTCCGCGCGGAGGCCGAGGTGCGCGTGGCGCCCGACGACGTCGACATTCGCGGTGTGCTCGATGTCGGAGCTGAAGTCGTCGCGCAGGGGACGGCGCACGCCGGGCGCCCCGGCGACCGGGCGGTGCTCGTCTTCCGGGCGGACCGCGGGGTGACGGTGGCCCGCGCGCCCGACGGGACCGCGGCGGCGACCGCATCGCTGCGAACGGAACTCGTCGCTGCAGTCCGGGGCTTGCCCGGAGAGGGTGCCGGGCTCGTTCCCGGGCTCGCCGTCGGCGACACGTCGGCGGTCTCCCGCGAACTCTCGGGTGCGATGAAGGAGTCGTCACTGTCGCACCTGACGGCGGTATCGGGAGCGAACTGCGCGCTCGTGGTGGGACTCGCGTTCGTTGCTGCGAGCGCCGCCGGGGCATCCCGCCCGGTGCGGGTCGGGGTCGGCCTCGCCGTGCTGGCGGGGTTCGTGCTTCTGGTGACCCCCGAGCCCAGTGTCGTGCGGGCCGCGACGATGTCGGCGATCGCGATGCTCGGGGTGCTGCTCGGCCGCCCCGCCGTCGGCATGGCGTTCCTCTCGCTCGGTGTCGCCCTGCTGCTCGTCATCGATCCCTGGCTTGCAGGCTCGCTCGGGTTCGCCCTGTCGACGGCGGCGACGGCGTCGCTGCTGCTGTTCGCCCGGCCACTCGCGCAGGGACTCGAGCGCGTGCTCCCGCGCGCGCTCGCGCTCGGGCTCTCCGTGCCGCTGGCGGCGCAGCTCGCGTGCGGGCCGCTGATCATCCTGGTGGCGCCGCAGATTCCGGTGTACGGCGTTCTGGCGAACCTGCTCGCCGCTCCTGCCGCCCCGATCGCGACGGTCGTCGGCCTCGCGGCGTGCCTGGCCGCTCCCGTCCCGCCCCTGCAGAGCGGGCTGGCAGCCGTCGCGTGGCTTCCGGCATCCTGGATCGCTGCCACGGCGACCACGGTCAGCTCGCTGCCCGGCGACACGCTTCCATGGCTCGAGGGGTGGCCCGGTGTGCTGACCCTCTCGGCGGTCGGCACGGCGGTCGGCGTGCTCATCGCGCTCCGTCCGCGCACGCCGGTCGGCCGCAGGATGCGCTGGTCGTCGGGCGCGCTCGTGGCGGTCGTGATCGGCGTCGTCGCCGGCGGGGGCCTGCTCGGCTCGGTCGCGGGCCGCTGGACCCTGCCCGCGGACTGGAGCATTCTGGCATGCGACATCGGGCAGGGCGACGCGGTTCTGCTCCGATCGAACGGCGTGGTGGCTCTGGTCGACACGGGCCCGAATCCCGAGTCGCTCGTCGCGTGCCTCGACCGCGTCGGGATCGCCACCGTCGATCTGCTGGTCCTGACGCATTTCGACCTCGATCACGCGGGCGGCGCCGCCGCGGTCGAGGGGCGCGTGGGAACGGTGCTGCATGGCCCGCCGCACGGGGACGCGGGGCTGATCCTCGACCGCCTTGCGCGGGCCGGGGCGCGACTCCAGCCCGCCCACGAGGGCCTTTCGGGTGAGCTGGGGCGGGCACGATGGAGTGTCCTGTGGCCGCGCGCCCGAGGCCACGCCTTCCCGCCCGGAAACGATGCGAGCATCGTGCTCGATGTGCGCGGCGGGGGAATCCCGGCAACGCTGCTCCTCGGCGATCTGTCCGCCTCGCCGCAGCGGGCGATCGCGGGGTCGGGCTCTCTGCGTCCGCCCTACGCGGTGGTGAAGGTGGCCCACCACGGCAGCGCCGATCAGGAACCGGCGCTCTACCGAGCCGCCGCGCCGTCGCTCGCGATCATCACCGTCGGCGAGGACAACGACTACGGCCATCCGCGGGCCGAGATCCTCGACACGTTGGCGGATGTCGGCGCGGTGGTGGCGCGGACCGACTCCGAGGGCGTCGTCGCAGTGCGCGAGAGCAGGGGAGTGCTGGAGGTATGGCGGGAACGAGGCGGGTGAGTCGGGGGCGCTCGCTAGGCTGGAGTCATGGCACCGACCGCGCGACGCGCACCCGCGAAGGCCGCGCGCAGCACGATCCCCCAGCTGTCGTGGCGGTCCCCCCAGCCAGCCCCGATCGTCCTCGTGTCGGGGCCGGAAGAGGTCTGCGCCGAACGCGCGATCGCCGCAGTGCGCGACTTCCTCCGCGCAGAGGACCCGAGCCTCGAGGTGTCCGATCTGCGGGCAGACGACTACGCGCCCGGATCGCTGCTGGCCGTCACCTCGCCTTCGCTGTTCGGCGAACCTCGCCTGGTGCGCGTCACGGGGGTCGAGAAGTGCTCCGACGCGTTCCTCTCAGAGGCCGTGTCCTACCTCGCCGCTCCGCAAGATGGTGCCACCGTGGTCCTGCGTCACAGCGGCGCGAGCGTGCGCGGCAAGAAGCTCCTCGACGCCATCCGCGCTGGAGACGGAGGGGGCGTCGAGATCGCCTGCCCGGCGATCAAGCGCGACAGCGATCGCTACGACTTCGCCGCAGGGGAGTTCCAGGCGGCGAAGAAGCGCATCGCGCCGCCGGCCCTCCGCGCCCTCGTGTCGGCGTTCGCCGACGACGTCACCGAGCTCGCTGCGGCGTGCCAGCAGCTGATCGCCGACGTGCCCGGCGACGTCACCGAGCAGGTCGTCGAGCGCTATTACGGCGGACGCGTCGAGACGTCGGCCTTCACGGTCGCCGACACGGCGATCGCGGGAAGGTACGGCGATGCTCTGATCGCCCTGCGGCACGCCCTGGCGTCAGGCGCCGATCCGGTCCCTCTGGTCGCGGCGATCGCCATGAAGCTCCGCACCATGGCGCGCGTCGCCGGCAGCCGCGAGCCGGCCGCCGCCCTTGCGGGGCGGCTGGGCATGAAGGACTGGCAGATCGATCGCGCGCGCCGTGACCTGTCGGGGTGGAACGAGGCATCCCTCGGCATGGCCATTCAGGCCGCCGCCCGTGCCGATGCCGAGGTCAAGGGCGGGTCGCGGGACTCGGTGTTCGCGCTCGAGCGACTCGTCACGGTGATCGCGACGCGCGCGCCCTACGGTTCCTGACCGCCGCCCCGGCGATCCGGGCGTCGACGCCGAAGGCCCGCCCCCGGAGGGACGGGCCTTCGAAACAGATCCGAGCGGGCTCAGAGCGCCGCGACCTGCTTGGCGATCGCCGACTTGCGGTTGGCGGCCTGGTTCTGGTGGATGACGCCCTTGCTCACGGCCTTGTCGAGCTTCTTGGTCGCCTTGCGCAGCGCCTTCTCGGCGGCGGCCTTGTCACCGGCGGCGACGGCCTCGCGGGTGCGACGCACTTCGGTCTTCAGCTCGCTCTTGACGGCCTTGTTGCGCTCGCGCGCCTTCTCGTTGGTCTTGTTGCGCTTGATCTGCGACTTGATGTTCGCCACGGGTGAAGATCTTTCGTGTTGATGGATTGGGAGTTGCCGCGTTACGGGTAGAGGGGCCGCTCGCGGCGTCGCGCGGAGGTGGGACCCCGCACGCAAGCCAATCACCGAGTCTAACAGGTCTGCCCGAGCGTCGTGATCGCCAGGTTCAGGACGGCGTTGAAGACCCGCGGGCGCATCACCGTGACGTGATGGGTCGTCCGCGGGAAGACGATCAGCTCGGCGTGCGGGGCGATCCTGGTGAAGAGTCTCTCGTTGACCCTGAGCTGGTCGTACTGGCCGTTGACGAACCACAGCGGCACGTCGATGCGTTCGAGGGCGGCGAGCAGGTCGAGCACCGAGAGGCTGCCCAGCGCGATGTCCTGCGCGTCGAGGGCATAGCCGCCGGCGCCGAAGTCGTCGCGGGTCTCGTCGGGGAGGATCCGGTCCAGCAGCCGGTTCGTCAGCCACATCCCGCGGTCGGGGAGGGAGTCGAAGCTTCTCGCCAGGAAGCGGTATGCCGCCAGACCGACCCCCCGGGGGATGGCGGTGCAGGATGCCGCGATGAATCCCGCCACCGGCGGACGGCTCTGGGCGCCCGCGTACTCGATGCAGAGCAGGCCGCCCATCGAATGGCCCACCAGCAGCACGGGGCCGCGGGCAGAGGCATCCGTCACCGCCTCATCGATCGTCGCGAACGCGCCGTCGATGGTGAACTCCTCGGTCATGCGCGAGCCGTGGCCCGGGAGGTCGACGGCGGTGACGGGGTTGCCGCGCTCCTCGAGGTACGCGACCTGCGATCGCCACATCGTGGCGGACGTGCGGATCCCGTGCACGAGCACGACCTGCACGACCATGCGCCCAGGCTAGCGGCCGGCCCGGACGTAGCATGGCGGCATGCCCGAGATCGCACCGCACATCGCCGGGATGCCGGGGTCAGGCGTACGGCACATCCTGGAGCGGGCACTGCGCCGACCGGGCACGATCATCCTCGCGGTGGGGGAGCCGGGCGAGCTCGTCGGCCGCGGTGTCCGCCAGATCGCCGCGGACGCGTGGCTCGACGGAGACCTGCGCTACACGCCCAACGGCGGGCTGCCGGTGCTGCGGCAGGCGATCGTCGACAAGCTCGCCCGCGAGAACGCCGTCGCGGTCGACCTCGAGCAGGTCTGGGTGACCGTGGGGGCGACCCAGGCGCTGCACATGGCGATGGCCCTCACGCTGGCCCAGGGGGACGAGGTGCTCGTCCCCGACCCGGGCTACACGACCTTCACCATGAACGCGCGGCTGCTGCAGGCGGTCCCGGTGCCCTACCCTCTGCGACCCGAGCGAGGGTTCCAGCCGGACCTCGCCGAGGTCGAGGCGCTCGTGTCGCCGCGGACGCGCGCGATCATCGTGAACTCGCCGTCCAACCCGCTCGGCTCCACGTTCGACCGGACCACGCTGGAGTCCCTCCTCGACCTCGCGCGGCGCCACGACCTGTGGGTGATCAGCGACGAGGTCTACGAGCGCTTCACCTGGGGTGCGCCGCACACGAGCCTGCAGAGCCTCGATAGAGACGACCGCGTGCTGTCGGTGTTCTCGACCTCCAAGACCTACGCGATGACGGGCGCCCGCGTCGGCTGGCTCGTCACGCCGCCGGGGTGGCGTCCGACCATGCTGCGGGTGCAGGAGTCGATCGTCAGCTGCGTCGACGCGCCGTCGCAGCGGGCGGCCGCCGCCGCGATCGCCGGCGATCAGGCGGACGTCGTCCGGGCCGCCGCGCACTACCGCGCCAACCTCGACGCGGCGACGGCGCAGCTCGACGAGCTGGGCATCCGGTACCTGACGCCGACGGGGGCCTTCTACCTGTGGATCGACGTCTCCCACGCCTCCGGGGGCGACGTCGTGGCGTGGTGCGAGCGCTTCCTCGACGAAGCGGGCGTCGCGGTCGCCCCGGGCTCCGCGTTCGGCGCGTCGGGCGAAGGATGGATCCGCGTGTGCGTCGCGAGCGACCGGGAGCAGCTGCTCACGGGACTGCGCCGGCTGCCCGCGCCCGGGGACTCAGCGCACGCGCAGGGCTGAGGCCCGCCTCACCCGTAGAATCGTCGGGATATGTCACCGCGCGCCCTGAAGCCTCTCGAGCCGTCTGCGACCCCTCCCGAGCTGATCCGCAACTTCTGCATCATCGCCCACATCGACCACGGCAAGTCGACGCTGGCCGATCGCATGCTGCAGATCACGGGCGTCGTCGCCGACCGTGACATGCGCGCGCAGTACCTCGATCGCATGGACATCGAGCGCGAGCGCGGCATCACGATCAAGTCCCAGGCCGTCCGCATGCCGTGGCAGACGAGCGACGGCACGTTCGCGCTCAACATGATCGACACGCCCGGTCACGTCGACTTCACCTACGAGGTCAGCCGTTCCCTCGCGGCGTGCGAGGGCGCGATCCTGCTCGTCGACGCGGCGCAGGGCATCGAAGCGCAGACGCTCGCGAACCTCTATCTGGCCCTCGAGAACGATCTGCACATCATCCCGGTGCTGAACAAGATCGACCTTCCGGCGGCCGACCCCGATCGGTTCGCCAAAGAGCTGGCGAACCTGATCGGCGGCGATCCCGACGACGTCCTGCGGGTGAGTGGAAAGACGGGAATGGGCGTGGAGGCCCTCCTGGATCGCATCGTCGAGCAGATCCCGGCTCCCCAGGGGAACGCGGATGCCCCCGCTCGCGCCATGATCTTCGACTCCGTCTACGACTCCTACCGTGGCGTCGTGACGTACGTCCGCATGGTCGACGGAAAGCTCGCCCCGCGCGAGCGCATCCAGATGATGTCGACGACGGCGACGCACGACCTGCTCGAGATCGGCGTCTCGAGCCCCGAACCGGTGCCTACCAAGGGCCTCGGCGTCGGCGAGGTGGGCTATCTCATCACCGGCGTGAAGGACGTGCGCCAGTCGAAGGTCGGCGACACGATCACGACCCACCGCAAGCCCGCTTCCGATGCGCTCCCCGGGTACACCGATCCCAAGCCGATGGTCTTCTCGGGCATCTACCCGATCGACGGCAGCGACTACGGCGACCTGCGCGAAGCCCTCGACAAGCTCAAGCTGTCGGATGCCTCGCTGCAGTACGAGCCCGAGACCTCGGTCGCCCTGGGCTTCGGCTTCCGCTGCGGCTTCCTGGGCCTCCTGCACCTCGAGATCATCACCGAGCGTCTCTCCCGGGAGTTCGACCTCGATCTCATCACCACCGCACCGAGCGTCGTCTACGAGGTCCTCACGGACACCGGGGAGACGGTCATCGTCACCAACCCGAGCGAGTACCCCGACGGCCGCGTCGCGAGCGTCTCCGAGCCGATGGTCAAGGCCGCGATCCTGCTGCCCAAGGACTACGTCGGCACCGTGATGGAGCTGTGCCAGGGGCGCCGCGGTCAGCTCCTGGGCATGGAGTACTTCAGCGAGGAACGCGTCGAGCTCCGCTACAACATGCCGCTGGGCGAGATCGTCTTCGACTTCTTCGATCAGCTGAAGTCGCGCACGCAGGGCTATGCGAGCCTCGACTACGAGCCGAGCGGACAGCAGGAGGCCGACCTGGTGAAGGTCGACATCCTGCTCCAGGGCGACAAGGTCGACGCATTCAGCTCGATCGTGCACCGAGAGAAGGCGTACGCCTACGGCACGATGATGACCGAGCGCCTGCGCAAGCTCATCCCTCGCCAGCAGTTCGAGGTCCCCATCCAGGCCGCCATCGGCGCCCGCATCATCGCGCGCGAGAACATCCGCGCGATGCGCAAGGACGTCCTCGCCAAGTGCTACGGCGGCGACATCACCCGAAAGCGCAAGCTGCTCGAGAAGCAGAAGGAGGGAAAGAAGCGCATGAAGATGGTCGGCCGCGTGGAGGTCCCCCAGGAGGCGTTCATCGCCGCGCTGTCGGGAGACGTCGAAGGGAAGGCCTCGAAGTAGGCTGGTCGACATGCGTCGAGGGAATTTCCGGGACGACACGGTCGACTATGCCGCCGTGGGGGCGACGCAGGCGCCCGACCTCATGACCTATCCGCCGGAGCGCAGCATTCCGGCCGAGGAGTCGTGGCGCATCGGCAGCGGCGAGGCGCGCTTCCAGGGTGCGGGCGAGGCGCTGATGTCGTGGACCGCGCAGCGCGGTGCGGGTCTGGAGATCTCCGACGTGCGGCCGGCGGCGGGGCCGATGTACTCCGGCGTCAGCTTCGACGCCGAGGGCCATCCCATCGCGCCGAGCCGCTCGGAGGCCGACCTGCGGTACGACGCCGACGGCACGCCGTACGTGGCCGGCGGCACGACGATCCGGGTCGACGGGCGGGTCAAGGGCCTGCGCGCCGACGCCGAGCTGCGTGTGATCTTCGCGATCGAGGAGCCGCGGCGCATCGGCTTCGCCCTGGGCACCGTCGGCGAGTCGGTGGTCAGCGGGGAGGAGTCCTTCATGCTCGAGTGGCACGACAACGACGAGGTGTGGTTCACCGTGCGCGCCTTCGACGCGCCGTCCGCGCTCATGTACCGGATGTTCCCCGGTCTGATGCGACGCCGGCGTCGTGAGCTCTTCACGCGGTATCTCCGCGCGATCTCGCCCCTGTACGCGACGCCCGCGTGAACCGCTGATGGGTTCCGCGCTTCCGCTGGGCGAGCCGGTTCCCGCCGACGGCTCGCTTCCGCCCGGAGTCTCGGTCGATTCGGAGACCCCTTTCGGCGTGTATCTGCACGTCCCGTTCTGCCGCGTCCGCTGCGGCTACTGCGACTTCAACACGTACACGTCGGGGGAGCTCCGCGGCGCCCGGCAGGACGAGTACGCCGACACGCTGCTGCGCGAAGTGGACCTGGCTCGCGTCGTACTGGCCGGCGCCGGCCCCCTCCGGCCCGCGAGCACGGTCTTCTTCGGCGGCGGCACACCGACGCTGCTTCCGCCCGGCGACCTCGGGCGCATGCTCGAGGGCGTCCGGGGGGCCTTCGGCGTGGCCGACGGCGCGGAGGTGACGGTCGAGGCCAATCCCGACACCGTCACCGACGCGGTCGCCGCCGAGCTCGCGGCATCCGGCGTCACGCGGCTCTCCATCGGCATGCAGTCGGCGGTGCCGCATGTGCTGGCGGCGCTGGATCGCACGCACGACCCGGCGAACGTGCGGACCGCCGTCGCCGCTGCGCGCACCGCGGGCCTCGACGTGAGCGTCGACCTGATCTACGGCGCGCCGGGGGAGGCGCTCGACGACTGGCGCAGGTCGGTGGAGACGGCGATCGAGCTCGAACCGGACCACATCTCGGCTTACGCGCTGATCATCGAGGACGGCACGAAGCTCGCCCGCCAGATCCGCCGTGGCGAGGTGCCCGCACCGGACGACGACCTGCAGGCCGACATGTACGAGCTCGTCGACGAGCAGCTGTCGCGCGCCGGCTTCGAGTGGTACGAGGTGTCGAACTGGGCGCGCGAGGAATCTCAGCGGTCGCGTCACAATCTGGCGTACTGGCGCGGCACGGACTGGTGGGGCTTCGGCCCAGGCGCCCACAGCCACGTCGCCGGCGTCCGATTCTGGAACGTCAAGCATCCGGCCGCGTACGCTCAGCGGCTGGCGGCGGGCGCGTCGCCTGCGGCCGCACGCGAGGTTCCGGACATCGAGGCCCGCACGCTGGAGAACATCCTCCTGCGCACGCGCATCCGCGAAGGCCTGCCTGTCTCGGAGGTGCTGGGCGAAGGGCGGCGTGCCGTGGCATCCCTCATCGCCGACGGGTTGATCGAGGGCCCCGCGGCCGTCCACGGTCGCATCGTCCTCACGCGCCGCGGCCGCCTGCTCGCGGACGCCGTCGTGCGGGCGCTCACGGCGTGACCGGCGCGGCGGTGCTCTCGGCCGCAGTCCAGGCCATCCGGTAGAATTGGCACTCCAGTCATGCGAGTGCCAGGCCGGTGTGAGGAGGCGGGATGGTCAGCGACCGTGGCCTGCAGGTGCTCCGCGCGATCGTCGAGGATTACGTCGACACGCGAGAGCCGGTCGGGAGCAAGGCGATCGTCGAACGGCATGCGTTCGGCGTGTCCGCCGCGACCATCCGCAACGACATGGCCCTGCTCGAAGACGAAGAGCTCATCACGGCTCCGCACACGTCGTCGGGTCGGGTGCCCACCGACAAGGGCTACCGCGTGTTCGTCGACCACCTCGCCGAGGTCCGGCCGCTGAGCAGCGCGCAGCGCACGGCGATCACGTCGTTCCTCGAGGGCCCGGGCGATCTCGACGATGTCCTCGCGCGCACGGTCCGCGCGCTCACGCAGCTCACCGGCCAGGTCGCCATCGTGCAGTACCCGTCGTTCGCGCGTGCGAACGTCACGCACGTCGAGCTGGTCCAGCTGGGCGGGGGACGGATGCTGGTCATCGTCGTCACCGACACGGGCCGTGTCTCGCAGCGCATGGCCTTCGTGCGCGACGAGTTCGACGACGCCGACCTGGCGCGCATCCGCGCCGAACTCGGCACGCTCCTCGTCGGCCGGTCGGTGCGCGACGGACTGCAGCGCATCGCCGACCACCTCGCCAACGCGCCCGCCACCGCCGCACCCCACCAGGCGGCGACCGCCGAGATCGTGCGGGTCGTCGCCGAGGAGCTCGAGGAGTTCCGCCAGGACCGGCTCGTCATGGCGGGCAGCGCCACCCTCGCGAGACGCGAAGCGGATTTCCGTGGGAGCATCTACCCTCTGCTCGAGGCCATCGAGGAGCAGGTGACGATCCTCAGGCTCATGGGCGAGATGGTCGCCGACGAGAAGGGCCTCGCCGCCAGCATCGGGCGCGAGAACGAGCCTTTCGGGCTGGCCGAGGCATCCGTCGTCGCCAGCGACTACGACGCGACCGGCGCGCGCGCCCGCGTGGGCGTGATGGGCCCGACTCGCATGGATTACCCCACCAACCTCGCGGCGGTTCGCGCCGTCGCGCGCTATCTGACGCGAATGCTCGAGGAAGACGAGAGCTCCCGCTGACGCGGACGCGCACCCCCACGATCCCCGCGCCGCGGCGCGGGCAGGAAGGCGAATGTGGCTGACCACTACGAGGTCCTCGGCGTCTCGCGCGACGCCACGGTCGACGAGATCAAGAAGGCCTATCGGCGTCTCGCGCGCGAGCTCCACCCGGACGTGAACCCCGGCGAAGAGGCATCCGAGCGGTTCAAGCTCGTCACGCACGCCTACGACGTCCTGAGCGACCCCGAGCAGCGGCGACGCTACGACATGGGCGGCGGAGACAGCCCCTTCGGCGGAGCGGGCGGCTTCGGAGGCTTCAACGACATCTTCGAGACGTTCTTCGGCGCAGCGGGCGGGGGCGGCCGCGGCGTGCGGCCGCGCTCGCGACGCGAGCGGGGCCAGGACGCCCTCGTACGCGTCACCCTCGAGCTCGGCGACGTCGTCTTCGGCGTCCACCGCGACATCGAGGTCGACACCGCGGTGCTGTGCGAGACGTGCCAGGGGTCGTGCTGCCAGCCGGGCACGCAGCCGGTGACGTGCGACATCTGCCACGGGACCGGTCACGTCCAGCGGCAGGTGCGCAGCCTCCTCGGCAACGTGCTCACGAACCAGCCGTGCAACGTCTGCCAGGGCTACGGAACGACGATCCCGTACCCGTGCGCCACGTGCCAGGGTCAGGGCCGGGTCCGTGCACGCCGGACGGTGTCGCTCGACATCCCCGCCGGCGTCGAGACCGGACTCCGTCTGCAGCTGCCCGGCTCGGGCGAGGTGGGTCCGGCCGGCGGTCCGAACGGCGATCTGTACATCGAGGTGACGGTCGCGCCGCACGAGGTCTTCAGCCGCGACGGCGACGACCTGCTTGCGACGCTCGAGGTGTCGATGCCCGACGCGATCCTCGGCACGACGACCACGATCGAGTCGCTCGACGGACCCGTCGACCTCGAACTGCGCCCCGGCGTGCAGGGAGGGGACGTGCTCACGATCAAGGGGCGCGGCATCACCCCGCTGCGCGGATCGCAGCGCGGAGACCTGCGCGTGGGCGTGCACGTGGTCACGCCCACGCGCCTGGACCACAAGGAACGCGCACTGATCGAGGACTTCGCCAAGCGCACCAAGGCTCCGAGCCCGCGGCTCGCGGAATTCCACCAGGGTCTGTTCGCCAAGCTGCGCGACCGGTTCCGGAACGGCTGATCCGTGGCGCTGCACTTCGTGCTCGACGAGGCCACGAACGCCGCGCCCGGCGACGCGGTCGTGCTCACGGGGTCGGAGGCGCATCACGCCGCGACCGTGCGGCGGGTCCGCGTGGGTGAGGAGGTGACCGTCGGCGACGGTCGCGGTGCCTGGCTCACGGGTCGCTGCGAGTCGGTTGCGTCTCGTGAGGTGGTTGTGAGGATCGAGAGGCGGACGGACGCCCCGGCACCCCGCCCCCGGATCGTTCTGGTTCAGGCCCTGGCGAAGGGCGACCGCGACGAGCTCGCGATCCAGGCGGCGACCGAGCTCGGCGTGGATGAGATCGTGCCGTGGCAGGCGGCGCGGAGCGTCTCGCGCTGGGATGCCGCGAAGGCTGAGAAGGGTCGCGCCCGCTGGGCGACGATCGTCCGCGAAGCGGCCAAGCAGGCCCATCGCGCCTGGATCCCCGAGGTCGGCCCGCTCGTCACCACCGGCCAGCTGACGGCGCGGCTGGCGGCGTCGCGAGGGCTCGTCCTCGAGCCGACCGGCGACGAGCGGCTCGCCGGCCTCGTGGTCACCGGCGACGACCGGGACCTCGTTCTCGTCGTCGGGCCCGAGGGCGGCATTGCGCCCGAAGAGCTCGATTCGTTCGCGCAGAGCGGCGCCGACCTCGTACGACTCGGCGACAGCGTGCTGCGGACGTCGACGGCGGGACCCGCGGCCCTGGCCGTGGTGAGCGCCGCGGTCGGTCGCTGGTGAGGCCCGTCGCCCGTCCCGGCGGGGTGGCCCGTCGGTAGACTTGCGGCATGAGCGAGCCATCGATCTTCACGCGCATCCTGGGCGGCGAGATCCCGTCCGAGATCATCGCGGAGACCGAGAACGTGTTCGCCATTCGCGACATCGCTCCGAAGGCGCCCGTGCACCTCCTCGTGATCCCCAAGCGCGAGGAGTACCGCAACGTCGTCGAGCTCGCCGCCGGTGACCCCGATCTCCTCGCCGAGCTGATCGGCCTCGCCAGCAGCCTCGCGGCGGAGCACGCCGACGGAGACTTCCGCCTGGTGTTCAACACCGGCCCCAACGCGGGCCAGACCGTCTTCCACGTGCACGCTCATGTGCTCGCAGGAGGACTCGAAGAAGAGAGCCTCGGTGCCTGACGAACCTACGATCGACCGTGTCTATGCCGACGGCGTGGCCATGGTGCAGCTGCTCGGCCCCCAGGATCGTCTGCTCCGCGTCGTCGAGCGCGAGCACCCCGACGTCGATGTCCACGTGCGGGGCAACGAGATCACGCTGACCGGGGAGGCGGATGCCGTCGCCGCCGCCCGCTCGCTCGTCGATGAGCTGCTCGCGATGGCCAAGGCCGGCCAGGGGCTCGATCCCTCCGACGTGGCGTCGTCGAGCCGCATCCTGCGCACGGAGGGCGGCCCGCGGCCGTCCGAGGTGCTGGGCGAGGCGATCCTGTCGTCGCGAGGAAAGGTCATCCGTCCGAAGACCCTCGGGCAGAAGGCGTACGTCGACGCGATCGAGGAGAACACGATCGTGTTCGGCATCGGTCCGGCCGGCACCGGCAAGACCTACCTCGCGATGGCGAAGGCCGTGCAGGCGCTGCAGCGCAAGGAGGTCAGTCGCATCATCCTCACCCGCCCGGCGGTCGAGGCGGGGGAGCGGCTGGGCTTCCTGCCCGGCACGCTCACCGACAAGATCGACCCGTACCTGCGCCCTCTCTACGACGCGCTCAACGAGATGATGGATCCCGAGCTGGTGCCGAAGCTCATGGCGACCGGCACGATCGAGGTGGCGCCGCTGGCGTACATGCGCGGGCGCACGCTCAACGACTCGTTCGTGGTGCTGGACGAGGCGCAGAACACCACGCCGGAGCAGATGAAGATGTTCCTCACGCGCCTGGGCTTCGGAACGCGCATGGTCGTGACGGGCGACATCACGCAGATCGATCTGCCGCAGGGCGCGTCGGGTCTCCGGCTCGTGACGCGCGTCCTCGGCGAGATCGACGACATCCATTTCGCCTACCTCACCAGCGACGACGTGGTGCGCCACACGCTCGTCGGGCGCATCGTCGATGCGTACAGCGAGTACGACGAGCGCCGTCTCGCCGCGCGCCGCGAGAGGGACGAGGCATCCGAGTTCGCCAACCGCGCCGAGCGGCGAGCGGGCCTGCGCCCGCAGGGCCCGCGCGACCACATGCCCAAGCGAGGACGCTCATGACCATCGAGATCAGCAACGAGTCGGGCATCGCCGTCGACGAGACGGTGCTGCTGCGGCTCATGGAGAACAATCTCGCGGAGCTCCACGTCAGCCCCGACGCCGATGTGGCGATCCTCCTCGTCGACGAGGGCGCGATGGAGGCCCTCCACGTGCAGTGGATGGACGAGCCCGGGCCCACCGACGTGCTGAGCTTCCCGATGGATGAGCTCCGTCCGGGCACGGACGACATGCCGACCCCCGCAGGCCTCCTCGGCGACATCGTGCTGTGCCCGCAGGTGGCCGAGACCCAGGCGGTGGCCGCCAAGCACTCGACGATGGACGAGCTCGTGATGCTCACGACGCACGGCCTGCTGCACCTCCTCGGCTTCGATCACGCCGAGCCGGAGGAGGAGCGCGAGATGTTCGGGCTGCAGCGCGAGCTCATCACGGCCTTCCAGGCCGTCGAGCGTCGCCGAAATCGCGCATGACCGCAGCGCTGCTCCTCGTCGCCGCGGCGCTCCTCCTGGCCTTCGGCGCCCTCATGGTCGCGATCGACGCCGCCCTCGGCGTGACCTCGCGTGCCGACCTGGCCGAACTGGGCACGTCCGGCCGCAACGCCGGCGCGCTCCGGCGCATCGCGGACGACACCGAGGCGCACGCCAACGCGGTGATCTTCATCCGCGTCCTCGCCGAGACCACGGCGGCCGTGCTGGTCACGGTCGCGTTCACTCTGCTCTTCGACTCCATCTGGTGGGCGATGCTCGCGGCCGCGGCGCTCATGACCGGCGTCTCGTATGTCGTCGTCGGCGCGAGCCCGCGCAATGTGGGCCGTCAGCACGCGAAGGGACTGCTGCGCGGCTCCGCGCCGATCGTGCGCGGCGTGCGCATCCTGCTGGGGCCGCTCGCTCACGGGCTCGTCGCGCTCGGCACGCGGATCACCCCCGGGATCCGGCGCAGCTCGTCGTTCGCGTCGGAGGAGCAGCTGCTGAGCATCATCGACGAGGCGGCCGAGAACGAGCTCATCGAAGAGGACGACCGCGAGCTCATCCATTCGGTGTTCGACTTCACCGACACCTTCGTGCGCGCGGTGATGGTGCCTCGGACCGACATGGTGACGGTGGATGCCTCGGCGTCCACCCGCGAGGCGATGGCCATCTTCCTCGACAAGGGCATCTCGCGGGTGCCGATCGTCGACGACGAGGCCGACGACGTCGTCGGCGTGCTCTATCTGAAGGATCTGGTGCAGTTCGGCTTCCGCGACGAGGCGGGCTGGCGCGATGCGCCCATCAGCCGCATCGCCCGCCCCGCGGTCTTCGTGCCGGAGTCGATGAAGGCCGAGACGCTGCTCCAGCAGATGAAGCGGGATGCCGTGCACGTGTGCCTGGTCGTCGACGAGTACGGCGGGGTGTCCGGCCTCGTGACCCTCGAGGATCTCATCGAGGAACTCGTGGGCGAGATCGCCGACGAGTACGACCCGCGCGGCGACGAGGTGACCGAGCTCGAGCCCGGCCACTTCCGTGTGAGCGCGAGGCTTGGTCTCGACGAGGTCGGCGACCTGTTCGGCATCGACCTGGAGGACGAGGACGTCGACTCGATCGGCGGACTGCTCGGCAAGGCCCTGGGGCGCGTGCCGCAGCCCGGGGCGACCGCCGAGTACGGCGGCTTGGTCATGACCGGCGGCGCGTCGCGCGGCCGAGGCCGCGGCATCTCCACCGTCTTCGTCGAACGCAGCGAGTCGCTCGACGCGATCGAGGGAGCTTCTGCCCGCGCGCCGCGGACCGACGAGCTCCGCGTGGTCACACCGCGCACCGGAGAGGTGCGCGCCCCCAGGAAAGGTGAGCGCCCATGACCGATGAGTCCCGCTCCGGGTTCGTGACGTTCGTCGGGCGTCCGAACGTCGGAAAGTCCACGCTCACCAATGCCCTCGTCGGTGAGAAGGTCGCGATCACGAGCGACAAGCCGCAGACGACGCGGCGCGCCATCCGAGGCATCCTGAACCGTCCCGGCGGGCAGCTCGTGATCGTCGACACCCCCGGCATCCACAAGCCGCGCACGCTGCTGGGCGAGCGGCTCAACAGCCTCGTGGAGCAGGTGCTGGGCGACGTCGACGTCATCGGGTTCTGCGTTCCGGCGACCGAGAAGGTCGGGCCCGGAGACCGGCGGATCGCGCAGTCCCTCGACGGGTACCCGCGGGCGAAGAAGGTCGCCATCGTCACCAAGACCGATGCGGCCTCGCGGGATCAGATCACCGAGCGGCTCATGGAGGTCGACTCGCTCCGCGAGGACTGGGCCGCCGTCATCCCGCTCTCCGCGCTGACCCGCGAGCAGCTCGACGTGCTGACCGACGAGCTGCTGGTCCTCATGCCCCAGGGACCGGCGCTCTACGACGCCGATGTGGTGACCGACGAGTCGCTCGAGGATCGGGTGGCGGAGATCATCCGCGAGGCCGCCCTCGAGGGCGTGCGCGACGAGCTTCCGCACTCGATCGCCGTGACGATCGAGGACCTGGCCCCCCGGGAGGACTCCGATCTCACCGACATCTACGCGAACATCGTCGTGGAGCGCGACAGCCAGAAGGCCATCATCATCGGGCGCAAGGGGTCGCGGCTGGCCGACGTCGGCAAGCGTGCGCGCGCCGGCATCGAGCCGCTCGTCGGGACGCGCGTCTTCCTGTCGCTCCACGTTCGCGTCGCGAAGGAGTGGCAGCGTGACCCGAAGCAGCTCGGCCGGCTGGGCTTCTGAGCCGGTTCAGCCCTCGACCGGTCGCATGGCCGACCGGATGACGACCTTGTCGTCGCCGTAGTCGTCGTCCGCGGCATCCTGCCACGTGCCGTCGTCCCACACGACGTCGATCCACAGCCAGCCGTTCTCGGGGTACGAGCTCAGGTACGCCTCGCCGAGGATGTCGGGAAGCTCCTCCTGGATCTCCAGCAGCTCCGCCTCCTCGCCCGCGCCGGGCTCTCCCGCGGTCGGATCCTCGGGCACCATCGGGTCGTAGAGCGCCAGCATGATCGGAGGCTGGGTCACGGTGAACTGCTCGCCGTCGTAGGTGCCCTGCACCGCGTACGCGCCCCACGTCGTGTCGCCGGATGATTCCGAGCCGTCGACGCCCTCCCACGTCCAGTTCGTGAGGGGGATGCCGCTGCACTGCGGCGGGTAGGACTCGGCGACGGCGCCGAGGCACAGCTCGGCGTCGCCTCCGACGTCCATGACCGTTCCCTGGGCGACGACATCCCCCTCGGGTGGCGCGGGCCACAGCGAGCCGAGCGACGCGCCGGCGGGGGCGTCCGACGCAGGGGAGGGGGTCGACCCGGCGGGTGTCGCGCACCCGGCCAGAGCGAGGAGGGATGCCGCGCCGAGCGCGAGGACCAGAGGTCGACGATGACGTGTCATACCCGTGGAGTGTCGGCGGTACGGGCATCGTCTCAGGAGATCTGGAGACGGATGCCCCGGCATCCGTCCGCCGCCTCGACACACGCGGTTCGCTCCGTGCCCGCGGACGGGTGTAACCTGGGCGCATGCGTGCAGGCTCGCTGCTTCTCCTTAGCCGCCGCGACGAGGCCTCGATCTAGGGCCCTCCTCGTCGCGGAGCTTGTCGTCGGCCCGCCATTCGACGAGAGAAGAACGACACATCATGGAGAACACCCAGAAGCCCTCGGGCATGCCGATCCGCAAGTATCGGCCGTACCACGAGCAGATCGCCGTTTCGCTGCCCGACCGCACGTGGCCCGACAAGCGCATCACGACGGCGCCGCGGTGGTGCGCCGTCGATCTGCGCGACGGCAACCAGGCGCTCATCGACCCGATGAGCCCCGAGCGCAAGCGCATCATGTTCGACCTGCTCGTGCGCATGGGCTACAAGGAGATCGAGGTCGGCTTCCCCTCGGCGAGCCAGACCGACTTCGACTTCGTGCGCCAGCTGATCGAGGAAGACCTCATCCCCGACGACGTCACCATCCAGGTGCTCACTCAGGCCCGCGCGCACCTCATCGAGCGCACCTACGAGTCGATCGAAGGTGCCAAGCAGGCCATCGTCCACCTCTACAACTCGACCAGCGTGCTGCAGCGCGAGGTCGTCTTCCGCACCGACCGCCAGGGAATCATCGATATCGCGCTCGAAGGCGCGCGGCTGTGCCGCGAGTTCGAGAAGCGCGTGCCCGACACCGCGGTGTACTACGAGTACTCGCCCGAGAGCTACACCGGCACCGAGCTGGAGTTCGCAGTCGACGTCTGCAACCAGGTGATCGAGATCTTCGAGCCGACGCCCGAGCGCAAGGTGATCATCAACCTGCCCGCGACGGTCGAGATGGCCACCCCGAACGTGTACGCCGATTCCATCGAGTGGATGAGCCGCCACCTGGCCCACCGCGAGAACGTCATCCTGTCCCTGCACCCGCACAACGACCGCGGCACGGCCATCGCAGCCGCGGAGCTCGGCTACATGGCCGGCGCCGACCGCATCGAGGGGTGCCTGTTCGGCAACGGCGAGCGCACCGGCAACGTCGACCTCGTCGCGCTGGGCATCAACCTGCTGACGCAGGGGATCGACCCCCAGATCGACTTCAGCGACATCGATCAGGTCAAGCGCACGGTCGAGTACTGCAATCAGCTGCCCGTGCACGAGCGCAGCCCCTGGGCGGGTGACCTGGTGTTCACGGCGTTCAGCGGATCGCACCAGGACGCGATCAAGAAGGGCTTCGAGGCGATGGCGGCGCGCGCTGCCGCCGAGGGCGTGTCCGTCGACGAGATCGATTGGGCCGTGCCGTACCTGCCCATCGATCCGAAGGACCTGGGCCGCTCCTACGAGGCCGTCATCCGCGTGAACTCGCAGTCCGGCAAGGGTGGCGTCGCCTATCTGCTCAAGACGGACCACGCGATCGACCTGCCCCGCAAGCTGCAGATCGAGTTCTCCGGAGTCGTGCAGGCCAAGACCGACGCCGAGGGCGGCGAGGTCACGAGCGATCAGATCTGGGCCATCTTCACCGACGAGTACCTGCCTTCGCAGAACGCCGACGACCGCTGGGGCCGCTTCGAACTGCTCGCCACCAGCACGCGCAGCGACATGTCGGGCGACGTCGCGCTCGACGTCACGCTGCGAGACGGCGATGAGCGGTACGACGCGTCCGGACACGGCAACGGCCCGGTTGCGGCCTTCCTCGAGGTCGTGCGCGCCCAGGGCTTCGATGTCACGCTGTACGACTACGTCGAGCATGCGCTCAGCTCCGGCGGCGACGCGCAGGCGGCGGCGTATGTCGAGCTGCAGGTCGACGGCGAGCGGCTGTGGGGCGTGGGCATCGACGGGGACATCTCGACGGCGTCCCTCAAGGCCATCGTCTCCGGTGTCAACCGCGCCATCCGCACGCGCGAGCGCTCGGGAGCCCTCGCCGGCGTGTGAGTTCCTCGGCCCGGCCCGGGCTCGATCGCGCCGCCCGGGCCGGATTCAGGACTTCACGATGGGGATGGTCGACGTCTCGACCGCGACCTTCCGACGGTAGAGGGCACGCTGCTCAGGCAGCGAGATGTCGAAGATCACGGCCAGCAGCCGGATCACGGTGGTGACGATGACGCACACGATCGCCGAGACGACCAGGTCGGCGCCGAACGCGTTCGCGCCGGCGAGGACGAGGCATCCGGCGCCTGCGGCCACCGCGTACAGCGAGCCGACATGCATGATCGCCACGGGCAGGCCCATGATCATGTCGCGCAGGATGCCGCCGCCGACCGCGGCGCAGACCCCGACGAACACGGCGGGCACCAGCGGCAGCCCCAGGTAGAGCGCCTTGCTCGTGCCCAGCGCGCCGAACATCCCCATGACGAGGGCATCGAGGCCCACGATGACGGCGTTGAGGCGCTGGAACACGCCCGCCAGCAGCATGCCGATGAGGGCGGCTCCCGTCGCCGTCAGCAGGTACCAGTTGCTCTGCAGCGAGACGGGGGTCACATTGAGCAGCAGGTCGCGGATCAGGCCGCCGCCGATGCCGACGACGATGCCGATGATCGCGACCCCCAGCAGATCGAGGCGCCGCTGCCCGCGGAAGCCCGAGGCGAAGAGGGCGCCCTGGATGCCGCCCAGGCCGACGGCGGTGAGGTCTGCCCACAGGGGGATGACGATGATCGGCGCGTCCACCCCACCATTGTCGGCCGGGGCTCAGGGGATGTGGGTGCGCACCGCCGTCATGAAGCCGTCGAGGTCGTCCACCCACAGCCGCACCGCGTCGAGTTCGACCTCGGACCCACCGAGACCCGTGCGCACCGGGCGCTCGAGCACCACGAGAACATTCGTCTCGTTCTGCATGCGCAAGGCGAGGGTGCGGCCGTGCGCCTCCTCGCGGATCTTCGGCGCCTTCTCGACGACGACGTGCGACTTCTCGACGCTGGCGACGGCGTCCCACGGCAGGTCGATGTCGACGTCCGCGCCCGATCGGGCCCGGATCCCGTCGGGCCCGACGGCGTGCGGTCGGGTGAAGAAGCTCAGCAGCAGGCCGATCATCCACGTGAGCCCCCAGATCCCCAGGACGAGCAGGGGGATGCGCAGCCACGCGATGTCGTGGACGATCAGGTCGATGATCGGGATCTCGATCGCCGACAGCACGATGAAGACCACGAGGATCGTGAGGACGGGGGAGTGGTAGGCGAATCCGGATGCCCCGGCAGGAACCCGCGGGCGTCGGAACGTCCACCGGTACAGGCTCTTCCAGATGCCGACCTCGGCACGCCAGGCCGCCTGGCTGAGTGTCATGATGCGGGCGACCAGGCCGCGCCGCGGTGCCGCGGCGGTCGGGGGAGCGAGTTCCGTCATCGGCCTTCGTCCCTTTCTGCGAGCGACCGCTCATTCTCGGCGATCAGGTGTTCGAGGCGGCCGCGCACGTGCTCGACGGCGCGGATGGATGCCTCGACCGTCGCGTCGTCCAGTCCTTCGACGAGCGCGGCGCCGAAGGCGTCGTGCTCGTCGTCCATCGACCGCATGACCTCGGCACCGCGCTCGGTGAGGCTCACCAGCACCGCGCGCCGGTCGGTGGGGTGCGGCTCGCGGCGGGCGAATCCGGTCGCCTCCAGCGCGTCGACGAGGGTGGTGATGTGGCGGGGCGTGACGTCGAGGGCATGCGCGAGATGTGCTTGGGTCGCCGGACCGCCGTGGTGCAGCACCCACAGCAGGTGGGTGCGCGACGGCGTCAGGCCACGCCGATCGAGTTCCCGCTCCTGGTCCGCCTGCAGAACGGCCGTCAGGGCGAGCAGCGCGTCGAGGAGCTGAACACCAGACATAGTGAATAGTGTACACGATAAGTCGACCTTGGGCCTGCGGGGCGCCGCCGCGCCGGCGGGGGTGGGGGCGCCCATAATTGACGAGTGCCCACCTACCGCGACGAAGTCGTGGTCCTGCGCACCCACAAGCTGGGCGAAGCGGACAGGATCGTGACGATGCTCAGCCGTCGCCACGGCAAGCTGCGCGCCGTCGCCAAGGGTGTTCGCCGCACGTCGTCGCGCTTCGGCGCGCGGCTCGAGCCCTTCATGGTGGCCGATGTGCAGCTCTACCAGGGGCGCTCGCTCGACATCGTGCAGCAAGCGGAGTCGCTCGGCTCGTACGGCGCCGAGATCGCCGCCCACTACGATCGCTACACCTCGGCGCATGCGATGGTCGAGGCAGCGGACCGGCTGAACGAGGCCGAGGCCACACCGCAGCAGTACCTCCTTCTCGTCGGCGGGCTCCGCGCCCTCTCGCGCGGCGAGCACGCCTCACGCAGCGTCCTCGACTCCTACCTTCTGCGTGCGATGGCACTGTCGGGCTGGGCGCCCGGGCTCGGCGAGTGCGCCCGCTGCGGCGCGCCCGGTCCGCACGACACCTTCGTCGCGCAGCTGGGCGGCATGGTGTGCCGGGACTGCGCACCGACCGGGGCGGCGCGCGTCCACCCCGAGACCGCCGGGCTCCTGCAGTCGCTGATGGCGGGGGAGTGGGATCAGGTGGACGCCGCGTCCCCAGCGTCGTGCGCCGCGGCATCCGGCCTCATCGCGGCCTACGCCCAATGGCACCTCGAGCGGGGCATCCGCTCCCTGTCTCACGTCGCGGCACCGCAGGAGGGCGACCGATGACTCCCCAGCCGTTCACGCACCGCGATGCGGTGCCCTATCGGCCGATCGACTGGACGGGCGTCTATCCGCCCGCCTTCCCGCCGGGCGCGGTGCCGCGTCACGTCGCGATCGTGATGGACGGCAACGGGCGGTGGGCGAACCGTCGCGGGCTGACGCGCGTCGAAGGGCACAAGGCGGGCGAGGCGGCGCTTCTCGACGTCGTGGCAGGCGCGATCCAGGCGGGGGTGAAGCACCTGTCGGTGTATGCCTTCTCGACCGAGAACTGGTCGCGCTCACCCGACGAGGTGCGCTTCCTGATGGGGTTCAACCGGGACGTGCTGCATCGCCGGCGCGATCAGCTCAACGAATGGGGCGTGCGCGTGCGCTGGGCGGGGCGCAGGCCCCGCCTGTGGTCGAGCGTCATCAAGGAGCTGCAGTTCGCCGAACAGCTCACCGCCGGCAACGACGTGCTCACGCTCACGATGTGCGTCAACTACGGCGGTCGGGTCGAACTCGTCGATGCGATGCGCTCCATCGCCGACGACGTCGCGGCAGGACGCCTCCGCCCGTCGGCCGTGAGCGAGAAGCTCATCCAGAAGCGGCTCTACCTGCCCGACATGCCCGACGTCGACCTGTTCGTCCGATCGAGCGGCGAGCAGCGCACCTCGAACTTCCTGCTGTGGGAATCCGCCTACGCCGAGTTCGTCTTCCTCGACACGCTGTGGCCGGATTTCTCGCGCGCCGATCTCTGGGAGGCGATCGGCCGCTACCTCGATCGCGACCGTCGCTTCGGCGGCGCCGTCGATACGCCGGAAGCGCCCGCACTCTAGGGCCCTGTTCCGGATGCCCCCACCGGGCGTATCCTGCGAGCGTCAGCGTCCTCTTCACTGATGAGCGCCGCCCGCCGCGGCCGGTCAGGAGGTGTGCCATGTCTCTTCTGCCTCGCACCGGGAGGACGCAGATCGCCGCGGCTCTCGTGGCCCTCGCCCTCCTGATGACAGGATGCGCACCGACCTCGGACGAGGGCGGAGCGGACACCGACCCGACCGCCGTCGAGACGCCCGACCCGACACCCGAACCCACGCCGGACCCGACACCGGGGGACGAGGAGGATCCGACGCAGGACCGCGTCCGGACCGGGCCGGTCGCTCAGTACGGCGGACCGGCCTACGGCGACCAGGGCGAGGCCGAGGTCGTCGCGGCCGGCGTCTGGTGCAAGACCCTCCAGGTGTTCTGGGGCGGAAGCGAACCCGTGCCGGAGGGTGTGCGGTTCACCTTCACCGAGCCCGTCGTCGATGCGGCCGGGCTCGAGGTGACCCGCGCCGCATGCGGCACGAATCCTGAGTCGGGCGTGCCGCTGGCGTCGTGTCTCGGTCTGCCATTCGACGCGAACGCGACGGCATACTGCGGCCTCGAAGTGCGTCCCGGGCCCGACTTCGTCGACGGAACCGGCATCACGTTCATCGGCACCCTCGAGTGCCCCACCGTCGAGGTGTGCGACGCGATGGCGGGTCGCGACGTCGACCCCGGCCCCCCGGTGGTCGTGAACACCCCGGCAGGCGCCTGATGACGCGCGACGAGTCGGCGACGGCCGAACCCGCTCCCGCGCCCGCCGGAGCCCCCGCCGAGGAGCCCGCCGCTCCGCGCGAGCGCGGTCTGGGCTTCGAGAAGTGGATGGGCTTCCTCTCCTCGTTCGTGGCGCCGCTGACGCTCGTCACCGCGCTGCTGTTCTACTTCGGCTACGTGTCCACCCGGGAGTTCTTCCGCTACTTCGGCATCGACGTCGACATCATCGGCCTGAGCTCGCAGGAGTTCGTCATGCGCAGCCCGGGGGCGCTCTTCGTCCCCGTGATGATCCTCCTGCTGCTGGCCGCGGGTCTCATCGTCGGCCACCGCCGGCTGCGGCGCTACCTCGAGGGCGCGGACCCCGCCCCTCGGCGCCGCCTGATCGCGATCATCGCCTGGACGGGCATCGGCCTCCTGCTGGCGGGTCTTGCCCTGGCGTTCCTCATCCCGGTCCTCGTCGGGCGGGACTACGCGCAGCTGCTCGCGCCGCTGCTGCTCGCGCTCGGCGCCGGGCTGGCCGCCTACGCCGCGTCCACGGTGAGGGCGCTGGGCGGGTCCGGCATCGGGCGCAGCGTCGTCGTCCTCCTGGTGCTCGTGCTCGTGGCGGGAACCTTCTGGTCGACCGCGACGCTCGCCCAGTGGTGGGGCCGCGGGCAGGCGCGGTCTCTGGCCGCAGACCTGCGCACGCTGCCGGCGGTCGTCCTCGATACGAAGGAGCTGATCTATCCCGGCAACGCCGCCATCGAGCTGCGTGAGCTGGGGGAGCCGCCGCCGTCCGATCCCGCCGCGGAAGGAGCGACGTCGCCGACGTTCGGCTACCGGTACTTCGGCCTGCGACTGCTCGCGCAGGGCGGCGGCCGGCTCTACCTGGTGCCCGACGAATGGTCGGCGGATGCCTCGACCATCGTGGTGCCGTACGACGACGTGCGCGTGCGCTTCCGGTTCCTTCCCGACGCCGACCCGCCGAACGAGGGCTGACGCATTCGCCGGAATACAGGGCCGGTGCTCCGCCGTTGTCCTTCACATGACGGATGCGATCAAGATCGACGTGTGGAGCGACATCGCCTGCCCCTGGTGCTACATCGGCAAGCGGAATCTCGAGAAGGGGCTCGCCGAGGCATCCGTCGACGACGACGCCCCCGCTGTGGAGGTCGTGTTCCACTCGTTCGAGCTGTCGCCCGACACTCCCGTCGACTTCGACGGCGGCGAGGCGGACTACCTCGCCACCCACAAGGGCATCTCGCGTGATCAGGCGCAGCAGATGCTCGAGCGCGTGACTGGGGTCGCGGCCGACGCGGGCCTGGAGTACCGCTTCGACCTGCTCAAGCACACCAACACCGTGAAGGCGCATGAGCTGCTCCACTTCGCGAAGGAGCAGGGACGCCAGCACGAGCTCGCCGAGCGCCTCATGTCCGCGTACTTCACCGAGGGTCGCCACCTCGGCCAAGAGGACGAGCTCGTCTCGCTCGCGGCCGACGCCGGTCTCGATGCAGACGGCGCGCGGGAAGCTCTGCGGAGCGGGCGGTTCCTCGACGCGGTGCGCGCCGACCAGGCGCAGGCTCAGGCATATGGGATCAACGGGGTGCCGTTCTTCGTGATCGACGGCAAGTACGGCGTCTCGGGTGCGCAGCCCGCGGAGGCATTCGCGCAGATCGTCCGCCAGGTGTGGGCCGAGCACCGGGAGGACGCTCCCGTCGGGGCGTGACCCCTGAAGACCACCAAGCCCCGCCGCGCGAACCGCGGCGGGGCTTGTCTCGTCGGTGGGGGCGTCAGCGCGGCAGGTTCGCCTCGATGACCTCGACGATGGCCGGGTCGTCGGGCTTCACGTTCGGACGGAACCGGTGCACCTGGCCCGCAGGCGTGAGGACGAACTTCTCGAAGTTCCACTGCACGCGGCCCTTGTTGCCCTCGGCATCGTGGGCCTGCTTGAGCGCCTTGTAGAGCGGCGCGGCCTTGCCGCCGTTGACCTTCACCTTGTCGTGGACCGGGAACGACACGCCCCACGTGGTCGAGCAGTACTCGAGGATCTCGTCCATCGAGCCCGGCTCCTGCCCCAAGAACTGGTTGCAGGGGAATCCCAGCACGGTGAATCCGCGGTCGGCGTAGGCGCGCTGCAGCTGCTCCAGCTGCTCGTACTGGGGCGTCAGGCCGCACCTCGAGGCGACGTTCACGACGAGCAGCACGCTGTCGCCGTAGTCGGCGAGTGTCGCGGTGCCGCCGTCGGCGGTCTGGAACGGGATGCTTCGGAGGTCGGTCGCGGTAGCCTCGGTCATGTCCCCAGGCTATGGCCTCCGGTTCGGCGAACGGTCGGAATCCTCTGGGAGAATGGACGACGTGACCACTGCCTTCGCGCCCGCGCGGACCCTGCGCATCGGGCCCATCCAGCTCGACGCGCCCGTCGTGCTCGCACCCATGGCCGGGATCACGAACACGGCGTTCCGCCGCCTGTGCCGTGAGTACGGCGCCGGACTCTATGTGAGCGAGATGATCACGACGCGCGCCCTCGTGGAGCGCAATGCGACCACGATGCGGCTCATCACGCACCACGAGTCCGAGACGCCGCGCTCGATCCAGCTCTACGGCGTCGATCCCGCCACGACCGAGGCGGCCGTCCGCCTGCTGGTCGAAGAGGACCGCGCCGACCACATCGATCTGAATTTCGGATGCCCGGTCCCCAAGGTCACCCGCAAGGGCGGCGGCGCCGCGCTGCCGTGGAAGCTGGGGCTGTTCCGCGACATCGTCACGCGCGCGGCGCGCGCAGCAGGCGAGGTCCCGCTGACGGTGAAGATGCGCAAAGGCATCGACTCCGACCATCTGACCTACCTCGACGCCGGCCGGATCGCCCAGGACGCCGGCGTCGCCGCCGTCGCCCTGCACGCCCGCACGGCCGCCGAATTCTACTCGGGTGAGGCCGACTGGACCGCGATCGCGCAGCTGAAAGAGGTCGTGACGAGCGTTCCGGTGCTCGGCAACGGCGACATCTGGTCGGCCGCCGACGCCGCGCGCATGATGGATGAGACCGGCTGCGACGGCGTGGTGGTCGGGCGCGGATGCCTCGGTCGCCCCTGGCTGTTCGGTGACCTCGCTCGAGAACTGGGCGGCCCGGATGCCGTCGCCGGCGCCCCGGTCGACGCGACCCTGGGTTTCGTGGCGCAGGCGTTCCGCCGTCACGCGGAGCTGCTCGTGGAGTTCTTCGAGGACGAGGATCGCGGATGCCGCGACATCCGCAAGCACGTCGCCTGGTACTTCAAGGGCTACCCGGTGGGCGGCGAGCTCCGCGCGCAGCTCGCGACGGTGTCGAGCCTCGTCGAGATCGACGACCTCCTCGCCACCCTCGACCTCGAGGCACCGTACCCGGGCTCCGCCGCCGAGGGGCAGCGAGGTCGCGCGGGCACGCCCAAGCGACCCGCCCTTCCCGAGCACTGGCTCGACTCGCGCGAGCTGAGCGCCGAGGCATCCTGTGCCATCGCCGAAGCGGAGCTCGACCACAGTGGCGGGTGACGGCGCGGTCGCGGTCGGCATCACGTCCGAGCGCCCGGCCGGCTACGACGATGCCGACGCCGCCCGATTCCACGCCGAACGCCACCGCTCGCAGCGCGACGACTTCGCGCGTGACCGTGCGCGCGTGCTCCACTCCGCAGCGCTGCGCCGCCTGGCCGCCAAGACGCAGGTGCTCAGTCCTGCGAGTCCGGCCGACTTCGCGCGCAACCGGCTCACGCACTCGCTCGAGGTCGCCCAGGTCGGCCGGGAGCTGGCGACGGCGCTGCGCCTCGCGCCCGACGTCGTCGACACGGCCTGCTTGAGCCACGATCTCGGGCACCCACCGTTCGGGCACAACGGCGAGCGGGCGATGAACGAGTGGGCCGAAGCCATCGGCGGCTTCGAGGGCAACGCGCAGACGCTCCGGATCATCACGCGCCTCGAGCCCAAGGTGGTCGACGACGCCGGGCGCACGTTCGGGCTCAACCTCACGCGTGCGAGCCTCGACGCGACCTGCAAGTACCCCTGGACCGCCGAGCACCCGCTGCCCGATCCCGGGGGCCGTCTCAAGTTCGGGGTCTACCCCGACGACGAGGACGTCTTCCGCTGGATGCGCGAGGGCGCGCCGGGCCGCGTGCGCTGCATCGAGGCCGAGGTCATGGACCTCTCCGACGACATCGCCTATTCGGTCCACGACTTCGAGGACGCCGTCGTCAACGGCTACCTCGACCCGGCGCGGCTCGCCGACCCCGCCGAGCACCAGGCGCTGCTCACGGCGATCCAGTCGTGGGTGGGCTTCGACTTCGCGCGCGATGAGCTCGAGGACGCCCTGTACCGCCTCATGCGGATGCCGGAATGGATCACGTCCTTCGATGGCACGCGGGCATCCCTTGCCCGGCTGAAGAATCTGACGTCCGATCTCATCGGGCGGTTCGCGCGCGCGGCCACCACCGCGACACGTGACGCCTACGGGATGTCGGCGCTCACCCGCTATCGTGCTCACGTGGTCGTGCCGCGGGTCGTCGAGGCCGAGATGGCCGTGCTCAAGGGCACCATCGGAGCGGTCGTCGTGTCGATCGAGGGGCGCAAGGAGCTCTACAAAGAGCAGCGCCGCGTGCTCAAGCGCCTCGCCTCGGCGCTGTGGGACCGCCCCGAAGAGCTCGACGCACTGCATGCGCTCGATTTCGAGGCGGCGCAGACGGATGCCTCGCGCCGCCGTGTCATCGTCGACCAGGTCGCAAGCCTCACCGACCAGGTCGCGATCGCCTGGCACGGGCGGCTCGTCGGCGAGCTCGACGCCGCGTCGCTGGGCATCTGGGCGCCCACCGCCCGCGCCGCCGGGACGCGCTGATGGCGGGACGCATCCGTCAGGCCGACGTCGAAGAGGTCAAGGCGCGCACCAACATCGCCGACATCATCGGGGAGCGCGTGGCCCTGAAGAACGCCGGCGTGGGGGCCATGAAGGGACTGTGCCCGTTCCACGACGAGCGCAGCCCGAGCTTCAACGTGCGCCCGCAGGCGGGCTTCTACCACTGCTTCGGCTGCGGCGAGTCCGGCGACGTCTACTCGTTCCTCACGAAGATGGACCACGTCTCGTTCACCGAGGCGGTCGAGCGTCTCGCGGCGCGTGTCGGCTACACCCTCCACTACGAGGACGGGGGAGCGGCTCCCGAGCACACCGGGCGGACGCGCCTGTACGCGGCCAACGCCGCGGCGGCGGAGTTCTTCCGGGCCCAGCTGCTCTCGCCCGAGGCCGAGATCGCCCGCCGCTTCCTCGGAGAGCGCGGCTTCGACGCCGGTGCGGCCGCGCACTTCGGGGTGGGTTACGCGCCGAAGGGCTGGTCGGCGATGCACGACGCGCTCAAGGCCAAGGGCTTCACCGACGAGGAGCTCACGAACTCCGGCCTGGTGTCGCAAGGTCAGCGAGGCGTCTACGACCGCTTCCGCGGACGCGTCGTGTGGCCGATCCGCGACGTGACCGGGCAGGTCATCGGCTTCGGTGCACGGCGTCTGTTCGATGACGACAAGGGCCCCAAGTACCTCAACACCCCCGAGACGACGATCTACAAGAAGGCTCAGGTCCTCTACGGCCTCGACCTCGCCAAGCGCGACATCTCGAGGGATCACCGGGTGGTCGTCGTCGAGGGATACACCGACGTGATGGCGTGCCATCTGGCGGGCATCACGACGGCGATCGCAACATGCGGCACAGCCTTCGGCTCGGACCACATCACCGTCCTGCGGCGCGTGATGGGCGATGACTCGACCGCGGGCGAGGTGGTGTTCACGTTCGATCCGGATGCCGCCGGCCAGAAGGCGGCGCTGCGCGCCTTCGCCGACGCGAAGCGCTTCAACGCCCAGACGTACGTCGCCACCGGCCCCGAGGGCCTCGATCCGTGCGACCTGCGACTGCAGCGCGGAGACGGCGCCGTGCGCGCGCTGATGCAGACCAAGGTGCCGATGGTCGAGTTCGTGCTCGACCAGCGCATCACCGGCTTCGACCTCGCCTCCGTCGAGGGCCGCGTCGGCGCGCTTCGCGCAGCGGCCCCGGTCGTCGCCGAGCTCCGGGATGCGCTGCTGCAGCCGGAGTACGTGCGCGTCCTCGCTCGCCGGCTCGGCATGGACACCGAAGATGTGCGGCGCGAGGTCGAGCGCGCGGGTCGCGGTGCTGCGCGTCGCGATCAGGCTCCGGATGCCTCGCTCCCTGTCGACGCTGCTCCCGGTGAGCCCCTGGTTCGCGTGACGCTCGCCTCCCTCCCGCGGACCGCCGATGTCACGCTCGAGCGCGACGCCCTGATGGGCTTCCTGCAGTTCGGCCATCGTCTCGAGCCGCAGGTGGTCGCGCGTGCGGTCGCGCTGCCGTTCCGGCATCCGGCACTCGATGCGGTCCGCCACGCCGTCGCCCATGCGGTCGAGCAGACGGGCATGCAGCGCCCCGGGTGGGCCATGGATGCCATCGGTGCTGTGCGCGAACCCTACCGAGCCCTCGGCGGTGAGCTGCTCGCAGCCGACTTCCCGGCGCTCGACGACGAGGCCGCGGTGTCCTCGACCACGGACCTGTCTCGTCGCCTCGTCATCCGCGCGATCGAGGGGGAGAAGAACGAGCTGCTCGGTGCGATCCAGCGCGTGCCCGCGGCATCCGACGAGGGACGCGCCATCCGGATCCGCCTGCGCGAACTGGATGCGCAGCGCCAGGAGCTGGCCGCGGAAGCCTGACCGCACATCGACGCTGGCGCGCGCTGGCCGGGCACGGCAGGATGAGGACATGTCCCGACGCCGCGACGCTGAGGTCGCCATCCTATGCAGCGACCTGTCGATCGCACGGGCCGGCCGTGCGGGCACCGAGCGCGTCGTGGACGGCCTCTCGTTCACCCTCCCGCACGGCGGAACGCTCGCCGTGATGGGGCCGACCGGATCGGGCAAGTCCAGTCTCGCCGCCGTGTTGGCCGGCTCCGATGACGACGGCGTGGCGGTCGTGGGCGGCGATGCCGTCGTCGAGGGAATCGCCGTACGCCATCCGGGCCGGGGCCACCGGGTGCACACGTACGTGACCGGCTACCTGCCGCAGCGCGCGGGCGCGAACCTTCCCGCGCGACTGACGGTCTCCGAGGTCATCGGCGAGCCGATCACGAGCCGGGACCGCCGGGTCAATCAGCGGGCGCTGTCGGTGCGGGTCGCCTCGCTGCTGGACGAGCTGATGCTGCCGCTGGGGGCGGCGGCGAAGTATCCCTACGAGCTGAGCGCGGGGATGCGGCAGCGGGTCGCGATGGCGCGCGCGCTCGTGCTGCAGCCGCGGCTGTTCATCGGCGATGAGCCGTTCTCGAACATGGACATCGAGGTGCGTCACGCGGCGCGCGACGCGCTGATCCGGCGCCGGCGCGAGTACGGGATGTCGGCGCTCGTGGTGACGAACGAGTCCGAGGTCGTGAGGGAGCTCGACGCCGACGTGCTGGTGATGAAGGCCGGTCACGCGATCGCGTACGGCCATGGGACGCGCGACCTGCTGTGGACCCCGAGCAGCGACGCCGACCACCGCCTGGTGGCGTCCTGACGTCACGAGCACACCTCAGCGTTTGCTAATATGGTGTGGTTGCCCGCGCGAGCGGGACAGCATTCCTCCATAGCTCAATTGGCAGAGCAATCGGCTGTTAACCGATAGGTTCTTGGTTCGAGTCCAAGTGGGGGAGCGAAAGCCTCGGGGCTCCACCCCCGGGGCTTTCTTCGTTGCCGGAAGCGCGCTCGGTCAGGCTTCGATGTCGTCGACGCCCGGCGTCCAGGAGTGGCCGGGCCGCCCCCAGCCTCGCTTGCGCGCGATCTTCTGCGCCGTCTTCCAGTCGCTGTCGCCCAGGCGGTCGACGTAGAGGATGCCGTCGAGGTGGTCGAACTCGTGCTGCATGATGCGCGCGCGCCAGCCGTCGACCTGAATGCGCACGGGCGCGCCCTCGAGATCGGTGCCGGTGACGAGTACCTCGTCGGAGCGCCGGAGCGGGAATCGCTCGCCGGGGAACGACAGGCAGCCTTCCGACTCCTCGTCGGGGTCGGGGTCGCCGGGATCGAGCGGGCGCATCCAGAGCTCAGGATTGAGGATCACGCCGCGCCACGGCGCGCCGTCGTCGTCGGCATAGGAGTACGTGTAGATGCGCAGCGGCACGCCGACCTGCGGTCCCGCCAGGCCCACGCCGGGCGCGGCATCCATCGTCTCGAACATGTCCGCGACCAGCGCGCGGATCTCGTCGGTCACTTCCTCGACCCGTCCGGCGGGGGCGTGGAGGACGGGGTCACCCATGATGCGAATCGGCAGAACGGCCACGCCTTGAGCCTATCGAGCGGGGGCTGCGGCTAGTGTCGTCATGTGGTGTTGACGGTGGACGAGCTGCAGGATGTGGGCGACCAACTGGTCGGCGCATTCCAGAACCCGGGCATCCTCGTGGGCATCCCGCTCGCTCTGCTCGGTGCCGTCTTCATGTCGTTCGGCGCGCAATACCAGCACCGCGGCGTCATCAAGGTCGAGAAGCTCACCGGCGCGACGGGAACAGGTGGACTCAACCCCCAGCACTTCCTGAAGCTGCTGTCGCGCCCGTCCTGGGTCATCGGCACCCTGATGCTCGCCCTCGCGATCGTCTGCCAGCTCTCGGCTCTCGCGGTCGCCCCGCTCATCGTCGTGCAGCCGCTGGGAGCGATCGCCCTCGTGATCACGACGCTCCTCAACGCCCAGATCAGCGGCCATCGTCCGACCAAGCGGTCGCTCGGGGCGATCGGCGCGTGCGTCGGCGGCATCTTCGTGTTCGTCACGATCGCCGCGCTTTTCGCGACCGAGAAGCCCGTGTCGGATCAGCAGCTGATCGTGATCCTGGTGCTCTTCGCGGTGGTCACCATCGTGCTCGGGGCCTTCTGGCTGTGGCGGCGCCAGCGCCTGAGCGCGCTGTTCTACATCTCCGCGGCCGGCATCATGTACGGCTTCGTCGCCACGCTCGCCAAGGTGATCATCGAGCGCATCAAGGACGGCAACTTCGAGTGGCTGACCTTCACGTGCCTGGTCGCCTTGATCCTCGGCGCTGCCATCGGCGCCTACTTCGTGCAGACCGCGTACGCGTCGGGTCCGCCCGACCTCGTCATCGCCGGGCTCACGGTCATCGATCCGATCGTGGCGATCCTCATCGGCCTGTTCATCCTCGGCGAGGCCAGCGGTGCGCCGCTGTGGGTGTACCTCGCATTCGCGGCCGTCGGCGCCGTGGCGGTGTGGGGCGTCTGGCAGCTCGCGCGCTATCACCCGCAGGTGCTGAGCGACAGCCAGGAGCTGCCGATCGTGCGCGGCAGCGAACCGGGGGCCGATGCGACACAGCCGATGACCGGCTCGATCCGCGTCACCGAGGCGGTCGCCAAGGTGTGGCCGGATCCTCCCGTCAAAGACAAGGGCGATCCGGGGCGCTGATCACGCAGGCTCCGGATCGTCGGCGACCTCGATCACGAGCCGGCCGTCCTCGACGCGGCCCTTGTCACCGGGAGCGGGAGCCGGCGCAGGCATCTCCACCTGCGCTTCCCAATCGGCGTGGGCATCCTCGGCCGATGGGCGCCACACCGAGTCGAAGCCGGAGCCGACGCCGGCCAGGGAACCTCCGGCCGTGCCGTCGAGCTGCTTCTGGAGGTGGTGCCGCTTGAATCGGGGTGCGAGCGCGATGACCACGGCCGTCGCCACGGCGAGGCCGGCGAGTACCGTCCAGCCGAGCGCGTCCACGAGGTGATCCTTCCACGACCATGAGAAGGTGCCGCTCGTCGGCGACCCCTCGACGTAGGGCGGGTGGGACTTGAACCCACGATCGTCGGGTTATGAGCCCGCTGCCTTGACCAGCTTGGCCACCGCCCCCTTCACACCGAGCCTAGCGTTCGGCGACATTCACTTCATCGCGGCCCCGATGTAGGAGTACTTGACGAAGACTTCGGCTGCGATTCCGGCCTGTTCGAGAACGCCCTGGACGGCGGTGAGCATGTAGCTCGAGTCCCACCCCATGTAGAGCCAGTTGTCGTCGTCGAGGCGGTCCCACTGCCCGTTCCACGACTGGTCCTTGTACACGGGCCCGCCGCGTCGATCACTGTAGGCCACGACGTCGGCGCGCGAGTCGGCCCACAGTCGCTTGAAGACACGGTTGAACAGGTACTTCACGTCGGGCACCTCCCAGTGCTCGCCGCGGTACTCGACGTAGTCCCACTCGCGCTGCCACCCGGGCGGCCAGCCCCGGCGCTTGACAGCGTCGAGGATCGGGGTCAGGCCGTCGTCGTCGATGAGAGTCGTGATCGGCCGTGCCCACACCTCGGCGACGCGCTGGGCGAGAGTCGCCGACCGCTGCGAGATCGCCGCCGTGCCCCACGCCTCGACCTGAGCGAGCTCGCGCGTGGAATCGACCGCGCTCCGCCCGTAGAGCCGTCGCTTGTCGGGGAACGAGGCGTCGAGGGCGCGCATCGCGAACTCCTCCTCGAGCAGCGCCAGGTTGCCGATCGTCTCGGCCAGGGCCCGGTGGCTGTTCTGCTCGTCCTCGGTGTACTCGCTCCACTCCCGTCGACCGTCACCCGTCCACACGTCGGACGGCGCGGCGGGGAAGATATGCTCCACGTCGAGTCCCGCGGCGGAGTCCAGGCCGGCGAGCCGGCTCAGGACGTACGCGGGGTGGGGGAGCGGCGAGTACTTCAAGGCCGCGCGGATCCGCTCGTCCGACGGCGAGATGCGCGCGATCGCCGCGTCGAGGGCATCCGCCCCCTCCTCGCGCGCGCGGCACAGTCGCGCGACGAGCCGCTCGTTGCCGACTCCGACGATCGCACGCCGTAGCTGCAGCGCCTGCAGGTGCTCGAGCGTGCGGATCAGCTCATCGGCCCTCACGCGCCCGTGGGCATGGTCGCGGTAGACCCGCATGACCAACGGGTACATGCCGCTGCCGAAGGTGTTGAGCCAGGCGAGCTGACGGGAGATCGAGGCATCCGTCTCCTCGGCAGGGGAGAGCAGGATGCGGTAGATGTCGGAGAACTCTCGCCACTCGGCCGCGTATCGGCGCAGGTCGCCGATCTCGAGACGGGGGAACACCTGCCGGAAGGTGTCGTACACGCCGCGGCCGCCGGTGACGACCACTTCGCGACCGGTCTTCATGACGAGGTACTGCCGCCAGAACGCCGCGATCGCATCGCCGGTGTTGCGCTCGATCGGCACCCAGAAGTCCGCCTCGATCTCCTGCTGCTCGGCGTGCGAAAGCCCCATCAGCACGTAGTTGTGGATCAGCTCGTGATCGCGCAGCGGTTCGCCCGTGGAGTTGAGGCTCTCGAAGATCTGCTGCGCGTTGGCGCCCGTCCCGAGCGTGATGGCCACATGCTCGAGCTTCTGCAGACCACGCCAGATGCGCGGTGCCTCGTCGGAGCTGATCTGGCTGCGGAAGAAGGCGTAGTTGTCGTCGAACCGCGAGTCCCGGGCTCCGTCGCCGGCGCGCCGGTCGAGGACCACGGTCTCGAAGACGCCCGCCCACGCACGATGCGGACGCAGCTTCGTGCGGTCGTCGGAGTCGGCGCGCACGAGGACGCGCCCGAGCTCGGCGGCGAGGGCGGGGTCGGTGTCCCGAACGGTGTGCTGCAGCGCCGCGACCAGCAGCATGAGCGTCGTGATGCGCTGCTGGCCGTCGATGAGCACGAGCTCCGGGTCGGCACCCGGTGAGGCCAGCGATGACAGGATCGAGCCGATGAAGTGCATGTGCCGGTCGTCCAGGTCGGCGACCGCGCGGATGTCGCTCAGCAGCTGCTCGCACGCGCCGATGTCCCAGCGGTACTGCCGCTGGTAGACGGGGACGACGATCGTCCAATCGCCCGACGAGAGCCACCCGACCGTGTTGACCGCTGTCGCGTCGACGTTCGTGGCACTGACCATCGCCTGGATCCGCTCCTTCGAAGCTCGACGGCGCGGGGGTCGAGGGCCGCCGGACACGCCGTCGTCGAGTCTAATCGAGCGTCTCGAGCAAGCCCGGAGCGCACCGGAGCGGCGGGGTTATTCACGGTTCCGCCACCGGGCCCGCTGAGGCCTCCGAGGTAGGCTTGCCTTAGTTGGACCTGTAAAAACGTGCTGGTCCGCTGACCGAAAGGCAATCCGTCATGGGTTACATCAAGTCCGCTGCGCTCGAGGAGACCGGCTACGTCGTCCTCGATCGCTACAACCAGGAGCTCGATCCCAAGGAGTGGCTCGACATCGAGTACAACGACTGGAAGTCCTCGGGCGACACCCGGTTCGCGCCGCTCGCGAGCGCGTTCGGCGAGATCGAGTGCAACGGCTTCTGGAACCACAAGCCGCCGCGCACCGACAAGGACGGCGTGTGGATCGACTCGCAGGTCGCCAAGGCCCCCAACCTCACGCGCCGCGCCCAGGAGCCGGGCGCCAACGTCGGCCGCTGCCGCGTGATCGAGCTTCAGCCGACCCCGTACGGCGAGTGCCTGTACAACCTGCACCAGGACGACAACAACCGCCTCAACCCCGACGGCACCGGCTGGGTTGTGCGCGGGTTCTTCAACCTGACCGACGACAAGGACAGCTTCTTCGTCCTCCGCGAGAACCGCACCGACCCCGAGGGCGAGGTGCGCATCGCGCTGCCCGCCGGCGCTCAGCTCATCATCGACACGCAGCGTCTCTGGCACGCGGCGACGCACGTCGGCACCGAGCCCCGCTACTGCCTCATCACGTCGTGGACCTCGGGCCCCGAGCTCGACGCCTACATCGAGAAGTACAACGGCGTGAACCACACCGAGAGCGTCCACGTGCCGCAGGACGTCCTCGAGGCGGGCTACGCCGAGCAGGCCCGCAAGGACGCCGCGCGCGCCGCCTACTACGCCGCGAAGGGCCAGCAGGCGGTCAACGTCATGAGCGAGGCCTGACCTCACGCTCCCTCGAAGGCCCCGGCTTCACGGCCGGGGCCTTCGTCGTGAACGGATGCCTCGACACGCGGCGAATCACACGCTTGTGATTCCCGGTGGGTGTGCGCGATAATGGCCCCACAACCGAAGAATCGCCGGAATGTCCGTGTCAGGTCGTTGGGGAAGACGCACCTGATGAAACGGAGAGATCATGGCGACACCGCAGGCGCGTGGAGTGATCTACATTCACTCTGCGCCACGAGCACTCTGCCCGCACCTCGAGTGGGCGGTCGGTCGCGCCCTCGGGCGCGCCGTGAACTTCGACTGGGCCGATCAGCCCGTCCTGCACGGTGCGCGGCGCACGGAGTTCTACTGGGAGGGGCCCGCCGGTACCGGCGCCGCGCTCGCGACCGCGATCCGCGGGTGGGAGCACCTCCGCTTCGAGGTGACGGAAGACCCGACGCCGCGCAGCGACGGCGGCCGGTGGCTGCACACCCCCGGTCTCGGCATCCACTACGCCCAGACCGACACCGCTGGAAACGTCGTCATCGGCGAGGACCGCATCCGCTACGCGATGGAGGTCTCCGGCGGCAACGCGATCGAGCTTCATCGCGAGCTGCAGGTCGCGCTCGGCGCGGCGTGGGACGAGGAGCTCGAGGCCTTCCGCCACGCGAGTGACGACGCGCCGGTCGTCTGGCTCCACAAGGTCGGCTGACCGGCACCACAGACTCGGGCGGGATGAGGCGTCACTACCGAAGCTCGGCGGAACACCCCGGGCAGCGGGAACGCGAATCCCCGCCTGACACGACAGACGCCCCCGGAGGCTTCCCGGGGGCGTCTTCGCGTGGTCGGTGTCGTGCTCAGACCGAGCGGATCGCGACGACCGCGTTGTGGCCGCCGAAGCCGAACGAGTTCGTGATCGCGAGCTGCGGCCCGTCGCCGAGCGGAATGGGGTCGCCCGAGACCCGCAGCGGGATGTCGGGGTCCTGCTCGGAGATGTTGATGGTCGGCGGTGCGACACGGTCCCGCAGTGCGAGGATCGTGAAGATCGCCTCGAGCGCCCCGGTTCCACCGAGGAGGTGGCCGTGCGACGCCTTCGTGGCCGAGACAGGGATCTCGTGCACGCGGTCGCCGAAGACGCTCAGCAGCGCCTTGTACTCGGCGATGTCACCTGTGGGAGTCGACGTCGCGTGAGCGTTGATGTGCGTCACCTCGTCGGGCGTGGCACCCGCCTGCTCGAGCGCGAGGCGCACCGCGCGGGAGGCGCCGAGGCCCTCGGGCTCGGGGGCGGTGATGTGATACGAGTCGGCGGTCACGCCGCCGCCCACGATCTCGGCGTAGATCTTCGCGCCGCGAGCCTTGGCGTGCTCCTCGGTCTCCAGCACGAGGCACGCGGCGCCCTCTCCCATCACGAAGCCGTCGCGGTCGACGCTGTACGGCCGCGAGGCCGTCTCGGGGGAGTCGTTGCGCTTGGACAGCGCCTGCATCGCCGCGAAAGCCGCGAGCGTGAGCCCGTGGATCACCGCCTCCGAACCGCCGGCGATGATCACATCCGCGTCGCCGCGGCGCAGCGTCTCGAAGGCGTTCACGAGCGACTCGGTGCTCGAGGCGCAGGCCGATGCCACGGTACGGGCGTAGGCGCGGGCGCCGAGGTGCATCGACACCGCCGCAGCGGGAGCGTTGGGCATGAGCATCGGGACGCTCATCGGCATGACCCGGCGCGGGCCCTTCTCCTTGAGCGTGTCCCACGCGGCCAGAGTGGTCTGCAGACCGCCGATGCCGGTTGCGAAGTCGACGCCGAAGCGCTCGGGGGCGACCTCTGGCTCGCCGGCATCCGCCCACGCCTCGAGAGCCGCGACCAGCGCGAACTGCGCAGAGGGGTCGAGCCGGTTGGCGACGGGCCGTTCGAGGACCGTGTTCGGCCGCACCTTCGCCTCGGCGGCGAAGGTCACGGGGATCTGGTACTCCTGCACCCAGTCGTACTCGAGGGTGTGGGCGCCGGACGCGCCCCCCAGGAGGGCCGACCAGCTCTCGGGTGCCGTGCCGCCCAGGGGGGTGGACGCACCGATGCCGGTGACGACGATGCGGGGTGTGCTCATAGAGATCGAGTCCTCGTGTTGACCGGTGGGGGCTGAGGCAGCCCCCACCGGGGTGGTCCTACGCCTGGTTCGACGTGATGTAGATGACGGCGTCGCCGACGGTCTTGAGGTTCTTGACCTCGTCGTCGGGGATGGTGACGCCGAACTTCTCCTCGGCGTTCACGACGATCGTCATCATCGAGATCGAGTCGATGTCGAGGTCGTCGGTGAACGACTTCTCGAGGGCGACCTCGTCGGCGGAGATGCCGGTCTCGTCGGTGATGAGCTCGGCGAGCCCTGCCAGGACCTCGTCGCTGCTGAATGCCATGGTTTCTCCTGCTTCCTCGGGGGTTCCGGACCGGGCGGTCCGGGGACAAGTCTATGGTCGGGGTGGGGGTGGCTCAGGGGAGCACGACGACCTGTGCGCCGTAGACGAGACCGGCTCCGAAGCCGATCTGCAGGGCGAGCCCGCCGCTGAGCTCGGGGTTCTCCTCGAGCAGCCGATGGGCTGCGAGGGGGATGGACGCCGCGGACGTATTGCCGGTGGTCTCGATGTCGCGGCCGATCACGACGGTGTCGGGAAGGCCGAGCTGCTTCGCGAATTCGTCGATGATCCGCATGTTCGCCTGGTGGGGAACGAAAGCGGAGAGATCGGATGCCTCGACGCCCGCAGCCTCCAGAGCCTGACGCGCGACCTTCACCATCTCCCACACGGCCCAGCGGAAGACCGTCGGGCCTTCCTGGCGCAGAGTGGGCCACGGGGCGAGGCCGTCGCGGAACTCCGTGAGGGTGTGGTTCATTCCGACCGCGTCGGCCTTGGATCCGTCGGAGCCCCACACGGTCGGACCGATGCCCGGGGTGTCGCTCGGGCCGATGACGACCGCTCCCGCGCCGTCGCCGAGGAGGAAGGAGATGCTGCGGTCCGTCGGGTCGACGACGTCGCTGAGCTTCTCCGTGCCGATGACGAGCGCATAGTTCGCGGCCCCGGCACGGATGAGCGCGTCCGCCTGGGCGACGCCATACGCGAAGCCGGCGCAGGCGGCGTTGAGGTCGTACGCGGCGGCCGGGTTGGAGCCGACGCGGTCAGCGACGATGGCCGAGACGGACGGCGTCTGCTTGGGGTTGCTGATGGTCGCCACGATGACCGCGTCGATCTTCGAGGCATCCACTCCGGACTTCTCGATCGCTTCGCGGGCCGCATCGGAGGCGAGGTCGATCGCGTCGGTCTCGGGGACGGCGCGCGTGCGCGTGATGATGCCCGTGCGCTGGCGGATCCACTCGTCGCTCGAGTCGATGGGGCCGACGAGGTCGTCGTTGGGGACCGCGATCTCACCGCGAGCCGCGCCGTACGCGTAGATGCGCGTGTGGGCGGCGCCGGTGGGCTGAATCAGAGTGGGAGTCATGCGGGGTTCTCTCCGGTCATGCGTCGGCAGCGCCGCTGAGGAGCGCGGCGGCCGCCTGGAGGTCGTCGGGGGACTTGACCGCGACGGCGGGGACGCCGCGCAGAGCCCGCTTGGCGAGCCCCGTGAGCGTACCCGCGGGCGACAGTTCCACCATGCCCGACACACCCGCTGCAGAGAAAGACGCCATGCACAGGTCCCACCGCACCGGCGAGGCCACCTGGTCCACGAGGAGTCCGACGAAGTCGCTTCCCGAGGCGACCGCGGCGCCGTCGCGGTTGCTCCACACGGTGACCCGGGGGTCGGATGCGTCGACCTCTGCTGCCGCGGCTCGCAGGGCCTCGACGGCGGGCGCCATGTAGCGCGTGTGGAACGCGCCCGCGACCTGCAGCGGGATCACTCGCGTGCCCGCCGGGGGTTCGGCGGTGAGCTGGGCGAGGGCATCGAGCGCGCCGGCCGCGACCAGCTGACCGCCGCCGTTGTAGTTCGCGGGCGTGAGGCCGAGCTCTTCGAGGCGGGAGACGACGGATGCCTCGTCCCCGCCGATCACCGCGCTCATACCCGTGCGCTCGGCGGCGGCCGCTTCGGCCATGGCTCGCCCGCGAATGCCGACGAGGGTCAAGGCGTCCTGCTCGGAGAGGATCCCCGCGGCGGCCGCGGCCGCGAACTCGCCCACGGAGTGGCCGGCAACGCCCTCGACCCCGGCTCGGTCCGGGAGAGCGTTCCACGACAGCAGGCTCGCCGCGACGATGAGCGGCTGCGCGACCTGCGTGTCGCGGATCTGGTCGGCGTCCCACTCGGTGCCTGCGGCGACCAGGTCGACACCGGACCACTCCGAGTACTGTGCGAGACGCTCGGCGGCGCCGTCGACGGCGAGCCAGGAGGACAGGAAACCGGGGGACTGGGAGCCCTGGCCGGGGAAGACGGCGATTCTCACTCGTCCATCCTGCCAAGGATCACGCAGGGCCTTCTGGCGATGGCCTCACAAGAATGATCGAAGGCTTTGTGTGAGCCTCACAGATCAGTGTGCGGGGCGGCGCGCCTGCGGGCTGCGGCGGCGCGTGGCATCCGTGCCGATCGACCCCAGAATGAGGGCCGTCTGCAGGATGAGAGCCTCGCGAGGCCCGGTCGCGTCCCAGCCGATGACCTCTGACACGCGCTTGAGCCGGTAGCGGACCGTGTTGGGGTGGACGAACAGCTCGCGCGCCGTGGCCTCGAGCGAGCGCCCGTTGTCGAGATAGCTCCACAGGGTCGCGACGAGATCGGCGCTGTGGGCCTGCAATGGGCGGAAGATGCGGTCCACGAGGGTCAGCTTCGCCAGCGGATCACCGGCGAGTGCGCGCTCGGGGAGCAGATCGTCGGCCTCGACGGGCCGTGGCGCGTGGCGCCACGCCCGCGCGACGGCGAATCCCGCGAGCGAGGCGCGAGCGCTCTGACCCGCGTCGACGAGGGCGGGAACCGTCGGCCCGAGCACCAGGAACCCGGGACCGAACCCCGGCTCGAGGCGCTTGGCGATCTCGGTGAACGGTAGGTCGACGGGAACGTCGTCGGGTCGCGTCGGCGGCTCTGCGCGGCCGAGCACGAGGACCAGTCGCGATCCCTGCACGCCGATCAGCACATCGACGCCGAGCTTGCGCGCGGTACGGCGAAGCTGATCGATGTCGAACTGCGGCGGCGTGGTGCCGACGAGCACCGCCACCTCACCGTGCCCGTGCCAGCCGAGGGCGGCGATCCGGCTCGGCAGCTCCTCATCGGCCTCGCCCGTGAGGATCGAGTCGACGACGAGCGCTTCCAGCCGGGCGTCCCATAGTCCGCGGGCCTCGGCGGCGCGTGCGTAGACATCGGCGGCCGCGAACGCGACATCGCGCGAGTACAGCAGGATCGCCTCGCGCAGGTGCTCGCCCTTACCCGCCACGCGCTCCTCGGTCACCTCGACGGTCACCCGGATCAGCTGCAGCGTCTGCTGCAGGCTCACCGACCGCAGCAGCTCACGCGGTGCGACGGCGAAGATGTCGGCCGCGATCCACGGCGTCGAGGTCGGATCCTCGTACCACGAGATGAACGAGGTGATGCCCGCCTGCGCCACGAGGCCCACAGCCGACCGGCGAGCCGGCGGCATGTCGGCGTACCAGGGGAGCGTGTCCTCGAGTCGCTTGATGGTCGCGGTCGCGAGGTCGCCCGAGATTCGCCTGAGCCAGGCGAGCGTCTCGGTCTTGTCCATCGAGGCGGGGGCGGGCATCGCTCCGGTCAGCTCTCGCCGCCGGCGTTCCCACTCGTGCCGGCTGTCACATCATGCAGACGGTACTTCTCGATCGCCTGCGCCGCGAGGCCGCGGTCGACGGTGCCGTCGGCTGCGAGGGCCTGCAGCGTGCGGACCACGATCGAAGGTCCGTCGATCTTGAAGTACCGGCGCGCGGCCGCACGCGTGTCGGAGAATCCGAACCCGTCGGCACCGAGCGTGACGAAGCGGTGCTCCACCCACGGGCGGATCTGGTCCTGGACGGCGTGCATGAAATCGCTCACCGCGACCACAGGGCCGGGGGTGTCGCGCAGCTTCTCGGTGATGTACGCCGTGCGCGGCTCGGAACCCGGGTTCAGGAAGTTGTGCTCGTCGGCGGCGAGGCCGTCGCGGCGCAGCTCGTTCCACGAGGTGACCGACCAGACGTCGGCCTGGACGCCCCAGTCGTCGCGAAGGAGCTGCTGGGCCTCGAGCGCCCACGGCACGCCCACGCCCGAGGCGAGGATCTGCGCGCGCGGACCGTCACCCTCGGGCTGCGAGATGCGGTGGATGCCTCGCACGATGCCCTCGACGTCGACGTTCTCCGGCTCGGCCGGCTGAACGAGCGGCTCGTTGTAGACCGTGAGGTAGTACATCACGTTGGGGTCGGGGTGGTTGCCCCCGTACATCCGCTCGATGCCGGCACGCACGATGTGCGCGATCTCATAGCCGTACGCGGGGTCGTACGAGAGCGTGGCGGGGTTCGTGCCGGCCAGGAGGTGGGAGTGGCCGTCGGCGTGCTGCAGACCCTCGCCGGTCAGGGTCGTGCGACCGGCCGTGGCCCCGATGATGAAACCGCGGGTCATCTGATCGCCTGCCGCCCAGAACGCGTCACCCGTGCGCTGGTACCCGAACATCGAGTAGAAGACGTAGACCGGGATGAGCGGCTCGCCGTGCGTGGCGTACGAGGTTCCGGTGGCGGTGAACGCCGCGGCGGCGCCGGCTTCGTTGATGCCGACGTGCATGATCTGGCCCTGCGGGCTCTCCTTGTAGGCCAGGAGCAGTTCGCGGTCGACCGAGGTGTAATTCTGGCCGTGCGGGTTGTAGATCTTCGCGGTCGGGAAGTAGGCGTCCATGCCGAACGTGCGCGCCTCGTCCGGGATGATCGGCACGATGCGGTGGCCGAAGTCCTTCGAGCGCAGCAGATCCTTCAGCAGTCGGACGAACGCCATGGTCGTGGCGATCTCCTGCGTGCCGGAGCCCTTCTTGGGAAGGGCGTACGCGTCGTCGCCCGGAAGCTGCAGCCCCACGTGGTGGCTGCGGCGCTCCGGAAGGAAACCGCCGAGGGCGCGCCGGCGCTCCAGCATGTACTGGATCGTCTCGTCCTGAGCGCCGGGGTTGTAGTACGGCGGCAGGTACGGGTTCTCGTCGAGCTGCGCGTCGGTGATCGGGATGCGCATCGAGTCGCGGAAGTACTTCAGGTCCTGCAGCGTCATCTTCTTCATCTGGTGGGTCGCGTTGCGTCCCTCGAAGTGGTGACCGAGGCCGTAGCCCTTGATCGTCTTCGCCAGGATGACCGTCGGCTGGCCCTTGTGCTCGCTCGCCGCCTTGTACGCGGCGTACACCTTGCGGTAGTCCAGGCCACCGCGGCGCAGCTTGCCCCAGATGTCTTCGTCGGACCAGTCCTTCACCAGTGCGGCCGTGCGCTCGTCGCGTCCGAAGAAGTGCTCGCGGATGAAGGCCCCGTCCTCGGCGCGGTAGGTCTGGAAGTCGCCGTCGGGCGTGGTGTTCATGAGATGAACGAGGGCACCGTCGGTGTCCTTCGCGAGCAGCTCGTCCCACCCGCTGCCCCACACGACCTTGATCACGTTCCAGCCGGCACCGCGGAAGAAGCTCTCGAGCTCCTGGATGATCTTGCCGTTGCCGCGCACCGGGCCGTCGAGACGCTGCAGGTTGCAGTTGACGACGAAGGTCAGGTTGTCGAGGCCCTCGTTCGCGGCCACCTGCAGCTGGCCGCGGCTCTCGACCTCGTCCATCTCGCCGTCGCCGAGGAAGGCCCAGACGCGCGACTCGGAGAGGTCCTTGATGCCGCGGTTGGTGAGGTACTTGTTGGTCATCGCCTGGTAGATGGCGTTGATGGGCCCAAGACCCATCGAGACCGTCGGGAACTGCCAGTACTCCGGCATGAGACGCGGGTGCGGATACGACGGGATGCCGTCCGGCGCCTTGGACTTCTCCTGACGGAAGCCGTCGAGCTGGTCCTCGGAGAGGCGGCCCTCGAGGAAGGAACGCGCGTAGATCCCGGGCGAGGCGTGGCCCTGGATGAAGACCTGGTCTCCGCCGTTGGGGTCGTCGAGGCCGCGGAAGAAGTGGTTGAACCCCACTTCGTACAGCGAGGCCGACGAGGCGTAGGTGGAGATGTGGCCGCCGACGCCGATTCCTGGGCGCTGCGCGCGATGAACGGTGATCGCCGCGTTCCAGCGCAGCCACCGGCGGTATCGGCGCTCCAGCTCCTCGTCACCGGGGAACTCGGGCTCGTTGTCGGGCGCGATGGTGTTGATGTAGTCCGTCGTCGGAACCTGGGGCACGTTCAGCTGCAGCTCGTGCGAGGTCTGCAGAAGGCTGAGCATGATCTCTCGGCCACGTCCGTGGCCCTTCGCCTGCACGAGCTGCTGGAGGGATTCCTGCCACTCGGAGGTCTCATCGGGATCGCTGTCGAGGGGGTCCTGCGAGTACGGATCCTGATCGTTGACAGTCACAGATGACCTTTCGTCGTCTGGCAGATCGTGCCAGGTAATCGCTACCGGAGCGGTGCAGGCTTTGTTCACCGTGCACAACGCACCATCTCTCAGCCTACCCAGTCGAAGCCCTCGCGGACGCACGTCCTACACTGGTGGCCACGGGCCTTTAGCTCAGCTGGTAGAGCGCCACGTTTACACCGTGGATGTCGTCGGTTCGATCCCGGCAGGGCCCACTCAACGGCGCGGGTCGTCGTCGCTGTCGTCGCGCTGATGAGACACGACGTGCGGCAGCGCGAACTCCTGGTACCCGGGCTGGCCGAGGCGGGAGTTTCGGCGCGAGTAGGCGAAATAGATCGCGAACCCGAGCGCCAGCCAGATCAGGAACCGCAGCCAGGTCTCGACGCTCAGGTTGAGCATCAGGTAGAGGCTTGCGAGAGCCGACAGCGCGGGCAGCCAGGGGTTCAGGGGCACCTTGAACGTGCGGGTCAGGTCGGGACGGGTGCGACGGAGCACGATCACCCCGACGGCCACCAGGACGAACGCCGAGAGTGTGCCGATGTTCACCATCTGCTCGAGGACGCCGATCGGCGTGAAACCGGCGACGACGGCGACGACGATCGTGACCAGGATCGAGATGACCCACGGCGTCCGGAAGCGCGGGTGCACCTTCGCCAGTCCGGCCGGGAGCAGGGCGTCGCGCGACATCGCGAAGATGATGCGCGTGGCGCCGATGAGAAGCGTCAGCACGACGGTCGTCAGGCCCGCGACCGCGCCGGCCGAGATCAGTGTGGCCATCCAGTCGGCGCCGTGGAACACGAAGGCGTTCGCCAGCGCGGCACTCGGGTCGAGGTCCTGGTAGGGAACCATGCCGGTGACGACGAAGGCGACCGCGCAGTAGAGGATGGTGCAGATCACGAGGGACGCGATGATGCCGATGGGCATGTCGCGCTGCGGGTTCTTCGTCTCCTCGGCGGTGGTCGCGACGACGTCGAAGCCGATGTATGCGAAGAAGACGAGGGCGGCGCCCGCGAAGATGCCTCCGATGCCGAAGGCGGTGGGTTCGATGCCCGACAGGAACTGGAGGAGCGGCTGCCCCAATCCGCTCGCCGCATCCGCGGGCTGCGCCTCCGGGACGAAGGGCGACCAGTTGGCCGGGTTCACGAAGAGCAGGCCCGCGATGATGACGAAGAGGACGATGAAGAGCTTGACCGCGACCAGCACCAGATTCACTCGCAGCGATTCCTTGATGCCGAAGGTCATCAGACCGCCGAGGACGAGCACCAGCAGGATGGCCATCACGTCGACGGTCCCGCCGTATGCGATGGCGGGAGGAATGGGTGCTCCGAGTTGGGCCATGAGCGTGCCGAGGTAGGCGCTCCAGCCCTGCGCGACGACACTCGCGCCGAGGAACATCTCGAGGATGAGGTCCCAGCCGATGATCCACGCGAACAGCTCGCCCAGCGACGAGTACGAGAACGTGTAGGCCGAGCCGGCGACCGGCACGGTGGAGGCGAACTCCGCGTAGCAGAGTGCTGCCAGCGCGCACGCGATCGCGGCGACCACGAAGCTGATGACGATCGCGGGACCGGCGACCTCGTGAGCGGCCTTGCCGGTGAGCGTGAAGATGCCGGCACCGATCACGACGCCGACGCCGAAGACCGTGAGGTCGAGGGCGCTGAGCGATTTCTTGAGTCGAAACTCCGGCTCGTCGGTGTCGGCGATCGACTGCTCGACGGATTTCTTGCGCAGAACGCTCACTGCTCTCGCCTTTCTCGCATGGCCGGTCGTTGAATGCTAGCCGGGGGCCCGCTCGAGCGTCGATGGCCGGGTAGGTTTGGTGTCGTGAACGCCAGCCCCGCCGACCAGCTTCGCCTCGTCGAGGTCGCCGAACTCGACGCCCGCATCCGTCAGGCCGACCACGCCCGCAAGAACCCCCCGCAGGCCGGGCGTGTGCAGGAGCTTCTCGCCCAGCGGCAGACACTCTCGCAGGAGCTCACGCGGCGTCTCGGCGCGCGCGACGACCTGCGGGCGGAGCTGGCGAGAATCGAGTCCGACGTCGCCGTGGTGGATGCGCGGAGCGCCCGTGACGCCGAGCGTCTCGCCTCCTCGAGCAACTCCAAGGAAGCCCAGGGGCTCGAGAGCGAGCTCGCATCCCTCGCGCGCCGCAAGTCGGACCTCGAGGATGCCGAGCTCGAGATCATGGAGCGCCTCGAGCAGGCCGAAGCAGCCGTCGCCGAGCAGGAGGCGCTGATCGCAGAAACTAACCAGCAGGGCGCGGAACTGAGCGCCGAGGGCAAACGCGTGGTAGCTGAGGCGACGGCGGCCTTCGATGCGGCGACGCGTGACCGCGCGGCGGTGGCCGGCACCGTCCCCGCCGACCTGCTCGCGCTCTACGAGAAGCTCTCCACTCGCAGTGCGGGCGCCGCCCTGCTGCGCGCGCGCACCTGCGAGTGGTGCCACATGGTCCTCTCCGGGACGGACCTCAACACCCTCCGCCAGGCGCCCGAAGACGCCGTCCTCACGTGCCCCGAATGCGGCAGCATCCTCGTTCGCACCGGGGAATCCGGGCTGTGAGCGCGTTCTGCCTCCGCGGTGACTTCGACGGACGGCGTTAGCGCGCCGAGCTGGATCGTCCTCGGCCGCGCGCCGGGCGGGATCCGCGCGGCGCTTCTTTCCGCGGACGCCGCGGAGATCTCGCGCGAGCAGATCGAGGCATCCGCTCTCCCGTCCTGGATCGAGCGCCACGAAGCGCAGGCGGCCCCGCGCTGGGTGTGGAGCGATGCCCCGCAGTGGTACGCGTCGCTGCTCGCGAGTGGTGTCCGCGTGGCCCGCTGCCACGACCTGCGTCTGTGTCATGCGATCCTGCGCGAGTCCGCCTTCGTCGACGCCGGTGCGGCCGTGCGCGGCTCGACCGAGTGGGATGCTGCGCCCGCCTCAGCCGGTGACGAGAAGGCGCCGACGCTGTTCGAGCTCGACGCGGCGTCCGTGGCGACGGGCCTGCCCGACGGGCTCGATGATGCGCTGGCCGAGTTCGCCCGGCAGCGCGACGCGATCGCCGGGTCGTCGGATCCGGCGCGCCTGCGGCTGCTGACGGCGGCGGAGTCAGCCGGCGCGCTCGTGGCTGAGGAGCTGCGGGCGGCCGGCGTGCCGTGGGACGCCGCGGCGCACGATCGCATCCTGACCGAGACCCTCGGGGCTCGGCCCGCCGGCGGCGGACAGCCGGCCCGGCTCGCCGCTGCCGCCGACAGGGTGCGCCAGGCGCTCGGGGATCCCGCCGCGAGCCTCGACTCACAGCCCAAGCTGCTGCGTGCGCTCCATCGATCCGGCGTCCTGGTCGAGTCCACGAGCCGCTGGGAGCTCGCCGAGCAGAAGCATCCCGTCATCGAACCGCTGCTCGAATACAAGAAGCTCGCCCGGCTCCAGTCGGCGAACGGCTGGAGCTGGCTCGAGGGGTGGGTGCACGACGGACGTTTCCGGCCCGTTTACGTGCCCGGGGGCGTCGTGACCGGTCGCTGGGCGTCATCCGGCGGCGGTGCGCTCCAGTTGCCACGGCAGCTGCGTGAGGCGGTGCGCGCCGACCCCGGCTGGAAGCTGGTGATCGCCGATGTGGCGCAGCTCGAGCCGCGGGTCCTGGCGTCGATGGCCAGCGACACCGCGCTCGCAACCGCAGCGCGCGGGCGCGACCTCTATGAGGGGATCGTCGACAGCGGTGCCGTCGCGACGCGCCAGCAAGCGAAGATCGCTCTCCTCGGCGCCATGTACGGCGCGACGACGGGGGAGTCGGGGCGCCTCGTCCCGCGCCTCCGGCGGGCATACCCCCGCGCCATGGGACTCGTCGACGATGCGGCCCGCACCGGCGAGGACGGGGGCGTCGTGACCACCTGGCTGGGACGCACCTCGCCGCGGCCGTCGGAGGCCTGGAGCGCCGCGCAGTCGCGCGCGACGGAGGCCGAGGCATCCGGCGCCGACGAGATGCGCGCGCGACGCTGGGCACGCGACCGCGGACGATTCACCCGCAACTTCGTCGTCCAGGGCACGGCCGCCGAATGGGCGCTGTCGTGGCTGGCGGACCTGCGCGGCCGGCTGTACGCCCTGCCTCCCGTCGGCGACGCGCAGGCGGCTCCGCGCTCGGGGCCGGTCTTCGCACGACGGCCGCACCTCGCGTTCTTCCTGCATGACGAGGTGATCGTCCACGCGCCGGAATCCCTCGCGGAGGATTCGGCGCGGGCGGTGACGGATGCCGCGGCTGCCGCTGGGCGCCTGCTCTTCGGGGACTTCCCGCTCGAGTTCCGCCTCGACGTCCGGATCTCCGACACTGCGCTCAAGGACTGACCCCAACGGCGACGGGTGCCGCGGAGCCTGAGCTCCGCGGCACCCGCGAGTCCGGGGGGACTACTTCACGGTCGCCGTATAGGCGCCCGATCCGGAATACGCGAGGACCACGAGCCGGTACGTGCCCGCCGTGCCCGTGTACGTGAACTTCTCATCGGGGTTCACCGAGGTCCCGCGGGCCACCGTGCTCCATCCGAGCCAGGTCGACTTCTGCAGGTAGACGTCGAAGTCGGCGCCTGCCGGCCCATCGAGGCACACCTCGATCGCGCCGGTGGTGCGGGTGAACGACGGGAGAGCCGCCTGCTGCCCCGTGGTGAGCGTGCCGGTGCGCGAGAGCGGTCCGGTGCAGGTGCTCGTCGGAGCCGCCGCGACCGACCACGTGAACGTCGCCGAGTCCGTCGTGGCCGGGCTGGCGGCGTCGCGCACCGTGACCGTCACGGTCGAGGTGCCTGCCGTGGTCGGCGTACCCGTGATCGCGCCCGTAGACGCGTTGAGCGAGAGCCCTGCGGGGAGGCCGGTGGCCGAGAAGGTGTACGGCGCGGTGCCTCCCGATGCGGAGAGCGCGAGGCTGGCCGGCTGCCCCGCCGTGCTGCTCTGGTTCGCGGGCGTCGTCAGGTCGACGGTGCCCACCGGCGGAGTGCCGCCGCCGAGGAATCCGGTGTAGAGCAGGCGGTTCGGGGACGAGGCATCCAGCCCGCTCAGCTTGCCCGTGCTCGCATTGCCGACGATCGCCGCCTGGACCTGCGCCGGGGTGGCCTCGGGGTTCTGCGCCAGGTACAGCGCCGTCACACCGGTCACGTGAGGTGAGGCCATCGACGTGCCGCTGATCGTGTTGATCGCGGTGTCACCGGTGTACCAGGCCGACGGGATCGAGCTTCCCGGCGCCCACACGTCGAGGCAGCGGCCCCAGCTGCTCGTCGACGCCTTCGCGTCGGTGCGAGTCATGTTTCCCACGGTGATGCCCTCGGGCAGCAGCTGCGGGCTGTAGCGGCACGCGTCGTCGTTGCTGTTGCCGGCCGCCTGCACCCACGTGACGCCCGACGCGATGAGGTTCGTCACCGCCTCGTCGATCGAAGGGATCGAGCAGGCAAACTTGCAGCCGATGCTGTAGTTGACCGTTGCCGGCTTGACGGCGTTCTCGGTGACCCACTCGATGCCCTCGAGCAGATCATCCGTCGTCGCGTTGCCGGTGCAGTCGATCACGCGAACGGGGTAGACGGTCGCCTTCTTGGCCACTCCGTACGAGGCGCCGACGGCAGAGCCGGCGACGTGGGTTCCGTGGCCGTTGCAGTCGCCGGCGTCGCCGCCCGCCGTCACCGCGTCGAAGCCGGGGCGGATACGGCCGGCGAACTCCGTGTGCGTCGACCGGATTCCGGTGTCGACGACGTACACGTTGACGCCTTCACCGCCGTTGTCGGGATAGGAATATCGCGCGTTCAGCGGAAGATCGCGCTGGTCGATGCGGTCGATTCCCCAGTTCGGCGGGTCCACCTGCTCGCTGAGGACGGTGAAGCGCTGGACCTGCTCCACGTAGTCGACGCGGGGGTCGGCGGCCACAGCGAGCGCCTCCTCCTCGGTCAGCTGTGCTGAGTAGCCGTTGAGGACGGTGTCGTAGGTCGCCTGGACCTCGCCGCCGATCTGATCGGTGAGGGTTGCGGCGACATCCTCCGCCGTGCCGATCTGGCTCGCCGGCTTGAGGACGACGATGTACTCACCGGCCACGGCCCCCGCGGCGGCGCTGCCGACGATCTCGGGTTCATCGCCCGTCGTCGCGTGGGCGATCGACGGGACAAGGATGAGTGTGGAACAGGTGAGCAGCGCCGTGATGCCGACGGCCCACCGAGCCGCGCCGGTGCGGCGCGCACTGGATTTCAACAACTTCTTCCCTCTTTCGTGGAGTGACGAGGGCGTCTTGTGGACACCCCACGCCGACCGCTCGATCGGCGTGCGCCTCGGACATGAGCCGAGTGCGCTCTCGGGGGAGCGCGCCGTCTGGTGTCACGGTCCGCTCCCGGTCGGGCTGCCTCGTCGGGTCGAGAAGGTTGCTGGAATCGGTGACCGCGCGCGGCTCGGACGCGCGCGGCGCGGTGGTGGTGTGTGTCATGAGATCTCCGAGCTGTCCTGTGCCGGAAAAGGTATTCCCCAGGCCGAGGCAGCGTCAACCTGTATTTGTGCTCAGTCCAGTAATTGAGACCGATTCTCGATCGAAAGGGTGTGACGCCTCACCGCCCGGGTAGGCCGCCTGCGCGCGCAGACTAGAATCCGAAGTGCGAATGGGTCGGCTGGACGGTCGCGTCGCGAGTTCGCTCGCGCCGAGGAACGTCCGGGCTCCGCAGGGCAGGGCGGTGGGTAACACCCACCCGGAGCGATCCGCGAGACAGTGCCACAGAGAGCAGACCGCCGGCGCCTCGGCGCCGGTAAGGGTGAAAGGGTGGTGTAAGAGACCACCGGGGTCGTGGTGACACGACCCGCACGGTAAACCTCGCCCGGAGCAAGGCCAGACAGGGGATGATGACGCGGCCCGCCGAGTCCCCGGGTAGGCCGCTGGAGCGGCACGGCAACGTGTCGCCGAGAGAGATGACCGTCCACGGGGCGCGAGCCCCCGGACAGAACCCGGCGTACAGGCCGGCCCATTCGCCCCACGTCAGCGCCCGCGAGCGCTGCGGCGCAGGTCCCATCAGGATCGCGGGTTTCCCCCCGCGAGGCGGACCGCGGATCAGCCGAGCGCGAGCGCGGCAGCCCCGATTATCCCGGCATTGTTCCGGTGCACCGCCGGCACGATCGGCGTGCGCAGCTCGAGCAGGTGCAGGAACTGGTCGGAGTGCTTCGAGACCCCACCGCCCACGACGAAGAGGTCCGGGCTGAAGAGGAACTCGATGTGGCTGTAGTACCACTGCAACCGCGCGGCCCACTCCTGCCAGGTGAGCTCTTCACGTTCCATCGCGGAGTATGCCGCGTACGCCTCGGCATCCCTCCCGTGCTTCGCCCGCTGAACATGGCCGAGCTCGGAGTTCGGAATGAGCACTCCGTCGTACAGCAGTGCCGAGCCGATGCCCGTTCCGAGCGTCGTGAGGATCGTGAGGCCGGGCTGGTCCTTCGCCGCGCCGTAGCGCACCTCTGCGACGCCGGCGACGTCGGCGTCGTTGGCGAAGTGGATCTCGCGACCGAGACCGTCCTCGAAGAACCTCTCCGCCTCGAAGTCGATCCACTTCTCCGACACGTTGGCGGCGGACAGCGTACGGCCGTTCTTGACGATGGCAGGGAACGCGACACCGAGCGGGATCGTCTCGCCGCTCACTCCGAGGGTCGAGAGCACCTCGGTGACCGCCCGCAGCACGTCTTGCGGCTCCGCACCCTCAGGGGTTGCCACCTTGATGCGGTCGCTGAGGAGCTGACCCTTTTCGAGATCGACCACTCCCGCTTTGATGCCGGTGCCGCCGATGTCCACGCCCACGGCGCGCGTCGCCTGAGATGCCATGCGCTCAGCCTATCCAGCCGCTCCCGCCGCATCCCGCGGGTCGTCAGTAGGATCGAGCCTGAGCCACCGCCGGCCCATCCACGCGAGGAGTACGCCATGACGAGCGACAGCGAGAAGTACTGGTACAACCTCAAGACAGGGGAGGTCGAGAAGGGCTACGAGTCACCCGCGGTCGACCGCGCCGGTCCCTTCGAGACGGCGGAGGAGGCGGCCCGCGCTCCCGAGATCATGCGCGAGCGGTCACGCGCGTGGGCCGAGGAAGAGGCGCGCGAGGACTCATAGCGCGGCCGCGAGGCGTCAGGTGAGGCGTGCCGTGACCAGTAGTCTGGCTACGGCCCGTTGAGGCACCCCGGAGAGGATGCGATGGACAAGCAGCGTGACTTCGTTCTGAGGACGATCGAGGAGCGGGGCGTCAAGTTCGTCCGGCTGTGGTTCACCGATGTGATCGGCACGCTCAAGTCGGTCGCGATCGCGCCCGCCGAGGTCGAAGGCGCCTTCAGCGAAGGCCTCGGGTTCGACGGATCCGCGATCGAGGGCCTCACCCGTTCCTACGAATCCGACCTGCTCGCGCACCCCGATCCCACGACGTTCCAGATCCTGCCCTGGCGGGGCGAGATCGATCCGACGGCGCGCATGTTCTGCGACATCACCACGCCCGACGGCCAGCCCGCCGTCGCCGATCCGCGCCACGTCCTCAAGCGCACGCTCGCGAAGGCGGCGGACGCGGGATTCACGTTCTACACGCACCCGGAGATCGAGTTCTACCTGCTGAAGTCGTCGTCGTTCGGGGCCGACGGCCCGGAGCCGGTCGACTCGGCCGGCTACTTCGACAACGTCCCCGGCGGAACGGCTCACGACTTCCGGCGTCGCTCGGTGCGCATGCTCGAAGACCTGGGCATCTCGGTCGAGTTCAGTCACCACGAGGGCGGTCCCGGTCAGAACGAGATCGACCTGCGCTACGCCGACGCCCTGGCCACGGCCGACAACATCATGACGTTCCGGACCGTCATCAAAGAGGTGGCGATCGAGCAGGGCGTCTACGCCACGTTCATGCCCAAGCCCCTCAGCGGGAAGCCGGGCAGTGGCATGCACACGCATATGTCGCTGTTCGAGGGCGACGTCAACGCGTTCTACGAGGAGGGCGCGCAGTATCAGCTCTCCAAGGTCGGCCGACAGTTCATCGCCGGCCTGCTGCGCCACGCCAACGAGATCTCGGCGGTCACCAACCAGTTCGTCAACTCCTACAAGCGACTGTGGGGTGGCGACGAAGCCCCGAGCTTCATCTGCTGGGGTCACAACAATCGCTCCGCCCTCGTTCGCGTGCCGCTCTACAAGCCGAGCAAGGGCCAGTCTTCGCGCGTGGAGTACCGCGCGCTCGACTCCGCGGCGAACCCTTATCTCGCCTATGCACTCATGCTCGCCGCAGGCCTCAAGGGCATCGAAGAGGGGTACGAGCTTCCGCCGGAAGCGGAGGACAACGTGTGGTCGCTCACCGATGCCGAGCGCCGTGCCCTCGGCTACGCGCCGCTGCCGGCGAGTCTCGACCACGCCCTCGAGTACATGGAGGAGTCCGAACTCGTCGCCGAGACCCTCGGCGAGCAGGTTTTCAACTACGTGCTGCTCAACAAGCGTCGCGAGTGGCAGGAGTACCGCTCGCAGGTGACGCAGTTCGAGCTCAAGAGCAATCTCGAGATGCTCTGACCCGTCTCGGCGACGCATGTCCGGCAGCGAACGGTCCAGCTCCCTCACCCACCTCGCGCGCCTGGGGTTCACCAGCCTGAGCGATGCCGACGCACTGCTCACCGAACTCGAGACCGAGCACGGCCTGCCTCGCGCGGCCGCCATGCACGGGGCATCCGTCGCCGCAGACCCCGACGAGGCACTGAACGCACTCGCCCGCATCGCCCGACGCGATGCGGAGGCTGCGCGCCGCCTGCACGAGGACGCGGCAGGGCGTCGCGCGCTGTGGGCGCTCCTGGGCGCCTCGAGCGGGTTCGCCGACTTCTTCCTCCGCCACCCGGCCGAACTCGACCACCTCGCGGGTGCGGGCGCCGGTCTGCCGTCGTCGTCCGAGCTTCGGGATGCGCTCCTGGAGTCGGTGGGTGCCGTCGACGGCTTCGCGTCCGACGGCGCCGAAGCCGCCTGGGTGGCGCTGCGCGTGCGGTATCGGCGCCTCCTCGCACGGATCGCTGCGTACGACCTGCTCAGCGCCGCGCCCGTCGATCACGTGCCGGCCGTGGCCGCCCGGTTGGCGGATGCCGCGGGCGCAGCGCTCGAGGCGTCGCTCGCCGTCGCGCGGACACGCGTCTCGGGTGGCGCCGCCGGCGCGGGGCTGTTCCCCCGGGAGCAGGTCGCTGCGGCGCGCCTTGCGATCATCGGCATGGGCAAGACCGGGGCCCGCGAGCTCAATTACGTCAGCGATGTGGACGTCATCTTCGTCGCAGGCGCCGACGACTCCGCGTTGGCGGCGATCGGCGAGAGCCGCGTCGTCGACATCGCCACACGGCTGGCCCTGCAGACGATGCGGGGCATCTCGAGCATCGAGGTGGAGCCGCCGCTGTGGGAGGTCGACGCCAACCTGCGGCCGGAGGGCAAGCAGGGCGCGCTCGTGCGGACGCTCGACTCGCACCTGGCCTACTACGACCGCTGGGCGAAGAGCTGGGAGTTCCAGGCTCTCCTCAAGGCCCGCCCGATCGCGGGCGACGCGGCTCTCGGCGACGCCTACGTCGCCGCCGTGCAGCCGAAGGTGTGGACCAGCGCGGCGCGGGAGAACTTCGTCGACAGCGTGCAGCGGATGCGCGAGCGCGTGACCGAGCACATCCCCGCCGCCGACGTCCCCTTTCAGCTGAAGCTCGGCCCCGGAGGCATCCGCGACATCGAGTTCACGGTCCAGCTCCTGCAGCTGGTGCACGGTCTCTCCGACGACCGGATCCGGCAGCGCGGCACCCTCGAGGCCCTGGATGCGCTCGTCACCGAGGGATACATCGGGCGGACGGAGGCGGCCGCGTTCTCACGTGATTACCGGGTGCTGCGGCTTCTCGAACACCGTGTGCAGCTGCGCAACCTCCGGCGCACGCACCTCATGCCGGCGCGGCCCGAGGACCGGCGGGTCCTGGCGCGTGCGACCGGCCTGGCGGACACCGGCGAGGGCATCTGGCAGCTGTGGGAGTCCGTCAAGCGGGAAGTCCGCGACATTCACGTGCGACTGTTCTACCGACCGCTCCTCTCCGCGGTGGCTGCCCTCCCGGCTGAGGAGCGGGTGCTCTCGACCGCGCAAGCGCACGATCGCCTCGCGGCCATCGGATTCGCCGATCCGGCCGGTGCGCTGCGGCACATCGCCGCGCTCACCAGCGGCCTGAGCCGCAAGGCGACGATCCAGCGGCATCTGATGCCCGTCATGATCCGCTGGTTCGCCGACGGCGTCGACCCGGACTACGGGCTGCTGGTGTTCCGGCGGCTGAGCGAGCGTCTCGGGGACACGCCATGGTTCCTCCGAATGCTGCGCGACTCGTCGGCCGCCGCGGAGAGCCTCACCCGCGTGCTCTCCGGCTCGCGCTATGTCGGCGAGCTCATGGAGTGGATCCCCGAGTCGGCCGCGTGGCTCGACGACGACGATCTCCTGCGCCCGCGGTCGGGGGTCGCTCTGCAGGAGGAGGCGCGCGCCATTCAGGCTCGGCACGGGTCGGTCGACGATTCGATGAGGTCCGTGCGCGCGCTGCGCCGCCGGGAGCTTCTGCGCACGGCGATGGGGGCGATCCTGGGCGCCGTCACGATCGAAGAGGTGGCCGACGCGCTCACCACGATCACGGAGGTCACCATCCAGGCCACCTTGCGGGCGGTACGGCCCACGGTCGTGCCGCCCGAGGACGATTCGCTCGACTTCTCCGTCATCGCGATGGGGCGTTTCGGCGGCCGAGAGCTCGGGTTCGGGTCGGACGCCGACGTGATGTACGTGTACCGGGCCAACGATGTGGACCCGCAGCGAGCCCACGAACTGTCGCTCAAGCTCGTCACTGCGCTGCGGACCCAGTCCGAGGACCATCGGGTCCCCCTCGATCTGGACGCAGGATTGCGCCCCGAGGGCCGCAACGGCCCCCTCGCGCGGTCACTCGACGCGTACGCGGCGTACTACCGCCGCTGGTCTCTCTCATGGGAGGCGCAGGCGCTCCTGCGCGCCCGGGGCGTCGCGGGCAGCACGAAGCTCATCCGCGCCTTCACGGAGCTGGCCGACCAGGTGCGGTATCCCGAGCGCGCGGATCCGCAAGGTCTCCGCGAGATCAAGCGCATCAAGGCACGCGTCGAGAGCGAGCGGCTGCCCCAGGGAGCCGACCCCCAGCGCCACCTGAAGCTCGGGCCTGGATCGCTCAGCGACGTCGAGTGGCTCGTGCAGCTCCTGCAGCTCGAGCATGCGCATGCCATCCGCGGAATGCGCACGACGTCGACACTCGATGCCCTCGCCGCCGCGAAGGAGGCCGGCCTCATCCCCGCGACCTCCGCTGACCGGCTGCGCGAGGCCTGGCGCCTCGCAAGCCGCCTCCGTTCGGCGAACACGCTGCTCTCGGGACAGACCAGCGACGTGCTTCCGGTCGATCGCAACAAGCTCGACGGAATCGGCCGGCTCCTCGGGTACCCGCCCCGCTCGGCGACGCAGGTCGAGGAGGACTATCTCGGCACCACGCGTCGCGCCCGCCGGGTGTTCGAGAAGCTCTTCTACGGGTGAGGGATCGGATGCCGCGGCATCCGATCCCTCACGGAACGCGGCAGAGAGGGACGCCCTCGACGCGATCCCGCTCCAGCGGAGCCCCGTTGAGTGCGGCTACGACACGGACGGCGCGCTCCCAGTACCGGGCGTAGTGGAAGGCGTCGGCATTGATCTGCGTCCGATGCGCGACGAGCGTCGGCTCGAGCGTCGCTCGATCGGGTACCCGGGTCGTCATCGCCCGATAGAAGATGCTGGCCGCCGTATACGGGTCGAGACGGGCTTCACGCGATCCCCACCCGTCCTGCTGCTGGAACAGGCCGATCGAGGTCGTGCGCGAGCCGTCGGGATTCGTCACTCCGCTGGTCTCCCAGTCGCCGTAGTCGATGTTTCGCAGGGAGGACTCGCCCATCGCGGTCATGACCGCGATCGTCTGATCGCGCTCATCGAGGCCGAGGTCCCGGCCCGCCGTGATGATCGTGCAGGCGTTCGCCAGCTGTTCGAGCCCGTAACCGGCGACGCCGGGGGCGCGCGGGGCAGGCGGGGCGGCGAACGGCGCTGCCTCGGCCCGGTCGGCCAGCGGTGCCGCAAGCAGGTGCGCGGTGATCGCACCCGCGCCCACGGCGAACGCGAGCAGGATCACGGCAGCCAAGGCCCCAGCCACGGCGCGGCCGGGAAGACCCCTGGATCGCCGCCTGCTCCGATGATTCACCCGGGGACGAGTGCCTGCTCGGCGAGGTGAGGAGGTCGGCCGTCGCGTTCGCGAGCGGCGCGCCTTCGCAGCCGGGCGGGCGGGCATGTGGGCACCTTCGGTCGATCGTGGGGGAGCGGATTCAGCCTAGGTCCGGCGCCTGGGATATGCCACAGACCGTCGGCTCTGGGACGAGCTACGCATCTCGTCCTCCCCAATCCGCGACGGGCCCGCCGCTCGGACCGTGGGCGGCGAGGTAGGCGCCGTGCAGCCGCCAGCACGCCTCGCGGAGCGTGGCCGCCCAGCCCAGGACCTCGCCGCGCCAGACCGTCTTGTACCGGACACGGGCGCCGTTCGTCACGCGTCGAAGCTCGATCCGGCCGTATTCGCGACCGTCCGGGGCGACCATCCGCCACACCCCGGTCGGGCCCTCGACGGCGGCGAGAATCGGATGCCAGTCGGCCACGTGCGGAGCCTCGCTTCCTCCGGCCGACGCGTCCAGCGTACGCCGGATGCAGGACATCGCGACGGCCGAGGGCGACACGAAACGCCCCTCTCCGAACGTGTCGGAGAGGGGCGGACGTGGTGCGGGATCAGCGCCGGAAAGGATCAGACGCCGAAGTACAGCTCGTACTCGAACGGGTGCGGACGCGCCGCGAGCGGCTTGATCTCGTTCTCGATCTTGTATTCGATCCACGTTTCGATGAGCTCGGGCGTGAACACACCGCCTGCGAGCAGGAACTCGTGGTCGGCCGCGAGGGCGTCGAGCGAGTCCTGCAGCGAGTTCGGCACCTGCGGGATGTTCTTGGCCTCCTCGGGGGGAAGCTCGTAGAGGTCCTTGTCGACCGGCTCGTGCGGCTCGATGCGGTTCTTGATCCCGTCGAGACCAGCCATGAGCTGCGCCGCGAAGGCGAGGTACGGGTTGCCCGAGGCATCCGGAGCGCGGAACTCGATGCGCTTGGCCTTGGGGTTCGAACCCGTGATCGGGATGCGGATCGCCGCCGAGCGGTTTCCGGCCGAGTAGACCAGGTTGACCGGAGCCTCGTATCCCTTCACCAGGCGGTGGTAGCTGTTGAGGGTCGGGTTGGTGAAGGCCAGCACCGAGGGAGCGTGCGCGAGGATGCCGCCAATGTACCAGCGGGCGATGTCGGACAGTCCGCCGTAGCCCTTCTCGTCGTAGAACAGCGGCTGGCCGCCGCTCCACAGGGACTGGTGGGTGTGCATGCCCGAACCGTTGTCGCCGAAGAGCGGCTTCGGCATGAAGGTGGCGACCTTGCCCCACTCGAGGGCGGTGTTCTTGACGATGTACTTGAACTTCAGGATGTCGTCGGCCGCGTGCACCATCGTGTCGAAGCGGTAGTTGATCTCGGCCTGGCCACCCGTGCCCACCTCGTGGTGCGCGCGCTCCAGCACGAGGCCCGCCTCGATGAGCTTGAGGCTGATGTCGTCGCGGAGGTCGGCCTGCTTGTCGACGGGGGAGACGGGGAAGTACCCGCCCTTGTAGGGGGTCTTGTTGGCGAGGTTCCCGCCCTCCTCGACGCGGCCGGTGTTCCAGGCGCCTTCTTCGGAGTCGACCGAATAGAAGCTGGAGTTCTGCTTCACCTCGTAGCGGACGTCGTCGAAGATGTAGAACTCGGCCTCGGGGGCGAAGAACGCCGTGTCGGCGATGCCGGTCGATGCGAGGTACTTCTCGGCCTTCTTGGCGACCTGACGCGGGTCCTTCGCGTAGATCTCGCCGTTGCGCGGGTTGTAGATGTCGAAGATCATGATCAGCGTCTTCGCCTCGCGGAAGGGGTCGAGGTACGCCGTCGATACATCCGGGATCAGCTGCATGTCGGACTCGTGGATGCTGGCGAAACCGCGGATCGAGGAGCCGTCGAACAGCTGGCCGACCGTGAAGAACTCCTCGTCAACGGTCGAGGCCGGGATGTTGAAGTGCTGCTGCACACCAGGAAGGTCCGTGAAACGGATGTCGAGGAACTTGACGTCCTCGTCCTTGATGAACTTGAGCACCTCGGATGAATCTTTGAACATGAAGGCTCCAGTGATAGGGCATCGGGAACTGCCACGCATGCGCGCTTGTGTGGCACGGTACCCGTCGGGCATTGCCCGGCAGTGACACCATTGTTTCCGGGATGTTACGGCGGGCTGGATACGCTGGACGGGTGACGCAGAGCCCCCCGAGCTATCCCGGCGAACGACTCGGACTGCCCCGCGAGGGCACCGGATCCGTCGGAAGACTGGGCCGCCGAGTCGGCGCCCTCTTCCTGGACTACGGCGCGGCGTACCTGATCTCGGGGTTCTTCGGCTGGGACGCGCTGGCCATCCTCGTGATCTTCGCCGCCATCCAGCTGGTGTTCATCCCGACGCTCCAGGGCAGTCCCGGCCATCGCATCTTCGGCCTGCGCATCGTGCGCGCCGACGGTGCATGGGTGGGCCTCTGGCGGCCGATCATCCGTACGCTGCTGCTGATCGTCGTCATCCCCGCGGTGATCTGGGACGTCGATCAGCGCGGGCTTCACGACAAGGCCGCCGGGACGATCCTGCTGCGCGCCTGAGCCGGCCGAAGGTCAGCGTGGGCGGGGCGCCCGGACCTTCGTGGGGTCGATGCCCTTCGGGATCGGCATGGAGGCGAGCGACTGCGACACCGATTCGATGCGCTTGACGACGGCCGCCATCGTCGCGCGGTCGATCTTGTTCGGAAGCGCCTTGATCGTGGGCGCGAGCTTCGCGATCGGAACCTCGCCCTCGCCGTGCCCGATGTAGAGGACCGTGACCGGCACGCCGGATGCGACGCGCTGCGCCTTCGAACGCTCGTCGTTGACGAGGCGCGTCAGGCGGCCGCGCGCTCCCTCGCCGACGATCACGATTCCGCCGCGACCGACCGCGCGGTAGACGGCCTCCTGGGTCTTGGGGTTCACGCCGACCGGCATGTCGGCGGCCTGCCACTTGCGGCCGAGAGACGTCGACAGCACGTGGCCGGCAGCACCCGGCATCCCGTCGATCTTCCGGTACATCGCGCGGGTGGACAGCCGCGTCATGATCATGAGGGCGCCGAGGATGCCGAGCATGAGTCCCGTGATGCCCCACAGGATGATGCTCCAGATCGCCATCGGCGGGATCAGGAATCCGACGCCCACACCCGCGGCGATGCCGACCAGCACGACGCCGACGATCAGCCAAGGCAGCCAGGCGAACGCCTGCTGGGTGAACGTGTAGAGGGTTCGGATCTGCGAAAAGAACCCGGGACGCTTCTCGGGTGCGGAACTGCGGGCGGCCATGGGGTCAAGCCTACCTTTCCGAGCGCGCTCGCTTCGGCTCCTCCCCAGCTCGTTCGCGGCGGGCGATCGTCCCCAGCCGCGGTCGTCCGAGCGCCGGCAGCCGTCGTTCCCCCGTGACGCTGTAGCTGTGAAGTCCTCCGACAGCCTGCGGTCGCCGTACCGATCGGTGAGACCCGTCCACGCCGGATCCGGAGGACCATGGCCCGGCATGCTCGCGGCAGGGCCGTCGGGTGAACGGTTCGTGCTCGTCGACACGCGTGTGCTCCCGGCCGGGTGGCGCGGATGGGATGCCTCTCCCGGCGGCCACGTCCTGGCCGCGCTCGACGTGGCGCGCCGCGCCGACGGGCACGATGTGCTCCTCCCGGTGCTTCACGAGCCCCTGTCGCTGTTCCTGCGCCGGCGCGCGGACTCGGCCGTGCCTCTTCGCGTCGGGGAGGCGGTGACGATCGGGGTGAGTCTCCTGCGGGCGCGCGCCGAACTCGCGGAGCGCGCGTCGGTGACGGGGGAGTGGTGGCTCGCCGAATCCGGTCGACCTGTCTTCGCGACGGATGCCTCGCCCACTCCCTTCGCCGAGACGACGACGTCGCTCTTCGACGAGATCGCCCGCGCCGTCCCCCGGGACGATGCCTGGAACGAGGCGGTCTCGGCCGCGGGGGCGGTGCGCGTAAGCGCCTCCGACCTCGATCGTGCCGAGATGGCGCTCTTCGCCACGGCCGTGCCGGAGCCGCTCGATCTGCGCGCCCCGGATACGGACGCGCTCGGAGGGCGGCCCGCCCGCGGCGACTCCACCGTCGACCAGGCCGACACGCCGAGGCGCGGCATGTGGGAATCCCTCATGGCGCACGTCGACGGCGATCTGGCCGACCTCGTCTCGAAGGCGACGACCGGGCTGTGGCGCCGCTGGCGCAGCCGTGAGACCGGCCGCCGCAGGCGAGCGCCCGTCGTGGTGGCAGCATCCGCCGCCGCCGGCGTACTGGCCGTCGGCCTGCTCTGGCCGGCGGACTCAGGACCCGTCGCGACAGCCGAGGGTTTGTCGGCCTCGCCGACGCCTTCGGTCGACGGTGCGCCCGGGACGGGAGACCGCCCCCAGCCGACCCCGACGGGTCAGGCGCCCGAGGCGGAAGACCTGGAGGCGGTCACGGGGGATCTGCTGGACCGTCTCGCCGCCTGCGGCGACGACCATGCCTGCGCGGGAGCGCTCTTCCTCGGAGACCGCTCCGATGTCACAGGTATCGCCGCTCTGCCTTCCGCACACCGTGAGCTCGCCCTTCTCGACGATTTCGGAGGGGTCGCCGTGCTGCGCGTCGATGCGCAGGAGGACTCGCTGCCGCCCCAGCTCGTCGTCATCGCCGCCGTCGACGGCGAATGGCTGCTGCGCGACGTCCATGACGCCACGCAGCAGCCGTGAGTCGAACGATCAGATACCGAGCTGGCCCTGGAAGTCCGCAGCCTCGAGGCGCGCCTTGACCGCTCCGAGGAACCTGGCGGCATCGGCCCCGTCGATCACCCGGTGATCGTAGGACAGCGCAAGGAAGACGTACGAGCGGACGGCGATCGCGTCCTTGCCGTCGACCGAGACCACACCCGGGCGCTTCACGACGATGCCGGTGCCGAGGATCGCCGACTGGGGCAGGAACACGACCGGCGTGTCGAACAGCGCACCACGGGAGCCCGTGTTCGTGAGCGTGAAGGTGCCCCCGGCCAGCTCGTCGGGCTTGAGCTTGTTGTCACGCGTCCGGGCCGCAAGGTCGGCGATCTCGTGCGCGATCTGCGCCAGGTTCTTCGACGCGGCGTCGCGAAGGACCGGCGTCAGCAGGCCGCGCTCGGTGTCGACCGCGATCGACAGGTTCTCGGTCGGCGGGTAGACGATGTCGGTTCCGTCGACCGTCGAGTTGATCACGGGGTAGGCCTGCAGGGCTTCGGCAGCAGCGAGGGCGAAGAACGGCAGGAAGGACAGCTTGTCGCCCGTCTTGCTCTGGAAGTCGCCCTTGACCGAGTCGCGGAACGCGGCGAGCTTCGTCACGTCCACCTCGACGACCGTTGTGAGCTGCGCGGTGGACTGCATCGAAGCGACAGCGCGCTCGGCGAGGACCTTGCGCAGGCGCGACATCGGCTGCGTGGTCCCGCGCAGCGGGGATACCTCGATCGGAGCGGGCGCCGCCTGCGCGGGTGCAGCGGCGGGTGCGGCAGTGGCGGCCTCGGCTGCCTTGAGCACGTCCTCTTTGCGGATGCGGCCACCGACGCCGGTGCCCTTGACCGAAGCGAGGTCCACGCCCTGCTGCTGCGCCAGGCGACGGACCAGCGGCGTGACGTACGACACGGCGTCGGAATCGTCCGCGGCAGGCGAGGCCGAGGCGGGCGCGGACGGAGCAGGCGCAGTGGCCGGAGCGGGCGCGGCAGTCGGAGCCGCCGCGGCCGGGGCCGGAGCGGGAGCCGCCGCGGCGGCCGGGGCCGGAGCGGAGGCCTCAGCGGCCGGAGCCGGGGCAGGCTCGGCGGCCGGCGCGGGCGCGGGAGCCTCAGCGGCGGGCGCAGCAGCGCCGCCCTCGCCGATCCGCGCGAGCGGTGAACCGACCGCGATGGTCTCGTCCTCCTGGACGAGGATCTCCTGCAGCGTTCCGGCGAACGGCGAGGGGATCTCGGTGTCGACCTTGTCGGTGGAGATCTCGAGCAGCGGCTCGTCGACCGCGACGTCGTCACCCACCTTCTTGAGCCAGCGGGTGACGGTGCCCTCGGTCACGCTCTCGCCGAGTTCGGGAAGCACCACGTCCTTGCCACCCGCGGGGGCGGCCGGCGATGCCGGTGCGGCGGCAGGCGCCTCCGCTGCGGGAGCGGGGGCCTCTGCGGCAGGGGTCTCGGCGGGAGCCGCCTGCGCGGGCGCCGCCTCAGCCGGCGCAGCCTCGGCCGGAGCGGCCTCAGCAGGGGCCGCCTCGGCCGGAGCGGCGGCGGCCTCGGGCTGCGGCGCCTCGGCTGGGGCGCTCGAGCCGTCTCCGATCTTGGCCAGCACGGCTCCGACCTCGACGGTCTCGTCTTCCTGGACCAGGATCTCCTCGATCACGCCGGAGACCGGCGAGGGGATCTCGGTGTCGACCTTGTCGGTGGAGATCTCGAGCAGACCTTCGTCGGCCTGGACCGTGTCGCCTACCTGCTTGAGCCAGCGGGTGACCGTACCCTCGGTGACGCTCTCGCCGAGAGCGGGGAGGACCACGGAAGTGCTCATGTCGATATCTCCTTCAGAAAGAATTCCGGGACTAGCTTAGTGAAGCGCCGAGGCGCGAGCGTCAGAGCGCGTGGAGCGGCTTGCCCGCCAGAGCGAGGAATGCCTCGCCCAGTGCCTCGGACTGCGTCGGGTGGGCGTGGATGAAGGGTGCGATGTCTTCGGGGTGCGCCTCCCAGCCCACGGCGAGCTGGCCCTCCGTGATGAGCTCGCCGACGCGATCGCCGATCAGGTGCACGCCGATCACCGGTCCGTCCTTCGCTCGGACGACCTTGACGATCCCCGACGTCCCGAGGATCTCGCTCTTGCCGTTCCCGGCGAGGTTGTATTCGTAGGCGACGACGGCGTCGGCGCCGTGCGCCTCGGTCGCCTGGGCCTCGGTGAGGCCCACCGAGGCCACCTCCGGGTGGCTGTACGTCACCTTGGGGATCTGCGCGTCGGGGACGACGACGGGGGAGAGCCCCGCGATCTCCTCGGCGACGAAGATGCCCTGCTGGAAGCCGCGGTGCGCGAGCTGCAGGCCCGGCACGATGTCGCCCGCCGCCCACACGTGCGGCACGCCGGTACGAAGCCGTTCGTCGGTGACGACGAATCCGCGGTCCAAGGTGACGCCCGCCTCTTCGAAGCCCAGCCCGGAGGTCGCGGGTCCCCGGCCGACCGCGACGAGCAGGTAGTCCGCCTCGAAGGTCTTGCCGTCTTCGAGCGTGACGGTGACGGAATCCGCTGTCTGCGTCACGCCCTGGAACCGCACGCCGAGAGAGGAGGCGATCCCACGGCGCCGGAACGCCCGCTCGAGTGCCTTGCTCAATGCCACGTCCTCATTCGGCACGAGGTGGTCGAGCGCCTCGACGATCGTCACCTCCACGCCGAAGGAGCGCCAGACGCTCGCGAACTCGACGCCGATGACGCCACCGCCGAGGATGACCACGCGCGACGGGATCTCGTCGAGCTCGAGCGCGTGCTCGCTCGTGAGCACGCGGCCTCCGATCTCGAGGCCCGGGAGAGTGCGGCTGTACGAGCCGGTGGCGAGAACCACGTCCGCACCCCGATAGAGGTCGTCGCCGACGCGGACGGCCGGTCCGGATTCGAGTCGCCCCTCGCCGGCGATCACGGTGATCCCGCGCGCCTTGACCAGTCCCTCGAGACCCTTGTACTTCTTGGCGACGATGCCCTCGCGGTACGCGCGCACGCCTGCGGGGTCGACCCCGTCGAACGACGCCCGGATGCCGACAGTAGACGCGTCCCTCGCATACTCCGCGACCTCGGCGGCGTGCAGGAGCGCCTTGGTCGGGATGCAGCCGCGGTGGAGACAGGTGCCGCCCACCTTGTCCTTCTCGATCAGCGCGACGGACTTGCCCAGTTCGGCGGCTCGCAGCGCGGCAGCGTAACCACCGCTGCCCCCGCCGAGGACGACGAGATCGAAGGTGTGGTCGGTCATCAGGACTCCTCTGTCGTGACGAATCGGATCAGGCTGCGCACGGTGGCAGCCGTCGGACCCTTGTCGGTGAACCCGTAGCCGCCGCCCTTGTTCATGCCGACTCCGGCGATGTCGAGATGGACCCACGGGATACGCGGGGCGTCGGCGTCGTCCGACGTGCGGCCGACGAAGTGTCGCAGGAAAAGGCCGGCGAAGAGCGACCCGCCCGCCGGGTCGCCGATCTTGGCGTTCTGGAGGTCGGCGATGGGGGAATCGAGCTCGTCCACCATGTGCGCCGGAAGCGGGAGCTGCCAGGCCGGTTCCGACTCGGCGGCGGCGGCCGCGAGGTACGCGGCGACTGCATCGTCGTCGCCCATGACGCCGGTGTGGCGCGTGCCCAGCGCGATCGTGATCGCCCCCGTCAGGGTGGCGACGTCGACGATCACGTCGGGGTGCTCGCGGCTGGCTGCGACCAGACCGTCGGCCAGCACGAGACGGCCTTCGGCGTCGGTGTTCAGGACTTCGACCGTGGTGCCGTCGAGCATCCGCAGGACGTCGCCGGGGCGGGTCGCACGGCCCGAGGGCATGTTGTCGGCGATGCACAGCCAGGCGGTCACCGCGACCGGAGCCGCGACGGTGGCGACCGCGCGAAGCACGGCCAGCGCCGTGGCGGCGCCGCACATGTCGTACTTCATGCCGACCATCGATGCCGCAGGCTTGAGCGACAGTCCACCGGTGTCGAACGTGATGCCCTTGCCGACGAGGGCAACGTGCCGGGACGCGCCCTCCGGGGCGTAAGACAGGCGGACGAGCCGCGGCGGACGGTCCGAGCCCTGTCCGACGCCGAGGATGCCCCCATAGCCGCCGTCCCGGAGCGCCTCCTCATCGAGCACGTCAACCGAGACCGGGAGCCCTTCGACGGATGCCGCGGCACGGTCGGCGAAGTCGGCGGGCCCGAGCCATTCTGCCGGCGTCGAGACGAGGTCCTTCACGAGGGCGACGGCGTCGGCGGCAGCGATGACGCCCGCCAGCGCACCGGAGTCCTCCGGGTCGGTGCTGTGCACGATCACGCGCGAGGCTCGCGCCTTCGGCGCCTCGCTCTTGTATCCGTCGAAGCGGTAGCCGCCGAGCGCCGCGCCCTCGGCGACGGCGGTCCACAGGGCGGGGTCGGCGACGGGCGCCGCCACGGCGACCGTCTCGAAGCCCGTCAGTGTTCGGACCGCGGCGCCGACGGACTCGCGGAGGGCCGCGGCATCCGCCTTCGCGCCGGTTCCGACCACCGCGAGCGGCTTGGTCGTCGACTCGGGGGCGTAGACACGCTGCAGCGCGCCCGGGCTCCCGGTGAAACCGGTGGCGAGGAGCGTCTCGCGCAGACCCGGCCAGTCGGCCAGATCGGGGGCAGCGTCGCCCTCGAGCGGGGGAAGTGCGATCAGGATCGCGTCGGCGTCGGACTCTCGGATCGGTGCATCGCTGTACGCGAGGTCGGGAAACGACATGGTCTCCATCCTAGGGAGGTCGCGTGTTCGCTCTGAGCGGGAGCGGCGCGAGCCCTCCGCCCGACGGCGGCTCGTAGCATGGAGGCATGCCCCTGTCCGGCCCGCTGTTCGAGCGCTCGGCCTCCGCGCCCCCGGTGCCGCGAGGTCTTCCGCTGGTGATCGCGCTCACCGGATTCACCGACGCGGGCAGCGCGGTGAGTCGGGTCGTGGAGTATTTCCGCGACGATCTGGTACCCACACCGCTCGCGGTGTTCTCGAACGATGTGCTGCTCGACTATCGCGCACGTCGCCCCGTCATCGCGTTCGATCAGGACCATCTGACGGACTACCGACCACCACGTCTCGAGCTCTCGCTCGCGCACGACGCGCTGGGCCAGCCATTCCTCGTTCTCTCGGGGTACGAGCCGGACTTCGGATGGGACGCGTTCGCATCAGCCGTGCTGGCGTTCGTCGACGATTACTCGGTGTCGACGGTGACGTGGGTGCACGCCATTCCGATGCCCGTGCCGCACACGCGCCCGATCGGCACGACCGTGAGCGGCACCCGGCGAGAGCTGACCGAGGCGCATTCCGTGTGGAAGCCGCAGACCCAGGTGCCCTCGACCGCGGGTCACCTCGTCGAGTACAGGCTCGCCGAGGCCGGCGTGCAGGTGGCGGGCTTCGTGCTCCTGGTGCCGCACTACCTCGGCGATACCGAGTACCCGGCCGCCGCATTGGCGGCGCTCGACAGCCTGACAGTCGCCACCGGACTCGTCTTCACCGGGGAAGAGCTGCGCGAGGAGAACCGCGAGTACCTCGCGAAGGTCGACGACCAGGTCGGTGGGAGCGACGAGCTGTCGCGCATGGTGCAGGGGCTCGAGGAGCGCTACGACGCGTATATGGCCGGCTCCACGCTCGCCACGCCGATGATCCACACCGGGGACCTGCCCAGCGCAGACGAGCTCGCGGCCGAGCTCGAGCGCTTCCTGGCCAGCCGACCGAGCGGCGACGACGACAAGCGCGGCGCCTGAGCCGGAATGCCGCACGCCCTCCCGTCGTTGCATCAGAGGACCGATGCGACGCGACAGCACACGTGCTGGCGGCGCATCCCAAGTGTGAGATACTGGATGCTCTGACCCGTTGTCAACTGGTTCCGTGAGGTCATCTCGGCGGAACGAGGACTTGACAAGGGTCTTACTAGTGTCCGAAATCGACCGGGGGCGTCGGCACACGCATCCGGTGAAAGGCGAAACGTGACCTCAGGCACGAACACCAAGGCCCGCTCGGCCGCGAAGGACACCGAGGCGGACGAGACCACGACAGCGGCGAAGGCGCCTGCCAAGAAGACGGCCGCCGCGAAGACTCCCGCCAAGAAGGCGACCCGCGCGAAGGCTGCGCCCAAGACCGCGTCGAAGAAGTCCGCCAAGGAAGACGACGAGCTGGAGGACGAGGTCGAAGAGCTCGACGAGGTCGAGCTCGACGGCGACGACCTCGAAGACGTCGCTGACGACACCGACGACGCCGACACCGCCGCGACTCCCGCACGCCGTGGCACCAAGGCCGCCGAGACGGACGCACCCGCCGCGGCCGATGACGAAGACGAAGAAGAGGAGAGCACCAAGCCGGCGTTCTCCGAGCCGCTGCCGACCGGCGCGATCGTCATCTCGTCGACGGATGAGGACGACATCCCCGTCTACTCGACGCAGATCACCGGTGCGACCGCCGACCCGGTCAAGGACTACCTCAAGCAGATCGGCAAGGTGCCTCTGCTGAACGCGGCCGAAGAGGTCGAGCTCGCGATGCGCATCGAGGCGGGTCTGTTCGCCGAGGAGAAGCTGTCGCACATGTCGGCGGCCGAGAAGTCGTCGCAGCTCGGTCTCGACCTGCAGTGGGTCGCCCGGGACGGCCAGCGCGCGAAGTCCCACCTGCTCGGCGCGAACCTTCGTCTGGTGGTGTCGCTCGCCAAGCGCTACACCGGACGCGGCATGCAGTTCCTCGACCTCATCCAGGAGGGCAACCTGGGCCTCATCCGTGCGGTCGAGAAGTTCGACTACACCAAGGGCTTCAAGTTCTCGACGTACGCCACCTGGTGGATCCGTCAGGCGATCACGCGTGCCATGGCCGACCAGGCCCGCACGATCCGCATCCCGGTCCACATGGTCGAGGTCATCAACAAGCTCGCGCGCGTTCAGCGTCAGATGCTGCAGGACCTGGGCCGCGAGCCCACGCCCGAGGAGCTCAGCCGCGAACTCGACATGACCCCCGAGAAGGTCATCGAGGTGCAGAAGTACGGCCGTGAGCCGATCTCGCTGCACACGCCCCTCGGTGAAGACGGCGACAGCGAGTTCGGTGACCTCATCGAGGACACCGAGGCGGTCGTTCCTGCGGACGCGGTCGGGTTCACGATGCTGCAGCGACAGCTGGAGTCGCTTCTCGACTCGCTTTCGGAGCGCGAGGCGGGTGTGATCCGCATGCGCTTCGGTCTCGGCGACGGTCAGCCCAAGACTCTCGACCAGATCGGCGACACGTTCGGGGTCACGCGCGAGCGCATCCGCCAGATCGAGTCGAAGACGATGGCCAAGCTGCGTCACCCGAGCCGCTCGCAGTCTCTGCGGGACTACCTCGAGTGAGCGAGGCGAACGCCGGCAAGGCGCTCACCGTTCAGATCGACGGCTCGTCGTACGCCCGCATCCCGATCCGCACGCGCGTCGTGATGCCCGGTGACGATCTCGACGCGTTCATCCGCGAGTATGCGGGAGACGTGGTCCGCGACGGCGATCTGCTGTTCGTGACGGAGAAGATCGTCGCCATCACGCAGGGGCGCTCGTACCAGCTCGACGAGATCCGTCCGCGGCGGCTGGCGCGTTTCCTGTCGAAGTACGTCACTCGGACGAGCTACGGCATCGGCCTCGGCATGCCGGAGACGATGGAGATGGCGCTGCGCGAGTGCGGGACGCTGCGCATCCTTCTCGCGGCCGCGGTCTCGGCGGTGACGAAGCTCTTCGGCCGGCGCGGCGACTTCTATCGCGTCGCCGGCTACAAGGCGCGCTCGATCGACGGACCCACGGCCCACACCATCCCGCCGTACAACACGGCGGTCGTCCTCGGGCCGGAGAAGCCGAAGCAGGTCGCCCAGCACGTCCAGCGGCTCCTCTCGGTCACGGCGGAGGTCGCGGTGGTCGACATCAACGACATCGGCGGGAACGTCCTCGGCTCCACGATGGATGCCGCAGGCGAGAAGCGACTCGTCGCGATTCTCAAGGACAATCCACTGGGGCAGGGGCACGAGTCCACCCCGCTGGGGATCGTTCGCGCCGTCTGACGCCGCACAGACGAAGGGCAGGGCCTCCCAGAGGAGACCTGCCCTTTCGCGTCGTGTCGCCGGACGGCGTCAGACCGTCTCGGAGAGTCGCGCCGTCTCGTCGTGCCACGAGGTCGCGACAGCACGGAGCTTCTCCTCGTACTTGCGGCCGTGGTGAGCGCAGAACAGCAGTTCGCTGCCATTGACCTCAGCGGCGATGTAAGCCTGTGCGCCGCACGAATCGCAGCGGTCTGCGGCCGTGAGGCGATGCTCGAGGACGGCGCCCATCTCGGTCGGTGTCGATAGCGTGGTCATCTCGGTGCCTCCTCGTTCAGATAGAACTCCGTTGCAGGTCATGAAATACAACCACGCCTGAGATTCGAGAATGCCCGGAATGGGTGACATTTCGCTGAGCGCGTACGGTGAGTCCGCCGGAAGCGTGTCGGCCCGGTCGCCTCGGCCACCGCGGATAGGCTTGGAGATCGTGACAGCCGAGTACTCCGCCCATCATCTCCAGGTGCTCGAAGGGCTCGAGGCCGTTCGCAAGCGCCCGGGTATGTACATCGGCTCGACCGACTCGCGCGGGCTCATGCACTGCCTCTGGGAGATCATCGACAACTCCGTCGATGAGGCTCTCGCCGGCCACGGCACACGCATCGACATCGTGCTGCACGCCGACGGCAGCGTCGAGGTGCGAGACCGTGCGCGAGGCATCCCTGTCGACATCGAACCGCGCACGGGGCTCTCCGGCGTCGAGGTCGTCTTCACCAAGCTGCACGCGGGCGGCAAGTTCGGCGGCGGCTCGTACGCCGCATCCGGTGGTCTCCACGGCGTCGGCGCATCGGTCGTCAACGCGCTGTCCGAACGCCTCGACGTCGAGGTGGACCGGGGCGGGAAGACGTGGGCGATGTCGTTCCACCGCGGCGAGCCCGGAGTCTTCGCCAACGGTGCGCCCGACTCGGCGTTCACGCCCTTCGAGGAGCGCAGCGAACTGCGTGTGGTGGGAAAGGCTGCGCGCGGCGTCACGGGCACGCGCATCCGCTATTGGGCGGACCCGCAGATCTTCACGAAGGATGCCGCGTTCAACGTCCAGGAGCTCGAGCAGCGGGCACGCCAGACCGCGTTCCTCGTGCCCGGCCTCGAGATCGTCATCCGCGACGAGCGCGACGCAGAGCCGGTCGAGACGAGGTACCGCTTCGACGGCGGAATCTCCGAGTTCGCCGACTTCCTCGCGCCTGATGCGCCGATCACCGACACCTGGCGCCTGACCGGATCCGGCACGTTCACCGAGACGGTGCCGGTGCTCCAGCCCTCGGGCGCCATGGTCCCCACCGAGCTCGAGCGCACCTGCGATGTCGACATCGCGGTTCGCTGGGGCACGGGTTACGAGACCACGTCGCGCTCCTTCGTGAACATCATCTCCACCCCCAAGGGCGGCACGCACCAGGCCGGATTCGAACTCGGGCTGATGAAGGTGCTCCGCACACAGGTGGAGCAGAACGCGCGCCGCCTCAAGGTGGGCAACGACAAGCTCGAGAAGGATGACATCCTGGCGGGACTGTCGGCCGTCCTCACGGTCCGCCTGCCCGAGCCGCAGTTCGAGGGGCAGACGAAAGAGGTTCTCGGCACCCCCGCCGTCCGGCAGATCGTGGCGAACGTGGTCTCCCGCGAGCTGACGGCGAAGTTCACCTCCTCCAAGCGTGACGACAAGGCGCAGACCTCACTGCTCCTCGACAAGGTCGTCGCAGAGATGAAGGCGCGCATCTCGGCTCGCGCCCATAAAGAGACCCAGCGTCGCAAGAACGCGCTGGAGTCCTCGTCACTGCCGGCCAAGCTCGCCGACTGCCGCACGAACGACGTCGAGGCCTCGGAACTGTTCATCGTGGAGGGCGACTCAGCGCTGGGCACCGCCAAGCTCGCCCGCAACAGCGAGTATCAGGCGCTGCTCCCGATCCGCGGAAAGATCCTCAACGTCCAGAAGGCCTCGATCAGCGACATGCTGTCGAACGCCGAATGCGCCGCGATCATCCAGGTCATCGGCGCGGGCTCCGGTCGCTCGTTCGACCTCGAGGCGGCCCGCTACGGCAAGATCATCCTGATGAGCGACGCCGACGTCGACGGCGCCCACATCCGCACACTTCTGCTGACGCTGTTCTTCCGGTATATGCGCCCGCTCATCGACGACGGGCGCGTCTATGCCGCCGTCCCCCCATTGCACCGCGTCGTCGTGATGAACCCCGGCTCCAAGCCGAATGAGACCGTGTACACCTACTCCGAACAGGAGCTTCACACGCTGCTGACGAAGCTGACGAAGGCCGGGAAGCGCTGGCAGGAACCCGTCCAGCGCTACAAGGGCCTCGGCGAGATGGATGCGGATCAGCTGGCGACCACGACGATGGACCGTGCGGGCCGCACCCTGCGGCGGGTCCGCATGCAGGACGCGGAGGCCGCGGCATCCGTCTTCGAACTGCTCATGGGAAACGACGTGGCACCGCGCAAGGAGTTCATCATCGACTCGAGCGACCGCCTCGCGCGCGAGCGCATCGACGCCTGAGCACCTCAGCGCGACCCGCGCCGGCGCGAGCGCGTCAGCGGACGCCGGTTCCGATCGCGCCGATGACGCCGTCGAGCGGGGTGCCCGAGGCATCCCGTTTCCCGCCCGCCTCCGGGAGGACCCGGACGGTGCCGTCGGCACCGACGGCACGCGGTTCGGAGCCCACCCACGCGTGTGTGAGCGCGTCCTCGCCCTTCAGGAACCGCTGAGCGCGCACTCCGCCGGTGGCCCGGCCCTTCGCCGGGAACTCCGTGAACGCCGAGACCTTCGCGCTGCCGGCATCGGTCCCCGCGATCGCGGTGGCAGATCCTGCCACGGTCACGACGACGGCGTCGAAGGCGGATGCCCCCACCACCGTGAATGCGACGACTTCGGCGCCGTCGCTCAGCCTGATGCCGGCCATGCCGCCCGCGGAGCGACCCTGCGGGCGTACCGACGAGGCGTCGAAGCGCAGGAGCTGTGCGTCGCTGGCGACGAAGACGAGTTCGGCGCCGTCGCTTGCCGGGGCAGCACCGATGACCCGGTCGCCTTCGCGCAGGGCGATGATCTCGACATCGTGCTTGTTGCCGAGCTCGGTGGCGGCGACGCGCTTCACCGTTCCCTGGAGGGTGCCGAGCGCGATCGGCGGGCCGTCCTCGAGCGGCACGATCGCCACGACGTGCTCGCCGGACCCGAGACCGAGGTACTGGTCGGCCCGCGTGCCGGCCGCGAGCTGCACGGAGTTGCCCGGCACGGAGGGGAGATCGACGGGGGAGAAGCGCACGAGACGGCCATGGCTGGTCACCGCGCCGACATCGCCCCGCGTCGTGGTGTCGACCCACCCGCGGATCGCGTCGTGCTTCGCGCGCCGAGCGGGCGGGACGATGCCGCCGTTCGGAGCGTCGGCCGTGAGCTCGGCGCGGACCATGCGGCCGGTCGCCGACAGGAACACCCGGCACGGCGAGTCGGCGATCTGGAGATCCGCGGCCGCTGCGGCCGCGCGCGAACGGGGCGCGACAGGACCGCCGTTGAGCAGCAGGGTGCGGCGCGGAGTGCCGTAGGTCTCAGCCGCGGCATCGAGTTCGCGGGCGACCTGTGCGCGCAGCAGCACTTCGCTGCCCAGGAGCTCCTCGAGCTCGGCGATCTCGTTCTTCAGCCGGTCGCGCTCGGCCTCGAGCTCGATGCGGGAGAACTTGGTGAGCCGCCGCAGACGGAGCTCGAGGATGTACTCCGCCTGGGGCTCGGACAGGTCGAAGACGTCCATGAGGCGCGTGCGGGCGGCCTCGCCGTCGTCGGACGTGCGGATGACCTGGATGACCTCGTCGATGTCGAGGATCGCGATGAGGAGGCCCTCGACGAGGTGCAGTCGCTCCTTGCGCCGCGCGAGCCGGAAGCGGCTGCGGCGGGTGACGACGCTGATGCGGTGATCGAGGTAGACCTGCAGCAGCTCGCGCAGCCCGAGAGTCTGGGGCTGACCGTCGACGAGCGCCACGTTGTTGATGCTGAAGGAATCCTCCAGAGGCGTCAGGCGGTAGAGGTGCTCGAGGACCGCCTGCGGGTCGAAGCCGGTCTTGACGCCGATGACGAGCCGCAGACCGTGGTGCCGATCCGTCAGGTCGGTGACGTCTGCGATGCCCTGGAGCTTCTTGGCGGTGACCGCGTCCTTGATCTTCTCGATGATCCGCTCGGGCCCGACGAGGTACGGCAGCTCGGTCACGACGATGCCGGTCCGCCGCGGGCCGAGCGACTCGATGGACACCTTGGCGCGTGTGCGGAACGACCCGCGGCCCTTCGTGTAGGCGTCCTTGATGCCGTCGAGACCGACGATGATGCCGCCGGAGGGGAGATCCGGGCCGGGAACGAACTCCATGAGCTCCTCGACCGTGGCCTCGGGGTTGTCGAGCAGATGGACGGCCGCCCCGACGACCTCGATGAGGTTGTGCGGTGCCATGTTCGTCGCCATGCCCACGGCGATGCCCGTCGCCCCGTTCACCAGGAGGTTGGGGTACGCCGCGGGCAGCACTTCCGGCTGCTGGAACTGCCCGTCGTAGTTCGGGATGAAGTCGACGACGTCCTCGTCGAGGTTCTCGGTCAGCGCGAGCGCGGGCGCCGCCAGACGCGCTTCGGTGTACCGAGGAGCGGCGGGACCGTCGTCGAGCGAGCCGAAGTTGCCGTGCCCGTCCACGAGCGGCACCCGCAGCGAGAAGGGCTGCGCGAGGCGCACGAGCGCGTCGTAGATCGGGGCGTCGCCGTGAGGGTGGAGCTTTCCCATCACCTCGCCGACGACGCGCGCGCTCTTGACGTGCCCGCGGTCCGGACGAAGGCCCATGTCGGCCATCTGGAAGAGGATGCGCCGCTGGACCGGCTTCAGTCCGTCGCGCGCATCGGGGAGCGCACGCGAGTAGATGACCGAGTAGGCGTACTCGAGGAAGGACCCCTGCATCTCGGTCGAGACATCGACGTCTTCGATGCGGCCGTGATCGATGGGGACGGATTCAGTGCGAGATGCGGGCATGACGATGAGCCTCGGGTGACGGCGGAGCGGTGGGGGCCGTTCGCCGGTATGCGAGACTGGCCCCGATGTCCTTCAGCCTACCCGCGGACCCGCCGCGAGCCCGGAGCCTCACCGGTGTCGTTCGGCAGATGTCGGCGGCGCTCGATGGGCGATCGGACTGGTTCGCTCCGGCGACGAGTGCCGTGGTGTTCGTGATCGACGGCCTCGGCGCCCACAACCTCGCGTCGCGATCCGGGCACGCGCGATTCCTCGCGCAGTCCGGCGGCAAGAAAGACGTCGCCCGTACGGTCTTCCCGTCGACGACGGCATCCGCACTGACGAGCCTCCTCACCGGCGTGCTGCCGGGGGAGCACGGCATCGTCGGCTACCGCGCCCGCGTCCCCGGAACCGACGACGTGCTCAACCAGCTTCGCGGCTGGGACACCGACGGGCTTGCGCTTTCGTGGCAGCGTGCGACCCCTCTCACGAAGTCCTCCGGCCGGCCGTTCTCGATCGTGACCAAGCGCGAGTACGAGGCGACCGGCTTCACCGCAGCGACCCAGGCGGGAGCCGCATTCCACGGCATCGACGACCTCGCGGAGCGCGTCCTCACCGCGGCCGACATCGCCTCCCGCACGCCGGGCAGCCTCGTCTATCTGTACGCCCCCGAGCTCGACGGGGTCGGCCACAGGCGCGGCTGGGAGTCGGACGAGTGGCTGGTCGAATTGGAGAAGGCGGATGCCGCGACCCGAGCTCTCGCAGCGGCGCTCGGTCCCGGCGTCGGCGCCGTCGTCACGGCGGACCACGGAATGGTGGACGTCCCCCGCCACCGCCATGTCCTGCTCCAGGACGGCGACACGCTTCTCGACGGCGTACGGCTGATCGGCGGGGAGCCGCGCATGCTGCATCTCTATGCCGAGCCGGGCGCGGCGCCGGCGGTGCTCCGCGCGTGGCGGGAGGCCGAGGCATCCCGCTCCTGGGTGCTCTCACGTCAGGACGTGATCGACTCGGGACTCATGGGACCGGTCGACGACGAGGTCGCTCCGCGCATCGGCGACGTGGTGGTCGCTGCCCGCGCCGGCATCGTCTACTACGACGATCGGCTGTCCGACAAGGGACCGCAGAAGATGATCGGCCAGCATGGCTCCTTGACGGCCGAGGAGCGGGTCGTCCCCCTCCTCCGTCTCGGCGCGTTCGCCTAGACGGCGACGTCAGTCCTCGGTGCGCGCTCCGAACACGATCTCATCCCACGAGGGCATCGACGTGCGCCCCTTCGTGCGACGTCCGGCCTCGGCCACGGCGGACGGCTGCGGATCGAACTCGGGCTCGTCCACCAGATCCGCCGGGGCCTCGTCGTACCCGGGCTCCAGTGCGTCGAAGAGCGCGACCGGCGACGGACCGCGGCTCGCCGCAACCTCCTCGGCGCCGGGGAGCGGCTCGCGCTGACCGCGCCGGCGACGCAACGCCTCGAGCAGATCAGCGGTCTCGGCCGACGTGACGGCCGGCTCGTCCGCACGCTTGATCGCCGCTTGCCGCACGGCGGGGGCCGTAGGCGCCGGCAGATCCGGGGATTCGAGATCGGCGTCGGGAAGCTTGCGAGGGCCGAACGCACCGCTGTCGAAACGCGAGTCATCCTTGGCGGGCGACGTGTCGAGGGCACGCAGGCGGGGGATGAGCCCGTCGGGAAGCGAGCCCTGGCGCGACAATTGGATCGCGTCGGCGTTCAAGGGCGACAGCGTGCTGCGGCGCGGATCGAAGCCCCAACGAGCATCGTGGTCGACGTCGTTCGCGGTGAACTCGAGTTTGACCGTCCAGCCGGAGTGGTCCTTCCAGCTCGTCCACCGCTCGCCGATCGCACCGGCCTCGGCGAGCTTGCCTCGCACTGCCGAGCCGAATGTCGGGTGGCTGTCGGGGTCGAAGTCGCCGCCGAGCAGGACGGGCACCGCCAGAGCCTGACCGACGACGTGCTCGCGCTCGGCGATCACCGGCCCCTCGAACCGGACGACGTCCTCGACGCGCGCACCCAGCAGCTCGGCGACCTCCTGTGCCGACATCCCCGCACGGATGTGGGACTGGATCTCGCGCGGGCTCGGCCGCGAGGCCTGCGAGTCGGGGTCGCGGTCGCGACGCGCCTTGCGCAGCTCCGTCCGCAGCACATCGTCGACGGCGAGCGAGAACCTCTCGCCGGACTCGGTCGCCAAGACGAGCCTGTCGTCTTCGGTACCGATCACCTTGAGCTGTTCCATGCGAACGCCCCTCCGATCCTGCCTGTCCCGCCCATGCTGACACAGGCGAACGCGGCGGCCGGGAATATCCCGCGCGTGGCGCGAGTTTCACGCGAACGCAGGACGAGGCATCCGCCTCCCGCATTTGCGAAAACGGGGCCCGTCATGCAAACTATCGCCGCCCGAAAGGGCGAGCACCCGCGATACTCCGGAAGTTGAGACGTTTACGCATGGCCACCGATTACGACGCCCCCCGCAAGACCGAGGACGACAGCGAGTCGATCGAGGCGCTCAAGGAGCGCGTTCCCGACAAGCTCTCGGGCGCGGTCGATGTGGAGGACGCCGACAACCCCTCTGGCTTCGAACTGCCCGGCGCGGATCTGTCGGATCTCGAGCTCGACGTGGTCGTCCTGCCCCCTCAGGAGGACGAGTTCACGTGCTCCAACTGCTTCCTCGTGAAGCACCGCTCCCAGCTCGACCACGACACCGCCGCCGGCCCTATCTGCTCGGAGTGCGCCGCCTGACCTGAGCGCGGCGCACAGCCGCAGCCAGCCGGTCCGGCGTGCGGGACGAGACGACCCACGCCGGCACCGGATCGTCCGCGTCCACGACGGGGACGACCACGACGCCGTCGATTCCGCCTCTGAGGAGATGCCACGCCCGCGGGTCGAGCCCGACTCCCCGTGCGTGACGTGCCTCCTCGCCCGTGAGGGGCACAGGATCGCCCAGGAAGCCGACGTCGATGTGCGCCCGCCCGGCGCGCAGCTCACCGGCCGCGACCTCGACGCGCGGCGAGACGGCGACCAGCAGCGCCACGACGAGCACGCCGACGATGGCTCCGGCGACGAGGGCGACGGTCGTGTCGATCGGTGCGAAGACCAGGGCCGCCATCGGGCCGGCCACGGCGGCGCTGACGAGGATCCACAGGGAGGGGCCGAGGCGTTCGCGATAGTCGTCGGCCCTGCCGTCGTGCGCTGTCTTCTGCATTACCCTCATTGGGTGACTGAAACGGTGGACGTCCCCATTATCGCCCCCGACGTCCCGGCCTACGCGCACCCCGGCGACGCCGGAGCAGACCTCGTCGCCGCCGAGGCGGTTCGCCTGGAGCCGGGTCAGCGTGCGATGGTCGGCACCGGAGTGCGCATCGCCCTCCCCGACGGGCACGTCGCCTTCGTCGTGCCGCGCAGCGGTCTGGCGGCCAAGCACGGGATCACCGTCGTCAACGCGCCGGGCACGGTCGACGCCGGCTACCGCGGCGAGATCAAGGTGATCCTCCTCAACACCGACGCCGAGACCGCCCACGACATCGCGATCGGCGATCGCATCGCACAGCTCATCGTGATGCCCGTACCGCGCGTTCGGTTCATCCCCGTCACGACCCTGCCCGACAGTGTCCGCGGCGAAGGGGGCTTCGGCTCCACCGGCTACAACGGGGGCGCGGCGTAGTCGCCGTCCCCGCGGGTCTCGCCCCGCGACCAGAAGACAAGGACGGAGTCCTGCCATGACAGATCCCACACCCGCCGACGCCCCGCTGAAAGACGCGCCCGACGATCGCGCGGTCAGCGGTCCGTTCGACGAGGCCGAGGCCAACCCGGTGCGCCCCTACATCGATCTCGGCGGCATCAAGATCCTGCCGCGGGAGGGACTGAACCTGCGCCTCGAGGTGGAGGAGCAGACCAAGCGCATCGTCGCCGTGGGCCTCGACTACGCGGGGTCGACCCTGCAGGTGCAGCCTTTCGCGGCGCCACGATCGGCCGGCCTGTGGGCCGAGACCCGGGAGCAGATCCGTCAGCAGATCCGTCAGCAGGGCGGTCGCGTCGAGGAGCGCGACGGGCCTCTCGGACCCGAGCTCCTCGCTGAGGTGCCCGTTGTCGCCGGTCCCGACGGCACGGCCGGCAAGCGGCTGGCTCGATTCATCGGTGTCGACGGTCCGCGCTGGTTCCTGCGCGGCGTGATCGGCGGGGCGGCCACGGCGGACGTGGAGGCCGCCGCCGCGGTGGAGGACCTCTTCCGCTCGATCGTCGTCGTGCGCGGCGGCTCGCCGATGCCCCCGCGCGACCTCATCCCGTTGAAGATGCCCGCGACCCCCGGGGCGGCGTGAGCGAGCCGTCCCGGTCGGAGGGCGACGAGCGACACCCCGACCTCACCCCGCCGCCGGCGGCCGAGGCATCCGCTTCCGAGCTCCTCGGAGCAGCCCTGGGTGGCGCGGCCCGCAAGGCCGGGCTGGACCCGGCGAAGAGCGCCTCCACAGGCCACGTGGTGTGGGCGGCCATGGGCGGGTGGCGCGGTGTGCTTGAGTCGGTGCTCCCGGGTGTGGTGTTCCTCGTCGCGTGGACGGCGACGTACTCACCCGAGACGCGATCGGGCAACCTCGTGCTCAGCCTCGGCCTGTCCGTCGGCCTTGCCGCCGTGTTCACGGTCATCCGCCTCATCCAGCGCCAGTCGGCCAGCGCCGCCATCGGTGGGCTCGTCGCTGCGGCGGCGGCCGCGGCGCTCTCGCTCTTGACGGGCCGCGGTGAGGACAGCTTCATCCCCGGGTTCATCACGAATGCGGTCTACGGCAGCGCGTTCCTCATCTCGGCACTGATCGGCTGGTCGCTCATCGGCCTCGCGGTCGGCTTCCTCATGGGCGAGGGCACGGCGTGGCGGGCCGATCGACGCAAACGGAGGGTCTTCTTCTGGCTCGCCATCGCGTGGGCGTCGCTGTTCGCCGCGCGCCTGCTGGTGCAGCTGCCGCTGTACTTCGCCGGTGACGTCGCCGCGCTCGGAACGCTCAAGCTCGTCATGGGACTTCCGCTCTTCGCACCGCTCGTGGCCGTCACGTGGCTGGCGGTCCGGGCCCTGTACCCACGCCGCGAGTCGGGCGCAGACGCTCCCGCAGGGTGATACATTTATCTTGATATCGAGATAAATTCGCTCCGCTGCGGATTAGGTGATCCTCACTAGCCGAGGGGTCCGGGGCGGGGGAAGATGGGGGAGTGCCGGGCTCCGGCCCCGCTCCCGCCGCCGACGAAGGAGACAGACGTGTCCACGGTTGACAGCTTCGGTGCCAAGAGCACCCTGACGGTCGGCAGCACCGACTACGAGATCTTCCGCATCGACACGGTCGCGGGCTACGAGAAGCTCCCGTTCAGCCTCAAGGTGCTGCTCGAGAACCTGCTCCGCACCGAGGACGGCGCAAACGTCACGAAGGCGCAGATCGAGGCGCTCGGCTCGTGGGATCCCGACGCCGAGCCCGACACCGAGATCCAGTTCACGCCCGCACGCGTGGTCATGCAGGACTTCACCGGTGTGCCCTGCATCGTCGATCTGGCGACCATGCGCGAGGCCGTGACGGCCCTGGGAGGCGACCCCAACCGCATCAATCCGCTCTCGCCGGCCGAGATGGTCATCGATCACTCCGTCATCGCCGACCTCTTCGGCACCGAGAACGCCCTCGAGCGCAACGTCGAGATCGAGTACGAGCGCAACGGCGAGCGCTATCAGTTCCTGCGCTGGGGCCAGACCGCGTTCGACGACTTCAAGGTCGTCCCGCCGGGCACCGGCATCGTCCACCAGGTCAACATCGAGCACCTCGCCAAGGTCATCTACGACCGCACTGTCGACGGCGTGCTGCGCGCGTACCCCGACACCTGCGTCGGCACCGACTCGCACACGACGATGGTCAACGGCCTCGGCGTGCTCGGGTGGGGCGTCGGCGGGATCGAGGCCGAGGCCGCGATGCTGGGCCAGCCGGTCTCCATGCTCATCCCGCGCGTCGTGGGTTTCAAGCTGACGGGCGCGATCCCCGCCGGTGTCACTGCGACCGACGTGGTGCTGACGATCACCGACATGCTGCGCAAGCACGGAGTGGTGGGCAAGTTCGTCGAGTTCTACGGCGCAGGCGTCGCCTCGGTCCCGCTGGCCAACCGCGCCACGATCGGCAACATGAGCCCCGAGTTCGGTTCGACTGCCGCGATGTTCCCGATCGACGATGTCACTCTCGAGTACCTCCGCCTCACCGGTCGCGACGAGCAGACCGTCGCACTCGTCGAGGCCTACGCCAAGGAGCAGTCGCTCTGGCACGATCCCGCCTCCGAGCCGGCGTTCAGCGAGTACATGGAGCTCGACCTCTCCACCGTCGTGCCGTCGATCGCCGGCCCGAAGCGTCCGCAGGACCGCATCCTGCTCTCGGAGTCGAAGGCGCAGTTCGAGAAGGACATCCTCAGCTACGCCGCGGCGAGCACGTCGGAGGACATCGTCGACCTCGAGTCGAAGCACTCGTTCCCCGCATCCGACCCCGGCGCGGTCCCCGGCGAGGAAGAGCCTACGACGCGTGAGGTGCACATCAACAGCGGCAGCCCGGCCGAGTGGTCTCAGCCGGTGCCCGTCACGACGCCGGACGGCCAGTCGTATGTGCTCGACAACGGTGCCGTGACGCTCGCCGCCATCACCTCGTGCACCAACACCTCGAACCCGTCGGTCATGATCGCGGCCGGCCTGCTCGCCCGCAAGGCGGTCCAGAAGGGCCTCAAGCGAAAGCCGTGGGTCAAGACGACGCTCGGCCCCGGCTCGAAGGTCGTCACCGACTACTACGAGAAGTCCGGACTCGACAAGGACCTCGAGAGCGTCGGCTTCTTCACCGTGGGATACGGCTGCACGATCTGCATCGGCAACTCGGGCCCCCTGATCGAGGAAGTCTCGAGCGCGATCAACGAGCACGACCTCGCCGTCACCGCAGTTCTCTCGGGCAACCGCAACTTCGAGGGGCGCATCAGCCCCGACGTGAAGATGAACTACCTCGCCTCGCCGCCGCTCGTCGTGGCCTACGCGTTGGCCGGCTCGATGAACTTCGACTTCGAGACCGACCCGCTGGGCAAGGATCTCGACGGCAACGACGTGTTCCTCAAGGACATCTGGCCGGCGCCCGACGAGGTGCAGGAGATCATCGACTCGTCGATCTCGCGCGAGCAGTTCATCAAGCAGTACGCCACGGTGTTCGACGGCGACGAGCGCTGGAAGAACCTGCCGACTCCGACCGGCCCGATCTTCGAGTGGGACGCCGACTCGACGTACGTGAGGAAGGCTCCGTACTTCGACGGCATGACCATGGAGCTGACGCCGGTCGCCGACATCCGGGGAGCGCGCGTGCTCGCGACCCTCGGCGACTCGGTCACGACCGACCACATCAGCCCGGCCGGCAACATCAAGGCGGGCACGCCCGCAGCGCAGTACCTCACCGAGCACGGCGTCACGCAGAAGGACTTCAACTCGTACGGCTCGCGTCGCGGCAACCACGAAGTGATGATCCGCGGCACGTTCGCCAACATCCGGCTGAAGAACCTGCTCGTGAGCGCGGTCAACGACGGAAAGGTCGTCGAAGGCGGCTTCACGCGCGACTTCACGCAGGAAGGCGGGCCGCAGTCGTTCATCTACGACGCGAGCCAGAACTACCAGGCCGCCGGCACCCCGCTGGTGATCTTCGGCGGCAAGGAGTACGGATCCGGCTCGTCGCGCGACTGGGCGGCCAAGGGCACGAGCCTCCTGGGCGTCAAGGCGGTCATCACCGAGAGCTTCGAGCGGATCCACCGCTCGAACCTCATCGGCATGGGCGTCGTCCCGCTGCAGTTCCCGGCCGGCAAGAGCTGGGAGTCGCTCGGGCTCGACGGCACCGAGATCGTCTCGATCAGCGGACTCGAGCAGCTCAACGAAGGCGTGACGCCCAAGACCGTGCGCGTCACGGCGGAGCCGAGCGAGTTCTCACCCGAGGGCAAGCAGACGGTCGAGTTCGACGCGATCGTCCGCATCGACACCCCCGGTGAGGCGGACTACTACCGCAACGGCGGGATTCTCCAGTACGTGCTGCGCTCGCTCGTCTGAGCGTCGTCGGAGGGTCCGGAGTCACCAGGCTCCGGACCCTCCGTGCATCCTGCGAGTGTTCTGGGCTGTCGCCGTTCCGGAGGGCGCGCCCTCCTCGCCGGGTAAACTGGACGGGGCTCTGCACCAGGTGCCCGCCGTCGCCGATCAAGGGGGAGAAGGACTTTCATGGCGCTGCTTCCCACGATCTCGGGTCCCCGTGATCTCGACGCCCTGAGCGTCGATCAGCTTCAGGAGCTCTCCGCCGAGATCCGTGCCTTCCTCATCGAGAACGTGGCACGAACCGGAGGTCATCTCGGACCCAACCTCGGGGTCGTCGAACTGACGATCGCTCTGCACCGCGTCTTCGACTCTCCGTCCGACCCGTTCATCTTCGACACCGGTCACCAGTCGTACGTCCACAAGCTCCTCACCGGCAGGCAGGACTTCTCCCAGCTGCGCTCGCGCGGTGGGCTCTCCGGGTACCCGCAGCGTTCGGAGAGTCCGCATGACGTGGTGGAGTCCTCCCACGCGTCGAGTTCGCTGAGCTGGGCCGACGGGGTTTCGCGCGCGCTCATCCGCACCGGGCGCAAGGATCGCCACGTGGTGGCCGTCGTCGGCGACGGCTCGCTCACGGGCGGGATGACGTGGGAGGCGCTCAACAACATCTCCGACGACAACGACCGCAACCTCGTGATCGTCGTGAACGACAACGGCCGCTCCTACGCGCCGACGATCGGCGGGATGGCCCGGTATCTCAACCGGGTCCGAACGGCCGAGACCTACCGCAGCCTGCACCGCGGCTCCGACAGCCTCTTCCGCAGGCTCGGCCCGGCCGGTCGTGCAGTGTACCGAGGCGTGCGAGGGGGCACGCATGGCTTCCTCTCGCGTTTCACGAACAACGCGGCGCTCTACTCGAATCTCGACATCAAGTACCTCGGACCTGTCGACGGGCACGACCTCGAGTCGCTCATCGAAACGCTGGAGCTCGCGAAGGCCTACGGTGCTCCCGTGATCGTCCACGCGATCACTGAGAAGGGCCGCGGATATCAGCCCGCTCTCGACGACGTCGCCGACGCCTTCCACGCAGTCGGGAAGATCGACCCGCTCACCGGCAAGACGGTCGGAAGCGGCGGCGGCGCGCCCGCGTGGACGGACGTGTTCGCGGACGAGCTCGTGGCGGTGGGAGAAGAGCGCGATGACGTCATCGCGATGACCGCCGCGATGCTCCGCCCCACCGGTCTGCTGCCGTTCGCGCAGAGGTTCCCCGACCGCGTCTATGACGTCGGCATCGCCGAGCAGCACGCCGTCGCCTCGGCGGCCGGTCTCGCATTCGGCGGACTGCATCCCGTCGTGGCGATCTACGCGACATTCATGAACCGCGCGTTCGATCAGGTGCTGATGGATGTCGCGCTGCACCGTGCGGGCGTCACGTTCGTGCTCGATCGGGCGGGCGTCACGGGCCCTGACGGGCCCAGCCACCACGGCATCTGGGATCTTGCGATGCTGCAGCTGGTGCCGAACATCCGCATCGCCGCCCCGCGCGATGCGGATCGGCTGCGCGAGGCCCTGCAGGAAGCGGTGGCGATCGATGACGCGCCCACCGTGATCCGCTTCCCGAAGGGTGCGGTGAGTCCCGAGCTGCCGGCGCTGGAGCGCCTCGAGGACGGTGTCGATGTCCTCGTCCGCTCGGGCGCGGAAGACGTTCTCATCGTGGGGATCGGGCCGATGGCCCACATCGCGGTCGACGTCGCCGACCGCTTGCGCGCCCAGGGCATCGGAGCGACGGTGATCGATCCGTGCTGGGCCGTGCCGGTGCAGCCGTCGATCGTCGAACTGGCGGCCGCCCATCGCCTCGTGATCACGATCGAGGACGGCATCCGCGTCGGCGGCATCGGGACGCGGGTTCGTCAGGTGCTCCGCGAGGCCGGCGTCGACACGGCGGTGGACGAGCTGGGCGTGCCGGACGAGTTCATCGACCACGCGAGCCGCGAGCAGATCCTCGAGGACGCCGGACTCACACCTGCCAAGATCGCACAGGACGTCGTCTCCCAAGTGCTGGGCACGCGCATCCCGGTCGCACGCGGCGCGACCAGCGAGATCCCGACGATCCCCACACTCTCGCGCGAGAAGCGCGGCTGAATCCGCTCCACGAACAGAGAAAGGGCGCACCCTCGCGGGTGCGCCCTTTCTCGCCGTGATGCTAGGACCCGATGCCCTTGACCGGCGGGTGGTGGAACGTGTCGCCGAAGACGCGCTCCGATGCCCCCTCGCGATCCAGATAGGGCGACGCGCCCCCGTCGATGAAGGGCCATCCTGCGCCGAGGATGAGGCAGAGATCGATGTCCTCGACCTCTGGCACCACGCCTTCGTCCAGCATGATCCTGATCTCCTGCGCGAGGCCGTCCTGAACCCGCTGCAGAATCGTCGCGGCCGGAGCCGGGGTCGATCCGACCGCGGGCTTGAGGAGCTTCTCCGCCGCCTTCGTCCAGCCGGTCACCCGACCGCCCTTATCCTTCTCGACGACCTCGGGCAGCTCCGCCAGGGCATGGAAGTTCTCGTTGGCGTAGAAACGGTCGGGGAACGCCTTCACCATCGTGTCCTGCACGTGGGCGGCGACCTTCCAGCCGACGAGGTCGATCAGCTGGAACGGCCCCATCGGAAGACCGAGCGGCGCGAACGCTTTCTCGACGTCGACCACCGGCGTGCCCTCGTAGACCGCGCGAGCGGCCTCGCCCATCACCTTGGCGAGCAGTCGATTGACGACGAACCCGGGAGCATCGGCGGTCAGCACCGCGTTCTTGCCGAGGTTCTTCGCCACGACGAAGGCGGTGGAGAGCGCAGCATCCGACGTCTTCGGAGTCTTGACGACCTCGATGAGCGGCATGACGGCGACCGGATTGAAGAAGTGGAACCCGACAAGCCGCTCGGGGTGCGCGAGCTTCGCACCGATCTCCTCGACCGACAGCGAGGACGTGTTCGTCGCGAGAACCGCGTCCTCCGCCACGATCTGCTCGATCTCGCCGAACACCTGCTGCTTGACGCCGACCTCTTCGAACACGGCCTCGATGACGAAGTCGCAGTCGGCGTACAGGCTCTTGTCGGTCGTCCCCGTCACGAGCGCACGGAGCCGGTTGGCCGTATCGCCGTCGAGGCGACCTTTCACCTCGAGCTTGCCGATCTCCTCGTGGATGTAGGCCACGCCCTTGTCGACGCGCGCCTGGTCGAGGTCGGTGATCAGTACGGGCACCTGCAGCTTGCGCACGAACAACAGGGCGAACTGGCTCGCCATGAGGCCCGCGCCGATGATGCCCACCTTGGCGACCTTCTTCGCGAGCGCCTTGTCGGGTGCGCCGACGGGGCGCTTGGCGCGCTTCTGCACGAGATCGAAGGCATACATCGATGCGGCGAACTGGTCTCCCGCGACCAGCTCGGCGAGAGCCTCGTCCTCACGGGCGAAGCCCTCCGCCCTGGTGCCGCTCTTGGCCTTCTCGAGCAGCTCGAGCGCCGCGTACGGCGACTTCGGGACCGTGCCGATCTTCGACTCGAGCATCCCTCGGGCCATCTTGATCGCGATGGGCCACTTGGTGAGACGCTCGAGCTTGCCCGGCTCGTTCTTGCGGTCCACCTTGACGGCGCCTCCCAGCACCCCGTCCGCCCACGCCAGCGAGTCCTCGAGGAAGTTCGCGGCCGGGAAGATCGCGTCGACGATGCCGTACTCGAACGCCTGCTGGGGCTTGAGCATGCGGTTCTGCTTGAGCGGGTTCGAGATGACGACCTCGAGGGCGTTCTCGATGCCGATGAGGTTCGGGAGCAGATACGCGCCTCCCCACCCGGGGATGATGCCCAGGAACACCTCGGGCAGCGCGATGGCGGCCGCCGAGGCATCCACCGTCCGATACGTGCTGTTGAGGGCGATCTCCAGGCCGCCGCCGAGCGCCAGTCCGTTCACGAAGGCGAAGGAGGGCACGCCGAGTTCGGACAGCTTGCCGAAGACGTGATGCCCGAGCTGCGCGATCAGGCGGGCATTGTCTTTCGAGCCCACGCGCGAGATGTCGGAGAGGTCGGCTCCGGCGGCGAGGATGTACTGCTTGCCGGTCACGGCCACAGCCTGGATCTCGCCGGCGGACGCGCGCTGCGCGAGGGAGTCGAGGGTGGCGCCGAGCTCCCTGAGCGTCGTCGGTCCGAGCGTGTTCGGCCGGGTGTGATCGCGCCCGTTGTCGAGTGTGATGAGCGCCAGCACCTTGCCGGATCGCAGGCGGACGTCGCGCACGCGCGAGTGCGTGACCACCTCACCCTCGGCGAGGGCGTCGAGCGGGGAGAAGTCGATCTCTTCGTAGTTCGTCATGCGAGGCGGGCCCTACTTCTTCTTCTTGCCGTCGTAGTGCGGGTTCTCCCAGATGACCGAGCCGCCCTGTCCGAGACCCACGCACATCGCCGTGAGGCCGTACCGGACGTCGGGACGCTCGGCGAACTGCGCCGCGAGCTGGATCATGAGGCGCACGCCCGAGGCAGCCAGCGGGTGCCCGAACGCGATCGCTCCGCCCCACGGGTTGACGCGCGGGTCGTCGTCGGCGATGCCGAAGTGATCGAGCAGCGAGATCACCTGGATCGCGAATGCCTCGTTGAGCTCGAACAGGCCGATGTCGTCGATCTTCAGACCGGCCTTCTTGAGGGCCTTCTCGGTCGACGGGATGGGCCCGATACCCATGATCTCGGGCTGCACACCCGCGAACGCGAACGAGACGAGCTTCATCTTCGGGGCGAGGCCGAGTTCCTTGACCGCACCGCCACCGGCGAGCAGCGACATCGTCGCGCCGTCCGTGAGAGGAGACGAGGTGCCCGCCGTCACGCGGCCGTGAGGACGGAAGGGCGTCTTGAGAGCGGCCAGGTCCTCCATCGTCGTCTGCGGGCGACGGCCCTCGTCTTCGGCTGCCAGGCCCCACGAGCCCTCGGCGTCCTTGATGGCGACCGGGATCAGGTCCGGCTGGATCTTGCCGGCGTCATAGGCGGCCTGCACCTTGTGCTGACTCCGCATGCCGTAGCGGTCCGAGCGCTCCTTGGTGAGGTGGGGGAACCTGTCGAAGATGCGCTCGGCGGTGACGCCCATGTTGAGCGCGCCCGGGTCGACCATCTTCTCGGCCACGAAGCGGGGGTTAGGGTCGGCGTTGCCGCCGATCGGGTGGTGGCCCATGTGCTCGACGCCGCCCGCGAGGGCTACGTCGTACATCCCGACGCCGATCGAAGCCGCCATCGTGGTGACGCTCGTCATCGCGCCGGCGCACATGCGGTCGATCGCGAAACCGGGCACCGTCTGCGGCAGACCGGCGAGGATCGCCACCGAGCGGCCCAGGGTGAGGCCCTGGTCTCCGGTCTGCGACGTCGCGGCGATCGCGACGTCGTCCACCCGGTCCTTCGGGACACCCGGGTTGCGCTCCATGAGCCCGATCGTCGCCTTGACCGCGAGGTCATCCGATCGGGTGTTCCAGTACATGCCCTTCTCGCCGGCGCGCCCGAACGGGGTGCGCACTCCATCGACGAAGAAGACGTCCGAAATCTCGGCCACTCTGCCTCCAAAAATAGGGATGCCGCCAGCCTAGGGAGGCGGTCGGAGCGCCTGGAATCGGGTGGGGGAATCCTACGAAGCGGTCTCCGGCGACGTCACGGGTGATTGCACGGAAGCCACAAAGGCATCCACGATCACCTGTGCAGTCTGCGCAATCTGCCACGGGCGCGCTCCGAGCGCGAGAAGGGAATCGCCGACGGATGCCGCGGTGAGCGGCTCCGGCGGATCCCACGCCACGCGCCGCAGGAGCTCCGGTGTGAGGAGGTTCTCGGTCGGCATCCGGAGTTCCTCGGCACGCTGCTCCACCGCAGGACGAGCCGCCTTCAGGCGCGCGTCCGCCTCGGGGTTGCGGTCCGGCCACGCCCGGGGAGGCGGGAGAGAATCGCCGCCGATCGCGCGCTCCAGGGGAAGATCCTGCGTGCTCCGGCCCTCCTCGAACGCGGCCCACCATCGGTCGAGCTGCGTCCTGCTGGCACGACCGGTGAACTCCTTCACTCCCGCGAGATCCTGTTTGGTCTTCGGGTCGGCCAGCACGGCGGCCACGAGGGCCCGGTCGGGCACGAGGCGCCCCGGCGCGACGTCCTGGTCGCGGGCGTAGTCCTCGCGTGCCGTCCACAGTGCGCGCGCCACCGCCAGCGCCCGCCGCCCGCGGACGGTGTGAAGGCCGCTCAAGCGGCGCCATGGCTCGTCGCGAGGAGCCTTCGGCTCGCGTTCGAGAACCGCTTGGAACTCCTCGGCCGCGAACTCGGTCTTGCCCTGCTCGGCGAGTTCGGCGACGAGCACGTCGCGGACGTCGACGAGGTGCTCGACATCGAGCGCGGCGTACTCGAGCCACGCCTGGGGGAGCGGCCTCGTGGACCAGTCCGACGCCGAGTGCGCCTTCGCGAGCGCGATGCCGAGCGTGTCCTCGACGACCGCGCCCAGTCCGACGCGCTGATGCCCGAGCAGCCGTGCTGCCAGTTCGGTGTCGAAGATCGACGCCGGCTCCAGACCGAGCTCACGCAGCGAGGGGAGGTCCTGACTCGCGGCGTGGAGGATCCATTCCTCGTCGCCGATGGCGTCCTGGAGGGCGGCGAAGTCGCCGATGGGCGGCGGGTCGAACAGGAACACGCCCGCATCACGGCGGAAGACCTGGATGAGGTAGGCGCGCTGCGAATAGCGGAAGCCGGACGCGCGCTCGACGTCGACCGCGACGGGACCGTGCCCGCGGGCGAGTCGGTCGCACGCGTCTTCGAGATCTTCCAGGCGATCGATGACGGCGTACTCAGTCACGCGGCGTCCTGCGAGAACCCAGCATTGCAATCCCTTCCGAGCCCGGGGGAAGACCCGCGAGCATGCACACCAGTTCAGCCCATGCTTCCACGTGCGGGCCGATCTCGCCCTCCGGGGTCCAGGATGCGCGCAACTCGATCTGCGCTCCGTCGCCCTCGGCCGCGAGCGAGCCGAAGCCCTTGGAGAGGGTCTTGGTCGCGGTCCCCGAGGCGGAGTGGAATTCGGCGCGGTGCGACTTCAGGGCGTCGGTCAGCCACGCCCACGCCACATCGGCCAGCAGCGGGTCGATCCCGATGTCGGGTTCGAGCGGAGCCTGGGCGAAGCACACGATCCGCCACGGACCGTTCCATTGCGCGGGTTCGTCCGGGTCGTGCAGCAAGATGAAGCGGCCGGTGCCGTAGGCGGAGTCCTCACCCTCAGCCTCCGGGCGCACGTCGCCGGCCAAGGCCAGCGAGGACGGCGCGAGACCCGCGGGTGCGGGGATCTCGCGCACGGAGAGGTCGCCGCGGAATCGGATCGCCCGAACGGAGTCGACAGCGTGCGAGAACGGCGAGGCCGCCGGAGGACGAAGCTCAGCCACGCGGACAGACTAGAGTGAGGCTTCGATGGTCGACTCCAGGCGCGCCGCGATGGGCGGCGCCTCACCCGCTCTCCTCGCCGGAATCCGGGCCGCGCTCACGATTCTCAGCGTGGCTCTCGCCGGGGCGCTGTCCTTTCTGGCACTCGGATCGGTGCGCATGGCCCGCCGTGTCGTCACTCCCGCCCGCCGCCTCCCCGACACGCGCATCCTGTCCCTCGACACCGCGGCGCAGACCATCACGCTGTCTCGCACGCCCGATACCGGGTTGCCCGGACGCTATGGGCTCTTCACCTCGGGCTCCGCCGACTACGTCAAGCTCGGATCCGTCCTCTCGCAGGACGCGACGAGCGTCAAGCGGAAGCTCCTCACGCACGTCGGGTCCGACGCCCGGCTCTCGCCCGAAGCGGCGTTCAGCGGGTGGTACTACGACCGCCCCGACCAGCTGCAGCTTCCCTACAGTCCCGAGCTCATCGGTTCGACGGTCGGGCCGTGCCCGGCGTGGCTCTTCCCCGCGGGGGACGGCGACGTGTGGGTCATCCAGGTGCACGGTCGCGGCACCACGCGCGCGGAGTGCCTGCGCGCTGTCCCGCTCTTCCACTCCCTGGGCATCACGTCCCTCATCGTGTCGTACCGCAACGACGGCGAAGCGCCACGCAGTCGTGCCGGCACCTACACGCTCGGGGCGACGGAATGGCGCGACGTCGACGCGGCCGTCGGCTTCGCTCGCCGCCGCGGCGCACGGCGCATTCTGCTGATGGGCTGGTCGATGGGCGGGGCCATCGCCCTGCAGGTCTCGCTCAACTCCGCGCACCGCGGCGCGATCGCCGGCCTCGTGCTGGAATCGCCCGTCATCGACTGGCGCATCGTGCTCGAGTATCAAGCGCGCGCCATGCGCGTCCCCACCACCGTCAGCGGCCTGGCGATCGAGGCGCTCCAGCACGAGTGGGCGGCCCCGATCACGCGCTCGGGCAGCGCGATCCCCTTCGACCGGCTGGATGTCGTCTCGAGGGCGGCCGAGTTGAGGCATCCGATCCTCATCCTTCACAGTGACGACGACGGGTTCGTGCCGTCGGACGCCTCCCACGACCTCGTCGTCGCACGACCCGACCTGGTGCAGCTCGAGGTCTTCGAAGTCGCGCGTCACACCAAGCTCTGGAACTACGACCAGGACCGCTGGACGGCTCGTATCCGCGCATGGCTCGAGCAGCAGGGCGTCACAGGCGCGAGCGCGACCGAGGCCTGAGGACGGCTCAGGCTGAGCGCTTGGCCGCCACCTGCCGCTTGGCGCGCATCAGCATGCCCGTCATGCCCGAGATCCGCAGCGGCGAGACGACGCGCGTGAGGCCGATGCTCTGCGGGAAGTCGGCCGGGATGGCGAGCACCTCGTCGGATGTCAGCCCGGTGATTCCCTGGGCGAGGATGCTCGCGAATCCGCGCGTCGTGGGTGCTTCGGCCGGCGCCGTGGCGTGCATCGCGACCACGCCTTCGGCGTTCACGTCGACGATGATGAACACGGGGGACTGGCACTCCGCCACCCGCTCGTAGAGCTCGGGATGACCTTCGTACTCGGCGGGGACCGCCGGGAGCTCCTGGGAGTACTCCAGCAGCAGCTGCAGCCGATCGGATTCGGGCAGCTCGAGGAACTCGTCGCGGATCTCGGCGAGACTGTCGGGGAGGACGGCTTCGGTCATCTCTCCCATCCTTTCACGCGAGCGGATGCCTCGGCTCAGTGCGCTGGCGCCTCGCCCGGCTCGCTCCCCGCGACGATCGGAACCCGCACGGCGCTGCCCCACTCGGTCCAGGACCCGTCGTAGTTGCGCACGTCCTCGAAGCCGAGCAGATGCTTCAGGACGAACCAGGTGTGGCTCGACCGTTCCCCGATGCGGCAGTAGGCGACGACCGAGTCGCCGTCCCCGAGACCCACCTCGCCTCGGTAGATGGCGTCGAGCTCGGCACGGGTCTTGAAGCTCCCGTCCTCGGCGACGGCGCGCGCCCACGGAACGCTCTTGGCGGTGGGGATGTGGCCGGCGCGCAGCGCACCCTCTTCGGGATAGGCGGGTGCCGACGTGCGCGAGCCGTCGTACTCCTCAGGTGAGCGCACATCGATGAGCGGCTTGCCGAGGTGCGCGAGAACGTCGTCCTTGTACGCGCGGAGTCGGGTGTCGTCGCGCTCGACCACCGGGTACGCGGTGCGACGGGGCTCGGGCCTGTCGGTGGTGATCGGGCGCCCCTCGGCGATCCACTTGTCGCGTCCGCCGTCGAGGAGTCGCACGTCTTCGTGCCCGAACAGCGAGAACACCCACAGCGCGTACGCGGCCCACCAGTTGTTCTTGTCCCCGTAGATCACGACGGTGTCCTCGCGCGAGATCCCCTTGCCCGAGAGAAGCTCGGCGAAGCCTGCTCCGTCGACGTAGTCGCGCACGACCGGGTCGTTGAGCTCGGTGTGCCAGTCCACCTTGACGGCGCCGGGGATGTGGCCGGTCTCGTAGAGGAGGACGTCCTCGTCGGATTCGACGACGACCAGGCCGGGCGTTCCGAGCCGCTCCTGCAACCAGTCGCCGGTGACGAGCCTGCCCGGTTCGGCGTACTCGGCGAACTTCGGGGACGACGTGTCGGTCTCGACGGCCATGGCTGCTCCTCAGTCGGGGCGGATGTGGTGACGACTAGGGTTGAACCGTCGTCTTCGACCTTAGATTCCCCGGCTTCCGCGCCGCCCCCTTCCGTAAGACTCCGACACAGGATCCGCATGACCGTCCCCACCGCCTCCGGCATCGTCCACCTCGTGGACCGCACCCCTCAGCTCGCGGGGGCGGAGATGGTCGCCGCCCTCGTCCCCCCGCCGCAGTTCGCGGATGCGACGTTCGACACGTACCGTGCCGACCCCGCGTTTCCCTCGCAGCAGGCGGCGAAGGACCTGCTGATGGCGTTCTCGGGCACGGCCACGCCTGCCAAGGGCGGCTTCTTCCGCCGCGCGAAGGCCCCCGAGGTCAAGCCCGGCGTGTACCTCGACGGCGGATTCGGCGTCGGCAAGACGCACCTTCTCGCGGCGGTGTACCACGCGCTTCCCGCACGAAGGAAGTACTTCGGCTCTTTCATCGAGTACACCGCCCTCGTCGGCGCGCTCGGCTACCAGAACACCGTGGAGCTGTTCCGGGGCGCCGATCTGCTCTGCATCGACGAGTTCGAACTCGACGATCCCGGCGACACGATGGTCATGACGCGGCTGCTCGGCGAACTCGTCGGCACGGGGACCCGCCTGGCGGCGACATCCAATACTCCTCCGAACGCGCTGGGGGAGGGCCGCTTCGCCGCCCAGGACTTCCTGCGCGAGATCCACGCGATGGCGGCGAGCTTCCAGACCGTCCGCATCGACGGCACCGATTTCCGTCACCGCGCGGTGGACGGGCACGCCGCCGTACTGACCCAGCCCGAGTACGAAGCGGCGGTCGCGGATGCCTCGGCCCGCGGACCGGTGTCGGACGACGACTTCTCAGCTCTCATCGCGCACCTCGCCCGTGTCCATCCGTCGCGGTACATTCGGCTCATCGAAGGGCTGAGTGCGGTGGGCCTGCGAAACGTCGAGCCGTTCACCGACCAGTCGGCGGCGCTGCGGTTCGTGGCGTTCATCGACCGCGTGTACGACGCCGAGCTGCCGATCCGCGCCACGGGCACATCCCTGGACCTCGTGTTCCCCGATGAGATGCTCGCCGGCGGCTATCGGAAGAAGTACCTGCGCGCGATCTCGCGCCTCGTGGCGTCGACTCTCGCCTGATTCCCGGCGGGCTTCCGCCCCTGCGAAACACGATGTTTACGCACGCGGCGGTCGCGTAACGAGCGGGAAACACGAGGTGTCCCGCTGCGGAAACGGGCGGTCGCGACACTGGGTGGACCCGACGCGACACCTGCGTCCCTGCAGAGAGGTTCCCCCTGAGATGGATCAAGGCAACACCGCATTCATCCTGATCGCAGCAGCGCTCGTCCTTCTGATGACCCCCGGACTCGCCTTCTTCTACGGCGGTCTCGTCAAGGCGAAGAGCGTCATCAGCATGATGATGCTGAGCTTCGGCGCACTCGGCCTGATCGGCGTCCTGTGGGTCGTCTACGGCTATGCGATCGCGTTCCCCGGATCTGAGGGCCTGGTTCCGCCGTGGTCGATCGACTGGAACGCCGTCGGCCTGTCGGCGCTCATCGAGGTGCCTGAGGGCGCCGCCTACCCGCCGCTCGCCTTCGTCGCCTTCCAGGCCACCTTCGCGATCCTCACCGTCGCCCTCGTGTCCGGCGCCATCGCCGACCGCGCGAAGTTCGGCTCCTGGATGATCTTCGCCGCCATCTGGGCGACGATCGTCTACTTCCCCGTCGCCAGCTGGGTCTTCAACTTCGGCCTCGCCGAGGACGGCAGCTTCGCCTACGGCGGCTGGATCACCTACGGCATGCAGGAGTGGTTCGGCGTCGGCGCGATCGACTTCGCCGGCGGTACCGCCGTCCACATCAACGCCGGTGCGGCCGCACTCGCGCTCGCGCTCGTCCTGGGCAAGCGCGTCGGCTTCCAGAAGGGCGTTCACGTCCCGCACAACCCGCCGTTCGTGCTGCTCGGCGCGGGCCTTCTCTGGTTCGGCTGGTTCGGTTTCAACGCGGGCTCGGAGCTCGCCGCCGACGGCACTGCCGCACTGGCATTCGTCAACACGATCGCCGCCCCCGCCGCCGCGCTGCTCGCCTGGCTCGTCGTCGAGAAGTTCAAGGAGGGCAAGCCCACCTCTGTCGGTGCCGCCTCGGGTGCCGTCGCGGGTCTCGTCGCGATCACGCCGGCCTGCGCCTCGCTCGACCCGGTCTGGGCGATCGTGCTCGGCTTCATCGCCGGCGCCGTGTGCGCCCTCGCGATCGAACTGAAGTTCAAGTGGGGCTTCGACGACTCGCTCGACGTGGTGGGCATCCACCTCGTCGGCGGCCTCATCGGAACGCTCTACATCGGCTTCTTCGCGAAGGCGACGGGCCTCGTCTGGACCGGCGACCCCACGCAGCTGCTCGTGCAGACGATCGCCGCCGTCGCCGTCCTGGTGTACTCCTTCGTCCTGGCCTGGGTCATCGGCTTCGCCATCGAGAAGACGATCGGCTTCCGCGTCAAGAACGAGGACGAGGTCGCCGGCATCGACACCGTCCTCCACGGCGAAGAGGGCTACGTCCTGGAGAACACCCGGGCCTGACCCGTTCTCCTCTGCCCGAAGGGGCGTCGCGGATCTCCGCGGCGCCCCTTCGGCGTGCGGGTAGGGTTGCCGCGTGCCATCACGTCCCCGGCTTCTCACTCGGCTCGTGCAGATCTTCCGGCCGGCGCCCGCCGCGACAGCGCCGGCGGGCGGGCGACGTCAGGACGGACTCGTCGATGAGCCCGGCCGGTCCGGCGCGAGCGCGACGGTCGAGGTCGAACCGCCCGGACCGGGCGAGGTAGTGGTGTCCTATGCACCTGACGTGGACGGCGACCCCGATGCGGGCGAAGTGATCTGGACGTGGGTGCCGTACGACGAGCGGGACGGACGCGGCAAGGACCGGCCGGTGCTCATCGTGGCGCGCCGCGACGCCGAGCGGGTCTACGGTGTGCGCCTCACCAGCAAATCCCACCAGGGCGATCACGACTATCTGGCCATCGGTTCGGGGGAGTGGGACTCGGCGGGGCGACCGTCCTGGGTCGACGTCGAGCAGATCTACCTCGTCCATCGAGAGGGCATGCGGCGCGAGGCATCCGTCCTCGACCTCGAGAGATTCACGCTCGTGGCGACCGCACTGCAGCGACGCTATGGATGGAGCCTCGGCGACTGAGAGCCCGCGCATTCGTGACGTCGGCACAAGACCGGGGCGATTCGCAGTCCGACGACGAAGCCCCCGCCAGGGGCGGGGGCTGGATGGTGGGCGATACCAGACTCGAACTGATGACCTCTTCCGTGTGAAGGAAGCGCGCTACCAACTGCGCCAATCGCCCGTGGTCCGTAGGACCGAGACTCGATACTACCCGACGCGGCGGGCTCGCTCGAACCACATCCGGGAGACACGCGCGGGTGGCGTCCGGTTTTGCATGGCGCCGTTCGTGGGATAAAGTCTTTCAAGTGCCCGGGGTGCGAATCCCGGGAGCGAAATGCGGATGTAGCGCAGTTGGTAGCGCATCACCTTGCCAAGGTGAGGGTCGCGAGTTCGAGTCTCGTCATCCGCTCGAGTGCAGGGACTGTCCTTCGGGAGAGTCACGGCACGTGGGGTCAAACCACACGCGGTGGCGTGGCCGAGCGGCTAGGCACCGGCCTGCAAAGCCGTTTACACGGGTTCGAATCCCGTCGCCACCTCCACTCAGCAAGTGAACAGCCCATACGGGCGCGATTGGCGCAGCGGTAGCGCGCTTCCCTGACACGGAAGAGGTCACTGGTTCGATCCCAGTATCGCGCACCACAGAACCCCCGCCTCGGCGGGGGTTTCGTCATTTCCGGCCCCTATCGGACGTGGTCGTTCGGGTATCGGTCCCTGATGTGCTCTCGAAAGAAGCGGCCCGCGCTGTCCGCGCCGATCAGGCCGCGGTGGATCGACGGCGGGACGGCATAGAACCGGTACACCTCTCCCGACGTGAACTCCAGTTCGAGCACGGCGACGTCCGCGTCGTAGCCGGCCGACGCGATCGCACCGGACTCGAGCGCGCGTCGTCTCATGCCGCGAGCGTACGCCTGCAGGTGCGAACAACGGCGTTGGACGCGGCGCGGCGCCCGACCGGGGACGGCGGGAGGACTGGCTAGACTCGGACCATGGAACTCGTCGGTTCGGTGAACGCGGTCTTCGCCGCGCCGGCCGGCACGCGAACGCTCGGCGCCTGAGCGGGCAGGACGCGGCGTGCGTCCGAAGCTGAGTAGCCTTGATCCGAGCCATCTCCAGGAGAGTTTCCGTGACTGACGACGTCCTCCCTTCCGCCGTGTCGTATCCCGCCGACGGGTTCGCCCTGTTCCCCGACCGATCCGTCGTCGCCCTGCGCGTCAACGGCGAGCTCCGAGATCTCGCCACGCGCGTCGACGAGGCCGACGACGTCGAGCCGGTCACGATCGACAGCCCCGACGGGCTGGACATCCTGCGCCACTCGACGGCGCACGTGCTGGCACAGGCGGTGCAGCGCATCAACCCGCAGGCGAATCTCGGCATCGGTCCTCCCATCGCCGACGGCTTCTACTACGACTTCGGCGTGGAGCACCCGTTCACGCCCGAGGACGTGAAGGCGATCGAGAAGGAGATGCAGCGCATCGTCCGCGAGGGCCAGCGGTTCGTCCGCCGCGCCGTCTCCGACGAGGAAGCGCGCGTGGAGCTCGTCGACGAGCCCTTCAAGCTCGAGCTGATCGGCCTGAAGGGCGGCTCGAAGGAGGCGGCCGAAGGCGCATCCGTCGAGGTGGGCGCGGGGGAGCTCACGATCTACGACAACGTCGACCGCGATGGCCAGACCGTGTGGAAGGACCTCTGCCGCGGTCCGCACCTGCCCAGCACCCGGATGATCGGGAACGGCTGGGCGCTGCAGCGCATCGCCGGAGCCTACTGGCGGGGGAGTGAGAAGAACCCCCAGCTGCAGCGCATCTACGGCACCGCGTGGCCCTCGAAGGACGAGCTGCGCGCCTACCAGACCCGTCTCGAGGAGGCGGCCAAGCGCGATCACCGCAAGCTCGGCAAGGAGCTCGATCTGTTCTCGTTCCCCGACGAGATCGGCTCCGGCCTGTCGGTCTGGCACCCCCGCGGCGGAATCGTGCGCGGCGAGATGGAGCAGCACGCGCGCCGCCGCCACGTCGCCGGCGGGTACACCTACGTGTACACGCCGCACATCTCGAAGGAGGACCTGTTCCTCACCTCGAACCACCTCGTCACGTACAAGGAGGGGATGTTCCCGCCCATCGTGATGGACGAGGAGCGCGACGAGCACGGCGAGATCACGAAGCACGGGCAGGACTACTACCTGAAGCCCATGAACTGCCCGATGCACATCCTCATCTACAAGGAGCGTGCGCGCAGCTACCGCGATCTGCCGATGCGTCTCGCCGAGAACGGCACGGTGTACCGCAACGAGCTGTCCGGGGCATTGCACGGCCTCACGCGCGTCCGCGGCTTCACGCAGGATGACTCGCATCTCTTCGTCACCCCGGAACAGCTCGAGGACGAGGCGACCCGGGTGCTCGAGTTCGTCATCTCGATGCTGCGGGACTTCGGGCTGGAGGACTTCGAGCTCGAGCTGTCGATGCGCGACGACGAGAAGGACAAGTGGATCGGCTCCGACGAGTTCTGGGACTACTCCACGAACGCGCTGCGCAACGTGGCGGTGGCCAGTGGCCTCAAGCTGACCGAGGTCCCCGGGGAGGCCGCCTTCTACGGACCCAAGATCGACCTCAAGACGCGCGACGCGATCGGCCGCACCTGGCAGCTGTCGACCGTCCAGGTCGACCCGAACCTGCCCGAGCGCTTCGAGCTCGAATACACCGACCGCGACGGGCAGAAGAAGCGCCCGATCATGATCCACCGGGCACTGTTCGGTTCGATCGAGCGATTCTTCGCGATCCTGCTCGAGCACTACGCCGGCGCGTTCCCCGTCTGGCTGTCTCCGGTGCAGGTGGTCGGGATCCCGGTCGCCGAGGAGTATGCCGATTACCTCGGTGAGATCGTGGATCAGTTGAGGGCTGAGGGCGTGCGCGCCGAGCTCGACCACAGCGACGACCGCATGCAGAAGAAGATCCGCACGCACACCACCCAGAAGGTCCCGCTCATGCTCATCGCGGGCGAGCAGGACCGCGCCGCCGGCACCGTGTCCTTCCGCTTCCGCGACGGCTCGCAGGAGAACGGGGTTCCCATCGCCGACGCCGTGCGCCGCGTACGTCAGACGATCGCCACCCACGCGCTCGTCAACTCGGCGGAGGACTTTTCGTGACGGCCGTCGACGAGCCCGGGCCCGATGCGCCGGAGACGGATGCCTCGGACCCGGCGCTCGTCGACGCGGCGACCATCCCCGGCGTCCCGGACGGGTTCCAGCGGCTGTGGACTCCGCACCGGATGGCGTACATCCAGGCGGGGCCCGACCCGCTGCGCGAAGAGTGCCCCTTCTGCGCCGCACCGCACAAGTCGGACGCCGACGGTCTGATCGTCGCGCGCGGTCGCACCGCCTACGCGCTGCTGAACCTCTTCCCCTACAACTCGGGTCACCTGCTCATCTGCCCGTACCGCCACATCGCGACGTACGACCAGGCTACCGACCAGGAGATCGCCGAGATCGGCGCATTGACGCAGCAGGCGATGCGCGTGCTGCGCACGGTCTCCCGCTGCGACGGCTTCAACATCGGCATGAACCAGGGGAGCGTGGCCGGCGCCGGGGTCGACGAGCACCTCCATCAGCACGTCGTGCCGCGCTGGGCGTCCGATGCGAACTTCTTCCCGATCATCGCGCGCACGAAGGCGTTGCCGCAGCTGCTGGGCGACGTGCGCGAAGCCCTCGCGCACGCCTGGAACGACTGACAGCACCGGATGCCCCGGCCGGCGGCCGCGGCATCCGTCCCCTCAACGCACCTGGCGGACCTCGAACTGCATGCGCGGGTGGGCGTAGGCCTCCTGCGACTCGACCAGCCGCAGCTCCCGCTCACCCGAGGCGTGCGTGCTCTCGAGCAGGTCGTAGACGCTCGAGGTCGTGCGCGCCAACGCGTCGCCCAGGTCGCCGGTGCGGCGGTAGTGCGCGGTGAAGAGAGCGGCGGTCACATCGCCCGAGCCGTTCGCCTTCATCGGGATGCGCGGCGTCTGCACGATCCAGGCGCCGCTGTCGTCCACGGCGAGCATCTCGATGGTGCCCTCCGGGGCGTCGGGGCGCTCCACGCTCGTCACCAGGACCGTGCGCGGACCCGACTGCCGCACGAGGTCGACCGACTCGAGCGTGGACTCGAGGGTGTCGGGCTCGGTGTGGGTGAGGAACCCCAGCTCGAACTGATTCGGCGTGATGATGTCGGCGGCGGGCACGACGCGGTCGCGCAGCAGGACCGGGATCGCGGGGGCGACGAAGCAGCCCGACTTCGCGTTGCCCATGACGGGGTCGCAGGAGTAGACGGCGTCCGGGTTCGCGGCCTTCACCTTCTGCACGGCATCGAGGATCACGTCTGCGATCCCCTCACCGCCCTGGTAGCCCGAGAGCACGACGTCGATCGCGGAAAAGGCGCCGCGCTCCTCGATTCCGGTGAGGACATCGCGCACGTCGTCGGGACTGATGAGGGGGCCGCGCCAGGCGCCGTACCCGGTGTGGTTGGAGAAGTTCACGGTGTAGACGGGGAGCACCTCGACGCCGATGCGCTGGAGGGGGAACACCGCGGCGGAGTTGCCCACGTGGCCGTACGCCACGGCGGACTGGATCGACAGGATCTTCACCGCTCGATCATCCCACCTCGGCGACGAGCGGCCGCCCGGCCGCGGACGCCACCGCCGCCGCGATGTCGTCTGCCAGCGAGTCGGACGCGGCGTCGTCGAGGTCGTGCACCGTCAGGCGGAGCCGGTGCGACGGGGAGCGGTCGCCCAGGACGAAATCGTCGCCGCTGCGGGCCAGCCACCCGCGTCGCATGAGCTTGTCCACGACGGCTCGGGCGGGAACCGGCAGCGCCACCCACAGGTTCAGGCCGTCTCGCGCCTCCGTCGGGATTCCGCGGGCCGTGAGCCGTCGGGCGAACGCATCGTTGCGCGCGGCGTAGTGCGCCGCAGCCTGCTCGATCCGCTGCAGTACGACCGCGTCAGACACGAGGGCGAGCGTGAGCCGCTGCAGCAGATGGCTCACCCACGTGGTCCCGGGCGTCAGGCGTGTCGCCAGCCGGTCGGCCGTCTCGCGATCGGACGCCGTCACCGCCAGGCACGTGTCCGGGCCGAGGAATTTCGAGACCGAGCGCACGAGAGCCCACCGCCGGTGCTCCGGCCCGATGACCGAGTGGAAGGGCGCTCGAGAGAGCATCGAGAAGTGATCGTCCTCGATCACGAGGACGTACGGGTGGTCGGTCAGGACGGCCCGCAGTTCCGCAGCGCGACGGGCCGACAGGCTGGCGCCGGTCGGGTTCTGAGCTCTCGGCGTGCACACGACCGCGCGCACGCCCTCCTCGAGGGCGGCACGCAGCCCCGCGACGGTCATTCCCTCCTCGTCCACGGGCACCGGCACCGCACGGTAGCCTCCGACGCGCACGGTGTGGATGCTCGTGAGGAAGCAGGGATCCTCGAGGGCGACGGCGTCGTCGCGGGTCAGGGCACTCGCGAGCAGGCGTTCGACGGCGTCGGCGGCCCCGCTGGTGATCGTCAGCTCGAAGTCGGGCACCCCGGCATCGCGCATCCAGCCGCGGGCCCACTGCTCGAGTTCGGGGTCGATGACCGGCTCGCCGTAGAGCACCGGGCGGCCGGCCAGGCTCGCCAGAGCCCGCGAGAGGTCGGGGATGAACGCGGGGTCGGGATTGCCGGTGCCGACGTCGCGGAGGACGCTGTTGGCGGCGAACCCCTCCTGCGCGACCGCCGCCCGGTCGGCGACGCGCGTGCCCCCGCGCCCGAGGGTCACCACCACTCCCGCCCCCGTGAGCTGGCGGTAGGCCGCGACGGCCGTGTTGCGGTTGACGCCGAGGGCATCGGCCAGCGCCCGCACCGGGGGGAGCGAGTCACCGGGCCGCAGCGCGCCCCGCTCCACGAGGCCGCGCAGGCTGTCCGCGATCTCCGACGCCGAGCGTCCGGTGATGTCGAGGTCCATGTCGCCGTCCTTCGCTGGGGCCGATGGTTCGTTTCGGACCATGCTATCTTTTGGCCTAGATCAATAGATCTCTTTGTCACACCTCGTCGCGCCCGCCGCGCGATGCCTGGAAGGAAATGCTCGTGAGTGCAGTCGACACGGGAACCGGTCGCGTCAAGCGCGGCCTCGCCGAGATGCTGAAGGGCGGGGTCATCATGGACGTCGTCACGGCCGAGCAGGCGCGCATCGCCGAGGACGCCGGTGCGGTCGCCGTCATGGCGCTCGAGCGCGTCCCCGCCGACATCCGCGCGCAGGGCGGCGTCTCGCGGATGAGCGACCCCGACATGATCGACAGCATCATCGAAGCGGTGTCGATCCCGGTCATGGCCAAGGCGCGCATCGGGCACTTCGTCGAGGCGCAGGTGCTCCAGGAACTCGGCGTCGACTACATCGACGAGTCCGAAGTGCTCTCGCCCGCCGACTACGTCAACCACATCGACAAGTGGGGGTTCACGGTCCCCTTCGTCTGCGGTGCGACCAACCTCGGCGAGGCGCTGCGCCGGATCAACGAGGGCGCCGCGATGATCCGGTCGAAGGGCGAGGCCGGCACCGGCGACGTCTCCGAGGCCACCAAGCACATCCGCAAGATCACGAGCGAGATCAACGTGCTCCGCTCGATGACGAAGGACGAGCTCTACGTCGCGGCCAAGGAGCTGCAGGCTCCCTACGAGCTCGTCGCCGAAGTCGCCGAGACCGGCAAGCTCCCCGTCGTCCTCTTCGTCGCCGGCGGCGTGGCGACTCCCGCCGACGCGGCCATGATGATGCAGATGGGCGCCGACGGCGTCTTCGTCGGATCGGGGATCTTCAAGTCGGGCAATCCGGCCCAGCGCGCCGCGGCGATCGTCAAGGCGACGACGTTCTACGACGACGCCAAGGTCATCGCCGAGGTGTCGCGCGGGCTGGGAGAGGCGATGGTCGGCATCAACGTGTCGGATCTCCCTGCTCCCCACCGCCTCGCCGAGCGCGGCTGGTAACTTCACCGGCCCGTGTCGTCCTCTCGTCCCCACGTCGGCGTCCTGGCCCTGCAAGGCGACGTCCGCGAGCACGCGCGAGTCCTCGAGGGGCTCGGCGCCGAGGTCTCCCTCGTGCGCCGGCCGGTCGAGCTCGCCGCCGTCGACGGCCTCGTCATCCCGGGCGGCGAGTCGAGCGTGATCGACAAACTGTCCCGCACGTTCGACATGCGGGAGCCGATCCGCGGAGCGATCGCCGCCGGCATGCCGATGTACGGCACGTGCGCCGGCATGATCCTGCTGGCCGATCGGATCACCGACGGCATCCAGGGCCAGCAGACGTTCGGCGGACTCGACGTGACCGTGCGCCGCAACGCTTTCGGCAGTCAGGTCGACTCGTTCGAGACCGACCTCGACGTTCCCGCGCTCGGCGCCCCGCCCGTCCATGCCGTCTTCATCCGCGCCCCGCTGGTGGAGGAGTCGGGTCCGGACGTCGAGCGACTCGCCGAACTCGAGGACGGGCGGGTGGTCGCCGTCCGGCAGGGACCGCTGCTCGCGACGGCTTTCCATCCCGAGGTCACGGGGGAGCACCGCTTTCATAGGCTCTTCCTCGAGACCGTGCAACGGGCATGACGGTCGGCGCTCCGACCGGTTAGATTCGGTCGCATGACGATCAACCACTGGTGGCGCGAGCATCCCGAGGAGCGTTACTGGATGATCGCCCCGTCGAAGGGCATCGTGGGCGACGCGCTGTCGGCTCCGAAATCGTCTCTCGACCGTCGCTTCGAGTGGTCGCACGAACTCGTCGGCTACACCGAGCCCGGCGACACGCTGTTCGTATGGGACCGCACCCTCGCCGTGCCGGGGATCGCCGCCTGGGGCCGCGTCCTCGGACCGTTGGGTGAGGAGCGGCGCCTCCGCCGGGGGAGCGAGCTGGCCCACTGGCGCATGCCCGTGAGCGACACCCTGCGCCTGGCGAGTCCCATCACCCTGGCGGGGCTGCGCCGCATCGGCGGTGAGATCGTCGCGGTGCGCGGAGAGGTCGAGGCGATGACCGACGGTCCGGTGTACTTCCCGTTCATCGGATCGGCCGAGACGCTCGCGCCCGCGCCCGCGTACCTCACGAAGGTGCCGCGTGATCTGGTCGCCCTCCTGTCATCGCGCTTCGGGTTCGAATTCGCCCTCTGAACGATGACGACCTGGGTCGCGCTCCTGCGCGGAGTGAACGTCGGCGGGATCTCGATCCGCAGCGCAGACCTCGCCGAGCTGTTCACCGCCCGCGGCTACGAGGCCGTGCGCACCGTGCTGGCCAGCGGGAACGTGGTCTTCGAGACGGATGCCGCGGCATCCGCCCGCTCGAAGCTCACGGCATCGATCGAGACGGCGCTTCGCGAACGATTCGGCTACGACGCGTGGATCGTGCTCGTGACGCTCGCCGAGCTGACCGCCGCCGCGGACGGATTCCCGTTCGATCACGCCGACGACTCGCGTCAGCCGTGGGTGATCTTCTGCGCAGACACCGCGACGCGCGATGAGCTCGTGACAGCCGCGACGCAGATGGATGCCTCGACCGACCCGGTCGCGGCCGGACCGGGCGTGATCTACTGGAACCCGGTCAAAGGGTCGAGCACCGATACACCGTTCGCCAAGCTCATCGCCAAGACGACGTACAAGTCGCGGACCACCAATCGGAATCTGCGCACGCTGCGCAAGATCATCGGCTGAGCCCGACCCCGCGGCGCACGGACCACTCGGGATTAGAATGGTCAGTCGGCGGCGACGCCGACGAGCTGATCAGGAGAGTTATGTCCGGGCATTCCAAGTGGGCGACGACCAAGCACAAGAAGGCCGTCATCGACGCGCGCCGTGCGAAGTCGTGGGCCAAGCTCATCAAGAACATCGAAGTGGCGGCCAAGCTCGGCGGTCCCGACCTCGCGGGCAACCCGACGCTCTTCGACGCCGTGCTCAAGGCCAAGAAGACCTCCGTCCCCAAGGACAACATCGATCGCGCCATCAAGCGCGGCGCCGGCATCGGCGGCGAGTCGGTCGAGTACTCCTCGATCATGTACGAGGGCTACGGCCCCAACGGCGTCGCCCTGATGATCGAGTGCCTCACCGACAACAAGAACCGGGCGGCCGCAGAGGTGCGCACCGCGCTGACCCGCAACGGCGGCACCCTCGCCGATCCGGGCAGCGTGGCCTACAACTTCACGCGCAAGGGTGTCATCGTCGTGTCCGGCGAGACCACCACCGAGGACGACGTGATGATGGCGGTCCTCGAGGCGGGTGCCGAAGAGGTCGAGCCGCACGCCCAGGGGTTCGAGGTCATCACCGAGGCGACCGACCTGGTCACCGTCCGCACCGCTCTGCAGGACGCGGGCATCGAGTACGAGTCGGCCGACGTCGAGTTCGTGCCGAACCTGAAGGTGGAGATCGACGCCGACACGGCGCGCAAGATCTTCCGGCTCATCGACGCCCTCGAAGACAGCGACGACGTGCAGAACGTCTTCAGCAATTTCGACCTGACCCCGGAGGTGCAGGCCGAGCTCGAGGAAGACGAGTAGGCACCGCACGGTGCGCCTCGACGCGCGCGCGGTGCCAGCCGCTTAGCGTAGGCGAGTGACCTCCCTGCGAACGCGCGCGGTGCCCCTGCGGGTGCTGGGCATCGACCCCGGCCTCACACGCTGCGGTGTCGGCGTGGTCGACGTCGCGCCGGACCGCTCCGCCCGACTGGTCCACGTCGGGGTCATCCGATCCGACGCGGGAGCGCCGATCGAGGAGCGCCTCGCGGTGATCGCCGCCGGTCTGCGCGCGATCATCGATGCCCACAGCCCCAGCGTGGTGGCGGTGGAGCGCGTCTTCGCCCAGCACAACCGGCAGACGGTCATGGGCACCGCCCAGGCGAGCGGCATTGCGCTCCTGGTCGCGGGGGAGCGCGGCCTCCCCGCGGCGACCCACACGCCCTCCGAGGTCAAGGCCGCCGTCACGGGCTACGGGGCGGCGGACAAGCGCCAGGTGCAGACGATGGTCGCACGCGTGCTGCGGCTGGACGAGCTGCCGCAACCCGCCGATGCCGCCGATGCGCTGGCCCTCGCGCTGTGTCACGCGTGGCGCGGGGGAGCGCCGGCTGCGGCATCCGGTCCCCTCACACCCGCCCAGCGGGCGTGGCACGATGCCGAGCGCCTCGCGCGACGGTGAGCGTGTCGCTCGAACAAACGTCCGAAGCGGCCCGTAGGCTCGAGCCATGATCTCGTCACTGCGCGGCACGGTGGTGCACGTCGAGCCGGATTCGATCGTCGTCGAGGTCGGCGGCGTCGGCTTGTCGGTCGCGGTCACCCCCCAGGTGTCGCACAGCGCGCACGTGGGCGAGGCGATCCGCCTGCACACCTCCCTCATCGTGCGCGAGGACGCGCTGTCGCTGTTCGGGTTCGAGGAGCGCGAAGAGCTGCAGGTGTTCACCCAGCTGCTCGGTGTCACGGGGGTCGGCCCCAAGTCGGCACTCGGGGTGCTCGCCACGCTGACCGTCGCACAGATCGCCGACGCGGTCTCGGCAGACGACGACGCCCCGTTCCGCCGGGTCTCGGGAATCGGGCCGAAGACGGCGAAGCTCATCGTCGTGCAGCTGGCGGGCAAGATCGTCGCGTCGCGGCCCGCCGCGGCAGGGCGGGCGGATGCCTCGGCCGCCGTACCCGCCCAGGTGGTCCAGGCCCTCGTCGGCCTGGGGTGGTCGGAACGCATCGCAGCCGATGCGGTGGAATCCGTCTCGGGTGATGCGGCGGCATCCGATCTCGCCTCGGTTCCCGCGCTCCTGCGACTGACCCTGTCCGTGCTCGGCCCGGCGAGGAAGGAGCCCGTCGGTGGATGACCTCCGCGACGCCGCCGAGCCCGAGGACGAGACCGAGCTCGCGATCGAGGGGGCACTGCGCCCGACATCGCTGTCCGAGTTCGTCGGCCAGCAGAAGGTGCGCGGCCAGCTGCAGCTGCTGCTCGACGCGGCCCGCATCCAGCAACGGCCCCCCGACCACATCCTGCTTTCCGGCCCTCCCGGGCTCGGCAAGACCACGCTGGCGATGATCGTCGCGCACGAGAGCAGCCGTCCGCTGCGCCTGTCGAGCGGTCCGGCGATCCAGCACGCCGGCGATCTCGCCGCGCTGCTGTCGAGCCTCACTCCGGGCGAAGTGCTGTTCATCGACGAGATCCACCGCATGGCCCGATCGGCCGAAGAGATGCTGTACCTCGCGATGGAGGACTTCCGCATCGACATCATGGTCGGCAAGGGCGCCGGCGCGACGAGCATTCCGCTCGATCTCGCCCCGTTCACGCTGGTCGGCGCCACCACCAGGTCGGGTCTGCTGCCGAACCCGCTGCGTGACCGCTTCGGGTTCACGGCGCACCTCGAGTACTACGAGCCCGAGGAGCTCGAGCGGGTGATCGAACGCTCCTCGCTGATGCTGGGCGTGTCGGTGCCCCCGTCTGCGCGCGCAGAGATCGCGCGACGTTCCCGCGGCACACCGCGCATCGCGAACCGCCTGCTGCGGCGCGTGCGCGACTACCTCGTCGTCTACGGCGACGGGCGCGATGCCGACACGACGCTGGTCGACGCCGCACTCGACCTCTACGACGTGGACGCGATCGGACTCGACCGCCTCGACCGCGCCGTGCTCGATGCGGTCGTCCGCCGCTTCCGCGGCGGGCCGGTCGGCCTGAGCACGCTGGCGGTCGCCGTCGGGGAAGAGCCCGAGACGATCGAGTCCGTGGTGGAGCCCTACCTCGTGCGCATCGGGTTCATGGGCCGCACGCCCCGCGGGCGGATCGCGACCCCCGAGGCCTACGAGCATCTCGGCGCGAGACCCGCCGAATCGGTGCTCGACTTCGATGACCTATAATCGCTGGAGGCTTTCGCCCGCCCCTCCTTCTCACAGGCAGTGCCGCCATGGTGCGCGCCTGACCCGAAAGGTCACCTCACGTTCATGAACGACTTCATCGCCAATTACGGCCTCATCATCCTCCTGGTCGTGCTCCTGGTCTTCATGTTCTGGAGCTCGCGCCGCCGGATGGCGAAGCAGAAGCTCGAGCAGGAGGAGCGCGCACGTCAGACGGTTCCGGGTGCCGAGGTGCTGCTGCAGGGCGGGCTCTACGGGACGATCGTCTCCTACGACCCCGACAACCTCGACCAGCCGGCGATCGTGGAGATCGCCCCCGGCGTCGACATCAAGGTCCACAGCCAGGCCATCCTCCGCGTCGTCGCCCCCACCGAGCCCGTGATCGCCGACGACGAGATCCTGCCCGACCAGTCGGCGCCCGCCGCGACCGACCCCATCGTGGCGACCGCCGACGACCGGGCCGACACGACCGACCCCGACAGCGAGACCGGCACCAAGCCCCAGGCCTGATCCCACCGGCCCGTTCGGGCTTCTTTCCAGAAAGCGGAATCCGTGGCGACTTCCACTCCCGTCCGTCATGCGTGGCGCGCGCTGACCGGCCTACTCGTGATCACGGCCCTGCTGGCCGGCATCAACGCGCTCGGCGTGTACGTCTTCCAGCAGAGCTCCTGGACGCCCGAGCTCGCGCTCGACCTGCAGGGCGGGACGCAGATCGTCCTCGAGGCGCAGACCGAGGACGGCGCAGCGCCGTCCGAAGAGCAGATGAATCAGGCCGTCACGATCATCCGCCAGCGCGTCGACGCCTCGGGCGTGGGTGAGGCCGACGTCACGACGCAGGCGGGCAATCAGATCGTCGTCCAGATCCCCGGCCAGGCGGACGAGGAGACCCGGAACCGCATCGAGGCATCCGCCCAGCTCCAGCTGCGCGCCGTGCTGCGGGCCGGTGCACCGGCCAACACCTTCGCGGGCGAGGACGGCAAGCAGACGCCGTACCCGACGCCCGACCCGACGCTCGAGGCCACCCCGACCGCCGAGCCCACCAACGGCAGCGACCTCGCGTGGATCACTCCTGCGCTCGATGCCGCGTACCTCGCCTACGACTGCGCCGACCCGGCGAACGACCCCGCCAATGCACCCGCCGACGAGCCCCTCATCACGTGCGACCCGGATGGCTCCGTCAAGTACATCCTCGGTCCGGTCGAGCTCGACGGCTCGTCTATCGACGACGCGAACTTCGGGCTTCAGCAGACCAACGGACTGTGGGCCGTCAACCTGCGCTTCGACGACGAGGGCACCCGCATCTTCGGCGAGATCAGCCAGCGCCTCTACGGCGCCGATGCGCCGCTGAATCAGTTCGCGTTCGTGCTCGACGGCTACGTGCTCTCGGCGCCCTCGATGAACGCGGTCATCCTCGGCGGTGACCCGAGCATCACCGGCAACTTCACGCAGGAGTCCTCGAAGGTCCTCGCCGACCAGCTGAAGTACGGCGCCCTGCCCCTGTCGTTCACCGTCGAGAGCTCGAACTCCATCTCGGCGACGCTCGGCTCGCAGCAGCTGCAGATCGGCCTGATCGCCGGCCTCATCGGACTGGCGCTCGTGGCGATCTACTCGCTCATCGTCTACCGTGCGCTCGGCTTCGTGATCATCGCGTCGCTCGTCGTGATGGCGGTGCTGACCTACCTGACGCTCTGCATCCTCGCCTGGCGCATGGGCTTCCGCCTGTCGCTCGCGGGCGTGGCGGGACTCATCGTGACGATCGGCTTCACAGCCGACTCGTTCATCGTCTACTTCGAGCGCATTCGAGACGAGCTGCGCGACGGCAAGTCGATCACCAGCGCCGTGGAAGACGGCTGGGACCGCGCCAAGCGCACGATCTACATCTCGAAGTCGATCAACATCCTCGCGGCCGTCGTGCTGTACATCCTCGCCGACGCCACGGTGAAGGGCTTCGCGTTCACCCTCGGTCTCACGACCGCGATCGACGTCCTGATCTTCATCCTCTTCACGCACCCGGTGATGCAGCTGCTGGCCCGCACGAGGTTCTTCGGCAGCGGTCACCCGCTGTCGGGCCTCGACCCGACCGCCCTCGGCGCGGTCTACCGCGGCCGCGCGCAGTTCCGCGAGCCGGTCGCCGCCTCGGCGACCACGGCCGCCGGGCGCCGCGCGGTGAAGTCCCGCAGTGAGGCGGTTCGCCGCCAGACGATCGCCGAGCGCAAGCAGGCCGAACTCGCCGCGGCGACATCGTCCGACAAGGGCAAACCCGGCACGACCGCCAAGGAGGGAGACGACTGATGCGCTCCATGAGCCAGCTCGGCAACGACCTCTACACCGGCAAGACCTCCTTCCCCTTCGTCGGACGACGTCGGCTGTGGTTCCTCATCGCCGCGATCCTCGTCGTAGGTTCGGCCCTCGTCCCGCTCTTCCGGCCGATCCAGTTCTCGATCGAGTTCACCGGCGGATCGCAGTTCACGGTGAACAGCGTCGAGACGACCGATCAGGAGATCGCCACCGAGGCGGTCCAGTCGGTGGTCCCGGATGCCACGACCAAGGTCGTGACCATCGGCACCGACGCCGTCCGCGTGCAGACCGACCAGCTCACCGATGCCGAAACGCGTGAAGTATCCGCCGCACTCGCCGAAGCGTACGATGTGCCGGTCGATCAGGTGAGCGCCTCGTTCATCGGCCCGAGCTGGGGCGAGGACGTGACCCGCCAGTCGCTGTGGGGCCTGGCGATCTTCCTCGCGCTGACTTTCCTGATCCTCGCCCTGTACTTCCGCACCTGGAAGATGTCCGTCTCGGCGATCATCGGCCTGGTCGACGTCCTCGTCATCACGATCGGCGTGTATGCGCTCTTCGGCTTCGAGATCTCTCCCGCGGCGGTGATCGGCTTCCTGACGATCCTCTCGTACGCCCTGTACGACACCACGGTGGTGTTCGACAAGATCCGCGAGAACACCAGCGAGGACGGCGAGGTGTCCGGGCGCACGTTCGGCGAGTCGGTCAACCTCGCTGTGAACCAGACGCTGGTCCGCTCGATCAACACCACGGTGGTCGCGATCCTGCCGACCGGTGCGATCCTCTTCATCGGCCTGCTGTGGACGGGTGCCCAGACGTTGACGGACCTGTCGCTGTCGATCTTCGTCGGGACGATCGTCGCGGCCTACTCGACGATCTTCGTCGCTGCGCCGCTGTACTCGCTGCTGCGCGAGAACGAGGGCCCGATCAAGGCGCGCGACGAGCGCGTCCAGGCGGCCCGCGAGCTCGCCGTGACGCCGGCCTGAGCGGTTCGGACGCGGGCGTAGGATTGAGGTCCGGCGGAGGGAAGGGGATCGGATGACCGAGACCGTCCCTCCCGCCCAGACCTCGTCCCTGCGCCGCCTCGTCCCGCGGATCTTCTCGCGGTCAGCTCGCCGCGACGATGTCGAGCAGCTGCTGCGCACGGTGCGAACGCACCATCCGAAGGGCGACCTGTCGATCATCGAGCGGGCCTACGCGGTCGCAGACAGCGCGCACAGCGGGCAGACCCGCCAGAGCGGCGAGCCCTACATCACGCATCCGCTGGCGGTCGCGCAGATCCTCGCAGACTTGGGCCTGGGGCCGAAGGCGATCGCCGCCGCGCTCCTGCACGACACGGTCGAAGACACCGGATATGCCCTCGACGCGCTTTCGGCCGAGTTCGGCGACGAGGTTGCGATGCTCGTCGACGGCGTCACGAAGCTCGACAAGGTCAAGTACGGGGAGAGCGCGCAGGCCGAGACAGTCCGCAAGATGATCGTCGCGATGTCGCGCGACATCCGCGTGCTGCTGATCAAGCTGGCCGACCGGCTGCACAACGCACGCACATGGGGATTCGTGCCGCCCGAGAAGGCGCGCAAGAAGGCCACCGAGACGCTCGAGATCTACGCACCGCTGGCGCACCGCCTCGGAATCCAGGCGATCAAGTCGGAACTCGAGGACCTGTCGTTCGCGGTGCTCCATCCCAAGCTGTACGCCGAGATCGAGAGCCTGGTCAAACAGCGCACGCCACAGCGCGAGCAGTACGTGCAGAGCGTGATCGACGCCGTGGATTCCGATCTGCGCGAACTGCGCATCCGCGGCCGCGTCATGGGCCGACCCAAGCAGCTGTACTCCGTCTACCAGAAGATGGTCGTGCGCGGCCGAGAGTTCGATGACATCTACGACCTCATCGGCATCCGAATTCTGGTCGGCAGCGTCAGGGACTGCTACGCCGTGCTCGGAGCGATCCACGCACGCTGGACGCCGCTGCCTGGCAGGTTCAAGGACTACATCGCCACCCCGAAGTTCAATCTCTATCAGTCGCTGCACACGACCGTGATCGGTCCTGGTGGTCGCACGGTGGAGATCCAGATCCGCACGAACGAGATGCACCAGCAGGCCGAGTACGGCGTGGCCGCGCACTGGAAGTACAAGGAGCGGATGAACGGCGGCAAGACCGACGCGAAGTCGGTCGACGCCGACATGGCGTGGCTCGCCCACATCTCGGACTGGCAGGCCGAGACGGCCGACCCGGGGGAGTTCCTCGACTCGCTGCGCTTCGAGATCGGCGCGAAAGAGGTCTACGTCTTCACGCCGAAGGGTCGCGTGATCGGACTGCCGTCCGGCGCGACGCCCGTCGACTTCGCCTATGCCGTGCACACCGAGGTGGGGCACCGCACGATGGGCGCGAAGGTGAACGGCCGGCTCGTGCCGCTGGAGACGGAGCTCAAGAGCGGCGACGTCGTCGAGGTCTTCACGTCGAAGAATCCCGACGCCGGCCCCAGCCAGGATTGGCTGGGTTTCGTGCGCAGCACGCGCGCCCGCAACAAGATCCGCGGCTGGTTCACCAAGGAGCGCCGCGAGGAGGCCATCGAGCAGGGCAAGGACGCGATCGCACGTGCGATGCGCCGCCAGAATCTTCCCCTCCAGCGCCTCATGAGCCAGGACTCGTTCACCGAGGTCGCCCATCAGCTCCGCTATGAGGATGTCTCGGCGCTGTACGCAGCGGTCGGAGAAGGCCATGTCTCCACGCAGTCCGTGATCGAGAAGGTCACGGCTCTGGTGAGCGCGAGCGACACCAGCACCGGCCCGATCGAGCTTCCGGGAGTGGGCCGTTCCCGCCAGCCGAGGAACGGCGACTCCGGCATCCTCGTTCGCGGCGCACCCGACATCCTCGTGAAGCTCGCCAAGTGCTGCACTCCGGTTCCCGGCGACCAGATCATGGGCTTCGTCACGCGCGGGAGCGGCGTGTCGGTGCACCGGGCCGACTGCACGAACGTCAAATCGCTGATGTCCGATCCCGAGCGCCTGATCGAGGTCGAGTGGGCGCCGACGACGAAGAGCGTGTTCCTCGTCCAGATTCAGGTCGAGGCCCTGGACCGCTCAGGTCTGCTGAGCGACGTCACGCGTGTTCTCAGCGAGCACCACGTCAACATCCTCTCGGCGTCGGTGTCGACCTCGAGCGATCGTCTCGCGCTGAGCCGCTTCGTCTTCGAGATGGGCGACATCGTCCATCTCGACCGCGTGCTGAATGCCGTGCGGCGTATCGACGCGGTGTACGACGTCTATCGCGTCACGTCGTCCTGAGCGCTCCCTGCGCGGCCGCGATACCGCGCAGCAGCGCGAGGGCAGCGCGCTTGTGCGGGAGGCTGCCCGCCTCCAGGCGCGACACCGCCGTGTCGACCAGTTGGCGATCGTCTGCGGCCAGCAGGCGGGCAGCGCGGGCGTGGTGATCGTCGTCGACGCGGCACAGGTCGACGAGCGTCCGAACGCGCGTGGTCACCAACACCCCGCCGATCGACTCCAGGTCCCCCGTCTCGACGACCAGATCGCGGTAGTGCACCGTCCGCGCGGGGGTGTAGTGCAGGCGCCTCGTCGTCGCTCGCTGCACGGTGTGGCGCGCCGGCGGATCGGGAATCGCACCGCGCACCCAGGCCGCCGTGAGATGCGTCGCCGCGAGAGTCTCCCCGAGGAGTCCGGCGAGCGATCCCGCGCGAAGACTCTGCGTCTCGATGGCATCGGCCGGGATGAACGCATCGCCGAGCTCGACGACATCGCCGTCGAGGCGGGCGGCTGTCAGCTCAGCGAGCGACAGCCGGTCGTCGACGAAGTACAGGAACGGTGACGCCATAGCGGCAGTGTGCCGCACGCGCTCCGGTGCCCGTCGGGGGAACCGGGAATGCTGTGGACAACCCGGTCCGGTGCGACGCTGTGGATCAGCCGCCGAGCGCCTTGAGCCAGGACCGGCGAGCCTCGAGCGCCTCCGTGGCGGTTGCGATCGCCTTCTTGTCGCCGGACTTCTTCGCCGCCGCGAGCTCTTGCTCGAGCTTCTCGATCGCGTCGGTCAGCTGTCGCGTCATGTCGTTCGCGCGGGCCTTGGTCTCGGGGTTGTTCCGCTTCCAGTCGGTCTCTTCGCGCGTCCGCAGCGCCTGCTCGATCTTGCGCAGGTCGTCGTCGAGGCCGCGCTCGGCGTCACGCGGGAAGATGCGCCCGATCTCGTCCCACCGGCGCTGGATGCCCGTGAGGAGCGTGCGAGCCTTCGCGATCTCACGCTCGTCGGCGACGGCCTTGGCCTCCTCGAGCAGCGCGCGCTTGGCGTCGATCTTCTCGCGGGATGCCTCGGCATCGGCCGCCTCGCGCTCGACGCGAGCGGAGTAGAGGGCGTCACCGGCGGCCTTGAAGCGCGCCCACAGGGCGTCGTCGACCTTTTTGCCGGCGCGACCGGCGGTCTTCCACTGATCCAGGAGCTCGCGGTAGGCCGGAATGCCGTCCTCACCCTTCGGCGCGAGAGCCTCGGCCCTCTCGACGAGCTTCGTCTTGCGCTCCCTGACGCCCTTATGCGCCTCGTCCAGTTCGGCGTAGAACTCGCGGCGGTGCTTGTCGACCGTCGAGCGGGCGTCGCGGAATCGCTTCCACAGCTGCTGCGCTGTCGACTTCGGCAGGCGCGGGCCGTTCTGCTGCTGCGCCTGCCACTGGTCGAACAGCTCGCTCAGCTCAGCCGTGGCCTGTTTCCACTGCACCGTCCGCGGGTCGCGGGCGGCCAGTGCTTCCGCCTTCTCCACGATCTCGGTACGCGTGCGGATGGCGTCGTCGACAGCCTCCCGTGCGGCAGCGGCCTCGGACTCGGATGCCGCGGCGAGCGTCTCGGTGAGAGCCGCGACCCGGGCTTCCAGCGTGGCCAGGTCGCCGACCGCGGCCGCTCCGTCGAGCTTCGCCGACACGGCGCGCGCGGCCGCACGAAGATCGGAGGCGGACGCGCCGCCGCGGCGGTGACGGACCTCGAGAAGAGTGACCTCGCTCGCGAGGTCGGCGTACTTGCGCTCGAAGTAGGCGAGAGCCTCTTCGGGCGAGCCGTCGGGGTACTGGCCCACGACGCGCCAATCGTCGCCCTCGCGGACCGACACGGTGCCGTCATCCTCGACACGGCCCCACGGCTCGGTCGAGACCGACGCCTGCGGCGCGTTCGCCGGGCGCGGGCGGGGGGTCGGGACGGGAGCGGGCCGGGCGGGCGGCGCGGACGCCTCGGGCGCGGGCGCCTCAGCGGTCTCCGCCTCGTCGGCTTCGGCAGATTCGACGACCGGCACCTCGGATGCCTCGGGCGCCGGCGCGGAGACGTCCTCTTCGGAGCTCGCAGCCTCGGGCTGAGCCGCGTCAGCCTCCGCATCGTCGGTCTCAGGGGCGGGCGGAACGTCGTCCGTCGCGACGCTCTCGGTCCCGTCGACGTCGGCGTCGACGGGGGAGATCTCGGGCTGGATGTCGTCGGTCGCGGGACCGGTCGACTCGGGAGTGGACTCTGCTGCGGCAGTCACGGGATGCACCTCATCGCGGCTCACGCCGCCTGTGGGGGATGGACGGCCCCAGCCTAGTACGGCGGAGCGCTTCCGCTGAGAAGCGATCCCGCGGTCGCGGTCAGGGAGCAGGCGTCGGCGTGGGCGTCACGGACGACGTCGGCGTCGGGGTCGGAGTGCCGGTCGGCGCGGGCGTCATTCCCGGCTCGGTGGTCGTGGTCGGAGCAGGTTCGGGGGCACCGGGACCCGCCACGAAATATGCGGTCTGCGCGGCGAGGACCCCGAGCAGCAGGACGCCGCCCGCGATGCCCGCGATCAGATTGTCGCGGGTGCGGCGACGTGCCTGGCCGTTGTGGAACTCCTGACGCGCCTGATACAGACGGGCGCGCTCTCGCGACTCCCGCGCACCGCGGTCCTTGCCACCGTTCGCCACGGAACCTCCTCCGCTCCGGGTCGCCGCCCGGGCCGGGGTTGATCCTACGGGCAGGCGTCTCCGGCAGCAAAAGCGCCACCGCGTCCCCTGTCGCAGGGGCGGACTAGCCTGGTCGGGTGAGTAGTCCGACCGCGCTCTTCCAGGGGCAGACGCCGCTGGCCGTGCGCATGAGGCCGACATCGCTCGACGAGGTCGCGGGGCAGGGTCATCTGCTGCGACCGGGGTCGCCGCTGGTGACGCTCGCGAATCCGGATGCCGCTGCCCGCGCCGCCTCGTCGGTCATCCTGTGGGGTCCTCCCGGCACGGGCAAGACGACGCTCGCGCAGGCCATCGCCCGCGCATCCGGTCGCCGATTCGTCGAGCTCTCCGCGGTGACCGCGGGCGTGCGCGACGTCCGAGAGGTCATGCAGGAGGCACTCACTCAGCGCGACCTGTACGGCCAGTCCACGATCCTCTTCCTCGATGAGATCCACCGGTTCACGAAGGCGCAGCAGGACGCGCTGCTTCCGGGCGTCGAGAACGGGTGGGTCGTTCTCATCGCGGCCACGACCGAGAACCCGTCGTTCTCGGTGATCTCACCGTTGCTCTCTCGCTCGCTCCTCCTCACCCTCAAGCCGCTCACCGACGACGACCTCCGGCTCCTGGTCGACAGGGCCGTGACGGATCCCCGCGGCCTCGCCGGCTCGATCGAACTGAGCGACGACGCGCGCGACGCCCTCGTCCGGCTCTCCTCGGGCGACGCGCGTCGTGCGCTGACCGCCCTCGAGGCGGCGGCATCCTTCGCCGAACCCGCCGACGGCGACGACGCCGCACCCGTGGTGACGGCCGAGCATGTGGCGCAGGCGGTCGACCGCGCGCTGCTGCGCTACGACCGGCAGGGGGACGAGCACTACGACGTCATCAGCGCGTTCATCAAGTCGATCCGCGGCTCCGACGTCGACGCGGCGATGCACTACCTCGCCCGCATGATCGAAGCGGGGGAGGACCCGCGCTTCATCGCCCGCCGCCTCATCATCTCGGCCGCCGAAGACATCGGGCTCGCCGATCCGCAGGCGCTCACGATCGCCGTCGCGGCCGCCGACGCCGTACAGCTCATCGGCATGCCCGAGGGTCGTATCCCGCTCGCGGAGGCGACCGCCTATCTCGCGACCACCGCCAAGTCGAACGCGGCGTACCTCGCCATCAACGCCGCGATCGCCGATGTGCAGGCGGGGGGCTTCGGGCGCGTGCCGGTCCACCTCCGGGACGCCCACTATCCCGGCGCCAAGCGGCTCGGTCACGGCAAGGGGTACGTCTACCCGCACGATTCCGAGGTCGGGGTCTCCGCGCAGCAGTATCTGCCCGACGAGCTGCGCGGGCGACGCTACTACGAGCCCAAGGCCCTCGGCGCCGAGCGAGACGTGCAGGCGCGGCTCGAGAAGATCCGGCGCATCCTCTCCGGGGACCGCTGACGCCTCCGCGGCGAGGGCGGGGGCGGCATCTGCTCTGACCGGGCCTTCCGGCCAGTCTGATAGACTCGATCGGCTCGAGACCGTGTTTTCGGGCATCCCCTCTCTTCTTGACCGACCTTCCGGCATGCCCCGGCGTGCAGTCCGGACAGGGCGAGGAGACGGAGATACGTCCGTGAGTCGTGAAAGTCGCGACCACGTCATCGGAAGGATCACTTCGTGGCTACGAAGTCCCAGGACCGCCGCAAGGTCCGCCTCTCGCGCGCGCTCGGCGTCGCGCTGACCCCCAAGGCCGCCCGCTACCTCGAGAAGCGTCCCTACGCTCCCGGCGAGCACGGCCGCACCAAGCGCAAGGCCGACAGCGACTACGCGGTCCGCCTGCGCGAGAAGCAGCGTCTGCGCGAGCAGTACGGCATCCGCGAGAAGCAGCTGCGCATCCAGTTCAACGAGGCTCGTCGCACCCAGGGCCTGACGGGTGAGAACCTCGTCGAGCAGCTCGAGATGCGCCTGGACGCCCTCGTGCTCCGCGCCGGCTTCGCCCGCACCACCGCGCAGGCGCGCCAGATGGTCGTGCACCGTCACATCCTCGTGGACGGCCAGCTCGTCGACCGCCCGTCGTTCCGCGTGAAGCCGGGCCAGCTCATCCACGTGAAGCCCAAGTCCGAGGGCACCGAGCCCTTCCAGGTCGCGGCCGCCGGCGGTCACGCCGACGTCCTGCCCCCGGTCCCGGGCTACCTCGAGGTCGAGCTCGACAAGCTCCAGGCCCGTCTCGTGCGTCGCCCCAAGCGCGCCGAGGTCCCCGTGGTCTGCGACGTCCAGCTCGTCGTCGAGTACTACGCGGCGCGCTAAGCGCCGCGGCCGGAGGTGGCGCCTGGCGCCGCGTCCGAACAAGCACTGTGCGCTGAGCCTCTGAGTCTCGGCCGCGAAGGGCGCCGGGGTCACCCGGCGCCCTTCGTCGTTTCGCCTACGATGGAGGGGTGCCGCGCCCGGCGGCCCGCGAGGAAGTGGTGACATGAAGAACGTGCTGTGGTTCCTGCTCGGCATCGCCGGCGGGTTCGTCGTCGCACACCTCATGAACAAGGACCCTCGGGGTCACGAGCTCCTGGCGGAGGTCGACGCCCGCATCACGGAGTTCACCGATCGCATCGGCGACGCCTACCGGGAGCAGGAGGCGCGCATGGCGGGACTTGTCGACGATGTGAAGGATGCCGCCGCCGACGCCGCCGAGAACGCCCGTGCCGCGGCATCCGACGCTGTCGACGCCGCCGCCGAGAAGCTCACCGACTGACCAGCGGAGCCGCCTCCCCGTTTCGGGGGAGCACCGCGCCCATTTTGCGAGGACCCGAATGAAGACCGCCGAGATCGCGCAGCGCTTCCTCGACTACTTCGAGAAGAACGGCCACACGATCGTCCCGTCCGCCTCTCTGGTGACCGACGACCCCGCGCTGCTGTTCACCATCGCCGGCATGGTGCCGTTCATCCCGTACCTGTCGGGCGATGTGCCCGCGCCGTACCCGCGCGCGGCCGACAACCAGAAGTGCATCCGCACGAACGACATCGAAGAGGTCGGCAAGACCCCGCGCCACGGCACCTTCTTCCAGATGCTCGGCAACTGGTCGTTCGGCGACTATTTCAAAGAGGGCGCGATCCGCTACGCGTGGGAGCTGCTCACCTCGAGTGAGGCCGACGGCGGCCTCGGGTTCGACCCGAAGGATCTGTGGGTCACCGTCTACGAGGAGGACGACGAGGCCCACGACCTCTGGCGCAGTCTCACCGACCTGCCCGAAGAGCGCATCCAGCGCCTCGGCAAGGACACCAACTACTGGAGCACGGGGACTCCGGGCCCGGCGGGCCCCTGCTCCGAGATCTTCTTCGACCGCGGCCCCGAATACGGAATCGACGGCGGTCCCGCGACCGACGACGACCGCTACGTCGAGATCTGGAACCTCGTGTTCATGCAGTACGAGATCACGAACGTGCAGTCGAAGTACGACTTCGACATCGTCGGCGAGCTCCCCGCGAAGAACGTCGACACGGGCATGGGGCTCGAGCGCATCGCCTTCATCAAGCAGGGCGTCGACAACATGTACGAGACCGATCAGGTGCGGCCGGTCCTCGACAAGGCCGTCGAGCTCTCGGGGCGCACGTACGGCGCCGACCACGACGACGATGTGCGCTTCCGCGTGGTGGCCGACCACATCCGGTCGTCGCTCATGCTCATGACCGACGGCGTCACCCCGTCGAACGACGGCCGCGGCTACATCCTGCGACGGCTCATGCGTCGCGCGATCCGTTCGATGCGCCTGCTCGGCGTCGACGGCCCGACGTTCGCCGACCTGTTCGCCGCGTCGCGCGACGCCATGAAGGACGCCTACCCCGAGGTCGAGGCGGACTACGCCCGCATCTCCCAGCACGCGCTGGCCGAGGAGGCCACGTTCCTCCGCACGCTCGCGGCGGGGGAGTCGATCCTCGACGACTCCCTCGTGCAGACCAGGGCGGCGGGCGGCACCACGATCGCCGGCTCCGAGGCGTTCCTGCTGCACGACACCTATGGCTTCCCGATCGACCTGACTCTCGAGATCGCCGAGGAGGCGGGTCTGTCCGTCGACCGAGCAGCGTTCGACAGCCTCATGCAGGAGCAGCGAGCCCGGGCCAAGGCGGACGCCCGTTCGCGCAAGCGCCAGCTCGCCGACACGAGCGTGTATCGCGACTTCCGCGCGGCGGGCGAGACCGTCTTCACCGGGTATACCGACCTGGAGACCGAGTCGTCGGTGCTCGGGCTGCTGGTGGACGGCATCTCCGTCGATCGCGCCGCGGCGGGTCAGATCGCCGAGGTGATCCTGGCCGAGACCGCGCTGTACGCGGAGTCGGGCGGCCAGGTCGCCGACCGGGGCGTCATCGTCGGTCCCGGCTACGAGCTCGAGGTCCTCGACGTCCAGAAGCCCGTCGCGGGCCTCATCAGCCACACCGTCGAGGTCACCACCGGTGAGGTCGCGGTCGGCCAGCCGGCGACCACGATCGTGGATGCCGCGAACCGGCGTGCGGCGCGCCAGGCGCACTCCGCCACCCACCTCGTCCACGCGGCACTGCGCGACACGCTCGGCAAGACCGCCACGCAGGCCGGATCGCTCAATCGCGCCGGCTACATGCGGTTCGACTTCACGTGGGGCCAGTCCCTGTCAGACGAGACCAAGAGCGAGATCGAGGAGATCGCCAACAACGCGGTCCGCGACAACCTCGAAGTGACGACCCGCGTGCTGGCGCTCGACGAGGCGAAGTCGCTGGGGGCCATGGCGCTCTTCGGCGAGAAGTACGGCGACACCGTCCGCATGGTGGACATCGGCGGACCCTGGTCGCGTGAGCTCTGCGCGGGCACGCACGTGTCGACGAGCGCCGAGATCGGCCTCATCAACCTCGTGGGGGAGTCCTCGGTCGGGGCATCCAACCGCCGCGTCGAAGCGCTCGTCGGACTCGACGCCTTCCGCTCGCTGGCCGCCGAGCGCGCGATCGTCTCGCAGCTCACGTCGACGCTCAAGACCCCGCGGGATCAGCTCCCGGCCCGGATCGCCGAGCTCACCGCGAACCTCAAGTCCGCTGAGAAGAAGATCGCGGCACTCGAGGCGAAGGCTCTCGGCGACCGCCTCCCCGCCCTCGCGGCGGCCGCCGCGCCGGTGGGCAGGCAGGTCGTCGTCGCGGAGTCCATCGGCACCGCCGGCTCCGCTGATGACGTGCGGTCGCTCGCGCTCCAGGTGCGCGACCGGCTCGGCTCACAGGCGGCCGTCGTCGCGCTCGGCGCCGAGGTCAACGGCCGCGCGATCGTCATCGTCGCGACGAACGACGCCGCGCGCAGCGCGGGTGCCAAGGCAGGGGTGCTGGCGAAGGCCGCCGCTGCCGTGCTCGGCGGCGGCGGCGGCGGCCGCGACGACGTGGCGCAGGGCGGGGGAACGGATGCCGCGGCGCTTCCGTCCGCGCTCCACGCCGTCAAGGACGCCCTGAGCGCGTGAGCGGGTTCCGTCGCGGGGCGAGACTCGGCGTCGACGTCGGGCGCGTCCGGGTCGGCGTCGCCAAGAGCGATCCGGACGGTCTGCTCGCGACTCCCGTCGAGACCGTTCCCCGCGACGACGCAGCGGTCAAGCGCATCATGGCCCTCGCCGAGGAGCATTCGGCGATCGAGGTCCTCGTCGGACTGCCGCTGAATCTGCGAGGTGAGGACACCCCGTCCACGGCGGACGCCCGGGCCTTCGCCGCGGCGATCGCCGAGGCATCCGCCCTCCCGGTCCGCCTTGTGGACGAGCGCCTCTCGACCGTCTCCGCGCACGCTGCCCTGCGGGAATCGGGCAGAACACAGCGTTCGTCGCGTACCATCGTTGACCAGGTCGCCGCCGTCGTGCTGCTCCAGCAAGCCATCGATGTCGAGAAGAGCACCGGCCGTCCCCTTGGCGTCCCCGTCACCCAGGAGCCCGCCTGACATGCCCGAGTCCCCGCATGATGACCGGTTCGCGCACCTGTTCGGCAATCTGCCGGACCCGCGAGACCGGCCGCTGAGGTCTGCCGGCTCCGACGCGGACCGGGGCAGCGCTCCCGAGGAGCCGGCCCGTCCGCTGTCGCGGCGTGAGGCCCGCGAGCTCGCCGCCCGGCAGGGTGGCGCGGCGCCGAACGATGCGGCGGACGCCGAGGCGTCGGCACCCGCCGGAGAGGTCGACGCGCGCCCGGTGGCCGCTCAGCGCACGACAGGGGAGTCCTCGGCCACCGCCGTGCTTCCGGTCTCGAACGGGTCCGCGCCGGCGTCCGCCGGCGCGAGCGCCGATGACGACGCCTGGCTCTTCGACGGTGCGGGTGCATCGCCGTACAGCCGAACCGGTTCCCTCGCCCAGACAACGGCGACTCGGCCCGCCGAGCGCGGCGCCGCCACGGCCACCCTCGAGGACCTCTTCACGGGACGGACGTCCACCGACGAGCTCGGCACCCCACCGCCTCCCGCCGACAAGCGCAAGCGCCGCCGCGGCGGGTGGATCGCCCTCGGCATCGTGCTGGCGATCCTGGGCGCAACCGCTGCGGGTGCGTGGTACGTGTGGACGACCTACGAGGAGCAGATCCGCGAGGTCATGGGCTGGGAGGAGCCGAAGGACTACGAGGAGGGCATGGCGAACGGAGAAGTGTTCATCACGATCGCCTCCGGCGACACCGGCGCCCCGATCTCGCAGACGCTGTACGAAGCCGGGGTCACCATGACACCCGATGCCTTCTACGACTTCCTCATCGAGAGCGGCGAGAACCCGCCGTTCGTGCCCGGCGTGTTCCGTCTGCAGAAGCAGATGACCTCGGAGGCGGCCCTCGCGGCGCTCCTGGATCCCGCCAACAAGATGGAGAACACCGCCCAGCTGCGCGAGGGCCTCACTGTGGAGCAGTCGCTCCCGATCCTGGCCGAAGCCACCGGCCTTCCCCTCACGGACTTCGAGTCCGCCGTGGCCGATCCTTCGGCGTACGGCGTGGCCGCCGATTCGCTGGAGGGCTGGCTCTTTCCTGCGACCTACACCTTCGAACCGGGGGTGACGGCTCCCCAGGTGATCCAGACGCTCGTCGATCGCGCGGTGCAGTCCCTCGACCAGGCCGGCGTGCCCGAGGACCAGCGCCAGGAGATCCTGACGATCGCCTCGATCATCCAGCGCGAGGCGCGGTTCGAGGCCGACATGCAGAAGGTGTCCACCGTCATCCAGAATCGTCTGGATCCCGCAAACCAGGAGACGTTCGGCCTGCTCCAGATGGACTCGACGGCGCAGTACGGCTACGGCGAGATGCACGACGGCACGGTGAGCTCGTCAGGCGAGGCCCTGAGCGATGACAACCCGTGGAACACCTATGTCAACGCCGGGCTGCCGATCGGCCCGATCTCCAATCCGGGAGATGTTGCGATCGACGCGGCGATGCACCCTGCGGAGGGCGACTGGCTCTACTTCGTCACGGTGAACCTCAACACCGGCGAGACAGTGTTCACGACCAACATCGATGACCACAATCGCGCCGTCCGCCAGTGGCAGGACTGGTGCTCGGAGAACCCGGACGCGGGGTGCTGACGCCCGCGGCGACGCGCCTGGCCGTGTGGGGCGACCCGATCGCGCACAGCCGCTCCCCGCAGCTCCACCGAGCGGCGTACGCGGTGCTCGGGAGGGAGTGGACCTACGACCGGCGCCGGGTGGACGAGACGGGCTTCGCTGCGGCCCTCGCCTCTCTCGACGACACATGGCGGGGTCTCTCCCTGACGATGCCGCTCAAGGGGGTCGCCCGCGCCGCGGCGGCCGGACTCGACCGTCGCGCGGAACTCACCGGCGCCGTCAATACGCTGCTGCTCCATCCGGCCGGGCCTCGCGGGTTCAACACCGACGTGGGAGGGATCGTCCGCGCCCTCGCCGACGAGGGCGTCACGGAGGCTCCGGTCGCCCGGATCGTCGGCGCCGGCGCGACGGCGACCTCCGCCCTCGTCGCGCTGTCTGAGATCGGCGCACGACGGATCGATGTCGTCGCCCGCAGACGCGAGGCCGTCGAGCCGCTGGCGGACCTCGGCCGAGTGCTCGGCATCGAGGTCGCACCGGCAGGGTTCGAGGCATCCGTCCACCCTCCCTCGCCCGTCACGATCGCGACCCTGCCCGGAGATGCGCCGGTGACGGATGCCTCGGCCGACGCCCTCGCCGCGGGAGGCGGGCTCCTCCTCGACGTGGTGTACGGGCACTGGCCGACCGCGCTGTCGGCCGCATGGGAACGCGCCGGCGCACCTGCCGTGTCGGGTCTGGGGATGCTGCTGCACCAGGCCCTGCTCCAGGTGCGGATCTTCACCACGGGCGATGCCGGCACCGCGCTTCCAGACGAGGCCGCCGTCTTCGCCGCCATGCGCCGCGCGCTCGACGAGGACGCGTGACGTAACGGCGGATCCGCACGTGGGAGACTGGAGCAATGCTCCGCGTGCTCACGGCCGGCGAATCGCACGGCCCCGAACTCGTCGCCGTCATGGAGGGACTGCCCGCGGGCGTCCCGATCTCCCGCGCCGCGATCCAGGCCGACCTCGCGCGTCGCAAGCTCGGCTACGGCCGCGGCTCGCGCATGAAGTTCGAGGAGGACGAGCTCACGATCTCGTCCGGCGTCCGCCACGGCCTGACGCTCGGCAGCCCGATCGCGCTGCGCATCGGCAACACCGAGTGGCCGAAGTGGACCGAGGTGATGAGCCCCGACCCGGTCGAGCTCACCGACAAGTCCCGCGGACGCGGCGCCGCTCTCACTCGGCCTCGCCCCGGCCACGCCGACCTCGTGGGCATGCAGAAGTACGACTTCGACGAGTCCCGCCCGATCCTCGAGCGCGCGAGCGCCCGCGAGACAGCGGCGCGCGTCGCGCTCGGGGCGGTGGCGCGCTCGTTCCTGTCGGAACTCGGCATCCGCCTGGTGAGTCACACGCTCTCGATCGGTCCGGTGCGCGTCCCCGACGACGCGGCGCTTCCGACGCCCGACGACGTCGACGCGCTCGACGCGGATCCGCTGCGCTGCTTCGATGTGTCGACGAGCGAGCGCATGGTGGCCGAGGTGGACGACGCCCGCAAGGCCGGCGACACGCTCGGCGGCATCGTGGAGGTCCTCGCGTACGGGCTTCCGCCGGGACTGGGCTCGCACGTGCACTGGGATCGCCGTCTGGACGGCAAGCTGGCTCAGGCGCTGATGAGCATCCAGGCCATCAAAGGCGTCGAGGTCGGAGACGGCTTCCTCACGACCACCCGTCGCGGGTCGGCCGCACACGACGAACTCCACGCGACCGACGGCGGGATCACCCGCTCGAGCGACAAGGCAGGCGGCACGGAAGGCGGCATGTCGACCGGAACGGTGCTGCGCGTGCGGGCCGGAATGAAGCCGATCGCGACGGTGCCCAAGGCGCTGCGAACGGTCGACGTCGCGACCGGAGAGACCGCGGCCGCGCATCACCAGCGCTCCGACGTGTGCGCCGTCCCCGCGGCGGGCGTCGTCGCCGAGGCGATGGTCGCCCTCGTGCTCGCGGAGGCGGTGCTCGAGAAGTTCGGCGGAGACAGCGTCGGCGAGACCCGCCGCAACCTCGAGGGGTACCTCGCCGCGATCCCCGACACCCTGCGCACGGCGACCGAGAGCGACGCGGCGCTCGCCCAGCATGACGCCGCTCTCTAGCGCCCTCGTGCTCATCGGCCCGATGGGAGCCGGAAAGACGAGCGTCGGAAAGCGGGTCGCGCGCGCTCTCGAGGTGCCGTTCTTCGACACCGATGCGGCGGTCGCGCGGGAGCACGGGCCGATCGAGACGATCTTCGCCGAACAGGGCGAGGCGCGCTTCCGCGAGCTCGAGCGCGCCGCGGTCGAGGAGGGACTCGCCACCCGCGGCGTCGTCTCCCTCGGAGGCGGGGCGGTCCTCGACCCGGAGACCCGCGCCGACCTCGAGGGACATCGCGTCGTGCTGCTGACCGTCGCCCCCCGGGTGGTGGCCCACCGGGTGCGGGGGAGCGCCCGGCCGCTGCTGCAGGGCGAGGACGCCATCACCCGCTGGACCGAGATCTACGAGGCCCGCCGCCCGCTGTACGAGCAGCTGGCCGACATCCGCTTCGACACCTCCAGCGGGCCACTGCAGCTCGTCGTCGATCGGATCGTCGAATGGGCATCGCGGGACGAAGAGGAAGACGAATGACCGATACGACCACGATCACCGTGAGCGGCGACGCCAGTTATCCCATCACCGTCGGGCGAGGCATCCTTTCCCGCCTGGGCGAGACGCTTCCCCCCGCCGCCCGCAAGGTGCTCGTGATCCACCCGCCGACCCTGACCGCGCAGGCCGAGGCGCTGCGCACCCAGCTGGTCGGAGACCGCGAGGTGCTTCTCGCCGAGATCCCCGATGCCGAGGCGGGCAAGCGCATCGAGGTCGCCGCGTTCTGCTGGCAGGTCATGGGCAAGGCGGACTTCACCCGCAGCGACGTCGTGGTCGGCTTCGGCGGGGGAGCGGTGACCGACCTCGCGGGGTTCGTCGCCGCGACCTGGCTTCGCGGGGTCGAGGTGGTCCATGTGCCCACCACGGTCCTCGGCATGGTCGATGCGGCCGTCGGCGGCAAGACCGGGGTGAACACCGCCGAGGGCAAGAACCTGGTGGGTGCGTTCTGGGCACCGCGCGCGGTGCTGTGCGACCTCGATCTGCTCGACTCGCTCTCGAGGAACGAGCGCGTCGCCGGGTTCGCCGAGGTCGCGAAGGCGGGGTTCATCTGGGCCCCCGAGATCCTCGACCTCATCGAGGCCGACCCCGGGACGGCGACCGACCCCCGCAGCGACGCCTTCCGCCGCTCGATCGAGCTCGCCATCGAGATGAAGGCGCGAGTCGTGGGCGAGGACCTGCGCGAGGCCGGCCTGCGCGAGATCCTGAACTACGGCCACACCCTCGGCCACGCGATCGAGCACGCCGAGCGCTACCGCTGGCGGCACGGCGCAGCCATCTCGGTGGGGATGGTCTTCGCCGCCGAGCTCTCCCGTCTCGCGGGGCGATTGGCGGATGCCCCGGCGCAGCGCCACCGCGACATCCTCGACCTGCTCGGGCTGCCGACGACCTATCGACCGGGTGCGTGGCCGCAGCTGCTGGCCACCATGCAGCGCGACAAGAAGAGCCGCGGCGGGATGCTCCGCTTCATCGTGCTCGACGACATCGCCAAGCCCACCGTGCTGCAGGCACCGGACGAATCGCTCCTCTTCGCGGCGTACCAGGAGGTCGCGGGCTGACCGCCCGCGCCACGGAAAATCACCCCCGGCGAGCGACACCCCATCCGGCAGGATGAGGGTCACCGGGCCGACCTCGCGCGATCGGCCGGAGACCGTCTGGAGGCCCTCGCGATGACCGTGGCATCGACAGCACCGAGCAGATCAGGAGCGGTGCTCGGCACGCTCATCATCGTCGCCGCCGTGGCGAACCTCCCGCTCGCGGTCGCGAATGTCGCTCTTCCCGACATCGGCGTGGCATTCGATGCCTCGCAGACGCAGCTGAACCTCGTCGCCATCGGATACTCCCTCGGCCTGGCCGCGTCGGTGCTGTGGCTCGGGGCCGTCGGCGATCGATACGGTCGCCGACGCATGCTCCTCATCGGCGTGCTCCTGTCACTCCCCGCCGGCCTGGTGGCGGCCTTCGCGCCGTCGATCGAGGTGCTGATCGCCGCCCGCGTCGTGGGCGGGATCGCGGCCGGCATGGCATATCCGACGACACTCGCCCTCATCACCGCGCTGTGGTCGGGGCCGGCGCGGACCCGGTCCATCGCGCTGTGGTCTGCCACGGGCGGCGCCATCTCCGCGCTCGGACCGCTCATCTCCGGACTGCTTCTGGAGAACTTCTGGTGGGGCTCGGTCTTCCTCGTGACGATCCCGCTCATCGTGGTCGCGGTCCCTCTGACTCTGAAGTTCATCCCGGCCCACATCAACGAGGCGACCGACCCCGTGGACAACCTGGGCGGCATTCTCTCGGTGGTGCTGGTCGGCGCCCTGATCGTCGCGATCAACTTCGCGACGGTTCCGGACGCCCGCGTGCTCGTGATCGGCCTCACCGCGGTGGTCATCGTCGCGCTCGTGCTGTTCCTGTGGCGCCAGCGGCGCGCCGCCAACCCCCTGTACGACCTCGGAGTGGCCAAGCGTCCGATCTTCTGGGTCGCTGCGGTGGCGGGCATCATCGTGTTCGGCTCGCTCATGGGGGCGATGTTCATCGGTCAGCAGTTCCTGCAGAACGTGCTGGGGTACTCCACCATCGAATCGGGAGCGGCGATCCTTCCGGCGGCCGTGTTCATGGTGCTCCTGGCGCCCCGCTCGGCGAAGCTGGTCGAGGCGCGCGGTGCGCGGTTCACGATGCTCCTCGGCTACGTTCCCGTGCTCCTGGGATTCCTCACGATGCTGCTGCTGTGGCGGGAGGGGGCTGCCTACTGGGCGGTGGCCCTCGGCTATGCCCTGGTCGGAGCCGGCGTGGGCATCGCGGGCACCCCCGCATCGCGTTCCCTCACCGGCGCCGTGCCGGTCCGCCGTGCAGGCATGGCTTCGGGAACCGCCGACCTGCAGCGCGATCTCGGCGGGGCCATCATGCAGTCGATCCTCGGCGCGCTGCTCACCGCCGGCTACGCCGCCGCGATGCTGTCGCAGATCGGCTCCTCGAAGGAGTCCGCCGAGGTCACCTCGAGTGTGCAGAGTCAGCTCACGAAGTCGTTCGCGAGCGCCGAGACGATCGCCAAGCAGTACCCCCAGTACGCCGATGCGATCACGCAGGCGGCGAAGGAATCGTTCCTGCAGGGCCAGGACTGGGCCTACATCGCCGGGATCATCGCGGTACTCATCGGCGCGGTGCTGGTGTTCTGGAAGTTCCCGCGGGCTGCTCGCGAACGCGAGCTCCTGGCCGAGTATCACGCCGAAGACGCCGCTGATACCGTGTCGAGGTGACTTCACCGCGTCGTCTGCTCCTGGTCAACGGCCCGAACCTCAATCTGCTGGGCACGCGCGAGCCGGAGATCTACGGCTCGGCGACCCTGCAGGATGTCGAAGAGCTCGCGACGCGAACAGCGGCCGCACGCGGCTTCGAGGTGCGCGCCGTGCAGAGCAACCACGAGGGCGTCCTTCTGGACGCGATCCATGCGGCTCGGGACGACTGCAGCGGGATCGTCATCAACCCCGGCGGACTCACCCACACCTCCGTCGTGCTGCGCGACGCCTTGGCGGGGGTATCCCTGCCGGTGGCAGAGGTGCACATCTCCGACATCACCAAGCGGGAGCCGTTCCGTCACCACTCGCTCGTCGCGGACGTCGCTCTGGTGCACGTCGCGGGGGAGGGCGTCCAGGGATACGCCACGGCCATCGAACGACTCATCGCGGTGATCACAGGACAGACCGACAACTGATCGCTGCTCGCAGCGGGCACCGATTCGGCATCCCGTAGAATGCACTGTCGGGCCGCGACCGGCCATCTCTCCTCACGAACGGATACTCCTCACCCATGGCATCGACCGCAGACATCAAGAACGGCGTCGTCCTCAACATCGACGGGCAGCTCTGGAGCGTCGTGGAGTTCCAGCACGTGAAGCCGGGCAAGGGCGGCGCGTTCGTTCGGACGAAGCTCAAGAACGTCCTGTCTGGCAAGGTCGTCGACAAGACGTTCAACGCCGGCGCGAAGGTGGAGACCGAGAACGTCGATCGCCGCGACTTCACGTACCTGTACAACGACGGCGAGGGCTTCGTCTTCATGGACGTCGCCGACTACGACCAGATCACCGTCGGCGCGGCCACCGTCGGCGACGCCGCCAACTTCCTGCTCGAGAACCAGCAGGTCCAGATCGCCCTCAACAACGGCAACCCCCTGTACATCGAGCTTCCCGCGTCGGTCGTGCTCGAGATCACCTACACCGAGCCGGGCCTGCAGGGCGATCGCTCCTCGGCGGGCACGAAGCCCGCGACCGTCGAGACCGGCTACGAGATCCAGGTCCCGCTCTTCCTCGAGACGGGCACCAAGGTCAAGGTCGACACCCGCACGGGTGACTACCTCGGCCGCGTCAGCTGACCTTGAGCGCACGGAGCAAGGCGCGCAAGCGCGCCCTCGACATCCTGTTCCAGGCCGACGTGCGCGGGGAGGACCTCCCTGCGATCCTGGCCGCCGAGGCCAAGCGCGCCGCGAATGAGCCCGCCCGCGAGGCATCCTGGCTCTACGCCCGCGAGATCGTCGACGGCGTCATCGACAACCGCGAGGCGATCGACGAGCAGATCACGACGTTCGCCAAGGACTGGTCGCTCGCCCGGATGCCCGCGGTCGACCGCGCCGTGCTGCGCATCGGGGTGTGGGAGATCCTCTACAACGACGAGGTGCCGGCCGCGGTCGCGATCGACGAGGCCATCGAGCTGGCCAAGGAGTTCTCGACCGACGACTCCGGCTCGTTCGTCCACGGCGTGCTGGCACGGATCGCGCGCTCGTCCTGACTCTCCGCCCGATGCACCGCACCCTCGGGCGCGGTGCATCGGCTTTTCCACGGCCCGGCACACCGGGGCCGTCCGAACCCCTCTCGTAGACTTGTCGAGGAAGGAGCGAGCATGCGCATCACGGGCCTCGGTCACGCCGGAATGTTCATCGAGACCGCCGGAGGGAGCATCCTCTGCGACCCGGTGATCGGCCCGACCTTCTTCGGGTCGTGGTTCCCCTTCCCCGACAACCGCGGTCTCGACTGGGCACGATTCGGCAACGCCGACTTCCTCTACATCTCGCACCGGCACCGCGATCACTTCGACCCGGCCCTCATGGCACGGCACATTCGGAAGGACATCCGCGTCCTCCTCCCGGAGTACCCCACCGACGAGCTGGAGCAGGATCTGCGCGGACTCGGCTACGACAACATCATCTACACGCAGGCGGGTGTGCCTGTGGAGTTCGGTCCGCTGAAGGTGATGGTCACGCCGCTGCGTGCGCCGAGCGACGGACCGATCGGCGATTCGTCGCTCAGCGTGGACGACGGCAGCGCCAGCATCCTGAATCAGAACGACTCCCACCCGCTCGACCTCGAGAAGCTGCTCTCGTTCTCCAAGCCCGAGGCGTACTTCACCCAGGTGTCCGGCGCCATCTGGTGGCCGATGGTCTACGACCTGCCGCAGGACGCCAAGCGCAACTTCGCGCAGCTCAAGCGCGATGCCCAGAACAAGCGCGCGATGTACTACATCGAGAAGGTCGACGCGGAGCACGTGTTCCCGATGGCGGGCCCGCCGATGTTCCTGCGCGAGGAGCTGTTCAAGTACAACGGCCGGGGCCTCGACGGCGACGCGATCTTCACCGACCAGCGCGAGTTCCTCGCCCACATGCGCGAGCTCCGGCCCGAGCAGAAGGGGTACGAGTTCCTGCCCGGCACCGTCGTCGAGCTGAACCACGGTGAGCTGAGCATCACGCAGACGCTGTACACCGAGTCGGAGATCGACCGGATCTTCGACGACAAGTGGTCCTACCTCGCCGAGCAGCGCGACTCCCGCCAGGACGAGATCCGCGCCGAGGAGGCTTCGCGCGCCCCGGTCCTCCCGCCCCACGAGATGCTGGCGGCGATCAAGGAGTGGTGGGAGCCGCTCCTTCGCCGCGCCCGCACCATCCGCAACGGCGTCGGTGGAGCGGTCCGATTCCGCATCGGGGAACTCGACATGGTCGTGGACTTCCCGAAGGCGAAGGTGCGCGAGTACGCCGGCGAAGAGTGCATCTACTGGTACACCATCCCCGCCGACCTCGTCTCGACGAACATCGCCGACCACGAGATCGATTGGTCGAACTCCATCTTCCTGTCGATGCAGTTCGAGGTGGGACGCAGCGGCAAGTTCAACGAGTTCCTCACCACATTCCTCAAGTGCCTCTCGCGCGATCGCATCGAGTACGTCGAGAACTGGTACGCCGAGCAGACCGACCAGACCGAGGACGCCCGGCTCGGGGACTGGATGGTCCAGCGCCGCTGTCCGCACCTGCGCGCCGACCTCACCAAGACCGGCAAGATCGAAGACGGCGTGCTGACGTGCTCGCTCCACGACTGGAAGTGGGATCTCGCGAGCGGCCGCTGCCTGACGAGCCAGGGGCATCCGATCCGCGCGACGGCGGTCGCCGACAGCGACGCCGATGCCCCTGCCGCCTGAGCCGGGCCAAGAGGTGCTCGTCGGCTCGAACGGCGTGCCGATCGGCGTCATCTGAGCCGACGGGGCCGGTGCGCGCTGATAGGCTGGGGGGAATCACAGCAACCTTTAACCCCGTCCCGTGAGGCGGAGAAGGGAGCGGCGGATGAGCACGCGCACCGTGCTGTACGAGGCCGACATCACCCGGGCATTGACTCGGATCTCGCACGAGATCCTGGAGTCCAACAAGGGCCCCGCGAACCTCGTCCTTCTCGGCATCCCGACCCGCGGCGTCACGCTGGCGTATCGCATCGCCGCACTCGTCGAGCAGTTCGGCGGCGTGCCGGTGCCGGTCGGCTCGCTCGATGTCACGATGTACCGCGACGATCTGCACCGGAATCCGACGCGGACCCCGCAGCCCACGCAGATACCGCCAGGCGGGATCGATGACCGCGTCGTCGTGCTCGTCGACGATGTGCTGTTCTCCGGCCGGAGCATCCGCGCGGCACTGGACGCGCTGCAGGACATCGGCCGTCCCACGGCGGTCCGGCTCGCCACGCTCGTGGACCGCGGACATCGCGAACTTCCCATCCGCCCCGACTTCGTCGGGAAGAACCTTCCCAGCTCGCGCGAGGAGCGGGTGAACGTCCGCCTCGCCGAGACGGACGGACGCGACGAGGTGACGATCGAGTCATGAGGCACCTGCTCGACACCCAGACCCTCGTTCGCGAGGACGCGATGCGCATCCTCGACGTCGCCGAGGACATGGCCGACACCCAGCGGCGCGAAGTCAAGAAGCTCCCCACCCTGCGGGGGAAGACCGTGGTCAACCTCTTCTTCGAGGACTCGACTCGCACCCGCATCTCGTTCGAGGCCGCGGCCAAGCGGCTCTCCGCCGACGTCATCAACTTCGCCGCGAAAGGCTCGAGCGTCTCGAAGGGGGAGTCGCTCCAGGACACCGCCCAGACCCTCCAGGCGATGGGCGCCGACGCCGTCGTGATCCGTCACGGCGCATCAGGCGCCCCGCGCACGCTCGCCACGAGCGGCTGGATCACCGCCGGCGTCGTGAACGCGGGCGATGGAACGCACGAGCACCCGACGCAGGCGCTCCTCGACGCCTACACGATCCGCAAGCGGCGCTTCGGCGACGACAGCCGTGGTCGCGACCTCTCCGGCATCTCGGTGACCATCGTCGGCGACATCCTCCACTCGCGAGTCGCGCGTTCCAACGTGTGGCTCCTGCACACGCTCGGCGCCGAAGTGACCCTCGTCGCGCCCCCCACTCTCGTACCGCAGGACGTCTCGCGTTGGCCGGTGCGCGTGCTGTTCGATCTCGATGAGGCGCTTGCAGACGGTCCTGACGCACTCATGATGCTCCGCATCCAGCTCGAGCGCATGAATGCCGCGTATTTCCCCACTGAACGGGAGTATTCCCGCCGGTGGGGACTGGATGCGCGACGGCTGGCGACGCTCCCTGCCGATAGCATTGTCATGCACCCCGGCCCGATGAACCGGGGCCTCGAGATCTCCGCGGAAGCCGCGGACTCGCCGCGCTCGACCGTGCTCGAGCAGGTGACGAACGGCGTCTCGGTGCGCATGGCCGCGCTCTACCTGCTCCTGGCGGGCGTGGAGCGCGACGAGGATCCACGAGCGAGCACACAGAAGGAGAGCACACGATGAGCGAGGTGTTCCTCTTCCGCGGGGCGCAGATCGAGGGCGGCGGCGCCGCCGACATCCTCGTCGCCGAGGGACGCATCGAGGCCGTCGGAGCCGACGCGTCGCGCGCCGGCGCCACGGTCGTCGACGTCGATGGGCTCATCGCGCTCCCCGGCCTCGTCGACCTGCACACCCACCTGCGCGAGCCCGGCTACGAGGCATCCGAAACCATCCTCACCGGGTCGCGTGCTGCCGCAGCCGGGGGGTACACCGCGGTCTTCGCGATGCCCAACACCTCGCCGGTCGCCGACACCGCCGGTGTGGTCGAGCAGGAACTCGCGCTCGGCGAGGCCGCCGGCTTCGTCACCGTGCAGCCCATCGGCGCCGTCACGGTCGGCCAGAAGGGGGAGCGGCTCGCCGAACTCGGTGCGATGGCCGACTCCCGTGCACGCGTGCGGGTCTTCAGTGACGACGGCTTCTGCGTGTGGGACCCGCTGATCATGCGGCGAGCACTCGAATACGTCAAGGCGTTCGACGGCGTCATCGCCCAGCACGCCCAGGATCCGCGCCTCACCGAGGGCGCGCAGATGAACGAGGGCGCCGTGTCGGCCGAGCTCGGCCTCGCGGGCTGGCCCGCCGTCGCCGAAGAGTCGATCATCGCGCGCGACGTGCTGCTGGCCGAGCACGTCGGGTCGCGCCTGCACGTGTGCCACCTCTCGACCGCCGGCTCCGTCGACATCATCCGCTGGGCCAAGAAGCGCGGAGTGGACGTCACCGCCGAGGTCACCCCGCATCACCTGCTGCTGACGGACGAGCTGGTGCGCGACTACGACGCGCGGTTCAAGGTCAACCCGCCGCTGCGCCGCGAAGAGGACGTCATGGCGGTGCGCGAGGGCCTCGCCGACGGCACCATCGACATCGTCGCCACCGACCACGCCCCGCACCCGGCCGAGGCGAAGGCCTGCGAGTGGCACGCCGCCGCGAACGGCATGGTGGGGCTCGAGAGCGCCGTCCGCGTCGTGCAGCAGGCCATGGTCGACACGGGGCTGATCACGTGGGCCGATGTCGCCCGCGTCATGTCGCGCGAGCCGGCACGGATCGGCCGCCTGGCCGGACACGGTACGCCGCTGACGGCGGGCCAGCCCGCCTCGCTCACCTTCTACGACCCCGCGCCCGTGCGCGCATTCGGCACCGACGATCTCCACGGCCGCAGTGTCAACTCGCCCTACCTCGGGCGAGAGCTTCCCGGAGAGGTCCGCTGGACGCTCCACCACGGCACAGCGACCGTCGTCGACGGCGCGCTCCTCGACGCACCGGGGGCCCGCGCATGACCCGCGAGGGCGCGCTCCTCATCACCGTCGCCGTCGCACTCGTGCTGCTGGCGCTCGGCGTCTGGGCGTGGGCTCGGCGCACGCGACGCGACAGCGCGATCGCGGCTCCCTTCGCCGAGGTTCCGGCCGGAGCCACCACGGTCGCGGCATTCGCCACCCTCTACGTCGCGACCACCCGGCACGGCGATCCGCTCGAGCGCCTCGCCGTGAAGGGCCTCGGCTTCCGGTCCCGCGCAGACGTCTCGGTCACCGACGCCGGGGTCGCGATCGACATCACCGGGCAGCCGCGCATGTTCCTCGCGACCGCCCGCATCGCCGAGGTCGACCAGGCGACCGTCGCCATCGACCGCGTGGTCGAGCGCGACGGCCTCGTGCGCCTGACCTGGCGCACCGACGACGCCACCCTCGTCGACTCCTTCTTCCGCCCGCAGGATGCCTCCGCCCGCTCTCTCGCGGACGCGGTGTCGGGCATCCTCCCCACCCAGACGGGAACCGAAGCATGACCTCCCTCTTCCAGACCGATCCCGCCGTGCTCGTCCTCGAGGACGGCACCCGTCACGTCGGCCGCGCCTACGGTGCGCGCGGCACCACGCTCGGCGAAGTCGTGTTCGCGACCGGGATGACCGGCTACCAGGAGACGCTCACCGACCCGTCGTACGCCGGGCAGATCGTGCTGCAGACGGCACCGCACATCGGCAACACCGGTATGAACGACGAGGACCCCGAGTCCCGCCGCATCTGGGTGTCGGGCTACATCGTCCGCGACCCCTCTCGGGTCGTGTCGAACTGGCGCGCCGATCAGTCGCTCGACGACGCGCTGGTCGCGGACGGCGTCGTCGGGATCAGCGGAATCGACACGCGAGCCGTCACGCGCCACATCCGCTCCGCGGGCAGCATGCGCGGCGGCATCTTCTCCGGCGACGCCGCCGCGATCGATGCCGAGGAGCAGGTGCGCCTGGTGCGCGAAGCGCCCGAGATGGCGGGCCGGAACCTGTCGGCGCAGGTGTCGGTCGCCGCCGCGGAGGTGACGAAGGCGACCGCAGAGCGGATCGGCAACCTCGCCGTGCTCGACCTCGGGGTGAAGCAGGCGACCGTCGACAACCTGGCCGCACGCGGTTTCGACGTGCACGTCCTGCCGCAGAACGTCACCCTCGACAAGATCCGCGCGATCGACCCTGTGGCCGTCTTCTACTCGAACGGTCCGGGCGACCCTGCCGCATCAGGCGACCACGTCGACCTGCTGCGCGGAGTGCTCGACGACGGACTGCCGTTCTTCGGCATCTGCTTCGGCAATCAGCTCCTCGGCCGGGCACTCGGCCTGGGCACCTACAAACTGCCCTTCGGGCATCGCGGCATCAACCAGCCGGTGCTCGACAAGGCCACCGGACGTGTCGAGATCACCGCGCACAACCACGGCTTCGCGGTGGACGCGCCCGTCGAGGGCGAGTTCGACAGCCCCCGCGGCTACGGCCGCATCGAGGTGAGTCACGTCGGCCTCAACGACCGGGTCGTCGAAGGCCTCCGCGCGCTCGACATCCCCGCCTTCTCGGTGCAGTACCACCCCGAGGCCGCGGCCGGCCCGCACGACGCCAACTACCTGTTCGACCGTTTCCGTGACATGGTCGTCGCCCACATCGAGAAGAAGGACGCGAAGTAATGCCCAAGCGCGACGACATCAGCTCCGTTCTGGTCATCGGCTCCGGCCCGATCGTGATCGGCCAGGCGGCCGAGTTCGACTACTCGGGCACGCAGGCGTGCCGCGTGCTGCGCGACGAGGGCATCCGCGTCATCCTCGTGAACCCGAACCCGGCCACGATCATGACCGACCCCGATTTCGCCGACGCGACCTACATCGAGCCGATCACCCCCGAGGTGATCGAGACGATCCTGGCGAAGGAGAAGCCCGACGCCATCCTCCCCACCCTCGGCGGCCAGACGGCGCTGAATGCGGCCATGGCGCTGCACGATCGCGGCATCCTCGAGAAGTACGGCGTCGAGCTGATCGGCGCCAAGGTCGACGCGATCCGCAAGGGCGAGGACCGCCAGATCTTCAAGGAGCTCGTCCTCGAAGCGGGCGCCGACGTGGCGAAGTCGGTCATCTGCCACTCGATGGACGACCTGCTCGCCGGCGCCGAGAAGCTCGGCTACCCGCTCGTCGTGCGCCCGTCCTTCACGATGGGCGGCCTCGGCTCGGGCTTCGCGTTCGACGAGAGGGACCTGCGCCGCATCGGCGGTGCGGGCCTGCATGACTCGCCGACGAACGAGGTCCTCCTCGAGGAATCGATCCTCGGCTGGAAGGAGTACGAGCTCGAGCTCATGCGCGACACGGCCGACAACACGGTCGTGGTCTGCTCGATCGAGAACGTCGACCCCGTCGGCGTGCACACGGGCGACTCGATCACGGTGGCCCCCGCGCTCACGCTCACCGACCGCGAGTACCAGAAGCTGCGCGACATCGGGATCGACATCATCCGCGCCGTCGGCGTCGACACCGGCGGCTGCAACATCCAGTTCGCCGTCGACCCGTCGAACGGCCGCATCATCGTCATCGAGATGAACCCTCGTGTGTCGCGCTCGTCGGCACTGGCGTCGAAGGCCACCGGCTTCCCGATCGCGAAGATCGCCGCGAAGCTCGCGATCGGCTACCGCCTCGACGAGATCCCGAACGACATCACGAAGGTGACGCCGGCGAGTTTCGAGCCGACGCTCGACTACATCGTCGTGAAGGTCCCGCGGTTCAACTTCGAGAAGTTCCCGGCCGCCGACACGACGCTCACCACGACGATGAAATCGGTGGGCGAGGCGATGGCGATCGGTCGCAACTACGCCACCGCTCTGCAGAAGGCGCTGCGCTCCCTCGAGAAGCGCGGGTCGAGCTTCCACTGGGGAGACGAAGACCGCAGCGTGGAAGAGCTTCTCGAGGTCGCGAAGACGCCGACCGACGGGCGGATCGTCGTGCTGCAGCAGGCGCTCCGCAAGGGCGCCACGGTCGAGCAGGCGTTCGAGGCGACCAAGATCGATCCGTGGTTCCTCGACCAGATCGTGCTGATCAACGAGGTCGCCGAGTTCGTGCGTCAGTCCCCGGAACTGGATGCCGCGACCCTGCGCATCGCGAAGGAGCACGGCTTCAGCGACGCGCAGATCGGGCAGCTTCGCGGCATCGGCGAGGCGGAGGCGCGAGGCATCCGTCACGGCCTGAACCTGCGACCGGTGTACAAGACGGTCGACACGTGCGCGGGGGAGTTCCCTGCGCTCACCCCGTACCACTACTCGAGCTACGACGTCGAGACGGAGGTCACCCCCTCGGATCGCACGAAGGTCGTCATCATCGGCTCGGGTCCCAACCGCATCGGTCAGGGCGTCGAGTTCGACTTCTCGTGCGTGCACGCGTCGTTCGCCCTCGCCGACGCCGGGTTCGAGACGATCATGGTCAACTGCAATCCCGAGACGGTGTCGACCGACTACGACACGTCGGACCGGCTGTACTTCGAGCCGCTCACCCTCGAGGACGTCCTGGAGGTGCTGCATGCGGAGGCCCGGTCCGGTGAGATCCTCGGCGTGATCTGCCAGCTCGGCGGCCAGACGCCGCTGGGCCTGGCGAAGGGCATCGAGGAGGCCGGCTACACGATTCTCGGAACCAAGCCGGCGGCGATCGACCTCGCCGAGGAGCGCGAGCTCTTCTCCCGGCTGCTCGACGACGCGGGACTCGTCGCACCGCGCAGCGGCACCGCGATCGACGTCGAGGGCGCCGTGACGATCGCCGAGGAGATCGGCTATCCGGTGCTCGTGCGCCCCAGCTTCGTGCTCGGCGGACGGGGCATGGAGATCGTCTACTCGACCGAGGCGCTGCGGGACTACTTCGTGCGCATCGCCGATCAGGCCATCATCGGGCCCGGCCTGCCGCTGCTGGTCGACCGATTCCTCGACGACGCAATCGAGCTCGACGTCGATGCCCTCTTCGACGGCTCCGAGCTGTACATCGGGGGCGTGATGGAGCACCTCGAAGAGGCGGGGATCCACTCCGGGGACTCGAGCTGCACTCTTCCGCCCATCAGTCTCGGGCGCACCGACATCGATCGCGTGCGTGAGGCCACGCAGGCCATCGCTGAGGGCGTGGGCGTTCGCGGCCTGCTCAACGTGCAGTTCGCGATCTCGGCGGGCGTGCTCTACGTCATCGAGGCGAACCCGCGTGCGAGCCGCACGGTGCCGTTCGTCTCCAAGGCGCTCGGCATCCCGCTGGCGAAGGCCGCGAGCCGCATCATGGCGGGCGCGACGATCGCCGAGCTCAAGGGCGAGGGGATGCTGCCCGAGCAGGATGGGTCGCGCGTTCCGCTGGACGCCCCGGTGGCCGTCAAGGAGGCCGTGCTCCCGTTCAAGCGATTCCGCACCGCCGACGGCCAGACCGTCGATTCGGTGCTCGGCCCCGAGATGCGCTCGACCGGTGAGGTCATGGGCATCGACCGCGACTTCCCGACGGCGTTCGCGAAGTCGCAGGAGGCTGCGTACGGGGGCATGCCGCTCGAGGGCACCGTGTTCATCTCGGTCGCCGACAGCGACAAGCGCGCCGTGATCCTCCCCGCGCACCGCCTGCAGGAGCTCGGCTTCGACCTCGTCGCCACCGAGGGCACGGCGGAGATCCTCGCCCGCAACGGCATCGCGGTGCGCGTGGTGAGCAAGTTCTCCGAGACGCAGGAGTCCGGCGCGACCAACATCGTCGACCTCATCAACGCCGGCGAGATCGACATCGTGGTGAACACGCCGTCGGGCGGCAGCGCCCGCGCGGACGGCTACGAGATCCGCGCCGCGGCCGTGGCGGGGGACAAGGCGCTATTCACCACCATGGCCGTCCTCGGCGCGGCGGTCAGCGCTCTGCCCGTGCTGCGCGAGGGCTTCAAGGTGAAGAGCCTCCAGGAGTACGCGGCCGACCGGGCGGTGAGCGCGTGACGCATTTCGGAGCGAGGGTCCGGGCTGCGCTGGCCGCTCACGGCCCCCTGTGCGTCGGCATCGATCCGCACCTCGCGCTCCTGCAGGAGTGGGGGCTGGATGCCTCGGCCGCCGGCACGCGCGAGTTCGGGCTCCGCGTGATCGAGGCCGCGACCGGCCGGGTCGGCATCGTCAAGCCGCAGGTGGCGTTCTTCGAGCGCTTCGGCGCGAAGGGATTCGCCGCACTGGAGGACGTGCTGGCTGCGGGGCGCGACGCGGGTCTCGTCGTGATCGCCGACGCCAAGCGCGGCGACATCGGGTCGACGATGGACGGCTACGCGGCCGCGTGGCTGGAGGCGGGCTCGCCGCTCGAAGCCGACGCCGTGACGCTCAGCCCCTATCTCGGCCCCGATTCGCTGCGTGCGACGCTGACGACCGCGATCCGCAACGAAAAGGGCGCGTTCGTCCTGGCGGCGACCAGCAATCCCGAAGCCCTCGCACTGCAGAGCGCGCACGTCGTCGACGTCGCCGCGACGGACGGCCAGACGGTCGCCGAGCGGGTCGCGCGCGACATCGCGTGGGTCAACGGCTCCACCGCGTTCTCGGGCGGTCTCGGCCCGATCGGACTCGTCGTGGGCGCGACGGTCGACCGCGACGCCGTCGGGCTGAGCGACGAGGCACTGGCCGGCGCGCCGATCCTCGCCCCGGGCTTCGGTGCGCAGGGCGCCGAGCCCGCAGATCTCCCGCGCCTCTTCGGCGACAACGCCGGCAGCGTCATCGCGAGCGAGAGCCGCAGCATCCTGTCCGCCGGCCCCGACGCGATCGCACAGCGCATCGATGAGCGGGCCGCTCTCTACGGGGAGGCCGCTCGTGGCTGACGCACGCAGGCCTCCCGAGGTCGACCGTGTCGCGGCATCCCGCCGCGCCGTCGCCGCACGCCGCGAGCGAGCCGCCCTGAAGAAGGACGTCGCCATGCGGGTCATCACGCCGCAGGAGCTGCTGCGCCGTGCCCTCGCCGAGCCGGAGTCACCGGCGGGCGCGATGCGGGTGACGGAGTTCCTCACGGCGATCCCGGCGATCGGGGAGGGCAAGCGCGACCGCATCCTCACCGATCTCGAGATCTCCCCGGTCAAGCGCCTCGGCGGTCTGGGGACGCGTCAGCGGAATGCCCTCCGCCGGTTCCTCGACGAGCGCTGGCCCGAGCTCGAGCCCCGCGGAGGACGCAGCCGTCTCGTGGTGCTCGCCGGTCCGACCGCGGTCGGCAAGGGGACCGTCGCGGCGTACATCAAGCAGCACCACCCCGAGATCCACCTGTCGGTGTCCGCGACGACACGCGCGCCGCGGCCCGGCGAGGTCGACGGCGAGCACTACTTCTTCGTCGACGACGCCGAGTTCGACCGGCTCGTCGCGGCGGGGGCGCTGCTCGAGTACGCCACGGTGCACAACAAGCACCGCTACGGCACGCCCCGTGCGCCGATCGAGCGCGTGCTCGCCGAGGGCCGCACGGCGCTGCTCGAGATCGATCTGCAGGGCGCGCGTCAGGTGCGCGCCGCCGACCCTTCCGCGACGCTCGTGTTCCTGCTGCCGCCGAGCTGGGACGAACTGGTGCATCGTCTGGTCGGGCGTGGAACCGAGGACGACGAGGAGCGCGCACGCCGGCTGCGCACGGCGAAGATCGAACTGGCGTCGCAGGGCGAGTTCGATTACCGCGTCGTGAACGACGACGTGGCGCGCGCCGCCGATGAGGTGGCTCGCCTTGCGCGCTGAGGCGCGCCGCTGACGTAGAATGGTGGGATGCCTCGGCACGACCGGGGCCCGCAGACCTTTCCATCCGTCATCCGATCCAGGAGGATTCCCATGGCCGGAACGAATCAGGGCATCATCGAGCCCCCCATCGACAGTCTTCTCGAGAAGGTCGACTCGAAGTACCAGCTCGTGATCTTCGCGTCCAAGCGTGCGCGTCAGATCAACGACTACTACTCCGACCTTCACGAGGGGAACCTCTTCGACAACGTCGGGCCGCTCGTCGACTCGACCGTCGAGGACAAGCCCCTCACGATCGCGATGCACGAGATCCACGAGGACAAGCTGCGTCTGCGCTCGCTCGACTGACCTCTATGACGTCCTGATGCCCCCGGGCGCGGCACTGTCCGCGACCGGGGGCATACTGGTGCCTGCACCTTTCCGATCTGGAGCATCGATGACCGACCTTCGTCTGTTCACGTCCGAATCCGTCACCGAGGGGCATCCCGACAAGATCTGCGACCAGATCTCCGACAGCATCCTCGACGCGATCCTCGCCGAAGATCCGCGGGGCCGGGTCGCCGTCGAGACCCTGGTGACGACCGGGCTCGTCCACGTCGCCGGCGAGGTGTCCACGTCCGCGTACGTCGAGATCCCCGCGATCGTCCGCTCGGTCGTGAACCGCATCGGGTACACCTCGAGCGAGACCGGCTTCGACGGCGACTCGTGCGGCGTCAGCGTCTCGATCGGCGCGCAGTCCTCCGACATCGCCGCGGGCGTCGATAAGGCGTTCGAGCGACGCGAGGACGGCTCGGAAGACCCCAGCGACCTTCAGGGCGCCGGCGACCAGGGCATCATGTTCGGGTACGCCACGACCGAGACGCCGCAGCTCATGCCGATGGCGGCATGGACCGCGCACCGGATGGCCGAGCGCCTCGCCGAGGTGCGCCGTTCGGGTGCGCTGCCGTTCCTGCGTCCCGATGGCAAGACCCAGGTCACGCTCGGGTACGACGGCCAGACGCCGCGCACCGTCGAGTCGGTGGTGCTGTCGACGCAGCACCAGCCCGACATCTCGCAGAAGGCGCTCCGCGCGGCCGTCCGGGCAGAGGTCATCGACCCCGTGCTCGAGGCGACGGGCCTCGAGCTTCCCGACGTGAAGTTCTACATCAACCCCGCAGGGCCGTTCGTGACGGGCGGCCCCAAGGGCGACGCCGGGCTGACGGGCCGCAAGATCATCATCGACACCTACGGCGGAGCCTCGCGCCACGGCGGCGGCGCCTTCAGCGGAAAGGATCCGTCGAAGGTCGACCGCTCCGCCGCGTACGCGATGCGATGGGTCGCCAAGAACGCCGTCGCGGCGGGTCTCGCCGACCGCCTCGAGGTGCAGGTGGCGTATGCGATCGGCAAGGCCAAGCCTGTCGGCCTCTACGTCGAGACGTTCGGCACGGGACGGGTGTCCGATGAGGCGATCACCCGGGCGATCCTCGAGGTGTTCGACCTCCGCCCGAAGGCGATCATCGACCAGCTCGACCTGCTGCGCCCGATCTACGCCCAGACGGCCGCGTACGGGCACTTCGGCCGCGAACTCCTCGACTTCACGTGGGAGCGCACCGATCGCGCCGACGACCTCCGCACGGCCGCCGGGCTCTGACGTGCGGCGGGGCGTCTGCGGAGGCCGGAGGTGACGGCGCGGAGGGTCGCGCGCGTGCTCATCGACTCTCCGCTGCCCCAACTCGACCGGCTGTTCGATTACGAGATCCCTCGCGAGCTCGCTGACACGGCGATCCCGGGTGTGCGGGTCCGTGTGCCGCTGCGGACCGCCGGGCGGGTGGTCGACGCCTACCTGGTCGAGGTGGGGGAGCCGGATGCCTCGGATCGCCCGCTCTCCGAGCTCGATGCCGTCGTGTCCCCGGTGCCGGTGCTCACGCCGGGCCTCTACCGGCTCGCGCGACGCTGCGCGGACCGGGCGGCGGGATCGGCGAGCGATATCCTGCGGCTGGCGATCCCCAAGCGCATGGTCCGGGCGGAGAAGGCGTGGCTCGGCTCCGAGACGCCGGCGGCGCCCTCGATCGACCCGGCCCAGCTCGCGTGGGCGGACGACGCCCTCGGCGCGTTCCCCGATCTCGGCGCCGCGCTCGCCCGAGGAGAGCGGCTCGCGCTCGACGCACCTCCCGCGCCCGTCACGCTTCCCACGGGCGCGACCGTCGGCTCCTGGGCGATGGTGCTCGCTGCCGCGGCCGTTCTGACCCTCGCGGCCGGGCGCAGTGCGGTTCTCGTCGTGCCCGATCACCGCGACCGCGCACAGGTGGAGGCCGCCCTCGAGGGGCGGATCCCTGCCTCCGCACTCGTGCGCGACGACGCGCGTCAGAGCTCGCCTGCCCGCTATGCCGCCTTCCTCCGCACGCTCACCGCGCAGCCGTGCGTCGTCATCGGAAACCGGTCGGCGGTCTACGCCCCGGTGCACGACCTCGGACTCGTCGCACTGTGGGACGACGGCGATCCGCTGCTCGGCGAGCCGCTCAGTCCCGGCGTCCACTCGCGCGACGCCGCTCTGCTTCGCCACGAACTCGACGGCGGCGCACTCCTGTTCGCCGGTCATACGCGCACCACCGACGTCGAGCGCCTCGTGGCGATCGGATGGGTGCGCGACGTCCCGGCCGCCCGTCGCACCAGCCCGCGAGTCGTCCTCAGTGCGACGCGCGAGGGGGAGTCCCGTGGATCGCGTGTGCCGTCGGCGGCCTTCGCCGCCGCGCGCGAGGCGCTGGCTCACGGTCCGGTGCTCGTGCAGGTTGCCCGTCCGGGCTATGCGCCCGTGCTGGTGTGCGCCGAATGCCGTCACCCTGCGCGATGCCCTCACTGCGGTGGCCCGCTTCACGCCGCGCGTCAGGGCGCGGTCCCGACCTGCTCGTGGTGCGGGCGCGCGGCCAGCGGCTGGACCTGTCCCGAGTGCTCCTCCACGCGCGTGCGGATGGCGTCATCGGGCACGCAGCGCACGGCGGACGAACTCGGACGCGCGTTCCCGGGAGTGCGCGTCATCGTCGCCGACGGCGAGCACCCCGTCACGCACGTCGACGCCCGCCCTGCCCTCGTCGTGGCGACCCGCGGAGCCGAGCCGGTGGCCGCGGGCGGATACCGGGCGGTCATCCTCCTGGACGGGGACCGGATGCTCTTGGCCGACGACCTGCGCATCGGAGAGTCCTGTCTCCGGTGGTGGTCGAATGCGGCGGCCCTGGCCGCGCCCGGCGCGCCCGTGCACCTGGTCGGCGTCGCCGGTCCGGTCGCTCGCGCCCTTGCGACGTGGACGCAGGCCGCCTATGCCCGTGCGGAGCTCGCCGACCGCGCGCCGCTGCGGATGCCTCCGACCGTGCGCGTCGCGGCGGTGGACGGCACGCACGCCGCGGTCGAAGAAGCCCTCACGGCGCTGCGCAGCGCGGTCCCGGAGCTCGATCGCGACGCGGTGCTCGGCCCGCTGCCCCGCGAAGAGGGCGTCCGTGCGCTCGTGCGCTTCGAGTATGGTCTCGGTGCCCGCGTTGCCGAGAGCCTTCGCGGATCCGTCGTCGCTCAGGCGATCAAGGCTCGGCGCCCCGCGAAGGGGCGACCGCCCGCGCCGCGCAATACACTGAAAGTTCGGGTCGACGTGCCCGACATCGATCTGTGAGGAGTCCCATGCGCCTCGTCTTCGCCGGGACACCGGAGCCGGCGGTCCCGTCGCTGCGCCGGCTCGCGGCATCCGATCACGACATCGCCGCCGTCGTCACACGCCGTGACGCGCCGCTCGGTCGCAAGCGCGTCCTGACACCGTCGCCCGTCGCGGCCGCCGCAGAGGAGCTCGGGCTCGGAGTGCTGCGCGCCGATCGCCTCGATCCCGAGGCATCCGAGCGCCTCGCCGCGCTGCGACCCGATCTCGGCGTGATCGTCGCCTACGGCGGGCTCGTGCGCGAGCCGCTGCTGTCCACCCCGACGCACGGCTGGATCAACCTCCACTTCTCGCTGCTGCCTCGCTGGCGCGGCGCATCGCCGGTACAGCACGCGCTCATCGCGGGGGACGACCGAACCGGGACCAGCGTGTTCCGGCTCGTGCCCGAGCTCGACGCAGGGGACGTGCTCGCCGAGCGCGCGCATGACATCGCCGACGGAGCCACCGCCGGCGAGCTCCTCGCCGCTCTCGCCGAGGAAGGAGCCGTCCTGCTCGCGGAGGTGGTCGACGCGATCGCAGCCGGCACGGCGACGGCGCGTCCGCAGTCCGGAGAACCCACCTACGCGGGAAAGCTCGGCGACACCGACGGCCTGATCCGGTGGACCGAGCCGCAGCACGCCGTGCTCGGGCGCATCCGCGGCGTGACGCCCGAGCCCGGAGCTCACACGACGATCGACGGCGCGAGGCTCAAGGTGCTCTCGGTGAAGCGGCCGGGCGACGACGCTCCGACTCTCGCGCCCGGTGCGATCGCCCTTCACGGACGGGAGGTGCTCGTCGGCACGGGCTCCGACCCGATCGTGCTCGACGCGGTCCAGCCGGCGGGCAAGGGTGCCATGCGCGCGGCCGACTGGTGGCGTGGTCTGCGACAGACGTCTCCGGTGGCCGGCACATGACCTCCGCCTCCGCGTCCCGCCGCGTCGCCTACGACACCCTTCGCGCGGTGCATGAATCCGACGCCTTCGCCAATCTGCTGCTGCCGACGTCGATCGCCAGGGCGGGTCTGTCCACGTCCGACGCCGCCCTGACGACCGAGCTCACCTACGGCACGCTCCGCCGGCAGGGGACGTACGACGCGGTGATCGCGATCGCGGCGGACCGCGCCGTGTCCGACATCGACCCCGCCGTCCTCGACGCGCTCCGGCTCGGCGTCCATCAGCTGCTGTCGACGCGCGTGGCCTCGCACGCCGCGGTGAACGAGTCGGTCGAGCTCGCCCGTGCCGCCGGCGGCCGCGGCGCCGCCGGGTTCGCGAACGCCGTGCTGCGCCGCGTGTCGCGCGACACTCCGGGCGATTGGATGACGCGCATCGCCGAGGGAGCGCGCTCCGACGACGAGCAGCTCGGGCTGCTGTACTCCCACCCGGTCTGGGTGGTCCGGGCGTTCCGTCGCGCGCTGGCGGCCGAAGGGCGCGCCGACGAACTCGAAGCCCTGCTCACGGCCGACAACGCGTCGCCGCGGGTCACGATGACCGCGCTCCCGGGGTTGGCAGAGGTGCCGGACGACGCGCGTCGCACGCCGTTCTCGCCGGTGGGTTTCCGTCTCGGCGGCGGCGACCCCGAGGTGGCGATCCGGGAATCGGGGGGCCGCATCCGCGTGCAGGACGAAGGATCGCAGCTCGCCGCGCTCGCGCTCACCCGGGCTCTCCCGGTGCGCGAAGGTGAGCGCTGGCTCGACCTGTGCGCCGGCCCGGGCGGCAAGACCGCCCTCCTTGCCGCGGAGGCGCTCGCCCACGGTGCGCGCCTCGAGGCGAACGAGATCTCGCACGCGCGCGCGGGACTCGTCCGCAAGGCGCTCGAGGGCGTGCCGCTCGAAGTCCCCGTGTCGGAGGAGGACGGCCGCGCCCGCACCGAAGCCTCGCCCGGCACCTACGACCGCATCCTCGTCGACGCACCCTGCACCGGCCTGGGGGCGCTCCGTCGCCGCCCGGAGGCCCGGTGGCGCAAGGCGCCGACCGACGTCCCCGAACTGACGGGACTTCAGCGCGAACTGCTCACCGGCGCCGTGTCGGCGCTCAAGCCCGGCGGCGTGGTCGCGTACGTCACCTGCTCGCCGCACCTCGCGGAGACGTCCGGGGTCGTCGCCGAGGTGCGGCGGGAGTGGGGGGCCGCGCTCGAGGAGATGTCCGCTCGCGACGTCGTCACCGCGCTGTCCGACGGCGACCCCGAGCTGCAGGCGCAGGCCGACGGCTCGGGTCGCGCTCAGCTGTGGCCGCACCGGCACAACACCGACGCGATGTCGATCTCGCTGCTGCGAAGGGTCTGAACCGGGACTCACTCCGTGAGCCACACCCACGCCGGGGTGTCGTCGAATTCCCCGCGCAGCGCGACGAGCGCGCCGGGGTGGGTACGCCCGAGGGCGCGCGCGTCGATCGTCAGCGGCTCGTCCGGCGGCATCCCCGCCGCGAGGTCGCGCAGCACGGCGACGATCCGCTCGGCCCCCGCGTAGCCGAGCTCGCCCCCGAGGCGGACGACGCGGGCCCCGCCTTCGCCGTGGACCGTGAGGCCGGGGGACGCCACGCTCTCGTGCGGTTCGAGCAGGTGCATCCCGAACCGCTCCGACGCCGCTTCGACCATCGCGACCGCGCGGACGCTGTTGCCGTGCGCATCGAGCCGGGGACTGAAGGCCGCCACGCCGAACTGCGACGGAGCGACCGCCAGGAGACCGCCGCTGACACCGCTCTTGGCCGGCAGACCGACGCGCAGGAGCCACTCGCCGGAGAAGTCGTACATGCCGCAGCTCGACATGATCGAGAGCACGTCGCGCGCAACCCGCTCGCCGACGACCCGCTCGCCGGTGACGGGGTTCACACCGCCGAAGGCGAGGGTCGCCGCCATGACCGCGAGATCGCGCACCGTGACGAGGAGCGAGCACTGCCGGAAGTACGTCTCCACGGCGACGTCGACGGGGCCGTCGATGACCCCGTGCGACTTCAGCAGGTGAGCGAGGGCGCGGTTGCGCTCGCCCGTCAGCGATTCCGAGGCGTACACCGACTCGTCGACCCACAGCGACCGGCCGGCGAAGGCCGACAGCAGCTCGGCGATCCGCGCCGTTCGCTCGTCGACGTCAGCGCCCCCGACGAGAGCCGATGTCGCGATGGCTCCGGCGTTGATCATCGGGTTCGCGGGGCGTCCCGTCACCGGCTCGAGGCTGATGGCGTTGAAGGGCTCCCCGCTGGGCTCGGCGCCCACGCGCCGCATGACCGTCTCGAGGCCGTGCTCCTCGAGGGCCAGCGCGAGCACGAAGGGCTTCGAGATCGACTGGATCGTGAACTCCACATGGTCGTCGCCGACCGCACGCACGCGCCCGCGCGGTCCGACGACGGCGAACGCGAGCGTGTCGGGGTCGGCGGCGGCGAGCTCGGGGATGTACGACGCGGAAGCGCCGTCGTCGTCGGGCCGGATCTCCTCGAGGATGTCGGCCAGCAGCGCCGTGATGGGGTCCACGGCTCGACCATAATGGGAGCCGTGCCCCTCCGCGACGAGAACGGCCGCGACGGCGGCGTCCGCATCAATCCGAGCATCCTGGCCGCCGATTTCGTGAACATGCAGGCCGAGCTCGCGCGCATCGCCGCGGCCGACTTCGTGCACGTCGACGTGATGGACAACCACTTCGTGCCGAACCTCACGTTCGGACCGCAGATGGTGGAGCGCATCCAGGCGACGAGCCCGGTTCCCCTCGACGTGCACCTCATGATCGCCGACCCGGACCGGTGGGCCCCCGGGTATGCCGAGCTGGGCGCGGCATCGGTGACGTTCCACCTCGAGGCGGCGATCGAGCCGGTCTCCCTCGCCCGGCGGCTGAGGTCGATCGGCGCCCGCGCGGGCGTCGCGGTCAAGCCGGCGACGCCCGTCGAGGGACTCTTCGATCTGCTCGACGACTTCGACCAGATCCTCGTGATGACCGTCGAGCCGGGCTTCGGCGGGCAGTCGTTCATGCCCGAGACCCTGCCCAAGCTGCGGCGCCTCGCCGACGAAGCCCGCCGACGCGGCTCGTCCGTGTGGCTCCAGGTCGACGGCGGCATCGGCGAGTCGACGATCGCTCAGGCGGCCGAGGCCGGTGCCGACACGTTCGTCGCCGGGTCCGCCGTCTTCGGCGCGGGCGATCCCGCGGCGGCCATCGCCGGGCTGCGCGCGGCGGCCGCGCGGCATGCGCACTGACGCCCGCGCGTCACGCGGCGCCGAGGCATCCCACCCGGCCGCTACCCTGGAAGCGTGAAGACGTTCGACTCCCTGTTCGCCGAGCTCGCCGCGAAGGCGGCGGAGCGTCCCGAAGGATCGGGGACCGTCGCGCAGCTCGACGCGGGCGTCCACGCGATCGGCAAGAAGATCGTCGAAGAGGCCGCCGAGGTGTGGATGGCGGCCGAGTACGAGTCGACGGATGCCGCGGCCGAGGAGATCTCGCAGCTGCTCTACCACCTGCAGGTGCTCATGCTCGCGAAGGGGCTGAGCCTCGAAGACGTCTACCGACATCTCTGAGCGCGCATCCGACTCCGCCCTCGAACCCGAAAGCCCCGCTGACATGCTGCGAATCGCCGTGCCGAACAAGGGCTCGCTCGCCGAGACCGCTTCCGAGATGCTCTCGGAAGCGGGTTACACCGGCCGTCGCGATCCCAAGGACCTCCACGTCATCGACCCTCAGAACGAGGTCGAATTCTTCTACCTCCGCCCGAAGGACATCGCGACCTACGTCGGATCCGGCGCACTCGACGTCGGGATCACCGGTCGCGACCTCCTGCTGGACGCCCGCATGCCGGGCGCCCGTGAGATCGAGTCGCTCGGCTTCGGCGACTCGACGTTCCGGTTCGCCGCGCCTCCGGGAACCTTCACGACTGTCGGCGACCTCCAGGGCATGCGCGTCGCCACGGCGTACCCCGGCCTCGTCGACGGCTTCCTCGACGATCACGGGGTGGCCGTCGACCTCGTGCCCCTCGACGGCGCGGTCGAGTCCGCGGTGCGATTGGGAGTGGCGGATGCCGTGGCCGACGTCGTCTCGACGGGCACGACGCTCCGCCAGGCCGGGCTGGAGATCTTCGGTCCGATCATCCTCGAGTCCGAGGCGGTGCTCATCGCCGGACCGTCCGACATCGACGGCACCGACACGCTGCTGCGCCGCCTGCGCGGCGTGATGGTGGCCCGCCGCTACGTGATGGTGGATTACGACCTGCCGGCGACCCTCGTCGACGACGCCGTGGCCATCGCGCCGGGCATCGAGTCCCCGACCATCGCTCCGCTGCGCGACCCCGAGTGGGTGGCCGTGCGGGTCATGGTTCCGCGCAAGGGCGTGAACCAGGTGATGGACGCGCTCTATGCCATCGGCGCCCGTGCGATCCTCGTGACCGCCATCCACAACGCGAGGCTCTGATGAGCCTGGTCTGCCGCGTCATCCCGTGCCTCGACGTGGCCGCGGGCCGCGTGGTCAAGGGGGTCAACTTCCAGAACCTGCGCGACATGGGCGACCCCGTCGAGCTGGCGCGGGAGTACTTCCGCCAGGGCGCGGACGAGCTGACGTTCCTCGACGTCACCGCGACGGTCGACGAGCGGTCCACGACGTACGACGTCGTTCGTCGCACGGCCGAGGAGGTCTTCATCCCGCTGACGGTGGGCGGGGGAGTCCGCTCGGTCGACGATGTCGCGCGCCTGCTGTCGGTCGGCGCCGACAAGATCGGCGTGAACTCCGCGGCGATTGCCCGTCCCGACCTGCTCGACGAGATCGCCGACCGCTTCGGTGCGCAGGTGCTCGTGCTCTCGCTCGATGTCAAGCGCTCGGCCGGAACCGACTCCGGGTTCGTCGTGACCACCCACGGCGGCCGCACAGAGGCGACGCTCGATGCGCTGGCGTGGGCCCGGGAGGCGATCGAGCGCGGCGCGGGGGAGCTGCTGGTGAACTCGATCGACGCCGACGGCACGCGCGAGGGCTTCGATCTCGAGCTGGTGGCGCTCATGCGCGAGGTGTCCAGCGTGCCGGTGATCGCCTCCGGCGGCGCCGGCCGCGCCGAGGACTTCGGTCCGGCGATCGAGGCCGGCGCGGACGCCGTGCTCGCGGCATCCGTGTTCCACTCCGGTCAGCTGACGGTCGGAGACGTCAAAGCCGCGATGGCGTCCGACGGCATCGCCGTCCGGGAGGTGCGGTCGTGACCGACGACGTGCAGGCCCGCATCGACCGCGTCTTCTTCAACGAGGACGGCCTTGTCGCGGCGATCGTCCAGCAGTGGGACACGCGCGAGGTGCTGATGCTCGGGTGGATGGATGCCGAGGCCCTGCGTCGCACGCTGACGGAGGGTCGCGTCACCTTCTGGTCCCGCTCGCGGCGCGAGTACTGGCGCAAGGGCGACACCTCGGGCAACATCCAGCTCGTCCGGGGTGCGCGCCTCGACTGCGACGGCGACGCGGTCCTGCTGGAGGTCGACCAGGTCGGCCCGGCGTGCCACACCGGAACGCGCACGTGCTTCGACGCCGACGATCTGGCGCCCGCCCGGGGTCCGGAGCGCGAGGCGTGATCCGGCGCGCTCGGCTGCTCGCCGTCGTCGCCCTCGTCGTGTGCGGCGCCCTGATCGTCATCTCCTCCACGCAGACATGGCTCACAGCCGTCCTCGACGACGGCGCAGCGCACGCTCTCGAGGTGCCGGGGTCCGCGGCGGTTCCGGTGCTGGCGCCGCTCGGGCTCGCGGTGCTCGCCCTGGGCGGAGCGCTGTCGATCGTCGGGCTCGTGCTGAGGTACGCGTTCGGCGCGCTCACGGTCCTCGTCGCCGGCGTGATCGGCTGGCTCAGCCTCCTGGTCGCCGTCACGACGCCGACGTCGGCGATCGCCGCCACCGTCACCGAGGCGACCGGGATCACGGGCGAGGCCGCCGTCGCCGAACTCGTCTCGTCCGTCACGACCACAACATGGCCGATGGTGACCGTGGTCACCGCCGCGGTGCTGGTTGCCGCGGGGCTCTTCACGATCGCCACAGCCCGGCAGTGGAAGGGCTCCGGTCGCCGCTACCGCACCGAGGAGACCGCGCCCGCCGCGGTCTCCGGCTCGCGGCCGCACGACGCGATCGACTCGTGGGACGACCTCTCGCGTGGCGAGGATCCCACCGACCGACCGCTAGACTGACCACATCCCCGCGTCTACTTGGAGGAGACCCATGAGCAACCACATCGGCGACCCCGGCCACGGACACTCGCCCGCCGCCTGGACCGCCGTCGTGATCATGCTCGTCGCGGTCACGCTCGGCGTCGTCTTCTACTGGTTCGACATGCCGGTCCTGGTATGGGCGTCTGCCGGTCTCCTGGTCGTCGGCCTCATCGTCGGCTGGATCATGGCGAAGGCCGGCTACGGCGTGAACGGGTCGAAGTACTCGCAGAAAGAGCATTGACGTGCTCGCCGACCTCACGGCCGGCGCGGTTCAGGACGCCGAGGCCCGCGCCTCGGAGCGGCCTCGTGCGGCGGTCGAGGCGGCCGCACTGGCGCAGCCGGCCCCGCTGGACGCACTGGCAGCCCTGAAGCCCGCGGATCGCGTCAAGATCATCGCCGAGGTCAAGCGGGCGAGCCCGTCTCGCGGCGATCTGGCCGATATCCCCGACCCTGCGCTGCAGGCCCAGCGGTATCAGGAGGGCGGGGCCTCGGCCATCTCCGTCCTGACCGAGGGACGCCGCTTCAAGGGGAGCCTGGCCGACCTCGAGGCCGTCAAGGCCGCTGTGGGTCTCCCCGTCCTGCGTAAGGACTTCATCGCGAACGAGTACCAGGTGCTCGAGGCGCGCGCCTCCGGTGCAGACCTCGTGCTCCTCATCGTCGCCGCGCTCGACCAGGACGTGCTCGCCCGGCTGCACGCGCTGATCCTCGACCTCGGCATGACACCGCTCGTCGAGGCGCACTCGGCCGCCGAGGTGGACCGGGCGGCCGATCTCGGCGCCAAGCTCATCGGCGTGAACGCGCGCGACCTCTCGACGTTCGAACTCGACCGCGACCTGTTCGGGCGGCTCGCCGACCGCATTCCGTCCGACGCGATCAAGGTCGCCGAGTCCGCCGTGCTCGAGCCCGCAGACGTCACCCACTACCGCGCGGCGGGCGCTGACGTCGTCCTCGTAGGAGAGGCACTCGTGACCAACGACCCCGTGTCCACGCTTCGGGCCTTCCTCGGAGCGGGCTCATGAACCTGCGCGAGGCATCCGGCCCCTTCTTCGGCGAGTTCGGCGGGCGCTACATGCCCGAGTCGCTCGTCGCCGCGATCGACGAACTCACCGCCGAGTACGAGGCCGCCAAGGCCGACCCGGCGTTCCAGGCGGAGCTCGTGCGCCTGCTTCACTCGTACGCCGGGCGCCCGTCGCCCATCACCGAGGTGCGACGGTTCGCCGAGCACGCCGGAGGCGCCCGGGTCTTCCTCAAGCGCGAGGACCTCAATCACACCGGCTCCCACAAGATCAACAACGTGCTCGGGCAGGCGCTGCTCACCCAGCGGCTCGGCAAGTCGCGCGTGATCGCTGAGACGGGCGCAGGTCAGCACGGCGTGGCCACCGCGACCGCAGCGGCCCTGTTCGGCCTCGACTGCACGATCTACATGGGCGAGGTCGACACCGAGCGTCAGGCCCTCAACGTGGCTCGCATGCGTCTGCTCGGCGCGGAGGTCGTGCCCGTCAAGACCGGCTCGCGCACGCTGAAGGACGCCATCAACGACGCCTACCGCGACTGGGTCGCCAGCGTCGAGACGACCAACTACATCTTCGGCACGGCGGCGGGACCTCACCCGTTCCCGGCCATGGTGCGCGACTTCCAGAAGGTCATCAGCGAAGAGGCGCGGGCCCAGCTCCTCGAGGAGGCCGGCCGCCTGCCCGATGCGGTGCTCGCGTGCGTCGGGGGCGGATCGAACGCGATCGGCATGTTCGACGCGTTCCTCGACGACCAGGGCGTCAAGCTCTACGGCGTGGAGGCCGCCGGCGACGGCGTCGACACGCCCCGCCACGCCGCATCGATCGAGCGCGGCCGTCCCGGAGTCCTCCACGGCGCGAAGACCTTCGTGCTGCAGGACGAGGACGGCCAGACCATCGAGTCGCACTCGATCTCGGCGGGCCTCGACTACCCCGGCGTCGGGCCCGAGCACGCGTGGCTCGCGTCGATCGGCCGCGCGGAGTACATCCCGGCGACCGATGACGAGGCGATGCAGGCGCTGCGCCTGCTCTCCGAGACCGAGGGGATCATCCCGGCGATCGAGTCGGCGCACGCGCTGGCCGGCGCGCTGCGCATCGGCCGTGAGCTCGGCCCCGACGCGATTCTGGCCGTCTGCCTCTCGGGGCGCGGCGACAAGGACATGGACACGGCGGCGCGCTACTTCGAGCTGTACGACGAGGGGACGGATGCCGCGACCGCCGCATCGGCACCTCACGACGACGCCGCCAAGGGCGAGGGGGAGAAGCTGTGACCTCGCGCGTGGCCGCGGCGATCGACGCCGCTCGCGCGGCCGGGCGCGGAGCACTCATCGGCTATCTGCCCCTCGGGTTCCCCGATCTGCAGACGAGCATCGACGCGGCCGTGACCCTAGCCGAGAACGGCGCCGACATCCTCGAGCTGGGACCGCCCTACTCCGACCCCGTGATGGACGGCACAGTCATCCAGGAGGCCACGCAGGCGGCCCTCGCCGGCGGGTTCCGCCTGCACGACACCTTCACTGCTGTAGCCGAGATCACTCGACGAGTCGATGTGCCGGTCCTCGTGATGACCTACTGGAACCCGGTTCTGCAGTACGGCGTGGACCGCTATGCGGAAGATCTCCTCGCCGCCGGCGGCGCCGGACTGATCACGCCCGACATCACCCCGGATGCGGCGGAGGAGTGGATCGCGGCGAGCGAGCGCACAGGGCTCGACCGCGTCTTCCTCGCGGCGCCCACCTCGACCGACGATCGGCTCGAGCTGATCGTGCGGCAGTCCACCGGCTTCGTGTACACCGTGTCGACGATGGGCATCACGGGGGAGCGGGCGCAGCTGGATGCCGCGGCGCGCACCCTGGTCGCCCGCCTGCGAACTCACGGCGTGACCAATGCCTGCGTCGGGATCGGCATCTCCAACGCCGAGCAGGTCGCCGGCGTCCTCGACTACGCCGACGGAGCCATCGTCGGCACCGCGCTCGTTCGCGCCCTGCGCGACGGCGGGCTCGAGGGTCTCGGAGAGGCCACGCGCGCTCTCGCCGCGGGCACGGCTCTGCCCCCGAACTAGACTTTCCCCTGTCGGCCGGTCGCCGGCCTCCCCACCAGCAAGGATTCTCGTCTCCATGATCAACGTCGCACAGAGCCTCGCCCAGGGCGTCGTCGCCAGCATCCCGAGCCCGCCGGAGGCGACGTTCACCCTGTGGCCGGGTGGCCCGACCATCTACTACTACGCGCTGTGCATCATCGCGGGCATCATCGCTGCGGTGCTCCTGACGAACCACCGCCTCACCAAGCGCGGCGCCGAGCCGTGGGTGGTCATCGACATCGCGCTGCTCGCCGTCCCTCTGGCGATCATAGGCGCCCGCATCTACCACGTGGTGACGCACTGGGACTTCTACTTCGGTCCCGGCGCCAATCCGGTCTCCGCCCTGTTCATCTGGGAGGGCGGCATCGCGATCTACGGCGCGCTCATCGGCGGCGCGATCGGTGCGTGGCTCGGGTGCAGGTGGACGGGGATCCGGTTCTGGACGTTCGCCGACGCGCTCGCCCCGGGTCTCCTCCTCGCCCAGGCGATGGGCCGTTTCGGCAACTGGTTCAACCAGGAGCTCTACGGGCTGCCGACCGACCTGCCGTGGGGCCTCGAGATCGCCTACCCGAACCCGGCTTGGCCGGTCGGCCTGCCGGAGGGAACCCTCTTCCACCCGACATTCCTGTACGAGGTGATCTGGAACCTCCTCGGCGTGGTCATGCTTCTGTGGGCCGGTCGCAAGTTCCGCCTGCAGTGGGGCCGCCTGTTCGGACTGTACCTCGTCTGGTACAGCGCGGGCCGCATCGTGTGGGAGTCGATCCGCATCGACCCGAGCGAGATCATCCTGGGTCTGCGCACGAACGTGTGGGCGGCGATCTTCGGCGTCGTGGTCGGTCTCGCGATCTTCTTCGTGCAGAAGCGGCGGCATCCGGGCTTCGAACCCTCGCCGTACGTGCCCGGTCGCGAATGGAAGCCCGAAGGGGCTGTACAATCGCAGGACACCGACGAATTCGTCGACGTCAGCGAACCCCCGACGTCCGAAGTCGCCGAGGCCACCGCCACAAGCACTCCCGCCACGAAATAGCGCGCTCCCGGCGCGCACACGGGCCGACGTCGTCCCATCTTGAGCATCAACGTGAGGACGGTTGGTATGGCTGCGAGCCCCCGTCACTTCGCCTCGGTCGAGGCGAACGCCCCCGCACAATCGGTCCTGTCGGGTTTTCCCGGCAAGCAGGGGATGTACAACCCTGCGTTCGAGAAGGACGCCTGCGGTCTGGCCATGGTCGCCACCCTCCGTGGTGAGGCCGGTCACGACATCATCGATCTGGCGCTGACCGCACTGCGCAATCTCGAGCATCGAGGCGCGATCGGCTCCGACGCCGGCACCGGCGACGGAGCGGGCATCCTGACGCAGATGCCCGACGCGTTCCTGCGCGCCGTGGTCGACTTCGACCTCCCCCCGGTGGGGGAGTACGCAGCGGGAATGGTGTTCCTTCCGCGCGATGACGAGGCGCGGGCAGCCCAGAAGGACGGGATCGAGCGGCTCGCGGCATCCGAGAACCTGACTGTCCTCGGCTGGCGCGCGGTGCCCACCGCCGAGGAGAACCTCGGAAAGCTCGCTTTCGAGGCGCGGCCGGTGTTCGAGCAGCTGTTCGTCTCACGCCCCGCTGTCGGTGACGCGCCCGCGCTCTCGGGCATCGAACTCGACCGGCGCACGTTCCGCCTGCGCAAGCGCGCGCGCACCGAGCTCGACGCGTATTTCGTGTCGCTCTCGGCCCGCACGCTGGGCTATAAGGGCATGGTCACCACCCTTCAGCTCGAGCCGTTCTACCCTGACCTGCAGGACGAGCGCTTCGCCTCGGAGCTCGCGGTCGTGCACTCGCGGTACTCGACGAACACGTTCCCGTCCTGGCCGCTCGCGCAGCCGCTGCGCATGCTCGCGCACAACGGCGAGATCAACACCGTCAACGGCAACCGCAACTGGATGCGCGCCCGTCAGTCGCAGCTCGAGTCCGAGCTTCTCGGCGACATCCGCCCGCTGCTGCCGATCTGCACGACCGGCGCGAGCGACTCCGCCTCCTTCGACGAGGTGCTGGAGCTGCTCACGCTGACCGGCCGCAGCCTGCCGCACGCCATCATGATGATGGTCCCCGAGGCGTACGAGAAGCAGGCCGACATCGACCCCAAGCTCCGGGCGTTCTACGAGTTCCACTCGATGCAGATGGAGCCCTGGGACGGTCCGGCGGCGCTGATCTTCACCGACGGCACCGTGGTCGGCGCCACCCTCGACCGCAACGGCCTTCGCCCCGGACGATGGACCGAGACCACCGACGGGCTGGTCGTCATCGGCAGCGAGACCGGCGTGCTGGACTTCGAGCCCGAGCGCATCAAGCGCCGCGGCCGCCTGCGCCCGGGGCGCATGTTCCTGGTCGACACGGCCCAGGGCCGCATCGTCGAGGACGACGAGATCAAGCGCGATCTCGCCGAGCTCGAGCCGTGGCAGGAGTGGCTCGACGCGGGACGGGTGCGCCTGGCCGATCTCCCCGAGCGCGAGCACATCGTGCATCCGATCGCCTCCATCACGCGTCGCCAGCGCACCTTCGGATACACCGAGGAAGAGGTGCGCATCCTCCTCACCCCCATGGGGCAGACCGGTGCCGAGCCCCTCGGCGCGATGGGCAGCGACACGCCCGTCGCCGTGCTCAGCGAGCGCCCGCGCCTGCTGTTCGACTACTTCACGCAGCAGTTCGCCCAGGTCACCAACCCGCCGCTGGACTCGATCCGCGAAGAGGTCGTGACCTCGCTGTCGCTCGGCCTGGGTCCGGAGCGGAACCTCCTCGAGTGGGGTCCCGATCACACGCGCGTCGTCACGCTCGACTTCCCCGTGATCGACAACGACGAGCTGGCGAAGATCCAGCACATCGACACGGCGCTGCCCGGGCGCACGTCCGTGACGATCCGCGGCCTCTACCGCGTCGAGGCCGGTCACAAGGGCATGCAGAAGCGTCTGGCGCAGATGTGCCAGGAGGTCGACCAGGCGATCGAGGACGGTGCCGAGTTCATCGTGCTGTCCGACCGCGACTCGAACAAGGACCTCGCGCCGATCCCGTCGCTGCTCATGCTGGCCGCCGTCCACCACCACCTCATCCGCAACGAGACCCGCATGAAGTGCGGTCTGGTGGTCGAGGCCGGCGATGTGCGCGAGGTCCACCACGTGGCGACGCTCATCGGGTACGGGGCATCCGCCGTCAACCCGTACCTCGCGATGGAGACCGTCGAGTACCTGGTTCGCGCCGGGTACATCACGGGAATCACGCCCGAGAAGGCCGTCAAGAACCTGATCTACGCCCTCGGCAAGGGCGTGCTCAAGATCATGTCGAAGATGGGCATCTCGACGGTGTCGTCGTACGCCGGGGCTCAGGTGTTCGAGGCCGTCGGCCTCTCCGAGGAGTTCATCGCGAAGTACTTCACCGGCACCGAGTCGAAGCTCGGGGGCGTCGGGCTCGACGTCATCGCGGCCGAGAACGCGGCACGACACGCGTACGCGTACCCCGAAGACGCCGCCGTGCGCGCGCACGAGCGGCTGTGGACCGGCGGGGAGTACCAGTGGCGTCGCGACGGGTCGCCGCACCTGTTCAACCCCGACACCGTCTTCCGCCTGCAGCACTCCACCCGCACGCGCCGGTACGACATCTTCCGCGAGTACACGAAGCTGGTCGACGACCAGGCCAACGAGCTGAACACGCTGCGCGGCCTCTTCAAGCTCAAGACCGAGGGACGGACCCCGGTGCCGATCGACGAGGTCGAGCCGGTCTCGTCGATCGTCAAGCGCTTCTCGACGGGTGCGATGAGCTACGGCTCCATCTCGAAGGAAGCGCACGAGACGCTCGCGATCGCGATGAACCGCCTCGGCGCGAAGTCCAACACCGGCGAGGGCGGCGAAGACGTCGATCGACTGCTCGACCCTGAGCGCCGCAGCGCGATCAAGCAGGTCGCCTCCGGCCGGTTCGGCGTGACCAGTCTGTACCTGACCGAGGCCGACGACATCCAGATCAAGCTCGCCCAGGGCGCCAAGCCCGGCGAGGGAGGCCAGCTGCCGCCGACCAAGGTCTACCCGTGGGTCGCCCGCACGCGGCACGCGACCGCCGGGGTCGGGCTCATCTCGCCGCCTCCGCACCACGACATCTACTCGATCGAAGATCTCAAGCAGCTCATCTTCGATCTCAAGCGCGCCAACCCGACGGCCCGCGTGCATGTGAAGCTCGTGAGCCAGTCGGGCATCGGCGCGGTGGCCGCGGGAACCGCGAAGGCGCTGGCCGATGTGATCCTCGTCTCTGGTCACGACGGCGGCACCGGGGCGAGCCCGCTGAACTCTCTCAAGCACGCGGGCACGCCGTGGGAGCTCGGACTCGCCGAGACCCAGCAGACGCTCATGCTCAACGGCATGCGCGACCGCGTGGTCGTTCAGGTCGACGGACAGCTCAAGACGGGCCGCGACGTCATCATCGGCGCGCTGCTCGGCGCCGAGGAGTTCGGGTTCGCCACTGCACCGCTGGTCGTGTCGGGCTGCATCATGATGCGCGTCTGCCACCTCGACACGTGCCCCGTCGGCGTCGCGACGCAGAATCCGGTGCTCCGCGAGCGATTCAACGGCAAGCCCGAGTTCGTCGTGAACTTCATGGAGTTCATCGCGGAGGAGGTGCGCGAGTACCTGGCACAGCTCGGGTTCCGCTCGCTGGACGAGATCATCGGCCACAGCGAGCTGCTCGACATCGACGGTGCCGTGGAGCACTGGAAGGCGAGCGGCCTCGACCTGGCGCCGGTGCTCAACGGACCGACGTTCGCCCAGGACGAGCCGCGGCGGAGCGCCGTCGCGCAGAACCACGAGCTGGACGAGCACTTCGACGTGCCGTTGATCGAGCGGGCGCAGGACGTCATCGCCCATGGCGGCCAGGTGACGATCGACCTGCCGATCCGCAACACCGAGCGCGCGGTCGGCACCCTGCTCGGCCACCACGTCACGCGAGCGCGCGGCGAGAACGGCCTTCCTTCGGGGAGCATCGTGGTGAACCTCACCGGCTCCGCCGGGCAGTCGTTCGGCGCCTTCATGCCCGCCGGAATCACGCTGCGCCTCGAGGGAGACTCCAACGACTACGTCGGCAAGGGGCTCTCCGGTGGTCAGATCGTCGTGCGGCCGCCGCGCCGGGCGACGTTCGACGCGTCGCAGAACGTGATCGCGGGCAACGTGATCGGCTACGGCGCCACCCAGGGCACGCTCTTCCTTCGCGGCGTCGTGGGGGAGCGCTTCCTCGTGCGCAACTCCGGTGCGACCGCGGTGGTCGAGGGAGTGGGCGACCACGCGCTGGAGTACATGACCGGCGGACTCGCGGTGATCCTCGGCGCGACCGGCCGCAACCTCGGCGCCGGCATGTCCGGCGGAACGGCGTACGTCTACAAGCTCGATCGCAAGCTCGTGAACCGCGAGGCCCTCGCGTCCGGTGAGCTCGTGCTGGGCTCGCTCGGTTCCGGCGACGCCGAGATCCTCCGCGACCTGCTCGAGCAGCATGTCGCCGAGACCGATTCCACGCTCGCCTCGGCGCTGCTCGCCGACTTCGAGGCGGAGCTCGACAACTTCGTCCGCGTCCTGCCGCGCGATTACGCCGCGGTGCTCGAGACGCGCCAGAACGCCGTCGCCGAGGGACTCGACCCCGACGGCGACGTGGTCTGGAACCGCATCCTGGAGGTGACGGGTGGCTGACCCGAAAGGCTTTCTGAAGGTCACCGAGCGCGAGCTGCCGCCGCGGCGGCCGGTGCCGGTGCGCATCATGGACTGGAAAGAGGTGTACGAGCCGGGAGACTCGGCCGTGCTCCGACGCCAGGCCGGGCGATGCATGGACTGCGGCGTGCCGTTCTGCCACAAGGGCTGCCCACTCGGAAACCTCATCCCCGAGTGGAACGACCTGACGTGGCGCGGCGAGGGCCGCTCCGCGATCGAGCGCCTCCATGCAACGAACAACTTTCCGGAGTTCACCGGCAAGCTGTGCCCGGCGCCGTGCGAGAGCTCGTGCGTCCTCGGCATCAATCAGCCGGCCGTCACGATCAAGCAGATCGAGGCCTCGATCATCGAGGAGGCGTTCGCGAACGGCTGGGTCGAGGCCGAGCCCCCCGGCCGCCTCACGGGCAAGACCGTCGCCGTCGTCGGCTCGGGACCCGCGGGCCTCGCGGCCGCCCAGCAGCTCACCCGTGCCGGTCACACCGTGGCCGTCTTCGAGCGCGACGACCGCATCGGAGGGCTGCTCCGCTACGGCATCCCGGACTTCAAGATGGAGAAGAAGCACCTCGAGTCGCGCCTGCGCCAGATGCGCGACGAGGGCACGCGGTTCCGCGCCGGCGTCGAGATCGGCAAGGACATCTCGTGGAGCGACCTGCGGGCGCGCTACGACGCCGTCGTCATCGCGACCGGCGCGACCGTCCCGCGCGAACTGGCGATCCCGGGCCGCGACCTGGCGGGCGTCCACTTCGCCATGGAGTACCTGGTCGAGTCGAACAAGGCGGTCGCCGGCGACGCTGTCGCCAACCAGATCACCGCCGAGGGCAAGCACGTCGTGGTGATCGGCGGCGGTGACACCGGGGCCGACTGCATCGGCACCGCCCACCGTCACGGCGCACTGAGCGTGACGAACCTCGCGATCGGCCGCCGCCCACCGGGCGAGCGACCCGAGCACCAGCCGTGGCCGATGTCGCCGACGCTCTTCGAGGTCCAGTCCGCGCACGAGGAGGGCGGCGAGCGGTCCTACCTCGCGAGCACCGTCGAGTTCCTCGCGAACGACGCCGGAGAGGTGCGCGCGCTCCGCGTGGCCGAGACCGAGTTCGTCGACGGCCGCCGCGTCCCCAAGAGCGGGACCGAACGCGAGATCCCGGCCGACCTGGTCCTGATCGCCATGGGATTCACCGGCCCGGAGCGCACCCTCCTCGAGGAGCAGCTCGGCGCGCAGTTCACCACCCGCGGCAACGTGCAGCGCGAGAACGACTACCAGACCACCGCTCCCGGTGTCTTCGTCGCCGGCGACGCCGGCCGCGGACAGTCGCTCATCGTGTGGGCGATCGCCGAGGGCCGCGCGGCCGCCGCGAGCGTCGACGCCTACCTCATGGGCGCCACGCAGCTGCCCGCCCCCGTCCGCCCCACCGATGTCGCGATCGGCCTGCAGCCCGCGTAGGCTGGCCACGGCATTCGCCCTCGAACACACCCGGAGAATTCACACGGATGAGACGCGCCAAAATCGTCGCCACCCTCGGCCCCGCCACGTCGACATATGAGAGCGTTCGCGCGATCATCGACGCCGGCGTGGATGTCGCCCGCTTCAATCTGAGCCACGGCGACTACTCGGTCCACGACACGAACTTCGCCAACGTGCGCAAGGCCGCAGACGACGCCGGCCGCCCGGTGGCCGTGCTCGTGGACCTGCAGGGTCCGAAGATCCGCCTGGGCAAGTTCGAGAACGGCCCGCACGAGCTGGCCGCAGGCGACATCTTCAAGATCACGACCGAAGACATCCTCGGCACGAAGGAGATCGTCGGCACGACGTTCAAGGGCCTGCCGAACGACGTCAAGCCCGGCGACTTCCTCCTCATCGACGATGGCAAGGTGCGCGTCGAGGTCGTCGAGACCGACGGCACCGTCGTCACGACGAAGGTGATCGTCGGCGGGCCGGTGTCCAACAACAAGGGCATCAACCTGCCCGGGGTCGCCGTCAACGTCCCCGCGCTCTCCGAGAAGGATGAAGCCGACCTCCGCTGGGGCCTCCGCGCGGGCGCCGACATCATCGCGCTGTCGTTCGTGCGCGATGCCAAGGACGTGCAGCGCGTGCACGTCATCATGGCCGAAGAGGGCCGTCACCTTCCCGTGATCGCGAAGATCGAGAAGCCCCAGGCGGTCGAGAACCTCGAGGAGATCATCGACGCGTTCGACGGCATCATGGTCGCCCGTGGCGACCTGGGCGTGGAGCTCCCGCTCGAGGCCGTCCCGATCGTCCAGAAGCGCGCCGTCGAGCTGTGCCGCCGCATGGCAAAGCCCGTCATCGTGGCCACGCAGATGCTCGAGTCGATGATCGAGAACCCGGTCCCGACGCGCGCCGAGACGAGTGACGTCGCCAACGCCGTCCTCGACGGCGCCGACGCGGTGATGCTGTCGGGCGAGACCAGCGTGGGCAAGTATCCGGTCGTCGTCGTCGAGACGATGGCGCGCATCATCGACTCCACCGAGGAGCACGGCCTGGAGCGCATCCAGCCGCTCACCACCAAGCCGCGCACGCAGGGTGGCGCGATCACGCTCGCAGCGCTCGAGGTCGCCGAGTTCGTCGAGGCGAAGTACCTCTGCATCTTCACCGAGTCGGGCGACACCGCGCGTCGCATGTCGCGCCTGCGTCCTCGGATCCCCATGATCGGCTTCACACCCGAGCCCGGCATCCGTCGCCGCATGGCGCTCACGTGGGGCGTGAAATCGACGCTCGTCGAGCACGTCACCCACACGGACCGCATGTTCATCCAGGTCGACGACTACCTGCTGGCCAACGACCTCGCGAAGGTCGGCGACAAGGTGGTGGTGATCTCGGGTTCGCCTCCCGGAATCATCGGCTCGACCAACGACATCCGCATCCACAAGGTGGGCGACGCCGTCCACGGCAAGGCCCCGATCTACAAGTCCGGCGAGTTGTAGGCCTTTTCCGACTGCGCAGCGGTCGCGCTCACTATGCTGAGCGCGACCGCTGTCGTTTCTCTGTCTGGAGGATTCGCATGGACTTCTTCTGGTGGCTGCTGTGGGGCTTCTGGTTCGTGGCCTACATCTACGTCGTCATCGTGATCATCACCGACCTCTTCCGCGACGAGAAGCTCAACGGCTGGCTCAAGGCGCTGTGGATCATCGCGCTCGTCTTCGTGCCGTTCCTCACCGCTCTGGTCTACGTCATCGCGCGGGGGAGCGGCATGGCCGAGCGCGCCCGCGCCCGTTATGTGAGCGCACCCGAGGTGGATGACTACAAGCCCTCCGCGTCGGCGAACCCGGCCGACGACATCGCCAAGGCCAAGGCGCTCCTCGACGCGGGAACGATCTCGCAGGGCGAGTTCGAGGCCCTCAAGAGCAAAGCGCTCGGAAACCAGTACTTCGGCGCATGAGCGCGGACGGGGGGCGGAGGCCGAGGCATCCGCCCCCCGTCCTTCTCGCTGCGCGGAGCGGGCCGTTCTCGAGGGTTCGCCCACCGGCGCGGAACGTCTGAAGGTCGCGATCAGGCGCGTCGGCTAACGTATCGGAGGGCGCGACCCCCACGGACCGCCCGAGACCTCGCCCCCTGAGGAGGACCCCGATGACACGAACCCCCGAAGCGACCGTCCACATCCTGTCGAGCACCGTCGCAGAGGTCCACGTCGGATCGGACGTCGAAGAAGTCGTCGCCGCCGACAGCCGCGCTCTGCGCGATCGCGTCGTCGAGGAGATCCGCCTGCTGGCGGCATCCGCCGGCGAACCCGCCCACGCGACCCTCGTCGAGGGTTCCTCCCGCTGGCCGCTCGTGGTGCACCCCGACGGCCGGTTCGCCGAGTCGCTGGAGAGCGCGCCGGCAGCGTCGGCGCCGGCTCCCGCTCCCGTCGGGTCCGCTCCGGCGGTTCCCTCCGTGAGTGAGCCCGTGACGGATGCCTCGGCCCCTGACGCCGCGTCGCGATCCGAAGCCGCGCCGATGACGACGGCTGCCGACGTCCCCGCGCCCGCCCCGATGTCCGCCGCCGCGGCGCCGTCCGTCCCGGTGGCCGCCCCGCCGGTCTCCGCAGCACCGCAGACGGCGCCCGAGGCTCGCGCAGCCGCAGCGACTTTCGCCGCCGCTCCGCTGCCCGCACCCGAGGCTCGCGCAGCCGCCGCGGCTGACGCCGGCCCCCTCCGCAGCACGGCGTCGTCGCGCGACCTCGCCAAGCCGACGGTGCAGGACCTCCTCGACTCACGCGGCGGCGGAGACCGGCCGCGTGCGACGGAGGGCTGGCAGGGCGCGATCCGCCGGGCGACCGGGGGAGTGATCTCGCCTCAGCCCGGACGCGCGGAGCGCTCCCGCCTCGATCGCGCGAAGCGGGTGCAGCGCCGACTCGATGCCCCGCGGACGATCGTCGTGCTGAACCCCAAGGGCGGCGCGCACAAGACCACGAGCACGCTCCTGCTGGCGGCCACCTTCGGCACGCTCCGCGGCGGCGCGACCCTCGCGTGGGACAACAACGAGACGCGCGGCACGCTCGGCTGGCGGGCGCAGCACGCGCCGCACCACCGCACCGCCGTCGACCTGCTCGAAGACCTGAACCGGTTCTCCGATCCCGACGGGTCGGGCCTGGCCACCCTCGACACCTACGTGCGCACCCAAGTCGACGCGCGCTTCGACGTGCTCGCGTCGGATGAGGACGCGGCAGCATCGTCGACGATCGACGCCGCAGCGTTCGACCGCCTGCACGCGCTGCTGCGCCGCTACTACCGGCTCATGATCATCGACACCGGAAACAACATGCGCGCGTCGAACTGGATCGCCGCAGTGGCAGCCGCCGATCAGCTCGTCATCGTGTCGACGGTGCGCGAAGACACCGCCGCCAGTGCGGCCTGGCTGCTCGACGGGCTGCGCGAGAAGGGATTCGGCGACAAGGTCGACCGTGCCGTCACGGTGCTGACGGCGCCGTCGTCGCGCCCCGACCGGCGCCTCGAGTCGCGACTCTCACGGCACTTCGATCAGGTCACGTCGGGTGTCGTCATCGCTCCGTTCGACGCCTCACTCGTCGACGGCGGCCCGATCGACTTCGACGCGCTGTCGCCCGAGACGCGAGACGCCTGGCTGACGGTCGCCGCAACGGTGGCCGACCGCCTCTGACCCAGGGGCGGGGCCGCGCCGTGCGGCTTCGGTGCCGGTGGTGGGAGTCGAACCCACACGCCCTTTCGGGCAACCGAGTTTGAGTCGGTCGCGTCTGCCATTCCGCCACACCGGCAGGGCGGCTCGTGCCGCGCTACCGCGATTGACCATACCGTAGGATTCAATGGTGACTGAGCAGGAGCAGACCCCCGCATCGCCCGCCTCGACCCCCCGTCGCGTGGTGGTGGCGGAGGACGAGTCGCTGATCCGACTCGACATCGTCGAGATCCTTCGCGACAACGGCTTCGACGTCGTCGGTGAAGCGGGAGACGGCGAGACCGCCGTGCAGCTGGCCACCGACCTGCGCCCCGACCTCGTCATCATGGATGTCAAGATGCCGCAGCTCGACGGCATCTCGGCCGCCGAGAAGCTCAGCAAGAACCACATCGCCCCCGTGGTGCTCCTCACCGCGTTCAGCCAGAAGGAGCTCGTCGAGCGCGCGAGCGAGGCCGGCGCGCTGGCCTACGTCGTGAAGCCCTTCACGCCGAACGACCTCCTGCCGGCGATCGAGATCGCCCTGGCCCGCTACGAGCAGATCATCACGCTCGAGGCCGAGGTCGCCGACATGGTCGAGCGCTTCGAGACCCGCAAGCTGGTCGACCGCGCCAAGGGCCTTCTCAACGAGAAGATGGGCCTCAGCGAGCCCGAGGCGTTCCGGTGGATCCAGAAGGCGTCGATGGACCGCCGCCTCACGATGCAGGACGTCGCGAAGGCGATCATCGAGCAGCTCGCGCCCAAGAAGGGCTGATCAGATTTCGAGGAGAGCGGATGCCGAGGCATCCGCTCTTCTTCATTCCCTGGGACGCGCCATGATGTGGTTCGTGATGCGAACCGTCGAGCAGCGCCGGCCCTGATCGTCGGTGACGACGATCTCGTGCACCGTGATGGTGCGTCCGAGGTGCACCGGGGTGCACACGCCCGTCACGATTCCGGACGTCGCCGACCGGGTGTGGGTCGCGTTGATGTCGACGCCGACGGCGAGGCGGTCGGGTCCGGCGTGCAGGTTCGCCGCCATGGAACCCAGCGATTCGCCGAGAACCACGTAGGCGCCGCCGTGGAGGAGGCCGACGGGCTGCGTGTTGCCCTCGACGGGCATGGTGGCCACGCAGCGCTCGATCGAGAACTCGACGAACTCGAGACCCATCTTCTCGGCGAGAGCACCCATCCCGCGGTTCGCCGCCCACTCGAGACCATCGATGTGCACGGGGGAGTCGGGCATGGCTGACCTTCGGGACGATGGGAAGGGGGTGTCTCCGGCCCTGGCTAGGCTTACAGGGTGACGGACTCCGCAAAGCCTACCCTTCTCGTCGTGGACGGCCATTCGCTGGCGTATCGGGCGTTCTACGCCCTTCCCGTCGACAACTTCTCCACGAAGGACGGCCAGCACACGAACGGCATCTACGGGTTCCTCGCGATGCTGATCAACCTCATCAAGGCCGAGCGGCCGACGCACATGGCGGTCGCCTTCGACACGTCGCGACAGTCCTTCCGCACGCGCGAGTACGCCGAGTACAAGGCGAACCGCTCCGAGACGCCCGCGGAGTTCAAGGGCCAGATCCCGATCCTCCAGGACTGCCTCGCGGCGATGAGCATCACCGTCCTCCAGAAAGAGGACTTCGAGGCCGACGACATCCTCGCGACGCTCGCGACCCAGGCGGCGGACGCGCATTTCGACGTGCTCGTCTGCTCGGGCGATCGCGACACGATCCAGCTCGTGGGCGACGACATCACGCTGCTCTACCCGAACGTCCAGGGGGTGTCGCAGCTCAAGCGGTACGACCGCCAGGCCGTGATCGACCGCTATGGCGTCCCGCCCGAGCAGTACCCCGACATCGCCGCGCTCGTGGGCGAGACGAGCGACAACCTCCCCGGTGTGCCGAAGGTGGGCGAGAAGACCGCGGTCAAGTGGCTCAACCAGTTCGGCTCCCTCGACGAGCTGCTCGACAACGCCGACAAGGTGACGGGCGTCGTCGGCAACAACCTGCGCGAGCACCTCGACGACGTGCGCCGCAACCGGGCGCTGAACCGTCTGCTGACCGACGTCGAGCTGCCCGTCACGATCGACGATCTGAAGGTGAAGCCGATGGATGCGCAGGCCGTGCGCGACATCTTCGCCCGACTCGAGTTCAAGACCCTCATTCCCCGCGTCGCCGAACTCGCGGGCATCGAGCAGCAGATGGCGGCCGTCGCGTCGGCAGCTGCGGTTCCGATGCCGGTCCCCGTCGAGCCGTCGCCGGCCGATCTGCTCGCGTGGCTCGAGGCGGCCAGGGCCGAAGTGGGCGTCACGATCGTGATCGAGGGCGGGCTGCCTCGCCGTGTGGGCTTCGCGACGGCGGATGCCGCGGCCGAGGCCGACTGGACGCCCGAGCTGCAGGCGGTGCTCGGTGACTGGTTCGCCTCGGACGCACCCAAGGTCTTCAGCGACGCCAAGCCGCAGGTGAAAGCGCTCCGCCGCGCGGGACTGCGCCTGGGTGGTCTCGCGTTCGACGTGATCGTCGCCGGGTGGCTGCTGCGCCCGAGCTTCCCCGACAAGACGCTCGCAGACCTCGTCGATCGCTACCTCGACGAGAAGCTCCCCGAGGCCGACCCCACGCAGCTCGTTCCCGAGACAGAGGGAGCCACGCCGGGTCAGCTCGCCTGGTTCGCGATGCGCGTCATGACGGCGCTGCGCGCCGAGTTGCCCGAGAGCGTGGCGACCGTCCTCGCCGACATCGAGCTGCCGACGCTCCTCACGCTCGCCGACATGGAGCTGGCCGGCGTGGCGGTGTCGCACGAGACTCTCTCCACCTTCTCGGGCGAGCTGGGGGAGCGGGCAGACGGCATCGCGCAGCAGGCCTACGCCGCGATCGGCCGCGAGGTCAATCTCGGCTCGCCCAAACAGCTGCAGGAGGTGCTCTTCGAGGAGCTGCAGCTGCCGAAGACCCGCAAGACCAAGACCGGGTACTCGACCGATGCCGCCGTCCTCGCCGACCTCCAGGAGACGAACCCGCACCCGTTCCTCGACCTCCTGCTGCAGCACCGGGAGGCGACGAAGCTGCGCCAGATCATCGAGTCGCTCGACACGGCGATCGGCAGCGACGGCCGGATCCGCACGACCTATGTGCAGACCGGAAGCCAGACCGGGCGCCTCTCGAGCACCGACCCCAACCTGCAGAACATCCCGATCCGCACCGAGGAGAGCCGCCGCATCCGCTCGGCCTTCATCGTCGGCGACGGTTACGAAACACTGTTGACGGCCGACTACTCGCAGATCGAGATGCGCATCATGGCGCACCTCTCGGAAGACCCCGGCCTCATCGAGGCGTTCAACTCCGGCGAGGACCTGCACCGCTACGTCGGGGCGCGGGTCTTCTCCGTCGACCCGGCCGATGTCACGCCGGCGATGCGCACGAAGGTGAAGGCCATGTCCTACGGCCTCGTCTACGGTCTCTCCGCGTTCGGCCTCTCCAAGCAGCTGCGCATCGAGCAGTCCGAGGCCAAGCAGCTCATGATGGAGTACTTCGCCCGCTTCGGCGCGGTCCGCGACTACCTGCGCTCCTCCGTCGAGCAGGCGCGCATCGACGGCTACACCGAGACGATCTTCGGTCGCCGGCGTCCGTTCCCCGACCTGGCGAGCCCCAACCGCGTCCTGCGTGAGAACGCCGAGCGCGCCGCGCTGAACGCCCCGATCCAGGGCAGCGCCGCCGACATCATGAAGATCGCGCTCTTCCACATCCACGACGACTTCACCGCCGCCGGCCTGCGATCGCGCGTGCTGCTGCAGATCCACGACGAACTCGTCGTCGAAGTGGCGCCGGGGGAGTGGGACGAGGCCGAGCGGATCGTCCACGAACGGATGGGCGATGCGGCGACGCTGTCGGTTCCTCTCGACGTGCAGATCGGGCGCGGCGGCGACTGGAACGAAGCCGGGCACTGACCGGCCGTTTGGCGCGCCGCGGGACGGCTCTTTAGGCTCGATCCCATGACTGACGAAACACGCACGCCCACGCCGATCGACACGATCGCTGACGCTTGGGTCGACACGCTGGCGGAGCTCGAGCCCACGCTGGCGACCTACATCGGACGCTCCGAGTTCAACGACCGCTTCGGCGACTACAGCCCGGCCGGTCAACAGCGCCTCACCGAGGAAGGCCGAAAGACGCTGGCGGCGCTGGCCGCCGCCACCCCGGTCGACGACATCGACGCCGTCACCAAGGAAGACCTCGCGCGCGAGATCGAGCTCGGCATCGAGCTCGACGATGCGAAGTGGCATCTGCGCGACATCAACGTCATCGCCTCGCACGCTCAGAACATCCGCTCCGCGTTCGACCTGATGCCCACCGCAACGCCGGACGACTGGTCGGTCATCGCGACGCGCCTGAAGGCCGTTCCCGCGGCGATCGATGGCTACATCGAGACGCTGCGCACCGGCATCCAGCAGGGCGTCGTGCCCGCGCGTCGGCAGGTCACCGAGGTCGTCTCGCAGATCGGGCGCTACACCGAGGACGGGGGCTTCTTCGCCGCCTTCGCGGCCGAGGCCGCCCCGGCCGAGGGACAGCTTCCGGCATCGCTCGCCCGTGACCTCGCCGACAACGCGAACGCTGCCCGCGTCGCGTACGACCAGCTCGCGGAGTTCCTCGGCACCGAGCTCGCACCGGCGTCCTCCGAGAAGGACGCGGTGGGTCGCGAGCTCTACGCGCTCCATTCGCGCCGCTTCCTCGGCGCGACCGTCGATCTCGACGAGACGTACGAGTGGGGCGTCGAGGAGCTCGCCCGCATGGTCGCCGAGCAGGAGTCGATCGCGCGCGAGATCAAGGCGGGAGCATCGGTCGAAGAGGCTGTGGCCTTCCTCGAGCAGGACGAGAGCCGCAAGCTGCACGGCACCGACGCCCTGCAGCGCTGGATGCAGGAGACGAGCGACCGCGCTGTCGCCGAGCTCGGCCGCACGCACTTCGACATCGCGGAGCCCATCCGCAAGCTCGAGTGCATGATCGCGCCGACCAAGGAAGGCGGGATCTACTACACCGGTCCGACCGACGACTTCTCGCGTCCGGGCCGCATGTGGTGGTCGGTTCCCGAGGGAGTCGAGTCGTTCGACACCTGGCGTGAGCTGACGACGGTGTATCACGAGGGTGTTCCGGGTCACCACCTCCAGATCGCGCAGGCTGTCTACAACCGCGCGCAGCTCAACACCTATCGCCGGCTCCTCGGCGGCACCTCCGGCCATGCGGAGGGATGGGCCCTCTACGCAGAGCGGCTCATGGAGCAGCTGGGCTACCTCGACGACCCCGCCGACCGTCTCGGCATGCTCGACGGCCAGCGCATGCGAGCCGCTCGTGTCGTGCTCGACATCGGCGTCCACCTCGAGAAGCAGCGCCCCGACGGCGAGGGGGTGTGGGATGCCGACTTCGCGCTCGACTTCATGCGCCACAACGTCAACATGCCCGACGAGTTCGTGAAGTTCGAGGTCAACCGCTACCTCGGCTGGCCGGGCCAGGCTCCCTCCTACAAGGTGGGTCAGCGCATCTGGGAGCAGCTGCGCGACGAGGTCGCCGAGCGCGAGGGCGCCGAGTTCTCGATCAAGCGCTTCCACAAGCGCGCGCTCGACATCGGCGGCGTCGGCCTCGACACCCTGCGCAGCGCCCTTTCGCGCTGAGCGCCGGCGAGATCACCCGCGGAGGTCGTCGGACAGCAGTCCCACGACCTCCGCGTCGCTCGTCTGCGTGAAATCGTCGTAGAACTCACCGACCGCCCAGAAGTCTCGCGCGCGGTGAGGGCACACGTACTCGTCGACGGCATCGGTCGGCGGCCTCCAGTCCGCCGGGGCCACGGGAACTGCCAGCACGATCGACGCCGCGCCCTGGGCGCGCAGCGACCTGCACGCGGCGGTCGCACTCGCTCCGGTCGCCACGCCGTCATCGACGACGATCACGGTCCGCCCCTTGATGCGCTCACGTGAGGAGCCGAACAGGGCGGTCCGGCGCCGCAGCTCGGCGCGTTCCCGCTCCTCCACCGATGCGAGCTCTTCCGGAGAAACCCCGCTCGACCGCCGCGCGGCATCGTTCAGCACGCGCACATCGTCGGCGATCGCGCCGACGGCGAACTCCTCGTGCGCGGGCGCGCCCAGCTTCCTGACCACGGTCGCCACGAGCGGCAGCTGGAGCGTCCGCGCGACTTCGGCCGCCACGACGACGCCGCCACGCGGGATGCCGGCGACGACGGCACCCGTGCCGCGCCAGTCCTCGAGCGCTGCCGCGAGCTCGCGCCCGGCGTCGGCCCGATCGGCGAAGATGGCCATACCGCCACGGTACGCGCGTGGCATCCGCTTGTCTTGTGGGAATGCCGCGCACCCCGCAGTGGTTCCCACTCACGCGCGATCCATTCGTGCGAATGGAAAGGATGCTTCGGATGACTGAACTCGCCGCCGTCGAGCTGGGACTCGACACCTTCGGAGACGTGACCCGCGACGACTCGGGCGAGCTGCTCAGCGACGCGCAGACGATCCGCAACGTCGTCGAGCAGGCCGTTCTCGCCGACCGCGTGGGACTGTCGTTCTTCGGAGTGGGGGAGCACCACCGCCCGGAGTTCGCCGTCTCGAGCCCCGAGATCGTGCTCGCCGCCGCCGCGGCCCGCACCGAGAACATCCACCTGGGAACTGCTGTCACGGTGCTCTCGAGCGATGATCCCGTTCGGGTGTACGAGCGCTTCGCCACGCTCGACGCCGTCTCGAACGGGCGTGCCGAGGTGATCCTCGGCCGTGGATCGTTCATCGAGTCCTTCCCGCTGTTCGGCTACGACCTGCGCGATTACGAGACGCTGTTCGACGAGAAGCTCGACCTGTTCTCGAAGCTCCTGGACGAGAAGCCGGTCACGTGGCAGGGCACGCTCCGCGCGCCGCTGACCGACGCCGACGTCTTCCCCAAGACCGAGAACGGCCTGCGCGCCTGGGTCGGCGTCGGCGGCACTCCCGAGTCCGTGGTGCGTGCGGCCCGCTATGGCTACGGGCTCATGCTGGCCATCATCGGCGGCCCGGCGGACCGGTTCCGGCCTTTCGCGGACCTCTACCGCCGATCGCTCACGACGTTCGAGCACGAGCCGCTTCCCATCGGCGTGCACTCGCCGGGACACGTCGCCGAGACCGACCAGCAGGCCTGGGACGAGGCGTACGAGGGTTTCGCCGCCATGAACAACACCATCGGCCGCGAGCGGGGCTGGCCGCCGTACAGCCGCATGCGCTTCCAGCGCGACGTCGGTCCCGAAGGCGCCCTGTACGTCGGCTCGCCCCAGACCGTGGCCCGCAAGATCGCCGACACCGTGAAGACCCTCGGCGTCGAGCGCTTCGACATGAAGTTCTCGACCGGCACGCTCTCGCACGAGCGCACGATGCGCTCGATCGAGCTCTACGGCACCGAGGTCGCGCCACTCGTGCGCGACATGCTCTCGTAGGCGCCGCGGGATCCCCATCGTCCGTAGCATGACGCTATGACGGATGCCGACACCCGCGTCCCCGCGACGACCTCCGAGCGCCTCGACCGGCTGCCCTTCACGCAACGGCACCTGCGGGTGCTGACGGGGTCGGGGATCGGATGGGCGCTGGATGCGATGGACGTCGGGCTCATCTCGTTCGTCATCGCCGCACTCGCTGTCCAGTGGCAGCTGCAGCCCCAGGAGACGGCCTGGATCGCGTCGGTCGGCTTCATCGGCATGGCGGTCGGCGCGAGTGCCGGCGGGCTCATCGCCGACCGCATCGGGCGCCGCTCGGTGTTCGCCATCACCCTGCTCGTGTACGGGCTCGCGACAGGCGCGAGCGCGCTCGTCGGCGGGCTCGCGGCGCTCCTCGTGCTCCGCTTCCTCGTCGGCCTCGGGCTCGGCGCCGAATTGCCGGTCGCATCGACGTATGTGAGCGAGTTCGCGCCGGCACGGATGCGCGGTCGACTCATCGTCTTCCTCGAGGCATTCTGGGCCGTCGGCTGGACGGCGGCAGCGCTCATCGGCTACTTCGTCATCCCCGCATCGGATGCCGGCTGGCGGTGGGCGTTCGCCCTCGGCGCGCTTCCCGCGGCGTACGCGCTGTTCGTGCGCTGGGGTCTTCCCGAGTCGGCTCGCTGGCTGGAGCGACGGGGACGCCACACCGAGGCCGACGCAGTGGTTCGCACCTTCGAGGCCGCCGCGGGGGAGAGGGCGCCGACCGTCACCGGGTCTGCGGCGCCCCTCATCGAACCCCCCGTCGCCTCCTCGGTCGGCTCGCGTCTGGCCGGGCTGTGGTCGCGGGAGTTCCGCGCACGCACCGCCTGCCTGTGGCTGGTGTGGTTCTGCGTCAACTTCTCGTACTACGGCGCGTTCATCTGGATCCCGTCGATCCTCGTCGCGCAGGGCTACGACCTGGTGCGCTCCTTCGGATTCACGCTCATCATCACGCTGGCGCAGCTGCCGGGGTATGCGGTCGCGGCGTGGCTCATCGAGGTGTGGGGCCGACGGCTGACGCTGTCGGTGTTCCTCGTCGGGTCCGCGGTCGCCGCGGTGTTCTTCGGCACCGCGACCACGGAGGGCGCGGTCATCGCCGCCGGAATGGCGCTGTCGTTCTTCAACCTCGGCGCGTGGGGAGCGCTGTACGCCGTCACCCCCGAGATGTACCCCACCTCGCTGCGCGCGACCGGATCCGGCTGGGCCGCCGGCGCCGGGCGCATCGCCTCGATCATCGCTCCGCTCGCGGTACCCCTGCTTCTCGCCGCGGGTGGGGCACCGACCCTCTTCGTCGTCTTCGCGGCCTTCTTCGGCATCGCCGCCCTCGCCGCGTGGGGCCTCGCCGACCGCCGGGGCGCCGCCCTGGACGACCGCTGACCAGCCCTAGGCTGGAGTGATGGCAGCGGTACGCTACGTCGCGATCGGCGACTCCTTCACCGAGGGCGTCGGCGATGAGCTCCCGGACGGACGCGTGCGCGGATGGGCGGATCTGGTTGCGCAGGGGTGGGCGGATGCCTCGGCAGCCCCGGTCGACTACGCGAACTTCGCGATCCGGGGAAAGCTCGTCTGGCCGATCGTCGAGCAGCAGCTCGAACCCGCGCTCTCGCTGCGGCCCACGCACCTGTCGTTCAACGGCGGCGGGAACGACATGCTCCGCCCTCGAACGAGCGTGTCACGGGTGGTCGATGCGTTCCTCCATGTCCTTCGGCGCTGCGACGAGGAGGGTGTGCAGCTCATCGTCCTGTCGGGCGCGAACCCGTCGGCGCAGCTGCCGATGAGTCGGCTGATCCAGCGACGCGGCGACCTGCTGTCGGCTGCCGTGACGGCGAAGCTGGCCGATCGAGACGACGTCTTCCGAGCCTTCAACTGGCCGGACCGCGAACTCTCCACGCCGCCGTACTGGTCGGAGGACCGCCTGCACATGAACGCGCGCGGGCATCACCGCGTCGCGGCCCGCGTGCTGACGGCGCTCGGCCTCGAGCCGCCCGCCGCCTGGTGGTCGCTCCCACCCCTTCCCCTCGCCGCGGCGCGCGGGGCCGCGTACTACCGTCAGCACGTCGGCCCGTGGGTTCAGCGCCGCCTCACACGCACCTCGTCGGGAGACGGCCGCGAGCCGAAGCACGCGGAGTGGTTCGAGGTGCGACCGTCAGGGGCCTGAGCCGGCCAGCCGGTACTCCGAACCCGATGGCGTGCGCGCGACGACTCCGGCGTCCACGAGGTGCCGACGCAGCAGCGCGACATCGTCGGTGAAGGCGGCGAGTCTCTCATTGATCTCGGCCTCGGTATAGGCAGCGGAGGGCTCGAGTGCGCGGGCGGCCACCCACTGCAGCAGTTCGAGAAGGTCGTCGAAGCGCACCGGCCAGCGGATGATACGCCCGTCTCGGTCGAGGAAGCGGACGACACCGGTCGGGCGCGTGGGCGCGTTCTCGGCCAGGATGCTGCGCACGAAGTCCTCATCGAAGACGTCGCCGCCAGCGGTCTCGCTCAGAAGTCCGATCTCACGTAACCGCGCCTTCGCCCGAGCACGGCGCGCATCACTCAGCTCGCTCGCTCCGATGGTCTCGGCGAGCACGGCACGCAGGTCCGGGTTGAGGAGGGCTGCCACAACCCCGCGCCACCGGTCGCTCATCGCTGCGCCTTCACCGAGTAGGTGAGCTCGGCGAAGGCACCAGCCTGGCGCACGGCCGTGAGCGTGAGCACGTCGGATCCGATGCGGCGAGGGAGCAGCGGCATGCCAGACGGCAGGACCGCAGGGGCGATCGAGACGCGGATCTCGTCGAGCAGGCCGGCGTCGGCGAACTGCCCCGCCAGATCGCCGCCGCCGACGATCCAGACGTCCTTCTCCCCGGCGGCCTCGCGGATCGAGGGCCACGCATCGCGGACGTCACCGCGGACGAAGCGGAGGTCGGCCCCCGGGACGGACGGCAGCTCGCGTCCCGTGAACACGAACGTCGGCCGCGCGCCGTAGTACGCCGGCCACTTCTCGGGGTGCGCGATGAGATCTTCATGGCGCAGGACCCACTCGTAGGTGGAGGAGCCCTGTACGAGCACGCCGATTCCCGCGAGGAACTCCTGGAAGTCGCTGTCTCCACCCTCGCCGCCGGGCGTCGCGAAGAGCCAGTCGAGCGAGTGCTCGTCGTCGGCGAGGAATCCGTTGAGGGTCGTGGCCGTGTAGAAGATCACGCGAGGCATGCCGTCACCGTAGCGCGGGCATCCGACACTTGCGGATTATTCAACCATTCGGTACTGTACCAATAGGTTGAATACAGGCGAAGGAGAGCAGACCATGGCCGACGACCAGCTGAGTCGCACGTTCTCGGCTCTCGCAGACCCCACGCGCCGAGCGATCCTCGAACGGCTCAGTGAGGGAGAGGCCACCGTGGGCGAGATCGCCGCTCCGTTCGACATGACCTTCGCCGCCGTCTCGAAGCACCTGCGCGTGCTGGAGGGGGCCGGTCTCGTCTCGCGCGGCAGGGATGCGCAATACCGCCCGGCGCGCCTCGAGGCGCGGCCGCTCGCCGAGGCATCCCGCTGGATCGGCGACTACGCGCGCTTCTGGGAAGACAGCGTCGGTGCGCTCGATCTGTACCTCCATGCTCTGCAGCACCTCAGCCCCGCCGATCCCTCGGCATCACACGACAAGGAGAACTCCGATGGCTGACTACTTCACGATCACCCGCACGCTCCGCGCACCGCGCGAACTCGTGTTCGAGGCGATCACCAGGCCCGAGCACTTCGCGGTGTGGTTCGGGACCGCGGCCGTCGAGGTGCCGCAGGAATCGCTGACGATGGACGTTCGCCCGGGCGGCGCCTTCCGCGCCGTCATGCTCCTCCCCGACGGCAACCGCATCGACTGGGCGGGGGAGTACCACGTGGTCGACCCGCCCTCGCATCTCGCGATGACCCTGACCGATCAGCCCGGCGATGACGTCGGCCTCCCCGTGCTTTTCGACCTCGCCGAGGTCGACGGCGGAACCGAGCTGACGATCCGCCAGGACCGCGCCGACTTCACCGACGAGCAGGTGCAGGCCACGATCGCGGGCTACAACGCCTTCATCGACGACATCGAGCGGGTGCTCGAGACGCTCCAGTCCGCCTAGCGATCACAGCGCGCCCGGGCGGCGCAGCGCGCTCAGCGCGAGCTCGCTGCCCGCTCGGGCGCACGGCACCGCGTCCGCGCCGGCCAGCGCTGTCACGATGTACCCGGCAGCGAAGGCGTCTCCCGCCCCGGTCGAGTCGACGACGTCGTCGACGCGACGAACCGGCACCTCGATCTGCGCGCCGTCGACCACGATCAGCACGGGATCACCGCCGCGCTTGACCACGCAGGTGGCGTTCCCGAGATCGAGGCCCAGCTCGTGAGCCGTCGCGGCCTCATCGGCGTTGGCGAAGACGACGTCCGGCACGACGGCCTCGATGAGCTCCTGGAGGATGTCGCGTCCGAGGTCGCGCATCGTCGCCACGCTCGAGAGGTCGATGCTGACGGGGACTTTCCGGCGCGAGACCATCCCGCGCGAGGCCAGGGCGGCCGCGGCATCCGTCACCACCGCACGCGACGCGGGCGTGGCGAATCCGTAGAGCGGCAGGTGGAGCCACTCCGCACCGTCGAGCCACACCGGATCGATCGTCTCGAGGTCGGCTGCCGCGCCTCGGTCGGTGATCATCGTCCGCTCACCCACGGCATCGACGAGGACGACGATCGCCCCCGTGCGGCCGCCGACCTGCACCCTCACGTCGACGCCGGCGGATTCCATCTCGGCGACGAGCGCCCGGCCGATCGTGTCATCGCCGACGCGCCCGATGAAGCGCACCGGATGCCTGGGGGCGATCGCGGTCGCGACATTCGCGGCGCTCCCGCCGCGCGTGAGCCGCACCTCGGCAGGATTGTCGGTGCCCCGCTCCAGGGACGCGCCGCCGAGGACGATGAGGTCGGCGACGAGATCGCCGATCACCAGGATCATCGCGTGCGCTCAGCGAGCGCGACGGCGATCCGCGCGCCGAGGTCGACGTTGCCTCGGTAGACCGCGACGTTCACATCCAGGCTGCGACCCCCCGTCTCGCGCTGCATGTAGTCCAGCAGGAAGGGCGTCGTGTCGTGGCCCGAGATCCCGGCGGCCTTCGCAGCGGCCAGCGCACGCGCGAGCACGTCGTCATGCAGGTGGGCGTCGAGCTCGTGCGCGGGGTCGACCGGATTGGCCACGAGCAGTGTCGAGCGGATGCCGAGGCCGTCCCGCGCTCGGGCGATACGCGCGATCTCTCCCGGGCTGTCCACGGAGTACTCGACGTCGTACCCGGAGTCGGCGATGTAGAACCCCGGATAGTCCGTCGTGCGATAGCCGACGACCGCGAGGTTCAGCGTCTCGAGGCGCTCCAGCGTGAGCGGGATGTCGAGGATCGACTTCACGCCCGCGCTGACGACGACCAGCGGCAGTGCGGCCAGGGTGCCGAGATCCGCCGACTCGTCGAACGTCTCCTGCGCCGCGCGGTGCACGCCGCCGAGGCCGCCGGTCGAGAAGACGCGGATGCCCGCGAGGTGCGCGAGGTGTGCCGTCGCGGCGACAGTCGTTCCCGCGCTCAGTCCCTTCGCGGACACGACCGGAACGTCACGCAGGCTCGCCTTGACCACGCCATCGGCCTCGGAGAGGCGCTCGATCTCGGAGGTCGACAGCCCCACGGTCGGCCGCCCGTCGACCACGGCGATCGTCGCCGGCGTGACGCCGATCGCGCGCACGCGCTCCTCGGCGTCCAGCGCCACCTCGACGTTTCGCGGGCGCGGCAGTCCGTGCGTGAAGATCGTCGACTCGAGCGCGAGCACAGGCGCTCCGTCGGCGAGCGCCATCTGCACCTCGGGCGAGATCACGAGAGGGGAGGGGTTCGGCACGGGCGTCCTTCCGTCGCAGGTAACGCCACCCTACAAACTCGCGTGGTGTTGCGGTGCCGCGTCCGTTCCGCCGGTGCTCCTATCGACCGCGCGGCGGCCTGCGCGGAGCGCGGGGCGGATCCCATCCCAGGCGGATGCGCGTGCGCTTGCGCTCGATCACGATGAAGACGGCGCCGAGCAGCCACAACGGCACCTGGGTGAGGAAGGCGATCCGGAACGCGTCGAGCGAGTATGTCCCCGGCGTCCCCGCCCCCTGCAGGTCGAGGGCGAGCCCGATCGCGAAGATCGCGATGAGCGCCGCGAGGAATCCGCCGGCGTTGGTGACGCCGGTCGCGGTGCTGAGGCGATGGGACGGGTTGTGGGTACGCGCATGGTCGAACGCGATCATCGACGCGGGACCACCGGTCGCGAGAGCGATCGCGAGCAGAGAGAGCAGCCACAGCGGAGCCGGCCCGGGATACGCGACCACGGCGATCCATGCGACGAACTGCGTCGCGACGGCCGGCAGCACGAGCGCCCGCGACCGCAGGTGCGGGATGCGGCGCGACAGCTCGCCCATCACCGGTCCGAGCGCCATCCCGACGAGGACGTACGTCGACATGATGAGGGCCGCCTCCGCCGCTGTGCGGCCCTCGCCGGCGGTCAGGAAGGGCATGCCCCAGAGGAGCACGAAGGCCGTGCCGGCGAACGGCGTCGTGAAATGCGACCAGAACGCGAGCCGCGTGCCCGGATGCGCCCATGCCGCCCGGATTCCGACGCCGGTGTCGATCGACGACGTGACGACGCGGATCGCCCCCGTGTCGGTGTCGACCGACACATCTTCGTCGCGATCCGGCGGATGATTGCGGACCAGCAGGAACACCAGGACCGCGAAGAGGATGCCGAGACCGGCGATGCTGCCGAACGTGACGGTCCACGAGGTCGCGTGCAGCAGCGCTGCGAGCGGCAGCAGCGCGACGAGCTGACCGGTCTGGCCGACGACGCCGGTGATCTGGACCATGAAGGGACCGCGCTGGGCCGGGAACCAGGTCGCGATGACCCGCAGGACGCCCGGGAAGATCGCCGCATCCCCGGCACCGAGCAGGACCCGGGCGACGATCGCGATCCCGACGCTGGGGGAGAGAGCCATCGTGAGCTGCCCGACCGCCATCAGGATCATTCCCACGGTCATGATCGGGCGCGCGCCGTAACGGTCCAGCAGGACCCCCACGGGGATCTGCATCCCGCCGTACACCGCGAGCTGCACCACGGCGAACAGCGACAGGGTCGAGGCATCCGCCTGGAATCGCTCTGCCGCGTCGACGCCGACAGCGCTGAGCGACGAGCGATTCGTCACCGCGAGAACGTAGCCGGTGACCCCGACGGTCCAGATGATCCACGCCTTCGCCCCCGGCTGGGAGAACGAGGACCGAGGGAGCGAGCGCACCGTTCCACCGTAGGCCGGGCGCCCGCCGGAGTGGCCGCAAAGGTAAGAAACGACGCGGCTGCGCGCGGAAACCGACAGAAACCCGACTTGTCAAGCCCCTGCACGCGATGCCCCTCATCCGCGAGCGTATTCAGTGGGACGAATGCGTCCCGCACCCAGGGGAGGGCCGACCGTCGCGCCCCGGAAAGGAACCTCGCATGAGCATCGGAGCAGGAATCGCACTGTTCGCCATCGGAGCCATCCTGGCTTTCGCGGTGAACGTCACGGTCGAGTGGGTCAACCTCGACATGATCGGATACATCCTGATGGCCGCGGGCGCCGTCATCTTCATCGTGGGCATCGTCCTGATGATGCGCCGTCGCCGCGCCGAATCCGTCACGCACACCGTCGACCCCGTGGCCGGCGACCGTGTCACGCGTCGGTCCACGAGCACGACGGACGACACCGTCGGACTCTGACACAGAGATTCGAACGGGGCGGGACCGGAAGGTCCCGCCCCGTTCCTTCGTGCGCTGCGTACGCGCACGCCCGCCGCGGGCCACAGCCGGGTGAGGTCGGAAGACATCACCGCAGTCTGTCAGACGGCGGGAGACGGATGCCGCGGCATCCGTCTCCCGGGTCGTTCAGGCTCGCTCGACCGGCAGCCACAGCTCGCACGTCGCGGTGGCGAAGTCGGGGGAGCGGTCGACGACGGCGACCATGGACGGACCTGGCCGCAGCCGCCACGGGTTCGACGGGAACCAGTCGGTGGCCGTCGCAGCCCACGCCTGCTGAAGCGCCGCCGGGTAGTCGCCCGACACGCGGAAAGCCGCCCAGGCGCCGGCGGGAACCTCGATCACATCGAGGTCGGGGGGAGTGGCCGCGCTCTCGGCAACGGCCACGCCGTGAAGGTAGGTCAGTTCGGAGCCCTCCGTGTAGTCGGGGTCGACGTCGGCGCTGACCTGCAGCAGGCCTCCGGGCTCGGCGCTGCTGAGCGCCTTCAGACGCGCGTGCTCCTCGAGCGGCAGCGCGGCGATGTGGGCCTGGATGTGCGGGTTGACCCCCTCGTGGACGAGGGGAACGCGGGCGGCATGTCCGACGAGGCGGAATGCGGGGCGTTCGACGATGTGGGTTTCCATGGGTGTGCTCCCTTCGACGGTGAGACGGAACCGCAGTTGCGGCTGCGCCCGGAGGGGACCGCCATCGCGGCGGACGTCACCCGGCGCGACGCCGTGGACCGCACGGAACGCCCGACCGAACGCCTCGGTCGAGCCATAGCCGTAGCGCACGGCGATATCGAGCAGTTCGCCGTCGCCGACGAGGTCGGTCGCGGCGACGGTCATGCGCCGCCGTCGGATGTAGTCCGACAGCGGCATTCCGGCGAGCGACGAGAACATCCGCCGCAGGTGGTACTCGGTGGTGGCGAGGTCCCGGGCGAGCACGGCGATGTCGATGTCATCCGTGAGACGCGCGTCGACGTACTCGACGAGCCGGTTGAGATCAGCGATCACGGTTTCCTCCTTCGCCATCCAGCCTCCGCCGATCGGGGAGCCCGCGCCCGATCATTCCGGCCCGATCCGATCAGCACGCCGGATTGCGGGGCGGTGCCTCGCGAATCAAATCTGACATAATGTGCATTATCAGCGAATGTGGGAGAGCGTCAGAGCCCGTCGGTGCGCAGGCGCCCCGCGTCCCTCTCGTACATCGCCGCGTGCTGCAGGAAATCGGTGCGTTCGGTCTGGGCGAAGCGGCCGCGCGTGAACTCCGCGAGATCGTCGAGGCGATCGGCCGCGGCCGCAACGACGTCCTGCACGGTGAACCTCGCCCCATAGGCGGCGATCAGCGATTCGAGGCGTGCGCGCCGGTCGAGCGACTCCGCGGCCGGAGCATCCTCGGCGAGCGGCACGATCCGGTACGCGAAGTACGCAAGGTCCCACATCCGCGGCCCCGGTGATGCGAAATCGAAGTCGATCACACCGGAAAGCGCATCCCCGGTGACGAGCAGGTTGTACGTCGCGAAGTCGTTATGACAGATCACCTCGGCGGGCTCCCGGCGCGGGGATCTCCAGGTGAGTGCCGCGTCGGCCGCCAAGGGCACCGACGCGTCGTGGAGACGACGCAGGAGGCGGGCCGCAGCCAGGAGCACGGACTCGGACCAGAGCACCGCGGGTGCGGCATCCGCCAACGTCTCCCCCGGCACGAAGGAGAGCACTTCGCGACCGAGGTCGTCGTAGCCGAGCGCACGCGGCACCCCCTCGATCCCGGCCTCACCGAGCGCATGCAGCAGGCGATGCACGGCCGGCGTCCACGGACCCGAGCCCCGGTGGACCGCGTCCCCCCGGCGCACGACCGGCGTGACGTTGCCACCGGAGAGCACGACGTCGTCTTCGTACGCAGGCATTCGACTACGCCAGCCAGTCGCCATCGCGCATCAGCACGCGGCCGCGGAGCTCGTTCGATTCGCGCCACGCCTGCACGCGCAGGGGCCGCAGCACGAGGAACACGTACGCCGTCAGCCCGCGCGGATCCCAGTCCGCCTGCGCCGCGTACGCGCGACCGATCGCGGCATCGTCGTCGACGCCGACCGAGCGCTCGAGCGTCGCGTCGATCAGCACGACGTCTCGCGTCGGCCCGACAGCCAGCCGCGCCGTCCCGGATGCGTCGATGTTCCGTGCGGTCGCGGAACCCCGCTCCACCGCGATCACGAGACGATCAGCCGTCCACGCGAGCGAGAGCGGGACCAGGTGCGGCTCCCCCATCGCCGACGCCGTGGCGACCCACGCATCGACGGACGGCTGGGCGAGCATCGACAGGGTGTCGACCTTTCGCGTCGCGCGATCACGGGCCGGTGCGGGGGTGGTCATGCCTCCACGCTAGCCACGCACGCGATACGGGGAAAAGAACCACCCCTCGCCGGGCACGTGGCGAGGGGTGGGCAGGGACGCGTCTGAGAGCACGCCTGGGGGAACGTGCGGCGTCGCCCCTGTGTGGGGAGAGGTGTCCTTCTACCGCAGGGCGGTACGAGACGATTCCATGATGGGCACCTGTCGCCGGGCCGTCAAGGCTATTCGGCAATGTATTTGATTATTTTTCCATGAGAGGCTCGCGCCTCAATTGGACCAGGCAGGGGTCGCATCGATTCGAACCACGCACGGGGCATCCGTAGGCTCTCAGCATGCTGGAGTCGCTCACCGGGTTCGTCGTGGTGGGCGTCGCGATCCTCGTCGGGTGGATCATCGGCCGGATCGATCTCCTCGGCGAGCATGCGCGCCCTGTGCTGGCACGATTGACGTTCTTCGTCCTCTCGCCTTTCCTTCTGTTCGTGGTGCTCGCGCAGGCCGATGTGCGCACGCTGTTCTCGGCGCTCCTGCCCGTGTCGGCGGTGACGGCCGTCGCCATCATCGCGTTGTACGTGCTCGTCGCACGGCTCGCGTGGCGCAGGTCCGTCGGCGAGACGATCATCGGCGCCCTGAGCGCCGGCCAGGTGAACTCGAACAACATCGGCATCCCGCTGTCGCTGTACCTGCTCGGAAGCGCAGCCTTCCCGGCACCGGTGATCCTGCTGCAGCTCCTCGTCTTCACGCCCATCACGATGGCGATCCTGGATGCCGTCACGTTCGGTCGCTCGACGCTGTGGCGCTCGGTCGCCCGGACCGCCACCAACCCGATCGTCTTAGGCTCCGTGCTCGGCACGCTCGTATCGGTGAGCGGAATCGAGCTTCCGCCGATCGTGATGGACCCTGCGCAGGTCATCGCCAACGCGTGCGTGCCGGTGCTCCTCATCAGCTACGGCATCTCGCTGCACGGCCAGCGAGTGCTGGGGGCCTCCGGACGTCGGCGCGACATCCTCCTGGCCACGACGCTCAAGCTCCTCGTCATGCCGCTGCTCGCGTGGGTCGTCGCGGAGTTCGTCTTCGGACTCGGGGCGCGCGACGTCCTCGTCGTGGTGGTGCTCGCCGCACTGCCGACAGCGCAGAACGTCTTCAACTACTCGCAGCGCTACGGCGTCGGCGAGACCATCTCCCGCGACACGGTCTTCCTCACGACGATCGGCTGCGTCCCCGTGCTCATCGCGGTGACGCTCGTGCTGGGCTGACCCGTCACGGTCGCCGCAGCTCCCGGAGCATCCCGATCAGGACGCGCACACCGCGGTCGTCGCGCAGGACGGTGAGGAGCGTGTGCGTGCACGAGCGGCAGCGCGCGATCGCGGCGGCCTCGTCGATCTCGACCATGGTCTCGGCGAGGGCGGCTTCCGCCCCGCATCCCGCACACGTGCCGACGAGCGATGTCGCGTCCCCGTCGAGGACGTCGCTCAGCAGCCCGGCGAGAACGTTCCCGTCCACGGTCACGGTGGCATTCTCCGCGCGCATCACGCACCTCCGAAGCGTTCGGTCCGGATCCGCTCCGGTCGATGTCCGAGCTCCACGAGAGCATCGGCGACGTGCTCGACGAAGCCCGTCGGACCGCAGACGTACACGATCGGATCGCGTTCCGGCTCCCATACTGCGCCTGCGAGCCCCGCGTCGTCGAGCCTGCCCACCGAGCCTTCCCATCCGTCGGGCGCCCGGCGCGTGTACACCCACGTGAGGTCCACTCCCCCGGCACCGGCAATGCTCTCCAGCTCCTCGCGATACATCGCCTCATCCGGCCCCCGCACGGAGTAGAGCATTCGAACGGATGCCTCGGTGCCCGCATCCTTCGCAGCCCGCGCCATCGCGAGCAGCGGCACCACACCCGATCCGCCTGCGATGAGCTGAACCGGCTCCTCTCCCCCGGGCCGCCACACGAAATAGCCGCCGAGCGGTCCCTTCACTTCGAGCTCGTCACCGGCTCGCACGTCCCGCACCAGATAGGGCGACACCTCCCCCTCGGGGATCTCGTCGACGCCGAGTTCGATCGTCTCCCCCGGCCCGTACGACGCGAGCGAGTACGAACGCACCGCCTGATAGCCGTCCTCGGCCGTCAGGCGGATGTCCACATGCTGTCCGGCATCACTCCCCGGCCACCCCGGGACCTCCAGGTGGAGGATGCGGGCGGAGGCGGTGGATTCGGCGACGCGGGCGACGCGAGCCGGGCGCCAGCCGCCGACGATCACCAATACCGCTCCTCGCTCCACGGATCGCCGTGCATGTTGTACCCGTTCTGCTCCCAGAACCCGGGCGCGTCTGCGTCCATCAGCTCGAGCCCTTTGACCCACTTGGCGCTCTTCCAGAAGTACAGGTGCGGCACCAGCAGACGGGCCGGTCCGCCGTGCTCGGGGTCGAGCGGCTCGCCATCGAACTCGTAGGCGACCCACGCCTTGCCGTCGATGAGGTCCTCGAGCGGGACGTTGGTGGTGTAGCCGCCGTACGAGTGCGCCATGACGTGCGTCGCCTCGGTGTCGACAGCCTCGAGGAGCGTGTCGATCGACACGCCCCGCCACGACGTCCCGAGCTTCGACCACCGCGTGACGCAGTGGATGTCGGTGGTGATGTCTTCGGCGGGGAGCTCCATGAACTCGTCCCACGTCCACCGGGCGCGCCCCCGCCCGTCCTCGAGGACCGCGAAGGACCACTCCGCTGTCTCGATCCGCGGCGTCGGGCCGGCGGAGAGCACGGGGAAGTCGTCGGTGAGGTACTGACCGGGTGGGAGGGCGGGGTCCGTCTCGCGTCGCCGCGCACCGAATCCCCGTGAGAAGACTGCCATGGTTGCCTCCCTGTCCGACCGGCCTGCACGCTCACCGTAACGCGCTGAGGGAGCCGGAAGCCAGACTCCGGAGCGGACGGATCGATGAACGCGCGTGACGCGACACACGGCGGTGAATGCCGCGAACTTCGAGTTGGGGTCTAGGCTTGGGCCGCACCTTCACAGGCAACTCTCAGAAAGGACACTCTCGCATGTCCACGGAATCAGCAGCCGAGAAGTCGGCCGTCAACGGCATTCGCACCGCACTCGGAGTCGGCGGCGTGCTCGCCGTCCTCGCGGGTCTGTTCATCATCTTCCAGCCCCAGAACGCGGCGTTCGTCGTGACCGTCGTCATCGCGATCTACGCGATCGCCGCGGGCATCGTCTACGCCGGCCTCGGCATCTTCACGAGGAACAAGGGCGGGTGGGCGCGCCTCGGCCACATCGCGCTCGGCATCCTCTTCATCATCGCCGGAGTCGTGGCGCTGGTGAACCTCCAGCAGGCGACGGCCTGGCTCGCCGTGTTCGTGGTGATCCTGGTCGGCATCCTGTGGATCGTCGAAGGCATCGTCGCCCTGTCGACGCTCGGCGACGCCTCCTCGAAGGGCTGGTCGATCTTCTTCGCCATCGTCAGCATCATCGCCGGTCTGTACCTCGTGTTCAGCCCGCTGTGGGGAGCTGTGGTCCTGTGGTGGCTGCTCGGCATCGCACTGGTCGTGCTCGGCATCATCAACATCGTCCGCGCGTTCACCTTCGGCAAGAAGGACCTCTGATCCGCTGACGAGAAAGGGCCCCGGGAGATCCCGGGGCCCTTTCTCGTGCGGTCAGCGAACCGGGAGCTTGCGGTTCCACCAGTCGAGCACGGCCTCGAACCGCTGCACGCGGTGACGCGGCTGGCCCGAGCGGGTGAGCTCGTGGTTCTCTCCGGGGAAGATGAGCATCTCCGCCTCGGTGCCGTTGCGCTTGAGCGCCGCGTAGTAGCGGGTCGCCTGCTCGAGGGGGCAGCGGAAGTCCAGCTCGGAGTGGATCACGAGCGTCGGCGTGGTGACCTTGTCCACGACGGCCATCGGGCTCTGCCGGGCGATGTCCGCGACCGACACGCCGACGTACTCGTCGCCGAAGAACGTGCCGATGTCGCTCGTCCCCTGGAATGTCGCCGGATCGAGGAATCCGCGCTCCACGATCGCGCCGGCGAAGCGGTGATCATGCGCGATGACCCATGCGGTGAGGTATCCGCCGTACGAGCCGCCCATCACCCCGACGCGGGATCCATCGAGGCGCGCATCGGCGGCGACAGCGCCCTCGAGGAAGTCGATGACGTCGTGGAAGTCGACGGTGCCCATCGCCTGCCGGATGCTGCGCCCGTGCGCACGGCCGTAACCTGCCGATCCCCGCGGGTTGCTGTAGACCACGGCGTAGCCGGCATCGACGAGCACCTGGGTCTCGTCGAACAGATGCACACCGTACGCGGCGTACGGTCCGCCGTGGATCTGGAGGATCACGGGGAACGGCCCCTCGCCCGCCGGTGTGGCGACCCAGCCGTGGACGGGATAGCCGTCGCGCCCGTCGACGGTCAGCTCGGTCGGGAGCGCGATTCCGGATGCCGCGGCCGCCGCACCGAACGCGGTGAGGGTGCGGGACTTCCCGCCCTCGACGAGCACGAGTTCACCGAACGACTCGGGCGTCGACACCGCGGCGACCACGACCCCGCCGGCGGCGGCGTGGCCCGTGACCTCGACGTCACCCGCGAGGACCTCGCTGACGTCGCCGGCGCGCGTCACGCGCAGCAGGCGCATCCGCCCGCGGGTGGCGTCCTGGACGAGGAAGTCGTCGCCGACCGGCGTGATGTGACCGTCGCCCAGGTTGATGGACTCCTCGTCGGTGAGCCGGCGCGGGCCGACACCCTCCGCGAGCCAGAGACCCACACCGGGCGCGATGAAGTCCACGCCGTCCTCCCCCACTTCGTGGGCGAGAAGTGCCACCGTGCCATCGGCGGCGACGTCGAGGTCGAACACCGAGAGCCCCGCCTCGCGCGACAGCACCTCGCGTGGGGAGGAGCCGTCCACGGGTATGGCGATGAGGCGGGTGCGAAGATCGCGGCGCGTGGACTCGATCTCGTCCACCGTGGTGAGCACCTCGGCGCCGTCGGGTGAGAAGGCGAGTCCCGAGTGCGACGCCGATCCCTCGGTGAGCTGGCGCGGCTCGGCGCCCACGACCGGCTTCTTCGGGGGCTGCTCACCCTCCGGGAGCACCGCCGGGGCGGGTTCGTAGAAGGGCTCGGCGTCCGTCTCGGGCACCGTCACGACGAAGACGTGCGCGGGGCGGTCGGCGAAGTAGCCCAGCCCGTTGAAGTGCCAGCGGATGCCCGTGATGTGCCGCGGCGCCTCGGCCGAGGCATCCAGCCCCTCGACGCTGCCGTACCGACCGGGCTCGGGCACCCGGGCGAGATACGCGAACGAGCGCCCGTCGGGAGCCCACGCGAACGTCTCGACGCCGCTCGGCGCATCGGTGGCCTGCACCGGCTCACCGCCGTGAGCGGGGATCACGAAGATCTGCGGGCGGCCCTTGGCATCACCGCGCACGAACGCGACGCGCGTGGAGTCGGACGACAGCCGGGGTCCGGAGTCGGCGACGCCGCGGGTGAGCCGCCGGGGCGTGCCGTCCGGCAGGTCGACGCGCCACAGCTGCCCGACCCCGCGATTGGCCGTCAGGTCGGGACGGGACGTCGCGAAGATCGCGAACGAGCCGTCGGCCGCGATCGCGGGGCGTCCGACCGAGATGAGCTTCTCGATGTCGTCGGCGCGCACGCGTCACTCCCCCGCGAACGAGCTGGTGTCCCCGACGAGGCGGGTGTTGTCGTCCGGGACCGGATCCAGCGCGGCTCGGGCGACCTCGGCGGCGAACTCGGACACGTTGTAGAGCTTGCCGGCACCCTCGCGGCGTGCGGCGATCGCTCCCGGGTTGGCCCGTTCGAGCAGCGTCGCGGTGATCGTGCCCTCGATCATGTCGCCTGAGACGACGACGAACTCGACTCCGCGCTCGGCGAGAGCCGGGATGCGCTCCCGCAGGGCGTCCTCCCCTGCCCGCTTTGAGAGGGCGACCGGCTCGTACTCGGGCATGGTCGGGGTGGTGCGGATGAAGTGCGCCTGGTGGCTCGTGACGAAGACGACGCGGCCGCCCTCGCCCAGGAGCGGCAGAGCGGTCTCGAGCACGCGCACCTGGGCGTCGCGGTTGAGCTGCAGGGCGTAGTCCTCGGCCATCCCGGATTCCATGCCGCCCGAGGCGTTGAGAACGAGGATGTCGAGACGCCCGAAAGCGCGCTCGACCTCGGCGAACATGGCCTGCACCGACGCGGCATCCGTCAGATCGGCACCCACCACCAGCACGTCCACACCGAGCTCGCGCAGCTCGGCGGCCAGCTTCTCGGCGCGGGGCGCCTTGTTGCGATAGTTGATCACCACGTCGGCTCCCGCCTGTGCGAGGTAGCGCGCGGTGTCGGCGCCGATGCCGCGCGAGGAGCCGGTCACGAGGGCGGTCTTCCCGGCGAGCGAGGCGGCCGGGAGCGGGGTGGGTGTCTCAGTCACGCCCTCGACCCTACCTGCTAGGTTCGAGGGACGAGGAGGCGCATCGTGGAGCTCATCCAGACCATCGAACAGTACGCGTGGATCGGGTGGCTCGTGCTCATCCTGGCGTTCCTCGTGATCGAGATGCTCACGCTCGACTTCACGTTCCTGATGCTGAGCATCGGCGGCCTGGCCGGTCTCGGCGCAGACCTCGCCGGCGCCCCGATCTGGCTGCAGGTCATCATCGCCGCCGTGGTCGCCGCTGTGCTCGTGCTGTTCCTGCGCCCCCCGCTCCTGCGGCGCCTGCGCCGCGGCGAGGACCCCACGCCGTCCAATGTCGATGCCCTGATCGATCTCGGCGGCCGCGTGGTGGCGACCGTCAGCGCTCACGGCGGACAGGTGCGCCTCAGCAACGGCGACGTGTGGACGGCCCGCACCGAGAGCGGCGAGCTCGAACCCGGCACCGTCGTCACCGTCAGCCGTATCGACGGGGCCACCGCCGTCGTCCGCCCCGCGAACCCCGCCTCGACCCCCACGGAGGATCCCCGCGCATGAGCGACCTCGAAACCTTCATCCCGACCGCCATCGCGTGGCTGCTGGCGATCGCGGTCTTCATCTTCGTGCTGGTCGTGATCGTGCGCTCCATCCGCATCATCCCGCAGGCCAACGCGGGCATCGTCGAGCGCCTCGGCCGGTACCACAAGACCCTCACCCCCGGCCTCAACCTGCTCGTCCCCTTCATCGACCGTCTCCGGCCGCTGATCGACATGCGCGAGCAGGTCGTCTCGTTCCCGCCGCAGCCGGTCATCACCGAGGACAACCTCGTCGTCTCCATCGACACCGTCGTCTACTTCCAGGTCACCGATGCACGCGCGGCGACGTACGAGATCGCCAACTACCTCGGTGCCGTCGAGCAGCTCACCACGACGACGCTGCGCAACGTCGTCGGCGGGCTCAACCTCGAGGAGGCGCTGACCAGCCGCGACAACATCAACGGCCAGCTTCGCGTCGTCCTCGACGAGGCCACCGGCAAGTGGGGCATCCGCGTCGGACGGGTGGAGCTGAAGGCCATCGACCCGCCCCACTCGATCCAGGACTCCATGGAGAAGCAGATGCGCGCCGAGCGGGACCGGCGAGCCGCCATCCTGACCGCCGAAGGATCGAAGCAGTCGCAGATCCTCGAAGCCGAGGGCCGTCGTCAAGCCGAGATCCTCAAGGCCGAGGGTGACAAGCAGGCCCAGGTGCTGCGCGCGCAGGGTGAGGCCGAGGCCATCCAGACCGTGTTCGACGCGATCCACAGCGGCAACCCCGATGACAAGCTCCTCGCGTACCAGTACCTGCAGACGCTGCCGAAGATCGCCGACAGCGCGTCGAGCAAGCTGTGGATCATCCCCAGCGAGTTCACCGAGGCGCTCAAGGGACTGAGCGGCTCGTTCCTGGGCGCGGCGACTTCAGCCGCACCGTCCGCGCGCGCCGGCGCCGAAGAGAAGGCGCCGGGCCTGCCGCCGACCGCGTCGTGACGCGTCATCCCTGGTTCGAAGGCGTCCCGACGCCGCGCGTGCTCGCCCACCGGGGTCTCGTGACGCCCGGAGACGCCTCCACCGGCGTGGCCGAGAACTCGTTCGCGGCCGTGGCCGCGGCGCACTCCGCCGGTGTCGACTACGTCGAGTCGGACTGCCACCTGACCGCCGACGGTGTCGTGGTCCTGTTCCACGACGACGACCTGTCGAGGGTCACCGGCGATCCTCGGCCCGTCGCGTCGGTGCGCGCGCTCGAACTCGAGGAGCTCATGTCGGGGCGCGGCGGGCTGCTCACGCTGGCGCAGGCGCTCGAGGCCTTCCCCACCGTGCGGTGGAACCTCGATGTCAAGGCGCCCGCTGCGGCCGAACCCGTCGGTCGCCTGGTCGCGGGGCACGGAGAGCGCGTGCTCCTGACGAGCTTCTCGGATGAGCGTCGCCGTGCGGCCCTGGCGTCCGCCGACGCCGCCGGGCGAGGCATCCGTCCTGCGACATCGGCCGGGAGCGAGACCATCCGCCGCCTCGTTGCCGCGCTCGCGCTGCACTCACGACGGCGCGTGGCCCGAGCACTGGAAGGAATCGACGCGCTCCAGGTGCCGGAGCATCAGCGTCGCCTGCGGATCGTGACGTCGCGGCTCGTGGCGGCCGCCCACGAGCACGGCGTCGAGGTGCACGTGTGGACCGTGAACGACCCCGGCGACATGCGTCGACTGGTCGGTCTCGGCGTGGACGGGATCGTGACCGACCGGGCCGACGTCGCCCTCCGCGCTCTGCATTGAGAGCACCGGGATTCCGGCCGCGCGACGTCCGTGCGGGGCTGTGCATCCACTGTGAAACGCGCCCGCGGAGGGGCCTTTCGGATGATCCGCCCAGGTGGCTTCGTTATACCTGTACAGCGACGAGAGGACCACACAATGGCAGACCGCAGCTTGCGCGGCATCCGACTCGGCGCCCAGAGCCTACAGAGCGAAGAGGGCGTCGTTTTCCATGAGCGTGCACAGCACATCTACACGTGTACGGCCTGTGGCCGTGACACGACCCTGACTTTCGCGGCCGACGCCGAGGTGCCCCCCGCCTGGGAGTGCCGCACCTGTGGCGCGGAGGCGCTCCTGCGCGTCGGCGACGGAACCGCAACCGTCGACCACTCGGGCGACAAGACGCCGCGCAGTCACTGGGACATGCTGCTCGAGCGCCGCACGCTCCCCGAGCTCGAAGAGCTCCTCGAGGAGCGCCTCGCCTACGTCCGCGCCCGTCGCGGCGCCGGCGAGGACGTCACGATCGACAAGATCAGCGCCTGACGACTCACAGACCCTGTGCGACGCCGGCTCCTTCGGGAGCCGGCGTCTTCTTTTCCCGCCGACCCGCGGCGACGACGCCCGCACCGAGGGCGATGAGGGCGGCGAGCGAGCCCCAGCCCAGCAGCGCCTGGACCCAGGGCCCCGTCACGACCGCCGGGGTGAGCCCGGTTCGCAGCGGAACGTCGGTCAGCATGTGTCCGGGCTCGCCCGCGGCAAGTCCGTCGATCGTCGTGCCGTCCGGCGCGATCACCTGACTCGTTCCCACCGTCGACAGATTCACCACCGAGCGACCGGTCTCGATCGCACGCATGCGCGCGAAGGCGAGCTGCTGCAGGTTCTCGTCGGTGTCGCGGAAGTCGGCGTTGTTCGTCTGGAACATGTACACCTGGGCGCCGTCCCGGGCACCGGTCCAGATGACCTCGTCGTAGATCACGTCGAAGCAGATGGCCAGCCCCACTCCCACCTCGCCGAGATCGAAGAACGGCGGGTTGGTGCCGGGCGTGTACTCGCGCTGAATCAGCCCGATCAGGTCGGGGGCCAGCGCCTCGTAGAACCACCGATCGGGTACATACTCCCCCATCGGCACCGGATTGCTCTTGTCGTGGATCTGCACGGCGCCCTCGCCGGCGACCCACAGCATGGACGTGTTGAAGGTGTCGTCACCGCGCGTGGTCGCTGCGTTCACGATGAGCGGCGCGTCCACGCGCTCGGCCAGCGCGTCGAGCGTGCGCGCCGTGCTCTCGATCGCGAGCGGATCGGAGTCGATCCCGCCCTCCGGCCAGAGAAGCACGTCGACCTCCTCACCGAGCAGTGGAGCGGATGCCTCGAGCTGCGCGTCGAGCACGTCGCCGGGTTCCCGGGGGTCGAAGTATCCCGACGGACCGTTTCCCTGCACGCTGCCGACCCGCAGGGTCCCCGCCGACGAAGTGGGGAACGCCGGCACGAGCAGCAGGATGACGGCGAGGGACACCGCGGGCACGGCGGTGCCGACGTCGCGCCATCGCCCGAGCCGCGCCCACTCGATGACCGCTGCCGTGAAGGCGACCATCATGAAGGTGAGCCCCGCGACGCCGGTCCACGACGCCAGGTGCGCCAGCGGGCTCTCCGACTGGCTCATTCCGATGCGCGCCCACGGGAAGCCGGTGTAGGGCCAGGAGCCCATGAACAGCTCGCGAGCCGTCCAGAGCCCGCCGATGAGGACGGGCAGAGCGACGAGACGCGCCCACCGAGAGGGGAAGAGCCGGGGCATCCAGCGATACGCCAGCATCAGCGCGATAGAGCCCACCGCCACGAAGACCGTCTCGATCCCGGCGAGGGCGAACCAGGGCACCACACCCAGGTAGCGCGTGATCCACATGATGTGGACCAGGTAGAACGTCGCGCCGAAGACGAATCCGACGAGAAGCGCCCCCCACGCCGAGCGTCCGATGAGCGCCACGAGCGAGAGGGCGACGCCGACGAACGCGAGCGGCCACCAGCCGACCGAGGGGTAGGCGAGGTCGAGCACGACGCCGCCCACGACGGATGCCAGGACGGCCGCCCACAGCGGCAGGAGCGGTCGAGGCGGGGCGGCGAGAGGCACGGATCCAGCCTAGGTCGCGCGAACTGTGGAGCCGCTGTCAGACGCCCGAGTACGCCACGATCCCGCGACGCACCGCGTCGAGCGCCTTGCGCGCCGTCGCCGCCAGCGGCCCCTCCGCCACGATCGAGAGCTGGTCGAGCAGGTCGATGGTCTGCTTCGACCACCGCACGAAGTCGCCCGCGGCCAGATCTGCCTCGTCGAGCACCCGGTCGAGCATCGCCCCGCGGGCCCAGGAGTGCATCGCCTGGGCGAGACCGGCGGCGATGGGCTCGGATCCGGGAAGCCGATGCTCGCGTTCGAGGTCGTCGAGGCGCTGCCACAGGTCGAGGGTGTCGGTGAACGCCGTGCGGAACGGCCCGCGCGGGAGCCCCCGCTCCCCCGGCCCGCCGTCATCGCGCCGGGGCTCGTAGACCAGGCAGCAGGCCAGCGCCGCCAGCGCGGCAGGATCCAGGTCCTTCCACAGTCCGCGGCGCAACGACTCCGCCACCAGCAGGTCGCGTTCCCCGTAGATGCGCCGCATGGTGCGCCCGGCCGGAGTGAGGACGGTCGCATCGTCCTCGATGCGCACGTAGTCGAGCTCGGTCAGCACCTCGACCACGCGGTCGAAGATGCGCGCGACGGTGCCGGTCCGGGTCTCGATCTGCTGGCGGAGCTTGTCGATCGTGCGCCGGAGCTTCCAGTACCTCTCGGCCCAGCGAGCGTGGTGCTCGCGATCAGGACACGAGTGGCAGGGATGCCGCTGCATCCGTCGGCGAAGCGAGGCGATCTCCTTCTGGCGCTTGTCGCGCGCGGCCCTCGTCGCATTCGCATCAGTGCGGTTGAGCTTCTCGATGTCGCTGAGATCGCGCCGGATCGCCGAGTACTCGGTGAAGTCGCCCCGATCGCACGTCATCGCCTTCTCGTACCCCGCGAGCGACTCCTCCTGCTCGCGGACCTGCCGGGCGATGCCCACGACGGCGCGGTCTGCCTGGAACTGCGCGAACGAGGACTCGAGGATCTCCCTCGCGCGCGGCCGGCCGAACTGGTCGATGAGGTTGACCGCCATGTTGTACGTGGGGCGGAAGCTCGAGTTCAGCGGGTAGGTGCGGCGCGAGGCGAGGGCCGCGACCGCCTGCGGGTCCAGTCCCTCGGTCCACTGCACGACCGCGTGCCCCTCCACGTCGATGCCGCGGCGCCCCGCGCGGCCGGTGAGCTGCGTGTACTCACCGGACGTGATGGCGACGCGTGCCTCGCCGTTGAACTTCTCGAGCTTCTCCAGCACCACCGTCCGCGCCGGCATGTTGATCCCCAGCGCGAGGGTCTCGGTGGCGAAGACGACCTTCACCAGCTTGCGCTGGAAGAGGTCCTCGACGACCTCCTTGAACGCGGGAAGCAGCCCCGCGTGGTGCGAGGCCACACCGCGCTCGAGGTTCTCGAGCCACTCCCAGTAGCCCAGGACCGCGAGGTCCTCATCGTGGAGCGTGCGCGTGCGCTCCTCGACGATCGCACGGATCTCGGCGCGCTCGTCCTGGCTGGTCAGCCGCACGCCGGCACGGCGGACCTGTTGGACGGCGGCGTCGCAGCCCGCCCTGCTGAAGATGAAGAAGATCGCTGGGAGCAGGTTCGACCGCGCGAGCAGCTCCACGACGTCGGGCCGGTCCAGGCGCTCGATGCGATGCACGTTCGCGGACCGAACCGGGCGCTTGCCGCCTCGGTTCGGGCGTCGGCGGGATGCCTCGTACCCGGCGTTACGCGCGCTGTTGGTCGCCTGCACGCGACGGTTGTTCTCGAACGCAGGACCCTTGAAGGATCGGATGCGCATGAGCTCCTGGTTGACCTGCGCGGTGGCGATGCCGGCGCGATCGTCGAACAGCGGGAGCAGGTCGCCGCGCACCAGCACGTGCTGCTCGAGCGGGACCGGCCGGGTCTCGGACACGATGACCTCGGTGTCGCCGCGCACGGTGTCGAGCCAGTCGCCGAACTCCTCGGCGTTGGACACGGTCGCCGAGAGCGACACGAGTCGCACGCTCGGCGGGAGGTGGATGATGATCTCCTCCCACACCGCGCCGCGGAAGCGATCGGCGAGGTAGTGCACCTCGTCCATCACGACGTACCGCAGTCCCCGCAGGGCGGGCGAGTCCGCGTAGAGCATGTTGCGCAGCACCTCGGTGGTCATCACCACGATGCGCGCGCTGCCGTTGATGTTCGTGTCGCCGGTGAGGAGGCCCACCTCGTCCGCGCCGTAGACGTCCTGCAGTTCGCGGAACTTCTGATTGGACAGCGCCTTGATCGGAGTCGTGTAGAACGCCTTGTCGCCCGGTTCGCGCATCGCCAGGTGCACGGCGAACTCGCCCACGATCGTCTTGCCCGCACCGGTCGGGGCCGCCACCAGGACGCTGCGGCCCTCCTCGAGGCCGCGACATCCCTCGAGCTGGAACTCGTCGAGCGTGAAGCGCTGCGCTGCCGCGAAGGCCGCGGTGATCGGGTGCGTCCGGTCGAGCGCCGCGGACTCGCGCGCCCGCGCATACCGCTCCGCTGGACCGGGGTCGGTCATGCGGGAGCCTCGGGCGGCAGGTACTCCACCGCGCGCTTGGCCTTGCGTCGATCGAAGAGCATCGAGAGCCCCGCCGCCGCGAAGAACAGCACGACGAGGATGCCCGCGAGCATCAGCATGCTGATCACGTCGGCGGCGGGCGTCGCCAGCGCGGCGAAGATCACCGAGATGAGCACCGCGACGCGCCAGCCCCGCAGGATCGCGCGACCCGACATGACCCCGGCGAGGTTCATCGCGACGAGGAACACCGGCAGGATGAACGAGACGCCGACGACGACGAGGAGCTTGAACACGAAGTCGTAGTAGAAGAGCGCGTCGTAGAACTGCGCGCCGCCCTCGGGGACGAACGTCGCCATGAGCTCCACCACGTGCGGCATGATCAGCAGGCCCACGTAGCAGCCGGCGAAGAAGAGCGGGATCGCCGCGGCCATGAAGCCGACGGTGTAGCGGATCTCCTTGCGGGTGAGGCCGGGCATGATGAACGCCCAGATCTGCCAGATCCAGATCGGCGCCGAAAGGAGGATGCCGATCGCGAAGGAGATCCGCAGCCGCATGTCGAACGGGCCGGTGATGGTCTGGTACATGAATTCGACCTTGCCCTCCTGCCCCGCCGACTCGGCGACGACGCGGATGGGCTCGGTGATGAGCCAGATCACCGGATCGGTGATGAAGAAGGCCACCACCATGCCGACGATGAGGGCCAGCGCGGCCCACATGAGTCGCCGGCGCAGTTCGACCAGATGCTGGCCGAGCGACATGCGCTTCTCACGCCGCGTCGAGTCGCCCTCGTGCACGCGCGGCGGTCCCGCCGTTGCCACGGCGGGTCAGGGCTTGGATTCGGCGGTTCCGCCCGCGTCCGTGCGCACCTCGGTCGACGGAGCCTCTGTCGAGGCGGCGGTTCCGGCAGCGGGAGCCGAGTCGGTGCGAGTGGTGTCGTCGTCCTTCATCGCCTTCATCTCGCCCTTGAAGACGCGAGCAGACTGACCCATGCTCTTGGCCAGCGCCGGCAGCTTCGCCGCGCCGAACAGCAGCAGGATCACGGCCAGGATGATGAGGAAGTGCCACCCCGTGAGGCCTTGCAGCATGTCGATTCCTTTCGGCGGGTCCGGAATCAGTGTAACCCGCGGGTTGTCACGCCGGTGCCGTGTCGGCGAACTCCGGGTGAACGCATCAGCGGTACTGGGCGAGGCCCGCTTCGGCCCATTCCGCCGCGGCGCGGCGCGCCGCCGTCGGTTCGAGCACCTCGACCTCGCCGCCGCGGCGGGCGGCCAGCCGGCGCAGGCTCACCTCGTCGGCGACGCGCATCGTCGCGACGGTGACGCCGCCGGAGGTCTCCAGCGCGGCTCGGTCGAGATAGTCGCCGAGCAGACGGGCGACCTGCTCGGGGAAGCGGATGCGGGCGACGAAGTCGTCCTCGCCCGGCTCGAACCACCCCGGCGCCGGCTCGCCGGCGTGGGTGATCGGGATGTCGGTGAGCTGCAGGTCGCCGACCCGGTCGAGATGGAAGGTGCGCATGGCCTCTCGCAGGTGGCACCAGCCCTGCAGGTACCACTGCCCGTCGGCGATGTGCACCTTGACCGGGTCCACGGTGCGCGTGGTCGGCTGCGCGTCGGGAGCCTTGTAGGTGAACGAGACCGCCACTCCTCGGCGCAGCGCACCGGCGACCGTATCGCGCACGCTGTCGACGGGGCTCGGAGCGACGATGACCTCGGCCGGCGTGCTCGAGGCCCCGCGGGCGAGCTTCGCGAGAAGCCCGGCGAAGAGCTCGGTGTCGCCCACGCCGGGGATCGTGCGTGCGAGCTGCAGCCCCGCCAGGAGCGCGGCGGCCTCGCGCGCGGTGAGCCTGGGGGCTCGTTCGAGCCCGACCGAGTTGGTGATGACGATGATGTCCTGGGTGTCCAGCAGATCCCAGTCGATGTCGAAGAGGTCGTTCGCCATCTGCCAGTACCCGCCGTCACCGGGCAGGCCGATCACGGTGAGCTTCTCGACCATCGCGCGCATCTGTTCGGGCGACACGTCGAACTCGTCGGCGGCCTCGGCGATGGAGACCTCGCCCTTGCCGATCAGATACGGCACGAGCTGGAGCATGAGCGCGGCGCGATCGGTCGCGACCAGCGGCTTGCGCGCGCTCATCCGGCGACCGTCGCGTTCAGATCGCGGGCGGCGGCGAGCCGTTCGATGACGCGGTCGCGAAGCTCGGCAGGCTCGACCACCCGCACCTCCGGACCGTATGACGCGAGCTCCTCCGCGAAGATGTGCACGTCGACGTACGGCACGTGGATCCCCTGCTCGGCGGGCTGGGCCCGCCGAGCGAGACGAAGCGCGGCCTCCGTGCCGGGATTGACCTCCAGCAGGGCACGGCTGCGAGCCGCGACCTCTTCGAGGCCGCTCAGCGCGCGGTCGCCCGCCCCCTCTCGGAGCGCTGCATCGAAACCCTCCCGCGTCACGGTCACGGCGCCGACGATGCGCGAGAGCAGGAACGTGCGGTCGGCCCCGACGTTCAGGTCGATTCCGAAGACGTGCCACCGCGCTTCGTACTCGACGAGAGCGAGCGGCTGCACGCGGCGCGTGCGGGGTGACTCTTCGCCGGGTTTCAGGTAGGGGAAGGTCACCACGCGGCACTGCTCGATCGCCTGCTGCAGCGCGGGGAACGACGGGTCGCGCAGGCTGATGCGCGGCGAGTACCCGATGATCGGCTCGTCGACGGGGATGCCGAGGGCCCGGATCTTGCGCAGCCCGCTGCGGGCGTCATCCGACATGGAGCTCTCGCTCCACACTCCGCCGGCCAGATTGAGCAGCGCGAGCTCGGCGGGCGTGAACTCGATGTCTTCGGGCAGCGCATATTCCGCCGTCGGCACGCGGTAGCGGGCCTCTCGCAGGTCGTCGGGATCGGCCCAGTCGCCGATCGTCTCGATCGGGACCCCGAGCCCGCGCAGGCTCTCCTTGTCGCGTTCGAACATCTTCTCGAGCGCGTCCTTCGACGCGCCTGCGACGCTCTGCTCGCGATAGCCGGCGACCGACGTGAGGATCGTGTCCTTCGTCAGCCCCTGCTCGGTGGCCATGAGCGCGACCACGAGGTTGACGAGCCGCTCCTCGGGCGGATTCTTCGCGGGCGCGTTGGCAGGCACCCACTCATCCTAGGCTCGCCCGTGCGCGCGGGCCCCACCTCGGAACGGCCGTGTCTACTGCGCGGGAGCCGGCTCGTCGAGTCCGAGGATGTCGAACACGAAGACGGTCGCCTGCTCGGTGCCGCCGTCCTCGGCGGGCACCACGGCCATCACCTGCGATCCGACGGTCTGGCCGACGAGGATCTCGCTCATCGCCTCGTCGTCCGACAGGGGAATCGACTGCGGCTGTGCGGTCTCCCACGTCGAGTTGAGCTGCTCCTTGTCGTCCCATCCGACGGCGAGCACATGCGCGCGCACCGTCGAGTCGGCTTCGACAGCCGGACCATCGCCCTTCTTGAGGGTCTGCACGACGATCTCGTCGGGGGCCTCGCCGTCGGGGACGACGACGCCCGGCGTACCGTCGGGTGCGCGCACGACAGCGGGCAGGCCCATGCCGCTGTTGAACTGCAGCGCGCCGTCCGCGGCGGGACGGTACACCTTGCGCACATCCACCACGGCGACGGCAGAATCGCCCTCGGCCAGGCCGACGCTGCCGGCTGCTCCCGGGTCGATCCCCTCCGGGCCGACCGCGATCGCGATGCGCGATCCTTCGGACGCGCACTGCAGAGCGTCTTCGAGCACGGGGAGAGGCTCGGCCCACTGCGAGAGCGGGACGGGCTGCGACAGATCGCCGTTGTAGGCCGTCGACACGAGGCTCTCGCCGGTGTCGCCGGAGAACAGGGTCAGATCGATGACCACGAGCTGGTCGTTCGACGTGATGGGCACGTCGCCACCGCCCTGCTCGACGTCGGCGAACGACGACTCCGAGGCGTGGAACGGCGTGTAGAGCTCGACCTCGGGCGCGGCATCCGTCGACCCGCTCACCTGGATGAGGTCGAGCGTCTCCTCGTCGGGGGCGGGACGAGAGCAGTCGGAGGCACCCGGAAGCGAGCAGCCGGCCAGACCGACGGCCGTGAGTCCGAGGATCGCGAGGGCAGCGGGGATCTTGCGCACCGGAACAGTCTAGGCCGAAGCGTCCTCGTCGCCCGACGCGGCCGCCAGGCGCGCGCCCTCCGCCGCCTTCTGCGCCTCGCGCACCCGCTTGCGAAGGTTCTTGTCGGTGATCTGCCGGTCGCCGACGGCCCCCGGAGTCCACAGTTCGACATCCTCATCGCCGTAGCTCGACTTCGAGGCGCGGCGTCTCACCTCGGGCGGGATCGCACCCGGCGCGAGTCGCCGGGCCCACAGGAGGAAGCCGGTGTGAGCCACCATGCGGTGGTCGGGACGCACCGCCAGCCCCTCCACGTGCCAGCCGCGAACCATCGTCTCGCTGGCCTCGGGGTCGGTGAACAGCCCGCTGTTGCGGATGTACTCGGCGACCCGGCTCAACTGCGTCGCGGTCGCGATGTAGCACAGCACCACGCCGCCCGGGGTGAGCGCGTCCGCGACGGCGTCGATGCACTCCCACGGGGCCAGCATGTCGAGGACGACACGGTCGACGGATGCCGGCGCCACCGCATCGGGGAGGGATTCGACGAGGTCACCGACGACGACTTCCCAGTTCGCCGGCGCCTCACCCAGGTACGTCTCCACGTTGGCGCGAGCGACCTCGGCGAACTCGGGACGGCGCTCGAACGAGATGAGCCGGCCCTCGCTTCCCATCGCCCGCAGCAGCCACAGCGAGAGCGCGCCCGAGCCGACGCCCGCCTCGACGACGACCGCGCCGGGGAACACGTCGGCCTCGGCGATGATCTGCGCCGCGTCCTTGGGGTAGACGATCGCGGCGCCGCGGGGCATCGACATCACGAAGTCGCGCAGCAGCGGGCGGAGCGCGAGGTACTCGTGACCCCCGCTGTTCGCCACGACGGAGCCGTCGGGCTGGCCCACCAGCTGCTCGTGCTTGAGCACCCCGTGATGCGTGTGCAGCTCGCCGCCCTCGCGGAGCGTGATCGTGTGGAGCCGGCCCTTCGGACCGGTGAGCTGCACCCGGTCTCCGAAGCGGAAGGGCCCGCGCGGGCGTTCGGTCATCGTGCGGCCTCCTTGGCGCGGTGGGCGGAGTGGAACGCGGCGATGTCGTGGGTGGTGCGCCCCTGGAGGGTGGGCCACACGGCGTGCGCCCCGGCTCCGTCGATCGAGACCATCAGCGGCACGCCGATGACGGCGGCTCCGGATGCCACGGCCGAGCGCAGTCCGTTCGGTGAGTCCTCGATCGCGACGACCTCGGCGGGCGTCACGCCGAGCGCCTCGCACGCCTGCAGGTAGGGGTCCGGGAAGGGCTTGGGGCGCGTCGCGTCGTCGCCGGCGATCACGACGTCGAACGCGTCGAATTCGATGAGATCCACAACGGTATCCGCCATCCGGCGCATCGACATCGTGACGAGTCCGGTCTTGATGCCGGCGGCCCGCAGGTCGGCGAGGAGCTCGCGCGCTCCGGGACGGAAGGGCACACCGGTGGTCGCGAGCCGGGACATCACGTCGTCGGTGAGCCGGTCGATGATGTCGTGCACCCCCATGCGGACACCGGCCTCCTGGAAGATCCGGGCGGAATCCTCCAGCCCGAGACCGACGAGGCCGAGCGCCTGCTCGTGCGACCACGTGCCTCCGAAGCTCTCGACGAGGGGCGTCTCGGCCGCCATCCAATACGGTTCGGTGTCGACGAGGGTGCCGTCCATATCCCACAGAACGGCGGCCAGAGGCGGAGGATTCACTGCTCCATGCTACCGAGAGGCGACGGCCCGGCCCGGCCGGTCGAGGCGCACCGCCGCCACGCTGAGGCCCGCACCGCGCGCCGGGCCTATCCTGGAGAGAACCCGCGACGCGGGTGGAGGAGGTCTCGTGGACGGACTGGGACGCCGGGTGCTCGTCGCCGCGTTCGACGGCTGGAACGACGCCGGGGAGGCCGCCTCGTCGGCGATCGCTCAACTGCGCGAGAGCGGGACCTACGAAACCGTCTTCTCGGTCGACCCCGAACTCTACTTCGACTACCAGTACACCCGTCCGCAGATCGCCACCGACGGCGACGGCAAGCGCTCGCTGCGGTGGCCCGAGGCGGTCCTCCTGCGTCCCACCCGCACCACCCGCGGCGGCACCCAGCTGTGGCTGCTCACCGGAGTGGAACCGGCCCGCGCGTGGCAGGCCTTCGCCGCGGAGTTCATCGATATCGCCCTGAGCGAGGACATCACCGGCTTCGTCTCGATGGGCTCGATGATGTCGGACGTGCCCCATACGCGGCCGATCTCGGTGTTCGCCGGCAGCGACAGCGAGCCCCTGCGCACCGCCCTCGGGCTGGAGCGCAGCACCTACGAGGGCCCCGTCGGCATCCTCAGCGTGCTGGGGCACGCCGCCGACGCCGCGGGCATCCCGTCGGCGAGCCTGTGGGCCAGCGTGCCCCACTACGTGGCGGGCCACACACCGTCGCCCAAGGCCACCCTCGCCCTCCTCGATCGGCTCGAGGACCTCACCGGCGCCTCCATCGCCCGTGGTGAACTCGCCACCGAGGCCGCAGCGTGGGAGGCGTCGATCGACGCGGCGGCCGCCGACGACGAGGAGATGACGGAGTACATCCGCCAGCTCGAGCGCACGCGCGACACGTGGGACTCGCCCGAGGCATCCGGCGACGCGATCGCCCAGGAGTTCGAGCGCTATCTGCGCCGGGGCGGCGGCGAGGGACCGACGAAGCCCGGCCGGGACGAACCGCGCCGCTGACGATCCGCGACGCGGCCGATCAGTACGCCGAGATGACGCCGGTGCTCAGCAGCACCAGGATCAGCGACCCGAGCGCCACGCGGTAGACCACGAACGGCAGGAAGCTGTGCTTGGAGATCCAGTTCATGAAGAACGCGATCACGCCGAGCGCGACGAAGAACGCCACCAGGGTGGCGACCGCGGTCTCGCCGAGGGTGAACACCCCCGGCTCGTTCCAGCTCTTGAACAGCTGGTAGAAGCCGCTGCCGAACACCGCGGGAATCGCCAGGAGGAAGGCGTAGCGGGCGGCTGCGGCGCGCTCGTAGCCCATGAAGAGACCCGCGGTGATGGTTCCGCCCGAGCGTGAGACGCCCGGGATGAGCGCCAGCGCCTGCGCGAAGCCGTAGATCACGCCGTGGCCCACCGTGATGTCGCGCAGCATCCGCTTCTTCGCCCCGACATGATCGGCGATGCCCAGCAGCACGCCGAAGAGGATCAGCATGGCCGCGATCAGCCACAGCGACCGGAACACCGTCTCGATCTGGTCCTGGAAGAGCAGTCCCAGGACGACGATCGGGATGCTTCCCACGATGATCAGCCAGCCCATGCGGGCGTCGGGGTCATTGCGCGGGATGCGTCCGAAGAGAGCACGGAACCACTGGCCGATGATGCGCACGATGTCGCGCCAGAAGAAGAGCACCACGGCCGCCTCGGTGCCGATCTGCGTGATCGCCGTGAAAGCCGCGCCCGGGTCCTGCGCCGAGGGCAGGAACTCCCCCAGGATGCGCAGGTGCGCGCTGGAGGACACCGGAAGGAACTCGGTGAGTCCCTGGACCAGGCCGAGGATGATCGCCTCGAGGAGCATAGGGGCCTTTCGATGCGGGATGCCCGGGGGTGAGGCATCCGCGGGTTCTCTCAGTAGGTGCGGAGGAGGTCGGTCAGCACGCGCTGGCCGAAGACGAGGGACTCGATGGGCACCCGCTCGTCGACGCCGTGGAACATGCCGGTGAAATCGAGGTCGGCCGGCAGGCGCAGCGGCGCGAAACCGTAGCCGGAGATGCCGAGGGCCGCGAGGGCCTTGTTGTCGGTGCCGCCGCCCATGAGGTACGGGATGACGGGAACGCCCGGGTCGTGGCGGCCGAGGGCCGCGACCATCGCGTCGACGAGTTCTCCCGAGAACGGCACTTCGAGGCCGATGTCCTGGTGCACGATCTCGACCTCGATGTCGTCGCCGACGATCCTGCGGATGTCGGCGAGGGCGGCATCCTCGGTCCCCGGGAGCACCCGCACATCGATGAGCGCCTCGGCGCGGTCGGGAATCACGTTGTGCTTGTATCCGGCGGTGAGGCCGGTCGGGTTCGTGGTCGTCCGCAGAGTGGAGCGGAGGAATCCGGATGCCGCGCCCGCCGCGGCCGCGACGGCGTCGGGATCATCCGGACCGGTGCCCGTCAGCTCGCCCAGGCGCTCCACCATTCCGCGGGTCGCGTCGGTAAGGGTCACCGGCCACTCGGTGCGGCCGAGCTGCGAGACCGCGGCGGCGAGCTTTGTGACGGCGTTGTCGCCGTGGTAGCTCGAGCCGTGGGCCGCGCGCCCGCGCGCGACGAGGCGGATCCACACGAGCGCCTTCTCGCCCACCTGCAGCAGGTAGGCGCGGCGGTCGCCGACGGCGATCGAGTACCCGCCGACCTCGCTGATGGCCTCGGTCGCGCCGGCGAACCACTCCGGGCGGTCCTGGACGACGAGGGCCGAGCCCTCGACGCCGCCGTTCTCCTCATCCGCGAAGAACGCGAGCACGAGGTCGCGCTCGGGCGCATCGCCCGCCCGCACGATGTCGGCGACGGCGGTGAGGATCATGGCGTCCATGTCCTTCATGTCGACCGCGCCGCGGCCCCACAGCATGCCGTCCTTGACGACGCCCGCGAACGGATCGACGCTCCAGTCATCGGCGATCGCCGGCACGACGTCGAGGTGACCGTGCAGGACGAGGGCGGGCTTGTCACGGTTGCGACCGGGCACGCGCGCCAGGACGTTGGTGCGCCGAGGGACCGGCTCGTAGAACTCCGGCTCCAGCCCGATGCTCCGCAGGAAGTCCCCGACGTACTCGGCCGCCTCGCGTTCGCCCGCCGCGCGGCCGCCCCCGTGATTGGTGGTGTCGAAGCGGATCAGATCCCGCGCGACGGCGGCGACCTCAGGCAGCTCGGAGGGCGATGCGGGCATGGCGACCAACCTATCCTCTCGACGAAGAAGGCCCCCTTTCGGGGGCCTTCTTCTCTGTGTGCGCGAGGGGGGACTTGAACCCCCACGCCCTATACGGGCACTAGCACCTCAAGCTAGCGCGTCTACCTATTCCGCCACCCGCGCAGGTGGTTTTCGGTTTCGCAACCGAGGAACGACATTACCACGTCGCCCTTGGTTCAACGAATCGACGAGAGGCTCGCGCGCGTCATGCGAGCGACACTCCGAAGAGCAGCCCGAGGCCGTACGTGATGGCGGCCGCGCCGAAGCCGATGGCCAGCTGACGCAGCGCGCGGCGCAGCGGCGGGGCGCCCGAGAGCAGCCCGACCGCCGCGCCCGTGCACAGGAGGGCGATGCCGACCAGGACCAGCGCGAGAACGATGGCCGCCACTCCCGACAGCCCGAGGATCCACGGCAGCACGGGGATGATCGCACCCGACGCGAAGAACAGGAAGCTCGACACCGCGGCGCCCCAGTCGCTGCCGACCACCTCGTGGTGGTCCACCACGTCGAGGGGGGACGTATCGGTGCGGCCCTCGCCGATCGAGCGCGCCGCCTCGACGGCTCGGCGCGCGCGGGCCGTCGCCTCCCCTTCGGGCATCCCTCGCGTGCGGTAGACGAGCGCGAGCTCGTTCGCGTCGATGTCGAGGTGCGGGATCGCGACGTCCGCGTACCCGCTGGGCTGCGTGGCGGTGAGCAGTTCGCGCTGGGACCGCACCGAGACGAACTCGCCCGCCCCCATCGACAGCGCCCCGGCGAGAAGGCCCGCGATGCCGCTGAAGAGAACGAACTGCGGTGCGACGCCCGTCGCCCCGATGCCCATCACGAGGGCCAGGTTCGACACGAGCCCGTCGTTGGCCCCGAACACCGCCGCGCGGAACGTGCCGGAGAGGCGGCGGCGCCCGCGCGCGGCGAGCCCCCGGACCACCTCATGGTGAACCTTCTCGTCGGCGCCCATGGCGGCCGTCGCGAAGGGCTCGTCGTCGTACGGCGACCGGGCCTCCGCGTTCTGGGCCAGGGCGAGCACGAAGATCGAGCCGAACCGCTTCGCCATCGACCCGAGCAGGACGGTGCGCAGATCGGGTCGCGGCGGGCGGGCCGGCTCGCCGCCGAGCAGCGCCAGCCAGTGCGCCTCGTGGCGCCCTTCGGCCTCTGCGAGGGCGGTCAGGATCTCGCGCTCCTCGCCGTCGCGCCGCGCCGCGAGCTCGCGGTACACGCGCGCCTCGGCGCGCTCGTTGACGAGATACTGCGCCCAGCGACGTCGGTCGCGGGGCGTGGGGGCGGCGGGCACGCTCACAGAAGGCCTCCGGGCCGGGTACGTGGGGACCCTTCCACGGTAGTTCGCGAGCGGATGCCCCGACCCGCGCGGGCCCGGATTGCCAGCATTTCGGGCCTCCGAACCGCTAGCCGCCGGCCTGCTCCAGCCGGGCGCGCAGTCCGCGCTCGCCCGCCGTCATGACGTGGGCGTGCGCTCGCTCGAAGGCGGGGCGCAGCACCCACGCGGTCGCGTTCATCCAGCGGCGTGCGGTGGCGACATCCCAGTCGAAGACGAGGACGGATGCCCCCTCCGCCGCGGGTTCGACGGTCAGGCGCCCCGTCCCCTGCAGGTCGCCGTCGCTGGAGGCGGCGAGGGAACGCCCTGGATCGACCGCGTCGATCGTGAGCCGCACGCGCAGCCGGTATCCGAGCGGGCTCCGCACGGCCAGCTGCAGGTGCTCCCCCGGCGCGAGGGACGCGGCGGGTTCGACGATCCGCACGCCGGGCCACCACGTGCCGTCGGCGCCGGGGCGGAGCATCCGCTCGACCTCGTCCCACACCCGCGGCGCCGCCAGGGGCACACTCCACCGTGAGGTGAAGGAGTAGCTGGCCGGCATGCCCGCGAGTCTAGGCGGCGCCGTCAGGAGCGCACGCGCTGACGCAGGACGTCGATCCGCGCCTGCAGCTGCGCCACCGTCGCGTGCGAGACCGCTGGGCCGCCGCAGATCCGCCGGAGTTCCGCGTGCACGAGGCCGTGCGCCTCGCCCGACTGTCGGGCGTAGAGCCCCACGAGGCTGTTGAGGAGCTGCCGCTGCTCCTTGAGCGATCGGTGCAGCGCCTGCGGAAGGGCCGCCGGCTCATCAGGGTTGCTCGACTCGCGCTCCTCGCGGGCGCGGCGGTGACGGCCCTGGCGCGCCTGCCGCTGCATCAGCAGCTCGTGGACGTGCTCGGGCTCCAGCAGGCCCGGAAGCCCGAGGAACTCCTCCTCCTCGGGCGTGCCCGGAACCGCGAGCTGCCCGAACTCCTTGCCGTCGAAGAGCACACGGTCGAAGTGGGCGTGTGAGCCGAGCGCCTGGTACTCGAACTCCTCAGTGAGGGCGTCGGACGCCTTCTCGTCGCGCTCGGCGGCCGCCATGAGGTCTTCCTCGGCGTTCCACTCGTCGCCTTCGCTGTCGCGATCGAGCGCGTGATCGCGCTGACGCTCCATCTCGTTCGCGAGCGCGAGCAGCTGCGGGACGTTGGGCAGGAAGACGCTCGCGGTCTCACCGCGGCGGCGGGCGCGCACGAAGCGACCGATCGCCTGCGCGAAGAACAGCGGGGTCGATGCCGACGTCGCGTACACGCCGACCGCGAGGCGGGGGACGTCCACGCCCTCCGACACCATGCGCACGGCCACCATCCAGCGGCTCGTGTCGTTCGAGAACGTCTCGATGCGCGAGGACGCCTCGGCCTCGTCGGACAGGACGATCGTGACCGGCTCGCCGGTGATGTCGCGGAGGATCTCGGCGTATGCGCGCGCGGCGGTCTGGTCGGTCGCGATCACCAGGCCGCCGGCATCCGGCACCTGCTCGCGCACTTCGCTCAGCCGGCGATCGGCCGACCGCAGGACCGCGGGAATCCACTCCCCGCCGGGGTCGAGCGCGGTGCGCCACGCCTGCGAGGTGATGTCCTTGGTGTTGTCCTGCCCGAGCTGTGCCTCCATCTCGTCGCCGGTCTTCGTTCGCCAGCGCATCTGCCCGGCGTAGACCAGGAACATGACCGGACGCACGACCCCGTCCTCGAGCGCGCGCCGATAGCCGTACGCGTAGTCGGTGCGCGAGAGGCGGATGCCGTTCTCGTCGGGGTGGTACTCCACGAACGGGATGGGGGCCGTGTCGCTCCGGAACGGGGTGCCCGACAGGAGCAGCCGCCGCGTCGCGCGGCTGTAGGCCTCGCGCAGCGCGTCGCCCCAGCTGAGAGCATCACCGCCGTGATGCACCTCGTCGAGGATCACGAGCGTGCGCGCGTCCATCGTGAGGCGCTGGTGGACGGATGCCTTGACCGCGACCTGCGCATAGGTGACGGCGACGCCGTGGTAGTGCCGGGCGGGCGCGACGTGACGGTTGCTGAAGGCGGGATCGAGGCGGATCGACACGCGAGCCGCGGCATCCGCCCACTGCGTCTTGAGATGCTCTGTGGGGGCCACCACGACGATGCGGTCGACGATGCGGCGGCGTAGAAGCTCGCTCGCCAGCCGGAGGGCGAACGTCGTCTTGCCGGCGCCCGGTGTCGCCGCGGCGAGGAAGTCGCGCGGCCCGCCGCCCGGGCCGTCGGGACCGTCGAGCCCGAAGTAGAGGTCCAGGGCCTCGGCCTGCCAGGCGCGCAGCCGCTGGGCCGTTCCCCACGGCGCCCGCTGCGGGAACGACGGCGAGAGATGCTCCGCCTTGAAGCTGCCGATGTGGGCGTCGGCGGAGGGATCGTGGGCTTCAGTGTGCGGGGATGCGGCGCGCGGTGCTTCGAGGACCGACTCGTCGTCCATCGCACCTCCCGCCTGCCGCGAACAACGAGTCACCACCCTAGACGACGACGACGACACCGCCGGTCCGTCCCACGCCGGTGCGCGTCGCCCCGGCCGGGGTAGCCTGGCAGGGGTCACGAACCGAGGAAGACGATGCCGACAAGAGACGATCACCTCACCCCGTACGTCCCCAACCCCCACCCGCACCCGTGGCGGCGATGGGTCGCGATCGGCGACTCGTTCACCGAGGGCGTGGGAGACCCCGAGCCCACCGCGCCCAACGGGTTCCGAGGGTGGGCGGACCGCGTGGCCGAGGTGCTGTCGCAACAGGTCGACGACTTCGCGTACGCCAACCTCGCCATCCGCGGACGTCTCATCGGCCAGATCATCCAGGAGCAGGTCGAGCCGGCCCTCGCCCTCAAGCCCGATCTCATCACCTTCTCGGCGGGCGGCAACGACGTGATCCGTCCCGGCGCGGACCCCGACGCCGTCTCGCAGCTCTTCGAGGATGCCGTCGTACGACTGTCGAGCGAGGGCGCCACGCTCGTGGTGTTCACGGGCATCGACACGAACTTCACCCCCGTCTTCCGCGGGATCCGCGGGCGCGTGGCCATCTACAACGAGAACATCCGCGCGATCGCCGACCGGTACGACTGCATCGTGGCCGACCAGTGGGCCCTCAAAGAGGTGCAGGACATGCGCTTCTTCGACGACGACCGGCTGCACTACAACGCTCTCGGCCACCACGAGATCGCGCGCATGGTTCTGCGCGCCCTCAACGTGCCCAACGATCTTCAGCCCATGCAGCCCGATCCGCTGCCCTCGCGCACGTGGCGCGAAGCGCGGGCGGTCGACTTCGTCTGGGCGCGCGAGTACCTCGTTCCCTGGGTGCTGCGCAGACTGCGCCACCAGTCGTCGGGCGACCACCTGAAGGCCAAACGGCCCGATGCCCTCCCCCTCACGACGATGGCACCGCCGCGCGAAACGGGCGCACCGCGAGGCGAGGAGGACTGACGTGGCGATCCGTCTCGTGACCGGTGCCGGCTCGGGAATCGGCGCGGCGCTCGCCGAGCGCTTGAGCGAGCGCGGTGATGAGCTCTGGCTGCTCGCGCGGGACGCGGGCCGCGCCGCGCAGTTGCGCGAGCGCTTCCCCGATGCCCGCACGCTCGTCGGCGACCTGGCCGAGCCGGGACGTCTCTCCTGGGCATTCGGGCACCAGAGTCCTCCGGCACGTCTCGACAGCCTCATCCACGTGGCGGGAATCGTCGAGCTGGGCCCCGTCGCGGAAACCCCGGTCGCGGTCTGGCAGGAGCAGCTCAACGTCAACGCGATCGCTCCCGCCGAGCTGACGCGGCTGATGCTGCCCGCACTGCGCGCCGCGCGCGGGCACGTCGTGTTCGTCAACTCCGGCGCCGGCCTGAGGGTCCACGCCGAGTGGACCTCGTATGCGGCGAGCAAGTTCGCCGTCCGCGCCATCGCGGACGGGCTCCGCGAGGAGGAGCGCGCGAACGGCCTGCGCGTCACGACGGTGTACCCCGGACGAACCGCAACGCCGATGCAGGAGAAGGTGCACCAGCAGGAGGGCGCCGCCTACGACGCCGCCCGCTGGATCGATCCGGCGTCCGTGGCGACGACGATCCTGGCCGCTCTCGACCTTCCGCGGGATGCGGAGCTCACCGAGCTGACGGTGCGTCCCGGCGCCTGACATCGCGGGACGGCGATGCGGCGAGCGGATTCACCGCGCCCGCAGCTCCCATAGGGCGACGGCGCTGGCCGCCGCGACGTTGAGCGAATCGACTCCCCCGGCCATGGGGATCGTCACGACGGTGTCGGCCGCCGCGAGGGCCTGACGGCTCAAGCCGTCCCCCTCGGCGCCGAGCATGAGCGCGACCCGATGCGGGCGCCGCGCCCCGAACTCGTCGAGCGGCACGGCATCGTCGGCGAGGGCGAGTGCGGCCAGTTCGAAACGGGCCTCGTGAAGCGCCGAGCGCGCCTCCTCCCAGTCCGGCAGGCGGGTCCACGGCACCTGGAAGACGGTGCCCATGCTCACCCGGACACTCCTGCGATACAGGGGATCGGCGCACCGTGGGCTCACCAGCACGGCATCCGCCCCCAGGCCGGCGGCGGCTCGGAAGATCGCGCCGACGTTCGTGTGGTCGACGATGTCCTCGAGCACGACGACGAGGCGCGCATCGGCGAGGACCTGCGAGACCGGAGGCAACTCGGGACGGTGCATCGCCGCGAGGGCGCCGCGGTGCACGGCATACCCGGTGAGCGACCGGGCGACCTCGGCGGTCACGACGAAGACCGGCACCGAGGCATCCGTCACCCGCTCCTCGATCTCGGGGAGCCACTTCTCCTGCACGAGGATCGAGCGCGGGCGGTGCCCCGCCGCGATGGCCCGCGAGATCACCTTCGCCGACTCGGCGATGTAGAGCCCGCCGGCCGGCTCGATGACACGCCGGAGGGCGACGTCGGTGAGGTCCCGGTAGTCCGAGAGTCTCGCGTCGTCCGCCGACTCGACCCGCTCGATTCCCACGCCCCCACTCTCCCACGCGGCGTAACATCCCGGTAAACCGCGACGCCTACACTCGGAGCGGAGAGGGGGTCTGGTGTGTCGATCGTGACCGAGCTGGACGGCGCCGCTGCCCTCGCCGTCTCGCGCGCCGTCGACGTCCTGGCCGGCCGCCGCATCGCCGTGCTCACGGGAGCGGGCGTCTCGACCGACTCGGGCATTCCCGACTATCGCGGCAAAGGTGCTCCGGTCCGCACGCCCATGACCGTCGAGCAGTTCCTCGGCAGCGAGTCGGCCCGCCGGCGCTACTGGGTCGGCAGCCATCTCGGGTGGCGCGCGTTCGCCGCCGCGGAGCCCAACGCCGGCCACCGGGCCATCGCCGACCTCGAGCGCAGCGGCGTGGCGACCGGCGTCGTCACGCAGAACGTCGACGGTCTGCATGTGCGCGCCGGCAGCCGCCGTGTGGTCGAGCTCCACGGCACGATGCGGCGCGTCTTCTGCACCCACTGCGGCCAGGTCTTCGACCGGCGCGACCTCGCGGGCCGCGTCGAGGCGGACAATCCGTGGATCCTCGTCCCCGACGGTGTCGCCCTGGGACCGGACGGCGACGTGCTGCCGGAGAGCAGCGACGGATTCGTCGTGCCCGCCTGCACGGTCTGCGAAGGGATGCTCAAGCCCGATGTCGTCTTCTTCGGCGAGTTCATCCCCGCGGAGAAGTTCCGCGAGGCCGAGCAGCTCGTGCACGCGAGCGAAGGTCTGGTGATCGCCGGCTCGTCTCTCGTGGTCAACTCGGGCATCCGGCTGCTGGAGCGGGCACGACGTCGCCGCCTGCCGGTCGTGATCGTCAACCGCGGCACCACCCGTGCCGACGCGCGCGCGACGGTGAAGATCGACGCCGGCACGAGCGAGGTGCTGCGCGCTCTCGCCGACGCCCTGCCTTCAGCGGGCTGACAGCACGCGGACCGTAGGCTCGTGGGGTGACTTCGCTGACCCTCGTCCGCCACGGCGAGACCGACTGGAATCGCGCTCGCCGCATCCAGGGAACGACCGACATCCCGCTCAACGACACCGGGCGCGCGCAGGCACGTGAGGCGGCCGCGGCCATCCGCGTCGCGTCGCGCGACGTCCCGGCGACGATCGTGGCCAGTGATCTCTCCCGTGCTCGCGAGACCGCCGAGATCATGGCGGCCGAGCTCGGCCTCCCCGCCCCACGCCTGTACCCCGGTCTGCGAGAGCGCGGCTACGGTGAGGCCGAGGGCATCGACTCGGCCGAATTCTTCCGCCGCTGGGGCGACTGGCATACCGCCGAGGTTCCCGGCGCCGAACCGTGGCCGCTGCTGCGCCGGCGCGCCCTCGAGGCGCTCGCCGAGGCCGTGCGCGACCACCGCGGCGCGACGGCGCCGGGCGAGGCCTCGCTCATCGTCGTCACGCACGGCGCGCTCATCCGCGAGGTCATCCGGCATGCGTCGGGCGGAGAGTTCCCGCCTGCCGGAACCCGCCTCGCCAACGGATCCGCCCACGAGCTGCTGTTCGAGCGTGACCACGTGCGGCTGCTGTCCTCCGCGGGCGCCGTGGCCTAGGCTCGGCGCCATGCCGGTCCCCGCCACCGTGGACGAGTACATCGCGGGATTCCCCCCGCCCGTGGCCGAGCGGCTGGAGCGGGTCCGCGGGATCATCGTGGGCGCGGTCGCCGACGCGTCGGGCGCGCCGCCCGAGGAGAAGATCCGGTACGGCATCGCCGCCGTGATGCTCGGCGGCCGGTACGCGCTGCACTACGCCGGGTGGAAGAAGCACATCGGTCTCTACCCCGTGCCCCCGTTCGACGGTCCGCTCGAAGACGAGGTCGCGTCCCACCGCGCCGAGAAGGACTCGCTCGTCTTCCCCCACGCTGCCGAGATGCCCTACCCGCTCATCGACCGCATCGCGCGGGAGATCGCCGCTCAGCGGGTCGCCGCGAAGGACTGACCGCGCGAACGGTGGGTCATTCGCCCGCGCGACGCAGCACCGCGCGCGCGTGGCGCAGCACCGGCTCGTCGACCATGCGCCCGTCGTACGTGAAGACGCCGCGCTCTCCCTGCGCCGCCGCGAGCACGGCTCGCGCCCACGCCACCGTCTTCGCGTCGGGGCGGTAGGCGTCCCGGATGATCGCGACCTGGCTGGGGTGGATGCACGCGGTGGCGGAGAATCCGGATGCCGCGGCATCCGCCGCCTCGATCGCCAGGCGCTTGGTGTCCTCGATGTCGAGGTGCACGGCGTCGATCGCCGACTTGCCCCGCGCGCCGGCTGCCAGCAGGACGCGCGCCCGCGCGTAGCGGGCGATGTCACGGTAGCGTCCGTTCGGCTTGCGGCTGGACGTGCCGCCGATGCTCGCCACGAGGTCCTCGGCGCCCCACATCAGCGCGCTGACGTTCGGGAGCGCGGCGATGCGGTCGGCCTGCGCGACCCCCTTCGCCGTCTCGCACAGCGCGATCAGCTCGAACCTCTGGTCGATCTTCGCCAGCCGCTTGGGCGCCTCGGCCTTCGCCACCATGATGCGCCGATAGTCGGTCTGCGACAGCGTCGCCAGGTCGGATACGAAATCGTCGGTGTCGGGCGGGTTGACGCGCACGATCACCCGGTCGGAATCGAGCTCGGATTCGATCAGCGCGCCGCGCGCGGCCGCCTTCGCGGCCGGGGCCACGGCATCCTCGAGGTCGAGGATGACGGCGTCGGCGCGCTGGAGCGCCTTCGCGAAGCGCTCCGGCCTGTCGGCGGGGCAGAACAGGATCGCCGGTCCCAGTCCGAACGCGCTCATGAGCCCTCCTCCGAGGTCGGCGCGCACCACATCAGCGCCGTCCGCGTCGCGGTCGCGACGACGTCGCCGCGCTGATTGCGGCCGATGTGCCGCAGCGTCACGATCCCCTGGCCCGGGCGCGAGGACGACAGCCGCTTGTCGATGACCTCGGTCTCGGTGTACAGCGTGTCGCCGTGGAAGACGGGCGCCGGGAAGGAGATGTCGGTGAGGCCGAGCTGGGCGACGAGCGTTCCCTGCGTGATCTGCGAGACGGATGCCCCCACCATCGTGGCGAGCGTCCACATCGAGTTCATGAGCCGCTGGCCGAACGGCTGCCCCGCCGCGAAAGCGGCGTCGAGGTGCAGGGCCTGCGTGTTCATCGTGAGGGACGAGAACAGGACGTTGTCGGCCTCCGTCGCCGTCCTGCCGGGACGGTGAAGGTACCGTGCCCCCACCTCGAGCTCGTCGTAGTAGAGGCCGCGCTGCACGATCGTCTTCGCCTCGCCGGTGCCGTCCACGTGTGTCACGCTACTCCGAGCGCGCGGGCGATGACGAGGAGCTGCACCTCGTTCGTGCCCTCTCCGATCTCCAGGATCTTCGAGTCGCGGTAGTGCCGCGCGACGGGGTACTCGTTCATGAAGCCATTGCCGCCGAAGACCTGCGTCGCATCGCGCGCATTGTCCATCGCCGCGTCGCTCGCCGTGAGCTTCGCGATGGCGGCCTCCGTCTTGAACGGCTTCCCCGCGTCGCGCAGGCGCGCCGCGTGGTGCCACGCCAGGCGCGCGTTGTGGACCCGCAGCTGCATGCGCGCGAGGAGGAACTGGATGCCCTGGCGCGTCGACAGCGCGTCGCCGAACACCGTGCGCTTCTGCGCGTAGTCGACGGCCGCTTCGAGGCATCCCTCCGCCGCCCCCGTCGACAGCGCCGCGATCGCGATGCGGCCCTCGTCGAGGATGTGCAGGAAGTTCGCGAAGCCGCGCCCGCGCTCCCCGAGGAGATTCGCCTCGGGCACACGCGCGTCCTGGAAGGTGAGCGGATGGGTGTCGGACGCGTGCCAGCCGACCTTGTCATATCCGGGCTCGACGGTGAAGCCCGGTGTTCCGGACGGCACGATGATGGTCGAGATCTCCTTGCGGCCGCCGCTCTCCCCGGTGACCGCGGTGACCGTCACGAACCGGGTGATGTCGGTGCCGGAGTTGGTGATGAACTGCTTCGAACCGTTGATCACCCATTCGGCGCCGTCGAGCTTCGCCGTGGTGCGCGTCGCCCCGGCGTCCGAGCCCGCTTCCGGCTCGGTGAGCCCGAAGCCCGCGAGCGCGGTGCCCGCGAGGAGGTCGGGCAGCAGCTCCTGCTTCTGCGCCTCGGTGCCGAAGCGGAACACCGGCATCGCGCCCAGGCTGACCCCCGCTTCGAGGGTGATGGCGATCGACTGGTCGACGCGGCCCAGTGCCTCGATCGCGAGGCACAGCGCGAAGTAGTCGCCGCCCTGCCCGCCGTACTCCTCGGGGAACGGCAGTCCGAAGAGGCCGAGCTCTCCCATCTGCGCGACGACGTCCATCGGCAGCGTCTTGGTGCGATCGGCCTCGTAGGCCTGCGGCGCGACCACCTGGTCGGCGAAGTCGCGCACCATGCGGGCGAGGTCGCGCTCGTCCTCGGTGAGGTTGAAGTGGTCCATGGGAGTTCTCCTCGGGTTCGTCAGGAGCGGGAAGCGGATGCCTCGTGGGCGGGATCGGCGGAAGCGACGTGGGCGAGCACTTGATCGCGGCGGACCTGGTCGCCGACCGCGACATCCACGCGCACGACGCCGCCGTGCGGCGCCAGGACGGGATGCTCCATCTTCATGGCTTCGATCGTCACGATCCTCGCGCCGGGCTCGACCGTCGCGCCGGCCGCGACGTGCACCGCCACGACCGCGCCCGGCATCGGGGCGCGCAGCTCGGGATCGGCGGCAGCGGACTCGCGATCACGGGCAGCGAGCCGCAGCTCCATCGCCCGCCGGCGCGTCAGCGGGCGCAGGCGGTGAGTTCCCCCGCCGGCGTGGACCCACACGGCGCCGTCCGCGTCGACGGCGGTGGCGGCATCCGTCACCGTTCCGTCGTCCCCGGCGGCATGGCCGCCCTGCGGGGCGGGCGGGGACGAGACGAGCTCTCCCGCGTCGGTGAGGAAGAACGTCGGCGGATGCCCCGGCTCGCCGCCCAGGCGCCACGCCGAGCCGCTCGCCCACAGCGCCGACGCGCGGCGCGGCGTGCGCGGCTCGGCGGAGGCTGTGACGACGGAGGCCGCGGCGCCGAGCGCGCGGCCGGTCGGCGCCGGCCCGGCGAATGGCGGCATGCGGTCGATGAGACCGGTGTCCATGTCGCCGGTGCGCACGCCGTCGTCGGCGAGGAGCTCACGGAGGAAGCCGATGTTCGACTCCACGCCCAGGAGCACCGTCTCGGCGAGGGCCGCGTCCAGGCGCTCCAGTGCCGCGGCACGGTCGGCGCCGTGGGCGATGACCTTCGCGATCATGGGGTCGTAGTCGGCGGTCACCGTGGATCCGGACTCGACGGCGGCATCCGTGCGCACGCCGCTCGCCGGCTCCCACAGGAGCACGTCGCCGGTGGCGGGAAGGAAGCCGCGCGCGGGGCTCTCGGCATAGACGCGGGCCTCGATCGCGTGACCGTCGAGGCGCACGTCGGACTGGGCGAACGCCAGCGGCGCCCCCGCGGCGATGCGCAGCTGCTGCTCGACGAGGTCGACGCCGGTGACGAGCTCGGTCACGGGGTGCTCGACCTGCAGCCGGGTGTTCATCTCGATGAAGAAGAATTCGTCGGGCCGGTCTCCGGCGACGAGGAACTCGACGGTGCCGGCCCCGCGGTAGTCGACGCTCGCGGCCGCTGCGCACGCGGCGGCCCCGAGCCGGTCGCGGGTCGCCGCGTCGATCACCGGGGAGGGCGCCTCTTCGATGACCTTCTGGTGACGGCGCTGGAGCGTGCACTCGCGCTCGCCGAGATGGACGACGGTGCCGTGCGCGTCGGCGAGGACCTGCACCTCGATGTGGCGCGGGCGCTCGATCAGGCGCTCCAGCAGCAGGGTGTCGTCGCCGAACGCGGCGCTCGCGACGCGGCGGGCTGTCGCCAGCGCGTCGGGCAGCTCGGCTGCCGACCGCACGACCTGCATGCCCTTTCCGCCGCCGCCCGCCGACGGCTTGACGAGCAGCGGGTAGCCCGTCGCGCTCGCTGCCGCATCGATCTCGGCATCCGTCAACGCCGCCGCGCTGAAGCCGGGAACCGTCGGCACACCGTGCCCGGTCACATGCTCCTTGGCGCGGATCTTGTCGCCCATCACCTCGAGGGCGCGCTCCCCCGGGCCGATGAAGACGATGCCCGCGTCGGCACAGGCTCTGGCGAACTCGGCGTTCTCGGAGAGGAAGCCGTAGCCGGGGTGCACGGCCTCGGCGCCGGTCTGCTTCGCGGCGGCGATGACCGCGTCGATGTCGAGGTAGGAGGCGGATGCCGCGGCCGGCCCGATGCGCACGGCGATGTCGGCCTCGCGAACGTGCGGGGCATGCGCGTCGGCGTCGCTGTAGACGGCGACCGAGCGGATGCCGAGACGGCGCAGCGTGCGGATCACGCGGCGCGCGATCTCGCCGCGGTTGGCGACGAGGACCGTCGAGAACAGGACGTCGGCTGCTGAGGTCATCGTGCTCACATCCGGAAGACGCCGAAGCGCGGTTCGGGCAGGGGCGTGCGTGCGACGACGTCGAGCGCGAGCCCGAGGAGGTCGCGCGTGTCGAGCGGGTCGACGATACCGTCATCCCACAGCCGGGCTGTCGCGTAGTAGGGGTTTCCCTGTTCCTCGTACTGGGCGCGGATCGGCGCTTCGAAGGCGGCCTGGTCCTCGGCGGACCACTCCTCGCCGCGCGCGTCCAGCTGATCGCGCTTGACGGTGGAGAGGACGGATGCCGCCTGCGGGCCGCCCATGACGGAGATCCGGCTGGCGGGCCACGTCCACAGGAAGCGGGGCGAGTAGGCGCGGCCGCACATCGAGTAGTTTCCGGCGCCGAACGAGCCTCCGATGACGACGGTGAGCTTGGGGACGCGGGTCGTCGCGACCGCGGTCACCATCTTGGCTCCATCCTTCGCGATGCCGCCCGCTTCGGCGTCCTTCCCGACCATGAAGCCCGAGATGTTCTGGAGGAACAGCAGCGGCACGCCGCGCTGGTCGCACAGCTCGATGAAGTGGGCGCCCTTCTGGGCGGACTCGCTGAAGAGCACGCCGTTGTTGGCGACGATCCCCACCGGGTGGCCGTGGAGCCGCGCGAATCCGGTCACGAGCGTGTCGCCGTACTCGCGCTTGAACTCGTGGAACTCGCTGCCGTCGACGAGGCGTGCGATGACCTCGCGCACGTCATAGGGCTGGTTGACATCGACGGGCACCACGCCGTACAGGTCGCCCGGGTCGACGGCGGGCGGAACCGTCGGCAGCACGTTCCACGCGGGATCCGCCGGCGGCGGGAGGGTGGCCACGATGTCCCGCACGATCTCGAGCGCATGCTCGTCGTCCTCGGCGAGGTGGTCCACAACTCCGGAACGGCGCGCGTGCAGCTCTCCCCCGCCGAGCTCTTCGGCGCTCACGACCTCGCCGATGGCCGCCTTCACGAGAGGCGGCCCGCCGAGGAAGATCGTGCCCTGGTTGCGCACGATCACGGTCTCGTCGCTCATCGCCGGAACGTAGGCGCCGCCCGCTGTGCAGGACCCCAGGACCGCGGCGATCTGCGGGATGCCGGCCGCAGAGAGGCGGGCCTGATTGAAGAAGATGCGCCCGAAATGGTCGCGGTCCGGGAACACCTCGTCCTGCATCGGCAGGAATGCCCCTCCGGAGTCGACGAGATAGACGCACGGCAGCCGGTTCTCGAAGGCGATCTCCTGCGATCGGAGGTGCTTCTTGACCGTCATCGGGTAGTACGTCCCGCCCTTGACGGTGGCGTCGTTGCACACCACCATGACGTGCCGCCCGTGGACGAGACCGATCCCCGCGATGACGCCGGCGGCCGGCGCATCCCCGCCGTAGAGTCCTTCGGCTGCGAGCGGAGCGATCTCGACGAACGGGCTGCCCTCGTCGAGGAGCCGCGTGACGCGGTCCCGAGGCAGCAGCTTGCCGCGCGCGACATGACGCTCTCGGGAAGCCTGCGGTCCCCCCAGCGCGACCGCGGCGAGGCGCTCGCGAAGCCGCGCGGCCTGCTCGGCCTGAGCGTCGCGCGCACGCGCGAAGGCGTCGTCATGAACGGCCGCGGTGGGGAGGGCTGTCATGTCATCTCCGTCGACGTCACGATCGGATCACGTTCGTTGTCCGGACGCGATCGAATTGGTTAGTGTTCACTAACTGGAGTCCAGGTTAGCGAGGATTAACTGAGATGACAAGCGGTGTCACGGAGCGCGATCGGGCCAAAGCCGACCGCCAGGCGGCGATCCTGCACGAGGCGGCGCGCCTGTTCGCCGAGCGCGGTTTCAGCGGCGTGAGCCTCGAAGACCTGGGCGCCGCCGTCGGCGTGAGCGGCCCCGCCCTCTATCGTCACTTCGCCAACAAGCAGGCCCTCCTGGGAGCGATCCTCGTCGGCGTGAGCGAACGCCTTCTCGCCGGCGGGCGCCGCGTCGTCGCCGACGCCGATGCGCCGATACGACAACTCGAGGCGCTCGTCGCGTTCCACGTCGACTTCGCCCTGTCCGATGCCGACGTCATCCGCGTGCAGGACCGCGACCTCGCCAGTCTCGCCGACGAGGATCGGCAGAGCGTGCGCCGGCTCCAGCGCGAATACGTCGAGGTCTGGGTCGAGATCCTTGCCGCCATCCATCCCGGCCGCGCCGGCGACGAGCTCCGTGTGCGCGCGCATGCCTGCTTCGGCCTCATCAACTCGACCCCGCACAGCGTGCGCGGGCTGCGCGACCGGCCCAGCGACGACCAGGTGCGCCGCATCCTGGAATCGATGGCGCTCGCGGCGCTCGCCGACTGACCCGCCCCTCGAAACGGGAGCGCCCGCCGCGATCGCGGCGGGCGCTCCCGTTTCGAGGTTCAGCGCAGCAGCATCGCCCGGCCGGGCTCGCGCAGCACGTTGGCGACATCGACCATGAACTTCGAGCCCTGCTCGCCGTCGACGAGACGGTGGTCGAACGAGAGCGCGAGCGTCATGACATCGCGGAGCGCGATCTCGCCCCGGTACTCCCACGGCTGACGGCGCACCGCACCGAGCGCGAGGATGCCCGCTTCGCCGGGGTTGAGGATCGGCGTGCCGGCATCGACCCCGAACACTCCCACGTTCGTGATCGAGAAGGTGCCGCCCGTCATGTCCGCGGGCGACGTCTTGCCGGCGCGCGCGGTCTCGGCGAGTCCGCGGATCGCGTCGGCGAGCTCGATCAGCGACAGGTCCTGAGCGTCCCGGATGTTCGGTACGACCAGTCCCCGGCCGGTGGCCGCGGCGATCCCGAGGTTGACGTAATGGTGCTGGACGATCTCACCGGCCGCCTCGTCCCAGCGCGAGTTGAGGCTCGGGTGGTGTGCGAGGGCGAGGCAGACGGCCTTGGCCGCAACCGCGAGCAGGCCGATCTTGTGGTCGGCCAGCGCACGATCGGTCTTGAACGACGCGATCAGCTCGGTCGTCGCGGTGACGTCCACCGTGACGAACGTCGTCACGTGCGGCGCCGTGAACGCGCTTCGCACCATCGCGTCCGCGGTGTGCTTGCGGACGCCGCGGATGGGGGTGCGGGTCGTGCGATCCCCCGCGGGAGCGACCCGGAGCTCGGGCATCAGCTCGGGCTCGACAGGCTCCGACGCGACCGGGGCCGCGCCGACGCGGGTCGCGTACGCCTCGACATCCGACCGGGTGATGATGCCGCTCGCTCCGGTGGCCTCGACGAGCGCCAGGTCGATGCCGAGCTGCTTCGCCAGCAGCCGCACGGGCGGCGTCGAGCGCGGACGCTCGAGCGGACGCTCCGGTTCGGCGAGGTGGATCGCGTCGTGGGGCGCGGCTTCGAGCACGGCGGTGTCGGATGCCGCCACCCTCGCGCCGGCCGAACGGGCACGGCGCTGCGGCTTGGCATTGCCGCGAGGCGCAGCGCCGTAGCCGACGAGATTCGGCTCCGCCTTGGCCGGCTCCTCGACGACCTCGGCATCGGGAGCGGGCACCGGTGCGTCGTCGCCGCCGAGATCATACGAGATCAGGACGGAGCCCACCTCGACGACGTCGCCGACCGCCGCGTGCAGCTTCGTGATGATCCCCGCGTAGGGAGAAGGAAGCTCGACGACCGCCTTCGCCGTCTCGACCTCGGCGATGGTCTGGTTGAGCGTCACGGTGTCGCCCTCGGCGACCAGCCACGCGACGATCTCCGCCTCGGGAAGTCCCTCACCCAGATCGGGGAGTCGGAAGTCCTGGATCACAGTTCCACTCCGGTCATGCTGTTCGGCCGGTCCATGACGCGGTCCACGGCGTCGAGGATCCGGTCGAGATCGGGCAGATGGTGCTTCTCGAGCTTCGCCGGCGGGTAGGGGATGTCGTGGCCCGTCACGCGCTGCGGGGCCGCCTCGAGGTAGTTGAAGCAGCGCTCCGTGACGCTCGCGATGAGCTCGGCGCCGACTCCCGCCTCCCGGGCGGCCTCATGGGTCACCACGACGCGGCCGGTCTTGCGGACCGACGCCGTCACCGTTCGGTAGTCCACCGGCGAGATCGAGCGCAGGTCGATGACCTCGATCGAGACGCCGTCGTCTTCCGCAGCCGTCGCCGCGTCCATCGCGGTGGCCACCTGGGATCCGTACGTGAGGAGCGTCACGTCGCTCCCCTCCCGCGCCACGCGGGCAAGACCCATCGGCGGAGCGTCGGCCAGGTCGACATCGAGGTCGACCTCGCCCTTGGAGTGATACAGGCGCTTGGGCTCGAAGTAGACCACGGGGTCGTTCGACGCGATGGCCTGACGGAGCATCACGTACGCGTCCTGCGGGTTGGAGACGGCGATGACGCGCAGGCCCGACGTGTGGACGAAGTACGCCTCGGGAGACTCCGAATGGTGCTCGGCCGCACCGACGCCGCCGGCCCACGGGATGCGGATGGTGATCGGCATCTGGACGTTCCCGCGCGTGCGGTAGTGCATCTTGGCGACCTGGCACACGATCTGGTCGAACGCCGGGTAGACGAATCCGTCGAACTGGATCTCGACGACCGGACGGTAGCCGCGGAACGCCAGCCCGACCGCCGTGCCCATGATGCCCGCCTCGGCGAGCGGGGTGTCGACGACGCGCTGAGCGCCGAACTCCTGCTGGAGCCCGTCGGTGATGCGGAAGACGCCGCCGAGCTTGCCGATGTCCTCGCCCATGACGAGCACCTTGTCGTCGTCGGCCATGGCACGACGGAGTCCTTCGTTGATGGCCTTCGCCATCGTCAGCTGCGTCATCGTGCGACCCCCTCGGCGTCGGCGGCGAAGCCGTCGAGGTACGCGGCGAACCAGGTGCGCTGCTCCTCGAGACCGCTGTGCGGCTCGGCGTAGACGTGGTCGAGCACCGTGAGGGGCGCGCGCGTCACTGCTCCCTGCGCGGCCGAGCGCACCTGGGCGGCGAGGTCGTCGGCGTCGGCGGCGACGGCCGCGGCGAACTCCTCGTCGAACTCGCCCATGCTCCGAAGGAGCGCCTCGATCCGGGCCAGGGGGTCACGGCCCTTCCAGCGCTCGACCTCCTCCTTGTCGCGGTAGCGGGTCGGGTCATCCGAGGTGGTGTGCGGTCCGATGCGGTAGGTGACCGCCTCGATGAACGCGGGGCCGTTGCCCTTGCGGGCGTTGTCGAGGGCCCACCGCATAGCTGCGAGGCACGCGAGGACGTCGTTTCCGTCGACGCGCATGCTGGGGATGCCGAAGCCCGGAGCGCGCCCGGCGATCGGGAATCGCGCCTGCACCGTGACGGGCTCGGAGATCGCCCACTGGTTGTTGGTGCAGACGAAGACCACGGGGGCGCCGTAGGACGACGCGAAGACCATCGCCTCGTTGACGTCCCCCTGACTCGAGGCACCGTCGCCGAAGTAGGCGACGGCGACTTGGTCGGTGCCGTCGCGCTGGATGCCCATCGCATAGCCGACGGCGTGAAGGGACTGCGCGCCGATGATGATCTGCTGCGTCGCAGTGTTGATCTCGTACGGGTTGTACGTGGAGTGCTCCTCGCCGCGCCACGCCAGCACGTAGTCCGCCGGCTTGGCACCGCGCGCATAGGCGACACCCGTCTCCCGGTAGCTGGGGAACGCGAAGTCGTCAGCGCGCAGAGCGCGGGCGGTGCCGATCTGCGAGGCCTCCTGGCCTTGGCACGGCGGCCACAGTGCGAGCTGACCCTGACGCTGGAGGGCGACGCCCTCGGTGTCGATGCGGCGCAGCAGAACCATGTCGCGGTACAGCGCACGCAGTGCCGCGGCATCCACGTCCTGGACCCAGCGGTCCAGCTCGGGATCGGCGATCCTCTCGCCGTCGGGGGTGACCAGGCGCGCGACGTCGTCGGTGTCTGTCGCGAGATCGGCGGTCGGGGTCAGGGTGTGCGTCATCGTCATCACTCCTCGGTGCAACCCTCCCTCGTGAGGAGGGGCGTCGTGGCTCGCCGACATCGTCATCGGCTCCTTCGAGGCTACGTCCGCATCGCACCTCGCTCAAGCAGGCGCGCATCCCTTGAGCATGTTGACAACTAACTCCCCCCCAGACCGTGCTAACGTTTCGCACTATGAGTGCCCTTGATCACGTCGACCTGGAGCTGCTGGCCGCCCTGTCGGCCGACCCCCGCGCGACCGTCGTCGCGCTGGCCGAAAGGCTCGGCCTCTCGCGCAACACGGTGCAGGCGCGCATGGCACGGCTCGAGCGCTCGGGCGTCTTCCTCTCGTACGAGAGGGCGATCTCATCGACCTCGCTCGGGTATCCGATCGAGGCGTTCATCAGCGTCATCGTGCGCCAGGCCGATCTCCCCCGCATCACCGCGGAACTGACGCGCGTGCCCGAGATCGTGCAGGCGCACGGCCTGTCCGGTCAGGTCGATCTGCTCGTGCGCGTGGCCTGCCGAGACACCCAGCATCTGTTCGACACCGATGCGCGCATCCTCGCCATCGAGGGAGTCGAGCGCACCGAGACGTCGCTCGTCATGGGCGAGGTCATCCCCCACCGGGTCATGCCGCTGATGGAGCTGGCGCGCCGGGAGTCGTGAGCTGCCGAGCTACGGGAGCGGGACGGCGCTGGCAGCGACCTCCGCCCGCGGTGCGGACCGCAAGTCGTCGACCTTGACCAGCACGACGCCGGCGAGGATGAGCGCACCGCCCGCGAACTGGATCGGCGCCGGCACCTCGGCGAGGAAGATCCATGCGAAGCCGAGCGCGAAGAGCACTTCGGACAGCCCGACGAAGGACGCGACGCGCGATCCGATGCGCGGCACGGCCATGACTCCGAGCGCGTATCCGACGGTGGTGGCGACCGCCGCGACCCACAGCAGCGGAACGAACCACGGCACCGTGACACCGGCGAGCTCGACCGACACCGGCGGCGCCTCGAACGGCATGATGCCGGCCAGACACAGCACCCCCATCATCGCCGCCCCTGCGAGCAGGCCGCTCGCGGCCAGGGCGAGCGGGGGCAGGTCGTCTCCGGCGCGTTCGGAGATGACGAAGTACGCGCACACGCACACCGCGGCTCCCAGCGCGAGCAGCGTTCCGATCAGGTCGAAGGATGCCCCGGAGATGTCGACCACCAGGACCAGGCCGAGGACGGCGACCGCCGACCCCCAGAGCACGAGCGCCGACGGCGCCCTGCGGGTGCGCAGCCACACGAACGCGACGAGCATGACCGGCGCGAGGTATTGGATGAGCAGGGCGACTGCCACCGGCATCCGCTGCATCGCCGAGAAGAAGAAGAGCTGGCACAGCAGCACGGGCATGAGCCCGAAGCCGGCGATGAGCCGCCAGTGCCTGCGCAGGAACCCGGGCTGGCGCCGCATCGCCCGGATCACGGCGGGCGAGAGGATGAGCCCGGCGATTCCCATGCGCACCAGCAGCGCCGCGCCGAGAGACCAGCCGGCTTCGAGCAGCGGTTTGACGAAGGGACCGCTCGACGAGAAGGCGAGCGCCGAGGCCACAGCCATGATCAGACCGGTGGTGCGCACCCGCGACGGCGTCGCGAACGTGGTCATCACGGGTATCGACGCGGTCGAAGCGGTCATGGGCGGCATCCGGCTGTCATGAGTCAAATCTGCTTACACTGGTGACAGTATCGAAGGGGATGTCAGGAGTCAACATGGTTTTCATCCATGACACGAAGCGCACACTCATGATGGTGGTCGACCTCGTCAACACCCTGCCCGGATTCGACGGCGAGGATGATCTCCAGACGCCGCACGATCTCGCGCGATTCCTCGAGACGAATCCGTACACCGGCGTGGTCCGCGTCGACGCGACCGAAGTCGCCGAGGTGCGCGAGGTCCGCGGGCGCTTGCGCGAACTGTGGGATGTCGATCGCGTGGGCGCCGTGCCGCTCGTCAACCGGATGCTCGCCGACGGCGAGGCGCTGCCGCGGCTCGTGATCCACGACGAGTACGACTGGCACATCCATGCGACATCCGACGACTCTCCCCTAGCGACCCGCATGATGGTCGAGGCCGCGATGGCGTTCGTCGACGTCATCCGCTCCGACGAGTACGACCGTGTGCGGATCTGCGCCGCCGACGACTGCGACTCCGTCTACATCGACTATTCGAAGAACGGCTCCAAGCGGTACTGCGACACCGGCAACTGCGGGAACCGCATGAACGTCATCGCGTACCGGGCTCGGAAGGCGCGAGAAAGCGCCTGATCGCGGCGGCGGCCGGCGCCGGCGTCTCGTAGTGGATGAGGTGCCCGACATCCGGGATCTCCACCAGCTCTGCCGCCGGGAACAGGCGCGCGAGCCGGCGCTCCGCCTCGATCGGCGTGATGTCGTCGCGCACGGCGGCGACGAGCAGCGTCGGCTGAGCGATCCTCGGCGCGAACTCGCGGACATCGTGAGAGACCGAGGCGACGAACGCGTCGTGGAGCACGTCGCGGTCGGCGAAACGCGAGAAGTACCTGTCGTGCTGATCGTGGATGAACCGGCGCAGCTCGGCATCCTTCGTCTTGGCCATCGACTCGCTCATCACGCGCACGATCAGTCCGTTGCGCAGCAGCGCCTCGCCGAGCCGCTCCGGCAGGCGCGCGCCGGCCCAGTAGTAGAACACCGCGAGGCGCGTGAGCAGGCCTCTCGGCCCCTCGAGCGCCGGGGCGCCGATCGGATTGACCAGCACGACGCGAGGCGCGGGCAAGCCATGCGCGACGGCCGACGCGACCACGATCGAACCGAAGGAGTGCCCGAGGATCACCGCGCCCGGTGCGACCTTCGCGGCGAACGCCTTCAGCCATTCGGCATACATGTCGAGATCGTGGCGCACACCGGGGAGCGGGGCCGTCTCGCCGAAACCCGGCAGGTCAGGTGAGATCACGCGTACGTCGGGCAGGTGCGCGACGACGGGTTCGAGTCCGTGGTGCTCCCCGCGGAACCCGTGCACCGCGATGACCGTGGTCGAGGCATCCGACGGCCCGTACACCCAGTACGCCGTGACGCCGCCCGCGACCGGCACCTCATGCCGCTCGACGGGTATCTCGTCGAGGAGCGGGGCGTAGGGGTTCGCGGATGCCACGGTCCGAGTCTACGAGCGCACCCGCGGTGCGCCTCGCACGCGGTGTCGGACGTGCCGCATACCGTGAGCGGCATGCAGCAGTGGCGGGCCGACCCTCTCCCGCTGTTCGACGTTCCCGACTGGCTGCGCGTGATCGGCGTCTTCGACCTCGAGACCACGGGCGTGGATGTCGCGTCCGACCGGATCGTCACGGCTCACGTGGGGCTGCTGGATGCCTCGGGCGCGGTGCTGAGCGCGCGCGACTGGCTCGCCGATCCGGGTGTCGAGATCCCTGAGGGCGCCGCGGCGATCCACGGCATCACGACCGCGCACGCACGAGAGCACGGCAGGTTCGCGGCGGACGTGATCGTCGAGGTGGTGGCGGCCCTGCGCGGTCTGCTGGATGCCGGCATCCCGGTCGTCGCGTACAACGCGCCGTATGACTTCTCGCTGCTCAAGCACGAGGCGCTTCGCCACCGCATCGACCCGATCGTCGATCCGTTCCCCGTGATCGACCCGCTCGTGGTCGACAAGGCCTACGACCGCTGGCGCCGCGGCAAACGCACGCTGTCGGTCGTGGCCGAGCACTATGCGGTACGACTGGACGGCGCTCACGAGGCATCCGCCGACGCCGTCGCGGCCGGACGCGTCGCCCAAGCGCTCGGCGAGAGGTACGCCGCATGGCTGCCGGACACGGCGCAGGAGCTGCACACGCGGCAGATCGCGTGGGCGCGCGCGCAAGCAGCCAGTCTCACGGAGTACTTCATCCAGATCGGCCGGCTCGACCCCGACGACAGGCTGGACGGCAGCTGGCCGATCCGCTGAAGGCGGGTCGAACGACGAAAGCCCCGCCGGAGCGGGGCTTTCGAGGTGCGGCGACTTACTTGCCGAAGTTCTTGAAGCGCTGGTTGAACTTCTCGACGCGACCGGCCGAGTCCATGATGCGCTGCTTGCCCGTGTAGAACGGGTGCGATGCCGACGAGATCTCGACGTCGATGACGGGGTACTCGACACCGTCGAGCTCGATCGTCTTGTCGCTGGTCACCGTCGAACGGGTGAGGAAGGTCTCGCCGGAGCCGAGGTCGCGGAACACGACGGCCTGGTACTCGGGGTGGATGTCAGTCTTCATGGGAAGTCCTTTGAAAGTGGTGCCCTGGATTTTGCCAGGACGGACAAAGTCTGAGGTGCGAGTGCACCAAAGAGCGATTCTATCAGCCTCCCGGGCCCGACGCGGAATCGGCCCGGCGAACGCTCAGTGGGCGGCGCGGGCGGCGTAGCGACCGGCGTCGTGGGTGAGGTGGATCGGCACCCCGAACGTCTCGGTGAGCGCCTCGGCGGTGAGCGTCTCGCCGATCGGGCCGGCCGCGACCGCGCGGCCCTCCGCGAGGAGCAGCACGTGGGTGAAGCCGACCGGAATCTCCTCGACATGGTGGGTGACCATGATCATCGCGGGCGTCGTGGGAGCCGAAGCGTAGCCGCCGAGCAGCGAGAGGAGCTCTTCGCGCGCGCCGAGGTCGAGGCTCGCGGTCGGCTCGTCGAGCAGGAGGAGCTCGGGGTCGGTCATGACGGCACGCGCGATCTGGACGCGCTTCTGCTCGCCGTCGCTCAGGGTGCCGAACGTGCGGTCGGCGAGGTGGTCGAGCTTCCACTCCGCGAGCACGCGCAGCGCGCGGCGCTCGTCGATGTCCTCGTAGTCCTCGCGCCAGCGGCCGAGCACCGAGTACGCGGCGGTGAGGACGACGTTGATGACCGTCTCCTCCGGCGGCACGCGCCGAGCCATCGCCGACGACGCGAAGCCGATGCGGGGACGCAGCTCGAAGACGTCGGTGCGGCCCAGCCGCTCCCCCAGGATCGTCACGACGCCCGCCGTCGGGTGCATGAGCGTGTCGGCCAGCTGCAGCACCGTCGTCTTGCCGGCGCCGTTGGGTCCGAGGATCACCCAGCGCTGATCGTCGCTGACGGTCCAATCGAGGCGGTCGACGATATCCCTGGCGTTTCGGCGGACGACGACGTCGGAGAACTCGAGCACCTGCGGCATGGATCCAGCCTATCGGCCGGAGGCGGCCACCTCCGCGTACAGCGCGGCCGTCTGATCGGCGATGCTCCGCCAGCTGAAGTCGTTCGTCGCCCGCTCGCGGCCGGCCGTCCCGTAGGCGCGCGCGCGGTCGGGATCGGAGACCACCTCGGTGAGCACGCGGGCGAGATCGGCGACGAAGCGATCCGGGTCGATCGGCGTCCCGGTGCCGTCCTGCACCTGATCGATCGGCACGAGGCGGCCTGTGACGCCGTCGACGACGACCTCGGGGATGCCGCCCGTCGCGGTGCCGACGACGGCCGCGCCGCACGCCATCGCCTCGAGGTTCACGATGCCGAGCGGTTCGTACACCGAGGGGCAGACGAAGGTCGTCGCGGCGGTGAGGATCGTGCAGAGCTCATGTCGCGACAGCATCCGGTCGATCCACACCACACCATCGCGCGTCTCCTGCAGGCCTCGCACGAGATCCTCGACCTCGGCCATGATCTGCGGCGTGTCGGGCGCGCCGGCGCACAGGATCACCTGCACCTCGGGGGGCAGCTGCTCGGCCGCGCGGAGGAAGTAGGGCAGTCCCTTCTGCCGGGTGATGCGCCCGACGAAGACGACGGACGGACGGGACGCGTCCACACCCAGCTCGGCCAGCAGAGCGGGGTCTTCGACCGGATGCCACGCCTCGACGTCGATGCCGTTGTAGACGACCCGCACCTTCTGGGGGTCGAGCGCCGGGTAGCTGCGCAGGATGTCCTGCCGCATCCCCTCGCTCACCGCGACGATGGCCGCGGCGCCCTCGTAGGCGGTCTTCTCGATCCAGCTCGACACGGCGTAGCCGCCGCCGAGCTGCTCGGCCTTCCACGGGCGCAGGGGCTCGAGGCTGTGTGCGGTCACGATGTGCGGGATGCCGTGCAGGAGCGAGGCGAGGTGCCCGGCGAAGTTGGCGTACCAGGTGTGGCTGTGCACCACGTCGGCACCGGCCACATCCGGCACGATCTCGAGGTCGGTGCCGAGGGTCTGGACGGCGGCGTTCGCGGCCGCAAGCTCGGCCGGCACCCCGTACGAGGCGGTGCCCTCTTCGTCGCGGTCGGCGCCGAACGCGCGCACCCGGACGTGGATCGAGGTGCGCAGCGCCTTGACCAGCTCTGTCACGTGCACCCCCGCGCCACCGTAGATCTCGGGCGGGTACTCCTTCGTCACGATGTCGACGCGCATGGGACGAAACCTAGTACACGTGACGTACCAGGAATAGCCGCTACCCCGGCTGTGGTGGCGCCCCGTAGGGTGGTGGCATGCCTGCAGCGCCGAAGGTCTTCGGAATCATCCTCGCCGGTGGCGAGGGCAAGCGACTGATGCCTCTCACGGCGGATCGCGCGAAACCCGCCGTGCCCTTCGGGGGCCAGTACCGACTCATCGACTTCGCGATATCGAACCTCATCAACTCGGGGCTGCGTCAGATCGTGGTGCTGACGCAGTACAAGTCGCACAGCCTCGACCGCCACATCTCGCAGACATGGCGCATGTCGGCGCTGCTGGACTCGTACGTGGCCTCTGTCCCGGCGCAGCAGCGGCTCGGCAAGCGCTGGTTCTCGGGTTCGGCCGACGCGATCCTGCAGAGCCTGAACCTCATCAACGACGAGCAGCCCGACATCGTGGTGGTGATCGGCGCCGACCATGTCTACCGCATGGACTTCAGGCAGATGCTCGCCGCGCACATCGAATCCGGCGCGCGGGCGACGGTCGCCGGCATCCGCCAGCCGATCTCCCTCGCGAACCAGTTCGGCGTCATCGACGTCGAGCCCGACGACCCCACCCGCATCCGCGAGTTCCTCGAGAAGCCGCAGAATCCGACCGGGCTCGCCGACTCGCCCGGAGAGGTGCTCGCCTCGATGGGCAACTACATCTTCGACACCGACGCGCTGATCGAGGCCGTCGAGTCCGACGGCGAGCTGCCGACGTCGAACCACGACATGGGCGGCGACATCGTGCCCTACTTCGTCGGTCGCGGCGAGGCGGGCGTGTACGACATGAAACGCAACGACGTCCCCGGTTCGACAGACCGGGACCGCTACTACTGGCGCGACGTCGGGACCATCGAGTCGTTCTTCGACGCGCACCGCGATCTCATCTCGACCCTGCCGGTCTTCAACCTGTACAACACCGACTGGCCGATCCACTCCCAGGCCGTCAACTCACCGCCGGCGAAGTTCGTGCGCGACTCCGTCGGGCGCATCGGCAACGCGATCGACTCGATCGTGTCGCTGGGATCCGTGCTCTCGGGGACCCATCTCGAACGCAGTGTCGTGGGACCGTGGACCCTTGCCGGAGGGGGTTCGACGATCACCGACTCGGTGCTCTTCGATCACGTGCAGGTCGGCGCGGGCGCGCGGATCCACCGCGCCATCCTCGACAAGAACGTCGTGCTCGCCGAGGGCGCCACGGTCGGCGTCGACCGCGAGAAGGATCTCGCCCGCGGCTTCACCGTGACCGACAGCGGACTCACGGTGGTCGGCAAGGGCGTCCGCGTCGAACGGTGACCCCCGGTTGGGGTGGCGGCGTCCTCCGCCGCTAGCGTGGAGGGATGCCTCTGCCTCCCGCGCGCTTCCTCGTGGTGCTCGACGCCGACTCGACCCTGATCCGCAACGAGGTCATCGAGCTGATCGCCGACGAGGCGGGCCGCGGACCGGAGGTGGCTGCGGCGACGGAGGCCGCGATGCGCGGCGAGGTCGACTTCGCGACGAGTCTGCGATCGCGCGTCGAGGCGCTGCAGGGGGTTCCGGTCGCGGCGTTCGCCCGCGTGCTCTCGCGCATCGAGCCGACGCCCGGGGTGCGTGAGCTCGTCGACGCCGTTCACGCCCGCGGCGGCCGGGTGGGCGTGGTCTCGGGCGGCTTCCACGAGATCCTCGACACCGTCGCGCCCGATCTGGGCGTGGATGTGTGGCGCGCGAACCGCCTGGCGACGGCCGGCGAGGCGCTGAGCGGAGTCGTGGACGGCCCGATCGTCGACGCCGAGGGCAAGGCCAGGGCCCTCGGCGAGTGGGCGGCCGAGGCGGACGTGCCGCTGAGCCGCACGATCGCGATCGGCGACGGCGCGAACGACCTCCTGATGATGGCGGCGGCCGGTCTCGGGGTCGCCTTCAACGCCAAGCCCGCCGTGCGTGCGCAGGCCGACGTGGTCGTCGGTCCCGTCGATCTGCGCGAGGTCATCTCCGTTCTGCCCTGACCTCCCGGATGTCGCAGGCCGCCGATAGCGTCGAACCATGGACATCATCCTCGTTCCCGGTCTCTGGCTCGACGCGTCCTCGTGGGAGGGCGTGACCCCCGCGCTCGAACGCGCCGGCCTCACGCCGCGCCCCCTGACTCTGCCGGGTGTCGGCGTTCCCGCCTCCGAATCCGCCGACATCGGCATCCAGGACTGGGTCGACGCCGTCGTCGCCGAGATCGACGCGTCCGGGGGGTCCGTGGTGCTGGTCGGTCACAGCGGCGGGGGCAACGTCGTCTGGGGTGCGGCGGAGGCCAGGGCGGATGCCGTGACCCGCGTCATCCTCGTCGACACGATTCCCGCCCCCGACGGCAAGGGCATCTCCGAGTTCGAGATCGTCGACGGCGTCATTCCCTTTCCAGGCTGGGACACGTTCGAAGACGAAGAGGTCGGCGACCTCGACGCAGACACCCGCTCCGCCTGGGCGGCGCGGACCCATTCGGTGCCGGCTCGCGTTCCGACCGATCCGATCCGCCTCGAGGGTTCGCGCCGACACGCCGTGCCCGTCACCATCCTCATGGGCGGTATGGACGACGTCGCCTTCCGCGAAGCCGTCGCTCAGTGGGGACCGTGGGGCGACGAGTTCGCAGCGATCGCCGACACCGAGATCGTCCACCTCGGCTCAGGGCACTGGCCCCAGTTCTCTCAGCCGGACGCGCTGGCCGAGGCCATCATCGCGGCGATCCGCTGAGGTCGCTCGTTCGCGAGCGGAACGGGTGGGCGCTGCGTCAGTGACCCATCCCGAGTCCGCCGTCGACCGGGATGACCGCCCCGGAGATGTAGGCGGCGTCGTCCGACGCCATCCACGTCACGACACCAGCGACTTCGTCAGGCGTCGCGAAGCGGCCCGCCGGGATGTTCTTCTTGTACTCGGCCTGCGTGTCCTCGGAAAGGGCCGCGGTCATGTCGGTCTCGATGAACCCTGGCGCGACGACGTTGGCGGTGATGCCGCGGGCCCCGAGCTCCCGCGTGAGCGATCGGGCGAAGCCGACGAGTGCGCTCTTGGATGCCGCGTAGTTGATCTGACCGGCGGACCCGTAGAGGCCCACGACGCTGGAGATGAGGATGACCCGGCCCCACCGGGCGCGCAGCATGCCCTTCGAGGCGCGCTTGACGACCCGGAAGGCGCCCCCGAGGTTCGTCGCGATGACGCTGTCGAAGTCGTCCTCCGTCATGCGCAGGAGGAGGGTGTCCTTGGTGACGCCGGCGTTCGCCACGACGATCCCGACCGGACCGAGCTTTTCCTCCACCTCGGTGAAGGCCGCGTCGACAGCCGCGGCATCGGTCACGTCGGCACGGACGGTGAGCGTCCCTTCGGGCCCTTCACCGGAACGTGCGGTCACCGCCACCTTGTAGCCCTGAGCGACGAAGCGCTCGGCGATGGCGCGGCCGATGCCGCGGTTTCCGCCGGTGACGAGGACGACGCGATCGCTTGACATGGTGGTGCTCCCGGAGTGTGTGACGGATCCGCACCAGCCTAGCGGCGTGGGGTTTGACACCCGACTCGCGCACTGGGACGCTGGTGGCGACATCCGAAAGAAGGCCGCCCGTGAGCGACAACAACTCCGACACTCCTCGCCCCGACCAGGGTCCGCCGGCGGCGCCCGGCGCCTACCCGCCGCCCGCGCAGTCCGGTCCCCCGCCGGCTCCCCCGGCTTACGGCGGCGCGCCGGCCTACGGCGCGGCTCCGCAGTACGGCGCCGCTCCGCAATACGGTGCCGCTCCGCAGTACGGCGCCGCTCCGCAGTACGGCGCCGCTCCGCAGTACGGCGCTGCCCCCGCCTACGGGTACGGTGCCCCGGCCAAGACGAACACGCTGGCGATCGTCTCCCTGATCGCCTCGATCGCCGGCCTCGTCATCCTGCCGTTCGTAGGGTCGCTCGTCGGCGTCATCACCGGGCACATGGCTCTCGGGCAGCTGAAGACCAGTGGCGAGGAGGGCCGTGGCATGGCGCTGTGGGGCACCATCCTCGGGTGGGTCGGGCTCGCGCTCGGCCTCATCTTCATCATCGGCATGATCGCGTTCTTCACGTTCTTCGCGGCGGTCTCACCGAGCTACATGTCCTGACGTACCCATCCTCCGCGCGGCCCCTCTCGATCGCCCAGAACGGGCGACGAGGGGGGCCGCGCGGCGTACCCTGGAACTACCGTGAAGAACTCGAGCCGGGCCCAGTCCGCCACGTCGCTGCCTCGGGCACCCCGTGACGAGGCCGACGCGCGCTCCGCGCGGTACCTCACCCTCATGGCCGTGCGCATCGCGTGCTTCATCCTCATGGTGGTGATCACGCCGTACGGCTGGTACACCTGGGTCCTCGGGGCTGCGGCGATCTTCCTCCCCTACATCGCGGTCGTGCTCGCCAACGTCGGCGAGGAGGGCCGCAGCAATCGACGGGAGGACCCCGAGCGCGCGCTCCCCGCCGCGCCGGCCGCTCCTCCCGCTCCGCCCACCTCGCATCCGACCGTGATCAGGATCGAGGAGACCCCCGCGACGGGCGATCGACCCGATCCGGACACGCACGCATGAGCGCCGAGGACACCGCCGCGGCCCAGTGCTCGCGGGCGGGATGCCGCGCCGAGGCGCAGTGGCGGATCGACTGGCGAAACCCCCGCATCCACACCGCCGACCGAGTGAAGACGTGGGTCGCGTGCGACGAGCACGCCGACTACCTGCGGGAGTTCCTGGCCGCACGCAGCTTTCCCGTCTCGGTCGCGCCTCTCGCCGCCAGCTCCGCGGAGACGCCCCGATGAGCCGGCGCGAGGTCAGCATGCAGCAGCTGCCGAAGGCCGGTCGATGGGCGATCTACATCGCGCTGGCCGTGGTCTTCGCGATCGCCTGCGCCTTCTTGTCGAACTGGCAGTTCTCGCGGAATCAGGAGCGAGCCGAGCAGCTCGCTCTCGTCGAGGCGAACTACGACTCGGTGCCGGTACCGCTCTCCGAGCTCATCCCCGACGGCGGCGCATTCGACCCGTCGGACCAGTGGCGGCAGGTCGAGCTCACCGGGCGCTACCTGGCCGCCGAAGAGCTCCTCGTGCGCAACCGCCCGCATGGCGGCACCGCGGCCTTCGAGGTGCTCGTCCCCTTCCAACTCGACGACGGCCGCGTGCTGCTGGTCGACCGCGGCTGGGTTCCGCCGGGGCAGAGCCAGCCCGAACCCGACGAGGTCCCCGCGCCGCCCACGGGTGAGACGACCGTGGTCGTGCGACTCAAGCCGGGTGAGCCGCTTCCGACTTCGGGACGGTCCGCACCCGAGGGCCAGGTGCCGACGATCCACCTCCCCCTCATCGCAGACACCGTCTCGGACGCTGCGGGCCAGGCGATGGAGCTCAGCGCCTACGGCGTGATGGCGTCGGAGGACCCGGCCCCGCAGACCCGCCCGGAGCCGCTCGAGTCGCCGTCGGAGGACCCCGGTCCCCACCTCTCGTACGCGATCCAGTGGATCCTGTTCGCGATCATGGGCTTCGTCTTCATCACGTACGTGATCCGCAGTGAGCGACGTCACCGCCGCGAGGACGAGGAGGCCGAGGCCGAAGCCGAAGCGGCCGACGGCACCGCATCGCGGCGCGCCGGGGCATCCCGTCGCCGCGATCGCGACGCCGAGGACGAGGACGCGCTCCTCGACGCGGCAGGTCGGTGAGGAGCCCTGGTCAGGACCTGATCACGCGAGCGTGATCAGATCCGCGTAGTCGCGACCCCAGATATCCTCGACGCCGTCGGGGAGGATGAGCACGCGCTCCGGGTTCAGCGCCTCGACGGCGCCCTCGTCGTGGGATACGAGGATGACGGCCCCCTCGTAGTGCGAGAGCGCACCGAGGATCTCCTCCCGCGACGCCGGGTCGAGGTTGTTCGTCGGCTCGTCGAGCAGCAGCACGTTGGCGCTGGACACCACGAGGGTGGCCAGGGAGAGACGGGTCTTCTCGCCGCCCGAGAGCACGCCGGCGGGCTTGAGGACGTCATCCCCCGTGAAGAGGAACGACCCCAGCACCTTGCGGGCGTCGGTCGCGGTGATGTCCGGCGCCGCTGACATCATGTTCTCGAGCACGGACCGCGAGACGTCGAGATTCTCGTGCTCCTGCGCGTAGTAGCCGATCTTGAGGCCGTGGCCGGGCTCGACCTCCCCGGTGTCGGGACGGTCGACGCCGGCGAGGATCCGGAGCAGGGTCGTCTTGCCGGCACCGTTGAGGCCGAGCACGACCACCTTGGATCCGCGGTCGATCGCGAGGTCGACGTCGGTGAAGATCTCGAGGGAGCCGTAGGACTTCGACAGCCCCGAAGCCGTGATCGGAGTCTTCCCGCACGGCGCGGGCTTCGGGAAGCGCAGCTTGGCGACGCGGTCCTCCTGGCGGACGTCGTCCAAGCCCGACAGCATCTTCTCGGCGCGGGCCACCATCTGGTGCGCAGCGGCCGCCTTGGACGCCTTCGCCCCGAATCGAGCCGCCTGCTGCTGCAGCGCCGTCGCCTTCTTCTCGACGTTGGCGCGCTCCTTCTTGCGGCGCTCCTCGTCGGCGACCCGCTGACGCAGGTAGTTCTTCCAGTTCATGTTGTAGACGTCGATGACCTGCCGGTTGGCGTCGAGGTAGAAGACGCGGTTGACCGTCTCCCCCACGAGCTCGACATCGTGGCTGATCACGATCAGCCCACCCTTGTAGCCCTTGAGGAACTCTCGCAGCCACACCACGCTGTCGGCGTCGAGGTGGTTGGTCGGCTCGTCGAGGATCATCGTCTGCGCGTCCGAGAACAGGATGCGGGCGAGCTCGATGCGGCGGCGCTGGCCACCTGAGAGGGTGCGCAGCGGCTGGTCGAGGATGCGGTCGGGCAGCGACAGGTTGTGTGCGATGGACGCCGCCTCGGCCTCTGCCGCGTATCCGCCCAGCGCCTCGAAGCGCTCGGTGAGATTGGCGTACTTGCGCATGGCGCGGGCTGCGGCATCCGGATCTTCCGACCCCATAGCGAGCGAGGCCTCGTGCATGCCGAGGGCCAGCGTGCCCAGACCGCGAGCGTCGAGGATGCGCGTGCGAGCGAGCATGTCGGGGTCGCCGGAACGGGGGTCCTGCGGCAGATAGCCCAGCTCGCCGGAGCGCTCGACCTTGCCCTCCGAGGGCAGGACGTCACCGGCGAGCACCTTGGTCAGCGTGGTCTTGCCGGCGCCGTTGCGTCCGACGAGGCCGATCTTGTCACCCGCGGACACGCGGAACGACACGTCGGACATGAGCACGCGGGCGCCCACGCGGATCTCGAGGTCGTGCACGGCGAGCACAGCGAAACGTCCGTTCCGTCGGTGGATGGGGTGATTGGCCGATCGGCCAGCCTCCCAGTATAGATCGAGGCGGGATGTGCCCTTCCCCCCTCGTCTCTGGAGGACGTGGACAGAGGATCGTGGCGTCATTAGTGGACTCGATCTAAGAACATCGAAAGGAATGCCCCTAGGCTGAGAGCCATGTCAGCCATCGCCGCAGCCCCCTCGTCGCGCCGTGTCCTCGCGGACGTGATCGCCCGCCCGTCCACCCGCGCCCGCGCCTTCGCGTTGGACGCCGGCCTCGTCGTCGCCGGCGCCGCGCTCGTCGCGATCCTCGCGCAGGTCTCGATCCCCCTCCAGCCCGTGCCGATCACCGGCCAGACGCTGGGCGTCATCGTCGTCGGCGCTGCGCTCGGCTCGCGGCGCGGCGCCGCTGCCATGGTCACGTACCTGCTCGCCGGGCTCGCGGGCCTTCCCGTGTTCGCGGACTTCACCGGCACGATCGCCGCCGTCGCCAAGCCGAGCTTCGGGTACGTGATCGGATTCATCTTCTCCGCGTTCGTGGCCGGCTGGTTCGCCGAGCGCGCCTGGGACCGCAAGCCGGCCCTCGCGTTCATCGGATTCGTCGCCGCCAGCGCGATGCCGTTCGTGTTCGGCATCCCCTACATGGCGCTGATCCTCAACGTCGTGGGTGGTGGCGACTTCACCTTCTGGCAGCTGCTCGAGTTCGGCCTCTTCCCGTTCATCCTCGGCGGGCTCATCAAGGCCGGCCTGGCCGCCCTCATCATCCCGGGCGCGTGGGCGCTGGTCCGCAAGGTCGACGCGTCCAAGAAGTGAGCGGATGCCTCGGCGCGAGGCATCCGGAATCGACGAAAGCCCCGGCCGATCGGCCGGGGCTTTCGCGTGCGCGCCAGGCGGATCAGCCCTGCGCGATCGCCGTCGCCGCAGCGAGCTGCTCGACGATCTCGGGCAGGATCCACGGGAGCGTCAGCGCGGTCGGCGAGACGGCCGCGACATTCTCCTCACCGACGATCGGGGCGACAGCCCCGGCGGCGACGGCCGGGATCAGCTGGCCGCGGTCGGACGCGAGGAAGTCGTCGAGGTCCTGCTGCACCTCGGCCTGCGTGAAGAGGACGTCCGCGACGACCTGGTCGAGGTTCTCGCTGCTGACGGTCGTGTAGAAGGTCGACTCGCCGCTGTCGAGCTCGGTCACCGCCGGTGCGCTCACGAAGCCGAGGTCCTCGAGGATCTCGACTCGCGGGTCGGCTGGAAGGTACACGTAGAACGTGTCGACGTCGTCGTCCGCGTACGCGATGGTCGTGCCCTCGAACTCCGGGTGCTCGGCGGCCGCCTCGGCGACCTGCTGGTCGAGCTCGGCGAGCAGGTCCTGCGCCTCGGTCTCGAGCCCCAGCGCCGCGCCGGTGTCGGTGATCACGTCACGCCACGGGGTCGCCCAGAGCGCCTCCTCGGGGGCGACGACGGGGATGCCGGCGGCCGTGACGGCGTCGTACTCCTCCTGCGTCAGGCCCGAGTAGGACGCGATGAGCACGTCGGGATCGGTCGCCAGGAGCTCTTCGACCGAGAGCTCGAACGAGGAGTTGTCGAGGAGGACGGGCTCCTCGCCGCCGAGCTCGTCGAGCGCTTCCTCGACCCACGGCGTGATGCGGTTGTCGCCGCCGCCGTATTCCGACGACGGGATCGCCACGGGGACGATGCCCAGCGCCAGCACGGCGTCGGTCGCACCCCAGCCCCACGTGGCGACGCGCTCGGGAGCCTCCTCGATCACGGTCTCGCCGTAGATGTGCTCGAACGTGACCGGGAAGCTCTCGGACGAGCCTGCGGCGTCCTGGATCGACGAGGTCGCCGGTTCACCGGTTCCGGCACAGCCGGAGAGGACGAGGCCGCCGGCCACCGTCAGCGCCGCGAGGGCGGTCAGGCGGGAGGTCAGTGCGGACATGGATTCTTCCTTTCGGGTGGAGTCACGCCTCGTCCGCGGCCGCGTGGGCGCCGCGGGGGATCGGGATGACGAGGGGGGTGGAGGTGAGCGGGTCGGGCATCACGAGGGCTTCGAGCTCGAAGGCCTGCGCCACGATCTCGCTCGTGAGGACATCGGACGGCGCGCCGTGGGCGACGACGCGGCCCGCGCTCATGACGACCAGCTCGTCGGCGTAGCGCGCGGCGAGATTGAGCTCGTGGAGCACGACGACGATCGTCGTGCCATCGGTGCGATTGAGATCGCGAAGCAGGTCGAGGACCTCGATCTGATGGCTGAGGTCGAGGAACGTCGTCGGCTCGTCGAGCAGGAGGATTCGGGGCTCCTGGGCGAGGGCCATCGCGATCCACACCCGCTGTCGCTGCCCGCCGGAGAGATCGCCGACGGGGCGGTCTGCCAGGGCGGCGACCCCCGTCTTGGCCATCGCGTCGTCCACCGCGGAGGTGTCAGCGGCGCTCCAGCGCTGGAAGACGCCGCGGTGCGGGTGGCGGCCGCGCGAGACGAGTTCGGCGACGGTGAGGCCGTCGGGCGCGGTCGGATGCTGCGGCAGCAGCCCGACCGTCTGGGCGAAGCGCCGGCGTGAGAGGGTCGAGACATCGATGTCGTCCAGCGCGACGGTGCCGCCGAGCGGCTCGTTCACACGGGCCAGAACGCTCAGCAGGGTCGACTTGCCGCACGCGTTGGCGCCGATGATCATCGTCATGCGCCCCGGAGCGACCTCGAGGTCGAGCCCCTCGATGACGCGGCGGCCGGGGTATCCGGCGGCGAGGCCACGCGCACTCAGGCGGGGAGCGGAATCGGGAGTCACAGGTTCCGTCCTTTCGACGTGGCCAGCAGCCACAGCAGGAAGACCGCGCCGATGGCGCCGGTGACGACGCCCACGGGCATCGAGGAGCCGGGGATCGCGAACTGCGCCACCAGATCGGCCGCGGCCAGCAGTACGGCGCCGATCGCCGCACTCGTGCCGATTCCGACGGCGCCGTGCCCGAGGAGGGGACGTGCGATCGCCGGCGCACACAGGGCGATGAAGGCGATCGGCCCGACGAACGCACACGTCACCGCGGTGAGGACGACTGCGGTGACCACGGCGACGATCCGCACGGTCGAGGTGCGCACGCCCAGAGCCGCCGCGGTGGGGGCGCCCATCTGGGTGAGCGGGAGCCAGCGGGCGCAGGCAACCACGGCGGGAATCGCGAGGATCACCACGACCGCGACCGTGAGCACGTTCCACCAGGGCGTCGAAGCGAGGCTGCCCGTCAGCCAGATCAGGGCGGCCTGCGCGAGCTCGACCTTCGCCCGGACCATGAGGTAGTTCGTGATCGCGATCGTGAGGAACGCGACGCCGACACCCGCGAGGATCAGCCGATAGCCGCCGTCGGCGCGGTGCCGCCCCGCGAGCAGGAGGAAGGCGGCCACGACGAGACCGCCCGCGAAAGCCGCCAGCGCGAGGAGCGGGCCCCCCAGTCCGAGCGTCAGCATCGCGAAGACGGCCGCCGCCCCGGCGCCGCCGCTGATCCCCAGCAGATCGGGGCTCGCCAGCGGATTGCGCAGGAGGGACTGCAGGAGCGCACCCGCCGCGCCCAGCGCGCCGCCGACGAGGAGCGCCATGGCGAGCCGTGGGGCGCGCACCTGGAAGATGACGTACGACTGGGCCCGGTTCCCCGCGCCCCACAGCGTGCGCCAGACGTCATCGAGCGTGAGCGGGAAGTCGCCGAGCGAGAGCGAGACCAGAGAGACGACGACGACCGCGAGGAGGGAACCGCCGACGACGAGCGCGCGGCGCCGGCGCACGCGGGTGCGGATCTCGAGGACGGAGGAGGTCACAACGTCACCCGCCCCGGCCGCAGGACGAGCGAGATGAGAACGGGCGCGCCGACGAAGGCGACGACCAGGCCGGCCTGCACCTCGCCGGGAAGGGCGATCACCCGTCCGATCACATCGGCTGCCAGAAGCACGATCGCTCCTGCCGGCGCGCCGACGGCGAGGAGCCAGCGGTAGTCGCCGCCGACCAGCGCGCGCAGCGCGTGCGGCACGAGCAGTCCGACGAAGACGATGGGTCCGGCGATCGCCGTCGCACTGCCGCAGAGGAGCACGGTCGCGATGATCCCGAGGAGTCTCGTGCGGCCGACGCTGTGACCGAGCCCAGCGGCCGTCTCGTCGCCGAGCGCTATGAGGTCGAGTCCGCGGGCGCACGAGAAGGCGATGATCGCGCCCACGACGATCGGCAGGGTCACGACGGCGACCGTGTCGAGCCCGCGGACGGTCAGCCCGCCGACCTGCCAGTACCGGAACACGTCGAACGCCGTGATGGAGGTCGTGAGGATGAAGGTGGTCACGGCGGTGAGGCCCGCCGTGACGGCGGCGCCGGTGAGAGCGAGCTTGGCCGGGCTGGAGCCGTCGGGGCCGCGCGTGCCGATCAGCGCCACCACGACGGCGGCGACCGCGGCGCCGGCGAACGCGAACCAGACGAAGCCGGACGGCGAGGTGATGCCCAGCAGTGTGATGGCCGCGAGCACGGCCACGGAGGCGCCGGCGTTGACACCCAGCAGTCCGGGATCGGCGAGCGGGTTTCGCGTGAGGCCCTGCATGAGGGTCCCGGCGAGAGCGAGAGCGGCACCCGCGAGGATGCCGATGACCGTGCGGGGAACGCGCTGCGTGAGGATGACCGTGTGATCGGCCGAGTCGGGGTCTGGACGGACGAACGCATCCACCACGACCCACGGAGCCACCGCGCGCGCGCCGATCATGAGGCTCACCACCACCATCACCGCCAGCAGCACGAGGGCGAGGACCAGGAGGAGGCGCCCGCGCCGATCGCGCGCGGAGGTCATTCCTGTCGCTCGGACTGCCCGAGCCGCCAGTACCCCATGAACGCCACGCGCTTGCGGTCCACGCCGCAGCCCTGCACCAGATGGCGGCGCAGGCCCTTGACCATCGCCGCCTCGCCGGCCATCCAGGCGTAGAACTCGCCCTCGGAGTCCTCCGGGCTGTCCCACAGCAGCTCGACGTCGACGTCGACGTCGGCGAGCTCCTGTGCGCGAGGGGCGGCGGCACGGGCGAGGACGTCCGGCGCGCCAGCGCTCCAGGCGGCGACCGCCTCGGTGAGCGCTGCCCCGTGCTCGCGGTCGTCGCGTGCGAGCCACGTCACCCGGAACGAGTCCGGCACATCCAGCGACAGCCGATCGGCGCCGGTAGGCACCTCGATGAAGGCGTCGACCTCGTACGTCTCATCGAGCGCCTCGAGGATGCCCGAGATCCCGGGCGCGGCGGTCTCGTCTCCCGCGAGGAGCACGCGCCGCGCCGTGCCGGGGTGCCAGTCCAGGCCCTGCCGGCTGAAGTCGCTGCGCTGGTCGGGTCCGACGATCACCAGCTTCTGGCCGACGGCCGCGGATGCCGCCCAGGCCCCGGCCGGACCGGCGTCATGGTGCACGACGAAGTCGACGACGACCTGCCGCTCGTCGGGATTCGCACGGCGCACCGTGTAGGTGCGAAGCGGGCTGCGCACCGCGCTCGGGACGGCGCGCCACATGGCGTACCAGTCCCCCGCGTCGATGACCGCGTCGTCGCGCTGGCCGATATCGGTGATCGTGCCGTCCGCCAGCGGAAGGATCAGCTTGATGCGCTGATCGAGCCCCGCGGTGCCGAAGTACTCGAAGTCGTCGCAGCCGAACGTCACGCGTACGAAGTGCGGAGAGAGGCGGTGCACGTCGACCACGGTCGCGGCGTACGGACGATACGCAGGGCGCGTGGCGACGGCGGCGGAGGAACTCACACAGTAAGGCTAGCCTTACCTGTCCTGGGCCTCAAATCCGGCGTCACATTCCTCCGCGCCGGGCCCCCGCGAGGTCCTCCTGGGCGTGCCCCAGGCGCAGACCCGGGACCAGCGCGAGAGCCGCGAGGGCGGCCGCCATCGCGAAGACCGCCGGGAACGCGGCATCCGTCCCCGTCAACGCCGTGAAGACGAGACCCATCGCGGCGATGGCGGTAGCCGCGCCGATCGAATCCGAGATCGACAGCGCGGCGGAGTTGAAACCCTGATTCTGGGGCGTCGAGTACGCGAGCGTCAGTACGGTCAGGCGCGGATACATGAGCCCCATGCCGGCGCCCGCGAGCGCCCATCCGGCGACGAGCACGCCGGGAGCCAGCCACAGGAGCGCGGTGACCGCGGCGATGAGCGCGGCCGCTCCCAGCAGCGCGGTGCCGATGAGCGTGATGCGCGTGTTGCCGAGCCGATCGCCGTGGCGGCCCTGCACCCACGCGGCTCCCGCCCACGCCAGGGCAGCGGCGGTAAGGCCGAGTCCCGCCCACGTCGGCGAGAAGCCGTAGTGGTCGATGAGCAGGTACGGCACGTAGATCTCGGCGCCGAACAGCGACCCCGCGATGAGGCCCCGCATCAGCACGACGCTGGGCAGGCCGCGCACCGAGCGCAGCGTCCCGCGCGGGAGCAGCGGCCGAGAGGCCACCGCGATGACGACGACGGATGCCGCCACCACCGCCCAGGCGTATCCGCCGAGTTCGCCCGCGAGGCTCAGCGCCAGCGCCCCCGCGGCCACCGCGACCGCGCACGCCAGGCGGGCGGCGACGCGTTCGGTCGATGGGTCGTCGGTGTGGAGCGCAAGCCCGTGGAGCCTGAGCACCACCATCGCGAAGGCGACGACCGTCAGCGCGGCGACCCCGAGGAACACCCACCTCCAGTGCAGGGCCTCGGTGACCGCACCTGCGAGGAACGGGCCGATCAGGGACGGCACCACCCACGCCGCCGAGAACGCCGCGAAGACGCGGCCGTGCAGCTCGGGCGGATAGACCCGGGCGACGACGACGTACAGCGCGACGGTCTGCCCGCCCGTGCCGAGCCCCTGGATGAGCCGTCCGGCGACGAGCCACTCCATGTTCGCGGCGAGTCCCGCGATCACGAGACCGACGACGAACAGCGCCACGGCCGTCGTCAGCGGCGCCAGCACTCCCCCGCGGTCGCACCAGGCTCCGACGGCGACCATGCCGATGACGCTCGTGGCGAGCGTTCCCGAGAAGGCCACCGCATAGAGCGCGTCCCCGTCGAGATCCGCGCTCACGACAGGCATGACGGTCGTCACGGCGAGCGACTGCATCGCCGCAAGGAAGATCAGCGCGACCGCGCCGACGGTGACCCAGACGAACGCCGGCTGCCAGATACCCGTCGCCGTGCGAACGGGTGCGGAGCTCATCCGACCAGGCTACCCACCCTGCGGACCGCCTCGGCGAGGACCTCGGGCGAACAGCCGAAGTTGATGCGCACGTGCCCCGCGCCCGCTGCGCCGAAGTACGGGCCGAGGTGGAAGGCGACCTTCGCGTCGCGGCGGATGCGCTCGGCGGGGTTGTCCCCCCACCCCAGCGCGGAGAGGTCGACCCAGGCGAGGAAGCCGGCATCGGGGATCCGGTATCGCGCGCCCGGGACGTGCTCGGCGAGCAGATCGGCCAGCAGCGCGCGGTTGACGTCGAGGGCTGCCAGCTGGGAGTCCAGCCACGGATCGCTCTCAGGAGAGAACGCCGCGACCGCGGCGATCGCACCGAAGAGTCCGGTGCGCCACTCGACCTCGTCGGGCAGCGACCGCACGACATTCGTCGTCACGTCGTCGGCCGTCACGATGAGCGCGCACTTGAGGCCGGCGAGGTTGAACGCCTTGCTGGCGCTCGCGACCGCGTACCCGACACGCGCCGCGGTGGGCGACGCGGCGAGGAAGGGCGTGAACGTGGCGTCACGGTGCGTGAGGGGAGCGTGGATCTCATCGCTGATCACGGTCGCGCCGTATCGGGCGGCGAGGTCCGCGAGGGCCGCGAGCGTCTGGCGGGAGTGGGCGGTGCCGGTGGGGTTGTGCGGGTTGCACAGCAGCACGGCGCGCGCGCCGCCCACGAGCGCGGCCTCGATCCCGAGAAGGTCGAGCTCCCACCCCGCCCCGGTGTCGACGAGCGGCACGAGCTCGACGACGGCACCGGCCTCGGGCACGACGTCGAAGAACGGCGGGTAGACCGGAGGCGTGACGACGACGCGGTCGCCCGGCTGTGTGACCCGACGCAGCAGCTCGACGATCGCCATCATCACGTCGCACGTGGTGCGAACACGGGCCGGATCGACCGCCCAGCCGAATCGCCGGTCGGCGAACCCGGCGTAGGCCGCCGCGATGCCCGGCTCGGGCGGCGTGTAGCCGGTGTCGCCGAGGGCGACCGCGCGGGTCAGCGCCTCGCGGATGGCCGGCGCCTGCGGGTAGTCCGTCTCGGCGACGAACAGCGGCAGGACATCATCGCCGTACTTGCGCCACTTCGTGCTCGAGCGCTGCCGGAGCAGCTCGAGCGGAAGGGCTTCCAACGGGGTGATGACGCGCACCCGTCGAGAGTAACGACGGAGACGGATGCCTCGCCCGGACGTGACCTTGTGTTGCGGGCATGCAGTTGCGGGCGGGCAGTTGCGGGCGGGCTGTGGCAGGCGGGACCGTCAGATGGCGAAGCCGAGGGCGCGCATCATGTCTCGTCCGTCGTCGGTGATCCGCTCCGGGCCCCACGGCGGCATCCACACCCAGTTGATGCGGAACCGATCCACCACCTCGTCGAGCGCTTGCGCCGTCTGCTCCTCGAGGACGTCGGTGAGCGGACAGCCCGCCGACGTGAGGGTCATGTGGATGACCAGGGCGTCGTTCTCGTCATCCCACCCGAGGTCGTAGATGAGGCCGAGGTCGACGACGTTGATCCCCAGCTCGGGGTCCATGACGTCCTTGAGAGCCTCGGTGACCTCGTCGTACTTCTCGGGTGTGAGCGTTGCGGTCATGTAACGATTCTAGGCTTCGCTGGCGACGGCGGCGTCGGCGGGCTCTTCCTCGCCCGGAGGCAGGAAGCGGTCGTAGCCCTCGTCCTCGAGCCGGTCGGCGAGCTCAGGGCCGCCTTCCTCGACGATACGTCCGCCGATCATCACGTGCACGAAGTCGGGGTGGATGTAGCGGAGGATGCGCGTGTAGTGCGTGATCAGCAGCACACCGAGGTTCGTCTCCTCCTTGGCGCGGTTCACGCCCTCCGAGACGATCTTGAGCGCGTCGACGTCGAGACCCGAGTCGGTCTCGTCCAGCACGGCGATCTGCGGCTTGAGAAGCTCGAGCTGAAGGATCTCGTGGCGCTTCTTCTCACCGCCGGAGAAGCCCTCATTGACGTTGCGCTGGGCGAACTTCGGGTCCATCCGGAGGTTCTTCATCGACGACTTGACGTCCTTGGTCCACGTGCGGATCGCGGGCGCCTCGCCGTCGATGGCCGTCTTCGCAGTGCGGAGGAAGTTCGTCACCGTGACGCCGGGGATCTCGACGGGGTACTGCATCGCCAGGAAGAGACCGGCGCGGGCACGCTCGTCCACCGTCATCTCGAGCACGTCCTCGCCGTCCAGCGAGATGGACCCGCTCGTGACGGTGTACTTCGGGTGGCCGGCGATCGTGTAGGCGAGCGTCGACTTGCCGGAGCCGTTGGGCCCCATGATGGCGTGGGTCTCTCCGGTGCGGATCGTGAGCGTCACGCCGTTGAGGATCGGCGTCGTCCCCTCATCGGTCTCGACCGTCACGTGCAGGTCTCGGATCTCGAGCTCAGACATCTTCAGTACCTTCTTCAGTTCGCTTCGAGCTTGACGGCCGGGTCGATGAGCACGTCATCGCCGTCGATGGTGACCGCGAAGACCGGGACCGGCTCGTACGCGGGGAGGTTGAGGGGCTTGCCGGTGCGCAGCGAGAAGGCCGAGCCGTGCGCCCAGCACTCGAGCGTCTCGCCGTCGACGAAGCCCTCGGCCAGGGAGATGTCGCCGTGCGTGCACGTGTCGCCGATCGCATGCACCTCGCCGTTCGAGTCGAGGACGACGGCCATGGCGACGCCGTCGATCTCGAAGCGGCGGGCTTCGTCCTGCACGAGTTCACTGAGGGCGCACACGCGCTGTGCCGTCATCGGGCGATCTCCTTGGCCAGTTCCTCCTCGATGGCCGCGAACAGCTCGGCTTCGAGGTCGGGGACGTTGATCTTCTGCACGATCTCGGCGAGGAAGCCGAGCACGACCAGGCGGCGTGCCTCGTCCTCGCGGATGCCGCGAGCCTGCAGGTAGAAGAGCTGCTCGTCGTCGAACCGGCCGGTCGCGCTGGCGTGCCCGGCACCGCGGATGTCGCCCGTCTCGATCTCGAGGTTCGGGATCGACTCGGCGCGCGCGCCATCGGTCAGGACCAGATTGCGGTTCGCCTCGTAGGAGTCGGTGCCGACGGCATCCGGTCCGATCAGCACATCGCCGATCCAGACGCTGCGCGCACCCTCGCCCTGCAGCGCTCCCTTGTAGAGCACGTCCCCCGTGGTCTCCGCGCCCTTGTGGTGCAGGTACACCTGGCTCTCGAGGTGCTGTCCCGCGTCGGCGTAGCTGAGACCGTAGAGCTCGCCGCGCGAGCCCGTGCCCGCGAGCTCGACGCTCGGGTTCACGCGAACCACGCCGCCCCCGAAGCTCACCACGATGTGGCGGAGCGTCGCGTCCTTCTCGACACGGGCCTGATGGGATGCCGCGTGGACGGCGTCATCGTCCCACTCCTGCACCGACACGACGGTGAGGTGCGCGCCATCGCGCACGATGATCTCGATGTTCTGCGCGTGGTGCGCGGTGCCGGTGTGACGGAAGACGACGGTGGCGTGCGAGTTGGGAAGCGCCTCGATCACGACGTGGGCGTGCGCGAGCCCGCCCGTGCCGCGCAGGTTCACCAGCACGGGCTCGTCGAACTCCGCACCGGCGGGGATCCGCAGCAGCGGGGCCTCGTCCTCCTGCTTCCACGCGATGGCGCTCGGGAGGTCCTCCGGACGGAAGACCTCGCCGCGGGGAGCGGCATCGTGGCCGAGACGGTCCTGGACGAGGGCGGCAGGCGCGGTCACCTCGACCTCCATGACGCCGTGTCGCCCGATCTCGTCGGAGAACAGCGGCTGCAGCAGGGCGACCGGCGTGTGCTTCCAGTTGACCTCGCGGCCCGACGGCGCCTCGAAGGCAGCCGGGTCGAAGGAGTGGAAGCGTTCGGAACGGGTCTGAACGGGAACGAACGCACCGGCGCCATCAGTGTGGCCCTTCGCGCCGGGAACGGTGGCGGGGGCCTCAGTAGCGGAGCTCACTAGCCGACGGATCCTTCCATGCCCATCTCGATGAGCTTGTTGAGTTCGAGCGCATACTCCATGGGAAGCTCTCGTGCGATCGGCTCGATGAAGCCGCGCACGATCATCGCCATCGCCTCGTCCTCGGGGAGGCCGCGGCTCATGAGATAGAACAGCTGCTCCTCGCTCACCTTGGAGACGGTGGCCTCGTGCCCCAGCTGCACGTCGTCGACGCGGATGTCGATCGCCGGATACGTGTCGGAGCGCGAGATGGTATCGACCAGCAGCGCATCGCATCGCACCGTGTTGGCGGAGTGGTGCGCATTGGCATCCACGCGGACCTCGCCGCGGTAGCCGGCACGACCGCCGCCGCGGGCGATCGACTTCGAGACGATCGACGACTGCGTGTAGGGGGCCATGTGGATCATCTTGGCGCCGGCGTCCTGGTGCTGCCCCGGGCCGGCGAAGGCGACCGAGAGCGTCTCGCCCTTGGCGTGCTCGCCCATGAGGAAGATCGACGGGTACTTCATCGTGACCTTCGAGCCGATGTTGCCGTCGATCCACTCCATGGTGGCGCCCTCGTGGGCGACGGCGCGCTTCGTGACGAGGTTGTAGACGTTGTTCGACCAGTTCTGGATCGTCGTGTAGCGCACGCGTGCGTTCTTCTTGACGATGATCTCGACGACGGCCGAGTGCAGCGAGTCGCTCTTGTAGATCGGGGCCGTGCAGCCCTCGATGTAGTGGACGTAGGAACCCTCGTCGGCGATGATGAGCGTCCGCTCGAACTGGCCCATGTTCTCGGTGTTGATGCGGAAGTAGGCCTGGAGCGGAATCTCCACGTGCACACCCGGCGGCACGTAGACGAAGGATCCGCCCGACCAGACGGCGGTGTTGAGCGCGGCGAACTTGTTGTCGCCCGCGGGGATCACGGTGCCGAAGTACTCCTCGAAGAACTCCGGGTGCTCGCGGAGCGCCGTGTCGGTGTCCATGAAGATGACACCCTGCGCCTCGAGCTGCTCGTTGATCTGGTGGTAGACCACCTCGGACTCGTACTGCGCGGCGACGCCGGCGACGAGCCGCTGACGCTCGGCCTCGGGGATGCCGAGGCGTTCGTACGTGTTGCGGATCTCCTCGGGCAGCTCTTCCCACGTGCCGGCCTGCTTCTCGGTCGAGCGCACGAAGTACTTGATGTTGTCGAAATCGATCTCGCTGAGATCGGCTCCCCAGGTCGGCATCGGCTTGCGGCCGAACAGCTGGTACCCCTTCAGACGGGTCTTCAGCATCCATTCGGGCTCGCTCTTGAGCGCCGAGATGCCGCGGACGACGCTCTCGTTGATCCCGCGCTGCGCGACGGCGCCGGCGGCGTCGGTGTCGTGCCACCCGAACTCGTAGACACCCAGGCCATCCAGCTCAGGGCGGTCGATCAGCACATCAGACATCGTCTCGTTCTCCTCCGGGCTCTGGCGGTGTCATCCGCCCCGGCATTCCGGCTCCCCCGGTGGAGTTACCGGAGGTGGATGCCGCTCGTGGGCCCACTCATTCGGCGCCGGCCGTCGCGCCTAGACTGTCAGTGGTGCGCAGCGCGCGAACCCAGGGGTTCTGCACGCGCAACCGACTCTTCGATTCTACAGGGTCCGCCTCGACCAGGTTCGTCACGCGACGATCCGGGCGATGGCGGGCCGATTACCAGGAGGCGAAACGTGTCCTCTCCGTCGCGTCCCGGCCGATGGCTCCTGCTGCTGGCGTGGCTGTCGTTCGCCGCGGAAGTCGTCATCATCGGCACCGGCGGCGCCGTGCGGCTGACCGGGTCGGGACTGGGGTGCTCGGAATGGCCGCTCTGCACGCCCGAGTCGCTCTTCCCCACCGAAGAGCTCGGGATCCACGGTGTGATCGAGTTCGGCAACCGCACGCTGACCGGCGTCGTCGGCGTGCTCGCGCTGGCGGTACTCGCCCTGACTCTGCTTCATGTCGGCGCCCGCCGTGAACTGCGCCGGACCGCGTGGTTCGCCGCAGGCGGCATCGCCGGCGGTGCCGTCGCCTACCTGATCGCCGACGCGCTGGGCGCGCCGGGATTCGTCGCATTCGCCGCGGTCGCGCTGCTCTCCGTCATCGCCGCCGCAGTGGCGGCCCTGCGCACCATCGTCGACCGCCGCGATCTGGTCCTGCTGGCGTTCGTCGTCGTCGGCGGGGTGGTCGCCCAGGCGCTCGTCGGGGGCATCACCGTTCTGACAGGGCTCAATCCCTTCATCGTCGGCTTCCACTACGTCTCGTCCGTCGTGCTCGTGATGGTCACGTCGGCGTATCTCGTGCGAGCGTACGAACGTCCCGGTCCGCGCGAGTGGGCGGTGCCGGCCTGGTTCGCGACGCTCACCTACGCCACCGCCGCCGCTCTCGCGCTGACCCTCGCGTTCGGCGTGCTGACAACGGCGAACGGCCCGCACTCCGGCGACGCGGACGTCATCCGCACCGGCTTCGATGCGTCCGTCCTGGCGCACGTGCACGCCATCCCGGGCTATGTCCTCGCCGCCCTGCTCGCGGTTCTCGTCGGCGCGGGCGCGATCCTCCGGCTTCCGACGCTGCGGTGGTCGCTGGCGCTCCTGGTCACGGTGGTCGTCCAGGTCGCCGTCGGCGTGTACCAGGCGCGCGAGGCGCTCCCGCCTCTCGCGGTGGGCATCCACATGGTGCTCGCTGCCCTCACAGCGGCGGCGATGACGGTGGTGGTGCTGCGTCTCAAGCGGCCCGGCTCGCCCGCGCCCGAGCCCGAGGTGCGCTCGGGACTCGGCGCGACGGCGGTCGCCGCAGGCTGACGATCCCGCAGCGGAAGACACGGCGGGATGTCGAATCCCCCACGGACGCGTTCATAGGGTTTTCATCGGAAGCACCGAGGTTCTGTTCAAACGAGTGGGAGAGGCTGTCGGATGCCGCGGCCGACCGTGTCGCGCGTCTGGAGTTGAACACCATGCCTACCCGTCCCCCTCTGGTCCGCAGCATCCCGTTCTGGGCTCTTGTGGCCGCTTCGCTGGCGACCGCCGGCGCGGGCGCTCTTCTGCTCGTCGACAAGCTCGGCGTCATGACGACCACCCTCACCGATGGCACCGCGACCGGAGTGGAGGTGTACGTGGGACAGTCGATCGCTGGACTCGGCGCCACGCTGATCGGCGTCGGCATCGTCGGCATCCTGATCTCCCTCGCGATCGCTGCCCTGTCGACGCTGCGACCTCATGCGCCGATCGAGATCGTCGAGCCGATCGACTGGGCGTCCGATGACGCCGCGGACGAGGCCGGCCCGGCGAAGAACGACGCTTCGCTCGAGGCTCCGCTCGCCGAGCAGGCGGGGCCCGGCCCGGCCCGCTGAGCCCTCGCGTGACGGGGCGCGTTCGCTGGATGGATCAGCGGACGCGCCCCGTCGCCGTTCCTGCCCGATACTGAGGGCGTGGACCCCGTCGAATCGATCACCTGGATCGTCCTCTTCGTCCTGACGACCGTCACCGTGACCGGGCTGGTCGGCCGCATCGGGTGGTCTGCGCCGGTCGCGCTGGTCGCCGTCGGCGGGATCGTCTCTTACATCCCCGGCGTCCCGCAGGTGACGGTCGAACCGGACCTCATCCTCTATGGCATCCTTCCGCCACTGCTGTTCGCGGCCGCCATCCGCACCTCGGTGATCGACGTGCGCGCGAGGAACGACAGCATCCTGCTGCTCTCGGTCGGCCTCGTCGCCTTCACCGTCATCACGGTCGGGTTCGCGACCTATCTGCTGGTTCCGGCGATCACCCTCGCCGCCGCATTCGCGTTCGCATCCGTCGTCGCTCCCACCGACGCCATCGCCGTCACCGCGATCGCCGGCCGGCTCGGCTTGCCGCGACGCGTCGTGACGATCCTCGAGGGCGAGAGCCTGCTCAACGATGCCACCGCGCTCGTCGCGCTCAACGCCTCGATCGCAGCGATCGTGAGCGTCGTCACGCCGGCCGACGTCGCGATCGACTTCGTGATCGCCGTCGTCGCGGGCCTGGCCATCGGGCTCGGCGTCGGATGGATCGTCTCGCTCGTCCGCGCGCAGCTGAACTCCCCCGTCCTGGACACGAGCCTCATCCTCATCACTCCGTTCGCGGCGTTCCTGCTCGCCGAGGTCGTGCACGCGTCGGGAGTGCTCGCCGTCGTGATCGCGGGGCTGTACCTCGGCTTCCGCGCCCCGTCGGTGGCATCGGCGGAGGCCCGCGTGGCCGAGCGCGTCAACTGGAAGACGATCCAGTTCCTGCTCGAGAACGCGGTGTTCCTGTTCATCGGCCTCAATCTGCGGGGCATCCTGGAGGGTGCCATCGCCACCGGGCCCGGGGTGTGGCAGACAGCGCTCATCTGCGCCGGCATCCTGCTCGCCCTCGTGGCGTCGCGATTCGCCTGGGTGATGGGGACGACGCTGCTCTACCGCAAGGGTCCGCGCCGCCTGCGCGAGCGCAGCTGGGCGTGGGGAAACGGCGTCGCCGTCGCCTCGGCGGGTGTCCGCGGCGTCGTGACTCTCGCGGCCGTCTTCCTGCTGCCGCCGGAGACGCCGGGGCGCGAGTATCTGCAGTTCCTCGCGTTCGTGGTCGTCGTCGCCAGCCTCGTCGGCGGCCTCGCCCTGCCCTGGATCGTCCGGCGCCTCCACCTGCCGCGCCCGAGCTTCACCCAGGAGCTGACCGAGCGCCGGCTGCTCATGGCCGAGGCCCGTCAGGCCGGGATCGCGCGCCTCGAGAAGGAGGCCGGACCGCAGGACGAGACGAGGATCGTCGAGTTGCTGCGGACCGATGCGGGATTCCTCGGCGAGACGCTCGACCTCTACGGACCGGATGCCTCGATCCCGCAGCTCGAGTCCAAGCTGCGGCTCCGACGTGCCATGCTCGAGGCCGAACGCGCGGCGGTGCTGCAGGCCCGCCGCGAGGGCAGGTACCCGGAACCGGCGATCATGGCCGCCCTTCAGGCGATCGATGCCGAGGAGACCGCGCTCAAGGCGCAGTACCCCAAGTCTGAGTGAGGGTCAGAACGGGAGCAGCGGGTCGACCGCGATCGCCACGAAGATCAGCGTGAGATACGTGATCGAGGCGTGGAAGACGCGCATCGGCCGCGGCTCCGTCCCCCGGACGGCACGGTTGTACAGGCGGTGCGACTCGTAGATGAACCAGCCGCCGAAGACCAGGGCCGACACGGTGTACACCAGGCCCATCCCCGCGACCGGGATGAGCAGCAGCGAGCACGCGACCGTCGCCCACGCGTAGAGGATGACCTGGAGGCCCACCTGCGACCCGTTGCGCGTCGCGCCGAGCATCGGCACGTCGACCTCCTCGTACTGCTCCTTGTACTTCATCGACAGCGGCCAGTAGTGCGGCGGCGTCCAGAGGAAGACGAGGGCGAACAGGATGACGGGCGGCCACGCGAGCGTGCCGGTCACGGCGGTCCAGCCGATCAGCACCGGGAAGCATCCCGCGATGCCGCCCCACACGATGTTCTGCTCGGTGCGGCGCTTGAGGATCATCGTGTAGATCACGACGTAGAAGAAGATGGCCGCGGCCGAGAGCACGGCAGCAAGCCAGTTCGTGGTGAGCCAGAGCCACACCGTCGAGAACACCGCGAGCGTCCACGCGAAGATCAGCGCGCCGCGCGGTGACACCTCGCCGGTGACCAGAGGCCGGTTCACCGTGCGCTGCATGTGGGCGTCGATGTCGCGGTCGAGATACATGTTGAACGCCGCCGCCGAGCCCGCGCTCGCCGTGCCGCCGATGACGGTGGCGAGCACCAGCCAGAGACCGGGGAACCCGCCCTCGGCGAGGACCATGACCGGCACGGTCGTGACGAGGAGCAGCTCGAGCACGCGCGGCTTCATCAGCGCGATGTAGGCGCGGACGGTGCGGCTGAACGGCTGCCGAGACCCGCGCGCCGCCGGTGAGGATGCCCCAGCACGCGCTGTCGTCGAGATGTCCATCGCCCCCGCAATCGCCGCCCGCAGAAATCCGCTCAAGTCTACGTCATCCGCCCGGCGGACCCGGGCGGGCACCCGCCTCACAAGCCGGGCGCAACGCGCGTGAGCGAATCGTCACCGCCAGGACACGGCGCCGACATCGAACCGGCCAGGCGGTTCGCAAGACTCTGTCACACAGCGGCTCACATCGCCGGGGCGGCATGCCCCTTCGCTATGCTGAGACGACACGCGCGCCCCGCGCCGATTCCCCCTTCCCATTCCGGACAAGGATGCGGCACGGCCCTCGTCGGGCGCACTTCCAGAGAGAGGCGGTCCGGTGTCGGAACTGCGTTGGGATGAGATCGATCGGCGCGCGGTGGACACCGCTCGAGTGCTTGCGGCGGACGCCGTGGAGAAGGTCGGCAACGGCCACCCCGGAACGGCGATGAGCCTCGCGCCGGCGGCGTACCTGCTCTACCAGCGCGTGCTGCGTCACGACCCGACCGACACCCACTGGGTCGGCCGCGACCGGTTCATCCTGTCGGCCGGGCACTCGTCGCTCACCCAGTACGTGCAGCTCTATCTGGGCGGATTCGGCCTCGAACTGGACGACCTGAAGTCGCTGCGGACGTGGGGGTCGAAGACACCGGGACACCCCGAATACGGCCACACCGCGGGCGTCGAGATCACCACCGGCCCGCTGGGCCAGGGCCTGGCGTCGTCCGTCGGCTTCGCGTACGCCGCCCGCTACGAGCGGGGCCTGTTCGACCCCGAGACCCCGGCCGGGCAGTCGCCGTTCGACCACTTCGTGTACGTCATCGCCGGCGACGGCGACCTTCAGGAAGGCGTGACGAGCGAGGCATCCTCTCTCGCCGGCCACCAGCAGCTCGGCAACCTCATCGCGATCTACGACTCGAACCAGATCTCGATCGAGGACGACACCAACGTCGCCTACAGCGAGGACGTCGCCAAGCGCTACGAGGCCTACGGCTGGCACGTGCAGATCGTGGACTGGAAGAAGTCGGGCGAGTACGCGGAGGACGTCGCCGAGCTCTACGCCGCGATCGAGGCCGCGAAGGGCGAGACCGACAAGCCCTCGCTCATCATCCTGCGCACCATCATCGGCTGGCCCTCTCCCGGCAAGCAGAACACCGGGAAGATCCATGGCTCGGCGCTCGGCGCCGACGAGCTCGCGGCCACCAAGAAGGTCCTCGGGTTCGATCCCGAGCAGACCTTCGCGGTCGCGGACGACGTCCTCGCCCACACCCGCTCGCTCGCGGAGCGCGCCGCCGAGGAGCGCGCGGCCTGGCAGGAGTCCTTCGACGCCTGGGCAGCCTCGAACCCCGAGCGCAAGGCCCTCCTCGACCGGCTGCAGGCCCGCGAGCTCCCTGAGGGAATCGCCGACGCGCTGCCCTCGTTCGAAGCGGGCAAGGACGTCTCCACCCGTGCCGCATCCGGCGTCGTCATCAACGCCCTCGCCGCCGAGCTCCCCGAGCTCTGGGGCGGTTCGGCCGACCTCGCCGAGTCGAACCTCACCACCATCAAGGACGCGAAGTCGTTCATCCCGTCGGAGTGGTCCACGCACGAATGGTCCGGCGACCGGTTCGGCCGCGTGCTGCACTTCGGCATCCGCGAGCACGCGATGGCCGCGATCGTCAACGGCATCGTGCTGCACGGTCCGACCCGCGCCTTCGGCGGCACCTTCCTGATCTTCAGCGACTACATGCGCCCGTCAGTGCGCCTGGCCGCGCTGATGGACATCCCGTCGATCTTCGTGTGGACCCACGACTCGGTCGCGCTCGGCGAGGACGGTCCGACGCACCAGCCGATCGAGCAGCTGGCGACGCTCCGCGCGATCCCCAACTTCACCGTCGTGCGCCCCGCCGACGCCAACGAGACCTCGGTCGCGTGGCTCGAACTGCTCCGTCGGCACGGCGGTCCCGCGGGCATCGCGCTCACCCGCCAGAACATCCCCGTGCTCCCGCGTGGCGAGGGCGAGGCATCCGGCGAGACCTTCGCGTCCGCCGAGGGCGTGGCGCGTGGCGCCTACGTGCTCGCCGAGGCGCCGAACGGGACGCCGGACGTGATCCTCATCGCCACGGGCTCCGAGGTTCAGCTGGCCGTCGCCGCGCGCGAGACGCTCGCGGCCGAGGGCGTCAACGCCCGGGTCGTCTCCGCGCCGTCGCTCGAGTGGTTCGCCGAGCAGGACGAGGCGTACCGCGAGTCCGTGCTGCCCGCGGCCGTCACCGCGCGCGTCTCCGTCGAGGCGGGCTCGTCCCTCACGTGGCGAGGCATCGTCGGCGACAAGGGCCGTTCGGTCGCGATCGATCACTTCGGTGCCTCCGCCGACTACAAGACCCTCTTCCAGAAGTTCGGCATCACCGCCGAAGCCGTCGTCGAGGCGGCACGCGAGACCCTGGCCGCCGCATCCGCGGCGGTGGACTAAGGAGAAGTACGCATGAGCACTCCCACCGAACAGCTCTCCGCCGCCGGCGTGAGCATCTGGCTGGACGACCTGTCGCGCGAGCGCATCACCTCCGGCAACCTGACGGAGCTCATCAGCACCCGCAACGTCACGGGCGTCACGACCAACCCGACGATCTTCCAGGGCGCGATCGGAGGCGGCGGACACGCCTACGCGTCGCAGATCGCCGAGCTGGCCGCCAAGGGCGCGAGCGTCGACGAGGCGATCTTCGCTGCGACCACCGACGACGTCCGCGACGCGGCCGACATCTTCCGCCCCGTCTACGACGCGACCCACGGCGTCGACGGCCGCGTCTCGATCGAGGTCTCCCCCGACCTCGCACACGACACCGAAGCCACGATCGCGCAGGCCAAGGAGCTGTGGGCGACCGTCGGGCGCCCCAACGTGCACATCAAGATCCCCGCCACGAAGGCCGGTCTCCCCGCGATCACCGCCGTCCTCGCGGAGGGCATCTCGGTCAACGTCACGCTCATCTTCAGCCTCGAGCGCTACGCCGAGGTCATCGACGCGTACCTGTCGGGCATCGAGCACGCCCAGGCGAACGGACACGACGTGTCGCAGATCCACTCCGTGGCCTCGTTCTTCGTGTCGCGCGTCGACTCCGAGGTGGACAAGCGCCTCGCGGCCATCGGCGGCGACGCGGCCGAGGCGCTCAAGTCGCTCGCGGGCGTCGCGAACGCCCGACTGGCGTACGAGCTGTACGAGAAGGAGTTCGGCAGCGACCGTGCGAAGGCGCTCCTGGGTGCCGGTGCGAACGCGCAGCGACCGCTGTGGGCGTCGACGGGCGTCAAGGACCCGTCGCTCCCGGACACGCTGTACGTCACCGAGCTGGTCGCTCCCGGCACGGTCAACACCATGCCCGAGAAGACGCTCGAGGCGACGTTCGACCACGGCGAGATCGCGGGCGACACGGTCACCGGCACGTACGAGGCTGCGCACAAGGTGTTCGCCGACCTCGCCGACCTCGGCGTCGACTTCGCCGACGTCACCCAGGTGCTCGAGGACGAGGGCGTCGAGAAGTTCATCGCCTCGTGGCACGACCTGCAGGCCACCGTCAAGACGGCGCTCGAGAACGCACCCGAGGTCGCGCGATGAGCTTCGACATCCACCTCAGCGGGCGGGTCAAGTCGGTCGTGGACGAGACGCTGCCGGGTCTGGTCTCGAGCCTCATCGCCTCGGGAATCACAGCCGGCGACGGCTCGCTGTGGGGCCCCGCAGCCGAAGACGAGGCGTCCAAGCGCCTCGGATGGGTGCAGGCGGTCAGCGTCTCGCGTCCGCTCGTGCCGCAGATCGAGGCGCTGCGCCAGCAGCTCGCCGCGAAGGGCGTCACGCGCGTCGTCCTCGCCGGCATGGGCGGCTCCTCGCTGGCGCCCGAGGTGATCGCGCAGACGGCTGGCGTGCCGCTGGTGATCCTCGATTCGACCGCGCCCGGTCAGGTGCTCGCCGCCATCGACGGCGACGCCCAGCAGGGCGACCTGAGCAGGACAGTGCTGGTGGTGTCTTCGAAGTCGGGCTCCACCGTCGAGACCGACTCGGCCAAGCGCGCCTTCGAAGCGGCGTTCCGCGACCTGGGCATCGACCCGCTCGAGCGCATCGTCGTCGTGACCGACCCCGGTTCGCCCCTCGACCAGGCTGCGCGCGCGGACGGCTACACCGTGTTCAACGCGGACCCGACGGTCGGTGGCCGCTATTCGGCGCTCACGGCCTTCGGCCTCGTCCCCACCGGCCTCGCGGGGGTCGACATCGCCGAGCTCCTCGACGAGGCCGAGGCGACCCTCCTCGAGGTTGCCATCGACAGCCCCGACAACCCCGCGCTGGTGCTCGCCGCGGCGATCGCCGGCGGGGAGCCGCGCCGCGACAAGCTCGGCCTCGTCACGGACGGCACGCACATCGTGGGGCTGCCCGACTGGATCGAGCAGCTCGTCGCCGAGTCGACGGGCAAGGAGGGCACCGGCATCCTCCCGGTCGTCCTGCTGCCCGTCTCGCCCGAAGTCGAGAGCAAGCCCGCCGATCTGCAGATCGTGCGCCTCGTGGACGAGGCCAAGCGCTTCCACCTCTTCGAGCACCACGAGGGCGAGGTGCTCGTGAGCGGCTCGCTCGGCGCGCAGTTCGTCGTCTGGGAGTACGCCACGGTGATCGCGGGGAAGATGCTCGGCATCAACCCCTTCGACCAGCCGGACGTCGAGTCGGCCAAGATCGCCGCGCGGGGACTCCTCGACGCCCGTCCTGAGCCGACCGAGCCGGCCTTCACCGTCGAGGGCGTCGAGGTGCGCGTCTCGGATCCCGCTCTCGCGGCGTCGGGGACGGTGGCCGGCGTGCTCGATGCGCTGTGGGCGCGCCTCCCCGAGGATGGCTACGTCTCGATCCAGGCGTACGTGAACCGGCTCGAGCTGGACCAGCTCCAAGGACTTCGCGAGCTCGTAGCGGCAGACTCCGGACGCCCGACCACGTTCGGCTGGGGCCCGCGGTTCCTGCACTCGACCGGCCAGTATCACAAGGGCGGTCCCGCGCACGGCGTCTTCCTGCAGATCCTCGAGAAGACCGATGTGGACCTCGAGATCCCGGGCCGGCCCTTCACCTTCGGCCAGCTCATCCAGGCGCAGGCCGCCGGCGACGCCAGCGTGCTCGCCGACGGACACGGGCGCCCCGTCGTCACGCTCACCCTCACCGACCCCCGGATCGAAGTGCTCTCGCTCTTCGAGGCGGCCCAGTAGGAGATCCTCGCCCCGATGACGATCGATATCTCGCGCGGGCACAACCCGCTGCGCGACCCCGAGGACCGTCGCCTCAACCGGATCGCCGGTCCGAGCGCTCTGGTCATCTTCGGTGTGACGGGAGATCTCTCCCGCAAGAAGCTGATGCCCGCTGTGTACGACCTGGCCAACCGCGGTCTGCTCCCGCCCGGCTTCGCGCTCGTGGGCTTTGCCCGGCGCGACTGGGAGGACCAGGACTTCGCCCAGGTCGTCCACGACGCGGTGCGGCAGCACGCGCGCACCGAGTTCCGCGACGAGACCTGGCAGCAGCTGCTCCAGGGGATCCGCTTCGTCTCGGGCGAGTTCGGCGACCCCGACGCGTTCCGTCGCCTGCGCGAGACGGTGGAGAACCTGGACGTGGAGCGCGGCACGATGGGCAATCACGCCTACTATCTGTCGATCCCGCCGAAGGACTTCGCGCTGGTGGCCGAGCAGCTGCGTGCCTCGGGCCTCGTCGACGACACCGCCGACCAGCCCGATCGCTGGCGGCGCGTCGTCATCGAGAAGCCCTTCGGGCACGACCTCGCCTCGGCGCAGGCGCTCAACGACGCGCTGCGGTCGACGTTCCCGACGGACTCGATCTTCCGCATCGATCACTACCTGGGCAAGGAGACGGTCCAGAACATCCTGGCGCTGCGCTTCGCGAACGAGCTGTACGAGCCGATCTGGAATCGCAACTACGTCGACCACGTCCAGATCACGATGGCGGAGGACATCGGCGTCGGTGGCCGAGCCGGCTACTACGACGGCATCGGCGCGGCCCGCGACGTGATCCAGAACCATCTGCTCCAGCTGCTCGCCCTCACGGCGATGGAGGAGCCGATCTCGTTCGACGCGAAGGATCTGCGCGCCGAGAAGGAGAAGGTGCTCGCGGCGGTCACGCTGCCGGACGACCTCTCGCGGTCCACCGCGCGAGGTCAGTACGCCGGCGGCTGGCAGGGCGGCGAGAAGGTGCTCGGCTTCCTCGAAGAGGAAGGGATGGATCCCCAGTCGACCACCGAGACGTACGCGGCGATCACCCTCGAGATCAACACCCGCCGGTGGGCGGGGGTGCCGTTCTACCTGCGCACCGGCAAGCGCCTGGGTCGGCGCGTGACCGAGATCGCCGTCGTGTTCAAGCGTGCACCCGAGCTGCTGTTCTCGCGCAGCCAGACGTCCGGTCAGGGCCAGAATGCCCTGGTGATCCGCGTGCAGCCCGACGAGGGCGTCACGATCCGCTTCGGCTCGAAGGTCCCGGGGGCGGGTGCGCAGGTGCGCGACGTCACCATGGACTTCGGCTACGGCCATGCCTTCACCGAGGCGAGCCCCGAGGCATACGAACGGCTCATCCTCGACGTGCTCCTCGGCGACCCGCCGCTGTTCCCGCGGCACGAGGAGGTCGAGCTCTCCTGGAAGATCCTCGACCCGATCGAGGAGTTCTGGGCCGCGCAGGGCGGTCCGCTCGAACAGTATTCGCCCGGGTCGTGGGGCCCGGCATCCGCGGACGAGATGCTCGCCCGCGACGGCCGCAGCTGGAGGCGCCCGTGATCGTCGATCTGCCAGACACCACCGTCAGCAAGATCTCGCGTGCGCTCGTCAGCGTGCGCGAGGAGGGCGGCGCGGTCGCGCTCGGCCGCGTGCTGACGCTCGTCATCCTCACGCGCGAGGGCGCGGTGGAGGAGGTGATCGAGGCAGCGAACGATGCCTCGCGCGAGCACCCGATGCGCGTCATCGTGCTGATGCTCGCCAACGGGGACGACCCGGACTCGCGCCTGGACGCGCAGATCCGCGTCGGCGGCGACGCCGGCGCCAGCGAGGTCGTCACGCTCCGGGTCACGGGAGAGGCCGGGAACTCCAACCTCGAGTCCCTCGTCACCGGGCTCCTGCTTCCCGACGCGCCGGTCGTGGTGTGGTGGCCGAACAAGACGCCCGAGAACATCTCCAAGACGTCGATCGGCCGCATCGCGCAGCGTCGGATCACGGATGCCGCGACGAAGTCCGATCCGTCCGCCTTCGTCGCGTCGCTCGGCGCTCAGTACGCACCCGGGGACACCGACCTCGCGTGGACTCGGCTCACGCGCTGGCGCGAGCAGCTCGCGGCGATCCTCGACCAGCCGCCGTACGAATCCGTCACCGCGGTGCGGGTGCGCGGCGCCGCCGACTCCCCGTCGACCGCGCTGCTCGCGGCGTGGCTCCGCCTGGCGCTCGACGTGCCCGTCGACTGGGCGTACCTCGACCCCGAGGAGTGGCCGCACGGCATCAAGTCCGTCACGCTCGTCCGTGCCGGCGGCGAGGTGCACCTGGAGCGTCCGTCGCCCGGCGTCGCGATCCTCACCCAGCCTGGTCAGCCCACGCACGACCTGGCGTTCCCGCGCCGGACGTTGCGCGAATGCCTCGCCGAAGAGCTCCGTCGGCTCGACCCGGACGTCCTGTATGGTCGAGTGATCACCGAGGGATGGGAACTGCTCGGCCCTCCGGCGACGAAGGAGACGCAGCACGCGTGAGCGGAGTGAGTGAGCCACATGGTTGAGGCGTGGGCCGAGAAGCGGGTGGTCATCAGCCCCGACACATCGACACTGGCGGACTCCGTGGCAGCGCGCTTCCTGAATCGCGTGTGCAAGCGCGTCGACGAGGGCAAACTCGCGCACGTCTCGCTCACCGGCGGCTCCATGGGCTCTGCGGTGCTCGCGGCTGCGGGGCGAGACCCGAGATCCGCGCGCATCGACTGGTCGCTGGTGCACTTCTGGTGGAGCGACGAGCGCTTCGTCCCTCGCGACGATGCCGACCGCAATGAGAAGCAGGCGCGCACCGCACTCCTCGACACCCTCGACATCCCTGCCGACAACATCCACGCCGCACCGGCGAGCGATGACGGCCTCGATCTGGACGCGGCTGCCGCCGCCTACGCGGCCGAGCTGGCTCGCTTCCCCGGCGCAGAGGGGCCATGGCCGTCGTTCGACGTGTGCTTCCTGGGCGTCGGTCCCGACGGTCACATCGCATCGTTGTTCCCGGACCGCCCCGAGATCCTCATCACGGATCGCGCGGTCGTGCCGGTGCGCGACTCCCCCAAGCCGCCGCCCGAACGCATCTCGATGACCCGCCCGGTGATCAACGGCTCCAAACGTGTGTGGATGGTGCTCTCGGGCGCCGACAAGGCGTCGGCCCTGGGCCTGGCTCTCGCCGGTGCCAGCTACGCGAGCGTGCCTGCCGCGGGTGCGAAGGGTCGCAAGCGCACCGTCTTCTTCGTCGATCGGGATGCCGCCGCCCAGGTGCCGCCGGAGCTCATCGATCGCGAGTACTGACACGTTCGTCGCGCGCTGCGCAGAGAGAAAGGGAGAGCGGATGCCGAGGCATCCGCTCTCCCTTTTCTGGTGTCGTCGCGTCAGTCCTGACCGCGTCGCTCGCGCAGCTGACGGAGGGCGTCGTCGAGGAGGGCGTCGGCCTCTTCCTCCGTGCGGCGCTCCTTCACATACGCGAGGTGGGTCTTGTACGGCTCGGTCTTGGCGACCGCCGGCGGATTCTCCTTGTCGCGGCCGGCAGGGAGGCCCGAGTGCGGCGAATCGATCGTCTCGGGGATCTCCTCCTCGGGGATGCCCGCGGCGAAGTAGCGCACCGTCTCGTTGCCGAGAGCGTCCCAGTAGGAGATCGCGATGCGATCGGCGTGGAACCCGTGGTCCTGCTCGCCCATCGGCCCGGCACCGACGCGTGTGCCGCGGATCGCGTTGCCCCCGGTAGCCATCAGACGGCCTGGAACTTCGTGATGAGGCCGAGCGCGACGATCGCGACGAACCACGCCAGCGCGAGGATCACGGTGAATCGGTTGAGGTTGCGCTCAGCGAGACCGGACGAGCCGAGCGCCGACGTCATTCCGCCGCCGAACATGTCGGACAGGCCGCCGCCGCGCCCCTTGTGGAGCAGGATGAGAAGGGTCAGCAGGAGGCTCGTGATACCGAGGAGCACCTGCAGGACGAACTCGAGGATCTGCACAGTCGTTGAAGCCTTTCGCCGCGATCATTCGCTGATCGCACAAGGGTCGAGTATACCTGTCAGACGCCGACGTGCTTCTGGTACCGGATGATCGCGGCGAACTCGTCCACGACGAGGCTCGCCCCGCCGACCAGTGCGCCGTCGACGTCCGGCTCCCGCATGAAGCTGGCGATGTTCGCCGCCTTGACCGATCCGCCGTAGAGGACCCGCGTGCGCGCCGCCGCGTCGTCGCCGAGTTTGTCGGCCACGACCTCACGGAGCTTCGCGCAGACATCCTGCGCCTGCTCCGGCGTCGCTGCCTGCCCGGAGCCGATCGCCCAGACGGGCTCGTAGGCCACGACGATGTCGGCGTCGGCCTTCACTCCCTGCAGGGCCGCCTGCAGCTGCCCCACCGGTACGGCGCTGGCGCCGAACTTCTCGAGGTCGTCGCTGGTCTCCCCTACGCAGATCACGGGCACGAGCCCGTGCTTGAGTGCGGCCTGCACCTTCGCCGCGACGGTGTCATCGCCCTCGTGGTGGTACTCGCGCCGTTCGGAGTGACCGATGATCACGTAGCGACTGTCGAGCTTCGCGAGGAACGCTCCCGACACCTCGCCGGTGTAAGCGCCGGAGTCGTGTGCGGAGAGGTCCTGCGCACCGAGGGCGAACGGGATTTTGTCGGCGTCCAGCAGCGTCTGCACGGTGCGCAGGTCGGTGAACGGCGGGAAGACGGCGACCTCGACGGAGCCGTCCTCGTGCTTGGCGTCCTTGAGCGTCCAATGCAGCTTCTGGACGAACGCGACCGCCTGAAGGTGGTCGAGGTTCATCTTCCAGTTGCCGGCGATGAGCGGGGTGCGGGCTGCTACTGCCATCCGAGGACCTCCAGTCCGGGGAGCTTCTTGCCTTCGAGGAACTCGAGGCTCGCGCCTCCGCCCGTCGAGATGTGACCGAACCGGTCGTCGGCGAAGCCGAGCTGACGCACCGCCGCGGCGGAGTCGCCGCCGCCCACGACCGAGAGGCCGTCGACCTCGGTGAGCGCCTGCGCGACCGCCTTCGTTCCTGCGGCGAACGGCGCGAGCTCGAAGACGCCCATGGGACCGTTCCAGAACACCGTCTTGGAGCCGCGGACGAGGTCGGCGAAGCGGGCCGCCGTGTCAGGTCCGATGTCGAGGCCGAGACCGGATGCCCCGAAGGCGGTGTCTTCGATCGCGTCGGCGCTCGTGACCAGGTGCTCCGCGTCGGCGCCGAACTTCGAGGCGACGACGACATCGGTGGGCAGCACCAGCTCGACGCCGGACTCCTCGGCACGGCGCATGTAGTCGCGCACGGTGTCGAGCTGGTCGGCTTCGAGGAGGCTCGAGCCCACCTTGTGACCCTGCGCGGCGAGGAATGTGAACAGCATCCCGCCGCCGATCAGGAGGCGGTCGACGCGAGGCAGCAGGTGCGAGATCACACCGAGCTTGTCGCTGACCTTCGAGCCGCCGAGGACCACCGTGTACGGCCGCTCGGGGTTCTCGGTCAGGCGGTCGAGCACGTCGAGCTCGGTCGCGATCAGGAGGCCGGCCGCGGACGGCAGCAGCTGCGCGAGCTCGTACACCGACGCCTGCTTTCGGTGGACGACGCCGAAGCCGTCCGACACCAGCGCGTCGCCGAGCTCGGCGAGCTGTGTGGCGAACGCTCGGCGCTCCCCTTCGTCCTTCGACGTCTCCCCCGGGTTGAAGCGCAGATTCTCGATCACCGCGACATCGCCGTCCTCGAGGGCCGCGACGGCCTCATGGGCGGACTCGCCGACGGTGTCGCGCGCGAACGCGACGGGCTTTCCGAGGAGCTCGGACAGCCGCTGCGCGACCGGCTCGAGGCTGTACTTCGCATCCGGCGCCCCATCGGGACGGCCGAGGTGCGAGCAGACGACGACGCGCGCGCCGTCGTTGATGAGGGCGTTGAGCGTGGGGAGCGTGGCCCGCACACGGCCATCGTCCGTGATGACCGCGTCCTTGAGGGGGACGTTCAGGTCAGCACGGACGATGACGCGCTTGCCGGCCAGCGAACCCAGCGTGTCGAGGGTGCGCAGAGCCATGATCGAGGGTCAGAGGCTCTCGGCGACGTACTCGGTCAGGTCGACGAGGCGGTTCGAGTAGCCCCACTCGTTGTCATACCAGGCGGAGACCTTGACCAGGTTGCCGCTGACGTTCGTCAGTTCCGCGTCGAAGATCGACGAGTGCGGGTTGCCCTGGATGTCGCTCGACACGATCGGGTCCTCGGTGTACTGCAGGTAGCCCGCGAGACGGCCGTCGGCGGCAGCGGCCTTGTAGGCCGCGTTGACCTGCTCGACCGTGAGGCCCTCGGCAGGCGTGACGATGGTGAGGTCGACGATCGAGCCGGTGGGCACGGGCACACGGTACGACGAGCCGCTCAGCTTGCCGTTGAGCTCGGGCAGGACGTGACCGATGGCCTTGGCGGCACCCGTCGAGGCGGGGACGATGTTGATCGCCGCGCCGCGCGCGCGACGGAGGTCGCTGTGCGGACCGTCCTGCAGGTTCTGGTCGGCGGTGTAGGCGTGGGCGGTCATCATGAAGCCGCGCTCGATGCCGAAGGCGTCGTTGAAGACCTTCGCGAGGGGCGCGAGGCAGTTCGTCGTGCACGAGGCGTTCGAGATGATGACGTGGTTGGCGGGGTCGTAGTCGCCCTCGTTGACGCCCATGACGACGGTGACGTCGTCGCCGGTCGCCGGAGCCGAGATCAGGACCTTCTTCGCGCCGCCCGCGACGTGCTTCTTCGCGTCCTCGGCCTTGGTGAAGCGGCCGGTCGACTCGATGACGATGTCGACGCCGAGCTCGCCCCAGGGCAGGTTGGCGGGGTCGCGCTCCTCGAAGACCTTGATGGTCTTGTCGCCGACGGTGATGGAGTCCGCGGTGTACGAGACGTCCTCGGCCAGCACGCCGCCCACCGAGTCGTACTTCAGCAGGTGCGCGAGGGTCTTGTTGTCGGTGAGGTCGTTCACCGCCACGATGTCGAGGTCCGCTCCCTGCGCGAGCGCCGCGCGGAGGTAGTTGCGTCCGATGCGGCCGAAGCCGTTGATGCCGATCTTGACAGCCACGGAGGTTCTCCTGAGATGTGTCGTGCGCGAGTGCGCGGTTTGGTGCGATTCAGAGAGTGGACAACGGCGTCCCGGCGGGCGGTCCCGACGGGACGCCGCGCCTTTTATGACAGTACCAGCAGGCCCGCGGTCTTCTGGCGGGCGGCGTCGAGACGCTGCGCGACGTTCTCCCAGTTGGCGATGTTCCACGCGGCCTTGACATAGTCGGCCTTGACGTTGAGGTAGTCGAGGTAGAACGCGTGCTCCCACATGTCGAGCTGGAAGATGGGCACGGTTCCCTGTGCGGTGTTGCTCTGCTGGTCGAACAGCTGCTGGATGATGAGCTGCTCGCCGATCGGGTCCCAGCTCAGGACGGCCCAGCCGGAGCCCTGGATGCCGGTGGCGGCAGCCGTGAAGTGGGCCTGGAACTTGTCGAACCCGCCGAAGAACTCGTCGATCGCGGCACGCAGCTCGCCCTCGGGCTCACCACCGCCGTTCGGCGACAGGTTCGTCCAGAAGATCGAGTGGTTGACGTGGCCGCCGAGGTTGAACGCCAGGTCCTTCTCGAGCTTGTTCACGTTGGCGAGGTTGCCGCTCTGGCGGGCCTCGGCGAGCTGCTCGAGCGCCGTGTTGGCCCCTGTCACATACGCCTGGTGGTGCTTGCTGTGGTGCAGCTCCATGATCTTGCCGCTGATGTGCGGCTCGAGCGCGGAGTAGTCGTAAGGGAGGTCGGGCAAGGTGTAGGTCGCCATGTTCTCTTCTTCCTGTCGGCGCGCGCCGATACCCCGGCGCAGCGAGGGTGACGGGTTCATCCTACTGAGGGTGAACACCGCGATGAGGGGGTTGCTTCCCTCGGTGACACGATCTAGCTTTCCGCCGGCTCGGCGACCCACCCGCGCGGTTAGGATCACGGGATGATGCGACCGACGGTGCAGCGATGGGCGGCCTTCTCCGGCGATCCCGAGGGCGGCAACCCCGCTGGGGTCGTCCTCGATGCCGACGCCCTGTCCGTCGCCGACATGCAGCGCATCGCGGCCGACGTGGGCTACGCCGAGACGGCGTTCGTCACGGGCGCCGGGCGGGACCGCGGCATCCGCTACTTCTCCCCCGTGGCCGAGGTGCCGTTCTGCGGTCACGCCACCGTCGCGTCGGCCGTCGCGATCGCCGAAGTCCTCGGCGACGGGGTCTTCGTGTTCGCGTCGCCCGTCGGACCGATCGAGATCACGACCGCGTCCGACGGCGGGTCGCGCCGCGCGTCCTTCACGAGCGTCGAGCCGTGGGTCGCGCCGCTCGACGAGTCCGACCTCGACGCCGTGCTCGCCCTGATCGGCCGCACGCGTGACGACCTCGACCCGAGGCATCCGCCCCGGCTCGCCTTCGCCGGCAATCCGCACCCGCTGATCGTGCTCGCCGATCGCGGGGTCTTCGACGGGTTCGGCTTCGATCCGGTGCAGGCGCGGGCGCTGATGGATGCCTCGGGCTGGCCCGCGACGATCATCGTCCTCCACCGACTCGCCGACGAGGTCTGGGCCGCGCGGAACATCTTCCCGGTCGGCCCGATCAGCGAGGACCCCGCGACGGGGGCCGGTGCGGCCGCGACCGGCGCGTATCTGCGCGACACCGGGGCCGTGACGCCGCCGGCTCGTGTGCGCATCGAGCAGGGCGCGCACGTCGGCCGGCCGAGCCTCCTGGAGGTAGACATCCCACGGTCGGGCGGCATCACCGTGTCGGGCGCCGCCGTCAGGATCGGCTGAGCGTCAGTCCTCCATGCCCGCGGGCACGGCGGACTCGGTGCCGGGGATGCCGTCGGCTTCGGCCTTCTTGTCGGCCATGGCGAGAAGGCGCCGGATGCGGCCGGCCACGGCGTCCTTCGTGAGGGGCGGGTCGGCGTGGTGGCCGAGCTCGTCCAAGCTCGCGTCGCGGTGCGCCAGCCGCAGGGCCCCGGCCTCGCGCAGGTGCTCGGGCACCTCATCACCCAGGATCTCCAGCGCCCGCTCCACGCGTGCGCACGCCGCGACGGCGGCTTGCGCCGAGCGCCGCAGGTTCGCGTCGTCGAAGTTCACCAGGCGGTTCACGCCCGCGCGCACCTCGCGACGCTGACGCAGCTGATCCCACTCCGCGGCGGCCTTCTCCGCGCCCATCGCGGCCAGTGCGGCCCGGATCGCCTCACCCTCACGCACGACGACGCGCGGGATGCCGCGCACCTCCCGTGCCTTGCCGGGGATGCCGAGACGGTGGGCGGCGCCCACCAGAGCCATGGCCGCCTCAGGAGAAGGGCACGTGATCTCGAGTGCGGCCGAGCGGCCCGGCTCCGACAGCGAGCCGGCGGCGAGGAACGCTCCGCGCCACACCGCGGCGAGGTCGGGCCTCGACCCGGTGGTGAGCTTGTTGGGAAGGCCGCGCACGGGCCGGCGACGCTGGTCGAGGAGCCCGGTCTGCCGGGCGAGCGTCTCGCCGCCGTCGATCACGCGCACGGCGTAGTGGCTGCCGCTGCGGCCTCCCGAGCCCTGGACGTGGACGAGCTCCGGCCGCACACCGTACAGCTCGACCAGGTCGCGCGCGGTGCGGCGTGCGAGCAGGTCGGAGTCGAGCTCGGCCTCGACGGCGACGCGATTGGCGATGGAGTGCAGGCCCCCTGAGAAGCGCAGCAGCGACGTGAGCTCGGCGACCCGGGCCGTCGGGCGCGGGTCGCGCACGGTGATCAGCTCGGCCTTCACGTCAGCGGTCAGCGACACGGGACTCCTTCACGAGGTGGGGGGCAACGACGGTCCAGCCTACTCGCGGGCAGGGCCGATCGCAGAGAGCTCACTCGCGCCCGAGGTCACGGTCCTTCACGCGCACCGCCACACCCGGAACCGCGGCCAGGCGCTCGGCGAGCTCGCGGGCCATCACGACCGACCTGTGCTTTCCGCCGGTGCAGCCCACCGCCACGACGGAGTGGCGTTTGTTCTCGCGCTGGTAGCCCTCGAGGACGGGGCGCAGCGCGGCCGCGTACGCATCGATGAACTCCCGAGCGCCCTCCTGCTCGAGCACGAACTCGCGCACCGTCGGGTCCTCTCCCGTGAGGGGCCGCAGCGCCTCGTTCCAGAACGGGTTGGGCAGGAAACGCATGTCGGCGACGAGGTCGGCATCGGGCGGCAGGCCGTACTTGAATCCGAAGCTCAGGATGGTGAGCGTGTGCCGGGCGGCGTCGTCCTCGGTGAACAGGTCGTTCACCTGGGTCGCGAGCTGATGGATGTTGTACCGCGACGTGTCGATGATGACGTCGGCGCTCTCGCGCACGCCGGCCAGGCGGTCGCGCTCCAGGCGGATGCCGTCGAGGATCGTGCCGTCGCCCTGAAGCGGATGCGGGCGGCGCACGGCCTCGAACCGGCGCACCAGCACCTCGTCGGAGGCGTCGAGGAACATCAGCCTGATCTGCCGCCGCTCGCGGAGGGCCCGCATGGCTTCGGGAAGGTCGGCGAACAGATCTCGGCCGCGCACATCGACGACCACCGCCACCTTGGGAAGGACGCCGGCGGCGAGCTCGGTGAGATCGAGCAGCGGACGCAGCATCTGCGGCGGCAGGTTGTCGACGACGTACCAGCCGAGGTCCTCGAGCGCGTTGGCGGCTGTCGAGCGGCCGGCGCCGGACATGCCCGTGACGATCAGCACCTCGCCCGTCTCGCGGCGCACTGCCTCGGCCATGACCTACCCCCGTCGTCGCTACAACCCTACCGATCCGAGAGGTGGGAGTGGATCGCCGCCGCGAGCTTGGGCCCGACGCCGGGAAGCTCGGCGATCTCGTCGGGCGTGGCATTCTTCAATGCCGACACCGAGCCGAAGTGACGCAGCAGCGCCTTGATCCGCGCCTCGCCGAGTCCCGGGACCTCGGCGAGGACGCTCGAGATGTCGCGGCGCCGGCGCCTTCGCTGGTGGGTGATCGCGAATCGGTGGGCCTCGTCGCGCAGGCGCTGCAGCAGGTAGAGCGACTCCGAGGTGCGGGGAAGGATCACCGGGTACTCCTCCCCCGGCAACCAGACCTCCTCGAGCCGCTTGGCGATGCCGCAGAGCGCGATCTCCTCGTGCCCGGCGTCACGCAGCGCGCGGGCCGCCGCCTCGACCTGCGGCTTTCCGCCGTCCACCACCAGGAGCTGCGGGCGGTAGGCGAACCGCGTGCGACGCCGCTCGGTGACGACCTCGCCGTCGGCCGTCGGCTCGACCGCCTCGGGCTCGTTCTCCTCCGGCCGGTCCAGGTAGGCGAGGCGACGGGTGAGCACCTGGTAGAGCGAGTCGGTGTCGTCGGTGGTCTCCTCGACCTTGAACGAGCGGTACTGATCCTTGCGGGGAAGCCCGTCCTCGAACACGACCATCGAGGCCACGACGTTCGTTCCGCCCAGGTGCGAGACGTCGAAGCATTCGATCCGCAACGGCGCCTCGGCCAGGTCGAGCGCCTCCTGCAGATCGGTGAGAGCCTGGGTGCGCGCCACGTAGTCGCTCGTGCGCCGGGTCTTGTGCAGCATAAGCGCCTGCTGGGCATTGAGCGACGCGGTCTTCATAAGCTCGGCCTTGCGTCCACGCTGGGCGACCTGGATCGTCACCGACTTGCCGCGTCTCTCGCGCAGCCACTCCTCGAGGTCCGCGGCGTCGTCGGGGAGCTCGGGGACGAGCACCTGGCGCGGGATCTCGGGTCCCTCGGCGTTGCCGTAGGTGCGCTGCAGGACCTGATCGACGAGGTCGCCGCCGGTGATGTCGAGCTCCTTCTCGATCGTGGTGGCTCGCACGCCGCGCACGCGTCCGCCGCGGATCACGAAGTGCTGGACCGCCGCGGCGAGCTCATCCTCGGCGATACCGAACAGGTCGGCGTCGGTGTCGGCCGCGAGGACGAGCGCGCTCTTGTTGAGCACCGCGTCGATCGCCTGAAGTCGGTCGCGATAGACAGCGGCCGCTTCATAGTCCATGGCGGCGGATGCCTCGCGCATCCGCGCGGTCAGCTCCTTCTTGAACCGCTGGTCTCCCCCGGCCATGAAGGCGACGAAGTCGTCGACGATCGCGCGATGCTCCTCGATCGTGACCTTCATCGAGCACGGACCGCCGCAGCGCCCGATCTGGCCGGGGAAGCATGGCCGCCCCGATGTCATCGCCTTCTTGTACGACGAGTCGCTGCACGTGCGGATCGGGAACACCTTGATCATCAGGTCGATGGTGTCGTGGACGGCCCACACCTTGGGATAAGGCCCGAAGTACTTCGCCCCGCGGATCCGCCGGTTGCGGGTGACGATCACGCGCGGCGCCTCGTCGGCCATGGTGATCGCCATGAACGGGTACGACTTGTCGTCGCGATAGCGGACGTTGAAGGGCGGATCGAACTCCTTGATCCACATGTACTCGAGCTGCAGCGAGTCGACGTCGCTGGCGACCACCGTCCACTCCACCGATGCCGCGGTGATGACCATGCGGCGCGTGCGCTCGTGCAGGGTGTGCAGCGGAGCGAAGTAGTTCGACAGGCGCGCGCGCAGGTTCTTCGCCTTGCCGACGTAGAGCACGCGGCCGTCGGCGTCGCGGAAGCGGTAGACGCCGGGGTTGGTGGGGATCTCCCCCGGCTTCGGCTTGTAGGCGACCGTGGGTGCGGAGCGTGCCATCGCTCAGCCGGCCTTGCGGACCGCCTGCGATCCGCCGAGGACCTCGGCGAGGAACGCGCCGGTGTGGCTCCCCTCGACCCGCGCGACCTGTTCGGGCGTACCCGTCGCGATGATCTCGCCACCCCCCGAGCCGCCCTCGGGACCGAGATCGATGATCCAGTCGGCGTTCTTGATGACGTCCAGGTTGTGCTCGATCACGATCACGGAGTTGCCCTTGTCGACGAGGCCGTTGAGCACCTCGAGAAGGCGCCGGACGTCTTCGAAATGCAAGCCCGTGGTCGGCTCGTCCAGCACGTAGATCGAGCGTCCGTTGGACCGGCGCTGCAGCTCGGTCGCAAGCTTCACGCGCTGCGCCTCGCCGCCGGAGAGGGTCGTCGCTGACTGCCCGAGCCGCACATAGCCCAGACCGACGTCGACCAGCGTGCGCAGGTAGCGGTGGATCGCCTGGATCGGCTCGAAGAACTCGGCCGCCTCGGAGATCGGCATCTCGAGCACCTCGGCGATGTTCTTGCCCTTGTAGTGCACGGCGAGGGTGTCGCGGTTGTACCGCTTGCCGTGGCACACCTCGCAGTCCACGTACACATCGGGAAGGAAGTTCATCTCGATCTTGATCGTGCCGTCGCCCGAGCACGCCTCGCAGCGGCCGCCCTTGACGTTGAAGCTGAACCGGCCGGGCTGGTAGCCGCGCGCCTTCGCCTCGGGCGTCTCGCTGAACAGGGTGCGGATGCGGTCGAAGACCCCGGTGTACGTCGCCGGATTCGATCGCGGCGTGCGCCCGATCGGACCCTGGTCGACGTGGACGACCTTGTCGAGATCCTCGGTCCCGGTGATGCGCGTATGCTTGCCCGCCACCCGTCGCGCCCCGTTGAGGCGTGTCGCCAGCACCTCGTAGAGGATGTCGTTGACGAGCGACGACTTGCCCGAGCCGCTCACCCCCGTGACCGCGGTGAGGACGCCGAGGGGGAACTCTACGGTCACGTTCTTGAGGTTGTTCTCGCGAGCCCCGACGACCGTCAGCTTGCGGCCCTTGTCGATCTTGCGCCGCTTCTTCGGCGTGGGGATCTCGCGGCGGCCGGCGAGGTAGTCGCCGGTGATCGAGTCCCCCTCGGCGAGAAGCTGATCGAGCGGCCCGGAGTGCACGACGGCGCCACCGTCGACACCGGCGCGCGGGCCGATGTCGACGATCCAGTCGGCCGCATGGATGGTCTCCTCGTCGTGCTCGACCACGATGAGGGTGTTGCCGAGGTCGCGGAGCGTCAGCAGCGTCTCGATGAGGCGGCGGTTGTCACGCTGATGGAGGCCGATCGACGGCTCGTCGAGCACATAGAGCACGCCGGTCAGGCCGGAGCCGATCTGGGTCGCCAGGCGGATGCGCTGCGCCTCGCCGCCCGACAGCGACCCGGCGGAACGGCTGAGGTTCAGGTAGGTGAGGCCCACCTGGATGAGGAAGTCCAGTCGCAGGCGGATCTCGCGCAGCACCTGCGCACCGATCTTCGCTTCGCGGTCGGTGAGCTGGAGCCCGGCGAAGAACTTCTGCGCGTCGGCGAGACTCAGGCGCGAGGCATCCGCGATGGAGTGGCCGTGCACGAGCACCGCCAGCACCTCCGGCTTGAGGCGCGCCCCGTCGCACACCGGGCAGGGCACTTCGCGCAGGAACTCCGCCCACCGCTGGCGCTGCGTGTCGGTCTCGGCCTGGAGGTACTGTCGCTCGATGTAGGGGACCACGCCCTCGAAGCCCGAGGAGTACCGCATCTCGCGGCCGTAGCGGTTCTTCCACTTGACCGTGACCTTGTAGTTCTCGCCCCGGAGCACGGCCTCGCGCACCTCGGTCCGCAGCATCCGCCACGGTGTGTCGAGCGAGAAGTCGAGATCGCGCGCGAGCCCCTCGAGCAGGCGCTCGTAGTACTGGAAGAGGCCCTTGCCCTGTGTCGTCCACGGGATCAGCACGCCCTCGCGGATCGAGAGCTCCTCGTCGCCGATCATCAGCTCGACGTCGACCGACATGCGGGTGCCGAGCCCTGAGCAGGCGGGGCAGGCACCGAACGGGGCGTTGAACGAGAACGTGCGCGGCTCGATCTCGGTGAGCTGAAGCGGGTGCCCGTTCGGACAAGCGAGCTTCTCGGAGAACGACTGCCAGGCCTCGTCGCCCTCCGCGTCGACGAAGTTGACCTGGATGATGCCCCCCGCCAGGCTGAGCGCCGTCTCGACGGAATCGGTGACGCGGCCCAGGATGTCGGGGGCGGCGACCAGGCGGTCGACGACGACCGCGATGTCGTGCTTGTAGCTCTTCTTGAGTGTCGGCGGTTCGGCGAGCTGGACGAGCTCGCCGTCGACCACGGCGCGGGCGTAGCCCTTCGCCGAGAGCTCCTTGAAGAGGTCGACGAACTCGCCCTTCTTCTGGGTCACGACGGGGGCGACGATCTGGTAGCGCGTGCGCTCGGGAAGCTCCATGAGCTGGTCGGCGATCTGCTGGACCGTCTGGCGCTGGATGACCTCGCCGCACTCCGGGCAGTGGGGCACGCCGATGCGCGCCCACAGCAGTCGCATGTAGTCGTGGATCTCGGTGATGGTGCCGACCGTCGACCGCGGGTTGCGGTTCGTCGACTTCTGGTCGATCGACACCGCGGGACTGAGCCCCTCGATGAAGTCCACGTCGGGACGGTCGACCTGACCGAGGAACTGACGCGCATAGGCGCTCAGCGATTCGACGTAGCGACGCTGCCCCTCGGCGAAGATCGTGTCGAACGCGAGGCTCGACTTTCCCGAGCCCGACAGCCCCGTGAAGACGACGAGCGAGTCGCGCGGGATGTCGAGGTCGACGTTCTTGAGATTGTGTACGCGAGCACCGCGGACGCTGAGTTTTCCGCTGGTGTTTCCGGGCACGGCGACGGGGACGATGGGCACCAGACAAGTGTAGGCGGGGCCTCCGACATCGGCTCCGAGGGCGATTGCTTCCCGGCTTCCTGCCAGCCCAGGCGACGGATGCCGCGGGGCACACGGCCCCGCGGCATCCGTCCGTCGATCAACCGTGCGTCACTTGACGACCACGGTCACCGGCGCGCTCTGCGACGGCTTCACCGTGTCGCTGCCCTCGTACTGGACCCAGAGCGAATGCGTGCCCTTGGCCAGCGTGGGGAGCTTGATCTTGACCACGCCCGCGCTCGACGGCGTGATGGTCGCGGTCGCGATCGCGACGTCGCCGTCGTAGATCGTGACATCGCCCGCCACCGTCGCGCCGAACTGCGCGGTCACCGTCGTCGTGTACTGGATGACCCCGTTGCCCTTCGAGTTGGCCAGCACCTTGTTGGGCATGCCGACCGTCGTGCTGTCGGCGCGGTCGATCGCCACCGGGACGGTGATCTCGGTTCCCGTGCTCGCACCGGTGAGGGTGAGCTCGACGCGTCCGCCCAGCGGCACGTCCGCCGGGAGCGTCACGGCCACGCTGGCGGTGCCGAGGTTGTCGTACGGATCGGTTCCGAGGATGGTCGTCACGGGCGCCGTGCCGAGCACCTCGCCATCGAGCGAGACCACGATCTCGTTGTCCTTGACGTCCGCGGCCGTCGACATCGACCACGACTTCACGTCGAACGCAACGGTGGCGCCCGGGTCGTACGCCGTCGGCGCGGCGGCCGGGAAGCTCACCTCGACGGCGCGCTGCGCGTAGTCGACCGGGAGCGGCGTGGTCGCGGCGAAGGCGGCCATGTAGTCCACCATCGCGGCGAGGTCCACCTTGCCGGTGTCGCGCTTGTTCGTGCCGTTGCCCAGTTCGCGGAAGTTGTCGCCGCCTGTCGCGAGGAACGAGTTCACCGTCACCGAGTAGGTCGACGCGAGATCGATCGGCTCGCCGTTCAGCCACATGCCGGTGACGGTCCCCTTCGGCGCGGTATACTCCTTCGCCTCGTTGTCGCTCGTCGCGGGATTGTCGCGCTGCGTCTCGGTGACCATCTTCTGGACGTAGGTGTACTCGAACCCGTCGGAGACGCCCATGCGCAGGAACGGCCGCGTGGGCAGTCCGTTGAACGCGTCACGCTGCCACTGCTGCTCCAGGACGGTCTTGATCTGGGCGCCCGTCAGTCGCATGTTGACCAGCGTGTTCGCGAAGGACTGCACCCCGGCGGCCTGCTTGTACGTGAGCGTGCGCGGGTACGAGCCGTCGCCCGGGTTGGTGCCCGTCATGTCGGCGCGCAGACCGCCCGGGTTCATGAACGCGATCTGGGCTCCACCCGACTCGGGCTTCTCGGTCGCCCACCGCTGCACCTCGGCGACGAGGTTCCCGATCGTCGACTCGCCGCCCCGGTTCTCGTTCGGAAGGCCGGTGGTCGGGTTGGTGGTGCTCAGCTGCGCCCGGTTGAAGGCTCCCGCGATCTTGCCGAGCGGCTTCGCTCCCTCGACGTCGGCCGCGTTCTTCGCGGCGAGCACGAGAGCTGCCACCTCGGCGTCGGCCGGGAACGCGGCGATGCCCAGGAGGTTCTGCGCCTTGGCCTTCACGGCGCCCGTCTCGCTGTCGACGGTGAAGAGCAGCTGGTTGAGGTTCGTGCCGTACTGGCCGGCCGAGACGACGGGGCGCTCGGTGACGGCGCGCCCCTCCGAGACCCACTGCGGCACGGGGAAGGAGCAGTTGTACGCGAGGTGGGTGTGGCCGGAGACGATGGCGTCGACGTCCGCCGACACGTTGTTGATGATGTCCGCCCACCTCCCCGAGTCACGCATGGTGAGGCAGTTGGTCGACGGTGCGCCCTCGTGGACGAGCATCACGACGATATCGGCGCCGTTGTCGACGAGGTCGGCCGCCTCGGCGTTGACCGAATCGACGATGCCCCTCACCTCGATGTCAGCGATGCCGCCCGGGCTGACCAGGGCGGGGAGCTCCTCGGTGACCGCGCCGACGAAGCCGACCTGCACGCCGCCCATGTCCTTGATCCACGTGGCGGGGACGGCATCGTCGCCCGTCGCCTTCATCTTGAGGTTCGCGGCGATGTATTCCCACTCGGCACCGCCATACGGGTTGGTGACGGCGTCGTAGGGGGCCATGACCCGATTGATCAGGTCGTCGTACCCGGCGTCGAGCTCGTGGTTTCCGACGGCCGAGACCTCGAGACCCGCCGCGTTGAGCGCGTCGATCGTGGGCTTGTCGTGCTGGATGAACGACTCGAACGTCGAGGCTCCGATGAGATCGCCCGCGGCGGCGAACACCGTGTTCGGGTTCGCGGCGCGCAGCTGATCGACCGCCCCCGCCATCTTCGCGGCGCCGGCCTGGGCGCCCTCGTCGAGGATGCGACCGTGGAAGTCGTTGGTCGCGAGGATCTGGATCTGGGTGTCGGCCGCGTGGGCCGCGGGGCTGGCGACGAGCAGCCCGGCGCCGAGCGCGACGATGGTGGCGGTGGCGCCCGTCGCGATCCTGCGTCGTGTCGGAGTGCCGTGGTCGGGGTGTGACCGCATTCGCATGGTGGTTCCTGTTCTGGACGGATGAGCAGCCCCGGGCGTCGGGCTCGCTGTCGGGTCCAGACGGGGCTTCAGACGAAGCCTAGGAAATGCCTCGAAGTCTGCCTAGGGGATGAGAGGAACTTCATGTATCGGTCACGCAACGCTTGTGTTGCGCCCACCGGCGAACCTGCCGAGGCTGTCGCGCAGCGCAGCGAGCTGCCCGGCATCCATCCCCGTCCGCTCCATCACCTTCGCCGGCACCTCGAGCGCGCGGCCGCGCAGCCCTCTGCCGGCATCGGTGAGGTCGATCTCGAGAACGCGCTCATCGGAGACGCTGCGGGACTTGGCGACGAGTCCCTGCCCCTGCAGCCTCTTCACGAGGGGCGAGAGCGTCGCGGGCTCGAGCGCCAACTCGTCGGCGAGTTCGCGGAGCGAGCGAGGCGCCCGCTCCCACAGCGCCAGCATCACGAGGTACTGCGGGTGGGTGAGGCCGAGCGGCTCGAGGATCGGACGATAAATCGACACGACGTTCCGTGCGGCGGTCACCAGCGCGAAGCACACCTGGTTGTCGAGCTTGAGCAGATCGTCCGGGGATTCCACAGGTCGAGTCTATCGATCCCTCATCATTAGTACACTAATGATATGAGCGAGCCTTCTTCGTCCGAGCCCCGCGACCGCCTGCCCCTGCGCGAGCGAGTGCGTCAGGCCGGCGGCTGGTACGCGTTCGTCAACGCCAACCTGATCCGCGCTGCGGGTCCGGCGGCGGTGGGACCGTACGAGACGACTCCCCCGCCTACCCCGGCCGAACGCGCTGAGCGGGCCTGTCCGCTGTGCGGTGCGCCGATCTCGCAGCACACGTTCGACCGGTCGGGCCCGAAGCCGCTCATGCACTGCCCGTGAGCTCCAGGCGCTGCCGGCCACCGGCAGGCGCGCGCTTCTTCGTCGTGCGAGGTCGCGCTCCGGCGCGGACAGATCAAGCGTGCCCGGCCCGCTCCATCGCCCGCAGCTCCTTCTTGAGGTCTTGGACTTCGTCGCGCAAGCGGGCGGCCAGCTCGAACTTGAGCTCGCCCGCTGCGGCGAGCATCTGGTCGCTGAGGTCGGCGATCGTGGCCTCCAGCTGGGTCGCGCCCTCGGCCGCGATCCCCTCCCGCCGTAGCTGCGGCGTCGGCGACTTTCCCTTGCCCGACTTGAGCCGGGAGTCCTTGCGAGAGAGCATCGCCTTGGTATCGGATGCCTCACGCGCGAGCACTTCGGTGATGTCGGCGATGCGCTTGCGCAGGGGCTGCGGGTCGATGCCGTTCTCGAGGTTGTAGGCGATCTGCTTGTCGCGACGGCGATCGGTCTCTTCGATCGCGTTGCGCATCGAGTCGGTCACGGTGTCGGCGTACATGTGAACTTCGCCGGAGACGTTTCGCGCCGCGCGGCCGATCGTCTGGATGAGCGACGTGCCGCTGCGGAGGAAGCCCTCCTTGTCGGCGTCGAGGATCGACACCAGAGAGACTTCGGGCAGATCGAGCCCCTCGCGGAGAAGGTTGATGCCGACCAGAACGTCGTAGACGCCGGCTCGGAGCTCGCTCAGCAGCTCGACGCGACGGAGCGTGTCGACATCGGAATGCAGGTACCGCACGCGCACGCCGTGCTCTCCGAGGAAGTCGGTGAGCTCCTCGGCCATCTTCTTCGTCAGCGTGGTGACGAGCACGCGCTCATCCCGGGAGGCGCGGATCCGGATCTCTTCGAGCAGATCGTCGATCTGGCCCTTCGAGGGCTTGACGATGATCTGCGGGTCGACGAGACCCGTCGGGCGGATGATCTGCTCGACCACGCCGTCGGCGATGCCCATCTCGTACCGACCAGGGGTCGCCGAGAGGTACACCGTCTGTCCGACCCGCTCCTTGAACTCGTCGAACCTCAGCGGCCGGTTGTCCAGCGCGCTGGGCAGGCGGAAGCCGTGCTCGACGAGGGTGCGCTTGCGCGAGGCATCCCCCTCGTACATCGCGCCGATCTGCGGGACCGTCACGTGCGACTCGTCGATCACCATGAGGAAGTCATCGGGGAAGAAGTCGAGGAGCGTGTGGGGAGGCTCACCGGGCATGCGCCCGTCGAGATGACGCGAATAGTTCTCGATGCCCGAGCAGAAGCCGAGCTGCTGCAGCATCTCGAGGTCGAAGGTCGTGCGCATGCGCAGGCGCTGCGCCTCGAGGAGCTTGTTCTGCGACTCGAGCTCTTTCAGGCGGTGCTCGAGCTCGTGCTCGATCGTGCCGATGGCCCGCTGCACCGTCTCTGTGCCCGCGGCGTAGTGCGTCGCGGGGAAGATCGGCACCGCGTCGAGCCGCTGCACGACGTCGCCGGTGAGGGGGTGCAGCATGTACAGCGCCTCGATCTCGTCACCGAACATCTCGACGCGGATCGCGTACTCCTCGTAGACCGGGATGATCTCGATCGTGTCTCCGCGGACGCGGAAATTGCCGCGCGAGAAGTCGACGTCGTTGCGGTTGTACTGCATCGCGATGAACTTGCGGATGAGGGCGTCGCGGTCGTAGCGCTCGCCCACCTGCAGCGCCACCATCGCGCGGAGGTACTCCTCGGGAGACCCGAGGCCGTAGATGCACGAGACCGTGCTCACCACGATGACGTCACGACGGCTCAGGAGCGAGTTCGTGGTGGAGTGACGCAGGCGCTCGACCTCGGCGTTGATCGAGGAGTCCTTCTCGATGAAGGTGTCTGTCTGCGGGACGTAGGCCTCGGGCTGGTAGTAGTCGTAATAGCTGACGAAGTACTCGACCGCGTTGTGGGGCATGAGCTCGCGGAACTCGTTCGCCAGCTGCGCGGCCAGCGTCTTGTTGTGCGCCAGGACGAGCGTGGGACGCTGCACCGCCTCGACGAGCCATGCCGTCGTGGCGGACTTGCCGGTGCCGGTGGCGCCGAGGAGCACCACGTCGGTCTCGCCGGCGTTGATGCGCGCGGCGAGCTCGGCGATCGCCTGCGGCTGGTCGCCGGACGGCGAGTACTCGCTGACGACCTCGAAGGGGCGGACGGATCGGGTGGCTTGCACCCTTCCAGCGTAGGCCGGGCCTCCGACACCGGGGCGGCCGTTCGCGCCGGGCGGACCCGCCGTCGTGGCCGCAGGCGTCGGCCCAGCCTTGGACCGGCTCCGGGGAACTCGAGTCAGCCCCCGCCGCCCCCGTCGCCGCCGAAGCCGCCGCCGAAGCCGCCGCCGTCGAATCCGCCGCCGAAGCCGCCGCCGCCGTCGAACCCCCCGCCGAAGCCGCCGCCGTCGAAGCCGCCGCCCGAACCGGGGTCGTACGTGTCGCCGATCCAGGTCGGCGAGGTATCGAGCATGAGCGAGCCGGCACCCGCAGAGAAGTACGTCGCGACAGCTGCCGACAGCAGGAAGTTCTGCGTCACGAGCGCGGCCGCGCCGCTGCTGAGCACGAGCTGCCGCGGGTCGACGAGGTCGCGCGGGTCGGCCTCGTCCGTCATCGTGGCGGCGCTGCGGCGGTCCGCACCGCCCTCCTCGCGCTCCGCTCGGCGCTCTTCCGCGCGCCGGAAGAGCTTGGCGATCACCGTGGGATCGTCGGTCGAGGCATCCCGCTCCGCGTCGGACAGGAACGGCCGAAGCTGCTCGAACATCTCGCGGCGCCGCTCGGCCGGAAGGTCCTTGAAGGCCGACGCGTGCGCGCTCTCGATCACCGAGGCCGGCAGCGTGTTCAGCAGGTACACGTAGCGCCCCATGCGCTCCTCGTCAGAGATGCCCGTCACGCGCCTCCGACGCACGAACTTCGAGAGCCAGCCCATCGTGCACCTCCTTCGTGCGCTCAGGCTACCCGCGACCGGTGACGCGGACTAGGTGCGCGCGGCGATCCGCTCGGGCATCGTCGCCCACAGCTCGTCGACCTGCCGGAGCGTGTCGTCGAGGGAGCCACCGGTCTCGATCACGACGTCGGCGACCGCCAGCCGGGCGTCGTCGGAGACCTGCGAGGCCAGGCGCGCCGAGGCATCCGCTTCACTCAATCCGCGAAGCTCGACGAGGCGCCGTCTCCGCACCGATTCCGGCGCGTGAGCCACGACGATGAGCTCCCAGGGATCGTCGACGCGTGCCTCGACGAGCAGCGGCACGTCGTAGACGACCACCGCCGAGGGATCGGCGGCCAACGCGGCCGCGAAGCGGCGGGCGGACTCGGCGCGCACCGCGGGATGGACGATCGCGTTGAGTCGCGCGATCGCGTCGGGGTCGCCGAACACCCGAGCGCCCAGGCGAGCACGGTCGAGCGATCCGTCGGCGGAGACGACATCGCTGCCGAAAGCGGTGGCGATGGCCGCCAGCACCGGGGACCCGGGCTGCTGGACGTCCCGCACGATCTGGTCGGCGTCGACCACGACGGCGCCGTGCTCGGCGAGGCGGCGGGCGATCGTGGACTTGCCGGAGGCGATGCCACCGGTGAGTGCGACGAGAGGCATGCATCGAGGATGCCACGCCCGCCGCCAGCCGGGGCATCGAACCCTTGGGTGCTCCTGAGGTCGCACTGAGGGTGGCTTGAGGGCACGCGAGTACGGTCGGGTCAACCCGAAAGTACGCGGGTCTGCAAAAGGAAACAGCTGGGGGTGATGGGGACGTGAGCCGACGTGACTCTGTGACGTCGGTCGCATGCCCATTCCCCTTCTCCGACACCGCCGCAGGGCGGAGCGCAGATGTCCGTATCCGGTACGGCGGGGAGGCGGTCGTGGGGGCGACCGCCTCCCCTCACCGCACCGCAGGGGCACGCGCAGAGCGACGTGGGGGGGTTCATGTCGCTCTGTCAGCGGCCTCACGCTCCGGCGGGGCCGGCGCACCCGATCCTCGTGATCCGGGTCGCCGCCCCGCCGGGGCAGCCCTCGCTGTGCCGACACGTTCCCGGCAGGACACGCCGTGACGTCCGAGCCCGCCCGCCTCTTCCAGAACGCGTTCTGGGATATCATGACCGACATCCAGGAACCGGCTTTCCCCATGCCGGCGCCGGAGGGTGAGTCGGTGGAAGAAGCGCGCGTAGCCGTCGTTATCGAGGACGAGGAAGACATCCGGTCCCTCCTCTCTGCGGTGCTCTCCCAGGCCGGCTTCGAGGTTCACGGAGCCCCGGACGGATACGTCGGCCTCGACCTCGTGCGCGAACACCAGCCACTCGTGACGACCCTGGACGTCAACATGCCCGGCATGGACGGTTTCGAGACCGCCAAGCGCATCCGGGCCGTCAGCGCGACGTACATCGTCATGCTCAGCGCCAGGACCGAGGAGATCGACGCACTGCAGGGCCTGGAGGCCGGGGCCGACGACTACGTCGCAAAGCCGTTCCGCCCCCGCGAGCTGCGCGCACGCATCGACGCGATGCTGCGCCGCCCCCGCCAGCACGTCGCAGCGGTGGCGCCCGCCGAGGCATCCGAACCATCGGGTGCGTGGCTCGAGCACCAGGGCCTGCGCCTCAACCCGGAGATGCGCATCGTCACGGTCGACGGCGAAGACCTCGAGCTCACCCGGAGCGAGTTCGACATCCTCGCCGATCTGCTCGCGGCTGGTCGGCGCGTGCGCGGCAAGTCGGACCTCGCCCTCATGCTGCGCGGCGAGCAGTTCACCGGGGTCGAGTTCGTCAGCGACAGCGACGCCCGCGCCATCGAGGTGCATGTCGCCAATCTCCGGCGCAAGCTCGGCGAGTCCCCCACGAGCCCCCGATGGATCGAGACGGTCCGCGGCGTCGGGTACCGTCTCACCGCGTCCTGAGAGGCGGGACGTCAGGGGCGGATGCCTCTACTCGGCCTCCGCCATCAGCACCGACGTCTCGACGCTCGACGACGCGCGGCTGGCCGTCTCACGGGCGACCCTCATGAGCGCCTCTGGTTCGTAGCCGACCGCCTCGCTCAGCGCGATGCCCACGCCGACGACAGGGATGACGCCCCCGCCGACCTTCCCGAGATCGTCGAACAACCCGCGGTAGATCGCACCGGCCTGCCGCCTGGCCTCGATCGCGGTGTCGAGCACGGCGCCGACGAAGAGCCCGGTCTCGCCGTCCTCGGCCACCAGTGCGTTGGTCGGCGCATGGCGACGGACGCCCGTGCGCCACGTGTCGGTCACCGAGCGGGCGACCTCGCTGCCGAACGCGGTCGAGATCTGCTCGAGATCGTCGATGCGCACAGCGGTGACGCCCACGATCTCGCCGCGCCAGGCCGCACGCTCGCACAGGTTCTCCAGTGCGTCGGCGAACGACTCGGCAGGCAGGATGCCGTCCTTGGGGACGCCGACCGCCGACCGCCGGAGATGGCCCCGCATGGGCGCCCGGGAGGCCCGCAGCACGGACGTGCTCACCACGGCCACGATCGTCAGCACCACGGTGAGGAAGCTGGTCGGGATCGTGCCGAACGCGTTCTGGAACAGCGGGCTGTCGGGACCCGACGTGAGGAACGCCGTGGTGCGGGACACGTAGTAGAGGGACTGGAAGCCGAGCACGGCGGCGAGGACCCACGCCGTGCGCGCCTCGCGCAGCGCGCCGCGCAGGCACTCGACAGCTCCGGCCGCCGCGAAGGCCAGCAGCCCGACGAACATCCAGACCGCGCCAGCCCAGTCGCCTCCATCCGGTCCCTCCACCGCGACGGCGACCGCCGCGGCGAGGACGCCTCCGGCCACGAGGGCGGCCGCCCAGTCCATGCGCCGGCCGTTGAAGACACGGCAGCCGAGCCACATGCAGCCGGTGCCCGCGACGAAGGCGCTGTTGCCGACCGCCACGGCCCACCACGCCCCGTCCGATTGGGACCACATCGTGTAGGCCAGCGTGGTCAGCATGGCGGCGAGGAAGCCGAGCGCCCAGATGCGCCCCGCTCCCTCGTCGCGGCGCAGCAGCGTCTCGACGATGAAGAGGATGCCGCTCACGTTGACGACCAGCGCCGTCATGATGACGACGCTCGTGAGATCGAGGGTCATGCGGCCGTTCCTTCCGGGGCGATGGCGGGGAGCTTGACGACGAAGGTGGAGCCCACGCCCGGCGAGCTGTGAAGTCCCAGCTCGCCGCCGTGCGCCCGCACGATGTCGCGAGTGATGGCGAGCCCGAGTCCCGTGCCGGAGCGACGCCGTGCACCCGCCTTGTAGAACCGCTGGAAGAGCCGCGATCGATCGCTCTCACTGATGCCGATCCCGGTGTCGCGCACCAGGATCCACGTGGATGTCCCGTCGGTCGTCGTGCCGAGGAACACCGTGCCGCCGTCCTTGTTGTACGCGATCGCGTTCGAGACGAGGTTGTCGACCACCTGGCGCAAGCGCACCGGGTCGCCCCACACCGGCGCGTCCTCGAGGCCGGTCGTGTCGATCTCCACCGCGCGCATCGTGGCGCGTGGGAGCAGGGCTTCGCCGGACGCGCGCACGATCTCCCGCGCGTCGAGGGCCTGGGGCGTCATGGAGGCCTCGATGGACGACGACGACGACGAGGAGGCCGCGAGGATGTCGGCGACGATCCGCAGGAGCCGTTCGGCGTTGCGCTCGGCGATGTCGAGGTTCGCACGCACGTGGTCGGGGATGCCGGGCTCCTCGATCGCCAGATCGAGGTACCCGAGGATCGAGGTCAGGGGGGTCCGCAGTTCGTGCGACACCGAGGCCACCAGTTCGTCGCGCGCCCGCAGCGCCTCGAGCTCGGAGGTCACGTCTCGCGAGATCACCACGGCCCCCGAATCGCCTCCGTCGGGGTCGAGCAGCCGTCGCGCGGTGATGCTGAGCGCTTTACGCGGACCGGGCTCCTCGCCGAACCACACCACCTGACTGTCGAACGCCTCGCCTCGGAGCGCCCTCTCGACGGGCAGCTCGTCGGGCGGAAGGCGTGTGACGCCGTCATCGCGGAATGCCACGACATCCTCGCCGTCGGCGCGCACCGCGCGCTGGAGCCGGCCATGGGCCTCATTGGTCACGGCCACCCGGCCGTCGGCCTCGACCCGGATGACCCCGAAGTCGACGGCGTCGAGGACCTCGGTGACGACCTGCTCCTGCCTCCGGGAGCTCTCCAGCACGCGCCGCAGGAGCTGCGCCTGCTTGGCCAGCAGGGTGCGCTGCGCGTCTGACCTCCGGGCGGTGAGATGGCTCGTCGCCGCAACCGCGAAGAGGACCAGCGGCAGCAGGAAGGTCGTGTAGGTCACCTCCTGCGCACTGGCCACCGTCAGCACCGTGATGATGGCGGCGATGGAGACGATCACCGCGAACAGACCCAGCAGTCCGAAGCCAGACGCCAGCCACGTCGTGGGGAAGATCCACAGCAGTCCCATCGCGGTGCCGGGCGCCGCGAGCTGCATGAGGGTGATCGCCGCGATGTCGACGGCCGGGACGAGGGCGACCCAGCCCCACGCGAACCGGTTCCACGGAATCACGAGGGTCGCGCCGGTCACGATCACGACCATCACGACGCCGGCGAAGAAGAGCACGGGATCGCCCGGGAACGGCCCGACGGCGACGAGCACCCCGAGCGCGAAGACGACCGAGGCCAGCAGCAGCTGATTCAGCGTGGCGGTGCGCTCGCGCGTGCGGTCCGCGAAATCGGGGCGCAGCCACGCGGCTCGCGCGCGCCCTTCCCGCCGGGCGCGCGGGACGGGGCGCCGCTCGTCATTCGTCGCGGCGACCATACGGTGACGCTAACGGATGCCGGCGCCTCCGCGCGCGGGGCGCGCACGGGTGATCAGAACCCGAAGTCGCCGCCGAAGTCGCCGCCGAATCCGCCGAAGTCCGCACCGGCGTCGCTCCCGCCCGCGTCACCGCCCCAGCCGGAGCCCGAATCGCCCCAGCCGTCGCCTGCTGCGGCCCCGTCGTCCGGGCCGGATTCGCCGCTCGCGCCCTCCGCGGAGCCGTCGTCGTAGCCCTGGTCGTACGCCATGGACGGCGCAAGGAACGCGCTCACGAGGGCCGACCCGATGACGTAGCCGGCGACGGTTCCGAGGATCGACGAGCCGACCATCGCCCCGAACGACGGACCGCCGCTCTGACGCTGCGGACCGAGTGTGCGCTCCATGAACCCGGGCTGCGTGTACTCGGCACGCGTGGCCGCGCGCGCCATCGCCCGGGGGTCGGCAGAACCGGGGCGCTCGGAATCCGGGAGGCTCGCCGACAGCTCGGCGAGCACCTGCTGACGCTGCGCGTCGGTGAGCTTGGCGAAGGCTTCGGCGTGGACCTGCTCGATCGTCTCCGGCGGTGCGGTTCGGAGGAGGTAGCGGTAGCGCTCGATCGCGAGCTCGTCCGGGCTGCGCGGGGGCTGTGCACCGGGACGGCCGGCCGCGGGCTGCGCGGGCCCGCCGTCGCCGTTCTGCGGAACCGGCGGCGTCTGCCGCTCGTCGTCGCTGCCGAAAAGGCGGTCCAGGAAACCCATGATCGTCCTCCGTCCGGTCGGGACTCCCGACGCTAGGCCCGGTTCCTTTGAGCGCGCTGTGGGCGGCTGGCCGCGGAGACGCCGGCGGCGTCATCCGCGCGCCGCGACGGCCTCGCTGACCCAGCGGGCGTAGAGCAGCCAGGGGTCCTCCACACCCGCGGATCGCTCCGCCACGTGCTGGCGAAGCGCCGGCGAGCTGTGGAACCACTCGGTCCCGGCGAATCGGTCAGCGGCGAACTGTGCGTGACGGCGGCGCTCGACGGCGCGGTCGCCGCGCTCGAAGGCCAGCACCTCGTCGTGCCAGATCGCCGCAAGACGCTGACGCGGGTTGGAGGTCGTGCCGATCTTGATGCGGTCCGCGTACCGCAGGTAGTACACGATGTCGACGCGCGGCGGCGGCAACTCGTCGTCGACGATGTCGCCGTGGCGCCATTCGCACACCGCGCAGAGCCATCCGGACGGATAGCGCACGCCGAGGCGAGACGCGCACACCGCACACGGTGAGGGCAGGGTGTCGGTCACGCCGTGGTGCCGCTGATCCCACTCGGATGCCACGGCGAGGTGCCACTCGCAGAGGGGCACCGGTGCGTCCGGCGGCACGGGGCCGCGGCATCCGCTCCCCACCACACAATCACCGGGCACACCGCGAGTGTACGAAGCGGCGCCGACATGCGAGAACCCGAAAGGGCCGGGACCCGAAGGTCCCGGCCCTTTCGACCGGATCTCGATGTGCGCGTGTGCGCTCCTCGATCACCGCGTGGCTATCAGCGGCCCGACAGCTTCTCACGCAGAGCGGCGAGAGCCTCGTCGTCGGCCAGCGTGCCCGCGGGGCCGCTGTCGGACGAGAAGGTCGACGCGCCGGTCTCGACCGGAGCAGCGGCCTCGGCCTCGAGCGCCTTCGCGACGACGGCCTTGTGCGCCTCCCAGCGACCCTGGGCAGCGGCGTACTCCTGCTCCCACTTCTCGCGCTGGGCGTCGAAGCCCTCGAGCCAGGCACCCGACTCGGGGTCGAAGCCCTCGGGGTACTTGTACTCGCCGTTCTCGTCGTACTCGGTGACCATGCCGTACAGCGCCGGGTCGAACTCGGTGCCGTTGGGGTCCACCGACTCGTTCGCCTGCTTGAGCGACAGCGAGATGCGGCGACGCTCGAGGTCGATGTCGATGATCTTGACGAAGACCTCTTCGCCGACCGACACGACCTGCTCGGCGAGCTCGACGTGCTTGCCCGACAGCTCCGAGATGTGCACGAGGCCCTCGATGCCGTCCGCGACGCGGACGAACGCACCGAACGGAACGAGCTTGGTGACCTTGCCCGGAGCGACCTGACCGATCGCGTGCGTGCGGGCGAAGACCTGCCACGGGTCCTCCTGCGTCGCCTTCAGCGACAGCGAGACGCGCTCGCGGTCCAGGTCGACCTCGAGGATCTCGACGGTGACCTCCTGGCCGACCTCGACGACCTCGGACGCGTGCTCGATGTGCTTCCACGAGAGCTCGGAGACGTGCACGAGACCGTCCACGCCGCCCAGGTCGACGAACGCACCGAAGTTGACGATCGACGAGACGACGCCCTTGCGGACCTGACCCTTGTGCAGGTTGTTGAGGAACGTGGTGCGCGACTCGGACTGCGTCTGCTCGAGCAGGGCGCGGCGCGACAGCACGACGTTGTTGCGGTTCTTGTCGAGCTCGAGGATCTTGGCCTCGATCTCCTGGCCGAGGTACGGCGTGAGGTCGCGGACGCGGCGCAGCTCGATGAGCGAAGCGGGGAGGAAGCCACGGAGTCCGATGTCGACGATGAGGCCACCCTTGACGACCTCGATCACAGAACCGGTGACGACACCGTCGTTCTCCTTGATCTTCTCGACGTCGCCCCACGCGCGCTCGTACTGGGCGCGCTTCTTCGACAGGATGAGGCGGCCTTCCTTGTCCTCCTTCTGGAGAACGAGCGCCTCGACGGCGTCGCCGACCTTGACGACCTCGTTGGGGTCGACGTCGTGCTTGATGGAGAGCTCGCGCGAGGGGATGACACCCTCGGTCTTGTAGCCGACGTCGAGGAGGACCTCGTCGCGGTCGATCTTCACGACGGTGCCTTCGATGAGGTCTCCGTCATTGAAGAACTTGAGGGTCTTCTCGACCGCTGCCAGGAAGTCCTCAGCAGATCCGATGTCGTTGATGGCGACCTGCTTGGTGGCCGGGGCGGTCGTTGCGGTAGTCATGTAGTGGGTTGTCCTTGTTGGGTTGGGGTGTCGGGCTCGGTCGCGGTTCCGGGTCGCGCGGGGCGAGCGGATGCCTCGGCCGAAGCGAAGCGGATTGTTTTCGTGCGATGTCACATGGCGGCCGGCGCAAGCCGGAGCCCAGGCGTGGCGAGACAGCCACACGCGTGACACTCCAGAGTATCAGAACGCGAGCCCCGTACGCGATGTTCCCGCACCGGCCTGACGCGCCGGAATCACGGGCGGAGCAGCACCTTCGTCGCCCGTCGCTCGTCCATCGCGGCATACGCCTCGGCGGCCTCGGTGAGCGGCAGTTCGAGGTCGAAGACGAGCCCGGGCCGGATGGCACCCGAGCGAACGTCGGGCAGCAGCTCCTCGATGTAGCCGCGCACCGGCGCGACACCGCCGGCGACGCCGACGTTCCGTCCGAACATCTGGCGGATCGGGAGCTCAGGGCCGCCGTTCGGCACACCGACGTACCCGACCATTCCGCCCGGGCGCGCGGAGCGCAGCGCCTGGTCCATCGACTCCTTCGTGCCCACGCACTCCAGGACGCGGTCCGCCCCGATGCCCTCGGTGAGCTCACGAACGCGGTTCACGCCGTCCTCGCCCCGCTCCTCGACGATGTGCGTGGCGCCGAACTCGCGGGCGAGGGCCTGCCGCTGCGGGTGCCGCGACATGGCGATGATCGTGGCGGCGCCGAGCCGCTTGGCGGCGATGATCGCGCAGAGGCCGACGGCGCCGTCGCCGACGACGGCCACCGCGTCGCCCGGGCGCACTCCCGCCGAGACGGCGGCGTGGTGGCCCGTGCCCATCACGTCGCTCAGCGTGAGAAGTCCCGGGATCTCGTCGGGCGAGACCGGGCCGGGGACGACCGCGAGCGTGCCGTCGGCGAGCGGAACGCGGACGCGCTCCCCCTGGCCGCCGTCGGCGAATCCGCCGAAGCGGTCATCGCTCCCCCACCATCCGCCGGTGAGGCAGGAGGTGCTGACGCCGTTGCGGCAGTTGATGCACGTGCCGTCGCACACGTAGAACGGAGCGATCACGAAGTCACCCTCCTTGACGACGCGCACCTCCGGCCCGACGCGCTCCACCACGCCGACGAACTCGTGGCCGATGCGATGCGGTTCCTCGGTGGGCGTGACCCCGCGATACGGCCACAGATCCGATCCGCACACGCACGCTGCGACCACGCGCACGATCGCGTCGGCGCCGGTGGACAGCTCGGGATCGGGGACTTCTTCGACACGGATGTCGCGGGCTGCATGGATGACGGTGGCAAGCATGCTCCGAGCCTAGGGCGGTCGGCAGGACGGCGGCGCGCCCTGCATCGGATTTGTAGTCTGGCCCCATGACGCTCGAGCCAGGAATGTATCGGCACTTCAAAGGCGGCCTGTACGAGGTGGTCGGGCTCGCCCGCCACAGTGAGACCGAGGAGCAGCTCGTCGTCTACCGCCCGCTCTCGGGAGACTCGGGCCTCTGGGTGCGTCCGCGGGAGATGTGGGACGAGCCGGTCGATCGCGATGGATACTCCGGCCCGCGGTTCGTGCGCGTCGATTGACCCGTCACGCCCCGGCGGGATGCGCTCGCTGATGCCCGTCGGCCGGTGATCAGCCGGCGACGGCGTGCCCGATGTGCTCGTCGCCGTTGCCGAACCGGATCGTGCGGCCGATCGTGGAGTCGTCCGCGATGACGGCGGCCACCACCGCGGCGACGTCGGCGCGCGACACCTCGCCGCGGCCCTCCGGATCGATCTCGATGCGGCCCGTCGGCGGGTCGAGCGTGAGCGTACCCGGCGCGACGATCGTCCAGTCGAGGTCGCTCGCCTCGAGGTGGGCGTCGGCCGCCCATTTCGCATCCGCGTACGTGAAGAACGACGAGTCGCGGTCGATGCCGTGGTCGGCCCGAGAGCCGATCCACGAGACCATGACGTACCGGTCGACGCCCGCCTGCACCCCCGCGTCCATCGAGCGGATCGCGGCGTCCCGGTCGACGGCGTACGTGCGGCGGGGGTCGCCCCCGCCCGCTCCGGCGGACCACACGACGACGTCGTTGCCGCTCAGGAGGTTCCGCAGCTGGTCGACGTCGAAGGCCTCGATGTCGGCGACGAGAGGCTGTGCGCCGGTCGCGGCGACGTCGGACTCGTGCTCGGGATTGCGGATGACGGCGGTCACGGTGTGCCCGGCAGCGGCCAGGATCGGTTCGAGCAGCAGGGCGACCTTGCCGTGTCCGCCGATGATGAGGATGCGCGCCATGGCTGGCTCCTTCCGTCGCTCGTCCACGCTAGCCCGGCACGGCGGCGTCACCCGGCCGCGCGCAGGGCGTGCCGTGGCTACCTGCTCGGCGGGGCCGTGCCGGCCGAGGCATCCGTCCCCGCGCTCTCGCGGGCGAGAAGGCTGTGGCGGCGCCCCCACAGCAGATAGTAGGCGAGCACCACGATGAGCCACACGGCGAACCAGGCGTACGTCTCCCAGCCGAGCCCGCTGATCAGATACAGGCACGCGAGGATCGCGAGCACCGGCGTGACCGGATAGCCGGGCACGCGGAAGGCGCGCGGCAGGTCAGGCTGCGTGCGGCGCAGCACCACGACCGCGATCGACACCACGATGAAGGCGACGAGCGTGCCCATCGACACCATGTCCCACAGATTCGACAGCGGGATCAATCCGGCCAGCAGAGCCACCGCGATCGCGGCGACCACGGTCGCGAAAACGGGGGTGTGCGTATGGGGCGCCACGCGGGCGAAGGGCTTCGGCAGGAGCCCGTCTCGGCCGATCGAGTAGAGGATGCGGCTCTGCCCGAAGAGCGTGACGAGCGTGACCGAGAAGATCGAGATCACCGCGCCGGCGGCGAGGACGGTCGCCGGCCACTGCGCGCCGAGCACATCGCCCAGGATGACGGCGAGGCCCGCGCTCTGCTGCTCGGGGTCCTCGAAGTCCTGCCACGGCTGCGCGCCGACGGAGGCGACCGCGAGGAAGAGGTAGACCGCCACGACGACGGCGAGGGCGATCATGATCGCCCTCGGCAGCGACCGCTGCGGATCACGCACCTCATCGCCCGCGGTGGAGACGGCGTCCAGGCCGATGAAGGTGAAGAAGATCGTTCCTGCGGCCGCCGTGATGCCGGCTGCGCCGTGGGGGGCGAAGTCGGCGAAGTGATCCGCCTGGAAGGCGGTGATCGCGATGGCGCCGAACATGACGAGGACGCCGACCTTGATGAGCACCATGATCGTGTTGACCGTCGCGGACTCCCGCGTACCGCGGATGAGCAGCAGTGCGCACAGGCCCACCAGCACGACCGACGGGAGGTTGATGATGCCGCCCTCGAGCGGGCCCACGGTAAGGGCGGTGGGGATGCTCCAGCCGAACAGGTCGCTCACGAGGCGATCGAGATAGCCGCTCCACCCCGATGCGACCGCGGCCGTCGAGACGCCGTACTCGAGCACGAGGCACGCGGCGACACCCATCGCCACGATCTCGCCGAGCGTTGCGTACGCGTAGGAGTAGGTGGAGCCCGACACCGGCACGGCCGAGGCCATCTCGGCGTAGCAGACGGCGGTCAGGCCCGCCGCGATGGCGGCGATGAGGAAGGCGAGGATGACTGCGGGACCGGCCAGCGGCACCGCCTCGTGCATGACGAAGAAGACGCCGGTGCCGATCGTGGCGCCGACACCCAGCATCGCGAGCTGGAAGGTTCCGATGCGCCGGGTGAGACCGCCTGGGGATTCGACAGGAGCCGTCACCGGCTTCCGGCGGAACAATTCGCCCGTGATGCTCATGCGAGGTCCTTCCGGCCGGCGCGTCGGCCGACTCGTCAGAACACGGTACCCGCTTGGCGCCGAGAGGACCGGCGATCTAGCGTGAAGACCGTGACCCACGGCGACCTCGACGTCCTCTCCTCCGCACTCGACGATCGCGCCCGCGCCGACGCGATGAGCGGAGCGATCTCGGTGGACGTCGACGGCACGCCGGTGTTCCGCCGCGCCTACGGCCGCGCCGATCGTGCACACGGCATCGACAACACCGTCGACACGCGGTTCGCGATGGCCAGTGCGAGCAAGGCGTTCACCGCGCTCGCCGTGATGTCGCTCGTCGGCGACGGCACGCTGCGCCTCGACACGCCGGTGCGGGGCATCCTGAACGAGGACCTGCCGTCCATCGACGACGCCGTCACGGTCGAGCACCTGCTGTCGCACACCTCGGGCATCGGCGACTACCTCGACGAAGACGACGATGGGAGCGTCGACGATTACGTGCTCTCGGTGCCCGTGCACGAGCTGGCGACGACCGAGGGCTTCGTGCGGGCGATCGACGGGCATCCGCAGAAGTCCGCGCCCGGGGAGCGATTCGCGTACAACAACGGCGGGTACGTCGTGCTCGCGATCATTGCCGAGCGGGCGAGCGGCGTGCCGTTCCACGACCTGGTCCGGGATCGGGTCTTCACGCCGGCGGGCCTGGCGGCCACCGGCTTCCTGCGCACCGACGAGCTCCCCGGCGACGCGGCCCTCGGCTATCTGTTCGAGGACCCGTCGTCACTGCGAACGAACGTCCTCCACCTGCCGGTGCGAGGGAACGGCGACGGCGGTGCCTTCACGACGGTCGGCGACGTGAGCACCTTCTGGCGTGCGCTCGCCGACGGGGCCGTCCTGCCCGCATCCGTCGTGGAGGACATGTGGCGGTCCCGCCGGGACGTCGAGTCGGAGGGACTGCGCTACGGGCTGGGTTTCTGGCTCGACCAGGCGGGACCCGGGATCGTCCTCGAGGGGTACGACGCCGGCGTCTCGATCCGCACCCGCTTCGACCCCGACTCGCGCACGACCGTCACAGTCGTCTCCAACACGTCCGAGGGCGCGTGGGGACCCGCCCGGGTCCTCCGCGAGTGGCTGCGCGACACGGACTGAGGCGGCAGCGTCAGGCAGCCGCGGCCGCCCGCCCGGCGACGATCGCCCGCACGGCGTCGCGACCGGCCCGGTTCGCGCCGATCGTCGACTGAGACGGCCCGTAGCCGATGAGGAACAGGCGCGGTTCGTCGAGCGAGCGGCCGTTCGCGACACGGATGCCGCCCTCCGGCGTCCGCAGCCGCAGCGGGGCGAGGTGGTCGAGAGCCGGCCGGAACCCGGTCGCCCACAGGATCACGTCGGCGCCCACGAACGTGCCGTCCGGCATGCGCACGCCCTCCTCCTCGATCTCGGTGAACATCGGATGCCTCACCAGCACTCCGCGCGCCTGCGCGCTGCGTGCCCACGGCGTCCAGTGCATGCCCGTCACCGAGATGACGCTCCCCGGCGGCAGGCCGCGTCGCACCCGCTCCTCGACACCCGCGATCGCCGCCACGCGCGCGGGCACGTCGAAGGCGTCCTCGACCCACTCCGGTTCGCGACGGGTCACCCAGTAGGTGTCGGCCACGTGCGAGATCTCGTCGAGCAGCTGCACCGCCGAGATGCCCGCACCGACGATGATCACCCGCTTCCCGGCGAACTCGTCGCGCGAGACGTAGTCCGCGACGTGGAGCTGACGCCGCCGAAACCGCCGCTGTCCGGGGTACCGCGGCCAGAAGGGGCGGGTCCAGGTCCCGGTCGCGTTGATGACGTGGCGAGCCGCCCACGCTCCCTGATCGGTCTCGACCAGCAGCCTGCCCGTGGGGTCGTCGTCCTCGCGCCGGACTGCGCGCACCCGCACCGGCCGCACCACGTCGAGCGCGTACCGCTCCTCGTACGCGGCGAAGTACGCGGGCAGGATGTCGCGGCTCGCCGCTCCCGGGTCGGCGGGTGGCACGGCGAACCCCGGCAGCTCGTGGATGCCGTTGACGGTGCCCATCCGCAGCGACGCCCAGCGGTGCTGCCACGCACCGCCCGGAGCCTCTTCGGCGTCGAGCACGACGAACGTCTCCGAGCCGGGTGAAGCCTGCCGCACCGGCGCGTAGCCGAGACGCTGCAGGTGGTACGCGGCGGACAGCCCCGCCTGTCCGGCGCCGATCACGACGACGTCGGCGGGGCGGGGCTGCATGCTCGTGACAACGCCTGCCGACCCGACCGGATTCCCGTCAGCCGCCGCCCACCGCCTGCGCGATGCGCGCGATCTCCTCCGGTCCGACGCGGCAGCAGCCGCCGACGAGGCGCGCTCCGGCGTCCACCCACGCGGACGACGCCGCGTGCGCCGGAGCAGCATCGCCCGCCCACGATCGAGCAGCGGCATCCCACTCCTCGCCGCTGTTCGGGTAGGCCACGAGGGGAAGCGCCGACGCCGCGCGCAGCTCGGCGAGCGCGGGAGCGACGTCATCCGCCGCGCAGCAGTTGACGCCGATCGCGATCACGCCGCTCGTCGAGCCGGCGATGGCGGCGGCATCCGTCAACGACTCCCCCGTGCGCAGGCGCCCGCCTGCGACCGTCATGCTCACCCACGCAGGGACGCCGAGCCCGTCGAGCTCGGCGCACACCGCCTCGACCTCGGTGAGCGACGGCAGGGTCTCGACCGCGAGGACGTCGGGCTCCGCAGCCGCGAGCGCGTGCAGGCGGGGTCGGTGCCAGGCTCGCAGCGCAGCGAGGTCGAGGCCGTCCTTACCGGTGTACTCGCTGCCGTCCGCGCGGCTTGCGCCGAAAGGCCCGACGGATGCCGCCACCCACGCCTCGTCCGCAGACAGGCCGGCCTCGGCGCGCGCCTCGCGGGCGAGGTCGACGCTGCGGCGGAGGAGCGCGTCGACATCGTCGAACCCGGCCGCGGCGAGCCCGTCGGCGCTGACCTGGTACGACGCGGTGATCGCGACGCGGGCCCCCGCGCGGAAGAAGTCGGCGTGGGCCGCGCGGATCTCCCCCGGATCCTCCGCCAGCAGGCGCGCCGACCACAGATGCGAGGAGAGGTCGTTCCCGCGGGCCTCGAGATGGGTGCCGAGACCGCCGTCGAGCACGACGGGTCCTCGCGCGAGGGCGCGCTCGAAGGCGGTCACGACCGGGATCAGTTGAGCGTGCGCGTGGACGCGGGGATGACGCCACCGCGATACAGGTCGGCGGCGACATCCTGGAGCGCGGTCAGCGCGACCCGCTGCGTGGTCGGCCCGTACGAGATGCGGGCGACGCCGAGCCCCTCGTACTCGGTCGAGCTGAGGGCGCCCGGGAGCCCGATGACGCTGATCTTGCGCTCGCCGATCCCGTCCACGAGGCGGCGCGTGACGTCGGCGTCGAGGATGCCCGGAATGAACACGAGGCTGGCGCCGGCGTCGAGGTATGCGCGCCCGCGCTCGATGGCGTCGGCGATCGATTCCTCGACCGGCCGCCCGCCGCCGCGGACGAACGCGTCGGTGCGCGCGTTGAGGACGAACGGGATGCCCTCGGCTTCCCCGGCCGCGACGACGGCGCGCACGGCGGCGACGGACTCGTCGAGCGGCTTGAGCCGGTCCTCGACGTTGGCGCCCACGACACCCTTCGCGATCGCACGGCGGACGGTCTCTCCCGCGTCGCCGTGGCCGTCATCGAGGTCGGCCGTCACCGGAAGGTCGCCGGCGGCCTCCACGATGCGGCCGACCATGTCGAGCATCGTCTCGAGCGGGATCTGACCGTCGGCGTAGCCGTAGGTCGCGGCGATGGAGTGCCCGGCGGTGGCGATCGCGCGTGTCTCGGGCAGCGCGGCGATCGTGCGCGTGGACACGGCGTCCCACACGTTCACGACGCGAAGGATCTCGGGGGCGGCGTGGAGCCGCTCGAGGGACTGAGCTTTCTCGGCCTGAGTGGTCATGGATCCACGGTATCGGCGGCGCGCAGGCACGAGGGCCGTGCGGACCGGGTCAGCGAACGTTCCCGTCGACGTACCACCAGCGCCCGCTCTGCCGCACGAAGCGGCTGCGCTCGTGCAGCACGCCCCGCTCGCTCCCGTGCCGCCAGGAGGCACGGAACTCGACGGTGCCGCGGGAGTCCTGCGGACCGCCGCCGTCGACGGCGACGATCTCGAGGCCGCTCCATCGCCGAACGGGGTCCAGGTCGAGGTCGTCGGGTCGGGTGCCCGGATGCCACGTCTCTGCCAGGTACCGCGCGTCTCCTGCGACGAAAGCGGTGTAGCGCGAGCGCATGAGTCGTTCGGCCGAGGGAGCAGGGCTTCCGCCCAGGAGCGGCGCGCAGCATCGCTTGAAGGCGTCGCCGCTTCCGCACGGGCAAGGAGCGTGACCGGCGGGTCGGGGAAAGCGCGGATCACCCGACGGGAGCAAGGCCGCCGCACCGAACGACACGTCAGCCTCCCGCCCGCGTGGCGCAGTCCACGCACCGGGTCGCGGCGGGGCGCGCGATCAGTCGTCCGATCGGGATGCGGCCACCGCAGTCGACGCAGCGCCCGTCGTCGCCCGCGGCGACGCGCGCCACGGCGGCGTCGATCTCGGCGAGCTCCCGGATCGCGGCGTCGCGCAGTCCTTCCAGCCGCGCCCACTCGGTGGACAGCGTCACACCCTCGGGATCGTGCTCGTCGTCGGCGTTGTCGGCGCCGCGGTCGGATCGCAGTTGAGCGATGTGGTCGTCGAGACGACGGAGACGCTCGACGGCTTCACCGTGCAGGGCGCCCAGCTGGGAGGAGCGGTCGTCGAAGGAGGGCATCGCATCGAGATTACGTGCCCATCCGACAGCCGGCCTACGCAGGATGGTCGGCCGTTGCCGCGCCGAGAGCCGCAGCCCGTTCACAGTCCATTGGTGGGATCATGGAGGTGTCTCCGCGAGGTCGGACCCTCCCCCACAGGATCGATCGGCGATGCGGACCCGACGGCACGATTCGCACCGGGACCCCTCCTCGTGCTCACCCCCAGGGACACGAGGGGCGGCCTCATCGAGTCGCCCAGAGCCGGCGGTCACGGGCCCCCACGCGATCGCCGGCTCCTCCACGCCTCGGCTCGACACGCATCGGCCGCCGGTGATGTGGATAACGGCGAAGCGGGTAAGCGCTTGGCGGTTAGCGTGGAGGTGTGACCTCGCGCCCTTCACGACTGGCCCTCACGGTGTTCGTCGCCGTCGGACTGCTCGCCGGATGCACGCCCCAGACTGTCGACGCCGAGCCGGCGCCGGCCTTCACCAGCGACGCCGAGGCGTTCGCCGCGGCTGAGGCGACGTATCGGGCGTACGTGGACGCGCTCAACGACGTCGATCTCAGCGACCCTGAGACGTTCGAGGCCGTCTATGCCTGGACGACGGGCGAAGCCAACGCGGAGGCGCGAACAAGATTTAGCGAGATGCACGCCAGTGGCTGGACAGTGGACGGCGGGAGCCTTGCGCGGACCGTCGAGCTTGCGTCAGTCGACTCCGACACTGTAGCGCTAAATGTCTGCCTTGACGTGTCGGGCGTAACGCTCGTCGATGCGGACGGAACGTCCGTGGTGAGCGACGATCGTCCGGACGTGCAGAGCATGCTTGTCACACTCCATCTCACGGGGACCAGTTCAACTGGCTTGCTAATCGCGGACTTCAGTGGTCGCGATGGAGGACCGACGTGCGGTTGAATCTCTCGATTCTCCTCGGCGTCGCTCTCGGTGTCGGCTCCCTCTCTCTCGCCGCACCGGCGATGGCGGATGACTGCGACTTCAGCGGTTGGCAGAGCGAGTGCGATGTCTCCAACTCCGGCTCGCACGTGGACATCTCCGCGGGTCTGAATCGCCCCGGCTCGCCTCCGCCCCGAAACGACGCCGCACCCCCGCGATCCAACGCCCCCGCCCCCGGCCCGGTCGAGCCCGAGGAGTGCACCGGTCTGTGCCGCGACAGCTACTCCGTCGCAACGGTCCCCGACCTCACGCTCGCCGATCTCGCGTCGTTCCGGCCCGCCCGTCCGTCGCTCAGCGGCGAGCCCGCGGGCTTCGGCGTCGTCGGCATGCCGGCGAACCTCGTGGCCACGGCGTCCGAGCAGACGATCCCGGGCACCGTGCTCGGCTGGGACGTGACGGTGCGTTTCACCCCCGTCGCATTCGCGTTCGATCACGGCGACGGCACCTCCGCGGTCGCCTCGACGGGCGGGGCCACGTGGGAGGACCTCGGCCAGGCGCAGTTCACCCCCACCGCCACCAGCCACGCGTACGGGCGCCGGGGCACCTACGACGTCTCGGTGACCGTGCGGTACGAGGCATCCGTCGACTTCGGCAGCGGCACGTGGCGACCGGTCCCGGGCTACGTGACCGCGAGCGCGGGCGGCTACGCGGTCGAGGTCGTCGAGGTGCGCACCGCGCTCGTCGAGCGGACGTGCCGCGAGAACCCGCGCGGCCCCGGCTGCTGACTCACCGCACCTCGACGCGCACGCCGCGCAGCCGCTGCACCGCGCGCGCGGCTTCTCGCGCGGGAACGCCGACGGCGAGCGCAGCGAGGCCTCCGACCGATCTGTCGTGCGCACCGAGCACCGACTTGCGCTCCCACGCGTCCCGGACGGCACCGCCGCGCCGCACGAGCGGCCGCCGCGGCGCCAGCAAGCCCGCGCGCCGCGCGTCGATCAGACGCCGAACCTGGTCGGTCCAGTCGTCCGCCGCAGAGTCGTGGAAGTAGTTGTCCTCGAGCCACGAGGCATCCGGGATGCGAAACCGCCGCGCCACGACGTCCTGCTCGCCTCCCAGCAGTCCGGCATCGGCCAGCACCTCGTTGATGAGCTCGGGGCCCACACCGAAGGTGTCGAGCGCGATCACCGGCACGCCGAGCGCCATGGCCTCGACCGCGGCGGTCGAGCTCACGGTGACCAGCCCCTCGGCCGATGCCAGCGCCCGCCCCATCGCCTGCGTCGAGATCACGAGGTTCCGCGGCAGGGGGCCGAGCGTCGCGAGAAGGTCGGGATAGCTGTCGCGCTCGGCGTGCGTCTGCTGCTCCCCCGCTGACGCTCGCAGCTTGACCACCACGCGCCGGCCGGGCTCCGCTTGCGCCGTGCGCACGAGGAGCCGGGCGACCCGCAGCCGGTCGGCCCGCTCCGCCGGCACCTTCGCCTGCGGAGCGAACACGAGATCCGTTCCGCCTACGGCGCGCGAAGGACCGTCGCCCCGCCGCGCGAACGGGAGCGTCGCGAGCGCGAAGCGCTGCGGCATCCCCCGCTCCCGAGCCAGCGCCGCGAACTCACGACGTTCCCGGTGCGAGTGCAGCACGAACAGGTCGCACTGCGTGCGGTAGGCGATCGCCTTCCGCGTCGCCGGGATCGAGATCCCGGGCAGGCCGGTCACGATCACCGGCCGCGGGTCGGACCTCGCCATCTCGCGGGCCAGCACGCGCACGAGCGGTCCGCGTGCGGCGAGCAGCACGGCGTCGGGCGCGAGGGCCCGCAGTGAAGGGCCCAGCCGCTCCCACGTCACGCGCGTCACCCGGGCCCGCGGCAGACTGCTCCCGCTGAGCGCCGCACGCAGTTGCGCGTCGGAGACCGCCAGGGGCGTCTCGAGTACGAGCAGCGAGGCATCCCACCCCGCTTCGAGCGTGCCGACGAGCGCGGCAGCCCACTTGACGTACGAATCGGTGTCGGCGATGGCGACGATCCGTCGCGGCGCACCCGCCCCCGGTCGGGTCGCATTCCCGCCCGCGCGCGGCCCGCTCACGCCGGAACGCGACGCAGCTTCGCCATCGGGGCGAGCTCGCCGGGGTACACGCGCTTGACCCCGTCGCCCAGCGCCGCCTCGATCACGCGGATGTCGCGCACCAGGTGGTGAAGTCCGGCGGGCTCGAGCGAGGCCGCATGATCGGAGCCCCACATCGTGCGGTCGAGCGTGATGTGCCGTTCGACCGCGACGGCTCCCAGCGCGACAGCGGCCAGCGAGATCTGCAGGCCCCGCTCATGGCCGGAGTAGCCGACCGGCACGCCCGGGTAGCGGTCGCGCAGCGCCGGGATCATCCGCAGGTTCGCCTCGCCCGGCTCCATCGGGTACGTCGACGTCGCATGCATGAGGAGCAGCCGTTCCGTGCCGAGCACGCCGATCGCGGCGTCGATCTGCTCGATCGTCGACATCCCGGTCGAGAGGATCACCGTCTTGCCGGTGTCGCGCAGGGCGCCGAGCAGCGCGTGGTCCGTCAGCGACGCCGACGACACTTTGTGAGCCGTGACCCCGAGGTCCTCGAGGAACGCCACGCTCGGCTCGTCCCACGGCGACGCGAACCACTCCAGGCCGCGCAGCAGAGCGTGGTCGGAGATCTCGATGTACTCGTCGCGGTCGAACTCGACGCGGCGTCGGTAGTCGAGGTACGACATGGTTCCCCACGGCGTCTCGCGCGGGATGTCGCGCATGTGCTCGGGCGTCGCGAGCTCGGGGGTGCGCTTCTGGAACTTCACCGCGTCGGCGCCGGCGTCGGCGGCCACGTCGATGAGCTGCTTGGCGAGGTCGACGTCGCCGTTGTGGTTGAGGCCGATCTCGGCGATCACGTAGGCGGGTCGCCCGCCTCCGACGACGCGGGATCCGATGGTGACGGTCATGGTGCCTCCTGAGGGGCGGTGCGAGGGGTGACGGATGCCTCGGCCCGCCCCGCCAGCACGCGGTCGGCGAGATCGCGCACGGCGCCCGCGCCGCCGGGGCGGTCGAGCACGAGGCGGGCGGCGGCGAGGACGAGCGGATGCGCGTCAGGGACGGCGATGGGCCAGCCGACGAGGCCGAGGCACGACAGGTCGTTGACGTCGTTGCCGACGTAGGCGATGCGCGACAGCGGGATGCCGCGGCCACCGGCCCAGGTCCGGAGCGCCTCGCACTTGTCGTCGACGCCCTGGGCGACGTCGACCCGCAGCTTGCGCGCCCGCGACGTGACGACCGGGTTCTGCTCGGTCGACAGGATGAGCACCGGAACTCCCGCCGAACGCAGGAGCGCCACCCCCATGCCGTCGGACCGGCTGACAGTCACCGCCTCGGTGCCGTCCTGCGCGACGGTCGCGGAGTCGTCGGTGTGCACGCCGTCGAAGTCCGTCACGACGGCGTCGACGTCGATCGTGCCGGGGCGGTCGATGAGCGGAGCGAGGGCCTGGGCGATCTCGAGCTCCGCCGCCGTGTCGATCTCGATCGCCGTGCGCTCGGGCACCTCGGCGATCCCGATGCTCCCGAAGAACCGGTGCCCCATCGCGCGGAAGCCGGCCGCACGCAGCACGTAGAACGCGCCGGTCTCCAGATAGTGCGGGTCGCGGTCCTGCCGGCGAGGCCGGACGCTCGCATCGTGGTTGAGAGCCCGGGCGGCCGAGCCGGCGGCCTTGCTCCACAGGAATCCGTAGGTCTCGACGGCGGAGAACACGCTGTCCCGGCGGCGCGACCTCACCAGCAGCACGGCATCGTGCAGCGCGGGCACATCGATGAAGGGCGAGGTCGCCTGCAGGAAGGCGATCACGCCGACATCCACCCGGCGCTCATCGAGCACCTCCAATGCGTGCAGCAGCGCGCTCTCGGAGGTCGCCTCGTCTCCCGCCAGCACGCCCGGCCGGAGAATGACCTCCGCACCCCACTCCGCGGCGACCGCGGCGATGTCGTCGTCGTCGGTGGACACCACGACCCGGTCGATCGACGGGCACCGCCGCGCGGCGTCGACGGCTCGCGCGACGAGAGGGATTCCGCCCACGCGCCGCAGGTTCTTGTGCGGTATCCCCTTCGACCCGCCGCGCGCGGGAATGATCGCGACGACCTCGCTCACGCGGCTCCGCCCACCCTGACCGGCCCCGAACCGACGCGCACCGTCGACCCCGTGCCGTCGAGCACGAGCGGCAGCGTCGTGGTGGTGCTCGACGCGAGCGTCCGCACGTCGAGAGCGCCCTGCGCACCGGCGAGGACGAGCTCGACGGGCAGATCCGTCCGCCGGATCGCGAGCCCGGGGATCCCCGCCACCGCCGCCAGCTGCGCCGGAGTCTCCCGCCGATGCGGCAGATAGACGGCGGGGCCGGGGGCCGAGGCATCCGTCACCCACGCGACGTAGTCGTCGAGGGTCATGCGCCCGTCGACCGGCTGGGCGCTGCCCAGAACGATCCGTCCGCCGAGGGCGGGTGCCGCGGGCGCGCTCTGGCGGGTCCAATCGAAGTGGTGACGACGGATGCCGAACCCGCGGTCCTGCAGGGCATCCCGTCGCTCGGCGCCGAGATCGAAGGCGGTGAAGAACGCGGCACGCCGCGCAGCCGCGCGCCGCAGCACCGCCACGTGCGCGATCGGGGCGAGCCGCGTCGTCAGTCCGCGCTCGGCCACGCCCGGCCGTGCGTACTCGCGGCGCCCCAGCAGCGCGTCGGCGTACGCGACCGCGTTCGCGCCGTCGTCGAGGAACGTCACGCGATGCGGCCGGAGGACGGATGCCGCGAGCCGGAACTGGCCCGAGAAGCCGTCGCCGACGAGCCAGTGCCCGTGGCGCGCCAGCAGCGCGAACGGGATGCCGAGGTAGGGCTCCATGTCGCCGAAGCGAGCGCCCCGCTCGAGCAGCTCGTCGGCGGTGGCCGACATCTGCGCCGTGAGGCGCCCGGCGACCGGGACGGTCGTGCGGTGCGCGGCGGCCCACTCGGCTGCGCCGACCAGCTGGAGGGGTGACTCCACCCACGCGATCACATCGTTGCGAGCCATGTCACCTCCTGCCGCGGCCGTCTCCTCACGATGGACGGCCCCTGTGAACGAACAGGCGCACGCCGGTCGTACGCCGCGCGACGACCAGGTGAACGGACGGTGCCGTGACCGCGCCGCTGTCCGCCGTGACACGGAACGGGTGGCGCAGCGGCTCGGCGACCGGCAGGGTGGGCGCATGACACGAGTCACCGCAGACATCGCCGTCTCCGTCGACGGCTTCTCCGCCGGGCCTCACCAGAGCGAGGAGAATCCCCTGGGCGAGTCCGCCCAGAGCGCCCTGCACTCCTGGATGTTCGATCACGCCGACGACCACCGCGAGGAGCTCGACGCGATCCTCGAGGGCCGCGCCTACGTGATGGGGCGCAACATGTTCGGCCCGATACGCGGCGAGTGGACGGGCGACTGGCGCGGCTGGTGGGGGCCCGAGCCGCCGTACCACGGCCCCGTGTTCGTGCTCACCCACCACCCGCGCGAGTCCGTCGAGATGGACGGCGGCACCACGTTCCACTTCGTCACGGACGGACCGGAAGCCGCCTTGGAGCGGGCCCGCGATGCGGCCGGCGACGGCATCGTCTCGATCGCGGGCGGCGCCGACACGTTGAACCAGTTCCTCGCGCGCGGGCTCATCGACGAGCTCCGGCTCCACATCGCGCCCGTCACGCTCGGGCTCAACGGCCGCACCGACGTCGTGCGTCTGTTCGACGGGGTCCCGCCGCTGGCCCTCGACCCGGTGCGCGTGCGGTCCACGCCGCACGTCACGCACGTCACCTACCGGCTGACATGACCGGGGATCGGATGCCGCGGCATCCGTCCCTCCTCTGCCGGCGCCGGCGACGCGTGCCAGGATGAACGACGTGACCGACCGCCTGATGCTGCTCGACTCCGCCTCGCTGTACTTCCGCGCGTTCTATGGCGTTCCCGACACGGTGCGCGCGCCCGACGGAACGCCGGTGAATGCGGTGCGAGGGTTCCTCGACATCATCACGAAGCTCGTCACGACCTACCAGCCGACGCACCTCATCGCATGCTGGGACGACGACTGGCGTCCGCAGTGGCGCGTCGACCTCATTCCGACGTACAAGACGCACCGGGTCGCCGAGGTGGTGGCCGTCGGCCCCGATATCGAGGTCGTCCCCGACCCGCTCGAAGCGCAGGTGCCGGTGATCCGCGAGACGCTCGGCGCGCTGGGCCTCGCCATCGTCGGCGCCGCCGAGCACGAGGCCGACGATGTGATCGGCACCCTCGCGACGCGTGCCGCGCTGCCGGTCGACGTCGTCACCGGCGACCGCGACCTCTTCCAGCTCGTCGACGACGGGCGCGACGTCCGGGTCATCTACACCGCCCGCGGCATGAGCAATCTCGAGATCGTCACCGACGCGACCGTGGTGACGAAGTACGGCGTGCTCCCGTCGCAGTACGCCGACTTCGCGACGCTGCGCGGGGACTCCTCCGACGGGCTCCCGGGTGTCGCAGGCATCGGCGAGAAGACCGCCGCAGGACTCCTCGCTGCCCACGGAGACCTCGCCGGCATCATCGCCGCGGCCGAGGCCGGCGAGGGCATGTCCGCACGTGTGCGGGCGAAGATGCTGGCCGGCGCGCCGTACCTGGAGGTCGCTCCGCAGGTCGTGGCGGTCGTGCGCGATCTCGACCTGCCCGAGGTCGACGCCACACTGCGCCCGCTCGACGAGAAGGGGAGGGCGGATGCCTCGGCTCTCGCCGAACGCTGGGCACTGGGGGCCGCGATGAACCGCATCGTCGAGGCGCTCGACCGCGTCCGCCGGGCCTGACCTGCCGGCGGATCAGCGCTCGCGCCCGGTCCACTCGCGCAGCCGCTCGAGCGGCCATGTCGTGACGATCCGATCGGGGGGCACGCCGATCTTCTCGGCACGCGCGGCCCCGTGGTCGATGAGCGAGAGCTGCCCGGGCGCATGGGCATCGGAGTCGATCGAGAAGAGGCATCCGATCTCCAGCGCCATCGTCATGAGGTCGTCGGGCGGATCCTGCCGCTCGGGGCGGGAGTTGATCTCGACCGCGACGCCGTGCGCGGCGCACGCCTCGAAGACGGGCCGGGCGTCGAAGGTCGACGGAGGCCTCGTGCCGCGAGAGCCCTCGACCAGGCGACCCGTGACATGGCCGAGCACGTCGACGTGCGGATTCGAGGCGGCCGCCACCAGGCGCCGCGTCATCGGGCCGCGCTCCATGCGCAGCTTCGAGTGCGCCGACGCCACCACGATGTCGAGCTGGTCGAGCAGGTCGGGCTCCTGATCCAGCGCGCCATCGTCGAGGATGTCGACCTCGATGCCCGACAGCAGCGTGAAGCCGTCACCGCTCATGCCGGCGACGACCTCGAGCTGATCACGCAGCCGCTCGGGCGACAGGCCGTTGGCGACGCGCAGCCGGGGCGAGTGGTCGGTGAGCGCGAGATACTCGTGACCGAGCGCCCGGGCCGCGGCGACCATGAGATCGATCGAGGTGAGCCCGTCGGACCAGTCGCTGTGGGAGTGGAGGTCGCCGCGGAGGCTCCCCCGCAGTGCCGAGGCCGGCTGTACGCCCGCGCGCTCGCGCAGATCGGCCAGGTACGACGGCACTCCGCCGCCCAGCGCCTCCTGGATCACGGCGAACGTGGAATCGCCGATCCCTTTGCGGCGGCGCAGGGATGGGGCATCCCGCAGCTGCTCGTCGCTGAGGCCGACGATGGCGTCCGCCGCCGCGCGGAACGCCTTGGACTTGTAGCGCGACGACCGCTCGCGTTCCAGCAGCGTCGCGATCTCGGTGAGGGCCTCGTGCGGATTCATGCGCGCGAGGCCCGAACGGCTGGCGTCGTCACGTGCCTGCACTCACGGCCGAGCGCTTGACCACTACGGGCACGGCGGCCAGCCGGTGGATCGCCCAGCCGAAGAGGATGGCGAGGACGCCCATGCCGGCCGCGAACAGGGCGACCCCGTAGGCGACGACGGAGGTGTACAGCGAGGCGCGGAGGAAGGACGCCTGCATCACGGTGGCGCGCACCGGGTCGTCCTGGGGCAACTCGGCGTACGTCTTCCCGCCCGATGCCTCGAGGGCGTGCTTGTTGATGACGTCGGCCTGGATGTAGGCGGTCACGGGGCCGGTGACCTGCTGTCCCTGGAAGGCCGCTGCATCGTCGGGGATCGTGATGTTCTCGGCCGTCAGCTGCGTGGTGACGCCGATCCACGCGATGATGGCGACGACGACCAGCAGCACGCCCCCGATGATGCCGAGGATCCCCACCGCCTTGACGAATCCGACGCTCTTGGCGGGCGGTTCGATGACGTCTGCGGTAGCGGCGGCGGTCTGCTGGGTCATGGCGTCCTCCAGGCGAGCGGTCGGTTCTGCGCCACGCTAGCGCCGCCGTGCGACGACGCGTAAGCCCCTCGCCGTGAGAACGCCCTGTCAGGCACCGAGATCGCGCGTGACCTGGACCCAGCGGTCGAGCGTCGTCGTGGCGGCGCCGGAGTCGATCGCCTCCGCCGCATCATCCCGCGCTTCGGCCAGGCGCTCGAGGATCGGCCGCTGGACCTGCGCGGCGTCCCGGAAAAGGCGGTAGGCCACGATTCCCGCGGCGGCATTGAGCAGCACGATGTCGCGCACCGGCCCCTCCTCACCGCCCAGCACGCGGCGCACGACCGCGGCGTTGTGCGCCGGATCCCCGCCGAGCAGGTCGTCGATATCGGCCAGCGGGATGCCGAGGTCGCGCGGGTCGAGGTCGTGCTCGTGGATGTCGCCGCGGCTCACTTCCCACAGCCGGCTGTGGCCCGTCGTGGTGAGCTCGTCGAGGCCGTCGTCGCCGCGGAACACCAGCGCCGTCGCGCCGCGGGTGCGGAAGACGCCGGTGATGAGCGGGACCCGGTCGAGGTGCGCCACGCCCACGGCGTTCGCCTCGGCGCGGGCCGGGTTGCACAGCGGGCCGAGGAAGTTGAAGACGGTCGGCACGCCGAGCTCGCTCCGCGTGGGACCGGCGTGCTTGAAGCCGGGGTGGAAGGCGGCCGCGAACGCGAAGGTGATCCCCGCGCGAGACAGTGCCTCGGCCACCGCCTCGGGAGGCAGGGACAGGTCGACGCCGAGGGCGCCCAGCACGTCGGACGACCCCGACGACGAGCTCGCGGCCCTGTTGCCGTGCTTGACGACGGGGACGCCGGATGCCGCCGCGACGAGCGCCGACATGGTCGAGACGTTGACGGTTCCGAACCGGTCGCCACCCGTGCCGACGATGTCGAGGACGGCCGGGTCGACGCGCAGCGGCAAGGCCGCCTCGAGGATGGCGTCGCGGAAGCCGACGATCTCGTCGACGGTCTCCCCCTTGGCCCGCAGCGCGACGAGGAATCCCGCCAGCTGCGAGGGCGTCGCCGCGCCGGACATGATCTGCCGCATCGCCCAGGTCGACTCCGAGACGCTGAGGTCGCGTCGGTCCAGAAGCGTGGTGAGAACGTCCGGCCAGGTGTACAGCTCCGCCATATGCAGAAGCCTATCGACCGCAGCGAATCGCAATCGTTTCGTGACACTCCATCCCGCCGAGGGCGGTTCCGGGTCTTCACCGCGACTTCACGGCCCGCTCCCGGACTTCTCTTAGGCCCCCCTAAGTCGCGATCCAGCCAAATAGGTGGCCCCCGATGCGAAACTCGTGCCCCTGAATCGGCCATAATGGGGAGCGTGACGACCTCCTCAGCGACCTACGCCCAGGCCATGCGGTCCGTCAAGCGGCCCGACCCGGTCGCCGTCGGCACCATCGTCTGGCTCGGCAGCGAGGTGATGTTCTTCGCGGGCCTCTTCGCGATCTACTTCACCCTGCGCAGCACCTCGCCCGAACTCTGGGCCCAAGAGACTGCCCTGCTGAACATCCCGTACGCGACCGTCAACACGATCATCCTGGTGCTGTCGTCCGTCACGTGCCAGATGGGTGTGTTCGCGGCCGAGCGCTTCCAGCCCTACACCGTGAAGTCGAACAGCTTCTGGCAGCGCTGGGGCATGGTCGAGTGGTTCTGGCTGACCTTCGCGCTCGGCGCGATCTTCGTCTCCGGCCAGGTGTGGGAGTACGCCCAGCTCGTCGCCGAGGGCATGCCGATCGACGCGAACTCGTATGCGTCGGCGTTCTACCTCACGACCGGCTTCCACGCGCTCCACGTCACCGGCGGTCTCATCGCGTTCCTCCTCGTGATCGGCCGCGCCTACGCCGTCAAGAACTTCGGGCGCAAAGAGATGACCTCCTCGATCGTGGTGTCGTACTACTGGCACTTCGTCGACGTCGTCTGGATCGCCCTGTTCCTCGTCATCTACTTCCTGAAATAAGAGCGGAGCTGATTCCCGACATGGCACGTGACACCCCGCGCCGCTCGAAAGGCCGCCGCAGCCCCTGGGCGGCAGCAGCACTCATCGGCATCGGCCTGCTGATCACCGGCGGCGTCTACGCCGGCGCATCCGCAGCCGTCGCCGCGACCACGACCGAGTCGACGGTGGCCAGTGCGTCGACCGTCGAGGACGGCGAGAGGCTGTTCCAGGCCAACTGCGCGACCTGCCACGGTCTGGACGTGCAGGGCACCAACGACGGGCCGTCGCTCTACGGCGTCGGCGAGCTCGCCGTGCACTTCCAGATGAGCACGGGCCGCATGCCCCTGCAGATGCAGGGACCGCAGGCGCCCCAGAAGCCCGTTCAGTTCACCGACGAGCAGATCGCGGCGGTCGGCGCCTACATCCAGAGCATCGCCCCGGGCCCGTCCTTCCCCGACGACGAGGTGCTCGACGGCGAGGGCAACGCGTCCGAGGGCGGCGAGCTGTTCCGCATCAACTGCGCGATGTGCCACAACGTCGCCGGTGCCGGTGGCGCGCTGACCGAGGGCAAGTACGCTCCCGCGCTGTACAACACCTCGGCGCTGAACATGTATGCCGCGATGGTGACGGGCCCGCAGAACATGCCGGTCTTCAACGACATGACCCTGACGGTCGAGGAGAAGCGCGACATCATCACGTACCTGCTCTTCCTGCAGGACACCACGTCGCCCGGCGGATTCACGCTCGGCTCGCTCGGCCCCGTCTCCGAGGGCCTCTTCATCTGGATCTTCGGCATCGGCGCTCTGATCGCCATCACCGTGTGGATCACGGCGAAATCCAACTGAACTCACTGATACGCAAGAACTGACGAGGAGCAGCATGGCACACGAGGACGACCCGCTCGAGCACGAGAGGGCTTCCTGGAAGCCCTCCCCCGGGCTCGCCGTCGCGGTCACCGACCCGGTGCACAACCCGGAGCTCCCGCCGCACCGCGAGCGGATCACCGACCAGGATCCGGCCGCCATGAAGCGGGCTGTCCGCACGGTCTACACGCTCTTCTACATCTCGATCGCCGGGAGCATCTGGGCCATCGCGGCCTACATGCTCTTCCCCATCGAGAGCGGCCGGATGATCGACATCCGGAACAACAACCTGTTCATCGGCCTCGGCATCGCGCTCGCGCTGCTCGCCATCGGCATCGGCGCGATCCACTGGTCGAAGGCCGTGATGTCCGACAAGGAGTACGTCGAGCCGCGTCACGCCACGCGCGGTCGCGACACGACCCGAGCCGCGGCGATCCAGGCGTTCGCGGACGCCAACGAGGAGTCGGGCTTCGGCCGGCGGGCGATGATCCGCAACTCGCTGATCGCGGCCCTCGTCGCCTCGGTCGCTCCCGCGATCGTCCTCTTCCGCGGTCTCGCGCCTCAGGACACCCCCGAGCACCCGCACGGCGGCGACCCCGTCTACCTCCTCAGCCACACGATGTGGAAGGAGGGCACGCGCCTCGCACACGACCCGACGGGTGAGCCGATCCGCGCCGCGGACGTGACGCTCGGCTCGGCCGTGCACGTCATCCCCGAGGACCTCGCCGATATCTCGCACTCCGACGGCTACCTCGAGGAGAAGGCCAAGGCGATCGTCCTCCTCATGCGCCTGCTCCCCGAGCAGATCACCGAATCGCCCGAGCGCGCGGACTGGTCCTACGACGGCATCGTCGCGTACTCCAAGGTCTGCACCCACGTCGGATGCCCCGTCGCGCTGTACGAGCAGCAGACTCACCACCTGCTGTGCCCCTGCCACCAGTCGCAGTTCGATGTCACCGACGCCGCGAAGGTCATCTTCGGACCCGCCGCCCGTCCGCTGCCGCAGCTGCCGATCACCGTCGACGACGAGGGTTACCTGATCGCGCGCAGCGACTTCACCGAGCCCGTCGGCCCGAGCTTCTGGGAGCGTCACTGATCATGACCACCACGCACCCCTCCGAGAACCTGACTCGGGAGCCGGCGTCGTACGCAGAGCCCGCGGGCACGCGCGACAAGCCGCTCGGCGGACGTTTCGTCGGCGCCGCCTCGAACTACATCGACGAGCGCACCAGCCTGTCGGGCTTCGTCAAGGAGCTCGGCCGGAAGATCTTCCCCGACCACTGGTCGTTCATGCTCGGCGAGATCGCGCTGTGGAGCTTCGTCGTCGTGCTTCTCACGGGCACGTTCCTGACGTTCTTCTTCCAGGCCTCCATGGTCGAGACGCACTACCACGGCGCCTACCTCCCCATGCGCGGCATCGAGATGTCCGCCGCCATGGCCTCGACGCTCGAGATCTCGTTCGACCTGCGCGGCGGTCTCCTGGTGCGCCAGATGCACCACTGGGCGGCGCTCGTCTTCGTCGCCGGCATCGGCGTGCACATGCTCCGCGTGTTCTTCACCGGCGCGTTCCGCAAGCCGCGCGAGCTCAACTGGGTGATCGGGTTCATCCTCTTCATCCTCGCGATGGGCGAGGGCTTCACCGGGTACTCGCTCCCCGACGATGTTCTCTCGGGCAACGGCCTGCGCATCATCGACGGCATGGTCAAGGGCATCCCGCTGATCGGCACGTGGACCTCGTTCCTCCTGTTCGGCGGCGAGTTCCCGGGTACCGCCATCGTGGGGCGCCTCTACTCCCTGCACATCCTGCTGCTCCCGGCGATCCTCGTCGGCCTGCTGGTGCTGCACCTGATGCTCATGGTGATCAACAAGCACACGCAGTTCGCTGGTGCCGGCCGCACCAACAGCGTCGTCGTCGGCTACCCGATGATGCCCGTCTACATGTCGAAGATGGGTGGCTTCCTCTTCATCACGTTCGGCTTCATCGCGCTGATCGCGGCCCTGTTCACGATCAACCCGATCTGGAACTACGGTCCGTACGACCCGTCGCCGGTCTCGGCGGGAACGCAGCCGGACTGGTACATCGGCTTCGCGGATGGCGCTCTGCGACTCATTCCGCCGGGCTGGGAGTTCGTGTTCCTCGGCCACACGTGGTCGTTCAACATCCTGGTCCCCCTCGTCGGACTCGGCGTGTTCATCCTCGTCGTGCTGATCTACCCCTTCATCGAGGCGTGGGTCACCGGAGACAAGCGTGAGCACCACATCGCCGAGCGTCCCCGCAACGCGGCCACCCGCACGGCGATCGGCGCCGCGGGAGTCACGTTCTACGCCGTGCTGTGGGCCGCCGCAGCGTCCGACATCATCGCGACGCACTTCTGGCTCACCATGGAGGGGGTCATCCACACCCTCCAGGCGCTCCTCTTCGTCGGTCCTGTCGTCGCCTACTTCGTGACGAAGCGCATCTGCATCGCGCTTCAGCGGAAGGACCGCGAGATCGCGCTGCACGGGTACGAGTCCGGTCGCATCGTGCGCCTCCCCGGCGGCGAGTACATCGAGGTTCACCAGCCTGTCGACGACTACGAGCGCTACAAGCTCGTCGGGTTCGAGACGTACGAACCGCTGGTCGTGCGCCCGAACGCGAAGGGCCGTATCCCGTGGCACGAGAACCTCCGCGCGGCCTTCTCGCGCTGGTTCTTCGAGGACCGGCTCACGCCGGTCACCCAGGCAGAACTCGACGCGGCGCTGGCCCACCAGCACCACGAGCTCGACCACATCGCCGCGGAGGAAGACGCCGAGCTGCAGGCCGCTCACGAGCGCGCCGGCGTGCCCGACGCGCCTCACACGCCGATCGACGACGGTCGCAATTCCGAGACCGCCGTCCGTCCGTCGAACGTGATCGTTCCCGAGACCGGCGAAAAGAAACGCAATCGCGAGAAGGAGTCCAACCAGTAGGTCGGATCGATTCGATCGGATGCCCCGGCACCGCGCCCCTCGAGGCGCCGGTGCCGGGGCATCCGCCATTGGTCCCTGGGGCGCGCGACCAGGGTCGGCAGGATTCCGTGGAGGCTTGACCGCGGTGCGACTCCGACGCAGGGGCCAGGGTCGTAGCGTGGACACATGACGTCAGCTCTCGACTACTTCTCCGCCAAGCTCGCCCTCGAGACGGATGCCTCGGACGTCTATGCCGCGCAGAAGGCCGGTGGGCGCTTCGTACTCGTCGACGTGCGCGGCGACGAGGCGTGGGCGCAGGGGCGCATCGTGGGGGCAGTCCACATGCCCTACGCGCAGATCGCCGAGCGTGCGCCGCGCGAGCTCGATCCGTCCGTTCCCGTGGTCGTCTACTGCTGGAGCCCGGGCTGCAACGCGGGCGCCAAGGGCGCCCTGGAGTTCGCCAAGATCGGCTACAGCGTGAAGGAGATGATCGGAGGCTATGAGTACTGGATCCGCGAAGGGCAGCCGACCGAGAACGACCAGGGAGCACTCCCCCGCACGTTCGACCCGCAGGTGATGGTGGTACGTGACAATGCCGCGCTCGGCGGTGCGTGACCGCGTGGTCGCAGGCGCCGGTCAGGCGTATTCGAGGCCCTCGGTGAACCGCTGGGCCGCCGCACCGTAGAAGGAGGCGTCGGGCCGATCCGAGAAGGACTGCACAGCCCCGACCTCGACATCGCAGACGACCACCGTGACGTTGTCGCGCGTCCCGGCGCGGATCGCCACGCCGACGGCGGATGCGGCGGCGACCGCAGCATCAGGCGCCGACACCGCGTCGGCGATGTCGCCCAGCGGAACGTAGTCACTCAGCCCGTCGCTGCACAGCACCCAACGGTCGCCATGGCGCGCGTCGTGTTCGACGACCACTGCCCCATCGCGCTCCGCTCCCGAGAGCGAGGCCGTGATGAGGTTGCGACGCGGATGCGAGATCGCCTCCTCGGGCCCGACGAGACCCAGGTCCACGAGCGCCTGGACGTAGGAGTCGTCGCGCGTCTGCTGCGTGAGCGTGCCGGCGCGCAGGAGATACGCACGGGAATCGCCGGTGTGCGCCAGCAGCACGGAGTCGTTCTCCGATACGAAGATGCCCGTGAAGGTCGTCGCCATCCCGTGGAGAGACGGATCCCGTTCGACGTGTGCTCGCAGGTCCCAATTCGCCTCACGAACGCTGACGGCGAGCGTCTGGGCATCCACGGTTCCGATACGCCCGGCGGCGAGCCGGTGCACGAACGCCGCAGATGCGAGGTCGCCAGCCGGTCCGCCTCCGACGCCATCCGCCACTGCACCACCCCAGGGTGCCGTGAAGGCGGCGTCCTGGTTCACGGTGCGGTGAGGCCCGATGTCGGACACCGCAGCGGCGCGCAGCCGCACGCGCGAGGGGCGCAGCGCCACGATCAGCGCGCGAAGTACCCGCGGTAGTACTCGTACACCCAGCCGACGATCGCGACGAGGAAGATGCCGAATCCGATTGGCACCATCCACGCCCCCACGGCGAGGCCGATCATCGCGATCGCGGCCGAGAAGGCGAGGACGATCGGCCACCACGACCAGGGGCTGAACTCACCCAGCTCCGGGTCGCCGTCGTCGATGTCGGAGGTCAGGATGTCTTCGGGCAGTTCGCCACCCTGTGCCTTGTGCACCTTGCCGATGTAGAAGGCGATGAGCGCCGACATGAAGGCGGTGAAGAGCAGGGCGACACTGCCGACCCACTCGATCGAGCGCGTCGCGGTCTCCCACAGCGACTGGCTGCCGGTGAGGTTGGTGTCCCAGTGCGAGAGCAGGTTCCAGCCCGTGTAGACGACCGCCATCAGCACGAAGAACGCGCAGAGGAGCCACCAGAGTCCGGTGTTGGTGCGCACTTACTTCACCTCTCCCTCGGCGAGGTCGACAACCGGAGCTTCGGGCGCGTCCTTCGCGGGACCCACGCCGACGGGGATGCCCGCCTCCGGGTGGTTGAGGTCGAACGCAGGACGCTCGCTGCGGATGCGCGGGATCGACGTGAAGTTGTGCCGCGGCGGCGGGCAGGAGGTGGCCCACTCCAGCGACGCGCCGTAACCCCACGGGTCGTTGACCGTCACCCGGGGCGCGTTGCGTGCCGTGATCCAGACATTGAACAGGAAGGGGATCATCGAAGCGCCCAGGATGATCGCACCCACGGTCGACACCTGGTTCTGCCAGGTGAAGCCATCTGCCTCGGAGTAGTCGGCATAGCGGCGGACCATGCCGTCCACGCCCAGCCAATGCTGGATGAGGAACGTCATGTGGAAGCCGATGAAGAGCATCCAGAAGTGCACCATGCCGAGACGCTCGTTGAGCATCTTGCCCGTCCACTTCGGCCACCAGAAGTAGAAGCCTGCGAACATCGCGAACACGACCGTGCCGAAGACGACGTAGTGGAAGTGCGCCACGACGAAGTACGAGTCCGACAAATGGAAGTCCAGGGGCGGCGACGCGAGGATGACGCCCGTGAGTCCACCGAACACGAACGAGACCAGGAAGCCGAGTGCGAACACCATCGGTGTCTCGAAGGTCACGGAGCCCCGCCACATGGTTCCGATCCAGTTGAAGATCTTCACACCCGTCGGAACCGCGATGAGCATCGTCATGAGCGCGAAGAACGGCAGCAGGACAGCACCCGTCACGTACATGTGGTGCGCCCACACCGCGACCGACAGCGCGGCGATGGCGATCGTCGCGTAGACGAGGGTCTTGTAGCCGAAGATCGGCTTGCGGCTGAAGACCGGAAGCACCTCGGAGATGATGCCGAAGAACGGCAGCGCGATGATGTACACCTCGGGATGACCGAAGAACCAGAAGAGGTGCTGCCAGAGCAGGACGCCGCCGTTGGCCGGGTCGTAGATGTGCGCACCGAGCACGCGGTCAGCGGCGGCGGCCAGGATGGCGGCGGCGAGCACCGGGAACGCCATGAGGATCAGGATGCTGGTGACCAGCGTGTTCCACGAGAAGATCGGCATGCGCCACATGGTCATGCCCGGCGCACGCATCGTGATGATCGTGGTGATGAAGTTCACCGCACCGAGGATCGTGCCGAAACCGCTCATGCCGAGGCCGAGCATCCAGAGGTTGCCTCCCGCGCCGGGAGAGAAGCTGGCATTCGCCAGCGGCTGGTAGGCGAACCAGCCGAACGACGCCGCGCCCTGCGGGGTGAGGAAGCCGGCGACCGCGATGGTCGACCCGAAGAGGAACAGCCAGAACGCGAAGGCGTTCAGACGGGGGAACGCGACATCGGGCGCACCGATCTGCAGCGGCAGGATCGCGTTGGCGAAGCCGGCGAAGAGCGGCGTCGCGAACATCAGCAGCATGATCGTGCCGTGCATCGTGAACAGCTGGTTGTACTGCTCCTTCGTCGGGATGATCTGCATCCCGGGCTCGAAGAGCTCGGCGCGGATGATGAGCGCCATCACACCGCCGAGAAGGAAGAACAGCACCGACGAGATGAGGTACAGGTAGCCGATCGTCTTGTGGTCGGTGGAGGTGATCCACTTGACGATGATGTTGCCCTTCTGCTCGACGCGTGAAGCGCTGAGCAGCGCCGCCTGGCGAGGGGGCAGCGTGGTCGGGCGACCCTGCGTCTTCTCCTGAAGCGGAAGCGTCGTCGCCATGATCAGTGGTCTCCCTCTTCGCTTGCACCCGTTCCGGGCAGGTTCTGGAGGCGGTCGTACTGGTCGTTGATGTCCCCGGTCTGGCCGGCGTCTCGGAGGGAGGCGAGGTACTCCTCGTACTCCCCCTCGCTCACGACCTCGACGTTGAAGAGCATCATCGAGTGGTACTCACCGCAGAGCTCGGCGCACTTGCCGGCGTACGATCCCTCTCGGGTCGGCGTGAAGGACCAGTAGTTGTCCTTGCCGATGTACATGTCCTTCTTGTACAGGAAGTCGATGATCCAGAAGGAGTGGATCACATCCCGCGACTGGAGCTTGATCTTGACCGTCTGGTCGACCGGAAGGACGAGCGTGGGCAGCTCGCTGGTGATGTTGCCCTCAGCGTCGGTCTGCGCCTGGACGCCCATGCTCCAGACGGTGTCTTCCTCGTCCTCGCCGTTGTACTGGAAGTCCCACGACCACTGCTTGCCGATGGCGGTGATCTCGACGTCCGGGTCTTCGTACTGCGTCTCGAGGATCGTCTGGTCGCGCGCCGTGAACGCGAAGAAGCCGATGACGAGGATGAGCGGCACGATCGTGTAGAAGATCTCGATCGGCATGTTGTACCGCAGCTGGACGGGGAGCCCGGTCTGACCGCGGCGGCGCCGGTAGGCGATCGCCGCCCAGCCCATCAGGCCCCACGTGATCACGCCGACGGCGAGAAGCACGATCCAGGAGTTGACCCACAGACCCGACACCATGTCGGTGCGGTCGGTGGCCGGGGTGCCGTCTTCGACGAAGCCGGGCAGGTAGCCGTTCAGCTCTGTCGGGGTGCATCCGGCGAGCAGTGCGGCCGTTGCGATCCCGATCGGGAGAACGGCCCAGCGGATACGGCGTTTCGAGGGCACGGTGCACCTTTCCGGGTCGTGAAGAGGACCTTGCCAGTCTAGGGCAAGCGTTCAGTCGATTCAGGCCATCCGCCCAGGTTGAACCGTGTCTCCGGAGCGGAAAACCGCAGGCCCGGGCGCTCCGAGGAGCGCGCCGGGCCTGCGGGAAAATCTCCTGCGATCAGTGGAAGCTGTCGCCACATGCGCAGCTGCCGGCCGCGTTCGGGTTGTCGATCGTGAAGCCCTGCTCCGAGATCGTGTCCTTGAAGTCGATGGTCGCGCCGTCGAGGTAGGGGACGCTCATGTCGTCGACGATCACCTCGACTCCGTCGAAGTCGACCGTCTTGTCTCCGTCGAGGTAGCGCTCGTCGAAGTACAGCTGGTAGATGAGGCCGCTGCAGCCGCCGGGCTGGACTGCGACGCGCAGGCGGAGATCATCCCGCCCCTCCTGGGAGAGCAGGCTCTTCACCTTGAGCGAGGCAGCGTCGGTGAGCAGGACGCCGTGCTCGCGAACGGACTGGTCGGTCGACATCGCAGTGTCGGTCATGGCACTCCTCCGGACGGGCCGCGTTCGCGGCTGGATGGTGCGATTCTACCTTCGTCGCCGGGGAACCGGCTCCGAGCGGATCGTGTCTACGCCCGGCCGTCGCGCCGGTCGAGCTTCTCGAGGAGCAGCGCCTCGGACAGGACCGCGTTTCGGAACGTCTCGAGGTGCAGGGACTCATTGGGGCTGTGCGCGCGGGCGTGCGGGTCCTCCACCCCGGTGACGAGGATCTGCGCCCCGGGGAACTCGCGGACGAGGTCGGCGATGAAGGGGATGGATCCGCCCACTCCGATGTCGACCGATTCGACGCCGTACCCTTCGTGCAGCGCCTCGCGGGCAGCCTCGACGGCCCAGCCGGAGGTGTCGACGAGGAACGCGTCGCCGTAGTCCTGGTCGGTGAAGGTCACTTCGGCCCCGAACGGGGCGTGGGCTCGCAGGTGCGCCTCGATGGCCCCATAGGCGTCGCGCGCGGACTGGCCGGGGGCGATGCGTGCGCTGATGACGACCGAGACCTCGGGGCTCAGCGTGTTCGAGGCGTTCGCGACGCTCGGCGCATCGATGCCCGTCACGGTGATGGACGGCTTGTTCCAGATCCGGCTGAGGATCGTGCCCCGCCCGACCGGCGAGACTCCGGCCGGCAGTCCGGCCTCGTCGCGCAGCGTCTCCTCGGAGTACTCGGGAGTCGGGGCATCCCGCTCCGTCAGGCCCTCCACCGCGACTGCTCCGTCGTCGTCCCACAGCGTCGCCAGCATCTTGACAGCGGCCATCATCGCGTCGGGCACCGCTCCACCGAACATGCCGGAGTGCGACGCGTGCTCGAGCGTCTTCACGCGCATGGTGAAGCGCGTGTTGCCACGCAGGGAGACGGTGAGAGCAGGCGTCTTGTCGTCCCAGTTGCCCGAGTCGGCGACCACGATGACGTCGGCGCGAAGCGCGTCGGCGTTGTCGGAGAGGAATTGCGCGAACGAGCGTGATCCGGCCTCCTCCTCGCCTTCGAAGAAGAGCGCGACGCCCAGATCGAAGTCCTCGCCGACCGCCTCCTTGAGCGCACGGAGCGCGGCGATGTGCGCCATGACGCCCGCCTTGTCGTCGGCCGCCCCGCGCCCGTACAGGCGACCGTTGCGCAGCGTCGGCTCGAACGGCGGCGACTCCCACAGCGACTCGTCGCCGACCGGCTGAACGTCATGGTGTGCGTACAGCAGGATCGTCGGGCGGCCGTTGCGCGCCGCACGCGTGGCCAGCACGGCCGGCTTCCCCTGCTCCGCCGTGCCCGGGATCGACGAGCGCCGCACCTCGACGGTCTCGAACAGCCCGGTGCCGCGCACGAGATCGGCGACTGCCTCGGCGCTGCGCTCGACCGGCGCCTCGTCGAACCCAGGGAAGGCGACGGACGGAATGCGCACGAGGGTGCCGAGGTCGGCGATGGCGGCAGGGATGCCGGATGCCGCTGCGTCGCGCACAGCATCCTGTCGGGAGAGGTCAGAGGTCATGCGGGTAATCTTAAGTGCACCCGCCCCCGCAAAATCTTCCGAGGATCATCGTGGCCAAGAACTCCGCAGCATCCGCGTCCAGCGACGCGCCGTCCGACGGGACGGTGCTGAACGGCACTCCCGTCACGACCGGAAAGGGTCGCGCGACCCCGACCCGCGCCGAGCGCGAGGCCGCCCGCAAGCGCCCCCTCGTGCCCGACACCAAGGAGGCGAAGGCGCGTCAGCGGGCCGAACTCGCCGCTCAACGCGAGAAGGCCCGCGTGGGCATGGCCTCCGGCGACCCGCGCTACCTCCCGGCGCGCGACCAGGGTCCGCAGCGCAAGTTCGTGCGCGACTACGTCGACGCCGGCTGGCACCTGGGCGAGGCGGTCATGCCCGCCATGGTGATCGTGATCCTCGCGACCTTCATCCCGCTGCGCGAGGTGCAGTTCTACTCGTTCGTCGTGCTGTGGATCTTCATCTTCTTCGTCATCGGCGACATGATCCTGACCTCGATCATGGTCAAGCGCGCGGTCAAGGCGAAGTTCGGGGCCGACAAGATCGAGAAGGGCCTCGGCTGGTACGCCGCGATGCGCACCGTTCAGATGCGCTTCCTGCGTCTGCCGAAGCCGCAAGTCAAGCGCGGCCAGCGCCCGGTCTGAGTCGATCGGATGCCTCTCCCGCCGTCACCGGACGGTGGGTCGCCCGGCCATGCCGGCGCGCGTCAGGCCGAGACGTCTCGACGCAGTCCGCGACTGATCTGCCGGGCCCACAACGGTCCCCGATAGAGGAAGCCGGTGTATCCCTGAACCAGGGTGGCCCCGGCATCCCGCCGCTCGCGCACATCGGCGGCCGTCTCGACGCCGCCGACGGAGATGACGCAGAAGTCGGCGGGCACGGCCGCGCGGACGAGGCGCAGGACCTCGAGCGAACGCTGCTTCAGCGGGGCACCGGACAGGCCGCCCGCTCCGGCGGCTGCCACCGTCTCCGGATCGGTGACGAGCCCGTCGCGCGAGATCGTCGTGTTCGTGGCGATGAGACCGGCCAGGCCGAGGTCCACCGCCAGCGTCGCGATGGCCGTCACCTCGTCGTCGGGCAGGTCGGGGGCGATCTTCACCAGGAGGGGCGTCGGGCCCGCGGCATCCCGGACCGCCTCCAGCAGCGGCCGGAGGGTCTCGACGGCCTGCAGCCCGCGCAGGCCGGGCGTGTTCGGAGAGGACACGTTGACGACGAGGTAATCGGCGAGAGGCGCGAGCTGTGTCGCGCTTCGCACGTAGTCGGCGGTGGCATCGGCGACATCGACCACACGGCTCTTGCCGATGTTCACGCCGATCACACCTCGGTGCCGCCGACGGCGCAGCTTCTCGAGTCGCGCTGCGGCCGCCTCGGCGCCGTGGTTGTTGAAGCCCATCCGGTTGACGACCGCCCGATCGGGGATGAGCCGGAACAGTCGCGGGCGAGGGTTCCCCTCCTGCGGGATGGCGGTGAGGGTGCCCACCTCGACATGCCCGAACCCGAGCGCGAACAGCCCCGCCGCGCCGGTGGCGTCCTTGTCGAAGCCCGCCGCGACGCCGAACGGCGTGGCGAAGCGCAGCCCGAGCGCCGAGACCCCCAACGCGGGATCGGGGCGGGTGAGCGCGCGCGCAGCCCAGGAGAACGGCGGAACTCCGAGAACACGGATGACGACCATGGCCGCGTGGTGCGCGGTCTCGGGATCCATGCGCGACAGCACGGTCCGGAAGAGGAGGGGATACATCGGATCCAGGCTAACCGGTCACTCCGCTGCGGTCCGACGTCGTGTCAGTCGACCGCCCGGGCGGGGCGATCCTGATGATCGGCGCGCAGCTGCGCGATCGCCGAATCGAAGTCCTCCAGAGAGTCGAACGCCTGGTAGACGCTGGCGAATCGCAGGTAGGCCACCTCGTCGAGTTCGCGGAGCGGCCCCAGGATCGCCAGGCCGATCTCATTGGTGTCGAGCTGCGACGCACCCGTCTGGCGGACCGTCTCCTCGACGGTCTGGGCCAGGACCGCGAGGTCGGCCTCCGTCACGGGCCGGCCCTGACAGGCCTTGCGGACGCCCGACATGACCTTCTCCCGGCTGAAGGGCTCGATCACCCCCGAGCGCTTGATCACGTTGAGGCTCGCCGTCTCCACGGTCGTGAAACGACCGCCGCACTGCGGGCACTGGCGACGTCGGCGAATGCTGAGACCGTCGTCGCTCGTGCGCGAGTCGATCACGCGCGAGTCCGGGTGGCGGCAGAACGGGCAGTGCATGGCAGGAACAGACTACGCCTCACGCGGCCGGCTACGCCTCGAAGCGCGCCACGACGGCCTCACCGTGGGCGGGCAGCGCCTCGGCCTCCGCGAGTGTGACGATCGCGTCGCGGACCGCTTCGAGTGCCGAGTGATCGTACTCGATGACCTGCTGCGGCCGCAGGAACGTCGAAGCCGACAGCCCGGCGGCGTAACGGGCCTGACCGCCGGTCGGAAGCACGTGATTGCTGCCCGCGAGGTAGTCGCCGAGGCTGACCGGTGAGTCCGGCCCGACGAACACCGCGCCGGCGTGGACGAAGTCCTCGGGGCGTGGGTCAGCGAGATGCAGTTCGAGGTGCTCCGGCGCGTAGGCGTTGCTGAAGTCCGTCGCCGCTGCGAGGTCGTCGACGAGGACGATCGCGGACTGCGGTCCGGACAGCGCCGTCGTCACTCGCTCGGCGTGACGTGTCGCCAGCGCGCGGGAAGCGACCTCCACGGCCAGTGCCGCCGCGAGCGGCTCCGATGTCGTGACGAGGACGGCAGAGGCCTGCTCGTCGTGCTCAGCCTGGCTGATGAGATCGGCGGCGACCAGCCGCGGATCGGCGGTGTCGTCGGCGACGATCAGGATCTCGGTGGCGCCGGCCTCGGCATCCGTCCCGACGAGTCCCGCCACCGCGCGTTTCGCGGCCGCGACGAAGTTGTTGCCGGGGCCGGTGACGACGTCGACGGGCTCGAGTCCGAGCGTCGGCACCCCGTGCGCGAGCGCTCCGACGGCCCCTGCGCCGCCCATGGCGTAGACCTCGTCGACGCCGAGGAGCTTCGCGGCACCCAGGATCACGGGGTGCACGCGTCCGCCGTGCTCCCGCTGAGGGGGCGAGGCGAGCGCGATCTCGGCGACGCCCGCCACCTGGGCGGGGACGACGTTCATGACGACGCTCGACGGGTAGACGGCCTTCCCGCCCGGCACGTAGAGCCCGACGCGGCGCACGGGCTGCCACCGTTGTGTCACCCGCGCACCGGGGCCGAGCACGGTCGTCGCGGGGGCGGGCACCTGAGCGGCGGAGGCCTCGCGCACCCGCGCGATGGCCTCCTCGAGCGCACTGCGCACCGCGGGGTCGAGCGCCGCGGCGGCCTCGTCGAGGTGGGAGCCCGGGACGCGGATGTCATGGCCGGTCACCCGGTCGAACCGCTCCGCCTGATCGCGAAGCGCCGTCTCGCCGTGCGAGGCGACGTCGGCGACGATGCGGGCGGCTGTCGTGAGAGCCTCTTCGCGCGCCGCCGAGGCACGCGGGACGGTCGCGAGAAGCTCCGCGGACGTGAGTACACGCCCGCGCAGGTCGATCGTGCGGAGCATACTTCTACGCTAGCGGCGCGGGAGGCGGCGTCAGCCGCGTGTGACGCCGGAGACGTCGTGCAGATAGCCGATGCGGCCGTCTTCATGCCGCACGACGAACGCTTCACCGCGGTCCTCGATGACGAGCGCCCATGCCGTCGGTCCAATGCGGAAGACGGGGATGCCGATCTCATCGACGACATCGCGGTCCTCGGGCACGAGCGCCCAGAACGCCTGGTGCCGCGCAGCGGGTTCGGCGGCGGGCTCGACGGTCGTCGTGGGCTCCTGGACGGGCTCGAACGTATCGCGCGAGTGAGCCGGCTCGAAGGCCCTGGTCTCGGCCGTGCGGTCGGGCTCCGCTTTCGCTCCCGCCTCGAACTCGGCCTCGTCGGCGCGCGGCGGCTCGCCGGGACGCGCGGAGGCGGCAGCGGCCGGCGCGGCGAGCGTCTCTCCCGACGTGGCGTACGGCGCGGCGCCGACGGCCGGCGCGTACGACGAGAAGTCGGAGGTCTCGGCCTCCGAGGGACGGGGCGCGCGCGGCGGGCGGGCCGTGATCGAGCGGATCGGCCGTGCGCTGCGATGAGCGGGCACCTCCGGACGACCGCGGAAATCCTCCTCGAGTACGGGGATGAGCGGAGCGAACACGGTGAGCACCACACCGGCGAGCATCAGGATGCCCTCCACCCAGATCACCCAGGTGCGCGCCCACGCGCCGGTCTCGGCAGCGATCTCGACGGTCTCCCAGATGAGCTGGAGCCACACGACGAACGCCACGGAGAAGGCGACGGACGCGAACTGGTCGATGCCGAGCGATCCGACGCGGCGAATGCCCTGCGGCGACAGCCGGCGGAGCACGATCAGGAACACCGCGGCGGTCGGCACGCCGATCGCGAGGATCCAGAGGATGCTCGAGGTCCACACCGATTCGAAGCGGCCCACATTGACGGAGAAGAACGACACGACGAACGCGACGAGCCAGACGCCTGCCAGGGCGACCTCGCGAATCGAGAACGGGCCCACGCCGTACTGCGGCGGCTCTTCGGGGTGAACCGAGCCCTGTTCGACGTCGAGATCCTCATTGTGCTGGTCGTCCGTCACGATGTTCCCTTCCGGCCGCGCGAGGCGGCGATACGTCGCATTCATGCTACTCACGCCCGATGAGACGGAAATGAGATCGGGGTGATTCAGCCCAGGCACTGCGGGCCCAGGAGGCCCTTGAGTTCGCCGTACAGATCTGCGGTGAGGCGCACCTGATGCGGGATCTCGAACACCTTCGCGACAGACCCGGCGTGGAGCTTGACGGTGACCTCGGTGTCGCCCCGGTGACGGTCGAGCACCTGCAGCAGCTCCCCCACGACCGCTTCGTTGGCGCGGCGTTCGGGCATCACGAGGACCAGCGGCCCCGAGGCATCCATCGTCCCCAGATCCGGAGCGAACGCCGATTGCGCGTGCAGGTTGAGTCCGTCCTCCCTGCGCGAGACGCGCCCGCGCACGACGAGGATCGAGTCGGCCACGAGCATGGAGCTGAATTCGGTGTACGTCTTGCCCATGAACATGATCGTGACCTCGCCGTTGAAGTCCTCGACGGTGATCATGCCGTAGGGGTTCCCGCTGGCCTTGGCGACACGATGCTGAACGCTCGTCACGAGACCCGCCACCGTGACCTGGTCTCCGTCGTTGACGTCTTCGGACGAGAGCAGGTCGTGGATGCTCGTCGACGCGTGCTTGGCCAACGGGATCTCGAGGCCCGCGAGCGGATGATCGGAGACGTAGAGCCCGAGCATCTCGCGTTCGAAGGCGAGCTTGTCCTTCTTGGTGAACTCCGGACGCGGCGGGACCTTGGCCGGGACGACCTCTTCGGCGGCGTCGTAAAGGCTGTCGAAGTCGAAGCCGATCGCACCCTGGGCCTCGTTGCGCTTCCTGTCGACCGCCGCCTCGGTCGCATCCTCGTGGATCTCGAGCAGAGCGCGACGGGTGTCGCCCATCGAGTCGAACGCTCCGGCCTTGATCAGGGACTCGAGGGTGCGTTTGTTGGCGACGTGGATGGGAACTTTGTCGAGGAAGTCGTGGAACGACGTGAACGTGTCGTCCTTGCGAGCCGCGATGATGCCGTCGACGACGTTGGCGCCGACGTTGCGCACGGCCCCCAGGCCGAATCGGATGTCTTCGCCGACAGCGGCGAAGTACCGGATCGACTCGCGCACATCGGGCGGCAGCACCTTGATGCCCATGCGACGGCACTCGTTGAGGTAGACCGCCATCTTGTCCTTCGAGTCGCCGACGCTCGTGAGCAGCGCGGCCATGTACTCGGCGGGGTAGTGCGCCTTCAGATACGCGGTCCAGTACGACACCAGGCCATAGGCGGCGGAGTGCGCTTTGTTGAACGCGTAGTCGGAGAACGGCAGCAGGATGTCCCACAGGGCTTTGATCGCGTCGGCACTGAAGCCGCGCTCCGTCATGCCGCCCGAGAATCCCTCGTACTGCTTATCGAGCTCGGACTTCTTCTTCTTGCCCATCGCGCGACGGAGGATGTCTGCCTGACCGAGCGAGAACCCGGCGACCTTCTGCGCGATCGCCATGACCTGCTCCTGATAGATGATCAGGCCGTAGCTGATGTCGAGGATCTCCCGCAGGGGCTCCTCGAGCTCGGGATGGATCGGGGTGACCTCCTGCTGCCCGTTCTTGCGCAGCGCGTAGTTGATGTGCGAGTTCGCGCCCATCGGACCCGGGCGGTAGAGCGCGATGACGGCGGAGACGTCCTCGAAGTTGTCGGGACGAAGCAGTCGCAGGAGCGAGCGCATCGGGCCGCCGTCGAGCTGGAAGACGCCGAGCGTGTCGCCGCGGGCGAGCAGCTCGTATGCGCCTCGGTCGTCGAGCGCCAGGTGCTCCAGGTCGAGTTCCTCGCCGCGGTTCAAGCGGATGTTGTCGAGGGCGTCCGAGATGATCGTGAGGTTGCGCAGCCCCAGGAAGTCCATCTTGATCAGGCCGAGGGTCTCGCACGACGGGTAGTCGAACTGAGTGACGATCTGGCCGTCCTGCTCTCGGCGCATGATCGGGATGATGTCGAGCAGCGGCTCGCTCGACATGATGACGCCCGCCGCGTGGACTCCCCACTGGCGCTTGAGGCCCTCGAGCCCGAGCGCGCGGTCGAAGACCGTCTTGGCCTCGGGGTCGGTGTCGATGAGGGCGCGGAACTCCGACGCCTCCTTGAACCGAGGGTGCTCCTTGTCGAACATGCCGCTGAGCGGCATGTCCTTGCCCATGACGGCCGGGGGCATCGCCTTCGTCAGCCGCTCCCCCATGCTGAAGGGGAAGCCGAGCACCCGACCGGCGTCTTTGAGCGCCTGCTTGGACTTGATGGTTCCGTACGTGACGATCTGTGCGACGCGCTCCGAGCCGTACTTCTCGGTGACGTAGTCGATCACCTCGCCGCGTCGGCGGTCGTCGAAGTCCACGTCGAAGTCGGGCATCGAGACGCGGTCGGGGTTGAGGAACCGCTCGAAGATGAGCCCATGCTCGAGCGGGTCGAGGTCGGTGATCCGCATCGCGTAGGCGACCATCGAGCCGGCGCCGGAGCCTCGCCCGGGACCGACGCGGATGCCGTTGTCCTTCGCCCAGTTGATGAAGTCGGCGACGACCAGGAAGTAGCCCGGGAAGCCCATCTGCAGGATGATGCCCGTCTCGTACTCCGCCTGCTTGCGCACCCTGTCGGGGATGCCGTCGGGGTATCGGTAGTGCAGCCCGGCCTCGACCTCCTTGATGAGCCAGCTGTCTTCGGTCTCGCCGTCCGGCACGGGGAAGCGCGGCATGTAGTTCGCCGCGGTGTTGAACTCCACCTCGCAGCGCTCGGCGATGAGCAGGGTGTTGTCGCACGCCTCGGGGTGGTCTCGGAAGATCTGCCGCATCTCCTGAGCGGTCTTGATGTAGTAGCCGTCGCCGTCGAACTTGAAGCGGTTGGGGTCGTCGAGCGTCGAACCGGACTGCACGCACAGGAGGGCGGCGTGGGCGTCGGCCTCGTGCTGGTGCGTGTAGTGGGAGTCGTTGGTGGCGACGAGCGGGATGCCGAGGTCCTTCGAGAGCCTCAGCAGATCGGTCATGACCCGGCGCTCGATGGAGAGTCCGTGGTCCATGATCTCGGCGAAGTAGTTCTCCTTGCCGAAGATGTCCTGGAACTCGGCCGCGGCGGCGCGGGCCGCGTCGTACTGCCCCAGGCGGAGGCGGGTCTGCACCTCGCCGGAGGGGCAGCCCGTCGTCGCGATGAGCCCCTTGCCGTACGTCTCGAGCAGCTCCCGATCCATGCGGGGCTTGAAGTAGTAGCCCTCCATGCTCGAGAGCGAGCTGAGCCGGAAGAGATTGTGCATCCCCTCGGTGCTCTGGCTCCACATCGTCATGTGCGTGTAGGCGCCGGAGCCCGAGACGTCGTCACTCTTCTGCTCGGGGGTCCCCCACGCCACCCGCGACTTGTCGCTGCGGTGCGTGCCGGGCGTCACGTATGCCTCGAGCCCGATGATCGGCTTGACGCCCGCAGCCTTGGCCGCGTTGTAGAACTCGAACGCGGCGAAGGTGTTGCCGTGGTCGGTGACCGCGATCGCGGGCATTCCGTAGTCGGCGGCGGCCTGCGTCATCGCGCCGATCTTGGCCGCCCCGTCGAGCATCGAGTACTCGCTGTGCACGTGCAGATGAACGAAGGAGTCGGATGCCACGGCTCGAGTCTAGATTCGGACGCCGACACTCATCGCCCGGGCCCGCGGGTGTCGCCGCGACGCGCGGGCAGGTCGCTTCACCCTCGACGACAGGGTGAAGGTCAGAAGTCCTCGTCGAGCGCGTACTGCTGCTGCCACGTGTGCGGACGGTCGATGCGCAGCCCGTACAGGTAGCGGATGAGCTGCCCCTGATGCTGCGTCTCATGCTCGAGCAGGGAGAGCGCGTAGGTCAGGGAAGCCTCGTCGGCGGCATCGATGCCGGCGACCCACGCGTCGAGGTCGCGCGCGGTCTGCTCGAACGCGGCGCGGAGTGCCGAGGCATCCGTCGTCTGCTCGGCCGTGACAGGACTCGTGAACCCCTGCCACGCGCCCGCCGCCGCCGCGCGCGGGTAGCTCTCGCGGGCGCCGAGCACGCACCACAGCTGGTGTCCGATGGTGTCGGACGGCAGGTCGGCCAGGTGCGAGCCGAGCAGCTCGGGCGGAACGGTGTCGAGGAGGTCCAGGTACAGCACGGTGGAGCGCGCGAGGCGGCGTCGCAGCAGGTCGTTCACGCGTCCAGGCTAGAGGTCGCGGCGCATCAGCACGCGCGGGAAGCCGGACAGCACCGACTCGGTGTCGGCCGCCTTGATGAAGCCGGCTTGCTCGAAGAGCCCTCGCGTTCCCACGTACGCCATCGTGAGGTCGACCCTCTCACCCTGATTGTCGACCGGGTACCCCTCGATCGCCGGCGCACCCTGCTGCCTTGCGAACGCGACGGCACCGTCGATCAGCGCGTGCATCACGCCCTTCTTGCGATGGCCGGGGCGCACGCGGAAGCACCACACCGACCAGACGTCGAGATCGTCGACGCGGGGGATCTTCCGGAAGGTGGCGAAGTGGGTGCGGCTGCGCGGGGCCACGGCGGCCCATCCGACGGGCTCGTCGCCGTCATAAGCCAGGACGCCGATCGGCCCCTCCTCGGCCATGAGCCGCCGCACGCGCTGCGCCCGCTCTGGACCACGCAGCGCCGTCGCCTCCTTGGCGGGGATGCGGTAGCTGAGGCAGAAGCAGACGCTGGACTCGGGCTTCTTCGGGCCGACCAGCGTCGCGACGTCGTCGAACACGGTCGCCGGTCTCACGTCGATCGCCATAGCCCGAGTCTGGCCCGCACGCCCGACATCCGCGCGGGCTGCGCCGCTCAGTCGCCGCGCAGCACCTCGAGAGCGTGTGCGAGGTCGGGCGGATACTCCGACGTGAAGGTGACCCACTCCCCCGACGCCGGGTGGGCGAACGACAGTTCGTGCGCGTGCAGCCACTGCCGCGTCAGGCCGAGGCGCGCGGAGAGCGTGGGATCCGCGCCGTACAGCGGGTCGCCGACGCACGGGTGGCGGTGCGCAGCCATGTGCACGCGGATCTGATGGGTGCGACCCGTCTCGAGGTGGATCTCCAGCAGCGACGCGCCGGGGAACGCCTCCAGCGTCTCGTAGTGGGTCACGGAGTCCTTGCCGTCGGGCGTCACGGCGAACTTCCACGAGTGGGTGGGGTGACGGCCGATCGGTGCATCGATCGTCCCGGCGAGCGGGTCCGGATGCCCCTGCACGACCGCGTGGTAGATCTTCTCCACCTCGCGCTCCTTGAACGCGCGCTTGAGCGCCGTATAGGCGTGCTCGGTCTTCGCGACGACCATCAGGCCGCTGGTGCCGACATCGAGACGATGCACGACTCCCTGACGCTCCGCGGCACCGCTCGTCGCGATCCGGTAGCCGCCGGCCGCCAGCGCGCCCAGCACCGTGGGCCCCTCCCATCCGACGGACGGATGGGCGGCGACACCGGCGGGCTTGTCGACGACGACGATCTCGTCGTCGTCGTACGCGATCCCCAGATCGGGAACCTCGACGGGGATGACGCGGGGCTCTTCCTTCGGCGCCCACGAGACATCGAGCCATGCGCCGCCGCGCAGCTTGTCGGACTTCGCGAGCGTCCGCCCGTCCATCGTCACACCGCCCGCCTCGGCAACCTCGGCCGCGAAGGTGCGGGAGAATCCGAGCATCTTGGCCAGCGCGGCGTCGACGCGCACACCGTCGAGCCCGTCGGGCACGGGAAGGCTGCGGGACGCCACGTCAGGCTTTCGGGGACTCGGATGCCGCGGCATCCGCTTCGCCATCACCGGCGGCGGGCTCGGATGGAGCGGACGGCGACGCGTCGTCGCCCGCCGTCTTCCGCGGCTCGCGCGTGCCGTCGAGATGGAGCCCGAGCAGGACGAGCAGGGCCACGGAGATCATCATCGAGACGATGAAGATGTCGGCGACGTTGTAGATCGCCGGCATCATCCATGGCGTGTTGATGAAGTCGATCACATGCCCGACGGGAAAGCCCGGCTCGCGAAGCACGCGATCCGTGAGGTTGCCCAGGACGCCGCCGAGCAGGAGACCGAGCACGACAGCCCACAGCCGGGATCGGATGCGGGTTGCGGCGAGCCACACGATCACCACAGCCACGGCCGCCAGCGCGATCGTGAAGATCCACGTGACGCTCTCGCCGAGCGAGAAGGCGGCGCCGGGGTTTCGGACGAGATAGAAGATCAGGAAGTCGCCGATCACCGGGACCGGCTGCTCGTACGGCAGGTTGTCGAGTGCGAGGTACTTCGTGAACTGGTCGGCGGCCAGCACCAGCACCGCGAGAGTCGCGATGATGGCGCCGGCCGCCGCCTTGTGAAGGGGGGGTCGGCCCGTCAAAGGACCGGCCTAGAGGCCGATGGCCGAGACCGGCGACGTGCCGGACGACGTGCCCGTGGTCTCGAGATCGCGCAGGTGACCCTCGATGTACGTGCGCAGCTGCGCGCGGTAGTCGCGCTCGAAGTTGCGCAGCTCGGCGATACGGCTCTCGAGCTGCGAACGCTCGCGGTCGAGGCGCGCGACTTCTTCGCGGCCGCGGGTCTCGGCGTCGGAGATGATCGAGGCCGCCTGAGCCTTGGCCTCGGAGATCAGCTGGTCGCGCTGAGCGCGACCCTCGGCGACGTGCTCGTCGTGCAGGCGCTGGGCGAGCTCGATGATGCCTGCGCTGGCAGCACCGGGCGCAGCGCCCTCGGCAGCGGCGGGGGCGGCGGGCGCCGGAGCAGCCGCGGCGGGGGCCGGAGCGGGCTCGGCGGTGCGAGCGGGGGCGGCACCGGACTCGTACGCCGCCAGCTTGGCCTTCAGCTCCTCGTTCTCGGCGAGAGCCTTGCGCCACTCGACGACGATCTCGTCGAGGAAGTCATCGACCTCGTCCGGGTCGAAGCCCTCCTTGAAGCGGACGTGCTGGAACTGCTTGGTGACGACGTCATCGGGGGTCAATGCCATGGTGATTCCTCTTTCGAGCGCTCAGGTCGCTGGCCGATGTCGGGGGACGACCGGCCGGCGGCTGGTCGTATCAGGCAAGCATAGCCGCGGGCCCCTGAGAGTGTCGAAGGGTTCGACGTGCCCGGCGGCGTGTCTAGGCGGCGATCGCGCGGGTGACGCTGAGGAGGATGAAGCACAGCAGCATCGTCAGCGCGAAGCCGAAGTCGATGGCGATCGCCCCCACCCGCAGGGGCGGGATGAATCGCCGGAAGAGCTTGATCGGAGGGTCGGTGACCGTGTAGATGAGCTCGGCGGCGACGAGGCCGGCGCCGCGCGGGCGCCACTCCCGGTTGAAGAACGGGATCCAGTCCAGGATCAGCCGTGCGAGCAGCAGGAAGACGAAAAGGAGGAGCGCCAGATTCAGGATCGAGGCGATGAGCTGGACGACGGGCACCTATCCAGACTACGGCTGCGAGAAGGGGACCGATTCCGGATCGGCCTGCGCGACGGCGCCGTCACCCGAGACGGCGACGTTCTCCGGCGAGAGGAGGAACACCTTGCTGGTGACCCGCTCGATGCGGCCGTACAGGCCGAGCGACAGACCCGAGGCGAAGTCGATGAGGCGTCGCGCATCGGCGTCGCTCATCTGCGACAGGTTGATGATGACCGGGATCCCGTCGCGGAAGTTCTCGGCGATGACCTGGGCGTCGCGGTACTGCTTGGGGTGCACCGTCACGATCTCGTTGATGGCCGAAGGAGCCGGCTGGCGCACCACCGCGGGGCGATGGATCGGCGTCACCGGAGCAGCCTTCTCGACGACCGCCTCGGTCTTGCGGCTGCGCGGCTGGGGCGCGGGCTCGTCATAGACCTCTTCCTCGTCGGCGAGGCCCAGGTACACCATGGTCTTCTTGAGCGGGTTCGACATCGCATCCTCCGTTGTGCTCATCTGTTCCGAGGTTAACCGCGCTCGGGGCGCGGGCCCGTGATTGCCGAGCCGATCCGCAGGTGTGTCGCGCCTGCGGCGATCGCCTCCGCGAAGTCGGCGGTCATTCCCGCCGAGATCCATCGCGCGTCCGGGACGACGCGACGCACGCTCGCGGACAGGTCGGGGAGGCGATCGAACGCCTGCGCCGGCGGGACGTCCAGTGGCGCGACCGCCATCACACCCCGGATGCGAAGCGTCGGGAGTGCGGCGACGTGGCGCGCGAGCTCTTCCACCGCGTCGGGGGCGACACCACCCCGGCCGGGATCGTCGGTGAGGTTGACCTGCAGCAGCACGTCGAGCGTCGGGCTCCCGGGTGAGGCGGCCGCGTCGAGCGCATCCGCGAGGCGCGCGCGGTCCACCGAGTGCACGGCCGACGCGTGCGCGCGGATCGCGCGCGCCTTGTTCGTCTGCGCCTGCCCGATGAAGTGCCAGTGCAGGCCCTCCAGCTGCGTCACCTCTGCGGCCTTGGACGACAGTTCCTGCTGCCGGTTCTCCCCTACGTCGCGCACCCCGAGGGCGTACAGCCGCTCGACGAGGCTCGCAGGGTGGAACTTCGTCACGACGATCCTCGTCAGCTCTGCGGGATCGCGTCCGGCCGCCCGCGCCGCCTCCGCGATGCGGGCATCGACGTCGGCGAGACGGGCGGCGAGCGCCGCGTCGGGCTCAGCGGACGGTGGCACGGCGTATCGCTCCTGGGCCCGGCGACGGCGTTACTTGAGGAAGTCGGGGATGTCGAGGTCGTCGTCGCCGAACGCCGAGTCGAACGAGGTCTCGGGCAGGCTCGCGCCGACCGAGACCTTCTCGGGCTCCTGCTCCTTCGCCGCTTCGTCGGCCGACAGCGCCGGCACGGCGGGCGTCGTCACGACGCGCGAGGCCGTGATCGGCTCGATGCGCTGCTGCGGCTCGCCGCCGTCGAATCCCGCCGCGATGACCGTGACACGCACCTCGTCGCCGAGGGTGTCGTCGATCACGGTTCCGAAGATGATGTTCGCCTCGGGGTGTGCGGCTTCCTTGACCAGCTGCGCTGCGTCGTTGATCTCGAAGATGCCGAGGTTCGACCCGCCCTGGATCGACAGGAGGACGCCGTGGGCACCCTCGATCGAGGCTTCGAGCAGCGGCGACTCGACCGCGAGCTCGGCGGCCTTGATCGCACGGTCGGCGCCGCGAGCGGAGCCGATGCCCATCAGCGCGGAGCCTGCACCTTGCATGACCGACTTCACGTCGGCGAAGTCGAGGTTGATCAGACCCGGGGTCGTGATGAGGTCGGTGATGCCCTGCACACCGGCGAGGAGCACCTGGTCGGCGGTCGCGAACGCCTCGATCATCGAGATGCCGCGGTCGCTGATCTCGAGGAGCCGGTCGTTCGGCACCACGATGAGGGTGTCGACCTCTTCCTTCAGCTTCGCGACGCCCGTCTCGGCCTGCTGCTGGCGGCGACGCCCCTCGAACGAGAAGGGCTTGGTCACGACGCCGATCGTCAGGGCGCCGATCGACTTGGCGATCTTCGCGACGACGGGCGCGCCGCCCGTGCCGGTCCCACCACCCTCTCCGGCGGTGACGAACACCATGTCGGCGCCGCGCAGCGCTTCCTCGATCTCCTCGGCGTGGTCCTCGGCAGCACGACGGCCCACTTCGGGGTCGGCACCGGCGCCGAGCCCGCGGGTGAGCTCGCGCCCCACATCGAGCTTGACGTCGGCGTCACTCATCAGGAGCGCCTGCGCATCGGTGTTCACGGCGATGAACTCGACGCCGCGCAGGCCGAGCTCGATCATCCGGTTGACGGCGTTCACGCCGCCTCCGCCGACTCCGACCACCTTGATGACGGCGAGGTAGTTCTGGTTCTGGCTCATGCCGGCCTCCGTAGCCCTGGACCCTGGTCTAAACTTTCAACCTCTAGTAGAGGTATAAAGAATTGCCCGGTATGCAATTCCTGAATCGAAAGTAAGCGGCCGCCGCCGCGCGACCGGGAGCGTTCCGGCGTGTCGCTGCATCCCGCGGCGAGATCCGCGTGCCGGGCGCGGGTTTCAGGTCTCAGCGGATGACGACAGCGGACGGCGACGAGACGTCGTACACGTTCACGGTCGCCGGCGGCTTGGCGGCCATCGCCTTCTGCAGGACCACCGCCTTCTTGGCGGAATCCGACGCGCTCCCCCATACGACCTGCGTGGCGGTGCCGCCCATCGTCAGCGTCACGTCGTCGGGAGTGGATGCCTCGACCGCCGTGACCTGAGCGCGGACGGCATCCGGCAGCGAATTCATCACCTGACCCGCCGCGGCGAAGGCATCCGACCCGACCCCGCCGCGGATGTCGATGATCGGCAGCCCCGTCGGCGCGGCGGCCGTGGTCGACAGCGCGACGCCGGCGGAGTCGACGACCGAGAAGCCGGCACGGGTCTCGATCACGCCGATCGGCGTGCGTTCGACGATGCGCACCAGGAGCTCGTGCGGAGGACGCGCCTCCAGCGTGTACGACTCCACGAGGGGGAACGCGATGAGCGCCGCCTTCACGGCGCTCTCGTCGACGAGGGGCATGGGCGTGCCCAGCTGGTCGGCGAGCGCGGACTGCACCTCGGCCTCGTCGAGCTGCTCGGCACCCACCACCGTGATGGCCTCGACGGCGAACAGCGGGCTGTACGCGGCTCCGAGCGTCGCGAGCGCCAGCACCACGATCGACGCGCCCGCCGCGATCCAGGTCATCCGGCGACGCCGCTGGCGGGCGGTGAAGCGGCGCACCTCTGCTCGCAGCGCCTTCCGGCGCGCGCGAGCGGCCCCCCACACGTCGCGCCAGCCGATGAAGTCGTCGTCGAGAGGGCGGCCGGTCGCCGCGTCGTCAGCGCGGGCGGTCGGCGTCGTCAGCGCGATGACCTCGCCGGCGGTCCGGTCGTCGCCGTGACGCTCCTCGAACTGCGGAGCGAGGTCGGCCGTGGATGTCGCGCGCGGCGCCGCGGCGGATGCCGCATCGCCGCGCGGCGGCGGCGGCAGCGGCGTCGGCCGGCGCATCCGCTCCTACTCCCCCACGCTCGAGGGGGCGACCGGAGCGGTGCGCTCGAGCGCGTCGAGCACCTGCGGGATGATCAGGTTCACGTTCCCGCACCCGAGAGTGATCACGAAGTCGCCCTCACGCGCGATCGAGGCGGTGTAGTCCGCGGCTTCCTGCCAGTCCGGAACGTAATGCACGTGCGATGCATCGTCGAAGGCGCCGCTCACGAGCTCTCCGGTGACACCCGGGACCGGGTCCTCGCGGGCGCCGTATACGTCGAGCATCACGGTGTGGTCAGCGTGATGCTCGAGCACCTGGGCGAACTCGCGGTACATCTCCTGCGTGCGCGAGTACGTGTGCGGCTGCTGGATGGCGATGATCCGTCCGTCGCCGACGACCGTCCGCGCCGCAGAGAGCGCCGCGGCGACCTCGGTCGGATGATGCGCGTAGTCGTCGTAGACGCTGACCCCGCGCTCGGTGCCGTGCAGCTCGAAGCGGCGCACGGTCCCCGCGAACTCTTCGACCGCGCGCACCGCCGGTTCGAGCGGGTGGCCCAGGGTCAGCAGCACCGCGACCGCGCCGGCCGCGTTCACGGCGTTGTGGGCGCCGGGCACGGGGAGAGCGCCCGCGACGGTGTGTCCGTCGTAGGTGATCGTGAACGACACCGGTCCGTCGGTGCGGATGTCGCCGACGCGGACGGCGGCATCGGCCGACTCTCCGAAGCTCACGACGCGCTCGTGCGTCAGGTGCTCGGAGACGCGGCGTGCGCCGGGGTCGTCCGACGAGATCACCACCGCCTCGCGGGCCTCGTTGCCGAACCGCGCGAACGCCTCGTAGAAGGCTTCGCGGGTGCCCCAGTGATCCAGATGGTCAGGATCCACGTTGGTGATCAGTGCCACGGACGTGTCGTACAGCAGGAAGGTGCCGTCCGATTCGTCGGCTTCGATGACGAAGAGATCGTCCGAGCCGCTTCCGCTCGAGACGCCGAGCTGGGCGATCACTCCGCCGTTGACGAAGGTCGGATCGGCGCCGAGCGCCTGCAGCGCGGTGACGATCATCCCGGTCGAGGTCGTCTTCCCGTGCGCTCCGGCGACCGAGACGAGGCGGCGACCCCCGATCAGCCAGTGGAGGGCCTGCGAGCGGTGGATGACGTGGAGACCGCGCTGCTTGGCCAGCACGAACTCCGGATTCTCTGGCCAGATGGCGCCGGTGTGAACGACGGTGTCGACGTCGTCACCCAGGTTGGCCGCGTCGTGGCCGACGTGGACGGTCGCCCCCAGCGCGGCGAGATCGCGCAGCGAAGGGCTGTCGGCGCGGTCCGACCCCGAGACCCGGATGCCTCGTTCGAGATACATGCGGGCAAGGCCCGACATGCCGGAGCCGCCGATCCCGATGAAGTGGGCGGCCTCGATGTGCTCGGGGATGGGAAGAGAGAGGTCGGGTCTGATCATGACCCGTCAATCCTAAGTTCGCGGGCTGGCCGGTCGGGCCCGGCACGCTGGCCGCCTTGACCTGTTGGTACGAACGTGCGCACAATCGCACGGACGCCGAGACCGAGGAGCCGCCGTGATCACGATCGACCCGTCGTCGCCGACGCCACCCTTCGAGCAGCTCCGCGCGGGCTTCGTGGACGCGATGGCCTCGGGTGAACTCGCGCCGGGGCATCGCCTTCCCACGGTGCGCAAGCTCGCCGAGGATCTGGGCGTCGCGCCGGGCACCGTGGCCCGCGCGTACCGCGAGCTCGAGGCATCCGGCCTCATCGAGACCCGCGGGCGCAACGGCACCTTCGTGTCCTTCGACGACGACCCCGCTCGAGCGCAACTGCAGCGCGCCGCGGCGGCGTTCGCGGCCCAGGTCCGCGAGCTGCGCGTCGACGCGGAGCACGCCCTCGCCGTCGTGACGGCGGCACTGCGCGCACCCGCGGACTAGCGGCCGGAGCTCGGTCGGACAGCATTCGCCGAGGTCGGCGCAGAGCGGGCGGCCACTCGCCGAGGCCGGCGCAGAGCGGACCGTCTCAGCTCGATGCCGTCGGCCGGCCGAGCGCCTGGTCGATCAGGTCGAGGACGTTCTCGGTTCCGGTGCGCGTGCCGACGGATGCCGCGGCATCCGTCATCGCCCGCCTCCTGGCCTCGTCGGCGAGCAGCGGCACGATCTCGCTGCGGACTCGGTCGCCGGTGAGCTCCGCGTCGGGGATCAGGATCGCCGCGCCGGCTCGAACCGCCGACGAGGCGTTCAGGGCCTGCTCGCCGTTTCCGACCGCGTACGGCACGTACACGGCGGGTATCCCGAGCGCGCTGATCTCGCTCACGGTCGCCGCGCCCGCGCGCGAGACGATGAGATCGGCCAGGGCGAACGCCAGATCCATCCGGTCGACATACCGGCGCACGGTGTAGCCGCGCACGCCGGGATCGGCCAGCTCGGATCGCTCGCCGGTCACGTGGAGCAGCTGCCAGCCCGCGTCGAGCACATCGCGCCACGCGGCGCCGTGCCCTTCGCCGAAGGCGTCGTTGAGCCGCTGGGCCCCGAGCGAGCCGCCGAACACGAGGAGCACCGGGCGGTCCTCGTCGAGGTCGAAGGCGGACGCCGCCTCGGGTCTGCGTGCAGCGCGGTCGAGCTCGACGATCTCGCGTCGCAGGGGCATCCCGACCACGTGCGACCGCTTGAGCGGCGTCCCCTCGAACGCGACGCCCACTTTCGCCGCGGTGCGGGCGCCGAGGACGTTCGCCATTCCCGGGCGCGCGTTCGCCTCGTGCACGACGAAGGGGATGCGGGCGCGGCGGGCGGCGACATAGGCCGGAGCGGAGGCGTACCCGCCGAAGCCGACGACCACATCGACCGAGCGGGAGGCCAGGTGCGCGCGCACCTGAGCGACCGCGCGCGGGAACTGCACGGGGAATGCCGCAGCAGAGCGGTTCGGGCGCCGCGGGAACGGCACCTTGTCGACGAACAGCAGCTCATACCCGCGGTCGGGCACGAGCCGCGACTCCAGGCCCTCTCGCGTGCCCAGCACGAGCACCTCGGCGTCGGGTTCCCGCGCACGAAGCGCGTCGGCCACGGCGAGCAGAGGGTTGACGTGTCCGGCGGTGCCGCCGCCGGCGAGAAGGTACGTCGTCACCCACCGAGCCTATCCGGCGGGGTCCGCTTCCCGCCGCGAGGTCAGCGGGTGCGGGATGCCGCTGCCCGCCGTGCCGCGGCGAGATCGATCGACGCCTGCCGGCGCGCGACCGCGTCGGGGAGCGTCCGCGCGAACGCCAGCAGGACTCCCGAGGCGACGAGCACGGAGAGCAGCGACGTGCCGCCCTGCGACATGAAGGGCAGCGGAACGCCCAGCACGGGGAAGACGCGAAGCACGACGCCGACGTTCACGAGCGCCTGCCCGACGATCCATACGGTGATGCCGCCGGCGACGATGCGCACGAACGGGTCGTCCGTCTTGCGGATGATGTGGAAGGCGCCGACGGCGAAGAGCCCGTAGAGGGCCAGGACGACCGCGCAGCCGATCAGTCCGAGCTCCTCCCCCACGATCGCGAAGATGTAGTCGTGCGCGGCCGCGGGCAGCCAGTCGTACTTCTCGCGAGAGTTCCCCAGCCCCAGGCCGAAGATCCCGCCGTTGGCCAGTCCCCAGATGCCGTGCAGCGGCTGCCAGCAGTCGTTGAGGTAGTCGTCGAGGCAGTTGGGATTGAGGAAGCTCATGAAGCGGCGCATGCGGTCGGGGCTGGTCACCGCCAGGTAGGCGACGATGGCCGCCGCGCCGATCGCGGGAAGGATGAAGATGCGGAGCCGCACGCCGGAGAAGAACAGCGCGCCGAGCACGATCAGCACGAGGATCATCGCCGTGCCGAGGTCCTTGCCCGCCATCACCGTCGCGATCGCGAGGCCGGCGACGGGGACGAGCGGAATGTAGACGTGGCGCCACAGGCCCAGCAGGGTCTGCTTGCGGAACAGCACGTAGCCGACCCACAGCGCCAGCGCGAGCTTGAGGAACTCGGACGGCTGGGCCTGCACACCGGCGATCACGATCCAGTTGCGGTTGCCGTCGTTGTCGAACCCCAGGGGCGTGAAGACGAGCAGCTGGAACAGCGTGGCCAGGATGAGCGCCGGCCAGGCGACCCGCTTCCAGAAGGTCACGGGCAGACGACTGGCGATGAACATCAGCGGGATGCCGACGGCGGCGAACAGCGCCTGGCGGAAGGCGGTGTCGTACGGAGACTGCCCGGCCGCTGCGGCGACAGCCGACGTCGCCGAGAGCACCATGACGAGTCCGAACACCGTCAGCAGCACGGTGGTCGACGCGATCAGCAGGAACTCGCTCGGCACGGGAGCGAACACCCGTCCGAGCGACACGCGCGCTGCGAGCCCGCGGCGGGCCGAGGGGTCAGGCGGGGTCGCCGCCGGCGGACGGGTCCGCGGCTGCGTCGTGCTCACCCTCGGCCCCCGTTCCGATCCGCTTCCTCACCGCGTCGGCGAAACGCCGGCCGCGATCCGCGTAGGACGCGAACTGGTCGAAGGATGCCGCGGCGGGGGCGAGCAAGACGACGTCCCCGTCACGCGCGATCCCGGCCGCCAGCTCGACGACACGCGTCATGACCTCTTCAGTCTCGGTTGCGTCCACCTCGAACAGGGGCACCCCCGGCGCGTGTCGCGAGAACGCCGCCACGACGCCGTCCCGCTCGAGGCCGATCACGATCGCCGCCTTCGCCTGCGCGCCGCGATCGGCCACCAGGTCGGAGATGTCCACGCCCTTCAGGAGACCGCCCACGACCCAGACGGCGCCCGGGTACGCCGTGAGCGACGACGCCGCAGCGTGGGGGTTCGTGGCCTTCGAGTCGTCGACCCACGTGACTCCTTCGTGGGTGGCGACGACCTCGATCCGATGCGGGTCCAGTCGGAACCCCCGCAGCGCATCGCGGACGTCCGCCGGAGGCACATCGAGCGAGCGCGCGAGAGCGGCGGCGGCGAGGATGTTCGCCGCGACGTGAGGCGCCGAGAGCCCGAGCTCGCGCAGCTCCGCGACCGTCGTGAGCTCGAGGGCGCTCGTGCGCCGGTCCTCGAGGAAGGCGCGGTCGACGAGGATGCCGTCGACCACGCCGAGATCGCTGGGTCCGGGCACGCCGAGGTCGAAGCCGATCGCTCGCGCCCCCTCGACGACGTCGGCGTCTTCGACCATGGTGCGGGTCGCGGCATCCGCCTTGTTGTACACGCACGCCACCCGCGTGTTGTCGTACACGTGCGCCTTGGCATCGCGATACGCCTCGAACGAGCCGTGCCACTCCAGGTGGTCGTCGGCGAGATTGAGGCACACCGCCGCGTGCGGCGAGACCGGGTCCGGTCCCTCCTGCAGTCCCAGGTACCACAGCTGGTGGCTCGAGAGCTCGACGACGAGCGCATCGAATCCGCCGGGGTCGCGCACCGCGTCGAGCACCGGCGTGCCGATGTTGCCGACCGGCGCGGCGCGCAGGCCTCCGGCGACCAGCATCGACGCGGTCAGGCGCGTGGTCGTGGTCTTCCCGTTCGTCCCGGTGACGAGGATCCAGTCGGCCGGCGATCCATCGGCGCGCACCACCTTGTCGCGCACGCGCCACGCCAGTTCGATGTCGCCCCATAGGGCGATACCGGCTTCGCGGGTCCAGGAGATGAGCGGATGCCCCGGCGCGAAGCCCGGCGAGGCGATGACGACCTCCGGGGCGAACGCCGCGAGCTCGGCGGGCACCGCAGAGAGGGATCCCGTCCACAGGCGCGCGCCGACGACCGGCAGCAGGCGCGCGTACTCCTCGTCGGCCTTCTCGGTGACGACGAGCACGTCGGCGCCGAGCTCCGTGAGCGTGTCGGCGACGGCGAAGCCCGTGACGGAGAGGCCGAGCACGGCGACGCGCAGGCCCTTCCAGTCCGCGTGCCAGCTGATGAGGCCGTCGAGGCGGTCCGAGGTCATGTCTGCGACAGCCACTCGACGTAGAAGAACCCGATGCCCGAGACCGCGAGCAGCCCCGCGATGATCCACATGCGCACGGTGATCTTCACTTCGGGCCACCCGCGCATCTCGAGATGATGGTGGAAGGGGCTCATGAGGAAGAGACGCCGGCCGCGGGTCGCCTTGAAGTACAGACGCTGCAGGATGACCGAGCCCGGAGCGATGATGAACACGCCCGCGACGAGGATCGAGAGCAGTTCAGTGCGGGTGAGGATCGCCATGGCCGCGATGACGCCCCCGATGGCCATCGATCCGACGTCGCCCATGAAGACCTCGGCCTTCGGCGCCTGCCACCAGAGGAACCCGACGAGGGCGCCGACGAACGACGCCGACACGATGGCCAGGTCGAAGGGGTTGGGCGTCGGATAGCAGGCCGAGAACGCCCCCGGCGACAGGCCCTCGCCGCCCCAGCACGCCTGGTTGAACTGCCAGAACGCGATGAGGCTGTAGGCGCCCGTGACGAAGATCCCTGCGCCGGCGGCCAGGCCGTCGAGGCCGTCGGTGAGGTTCACGCTGTTCGAATACGCGACGCCGATGAACGCGGTCCACGCGAGGTACAGCAGCCAGCCGAGGATCGGGCCGAGCGCGAAGAACGACAGCACCGGCAGGTCTCGGAAGATCGACACGTACGGCGAGGCCGGCGTCTCCTGCCACGCGTTGGGGAAGTTCAGCGCGACGATCGCGAACGGCACGACCACGACGAGCTGGCCGACGATCTTCCGCCACCCGCTGAGACCGAGGCTGCGCTGGCTGCGCACCTTCATGTAGTCGTCGATGAATCCGACGACCCCGAAGCCGACCATCATCCAGATGACGAGGAGCCCCGAGATCGTCGGCGGGTTGTTGCCCGTGAAGGCGCCGAGGAGGTAGCCGACGATCGTGCCGACGATGAAGATCGTGCCGCCCATGGTGGGCGTGCCGCGCTTGGCGCCGTGACTGGGGTTGTGGATGTTGTCGGGGGTGCGGATCACCTGCCCCCAGCCCCACTTGCGGAAGAGCCGGAGGAAGACCGGCGTGAGGAAGAGGGTGAATGCCAGCGAGATCGCCGCCGCCGTCAGGAGTGATCTCACGAGAATGATTCTCCCAGACGATCGCCGAGGAACCGCAGACCCGCCGAGTTCGACGACTTCACGAGCACACGGTCCCCGTCGCGGAGCTCGCCGACGAGGTAGTCGTACGCATCGTCGGCGGTTTCGAAGAACACCGCTTCGGCATCCCACGACCCCTGTGCGACGGCCTCGAGGTACATGCGGCGGGCATCGGAGCCGACGACGACGATGCGCTTGATCCCCAGGCGGACAGCCAGCAGGCCGACCCGGTCGTGCTCCTCCTCGGCGTGCTCGCCGAGCTCGCTCATGGCCCCGAGCACGGCCACCGTGCGCTCCTTCGGGCCGGTGATCTGCGCGAGGGTGCGCAGCGCGGCCGCCATCGAGTCGGGACTGGCGTTGTAGGCGTCGTTGATGATCCGCACCCGCTCCGAGCCGAGCGGCTGCATGCGCCAGCGCTCAGCGAGCTCGACGGTCTCGAGGCGCGCGACGCAATCCGCGAGGGGCACGCCGAGGGCGGTCGCGGCGGCGATCGCCGCGAGGGCGTTCATGACGTGGTGCTCGCCCAGCACGCGGAGGCGCAGCGGCGACGACCGGCCGTCGGCGGACACGACGCACGTCGTACCGGATGCCGTGACGACGACGTCGTCGGCCCTGACCTCCGCCCCTTGGCTGCGGCCGAACCAGCGCACCGATACGCCGCGCTCGGCGGCGATGGGGGCCATCGCGGCCACGCGGGCGTCGTCGGCATTGAGGATGGCGAGCCCGCCCGGGCGCAGCGCGCGCACCAGCTCGGACTTCGCCTGGAACGTCGCTTCGATGCCGCCGAACCCGCCCGCGTGGGCGAGCCCCACCATGAGGACGATGCCGATGTCGGGCTCGACCAGGCCCGCGAGGCGGGCGATCTCGCCGGGGGCGCTCGCCCCGAATTCGCTGACGAGATATCGCGTGTCGTCGGTGACACGCAACATCGTCAGCGGCGCGCCGACCTCGTTGTTGAACGACGCCTTGGGTGACACCGTCTCGCCCTCGCCCTCGAGGATGCGGGCGAGGAGGTTCTTCGTGGTCGTCTTGCCGTTCGAGCCGGTGATCCCGACGATGCGGAGGTCTCCACCGTCCCGAACGGCGCCGACCACCTCGCGAGCGAGGTCCGCCAGTGCGTCGACCGCGCTCGGAACGACGATCTGGGTGACGGATGCTTCGACCACCCGCTCGACGATCGCCAATGCCGCTCCGTTGGCGACAGCGGCGTCGACGAACAGGTGGCCGTCCGTCTCCTCGCCCGGCTTGGCGACGAAGATCCCTCCCGGCACCATGAGGCGCGAGTCGGTGTCGACGGCACCCGAGACGATCGTCTCAGCGGTGTCGGCGCCGGCGAGGACGACTTCCCCTCTGACGGCACGGGCGATGTGGGCGATGGTGAGGGCGATCATGAATTCTCCGGCCGGATCGGGAGGTCACCCGAACTTGGGCAACAGCTCCGGCGCCGACGTCGAAGGCATGACGCGATAGGTCTTCAGAACCTGGGTCATGGCCTTCTGGAACGTGGGCCCGTTGGCCGCAGACGATGTTACCGTCTTGGGCTCGTCGAGCGTGACGATGACGAGATACTTCGGGTCCTCGGCGGGCGCGAATCCGACCATCGTGGTGAAGTACACGCCGCGCTTGTACCCGCCGTTGACGAGATCGGGCTTCTCACCCGTTCCGGTCTTTCCCGCGATCCGGTAGCCGGGGATCTCCACCATGTTGGCGAAGGTGGACTGCACGAAGACGTTCTCGAGCATCTTGCGCATCTGCACCGACGTGCTCTCCTTGAGCACCCGGGTCGGCTCGGGGAGCTCGGGGGCCGTCACGGTGCCATCCGCCGCCGTGCACGACTCGACGAGCGAGAGCGGCATGCGCAGGCCGTCGTTGGCGATCGCGACGTACGCGCCCGCCAGCTCGGGGACCGTCGTGGTCAGGCCCTGTCCGAAGCCGGTGTTGTAGGTCGTCTGCGGATCCCACTGATCCAGCGGATGCAGGAGACCCGTCTCCTCGCCCGGGAAGTCCACCGCACTCCCCGATCCGATGCCGAACTTCTGGAAGTACTCGTAGCGCGTCGAGGGCGCCACCTTCTCGCTGAATTTCGAGATGCCGGCGTTCGACGAGTCGACGAGCACGCCGGTCAGCGTGTACGTGAAGGCGGGGTGCTGGAAGGAGTCGATCGCCCGGGCCCCGTTGGCGAAGTACTCCTTGCTCGATGCGACGACCGTGGACGCGGGCGTCTGGCCGCCGGCATCCACCACGGTCGCCGCCGTGAGCGCCTTGAACGTCGATCCCGGCTCGAACGTGGCCTCGAAGATTCGGCTGCCTCGCACCCCTTCGAGGGCGGTCGGCTGGTTGGGGTCGATGGCCGGGTACTCGGCCGCCGCGCGGATCTTGCCGGTCTCGATCTCGACGACGAAGATCCCGCCCGACTCGGCCCGGCGGTCGGTGACCTCCTCGCCGATGAGCTGCTGAAGGTACCACTGCAGGTCGCGGTCGATCGTGAGCTTCAGGGTGCCGCCGTCCACAGCGGGCTGCTCGCGCCGAGTCCCAGGGATGACTACGCCGTCCTTGCCCTTCTGATAGGCGAGCGCTCCGTCGGTCGCCCGGAGGCAGCTGTCGTACGACTTCTCCAGTCCCTCGAGCGCGTCACCGTCGGTGCCGATGAAACCGACGAGGTTGCCGGCCACGGCGCCGTCGGGGTACGCCCGCGCGGGATGCGCGACGCAGGCGATGTACGGCGTGCGCAGGTCGACGAGCGCTCGGTACTGCTCCGTGTTCACACCGTTGCGCAGCACCGCGTAGCGCGAGCCGGGGTTCTCCGCCAGAGCGTCGGCGACGATCGCGCGCACCTCGTCGGGCGCCTGACCGGTGATCTCGGCGATCTTCGGCGACACCTCGCTCCAGGGGTCCGCCTTCGAGGTGCCCTCGGCGATGTCGTCCTCGATCTGCGAGATGAGCAGGGGATCGAGCTGGCAGTCGTATTCGAGGATGCTTCCCGCGAGCGTCTGCCCGTTCTCATCGACGATGGCGCCGCGCGTGCCGTGGAGCACCTGACCACCGGCCAGCGCGTTGTCGAGGGAGTCGGCGACGTGCGCGTCGGCGTTCACCACCTGGATGTCGACCAGCCGCACGATGAATCCGGCGAAGACGGCCAGGACGACGGCGAGGGCGACGACGGTACGACGACGCGGGCTTCGGGTGCTGCGGGTCGTCATGTCTCAGTGTGTGCTCGGGGTCGGCAGTCCGTCGGTGATCGGCGGCGGAGTGTTGACGACTCCGCCGTCCTCGACGGGCGCCGCGACCGGCGCCTTCTTCCCGCCGATCGTCGCGTCGGGGGCCGTCACGAGCGGCGTTTCGGCGATCAGCGCGTTCGGCACCGCGCCGCGGCCGATCGCCTCGATGGGCGAGCCGCCCATCGAGACCTCCCCCGCACCCAGCAGGGCGCCGTCGCTCAGGCGCAGATAGCTCGGCGACTCGTCGATCACCATCCCCAGCGCCGCGGCGTTCGCGGCGAGGTACTGCGGCGAGCTCAGCCCCGCGACCTCGTCGTAGAGGATCTGCTTCTGGTAGGTCAGGTCGCGCTGCTGCTGCGTCAGCGCGGAGATCTCGTACGTGCCCTGCGTCGTCATGATCGACAGCGCCATCTGCGCACCGGCGATGAGGAAGGCGCCGAGGACGGCGACGACACCGTAGAGGAGCTTGGGGCGACGACGGCGGGCGGGCGCTTCGACCGCGTGCAGGCGACGACCGGGACGCTCAGGACGGACCGGGACGACTGAAGGCGCGCGCAGCGCATTGGTCGCGGTGCTCATGCGTCCTCCCTGACTCGTTCGGCGGCGCGAAGCCGCACCGGGGTCGCCCGCGGGTTGACCGCGCGCTCCTCGTCCGACGCCAGTTCGGCGCCCTTGACCAGCAGACGGAACTTCGCTGCGTGCTCGGGCAGCTCGACCGGCAGGCCTCGCGGAGCCGTCGATGCCGAGGCATCCGCGAACTCCCTCTTGACCAGGCGGTCCTCCAGCGACTGGTACGACAGCACGACGATCCGCCCGCCGACCGACAGGAGCCGCAGCGCGGCGGGAATGGCGCGCTCCAGCACCGAGAGTTCGCGATTGACCTCGATGCGCAGGGCCTGGAACACCCGCTTGGCAGGGTGCCCGGCGCGCTGCACGGCGGCGGGCGTGGCCGCCTGGAGGATCTCGACGAGCCGCCCCGACCGCTCGATCGGAGCCTCGGCCCGCGCCGCGATGATGGCGCGGGCGTAGCGTCCGGCGAGCTTCTCCTCGCCGTAGCGCTCGAAGATGCGGCGCAGATCGCCCTCGCCGTACGTCGCGAGCACCTCGGCGGCGGTGGTGCCGCTGGACTGGTCCATGCGCATGTCGAGGGGGGCGTCCTGCGCATACGCGAAGCCGCGATCGGCCACGTCGAGCTGGAGGGACGAGACTCCGAGGTCGAACAGGATGCCGTCGACCTTGGCGTGCCCGGCACCTGCGACCGCCTCAGCGATGCCGTCGTAGACGGTGTGCACGAGAGTGACGCGATCGCCGAAGCGCGCCAGACGCTCGCCCGCGATGCGCAGAGCGTCGGTGTCGCGGTCGAGTCCGACGAGGTGGACGCCGGGGAACCGCTGGAGGAAGGCCTCGGAGTGGCCGCCCATGCCGAGCGTCGCGTCGACGAAGACCGCGCCGTCGCGCTGCAGCGACGGCGCGAGCAGCTCGACGCAGCGGTCGAGCATGACGGGGGTGTGGATCTCGTGGAGGTTCATGATCGATCGGGGCCGGGTCCCTCGGTCCTGATCCCCATCCGCTCCGACCTGGCGCCGGGGAAGTGCGTCAGGGAGGGCGGCTGGGAGTCAGGACCGAGGGCTCAGAAAAGGCCCGGGATCACCTCCTGCTCCAGCTCGGCATAGCTCTCTTCGTTCGCCTCGGCGTAGCTGTTCCACGCGTCGGCGTTCCAGATCTCGGCGTGGGCGCCCACGCCGGTGACGACGAGGTCGCGCTCCAGGCCGGCGTAGGCGCGCAGCGGAGGGGGGATCGTGATGCGGTTCTGGCTGTCGGGCTTCTCCGCGCTCGCCCCCGAGAGGAACATGCGCAGGAAGTCGCGGGCCTGCTTGTTGGCCAGCGGCGCCTCGCGGATCCGCTCGTGCACGCGCTCGAACTCCTGCGTGCTGAAGACGTAGAGGCAGCGGTCCTGACCCCGGGTCACGACGACACCCCCGCCCAGGTCGTCGCGGAATTTCGCCGGAAGGATGACGCGACCTTTGTCGTCGAGCTTGGGAGTGTGCGTGCCAAGAAGCATCGGCTCATCACTCCCCCTTCGTCCGGCCCCCGCAGGATGTGCACCACATTACTCCACTTTCCTCCACTTTGCTATGGATTCGTGGGCCGATTCCTCCCCCGCTCTCCTGATCGACGTCGAAGGCCCTCGTTCAGGCAAAGAAAAAAGCACCGACCCGAAGGTCGGTGCTTGATCCTGCTGTCAGGCGGTCGCCGTCAGCGCTCGCCTTGGCGCTTGTCCCATCTGTCGTTCATGCGGTCCATGAAGGACGTTCCCTGGCGCGTCGGCGTCGGCTTCGCCGGCTCGACACGGACGGCGCCCGAGCCGCGCGTCGGCGTCACGGCGAGGATCACTCCGCCCAGCATGACGACGAACCCGACGACCCCCACCACGATCAGAGGAAGCGAGACGCCGACGATGAGCCCGCCGAGACCGAGGAGCACGAGGATCGTCCCGTACACGATGTTGCGATAACTGAGGCTGCGACCATCGCGCGGCGCGCTGACGACATCCGCGTCGTTGCGCATCAGATGGCGTTCCATCTCGTCGAGCAGACGCTGCTCCTGTTCGGAGAGTGGCATGCATCCCCCTCTTTAGCTCGAGTACCAAGATTCTACGCGTGCCGTAGATCACTAGGCTAGGCCCGTGTCACGCTCTGCAGACCCGGTCGAAGCCATTTCCCAGCGTCTGGACACCTTCATCTCGGCGCAGCGCGCGCACGCGGCCGGACTGGGCTCCGAAGCCGGCCTCTTCATCGGGGCCGCGGCGGCGGCGGCCGCCGGCGGCAAACGCCTTCGCGGCCGGTTCCTGATCGCCGGGTGGAGGGCGGTGGAGGAGGCCTCCGCCCGATCCGCCGTTCCCCCCGCCGAGGTGGTGGCGGCCGCGGGAGCGCTCGAGATCTTCCACGCCGCCGCCCTCGTCCACGACGACGTCATCGACAACTCGGATACGCGCCGCGGCCGCCCCGCCGCGCACCGCGCGCTCGAGGCCTCACATCGCGAGGCCCAGTGGACGGGGGATGCCGCGGCCTTCGGACGCTCGGGCGCGATCCTGCTCGGCGACCTCCTCGTCGCCTGGAGCGACGACCTCTTCGAAGAGGCGCTGGAGCTCACTGCTCCCGAACGCGCCACGGTCGCCCGCGCAGAGTACGCGGCGATGCGCCGTGAGGTCACGATCGGGCAGTTCCTCGACATCGCCGAGGAGTCGGCCTTCCTCACCGAGCCCGATGAGCGTCACGCCGACCGCGCCCTGCGCGTCGCCTCCCTCAAGTCGGCCCGGTACAGCATCCAGCAGCCGCTCGCGATCGGTGCGGCGCTGGCGGGAGCGGATGCCGCGCAGACGGCTGCTCTCGCGGCCTTCGGCCACCCTCTCGGCATGGCGTTCCAGCTGCGCGACGACGTGCTGGGCGTGTTCGGCGACGAACGGGAGACGGGCAAGCCCTCGGGCGACGACCTGCGCGAGGGCAAGCGCACCGTTCTGATCGCCTACGCCCGCGAGGCGCTCGCGCCGCCGGCGCGGCGCATCGTGGACGAACTGCTCGGCGACCGGTCGCTGACCGGTGAGCAGATCGCCTCGCTCCAGCGCACCATCGTCGAGACGGGTGCCCTCGACGGTGTCGAATCCCTCATCTCCGAATACGCCCGCGATGCGGAGCGCTCCCTGTCGGGCGCACGACTCGGCGATGCCGCGGTGAGCGAGCTGCGTGACCTCGCGCGTGCCGCGACGGTGCGAGTCACCTAGGCGAACCCGCCCGGTGCGACGGCGCCGAAGGTGACTCAGGCCATCGTCTGGGCGACGCGGCGCACCTCGGCCTTGCGCCCTTCGATCAGCGCCTGAATGGGCGGGACGCCGATCGACTCCTCGGACGTCAGCAGCCAGTCGATCGCCTCGTCGTCGGAGAATCCGGCGTCGTGAAGGACGATGGCTGTTCCCCGCAGCGACGGGATCGGATGCCCGTCCTTGATGAACACGGCCGGCACCTTGAGGGCCCCGTCGCGTCGCGAGCCGATGAGGTGGGACTCGTCGAGGAAGCGGCGGACACGGCCCAGCGGTTCGCCGAGCACCTCCACCAGTTCGGGCAGGGTGAGCCAATCGGTCTCGATGCGCGAAGCGTCGTCAGCTGTCACCCAGCCACTATCCCACTCCCGTGCGCACCCGCGCACGTCGGTGCCGAACCTCATCCGTCACAGAATTCACATCTGCCCCTCATCTCACAACCGTTGACACGCGTATACATCCGTGTCACGGTTCTGGGAGTCCGAAGAGGGGGAATCTCTTGCGACCCGATACTCGAACCCGCGGCATCCGCTCCTTCACCGCCGCCCCCGCCGCCGTCTGCGGATCCATCGCGCTCGTGCTCACGGCGGCGCCGGCGCACGCGGCGGATCCTGCCTCGGCAGAGCGGATGCAGCGCCCGCTGTCGCTGGATGCGACCGTTCGCACGCCGATGGCCACGAAGGCTCCTGCCCCCACCACCGCGATCCCCTCGCGTGCCGTCGCGCTGGCGAACCGGCCGGCGACCTACACCGTGCAGCGCGGCGACACCGTGTCGGCCATCGCCGCGCGGTTCGGACTGCGCACCGTCGACGTCCTCGCGCTCAACGGGCTGTCGTGGAGCTCCGTCATCTACCCCGGTCAGGTGCTCACGCTCGTCGGCGGTGCCGCCGTCACCCCGGCTGCCCCCGCCGCGCCGGTCGCGGCATCCGTCGTCCACGCCGTCCGGCCAGGCGACACCGTCTCGGCCATCGCGAAACGGCACGGCCTCAGCGTCCCGACGGTGCTGAAGGCGAACGGCCTGAGCTGGTCGTCCATCATCTATCCGGGCCAGAAGCTCACGATCCCGGGCAATGCCGCGCCTGCGGCCTCGGCGCCTGCGGCACCCGCCACGCCCGCTGCGCCCGCCGCCCCGACACCCGCCGCAGGGTCTTACGTCGTGAAAGCGGGCGACACCGTCACGTCGATCGCCTCCCGGCACGGCGTGACGATCCAGGCGGTCCTCGCCGCGAACACGCTGCAGATGTCGTCGATCATCTATCCCGGGCAGAAGCTCGTCATCCCGCCCCAGGGAGGACTCGGGCTCGACGCCGAGCAGATCGACAACGCGCGCCTCATCATCCAGATCGGACGGGAGCTCGGCGTTCCGGATCGCGGCATCGCGATCGCGCTCGGCACCGCCATGCAGGAGTCATGGATCCGCAACCTCGACGGGGGCGACCGCGACTCCCTCGGGCTGTTCCAGCAGCGCCCGAGCACGGGATGGGGCACCGCGGATCAGGTGCGCGACCGGGTACGGGCCACCCAGGCGTTCTACGGCGGACCCGCCGACCCGAACGGGACGCGCACACGCGGTCTGCTCGACATCCCCGGTTGGCAGAGCATGACGTTCGCGCAGGCGGCGCAGGCCGTGCAGATCTCGGCGTATCCGGATCGTTACGCGCAGTGGGAGAAGCCTGCTCACGCCTGGCTCGCGGCACTCGGATGATCCAGGTCCTCCACGTCACAGGGTGAGCCGCTCCGCAGCCTCGCAGGTACGCGTCCGTAGACTTCTGCCGTGAGCACGAGTCAGCAGACGGATCCGCTGATCGGCCGTCTGGTCGACGGCCGATACCGCGTCCGTGCTCGCATCGCGCGGGGTGGCATGGCCACGGTGTACGTGGCGACCGATCTGCGCCTCGAGCGTCGCGTCGCCCTGAAGGTGATGCATGGCCACCTGAGCGACGACACCGTCTTCCAGAGCCGCTTCATCCAGGAGGCGCGCGCGGCCGCCCGATTGGCCGACCCCCACGTGGTGAACGTGTTCGACCAGGGCCAGGACGGCGACATGGCCTACCTGGTGATGGAGTACCTCCCGGGCATCACGCTGCGGGAGCTGCTGCGCGAGCAGCGCCGGCTGACCGTGCCGCAGGCCGTCTCGATCCTCGACGCGATCCTGTCGGGGCTGGCCGCCGCGCACCGCGCCGGGATCGTGCATCGCGACGTGAAACCCGAGAACGTGCTCCTCGCCGAGGATGGCCGCATCAAGATCGGCGACTTCGGCCTGGCCCGCGCCACCACCGCGAACACGGCGACAGGCGCGCAGCTGCTCGGCACGATCGCCTATCTCGCGCCCGAACTCGTCACACGCGGCACGGCCGACGCCCGCAGCGACATCTATGCGCTGGGCATCATGCTCTACGAGATGCTGACCGGCGAGCAGCCCTACAAGGGCGAGCAGCCGATGCAGATCGCGTTCCAGCACGCCACCGACTCGGTGCCGCGGCCCAGCGTGAGGAACCCGGGAGTTCCCGAGCCGCTCGACGAGCTCGTGCTGTGGGCGACCGAGAAGAATCCCGACGACCGCCCGTCCGATGCACGCGAGATGCTCGACCGCCTGCGCGAGATCGAGCGGGAACTCGCGATCACCCCCGTGGTGACGCGCACCGCGGCGCCGGGCGCGCATGACGACGGCATCCCGTCCGGCGAGCTCACCGCGGTCATGCCCGCGGCGGTCATCACCGACCCGACCCTCCCCGTCGAGGAGGTCGACAACGCGACCCGCCTGCGGAGTGCGGCCAAGCGCCGGCGCGCGAAGGGCGGCTGGATCGTCGCGCTCGTCATTCTGCTGGCCGCTCTCGCCGGGGGTCTGGGCTGGTGGTTCGGCTCCGGTCCGGGTTCGCTGGTCGCGGTGACGGATGTCTCGGGCATGACCTTCGCCGAGGCGCAGCAGCGTCTCGCCGAGGACTCCCTCGTCGCCGTCGAACGCGGCGAGAACAGTCTCGAGATCGAACCAGGCCTGGCCATCGGCACCGATCCTCCCAGCGGCACGCGCGTCGACAAGGACGCCGAGATCGTCGTGCTCATCTCGCTCGGCCCGGCCGAGGCCACGCTCGAATCGATGCTCGGCAAGGACAAGACCGAGGTCGCCGGGATCCTCTCGGCGGAGGAGATCACGGTCGACGGCGAGCGGGGCTTCTACACCGAAACGCCCGCGAACGGGATCGTCGGCGTCATGATCCACCCCCGCGACGGCAGCGAGGACGTGCCGTGCGGTGAGGGCTGCACCGTGCATCAGGGCGACTCCGCGACGCTGTGGGTCTCGCTCGGACCGCTGCCGGGGGTTCGCGGCCAGGATCAAGGCGCCGCGCGCGCCACCCTGACCGACGCGCAGCTCGAGGTCTCCGAGGACGTCATCGAGCAGGCCAGCGACGAGATCGCCGAAGGGCTCGTGATCGGCACGAGCGAGCGCGAGGGCGGCGGGTGGTGGCGCCCCGGTGACGAGATCACCCTCATCGTGTCGACCGGTCCCCCGCTCTTCGAGGTGCCCGATGTCGTAGGCATGTCGCGCGACGAGGCCATCGGAGCTCTCGAGGGTGCGGGATTCCAGGTCGACTACTCGGCGCTGTGGGCTCCGTTCCCCGACGAGGTCACCGAGGTCTCCTCATCGGATCCCGAGGCCGGCGCCATGCTCGAGAAGGGCACCCGCATCTACATCGAGATCACCGTCAGCGGCTGACCCGCTGACGGGCGTGCTCAGCGCTTCTCGAGCTCCTCGGCCACGAGGAAAGCGAGCTCGAGGCTCTGCATGTGGTTCAGGCGGGGGTCGCACAGGCTCTCGTAGCGGGTCGCGAGGGCGGCCTCGTCGATCTCCTCCGAACCGCCCAGGCACTCGGTGACGTCGTCGCCGGTGAGCTCCACGTGGATGCCGCCGGGGAACGTGCCCACTGCGCGATGCGCCTCGAAGAACCCGCGCACCTCGTCGACGACGTCGTCGAAGCGCCGGGTCTTGTAGCCCGTCGGGGTCGTGATGCCGTTGCCGTGCATCGGGTCGGTCACCCACAGCGGCGTCGCGCCGGAGTCCTGGACGGCCTCCAGCAGCGGGGGCAGCGCGTCGCGGATCTTACCGGCGCCCATGCGCGTGATGAACGTGAGCCGCCCGGGCTCGCGGTTCGGGTCGAGCTTGTCGATGAGCGCGAGCGCCGTCTCTGCCGTCGTCGTCGGGCCGAGCTTCACGCCGATCGGGTTGCGGATCTTCGAGAAGTAGTCCACGTGCGCGCCGTCGAGCTCGCGCGTGCGCTCGCCGATCCACAGGAAGTGCGCCGAGGTGTTGTACGGCAGGTTCGTGCGCGAGTCGATGCGCGTCATGGGGCGCTCGTAGTCCATGAGCAGACCCTCGTGACCGGTGTAGAACTCGACGCGCTTCAGCTCGTCGAAGTCGGCGCCCGCGGCCTCCATGAAGCGGATCGCACGGTCGATCTCGGTCGCCATGCGCTCGTACGCCTGGTTCGCCGGGTTCTGCGCGAAGCCCTTGTTCCACGAATGCACCTCGCGGAGGTCGGCGAAACCACCCTGCGTGAACGCGCGGATCAGGTTGATGGTCGACGCGGCGGTGTGGTACCCCTTCAGCAGCCGCTGCGGGTCGGCCTGACGCGAACCCTCGGTGAAGTCGTAGCCGTTGACGATGTCGCCGCGGTACGCCGGCAGCGTCACGTCGCCGCGCGTCTCGGTGTCGCTCGAGCGGGGCTTGGCGAACTGGCCCGCCATGCGGCCCATCTTCACGACCGGCATCGATGCGCCGTAGGTCAGCACGACCGCCATCTGCAGGACCGTCTTGATGCGGTTGCGGATCTGCTCGGCGGTGGCGCCGGCGAAGGTCTCGGCGCAGTCGCCCCCCTGCAGCAGGAAGGCCTGTCCCGACGCGGCGCGCGCGAGCCGCTCGCGCAGATTGTCGACCTCGCCCGCGAACACCAGCGGGGGCAGGGTCGCGAGTTCGGCGGATGCCGCAGCCACCGCGTCTGCGTCGCGCCACGAGGGCTGCTGCTTGATGGGCAGGGTCCGCCAGTGGTCGAGGCTGTCGAGCTGCTGAAGCATCCCTCGATTCTAGTCGCGGGCCGACGCCGTCCCGGCCGTGTGACGTGCGCTCAGCGCTTGGTCACCAGACGGTCCTTGACGGTCGACGCGTAAACGTCTTCGTACTCCTGCTCTCCGAGCCGCTGCAGGGCGACCATGATCTCGTCGGTGATGGAGCGCAGGATGTACCTGTCGCCCTCCATGCCCGCGAACCGCGAGAAGTCCAGGGGCTCGCCGATCACGACGCCGACGCGCACGACGTTCGGAAGGCGCTGGCCGATCGGCATCATCGTGTCGGTGTCGACCATGACGACGGGGACGACGGGGACATGGGCCTCGAGCGCCATCCGCGCGATGCCCGTGCGGCCCCGGTAGAGCTTGCCGTCCGGGCTGCGCGTGCCCTCGGGGTAGATCCCGAGGAGCTCGCCGTTGCCCAGCACCTGGAGGCCGGTGTTGAGGGATGCCTCGGACGCCTTGCCGCCGGAGCGGTCGATCGGCAGCTGGCCCGTCCCCTTGAAGAACATCCGCGTCGCCCAGCCCTTGAGGCCCTTGCCGGTGAAGTAGTCGCTCTTGGCCAGGAAGGCCACGGGGCGATCGATCATGAGCGGCAGGATGATCGAGTCGACGAAGGACAGGTGATTGCTCGCCAGGATCGCACCGCCCTCGATGGGGATGTTGCGGCGGCCGACGATCCAGGGCCGGAAGATCGCCTTCACGATCGGTCCGATCACCACGTACTTCATCAGCCAGTAGAACATCGCTCAGCCCTCCGCGCCCGCCAAGTCGGCTGCGCCGATGAGGCCGGCGTCGTTGACGAGCTGAGCGATCGCGAACTCCGCCACCGGGCGGTCGCCGTACCCGGGAAGCGACGTCTCGTACGCGAGGCGCACAGGTGCCAGCAGATCCTCGCCGAGCTGCGCCACTCCCCCGCCGATCACGAAGAGCTCGGGATCGAGAACCGCCTGGAAGCCGCCGCACGCCTCGCCGAGCGCGGTCGCGACACGGCGGAGAGCCTCGGTCGCACCGGGGTCGCCGGCGAGCACGAGGCGCGAGACGGCGGGCCCGCTGATGGATCCCTTCTCGTCGCGCAGAGCGGCGAGGGCGCTGCCGATGCCCCCCTCATCGGCGATCGCGTTCGCCTCGCGCTGCAGGGCGCGTCCCGAGGCGTACTGCTCGAGGCATCCGTTCTGCCCGCACCCGCAGCGGAGGCCGTCGCGGATGAACCGCGTGTGGCCGAGCTCGGCGGCGATGCCGTGGCCACCGCGGAAGAGCTCGCCGTCGAGGACGATCGCCCCGCCCACACCGGTGCCCATCGTCAGCATGACCATGTTGTCGACGTCGCGCCCTGCGCCGAAGCGGAACTCCGCCCAGCCCGCCGCGTTCGCGTCGTTCTCGATGGCGATCGGGACATCGATGCCTGCCTCGAGGCTGGCCTTGAGCGGCTCGTTGCGCCACGCGATGTTCGGCGCGTGGATGACGGTCGCGCGGTCGCGATCGATGAATCCGGCGGCGGCGACGCCGACGGCGACGATGTCGTGCTCGGCCGAGAAGTGCCGAGCCATGTCGATCACGGCCGCGGCCAGCTGCGCCGTGTCAGCAGGAGTGTCGACGCGCAGCTTCTCGAGAATGCGGCCGTCGGGGTCGACGACGCCTCCTGCGATCTTGGTTCCGCCGATATCGATCCCGACCTTGAGCACCGCGCTCCTCTCCGGCCGCCGCGGTCGCGACGGCGCCATGCAGTCTATCTGCGCGTCGCCGTCCCTGCCCTCTGCCGGCACGTTGCCTTCAGCGGATTAGACTCGGAGGAGATCGACCCGAGATTCATCCATCCGGTACCGAAGGAGCTGCCGTGGTTCAATTCGAAGTCCCCGCCATCGTCCCCGCCGATCCCCAGGCGAACGTGACGGACCTGCTCGCCGAGCGGGTGAAGGCCACTCCCCAGCTGGCTCTGTTCGCCGTGCCCGAAGGAGACGGCTGGCGCGACATCACCGCGGCCGACTTCCAGAAGCAGGTGATCGCGCTCGCCAAGGGCTTCGTCGCGTCGGGCATCGAGCCCGGCGACAAGGTCGCGTTCATCGCGCGCACCACGTACGACTGGACGCTCGTCGACTTCGCGCTGTTCTACGCCGGCGCCGTCATGGTGCCGGTCTACGAGACCAGCTCCCCGTCGCAGATCAGCTGGATCCTGACGGATTCCGGCGCAGTGGCGTGCATCAGCGAGTCGGCCGACCACTCTGCGCGCCTCGACGAGATCCGCGCCGACGTCCCCCTCATCCGTTCGACGTGGGAGATGCAGCGCGGCGACCTCGACAAGCTCGTCGCCGCCGGCAAGGACGTCACCGACGACGAGATCGAGCGACGCCGCAACATCGCGGTCGGTGCCGACATCGCCACGCTGATCTACACGTCCGGCTCGACCGGTCGCCCGAAGGGCTGCGTGCTGACCCACAGCAACTTCGTCGAGCTCACCAGAAACTCGGCGAAGGCACTCGCCGAGGTCGTCGCGAAGCCCGGCGCGTCCACGCTGCTCTTCATCACGACCGCGCACATCTTCGCCCGGTTCATCTCCGTGCTGAACATCCACGCGGGTGTGAAGACGGGTCACCAGCCCGACACGAAGCAGCTCCTTCCGGCGCTCGGGTCGTTCAAGCCGACCTACCTGCTGGCCGTCCCGCGTGTGTTCGAGAAGGTGTACAACTCGGCCGAGCAGAAGGCCGAGGCCGGCGGCAAGGGCAAGATCTTCCGCGCCGCGGCCCACACCGCGGTCGAGCACTCCCGCCTCCTGCAGGAGGGCAAGAAGGTGCCCTTCCTCACGAAGATCAAGTTCGCCCTGTTCGATCGGCTCGTCTACAGCAAGCTGCGCGCGGCGATGGGCGGCAACGTCGAATACGCCGTGTCGGGCTCGGCCCCGCTCGGGCCCCGCCTCGGGCACTTCTTCCACAGCCTGGGCGTCACGATCCTGGAGGGCTACGGTCTCACCGAGACGACGGCGCCTGCGACGGTCAACCTGGCGACCAAGTCGAAGATCGGAACGGTCGGCCCGGTGCTGCCGGGCGTCGGCATCCGCCTCGACGACGACGGCGAGATCCAGGTGCGCGGCATCAACGTGTTCAAGGAGTACTGGCGCAATGCCGAGGCGACAGCTGCCGCCTTCGACGGCGACTGGTTCAAGACCGGCGACATCGGCTCGTTCGACCAGGAGGGCTTCCTCACCATCACGGGCCGCAAGAAGGAGATCATCGTCACGGCGGGGGGCAAGAATGTCGCTCCTGCGGTTCTCGAGGACCCCATCCGCGCGAACCCGATCGTGGGGCAGGTCGTCGTCGTGGGCGACCAGAAGCCGTTCATCTCGGCCCTGATCACCCTCGACCCCGAGATGCTCCCGACGTGGCTGGCCAACAACGGGCTGCCGGGCGACATGCCGATCGCCGACGCCGCTCAGAACGAAGCCGTGCGCGCCGAGGTGCAGCGGGCGATCGACGAGGCGAACAAGCACGTCTCCCGCGCCGAGTCGATCCGCAAGTTCGCGATCCTCCCGACGGAGTGGACCGAGGCGAGCGGCCACCTCACGCCCAAGATGAGCATCAAGCGCAATGTCATCGTCGACGACTTCGCCGCCGACATCGAAGAGCTCTACAGCGTTCCGGTCAACACCTCGAACGTCTCGCTCTCGTAAGAGACGGCGGCGGATGCCTCGGCCGACCCCCGGTCGTCGAGCGGGCAGAGCGAACCGAAACGCCTCGGACTGACGGACGACGTCGGCCCGGGGCGTTTCGTCTCGCTCGCTGCGCTCGCTCGCTCAACGGCCGGAAGTCCGCCCGCGGTCGTCGAGCGAGCGCAGCGAGACGCACCGCATCCCACCCCGGTCGTCGAGCGAGCGCAGCGCGACGAGACGCGTCAGAACCAGTCGGACTCGCGGATCTCGCGCATGGCGACGCGGCGCTCCTCGGGCGTGAGTCGCTTGAGGTAGAGCATGCCGTCGAGGTGATCGGTCTCGTGCTGCAGGGCCTGCGCCAGGAGACCCTCGCCCTCGAGCACGACCTCGTTGCCGTCGAGGTCGATGCCGGTGACGCGTGCCCACGGGTGGCGAACCGCATCGTGCCACAGCCCGGGCACGGAGAGGCATCCCTCCCCGATCGCCTCGGGCTCTCCCGAGACCTCGAGCACAGGGTTGAGCACGTAGCCGACCTCACCGTCGACGTTGTAGCTGAAGGCCCGGAGCCCGACGCCGATCTGCGGTGCCGCGAGCCCGGCACGTCCGGGCAGCTTCACCGTGTCGAGGAGGTCCTGCACGAGGGCGCGCACACCCTCGTCGATCTCGCCGATCGGAGCGCTGGGCGCGGTGAGCACGGGGTCGCCGAAGACCCGGATGGAACGAACGGCCATCTCGCGCTACGCCACGGCGAGGGAGCGAAGGCCCTCGACCACGGTGGCCGCCAGATCGCGCGCCGCCTGGCGCGTCGCCGGCTCGAGGTCGCGGAACACGATCGCGCTCCCCGCGGCGATGTGGGCGTCGTACGGCACCCGCACGACTGCGCGCACCCGTGTGCGGAAGTGAGCCTCGAGCTCCTCCAGCTGCACCAGCGGGTTGCCGGGGCGCGAGTTGTTGAGCACGACCACGGCGCTGCGCACCTTCTCTGCGTAGCCGTTGGTCTCGAGCCAGGTGAGCGTCTCGGATGCGAGGCGCGCCTCGTCGACGCTCAGCCCCGCGACGATGATCAGCTGGTCGGCGAGCTCGAGCGTCGCCCCCATCACCGAGTGGACGATGCCCGTGCCGGTGTCGGTGAGCACGATCGAGTAATAGTGAGCCGCGAGGCCGGCGACGTCACGGTAGTCGCTGTCGTTGAAGGCTTCGGATACGTGCGGGTCGGTGTCGGAGGCGACCACATCGAGCCGCGTCTCGTCGCGCGCGACGATGCCGGACAGGTCGTTGAAGCCGACGACGTCGCCGCGCGCACGCACGAGGTCGCGCACGGTCTTGCCGCTGGTGCGCGTGATGCGCTCGGCGAGCGTGCCACGGTCGGGATTCGCGTCGACGGCGATCACGCGGTCGTCCCGCGCATCGGCGAGAGCCATGCCCAGCAGCGTGGTCACGGTCGTCTTGCCCACGCCTCCCTTGCGCGACAGGACCGGCACGAATCGCGCACCGCCGCTGAGGGGAGCGGCGATCCGGCGGTCGAGCTCCTTGCGTGCGCGGGCGCGCTTGCCGTCGCCGAGGTTGATGCGTCGGCCCGAGATCGAGTACACGAGGTGCTGCCAGTAGCCCTCGGGCTCGGACTTGACCACGTGATGCGGGTCGAGCAGCCGATCGGCGGTCAGCAGATCCGCCGTCTCGCGATCCGCCTCGAACTCGCCGAGGCGCTTGGAGGAAAGGTTGACGTCGCGACGGGTGTAGGCCCGCTCGGCGATCTGGGTTCGCTCGATGGCCTCGGGCTGCGGGCTCCTCGCGGCGGCCGGAGCCGGCGCGGCCGCTGTGGCGGCGGGAGCGGGGGCCGGAGAGGTGGCCGCGGGTTCCGGCTCGGTCGCGGCCACCGTGGCCTGAACCACGAGCTCATCGAACGACGGCTCGGCGGCGACGGATGCCGAGGCATCCGTCCTCTCGAACGTCGGCTCCGGGGCCGCATCGAACGCGTCGTCGTGGACGAGCTCGGCGTCGGTGATGTCCTCCATCGGCTTCCAGTCGTCGACGGACCCCTCGATCGTCCACTCGTCGGCGTCGGCCGGAAGGTCGACGATCTCGGCTTCTGCCGTCTCGGCCGGGATCTCCACGACGAAGGGCACCTCGTCGCCGATCACGTCGTCGTCCCCGAAGTCGTCGTCGCTCTCGCCCGACGGCAGCGCGACGTTCACCTGCGCGGTCGAACCGCCGAGGATCCCGATGCCGGCGGTCTCGATGCTGCCCGTGTCGGACAGCACGCCGTTCTCGGACTCTTCGGGCGTGTGGTCGGGTCGATCAGGCGTCACTGCGGAGTTCTCCAAGACAGAGCGGAGGCGATTTCGGGCGGGTGCCGCCTTCCAGGCTACTGCGCGGGACGGATCACGACCAAAAGGTCCCCCGCATCGACCTGCTGCGTCTCGCTGATCGCGAGGCGCTCGACGACGCCGTCGACGGGGGCGGTGATCGCCGCCTCCATCTTCATCGCCTCGATCGACGCGACCGGCTGACCCGCGCTCACGGTGTCTCCGACAGCGGCCTTCAGCGTCACCACGCCGGAGAAGGGCGCGGCGACCTGGCCCGGCTTCGACGTGTCGGCGCGTTCGGCCTGCTTGATGTCGACCTTGATGCTGCGGTCGCGCACGAACACCGGTCGCAGCTGGCCGTTGAGTGTGGTCATCACGGTGCGGATGCCCTTGTCATCCGCTTCGCCGATCGCTTCGAGCCCCACATACAGCTGCACACCCGGGTCGATCTCGGCGACGTGCTCCTCGCCGGGCTTCAGCCCGTAGAGGTAGTCCGGGGTGCCGAGCGAGGACAGGTCGCCGTAGGCGGCGCGGTTCTTCTCGAACTCCTTCGCCGGGCCGGGGAAGAGCAGGCGGTTGAGGGTCCGACGACGCTCGACAGCGTCACCCGCCAGGCTGGTGCGTTCGTCGTCCGTCAGCGGTGGGACGTCGATCGACACCGTGCGGCCCGCGAGCACCTTCGTGCGGAAGGGCTCGGGCCAGCCACCCGGCAGGTCGCCGAGCTCGCCGGCCATGAAGCCCACGACGGAGTCGGGGATGTCGTAGTTCTGCGGGTTCTGCTCGAAGTCGGCTGGATCGGCGCGCACCGCGACGAGGGCCAGCGCCAAGTCGCCGACGACTTTCGACGACGGCGTCACCTTCGGGATGCGGCCGAGCAGACGGTCGGCCGCGGCGTACATGTCCTCGATCAGCTCGAAGTCGTCGGCGAGGCCCAGTGCGATCGCCTGCTGCCGCAGGTTCGAGAGCTGACCACCGGGGATCTCGTGGTGGTACACCCGGCCGGTCGGCGCGGGCAGCCCCGACTCGAACGGGCGGTAGAGGTGCCGCACGGCTTCCCAGTAGGGCTCGAGGTCGCTCACGGCCTGCAGATCGAGACCGGTGTCGCGATCGGTGTGGGCCAGCGCAGCGACGAGCGCCGACAGGGAGGGCTGGCTCGTCGTTCCCGACATCGGGGCGGCCGCGGCATCCACCGCGTCCACACCCGCGGCGCTCGCAGCGAGCAGCGTCGCGAGCTGACCGCCCGCGGTGTCATGCGTGTGCAGGTGCACCGGCAGGTCGAAGCGCTCGCGCAGCGCCGTGACGAGCTTGGCGGCGGCCGCGGGACGCAGCAGGCCGGCCATGTCCTTGATGGCGAGGACGTGCGCGCCCGCGTCAGCGATCTGCTCGGCGAGACCGAGGTAGTAGTCCAGCGTGTAGAGCCGCTCGGCGGGGTCGAGCAGGTCGGCGGTGTAGCAGAGCGCGACCTCGGCGACCGCCGTGCCCGTCGCGCGCACGGCGTCTATCGCGGGGCGCATCTGCGACACGTCGTTGAGCGCGTCGAAGATCCGGAAGATGTCGACGCCCGTGGCCGCGGCCTCCGTGACGAACGCGTCGGTCACCTCGGTCGGACGCGGGGTGTAGCCGACCGTGTTGCGGCCGCGCAGCAGCATCTGGATGGGGATGTTGGGCATCGCCTCGCGCAGCGCGACGAGACGCTCCCACGGATCCTCCGCCAGGAAGCGGAGCGCGACGTCGTAGGTCGCTCCGCCCCAGGCCTCGACCGAGAGGAGCTGCGGTGTCATGCGGGCCACGTGCGGGCCCACGCGCACGAGGTCGCGGGTGCGGACGCGGGTCGCCAGCAGCGACTGGTGCGCGTCGCGGAACGTCGTCTCGGTGACCGCCAGCGCGGTCTGCTCGCGCAGCGCGCGGGCGAAGCCCTCGGGCCCGAGGGACCGCAGGCGCTCGAGCGATCCGGCCGGCGCCGGAGCGGCGAGATCGAGCTCGGGGAGCTTGCTGCCGGGAGACACCGACAGCGGCTTCTCACCGTACGGCCGGTTCACGGTCACATCGGCGAGCCAGGCGAGAAGCTTCGTGGCGCGGTCGCGCGACGGGTTGCTGGTGAGCAGCTGCGGCCGCTCGTCGATGAACGATGTGCTGATGTCGCCGCTCACGAACGACTCGTCGTCGAGCACCGCCCGCAGGAACGGGATGTTGGTGGAGACGCCGCGGATGCGGAACTCCGCCAGCGCGCGTCGCGCGCGCGTGACGGCCGCCGGGAAGTCGCGCGCCCGGCACGTCAGTTTGGCGAGCATCGAGTCGAAGTGGGGGCTGATCTGCGACCCTGCCGCCGTGGTGCCGCCATCGAGGCGGATGCCGGCGCCGCCAGGCGAACGGTAAGTCGTGATGCGCCCGGTGTCGGGGCGGAAGCCCTGCGCCGGGTCCTCGGTGGTGATGCGGCACTGCAGCGCGGCGCCCCGCAGCTGGATCTGGTCCTGGAGCAGCCCGAGGTCGGCCAGGCTCTCCCCCGCCGCGATGCGCATCTGCGACTGCACGAGGTCGACATCGGTCACCTCTTCGGTCACCGTGTGCTCGACCTGGATGCGCGGGTTCATCTCGATGAACACGACCTCGCCGGTGCGCGGGCCCGCGGTCTCGAGCAGGAACTCCACGGTGCCGGCGTTCTCGTAGCCGATGGAGCGGGCGAAGGCGACCGCGTACGCGTGGAGGGAGTCCCGCACGGCCGGATCGAGGTTGGGAGCCGGCGCGATCTCGATCACCTTCTGGTGACGGCGCTGCACCGAGCAGTCCCGTTCGAAGAGGTGGACCGTCTCGCCGGTCTTGTCGGCCAGGATCTGCACCTCGACATGCCGCGGCCGCTGCACCGCCTGCTCGAGGAAGACGCGGGGGTCTCCGAAGGCGCTCCCCGCCTCGCGCATCGCCTCCGCGAGAGCGGGGGCGAGCTCCGCGCGCTGCTCGACGCGCCGCATGCCGCGGCCGCCGCCGCCGGCGACGGCCTTCACGAAGATGGGGAAGCCGATCTCGTCGGCCTGCGCGACGAGCGCGTCGACGTCGTCGGATGCCTCCGTCGAGCGCAGCACGGGGACACCCGCGGCGATCGCGTGGTGCTTGGCGGTGACCTTGTTGCCCGCCATCTCGAGGACCGAAGCGGGGGGACCGATGAAGACGATGTCGTTCGCGGCCGCCTTCTCGGCGAGCTCGGGGTTCTCGGAGAGGAAGCCGTAGCCGGGGTAGATCGCGTCGGCGCCGGACTCCTTCGCGACGCGGATGATCTCGTCGACGTCGAGGTAGGCGCGGACCGGATGCCCCTTCTCGCCGATCTCATAAGACTCGTCGGCCTTCTGGCGGTGGAGTGACCCACGGTCCTCGAAGGGGAACACCGCCACGGTGCGCGCGCCCAGCTCATAGGCCGCGCGGAAGGCTCGGATGGCGATTTCGCCTCGGTTCGCGACGAGGATCTTGCGGAACATTCGACCTCCGGGTGCAGCGGTGCGGGCGGGCCTGAGTGTCCTCTCAGCCTAGGGGACGGTAACGTGGTGCCTTGTGCACGTCCTTTCCGTCAGCTCGCTCAAGGGTGGTGTCGGCAAGACGACCGTGACTCTCGGACTCGCTTCCGCGGCTTTCGCCCGCGGTGTCCGCACGCTCGTCGTCGACCTCGACCCGCAGTCCGACGTGTCGACGGGCATGGACATCCAGGTGGCCGGACGACTCAACGTCGCCGACGTCCTGGCCAATCCCAAGGAGAAGACGGTCCGGCAGGCCATCACCTCCAGCGGCTGGGCGAAGGTCCACCCGGGCACGATCGATGTCATGATCGGCAGTCCGTCCGCGATCAACTTCGACGGCCCGCACCCGAGCGTCCGCGACGTGTGGAAGCTCGAGGAGGCCCTGGCCACCATCGAGGCCGACTACGACCTCGTCCTGATCGACTGCGCGCCGTCGCTCAACGCCCTGACCCGCACGGCGTGGGCCGCGAGTGACCGCGTGATCGTCATCACCGAGCCGGGGCTGTTCTCGGTCGCCGCCGCCGACCGCGCCCTGCGCGCGATCGAGGAGATCCGCCGCGGTCTCTCACCGCGCCTGCAGCCTCTCGGCATCGTCGTCAACCGCGTCCGCCCGCAGTCGATCGAGCACCAGTTCCGCATCAAGGAGCTCCGCGACATGTTCGGCCCGCTCGTGCTCTCGCCGCAGCTGCCCGAGCGCACGTCGCTCCAGCAGGCGCAGGGGGCCGCGAAGCCGCTCCACATCTGGCCGGGCGACTCCGCTCAGGAGCTCGCGGCCGACTTCGACTCGCTGCTCGACCGGGTGATGCGCACCGGCCGCATCCCGGTGCCCGGCGAAGCCCGCGCCTGACCGGCTAGAGCGGGCCGAGCACGCCTCCGCCCTGCCGCGCCTCGAAGATGAGCTGTGTCTCGGTCTTCGTGACGGCAGCATGACTCGTGATGTGCTCGAGGATGAGGTCGCGCAACCGCTCCGGACTGGCCACGGCCACGTGCACGTGGAAGTCGTTGTCACCCGCGACGTGCGCCACCGACAGCGCCCCGGGGATACCCACCAGTCGTTCGAACAGCGCGTCGATGTGCTCTCGGCTGTGGCTCGCCAACTGGACCTGGATGACCGCCTGGATGGGACGCCCGACCGCCCCGAGGTCGACGCGCGCGCTGATGCTCGAGATGATCCCCGACTCGCGCAGCGCCCTGACCCGGTAGGCGCACGTCGACTCGGCCAGGCCGACGCGTGCGGCGAGCGAGGCGTTCGTCATCCGCCCGTCCTCGATGAGGGCGGCGAGGATCGCCCGGTCGGTGGCGTCGAGGCCGACGGCCCCGACCTGCGGATTCTTCGGCGGCTGCGGCATCCGCGTCTCCCTTCTTGTGGATTCTGCAACTCATACTGACTTCTGAGCCCCACAGCAGCAAGCTGGCTTGCCGAGTCCTGCGAAATCACCGAAGATCTCACCATGGCACCGAAGACGCTGCACCCCGATACCCTTGCCGTCCACGCCGGCCGCGACGACCTCGCCGGCCTGGGCGTGCACGCACTCCCCCTCGACCTGTCGTCGACCAATCCCCTTCCCGGGATCGACGTCGGCGGCCTGTCGTACGAGGTTCTCGCCACCGGCGGCCAGCCGCTGGAGGGTGGCTCGCACGTCTACGCGCGACTGTGGAACCCGACGGTGGCGCGCTTCGAGGACGCGCTCGCCCGGCTCGAGCACGCGGAGGAGGCCGTGGCCTTCTCGTCCGGGATGGCGGCGGTGACGGCCGTGCTCCTGGCGCTGTCCCACGAGCAGGGCAAGCGCCATATCGTCGCAGTGCGGCCCCTCTACGGCGGCACCGATCACCTGCTCGCCTCGGGACTGCTCGGCGTCGAGGTGACGTACTGCGCGCAGGATGCCGTCGCCACCGCGCTGCGCGACGACACCGCCCTGGTGATCCTGGAGTCCCCCGCGAACCCGACGCTCGAGCTGGTCGACATCCGCGCCGTCGTGGCGGCGGCGGGCACCGTGCCGGTGCTCGTTGACAACACGTTCGCGACGCCGGTGCTGCAGCATCCGCTCGACCTGGGAGCCTCGCTGTCGCTGCACAGCGCGACGAAGTATCTCGGCGGGCACGGCGATGTCGTCGGGGGCGTCGTGGCCTGCGATGCGGCTACGGCCGCCGCCCTGCGGCGCACGAGGGCCATCACCGGCGCGATCATGCACCCCCTCGCGGCGTACCTCCTGCATCGCGGCCTGACGACCCTGCCCGTGCGCGTGCGCGCACAGCAGGAGACCGCTCGCGCCGTCGCTCGCTGGCTGAGGACGCGGGACGAGATCACACGCGTGCACTTCCCCGACTTCCCCGAGTGCGACCCGCAGGGTCTCGTCGGGAGGCAGCAGTCGGGACCGGGCGCCATGATCGCGATCGAGCTCGTCGGCGGTTTCGAGGCTGCGAGCGCACTGACCGCATCGGTGGAGCTGTTCACCCACGCCGTCTCGCTCGGGAGCGTCGACTCGCTCATCCAGCACCCGGCCGCGCTGACCCATCGCCCGGTCCAGAGTGAGGCGAAGCCGTCGGATGCCCTCGTGAGGCTGTCAATCGGGCTGGAAGATGCCACCGACCTCATCGGCGACCTGGGGCAGGCTCTGGACGCGATCGGAGCAAGCCGTCAGCCGGTCGAGGCGATGACGGTCTGAGCAGCAGGGAGCGCGCGGCGCGTCAGGCGGAGCGCGCCGCGCGCCGCGCGGCCAGCTCGTCCATGGTCTCGGGCGCCTGCGCGTCGAAGTCGACGAGCTCGGACTCGACCTCGCGCAGCACCTTGCCGACCGCGATGCCGAACACGCCCTGTCCGCGGCTGACGAGGTCGATGACCTCGTCGTTCGATGTGCAGAGATAGACGGACGCGCCGTCGCTCATGAGCGTCGTGCCGGCGAGGTCGCGGATGCCGGCGGCACGAAGCTGCTCGACCGCGGTGCGGATCTGCTGCAACGAGATGCCGGTGTCGAGGAGACGCTTGACGAGCTTGAGCACGAGGATGTCGCGGAAGCCGTAGAGGCGCTGCGATCCCGAGCCACTCGCGCCCCGCACCGTGGGCTCGACGAGTTCGGTGCGGGCCCAGTAGTCGAGCTGGCGATACGTGATGCCGGCGGCGCGAGCGGCGACCGCGCCGCGGTAGCCCACCTCGTCATCCATCGCCGGAAGGCCGTCGGTGAAGAGGAGTTCAGCGACGAACGGTTCGCCCTCGGCCGCTTCTCGAGCAGTCATGCTCGCCCCCCTCCGGAATCGGATACCTCCACGCTAGATCAGCCACCCCGGTCCAGCAATGACATCCGCGACAACGCCCCCGGCGTGTCGCGCGAATCGCCGTCGTCAGGACAGCAGCTTGTCCAGCGCGCTGCGGACGAAGATCGAGCGGACGTCGTCGAGGCGCTTGGCGAGCTCGGGCGCCAACTCGCTCGCGCGGCCACGGGACGAGGCATCCGTCCTCCGCAGCAGCGGCGCGAGAGCCTGCTCCACCAGCGCGACGTCGCGCTCGGCGTTCTGCCGCAGAGCGCGCACGTGGCGCGGCTCGATGCCGTGCCGGTCGAGCGCGACGAGCGCGCGGAGGAGCGCGACGGACTGCTCGGTGTAGGCGTCGGATCCGGCCATCACCCCGGTGCTGATGGCGTCGTTGAGCAGCTGCGGCGCGGCACCGGCCGCGGCGAGCAGCTCGTCACGCCGGTAGCGCCGCGGCGCGGGCACGATCGAGGGCGGCGGAACGGACGTCGGGGTCGCCGGCTGGCGGCCGGAGTCGACGTCGTCGAGATATTCGCGGATCACGACGAGCGGCAGGTAATGGTCGCGCTGCAGCGTGAGCGCGAGCCTCAGCCGTTCGAGGTCCGCCTGCGAGAACTTGCGGTAGCCGGACTCGGTGCGCGTGGGCGTCACGATTCCCTGCACCTCGAGGAACCTCAGCTTGCTGGACGTGAGCGAGGGGAATTCGGGCGACAGCCGGGCGAGCACCTGCCCGATGCTCAGAAGCCCCGCGGACGACGGGCGTTCGCGGGCGGAAGCGGCCGGCATCAGGCGTCCGCGGCCTGAGACAGGTCAGCGGGCGAGACGAAGAAGTTGAGCCGGAACTTGCCCACGCGCACCTCGGCGCCGTTGCGCAGGATGGCGCGGTCGACACGCTCTCCGTTGACGTAGGTGCCGTTGAGCGAGCGCTGGTCGACGAGTTCGAAGGTCGCGCCCGTGCGGGTGATCTCGGCGTGACGACGCGAGACGGTGACGTCGTCGAAGAAGATGTCGGCCTCGGGGTGACGACCCACGGTCGTCACGTCGGTGTCGAGGAGGTAGCGGGCTCCCGCCGTCGGACCGGAGCGCACGAGAAGGAGCGCCGCGCCGCTGGGCAGCGCATCGATCGCCTCGAGCTCGGCGTCGGCGAGGTCGCTGCCGAACGGTACGAACGACAGGTCCGAATCGTGACCGAAGGTCTGCGTCGTGTCGGTGCCGCGATCGGGGGTGCTCGGGTTTCCCGCTGAGCCGGAAGCCCTGCGGATGTCGCCCTCATCGGGTCGGCGGTGTTCCTCCACGGTGGTCCTCCTCTGCGTGTCAGCCTATCCGATCACCCGCGCCGCGAAGGCGGTGAATCGGACCCGACACCCCGATCCGTATGTTTCGCCGCGTGTCGGCCGGGATGCCGGGGGGACGACGGCCGACCTAACGTGGGTTGAAGATCGAACCTACGAGAAGGAGCCCCGCCGTGTCGAGCCAGCATCGTCCCCTCCCGCCCCTCGAGGTGCGTGAGCGTGCGACGTGCATGTGCGACTACGGCTCGGCCTGCTCCTCGTTCGCCCCCGGCCACGCGCTGCACCTCATCCAGTCGCGGCTCGCCTCGGCGACGCCCTCGGAGTGGTCGGACGCGATCGTCGAGCACGCCGACGCTGCTTCCGGCGTCATCCTCGTGCGGACGCTCGAGGGCGGCGAGCCGGTCGCGCTGTGGAACGGCGCGGGAGCCTCGCTCGTGCTCTCGCCAGGCGCCCCGGTCGCGCTGCACGGGCGCTATCACGTCCTCGCTGCGGGACGCGAGCGCTTCAACGTTCTGCGCCGCTGATCCCCGGAGGCCCGACGCGAACGGGCGAAGGCCGCTCAGGCGGCCTTCATGATCATGCTCCTGACGTCCATGCACGCGTCCATGCACGCCTTGCAGGCCTGAGCGCACATCTTGCAGACCTCGCTGTGGTCGGCATGTTCCATGCACTCGTCCATGCACAGCTGGCACATCGCGATGCAGGCGTCGAGCATCGACATCATCGTTGCCGGGGTCATGCCCTGCATGCGCATCATGGCGCGCATCATCGTGTTGCACATGTCGGCGCAGTTCATGCACGCGGGGGCGCACGACATCATCTGCGTGGAGCACACCGTGCAGGCCTGCTCGCACGCCGAGCAGGCGTCCATACAGGCCTGCAGCACCGACATGTCCATCGTGTCCATGCCCGGCATCGACATCATGTCCTTCGACATGGCGTCCATCATCGTGGAGTCCATCTCTCACCTCGCTGACGCTTCGTCGGCGGGCAGGGGCACCCGCGTGGCGCCATGCTAGACCTCGCGAGGCCCGGATCGAAGGGGGCGGATAGGCTCGATCGGGTGATGTCACGAGGAATTCACACACGCCCCGCCGCCCGCTGGACCGCGCTTATCGCGACCCTCCTGGCGACGGCCGCCCTGCTGCTGCCCGGCTCCCCCGCCGCAGCTCACGACGAGCTGCTGGGCAGCGATCCGGCCGAGGACTCCACCGTCGGGACCCTGCCCGACGAGCTGACCCTCACCTTCAGCGGGAGGATCGCGACCGACCCGGGCGCCTCGGAGGTCGAGGTGACGGATGCCTCGGGCGCATCGCTCGTCGACGCCGACCCCGTCGCCGAGGACAACACCCTGACGCAGGCGCTCACGGGCGAGGCATCCGGTGCCGTCACCGTGCTGTGGAAGGTGGTCTCGAGCGACGGACATCCCATTTCGGGCGAGTTCACGTTCGAGGTGAGCGGCAGCGGCGGCGAGCCTTCGGCGACCGCCACGACCGAGCCGGAGCCGTCCGGTTCGCCCGAGCCGACCGCGCCCCCGGCCGACGAGGCGTCGAGCTTCGACGACGTGTGGCCCTGGGTGCTCGGGGGCCTGCTGCTCGCCGCGGTCGGCGGCGGCCTCGTCGCCCTCTTCACCGTCCGCGCCCGGCGGGAGCGGACGCCCGGCGGCGAACCGCAGCCCGGATCGGCGCCCGGCGACGAGCACTAGGCTGGAACCATGCCTCACTACGACGTCGTCATCCTCGGCGCCGGCCCCGGCGGGTACGTCGCGGCCGTCCGCAGCGCTCAGCTCGGCCTCTCCGTCGCGATCATCGAAGAGAAGTACTGGGGCGGTGTCTGCCTGAACGTGGGCTGCATCCCCTCGAAGGCTCTGCTCAAGAACGCCGACCTGGCCCACCAGTTCCACCACAAGGCGGAGCTGTTCGGCATCTCGGGCGACGTGCAGTTCGACTTCGGGGTGGCGTGGGACCGCAGCCGCAAGGTGGCCGACACGCACGTCAAGGGCATCCACTACCTGATGAAGAAGAACAAGGTCACCGAGTACGAGGGCCGCGGCTCCTTCACGGGTCCGAACGCGATCACCGTGACCAAGGCCGACGGAGCCACCGAGGAGGTCACGTTCGACAACGCGATCATCTCGACCGGCTCGAAGGTGCGCCTGCTCCCCGGCGTGCAGATCGGCGGCAACATCGTCACGTACGAGGAGCAGATCCTCGCCCGCGACCTGCCTTCGTCGATCGTCATCGTCGGCGCCGGCGCGATCGGCATGGAGTTCGCCTTCGTGATGGTCAACTACGGTGTCAAGGTCACCATCATCGAGTTCCTCGACCGCGCCCTCCCCAACGAGGACGCCGACGTGTCGAAGGAGATCGCCAAGCAGTACAAGGGCTACGGCGTCGACATCCTCACCTCGACGAAGGTCGAGACGGTCACCGACCACGGCGACAGGGTCACCGTCACGTACACGGCGAAGGACGGCACCGCCGGCTCGATCGACGCCGACAAGGTCATGATGTCGATCGGCTTCGCCCCCAATGTCGAGGGCTTCGGCCTCGAGAGCACCGGGGTGAAGCTCACCGACCGCGGCGCGATCGACATCGACGACAACATGCGCACCAACGTGCCCCACATCTACGCGATCGGCGACGTCACCGCGAAGCTGCAGCTGGCCCACGTGGCCGAGGCGCAGGGCGTCGTGGCTGCCGAGACGATCGGCAAGGCCGAGACGATGACCCTCGGCGACTACCGCATGATGCCCCGCGCGACCTTCTGCTCGCCGCAGGTCGCCTCGTTCGGTCTCACCGAGCAGCAGGCCCGGGACGCCGGCTACGACGTCAAGGTCGCGAAGTTCCCGTTCTCGGCGAACGGCAAGGCCAACGGCCTGGGCGAGGCGATCGGCTTCGTCAAGCTCATCGCCGACGGCGAGCACCTCGAACTGCTCGGCGGACACCTGATCGGCCCCGACGTGTCCGAGCTGCTCCCCGAGCTCACGCTCGCGCAGAAGTGGGACCTCACCGCGCTCGAGGCCGCGCGCAACGTCCACACCCACCCGACGCTGTCCGAGGCCGTCCAGGAGGCCTTCCACGGCCTCGCCGGCCACATGATCAACCTCTGACGCGACCCGGGTCGAGCGACCCGACGACGCGAAGGCCCTGGATCACTCCGGGGCCTTCGCCGTTCAGGGCCGCAGCACGAGAAGCGAGCTGGTCGCCGTCGCGAGCGCGGTGCCCGAGGCATCCTCCAGCACTCCCTCGGCGAAGATCACCCGCGACCCGCCCTTCACGACCCGGCCCCGCGCGCGAAGCATGCCGGTCGTCGAGAGGATGGGCCGCAGGTACGACACGGTGAGGTCGATCGACGTGTACCCGACCCCCGCCGGAAGCGTCGTGTGCGCGGCGCACCCGACCACCGTGTCGAGGAGCGTGCACGCGACCCCGCCGTGGACCACGCCGAGCACGTTGTAGTGGAACTCGCGGGGCTCGCACTCGAAGACCGCCTCGCCGGGCTCGGCCGACACCAGCGTGAAGTCGAGAAGGCGCGCGATCGGCGGGGGCGGAAGCTCCCCGGCGATGAGCGCACGCAGGTAGGTGAGCCCGTCCATGGCCCGGGAGGCGGCCAGCGGCGGCGCCGGGTCCTCCCACTCGACGGTCCGGCTGCGGGGCGCGTCGCTGCTCATGTCCCGAAGCCTAGTCCCGGCGAAACCGCCGTACCTCTCCGATGGCGACCCCGCTTCGCGGGCTTCGCGCGGTCCCGAAGACGGCCTCAGTGACCGAGCGCGCGGGCGAGTTTGGAATCGGATGCCGCGGCCCGGCCACCGGCGGCCAGCGCCGCCCGCTCGACGGCAGCGAAGAACGACTGACGCCACGCGGGGTCGGCCGGCGCGGCCGGACCCAGCTCGACCTCCCACTCGTGCCACTCGCGTTCGGTGCCGCTGCGCTCGTCGCGCGTGGAGACGTGGTCGTCGGCGAACTCCGCCACGACGCCGCCACCCGCCGAGAGGAGCGAGTAGGCGATCCGATGGTTGCGGATGCGGGCGAGCGGCGTCAGCTCGGCGTCGCCGGCGACGGCGGCGAGCTCTGCGCGCGTGGCGTCCGGCACCGTAGCCGCCTCGCCGAGTGGCCAGTGCAGCTCGACTCGGCCGCCGTCGGCACCGCGAGGACCCTTGATGTGCCAGCCCTCGTCGGGACCGCCCGTCCGGCGGCGCAGGGCATAGCCGTGGCGGGCGAGCGCGGCATCGTCGGTGTCGAGGTACGTCGCGTCCAGCGACCGCTCCTCCCCCGCGCTCACCGAGGCGACGCTCGGCAGGGCGGACCAGTCGGGCACGGCTGCACCCGGCTCGACGTCGAACTTCAGCTCCACCTCGACGGAACGTGCCGGCGCTCCGCCGGACCCGGGATCAGCGGAGCTCACTCGCGGGGCTCGCGCTGGGATCGATGTCGTCCTGCGACTCGACGAACCAGAACTCGGCCTCGGTGGGGCCGTCGCCTTCGCCGGTCTTCTCAGGGTCGCCCTTCCGCTCGTAGACGACCTGGGTCTCGCTGTACGGGACGATGAGACGGTCGAGCTGCGGGTCTTCCAGCGGCAGGAGCTGACCGTCGAGCGGGCCCCCATGGAGTCGTGCGATTGCCATGCGCCCAGCGTAGACCCGCGCATCGGCAGGAGCCCTGCGGTTGCATTTGCCGTGTCGCTCTGGTTCGCTGTGCGGCCCCCGCCGTCCTCTTCGCGCACTCGTCGGCCGCCGGACGTTATGCAAGCGTTTCCAGCCGGTGCCCCTAGAATCGCTGCGTGAAGGCCATCCGAACGTTCACCGTCCGCCCTGTCCTCGCCGACTCCCTCGCTCCTCTCGATCGCCTCGCCGCCAACTGGCGCTGGTCGTGGAGCCGGGCGACGCACGCGCTCTTCGCGTCGATGGATCCGTCGCTGTGGGAGCGCATCGGCGAGAACCCCGCCCGCATGCTCGGCGCCGTCGGTCAGGATCGCCTGGACGAGCTCGCGCGCGACGATGCCTTCGTGCAGCGGGTCCGCGAGGAGGACGAGCGCCTCACCGCCTACCTCGACGGCGACCGCTGGTTCCAGCGACTCGAGGGCGACAAGCCCGCCCACATCGCCTACTTCTCGCCCGAGTTCGGCGTGGACGGGTCACTCCCCCAGTACTCCGGCGGTCTCGGCATCCTCGCGGGCGACCACTTGAAGAGCGCGTCCGACCTCGGCGTGCCGCTCACCGGCGTCGGCCTCTTCTACCGCGCCGGTTATTTCCGCCAGTCGATCGGCGACGACGGCTGGCAGCGCGAGAGCTATCCGCTGCTCGACCCGTACGGCCTCGGTCTCACGCTGCTGCGCGATGCGGACGGGGCGCCGGCCGAGATCTCGCTCGACCTCCCGGGCGACCGCGTGCTCTACGCCCGCATCTGGGTGGCCGACATCGGACGCATCCCCCTTCTCCTCCTCGACTCCGAGACGCCCTCGAACTCCGAGGAGATGCGCAAGGTCACCGACCGCCTCTACGGCGGCGGCGGCGAGCACCGCTTGCTGCAGGAGCTCCTGCTCGGCGTCGGCGGCGTGCGCGCGCTGCGCCGGTGGTGCCAGATCACCGGACGGCCCGCTCCGGACGTGTACCACACCAACGAGGGCCATGCCGGATTCCAGGGCCTGGAGCGGATGTCGGAGCTCATCACCCACGACGGCCTCACGTTCGACGTGGCGCTCGCCCAGGTGCGTGCCGGCACGGTCTTCACGACGCACACCCCCGTGCCCGCCGGCATCGACCGCTTCCCGCGCGACCTCATCGCCGATTACCTTGCGAACGGTCTCTTCGCGGGCCTCGACGCCGGCCGCGCCATCGCGCTCGGCCTCGAGACGTGGGACGGCGGCGACCAGGGCGTCTTCAACATGGCCGTCCTCGGCCTGCATCTGGGCCAGCACGCCAACGGTGTCTCCCAGCTGCACGGTGAGGTGAGTCGCGGGATGTTCGGGATGCTGTGGCCCGACGTCGACGTCGACGAGGTGCCCATCACCTCGATCACCAACGGCGTCCACGCCCCGACGTGGGTGCACCCCGCCCTCAAGGCGCTCAGCGAGCGCGTCTGGGGCGACGCCCATACCGACACGCACGACTGGAACGACCGCGAGGCGGTCACGGATGCCGAGCTGTGGGGCGTCCGCCAGCAGATGAAGGGCGAGCTCGTCGCCGAGGCGCGACGGCGGGTCGCGGCATCCGTGTCCAACGGCCACACCCCCGCGTGGATCGACGACCTGCTCGATCCCGAGGTGCTCACGATCGGCTTCGCGCGCCGCGTGCCCACGTACAAGCGGCTCACGCTGATGCTCCGCGACCCGGAGCGCCTCACCCGGCTCCTGACCGACCCGGAACGCCCGGTTCAGATCGTGATCGGGGGCAAGTCGCACCCCGCCGACGACTCCGGCAAGATCCTCATCCAGCAGCTGGTGCGCTTCAGCCGCGACCCGAAGGTGCGCGGACGCATCGTGTTCCTCCCGGACTACGACATCGGCCTCGCCAAGGACCTCTACCCCGGCTGCGACGTGTGGCTCAACAACCCGCTGCGCCCCCTCGAGGCGTGCGGCACGAGCGGCATGAAGGCGGCGCTCAACGGCGCGCTCAACCTGTCCATCCTCGACGGCTGGTGGGACGAGTGGTTCGACGGTCAGAACGGCTGGGCGATCCCGACCGCCGACACCGCGTCGAACGACGAAGAGCGCGATGATGCCGAGGCATCCGCTCTGTACGACCTCATCGAGCACCAGCTCGTGCCGCGGTTCTACGAGCGCGAGGGCGGCATTCCGACAGCGTGGCTCGGCATGGTGCGCCACACCATGACCGACCTCGGCACGAAGGCCACGAGCGACCGCATGGTGCGCGACTACGTCCAGCGCCTGTACGTGCCCGCGGCGGCCCACGACGCCGCGCTCCGCGCCGACGGGTTCGCCGAGGCGCGCTCGCTCGCGGAGTTCAAGGCGCGGGTGGCGGATGCCTGGGCGCGCGTCTCGATCGCCGGTGTGGACTCGTCCGGCATCCCCGCGCAGGCGCAGGCCGGTGACGCCCTCGAGGTGAGCGCGGCCGTGCGACTCGACGGGCTGGCGCTCGACGATGTGGCGGTGGAGCTCGCCTATGGGCGCACCGATGAGGACGACGCGCTCGCGCGCGACCACTCCGTGCACCGCCTCGCTCCGGCCGAGCAGACCGCGGACGGCGTCACGTTCTTCACCGGCACGCTGCCGCTCACGGTGACGGGGACCTTTGGCTACACGGTGCGCGTGGTGCCGGCTCATCCGCTGCTCGTCTCGCCGGTGGAGCTCGGCCTGGTCACCTACGCCTCCTGACCTGCTCGCTCCCCGGTCGTTGAGCGAGGAGCGAAGCGACGAGAGCAAACGGGTCTCGGCGAGGATCGGTCCGCGCATACCTTCGGACGATGGCGTTGCTGACCCGTTTCGACTCGCTCCGCTCGCTCGACGACCGGGGCGTCGGAGCGGGGTGGCGGGAGCGAATATCGTGGGAGCGTGAAGCCGTTCGTCCTCCTCGCCACGCGCGCCGAAGACGTGCCCGCCGACGAGGAGTACGCGCTCTTCCTTCGCTTCACCGGACTCGATGAGCGAGACCTCGTCCGCGTGCGTCTCGAGGCCGGACCCATGCCCCGCTTCGATCTCGACGAGCTCTCGGGCATCTTCGTGGGCGGGGGGCCGTTCAACGCGTCCGACCCCGACGAGAAGAAGTCGGCCGTGCAGCACCGCGTCGAGGCGGAGTTCCAGACGCTCCTCGACGAGGTCGTCGCGCGGGACTTCCCCTTCCTCGGCGCCTGCTACGGCGTCGGCACGCTCGGCGTGCACCAGGGCGCGGCGATCGACCGCACGTACTCAGAGCCGATCAGCGTCGTCCCGGTGACGCTCACGGAGGACGGGGCATCCGATCCCCTCCTCGAAGGCCTGCCGCGCACCTTCCACGCCTTCGTCGGGCACAAGGAGGCGATCTCGCAGCTTCCCGCATCGGCGACCCTGCTCGCCTCATCGCCGGGGTGCCCGGTGCAGATGTTCCGGGTGCGGCAGAACGTGTACGCCACGCAGTTCCACCCCGAGCTCGACGTCGACGGCATCACGACCCGCATCCACGCCTATGCCGGCTACGGCTACTTCGCCGCCGACGAGCTCGAGCTGACCCTCACCGCAGTGCGGCGAGCCGCCGTCTCCCATCCCCGCCGCATGCTGCGCACATTCGTGGAGCGGTACGCGGCGTAGCGCCCGACGAGCTCCGGCTCAGGGGCGCCCCGGCCGGGCCGCCTCGGTCGTCGCGGTGATCCCCGGCGCGGGCGCGGGAGCCGGCGCGGAGTCCATCGACGTCACGGTCGCCGTCGTCGGGGAGGACGCGGTCGAGGTGCTGGTCACCGACGTCGTGCTGGTCAGCGACGTCGGGGCGGTCGCGCCCGTCGTGGTGGTCGCGCCCGTCGTGGTGGTCGCGCCCGTCGTGGTGGTCGTGCCCGTCGTGGTGGTGGCGCCCGTCGTGGTGGTCGTACCGGTGGGGCCGAGCAGCGTCGAGGCGGCGGCCGGCGGACTGTAGCCGTCGGTGCGCACCCGGAGAGACTCGAACCTCGCGCTTCCCGCGGCCACGACGAGCCCGAACCGACCGTCGGCCAGCGCGGCGTTGTACGCGCGGGACAGCACGAACGCCCCGTTGACCGTGAGCGAGACCGAGGCGCCCTTGATCGTGACGACGAGGGTGTAGGCGGTGCCCGCGGTGAGCGTACGTGCGACGCGCTCGTCGACGGTCGTCTGGCCGCCGGCGACGTGACCGAAGATGACGGCCTGGGCGGCGTGATCGAGCACGATGAACTTGTAGTCGGTCGCGCTGTAGTAGTCGTAGACGATTCCGGCCCGCGATCCCGCGGTGAGGGAGGCGACCGTCGTGAGCTCGAGGTAGGAGTTCGCGTCGAGGACAGCGCCCAGTGACGCCAAGGCGACTGCCGCCGTGCCGCCCGTCGCGGTTCCGGTCGTCGCACCGGACGCGGTGGTCCAAGTGCCGCGCTCGCCGGTCACCATGCCTGGTCCGGTGAACTCGTCGGTACGGTCCAGTGTGATCGCCGGCGGCAGCACCTGCACCGAGATGTTGTCGAACTTGCCGCGGGCGCCGTCGGAGCCCATTCCCACGAAGCCCTTGTTCAATCCGACGGGTGCGCCGTCGACAAGACGCGGGGCGAAGGTGTGGGTGAAGGCTGCCACGCCGTCGAGGAGCACCGTGACGGTGGTGCCGTTGACCGCCACCAGCATGGAGTACCACTTGTTGTACTTCACGCCGCCCGGGACGCTCGCCTGCACGTCGGTCCACCAGCCGGTGGCCGTGCGCCGCCCCATCACGAGCTTGTTCGTCGACTGGTCGACGCCGGCGAACTTGAAGTCGGTGGGCGAGAAGTAGTCGAAGATGACGAAGGCGTTCGCCTTCCACCCGGCGGTGGGCTTGGTGAGATACACCTGCGCGTGGACCTCGAAGTAGATCGGCAGGTACTGGTCGATGTAGTAGACCGCCGTGGCGTCACCGCCGGTCGCCGTCGCCGTGACGGTCAGCGTCCCGCTCTCCACGGCGAAGACACCCGAGTCGGCGAAGAACCCGTCTGTGGCGCTGGTGCTGAAGGCCGCGGAGCGCAGCACGTCGCGCTTGCCGCCGGGCACGTTGCCGGGCTGCGGGTCGCGGGGGCCGCCGGTCTGGTCCTGCCAGTACGGGTCCTTCTGCGTGACGAGACCGATCTCACCGTACGGCTCGCCGTTGCGCGGACCGGTCATCTCGCCCGCGTCCTGCGCGATCGTGAAGTCCGCGCCCTGGGCGGCCGACAGCCGGTAGAGGAAGTCGTAGAGCCCGGGGGCGACCTGGCGGCTCACGGTGCCGAGGCCGAACGGTGCGAACGGCACGAGGAAGCTGTTGAACTCCCCCACCCAGTCGATCAGTCGGTCGCCGCCGGTGTTGCCGATCAGCACGTCGAGCCCCGCGCCGCCGAACGCGCGGTCCTCGTACGAGACATTCGTGTCGGGCGAGGTGTTCTCGCCCCCTGCCGTCGTGAGCACGTCGTCGGCGTTGAGCAGGTCGTTGCCCCAGCCGCCCCACAGTGTGTCGCGGCCGGTGCCGCCCACGATCCAGTCGTTGCCGTGATCGCCGAAGAGCACATCGTCGCCGTCGGTGCGGGTCGTCGCGGCCACCGTGTCGAGCCAGCCCTCGGTGGAGCTGAAGTTCAGGAACCAGTCGCCGCCGCTCAGGACGATGCGGCGCATCGGTGCGTACTCGTCGTAGAGCGCGAATTCTCCCGCCGTCGTGTCGAAGCCGAGCAGCGTGCCGTCGTTGAACGGCCGCGCGAAGTCGCTGCGTCCGCCGCTCGCGTCGTAGTACCCGACCGCGAGAGCCTCGGCGCCCGAGACGGCGTCGTCGCCCGAGCCGCCGTGGATGAAGTCGCCGTCCCAGCCGCCGAAGAGCACGTCGTTGGCGTACAACGCGCGGTACAGCGTGTCGTCGAACACCCCGTTCACGGCGAACGGCGTGAGGTCGACGCTCTTGGTGAGCCTGCCCGCCGTGAAGAGGGTCGCCACTTGCACGCGGCCGGGGGTCGTGATCTCGACCTGGACGTTCGGCGTCGTGACCCCGTTGAGGACCTCGGTGGAGCCGTTGCGGCTGGTGAAGATGCGCCCGTCGTCGCCGAGGATGCCGTCGATGCCCGTGCCGCCCGAGATCCAGTCGTGGCCCCATCCGCCGATGAGGTCGTCGTCTCCGGCGTCGCCGAACACCACGTCGCGTCCGGCCCCGGCGTACACCGTGTCGTCGCCGGACTCGCCGTGGATCTCGTCGTTGCCGATGATGTCGCCGGTCAGCGCGGCCGGCACGCGGTCGGGTCCGCCGGGCGTGTAGTCGAGCAGCTCGACGGCTCGCGGCAGGAGACGGACGCTCTCGCCGTAGGTGTCGTAGGTGAAGGTGAGGAACCCGCCGCCGGCGCCGCTGTTCGTGCCCACGAGGCGCAGGATGCGTCCGTTGTCGCCGACGATCGTGTCGGAGTCGCGGCCGTGGAGCGACGTCGCGTCGTTGCGCACGACAGCGGTTCCGGCGCCGCCGAAGAGGTAGTCCTTGGCGTCCGGACGCAGGTCCTTGCCGCCGAGGCCGAAGAAGTCCGAGCTGCCGCCGATGATGTCGTCGCGGCCGAGGTTTCCGAAGACCACGTCGGTGCCGCCGCCGCCTTCGATGTAGTCATCGCCATCGCTCGCGGACTCGACGGACGGGTCGAGCACCAGGTCGCCGGCGGCGTTGCGGGAGGCGCCCGCGGTCTCGTCGATCGAACCGTCGCCCTGGATGACGTCGTCGCCGAGCTGACCGAAGATCATGTCGTCGTGCGCGCCGCCGGCGAGGTAGTCGTCTCCGAAGACGCTGCCGGTGGTGGATGCCGCGTGATCGAGCAGCGTGATCCGGAAGTCGCTCCAGGCCGTCGGCCCCGTCGGGTTGCTGTGCCACGTGACGGTGACGAGCACGTTCCCGGCGGTGCCGAGCGCGACGCTGTAGATCGCGGAGCCCGAGAGCACCCGGAACCGCTGGCTGGTGTGGTTCCCGAAGCTCGACGTGCGATCCAGCGAGACGTTGTCGCCGAAGACCAGGTCGCTCTCGGTGCCGCCGTCGACGCGGTCCGCGCCGGCGCCGCCCACGAGGAGATCCTGACCCGCCTGACCGCGCACCGTATCGGCGCCCCCGACGGCGTTGTCGCTCACGGCGACCTTGACGACGTTGAGCGCGCCGCCGAGGTGCGCGAGGTCGAGGCGCCCGTGGTCGCCGAGCGCGATGTCGGCCCCGGCGCCCAGCGCGATGGTGTCGCCACCGGCACCGCCGAGCACGAGGTCGATTCCGGCGCCCGTGGTGAGGACGTCGTCGCCGCCGATGCCCGCGTCGGTCGTGGTCACGAAGCCCGCCGTCAGCGGGAGCGTGCCCCACGCGGGCGTCGCCACGGTCGGCGTCGGCGACGCGGTGAAACGGCCGTTGTCGCCGAGCACGATGTTGCGCCCATCGGATGCGGCGATCGTGTCGCCGCCGGCGCCGCCGACCACGAGGTCGTCGGCGGTGCCCGTCGTGATCGTGTCCGCCCCGCCGAAGGCCGGGTCGATCGACCACACCCGGTCGAGGTCGGCGGGATCGCCGTCCAGGCTCACCCAGTCGATGAGCCCGTGGTCGCCGAAGACGATGCCGGTGCGGTCGGGCGAGCCCGGGGTCTCACCGCGGTTCGCGGTGATGGTTTCGCCACCGGCCCCGCCGAGCACGATGTCTGCACCGATGCCGGTGGTGATCACATCTGCGCCGCCGATCGTGGGGTCGACCGTGATGACCAGGCCGAGGGGACGAACCAGGCCGTCGGTGAAGTCGTCCACGCCGCCGTTGCCCGACTGCGCCACGACCGCCCCGGTGCCGTCGACCCACTGGACGAGGCCGCGGTCGCCGAACACGATGTCCCCGCCGGTGCCGCCGTGCAGACGGTCCGCGCCGATGCCGCCGAAGATCACGAGCGGAAGGGTCGAGGCGTGGCCGTTGACCACGTCGTCGTCGGTGGTTCCCGCCGGGAGGATCGCGCCGGTGGCGGGCATCGTGAAGGTCTCGGTCGCGGTGCGGGTCACTTCGACCACGACGTGCGCGGCGGTCCCGTCGCGCTGGAGGGCTGCGTCGAAGGTCAGCACCGAGCCGGTGCGGGAGATCTCGGATGCCTCGAGCAGCCGCCCGTTGACCCACACTCGGTACCCGACCAGGTCTCCGGTCGCACCGAGGTCGAACGAGCCGCCGGTCTGGACCGCCCACGAGGCAAGGTGCAGGGTCGCCGTCACGATGTCGCCGGGGCGCAGGGAGTCGAACAGTCCCACGGTGTCGAGGATCGTGGACGAGACCCAGCGCAGCGCGGGCACCAGCACGCCGTTCACGCGGATCTCGACCACCACGTCGGCACGCACCGGCTCGTCGCCGTCGTCGAGCGCGGCCCCCAGGCCGAGGACGTTGTCGTTCGGACCCTGCGTGTTGAGGACGAAGAATCCGTCCTCGCTCGCCTGCAGGTCCACGGTGATCGTGTCGTCGCCCAGGCCCGTGTTCAGCCAGGTGGTCGTGCGGACTCCGGCGCGCGTGTGCGTGCCGTCGATCGTGATGGTGTCCGCGCGGCCGCTGGTCCAGATCCGGATGCCGTCGGCGAAGGTCCCTGTCGCGGCGGCGTTCCACGAGATGCCGGCCGACGCGAGGCCCACCACGAAGATCTCGCCGTCGGCCGCGAGGTTCGCGTCGCGCACCCGTGCGGCGTTCGCGACGTCGGTGATGAGCACACCGACGTCGCCGACGCGCGCGCCCTCGTCGCTGACGAGGAGCGTGTGGCGGCCGGTGCCGAGCGCGAGGTTGAGCGTTCCCTGCACCGCGTCGAGGTCGCCCGCGAGGAAGTGCGGCCTGGCGTCGATGCCGACGTCGGCCCGCGAGGAGAGGTAGACGCGGTCGTCGCCCGCACCGAACGAGACGTTCGTGATCGGCAGCGTGCCGCGCACGTTGAGGACGTCGTGCCCCGAGCCCAGCGAGAGGTTCAGCACCTCGAGGCCGTGATAGCGGATGCCGGCCCGCGCCGCGACGTCGGCGGCGGCATCCGTCACCGTCGCGCCCAGCGCCGACAGTCCGACCGTGACCGGCTGCGTCGTGTCGGCGTTGACCTCGCCTCGGAAGCCGATGAGGTAGGTGCCTCCGACGAGCCACACGTAGACGCTGGCTGCGCACTGCGTCGCGCCCTCCTCGCCGCAGCTCATCGAGACGCCGGGGTCGGCGCCCGGGGTGCGCGGGAAGAGCAGCGATTGGAGCGCGAAGCGGACGGCTTCGGCCGAGGTGCCCGCGGCGAAGGTGACGGCGCCGATGCCGGTCGCCACCCCGCCCTGGACCTGCGACAGCAGGATCGTGAACGATCCTCCGCGCGGAGTGACGGCGTACAGGCGGTCGAGCGGGCGTCCCAGCTCGTCGAGTCCTGCGCGGGGCGCCATGTCGAGGCCGGTGAGCGCGTCCTGGGTGAGCCAGCCGAGGTTGCTGTTCGCGTCGCCGGAGTCGTCGAGATTCGCCACGTCGCGCCCGACGCCACCCTCGAGCACCAGCAGCGCCGCGAGCAGGTCGAGGATGCCCGAGGCGGTGCCCACGAAGAAGGTGTCGTCGTCGGTGCTTCCGAGCAGCGGTGTGGCGGCGCTCGTCGGACCGCCGATGACGCGGGTGTGTCCGTCGATCGTGCGGATCGTGAGGCGATCGTCACCGGGGCCGGCGTCGACGGTCGTCGTGCCGGCGTGGGTGTTCTCGATCGTGAACTGGTCGTCGCCGTAGCCGAGCAGGATCGTGAGGTCCTCGAACTGCGTGTACCGGATGCCGCCGAGGACGGGGCGCCCGGCGAGAGAGTAGTCGCCCGCCATGCCGAGCCCGGTGATGCGGTCGCGCGTGAGCACGCCGGTGTCGTTCGCGGGGCTGTCCTCGTTGTGCACGACCAGCGTGTCGACCTGAGCCGTCTCGATCGCGTCGGCGGTGCTGCCGGTGACGGGCAGCGGTCCTCCCGAGGACTCGCCGGGCAGCACGATCGGCAGGTAGTCGTCCAGTTCGAGCTGGACCGGCGGGTTCGGGTCGTCGCCGCCCGAGACGTACAGCGGACCCTGGATGAGGTGGAGCCGGCGTGCCGAGTCGGCGAACTCCTGGACGTCGTCGCCGTCGATGACGCTGTCGTCGATCGCGCGGACGATGACCGTGCGCTCGGCGGACCAGTTCGCCGCGGTGAAGGTCAGCGCGAGGGCGCTCACCCATGCGGAGCCGTTCCAGAACTCCAGCTGCGCGGTGCGGCAGCCGTTCGGCAGGCGGCAGTCCGGTCCGCCGATGTCGAGCGTGAAGGTCGCGATCGCGTCGAGGCGCACCGTGACCGTCTCGCCGGCGACGGGAGCCTTCGTCAGGCGGACCGTGTAGGAGCCGGTGGCCCCGAACTGCGAGCCCGTCGCGCCCTCGACGAGGCGGATGTCGCCGCCGACGGGCGTGATCACGACGCCCGCCGAGTCGCCGTCATGCACGAGGACGCTCACGCGGTCGACCACGACACCGGCGAGCTCGGCGACGTACACACGGCTGGCGCCGAGGACGAAGGTGCCGGCCCCCCACGGGTCGACGACGGTGATCGTGGTGGCCGTGTTGCCGGCGATCGTGCGGTAGCTCGCCGTGCCGTTCGCGTCCACGAGACGCAGGAGCGCTCCGGCCAGTCCCCCGCCGGTGGTCGGGAGCACGACGCCGCTGAGCGTGACCGTGCGGTGGTCGCCCGAGATGGCCGTGACGGTCCCGACCAGCTCGGCGGTCGTGATGGGGGCGGTGTAGCCGGTGATGACGAACGCGGCGCCGGTGCCGGGCGCGACGTCCCATTCGCCCTCGATCTCGATGGTCGAGGCGGTGTTGTCCCAGATCCGGCGCACCTGGCCGGCGCCCGCCCCGCTGGTGATGCGGATCAGGTGGCCCTTCAGCGAGCCGGCGACGGCGGTCATGCCGGTGAACGAGAACTCGCCCGGCAGGCCGCCCGCCCCGGCCACCGTGCCCGAGAGACGGTCGCTGGAGGTCACGACGGCGGTGATCGCCTGCACGTGCTGGCCCTCGACCACGGTGTCGTCGATCGCCCGCACCTGCACGAGGCGTGTGCCGACGGCGGCGAAGGTCAGCGTAAGGGTGGTGGTCCACGTGACGCCGTCGAGCGACAGCTGAAGTCCGGTCGGCGCGGTGAGGGCCACGGTCACCGGTCCTCGCGGAACCGACGTGATGCGCACCTCGTAGGACGCGTTCGATCCGCCGGCGCCCGCGGCGGGCTCGATGACCCGCACGCCGCCGTCGGGGATGACCACCGGCACCTCGGGAGCGTCGTCGTCGAGCACCCGGACGAACGTCGTCGCGACGAGCGCGCCGGCGTAGGCTCCGCCGGTCACGATCGCGTCGACGGGCGAGAACCACGCTCCCTCGGCGGCGAGGTCCTGGATCGCCCGCACGAGCACCGAGCGCTGGCCGGTGTCGCCGGCGGCGAACACCAGGGTGACCGAGGTCTGCCAGGTGGCGCCGCCGTCGATCGAGAGCTCGATCGCACGGGCGCGGCTGGTGGACGCGGGGTCGATCGCCGGTCCGACGAGCGTGACCTTCACCTCTGTGGTCGGCGCCTTCGTCAGCCGCACCGTCAGCGTGCCGTTGCCGCCGCCCTCGGTGAGCGTGAGCGATCCCCCGACAGGGGCGACGACCACCGTCGGCTCGTCGTTGTCCATGATCTCGGTGGCGATGCCGTCCACGCGCAGCAGCGCCCAGGCGCTGTTGGCGACGGTGCTCTCGACCGAATGCCGCACCAGGCCGGTGTGGCCGAGGAGGTCATTGGCCTGGACCGCGGGAGCGGCGCTGCCGACCTCGACGCGGTCGGAGCCGAGACCACCGAAGATCGAGAGCTCGACCGCGGGGTTCGTCGAGAGCACATGGAAGACGTCGTTGCCGGCCATGCCGTAGATCGACACCTTCTCGACGTTGATGTAGCGGATGACGCGGCCCGCGCCGTAGACGCCGCTCGCGGTGATGACGAAGGTGTCGTGCAGCTCCGTCCCGATGATGACGACGAGGTCGTATCCCGAGCCGCCGTCGATGTTGACGGGTGCGTTCGACGCGTACTCGATGAAGTTGCGTCCCTCGCCCGCGTTGAGGGCGGTGACCTCGGACTCCCCCGCGAACGAGCGGATCACGAAGGTGTCGTCGCCCGCATCGCCGTACAGGTTGAGGGTGGCGACGTTGCGGAACACCTCGAAGACATCGTCGCCGGTGCCGCCATAGACGGACGCGGTGAACGAGACGCCGCGCGTGAGCAGTCCGCGGGTGGAGGCGAAGAATCCGGATGCCGCGAACTCGGGGTCTGCGATGTACGCGGTGTACAGCTGGCCGAACCGGAACCGGTCGTTGCCCGAGTCGCCGTTGACGGTCAGGACGGACCCGGTGTCGTCGAACGCGAAGGTGTCGTCTCCGGCGCGGCCGTTCACCACGACGCCGCCGGTCATCTCCTGGCCGTACGTGACCTTCTCGACCGTCGTGAACGGTCCGGCTCCGGGCACGCCGCCCGAGAGCAGTCCGATGAGCGAGCGCGTGGCATTGCGACGGAACAGGAACGTGTCGTTGAGGGCGGAGCCGTTGACGATCAGCACGTTGGTGCCGCCGTCCGCGACGTCGAACGTGTTGATGCGGCTGTTGCCCGCACCGAACAGGTCCACCAGGAAGTAGTCGGAGTTCGCTCCGCCGTCCAGAGCCAGGACCTTGCCCGCCATCGGGTTCACGCCGACGGGCCCCGGCGCCGCGTTGACCACCAGCCAGTCGTCGCCGCTGTCGCCGTGGATGGTCGTCGCGCCGCTGATCGCCTCGACGAAGACGCGGTCGGCGCCCGCGCCGCCGTGCACGGTCGTCGTGCCCGCGTGGGTGGAGTCGACATTGACCACGTCCGAGCCTGCGCCGAGCGCGATGTCGAGCGACTCGAAGGTGGCGTAGTCGACCCGCCCGTCGGTCATCCGCTCGACCGCGGTGACGACGACCTTGCCGGGCGCGGCGACGAGGGCGTGTCCGGCGACCGCGCCGATGGTGAGGAGGCGTGCGGCGCCCGCGGGTCCGGCGAGTGCGCCGGTCCATGCGATGGTCCAGCGGGTGCCGGCCTTGGTCACGACGACGTTGGCCGAGCCGACGAGGGCGGCGAGAGCCGCCTGCACCTGCGCGGCGGTGGCGTCGAATGCCAGCTGCCCGGTCGTGCCGACGCCAGCGACGGTGAGCGTGAATCGGCCGCCGACCGCACCGCTCACGGTCACGACCTGGACGAGGCTGGGGCGCGGGGCGCCACCGGTCATCCCCAGACCGGCGATCCAGCCCGACGTCACGACCCCGAGGCGGTCGAGCAGGGCGGCCGCGTCGTCGAGATACAGCGCGTCGATGCCGTCGCCGCCGGTGAGCGTCAGCGGTGCTGCGATGCCGGTGAGTACGCCGCCGATGCCGGTGAGCGTCGAGCTCACGCGCACGACGTCGTTCCCGGCGCCGGTGTCGATCGAGGTGAAGCCCGCGACCGTCCGGACGATGACGGTGTCCGCTCCGTCGTTCCCGGTGATGGCGGTCGTGCCCGTGTGCGTCGAGTGGACGGTGAAGGTGTCGCCGCCGGAGCCCAGGTCGATCGTGAGCTGCTCGAGCTCGGAGTAGGTGATGCCGTGGCTCATGCCGAGCCCCGTGAGCGTGTTCGACGTCAGGTTGCCGACGTTGGGCGACGTGTCGCCGCTGTCGTCCACAGAGAGCAGGTCGGCGCCGGTGAGTGCACCGGGTCCGGTGCCGCCGACGATCACGAGCGGTGCGCTGATCGCGTTGACCGTGCCCCCGCTGTTCGTCCACGCCGTGTTCGTCGTGCCCGTTCCTGCGGCCTGCGAGCCGACGGCGATCCGGTCGGTGTGCTCGCCGGTGTAGATCCGGTGCTGCACCGCGATGGCGCGGACGGCGATGCGGTCGCCGCCGGTGAGCGTGCGGATCTCGACGAGCTCGACGCCGCCGTGGGTGATCGTGCCCAGGGTCGTCATCGCACCGGCCGTGTCGAACGACACGCGACGGACCCGGTTCGCCTGGGTTCCGGACGGCGGGGCGGCGACGGTGTCGACGATGAGGTCGTCCGGCGCGGTCGATCCCCACACCTCGAGGCGGTCGGACCCTGCGCCGTCGGTGACGTGCACCGCGATTCCGGTGGAGCGGGTCAGCTCGACGCGCACGACGTCGTCACCGGCGCCGGCGTCGATGTACGCGGTGCCGGTCCACGGGTCGGCCGCGCGCGAGACGCCCGCGATGAGCACGGTGCCGTCCGCGTCGCCCACCAGGACGGTCGTGGCGCCCGGGCCCGTCGAGGTGAGCCGCGCCGTCTCGAAGATGCCGAGGAGGTTCTCTGCCACGGAGCCGACGCCGAAGTCGGTGCCGACGGCGAGCCCGTGCACGAACAGGTTGCGGTAGAGGCCGAAGTCGCCGCTCGCGAACGACTCCACGAGGGTGTCGGACCCGCCCTCGTCGGCGAAGGCGTCGAGGCCGAGCCCACCCGTCACGGTGTCGTCGCCGAGGCCGGAGTCGAGCAGGTCGGCGAAGGGCGAGCCGATGAGCCGGTCGTTGCCGGCGTCGCCGATGAGGGTCAACGCCAGGCGGTCCGCCGAGACGCCCGAGGCGTCGATCGTGTCGTCGCCGCCGCGCCCGTCGACGATGAGCGAGTCGCCCTGGCCGCGGACGGCACCGTCGATCCAGACCGTGTACGACGAGGCCGTCGACCGGATGATGCGCGTCCGCGCGCCGTCGGTGGCGATCGCGAAGCTGTCGCCGCCGGTCGCCGATCCGATGATCGTGACGATGTCGGTGCTGCCGGCGCCGACGGCGATCTCGACGGTCGCGAGGCCGGAGCCGTTGCCGGTGACGTCGGCGAGCGTGATCTGGTCTGCGCCGGCCCCCGCGTCGATCACGAGGTTCTCGATGCCCGACGTGGTGCGGCTGAGGTCGCCCAGGGTGTGGAGCAGCACGCCGGTGGACGGGTTGGCGACGGTGAGCCGGTCGGAGCCGCCGGTGAGCACGAGGATCAGACGATCGGTGCCGTTGCCGCCCGTGACCACGTGGGTGTCGGGCGATGTGAAGACCGCCGCCGTGGCGGTGATGATGTCGTCTCCGTCGCCGCCGTCGTAGCTGCGCGCGAGGCCCGAGAGCACATCGTTGTCGGCTCCGCCCTCGAGCACGTCGGCGATCGTGTTGCCGAGCAGGATGTCGTTGCCGCCGTCGCCGCGCAGGGTCACAGCGCCCGTGCCGGTGTGGCGCAGGAGGTCGTTGCCGTCGCCGCCGTTGACGGTCGCCGATGCGGAGCCCTCGACGGTGATGGTGTCGTTCTGCGTCCCACCGCTCAGGACGCTGCCCGACCCGGAGCCCTTCAGGACGATCGTGTCGTCGCCCGAGCCGCCGTCGATCGTGACGGGCACCTGCACGCTCGGATCGATCACCACGTTGTCGACGCCGTCGCCGAAGTAGGCATGGATGCGCTGGACGTTGGCGTAGGTGCGGGTGTGACCGAACGCGGTGATCCGGATCGTCGCCAGCCCGGCGTTCAGGCCGCCGATCTGCTCGATGAACACCGTCTCGTTGATCGTGTTCACCGACACGTTCCGCGCGAGACGCTGAGCCGAGCCGCCGACGTTGACCCACAGGTCGCGATCGGTCGCGCGCCACTCGCGCAGGCTCTTGTACGCGTCGGTGCCGGAGTAGGTCGTCCCGTTGCCTGCCAGGTAGGGCACGACGGGGAAGCGGACGGAGCCGATCGTGAAGGTGTCGCTGCGCGAGTACCACGTGCCCAGCACCTTGAAGCGGACGGTGATGCGGAAGCGCAGCGGCACGTCGCCGTTCGAGTCGGCGTCGCGGGAGTCGGCGCTCACGGAGAGGTCGAGGCCCACGCCGAGGCTGATCTCGAACAGCTTGAAGTCGAAGTACACCTCGACGCTCGCGCCGCCGCCGATGAACAGCGTGTACCAGACGATGCCGTTCTGCTCGTGGGTGAGGAACGAGATCTCGAGGTGGAAGTCGCCGCGGATGCCCATGAACGAGCCGCCGAGCTGCATGCGGCCGGAGAGGGTCAGGCTGAAGTTGCCGTCGGAGTTGAGGAAGATCGTGCCCGAGAGCCCGAAGCCGAAGAACGACAGGCCGGCGTACGCGTCGAGGTACCAGTCGCCCGCAGCGAACGTCGAGTCGGTCGAGCTCGTCTTGCCCACCTCGATCGTGAACCCGGCGCTGAAGCTGAACAGCCGCAGCAGCGTCACAGAGCCGGTCAGCGAGAGCTTGAAGCCCGGGTCGACCCCGGCGCGCACCACTCCGGTCGTGTTGATGCGGAGCGTTCCGTTGGCCGAGAGGCTGAAGACGAAGGCATCCGCCGACGCGCTCACCGCCACCGACATGACGAAGCCGTCGCTGTAGATGCCGGCCACGCCGTTGGCGGTGAACCGCAGGCCGGCCAGGTCGAACGCGACGCCGAACCGCATCTCGAACGCTCCCGCCGCGATGCGGATCTCGGCGAAGCCGCTGCCGCGGGCGAAGCCGAGGAAGTCGATCGAGCCGTCCAGCCGCAGCAGGAACCCGGGGGCGACCTGGGTGGAGCCGAACGTCGCGGCGGCTCCCGTCGTGTTGATCGCGAGCACGGCGCTCACCGAGAAGCCCAGTCCGACCGACCCGCCGAACCCGGCGCCGAGCGAGAGGTCGAGGCGGGCGACGAGGCCCTTGCTGTTGATGCGGAAGCCGCTGTCGCGCAGCACCACGCTGCCGAAGACGTCGAGCGACGCGGCGCCGTTGACGAGCAGGCTGATCTCGTTCGCGCCGACTGTCAGCACCAGATGCCCGTTGATGTCGAGCACGTTCATGACCTTGAGCGAGCCGTACATCTCGAGGCGGAAGCCCGAGACGACGTTGATCGTCTGGTTCGCCACGACGAGCTGTCCGCCCGACCGCTGGAACCCGCCGAACACCGTGACGCCGTTGACGGTCTGCGACTCGACGACGAAGGTGCGGATCTGACGTGCGCTCGCGAACGTGTTGATCTCGAGCAGGAACTGCCCGTTGAGCGTGAGGCCCGGGATCGAGTTGACCCCCAGCGTCAGCTGCACACGGCCGACGACACCGGTCTGCGCTCCGACGTACACGGCGAGGTTGAGCGCGCCCGTCAGGGACCCCAGGTACGGGATGGTCGTGCCCACCATGCCGTCCACCTTCAGGTAGGCGGTCCCGTTCGGGTCGATCGCCGCCGTGATGCCGACGAAGCCCGTGAGCGTGAACGCCCCGCCGATCGTGAGTTCGGCCTGGATGCTGGCGACGATGTAGATCGCGCCGCCCGCGGGGGCCGTCGGGTCGGGCTGGCCGTCGATGCCGGGAGGAGACTTCGGGATGTAGAACACCGGCGCCTGGCCCGGCAGCAGCAGCGGCAGGAAGGCGTTGGGCACGACGAACGTCTGATCGGCCAGCGTGGTGTTGAAGATGACGCTGACCGATCCGGTGGCCGAGAACAGCGATCCCACGTTCGGCAGGCCGATGTTGACGCCCTTCGCGACGCGGATGCTGCCGGCGACGCCGGGGATCGCGCCGTTGTCGGTGCGCGTCGAGATCATCAGCACGCCGGTGACCGAGCCGTACTCCAGTCGCGCCGCACCCGATCCGAACGAGAGCGTGCCGGTGAGGAAGAGGTCCATCGACGGCGTCGGCGGGTTCATCGAGATGTTGAGGTACAGGCCTCCCTGCACCCGCATGAGCTCGGTTCCGCCCGGCGCCACGATCAGCTGGCCGAGGATCTGGAAGCCGAAGCTGAAGGGCTGCAGCACGAACGTCTCGGTGAGGTCGGAGCCGCCGGGGCCGACGCCCGGGAGGGTGACCACCTCGGTCTTGACCTCGTTGGTGAGGTTGATGCGCAGCTGGGCCGAGCCGTCGAGGTGGATGCCGAACTGCTCGAGCGCTTCGAAGTTGGTCTCGATGGTCGCGACGCCCCAGAACTGCGGCACGGGATGCATCGGGTTGGTCTCCTCGTCGCCGACGAGGAGGACGAAGCGCCCGGATGTCGCGCCGAGCGTGCCGAGGCCGTAGACGTCGATCTGCCCGGCGAACGTCAGGATGAACAGGAGCCGCTCGTAGTCGATCTCGAGCACGACCGCGGCCTTGATGTGCATGAGCGGTTCGTCGAGGAAATCGCCCGCCTGCAGCATGATGCCGCCGGACAGCTCGATGTAGAACGACGTGCCCTGCTCGATCGTGCGGAAGGTGTCGCTGCCGCCGGCGGAGAGGTTGCCGGCCGAGTCCGCCCACGCGCCGGCGTTGAAGGTGACCGTGACGGTGCCGGCGCTCAGGGCGCCGCTGAGCGTGTAGGAGTACACGGCGAGCCCGCCCGCGTAGTGGACTGCCGCGAACGCGAGGCCCTGCGTCCCCCCGCCCGAGAACGTGAGGTCGTCGCTGCCGAGCTTCGTGACGTCGACGGTCGTTCCAGCCGTGGGCGTGAGCCGCACACCGAACCAGATCCGCGGCAGGATCGCCCCGGCGGTCAGGTTCGACTCGGGCGTCGCGGCACCGGCGTGGCTGGCGGCGGCGAACGCGGTGCCGGCCGTGTTCTGCCAGCTGCCGTCGAGGAACGTGATGACGAGGTCGCCCGAGAAGTGCCCCGTGAAGAAGTAGCGGTAGGTCGTGCCGCTCACGAGCATCGGGGATCCGATGACGATGAGCTCGACTCCGCCGGCGGTGATCGTCAGCTCCGCGCCGAGGTCGGTGATGCTGGCGCGGTCGATCGCGACGCCGTCGAGCAGGCCGAACGTGATGTCGACCCAGCCGCGACCGGCGAGATCCTTCACGTCGACGACGGAGCCGGGCGTCGGGTCCGCCAGGCCGGAGGTCGGCGCCGTGAGGGTGAAGCTCTCGGTCTCGGCGGCGTTGAGGCGTCCACCCAGGTCGGCGAACCGGCCGGCGAGGAAGGTGACGGTGTAGGCGCCGGCGGTGAGCGTGGCGGTGAAGGAGTACCGGTAGACGTCGCTCGTGCCGACCCGCACGGGGGCCGAGAGGGCGATGAGGTTGCCGGCCGCGTCGCGGAACTCGATCTCGTCGCCGTTGATCGTGGAGTGGTCGATGCCGAAGCCCGACGATCCGAGGAAGCGGATCTCGAGGTACTTCAGCGCGTTGAGGAGGTCGCGGCCGATGGACGATCCCGAGAGCGGGAGCGGCACCTGATCGACCGCCGGGGTGGCGGGGTCGTCGCCGGTGCGGACGGCGTCCGCGGTCGCGCCGACCACGAAGAAGGACTGGGTGACGGTGGTCCCCGCCGGGGGCGCACGTGCCGGGCTGATGTCGAATGCCGTGAGGTCGAAGACGATGTCGACGCGTCCCGCGATGAAGGCTCCGTTGAGCAGGTAGCGGTAGACGTTGCCGCCGAGCGGGATGACGCCGACGATCTGGACGCCGTTCCCGCCGGGGCCGCTGATGGTGAACTCGTTGCCGTCGACCGAGCCGGGCACGATCGTCCACGCCTGGCCGCCGACCGTCACGGGCGGGGTGAAGGTCACGTCGAGGTAGGTCATCGTGCGGCTCGGGAGCGTCACCGGCGCGGCGACGCCCGGCTGCGTGCCGGTCGTCGGCGCGGCGCCCGTGTACGGCGTGGTGCCGTCCGGCAGCGTGTACGACCACGCCGTCGGGTCGAGGGTGACCGTGACGACATCGCCTGCCTGGAGCGGAGCCGACAGCTGGTACCTCACCCACACCACGCCGTCGACGATCTGCAGGAGCGTCGTCGCGACGATCGTCAGGGCGACCGCCACACCGCCCCGCATGACCGTGAGAGTGAACTCGGCGCCGCCGTCGGTGAGCGTCGCGGGGTCGATGAGCAGGCCGGTCGGCGAGACGAACGGCACGTCGATGTAGTCGCGAACCGGGGCGGCGGTGGGGGCATCCGGAGCCGGCGCAGCCGTCGCGGCGTAGCTCGCCGACGTCGCCGACACGGTGACCGCCGACGACGTCACCGACGCGTCGGCCCGCTCGATGATCACGGGGATGAGGAACTGCAGCGCCGTCGCGCCCTGGCGCACCGTGCGGCTCGGGTCGCGGTCGATGGTCCATCCCGCGGCGGCCGTGAAGCTGATGGCGCCGAGGCGGGCGAGGACGGATGCCGCGTCCAGCGCGTAGTCGACGGGGAGCCCGGCGACATCCGCCGTCGGGAAGGTCACGACGAGATCGGTGGTCCACACCAGGTCGGCGCCGCCGCGTGTCACGGTGGCCGCGGTGGGTGTGACGGCGGCGGCGTACGACCATGCGCCGGCGATTCGGGTGAGGGTGATGCCGTGTCCGGCGTCGTACTCCCCCGTGAGCCAGTAGCGGATGCGGATCGTGCCGGGCGTCACGGTCGCGACCTGCACCGGCGCGCGGGCAGCGTCGAGCACGATCGTTCCGAGTCCCTCGCCGTAGAGGTCGAACTCTGCGGCGAGGTCGAGGATCGAGGCGAGGTCGAGGGTGCGGCCGTTCACCACGGCGTCGAAGTCGATGTCGATGAACGCGGTCGGCGAGATCGTGAGCGTCTGGCCGGGCTGCGAGCCGCCCGTGACGGTGCCTCGGTAGCCGACGGTGGCACCGGTCAGCGCGGCGCTCAGGTCGCCCGCCGTGCCGAACGTCGTGACGATGACGGGGATGCGGAACTCGCCCGGCGCACCGGTGGCGGTGACGGCGACGGTCGGATCGACGGCGACCTGCCAGCCCACCCCGGTGAACGCGAGGCCGTTGAGGCGCGTGATGATCGAGTCGGGGTCGACCTCGAAGCCGGCGGGGACTCCGAGCTCCCCCGCGAGCGGGAAGCGCACCCCGATGGTGGTGCGGACCGGAAGCGGGGCGGGCTGCCCGTTGGAGGCGGTCGGTCGCTGCGGCAGGTCGGTCAGCGTCACCGGGCCGCTCAGCGTGAGGAGGTACGACCAGCTCCCGGTGAGGAAGGTGAGGTTGACCGCGCCCGTGGTGGCGAAGCGTCCGGTGAGCCAGTACCGGTACGTCGCGGTCGTCGCGGTCGTCGTGACGAGCTGCGGGGCCTGCGTGCCGTCGATGGCGACGGTGCCGAGGCCGGCGCCGGTCAGCTGGAACTCCGCGCCCAGGTCGGTGATCGACGCGGGGTCGATCCGGAACAGCGCCGGGTTGGTGAAGGTCACCTCGATCCACGCGCGCCCGTTGACGACGTTGATGTCGACCTTCGCGCCGGGCATCGGGTTCGTCACGGTCGCCGTGGCGCCGACGACCGTGAAGGCGAGCGTCGTGGCCGCGCTGCCCGCGCCCTGCGTCGTGCCGGCCGACGTCGTGAGATCGGCGTTCTCGATCGCGCCGGCGGCGAACCTCAGCTCCCAGCGGCCCATTCCCAGGGCGGCCGTGCCGATCGCGTAGCGGAAGCGCGTCGTGCCGGTGATGCGGACGGCGGCCTCCAGCAGGTTCGTGCCGGGCTCGAGGTCGGCGACCTTGACGACGTCGACCCGCGCGCCGTTGAGGATGTAGTACGCGCCGGTGGCGTCGGTGAGGAGCTCGACGAACACGATGCCGCTCGCCGTCGTCACGGCGACGATGGGCACCGGCTTGCCGGTGACGGTGGAGCGCTGCGTCGTGCCGTACCAGAGCGTGAACTCCTGCCCGTCGTCGAGGATGCCCGACAGGTCGAGGGTCGCACCGGCCGGCGGCGTGTAGGTCACGTCGATGTACTTGACCGAGCCGCTCGCACCGTTGACCACGCCGACGTCGACGCTGCCGCCGTTGCCGGTCGGCGAGCCGAGGCCGACCGTCGGCGCCGTGCCGGTGCCGATCGGGTCGAGCCCGGTGGGAACGGTGAACGTGACCTCCTGGCCGGACGAGTTGCGGAAGCCCATCTTGAGCTTGCCGTAGAGGGTCAGCAGGCGGATCTGGTCGGGGAAGTCGGCGAGGAACAGGATCACGACGTTGCCCGTCGACACCTTCGAGAGGTCGGCGTACAGGCGCCCGCTGATCGAGATGTTGTCCTGCGCGAAGTTCAGCTTGCCGACGATGAGGATCTTGCCGTCGGTGGAGATCTTGATGATCACCTGGCCGTTGAAGACCGCCTGCGACGTGTAGATCGAGAAGATCTTCGCCGAGCCGGTGATCACCATCGGCGATGTGAAGGCGGCGAGGAACCCGCTCTCGCCCGGCGTCGTCGACAGCCGCTTCGCCTGGGCGGCGACCTGCTGCTGCAGCGACGCCATCCATTCGTCCGCGTTCAGCACGGTGGGCAACTGGAACGCCGACGACCGCAGTGCGAGCGGATCTTCGATCGACGGGAGGGTCTTGAAGAACTCCACCCCGCCCGCGAAGTCGTTGATCGTGAGTCCGGAGGTCGGCTCGAGCAGGATGCCGCCGGGCACGTTGACGCTCAGGTAGACCTGCAGCGGGCCGAGTTCGGAGAGTCCGAGACGGATGCCGAACCCTGCCAGGCCCGCGATCGAGATCGTGCCCTCGAGCCCCAGGTAGAACACGCGCTGGTGCACGGGCGTGGTGGTGTCGAAGACGCCGATGATCGAGTAGTTCGAGTCGAGCTTCAGGATGCCGCCCACGAGCCCGGCCGACACGTCGCCGCCGAACATCTTGCCCTTTACGGTGACGCCGATCGAGTCGATGCCGATGATCGGGAACTTGCCCTCGATCAGCAGGGAGGGCTGGATCCGGATGCCCTGGATGGCGCCGCTGATCTGGAGGCCGGAGAGTCCCTGGATGCCCGTGACGCTCGCCGAGAGGATCAGGACGAAGTCGCCGGGCGCGTTCTCGACGTCGGCCCACTGGATGCCGATGGCGTCGATGCGCACCGGCAGGAAGCTCGGCCACTTGAACGAGTCACCGGTCGCCGAGCCGACCGACAGGAACACCCCGAAGCCGGTGAGCGCCTTGAACGAGCCGTCGCCGAGGATCGCGAAGTTGCGGCCCTCGCCGCCGACCTCGAACGACCCGATCTTGACCTTCGCGCCGACCGCGCCGAACGACGCCATGGTCTCGCTGCCGGTCGCGCCGGTGTTGAGCCGGAAGTCGCGCGCCGTGAGGGTCACGTACGTGCCGAGGCGGATCTCGAGGGTGTCGACGGTGAGCTGGAACGCGTCGACCTCGCCGTCGGTGAAGGTGAGCGCGATGCGGAACGCCTCATCGTCGGGGGTGCCGTCCGAACGTCTGTCGTCGGCGGTGAGCCGGTCGGTGAGCGTCGCTCCGAACGGACGGCCCGGGAAGAGTTTGGCGCCGCCGGTCGCGATGTAGATGACTCCGGTGAAGCCGGCGCTGCCGCTCACGCCGTTCGCGGGGAAGCGCACCTCGAGACCCGAGACGCCGACGCGGATGTCGTCGAGCTCGAGGATGCCGCCGAAGGTGATCTTGCGGTCGGCCGCGGTCGGCGTGAGCGCGTTGCCGGGGTCGGGCGTGCCGGTGGTCGGCGGCAGGCCGTAGGCCAGCTCGGCGGTGCCGAGCTTGAAGCCGTCGCCGTAGACGATGAGGCCGGGGATGACGTCGACCCCGGCAGGCGGCGTGTCGATGTTCGACCGCGTCGCCGGGTTGTACGGGCGCAGCGAGCCGGTGATGCCGAACGTCGGGAAGGTGATCGTCGCCGTGTTGATCCGCACGATCTCCTGGTCGGCGGCGCCCTTGGGGTCGTAGTTGACCTTCACGCCGGTCGCCTGCAGGCGGGCGACGTTCGGGATCTGCGCGTCGAGGGCCGAGACCTGGAGTCCCCACTTTCCGGTGAGGCGGATGTCGACGTCTCCGCCGAGCAGTCCGAACACGTCGACCGCGAGCTCGAACGAGCCCATGACGCCGATCAGGTCGACGGTGACGCCCGACTGCGTCTGCGCGGTGGACGGCGCGCCGGTCGTCGGGTTGCCGCCGAAGGCGAGCGAGGCGCGCTGCACGCCGAGGATCACCGAGACGAGCACCTTGCCGTCGGCGAAGCCGAAGCCGCCGAGCCCGACGGTGGGGCCCTGAAGCGTGAGCGGTCCGAGCGCGATGGGCGCGTTCTCGGCCCTCTCCCCCACGGTGCCCGCCGTCACGGCGAGCGTGAGGGACTGCGACGTGTTGTACACGGGCGCGCTGCTCGAGCCGCTGGCGATGCGGCCGGCCGTCATCGTGATCGTGATGTTGCCCGATCCGGTGAAGAGGCCGAGCGTGTTGCCGGGGTTCTTGTCGCGCAGGAAGTAGCGGTAGGTCACGCTCGTGGCGTTCGCGGCGGCTCCCGCGATCAGCAGCGGCGCACCGACCAGGATCGGCGTGCTGCCGTTGAGGGCGAGGTCGCCGACGAGACCGGAGATCGTGAACGGCGCGAGCGGGTTCGACTCGATGATCGACTTGATGATCGGATCGGCGGTTCCGCCCGCTGTCGCCGGAAGCGACGTGTACGTCACGTCGATGTAACCCTGGGCGTTGAGCTGGGTCTGGCTGACCGAGGCGACGGCGAGCGAGGCGACGGGCCCGGGCTTCTGCCCGGGGGCCGCCGGAACGAAGACGTAGAACGTCTCCTGCTCCCCGACGAGCGGGGCGATGAGGCTTCCGTCGTATGTCGCCGTCACGCTGCCCGCCAGGAACTTCACGGTGACGATGGCCGTGCTCGGCAGTGCCGGGCCGCTGATCGTGTACAGCCACGTGTTGGCCTTGCCCGCGACGGCGGTCGGGACCGGGTTGACGGTCCAGGTTCCGGATGCCCCGGCGACGGTGACCTCGATCTCGTGGCCGATGTCGGTGACGGTGCCCGCGTTGATGGCGCCGTCGGTGGTGCGGAACGTGACTTCGAGGGTCGTGAGGCTCGTACCGGAGTAGACGGAGTTGCGCACGGGCGTGGCCAGGTCGGCCGAGACGATGACCGGCAGGTCTTCGGGCGTCGGCGGCGTGGGCGGTGCGGTCGGGAAGAGCGCGAAGCTCGAGACGCGGAAGCTGCCGAGCTGGAAGCCGGTGAGCGGCGAGATGGTGAAGGTCGCGAAGCCCGCCAGGCTCACGATGTTGGTGCCGCCGCTCTTGACGAGCGCGGTGGCGTTCCACAGCGAGAGGTCGAGCGTGCCGTCGGGCGAGCGGCCGAGGCGGAGCGAGCCGCCGAGGGTGACGACGTCGCCCGCGGTGATGACGACGTTCGACGCGAGGAAGCTGAAGGCCCCCGGTGCCACCGCTCCGGTCATGGTGCCCATGTCGGCGAGCGTGAACGAGAGCGTGCTGGAGGTGTTCACCTGGAACGACACCGTGCCGCTGATCCCGAGCCCGTCGAGGCCCAGCAGCGCGATGGTTCCGGTCACGCGCATCGCCCAGCCGTCGGCTGCGGTCGCGCCCTTCTTGAACGCGACGGACGCGTTCTTGATGAGCACGCCCATCGCATCGGAGCGGATCGTGCCGTCGTCGTTCACGCCCGAGCCGATGAAGATCTCCAGGCCCGTGCCGGTGAACGCGTCGGAGCTGATCGCGAACTGCCCGGCCTTGATGGCGAGGACGCCGCCGAAGTTGAAGCTGAGGTCCTGGACGATGAACTGGAAGCGCGGCGCCTCTTCGAGGTCGATCGTGAGCGTCTCGTCGCCCACGATGATCGACTGGGTGACGTCGGCGCCGGTGGTGTTGATGGTGAACCCGACCGAGGCGTTGAGCGCGAAGGATCCGGATGCCGTCTGCGCGCGGCCCGTGATGATTCCGGCGACTCCACCCGTGGTGGTGGTGGCCGAAGGGCTGGTCGACGTGGTGGCGCCGGGAGAGAAGACCACCAGGAAGCCGGACCCGCCGACGATTCCGGGGTTGGTGCCGCCGATGCTCTGGCTGGAGTCGAGCGAGACGTTGGCGAGCGCGATCTTGGTGACCTGGTTGGGTGCGGTCCCGATCCGCTCGAAGGCGAAGTCCGCGCGGATCGAGATGCCGCCGGACCCGCCGATGCCGATCTGGATGTTCTTCGCGGCGACGCGGATGAAGGGTCCCTTGGGCAGCGACAGCACGCGGACGTTCGCCTGGAAGACCGGCCGGTTGCCGTCGGCTGCCCAGGTGACGGTGTAGCCGTCGGCGTTCTCGCTCACCGTGGCGACGCCGGCGCCGAGCAGTGCGTCCACGGCCGTCTGCACAGTCGTCGCATCGGCGCCCACGGCGATCGAGGCGCTGATCTCGGCGAGTTCGATCGAGCCGTCGAGGTCGGCGTCGATCGCAAGGGTGAAGGTGCCACTGGGTGCGTCGACGATGATCCGCTGCACCTCGGCGCGAGACGCCGTGCCGTCGGTGGTGGTGAGCACGTTGACACCGGCGAACTGGAACACCTCGTTGACGATGACGCCCTGACCGCCGACGACGATCGAGTTGAGCTGGAGCGACAGCTCGGCGGTGATCGTGAGCGGCAGTCCGCGCAGGCTCACGGCGCCGAAGATCTCGCCGGCCATGCCGTTGGGCGTGATGAGGAAGGCGCCGCCGCCGTTGACGAGCCGCAGCCCGACGTCGTTGGGCGTCGCGTCGTCGGCCGCATCGACGCCGTCGCCGCGGTCGTCGCCGATGAAGAGCTCGACCTCGGTGAACGCGATGCGCACGATCTTCGTGCCGGTCGCCGTCTTCTTCTGCTCGAACAGCGCCACGCCCCGCAGCGTCTGGCCGAGGATCGTGACCTCGGCGGCGTCGCCGGTGCGTCCGACCTGGACGACGAGCGTGTTCTTGGCGACCACGAGCGGGACGAGCGACGGTCCGACCTGCACGGTCGTGCTCACGTCGGCCGTCGTGTTGTTGATCTTGACGATGACGTCGGCATCGATCGTGACGCCCGGCAGCACGGCGGGGTTGAGCACGAGGGATGCGGCGATGGCGCCGGCGATCCCGCTGCGGGTCACCAGCAGCGCGCCCGACGAGATCGTCACGGTGACGTAGGTCTGCGAGCCGTCCCCGAGCGCCAGCTCGACGTCCTTGAGTCCCAGCGTGATCGCGCCGGTCGAGCTGTTCTTGGCGAAGGCGAAGTCGCCGGTGAGGCGCTGCCCCATGACCTCGAGCGAGACGTCGAGGCCCGCGACGGCGATGCCAGTCTGGATGATCGTGCCGTCGAGGTCGTACGCCGCGGCGAGCGTGTTGACCTGCACCTCGAGCGTGCCAGAGAACGAGACGCCAGGGATCAGAAGCTCGACGGTCGCCTGGATGCGTCCCGCGATGCCGCCGGCGGCCGTGCTCGTCTTGGCCACGATGTCGAAGGCACCCGAGCCGTCGCGCACGATCACGACATCGCGGTCAGGGCTGCCCAGACGCAGGCCGACGTTCGCGAACCGGATCTTCTGCGTGGTGACGTCGAGGTCGGCGCCCGACCCGCCGAAGGCGCCGTCCGCGCCGACCGACGTGACCTTCTCGTACGACACGTCCGCCGTCAGCTGCTGACCGGCGATGACGAGGGAGAGCCCGGTCACCCCGACCTTCAGGTAGGGCCCGGCCGGAAGCGTGAGCCGCAGGGTCTCGCCGCCGACGATGAACTCCTCGTCCACCGCGACCGGCACGACCTTGCCGCCGACGGTGCGCCGCATGTTGCTGATGTCGACGCGCACGGTGGCGCTCGCCTGGATGGCTGCGCCGAGGCGGATGGACGCGAGAGCGGAGATCGACCCGCCGAAGCCCTCGCTGGTGAGGAGCAGCAGCGCGGTGCCGCCGGAGAGGCGGATGCCCGTGTCATCGGCGACGTCGGCGGCGGCAGCCCCGGGCGTGCCGCCGTCGTCGCCGACGAAGAGGGCGACGTTCGTCGCCGCGATCCGCAGCACCTTGACGTCGTCGGCGGTGCCGGCGCGGCGGTCGGGGCCGGCGCCCTGCACCTGTTCGAAGGCGAAGGTGCCCGAGATCGTCTGGGCGAAGACCGAGATCTCTCCGGTGATCTCGACGCGCACGAAGCGTCCGGCCGGCAGATCCAGCGCGATCGACCCGACCGTGGTCTTGACCGCCGTGGGTGCCGTGTTGATCTGCAGCTGGATGGCCAGGTCGGGCCCGAGCGTGAAGGGGACGGCTCCGAGGCCCACGAGGCTGACGCTGGCGGTGATGTCGACGGCCATGCCCGCCGAGGTGAGCAGGAAGGCACCGTGGCCGTTGGTGAGGCGCAGTCCCACGTCGTCGGCATCGCCCGCGCCCTTCGGGTCGCCGAGGAACAGGCGCACGTTCTCCGCCGACACCGAGATGACCCGCGCCGTTCCCGCACCCGCCTGGGCGAAGGTGAAGTCACCGCGCAGCTGCTGACCGGCGATGTCGAGGACCAGCCCCGTGACGCCGAGCGAGAAGGTCGACGTCGCGGTGTTGACGGTGAGCACCATCGCCGCCGAGGCGGTGACGCCCGGGACGGTGAGCGACACCGTGCCCGAGACCGTTCCTGACATCCCCGCGGCGGCCAGGGTGAACTCGCCGGATCCGCCCGTGAGCGTCAGGATGTCGGAGCCGCCGTCGCCGATCCGCAGCGACACGTTCGCGAGCAGGATCTTGGTCGTCGCCCCCGAACGCTGGAACGCGAAGTCGCCCGAGAGCGACTGCCCGGCGATCGCGAGCGTCACGCCGGTGCCCGAGACACGGATGCCGAGGCTGCCCTCCAGGTCGAGGGAGACGCTCCGTCCGCCGACGCTGACGGACTCGGTGATGCGGCTCGCCGACTGGTTCATCGACACGGCGAACGAGCCGGCGATCGTCACTCCGTCGGGGAGGAGTGCGCCGAGATCGAGGGTGCCGGCGATCTGCATCGCCATCCCGGCGGAGGTCAGCACGATGAGGCCGTCCACGCCGGTGAGGATGGGGTCGTCGTCGCCGAGTTTCACCGCGCCGCCCGAGACGGCGACGACCGTGCGGGTCGCGCCCGTCGATGTCGTCGCCTGCTGGAACAGGAGCGAGGCGGTGAGGGTCACGTCGCCGATGACGATCGCGATGCCCTCGCCGGCGAGCCGCAAGTAGGGACCGGCTTCGAGCCGGGTGGTGCCGTCGGCGAGCACGACCGCCTGCGTCGAGCGGTTGAGCTCGAAGCGCAGTGCGGTCGCCGCGACCGTCACGCCGCCGCCGAGGGAGAGCGTCGCGCCGTCGATCGACAGGACGCCGGCCAGCCCGGCGGGTCCGATCTGCAGAGCGCCCGAGAGTCCGATCTCGCCGATCGGGCCGCCGAAGTCCGCGGTCGCAGCCACGGCGACCTCGACGATGCGGACCCCGCCGACGCTGCGCTGCGAGAAGGCGACCTCGCCGTCGGTCAGCTCGAAGCCGCCGATGGTGATCGTGATGTTCTCGCCGGTGACCGCGAGCGAGGAGTTCGCGGGGTCGGTGGTGTCGAGGGTGACGGAGAAGTCCCCGTCGACGAGCACGCCCGGCAGTGTCAGCGTGACGGTGCCGGCGATCGTGCCCTCGACGCCGGTCCCGCTCAGCGTGAACGATCCCGTGCCGCCGGTGAGCGCGACGAATTCCGTCGTGCCGTCTCCGAACGCGGCGCGGGCGCTCGTCACGGTGATCTCGGTGGTGGCGGTCGTGCCGGCGCCCGACTGCGTGAATGTGAAGTCGCCCGACAGCCGCTGGCCCGCCACGACGATGGCGACCGCGGTGCCCTCGACCCGCAGGTACGGCCCGGCGGGCAGATCGAGCACGATGGTGGTGCCGTCGAGCTCGAGGGTCTCGTCGATGTCCGGTCCGGAGTTGACCGCGACGGTGAAGGTGCCGCTGAACTGCACCACGTCGCCGGGAACGACGAACCGCACTGTTCCGCCGACGCGGCCGGCGATGCCGTCGGCGGTCATGACGAAGACGGCCGAACCGTCCGTGAGACGCACTCCCGCGGTGGCGGTTCCGAGCGACAGGGTCAGCGCGGAGGCGAGGATCACGGTGGTCGACGGCGCCGGGGTGCCCGCGGGGGCGCCCGGCGCGACGGGCCCGCGCACCTGCGAGAAGACGAACACGCCGTTGAGCGTCTGCTCGCCGATCTTCAGTTGCGCAGGGGTTGCGAGGGATCCGACCTGCACGCGCACCGAGCTCGGCGGAAGGACGACGCCCTGAACGGTGCGGGCGGTGGTCGCGGTGTTGAGCTGCAGCACGACGGTGCCGTCGAGATCGAAGGCGGTGCCGGCGTTGAGTGTCAGGGTGGCGGTGAGCACCGCCGCGAGACCGGCGGCCGTGAGTTCGAGCTCACCGGTCGCGATGGTGGCGACGGACACGCCGTTGCCGAGGTCGAGCGTCAGCGGTGCGCCGCCGTCGCGCGCGGCAGAGCCGAACTTGATGCGAAGGCCGCCCCCGGCGAGGGTCTCGATCGCGAGCGTTCCGGTCAGCTCCTGTCCGGCGACGCCGAGCGCCAGGTCGCCGATCACCAGGATGTGCGGCGCTCCGGCGGCGCCTTCGGCGACGGTGACGGCGTCGTCACCTGCGCCCAGCACCTGCTCGGTGGTGGTCTCGTTGTAGGAGATCCATGCCGTGCCGCCGAGCGTGACGCCCGGGATGCCGACGAGCTCGACCGTGCCGGAGATCGCCACGACGCGGCTTCCCGCCGTGCCCTTTGCGAAGCCGGTGACGTTCGTGAGGAACAGGCCGACCGCGAACGGGTTCCGGGCGTCGCCGTCGACGAAGCCGGGTCCCTGGCCGACGAAGACCGTGAGACCGGAGACCGAGATCTCGGCGCCGCTGAATTCGAGGGAGCCGATGATCTCGACGAAGTCCCCGAGCTTGATCGAGCCCGACACGGTGAGCGCGATGAACGGGCTGCTTCCCGCGACCTCGTCGGCGGCGAAGGTCAGCGGGACGCTGATGCCGCCCACGACGATGGTCTGGTCGATGGCGTCGGGAGTCCCGTTGTAGCGGACCGCGACGGTGGCGTCGGCGTCGAGGCCGCCGCCGGCCACCGCGACCGCGCCGGAGAACGTGCCCACGATGCCGTTCGCGGTGAGCAGGAACGCGCCGACCCCGTCGGTGATGCCGACCGCCGAGCTCTCGCCCTCCGGGGTGAGTGAGACGGTGACGTCGCTGAAGGCGATCGTGGTCACACCGCTGGCGACGACGCGGCTGAGCAGGAAGTTGCCCGAGAAGGAGGGGCCGCCCGTCACGCCGAGCACGCCGCCGGTGATCGCCACATGCAGGAACGGACCGGCCGGCACGTCGATGCCGAGGTCGGTGCGGCGCACCGCCGCGGTCGTGGTGTTGATCGCCAGTTCGACGTCGCCGCCGAGGGTGAGTCCCGGCAGGGTGAAGACGCCGGTCGTGCTGCCCGAGAAGCTCGCCGCGATGCCGGCGCTGGTGACCAGCAGCGCGCCGGCCCAGTGGTGGGTCGCCGTGACGTTCACGAACGTGCCGAGCTGGAGCGTGAGGTCGGTGACCGCGATCGCGACCTCGCCGGCCGGCGTGCGGCTGATGAGCACGCGCGCGGCGCCGAGCGACTGGCCTGCCACGGTGAGCTGTGCTCCGGTGACCTCGACCTTGAGTCCCGGTGCGAGCGACACCTCCGTGGTCTCGCCCTCGTCGAGCACGACGGTCGCCGTGCCCGAGTTGACCTGCACCGCGACGTCGCCGGTGATGGCGAGCCCAGGCACGGTCACGGCGAGTGCGGCCGACACCGAACCGGCCATGCCGGTGGGCGTGAGCCGGAACGAGCCGGTGATGGCGGTCACGCTGACGAGCGGCGAGGTGGGCGTGCCGAAGCGGATGACGCCGTTCGCGATCGTGAGCGTCAGCTCGGAGGTGCTCTTGACGATGACCACGTCGCCCGCGATGGTCTGTCCCGCCACGCCGATCTGCACCCCGGTTCCGGCGATGCGGAGGTAGCCGCCGCTTCCGCCTGCCGGCACATCGACCGTCACCGTGCCGGTGCCGACGCGGACGGTCTCGTTCACGCGGGCGGCGGTCGTGTTCACCTCGAGCACGAGCGTGCCGCCGAGAGTGACGCCGGGCACGCCCGAGAGTGCGACGGTGCCCGAGATGCGGCCCGCCAGCCCGCCGGTGCTCGGCAGCACGAAGACGGCCTCGCCGCCGGTGAGCGACAGCCGCGCGGTTCCGGCTGCGATCGCGACCTCCACGTTCGCCAGCGCGATGCGGGTGAGCGTCGAGTCATCGGAGCCGCCCGCGACGCCGTCGGCGCCGTACGAGGTGGCCCGCTCGAACGCGACGTCGGCGCGGATCTGCTGGCTGAGCACGGTGAGCACGATGCCGGTCCCGGCGACCCGGACGAACGGCCCGGCGGCGACGTCGAGCGAGACCGTCCCGCCGCCCACCGCGAGCGTCTCGGTCACGCGGTCTCCGGTCGTGTTGACCTCGAGTTCGAACGCCCCGCTGAGCGAGAAGGCCGATCCGCCGGCGACGGCGATCTGCACCGCGAGCGATCCCGCCACTCCGGCCTCGGTGATGACGAGGAGGCCCGTGCCGTGCGACGCCGTGAGCGGACCGAGGGTCAGCGCGACGTCGGAGAGACCGACGCGCGTGACGGTGGCCCCGGCGGCCGTGGTGACCTGCTCGAAGGTCGCGTCGCCGGTCAGGCTCTGGCCGAACACGGTGATGACGAGGTTCTCGCCGCCGACGCGCACGAGCCCGGCCGGGAGCGGGTCGGTCCATCCTGCGACGGTCTGCGCGGCGCCCGTGGTGTTGAAGGCGATGGTCACGGTGCCGCTCACCGAGATGTCGGACACCTCGAAGGTCACGCCGACGGTGATGGCGCCGAAGGTGCCGGTGGGCGCCAGGACGATCGTCGCGGTCGATCCGGTGCCGCTCGCAGGCTGCTCGAGCGTCACGAGCGGCGTCGAGCCGCCGAGGACGAGCCGCGTGTTGCGCAGGACGAGGGTGAGCGCGCCGGCGCTGTCGGTCACGTCGAGGTCGGTGGTGAGCGACTGGCCGCCGATCGTCAGGACGATCCCGGTGCCGGCGAGGCGGAAGTAGCCGTTCACGCCGCCCGGCGGCAGCTGCAGGGTCACCGTTTCGCCGTCGACCTGGAACTCCTCGTCGACGGCCCCCACGGCGGTGGAGAACTCCACGGCGAGCCCGCCCGAGAAGACCACGCCCGGCACGTCGAGGGCGAGCGTGCCGCTGATGCGCCCGGCGAACGCCGAACCGCCGGCGGCCGAGGTGAGCAGGATGAGTGCGGTGCCGCCGGTGAGCGCGAGCGCTCCCCCGCCGAGGCTCAGCTCGACGTCGGTCGCCGCGATGCGCAGGACGGTCTTCGAGGCATCCGGAATCCCCGCCTCGGTGAGCGGGGTGACCCGCTCGATCGCGACGTTCGCGCGCAGGGTCTGCTCGAGCACGACGAGCTCGAGCCCGGTGCCCTCGAAGCGCAGGTACGGCCCGGCCGCGACATCGAGCGTCTGCGCGGTGGTGCCGACGGTGACGGATGCCTGCACTCGCGTCGCCGTGGTGTTGAGGGTCAGCGCGAGCGCGCCGTTCAGCTGCGCATCGGCACCCAGGCGTACCGTGACGTTGCCCGTGATGCGGCCGGCGAGACCGGTCGCCGTGACGACCAGGATGCCCGAGCCGCCGGTGAGCCGCACGCCGAGGTCGTCGGTCAGGTCGCCTTCGGTGCCGCCGTCGTCGCCGAAGAAGAACGCGACGTCCGCGAGGCCGACGATCGTGGTCGTCGCGCCGCCCGACGTGAGCCGCTCGACGGCGATGTCGGCGCGGATGCTCTGGCCGAGCACGTCGAGGTCGAGACCGGAGAGCGAAGCGCGCAGGTACGGCCCGGCGGGGAGCGTCGTCGCATCGACCGTCACGGCGGCGGGCGCCGTGTTGATCTCGACGGCGGCCAGCACCTCGTCGACGCCGAGCGCCGCGATCGTGACGGTGGCGCTCAGCGCGCCGGCGACGCCGTCGGCGCGGACCACCAGGTCGCCCGTGATCTCGCCGAACTGGACGGCGTCGCCGAAGGCGAGCTCGCCGTCGTCGACCGACAGCGTGAGGTCGCCGCCGCTGCGGTCGAACCCGAAGGTGCCGCTGAGCGACTGGCCCCCGAAGGCGAGCGTCGCGTCCGTCACGGTGAACTGCGTGACCGGGCCCCCGTCGGCGAAGTCCACCACGACACCGGGCTCGGTGCTCCCCGGGATCTCGATCGTCGTCGACCACGCGAGGCTCGTGTCGTTGACCCGCACGCTCGTCGTGCCGCTGATGGTGACGCCCGGAACCCCGACGAGGCTCACGGCGCCGGTCGCGACGAGGGCGTGACCCGCCTCGGTCTCGATGAGTCCGATCGTGGCGTCGGACAGCAGCACGCCCATCGCGAGCGGGTTGAGCGCGCCCGACTCGAGGAACGCCGGGCCCCGCCCGAGGAAGATCGTGAGCCCGGTGGCGGCGACGACCCGCACGACGCGCCCGTCGATGACGGTGTCGCTGAAGGTCAGGTTGCCTTCGATCGTGACGAAGTCGCCGATCGTGAGGGTGAGGTTCGACACCGACAGGCGGAAGATCGTGCCGCCGGGCGCCGGGGCGCTGAGCTTGAAGACGAGGCTCTTGCCTCCGACGAGCACTGACGTGTCGATCGCGGCGGGCGTCGTGTTGACCTCGAGGAGCACGCTGCCCTCGGCCGAGACGGTGCCGCCGCCCAGCGACGCCGAGCCCGAGAGGAAGCCCGCCACGCCGGTCGAGCGGATGAGGAACGCGCCCTCGCCGTCGAAGAGCGACGGGTCGGCATCGGAGGTGCTCAGGTAGACGTCGACACCGGTCATCGCGACGACGATCTCGGCCGCGCCGGTCGCATCGACCGAGCGAGTGAAGGCGAACGAGCCCTCGAGTCGGCCGCCGGCGATCTGCGCCGTGAGGTCGTCGACCTGCACCCGCAGGTACGGACCGGCCGGCAGCGCGGTGGCGTTCACCGTGACGGCGCTGGGCGTCGTGTTGATGAGGAGCGCGACGTCGGTGGTGATCGACACGAGATCGGGAACGGCGAGGGCGGCGCTCGCAGTGACGCTGCCCGCGACCCCGGTCGGACCGAGGAGGAACGAGCCGGTGACGCCGGTGACGTCGACGTACGGCGTCGCGACGGGGCCGAAGGTCACGCGACCGGCCGAGACGTCGAGGCGGTAGCTCGCGACGCCCGATACGACCGTGCGGGCGAACCAGATGGTGCCGCTGATCGCGACGCCCGCGACGGCGACGGTGAGGCTCGTGGCGCCGATGCGGAAGCTGTGGGCGGCGAGGGAGTCGTGGGCCGAGGCATCCGTGTTGATCTCGACCGTGAGTGACGCGGCGGTCAGCGTCACTCCGGGGATCGCGAGCGTCGGCGCGCCGCTGAAGCTGCCCCAGACGCCGGTCGCCCCGACGGTGAGCGAGGCAGTGATGCCCGTGACCGTGACGACGCCGTCGCCGAAGCGCAGCGAGCCGCCCGCGATCGCGATCGTCACCGTGCCGGCATTCTTCTCGATGGTGAACGTGCCGGTGAGGCGCTGGCCCGCGACGGTGAGCACGACGTCGGTCCCGGTCAGCTGCAGGTAGCTCCCGTCGCCGGTCGGCAGCACCAGTGCGATGTCGGCGGTGCCGACGCGCACGGTGCTGTCGACCGACTCCCCGGTCGTGTTCAGGCGCACCGCCAGCGCGCCGGTGAAGGAGATCTGCGGCAGGGCGACGGTGATGGTGCCGGCGAGCGAGGCCGCGATGCCGGTGGACGTCACCACCAGCGCTCCGGTCGCGCCGCTCACCGAGAACACCGTGGTCGTTCCCGCGGCGAACACGAGGGAGCCCTGGGCGATGCCGGCGCGGAGGATCGTCGCGCCGTCGGCGTCGACGCCGCGCTCGAAGACGACGTCGCCGGTGAGCGCCTGGCCTCCGACGGTGATGGTCGTGCCGACCGCCTCGACCCGCAGATAGGGGCCGGCGGGCAGGTCGCCGACGGCCGCGCTGCCGGTGTTGACCGCCAGCCCGACGGTCGTGGCGAAGGTGAAGCCCGGCACGGCGGTCGAGAGCCCTGCGCTCAGGCGGCCCGCGAGGCCTGCGGAGGTGATCGTGAGCGAGCCGGTGAGGGCGCTGACCGCGAGGAGGGATGTCGCCCCCGATGTGATGCTGAACGATCCGCCATCGACCGTGATCACCGTGCGGCTCACACCGCCGGTGGTGGTGCGCGCGACCTCGAAGGAGGTGAACACGATGGTCTGGCCGGCGAGGGTGAGGCTGACGGTGGACCCGGTCACGGTGACGTGCTCGTCGCCCGCCACGGTGCTCAGGTCGAGCGTCAGGGCGCCGGTGAAGCCGAGTCCGGGCACCGTGATGCGCAGGGTGCCGTCGAGCTCTGCGGTGAGCTCGCCGGCGTCCATCGTCAGGTCGCCGCCGCCCGTGAAGCGGGCAACCGTCGCGGTGCCGTCACCGAAGGCGAGGTCGAGGTTCGACACCTCCACCGTGTAGCCGGTCGACGTGCTGGTGAAGACGAGGTCGGCCGTCATCGACTGGCCCAGGATGACGAGGGTCAGGCCGGTGCCTTCGAATGAGCCTTCCTCGCCCGCCGCGAAGGCGATGACGACGTCCCCCGAGCCGTCCGCCAGCGCGACGGTCTCGTCGACGGGGCCGGTGAAGCCGTTGACGCGGACGCGCAGCGTGCCGCCCAGGCTCACCCCGTCCCAGCCGTCGAGCGAGACGGTGCCGGTCGCGTCGAGGGCGACGCGGGTGCCCCCGGCATCCGCCTCGAGGTACAGGCCGACCACGGCGCCCGAGACCGCCATCCCGTCGCCGAGGTCGAGGCTGAGGCCGCGCGCGGCGACGGCCACGGCCGTGGTTCCGGCGCCCGTGTCGACGTCGAGCCGTCCGGCGAGCGTCGCCGTCAGGAGGCCCGTTGCGACGACCGTGACGGCGAGCGATCCGGTCACGCCGGTGCCGCCGAGCACGAGGGTGCCGGATCCGCCCGAGAGCACCGCGCTCTGCTCGCTGCCCGCGGTGAGGGTGGCGGTCAGGTCGGTGACCGTCAGCGTGGTGATGCCGGCGGCCCGCGTGATGCGGACCGAGCCGGTGAGGGCGGTGCCCGCGATGACGAGGGCGAGGTCGGCGGCGAGCACGAGGCCGGCCGAGCCGCTGTAGGTGAGCTCGCCACTGGTCAGGGTGAGACCGGCCTGCGTCGTGGTGACCGTGCCGCCGGTGAGGCTGAACTCGACGTCGCCGGTGTCGTCGCGCGAGATGAGCGTGAGTGCACCGCCGGTGATCTCGACCTCGCCGCCGATGCTCGCCGACACGCCTGTCGCGGTCACGGTGAGGTCGGCCCCGCTCTGACTCAGCGTGGCGGCCGCGACTTCGAGCACCGCGATCTCGCCGCCCCCCGACGAGATCGCGATGCCGAAGCTGTCGGCGGACCCGAGCGGCTCGACCTGGATCAGGAGCGATCCGGCGTCGAGCGACGCGGCGCCCGAGAGCGTGTAGGTGGCTGAGATCGCCGCCGTTGCGGTGATGCGCAGCGACCCCACCGAGAGGTCGAGCGCGAGCCCGCCGCTGAGGGTGGCCGAGCCGGTGTACGGCGCAGTGGCCGAGAGCGTGGCGATCGTGAGCGTGAGGTCGGTGAGCGTGAACGCGTCGCCGAGGTCCAGGTCGCCGAGGTCCTGCGTGTAGTTCTGGTTCGACAGGTACGACTGCAGCTGCTGCACGAGCAGTCCGAGCAGTCCGGCGAGCGGCGAGCCGGCGACGTAGTCGGAGAAGTGCGGCAGCACGGCCGTGACCGTGCCGGTCCGCGGGTCGAACGTGGTGGTCATCGCCTGCAGCGCGCCGTCGGGTGCGACGTACCAGATGCGCGACCCGGAGCCCGCGGCGCCGACGGCGATGGCGAGGGTCGGGTCGACGAGGAACGTCGTGATCTCGGCACCGGTGCGGGCGTCGAAGGCGTGCAGCTCGAAGACCGACGAGGTCGTGACCAGTCCGCGCACGAGGCCGGAGCGTGCCGACATGACGACCCACGCGTCGGCGGGGAGGGCGCCGGCGGCGAAGGTGAGCGTCGCGTTCCCGAAGGTGAGCGAGCCGCCCGTGCGGGCGGAGACCAGAACCGCTCCGGCAGGCGGCGTGATCGCCGGCGTCTGCGCGGGGTTCGAGATGGTCAGGGTCGAGAGAGGGTCGTGCAGGGTGATCGTCGCGTCGAGGTCGACGTCGGCGGTCGCGGTGGCTGTTCCGGCTGCCGGAGGACCGCGGCCCGCCTGCACGAGCACGTCGTCACCGGCGAAGACCGGGTCGTTCACGTCGACGAAGGCGGTGCGATGCACGAGCGGCAGCACGTAGGCGTCGGATGCCGTCGTGTCGAGGCCCCGTCCGCCCGCCGATCCCGAACCGGTCGACACCGCCGAGAGCACCACGGTTCCGGCTGCCCGCAGCGGGTCGATGCCGTCCGCGAGGCCGCTCCCGAGCGTGGTCGTGACGTCGGCGAGCACGACCGCGGCGGCCGCACCGTAGACCGAGACGGCCTTGACGGCGAGGGCTCCGGCGGCTGCGGCGGGGCCGGCTGCTCCGCCCAGCCCGGCGAGCAGGCGGACGGGCGCGGCGAGGCTCGAGAGCCGCGCGCTGCCGAGAGCGACCGTCGCGCTCGTATCGGAGCGACCGGTCGAGACGAGGGCGACGGCACCGCCCGCGGTCGCGGCGCGGTCAAGCAGCACGCGCACGTCGTGCACGCCGAGCACGAGCGCTACGCCGGTGCCGGTCGCCCGCGCGGCGGCGGTCTGCGTCGCGCGGATGTCGAGGTCGCCCGAGAGCGCGAGCGCTCCCCCCGCCCTGGCTGTGGCAGACGTGTCGGCGGCCGACGAGACGAGCGACCAGCCGGACCCGCCGTCGGCGGCCGCACGGTGGTCGGTGGTCGCGCGGACCGCGACGTCATCGGCGCCGGTGAGCGACGCGTTGCGGGCGAGCGTGCTGCCGGCGACATCGCGCACGAGGAGCGCGGCGACTCCGCCGTGCGCTCCGGTCGTGGTGGCCGAGGCGTCCACGACCGAGTCGGACCGGATCGTGACGTCGGCGCCGCCGACCGAGATCCGGCTGTCCGCGCCGAAGATCGCGGCGGTCTCGAGGAAGGCGCGACCCACGGCGACCGAGCCGGAGCCGGGTGCGGTGCCGAGTGCGAGGCTCGTGAGCTCTCCCGCGCCGCCCGATCCGCCGCGCACGCCGGCCGCGGTGACGCGGATGCTGCCGGACGCCGAAGCGACCACGAGCACGTCGGCGGCGTCGATCTGCTGGCGCCCTTCGACGACGGCGCGCGTGAGGCGGGCGAGGTCGACCTCGGCCAGCCCGGCGCCGCTCTGGTTCGTGGCGACGGCGGATCCCGAGGCGGCGTTGCGCGCCTCGATGCGCAGTGCGCCGGGCGTCGTGATCGACGTCTCGCCGCCCACGCGCGTGATCGCCGTCGAGGATCCCTTGACGATCGCCGACGCGCCCGCGGCGACGAGGTCGGCGAGGGAGTCGCTGCGCAGCGTGACGTCGCCGCTCGCGAAGATGGCAGAGTCCACCACCGTGACGGAGGCGACCGACGTGCCGCGCGCCTTGTGCGCGCTGGCCGCGTCGGCGGTCAGGGTCACGTCGCCGGCGTGGATCGTCGCGCCGGTGACGGAGACGGATGCCGCGGCATCCGACTTCGCACTGCTCACGTCGCTGGCCGCCAGCGTGACCGCTCCGTCGCTCTCGGTGCCGCGCGTGTCGATGATCGCGCCGGTCTCGAGGGTGACGGTGCGCCCCTCGACCGTGAGGTTCGCGCCCGGCAAGGCGATCGAGCCCGTGAGCGAGACCGAGCCGGTGCTCTCGACGAGGGCGGCGAGCTTCGGGGCGAGTGCGGACAGGCTCGCGACAAGCGTGTCGAGGCGCACGCGCGAGCCGTCGCCCGAGAAGGTCGCGGTGCCGGTGAGGCCGATGAGCCGCAGCGCCTTCGCCGCGCCGTGGATCGCGAGCGCGAGCCCGACGATGCCGGTGAAGTCGACCGTGAACTCGGCCGCGCCGTCGGCGCCGCGCACCACGACGGCCGAGAGGCCGCGCGCGTCGACCGACTGGGTCGCGCCCGAGGTCGAGGTGAAGACGACCCGGCCGTCGCGCAGGCGGAGAGACCCGCTCGCGGCATCCGCCGACGTCAGCGTCAGCGTGGCCGTGCCGTTCTCGACGCTCCAGCCGAGGGCGGGAGCATCGGAGCCGGCGGTCGGCGGCGGGGCGGCGGCAGCCGGAGGCGGCGCCGCCGACGTCGTGGTGTCCGTCGAGGCGGTCGGAGTGGTCCCGGTCGCGGCGGGCTCTCCTGCGGCCGGCGCCGCCGGGGTCGCCGGGGCGGGCTCAGCGGGAGCAGCGGGTGCAGCCGGCTCGGCGGGCGCGGCGGGCGCGGGCGCGGGGGCGGGAGCGGGCTCCGGGGCGGGCAGCGCCGAGGCATCCACTCCCCACGACTCGCCCGCTGAGAGCGTCTCGTCCATCAGGCCCGAGCCGTGGCCGGCGCCGAGCGCGTGGCCGATCTCGTGGCGCACGACCGTGAGGAGGTCCATGCGCGACCATCCCCATCCGGCGGCGTCGTCGTCGATGACGATCGAGCGCCCGGAAGCGAGGCCGAGCGTCGCGCCGTCGAGCTGGCCGATCGAGGCGGAGATGCCCGAGACGTCGGCACCCGTGGCCGCCCACTCGGACGTCGCTTGGCCGACCGCGGCCGAGAGCGCGCCCTCGGTGAGCGCCTGGTCGGCGCCGACTGGGTCGCTCGGGAGGCTGTCGGCGGTCATCGCCTCGGCGCCGGGCGCCGGAGTCGGAGATGGCGTCGGCGTCGGAGTCGGCGTGGGCGTCGGAGTCGGCGTGGTGACTCCGACGCCGTCGCCGCCGATCGTGGCGCCGCCGTTCTCCATGGGGCACGAGATCGAGGCGGGCTGCCCGTTGGTGCCGCCGACCGTCGTGCACTGGCTGGTCGAGAGCGCCTTGGCGAGCGCCTCGAGCGCCTCCTGAAGCTTCTTCTGTGCCTCGGCCTGCGCCTGCGCGGCCTTCTGCGCGGCGGTCTGCTGGGCGATCCACTGCTGGATCACGGCCTGCTGCTGCGCCTGCTGCCACGCCTGTGCGTCGGCGATCTCCTGACGGCGCCGCTGCTCGGCGGCGAAGATCGCGTCGATCGCGGCGCGCGCCTCGGCGCGGGACTTCGTCTGCACGACCACGACCTGCGCGTCGCGAAGACGGATGACGGTCGGCTCTCCGGGCTGGACGGCGGTCGGCTGCGCCGGCTGCTGCGGTGCGGTGCGCGGCGCCTGGGCGACGGGCTCGGTGACGAGCGCGTTCGCCGGCGTGGCCCCCATCGTGACCACGAGCGCGGCCGATACGATCACTGCGACGAGGCCGGGTCCCGGGCGCCCGGAACGCGCACGCTCAGAGCGGCGTGCGCGTGCCGCCGGACGCGAAAGCGCAGTCCGACGTACGAAGTCCCGGAATGACAACGTGCCCCTACCCCCACAGGTATCGGCCAGCCCCGGCGCCCAGAACGCCCTCGAAGAGGCTGACAAGCGCCGAGTATGGCACTGCGCCCCGACGCTGTACAGAGTGCGTTTCGCAATTTGACCATCCGCCGGCGTGTCGTCGGGGGGCGGATGCCTCGGCTCAGCCGGTTCCGCGGGCGAGGGTGCAGTCGTTCGATCCCAGCGAGGGGGCGGCTCCGTCGCCGATCACGATGCCGTGCGAGACGTCGCGGCAGGTCGCGTCGCTGACCGAGCCGGCGGACTCTCCGCCGAAGATGATGGCGGCCGAGCTCGGTCCGCTGATCGTCACTTTCTGTACTGCCGGGGCGGCCGAGGCATCCGCTTGGAGCCCGACCGTGCCGCCCGTGATCGTGCTGCCGACGATCGCGGGGGTCGATGTGCCGGCCGCCGCGACGCCCACGGTGTTGTCGGTGAACGTGCTCGATGCGACCGATCCGCTCGTCTGGTCGAGAAAGACGATGCCCGCGCCGGCGTTGCCGCGGAACGTCGATGACTCGATGCTCACGCGATGTCCGCCGGTCACCGCGAGACCCGCCCACGCGTTGCGGTCGAACAGGGAGTCGGTGATCTCGAGGGTGGTTCCGCGTCCTGACCCTTCGGCACCCTGGGCCGACAGGTACACGCCCGCTCCCCCGGCGCTGTCGCCTTCGCCCTCCGTCGCGGCGCCGGTCACCCGGACGCCGTTGAGCACGATGGATGCCGACGGCCCGGCGACGACGCCCGAGGACGGGTCGCCGAGTCCGAGCTGCAGCGTGAGGGCTTCGAGGCGCACGAGGCCGTCGGTCACGACCATGATCGCCGCGTCGGGCGCGGTCGATCGCAGAACCGTCTCGTCCCGTCCCGACCCGCGCAGGGTGATCCCCGCGAGGAGCACGAGCGTCGCGTCGACCTCGGTCTGGGGGGCCAGCTCGATTGTCGAGCCGTCGGCGGCGCGCGCGAGCACGTCGAGCAGGTCGTCGCCGGCGGCGAGCTCCCACACGCGCGCCGTCTGCTCGACCGTGCCGAGGACGGATGCCGAGACCCGGCGCCACACGGCGGCCGCGATGGGGGTCTCGGGTTCGATCCGCGCGAGGCCGCTCTCGAGGTCTTCGGTGAACTGCTCGCGATCGCAGCCGAGTTCGTCCCTCGTCGCGCGAGCCGACGTGACGGCGTCGGTGATCGCGTCTCCCGACGAGGTCGGCGCCGGCGCCGGGGTCGCCGTCACGCCCGGCGCCGGGGTCGCCGAGGGGTCGAGGCCCGGCAGCTCGTATTCCGCGACGAGATCTCCGGCGGCCGTCACGATGCTCGACGCGGCGTCGGCGCACGCCTCGAGCCGGGCGACCTCGGTCGACGTCGGCGAGGGCGCCGGCGCCGCGGTGCATCCCGCGAGCAGGGTCGCCAGCACCAGCAGAGCGACGGCGGAACGGGAGCGGATCACACGCGGGAGCCTAGCCGCGCGCCGCCCCCGCACCGCTTCACCGATCGAATTCCGCGTCGCGCATATATCCCTCGCGCGGGGTCGCGCGCGCACGCGTGCGAGGAATCGACGCGTTCCGGTGCGCTCCGACGATGCCGGGTGTACTCTCCTCGCACAGGCTCCTCTGCGACCCGGAAGCGAGGTGCGCGCCATGGCATCGAAGACGATGTGGATCGCCAGCGCCGCGATCGTCGTGGTCGCCTCGGCGGCCCTGCTCGCTCCCACCATCGCGTCCGGCGTCCCGACCGTGCCGGGGTTCTCCTCCGTGGCCGACCCCGGCAAGCACGCCGATGGTCCGGGCAACAACGGCCAGGGCACGGCGTGGGGACACCACAAGGACTCCGACGAGTTCCCCGGCGACAACGGCCGCGACAACGGCCGCGGCAACGGCCAGGGCAAAGACAAGGGCGATAAGGACGACAAGCGGTCGGACGGTTCCGGCGACGACGACCAGGGCAACGGGTGGGGTCACCACAAAGACTCCGAGAACTTTCCCGGCAACAACGGTCGCGGCGACTCCGACGACGACGACTGACCTCTAGCGCGGGCCGCCCGGCGCCGTGATGATGCGGGAGACGGATGCCTCGCCCACCGGCGCCTGAGCTGCGAGCGCCGGCCCGAGCCCGATGTCGACGAGCACGATCTCGCCGGCCAGCTCGGGTCCCCGCCCGGTGACCAGCCCGGCCTTCACGGCGCCGAAGGTCACGGTGGTGGATGCCGCGAGCACGGCGTCGCCGGCCCCGCCGCTGTCGGGATGCAGCCCGCTCGGCAGGTCGACCGCGATGACGTGGCGCAGCAGCGGGCGCAGTCGCAGCACCGCGTCGCGTGCCGGTCCGCGCAGCGCGGGGTCGGCGGTGACGCCGATCCCCAGGATCCCGTCGAGGACGAGAACGCGACCGGATGCCTCGGCCACCGCGTCCTCGATGCTCACGCGCCGCGCGCCGGCGCGCTCGGCTGCCTCCCATGCGCCCTCGTGCACCCGGCTGCCGACCGTGAGCACGTCGACCGGAACGTCATCGGCGAGCTCGGCCGCGGCGTAGAGCGCGTCACCGCCGTTGTCGCCGCTTCCCGCGAGGACGAGCACGCGACTCACGCCGTCCACCTGTTCCCGCGCGATTGCGGCCAGCGCCGAAGCGGCCCGTCGCATGAGCGGCACGCCGGCCTCGAGCAGCGGCCGCTCCGCCGCACGCACCTGGTCGGCCGTGTAGGCCGGCACGACCTCCCTCATGCTCGAGCCTCGGGCGGTTCGGCCTTGCGGCGGGCCTTGGCTGCTGCATCCTGCGCGAGTTCGAGTTCCTCCCGCGCGACGCGCAGGGCGTCTTCGGCGCGCTTCACCCGTCGCGCCTCGAACGAGGGGGCGCCGTACTTCTCGCGCACGCGGTCGGCGTCCTCCGCTGCACCCACGATGACCCACGTCGACGCGAGCAAAATCACCTGCGCCGACAGGTTGAACCACAGCAGCAGTGCGATGAGTGCGGCGAACGAGGCGAGGAGCGGGTTGGCTCCCGCGCCGCGCACGAACAGGCCCGACAGCTGCTGCAGCACGGTGAGTCCGACACCCCCGAGCAGCGCGCCGGCGAAGAGCGTGCGCGGCCGCACCTTCATGCCACTCAGCGTAACGAACGCGAGGGCGATGAGCGCGGTGTCGAGCAGGAAGACGATGAGGAGCGAGAGTCCGAAGGTCGCGGCATCCCCCACCGCATCCGACCCGATGCCCAGCCAGTCCTGTGCCACCGCGATGAAGCTCGACCCGACGAAGGTGGCGCCTGCGGCGAGAAGGAAGCCGCCGCCGATCATGATCGCCAGAAGGAAGTTGCGCAGGATCACGAGCAGCCAGAAGGCGTCGTCGTGGATCTCGTCGGCGAGCGTGCGCAGCGCCGCGCGCAGCGATCCGATCGCGCCGATCGCCGCACCGAGGAGGGCGATGAGCGAGAGGATGCCGGTGATCGTGAGCCCCGCGGGCGCCTGGATGCTCGAGACGTCGACGAGTCCTTCTTGTTCATCCGTTGCGAGCAGGCCCGGGATCGCGGCGTCGACGGCGTTCACGAGGGCTTCCCAGGCGGCCGGGTTTCCGCTCAGCCAGAGCGCGGCGAAAGAGAATCCGAGGAGCACGGCGGCGAAGGTCGAGAACAGCGCGCGATAGGTGACGCTGTCGGAGAGCATCGGTCCGCGACGCTCCAGATAGTGGAACCAGACCCGCACGGGCTTGAGGGTCAGTGCCCAAGCGGTCAGCCTCGCGATAAGGTCAGCCATGGCGCAACCTTACTGAGCCCTGAGGAGATGCTTGGCCCCGATGGACATTCCAGCCCTAACATGAGAGGTGGGGAATGGGGAACATTGTGAGGGGAATCGCGCAGACCCTTGTACTCACTGGGGCCGTGCGCGCAGCTGACATGTCTGCTGCGCTTGCGGAAGCAGGAGAGGGTCCAGAACTACAGCAGCTGCTCGTCAACTCGAAGCTGGTGACCGAGGCTCAGGTGGCAGAGGCTATCGCCCTGCATACCGGCCACAGGTATGTCGACCTGTCCAATACGACGCTCGATCCGAGCATCGTGGCGATGGTGCCCGGGACGATCTGCCGAAAATACAGTCTGATCCCGATCGAGCGACGAGGTGACCGGCTGACGGTCGGCATCCTCGATCCGACCGACATCGTGGCTCTCGACGATGTGGCGAGCGTCACGGATCTCTTCGTCGAGCCGGTCGTCGTCGCCAAGGACGCCCTGGCGAACATGTTCGAGCGGTTCCTCCGCTCTGACGAGGAGCTCAGCGAGCTGTCGTCGACGATCGAGGAGTCCAGCGAGAGCAACGCCTCGGCGTTCACCGAGTCGCTCGAGGAGCAGGACAACGACGCGCCGATCGTGCGCTTCGTCAACCTGCTCATCGCTCAGGCCATCAACGACCGTGCGTCCGACATCCACGTCGAGCCCGGCGAGAAGCAGCTGACCGTCCGGTTCCGCATCGACGGCGTACTGCACGAGATGCAGAAGGCCGACCGCTCGATTCAGGACGGCATCATCTCGCGCCTCAAGATCATGTCGGCCATCGACATCGCCGAGAAGCGCAAGCCGCAGGACGGCCGGCTGTCGGTCACCCACGAGGGTCGCTCGGTCGACCTCCGCGTGGCGACGCTGCCGACGGTGTGGGGCGAGAAGATCGTCATGCGAATCCTCGACAACACCGGTCAGACGATGACCATGCGCGACCTGCTGTTCTCGGGTGTGAACGACCGGCGATTCCGCGAGTCGATCATGAAGCCGCACGGCATGATCCTCGTCACCGGCCCGACCGGTTCGGGCAAGTCGACGACCCTCTACACCGCGCTCCGCGCCGTGGCGAACTCGCGCATCAACGTCATCACGGTCGAAGACCCGGTGGAGTACCGCATCCCGGGCATCAACCAGGTGCAGGTCAACAACCGCGCCGGCCTGACCTTCTCGTCGGCGCTGCGCTCGATTCTGCGAAGCGACCCCGACGTGGTACTGGTCGGTGAGATCCGCGACAAGGAGACCGCGACGATCTCGATCGAGGCGGCCCTCACCGGTCACCTCGTGCTGTCGACGCTGCACACCAACGACGCACCGTCGGCGCTGACCCGTCTCACCGAGATCGGCTGCGAGCCCTTCCTGGTCGCGACGGCGCTCTCGGCCGTGGTCGCCCAGCGTCTCGCACGCCGGCTCTGCATGCAGTGCCGCGAGCCGCTCGTCGAGCCGACCGAGGTGCTCACGTCGCTGGGCTTCCCGCACGACCCGCGTGATGTTCCTCAGCTGTACAAGGCGGCCGGATGCCCCGCCTGCTCCAGCACCGGATACCGAGGCCGCGTCGCCCTTCACGAGGTGATGACGCTCAGCGATGAGCTCGAGTCGCTCGTGGTGACCCGCGCGACGGGCAGCGACATGCGGCAGGTCGCGTTGCAGCAGGGCATGGTGTCGCTGCGCGAGGACGGGTGGTCGAAAGTGGCTCAGGGCCTGACGACCATCGAAGAGGTGCTGCGCGTTTCTGTGTGACGCCAGCCCAGTCGCCTCGCCGCCGAGCTCGGCGCGCACCCTGCGCGTCCCCTCCCCCTCAACGAGCACCACGCGAGACGACGAACAGCCGCCCCCGGAGAGCCAGGCACTCTCCGGGGGCGGTGTTCTCCGACGCCAAGCCCATTTGGGAGGGGATCCGGGCGCCGAGTCTGTGGGCTACTTATCAGCCCAGGTCCTGGTAAATCGTGAAGATCGGAAGATAGAGGGCGATCACCATGCCGCCGATGATCACGCCGAGCACGACGATCATCAAGGGCTCGATCGTGGCGGAAAGCTGCGACGTCGCCGTCTCGACTTCGTCTTCATAGAAGTCAGCGATGCTGGACAGCATCTCCGAGAGAGTTCCCGACTCCTCACCGACCAGAACCATCTGGGGCACCATCGGCGGGAACACCTCCGCCTTCGCGAGCGGAGCCGAGAAGGACTTGCCTTGTCGGATGGAGTCCTGGACTTCCCTCACGGCCTGCTCGATCTTCCAGTTGTTCGATGCCTGTCCCACGATCGACAGCGCCTGAATGATCGGAACACCCGCCTCGAGCATCATCGAGAGGTTCCGCGAGAAACGGGCGACGGCGATCTTCGTCGCCAGCTTGCCGAAGATCGGGAGCTTCAACTTGATGGGATCCACAACTCGCCGAGTCTGCTCGGTGTTCTTGTTGCGCGCCCACCATGCGATCACCGCGATGACGAGGATCGCGAGGAGTGGGAGAATCCACCACATATTGCGGGAGATCGTCACCAGGATCTGCGTGGGAATCGGAAGCTGGCCGCCGAGATTCGCGAACATGCTCTCGAACACCGGAACGACAAACGTGACCATCGCCAGCACGCCGACAACGGCGATGATCAAGACGATCACGGGGTACGTCGTTGCTGACTTGATCTTGTTCTGCAGTTCGGCTTCGCGCTTGTAGTTGTCTGCGATCGAGGTCAGTGCCTGCCCGAGGAAACCTCCAGTCTCGCCCACCTTGACGATGCTCAGAAGCAGTGGCGGGAACACGTCGGGATGACGTCCCATCGCGCCTGAAAGCGATGCGCCTCCCTCGACATCAGCATGGACCTGCACGAGAGCAGGCTGCAGCTTCTTGTCCTCGGTCTGGTCGATGAGGATGGTGAGCGCTCGCATGAGCGGAAGGCCGGCGTTGAGAAGGCCAGCCATCTGGCGTGCGAAGATCGCGAGCGACTTGGCGTTCACCTGCTTGCTGATTCCAGGCATTCGCAACTCGCGATACAAGCCGGTATTCGACTTGAGCGTCACCTCGAGCGGGGTAAGGCCCTGCGCCTTGAGCTTTCCGGTGACCGCCGTCTCGGTAGCGGCTTCGATCGTCCCCTTGACGACGGCGCCTCCCTTCGGATCGATCGCGCGGTATACGAACTCCTGCAAGGTGGCCACGGTCATGCCCCCGTCGTCTGGTGGTGCCAATCGCCGGCGTGCATCGACCAAGCTTCAGCATCGAGGTCCTTCGGCCGGACACGGACGTCGTCGAGACTCTTGGGATCGACGGCGTACGCCTTCGCCGCCTGCTGGGAGATCGTCCCTTCCTGCACCAGGCGTTTCAGGTCCTGATCCAGCGTGTGCATTCCAGCGGCCGACCCCGCTTGCATCGCGGAGTAGAGTTGCGCGACCTGACCCTCGCGGATCATGTTCGCCACGGCTGGCGTATTGATCAGAACCTCGGTGGCAATAGTACGACCGTTCGTCTGGGCGAGAGGGATCAGCGTCTGGCTGATGACGCCCTGGAGGGTGTCGCCCAGCTGAGTGCGGATCTGGGCTTGCTGGTCCGCGGGGAAGACGTCGACGATGCGGTTCACGCTCTTCGATGCTCCCTGCGTGTGCAGCGTGGAGAGGACGAGGTGCCCCGTCTCCGCAGCAGAGAGAGCCGTACGGATCGATTCGGGATCGCGAAGCTCACCGATCAGAATCACGTCCGGGTCTTGTCGGAGCACTCGCCGCAGCGCCTCGGCAAACGACGCCGTATCGCTGCCCACCTCTCTCTGGTGAACAAGCGAGCGCTTGCTTTCGTGCCTGAACTCGACGGGGTCCTCGATGGTGATGATGTGCGCGGGCAGCAACTGATTGATGATGTCGACCATCGCCGTGAGCGTGGTGGACTTTCCTGAACCGGTCGGGCCCGTCAGGAGCACCATCCCACGTGGCTTGAGAGCGAGTTCTCGGGCGACTGCGGGAGCCCCCAACTCCTCCAAGGTGAACACACGGTCAGGAATGAACCGCAAGGCAATGGCGACAGCGCCCAGCTGGCGGAACACGTTCACGCGGAACCGCCCGAGATGCTGAGTCGCCAGCGCGAGGTCCGTTTCCTGTCGCTCGTCGAACTCCTGACGCTGACCCGGTGACATCACGCCGTACGCGGCGCCTTCCACCCATGCCGCGGACAGCGGATCGGGGTATCCCGGAACCGGAACGAGGTCGCCGTCGACGCGCATGAGGGCGGGGTGCCCGGCAGTGATGTGCACATCCGACGCGCGGCCATGGGCTGCCCGCGCCAGTAGTTCCTCAAGTTCGAAGCTGTTCATCCTCAGCCTTCCGAATCGATGAATGTCAGAGCCTTGATTTGGACTTCGATGGCAGTTCCTGTCTGGGTCGCGGTGGCGGTGATGCTGCTCAGCAGGCGCGGCCCGGCTCGCAGCCCGTCCAGGAACTTCGTGACCTGATCCATCTCATTTGCCTTGATCGCGATCTCGAAGTCGATCTGCTGCCGACCTTCAAGCGTGGTGACGTCAGACGGGCTTGCGGATCCTCCCTGCGCCTCGCCGCTGTCCGACTGGGGCGTCTCGGCTGTCCCGCTGTCCGCCGCCCCCTCGCCGGAGTCGGCCTCAGGCTCGGCCGGAGGCGTCGGTGCTGAGGCGGGATCCCCCGGAACACTGGGTGTGGTGCGGGTCACGAAAGCAGCATTCGCGCCCGCAGTGGCGCTGGTGATGGTGACGCCAGCACTATCGGCGGCTCGGCTAATCAGCTCGAACACGTCGTCAAGCTGGTTCACAGCAGGAATCTCCGTCCTCAGCGCAACCACCGAGGCCTCGATCTCGTCCAGTCGCTCCTCTTCGGTCTCCAGGGCGGTGACCTGCGCCTGATAGAGCTGATTTGTGTTCTCCACCTCGGTCGTTTGCGCGTCGACCGAAAGCGACTGCACCCACATGGGTAGGGCCACCAGCACGACAGCGAGCGCGACGATGCCGAGACTGACGATCAGGCCGATGACGGTGATGAGGTGCTTAGGCATCACTCACTCACCTCCGCGGGAGCGTACTTCCCGGAGTAGATGCTCTGGTCGTACACCACAGTCAACTCGTAGACGAAGCTTCCTGGGGCCACTGAACTCTCGGTGACAGACACAGCATCTGCCAGGATCACGCCTGGCACCGTTCGAAGCTCACGCGCCACAGCCACGATGTCGACGGGGTTGCGACTGCCTACGACTATCGTTCCGACCAGACCCGCCTCGAGCGTCGGATCGGCCCCTTGAGGGATCCCGCCGCCGATCAGATCGAAGCCAACCATCTGCGCATCACTTGGCAGGCTGCCCTCGACGGATGCGAAGACCGGAGCCCAGGCAAAGTCGGCGCCCATCGACTCCGCCCGAAAAGCCGTGAGTTCGCGCTCCGTCGCGAGAGCCTGACTCACCTCGGCCAGCGCGGCGAGTTCGCTCAACAGGCGACTGGACTCCGCTTGCTCGGCTGTGAGCCGCTGGTCGGCCGCCCACTTCACGAACACCGCTCCGCCAATGATCAAGAGCGCCACGACAATCGCCGCGAGCACACCCCACAGCCAGCGACGCACGAGCGTTTCTCGTTCACGCCGCGCGATCTCCGATCGCGGCATGAGGTTTACCCGAGGGACTCCTCCCACCGCCACGCTCACGGTTGACATCAACGCACCTCCCCGAGGGCTACTCCGATGGTCGACACCAGGTTGATCGCGAGATCCCCGGTAGGCTGCACCGCCTTCACGTTGACGACGTCCTCGGCCGTGACTACGCGGAAGGGCAGGTCGATCGCAGCCGGGAGCGCGGTCATCATCCCGCTGACGGGAACGCCAGCACCGGTGACGAGTACCTGTGTAATCGCGGGTGCACCGGGGCGCGAGGCGAAGAACGACAGCGTGCTCCGAAGCCGGGCAGCGAGGTCTCCCACCGATGGATGGACTATCGCGCCCCGCAGCGCTCCCCGCGCTCGTGTCGTCGGCGGGACAGTCTCGAAGGACGGCTCGAGTTGGGCGGTGGCTTCCGAAGTTACATGGCGCTCCGCGGCCGCTGTCGGGATGTCGATGGGCAGCAGCCGCACGAAGATCGGTATGCCACCCTGGCTGACAACGACCTGGGTCGTGTGGTCGCCGATGCAGACCGTGGCCACCGCGGCGTCCGCAGGGGCAAGGCGTGCTGTGGCGCGCGCGAGACCGAAGGCGGTGAGATCGACAGCGCGAGCGCGGAGCTTCACCTTCGCGAGCGTGGAGATGATCTGCTCGATCGCCTCAGACACCGCCGCGACCAGAAGTCCACTCACCTGGTCTCCGTTCTGGGCGAGAGGGTAGAAGTCGAGCACGGCCTGGCTGGCTGGCACTGGCAGGAGGTCTTGGACCTGGAACGGGAGCGCTTCGCGCAGAAGATCGGGGCGCATCGCCTGGGTCGAATACTCGCGCACGAGTATTCGACGGCTTGCGACCCCGAGCACGACATCGCGGCTCTTGAACCGAGCACCGCTCCAGAGCTGCCGCAGCGCCACGGCGATCGTCCCGGCGTCGAGCACCTCGGAGTCCTTGGCCGCGTCAGGCGGAAGCGGCACTTCGCCGCACGCCAGCAGTTGCGGCGTGCGCGAGAGGGTGATTTCGGCCCCGCGGACGCTCTCTTCCGTGAGCTCCAACCCGACGATGGTCTTCGGCATCAGTGATCTCCCTCAAGTCCCGGAGTACAGGTTCATGTAGGCGGCGCCGACAACTTCGCCGGCGAAAATCCCGGTCCACGCACCGATGAGCATGTACGGGCCGAAAGGGATGGCGGTCTTGCGCCCAGCCTGACGGCTGACGATCATCACGACACCGACTACCCCGCCGATGAGGAAGGCTGCAAAGGCGCCCACGGCTAGCGCGCCCCAGCCGACCCATCCCAGGTACAGGCCGAGTACGCCCGCGAGCTTGACGTCGCCGCCGCCCATAGCGCCCGGTCGGATGAGGCGGAGCAATGCATAAGAGCCGTAGAGCACCACCATTCCGACCAACGCGCGGAGGAGAGCCGCCCACTCGTTCCCCAGCGCGGCAGCCGCGACGAAGAGCACGCCAGCCACCAGATAGCTGGGCAGGACGATGGAGTTCGGCAGGCGGTGCGTGTCGAAGTCGATCAGGGTGAGCGCGATGGAGACCGCCGCGAGGTACAAGTACGCGACTGCCACAAATCCGGTAGCCCACGTCTCCAGCGTGGTCGCCGGCGAAGTAGTAGCGAGGAGCACCCAAGCGACCGCACCGAACAGCACGGCCGACGAAGCCTCAACAACGGGATAGCGTGCGGAGATGGGGGCATCGCAATGTGCACACCGTCCGCGGAGGAGAATCCACGAGACCACCGGGACGTTCTCCCACGGCTCGACGCCGTGATCGCAATGCGGGCACCGGCTCTCCCTGGTAAGGGAGATTCCGGCGGGGACCCGATAGACCACGACGTTGAGGAATGATCCGATGACAAGGCCGAAGACGGCAGCGGTCACGATGAGGAACACGTCGAGCGGCGCCATGCGTCAGAGTTCCGTCTGGTAGACCATGCCACCGAGTCGCTGGACGAGCGAGCCCGTAGCCACGCCGCCCGAACCCTTGATCCTGCACCCCAGCTGATCGAACGCCGGCGACCAGGACATCGACTTACACGTGTAGACCGCGCCGGAGTGACTGTGCGTCGAGGTGTCGTTCGTGTAGTACTGGCCGGCGAAGCTCGATGTGGCCGTACCGGTAATCCCGCAGGGCGTGTACATCATGAACCGGAGTTCCGTGTCGATGGCCCCGCCGATGTTGAAGGTGTCCTTCTGGTTGCCGTTTCCGCAGTCCGGAACAGGCTCGCCATTGGTGTAATTGCGGGTGAGATCTGAGTGGATGAACAGCACCTGCCGCTTGTTGCCATCGTCGTTCATGGTCCCGCTGACGTCGACCTGAACGCGCACACTCGGCTTCGCGATCATGACCACGTCACGTCGGACCGTGATGTTCGAGAGGGCGATGCCGACCGCGCCGTTGCAGCTCGTGAAGTCAAGGACAAGCGGCGACCCGGCCGTCGAGACCAGCGATGCGATGGTGGGGTTGGGATTGTTCCTGATGAGATTGCACACGTTGGTCGCCGAGTACGGTGTGCCCCACCCCGTGTTGTCGAGGTCGATCCACTTGGTCGCGGCTCTGAGCCACTGCAGGGTCGGGTCGAAGACGGGGTCCGTCGGGCTGTTCGGCGTCTGGGTACCGGTCACCGTCCAGTCCGTGCCGACAGTGATCGAGTCGCGGCTGGTCACGTTGCCGGTGACTTCGGCCGCGCTGCTTCCCTGATTGCTGAGCGTGACGGTGCCCTTGGCGCTGATCGAGCCATCGACGCGCGTGTTGCCGTTGGCCGTCAGGCTCACGTAGCCATTCGTAGTGATGTCACCGTTGATCGTGACCGCCTGGCTGGTGTTTGTGACGTTGCCGTTGGACCAGACGTCGCCGTTGATCGTGCAGTTGTTGCTGAAACTGGTCGTGCCTTCGAGCACGTAGAGGTCACCAGTGATCGTGCCGCCGATGTTGCACGAGAACGGCCCATCCCGGAGCACGAGGTCGCCGGTGTAATGCGTCACGCCGGCGGTGTAGCCCCCGGAGAAGTAGGTGACCACGCCTCCCGGTTGCTGCGAGTAGGTCACCTGCCAGGGGTAGATCGAGTCGATCGTCGTCGTCGAACCATCCGGGCCAGTACCCGTTGAACGGATGACGACATAGCGCGTCGTGGACGTCGGGCAGCCAACGCTGACACCGGTGCTCGTCGCGGACGCGGGCTGATTGCCGTCCGTCACGTATACCGTGCTCGAGTACTGCGGATCCGTACCGCTGAAGCTCGTCGTCGAACAACCGGACGCGATGGAGGCCACGGCGACGTCGCGGCCGGATTCGGCGGCGACGAAGGCCTGCGTCTGACCTTTGTTCTGGGCATTGGCTCGCGTCGTGAACATGATCGAGGCGGCCACGACGCTCGCGACGATGAACCCGACGAGCATCACGATCACGACCGAGATCAGCGCGGCGCCTGTGTCATCCCGCCGTGCGGGCATAACTCGATTGATCACCAGCATGGCGCCGTCACCCCCGTCGGCGTCGATCTGGTCGACGCTTCCCCCGAGATCCGTACGGGAGCGGCTTCCGTCGTGATCTCGAATGTGTAGAAGACCTGCTGGCCGCTCGTGGCGAAGAACGGGGTGGATCCATCCTGCGCGACGCCATCCTCCCAGTCCGTCCAGTCGCTGGCCAGTGCGGGCAGCGCCGTGGACTCTAGGGCCAATCTCGCCTGGCCGGCCGTCAGTTGGAAGGCCTGACAGGCAAGGCTCCCAGGGAGCGATGTTCGCACGCGCAATTGCGTACCTGTTGCGTCGACCTCGAAGGCGAGGGCGTTGCGGACAGCGCGCTCGATAGCCCTACCCATCACCTGTCCCCTGTTCGTGGCCTGACTGACGCTCGTCACGTCTCTTTGCGTATTGATCGAGTTGGTGAGGATCATCGTTGTGGCGATGAGGATGATGCCGACGAGCAGCACGTAGATGATCAGTTCGACCAGCGTCACACCGGCCTCGGAGTCTTCAGCGGCGTTCATGGGACGTACACGATCGCCGTCGTGGTAGCGAGAGTGTCTCCGGAGGAGTCGACCGCGGTCAGATGCAGTCTGACCGTCTTCGATGTAGCCGGACAGGTGCCCACCGTGCCCGACGTGGTGATGGAGCCACCGGACCCGTCTTCGACCGTCTTGGACAAAGCCACTGCGGAGAGTCCGGCGCATGTCGGCGAGAGTCGGGCTTCCTCGACCAGCGCGTTGAGCTCGCGAGTCGCGGTAGCTACGGCGGACTGTTCCGAAGAGAGCCGGATCCCCTGAAACAGGGCCGGCATGAGCGCGACGGCGACTATGGCCAGCAGGAACATCGCGATAACCACCTCGACGATGCTGAAGCCATCATCGTCAGTCATCTTCATGGTCATCTCCGCCCTGATGCCGTCTGCGGGGACCAACCGATGGCTGGCCCCCGCAGCGGGTCGATCTCGTGCTAGCAGGCGGGACCCGCAGTGGCCACAACCGTTGCGCCACCGCCGCTGCTCGTAACGCACACGGTGTCGATGTCGCCGGCCGACCCTGCGACCGTGAAGGTCAGAGCAGGCGAGAAGTCGTCGGTGATGTTGCTCAGGTCGACAGCGCCCGGAGCGAGAGCGGGGTCCTGGGCCATCGCCGCGGTGATCTGCGTCGCGGCGTTCGACGTGGCAGCCGCGACCGAGTTGTTGCGGGCGTCCTGCTGGATGTTGAGGAAGATCGGAATCGCGATCGCGGCGAGGATGCCGAGGATGACGACCACGATGATGAGCTCGATCAGCGAGAAGCCGCCGTCCTCACCGCGCTCTTCGCGCTGCTTCTTCAGCGCGTCCATGTAGTTCTTGATGAATGCACGCATGTGCGTTTCTCCCTGTGCTGGTTGGTATTGAGACAGCACTGATGAAGCCACAGACGCGTGACAAACGAACACAAACCCCAAAAATGCGTTCCCCAGCTTCATCAGAGCTGGGGTGAGACGCACGCTGTTTGCGTGAATCCCCTCCCACCAACGAGCATGAGATTTCTCTCATCCCCTGTCAACGCATGCTACCCCAGCGTTCTCTCAGGAACACCTCAAGAATCGGTAACGCCCACAGGGCGCCTCAGGATTAGCCACCACGAACTGATATATCGGTTCAATACCGGGCGTGTCGATTCACCTCGGCCACACTGACCCCGTGCTGATCTTCTACGTGGACGAGACGGGCAACTCCTCGATCGCCACGGTCCCAGACACGAATCCCCCCGAGCTCGCCCCGGGAACGGCCGAGTACTTCACTCTGGCCGGGGTCGGCATCCGGGACAGCTCGCGCAAACCGCTCGCCGAGTACATGCTGCGGCTCAAGGCCGAACACTTCGGCGCCGGGCCCGACGCGGACTGGCACGACACCGAGATCAAGGGCCGATACCTGCTCCATGTCGCAAAGGCGCTTCGGAACGGCAAGAAGCACGCCGCCCCAGGCGGCTGGTCAGCGCTCGCCGGCGCCGGCGCCATGGACGCGCTGCTTCGAGACCTCGCGCTCGCGTTTCTGACTTTCCGCCCTCTCATTCTCGCGAACGTCATCGACAAGCAGAAAATGGTCACCCGGGGAATTCGCACAAATCCCATTGGCATCGCCTACAGCTATCTGCAGCGCAACATCGCGCTCACGCTCGAGCACCAGCATTCCGGCGAGGCCGCCGTTATCGTCGCGGATCAGCAGACCCAGCACGAAGCACTTTTCAAGAGCGGCGGCATCCACGAGATCCGCGAGGAATTCAGCCGCTATCTGACGCGCGTACCCAACTACAACCTCGTTCTCGATAAGCCGCTGTGGGTCGACACCGAACGCAGCATCTGGGACCGCGAGATCCTTCAGCTCGCCGATATCGTGTCGTTCCTCGTGACCAAGGTCATCCACGATGGCGAGCCGCCGGCAGAGCTCGCCACACTGTGGGAGGCGCTCCTCCCCCAGTTCGCGCTCCATCACAAGTCCGGCAAGGTGCTCGGGCGCGGGATCGCGATGTACCCGCCGCGGTCGAGCCGGCTGAGCTTCTGACGACGCAGGCTCGCCTCCGCGCGACCGAACGTCACACCGCGGCGGGCAGCGAGACCTGTCCTTTCCAGGTCGCGCCGGCGCTCGTGACCGACAGCGCCGCCCCGTCGGCGGTAGCCTCCGGTACCTCGACCGTCGCGTACCCGTCGGTCCACAGGACGTCGTAAGCAGTCGTTCCGACAGTGACGCGCACGAGCGCATCGGCCTTCGTCCTGTCGAGGAGCTTGATTCGGATTCTCGCTGTCCCGTCGGTAACCTCGACCGGCTCCAGCCGCGCCCGCAGCACCGGCGAATAGACGCGGAGCCCGAACGCCGGAGTCTCGATGTCGGAGGCGGTCACGACGACCACGTCCACGGACCGTTCCGTGTGACCGTCGCCGGACAGATCCGGCACCTCAGCCGTCAACGAGCGCCGCAGCACGGCGATCTGCCGATCGGTGAGGTCGCCCTCCGGGAGCACCGGTGCGACGACGACCGCACCGAACTTCACGCGGAGCTGCGTCAGCGCTTCGGCGGCCTCAGCTCCGGCCGGAACGAAGTTGCGGCCGGAGATGATCACGCGGTGGCCCGTAGTCGCGACGGAAAGGCCTCCTGCGGGGACGATCGAGGTGATCACCGGCGCATTGCGCTTGATCGCCTTGCCCGCGACATACCCGAGCGCCGCCCCGCTGGTGAGCACGATCAACTGGTCGGGGATGTCGGGGAGCGCCCGATGGTCGGCGATCATCGCGCCGAAGAAGAACACCAGCGCCACGGCGTTGAAGAGAAGGTACTGAGTGTCGACGAGATCGGTTCGCCCCGAGTCCGTCGAGTACAGGTCGGTCACCGTGGTCTCGGATGCCGTCACCTTTTGAAGCTCGCCGGCGGCGACCTTCGACTGGTCGATCTGCATCGCGATGAGGAGCGCGGCGTACGGTCCACCGAGGAGCAGCAGATAGTCGGGGTTGACGCTGATGAGCGAGTCCCCTCCGAGGTCGAGAGCGGGCCCTCCGATCGCTGCAAGCAGCACGAAGAAGAGGAACGCCCACACGACCACCACCGTCCAGACCCACGCCTGGAAGTACGAGGTCGAGAATCGACCGTCCTGGCCGATGAGCATCCCGGTGAGTCGACCGCTCTCCCGCTTCGCGAAGGACAAAACGGCGAGGACGATCCAGAGAATCAACGCCGCGATTGCGGCGAGGAGGAGGGCATGTTTGGGCTCCTTCAGCCGACCGAGAACGTCGGCCGGCGTGCCGAAGATGGCCCAGATCCCCTCCCGCACCTCACCCAGGCCGACGAGGCCCACCGCCATGACGACGACGATGACCGCGAGGAAGCCCCAGAGTGTGATGCGTCCGAGTCGTCGGAGATGCTGCTCGTTCGCGATCCGCGCTGCGTGAGCGAGCTCCGCCGCCTTCTCGGCCCGCAGCCGTTCGGCCTCCTCTGCGGCTGCGAGCTTCGCCGCCCGTTCCGCGTCGATCTCCTCGAGTCGCTCCTCCTCCGTACCCTGGTCACCGGGCGCTGGCTCCGTTTCGCCGCCCGGCCCGTCGGCGGGCGGTACCGGCGCGGGGACCGGGGCGTCCGGCGGCGGCGGAGCGTCCGCAGGCACCTCGCCCCCGGGAGCAGGCACCTCACCCTCGGGAGCAGGCACCTCACCCTCGGGAGCAGGCACCTCACCCTCGGGAGCAGGCACCTCACCCTCGGGAGCAGGCACCTCACCCTCGGGCGGAGGGACTTCCGCGGGACCCGGAGCACCCGGCAACGGAGCGTCCGCAGGCACGGGAGCCTCCGCGGGGACGGGCACGTCGGGCGGGATCTGAGGAGCCGGATCCACCCGTCGGCGGTGGTCCGGCACGCGGCGTCGACGCTTCGCCGGATCCACGACGACCCGTGAATCCTGCGCCTCGGCGGCGGCGCGCCGCGCGGCCTCTGCCGCTTCCCTCAGCTCTCTGCGCAGACGATCGATGTCGGACATGCCGGTAGCCCCCGTCCGGTCCCCATGTGGGCGACATGATCCTCCGATCGACGCGCTCGCCGCAAGGGCTGCCCGCGGCGGGTCTACCCGTCGAGCACGTCGAGCCGTACGACGACCGTCCCGCCCTCGACCAGGCCCTCGGCATCCCGCACCGCCTTCTTCAGCGGCAGCACATACGTGCCCTCGCTCGATGACGGGAAGATCGACGTCGCCCACTCCGAGCCGCCGACCGTGGCGCGCACGCGCACGGAGCCGAAGCCGCGGTAGGGGCGCGGGATCTCGCGGATGTCGTCGCTGAGCTCGGGCGGCACCGACGTGAAGTACCACGACGCGTCGTCGCGGGCATCCCACCGGAAGATGTCGCCCTCGAACTCGATGATCATCCCGCCACGCTAACGAACACCGCCGACCTCGCGCCCGCGCACGTACCGCGACACCACCGGAACCATTGCTCCGAGCGCGAGCAGCCCCAGCACCGGCAGCACGAGCTGCGGCAGGAACGTGCACGGGAACAGCAGCAGCACGACCACCGTCCCGTACGCCGGTGCGGCCACCACCACGATCCACTCCGGTGACCCCATCACGAACCACCCGACCCCCGCGATGAGCCCGAGCGCGATCGCACCGAGCGCCACCGCCAGCCCGTACGTCACCGAGCATCCGGCGCTCCCCAGGTGCGACGGCGCTACCGAGTAGATCCCCCACCCCAGCACGGCGAGCGCGGCGACCACCGCTGCGCACCATAGGAGGGCGAACAGCAGGCGCCGGGCAGCGGGATGCCCGTTATCCGAACGAAGCGACCCCGCCATAGCGATCGACCAGCCGTTGCAGACAGTTCGACCAGCCCTCGATGTGGCTCTCGCGCTCCTCTGCCGAGAGGAAGCCGCTGTGCCGTACGGTCACGCGGGTCGAGGCATCCGCCGCCTCTTCGAGCGTCAGCTCGGCGTCGGTGGTGTGCTCTTCGCCCTCCCACCGCCACTCGAGCCGCAGGCGCGACGGCGGATCGATCACGAGCACGCGCCCGTTCACGGCGAGCCCGGCCACGCCCGACCGGATCCGCCACGCTCCGAGCTCGACCGGCTCGACCACGGCCTTCGTCTCGAAGCGCGGTGGCCAGATCCAGTCGGCCAGGCGCGAGGCATCCGTCAGATCGCGCCATACGTCGTCGACGGATGCCGCCACCAGCGCACCCTCGGTCATCTCGAACATGCCCGCCACGGTAGCGCAGGCGACAGACGCGCGTCCTCCCCTTGCGCGTTCGCGCATCCGATGTCGCGTGCGGAGCGTCAGCGCCCGAACTCGGGCGCCCACTCGCCGGACTCGTGCGTCCACTCTCCGGAAACGGCGGGCGCGGCATCCGTCGCCTTCGAATCCGCCGCGCGCAGGCGGGGCGAGCCCTCGGGCCAGCTCGCCGCGAACGTCGTGACCACGCGGACTACCCGCCGCGACAGGCCGCTGACGGTCTGCAGCGGGCGCGCCGAGACCGGCATCCGCAGCTGCGGGTCGTAGCGCACGCCGTCGCTGGCGCGCAGGCGGATCGTGAGATCGAGATCGTCGTGCACGTGGGCGTTCTCACGGTCGACGAGCTCGCGCACCCGCTCCCACACGCGCGTGCGCATGGCGAAGTTCGAGCCGAACACCAGCGGGATGCCGAGCCACCTCTTCACCCAGTAGTGCCCCCCGCCGACGTACCAGCGATCGCCGATGTAGTTGGTGAGCGGGCTCCCGCCGTAGAACTCGGCTCCTCCGGTGAGCACGCCGAGGCTGCTGTCGACCTCGAACGCGCGCACGACACGGGCGATCCAGTCCGGGTGCGGTCGGGAATCGGCGTCGAGCCTCGCGATGATGTCGGCGTCGTGCCGTGCCTCGTCGTATCCCCGCGCGGCGGCCGGCCAGATGCCGATGCGGGATTCGCTGACGATGTCGGCGCCGTGGCGTCGGGCGACAGCCGCGGAGGCGTCGGTGCTGGCATTGTCGACCACCACCACGCGGTCGGCCGGCCGCGTCTGGGCGGCGAGCGCGGTCAGGCACGCGTCGAGGAATCCCGCGTCATTGCGACACGGGATCACCACGGTGACGCGAACGGCGAGGGTCACGAGCACACCCTACTCCGGCGGACGCGCCACAGGTGATTGCGCGTGAGGGTTTCGAGAAAACGGTTGCTTGTGTCGGAATTTCTTGGTATCTTTGTTCTACTGAGGGAGTGCCCACCCTTAGTTCATCCGAGCGATCACGCTCAGGTGCTGCACGGAAGGCACTCGACCATCGAAACTTTGAGCGATCCCCTCGCGATCGTCGGCGAAGCGCTGGCGGCCGTGATGGCGGCCTGGCCCGTCTCGCCGGCGGGCGAGCGGGTGGCCGTCGACGCTCTCAGTCATGCGCAGCTCGTCGAGCTGAACGGCGCGATCGGAGCCCTCCGGCGCGGCACCGAAGCCGTCCACGCGAGGGTGGCGTCCGAGATCTCACGGCAGTCCCACCCAGATGTCGGCTCCGACTCCCTCGCCAAGAAGAACGGCTACCGCAACGCGGCCACCTTCATCGCCGCCACCACCGGCACCACCGTCTCAGACGCCTCGCGTCTCGTCGCAGTCGGCGATGCCACCGCCCCGCGCCGCATGTTCAGTGGAGCGGATGCCCCGGCACGCCACCCCCACGTCGCCGCCGCCCTGTCGGCGGGGCGCATCGGCATGCCCGCTGCATCGGCGATCATCACGATGCTCGACCGGGTGGCCCTTCGCGCCCATCCCCAGACGATCGCCGAGGTCGAGCGGCTGCTCACCGACCAGGCGCTCGGGCTCAGCCTCGACCAGCTCGCCAAGGCGATCGCGCGTGCCGAGGCCTACCTCGACCCCGACGGCCTCGAGCCGAAAGAGAGCGAGGTCCGCGGCGAGCGCAGCCTCGTCATGTTCGAGCGGAACGGCATGGTCCACCTGAACGCCAAGCTCGACCCCGAATCCGCGGCGCCCGTCAAGGCCGCCCTCGAGTCGATCGTGACCGCCGAGTTCCGCAACGAGGGTCGCGCGGGCGGTTCGTCGATGACGGATGCCCCGACCCCTGATGCCTCGATTCCAGAGAGCGCGGGCGGTCGCGACTGCGTTGCCCAGCCGGGCGACGCCGATGCACCGCGTCGCACGCTCCCCCAGCGTCAGGCCGACGCGCTCGTGCTGCTCGCGTCGCACCTGCTCGGCTGCTCCTCCGACACCCCCATCAACGGAGCGACCGTCATCATTCGCATGACGCTCGCCGACCTCGAGTCGGGCACCGGGAGCGCCACCATCGACGGCATCGACCAGCCGGTCTCGATCGCGACAGCACGGCGGATGGCGGCATCCGGATCGGTCATCCCCTGCGTCCTCGGCGGCGACAGCGAGATTCTCGACTGGGGCCGGCAGAAGCGTCTGTTCACCCCCGCGCAGAAGCTCGCCCTCGCCGAACGCGACGGCGGATGCGCCATGTGCGGACTGCCACCCGGCATGACGAAGGTGCACCACCTGAGATGGTGGATGAGAGACAGGGGTTCGACCGATCTCTCGAACGGGGTCCTGCTCTGCGAGACCTGCCACCATCGCATCCACGACAACGGGTGGGAGATCGAGATCGAGGGCACCGGCGTGGATGCGAGGGTGTGGTTCATCCCGCCCGCACACGTCGACCCTCGTCGCACGCCGCGGCTCGGCGGCAATCGCCGCTTCGCCTTCGTCGCGTAGGCACAGGCGGGTCCGCGCCGCGTGCTCGTGCCGCGTGTCGCAGCGCGGGTCGGCGCGACCTACGCCCGGCCCCGCCCGCACGCCATCCCACCGCCATCGCACCGCTGTCACCCCCGCCGACTAGCCTGACCCCATGGACGCCGCTGTCACGCCCGATCTGCGGATCGTGCCCGCCAACGAGGCGACGTGGGACGACCTGCAAGCGGTCCTCACCGGCGCCGCGGGGCGCTGCCAATGCCAGCGTCAGCGCCTCGGCGACCACGACTGGTGGCACATGCCGACTTCCGAACGCGGCGCGATCCTGCGCGAAGAGACCCACTGCGACGACCCGCGCGCCACCGAGACCATCGGCATCGTCGCCTACGACGGCGAAGCGCCGGTCGCCTGGTGCGCCGTCGACCGACGAGGCATGTTCGGCCGCCTCCGCGGCTCCCCCGTTCCGTGGACCGGACGTGACGAAGACCCCGACGACGACACGGTGTGGGCGATCGCGTGCATGATCGTCCGCAAAGGCCACCGACAGCGCGGAATCACCTATCCCCTCGTCGCCGCCGCCGTCGAGCACGCTCACGCGCGCGGAGCCGCCGCCATCGAGGGCTACCCGCTCCTCGCCGGCACCGGGAAAGTGATCTGGGACGAGATGAACGTCGGCCCCCTCGGCCCTTTCATCGCCGCGGGATTCCGCGAGATCACGCATCCCACCAAACGCCGCCTCGTCATGCGCATCGACTTCGACGACTTCACCCGAACCGGGTGACGCCCCGCGCCCGTACCGGCAGAACGATGTACTCGCCGGGTCGCAACCTCGCAGCGACCTCCTCGTTCTGAAAGGACGTACACACCATGTCGAACACGCAGCGCACGGGCTGGGCGGGTTGGGCCGCCTTCGCCGGAATCGTCATGATCATCGCCGGAGCGTGGGATGCGCTCAACGGCCTCAACGCCCTCCTCCTTCCCGTCGAGAAGTGGGGATGGTCGGGCGAAGCAGGCACCGTCTTCCTCGACGTCGTCGCATGGGGCTGGTGGCACATCATCATCGGGCTCGCGCTGGTGCTCGTGGGCATCTTCGTGCTCCGCGGCGCGACTTGGGCACGCACGATCGCCGTGATCCTCGTCGCCCTCAACGCCATCACTCAGCTGTCGTGGCTCGGCGTTCAGCCGTGGTGGTCGCTCATCATGATCGCCCTCGACGTCATCGTCATCTACGCGCTGACCGTCCACGGCCGGGAGCTGCAGCGCAGCTGACCAGCACCACCTGAAGGGCGCCGTACCAAGCCAGGGGTACGGCGCCCTTCGCTTTGCGCGTGAACCCACGCGGCCTCAGAAGCCCTCTTTGCGTTCAAGTCTTGAAACCGCTCCCAGAACTTGGTTACAGTCCTGTAAGCAATGCGGCAGACCTGCCGCGCGACAACCCCTCGAAGAAGAGAGGACTTTCGCATGACAACCCCCACCCACCGGACGCGTCTCGCCGCCGTCGTCACCGGTGCCGCCCTGATCGCCACGGCCCTCGTGGCGTCCCCGGCTTCGGCCGCACCACCGCGCACCGTGGATCCGTTCGACCCGGACTTCGGGCCGAACGTCACGATCTACCGCCCCGACACCCCCCAGGCGCAGATCGAGTCCGACCTCCAGGCGCTGCACGCGCAGCAGGTCGACGCCGAGATGGGCACAACCCGCAAGGCGGTCTACTTCCTGCCCGGTCAGTACGGATCCGCGAACGACCCGCTGCAGATCAACGTCGGCTATTACACCGACGTCGCCGGGCTCGGCGCCTCCCCCGAGGACGTCTCCATCAACGGCGGCATCGAGGTCTACAACCGCTGCGTCGCCGACGGCGGAACGTCCAACTGCATCGCGCTCGTCAATTTCTGGCGCACCATCTCGAACCTGTCCCTCGACATCAACAAGCTCGGCCAGGACGGCTGCCGCGCCAGCGCGAACTTCTGGGCGGTGTCGCAGGCCGTATCGATGCGACGCGTCGACATGTCCGGTGCCAACCTCTCGCTCATGGACTACTGCACCGCCGGACCTCAGTTCGCCAGCGGCGGCTTCATCGCCGACTCCCGGCTGCCGTTCACGATCAACGGCTCGCAGCAGCAGTGGCTCATCCGCAACAGCGAGGTCGCCGGCTGGTCCAACGGCGTGTGGAACCAGGTGTTCTCGGGCGTCGTCGGCGCCCCGAGCGACGACGCGTTCCCGAACCCGCCGTACACGACCATCGACAATACCCCGCTCAGCCGCGAGAAGCCGTACCTGTACGTCGACGACGAGGGCCGCTACAACGTCCGCGTGCCGGCCGTGCAGCGCGACTCGCGCGGTGTGTCGTGGGCGGACGGTGAGACGGCGGGGCGCAGCATCCCCATCACCGACTTCTTCATCGCCACTCCCGCCGACTCGGTGAAGGACATCAACAACGCCCTCGCGCGCGGCCAGCACCTGATCCTCACCCCGGGCGTGTACGACATCGACCGCACGATCGAGGTCAAGCGGGCCGACACCGTCGTCCTCGGGCTCGGCCACGCGACGCTCACGGCCGTGGGCGGTGCGGTTCCGATGGAGGTGAAGGATGCCGCGGGCATCGTCGTCGCGGGCGTCACCATCGACGCCGGCGCCGACCTGTCCCCGGTGCTGCTGCGCGTCGGCAAGGCCGACGGCGGCAAGCCGCTCGACGCCGACAACCCGATCACGCTCAGTGACGTGTACTTCCGCGTGGGCGGCCCGCACATCGGCAAGACCACGACCGCGCTCGAGGTCAACGCCGACAACGTGCTCATCGACCACACGTGGGTGTGGCGGGGCGACCACGGCGTCGAGGGCTTCACGAACGGCGTGAACGGCGACACCGACCGGTGGAACACCAACACCGGAACCAACGGCGTCATCGTCAACGGCGACGACGTCACCGCGACGGGCCTGTTCGTCGAGCACTTCCAGCGCTACAACACGCTCTGGAACGGCGAGGGCGGCCGCGTCATCCTCTACCAGAACGAGCTGCCCTACGACCCGCCGACCCAGGACGACTGGGTGCAGCCCGACGGCACGCTCGGCTGGCCCGGGTACGTCGTGGCCGATCACGTCACCACGCACGACCTCTCGGGCGCCGGCGTGTACGTGTTCAACCAGAACAATCCGTCCATCGTCACCGAGAACGGCTTCTCGGTGCCCGAGACCCCGGGGGTGCGCTTGCACCACATCATGACGGTCAACCTGAGCGCCGGCACGATCAACCACGTCGTGAACGGCATCGGAGGCACGGCCGACACCACCAAGATCGGCGTGCCGCAGTACATCGTCGACTACCCGACGCCCTAGCGGGTTCCGGATGCCTCGGCCCGCCCGCCGGGTCGAGGCATCCGTCCCCGCCACCCGGGTCACGGCATCCGTCTCCCGGCACCCCGGAGCGAGGCATCCCCCGCGCTCGACCCGCCGCGCCCTAGGATCGACCGCATGTCCCTCGCCTCCGACCCGTGGCGCACCGACCGCGGGACGCTCGAACGCCCGCGCGACCTCTCACGGCCGCTTCCCGCTGCCCTGAGCTGGGGGGTGCTCATCGCGTTCGCCGCGGCGTTCGCGCTGGCGTTCGTCACGCTCGGCCTGCCCCTGTGGCTGCCCGCACTCTACGCCCTGCTCAGCCTGCTGGCGTTCGCCGCGTACGGGCTCGACAAGTCCGCGGCGCGGCGCAACGGCCCGCGCGTGTCGGAGCAGACGCTCCTCACCCTCGGGATCCTCGGCGGCTGGCCCGGAGCCCTCGTCGCGCAGCAGGCGTTCCGCCACAAGACGCGCAAGCGCTCGTTCCGTCGCGCGTTCTGGCGGACCGTCGTGCTGAACCTGCTGCTGCTCGCCGCGTTCCTCACCATCGCGACGCTGCGTGGCTGGGACCTCTCGCCCACCTGGCTCACCGACGTGCTGCCGTGGGCCGGAAGCGCCTGACGCCCCGGATCACCAGAGCGGGTGGATGGCCTCTCGCAGGCGCCGGTCGTAGACGTCCCGCACGACCCTGTCGAACGCATCGACGTCGAAGTCGCCGGCCAGCAGTTCTCCCGCCGCAGCGTTCGACTCCGCCTGCTCGACGTTGCGCGCGCCCGGGATCACCGACGTCACACCCGGCTGCGAAGCGATCCATGCGAGGGTCGCGGCCGGCAGGCTGACGCCCTCCGGGACAGCCGCCGCGAGCTCAGCCGCGGCATCCAGCCCCACCTGGTAATCGACGCCCGAGAACGTCTCCCCGCGGTCGAAGGCCTCGCCGTGGCGGTTGTAGCTGCGATGGTCGTTCTCGGCGAACGTCGTCGACGCGGTGTACGTGCCCGAGAGCAGCCCCGACGCCAGCGGAACCCGCGCGAAGATCGCGACGTTCGCCGTCTTCGCCGCCGGCAGAACCTCGTCGAGAGGCTTGAGGCGGAACGGGTTGAAGATGATCTGCACGTTGGTCACGTTCGGCCGCGAGATCGCGGCGAGCGCCTGCGCCGTCGTTTCGACGGACACGCCGTATGCGGCGATCGTGCCGTCGGCGACCAGCGCGTCGAGCGCATCGTAGGTCGCGTCGGCTTCGATCACGGCAGACGGCGGGCAGTGCAGCTGCACGAGGTCGAGCGTCTCGACGCCGAGGTTGGCACGCGACCGGTCGGTCCACGCGCGGAAGTTCTCGGGCGTGTAGTTCTCCGGCTCCTGGGCGAGGCGGCGCCCCATCTTGGTGGCGACGGTGATGCCGTGCGCCGCCCGGCCGGCGAGGAACCGGCCGATGATCGTCTCGCTGCGCCCGTCGCCGTAGACGTCGGCGGTGTCGAACAGGGTGACGCCCTCGTCGGCGGATGCCTCGAGCACCGCCATCGCGTCGGCTTCGCTCACGGCGCCCCAGTCGGCGCCGAGCTGCCACGTTCCGAGACCGATCGCCGACACCGAACGGCCGGTGCGGCCGAGAATGCGCTGCTCCATGGAAGTCCTTTCCTCACCCCGGTCCAGCATGCCACGGGCAGGTCAGGGCGGGGCCGGGAGCGACGGATCCCGTCGTCGCTGGCCGCGCATCACCCGGACCCGTTCGGTCGCCCAGGTCGCGATCACGTCGCCCGAGGCGCAGAGCACCACCGTGACGGCGTAGATCAGCAGATCGCGCGTGTCGAACACCGTTCCGAGCAGCAGCGAGGCCGGCGGGAAGACCGCTCCCACCTGCAAGGGGATGTTCGTGAGCTGGAAGAGCTCGACGGCGATGCACCAGCCCGCCGCGATCCCGGCGACCGCCAGCTGCCCGAGCGAGGGCGCGACGAGCACGACCGCGAGGTACGCCGCCACGGCGTACAGCGCGTCGCCCGTGATGTCGGTCGCCGTCGTGTCGGGGAGCAGCGCGCTCACCGCGACGCCCGCGGCGACGACGACAGCGAGCCCGGCGCCCGCGACCAGGCGCCGCGGGCGGTGCGAGGCGGTACCCATGCGCTCCAGTCTGCCCGAGGCGCCGGGCATCCCCGAAACGAGAAAGGGCCGGCCCTCAGGCCGACCCTCTCGATGTGGTCGGGATGACAGGATTTGAACCTGCGACCCCTTGACCCCCAGTCAAGTGCGCTACCAAGCTGCGCCACATCCCGATGCCCGAGCCGGAGCGCGGACAACTCCCCCATCCTACCCGCTCGCCGGAGCGCTCGCGAACGCGGCGCCCACCCTCGCCCGTGTCGCACCCGCCGGGTAGCGTCGCGGCATGGCGCAAATCACCATCGAAGCGGCCACCCCGGATCGGTTCACCGATGCTCAGCACACGTGGGACAACGGCGGCGACGGCCGCAGCTGTCAGTGCCAGTGGTGGACCATCACCAACGCCGAGTGGCAGACGACCACGCGAGAGGATCGCGAACGCCTGTTCCGCGACGAGGTCGAGGCAGGTCCGCCGCCCGGGCTCATCGCGTACGTCGACGGCGAGCCGGCCGGATGGGTGCGCGTCGGTCCGCGAACCCGCCAGCCTCGGCTCGCACGCACCCGCAACTTCGCGGCGCACTCCCCCGAACCGTGGGACGACGCCTCCGTGTGGGCGGTGAGCTGCTTCGTCGTGCGCAAGGAGCACCGCGGGCAGGGGCTCAACGACCGGCTCCTCGCGGCAGCGATCGATTTCGCCCGCGACGGTGGCGCTCGCGTGATCGAGGCTTATCCGCTCGATCCGGCGGAAGGGGGCAAGAAGTCCTCGAGCGACCTCTTCCACGGTGTGGTGTCGACGTTCGCGAACGCCGGCTTCCGCGAGGTGGCCCGCCCCAGACCCGACTTGGCCATCGTCGCCCTCGAGCTCACGGGATGACGATTTCCCCATTCGACGACACACCCTCCCGCAATGGCGCCGGCCGTGGCACGATGGACACTCGATTGTCCGCACGTCCGAGGGGGAGCATGTCGCGGCTCTGGATCGCTTTCATCCCGTTCGCCTTCGCGACGGTCGTCCACGTGTGGATGCTCGCGATCGAGGCGCACGATGCTGCCGACCCGACCAAGCTCATGCTCATGCCGTTCCTCGCCCTCGCCGTCGTGTGGGGCGGGCACCGAGAGTGGACGACCGCCCACACCCTCCTCGTCACGGCGATCGCGCTCTCGTGGATCGGCGACGGAGCGGGCCCCCTCTTCCCGGGCGTCGATACGGTCCCGCTCATGATCCTCTTCTTCGCGCTCGCGCACCTGTGCTACATCTGGCTCTTCTGGCGGATGCTCCCCGTCCGCCGGCTCCCGCTGTGGACCGCCGTGTACGTCGTGTGGTTCGCGACGCTCCTGACCGTGCTCTGGGCCGACCTGGGAGCGTTCCTCATTCCCGTCGCGATCTACGGCCTCCTGCTCGGCGCGACCGCCGCCGGCGCCGCCCGCTGCCATCCCCTCATCGCGTGGGGCGGCGCGTTCTTCCTGTTCGCAGACTCGATTCTCGCGTTCGAGCTGTTCCGCCCCGAGGCGCTGCCGGCCTGGTCGAGCCCGATCGTCATGGCCGCCTACTGCCTCGGGCAGGGCCTCATGGCCGCGGGCGTCCTCGTCACCGTCCGCGAACGCGGCGTCGCCGAGCGCGAGCCGAAGGCGGTCGCCGAGAAGGCTCTCGCGTGACGGATGCCTCGGCCCGCGTCGACTCGTGGCTCTGGGCGGTCCGGGTCTACAAGACCCGCTCCGCGGCGACCACAGCCTGCCGGGCAGGTCATGTGCGCGTCAACGGCGAACGCGCCAAGGCCGCCCAGCCGGTGAAGCCCGGCGACGAGCTGCGCGTGCGCATCTCGGGCTTCGACCGCATCCTCGTCGTCAAGCAGCCGATCACCAAGCGCGTGGGCGCCGCCGTCGCCGCCGAGGCCGTCGAGGACCGCACGCCTCCCCCGCCGCCGCGCGAGCTCACGGCCTTCGTGCCCGTCCGCGACCGCGGTGCCGGGCGCCCGACCAAGCGCGAGCGCCGCGACATCGACCGTCTGCGCGGGCGCGACTAGCCCAGGTCGAGCAGCCACCGGGCACCGCGGACGACGGCACCGGCATCCGTCACCCGTTCGCGCAGCGCGCGGTCGCTCGTCACCACCGTGACCAGCGCGCCGGTCGACACGAGGCGCTCCGTCTCCGCGACGATCGCGTCGTCACCGGATGCCTCGGCCCGAACCACGTCGATGCCCGAGACGTCGCCCGCCGCGCGCGCCTGACCCTCGAGCACGACGCTCCACCGCGGGAACCAGGTGTCCTCGGGCAGATCGAGCACAGGCGCCGGAATCCCCCGCTGCACGAGCGCCGAGACCCGCGACAGCAGCCCGCGGGCGGCTCCGGACCGGTCCCGCCACCATCCGTCCGGCACCGAGCCGACGACATTCGCGGCATCGACGACCACCGCAGGTCGCACGTCGACGAGCGCCCGCAGCCGGTCCCATGACGCCTCGAATCCGGGGTGGAGCGGATGCCTCGCCACCTCTTCGACCGGAACCCACGCGAGCTCCCGGCTCTCGGGATCGCTGATCGTCGGCTCGAAGGGCACGGTCACGTCACCGACGAGCGTCGTGTAGCTCCAGTAGCCGAGGTCGAGCACCGACAGCACGTGCGGGCGGATCGAGGCATCCGGAACCCCCGCTTCCTCCGCCGCCTCCCGCAGGGCGGCATCGCACGCGGACTCGCCCTCGTGCCGGGCGCCGCCCGGCAGCGCCCACGTGTCACCGAAATGACTCCACGACACGCGATGCTGCAGCAGCACCCCGCGCTCGGGATCGACCGCGAGAAGCCCCGCCGCACCGTACCGGCCCCAGTAGCGCTCCCCGGTGGGTGCGACCACCCACGCATCGCCCGAATCGCGCGGCCCGAACGGGCGGCGCGGCTCACCGGGGACGGGAGGCTCGATCGTCACCCTGCCAGCCTGTCACACGGCCGACCGCAGACGGACGGCGCCTGCCCATGCGTGACGGCACGTGTCGCACCCCACGAGGCCACGAACGCCCGATCGGCCTGCTCGGCGGCGGCCGCCCGACCCCCAGAATGACGGGATGGATTACGAACTCGACGACGACCCGTCGCGCATCCAGTTCGACATCGTGTGGGAGTGGCTCTCCCGAGAGGCCTACTGGGGCCGCTGGCGCTCCCGCGACGACGTGCGGGCGCAGGTGGACCGCTCGTGGCGCGTGGTCGGCGCCTACCGCACCGACACCGGCGAGCAGGTCGGCTTCGCCCGCGCCCTCTCCGACGGCATCGGCTTCGCCTACCTCGCCGACGTCTTCGTGCTCGACGGCCATCGCGGACACGGCCTGGGCAAGCGCCTCATGAAGCTGATGATCGACGACGGTCCGGGCGCCGACATGCGGTGGGTGCTCTTCACCGCCGACGCCCACGGACTCTACGAGGGCTTCGGGTTCGCCAAGCCCGACGAGACGGCCATGGTGCGACCGGCACGCCAGGGGACGTGAGCGTCAGCGCTGGCGACGCTCCCGAACGCGCATGTTGATCACGATCGGCGACCCCTCGAAGCCGTACAGCTCGCGCAGGCGTCGCTGGATGAAGCGGCGGTAGCCCGCGTCGAGGAATCCGGTCGTGAACAGCACGAAGGTCGGCGGGCGCGTCGACGCCTGCGTGCCGAACAGGATGCGGGGCTGCTTGCCGCCGCGCACCGGGTGCGGGTGCTCGTTGACAAGCTCGGTGAGGAACGCGTTGAACTTCCCGGTGGGGATGCGCTGATCCCACGACTCGAGCGCGGTCTCGAGCGCCGGTACGAGCTTGTCGAGGTGGCGGCCGGTGCGCGCTGAGATGTTCACGCGCGGCGCCCACGCCACATGCGCGAGGTCCTGCTCGATCTCGCGCTCGAGGTAGCGCCGGCGGTCGATGTCCTCCATGTCGTCGTCGTTCAGGCGGTCCCACTTGTTGAACGCCAGCACGAGTGCACGGCCCGACTCGAGCACGAGGTCGATGATGCGGACGTCCTGCTCGCTGAGGGTCTCGCTCACGTCGAGGACGACGACGGCGACCTCGGCCTTCTCGAGTGCCGCCGAGGTGCGCAGCGACGCGTAGAAGTCCGCGCCCTGCTGCAGGTGCACGCGACGGCGGATTCCCGCGGTGTCGACGAAGCGCCACATCTTGCCGCCGATCTCGACGATCTCGTCGACCGGGTCACGCGTGGTGCCGGCGAGCTCGTTGACGACGACGCGCTCCTCGCCGGCCGCCTTGTTCAGCAGCGACGACTTGCCGACGTTCGGCCGCCCCAGGATCGCCACGCGGCGGGGGCCGCCGATCTCGTGCTTGGCCACGGCCGACACGTCCGGCATCACCTTGACGACCGCGTCGAGGAGGTCGGCGACGCCGCGACCGTGGATCGCCGAGACCGGGTGCGGCTCGCCGAGACCGAGATTCCACAGCGCGGCGGCCTCGGGCTCCTGGCGCGCGTCGTCGATCTTGTTCGCGACGAGGAACACCGGCTTGCCGCTCTTGCGCAGCAGGCGCACGACGTGCTCGTCGGTCGAGGTCGCGCCGACCATCGCGTCGACGACGAACAGCACGACATCCGACAGATCGATCGCGACCTCGGCCTGCAGCGCGACGGAACGGTCGATGCCCTTCGCGTCGGGCTCCCACCCGCCGGTGTCCACCAGCGAGAAGCGGCGCTCCATCCACTCCGCCTTGTACGTCACGCGGTCGCGCGTGACGCCGGGGGTGTCTTCGACGACCGCTTCGCGGCGACCGAGGATGCGGTTGACGAGCGCCGACTTGCCGACGTTCGGGCGGCCCACGATCGCGACGACCGGAAGGGCCGGCAGGTACTCGATGCCGTCCTCGCCGCGCACGAGACCCTCGAGCAGCGCGGCGTCCTCCTCGTCGAGGTCGTAGTCCTCGAGACCCTGGCGGAGCGCGGCGGCCCGCTGCTCGGCGAGTTCGTCGTCGACGGCGGCGAGGTTCTCGGCGAGGTGGTCCTCGCCTCCCTCGTACTCCTCGGCGTCGTGGCTGTCAGCTGCCTCACGGTTGTCAGCGGCCATTGTGCGCTCCCGTCTGTGCAGGCACGTTCGTGCGGATCACGCCGATCACGGCGTCCACGGTCTGATCGAAATCGAGGTGGGTGGAGTCGACGACCTCGACTCCGGGTGCGGCCGTGAGGAAGTCGACGACGGCCGAGTCCGACGCGTCGCGCTTGTGCAGCGCGGCGGCGACGGCCGAGGCATCCTCCCCCGCCAGTTCGGCGCTGCGACGCGCGGCACGCACCTCCGGCGCCGCGGTGAGCAGGATCCGCACGGGCGCGTCGGGTGCGACCACGGTCGTGATGTCGCGCCCCTCGACGACGACGCCGGGGCGGTCGGATGCCGCGACCAGCGCCCGGAACAGGGCATTGACCGCCTGGCGCACCGCCGGCACGCGCGCGACGCCGCTCACCGCCTCGGAGACCCGCGGCTCGCGGATCGCGTCGGTGACATCGGCCGCGCCGACGCGCACCCAGTACGCGTCGGGATCGAGCGAGATCGCGTAGTCGAAGTCACCCATCACCTCGAGCACCGAGGTCGCATCGGACGTGTCGATCCCCCGCTCGAGGGCGTGCCACGCCAGGGCGCGGTAGGCGGCGCCCGTGTCGAGGAAGCCGTAGCCCAGGCGTCGGGCTACCTGCTTGGAGACGCTCGACTTGCCGCTGCCGGCGGGACCGTCGATCGCGACGATGAACGGTTCAGTCATTGGTGGTGCTCGCAATCTTCCAGCCGCGGGACTCGAGGCCCTCCACGGCGCGCCTGACCGCGCTGGGCACGACGCTGATCTCGGCAAGGCCGAACTGGGCGCCGGGCGAGTGCTCCAGGCGCAGGTCTTCCACGTTCACGTCGAGCTCGCCGAGCTCGCCGAACAGGCGCCCGAGCTGGCCGGGGGTGTCGTCGACCATGACGACGACCTGCTCGAATCGGCGGTTCTGGCCGTGCTTGCCGGGCAGGCGCTCGACACCCTCGTTGCCCCTCCGGATGGTGTCGGCGACCGCACGGCGCGCTCCCGGCGCGTCGGGGGTCCGCAGCGCGTCGGCGACCGTCGCGAGGTCTGCCGCCAGCGCATCGAGCACGTCCACGACGGGTGTCGCGTTCGCCCCCAGGATCTGCACCCACAGCTCGGGGGCGGAGGCGGCGATGCGCGTGGTGTCGCGCACGCCCTGACCCGCGAGGCCCAGCGAGCCGTCCGGCGCCTCGACGAAGCGGCCGGCGAGGAGGCTCGCCACCAGCTGCGGCACGTGCGAGACGAGCGCGACGGCGCGATCGTGCTCTTCGGGACCCATCTCGACCGGCATCGCGCCGACGTCGAGGGCGAGGCCCTCGACGACCGCGAGGTCGGCGGCGGGCGTCTCATCGTCACGGCAGACGACCCAGGGGCGGCCGACGAAGATGTCGGCGCGCGCCGCGATCGCTCCCCCGCGCTCGCGCCCCGCGAGCGGGTGCGAGCCGATGTAGTGCGTGAGGTCGACGCCCCGCTCGCGCAGGATGCGGAGGGGCTCGAGCTTGACGCTCGCGACGTCGGTGACGACCGCCCGCGGATAGCGCGCGAGCTCCCGCTCGATCACGGCGGCGGTGACGTCGGGCGGAACCGCCACGACGATGAGGCCCGGATCGTCGGCCTCGGCGGCGGCGCGCCCGGCACCGTAGTCGATCGCGAGGCGCAGCTGCGCGGGTGAGGTGTCGTCGAGCACGACGTCGACCCCGAGCGCCGTGAGCGCATGGCCGATGCTCGCACCGAGCAGACCCGCGCCGACGATGCGCACCGTCCCCTGCACGCGCGGTGCGCGCGCACGGGAAGACGTCAGCGTGGACTCGGTCACTCGTTCTCCTGGTCGCTCCGCGGGTCGGAGCCGTCGCGGGGCTCGGGCGCATCGCCCGCCGCGCGACGCGCGAGAGTCAGCAGAGCGCCCCGCTCCACTTTAGTCAACTCGCGTGCGCGCCCGGCTGGCAGCGTTCCCAGGTGGAGCGGGCCGAACTGCCGGCGCACGAGTTCGACGACCGGATGCCCCACCTCGGCCATCATGCGCCGCACGATGCGATTGCGTCCCGAGTGCAGCGTGAGCTCGACGAGCGAGCCGCCGCCCTCCGCCGACGCCGACAGCAGCCGCGCCTTGTCGGCGGCGATCCGGCCGTCCTCGAGTTCCACGCCGCGCAGGAGCCGCTGGATTGTCTGCGCGGTCACACGGCCCTCGACCTTTGCGATGTAGACCTTCGTCACCCCGAACGAGGGATGGGCGAGCACGTGCGCGAGCTCGCCGTCGTTCGTGAGCACGAGCAGGCCGCTGGTCTCGGCATCCAGCCGGCCGACGTTGTACAGCCGCTCGGGCCAGTCCTTCGTGTAGCGGCGCAGGTCGGGGCGCCCGCGCTCGTCCTTCATCGAGCTCACGACGCCCGTCGGCTTGTTGAGCATGACGTACCGCTTGGACTGGTCCAGCTGCACGGCGGTGCCGTCGACGTCGACGAGATCCTTCTCCGGGTCGATGCGCGAGCCCAGCTCGGTGACGACGGTGCCGTTCACGCGCACGCGGCCCTCGACGATGAGCTGCTCGGCGACCCGGCGCGACGCGACGCCGGCATTCGCGAGCACCTTCTGCAGGCGCACGCGCTCGGGGCTGGCGAAAGGATCGGTCATCGGCGTACTCCTTCGTCGAATCCGTCGGTTCCGGCCACCTCGTCGGCGCCGTCGAGCAGCGGCGAGATGTGCGGCAGCTCGTCGAGCGAGTTGATGCCCAGGTTCACCAGCAGAGCATCGGTCGTTCCATAGTTGATCGCGCCGGTCTCGGCATCCGTGAACAGCTCGGTGATGAGCCCGCGCGACAGCAGCGTGCGCACGACCGAGTCGACGTTGACGGCGCGGATCGAGGCCACCTGGCTGCGGCTGACCGGCTGCTTGTACGCGATGACCGCGAGCGTCTCGAGCGCCGCCTGGGAGAGCCGCGACGGCGCCTGGGCGTTGACGAACTCGCTGACCAGATCGTCGTGCTCCTCGCGCACGTACAGGCGCCAGCCGCCGCCGACCTCGCGCAGCTCGAACCCGCGCACCGGTCCGCCCGTCTCGCCGTCGTAGTCGGCGACCAGCCCCTCGATCGCCTGCCGGACGGCGGGGACCGGAGAGCCGACCGCGGCCGCGAGGCTCACCAGGCTCTGCGGCTCCTCGACGATCAGCAGGATCGCCTCGAGCCGGCGCGCCACGTCGGCCGTCGTGGCCGGCGGCGCTCCCGCCGGATCCTGATCCTCCGGAGTGAGGTCAGCCGGAGTGAGGTCATCGGTCATAGTCGGCTCCCAGGGTGGCGAGGTTCTCGTCGGACCAGCGCTGCGCGCTCCACCGCAGCGTCAGTTCGCCGAGCGGCTCGAGCTGTTCGAACGAAAGCGCGGCATGGCGGTAGAGCTCGAGCACCGACAGGAAGCGCGCGACGACCACGCCCGGCTGGGTCACGCCGGCGACGAGCTCGCGGAAGCTGAGGCTTCCGGCATCTCGGAGCAGGGTCACCACGACAGCCGCCTGCTCGCGGATGCTCACGAGCGGGGCGTGCAGGTGGTCCAGGCCCACGTGCGGGATCTCCTTGGGCGTCATCGCCAGCAGCGCGAGCGCCGCGAAGTCGTCGACGCTCAGCGTCCATACGAGCTCGGGAGCCGCCTTGCGATACTTCTCGTCGAGCCGCACCGAGCGCGCGTGCCGGCGGTCCTCGCGCCGCAGGCAGCGCTCGAACCACACCGAGACCTCCTTGAACGCGCGGTACTGCAGCAGCCGCGCGAACAGCAGGTCGCGAGCCTCCAGCAGCGCGACCGATTCGGCGTCGACGAGCTCGCCCTGCGGAAGCAGTCCCGCGACCTTCATGTCGAGCAGGGTGGCGGCGACGACGAGGAACTCGGACGCCTCTTCCAGCTCCTCGTCGGGACCGAGCTCTCGCAGGTACGCGATGAACTCGTTCGTCACGAGCGACAGCGACACCTCGGTGATGTCGAGCTCGTGCTTCGACACGAGCGAGAGCAGCAGGTCGAACGGCCCGTCGAAGTTCCCGAGCGAGACGCGGAAGCCCTCGTCGGGCTGCGGTGCGGCGAGGGCGTCCTCGTCAGGCGACGGCGCCACGGGCGACCAGCTCCCGCGCCAGCCGCAGGTAGGCCTGGGCGGCGGCGTGCTCGGGCGCGAACTCGGTGATCGGCATGCCCGACACCGAGGCATCCGGGAACTTCACGGTGCGGCCGATGACCGTCTCGAGCACGTCGTCGCCGAACGCGTCGACGACCCGCTCGAGGACTTCTCGCGAGTGCAGCGTGCGCGCGTCGTACATCGTCGCCAGGACGCCGTCGAGGGTGATCGTGGGGTTGAGCCGGTCGCGCACCTTGTCGATCGTCTCGATGAGCATGGCCACGCCGCGGAGCGCGAAGAACTCGCACTCCAGCGGGATGATCACGCCGTGGCTCGCGGTCAGCGCGTTGACGGTCAGGAGTCCCAGGCTGGGCTGGCAGTCGATCAGGATGACGTCGTACTCGGGCGCGAGCTTGATGAGCGCGCGAGAGAGCGTCTGCTCCCGGGCGACCTCGTTGACCAGGTGCACCTCGGCGGCGGAGAGATCGATGTTCGCGGGGATCACGTCGAGGTTCTCGACGCGGGTGGGCACGACGACCTCACGCGGATCGCGCTTGCCGTCGACGAGCAGGTCGTAGATCGTCGGGATCTCGTGGGTCGCGATCCCCAGGCCCGCCGACAGCGCCCCCTGCGGGTCGAAGTCGACAGCCAGCACGCGACGGCCGTAGCTGGCGAGCGAGGCGGCGAGGTTGATGGTGGTCGTCGTCTTGCCGACGCCGCCCTTCTGGTTGCACAGCGAGATGATGCGCGCCGGGCCGTGGCCGTCCAGCTTCGGCGGGGTCGGGAAGCCCTGGTACGGACGCCCAGTGGGACCGATCGGGGTGTCCCGCTCTGAGGCCGTCGTCGCGCCTCGCTTGCTGCCCGCCACAGACTCTCCTGACTTTCCCATGTCGTGCACCGATTCTAGTCACGGCGAGCCCGCAGGCCCGGATGCGCTCACCGGGCGCGCGGGTGGGAAGTGACATAGACGTCCCGGAGGGCGTCCACCGAGACGTACGTGTAGATCTGCGTCGTGGCGATAGAGGCGTGCCCGAGGAGCTCCTGCACCACCCGCACATCGGCACCCCCCTGCAGCAGGTGGGTCGCGAACGAGTGCCGCAGAGTGTGCGGCGACACGTGCGCGGTGAGCTGCGCCCGCTCGGCGGCATCGTGGATCACGAGCCAGGCGCTCTGCCGCGACAGCGGCGCCCCCCGGGCCCCCAGGAACAGCTTGGGAGTCGACCGCCCGCGAAGCGACAGCTCGGGCCGCGCCCGCGTGAGATACGCGTCGACGGCGGCGCGGGCATACGACCCGACGGGGATGATCCGCTCCTTCGATCCTTTGCCGCGCACCCGCACGACGTCGCCGTGGGCGAGGTCGTCGACGTCGAGCTGAACGACCTCCGACACGCGCGCCCCTGTGGCGTACAGCAGCTCGAGCAGAGCGCGGTCGCGCAGGCCGATGATGTCGCCGGGTGCGGCCCCGCCCGAGGCCTCCCCCGCCATCGCCGGCGCAGGACCGGCGGCTTCCAGCAGCGCCTCGACCTGGTCGATCGTGAGCGCCTTCGGCAGGCGTTGCGGCTGCTTCGGCGGACGCAGGCGCGCGGACGGGTCGACCTGCTCGATGCCCTCTCGGGCCAGGAACCGGTGCAGTCCGCGCACCGACGACTGCAGGCGTGCGAGCGAGGATGCAGCCACCGGTGGCTGCGCCGACGCGCGCTCGGCGGCGAACTGCGCCACCACCTCGGGCGTCACGTCTGCGGAGTCGTCGATGTCGTGCTCGCCCAGCCAGGCCGCGTATCCCGCGAGGTCGCGGCGGTAGGCGGCGACGGTGTTCTCGGAGAGGCCGCGCTCGATCGAGATGTGCCGCAGGTACGAGTCCACCGCCCGGTCGAGCCGCATGTCAGCCCTCGGACACCCGCATCTTCTCGGCCGCCGCCAGCACGCCGACGGCGAGGATCCCGTTGCGCAGCCGTCCGGCCAGCACCCCGGCGACCGCGTCGCTCAGCGGAACCCACTCCACGCGGATGTCCGCCTCCTCGGCCTCGCGCGCGTGCGCTTCGCCGAGCGGCGTGAGGCCGCGGGCGAGGAACAGGTGCACGACCTCGTCGTTGCCGCCGGGCGTGGTGAAGATGCTCACGAGCGGCTCCCACGACGACGCGGCGAGGTCGGCCTCCTCGGCCAGCTCGCGCTTCGCCGTCTCGAGCGGGCTCTCGCCCACCACGTCGAGGAGTCCGGCGGGCACCTCCCAGTCGCGGTGGCGGATCGGATGGCGGTACTGCTGGATCAGCAGCACGCGGCCGTCATCGTCGATCGCCACGATCGCCGCCGCACCGGGGTGGTCGACGTACTGACGCACGATGTCCTCGCCGTTGTAGACGAAGGTGTCGCTGCGGACGTCCCACACGCGCCCCGAGTACACCAGGTCGCTGTCCGCCACCTCGAGGTCGACGGGCTCGTCGGCGAGGCCCTGCGGCTCAGTCATTCTCGACGTCGAACAGCTCGCTGGAGCGGTGGCGCTCGAGCGCCGCCCCGACCAGACCGCGGAACAGCGGGTTCGCGTCGGTCGGGCGCGAGCGCAGCTCGGGGTGGGCCTGCGTGGCGATGTAGTACGGGTGCACGTCGCGCGGCAGCTCGACGTACTCGACGAGGTCGAGGTCGGGGTTGATCCCCGAGAACACCAGGCCCGCCTCGGCGATCTGGTCGCGGTAGCGGTTGTTCACCTCGTAGCGGTGGCGGTGGCGCTCTGACGCGGTCGTCGAACCGTAGACCTCGGCGGCGATCGAGCCTTCGGCGAGCGAGGCCGGGTACAGCCCGAGCCGCATAGTGCCGCCCATGTCGCCGCTCTCGAGGATGTCGACCTGCTCCTCCATGGTCGCGATGACCGGATGCTCCGTGTCGGGGTCGAACTCGCTGGACGACGCGTCCTCGATCCCGGCCACGTGGCGGGCGTACTCGATCACGATGCACTGCAGCCCGAGGCAGATGCCGAGTGTCGGGATGCCCTGCTCTCGCGCGAACTTCAGTGCGCCGATCTTCCCCTCGATGCCGCGGATGCCGAACCCGCCGGGGATCACGATGCCGTCGAGCGGCGCGAGCGCCTTGGCCGCACCCTCGGGCGTCTCGCACTCGTCGGAGGGGATCCAGCGGATGTTGACGTGCGTCTCCTGCGCGAACCCGCCCGCCTTGAGCGCCTCGGTGACCGACAGGTACGCATCGGGGAGGTCGATGTACTTGCCGACGAGACCGATCGTGACCTCGTGCTTGGGGTTGTGCACGGCCTGCAGCACGCGCTCCCAGCGGCTCCAGTCGACGTCGGCGGCCTTGCCCAGGCCCAGGGCGCGCACGATGTACTCGTCGAGACCCTGCTCGTTGAGCATCGACGGGATGTCGTAGATGCTCGGCACGTCGACCGCGTTCACGACGGCGCCCTCGTCGACGTCGCACATGAGCGCGATCTTGCGCTTGTTCGACTCGGTCACGGGACGGTCGCTGCGCAGCACGAGCGCATCGGGCTGGATGCCGATGCTGCGCAGCGCCGCGACGGAGTGCTGGGTCGGCTTGGTCTTCTGCTCGCCCGACGCGCCCATGAACGGCACGAGCGACACGTGCACGAAGAACACGTTGTTGCGGCCGAGCTCGTGACGGATCTGGCGTGCCGATTCGATGAACGGCTGCGACTCGATGTCGCCGACGGTGCCGCCGATCTCGGTGATGATGACGTCGGGACGGGGCTCCTCGGTCGCCTGCAGGCGCATGCGGCGCTTGATCTCGTCGGTGATGTGCGGGATCACCTGCACCGTGTCGCCGAGGTACTCGCCGCGGCGCTCGCGCGCGATCACCTGCGAGTAGATCTGCCCGGTCGTGACGTTGGCCGCCTGGCTGAGCTCGATGTCGAGGAAGCGCTCGTAGTGCCCGATGTCGAGATCGGTCTCGGCGCCGTCGTCGGTGACGAAGACCTCGCCGTGCTGGAACGGGTTCATCGTGCCCGGGTCGACGTTGAGGTAGGGATCGAGCTTCTGCATCACGACGTGGAGGCCGCGAGCGGTGAGCAGGTTCCCGAGACTGGCCGCGGTGAGGCCCTTGCCCAACGAGGAAACGACACCCCCGGTCACGAAGATGTGCTTGGTGGTGTCGTTGGAAGGAGCGCCGTGGGCGGAATCCGAAGTCTGCATCACGGGCTTTTATCCTATCTCACGTCGGAGGCTCGAAGCTGGGTGAACGCGCCGCGTGCTCACGCGACCTCGGCTCTCAGGCTCAGCAGCTCGCGGGCGTGGGTGAGCGCCGCGTCCGAATCGGGCATGCCCGACAGCAGCCGGGCCATCTCGGCCTCGCGGTCGGCGCCGTCCAGCCGCCGCACGTCCGACGCCGTCACCGAGCCGTCTCCGGCTTTCACGACCGTCAGGTGGTTCGTGGCGAACGCGGCGACCTGTGCGAGGTGCGTGACCGCGATCACCTGGGACGACTGCGCCAGGCGCGCCAGGCGCCGGCCGACCTCGATCGCCGCGGCCCCGCCGATCCCGGCATCCACCTCATCGAACACGAACGTGGGCACCGGATCGACCGCGGCGATCACCACCTCGATGGCCAGCATCACGCGACTGAGCTCACCCCCGGACGCGCCGCGTGACACCGGGCGCGGGTCCGCCCCCTGGTGGGGCGCGAGCAGGATCGCGACATCGTCCCGTCCCGCCGCCGACTCCGTGCCGGGCGACACCGAGACGGTGAGCGACGCGTCGGGCATCGCGAGCGCCCGCAGCTCGGCCGTCACCGCAGCGCCCAGTCTCTCGGCTGCCGCGGTGCGGGCGGCGGTCAGCGCGTCGGCGGCTTCGTCGAGGGCGGATGCCGCGGCATCCCGCTCCGCCGTCAGGCGCTCGACCCGCTCCCCGTCGTCGTCGAGCTCGGCCAGTCGCGCCGAGCCGGTGTCGAGCAGCTCGATCGCCGCGTCCAGCGTGCCGTGCGCGCGGACGAGGGCCGAGAGCACCGCTCGTCGCTCCTCGACCGCCGCGAGCTCGTGCGGGCCGGACTCGTCGAGGTCGGCGAGGTAGCCCGCGAGCGCGGCCGCCACGTCGGCCGTGCGGTAGCCGAGATCGGCCACCTGCGCCGCGAGGTCCTCGAGCGCCGGGTCGTGCGCGCGCTCGAGCGAGCGCCTCGCCTCGGCGAGGAGCGAGGCTGCGTCGGGCACGTCGCCGTCACCCGACAGCGCGTCGTGGGCCGTCGCGGCGGCGATCCGCAGCTCCTCGGCGTTGGCGAGCCGCTCGGCGCGCACGGCGAGCTCCTCGTCCTCTCCCGGCTGCGGCGCGGCCTGCTCGACCTCGGCCACCTGCGCGCGCAGCTCCTCGGCTTCGCGCGCGCGGGCGTCGCGGTCGGTCGTCAGGGTCGTGAGCTCGCGATCCACCGCACGCCACTGCTCGAAGGCCGCGCGGTAGGTCGCCAGCGCCGCCTGCACCGGTGCGCCGCCGAAGCGGTCCAGCGCGTCGCGCTGAGCCGCTGCGCCGCGCAGCCGGAGCTGATCGGATTGCCCGTGCACCACCACGAGGTCGTCGGCGAGATCGGCGAGCACGCCGGCGGGAGCCGCCCGCCCCCCGACCGAAGCACGGCCGCGCCCCTCGCTCGAGATCGAGCGCCCCACGAACAGCTCGGCGCGGCCGTCGCCCAGCGGCTCGACGTCGCCGCCCGCCTCGCGCACGCGGTCGGCGACCGCCCCCGTCTCGGGCACGATCCACACCCCGTCGACGGTGGCCTGCGATGCCCCCGAGCGCACGGCGCCGGAGTCGGCGCGCTGACCGAGCAGCAGCCCGAGCCCGGTGACGACCATGGTCTTCCCGGCACCCGTCTCGCCGGTGATCGCGGTGAAGCCCGGTCCGATCGGCAGCGTCGCCTCGGCGATGACGCCCAGGTCGCGCAGGCGCATCTCCTCGATCATGACGTCGGCCCGGTGATGGCAGCGGGTCCGCGCCACCCCTCGACGGGCAGACGGAACTTGCGGACGAGACGGTCGGTGAACTGCGCCGGGTGCAGCCGCGCCAGCCGCACCGGACGCTCGGACCGGCGCACCACGACACGAGCGCCGGGCGGGAGGTCGTGCGAGCGGCGACCGTCGCACCACAGGATGCCGACGCCGTTGGTGCGCTCCAGCACCTCGATCGCGACCGCGTGCTCCGGGCCGACGACGAGCGGCTTGGCGAACAGCGCATGGGCCGACAGCGGCACGACGGAGATCGCCTCCACCGTCGGCCAGATCACCGGCCCGCCCGCGGAGAAGTTGTAGGCCGTCGAGCCGGTCGGCGTGGAGACCACGACGCCGTCGCAGCCGAAGGTCGACAGCGGCCGGCCGTCGATCTCGATGACGACCTCGAGCATCCGCTCCCGACTGGCCTTCTCGACCGTCGCCTCGTTGAGCGCCCACGTCTCGTAGATGACCGAGTCCGAGGCATCCTTCACCCGTACCGACAGTGCGAGCCGGTCCTCCACCCGGTAATCGCGGTCGATGACGCGACGCACCGCGTCGTCCATGTCGTCGCGCTCGATCTCGGCGAGGAAGCCGACGTGACCCATGTTGATGCCGAGGACGGGCGCCGAGGCGTCGCGCACCAGTTCGGCCGCGCGCAGGATCGTCCCGTCGCCGCCGAGCACGATGGCGAGCTCGATGTCGCGCACCGGCACGTCGTCGCCGAGGACGGCGACATCGCGGAACGACGCGCGCACCGCCGAAAGCTCGGCGCGATCGTCGGCAGCCAGCACGGGCCGCGCACCGGCCGCTCGCAGCGCCGCGACCACCCGCTCGGCGGCGGTCACGGTGTCGGGGCGCTGGGCGTGCGCGACGACGAGGATGCTGCGCTCGGCGCCTTCGACAATGTCGGTCATCGGATCCCCGCGAGTCGGTTCACAGTGCTCAACCATTCTGTCGGATTGGTCCCGCGGCCCGGCGCGAGGTGTGCGATGTACTCAGAATTGCCGTGCGTGCCCACGATCGGGGAGGACACGACCCCGCACGTCCCCAGGCCCGCATCCCACGCGGCCCACAGCACGCCCGCCACAGCGTCGGCCCGCAGGCCGGGGCTCGTGACGAGCCCGCCCTTGACCGCGGTGCGGCCGACCTCGAACTGCGGCTTGACCAGCAGCACCAGGTCGGCGTCTGCCGCCGCCACTGCGCGAGCGGCGGGCAGCACGTGCGTCAGGGAGATGAACGACAGATCGCCGGTGATGACCGAAGGTGCGGCATCCACTCCGCTTGCGGCGCGGAGCGAGTCGGACGTCATGTGGCGGACGTTGTAGCCCTCGATCGCGATCACGCCGGGGTCGGCGGAGACGGATGCCGCGAGCTGCCCGTGCCCGACGTCGACGGCGATCACCGGCTCGGCACCCCGCTCCCGCAGCACCTGCGTGAAGCCGCCGGTCGACGCGCCCATGTCGAGGGCGACCCGCCCGCGGACGTCGACGGCGAAGGCATCCAGCCCCGCGATGAGCTTGTGCGCGGCACGGCTGACGTAGTGGTCTGCGCCGGCGACGTCCAGCACCGCATCATCGGCGACCGGGGTCGCGGGTTTCACCACGGGACGACCGTCGACGGTGACGAGCCCCTCGGCGATCAGGGTGGCCGCGTGGGTGCGCGAGCGCGCGAGCCCTCGAGCGGCCAGTGCGGCGTCGAGGCGGGACGTCATGAGGCGGCGGTGTCTCCGGGCGCGGCCTCGAGGCGCCGGGCCAGCGTGTCGTGCAGGGCGTCGTACGCGTCGGCGCGGGTCGCCAGCGGCTGCGCCTCGATCACCTCGAGCGTCGACAGCAGATCGCCGGACTCGTTCTCGCGCGCGGGGACGGGCGCGTCGGGCTGGACCATGCCTTCAGGATACGTGCACCGAGGTCAGGGCCGGTGGAACGGATCGGCGTAGAGGCGCTCGGGCACGCGGAACCCGAAGATCGCGCGCCCGGTCGACCAGATCGCGGCGGCTCCCGCACGGAGCAGATCGATCGGTCGTTCCCCCTCCGAGACGATCCGCACGTCAGGCCCGTCGATCGCGACGGTCGCGCCGCGCACGGTCGCCCTGCCGTCGGCGACCTTCACGTCGGGATACGGCTCGTGCAGCTCCCGAAGGTCGCCGAGGATGAAGGTCGGCTGGGAGCCGGCGGGTGCCGCGAGCACGTGCTTCGGGCGATCGATGCCCGTCAGCACGAGGGCCGAGGGGATGCCCGCACGATTGGCTCCCAGGATGTCGGTGTCGAGCCGGTCGCCGAGGAAGAGCGGATGCCTCGCGCCGAACCGCGCGACCGCCTCTTCGAAGATCGGGACCTCGGGCTTGCCCGCGACCGTCGCGAGGCGGCCGATGGCCGTGTGCACGGCCGACACGAGCGTGCCGTTGCCCGGTGCGACGCCGCGAGCCTGCGGGATCGTCCAGTCCGTGTTGGTGGCGATCCAGGGGATGCCGCCCTCTTCCTCGGGCACCTTGAGCGCGAAGGCTGCCTCGGCGAGCTGCGTCCAGCCCACCTCGGGCGCGAAGCCCTGCACGACCGCGGACGGCGCGTCCTCGGCGGACCGCGTGACGATGAAACCGGCCTTGTTCACTTCATCGACGAGCCCGTCGCCGCCCACGACCAGGATCGTCGAGCCGGGCGCGATGCGCTGCGACAGCAGGCGCATCGCGGCCTGAGGGCTGGTGACGACCTCGTCGGGCCGCGTGGGGAGACCGAGGTCCGACAGGTGCGCGGCGACCGAGGCATCCGTCCGCGAGGCGTTGTTCGTGATGTACCCGAGAGCACGGCCGTCGCGCGCGCGTGTGAGACTCTCCACGGCGTGCGGAAGGGCTCCCGCCCCCGCGTAGACGACCCCATCGAGGTCGGCGAGCACCGTGTCGACGCCGTCGAGCGGCGTAGCCGGCTGCGACCGGCGGCCGAACAGTGCCATCAGCGAGCGGTGCCTTCGTCGTCGGTGGGAGAGTCGGATGCCTCGTCCACCCCTGCCTCGGTGAGGATCTCGGCCACCTCGTCCTCGATCGACGGCTGCGGCGCCGCGCGGACCTCGTCGCGTTCGTCGGCGCCGGCGTCGGTAGGCTCGTCGGCGTCGTCCTCGTCGGCGTCGACCTCGTCGGCGTCGACCTCGTCGGCGTCGACCTCGTCGGCTTCGACCTCGTCGGCCACACGCTCGTCGTCGGACAAATCGACCTCGTCCTCAGCTTCGTCAACCTCGAGGATCTCGTCGACCACGATCGTCTCCAGGTCGCCGCCACCGGTCGCCGCATCGATCGCTTCGGCGGCGACGACTGCCCGCTCCTGCCAGCGTGCGGCCTCGTCGTGACGACCGAGCTCTTCGAGCACTGTCGCGCGAGCGGCGAAGAGCGCGGGGCTCCACTCGAAGGCACGGTCGGGGTCGAGTTCGGGGATGTCGAGCTCGAGGAGGGCGCGCTCCGCGTCTCCCTGGTCGAGGCGCGCACCCGACATCGCGATGGCCAGGTGGACGCGAACATCCGTGGGAAGTGTCGAGCGGTCGACGCTGCGGCCGACTTCGAGCGCGCGGTCGGGGCGGCCGACGCCCCGCTCGCTGTCGACCATGAGTGCGATCTGATCGTCCTTGCCGGAGATGCGGCGGTAGGTGCGCAGCTCACGAAGAGCCAGCGCGTAATCACCCGTCGCGTACGCCGTGATCGCGAGAGTCTCGCGGACGATGGCGATCCGCCCGGCGCGACGCGAGGCCGAGATGGCGTGACGGTGCGCGAGCTCCGGGTCGTCGTCGATCAGCTCCGAGGCCATCACGAGGTGGCGGGCGACCTGCTCGGCGTTCTCCTTGCTGAGGGTCTTCAACTCGTTGCGGGCCGACGGGTGCAGGTCTGCGGGTGTCACGCTCTCCGGGATCACCGGGTCGTCGTGCCGCGGCCGCACCGGGCGGATCTCCTCGGGACGGGTCGCGCGATCGGGGCGCCCTGCGCCGCCACGCGTCGGCCGGTCGGTGCGCTGATAAGGCTTGCGGTCACCATCGCGGGGCGCGTAGGGACGGTCGCCATCACGCTTGGCGTACGGCTTACGGTCACCATCGCGCGGGGCGTAGGGACGGTCGCCATCACGCTTGGCATACGGCTTACGGTCACCATCGCGGGGCGCGTAGGGACGGTCGCCATCACGCTTGGCGTACGGCTTACGGTCACCATCGCGGGGCGCGTAGGGACGGTCGCCATCACGCTTGGCATACGGCTTACGGTCACCATCGCGGGGCGCGTAGGGACGGTCGCCATCACGCTTGGCATACGGCTTACGGTCACCATCGCGCGGCGCGTACGGCCGCCGGTCGCCGTCACGCTTCACGTATGGGCGATCTCCGTCGCGCTTCGGGTACGGCTTCCGGTCGGCATCCCGCTTCTCGTAGGGCTTCCGGTCGCCGTCGCGCTTCTCGTAGGGCTTCCGGTCGCCGTCGCGCTTCTCGTAGGGCTTCCGGTCGCCGTCGCGCTTCTGATACCCGCCGCGGTCAGCAGCGCTGGCACTTCGGTCGCGTGAGCCGTGGGGTTTGCGTGATTCGGCGTCGCGGACTCGAGGGGGCCGGCCGCCCGTGCGTCCGCCCGCCGTGCGGTCTGCGGCGCCTTCGCGCGGCTCCTGCTCGGCCATGTCTCTCGATCCTTCCGTCGCCTGTTCAGCGTACTG
>NZ_JABBDY010000004.1 GCF_012847295.1 Microbacterium sp. MF43
GCGACCAGATCCAGGGCTCGACGCCGAAACTCCGGCGAATGTGGTGCGGGCATCTCACGGACTCCTTCCGAGACGATCATCGCCTCAAAGTTGGTGTCCGGAAAAGCGGGTCAGGCTCCCGTCTCGTACGGTTCGAGTGAGGAGGGCGCGGAGACGTCGCCGATCGCCACAATGGATGCGCGGGGGTCGACGGTGATGCGGTGACCCCGGCCGCTGGAGCCCGGATAGATGTCTACTCCGCAGCGACCGGTCAGCAGCACCCTCTGTCGATAAGGGGTGCCGAATTAGGCACGGCTGCGGCTCACGAGTTGTTCGAGTGCCTCGTCGGGGATCTCGACGCCCGGGAAGCGCACTGTTCGCCATTGGCATGGATCCCACCATCTTCAATATATTTGCGTTGTCCCCGTCCGCCGCCATCTGCGCTGGGCTTGCGTTCGCCGTCATGGTCTCCATGAGGGCAGGACCGACGACGGGATGCCCGAAGCGCTGCCCGGCGGTTGACTCCAGGCTCAACGGCTCCAGCCTGTCGCTGTCGCCTCGTCTGCAGGTTCCCCGATTCTCCCGATCGCACTCCGCTGCGTGTCAACAGCGACGCCCCCAGGCTAACGCCGCATGAAACGAGTACCCCGGGAGATGCTGTTGATGGCGTACGTGAAGTACGGGTCATTGGCGACCAGAGACTGCTCCGGAGCGCGAGGTTGGCCGCCTCAGCCCCGCGGTAGTTTGGACTGGATCTCGTGCACGCTGGGTAGATATGAGCGCCGACCCTGCATCCGTAGCGATTGCAGTCGTGGGAGCTCGGCGAGAGGGCTTAGATCGTTATCAGTGATCTTGGTTGAACCGAAGAGCGAGATCCGCTCAAGGCGCGTTAGGTGGCGAAGCGGGTTAAGTGACGCGATGTCCCCGCACTCACTGAGGTCTAGACGGCGTAAGCCCGTGCATCCTGAAAGGGCGTCGATTCGCTCTATCTGGCGGCAGGCTTGCAGAGCGAGGTCCGTGATCTCGGATCGATCGGCAAGGGCGTTTATCTCACGCAGATCCTTGGCCAGATAGACGCCCAGCTTGCGCAACTCTGGGAATGCAGCGAGGCCCGCGAGCGATTTCAGCTTGGGACGGTCCTTCATCTCAAGCTCGGCGAGGTTGCTCCAGGCAGCCAGAGGAGTCAGGTCGACCGGCTTATACGCGCGTAAGAAGGCGACCTGAACGTTCGACGCAGTTTCGATGCTCGCACTTACCTGCGGCCAGGCGGCCCGCAGCGTCCGCAGGCCGGGCAGCTTGCCCAGATCAAGCCTGAGCCCAGGGTTCGTGGTCACGCAGAGCGCTCTCAAGGTCGACCCGAGCGAATGGATTGGCTCCAAATCAGATAAGCGGGGATCGAGAATCACCAACTCTCGGACAGGAAGTTCTTGGAGGAACGTCAACGACGGCTCGTCGAAGCCAAGGGCATAGTTGAGGACGACCCTGTCGACCTCGCCGGCGAGAACCGCCGCTCTCGCCGTCGCGGTCCAGCGTCCGGTCACCACCAGTTCGACGGCCTCATCACGATCGCTCATCGGCACCTCCCTATCGCCCGTATGGTTGGTCCGGCATCAGCCCAAAACGTTTCGGGCCGATTGGATTGACGATGTTGAGTAGGTCATCGATGCCGCCCAGTCGATCGATCATCGTTTGCTCCGCAATCTCGCGGGCAGTCCGGTCACCACTCACGCTCTGTCGGGCAGCGTTTGCGGCCTCGCCAGCGGTGAACTTCCCCGATCTGACGTGCCGCGCCAAGCGGTTGGCCAACGTCCTCCCGACACGCAACGAACACCGACGGCTCACCGCGCCACCGATCATCCGCAGGCGGAGTCACCCTGAAAGAACGCTGAGAACAAAAAAACCCTAACGCAACCTTCCTACGTAACCCCTCCCGCGCCGGTGGCTTGTGGAGAAATGGGGTGCGCTTGAACGGTAAGCACCCGAAAGTTGCCGCACTGGCCGGGGCGCCACCGGTACGTACGGTGGTGCTCCAATCCACCGTAGGTGTGTCCGTAATCCGCGAGATTTCGCGGAAGCTCGCTCCCCCATGGGCACGTCATAACAAATTGGGAACAGAGTTCTTCCCCCTTCGGCGCGCCGAGACGCCGACCCGAGCTACCCGAAGGTGGCGCTGATCGGATATTGCGCGCTGAGGGCGTGATCTACCTACCGTGGGACTCTCGCGTCCTTCGAGCACGACGCCCGTCAGAATCCGACAAATCCCCGATCAGCAGAGAAAAGCCGCCGCGATCAAGTCGCGACGGCTTTTTCCGTTTGCCCTCAGTTTGTTCCCGTTAACGGAAATAATCGTGTCTGACCTGGGGTTCTTGTGGCGGTGACGGTGGGATTTGAACGCATACGGGATGCGGTCACGGGGATCACATGAGGTCACAGAACCGCATGAAATCAACATTGCGAGTCCTCAAACGCTGCATCGAGTCACACTCGTTTCACTGCGTTTGTTCCCACGGACGTTCCCGTCAGGAGTCCAACTCCTCGGGCGCTGTGTCAGTCCATACAGTTAGCGCATGACAGACAGCCCAGCCAGCCTGAGCTGCTCTTCCGTGGCAATGAAGATTCCCTGCCGCCACCGCTCGCTCTGGGAATCGAACCGCATCGATCACGTCGCCCGGACCCACGTCGGTGGAGTCGATCAAGAGGATCGGTTCACCGTACGGTCCGACTTGCGCCGACTGCAGCCGCGTCGGCAGATCCGGTTATGCGCGCTATCCGCGGACATCTCCGCTCACGAGGCATCAAAGGCCGTTATCCCCGAGCCCGATGACCAGAAGGGGCACCGAAAACGACGAGGATCACGCGGGGGCAGGCCAGTCGGACTGGACGCCGTCGACTACAAGAATCGGAACGTCATCGAGCGCCGCTACTGCCACATCGGGCAATGGCGGGGGCTGGCCACGCGCCATGACAAGCACGCGGTGATCTACCGCGCCGCCGTGGTCCTCAAGGGCAATCACCGAGTTCGGAGGTTAGCCAAAACCTGTCGCGCCGCTGGCAACTCGTCGGCCAAGCCTCGCTCCCGCGCGAACTCTTCGGCAATATCAACAGCATCCTCGAGCCACGAAAACATCGTCGCCTCCAGCGGATCGAGCAGACTGCCGCCTACCGCGACTTGCACCATCACGGTGCGTTCGCGTGCACTGTACCTAGCTATGCGGAACCCTTCGAACTCATTTCGTCCGATCCGGCCATCAACATGAAAGACCACGTTGACATCCAGCACGCTGTTGACTCCATCACGGGCGGCTTGCACTCGCTTTCCTAGCGACGCGAGCTCTCGCCGCCAGACCATGCTTTGTGCGTCTGCGTCTCCGAGCACTATTCCGATGGAAAGTGCTGTCGTGGTTTCAGGCTGCGGCATCACCCCACCGCCCCAGCCCATGGCTCGAGGTTCAGCGGACCAGGATCGCGCTGAACGATCCATCGTTCAAGTTTGAGCATTTGCTCTCTCGACCCGCTCGTCATTTGAATCAACAGCTTGTCTTTCAAGAAGTTGGTCGAACACCGCGACTTCAGATTGCCGCTGATACCCCACTTCACCAGATTTCCGTCGAAATCTTCCAGTCGATAGAGGGTTGTGAGCCGATCACTAGCGCGCGCATTGCCGTGAGCGCTCGCGTGGCCGAGATCGCCGCCACGTAGTCGTCCTGGAACCGACCTGCCGCTGAACCTCATGGCGCTCGCCCATATCGATAGCACGCAACAGTTGATCGATGCGATTGCGGACTGGCTTACTCCTAACGATTAGGGCGCGAGGACGCGTCCTCAGTGGTCAGCATCCCCTAACTTCGAATGGCCGACGAGTCCTGTGACGTTCTTCCACGCGTCGCCGAGCCAGTTTCGACCGCTCGGATCAGCCCAGGTGACGGGGTTGTCGCCGGAGCACACGTAGGCGTTGAACTGCACGGGAGCGCTCGTGGTGGGCTCCGGGTCGACGGGTGGCAAGCAAAATATGCTGCGCCAATCCGCCACCTTCAACTGGCCGACCTAGCTCCAGGCGGCGAGTGCCCGCTGCGCTTCCTTGCGCACCCACGCCCGCTCGTCATCCAGCATGCGGGCTAGACCCTCCCGTGCCGCCGGGACGTTGAGCTTCCGCAGTGCCTTCACAGCGTGTCCGCTGACGACCGGGTCGTCAAGGAGTTCGATGAGCACCGCCCCGGCCTCTTTCCTCTTCGATCGGCCGAACCCTAATACGACCATCTCGCGCGCCTTGCCGTAGGACTCGTCACGCGCCAGCGCTACGAGGTCATCAAATCTCGCGTCGTCCCACACGACTTCGAGCGCGTTTCCGACGGTCCAACGCAAGCCCATTCCGGTCTCGTCCTCGACCCGCTTGAACTCCTCGATCAGCGGACCGGTGGCTGCGGGCTTGGCCCACGGCACGCTCAGAGCCCTCACAATCTCACCCTTAACCTTCTGATCGGACACACGACCCAGACCCGAGATCAAGATGGGAACCGCGTCTCGATATCTCATCCCCGAATTCCGCAAATCAGCCAGGGAGTCGACCGGATAACCCACGAGCGCGAGATCATTCAGCACGTCCCGCTCACCGGGCGCCAGGGCATCCGTCATCACAGGCCCAGCCTAATCGTGTCAAGGAGGATCCGCCCCGAGGTGATCTCTGCCTGGAGCGTGCTTGAGAAAGTCGTCGACCCTCGGGTGTATAGCGTGAAAGCCAATCCTTCCTGTCGAGCGTATGCTGCGAAGTCTCGCAACTGGCTCGTGTAGTTCAGACGGCCCACGTTTTTCACCTCGCCTAGCACCGACGAGTTCAGTTCGTCCGGGATCCGATACGCAGCCCTACCGCTTGCCGACGGGATACGAGCCGTGTTCTTCACAATCCCAGCCATCGTCTCTCCAACCTGGCCGGTCGCGCGAACCCCGGCCATCCCCGTGGCGCAATTGTGTGTGAGCACGTCCGCTTTACCGGCGACCACGTTGTAGGTGTGTGCGGACTTGACGGTGAGGTTGTGAACAGTCTGCTCACGCCGTTCATGCTCGACAGCGGTGAGCTGCACCCATGCCCCGACGGAGGTCAGCAGCGAGTCGCCGGGTGCCAGGTCACCTGCGTCGACCCATTCGGCGCGGTCTGGGACCCAGAACGGGTGCCCGGCGGTGGCGGTCACCTTCCCCGTGTCACCGGTGTCGGTGGTGACGGTGAGGGTGACGAGGTCCTTCGGCCCGGTGCCGGTGATCGTGGCGAGGACGGGCTGGGCCGAAGTCTCCCCAGTGGTCGGATCGGTGGCGAGCACCTTGTCGCCGAGCCTCAGCGTCTCGATCGCCGCTTTCGAGCCGTCGGCGAGGAGGACCAGCGTGCCGGGCACGAAGCTGTTGATCGCACACGACGCCGCGCTCTGCTGCGGTTTCGGCGCCGCCGCCGATGCTGCGGGGCGTGCGGAGGACGCGGCAGGTCGGGAGGCGGCTGCCGCTGCGGGCTTGAAGGCGGTGGGCAGTTTCGCCGCGGCTGGTTTGAGGGCGTTGCCGACGGCGCTGATGAACCTGCTGGCGGCTGGTGCAACGGCGCGGCCGAGTGACCCGGCGACGGGGCCGAGAGCGCCGAGAGCGCCGCCGGTGAGGGTGTCGCGGGCGAAGCTGCCCCAGTCGAACTTCTTGCGTGACTGGGACTGCTTCCACACGTTGGTGACCGCGCCAGCGACAGCGCCACCTGCGATGAAGCAGCCCACACTCCCGGCGCCGGCGGTGGCGGCGAGGCATCCGGTCGTGACCAGCGCGCCGGCGACGAACCCGCCGATCTCGGCCTGATGCTTCTTGACGAATCCGGTGACGTTCTTCCACGCGTCGCCCAGCCAGTTCCGACCGGTGGGGTCTGCCCAGGTGACGGGGTTGTTGCCGGAGTACACGTAGGCGTTGAACTGCGCCGGAGCGCTCGGGGTGAGCTCCGGGTCGACGCTGAGGAACGTGCCGGTGGCAGGGTCGTAGTAGCGGGCGCCGAGAAGGGTGAACCCGGTCGTGTCCGTGGGGGCGCCGAGGAACCCCCGACCGGCGACGGCGCCGGACTGTCCGGCACGCGCGGCACCGAACGGATCGGTGCGGATCCGCTGCACCGCAGCGGTCCAGTTGGTGTTGTGCACCGACGCCAGCGGTGTGCCGTGCGCGTCGGTGACGATCGTGGACACCCCGGACAGGCCCTTGCCGGTGCGGGTAGCCACCGTGCGTCCGGCGAAGGAGTACCAGCGTGTCGCGGTCACCGTCTCAGTAGTCGCGCGGACTTCTTGCCCGCCCGGGAGGAAGACTGTGGCGCCGGTGTCGTCGATCCGGATCAGTCGGGTGCCGTTGGCGTCGTAGATGTTCGAGACGTCCGCCCCACCCCCGGTGACGGCAGTCAATTCGCCTTCGGCGTCCCACGTCTGAGTTTGCTGCTGCGCGTCGACGGTGCGGCCGGTCTGGTTGCCGGCCGCGTCCCACGTGAACCCGGTCGTGACCGACGTGCTCCCGCTCGTCCTGGTCATCGAGGTCAGCTGGTGAGGACCGGCGGAGCCTTCCCCGTGCGCGTACTCGGTGAGCGTGGTGGCGGCGGCGGTGTGGTCCGTCTTGGAGAACCGGTTGCCGAGCGCGTCATAGGCGTACTCGGTCCAGTACGGCGCGACACCACCCAGGTCGGCGGTAGTAACGGTGCTGCGTGCACAGTCGCCCTGCGCGTCCGTCCAGGCGACCTGCAGCCGCTGCAGCCCGTCGTACTGGAAGCACTGGGCGTCTTTTTCTGCGACGGTGGCCGTGTTGGTGGGCGCGTCGATGAGGCTGGTTACGTTGCCGGCGGGGTCGTACCGGTAGCTGAGGTTGAGCTCGGTGCCGTCGCCGTGCCCCGTCCGTGCCATGCGTGTGCCGACCAGCTGGCCGGTGACCTGGTCCCAGTCGTAGGCGACGCTGGTGCCGTAGGTGTTGCCGAGGTCGTAGCCGTAGAGGCTGCCGTCGGGATTCCAGTTGGATGCGGCGACGTAGATGCCCCAGCCGAAGCCGCCGCCCATGGACGAGGGTCGGGAGTTGGCGTTGAACCGGGTGGTGACGGTTTCGGCGCCCAGAACGGCGTCTCCGTCCTGGTTGGTCACTTTCGGGTAGGTGACCTGTCGGACCTGCCCGTCGGCGGTGTAGGCGTAGCTGGTGCTGAAGGTGGTGCCCGCCAGGGAGAACAGGGCGTCGTTGCCTGGCAGCTGGGTGTCGACCTGAGTGGGCCGGTAGGCGGTGTCGTACGCGGGATAGCTGGTGACGTATTCGTTTCCGTCGATCACTCGTGTCGCGGCGGCCAGCTGTCCCAGCGCCTGGTTGCCGTTGGGCAGGGTGCCGGTGTCGTACGACCAGGTGGCACGGATGTTGCCGTTGGGGTCGCCGTCGCGGAGGCTAGCGGGTCGCCCGAGCCGGTCATAGGTGTAGGCGAGGGTGGCGCCGTTCGCGTTTGTGCTGGTTTTCACCTGACCCAGCGGGTAGTAGCTCGTGGTCGTGGTTCCACCGTCCGGGTCGGTGGCGGAGGTTTGCTGGCCGGCGAGGTCGTAGGTGTACGTCCACTCGTTCGACTTCGGGTCGGTCATCTTCACCAGTTGCCCGGCGGCGTCGTAGCTGTACTTCGTGGTCTGCTTCACCAGTCCTCGGACGGCCGAAGCGCTGACCGCGGCGGAGTGGATCTGCGCGTCACGGTAGTACTCGCGAAGTTCGACGGTGCGCCCGCGAGCGTCCAGGACCTTTTCGGTGGGAGTGCCGCCGAGGGGTGGGATGACGAGGGTGACAGCCCCGTCGTACACCGTCGTGGTACGCCACTTCTCATGGTCTGGGTTCGAACTCGTGCCGCTCCACAGCACCTCGTCGGTGACCCGGCCCGCCTTGTCGTACATGTACGTGGTTTGCGCGACCGGGGCCGGGTCCGGGTTCTCGGCGACCATCGTCGGTGCGCCCGCGACCGGCCAGGGCGCGATCTGCGTGATCGTTTGCCCAGCGGAGTTGTAGAACACGTGCGAGACCATGCGGGCTGGCGCACTGGGGGTGGAGTTCGCCGCTTCCGTCTGCTGCTGGAATGGCCGCCCGAGTCCGTCGTAGAGCACGACGCTGGTGTGTTGGCTGCGTCCGTCGGCGGCGAGGGTCCGGGTGAGAACGGCGTTCAGCCCGTTGCTGGGGTCGCTGTACGCGTACTCGACCGAGGGGTGCGGGGCGTCCTTGTGCTGCGGGTATCGCAGGCTGGTGGGGCGGCCGAGCGCATCGTATGTGCCTTCGGTTGTGAGGCCGTTCTGGTCTGTTGTTGACACGGGCAGCCCGGTCAGCGGGTTGAACGTCTGGGTGGACGTGAATGGTTCCGTACCGCCCAGTCCGTCCGGGTCCGGGGATGTGGTCGTTGTGGAGGCGAGTTGCCCCCCCGGCCCCGTCGTGTAGGTGGTGGTGGTCACGTTGCCGTCGGCGTCCTCAACGGTTTTCACGCGTCCGAGGTCGTCGTAGGTCGTCTTGGATTCTGTGACGTCGGCCGATGCATCGTCCGGGTGGACGGCCTTGGTCTCTACGACGCGCCCGAAGTCGTCGTACAGGGCCGTGTCGCGACTGATCAGCGTGGCGTTACTGAGCGTGCCGTCGCAGGCCGAGGCGTACACCTCGGTCTTCTCCGCGTACGACATCTTGTGCGCGCCGGTGAAAATTCCGTCGCGTCGGTAGCTGGTCTTGGTGCAGACATCGTCGGCCGTCGTTGTCAGATTGCCTCGGTCATTCACGGTGATCGGCAGCCCGTGCTCATCGAAGGTTGTGGTCGTCGACGTGCGGTGTGAGAGTGCTCCCTCGGCGTCGTAGGTGAAGCCGTGTGTCGTCGCTGAGGGGACGCGGATGGACGTCAGATTCTGTTGGGTGACGATCTCGATGGGATCGCCCGGCCTGTTGATCGTCTCGGACGTCTTCGTGGTGCCGTTGAGCGTTTGCGAGTTGAACACTTGTCCCGCGTAGGCCTCGAGGTCGGGCACCTCGACGACGTGTCCGGCCGGGCCGGCCTTGAGCGGGGGCCCTTCGACGCCGCGGAAGTAGGTGGTGTGATCGGTCGTGGCCGCGTCGTCGCCTTGGCCGACGGTGGTGTAGACGTCGCGGAAGCCGCGGAATTCGGAGAAGGTGGACTCTGTGGCCTTGATCCCCCAGCCCTGGGGCTTGGCCCATGCGGCGTCTTCGTAGCGGTAGCGGGTGACCTTGGATGCGGATCCGGTGGTCAGCTGGTTGCCGCCGCTGGCGGCGGGGGCACCGTCCTCGGTGATGGCCTCAACGACATACTTGTGGAACCAGTGCTCCTGCGGCGCAAACTCGCCCTCTGGTTGCCACTTCACCAGGTAGCACAGCTGGTCATGCGCGCTATCGTCGATGGGCACCGCGCCGTCGGCGCAGTCCGGCTCCCGATAGGCAACGCTCACTGCTCCGCCGGACTCGGTGCGGACGCCGATGATGCGGTCTCGGAACAGCGCCGAGTGACCGTCGGTGCCGTTGTCGACTCGGTTTGCCATCGGTTCGTATGTGAACTGCACCGCGGGAAGGGTGATGTCGTCGCCCGGTGTGGTGTTCGCCCCGAAGCCGGTGCGGTTCACACTGTCCAGGCGCAGGGTGATATTGGCTGCCTGTCCGATCTGTCCGTTGTCACCCTCGCCATGGAATCGCTGGCCGAAAACCCACGCGTCCACGTTCAGGTAGTCCGCGCCGCTTCTGGCTTGAGTAGTGATCTTGGCGAGGCGGGTTGTGTCGAAGAACACCGGCACGACGTTGGGGCATTCGTCGGCAGATGTCGCGCATTGGAGGTCGGTGGGTGTGTCGACCCATTTCGTCTTGTCGGTTTCGTTCTGCCCGTTCTTGCAGAGCGAAAGACCGTCAGCGCGGTCGGTGACGCACCGTTTCTCCGCGTCGAACACGATCCGGTACGGTGCTGCGATGGTGGACCCCTCACGGGTGCCGTACTCGATCTGGGTCAACCGCCCGCCGGAGGTGTAGCTGATCGGGGTCCAGTCGGTGTTGTGGCCGTAGTCGTTGACGTACGCGTTGGACTCGGTGGCGTACTCGTAGGTCATGGTGTTGCCTGACGGGTCGACGACGTAGTCGAGGTTCCAGCGCCACACCTGGTCGCAGCGTGAGGACGCGAACCCGCCGTCATCCGCTGCCTTGTAGCATTTCTCGCCTGCGTGGTTGCCGTAGACGGGCACCTTCCAGGCGGAGTTGAGCGACTCGGGTGCGTTCTCGGCGGCCTTGCCGCGGCCGAAGAAGTACTGCGTGCCGTCGGTCGTGGTGACCTTCCAGTACTCACGGTCGCCGATGCCGTTCCATCCGCCGGTGAGGAGTTCGATTCGGGTGCCGTCGTCGGTCTTGTTGCGCCACCTGTTGCCTGAATCCTTGACGAGCGTCGAGCCGGCGCCGTTGAAGACCATGGAGGCGTTCACCGGCCCCCAGCACAAGTCGCCGGTGTCACGTCCGGCGTTGTTTGGGGAACCAGCGGTGTCGTCAGCGCAGGGCTTGTACTGGCGTTCGATGTAGCTGGAGGTCAGGTCAAAACCCTCGCCGATCCACCCGGCCTGGTTGTTGCTGGACGGGACACGCCCGTCGGACACCGCTGACGAATACGACAGCGTGAGGTTCGGCGCGAGACCGGACATCGAGGTGGGGACAGTGAGCGGATACGACCATGTGAACGCACCGGTGTTGCCGCTGGTGCCCCAGGTCGATGAGAGCGGCAGGCTGGTTTGAGACCAGTCCCCCGCGGACCCGGAGACACCGGCCGTTACCGCCAGGGTGCTTCCTCCGCTGAGAGCAGCGGTTTGCAGCGCCATCCCCTGGCTCCCCATCACCACCTCTGCCGGGTCCACGGGAACCACCCCGGAAACGGTCTGGGCCACCGGATCATTGACCGAAGGGATTAGTTCCGGCTGACATTCCGGGGCGGTGGGAGTGTCGATGCGGCAGTCGGGTAGCCGGACCAGCCGCAGCCGGGACGCCCAATCTCCGCCGTAGAGCCCGGCGAACTCCGCGTACGAGACAGAAAGTTGCACGTGCGGATCCGCGGTGGGCTCGCCGGCGGCCGGTTCGGTCACCTCGAGGAGAACCCCTGCCACCCCGGCTGCCCGCGTCTGCGCCGCGTCCTGAACGCTCAGCGTGACGGCGTCAGGGGCCACATCCCCCTCGGCGGCGGTCACCGAGACACTCATGCCGCCAAGATCGACCGTGGAGTCCGCGCCGATGGAGACCTCGACGGTCGCCTCATCCGCGACGGGCGGTACCGCGGGCTGTAGTGCCGCGCTTTCCGGTTCCGCCGCAGGCCAGGACCCGCCGATGGGCGATGCCGGCTTGATCGGCTGCGTCGAACCCGCGGCAAGAAGGTCAGCGAAATTCTGCTCGCGCGTCTCCGCGGGCGACTGTGTGGTCGCGTGTGTCGCCACCACGCTCAGCCCGAACGGGTCGACCACGAGGACGGCCGTGAGCGCTGCAGCGATCACCGCGGTGGACACGGGCGCGATGCGAGTGTGGAGGGAGGGCATGCGGGTCCTTCGCGTGGTGTTCATCGTCACTCGTCGTCGGTCGTCGGGTCCAGTGCAGTGAGGCCCGAGCTGTAGTCGGCCGGCTCTGCGCCCTGGCACAGTCGTCGCAGCTTCTCCTCAGAGACGACCTGCCCGGAGTAGACCCTGACGCTGTCGACGGTTCCCGGCCACCAGTTCTTCTGGGTGCCGTCGACCAGACCGCGCCCGACTGAGAAGGCGCCCGTCGCCGCCCACGACTGTCCCCCGCGCCCGAGTGGGGCCGTCGCCGTCGGCGTAGCCTGCCCTGGGTCCGACGCGGTGCCGACATCACACACCCACAGTTGAGTCGTGTTGGTCGTCACGTCGCTCGCGCCCACCAAGTGGACCCAGCGGTCTCCGCGGACGGTGACGCCGGACCGGACTGAGGTGGTGGTGGCGCCGACGGTGTCACTGTTGCGCATATCGAACGACCAGCAACCGCCTGTCATGTTCGGACATGAGGGGAGGTAGCCGAGCGAGAACCCCGACTGGTTGACACCGTCTTGGGAGACCGCTGTGGACGGCCCCGACCCGATCTTGCTCGCGTCGAGCCACACCAGTGCGGAAACCGCGAAAGACTTCTTGGTATCCACCACGGGCCCGGTCCACGCCTGGTCGCTCACGCCATCCAGCTTCAACGCATGGTCATTCTGCCGGGAATCGAACATTTCGTGCGGCCCGTCGGCCCACAGGTCAGCGTTGGAAAGAGCGATGTCCTGAGCGATGCCCGCACCGCTCGAGTCCGCGGCGGTGGTGCCTTCGCCCTCGTCGAAGGACCAGATGGCATCCTCCTTAGCATCAGCGACGTAGAACGTGTACTTCGCGTCTGTGGACTTGTTCCCGGCAGCGTCCTCCGCCCGTACGACGATCGTGACCTCGCCGGTCGCTCTGGGTGTGTAACTGAAGTCGATCGGGGAACCAGCCGCGTCGAGAATCTTCACGGCCTCAGGAACGGCATTGAGGGGATTTGGCGATGTGACCCAGTACCTGAGCTGTTTGACCGCTTCGGTGTTTCCCCGGGCGAATCGGAAGTTCCCGGCGATACCCACGCCCCCGCGCTCGGCACCCTTTTCATAGATCGCGGCCGCGCCGCTCGAAAGTGCGGTGACGCTGGGCGTCTCCGGTTTTGTGGTGTCCACCTTGAACTCGCAGATCGCCAACGACCATCCAGACCACGCGGCCCCGTCTGTCGCGGTGACGCGGTACTGGTAGATCCCGTTGTGGACGAGTTTGCCCGCCGCGACAGTCGCGGTGAACTTCGATCCGGAGGGTTTGCCCGGCAGGGTGGTGCTGTTCCACACCTCGGTCGTGGTGCCCGCGGTGACGATCTGGAAGTGCGCTTGAACGCTGTCAGCATCTGGATCGGTCACCACCGCGGACAGAGTCGGGGTGGTGTCGGAGATCACCGGCCGCCCCGTCCCCGATGCGCAGTTCTGTGCCGGATCCTCAAGCTTGACCGTCGTCGACCTCTCCGGCGGGCGGTTATAAGTGATGCTCAGCTGGGCGTTGGCCTTGTACGTCTTGTACCCACTGGAAGTGGTCTCATTGCTCGCACGAAGCCCGATCCCCAGCTGCGCCCAATCCGCGTCCGCCCACTGGACGACGGCGCCCTTCACGCTCCACTCACGTCGGATACCGCCGTCGCTGCATCCATCGCCCTGTGGTGCGGTGACACCGGACTGCAGCCCGCCGCTGTTGAACGGCAGGGTGCTCCACGTGCGCTGCGTGGTCGTGATGGCAGTCGTCATGTACGCGTCCGTGCGGGTCGATGTGCAGTTTCCGCGTTCACCTGGATCGGCGCTGAACGATGCGGCGCTCACATGCACTCCGGCAATCGACTTCATCAACGTGGCCGCGTCGCCACCGAACTCCCACACCAGCCGCGCCGTGAACGTCGTTTCGCACTTGTATGACCACGTCAGCGAGCAAAGTCCCATCGACTCACCCACACGAGTGGTCGTGTCGGCCCATTTGTATACGTGGTTGGTGTAGCCACCGGTGCGGATCGCGACCCACTCGACCGGAGTGCGCCCAGCCAGAGTCGGATCGATCCGAACCGGCCACACCGTGTCTGCCGAACCGAGCAACTGCTCATCCGGCGACACGACGGCAACGCCATTCCCGCCGGCAGCACCCTCGATCCGCACCGGCATGCCGACCGTGTGGTCGCCCGGCAACGGGAACTCCAACCGCTCCACGGGCTCACCGTTGCCGGTCCCGTTCGCGCTGGAATCCCACATGGTCGACGGCGGTGACCAGAACATGACCTCCCCATCAGCCCGGATGAGCTCGAAACCGACACCGTCCGTCTCTACCAGCTCCACGTCGGCGGACGACTCGATCCGATACGGAATCTCAAGACCATCACCGGGGAGCGCCTTCGCGCCGCGGGCCTCAGCCAAGGCGCCACGGAACCACTGCGTCGCCGCGGGCGAGTCCAGCTCGACAATCGGCCGGAACCCGGACCCGTCTGAGCCGGCTGAGACCACGAGCCGCGCACCCTCCGCGAGCTCATAGGTCACGAAACGACCATCCACGGTGGGCTCAGACAGTTCCAACGGGAACCACATCTTTACCCAGGACCCGTCCCGTTCGATCACACCGAGCGGCAACTCAGCCCCAAGAGGACCGCCCGGGTTGAACCACATCGGATAGACGGGGGCTTCGACCGGAAGCATCCCAGCGACACCCGGAACCAGATCCTCGGTCGCCGCGACGGCTGCGCCGACGCCATCGCCTCCATGTCCGCCGCCGCGACCCAGGGCCACGGGCACCGGGTTCTGAGACACCTCTGCGCTGACTGGCTCCCGGGAGCCGTTGACCTCCGTGTGTGAGGGCACCGCGCTCAACGTCAACCGAGACTGACCGTCGGGCTGGGCGACAACTGTCACCCACGGCGACCGCTCGGAGCTCACTTCAACGTCCTTGCCGCACGCCGCTGCCAGTGCAGCAGCCGCGTCAGCGGACTCCCGCTCGAGGACGGAGCAGTCAGCGGCGGAGCGACTCGGGCCGACCGCCGTGTACACGATGAGAGCCCCGGACACGACCAGCACGCCAACTAGACCGAATGCGACCCATCGCCGCTTCCTGAGCGCACTCCACGCGCGCGTAATCGCTTCCACCAACGTCCTCCGGACACGCAACGAACACCGACGGCTCACCGCGCCACCGATCATCCGCAGGCGGAGTCACCCTGAAAGAACGCTGAGAACAAAAAAACCCTAACGCAACCTTCCTACGTAACCCCTCCCGCGCCGGTGGCTTGTGGAGAAATGGGGTGCGCTTGAACGGTAAGCACCCGAAAGTTGCCGCACTGGCCGGGGCGCCACCGGTACGTACGGTGGTGCTCCAATCCACCGTAGGTGTGTCCGTAATCCGCGAGATTTCGCGGAAGCTCGCTCCCCCATGGGCGCGTCATAACAAATTGGGAACAGAGTTCTTCCCCCTTCGGCGCGCCGAGACGCCGACCCGAGCTACCCGAAGGTGGCGCTGATCGGATACTGCGCGCTGAGGGCGTGATCTACCTACCGTGGGACTCTCGCGTCCTTCGAGCACGACGCCCGTCAGAATCCGACAAATCCCCGATCAGCAGAGAAAAGCCCTAGTTTGTTCCCGTTAACTGAAATAATCGTGTCTGACCTGGGGTTCTTGTGGCGGTGACGGTGGGATTTGAACGCATACGGGATGCGGTCACAGGGATCACATGAGGTTTCAGAAGCTCATGAAATCAACGTTCCGATCTCTGAGCAACGCCATGCAGTCACACTCGATTCGCTGCGTTTGTTCCCGCTTCTGTTCCCGCCCGGGGACGGAGGGATTTGAACTCACTCACTGGGTCATTTCATCGATCACCTTCGCTGCTGAGGGCTGGTCTGGCCACGACTCGGTCAACTCGGCGGGCGTGAGTCGCGCGGTCCTAGGCATCTCGGTCTCCATCGAGGTCCGGATGTGTCGACGCCAGTCGTTTCATGGCTCAACAACCACGGTTGAGCTCATGTCCACTGACGTGGATCAACTTGAACTGGTTGAAAGACCACATAGGTTGACGCCTCACATCAGTCGAGGAGCAGCGCCGGCTCCTCGAGGATCGAGGCGACATCGGCGATGAAGCGCGACATGCCGTCGCCGTCGACCACCCGGTGATCGAACGAGCCCGCGACGGTGGTGACCCAGCGCGGACGCACCTCGCCGTCGACGACCCACGGCTTCTGGCGGATCGTGCCGAGCGCGACGATGCCGGACTCGCCGGGGTTGATGATCGGCGTGCCCGCATCCATCCCGAACACGCCGATGTTCGTGATCGTGATCGTGCCCTGCTGCTGGTCCGCCGGCGTCGTCTTGCCTTCGCGCGCGGTGAGGGTGAGCTTCTCGAGCGACCGCGCGAGTTCGCGCATCGACAGGTCCTGCGCGTCCTTGATGTTCGGCACGAGCAGGCCCCTCGGCGTCGCGGCGGCGATGCCGAGGTTCACGTAGCGCCGGACGCGGATCTCGGCGCCCCCCTCGGCCTCGACCCATGCCGCGTTGACCATCGGCGTGCGGCGCACCGCCCAGATCACGGCGCGCGCCATGATGAGCAACGGCGACACCTTCGTGTCGGCGAAATCGGGCGAGGCCTTCAGTCGCTTGACGAGCTCCATCGTGCGGGTGGCGTCCACGTCGGTCCAGACGGTGACGTGCGGCGCCGTGTAGGCCGACTGCACCATCGCCGACGAGGTCGCCTTGCGCACGCCCTTCACGGCGATCGTCTCTTCGCGCGCGTCGTCGCGAGGGGGCGCGGAAACGGCGGGGACGGATGCCTCGGCCGCCGCCGCAGCGACCGGAATGGTCTCCTCGCGCACGTCGCCCCACTCGGGGGTCTCGATGTTGCGGAACACGCTCGCCTGCGACGCCTGCCGCATGACGTCCTCGCGCGTGACCTCGCCGGCGGGGCCGGTGGGCGAGACGGAGGCGAGCTCGACGCCGAGGTCGCGTGCGAGCTTGCGGATCGGCGGCTTGGCGACCACGCCGACGGATGCCTCGACCCGCTCCTGCGCGGTTGCGGCGGGCTTGCGGCGGCGCGACTTCACCTCGCCGCCGGTGCCGTAGCCGACGAGCACCGCGCCGTCCCCCTCGGCGGAGGCTTCGGCGGGCGCGCCGTGCTCGGTCTGTCCGACGGTCGCGGGACCTGAGGCATCCGCTCCCGCGACGATGGTGATGATCGGCGACCCGACGTTGACCGTCGCGCCCTCGGCGACGAGCAGTTCGCCGACCGCGCCCGAGAACGGCGAGGGCAGCTCGACGAGCGACTTGGCCGTCTCGATCTCGACGAGGACGTCGTTGACGGCCACGGTGTCGCCGGGCGCGACGTGCCACGACACGATCTCGGCCTCGGTGAGACCCTCGCCGACGTCCGGGAGGACGAATGTCTGCGTGCTCATGTGCGGTGTCCTTTCAGGCCGGTCGTCACGCGAGGAGCGCAGCGACGAGCCGAGACGCGGGAGGTGTCGCTCGACGACCGGAACATCAGTAGGCGAGGGCGCGGTCGACGGCTTCGAGCACGCGGTCGGCATCGGGCAGGTATGCGCCTTCGAGCTTGGCCTGCGGGAACGGGACATCGAATCCCGACACCCGCAGCACCGGCGCCTCGAGGGCGTAGAACGCCTTCTCCATGACTGTGGCCGCGACCTCGCTGCCGAGGCTCGTGAAGCCGGGTGCCTCCTGCGCGTAGACCATGCGGCCGGTGCGGCGGACCGAGTCGAGGATCGGCCCGTAGTCGATCGGCGACAGCGAGCGCACGTCGACGACCTCGCAGCTGGTGCCCTCCGACTCGGCGAGCGCGGCCGCCTGCAGCAGGGTCGTCACCATCGCGCCGTGTCCGACGAGGGTGACGTCGGTTCCCCGGCGCACGATGCGGCTGGCGTGGAGCGGAAGCGCCCGGGCGGTGGTGTCGACCTCGCCCTTCTGCCAGTACTTGCTCTTGGGCTCGAGGAAGATGACCGGGTCGGGCGAGGCGATGGCGTCCTGGATCATCCAGTACGCGTCGTTCGCGGTCGAAGGGCTCACGACCCGCAGTCCGGGCGTGTGGGTGAAGTAGGCCTCGGGGCTCTCCTGGTGGTGCTCGACCGCGCCGATGTGCCCGCCGTAGGGGATGCGGATCACCACCGGCATCTGCAGGACGCCCTCGTGGCGGTTCGTGAACTTCGCCAGCTGCGAGGTGATCTGGTCGAACGCGGGGAACACGAAGCCGTCGAACTGGATCTCGACGACGGGCCGGAACCCGGTCATCGCGAGGCCGATCGCGGTGCCGACGATGCCCGACTCGGCCAGCGGCGTGTCGAGCACACGGCGGTCGCCGAACTCGGCCTGCAGCCCCTCGGTCACGCGGAACACGCCGCCGAGCTTGCCGATGTCCTCGCCCATGAGCAGCACGCGGTCGTTGCCCGCGAGCGCGGCGCGCAGACCGGCGTTGAGCGCGCGGCCGATCGGCATCGTGACCGGCGCGGGTGCGGCGCTCTCGGCGGTGGCAGGGGTGGTGGTCGCGGTGCTCATGCGGCACCTCCTTCGAAGGATGCCTCGTAGTCGGCCAGCCAGCGCCGCTGCTCGTCGACGAGCGGGTGGGGCTCGCTGTACACGTGAGCGAACATCGCGTCGGCGTCGACCCCGCCGAGCGCGTTGGTGCGCGTGCGCACGTCGTCGGCGAGCGCCTGCGATTCGGCGTCGACGTCGGCGAAGAAGGCATCCGACGCCCCCTTCGCCTGCAGGAACGCCTTCATCCGCACCAGGGGATCGCGGCGCCGCCACGACTCCTCTTCGGCCGAAGTGCGGTACTTGGTCGGGTCGTCGCTGGTCGTGTGTGCGCCCATCCGGTAGGTCATCGCCTCGATCGCCCGCGGTCCCTGCCCGGCGCGGGCCTCGTCGAGGGCCACGCGCGTGACGGCGTAGCTGGCGAGCACATCGTTGCCGTCAATGGGGATGCTCGGCATCCCGTAACCTTCGCCGCGCTTGTAGAGCGGAGCGGGCGACTGCGTCGCGACGGGCACCGAGATGGCCCATTGATTGTTCTGCAGGAAGAAGACCTCCGGCGCACGGTAGCTGGCCGCGAACACCATCGCCTCGTGCACGTCGCCCTGGCTCGATGCGCCGTCGCCGTAATAGACGATGACCGCCTCGTCGCGCTCAGGGTCGCCCGTGCCGCAGCGCCCGTCGAACACGAGGCCCATGCCGAAGCCGGTCGCGTGCAGCGTCTGCGCGCCGAGCACGAGCGTGTAGATGTGCGTGTTGCCGTTCTTCGGATCGGTGGGGTCCCACCCGCCGTGCGTGAGTCCGCGCATGAGCCGGATGATGTCGAGCGGGTCGACACCGCGGATGCGCGTGACGACGTGCTCGCGGTACGACGGGAACAGATGGTCCTGCGCGCGGGCGGCGCGGGCGGAGCCCACCTGGGCTGCCTCCTGACCGAAGCTGGGGGGCCACAGCGCGAGCTGCCCCTGCCGCTGCAGGTTGGTGGCCTGCACGTCGAACGCGCGGATCACCGCCATATCGCGGTAGAACTCCTCGAGCTGCTCGTCGGTGAGGCCGTCGACGAGCTCGCGGTAGGGCTCGGCGGCCGCCGACGGTGCGAACGCGCCGTCGGCGTCGAGGAACCGGACGGTCGCGGCATCCGTCGCTGCAGTCACCGACTCGCTCACTGCTGCACTCCCGCCCGTGCGCCGCGGTGGCCCGCGGGGAGGGTGGGGAGGACGGATGCCGCGACCCGCAGCACGTGCGCGACAGACTCCTCCTCGCCGATCGAGATGCGGATGCCGTCGCCGGCGAACGGCCGCACGATGAGCCCGGCGTCGTCGAACGCCTGCGCGATCGCGAGCGTCTCGTCGTAGGCGGGCAGCCACACGAAGTTGCCCTGCGCGTCGGGCACATTCCAGCCGGCCTCACGAAGTCCGGCCACGACGCGGTCGCGGCGCTCGGCGATCCCGCGGACGCGCTCGAGGAGCTCTGCTTCGGCGTCGAGGCTCGCGAGCGCCGCCGACTCGGCCTGCGCCGTGACCGACAGCGGAATAGTGGTGCTGCGCGCCGCGTCGAGGATGCGGGGGTGGCCGATCGCGTACCCGACCCGCAGACCCGCCAGCCCGAAGGCCTTCGAGAACGTACGGAGGATGACGACGTTCGGGTGCCGCCCGGCGGCGAGCACGCGGGTGCCGTCGACGGCTGCGGGATCGGTGACGAACTCGGCGTACGCCTCGTCGAGGACGACGAGCACATCGGAAGGCACCTGCGCGACGAACGCATCGAACTCGTCCTGCGTGACGATCGGCCCCGTCGGGTTGTTCGGGCTGCACACGATCACGGCGCGCGTGCGCTCGGTGATCGCTGCGGCCATCGCGGGCAGGTCGTGGCGGGCGTCCTCGGTGAGCGGCACATGCACGGCGGTCGCCCCGGCGACCACGGCGAGCCACGGATAGGCCTCGAACGAGCGCCAGGCGTAGATGATCTCGTCGCCCGGACGGCAGGTGGCGAGCGCGAGCTGAGCGAGGATCGACACGCTGCCGGCTGCGACGTGCACCGCGTCGACAGACACTCCGTAGCGTTCGGCCAGGCGTTCGCGCAGGCGGGATGCCGAGGCATCCGGATACCGATTCACCGCCGACGCGGCGCTGACGGCTTCGAGCACGCCGGGCAGCGGATCGAACGGGTTCTCGTTGCTCGACAGCTTGAACGCGTCGGCTCCGGCCTGGCGGCCCTGCTTGTAGGGGGGCAGCGAGGCGATCTCGGGGCGGACGCGGATGGGAATGTCGGAGGCGTCGGTCACCCTGCCGAGTCTACGAGCGCCGAACGGGCCCGCGTGAGGATGCGTGGACGTCCGAGAACACGCGCCGTCGTCCTCGCAACCGCCGGGGTCGCGTGCCAGACTTCCGCGTATGGGCTTCCTCATCCGCGTCGTCGTCAACGCTTTCGCGATCTGGGTCGTCACCCTCATCACGGCCCTGCAGGTCACGGTCGTCCCGTTCCCGCCGGGCGACACGCTGCAGTTCGTGCTCACACTGCTGATCGTCGCGGCGATCTTCGCGCTGGTGAACACCGTGATCGGCACCGTCATCAAGGTGCTGGCGTTCCCGCTGTACATCCTGACGCTCGGCCTCATCGGCCTGCTGATCAACGCGTTCCTGCTGTGGCTGACGGCGTGGATCACGAGCTTCTGGAACTGGGGGCTGCGCGTCGAGGACTTCTGGCTCGGGCTCGTGGCGGCGATCATCATCTCGCTGATCAACTGGGTGTTCGGCATCATCCTGCGGCCCAAGCGCGAGGACTGACCGCTCAGCCGCCGGGCCGGGCTGCCCCGTACTCGGTCACCTCGACCGACACGGCGCCCTGGAGCTCCGCGAAGACGGCCCGCACGCCGTCCACCCGCGGATCGGCCGACGCGTCGACGAGGGCCGCGGTCTCGGCGTAGGCGACCATCTGGTGCGCGGGCAGGTCGGCGTCGTCGAAGCCGGACGCGGGATGCGCCTCGCGCTCGACGACGAAGCTGCCCGGAGCGCCGACGGGGGCGATGTGACCGCCGCCGGCGAGCGCGGCCACGGGATCGTCGGTGTGACGGATGCCGACGCTCAGCGTGCCGTCGCCGACCTCCGCCTCGACCGGCGCGCCGAAGGTGACGTGCGTGCGCGTGTCGTAGCCGCCCTCCAGTGCGAGGTGCGCCGTGATCATCGCTCCCTGCGAATGCCCGAACGCGTGCACGACATCGCCGGGCCGGGCTCCGGCGGCATCGAGGGCCGCGACCGTCGCCTCGTACGACGCCGACGATTGGCCGAGGTACAGCTGCCCGTTCGACAGGTTGTCCCACGGCTCCTCACCGCCCAGAGCGAGTGAGCGGGTACCGGCGACGTAGACGGCATACTGCACGGCTCCGCCCGGCATGGTGTAGCGCTCGACGCGCACCCGCGACTCGCCGGACCCGGGCATGCGCTGGGCGACGGCCGCGAGGCTGGTCGGCGCCGACGGCCTGGTGTGGGTCGGTACCACGGTGGTGAGCGTGACAGGCTCACCCCGGCCGGTCAGGCGCGCGTCGGGGCCGAGGCGACCGCTGCCGGTGAACCCGGCGGTCGCCGCGACGGCGATGGTGCCGAGCCCCAGGGCCGCGCCGCCGATGATCGCGCCGCGCTCACTGACCTCCGAACCGGCGATCATCCCCGTCTCGGTGGCTTGACGCACGAGATCGCCCGGCCACATCACGGCGCGCTCGAACTCCGCTCCGATCGACGCGGGGAAGGCGTCGGGATGCTTCGCGATCAGCGCATCCCGGACGGCGCTGATCCTCGCCTCGGCGACCCGGTCACCCGCGAACACGGCCGCTCGGTGCTGCGCGTTCAGCTCGACCAGCTCGTACACCGCGGCGGCCTCGCGCAGATCGGCGGCGATCCGGGTGGCACCGGCGAAGGTCTCCCTCAGCCGGGTGCTGAGAACGGATGCCGCACTCAGGGCCTCTCCGGTGTGCGCCCACTCGCCGAAGAGCATGTTCTGCAGAACTCCCAGCCGGCGCAGGATCCCTTCGAGGTCCTCCCGCGCGAGGACGAAACGGCTTGCGGTGATGCGGAGAGTGTCGGTGTCGACCGCGACGGCCCCGCCGCCCAGCACCTCGATGTCGGAACCCATCAGAACCCGCCCTGGGCCCGGGCCCACGACGCATCCCTCGCCCGCGCGGCCGCGAGCTCCGCGGTCTCGGCGACGCAGACGAGACTGGACACCTCGCCCGCCCACTCGCTGGCCGCGCGGTGGAACGCCTCGGCCGCGCGGGACTGCCAGTCCGTTGCCGCCGCGAGGCCCCGCGCGTGAGCAGACGCCTCGGCGAGCCGCTCGCTGATCACGGCCATCTCCCTGGCGACGATCTCGAGCTGCGAAGCGGCGTTCGCCGCCGCCATGTCGTACGTCATCGAGCCATGCTCGCTCCGCAGCGAGGCGGGCGGGATCGCGGGGCGCGGGTCTGTGCATCGGCCCGGTCGCCGAGGCGGTTGTGAAGGAATCGAGCGGATGCCGCGGCATCCGCCCCCTCGACCGCACGCGGACGCCGCCCCTCGCGCGAGAGGCGGCGTCCGTGTCAGGCGGCGGTCAGGACAGTCCGAGGAGACCCTTCATGCCGACGATCACCGTGGCGGTCGTCGTCGCGGTGTTGCCCGCGGCGTCGGTGGCCGTATAGGTGAACGTGTAGATCGCGCCGTTGGCCGCGACGACCTCGAAAGTGAAGTCGTCGATCTCGGTGACCTGCGCCCGCGGCTTGCCGTTCGTCGTCACGCCGGTCAGCTCGACCGTGACCTCTCCGCGGTCGTCTGCGGCATCGACGTCGACCGTCACCGTGCGCACCTTGTTGTTCGGCGCCAGGATGAACGACGGGTCGGCGGCGGCCGAGACCGTCGGCGGCGTCGTGTCGGGCGGCGTCAGGTTCAGGCCCACGATGACCGGGTCGTGATCGCTGGACCGGTAGGCGTCCTCCGCGTACAGCGCGTCCTGCGCCGGCTTCTTGAACGTCATGTCGTAGTCGATGAGGCTCGGCTCGTCGGCGTTGATGTTCCATGCCGATGCGCCGGTCACCTCGTCGACCAGGTCGGTACCCGACAGCGCGTAGTCCAGGTAGCCGAGCATGCCGTCGAAGACGTACGAGTACGCCTCGGCGCCGTGGAACTTCGCCTCGAGATCGGTGTAGCCGGCTCCGGTCAGTACCTGGATCGGGTCCTCCTGCGCGTACGAGTTCAGGTCGCCGAGGATCAGCTCGCGGCCCACCGTGCCCTGGCCGGTGGGATCGGTCGCGAGCCAATCCGCCAGCGCCCCAGCGGCGAGCGTGCGCACACCGTTGCAGTTGCCCTGGCCGTCCGGGTCCTCGGGGTCGCCGACGGCGCTGCACGAGGAGCCCTTGGACTTCAGGTGGTTGACGACCACGGTGAAGGTCGCCCCCGCCGTGTCGGCGAAGGTCTGCGTCAGGCCGGGCCGGTTGAAGTCGTCGAGCCAGCGAGCGTCGTCTTCCTGCTCCATCAGCTCGAACTCCCCGATCGGGGTCACGGACGCCGGCTTGTACATGAGCGCCGTCGTGATGACGTCCGTTCCGATCAGACCGGTGTCGATGTAGTCGTAGACATCTGAGCCGAGGCGCTTGTTGAGCGCTTCGGTCAGCGTCTTCAGCGCGAACGAGTCCTCGTCGTTCTCGATCTCGATGAGCCCGAACACGTCGGCGTCGATCGCGGCGAGCGCCGTGACGATCTTCGCCTCCTGCCGCGCGAACTCGACGGGGTCGTTGGCGCCGCGCGCATCCGGCCCGGTGAGCGTCGTGAAGTAGTTGAGCACGTTGAAGCTCGCCACCTTCAGGTCGCCTCCGACCTCCGGAACCTCGGGACGGGGGTTGCCCTCGGTGAACTCGGCGCCCCGCGTGGGCTGCACGCCCCACGTCGAGAACCGCCAGTCGAGCACGCCCGTCGTGCCGGTGACCAGATCACCGCTGCGGAAGGTGTTCTCGAGCGTGAACTCGTCGCCGTTCGGGTGGATCGCCGGGTCGGGGTTCTCGGCGCTCCGGCCGTCGTCGACGCCGATGCTCTCGGCGGCGTTCTTCGCCTTCAGCGCCTCGGCCTCTGCGGAGCCCGCGTCGTACAGGCCGGTCGGCTGGTACTGGCGACCGACCGAGAGGCTGATCGTGCCGAACCGCGCGAAGTCGAAGGTCTCCCCGATCGTGAGCCGCTGCGGAAGGGTCACGTACATGCCCTCGAGCGCCTCGCGCTGCTGCTCGGTGGCCGGCAGCGTGAGCTCCACCGGAGCGGGCAGCGACTGGCCGGTCGCACAGACCTCGAGGTCGACCGCCTTGAGCTCGGTGAGACCCGAGAACTCGTCGACCTCGCCCGCGACGTTCACGATGTCGCCGGCCGAGACCGCCGCGGCGCCCGGGTAGTACACGAAGATGCCGTCCGACGTCGCCGCGTCACCGTCGCCGGCGTCCTGCATGTAGAAGCCGTCGAAGCCGCCCACCTGGAAGTCGCCGGTCACGACGCCCTCGAGCCGAAGACTGTCGCCGTCGCGCGCCGAAGCCGCGCCCGACCCCTGGACCGAGCCGATCGTGACGATCTCGAGCTCGCAGCCCGCTTCGATCGGCGGCGGCGGGGGAACAGCCGCGTTGGCGGCACCCGGTGTGTTGAAGGCCTCCTTGACCACCGGAGTGCCCGGCGTGCCGTTGTAGCCGGCGAGGTCGAAGTCGTTGCGCACCCAATCGGCGGTCGTGCCGGTGTCCGTGCCGTCGGGGATGCGCGAAGCTCCGCCCGGGTCGAACGCGAGGCCGTCATAGGAGACCTCCAGGGTGACCCCGCCGTACGTGAGGTCGGATGCCGCGTCCCGAACCGCGACCGCATCGACCACGGTGAAGCCGAGGCCGTCGTCGAGGACGCCGTCGTCGTTCGTATCGATGTCGGTGCCGAGCGCCGGAGCGGTGCCCGTGACGAGCAGCAGGCTGACCGTGCCGTTCTCGAGCGCACCGTTGGCGAGGGTCGCGAGGCTGCGGCCCGACGCGTCGGCGGCGGGGAACGCGATCACCTCGTCGACGGTGCCCGTGACGGTGCCGCTCACGTCGCCTTCGATCTCGAGGACGCGGTAGCCCGACAGGTCGGTGGTCGCCGGGTCGGCGAGCAGCTCGACGTACTCCACGTCGGTCGCGCCGGTCGTGTCGGCGGAGAACTCGTTGATCACGACCTTGGCTGCCGGCGGCGGGACGTCGCCGCAGTCAGCGGTGTGCGACCCGAGACCGCCGAAGGTGTCGATCGGGAAGCCGTCCCATTCCTCGGCCGGGTCGAACGCGTCGGTGCCGTTGGGGTCACCCGTGCAGATGTCGGCCTGACGGCGCAGCGTTCCATCGGCGGCTCCCGTGGCGCCGGAGCCCCACTCGGTGCCGGGGTCGATCCCCACCTGGCCGAAGAAGTCGACCGCCGTGTCACCCTTGAACAGTGCGAGGGCGTCGTCGCCGTTGAACCAGTTGCCCGCGGTGATCTGGTCGCCGAAGGCCTTGAGCGCATCGCCGGCAGCGCCGTTCACGAGGACGAACGCGTCCCCGGCGGCGACGGTGCCGGAAAGCGGAACGCTCAGCGCAGAGGCGGCCGCGCCGTTGAAGTACATCTTGATCGAGTACCCGGTCAGGTCGACGGGGGATGCCGTCGGGTTGTAGACCTCGACGGCCTTGTTGTTGCTCGAGCCTTCGACGACCTCGCTGAGGAACAGCTCGGTCTGCGTGTCGGCGGCCACGGCCGGTGGTGCGATCAGCCCGGTCAGGGCGATGGCACCGGCAGCGGTGACGGCGACGGCGGCGTGGTGTGAACGGCGCACGGAACCTCCTGGACATGGAAGAAGGCCGGTGGGCCTTCCGGGTCAGGCTAGGCGAGCGGTTCTCGTCACGGAAGGCTCAGGCGAGGAGAGTTCGTTAACGTTCGGTAACGGCCTCCGCGCCACGGGCGCTGCGACCCTTGGTCACTGCCGCGCGCCGCGCCAGAATGGAGCCCATGTCGGCGAGCACGGGCGATCCCTTTCGGGTGGTGTTCGTCTGCACCGGCAACATCTGCCGGTCGCCGATGGCCGACGTCGTCTTCCGGGGATTCGCGGATGCCGCGGGCCTCGGCACCCGCGTCGCATCGACGAGCGCCGGCACCGGCGACTGGCACGTGGGCGAGCGCGCCGACCAGCGCACCATCGACGCACTGGAGCGCGCCGGGTACGACGGTACCCGGCACCGGGCCCGCCAGTTCACCCATGCGGACTTCGCCCGAAGTGATCTCGTCGTCGCGCTCGATCGCAGTCACGAGCGCATCCTGCGCGGCTGGGCCCGCAGCGAGTCGGACGCCGACAAGATCGCCCTGCTGCTGTCGTTCGATCCGGGGGCGCGCAGCCTCGACGTGCCCGATCCGTACTATGCCGGCCCCGGAATGTTCGATGAGGTGCTCGGTATGATCGAGAGTGCGAGCCGGGCGCTCTTCCGGCAGCTCGAACCCGCGATCCGCCCAGCGACCTGATGCCGGGCTGTCGCCCCTTGCGTTCCGACGGGAGCACCGTGACCTCTCTCCACTCTGCTGGTCTTCCCTGGCAGCCTCTGAGTCCCCTCGACGGGCGCTACCGTGCGGCCGTGGCGGGCCTCGGCGACTACCTCTCCGAATCCGGCCTCAATCGCGCACGGGTCGAGGTCGAGGTCGAGTGGCTCATCACCCTCACCGATCGCTCGCTGTTCGGCACGTCGCCGCTGTCGGATGACGACAAGGCGCGCCTGCGCACGCTCTACCTCGAGTTCGGGCAGGAGGAGATCGACTGGCTCGCCGAGAAGGAGGCGGTCACCCGCCACGACGTGAAGGCCGTCGAGTACCTCGTTCGCGACCGCCTCTCGACGCTCGGCCTCGATGCGATCGCCGAACTCACCCACTTCGCGTGCACGAGCGAAGACATCAACTCCACGTCGTACGCGCTCACGGTGCAGCGCGCGGTGCGGAACGTGTGGCTGCCGAAGCTGCGTGCCGTGATCGCGACGCTGACCGATCTCGCGGTCAAGCACCGTGACGCCGCGATGCTGTCGCGCACCCACGGCCAGCCGGCGACGCCGTCGACGATGGGCAAGGAACTCGGCGTGTTCGCGTGGCGCCTCGCGCGCGTCGCCGACCAGATCGAGGGGGGCGACTTCCTCGCCAAGTTCTCGGGAGCGACCGGCACCTGGTCGGCGCACCTCGCCGCCGAGCCCGACGTCGACTGGCCGGGACTGTCGCGCGACTTCGTCGAGGGCCTCGGCCTGGACTTCAACGTGCTGACGACGCAGATCGAGTCGCACGACTGGCAGGTCGAGCTCTACGACCGCGTGCGGCATGCCGGAGGCATCCTGCACAATCTCGCCACCGACGTGTGGACCTACATCTCCATCGGCTACTTCACGCAGATCCCGGTCGCGGGCGCGACGGGCTCGTCGACGATGCCCCACAAGATCAACCCGATCCGGTTCGAGAACGCCGAGGCGAACCTCGAGATCTCGGGCGGATTGCTGGCGACGCTGTCGCAGACGCTCGTGACCAGCCGCCTGCAGCGCGACCTCACCGACTCGACCACGCAGCGCAACATCGGCGTCGCGTTCGGGCACTCGCTGCTCGCGCTCGACAACCTGCAGCGCGGGCTCGGTGAGATCTCGCTCGCCGAAGGCGTGCTCCTGGCCGATCTCGACGCGAACTGGGAGGTGCTTGCCGAGGCCATCCAGACGGTTGTGCGGGCCGAGATCGCCGCGGGGCGCTCGCAGATCAGCGACCCGTACGCGCTCCTCAAGGACCTCACGCGCGGTCGCCGCGTCGGCGCGGCTGAGCTCGCGGACTTCGTGCGCGGCCTCGATATCGGCGACGCCGCGAAGGAGCGCCTGCTCGCGCTCACGCCGGCGACCTACGACGGGCTCGCGTCGAAGCTCGTCGACGAGCTCGGCTGAGGCGTTTCGAAACGGCGTCAGTCCGTCGAGTCACCGGATGCCGGGGCATCCGGTTCGCCCTCTTCCGGCAGCAGCACCGGCTTGTCGACCGGCTTCGCCACCTGCGCGGGGTCGATCGCCAGCAGCAGCAGCGACACGATGAGCAGCACGGCGATGAACGAGACACCGGCGACGATCAGCGCCATCACGAGTGCGGACTGGGTCTTCTCGGGTCCGCCGGCCTGGAAGAAGCCCATCGACACGAGGGTGACGATGCCGGCGAAGATCGCGGCGCCGAACGCGAGTCCGAGCAGCTGCACGGGCTTCATGAGATCGCGGCGGGTGGGACGATCGTCGCTCACGCGGAATCCTTCCGATCGGCGGGAACGGATGCCTCCGCCGTCGTGACGGCGGGGGCGTTGCGCGGCGAGAAGCCGGCGATCCCGAGGTAGACGGCGACGATCGCCGCGTAGGCACCGAAGAGGCCCACGCCGATCGTGATGCCCGTGAGGGTGAGAGGCTGGTGCAGCTCTTCGATCGAGTACTGCAGGGAGTAGCCCGAGGGTACGAGGGCGAGCGCCACGCCGACCAGCAGGCCGAGGGCGCCGACGACGACCCCGTCGCGGGCCTCGGATCGAGGACCGGTCTCGGCTACGGGACGGATGTCGGCGACGCCGGGTGCCAACTCGCGGCGCGCACGGGGGCCGCGCAGGCCGCGCAGGCCGGCGATCAGCTCGACCGCACCGCTGACGAGCGCCCACGCGATCACGATCGAGAAGAACCCTGTGATCGTGCGCAGCGGCGTGAGGCCGCCGATCATGCCGGCGAGGATCGTGACGCCCCCGAGCGCCGCCGAGGGCCAGCGTCGACCGGCGGGATAGACGAGCCAGACCGCGAGCAGTTCGACGAGGCCGGTGGCGATCGCGAACCCGCTGAAGACCGCCATGCCGACGAGGGCGGAGTGGTCGGGGGAGAACGTGATCATCACCGCGGCCAGCGCGGCGAAGGCGGCACGCGCGAGCTGCACGTGACGCACGTCGAACGTGCGGGCGGAAGAAGGTGAGGTCACGACGGGTTCCTGGCGGAGCGGGAGGGACGGTTCCAGTCTAGTTCGGCCCGCCAGAGCCGTCCGCCGAGTCGTCAGGGGACGCGGACTGCGCGGCTCGGTTCACGGCTCCGCCGAGCCAGGGACACGAGGGGCGCTCCGCGAGAATCCGCTTTCCGAATACATCTCCAGACGGATGCGCCCGACGAGTGACGCCTACAGGCTGGAGGTATGAACCTCGCTCAACTCCGTGTTCTCGCTGTCGCCGGAGCAGCTGCCGCCCTCCTCACGCTCGCGGGTTGCTCCATGCTGCCGACGGGGGGCGGTGAGCGGCCGGTCTTCGTGTACGAGGTCTCATCGTCGGAAGCATCCGGCTCTGTCACGTATCGAGAGTCCTCTTCCGGAGAGCCGATCGGCGTGACCGCCGAGATGACCGAACAGTATTGGGCCGTGGCCCCCGAGCTGGATCCGGCCACCACCACCCCGGTCGTGTCGTTCTCGCCGTCGGCGGGCGCCTCCGCGTCCTGCCGAATCCTGCGGATCGACGGCAGCGCCGTCACGGTCCTCGACGAGCAGACCTCGGAAGATGGCGCCACCGTCGAGTGCGCGTCACGTCAGCCCGAGCACAACGAATCCGACGAATAGGGACGGGGCGGCTGGTTCGCTTATCCCAGCCATCTCAGACTTCGGCGACCCGATCGTCTCGTCAAGGCGTTTCTCGCCGCCACGCCCCGCCTTTCTCATAGGGCACGCTGCGCCAGTGAAACTTCCATGATCCCTGTTGTCGTACGCCGACATCCGGATTTTGCCGGATCGCAGATCGGGCTATCCAAGTCCGAATTCGCATCGAACCGGTCGAGAAAGCCGGCTGGCACCGGCGAACAACTCTCCTGACATGCCGAGGCGAGTCAGAGTTCAGCGCGGTGGCTTGCCAGCCTTAATCTTTGCCACTGAATCGAGCCAGTCATCCCAAGCCGCCGGGTCGGTTGGGCCGCCATCCGATTCGATTCCAGTGTCGCCGATGAGGGTCAGTAGGTCATCTCCTGCCCGCTGAGCAAACTGCCATACGAAGTCTGTCATCGCGAGAAAAGCCTGGCGCGTACTAATGAGGTCGTTGCCGGGCTCATCTTGGATTGTCACTTGACGCCTCCATTGGTGATCTCTCCATTTCGAACCTCGGCCCACACTTGCTTCCCGTCTGGCCGTGTCCAGAAGTATCGCTCGAGCCTGGAGCCATTCTGCAACGTCTCGATGCTTCGCAGGTTTGCGGGTCGAACGGCACTTTGAATCGTCGCGCGGTTGCCGATCGTGTCACGCGCCAGATGACCCGTTGCCTTCCGGAATATGTGAGTCGTGTCGCTCCGAAATGGTGTGCACCAGCTTCGTGAGCCGGTCGGCGGCGTCATAGCTGTACTGGCTGGTGACACCGTTGGAGCGGGTGATGCTCGTGGGATTGCCGGCCGGGTCGTACTCCGTCGACACCGTCCCGCCCCCGGCGACCACCGCGGTGCGCTGCCCCTCGGCGTCGTACGTGTACCGGACGGTCTGGCCGGCGGCATCCGTCGTCGACGTCACCTGCCCGGCGTCGTCATAGATCCACCCGGTGGTGCCCAGCGCGTCGGTCATCACGATCGGGTTCTGAGCGGCGTCGTACTCGAACCCCACCCGGGTGCCGTCGTGGTACGCCGTCTCGGCCACATCACCCCGCGGCGTATACGCGTGACGGGTCGTGTGACCCAGCGGGTTCGTCTCGGCCGTGAGATACCCGGCGAGGTCGTATTCGTAGGTGGTGACCTTGCCCAGCGGGTTGGTCTCCTTGATCACCCGACCCGCCGCGTCGTGCGCATACGAGGTCACGGCGCCGTTGGCGTTGGTGATCTTCGCCAGCAACCCGGTCGCGGTGTGCTGGTACCGGGTCGTGACGTTCACATCCGTGCCCGCCGGTGCCGGTGCCGCCACGAACCCCTCGATCACCGCGGCCAGCTGCCCGGTCGGTGAGTACTCGTAACGTGTCACATTCCCGCGCGGATCGGTCACCGACACCGGCTGACCCGCGGCGTCATAGCCCGTCCGGCTCACCGCCCCCATCGGGTCGGTCACCGACACCGGCCGGCCGGCCAGGTCGTAGGCCGTGGCGGTGACGTGCCCCTTCGCGTCGGTCACCGAAATCGGACGCCCGACGGCGTCGAAGGCCGTGGTGGCGGTGTGCCCGTTCGGGTCGGTCTGGGTGAGCGTGCGTCCGACCTTGTCGTACGTGAACGTCGTCGTGTGCCCGAGCGCGTCGACCTGGGTCAGCGGGTTGCCGTTCGGATCATAGGTGACCGAACCGGCCGCACCCGCGGGGCCCTCCCACCCGGTGAGCTGCCCGGCGTCATCGTAGGCGTACGTGGTCGCCTTGCCGCGCCGGTCGGTCTCCTTCGTCACCCGGCCGACCGCATCGTACTCGGTGGTCGCCGTGAAACCCGCGGCGTCGGTGACGGCGACGACCTGGTCGAGGAGGTCGTACCGGTAGGAGATAGGATGACCGTTCGCGTCGGTCTCCTTCGTCACCCGGCCGACCGCGTCGTAGTGCGTGGTCGTCGTCGCGCCGAGCGGGTCGGTGACCGTGGTCTGGCGGCCCAGCGCGTCGTACGCGTAGGTGGTGGTCTTGCCGTTCGGGTCGGTCACCTCGGTGAGGTTGCCGGCCGGGTCGTACACCCCGTTCCACTTGTTGCCGGCGGCATCGGTCACCCTCACCGGCCGGTAGAGGTCGTCGAGGGTCATCGAAATGACCCGGCCCAGCGGGTCGGTGGTGCGTACGAGTTCGTCCTCGCGGTTGTACTCGTACTTGGTGACCGCGCCGGTGGGGTCGGTCGTGGTGACCATGCGTGACAGGTCGTCCCACGCGTAACGGGTGACTGCGCCGTCGGCGGTGGTGCGGGAGGTGAGGTGATCCAGCGCGTCGTAGGCGAACCGGGTCACCGCGCCTTCCGCGTCGGTCTGCGACACGACGCGGTCCGCGTCATCCCACTGCACCGTCGTCACCCCACCGGCCGGATCGGTCACCGTCACCACCCGGTTTCCGGCGTCGTAGGCGTACCGGGTGACCCGGCCCAGCGGGTCGGTCTGCGCCGTGAGGTTGCCGCGCGCGTCGTAGGTGTGGGTCGTGGTCTCACCGGCCGCGTCGACCGAAGTGGCGACGTCACCGGCGGGCGTGTAGGTCCATGACAGTCCGGTGCCGTCGGCGCGCGTGATCTTCACCGGCAGGTCATTCGTCCCGTACTCGATGACGGTGGTGCGCAGGGCGCCATCCTCGCCGCCTTCGTCGGTGACCGACGCGACCTGACCGGTCGGGGTGTACGTGTAGGTGACGACCGCCCCTTCGGGGTCGGTTTCGCGCACCAGGTTGCCGGCGCTGTCGTACTCGTACGCCCACGCGTGCCCGTTCTCGTCGGTGTGCTCGGTGACACGGTTGCCGTCGTCGTAGGAGTACTCGGCGGTGTTGCCGGCGGCGTCGGTGATCGAGGTGATCCGGGCGCGCTCGTCGAACGCGAACACCGTCTGGTTGCCCTCGTTGTCGGTGTAGGTCGTCGCCCCGCTGCCGTCGGCCGCCAGGTCGTAAGAGAACGTGCGGACGTTCTCGTCGGCATCCAGCTGCCGCACCACGCGGCCGGCCTCGTCGTACTCGTTCACCAGGTAGGTGACTCCGGCGGCATTCACCGCCGTGAGCAGCCGGTGCTCGTCGTCATACGTGAAGGTGCGCTCACGCCCGCCGGGCAGACCGATGCGCACCAGGTGTCCGGCGTCGTCATACCCCAGCTGCCAGACCCGTCCGTCGGGGTGGGTGAAGCTTGAGATGCGCCCGGTGTCGTCGTGGCCGACCGCGATGGTCTGGCCCGCCTCGTCGGTGATCGATGCCAACGGCACGAAGCCGTCGTTCTCGTCGGGGGTCGCGTACCCGTACACGGTGGTGTTGCCCGCGGCATCCGTGTGCGACACCTGCTCGCCGATGCCGTCCACATCGGCCGCGTCGAACACCCGCTCCTCACCGGAGCGGTCGGTCAGCGTGAGCTTCCCCCCGCCGCTCTCGGTCAGCGTGAGCGTGAGCCCCTCCTCGGCGACGTAACCCCCGGTGCCGTCCGGCTCGAAGACGAACGACGCACCGTCGCCACGCACCACCAGGACCGAACCGTCATCGAACCGCTGGGCGTGCCACAGCGACGCGAAGTTCCAGCCTGCGCCGACGCGACCGGCGCGGCCGTCCTGGGCGTTGTAGACCAGCTTCACGTCGGTGACCTGGCTGCCCGGGCCGGTCAGCGTGAACAGGGGCTCGTCCTCGACGAGGTTGCCGGTGGAGAACGACACCGGGTCGGCGCCGTAGGTCTGGAAGTTCTGGTAGCCGAGGTTGCGCCACATCTTCAGCTGCGCCGCCGACGGGCGCTTCGGCCACCCTCCCGTCTCCGGATCGGTGCAGTCGAACCCCTTCGTCTCGAGGAACTTGCCCATGCCGGTGAACACACCCGACGTGATGTGCTCGAACGCCGTCTCGATGACCGGACGGTCGTAGTTGTGGTCGATGAACAGCGTCTCGATCTGCGCCAGCGCGTCAGCGATCCCGTCGAACTCCGCGTACGGGTAGAACTCGCTGCCTGCCGCCTCCGCCGGCCGGCCCGTGTACCCGGGAAGCTCGGCGACCAGCGACCCCTGCAACGCGTTGTCAGCGGCGCCGCCGCGACTGAACACGAGGCTGCCGCCCTCAGACTCGGTGCCCCACGCGTGCCCCACGAACGCGTTGAACGCGACCGTGAGCATGAGGTCCGGGTCGTGGGCCGCAGCCATGCCCGCCCGCACATCGCGCGAGACGAAGTCGGGCGTCGCGACCGTCCGCGTCACCAGCACGTCGGCGCGGCACCCTGCAGCGAGCCGCACGGCCAGCTCGTTCGCCAGACGCACATTCACGGGCAGCTCGGTCAGAGGTCCGCCCGGACCGCTTGTGTGCCCGACGTTGTCATCGGGGTCGAGCACGATCCGCGGCCCCGGAGGCGGAGTGAACGGCTCACCGATCACCACGAACTGCGACAGGTGATCGATCTCACCCTTCACGACCCCCGCGTCCGCGTCATAGTACGACGGGATCTCCGCCCACGGCTCACCCGGATTCTCGCGAGTGAGGATCCGCAGCGACGACGGATCCAGACCCTCCACCGCCTTCTCGTCGACCGCGAACTCGAGTTCGACGCCGGGCGTGACCTCGGTCACGACCTCGACGCCGTCGATCTTCTCGATCTCGGCATCGGCGGGGAAGTCCGTCACCGCGTCGCCGTCGGCCGTCTCGGCATCCACATCGATAACCTCCGAGACCGCGATACCGCCGGTCTCGGACTCGGCCGAGCCGATCACCTCATCGGACAGCTCCGTGACAGTGATGTCCAAAGACTCGTCGACCTCGAACCCGGAGAACCCGACGGACGCTTCGGCGCCCTCGACGGCGATCTCGACCGGTTTCCCCGGAAGCAGCTCATCGGTCGCGAGCACCACCGGGTCGGCGGGCGTCTCGCCCCCATCGGGGCCGACCTGCGTCGTGTCCGCCGCGGCGAGCGCTGCCGCCCGCGTCGACTGCGCGAGCGCCTGCGCCGCGTGCTCCCTCTGCGACACCGGATCCGCGGGCGCCCCCACGGCCAGCACCACCGCCATCATCGCGGCGATTGCCGACTGACCGATCATGCGTCCACTCCCGTCTTCACCGCGCGCGCCCGTACGACGCGCACTCCACACACACCCGCCACCACGGCGCATCCCGCAGCGGCCACCGCCAGGGCGCCCGCCCAGATCGGCACCACCACCGCCTGCCGGTCGGAGACCAGCAGCCTCAGATCGCCGTCACGAATCACGAGCAGGTCGCCGGATGCCGCGGCATCCAGTTCCCCGCTCAACTCAGCCGCGTCGGACAGCCCGTCGCCGTCGTGATCCTCGACACCCGTCGCGCACGTCGCCGACCCGCAGATCGCCTCTTCGACCAGGTCGGCGATCTCGTCGGCGTCCACGTCGCACTGTCGCGCATCTGTGGCGCACGACACGGCCCGCGTCACATCCGAACCCGACGGCTCGGCCGCGCGCGCCACCGCTGGCGCGGTGAACAGCACCGCACCCAACAGCACGGACGACAACCCGTAACGACACGCTGAACGCACGCGAAGCCCCTCTCCGGCCGGAACCCGACCACTTCGTGGAGACGGATCACGGCGATCGCTTACGCGATATCGCAAAGAATCTCTGTAACGAAGAGGTCACGGCGGAGTGACGCGAGCGTCGATCCGCGGATGCGCGGACGACGAAACGCTCGACGAACGGCGCCGCCGCATCGCTAGCGCGAGCGCTCGGACCGACAGGGGAACGGTCAAGCCGACAGGGAACGCCGGGCCGACTGCGTCACGGCCCGTGCCGCGCTATCTCACCCGAGCGAGTCGAGAATCTCCACGAGCAGCTCGTACGTCGTCAGCGGGCTGATGATCGCGAAGCGCAGCACGGGCTCGCCCGCATGCGAGCTCGGCACGACGAACGCCTTCTGCTCCTCGAGCAGCTGATCCGACCAGGCCTGATAGTCGGCGGCCGACCAGCCCTCGCGACGGAACACGACGACCGACAGCTGCGGGTCGCGCACGAGCGAGACGCTGTCGCGGCGCTCGATCTCGTCGGCGATCCGCCGGGCGAGGTCGATGGCGTACTTCACCGTCGCGCGGTACTGCTCGGTGCCGTGCGTCGCGAGCGAGAACCACAGCGGCAGTCCGCGCGAGCGCCGCGTGAGCTGAATGGCGAGGTCGGACGGATTCCAGTCCGGGGAGTCGGTGAGGGTGTCGAGATACTCGGCCTTCTGGGTGTGCGCCTTGAGGGCGAGCGAAGGGTCGCGGTAGATCAGCGCGCAGGCGTCGAACGGCGCGAACAGCCACTTGTGCGGGTCGACGATCACCGAGTCGGCGAGCTCGACGCCCGCGAACGCCGGCCGCATCTCGGGAACGAGCATCGCGGCGAGCCCGTAGGCCCCGTCCACGTGAAGCCAGACACCGCGTTCCTCGGCCGCCGCGGCGACGCCGGCGATGTCGTCGACGATGCCGAAGTTCGTGGTTCCTCCGGTCGCGACCACGGCGAACACCGCGTCACCGTGCTCGTCGAGCACCCGTGCGACGGACTCGCCGTGCAGCCGCCCGTCGGCGTCGGGTGCGGCCGTCACGACATCGACGTCCATGACGTCGGCGGCCGATGCAATAGAGGAGTGCGCTTCGCCGCTGCACACCACGACCCAGCGCGCGGGATTGGCGCGCCCTTCCTCTTTGTTGCGTCGGCGCGCGGCATCCCGAGCCGTCACGAGAGCCGAGAGGTTGCCGATCGTGCCGCCCTGCACGAACACGCCGCCCGCGGCCGCGGGCAGGCCGAACTCCTTGGCGAGCCAGTGCAGCACCTCGTTCTCGGCGAACACGGCACCGGCGCCCTCCATCCACGAGCCGCCGTAGATCGCGGATGCCGAGACCACGACGTCGAACGCCAGCGATGCCTTGCTCGGAGCCGACGGGATGAAGGAGAGGTAGCCGGGGTGGTCGGTCGAGATGCAGGCCGGCGCCAGCACGTTCTCGAAGAGTGCGATCGCCCGGCGCGCGCCGATCCCGTCGTCGGTGATCGAGCCCGACGCGAGGCGCGCGAGATCGTTGGGCCGCATCGGCTTGTCGAGCGGGATGTCCTCGTACAGCGCGCGACGCCGTGCGTACTCGAGCACGTCGTCCACGGTGTGGCGGGTCTCTTCCGAGATCGCGTGCATCTTCTCGGGCTGCGAGGGGGCGGTCATGTGTGCTCCACGGTTCGGGTCGACACCTCACGCTAGGTCGTGCGGACGACGACGACAAGCCGGGACGGATGCCTCGGCATCCGTCCCTGTCACCCGACGCGCGCCCGAGGACCGTCGAGGGCCACCGCTTAGGATGGGTGAATGTCCTCCCCCGTGAACAGGCTCTTCCGTCGTGCGCGGTTCTTCGTGCGCCGCGTGGTCTCGTTCGACTTCCAGCGGGTGAGCCAGTTCGCCGCCCAGTCGGCCAAGCTCACGCGTGCGCCGCGCTGGTGGGTCATGCTCGACATGGCGTGGTGCGCGGTGCGGTACGAGACCACGTTCGAGAACTACTCCGAGTGGGACTTCCGCATCCTCAAGGCGCGTGAGCGCAAGACCTACATGACCGACCCCCGGTCGTTCCACCTCAGCCGCCGCCTCAACGACGACACGCAGCGCGGCATCTTCGACGACAAGCTGCAGTTCGCCCGCCGCTTCGGCGACGAGCTCGGCCGCGACTGGCTCGACGTCGCCGAGGTCGACGCGGCGGCCGTCGGCGAGTTCCTGCGTCGCCACGACCGCGTCATCACCAAGAACCCTCGCGGCGTCGGCGGCAACGGCATCACGGTGCGCGACACGGCAGGCATCGCCGACCCCGCCGCCTTCCGCGCGGGACTGATCGCCTCGGGTGAGACGCTCATCGAGGAGCTGCTCGTGCAGCACCCCGAGATGGCCCGCCTGTACCCGGGCAGCGTCAACTCGCTGCGCGTGGTCACCTACCTCGACCCCGACGGCGAGGTGCACGTGCTCGCCGCGGTGCTGAAGATCGGCAACGGCGGCGTCATCGACAACTTCTCGAGCGGCGGCATGTACACGATGCTCGACGAGCACGGCCGCGCGCTCCACCCCGCCGCCGACGAGGAGGCGCACGCCTATGCGACGCATCCGATCACGGGCGTCGAGATCACCGGGTTCCAGGTGCCGCTGTACGACGAGGTGCTCGCGCTCGTGGACCGTCTCGCCCGCCGGGTCCCCGCGCTCCCGTACATCGGGTGGGACATCGCCATCACGCCCGAGCGCCCGGTCGTGATCGAGGGCAACCACAACACCGGCGTGTTCCAGTCCAAGCCCACGGTGTCGGGCATCCGCCAGGGACTGCTCCCGCGCTATCGCGCCGCGATGCGGTTCTGAACGCCGCTCCAGGAAGGTTCGCGACATGGGTCAACGCAGCGCCAAGCTGGGATACCTCCTCAACCGCGCCCGCCGGCTGCGTCCGGGCAATCTGCTCGAGTTCGCCTCGCAGGTGCAGCGGGTGTCGAAGGCGCCGAAGTTCGTCATCATCGCCGACATGCTGTGGTGCTCGGTGCGCTACGACATGGGCTTCCGCGACTACGCCGTGTGGGACATCCGCCTTCTCAACGCGCGCGAGCGCAAGACGTGGATGACCCACCCGAAGTCCAACAGCATCACCAAGCTCTACAACGACCCGGCCGCGTACCGCCGGTTCGAAGACAAGATCAGCTTCTACGGCGAGTTCGCCGACGTCATCCACCGCGAGTGGATCGACGCGCGCACCGCGACCGACGAAGAGGTCGGCGCGTTCGTCGCGAAGCACGGGCGGGTGATCGCGAAGCCGGCGGCGTCCGAGGGCGGCGCGGGCATCTCGGTCTACGACGCGAGCGAGGCGACGGATGCCGCGGCCTTCCGCGCCCGGCTGATCGCTGCCGACCAGACGCTCCTCGAGCAGCTTCTCGTGCAGCACGAGGCGATGTCGTCGCTCTACCCCGACAGCGTCAACACGCTGCGGATGATCACGTACCTCGACACCGACGCCGACAAGATGCACCTCCTCGCGGCGGTGCTGCGCATCGGCAACGGCGCGAGCATCGACAACTTCGCGTCGGGAGGCATGTACACGCTCCTCGACGAGCGCGGCGTCGCGCTCTACCCGGGCGTCGACAAGAACAGCAACGTCTACGTGAACCACCCGAAGACGGGGACGGCGATCCAGGGCTTCCAGGTGCCGATGTACGACGAGGTGTTCGCTCTGCTGGAAGACGTGGTTCGGCGCATCCCGCAGATCCGCTACGTCGGCTGGGACATCGCGATCACCCCCGAAGGCCCGGCGGTCATCGAGGGCAACCACAACTCGAGCGTCTTCCAGCCCAAGCCGTCGGCGTCGGGCGTCCGCACCGGGCTGCTCCCCGTGTACAAGGCCGCCATCGGCTTCTGACCCGTCAGGCGCGGAACGGCGCCGAGCCGAGCACCTTCTCCACCGTGAGCTCGAGCACGACACGCTTCGGGTTCACGCGCGGCTGCCGGTAGCGGGCGGCGTAGAGCGCAACGGCGTGGGCGACGGCATCCGGATCGTCCTTCACCACCACCGGACCCTCGAAGCTGATCCACCGGCCGCGATCCACCGAGCACACCGTCGCGCGCCCGTGGCGCTGCGCGTTGACGAACTTCTGCGATCCGCCCGAGCCGATGACCCGCACGATGCCGTCCTCGAACGTGAAGCCCACCGGCACCGCATGGATGCGGCCGCCCCGGCCGAGCGTGGACAGGGTCGCGAGGTGGTATTCGGACAGGAACTCGCGCGCGGCGTCGGTCAGCACCGCTCCAGCCTCTCACTCCGAGACGTCGAAGGTGATCTCCCAGTCCTCGCCCGAGACCGTCGCGGTGCCGGGCGCGACGGCGCGCACCTCCCACTCCCTGCCGTCGCTCGCGGCCACGTTCACCGACTCGATGAGCAGGACGGCGTCGCCTTCGAGCAGCGGGTCGGGGGCGGATGCCTCGGCACGCAGCGTCGTCGTCTGATCGACCGTCATCGAGAAGACCGCGCCGTCGTCGGCGGCGCTGACGAAGCGCGGCACCGGCACCGGGGTCGCCCGGGGGCCGGCCGACTCGGTCGGATCGGCGGACGGGCCCGGGTCGGGCGTGCCGGCCGGCGGCGCTCCCGCGCTCGCGCATCCCCCCAAGAGAAAGATGAGCGCGAGCGCGGGAAGCCACCGTCGCATGCGGACCCCTACGGCCCGCTCTGCGTGGCGATCGTCTCGACGATGTCCTTCTGCGCCTTGATCTGCGCCGACGTCGAGGCCGGGTTGATCCGCACCGTCTCAGCGGCGAGCATCACCGCGCCGAACGTGCTGTCGAGCGAACCGTTCCCGTCGCTGTCGACGGGGGTGCCGAGGCTCACCGAGCCGTTCGCGAAGTTCAGCCAGGCGCCCACGGCGTGCTGGTCGAAGATCACGTCGGCCGGCGACTTCGCCGGGTTCTGCAGCACGAGCGTCGCCGCGGCGCGGGTCGAGGCATCCTTGTCCTCACTGAACACCAGGCTGAAGTACCCCACGATATCGAGGTAGCACTGCAGCTCGGCCGCCGTGAAGTCGTTCGACTTCTTCACGCGGTACTGGTTCAGCCACCAGCCGTGACCCTTCGACACCGTCGCGTTCCCGGTGACGACGACCGCAGCCGTATCGGTGGGCGAGACGCCCCCGTCGTCATCCGTGGCGGTGACGCCCAGCTCGTACAGGCACGCGTCGCCGTAGACGTGACTCTCCTCGAGCGTCACGTCGCGCGGCTGCACGCTCGGCGACTTCAGCGGGTCGGCGAACGGCGGGTTCACCAGCGACGTCTGCGCGTCCACGGCCCCGTCGCCCCAGTCCCACTGCAGGGTGAGGTCGTCGCTGCCCGGATCGGTCGACGTCGCCGGTACCGTGAGCTCTTCACCCGCCTCGAGGACGAACGCGCTGTGGCCGTCGTAGACCTCCTCGCCCGACGTGTCGATCGTGGCCGTCGGGTCGACGTTGGCGACCGCCGCGACCTCGGAGTCGCAGTTTCCGGTCGTGTCATCGTCGGCCGCGCAGACCTCGACCGTGAAGTCGCCGTCGTCGCCGTACTGGTGCTGCACCGAGAAGGTCAGCGTGGCGTTCGGACGCACGTTCTCCTCGACGCCCGGCAGTCCGACCGGCGGCATCCCGTCATCCCACGAGATCGTCGCCGACAGGTCGTCGAGCCAGCCGGGATCGGTGACTGTTCCCGACACCGTCACCGTGCCGAACTCGTCGATCGGCGTGATCGCATCGATCGACACCGTCGGTGCCACGTTGGCCACCGTCACCGTCGTCGAGTCGGTCGCGGTGTTGCCGAACTCGTCGGTCACCTGCAGCCCGATCGTGTACACGCCGTCCTGTCCGACGGTCGTGAACGTCGGTGTCGGCCCGGTCGCGTCGTCGTACTGGCCATCGTTGTCGAGGTCCCAGGCGTACGAGGTGATCGCACCGGCGCTCGGGTCGGTGCCCGTCGCCGATCCGGTGCCGTCGAGCGAGGCATCCGTCCCCTCCACCGTGTTGTACGGGCCGCCCGCATCGGCGGTGGGCTCGCACTCGGCGGGGATGTCGGCGCTGGCGGTCGGCACGGTGTCGAGACCTGTGGTCGATCCGGTGCCGAGCCCCCGGCCGGCGAAGGCCGTCCAGATGAGGCACCGGTTCGCGCCGGCGTCCGCAGCGAGCAGACCGTTGCGCGCGTCGATGTAGGTCGGGTTCGCGGGCGTCGCCTTCATGCCGTCGAGCACGAGGGTGGCGAGTGGCTCCACGCCGCCCGGGAACATCGTGCGGATGTCGTAGACGGCCGCCGCCCAGATCTCGCCGTTGCCGTGGCCCGACCCCGACGAGGTGTTGTACGACTGGAAGGTGCGGGTCGAGATGTCGTACCCGACGGAGCGGATGCCGTTGACCTGGTCACCGGTGACGTACTCGCCGACGACCGCGTCATCCCACTTCAGGAACGAGATGATGTCGCTCCAGCCCTCGCCGAGCGCACCGCGCTGATCCCCGCCGTTGTACCCGAGGGATCCGCCGCCGACGAGACGGCTCGAGACGCCGTGGCCGTACTCGTGAGCGATGACATCGCCGTCCATGTCTCCGTCGCGGAAGGGCCGGCCAGGCGCCCACATGTACATCTGCATGCGCGGGCTCGCACCGTCGGCAGGGGTGCCGAAGTTGGCGTTGTTGAGGCAGCGGATGTCTTCGTCGTCACCCGGGTCGGCGGTGCCCTTGTCGTCGACGCAGCCGAAGTCCCAGCCGTCCTGCGCCTCGGCCAGCACCGGGTCGCCCCCGCTGCCGCCGTTGCCGAAGTTGTCGACCTGGAAGTTGCCGCTCGCCTCGTCGAACCCGTGACCGTACAGCCAGTCGTGCATCACGTTCGTGTAGTAGAAGAGCTGCGTGATGATCGCGTCGCGATCGGCGTCGAGCGCCGCCACCGAGTTCACGTCGGCGGTCGTGCGCCAGGCGTCGGTCCACGAGTACAGGAACTGCTGGTACCCAGGGTCGCCGCTTGCGGGCGTCTGGGGCTGGTACTCGTTGTTGGAGTCGTCGTCGTTGCGGTCGAGATAGGCGTTGACGTTGTTGCCGTCGGTCGTGCGGTCGTCGACCCACGTGCCGTTGATGCCCGAGAACGACGTCGTCTGATGCGTCGCACCGGCAGCCTCGGGGTGCTCCTCGCGGAAGACGTTCCCCTCGGGCGCCGCGTGGGCGTACCGGCTGCGCTGGTCGAGGATCTCGCCCGTCGTCGCGTCGACGACCGTCTCGAACCAGGCATGGTCGCTCGACTCGATGTCGGTCAGCCAGGCCAGGCGCAGAGCGGTGCCGTTCTCGTCGGGATACCACACCAGCTCCGCCGTGACCGGCGCAGGCTCGGTCACGCCTTCGGCGTACACATTGGGGTACTCCCTGGGAGCTGCGGATCGCGTGTCGGCTTCGCGCAGGGGACGGGATGCGTCGGCATCCTGCGCCTCGGCCGCGGTGTCGAGCGCGGCGTGCGCCGTGAGACGAGCGGCGGTGCCCGATCCGTCCCCCGGCGCCAGGAACCCGGCCATCGAGGTCAGCGACCCGTCCGCGGCGACGACGGCGGTCATGACCGCGTCGCGCACCCGCAGGCCATCGACCCGCTGGCCGAGATGCACCGCCGTGGCGCCGGTCGACAGGCGCAGCTCCTTGTGGACGTAGGCTCCCGCGGCAGCCTCGGCCGACAGGCCGAAGTCCGGCGCGTGGGCACGCAGGTACCCGAGCGCGATGTCGGCGGACGATCCGCCGGCAGGGCCCTGCAGGGCCCCCGCCACGGGATCGGCGACGACGCGCCCCGTCGCCGGATCGAGCTGGACGCCCGGAGGACTGGGGTCCTCGACGGGAGCGGCGGTCGCCGGAGCGAACCCTCCCGACACGAGCAGCGCCCCGGCGAGAAGCGTTGCGATGGCAGGCTTGTAGACGTGCTTTGGCGCGGACATACCGGCCCCTCTCGCGGCCCCGCGGCGCCCCCGGTTCGGCGCGGAAGACGGGCCGTAGCGGCCGTCACTGTACTCCCGGGTCACGCGGCTCACAAGGCACTCATTCAACGGCATGGAAAACGGATGCCCGGCCGTGGGTGATCGGTCAGGATCGGAGAAGCGCCCCGCGCCCACGCCCGCGTAACGTGACGATCACGGGTCGCGAGAGCGGCCGGAGAAGATGTGAGGAGAACAACCATGGCCGAGAAGACGTCGCAGGGACTGACCGCAGACGAGCGTGCCGCCGTCAAGGAGCGCGCGAAGGAGCTGCGCGCCCAGGAGAAGGCGGGGAAGAACCGTGAGGCGGGCCTGAAGTCGGTGCTGGACGCGATCGCGAAGCTGTCGGGCACCGACAAGGTGCTCGCCGAGGGACTCCACGCCGTCGTCACCGAGGTCGCTCCCGACCTCGTGCCCAAGACGTACTACGGCATGCCGGGGTACGCCAACGCCGAGGGCAAGATCGTCGTCTTCCTTCAGCCGGCCGACAAGTTCAAGGCGCGTTACGCGACGATCGGGTTCGAAGACCGCGCCCGCCTCGACGACGGCGACCTGTGGCCGATCGCGTTCGCGGTCAAGGCCTGGACTCCCGCCGTGGAGAAGAAGGTGTCCGACCTCGTGCGGACCGCCGTCTCCTGACGAAGAGCGGCGCGGCGGAGCAGATTACGCCTGCGACCGGACGTTTGCAAGCGTCTGCAGCGTCTCGACCCCTCCCGCCTAACGTCGGGGCATGAGCTATGAACAGCCCCGAGGCGAGGCCTACCCCGATCGGCGCGACCCGCGCCCCGCGACGGTCGGCCCCGACGACGACACGCGGGTGTTCGACGGCCGCGCCGCGCGAGCGACCGCGACCGATCGCGACGGCGACGGCGTCCGCGACTCTCGCGAAGACCGCGACGGCGACGGTGTCGCCGACTCGCGCGAAGTGCAGGAGACGCGCGAGGTGCGCGACGGCGGCGACACCACGCTGCGCCAAGAAGTCCTCCGGCGCGAAGAGGAGCGCTTCGGCGGCTTCAAGTTCGGCGCCGCATTCTTCGGCTGGCTCACCGCCATGGGCGCCGCTCTGCTGCTGACGGCACTCGTCGCGGCCATCGGAGCGGCCATCGGGCTGACCTCTCCCGGCGCCGTGCAAGATGCCGCGGAGGCAGCCGAGGAGAACCTCGGCGGAGCGACGATCATCAGCGCGGTCGCCATCGGCCTCGTGCTCTTCCTCGCCTACTTCGCCGGCGGCTACGTCGCCGGGCGCATGGCGCGCTTCAGCGGCGTCAAGCAGGGCATCGCGGTATGGCTGTGGGCGATCGTCATCGCCATCATCGTCGCGATCATCAGCGCCCTGGCCGGCGCCGAGTGGGACATCCTGGCGGCACTCGACGGCTTCCCGCGCATCCCCATCACGCCCGAGACGGCCACGCTCACCGGCATCCTCACCGCCGTCGGCGCCGCGATCGTCACCCTGGTCGGAGCGATCCTGGGTGGCATGGCCGGAATGCGCTACCACCGCCGCGTCGACCGCGTGGGTCTCGGCGCCTGAGCTTCACGAACCCTGTTCACCGATGAAAGGAGATGCCGATGGGCATGGACGATGACATCAAGCACAACATGGAAGACATGAAAGGCAAGGCCAAGGAGGCCGTCGGAGACGTCACGGACAATGACCGTCTCAAGGCCGAAGGCCATGCCGATCAGGCCAGCGCCAACCTCAAGAAGGCTGGTCAGGACGTGAAGGACGCCTTCACGGACGATCGCTGACCTGTGACGAGCCGTGCCCCTGGTCCCTCGCGGACCGGGGGCACCGTCGTGTCCGGGGGCGGGTGTGCGCCATGTCGCTCATCCGCCGCGGGGATCGATTGACCCTCGCGCGAGCCCGCTGGGAGATTCGGACCGAGTGCGCCCCCCGCGCGCTCGGCCGGCGATGCGCCGGTTCCTGATCCCCCCAGGAGCACGATGAGAAAACGCAGGAGACTGACCGGCGCGGCATCCGCAGCGCTGATCTCGGCGGCGATGATGATCGCCCCCGTCGGGACCGCCGTCGCGGCGCCCACGCCACCCCCGGATCGCGAGTCCGCGACGTCCCCCGACCCGGCGGGGCCCTTCGCGCCCGACCGGGAGGGCGGCGCCGACCTGCGGTCCCCGTCCGCCGACCCCCGGCAGGAGGGCGACGAGCTCTATGCGCCCGAGGTCGAGCCGGGGTTCCACCCGGTCGACTCGACCGGGTCGACCGATGAGGCGGCCGACAAGCTCGGTGACGCCGATGTGCGACTCCTCCAGCAGGCGGAGGTCGACGAGACCGAGACCGTCACGGTGATGATGCTCGCGAGCAAGGGCTCGACCGACGACCTCGTCAAGGCCGTGCGCAAGGCCGGCGGCTCCGTCGGATCCGTGACCGAGAAGCTCGGCTACGTCCGGGCGACCGTTCCCACCGGCAAGGTGGAAGCCCTCGCCGGCCTTTCCGCGGTCAAGGCGATCGACCTCGACCGCACGTACCGCGTGCCGGCGCCCGAGGTCGGGACATCCGGCACCGTGACGCTCGGGGCGCGGGGCGCGGGGCCGAGCGCGCCCGACGCCGGCACGCCCGTGCGCAATCCCTACATGCCGATCGAGGAGACCGGCGCGGCATCCTTCATCGAGTCCCACCCGACGTGGGACGGGCGAGGCGTCGTCGTCGGCGTGCTCGACACCGGCGTCGACATCGAGCACCCGGCCCTGCAGACCACGAGCGACGGCAAGCCGAAGATCGTCGACTGGGTGACGGCGACCGACCCCATCCAAGACAACGACGGCAGCTGGGTGCACATGCGCGACACCCGCAGCGGGCCGTCGTTCCGTTACCTCGGCAACACGTGGACCGCTCCCGAGGGAGACTTCCTGATCGGGTACTTCTACGACCTGGCGACCCTCGGCAGCGACTTCGAGGGCGACCTCAACGGCAACGGCGACGTCTACGACGCGTACGGCGTGCTGTACGAACCGTCGACCCACCGCATCTGGGTCGACGCCGACCTCGACCACGACTTCACCGACGACCCGGCGATGTCGCCCTACCGGGTCGACCAGCAGGTCGGCCACTTCGGGGTGGACGACCCGGCCACGGGACCGAACGAGCGCGTCCCGTTCGTCGTGGACTACCGCGACGACGTCGATCTGACCCCCCTCGGCACGCCCGGCGAGGTCGGCTCGTTCGTCAGCATCGGCCTCCCGTCCGCGTCGCACGGCACCCACGTGGCCGGCATCGTCGCCGCGACCTCGATGTTCGGCGGCGAGATGCACGGCGCCGCACCCGGTGCGCAGATCGTGTCGTCGCGCGCATGCACGTTCGACGGCGGATGCACGCAGGCCGCCCTCACCGAGGGGATGATCGACCTCGTCCTCCACCGGGGCGTCGATGTCGTGAACCTCTCGGTCGGCGGGCTTCCCGCGCTCAACGACGGCTCGGACGTGGTCGCCGACCTGTACGACCAGCTCATCGACGCGTACGACGTGCAGATCGTGATCTCGGCCGGAAACGACGGGCTCGGCAGCAACACCGTCAGCTCGCCGAGCGTCGCCGGCCAGGCGATCTCGGTCGCGGCATCCGTCAGTTCGAAGACCTGGTGGAGCAACTACGGGTCGAAGGTGTCCGCCGCGCAGGGGATCTTCGGCTTCTCCTCGCGCGGTCCGGCAGAGGACGGGGCGCTCGCCCCGCAGATCGCAGCACCCGGCGCGGCGATCTCCCCGATCCCGATGTGGCTCGCGGGGCAGGCCGTGCCCGAGACCGGCTTCGCGCTGCCTGCCGGCTACGGCATGTTCAACGGCACGTCGATGGCGGCGCCGCAGGTCGCCGGCTCCGCCGCGCTGCTGCTGTCGGCCGCGAAGGCTTCGTCGCTGCCGGTCACGGCGGACGGACTCAAGACGGCGCTGATGGGCACCGCCCGCCCGATCGCGGGTGTGCCCACGACGGCACAGGGTGCCGGCCTCATCGACACCGTCGCCGCGTGGAAGCAGCTGTCGAAGGAGGTGTCGGTGAACACGCTCGAGGTCGACGCCCCCGTCTGCACGTCTCTCTCGGAGATGCTCGAGACACCGCACACCGGCACGGGCGTGTACAACCGCTGCATGCCCGACGCGGGCGGTCAGGTGACGGGCAAGGAGAAGACCTACAAGGTCGCCGTCACGCGCACGAGCGGCGCCGGCGGAAACGTCGTGCACCGCATCGGGTGGATCGGAAACGACGGCACCTTCAGCGCGCGCGCGAGCGTGCCGCTGAAGAAGGACAAGCCCGCCGACGTGACGGTCACCGCCACCGCCAAGACGTCGGGCGTCCACAGCGCGATCATGACGCTCGACGACCCGGCCACGGTCGGCATCGACCAGTTCGTCGCCGTCACCGTGCTGGCCACCGAGACGCTGACAGCGCCCTCGTTCGCGGTCGAGGCATCCGGGACTCTGCCACGTGGCGCGAGCACCTCGATCCTCGTGCCGGTGCCCGAGGGCGTTGAAGCACTGCAGATGACTCTCGAGGGCATCGCCGACGGCAGCCAGGTGCGCATCCTCCCGATCGATCCCGACGGTGTGCCCGCCGACGCGAACGCGAGCAACCACTGCTACACCGACTACGCCGATCCGGCGGAGTGCGACGCGACGGCGCGGCCGGTCTACCGGCCCAAGCCGGGCGTGTGGGAGTTCGTCATCGAAGCACGGCGCACCTCTGCCACCGACGCCAACGCCTACACGGCCGCCGTCGCGTTGCAGGGCATGACGGTCGAGCCCGGGTCGACGACGCTCGACTCCGTCACGATGAACCGGCCGACCGACGTCGGCATGGCGGGAACGAACACGTTCGGGGCCGTCAACGCACACGTGACGACGGGCGAGGTCGGCACCGTCACGAACCTCTTCTCGACGGTGGCGCAGGGCGAGATGACCGGGAACCAGCTGTACGTTCCGCGAGGGACGACACGGCTCGACATGACGCTGACCGCGAGGGAGGCGGCCGACCTCGACTTCTACCTGCTCTTCCGCGGCGCTGCCGTCGGCCAGGGCACGCTGATCGGGGGCTCGCCGGAGCGCATCATCGTCGACAACCCCCAGCCGGGCACGTACGTGATCCTGGTCGCGGGAGTGAGAGTCCCCGAGGCGGGCGTCACCTTCGACTACCACGAGGAGATGTACTCGAAGGGCCAGGGCACGGTCTCACCGAAGACCGATGAGACCTTCGCGCTCGCGCCTGGTGAGACCATGCCGGTCGACGGTGCGCTCACCGTGACGGCCCGTCAGCTCACCACTGAGCCGATGGTCGGGCGGGTGCGCGTCGCCAACGAGTACGGCACCGTGATCGGCGCGGCGAGCGTCAGGATCGAGACCGTCGAAGTGCCGCAGCTCGAGGTCGTCACGTGGGCCGATCCGTTCGTGGGCGCCGCGCTCACCGACGACGGCGTAGTGGCGGGCGACCGTCAGTACGAGGCGAGGATGACGCCGACCACCTGGACGCCCGACGGCGGCTTCGTCGACCTCCCGTTCGAGGGGCACGAATACGGTGCCGCGCTCGGCATGAACGAGGATCACGAGGCGGTCGGCGTCGTGACGGACGAGACGTGGAACTTCGTGCCGGCGCTGTGGGCGGCCGATGGCTCGCTCACGAAGTTCGGCGTTCCCGACTGGCGCGGCTACCCGGGCGGCTATGCCACCGACATCAACGAGGACGATGTCGTGGTGGGCTTCGCCGAGCTGACCGAGCGCGACCCGGAGGGCGTCTGGCACAACTACAGCGACGCCTTCGCGCGCACCTCGGACGGCTCGTTCATCGAGCTGAAGCACCTGTCGGGCTACCCCGAGGCCACGCAGCCGCGGGCGATCAACGGCGCGGGGGTGGTGGTCGGAACATCGCTGACGGCCGATCGGGCGCCGAGTGCCGTGATGTGGGATGCCTCGACCGGCGCGGTCCGGGACCTCGGCGCTCTCGCAGGTCAGTCGTGGGCGAGCGCGATGGACGTGAACGCGAGCGGAACGGTGGTCGGCATCAGCGGTGACGACGCCTTCGTCTGGACCGAGGCGGCCGGCATGAAGCGCCTGGCGGACTACGGCTACGACGCCGCGGCCGAGAAGGTCAGCGACGACGGCTGGGTGCTCGGCACGGTCGAGCTTGCGCCGTACTTCGCGGTGTCGGCGCTGTGGGATCCGCAGGGCCGCCTGTGGGACCTGTCCGGCATGATCCCGGTCGAGGAGAACAGCTGGTTCATGCCGTCGTACAGCTTCGACATCAACAACCGGCACGAGCTCATGCTCTACGGGGAAGGAGGGCCGGCCGGTGCGTGGTCGAGCTCGGTGATGCTGCGCATCCCCGAGTCGCTGCGCGACTGATCAGACGGATGCCGCGTCCCGTCGAGCCGGTCTCACCGCCGGCTCGGCGGGACGCGGTGCGTTCCTGCCGAGCCGGGTCAGAGGCGGCGGACGTAAACGCTCGGCTCAGAGCCGCCGTCCGATTCGAGCCGGTACTCCTCACCGCGGAACCAGGCCTCGGTGGGCACCGACCCGTCCGTCTCGCGGTCGCGGATCTCGACGCCGACCGTCGCCCGGATGCGTCCACCGGAGCGGACCTCGTCGAATTGAGCCGTGTACGGCTCGGCGTGCCTCATCTCGTCATGGTACGCCGTGGCCCGCCCGCCTGGGGGGCGTCATTCCGGGCCGAGTGACGAGCCGGGCTGAACCGATGCGGTGGCCTGCAGCACCACTCGTCCCGCGACCGCGTCGGTGTCGGCGAAGTCGTTGCGGTTCAGCCGTTGTCCGTCACTGTCGACAGGATGCCTCGACCAGCATCGTCGCGGCATCCTTCGCCGCAGTCGACGTCGCGGAATCCGCGTCGAGGACCCCGCTGGCGAGGCCGCCGTCGAGGAGCGTGGTCAGCTGACGGGCGAGCTGGTCGGGGTTTTCGGCGCCGGCACGTCGGGCCAGGTCGGCGACCCAGGCGCGGACGACGCGCTTGTGCTCGACGGTTCGGGCGTGGACATCGCTGCCGACCTCGGACTCCGCAGCGGTGTTGATGAACGCACAGCCGTGGTACCCCTCTCGGCGAGCGGCGCTTGCGAGAGCGTCGAACATGCCGACCAGCTGCGCCCGGGGATCCTCCCCGGCGGCGCGAGCGGCCGCACGCAGCTGCCCGAACCATGTCTGGTCGACCTTGTCGAGATAGGCGAGCACCAGCTCGTCCTTGCGCGGGAAGTGCTTGTAGAGCGTCGCCTTGGCCACACCGGACTCGGCGATGACGGTGTCCACTCCGACGCCGCGGGGACCGTGCGCATAGAAGAGCCTGAACGCGGTGTCGAGGATCCGCTCCCGCGCGGGCTGCGCCTGCGTGTTTGCTTTGCTCATCTGCGCTCCCGTCGAAGTAGGCACGTGTCCGAAGTCTACAGACAAATCTGTCTACGCGGAGAAGGTGCGGGAGACGAGTTCCCTTGCAAATGGGTGCCCGGCATCTCAAACTCGCATGTAGACAGACCTGTCTGTTAGTTTGATCGCGCCCGAGAGAATCCGGGCGAGCAAGCGTCGTCGAGATGTCAAGGAGTCACACAATGAAGGTCGCAGTATTGGGCACCGGGATGGTGGGGCAGTCGCTTGCCGACAGGTTGGCCGGACAGGGTCATGATGTGACCGTCGGTACCCGTGACGTCGAGGCGACCATGGCGCGAACCGCAGCGGGCTCCATGGGCAACCCGCCGATGGTCGAGTGGCTCCGGGACCACCCTCGGGTGACGCTCGCCACGTTCGCCACAGCAACCGCCGCCTCCGAGCTGATCGTGAACGCGACCTCGGGGGACGCATCGGTCGCGGTGCTGGAAGCAGCCGGCCGCGAGAATCTCGCAGGCAAGGTGCTGCTCGACTTCGCCAACCCCCTCGACTACTCGCAGGGCTTCCCTCCCAGTCTGTTCGTGAGCAACACCGACTCCCTGGCCGAGCAGATCCAGGCCGCATTCCCCGAGGCCAGGGTGGTCAAGTCGCTCAACACGATGAATGCCCTTCTCATGGTGGATCCGCGGCAGCTCGCCGACGCCGACCACACGGTGTTCGTCTCGGGCAACGACGTCGAAGCCAAGCAGGTCGTGACCGGGCTGCTGCGCTCCTTCGGTCACACAGACGTGATCGATCTCGGCGACCTCAGCACCGCGCGTGGCACCGAGAGCCTTCTGCCCGTCTGGGTACGCCTGTTCGGTGTGCTCGGGATGCCGACGTTCCAGTTCAAGATCGTCCGCTGAGTCGCGCCAGACGCACAAGCCGAGGTCGGAGGATCCCCGCAGCTCCTACTGGAAGTCGCCGCCGGGCGCCATGTCGGTGAAGCGCGAGAAGTGGCCCTGGAACGCGACGGTGATCGTGTCGGTGGGGCCGTTTCGGTGCTTGGCGACGATCAGGTCGGCCTCGCCCGCGCGAGGACTCTCCTTCTCGTACGCCGCCTCGCGGTGCAGGAGCACGACCATGTCGGCGTCCTGTTCGATCGAACCGGACTCACGCAGGTCGGACAGGGCCGGCTTCTTGTCGGCGCGCTGCTCCGGACCACGGTTCAGCTGCGACAGGGCGATGACCGGAACACCGAGCTCCTTCGCGAGGAGCTTGAGGGCACGCGAGAACTCCGAGACCTCCTGCTGTCGCGACTCGACCCGCTTGCCCGAGGTCATGAGCTGCAGGTAGTCGATGACCACCATCTTGAGACCGACGCGCTGCTTGAGGCGGCGGCACTTCGCCCGGATTTCGACGAGCGTCATGTTGGGGCTGTCGTCGATGTAGAGCGGGGCGTCGTTGATGCGGCCCCGCGTCGCGGCGATCGTCGTCCAGTCACGCGAGTCGAGCGTGCCCTTGCGCATCGCCTGCAGCGGGATCGCACCCTCGGCGCTCATGAGGCGCATCGCGATCTCGCTGCGGCCCATCTCGAGCGAGAAGAAGATCGTCGGCATGTCGTGCTTGATGGCAGCGGCACGGGCGAAATCGAGCGCCAGTGTCGACTTACCCATCGCGGGACGCGCGGCGATGATGATCATCTGGCCGGGGTGCAGTCCGTTGGTGAGCTGGTCGAGCCCGGAGAAGCCCGTCGGGATACCGGTCATCTGGCCGTCGCGGCCACGGGCGGCTTCGATCTCCTCCACCGCGGCATCGACCGCGATCGTGAGCGGAACGTAGTCCTCGGCGGCCTCCGCCCCGGTGACGGAGTAGATCTCGGCCTGCGCGTTGTTGACGAGATCGAGCGCCTCGCCCTGACCCGAATAGCCCATCTGCACGATGCGGGTTCCGGCGTCGACGAGCCGGCGAAGCAGCGCGCGCTCCGAGACGATCGACGCGTAGTAGCCGGCATTCGCCGCGGTCGGCACGATCGAGGTGAGGGTGTGGAGGTAGTCCGCGCCGCCGGCGCGCTGCAGCTCGCCGGTCTTGATGAGCTCGTCCGTCACCGCGACGACGTCGGTCGGCTCGCCGTGCGAGTAGAGGGTGAGGATCGCCTCGAAGATCAGCTCGTGCTTGGGGATGTAGAAGTCGACACCGCGCAGCGTCTCGATGACGTCGGCGACGGCATCCTTCGACAGGAGCATGCCGCCCAGCGCACTCTGCTCGGCGAGAAGGTCGTGCGGCGGAGTGCGCTCGAATTCGCGCGGCCCGCCCATCCGATCTTCGGAGATGTCGGCGATCGACATGTGTGCAGGATCCTCCACAACGTTCGGTTCCATCGCGGCGGCTCGCCGACTCCCCCCGGTGGGGCCGGAGACCACGCTAAGCAGGGGCACCGACAGCTGCAACAGCGCCTGTGGATAAGTGTGTGGAGAATGTGCGAGAAACGCCGCAAGAGCTGTGAACAACGTCTGTGGAGAACTACGGGGATTACTGCGTAAGGGTCGGGGGAAAGGTCTTCTGATCAGCCCTTTGGTGTTCCACAACCTGTGGAGGGTGATGTGGTTGAAGTACGCCTTGAAGGTTGGTCCAACCACGCCCACCTGTGCACAATCGCGTCGTTCCGCGCCTGGATCGGCCAAGTTGCGAACTTTTCGACTCAACCTGTTTACACGAGCCGACGAGCGGGCTACATTGGCTTCTCCAGGCACCCTCAGCGCGTTCCGCTCGGAACGCGTGGCGTTGTTCGTCGCGGGAGGTGAATGTGGAGATCGCAACCTCGGAGTCGTTGTCGAGGATCTGGCGACTCGCCCTTGTCGGGGCGGCAACCGCGTTCGCCTGGATCGTCCTCGCGCTGCTCCTCGGGTTCGGCTCGGGTGAGGCGCGTGCCGATGATTCGTCGGGCGACAAGGGCCTGTTGGGTGCCGTCAGCTCCGCCGTCGACGGCACGGCGTCGACCCTCACGAAGACGGTCACGGCGACGACGTCGACCGTGTCCGAGGTGGTGAACACGGTCGTCGCCGTCGCCCCCGCTCCGGTGCAGCAGCCGGTACGCGAAGTCGTCACGACGGTCTCGACCGTCGTGACGACCACCAAGCCCGTCACCGAGGTGGTGTCGAGCGGAGTCGTGAGCACGGTGACCAAGCCCGTCGTCGAGGTCGTGACCGCCGTCCCGATGGTCGGCGAGATCGTCTCGGGAGTCGGCCTGGATGAGGTCGTCACCGACGTGAGCCAGACAGTGGACGACACTCTCGGCGGGGTTGCGAAGGCTGTGACGGACGTGGCGTCGACCGTCGGTCGGCCTCCGGCGGGAACGACTCCTCCGCTCCCCGAGGTGCCCGCGACGCCCGCGATTCCCACGCCTCCAGTCCTTCCCGAGGGCCCCGCGCCCCGCTCCGTCGACGACCAGCCCGCCGTGTTCGCGTCGCGAGTCGCGGCGACGGCTGCCGGGGCATCCGTCCACTCTCTCCCGACCGCGTACGAGCTCGGCTCCGCGGTCGCAGCCGCCGTCGCGGCCACCGCCACGCCTCTCGGCACAGCGGGTTCTCCCGCTTCGGCGGGAGGACTCTGCCCGCCGACCGCTTCTTCCTCGGGACCCGGTGGTGCGGGTTCCGGCGCCTGGGCGCTCGTCGCCATAGGTCCGCTCGCCGCTCTCCGTGCCTGGGTGCGTCGTGCAGGGCTTGAGGACGAGGACGCGCCTCCGGCGCCCGCAGGATCCACCGACGTCTCCCCTGACTGATCGGCTCGCTGCCGCCTTCTCATGGCGGCCGAGCATCAGCCGCGCCCCCTCGCGCGCCGCGACATCCATCAGTCAACAAAGGGGAACATCATGCGCACTACTCTCAAGCGCGCCCTTCTGGGCACGCTCCTGGCCGGCGGCATCACGCTGCTCGGCGCGACGGTCGCCAACGCGGCCGAGACGACGGGAGACGACGGGCTGCTCGCGGGCACCCAGGCCGTCCTCGACGTCACTCTCCCGGTGACCGTCAGCGGCACTTCGCTTTCGGTCATCGGTGACTCCAGCTCTTCAGACGCCGCGACGGCGGCACCGGCGCCCGCACCGGCACCGGCTGCCTCCGCCACCACCAGCGGCGACAACGGCACCGCCTCCGGCACCCAGGCGCTCGTCTCGGTATCGGCTCCGGTCACCGTCTCGGGCAACTCGATCTCGGTGGTCGGGGACAGTTCGTCGACGGATGCCTCGACCGCCGCACCTGCGACGTCGGCGGGCTCCTCCGAGCCCGCGACGACGTCGGGGGCTGATGGGGTGCTGTCCGGCACCCAAGGCGTGGTCTCGGTGGCCGCTCCGATCACCGTGAGCGGCAACGCCATCTCGGTCGCAGGTGACTCCGAGAGCACGGATGCCTCCACGGCCCCTGCCGGCGGCTCGAGCGGCTCCTCGGCCGAAGCGACCACCGACGGCGAGGATTCCGTCGCCGGCGGCACGCAGGTCGTCGCCCCGATCGCTGCGCCGATCGCGGTCGGCGGCAATGCCGTCTCGGTGCTGGGTGACAGCCGCAGCGACGGTGCGTCGACCGGAACGGCCGGCACCAGCGGCGCAGGCACTGCCGCGGGCGGCACCACCGGCGGCGAGGACTCGATCCTCGGCGGAACCCAGGTGCTCGCTCCCGTCACCGCACCGATCACCGCTGGCGGCAACGCCATCTCGGTCCTCGGCGACAGCTCCACCGAAGGGTCCACCACCGCAACCGGCGGCTCGACCGGCGGCACCACCGGCGGCGAGACCTCCGGCTCCGACGGCGTCCTCGGCGGAACCCAGGTGCTCGCTCCCGTCACCGCACCGATCACCGCCGCCGGCAACGCCGTCTCCGTCATCGGCGACAGCACGTCGACGGGTTCCGAGGCGGGACCCGCCCCGGGCGGAACGGGCACGGACGGATCGACGTCGGGAGGTGACTCCGTCCTCGGCGGCACGCAGGTGCTGGCGCCGATCGATCTGCCGATCACGATCGGCGGCAACGCCATCTCGGTCGTCGGCGACAGCACCACCCGGTCGCCGGTGGTGCCGACCGACCCCACGGATCCCACGGACCCGACGGACCCGACGGACCCCACGGACCCGACCGACCCCACGGGTCCGGTGGGTCCCACGACCCCGACGGACCCGACCGACCCCAGCGGTTCGGGCTCCTCGGGTGGTGACGTCACCGGCTCTCCGGCCGGCGCCGGCGCCGTCACCGCACTGGCCGCGACGGGAGGGATGAGCGCGCTCCCCGTGCTGCTGCTGAGCATGGTGCTGCTCGCAGTCGGCGCGTTGGCGCTCGTGTCGCGGCGACGCTCCGCGTGACACTGGGCCGGAGGGACCCCCAGAATCCTTCCGGCTGACTCCGCGCGAGCGCGGCGGGAGGGCCGTTCCCCACCGGTCCTCCCGCCCCTTCCTCCCTCAGATCCCTCACGGAGCGGTCGTCCTGCCTGGAACGACCGCTCCGTGACTCGAACACGCAGACAAGGCGGATGCCGCGAACCATGGGGGCTCGCGGCATCCGTCTGCGCCCGGGAACGACGGATGCCGCGAACCCGAAGGTCCGCGGCATCCGTTCGTGTCTGCGAGAGTTACTTCGCGGCGACCACCTGCAGGGTGATCACGGCGGTGAGGTCGTCGCGAAGACGGACCGTCGCCTCGTGCTCGCCCACCGACTTGATCGGCGAGGTGATGTGGATCTTGCGCTTGTCGAGCTCGCCCAGGCCGGCAGCCTTGACGGCGTCGGCGACGGCCTCGGTCTTCACCGAGCCGAACAGGCGGCCCTCGGCGCCGGCCTTCACGGCCAGGCGCACCTTGTTCGCCTCGAGGGCGTCCTTGAGCGCGACGGCCTCTTCGTGGTCGTGGATCGCGCGGGCGTCGCGGGCGGCGCGGATCGACGCCACCTGCTTCTCGCCGCCACGGGTCCACGCCACAGCGAAGCCCTGGGGGATGAGGTAGTTGCGGGCGTACCCGTTCTTGACCTCGACCACGTCACCGGCGCTACCGAGCCCGGCGACCTCATTCGTGAGAATCAGCTTTGCCATTGCGGTGCTCCTTAGCGGCCAGCGCCGGCGTAGGGCAGGAGCGCCATCTCGCGCGCGTTCTTGATCGCCTTGGCGATCAGACGCTGCTCCTGCACCGAGACACCGGTGATACGACGGGCACGGATCTTGCCGCGCTCCGAGATGAACTTGCGAAGGGTGGCGACGTCCTTGTAGTCGATGACGCCGACACGGATCGCCTTCGCGGGGGCCGCGTTCTTCGCGCCCTTCCGCGGCTTCCGGCGGTCGCCGGTTGCCTTTCCAGCCATGGTGTTTCCTTTACATCAAGAGGGGATGCCTCGGCCCGAGGCATCCGGAATCTGTTTCTGAGATCAGAACGGGGTGTCGTCGCCGTAGGCGCCCGGGGCAGCCCAGGCGTCTCCGCCACCGGCGGCGCCGGCGTTCGACGAACCGGGGGTCGACCACGGCTCGTCGGCGACCTGCGCCTGACCGCCGCGCGACTGACCGCCGCCGCCCGCCGCGCGCGTGACCTGGGCGGTCGCGTAGCGGAGCGAGGGGCCGATCTCATCGACCTCGAGCTCGATGGCGGTGCGCTTCTCGCCCTCGCGCGTCTCGTAGGAACGCTGCTTGAGGCGACCGGTCGCGATGACGCGGGAGCCCTTCGTCAGCGAGCCCGCGACGTGCTCGGCGAACTCGCGCCACACGCTCGCGCGGAGGAACAGCGCTTCGCCGTCCTTCCACTCGTTGGCCTGGCGGTCGAAGTTGCGCGGCGTCGAAGCGATCGTGAAGTTCGCGACGGGGAGACCGTTCTGCGTGTAGCGCAGCTCGGGATCAGCCGTGAGGTTTCCCACGACGGTGATGATCGTCTCGCCGGCCATCGTCGTTACGCGTCCTGCTTCGCGGGCTTCGCGGGACGGGCGGCCTTGCGGGCAGCCTTCTCGTCGGCGCGCTGCTTCTCGGATGCGATCATCGCGATCGCCTCTTCGGCGCGGAGCACCTTGGTGCGCATGACCAGCTCGCTGAGGTTCAGCTGGCGGTCGAGCTCCTGGGTGGCAGCGCTCGTGGCGGTGAAGTTCACGACGGCGTAGACGCCTTCGGTCTTCTTCTGGATCTCGTAGGCGAGACGGCGGCGACCCCAGATGTCGACGTTGTCGATCGAGCCACCATCAGCGGTGATGACCTTCAGGAACTTGTCGAGGTTCGGGGCGACCTGGCGCTCATCGATCTCAGGGCTCAGGATGACCATGAGTTCGTACTGGTGCGTCACTAACCCACCTCCTTCGGACTTGAACGGCTGTCGGGCATTTCCCGGCAGCAGGAGGGTGTGTTGCACGTCATCCGCGGAGTGCGCACAGGGGCGCGGGCGGACAACCCTCCTATGGTACCGGATGCCCGGTCACCGGCCGAATCCAGGCATCCGGGTCTCGTCGGCGAGCAGTCGCAGCACCCACTCCCTGTCGGCATCGGGCCCGGGAGGTGCGGTCGCATAGGCGGGCGGGCTGGCCGAGAAGGAGATCGGATGCCGCACCCCGGCCACCCGCCCATCGGCGGCGGTGACCACGGGGTCGGGCCCGAGGGTGCGCGCTCGCTCGAACGCCTCGCCCACGTCCAGGACGGGTGCACACGGCACCCCCTCCGCGGCGAGCAGCGCCTCCCATTCCGCTGCCGGTCGCTCGGCGAATGCGCTCTCGAGGAGCGGGCGGAGATCGTCACGGTTCGCGCTCCGGTCGGGTGCCCGCCGGAAGCGCTCATCATCCGCGAGCGGGCCGATGCCGAGCGCGCGGCACAGCCGTGCGAACTGGCGATCGTTGCCGACGGCCACGACGAGCTCGGCGTCCGCGGTGGGGAAGGGGCCATAGGGATAGATGCTCGGATGGTCGTTCCCGCGGCGTCCGGGCACGACCTCAGCGAACGCGTAGGCGCCGGACTGGTTCACGAGCGCGGAGAGCGCGGACGACAGGAGGTTCACCTCGACCCGCTGCCCTTCGCCGGTGATATCGCGGTGGCGCAGCGCCGCCACCGCCCCCAGCCCGGCGTGCAGCCCGGTGACGACGTCGACGATCGCGACTCCGGCTTTCGTCGGCGGACCGTCCGGCGCCCCCGTCACACTCATCAGTCCCGACAGCGCCTGGGCCAGGATGTCGTAACCGGGCAGGGCGGAGTCGGCGCCGAAGCCGGTGATCGAGACGTAGACGACGCCGGGGTTCGAGGAGCGCACGGCGTCGTAGTCCAGCCCGAAGCGCTCGAGCCCGCCGGGCTTGAAGTTCTCGACGACGACATCGGCGCGCGCGGCGAGCGCTCGCGCCGTCTCGAGGTCGTCGGTCTCGTCGAAGTCGAGCGTGATCGCGCGCTTGTTGCGGTTCACCGAGAGGAAGTAGGTGGCCTGCCCGTCGCGGGCCGGCGGAGTCCAGTGCCGGGTCTCATCCCCGTCGGGGCCTTCGACCTTCACGACCGTCGCGCCGAGATCGGCGAGCAGCATCGTGCAGTACGGCCCGGCGAGCACGCGAGAGAAATCGGCGACCAGCACGCCGGAGAGCGGGCCCGTCGCGGGCCGGTTCGTCTCGCCGCTCCGCTCCTCGCTCAACGACCGGCGCCTCTCTCCGCGCTCGTCGAGCGAGCGAAGCGAGACGAAACGCTCGCTCCTCCTGTGCTCACCGGAACGCTCCGATGCCGGTGAGGTGCTGGCCGAGGATCAGCGTGTGCACCTCGTCGGTGCCCTCGTAGGTGCGCACCGACTCGAGGTTGGCCGCGTGCCGGATCGGCGGGTTCTCGAGCAGCACCCCGTCGCCGCCGAGGATCGTGCGCGCCTCCCGCGCGATCGCGATCGCCTCGCGCACGTTGTTGAGCTTGCCGAGCGACACCTGCTCCGGCCGTAGCGTGCCGGCGTCCTTCGCGCGGCCGATCTGCAGAGCCAGCAGCGCCCCCTTCTGCAGCTCGACCACCATGTCGACGAGCTTCTGCTGCGTGAGCTGGAATCCTGCGATCGGGCGTCCGAACTGCTCTCGCCGCAGCGCGTGGCGCAGCGCCGACTCATAGCTGTCCCGCGCCGCGCCGAGCGCCCCCCATACGATCCCGTAGCGCGCCTCGTTGAGGGCGGCGAACGGACCGCGCAGTCCTCGGGCTTCGGGCAGGACCGCGGATGCCGGCAGCCGCACGCCATCGAACGTGAGCCCCGTCTGGATCGAGGCGCGCATCGACCCCTTCGGCTCGAGCACCGTGGCCGCGAAGCCCGGGGCATCCGCCGGGACGACGAACCCGCGCACGCCCTCGTCGGTCTGCGCCCACACCACGACGAGCTGGGCGATCGTCGCCAAGCCGATCCACCGCTTGGCGCCGTCGAGAACCCAGTCGCCGCCGTCGCGGCGCGCGAAGGTCCTCATGCTCGACGGGTCCGACCCCGCCGTCGGCTCGGTGAGCCCGAAGGCCCCGATCACCTCGCCGGCGGCCATGCGCGGGAGCCACTCCTGCTTCTGCGCCTCGGATCCCCACCGGTGGATCGAGCCCATGGCGAGCGAACCCTGCACCGACACGAACGTGCGCAGTCCGGAGTCTCCGGCTTCGAGCTCGAGCGCGGCAAGACCGTATTCGACGGCGCTGCGGCCGGGGCATCCGTACCCCTTCAGCGTCATGCCGAGCACGCCCAGCTCGCCGAACGCGGGCGCGAGCTCGGCGGGGAAGTGCGCACGATCGAACCAGTCGGCGATGTGAGGCCGGATCTCGGCGTCGACGAATGCGCGCACGCGGTCGCGGGTCGCGCGCTCATCCCCGGTGAGCAGCGCGTCGAGGCCGAGAATGTCGGATGCCTCGCGCAACGCCTCGAGATCGTCGGGGTTCCTCGGCTCCATCGCGTGCCTCCTCAGGGTCTTCTGCCATTGTGCCCGGCCGCCGGGCTGCACACTGTCGGCGATCCGGCGCCCGTCCGGAGGAAGAGTCCGGCCCCCGGACCGCCGCCGACCACCCCCGCCTCCGCCCCACCGCACCGCGCACGCGCGCACGCCGCCCGCCCGCGCGCCCGCCCGCCCGCCCGCGCGAGCACAACTCCTTCCAGAAGGCTGCGGCAACGGCCGCAGCCGGCGCGGCCCGGCGTTCAGAAGGAGTTGTGCGCACACCCCCGCCCCCGCCGGTCACCCACCACCCCCGCCCACCGAACCACCCACCGCACCGCCGCCCCACCGCGCAGCGAGCACAACTCCTCCCCGAGGGCTGCGGCAACGGCCGCAGCCAGCGCGGCCGGGCGTTCAGAAGGAGTTGTGCGCACACCCCCGCCCCCGCCGGTCACCCACCACCCCCGCCGGTAGCGTGGGGCCATGGTCGCCCCGTCTCCGTCGTTCGATGCCCGGCCCCTGGTGGATCCGGTCGAGCCGGGAGCCACTCGAGCCTTCGTGCAGCAACTGCGGCAGAACGCTCAGCTGCCGGGGCTCTTCACCGGGACCAACGTGATCGTCGCCGTCATCGTGGGCGTGGTCGTCATCGCGTTCGGCTCGGTGTTCGTGACCATATTCGCCTCGATCTTCGCGGCGATCGCGAGCTCGACCGCGGGCACGGGCGGCGGGCTCGCCGGCGAGCTGGTCGGCATCGTGCCGTTCCTGATCTTCGGAGTCGTGCTGGCGGTCGGAGTCTTCGGCGTGGTCGCCGCACAGCGCGGGAGTGCCGAGCGGATGCTGCGCCTCGACCGCTTCGCCCGTGCGAACGGGATGTCGTACCTGCCTGCTCTGGGCCCGCACGCCCTGCCCGGGATGATCTTCGGCGTGGGCAACACACGCCTCGCGTCCGATGTCGTGCGCGGCGACCGCCCGCGGTTCGTCGAGTTCGCGAACTACCGCTACACGACCGGCTCGGGGAAGAACAAGACGACCCACCGGTGGGGGTACGTCGCGGTGAAGCTCGACGCGCCGCTGCCGCACATCGTGCTCGACGCCACCGGGAACAACGGACTCTTCGGCTCCAACCTGCCACTGACGTTCGACCGCGACCAGCGCTTGAGCCTCGAGGGCGACTTCGACCGGTACTTCTCGCTGTACTGCCCCGCCGATTACGAGCGCGATGCGCTCTACCTCTTCACGCCCGACATCATGGCGCGCTTCATCGACAACGCCGCCGCGCTCGACGTCGAGATCGTGGACGACTGGCTGTTCCTCTACGCCAAGCGGGACTTCTCGACGCTCGATCCGGCGACCTGGGCATGGCTGTTCTCAGTGGTCGGGGCGCTGCTCGACAAGTTCGGACAGTGGGCCCGCTGGCGAGACGAACGCCTGCGCGCCGAGGCGGCGGTTCCGGATGCCTCGCCCCCCGTGGCCGGGTCGTTCGGCCCAGCAGCGGCGGACGGGGCATCCGCCGTCCCGTTCACACCGCCGCTCGACGCCCTGCGCCCGCCCCCGGGCGTGGCTCCGCGGGGCCGCCGGCTGCAGCGCGGGGTGCCGTGGGCGACGATCATCGTGATGGGAGCGTTCGTGCTCTTCTGGCTCCTCAGCAACACCGGATTCTTCGGGCTGTTCGCGCGCTGATCTGCCGACCCCGGCTCAGCGCAGGCCGAAGTGCTGGAGCTCGACCTCCTCGAGCATCCGGCTGCGGATGATGAAGCGATTGCCGGTCGGACCTTCTACCGAGAACCCTGCGCCCCGGCCGGGGACCACGTCGATCGTCAGGTGCGTGTACTTCCAGTACTCGAACTGCGCCTCCGAGATGTAGACGTCTATGGGACGCGGCAGCCCGACGCCGAGTCCGCCGAGGTGAACATCGCTCGGGCCCACGATGAACATCCCCACCGGGTAGCACATCGGGGCGCTGCCGTCACAGCAACCACCCGACTGATGGAACATGAGAGCGCCGTGCTGGGCCGAGAGCTCACGGAGAAGGGATGCCGCGGCATCCGTCACCGCCACGCGTGAGTGGGTGGGCGTCGAAGTCACCATCGAGATCTCCTCAGGACACCGGCCGTTGAGCGAGCCGTGCGGGCGCGCTCAACGGCCGTGGGGATCAGAAGAAGCCCATCGCGCCTTCGGCGTACGACACGAGCAAGTTCTTCGTCTGCTGGTAGTGGTCGAGCATCTTCAGGTGGTTCTCGCGGCCGATGCCCGACTGCTTGTAGCCGCCGAACGCCGCGTGGGCGGGGTACTGGTGGTAGGTGTTCGTCCACACGCGTCCGGCCTCGATCGCCCGACCGGCCCGGTAGGCGGTATCGCCCGAACGGCTCCACACGCCGGCCCCCAGCCCGTACAGGGTGTCGTTGGCGATCGAGATCGCGTCGTCGAAGTCGTCGAAGCTCGTCACCGACACCACGGGACCGAAGATCTCCTCCTGGAAGATCCGCATGTCGTTCGTGCCCTCGAAGACCGTGGGGGCGACGTAGAAGCCCTCGCTCAGGTCACCGCCGAGATCGACCCGATCCCCGCCGGCGAGCAGCTTCGCTCCGCCTTGCTTGCCGATGTCGATGTAGCTCAGGATCTTCTCAAGCTGGTCGTTCGACGCCTGCGCGCCGATCATCGTCGCGGGGTCCAGAGGGTTGCCCTGCACGATCTTCGCGACGCGCTCGAGGCCGTCGCCGAGGAACCGGTCGTAGATCGACCGCTGGATGAGCGCGCGCGACGGGCATGTGCAGACCTCGCCCTGGTTGAGTGCGAAGAAGGTGAAGCCTTCGAGGGCCTTGTCGTAGTACGCATCGCCGGTGTCGCGCGCGACGTCCTCGAAGAACACGTTGGCGCTCTTGCCGCCGAGCTCCAGCGTCACCGGGATCAGGTTCTGCGACGCGTACTGCATGATGAGGCGACCCGTCGTCGTCTCGCCGGTGAACGCGACCTTGCGGATGCGCTTGTGCTGCGCGAGCGGAGCACCGGCCTCGATGCCGAATCCGTTCACGATATTGACCACGCCGGCCGGCAAGAGGTCACCGATGATATCGAACAGGAACAGGATCGAAGCGGGGGTCTGCTCGGCCGGCTTGAGCACCACGCAGTTGCCGGCGGCGAGCGCGGGAGCGAGCTTCCACGTGGCCATCAGGATCGGGAAGTTCCACGGGATGATCTGTCCCACGACTCCCAGCGGCTCGTTGAAGTGGTACGCGACGGTGTCTTCGTCGAGCTGACTGAGGGAGCCCTCCTGCGCGCGCAGCACCCCGGCGAAGTACCGGAAGTGGTCGACGGCGAGCGGGATGTCGGCGGCGAGCGTCTCGCGCACGGGCTTGCCGTTCTCCCACGTCTCGGCGACAGCGATCTTCTCGAGGTTCTGCTCGATGCGGTCGGCGATCCTGTTGAGGATCACGGCCCGCTCGGCGGGCGTCGTGCGCTTCCACGACTCGAACGCCTTCCACGCGACTTCGACCGCCCGATCGATGTCCTCGACGGTGCCGCGCCCGACCTCGGTGAACGGCTTGCCGTTGACGGGCGAGATGTTCTCGAAGTACTGGCCCTTGATCGGGTCGACCCACTCGCCTCCGATGTAGTGGCCGTAGCGGGGACGGTAGTCGGCGATCGAGCCGCGCTGCCCGGGGGCGGCGTAGACGCTCGAGACGCCCTCTTCGACGATGGTCATGCTGGTCTCCTTCGACGCTGCGCGACGGTGCCGTCGCTGGTGTGGTCGAAGGTAGAGGCGGAGAGGTTGCGAAACGTTGCGTGGGGCCGCGTCAGAGTGACTCGAGGCGCGCGATACGGGCGACGAGGCCGGCGCGCTTGGGTGAACGCGGTGGAAGCATCGACAGGCAGAGCTGCAACAGCTCGAGATCGTCGGCGCCGGCATCCGTCTCCGCGAACGCGAGGAGAACGTCGACGGATGCCTCGGCCATCAGCGCCTCGCGGAGCGTCGTACGAACCGACTCACGGAACTCCTCCACGCCGGGAGAGACCGAGTCGGGGAGCACGTCGCCGCGGTACGCGGCGAGCGCGACCCGGTGCGCACCGCGGTCGAGGAGTGACAGCAGCTGGTGCGCATCCGTCTCGACATCGGCGGCGAGCCGATACGGGCGCGATTCGGGAACGAGGCGCGGCGCAGCCTTCTCGAGCACCTTGCGCAGGCGCACCATCTCTGCGCGCAAGGTGACCGACGCGGACTCTCCGGCCCTCTCGCCGTAGACCAGCTCGGCGAGCCGGTCGGCCGATACGCCCTGTCGGTGCACCGCGAGCATGAGGACCAGCTCGGCATGACGCGGGCCCAGTTCCGAGACGGTGTCCGCGCCGTCGCCGGCGACTTCGAGGAGCGCGCGGTCCCGCCCGAGCACGCGGAGGATCGCCCGCCGCGGCTCGACCCGGCGGGCCGGACGTCGCGGCGGGGCGGGCTCGGTGCGGGCGCGTAGACGCGCGACCAGCAGCTCGGCCTCGATCGCGCGAGCCGTGGCATCCACGAGAAGCTGCGCCTGCGGCGTGACCGCCTCGGAGCCTCCAGTCACGTCGATCACCCCGAGGATCTTGCGCGTCTCGGGATCGTGCACGGGGGCCGCGGTGCACGACCAGAGCTGGACCAGGCGATTGAAGTGCTCGGCGCCGTGGATCTGCACGGACCGATCCAGGGCGATCGCTGTTCCGGGGGCGGCTGTTCCAACCGCCCGCTCCGACCAGTTCGCCCCCTCGACGAAACCCATGTCGCCCGTCAGTGCACGCACGCTTCGATCGCCCTCGACCCACAGCAACCGTCCGGCGGCGTCGCCGACCGCGACGACCACGCCGGAATCGGACGCCTCGCCCGGGAGGAGCAACCCGCGCACCATGTCGATCACCCCGGCCAGGGGGTGCCCCCGGCGGTAGGCCTCGAGATCGTCCGCCGTCAGATCGAGAGGTGGCAGCGCCTCGGCGCCGACGTAGCTCTCGAGCGAGCGCCGCCAGGACTCGCGCACGAGCGCGCGCACGCCCGCGATGCGAGCATCAGCGGTGTTACCTGCCACCAGCTCCTCGTGGGCGCGCTCGATCAGCAGACGGGAAGTCTCGGGCGACACTTCGCGTCGCTGCGACCACAGTGAGGACACGGTGCTCCGATCGACGGCGGTGGAGCGTGGGTCCAGTGTAGGGGCGGGCCGATCGCGCCGTCTCGACTTCTCCCGGCGCAGGGGGAGCGCGCCAGCACCAGCAGTGCCAGTCTGGAGTCATGACCGACAACACGATGAAGGCTGTGCAGTATCGCGAGATCGGCAAGGGTCCCGAGGTCGTGGAGATCGAGGTGCCCGAGCCCGGACCCGGCCAGATCCGCCTCAAGGTGACCGCTGCCGGACTCTGCCACTCCGACTGGTTCGTCATGGACCTGCCGGAGGAGAACTACGTCTACGGACTCCCGCTGACCCTGGGGCACGAGGGCGCCGGCGTCGTCGACAAGCTCGGCGACGGCGTGGAGGGCGTCTCGATCGGCGAGGCGTACGCGATCTACGGGCCCTGGGGCTGCGGCCAGTGCCATGCGTGCGCGGAGGGCCGCGAGAACTACTGCCCGCGCGCGGCCGAGCTCGGCATCGCGCCCCCCGGTCTGGGAGCGCCCGGCGCCATGGCGGAGTACGTCATCGTCGACGATCGCCGTCACCTGGTGCCGCTCGGAGACCTCGACCCGGTCGAGACCGTGTCGCTGACGGATGCCGGCCTCACGCCGTACCACGCGATCCGGGCCGCCGAGCACAAGCTCTACGCGGGTTCGACCGCGGTCGTCATCGGCGTCGGCGGCCTGGGCCATGTCGGGATCCAGATCCTCCGCGCCATCAGCGCCGCGACGGTGATCGCCGTCGACATCAGCGAGGACAAGCTCGCCCTCGCCGGGGAAGTCGGCGCGCACCACACCGTGGTGTCCGGGCCCGATGCCGCCGAGCGGATCCGCGAGCTCACCGGCGGGTACGGCGCCGAAGCCGTGTTCGACTTCGCCGGCGTTCAGTCGACGCTCGACCTGTCGAAGGCCGTCGTCGCGATCGACGGCTACGTGCACATCATCGGCATCGGCGGGGGCGTCCTGCCGACCGGCTTCTTCCAGACCCCCATGGGGGCCGCCGTGCGCGCACCATACTGGGGCTCGCGCAGCGAGCTCATGGAGGTGCTGGACCTCGCGCGGGTCGGCGCGGTGAACGTCCACGTCGAGCGATACGGCATCGACGACGCCCCCGAAGCCTACGCGCGACTGCACCACGGTGACGTGCGTGGGCGCGCGGTCGTGGTGCCGTCGCAGGGGGCGGGCTCGTAGCGTCAGCCGCGAGCGGCCCACCACTCGCGCAGGCGGCGCTCGGCCTCGTCCTCGCCGAGGATCCCCTCGTCGAGCCGCAGGTCGAGCAGGAAGCGATACGCCTCGCCCACCTCGCGTCCAGGCGTGATGCCCAGGACCTCCTGGATCCGGTTCCCGTCGAGCTCGGGGCGCATCGCGTCGAGTTCCTCCTGCGCGGCGAGTTCGTCGATGCGGCGCTCGATGTCGTCGTAGGCCCGGGCCAGGCGGCCCGCCTTCCTGGCGTTGCGGGTCGTGACGTCGGCACGGGTGAGGATGTGCAGCCGCTCGAGTTCAGCGCCGGCGTCGCGCACATAACGACGGACGGCCGAGTCGGTCCACGCGCCTTCGGCGTAGCCGAAGAACCGCAGGTGCAGCTCGATCAGCCGCGTGACGACCCCGATCGTGTCGCTGTCGAAGCGCAGCGCGTTCAGGCGCTTCCGCGCCATCCGCGCGCCCTTGATGTCGTGATGGTAGAAGGTGACGCCGCCGCCGGGCTCGAGCCGCCGCGTGGCCGGCTTGCCGATGTCGTGCAGCAGTGCGGCGAGACGGAGCGGGACGTCGGCCGGGGCATCCGGATTCCTGGACTGCTCGAGGTCGATCGCCTGACGCAGCACCGTCAGCGAGTGCTCGTAGACGTCCTTGTGGTGGTGGTGCTCGTCGACCTCGAGCTTGAGCGCCGGGACCTCGGGCAGGAACTCGCCGATCAGTCCGGTGTCGACGAGGAGACGGATGCCTCGCACCGGGTCGGCGGTCGACAGCAGTCGCACGAGCTCGCCCTGGATGCGCTCGGGGCTCACGATCGACAGGGTCTGCCGCAGCTCCGCCATCGCGTCGACCGTCGCCGGGTCGACGTCGAAGCCGAGCTGCGACGAGAAGCGGGCGGCGCGCAGCATGCGCAGCGGATCGTCGCCGAAACTGACCGCCGGGTCAGCCGGGGTGCGCAGCCGTTGCGCGACGAGGTCTTCGACGCCGCCGGTCGGGTCGACCAGCGTGCGGGCGGGCACGCGCAGCGCCATCGCGTTGACGGTGAAGTCGCGGCGGACCAGGTCGCCTTCGAGCGTCTCGCCGAACTCCACGGTCGGCTTGCGGGTGAGACCGTCGTAGCTGTCGGCGCGGTACGTCGTGATCTCGACGTGCTCGCCGGCGACCTTGGCGCCGATCGTGCCGAATGCGCGCCCGATGTCCCACTGAGCGGTGCTGATCGGCTTGACGATCCGCAGGATGTCGTCGGGGCGCGCGTCGGTCGTGAAGTCGAGGTCGTTCGTCGCGCGTCCCAGCAGCGCGTCGCGCACCGGACCGCCGACGATCGCGAGGTCGTGGCCGGCCGACGCGAACGCGCGGGCGAGCGTGTCGACGACGGGGGAAGCGGCGAGCGCGCCGAGGCGCGCGATGCCCTCGGCCATGTTGAGCATGATTCGAGCCTACCGAGCCGCCTCCGCGGCCCTACGCCAACCGGAGGAACCCGGTGAACGCCAGCTCGCGCACCCGCGGCACCAGGTCGGCGCGGAGGGCCGAGGCATCCGCCCCGAGCAGCTCCGCGATCGCGTCGATCAGCACCCCGGCCGGCAGTTCGCCGTCGCACGCGCCCACGAGGGCCGCCAGGCCGGGGTCGACCGCGAGCGCTCGTCCGAAGCCGCCGCCCTGCCGCAGCTCGATCACGGTGGGGTCTTCCTGTCCGGGCACGTGGTGGCGCGCCTCGGTCACATCGGGTGCGACGACGAAGACGGATGCCGCGACCTCAGCGTCCTCGAGGGACGACAGCCTGTCGTGGGCGGCGAGCGCGTCGGCCAGATGCGTCCCCAGGCTGTCGCCCGACAGCCCCTGATGCAGGCGCTCGAACCGCGAGAGCGTCGGCTCCCCCGACGCCGGCCGTCGCAGCAGCAGGTATCCGAAGCCGACCTCGGTGACCTCGCGCGCCGTGAAGTCGTCGAGCCAGGCATCCACGAGCCGGACGAACCCCGGCGTCCCCGCGAGCGTCCCGCCGTCACGCACCCACAGCTCCGCGTACGACAGCGGGTCGAGGCTCTCCCGCTCGACGACCCAGGCGTCCAGGGGCACCGGTGATTCCGCCACCCATGCGCGCACCCGGTCCAGCCCGTCGACTCCCGCGCGGGTCTCCCAGTTGCCGAGCAGCTGAGCGACGCCCCCGGGCTCGAGGTGCGTCCCGACGCTTCGGACGAACGCCGCCACGACGTCGTCGCCCTCCATGCCGCCGTCGCGATACTCGTACGCCGGCACCCCGTCCACCCGCGGGGTGATCACGAAGGGCGGGTTCGACACGATCCGGTCGAATCGCTCGCCGATGACCGGCTCGAACAGGCTGCCCTGCCGCACGTCGATTCCGTCCACCCCGTTGAGGAGCGCGTTCAGGCGCGTGAAACCGAGCGCTCGCGCCGAGATGTCGGTGGCGATGACGTGCGCGACGCTCCGCCGCGCCCGCAGCGCCTGGATGCCGCAGCCCGCCCCGATGTCGAGCCCCCGCGCGGCCGGAGTCGGCAGCTGCAGCGACGCCAACGTCAGCGAGGCACCACCCACTCCCAGCACGTGATCTTCGGGAAGCGGCCCGCCGAGGGCGGCTTCGTCGAGGTCGCTCGCGATCCACCACTGGCCGGTGCCGTCGGCGTCGGCGTACGACTGCGGTCGCACCACCGCCAGCGGGCGCACCTCGCCGTCGGCGCGGGTCGCGAGGCCGAGGGCGACGAGGCCGTCGACGCCCGCTCGGGGGAGGGCGCGGGTGACGGATGCCTCGGCCTGCGGCATCCCGAGCACGAGGAGCCGGCCGAGCACGGCGAGCGCGTCGTCCCGCCCCGCCAGTGCGCGGTCGGCCGGCGAGCGCAGGCCTCGCGCGATGACGTCGTCGGCCGCGTCGCCCCACGCCGCGCGCAGCGCCTCGGCGGTGAAGCCGGCGTCGCGCAGGTCGTCGGCGAGGTCGCGGCACCGTGCGGGATCGGGTTCGGGAAGCATCCGTCCATTCAACCGTGCGTCGCCGCGCGGCGTCCCGTACCGGATCCTCTGAGGGTCCAACCGTAGAATCTGACTCGACCGTGCGGTCCGGACATCGCACAGGAGCGACCTCAGCATGACCGTGACCCCGTCAGGAAAGCCTGCCCGCCGCCGCGCCACCCGCGCCGCCGCGGCCCTGCTGGCGATCCTGACGGCGCTGGCCGTGCCCGCCCTGCCGGCAACGGCCGACACGGTCACCCCGAGTCCCACCCCGACACCCACGCCGCCCATTCCTTCGGGCACGACGGCGTTCACCCTCGCGCCCATCTCGAACGGCATCGTGTCGCCCGGCGATCCGCTGGTCGTGTCGCTGACCCTGCAGAACGAGACGCTCGTCTCGACCGCTGCCGTCACCGCGACCGTCTCGCTCGGGCGCGAGCCGGTCGCCGACCGCTCCGCCCTCGCCGAATGGCTGGACGGTGAGACCTCGGGTGTCACGACGCAGGCCGTCGCCACCGCGAGCCTCGAGCCGGTTTCGCCGGGAGCCACTGCCGTCACCTCGGCGCGCGTGGAAGCCGACGATCCGGCGCTCGCGGGTCTCGACCCCGGTGTGTACCCGATCGTGGCGACCTACCGGGGAGCCTCGGGGAACGTCAGCTCGACGAGCGCCGTCGTCGTTCCGCCGACCGACGCGAGGGAGATCGGGATCGGCGTGATGGTTCCCGTCACCGCCGGACCGCTGGCCGAGGGGCTGCTGACGGCCGACCAGCTCACGGCGCTCACCGCGCCGGACGGCGCGCTCACCGCTCAGCTGGACGGCGCCGAGGGCACCGCTGCGATCCTCGCGATCGATCCGGCGATCCCCGCGTCGATCCGGGTCCTCGGGACGGCGGCGCCCGAGACCGCGACGACATGGCTCACGCGACTGGAGCAGCTGCCCAACTCTCGTTTCGCCCTCCAGTTCGGCGACGCCGACGTCGCGGCCCAGGTGGAAGCCGGGCTCTCGGCCCCGCTGGGGCCCACGTCGCTGACGGCCTACATGAACCCCGACGACTTCGTGCCGGAGCCCGAAGCCGACACGGACGCGGGCACCGAGCCCACGCCCCAGCCGACACCGACCGAAGACGTCGACCCGCAGGCCCCCGTGTACCCGACTCTCGAAGAGCTGCTCGACATCGGCGTGAATACGCGGGACGGCGTCTACTGGCCCCTCGCCGGCACCGCGACTCCCGGCGTCGTGGCACAGCTCGGAGGCATCCGCACCGGCGACCAGGCGTCGCTGACCGTCGTCCCGTCATCGGCGACCGTCGCCGGCGCCGATGGCGCGACCGTCCCCGCGCACGGGACCGCGGGAGACGCCGGCGTGCTCGCGTTCGACGCCGATGTGTCGCAGGCGCTGGAGCGCGCCTCCAGCCTCGACGAGACTTCCCTGCGCGGCGCGGCTCTCGCCGAGGCGACCGCGTATCTCTCCTTCGCGACATCCGAGACGCGCGGGGCCCCGCTGCTCGTCACCGTCGGGCGGGACGCCGACCGGTCACGGGTCTCGCTGGCGGCGACGATCGACGCGGCCTCCGGCGCCCCCGGGGTCACGCCCTATACGATCGGCGGCCTCGCCAACTCGGCCGCCACCGAGGTCGAGATCGAGGACGCCCCGGAGCAGGCCGCGCGGACGGCCGCGGCATCCGCTCTCCTCCGTGAAGAAGCCGAGCTGGCGCGATTCGCGACGATCCTCGACGACACCAGCGTGCTGACCGGCCCGGAGCGTGCCGAGATCCTTCAGCTGCTCGGCAACGGCTGGCTGCCGAACGAGACCGGCTGGACCGCCGCGGTGGCCGCCCATCGCGCCCAGACCGACACCACGCTGAACTCCGTCGGACTCGTGCCCACGCCGCCGATCGACCTGTACGGCGCGAACGCCGGGCTGCGGTTCTGGGTCCGCAACGACCTGCCCTATCCCGTGAACCTCGTGCTGTACGCCTCTCCCGACGACCTGCGACTCGACGTGCAGCGGGCGAATCCGCTGGTCGCGCAGCCGGGCAGCAACAGCCGCGTCGAAGTGCCGGTCCAGGCCCGGGTGGGGAACGGCGACGTCACCCTGCAGCTGCAGCTGCGCAGCCGCGCGAGCGTGGCGATCGGCGCGCCCGAGACCGTCGAGGTCAGCGTGCGCGCCGAATGGGAGACGTTCGGCCTCATCGCCCTCGGGGTGGTCGTCGGCGGACTGCTCCTGCTCGGCATCGTCCGGACCGTGCTGCGGGTGCGATCTCGGCGCGCCGGCACGGCTCGGAAGACGGGGACGGATGCCTCGGCCGCTATCGAGCCGGCGCAGGGTCGGGCCGACGCGGAAGAGGTCGAGAAATGAGCCTGGGACGCGCGAGCGCGCTGATCGGCGCGGGCACGATCGTTTCACGACTGACGGGGTTCCTCCGTGCGGTCGTGCTCGTTTCGGCGGTCGGTGCCTTCGCAGAAGCCGGGAACGCCTTCGCCGTCGCGAACCAGCTGCCCAATAACATCTACGCGATCATCTCGACCGGCCTCATCAGCGCCGTCGTCGTTCCACAGATCGTGAAGGCTGCGGCGCACGACGACGGCGGCCGCGCCTTCGTCTCGAAGCTGTTCACACTGGGCACCGTCGCCCTGGTCGCGACCGCGGCGCTCGCCACCGTCGCTGCGCCGCTGCTCGTTCAGCTGTACGCCCCAGAGTTCGACCCGGAGGCCAAGGCGCTTGCGACCGCCTTCGCCTACTGGTGCCTTCCCCAGATCCTCTTCTACGGCCTGTTCGCGCTCGTCGGAGAATCGCTGAACGCTCGACGGGTCTACGGGCCCTACACGTGGGCACCCATCGCGAACAATGCGATCTCCATCGCCGGTTTCCTGTTGTTCATCTGGCTCTTCGGACAGGGTGGCGCGCCCTCGGAATGGACCCCGGAGATGATCGCCCTCCTCGGGGGCACCGCCACGCTCGGGATCGTCGTCCAGACCGGCATCCTCTTCGTCTTCTGGCGCCGGACGGGTTTGCACGTACGTCCCGACTTCGCCTGGCGGGGCGTCGGCCTCGGGCAGATCGGCAGGCTCGCGGGGTGGACGTTCCTCATGGTGGTGGCGAGCCAGCTCGCCGGCCTGGTGCAGTCACGAGCGCTCTCCAGGATTCCCGACGGCGATCCGAGCATCTTCGCCTCGCAGAACGCCTGGCTCCTGTTCATGCTCCCCTACTCGATCATCGTGCTGTCGATCGGAACCCCGTACTTCACTCAGTTGAGCGAGCACGCCCAAGCCGGCCGCGACAAGGAGGTTCGCGCGGATGTCGGCACGAGCATCCGCACCATCGGCCTGTTCATCGTGGCGGCAACGGCCGCGCTCGTCGCCGCTGCCGTCCCGGCATCGCGGATCTTCACCGACACCCAGGCGCAGGCGGTCGCAGCGGGGCAGCTGCTGCTCTGCTTCCTCGTCGGCCTGATCCCTCTCGCCGTGCTCTTCGTCATCCAGCGGACGTTCTACGCGTACCACGACACCCGCACGCCGTTCGTGTTCACCATGGTCCAGTGCCTCCTCGTGGTCGCGACCGCGCTGCTGGCGAGCTGGGCCGTCGGCGCCCGGCTGCTTCCCGTCTCTTCGCTCGCGGCGGCGGTGGCCCTGGGACAGTCTCTCGCCGGCATCATCCAGCTCGTCGTGGCTGTCTGGCTCCTGCAGCGCCGCATGGGCGGGCTTGCGATCGGATCGTGGATGCTGTCACTGGGGCGCTTCGCCCTCGCCGCGATCCCCGCGGCGGCAGCCGGGTGGCTGACCTTCCAGCTTCTCGGCGGAGCGGACGGCTGGACAACCTCCCACCAGCTCCTCGGCGCGCTCGGAGCGGCCATCATCGGAGTCGTCGTGCTCATCGTCTACGCCGCCTTCCTCGCTCTCCTGCGCGCGCCGGAGCTCTCGACGGCAGCCCGTCTGGTGCGACGCTTCCTTCCCGGTCGCCGCTGATTCCGCGGGGTCGGCGGCAGGCCGTCACCGACCCGCTGTGCGGAATGCCGCGCGGTTACCATGTGTTGAGGAATGCGGGGCTCGCTGCCCCGAAGCACGGGGCCGTCCGCCCCGACACAGAAGGGTGCGCAGGTGCGTCACGTCATCATCATCGGTTCGGGTCCCGCGGGTTATACCGCCGCCATCTACGCGGCACGCGCCAACCTCGAGCCGCTCGTGGTCGCAAGCTCCGTCGAGGCCGGCGGTGACCTGATGACCACGACCGATGTCGAGAACTTCCCCGGGTTCCCCGAAGGCATTCAGGGCCCCGACCTCATGACCAAGATGCAGGAGCAGGCCGAGCGCTTCGGCACCGAGGTGCTGTACGACGACGTCATCTCGCTCGAGCTCGACGGCCCCGTCAAGAAGGTCAAGCTCGGCAGCGGCGCGGAGTACGAGGCGCGCTCGATCGTGTACGCGACCGGTTCGGCGCACCGCAAGATCGGCATCGAAGGCGAGGAGCGACTCTCGGGCCGCGGCGTCTCGTACTGCGCGACGTGCGACGGCTTCTTCTTCCGCGAGCGCGTGATCGCCGTCGTAGGCGGCGGCGATTCGGCGATGGAGGAGGCGACCTTCCTCACCAAGTTCGCGTCGAAGGTGTACGTCATCCACCGTCGCGACGAGCTGCGCGCATCCAAGATCATGCAGCAGCGTGCGTTCGCCAACGAGAAGATCGAGTTCGTGTGGAACAGCGAGGTCGTCGACGTCCTCGGCGACGACGCCGTCACGGGCGTGGTGCTCGAGAGCACGGTCGACGGCTCGCGCAGCGAGCTCGCCCTCGACGGCCTCTTCGTCGCCATCGGCAACGATCCCCGCACCCACCTCGTGCACGGCAAGCTCGACCTCACACCCGAGGGCACGATCTGGGTCGACGGCCGTTCGTCGCGCACGTCGGTTCCCGGCGTCTTCGCCGCGGGCGACGTGATCGACCCGACGTACCGTCAGGCAGTGACGGCTGCCGGCAGCGGAACGGTGGCCGCGCTCGACGTCGAGCACTTCCTCGCGTCGCTCGGCGAAGCCGGTGTTCCCGACGTCGTCGGCGACCAGATCGAGGGCCTGCCCGAAGCGGACGCCGCCTGAGCGATGCCTGAGCGGTGGAACAGATCCGCCGCCCTCCGCGTTTGACTGTGTGAACAACTTCCCATCGAAGGAGACAACATGACCGCCAAGGCGACGACGTCCGCCACGTGGGAGCAGGACGTGCTCCAGGCCGAGGGCCCCGTTCTCGTGGACTTCTGGGCTGCGTGGTGCGGCCCCTGCCGCATGGTCGCTCCGGTTCTCGACGAGATCCAGTCGGAGCACCCCGACAAGATCACGATCCTGAAGCTGAACGTCGACGAGAACCCCGACCTCGCGATGAAGTACCAGATCACGTCGATCCCGGCGATGAAGGTCTTCAACAAGGGCGAGGTTCAGACGACGATCATCGGCGCGAAGCCGAAGTTCGCCCTCGAGAAGGACCTCGCGCCCTACATCGGCTGATCGAGTTTCTCGGCCCCTGACTTGGTTATGCCTGGTCAGGGGCCTTTTCGCGTTCATGCCCGGAAGGGAATGTCCTCGATTCGCGGAGATTTTCCCGCCAGGATGTCGATCGCGGCCCTCCTCGTTCGACGAAAGAAGTGAGGCGGCCGCACGGGCCCCACGAGCCGGCGGCTCGCAGAACAAGGAGGACGACGATGCGTTACATGCTGATCATGCAGGTGGAGCCCGAGGCTGCGGCGCGGGCGGCGGAAGAGCTCGACATGGCCGAGGTCATCGCCGCGATGGGCGCCTACAACGAGGAGCTGCAGAAGGCCGGCGTGTTCCTGTCGGCCGAGGGCCTGTCGGATGCGTCCGAGGGGTTCCGCGTCGACTTCGCGTCGGCTCCGCCCGTCGTCACCGACGGTCCGTACGCGGAGGCTCGTGAGGTCTTCACGGGGTTCTGGATCCTCGAGGTCGCCAGCCGCGAGGAGGCGGAGCACTGGGCCCGCAAGTGCCCGCTCGGGCCGGGAACGGCGCTCGAGGTGCGCCGCGTCAACGAGCTCACCGACTTCGAGATCCCCGACAACGAGTGGATCGCCAAGGAACAGGAGTGGCGCGCTGCCAATTCCTGAGCCGGCGCCGTCAGGAGGCGTCTGCGCGCACCGTCGCATCCCAGCGGCGGTGCGTGTTGGCTTCTCCCAGCAGTCGCCAGACCGCCGTTGTGAGCTGCGGGTAGTCGAGCGCGATCTGCCGGAGGACGCGGTAGTGTCGTGCGGCGTTCGGGCGGGCGCCACCATTGGCCGCGATGTTCTCGGCGCGCAGCGTGAACACGACCAGTTCGTCGACGCTGGGCAGGTCCTCCATGAAATCCCACGGGTCCTCGCCGCCGCGCAGGCGCTCCGCGATGATCACAGCGAGTTCGTCGGATGCCTCGGCACGCAGAAGCTCGAGACTGGCCCGTCGCCGCGGGGTCTGGTCTTCTGCCGGCACCAATCCAGGGTACGACGACTGCCCGACATGTGCGCCGTTCCGTCGGCGATCCGGCGGCCTACGCTGACAGCATGACCGACGACGACTCGCACGCGCGGCGCGCCGTCGAAGCGGTGTGGCGCGACCAGTCGGCGCGCATCGTGGCCGCGCTCACGCGGCATACCGGCGACTTCGGCTGGGCGGAGGAACTCGCGCAGGACGCCCTCGTCGAGGCTCTCGCGAGCTGGCCGGGCACCGGCATCCCCGACAAGCCCGGGGCGTGGCTGCTCGCCGTCGCCAAGCGCCGCGCGATCGACGGCTGGCGCCGTCGCGAGCGATTGGCGGTCCGTGAACCGCTCCTCGGCACCGACATCATCGACGCGGAGCGACGAGACAGTGTGCCGGAGCTCGCCGACCCCGACCACATCGACGACGACGTTCTTCGCCTGATCTTCGTCGCGTGCCACCCGGTACTGACGCCCCAGGCGAGGTTGGCGCTCACGCTGCGGACGGTCGCGGGACTGACGACCGAGCAGATCGCCCGGGTCCTGCTCATGACCGTGCCGACGGTGCAGCAGCGCATCGTGAGAGCGAAGCGCGCACTCGCCGATGCGGCTGTCCCCTTCGAGGTCCCCGATCGCGCCGAACGGCCGGCGCGGTTGGCGAGCGTCCTGCAGGTGATCTATCTGCTCTTCACCGAGGGTTACGCTGCCGCAGCAGGGGAGGAGTCGGTCCGTCCGGACGTCGCGCGTGAGGCCGTCCGGCTGGCGAGGCAATTGCGGGCGCTCATGCCGCGCGAGACCGAGGTGTCGGCGCTCATCGCACTGATGGAGTTCCAGTCGTCGCGGTTCGCCACGCGCACGGATGCCTCGGGACTTCCGTTGACGCTGGCGGAACAGGATCGCCGCCGGTGGGATCGCTCCGCCATCGCGCGTGGCAATGACGCGATGAGCGCGGTGGATGCTTCATCCCGCGGCATCGGCTACTACGGACTGCAAGCGGCGATCGCCCAGTGTCATGCCGTCGCGCCGTCCTTCGACGAGACCGACTGGGAGCGCATCGTTCGCCTCTACGACGCCCTCGCCGAGCTTTCACCCACCGCCGTCGTCCGGCTCAATCGTGCCGTCGCCGTGTCGATGGCGCGCGGGCCGTCCGAGGCGCTGTCGCTGGTCGAGGCCCTCGAGCGCGACCTGGCCGAGTTCCGGCCGTTTCACGCGGTTCGTGCCGAGCTGCTCGAGAAGATCGGGAGGACGGATGCCGCGGCATCCGAGTTCCTCCTCGCCGCCGAGCTGCCCGGGAACGACGCGGAGGGCACGCTGCTTCGCAGACGCGCCGCCGCACTCGGCGGTCAGGCGGCGCCGTAACCCGTCTCGCCGATCTCCTCCAGGATGCGGTTGAGATCCTGGATGCTGGCGAAGTCGATGCTGATCTGGCCTTTTCTTGCGGTCAGAGCAATCCGGACGCGGGTGTTCAGTCGGTCACCCAGTCGTTCCGCGACCTCATCGAGGTGCGCTCGGCGCGAGCCGGCCTGGGGCTTGGGAGCGCGGCGGTCCGAGGCATCCGGTCCCTTGGCGGCGGCCTCCGCAGCGCGCACCGACAGGTCTTCGTTCACGATCTTGTCAGCGAGGCGCTGCATCGCCTCCGGTGTGTCGAGCGACAGAATTGCGCGTGCGTGCCCAGCCGTGAGCACGCCGGCGGCGACCCGCTGCTGTACGGGCACGGGGAGCTTCAGCAGCCGGATGGTGTTGCTGATCTGCGGCCGTGAGCGGCCGATGCGGCTCGCGAGTTCTTCCTGGGTGATCCCGAAGTCCTCGAGCAGCTGCTGGTAGGCCGACGCCTCTTCCAGAGGATTGAGCTCGGATCGATGGAGGTTCTCGAGCAGGGCGTCGCGAAGGAGGTGCTCGTCGGCGGTGTCGCGGATGACTGCGGGGATCGTGGTGAGACCCGCTTCGCGAGCCGCGCGGGTGCGGCGCTCGCCCATGATGAGCTCGTACTGGCCGTCTTCGTTGGCGCGCACGACAACGGGCTGCAGGACGCCGAACTCGCGAACGCTGTGGACCAGCTCGGCGAGATCCTCCTGGTCGAAATGCGTCCGGGGCTGACGCGGGTTGGGCACGATCGAATGCGGGTCGATGTGCGCGAGCCGCGCACCGGGCACCTGAAGAAGCTCCTCGGTCGCGGTCGCGGTCGCGGTTTCGGTCTCTGCCGCCGCGTCGTCGGGGGCATCTCCGTGGGACGCGACCCGGGGGAAGAAGACGTCGGAGGGCCGCTCCTCGGTCGCCTCGGTCGTGGGGATCAACGCCCCGATGCCACGTCCCAGGCCTGTGCGCTTGGCCATCAAGCTTTCCCTTCGGTATTCGTCTCGGCGTGTGCTTCGGCGGCATCGCCGTCGCGACGGATGAGCTCGACGGCGGCCTCGCGGTAGGCGATGGCGCCGGCCGACTGCCCATCGTAAGCGATGACGGTCTGCCCGAAGCTGGGTGCTTCGGAAACCCGCACCGACCGCGGTATCACGGTGTCGAGGACTTCGCGGGAGAAGTGCTCACGCACTTCGTCGGCGACCTGCTGCGCGAGGCGAGTTCGGCCGTCGTACATCGTGAGGAGGATCGTGGACAGTGTGAGTCGGGGATTCAGGTGCTTCTGGATCATGCGCACCGTGCCGAGGAGCTGGCTCAGTCCCTCAAGCGCGTAGTACTCGCACTGGATCGGGATGAGAAGTTCACCGGCGGCCGTGAAGGCGTTGATCGTGAGAAGTCCCAGCGAGGGAGGGCAGTCGATCAGCACGAAGTCGAGCCGGTTTGTCGGGTCGGCGAGGTACTCCTCGAGAGCCGTCCGAAGGCGGTGCTCGCGAGCGACCTGCGAAACCAGCTCGATCTCCGCGCCGGCGAGGTGGATGGTGCTGGGCGCGCAGAAGAGATGGGGGGACTCGGGGCTGGTCTGAACGATGTCGGCGAGCGGGAACTCGTCGATGAGGACGTCGTAGATGCTCGGGATGTCGGCGGTGTGCGGCACGCCGAGAGCGGTCGAGGCGTTGCCCTGCGGGTCGAGGTCGATGACGAGCACCCGCGCACCGACGGCGGCCAGGGCGGCAGCGATGTTGACGGTGGTGGTCGTCTTTCCGACGCCGCCCTTCTGGTTGGAGATCGTCAGAACGCGGGTCCGCCCGGTGAGCGTCACGTCTGCCGCCTCGAGAGCACGTCGTCGCGCGGACAAGTCGGCGATTTCACGAGCGAGAGGGGTGTCGTCGAACGAAATGGGTGCCTCGGCATCCGTCTCGTCGGGCTGTTTCACGTGAAACACTCTCCCTTTCGCGAGCCGATCAACAACGCCTCCCACTCTATCCCGCCCCTCGGTCACCCGCCGTCGTAGCCGCCGGTCGAGTAGGCGGCAACCGCCGGTCGAAACCTCGCGCCATCCCAATACCCCCGCTACGCAGACACTAGGTCACCCGCGCCGGCGAGCAGCGGCAACCGCCGGTCGAGGAGGCGGCAAAGCCGCCGTATCGAGACCCCGCGACATCCCAATACCCCCGCTACGCAGACACTAGGTCACCCGCCGTCGTAGCCGCCGGTCGAGTAGGCGGCAAAGCCGCCGTATCGAGACCCCGCAAGGCCTCGGGACACCCGCCTGCGGGCATTCGATCACCCCCTGCCGGTCAGCTCGCCGCAGGCCGCCGGTCGAGTAGGAAGAAGCGCCGGTTGAGGAGGCGGCGCGTCCGGCCACCCCGTCTCGCCCGAGTCGCGGCAGGTCGCCGGTCGAGTGGGCGGCAGAGCCGCCGTATCGAGACCTCGCGACATCGCAATACACGCGCACTCGATGACCCCTGCCGGTCGAATTGGCGGCTTGCTGCCGTTTCGAGAGCCAAGAAAATTCTCGGGATGTCCGGTACGCCGCTCACGCAATCAACCCTTACCTGCGGCGGTCGAGCAAGGAGTAGCTACTCCGTTTCACGTGAAACATCGTCATCGTTTCCTCGGCTCCGACTGAAGTCCTTCCGGCTCAACGGAGGCAGCTTGTCCAGCTGGCCCTTCACCAAAGCGAGTCGCTTCGAGCGACTCCAGCCCTGCACCTGCTTTTCCCTCCGGTAGGCGTCGTCAATGCGGTCGAACCTCTCGAAGTAGATGAGTCGCACGGGGAGTCGAGTACGCGTGTAGGCGGCACCATCACCATCGCCGTGCCGCGCGAGTCTGTGCTCTAGGTTCCGCGCGCTTCCGACATAGAGACTGCGGTCAGAGCATTCGAGGATGTACATGTAGGGCATCGGATCATGTTCCGGTACAAATCGCCTCGGCCAGCTCCACACCCCTTCGCGCTGTGGAGGACAGCCGACATCACGCACCCCGGGGAGGAGCGGGGGTGTTTCACGTGAAACATCAAGGATCCGGGCATTCTCTCGATACACCCCACCCGCGGCGACTCAATGCCGCCGGTCGAATAGGCGGCGCAGCGGCCGTATCGCGACCGGCCCCGCAACCCGGGGATCTCGATACGCCCACTGCGCGGGCTACTCGATCGGCGGGACTGGCACTCAGCGGAACACCCGACCCGCCCAGGCCCCAGCCGCCCAATCAAGACCAGGCCCCGCAACACCGGGGATCTCGATACGCCCGCTCCGCGGGCTACTCGATCGGCGGGACCACCGGCCCGCGGAACACCCGATCCGCGGGACCACCGCCCAGCGGAACACCCGATCCGCGGGACCACCGCCCAGCAGAACACGCGATCCACGGGACCGCCGCTCCGCGGGCTTACTCGATCGGCCGGGGGTCAGCGGACGGTGGCGCGGATCACGCGCGACGGCTCATCGAGCACGCCTTCGCCGACGATCTCGACACGCGCGCCCGAAACGCGATACTTGCGCAGAACCTTCTCGGCCGCGCCGATCTCATTCGCGGCGCTCGCACCCTTCAACAGGATGAGCTCGCCACCGTCGCGAACCAGGGGAGCGGTGAGCGGGACCAGCGTGCGAAGCGCACTCACGGCGCGTGCGGTCACGGCGTCGAGAACGGCTCCGCCCTTCCATTCCTCCGCCCGGGCGCGCACCACATCGACGTTATCCAGGCCAAGAGCGGCTACTTGCTCGTTCAGCCACGCGACGCGGCGCTCCATCGGCTCGATGAGTACCCACTCGACATCCGGTCTGGCGATCGCCAGGACGACGCCGGGCAGGCCGGCACCGGATCCCACGTCGCCTACCCGGCCGACCGGGAACAGGGGAGCGATGATTGCGCTGTTCAGCACGTGACGCGACCACAGGCGCGGCGGCTCGAGTGGCCCGATCAGACCGCGTTCTTCGCCGTGCTCACCGAGCGCAGCGGTGAACTGTCGCGCGAGTTCGATCCGGTCCCCGAAGATGTCCGCCGCTGTGAACGGTTCGGGCTCGATGTCGATCATGAATGTTTCACGTGAAACGCTTGCTCAGCCGCGACGAATCACTGTGTGACGTTCGGCGCCCTCACCATAGGACTCCGATGTGAAGCCTCGCTCCGAAACGATGTCGTGCACGAGCTTGCGCTCGTAGCTCGACATCGGGGGGAGGGATGCCTGCGACGCACCGTCCTCGAGCTTTTCGATCGCGCGCTCCACCAGCGTCGCCAACTGCTGCTGACGTGTGTTGCGGGAACCACCGACATCCAGGATCAGCCGTGAGAAGCGACCGGTGCGGTTCTGCACTGCAATGCGCGTGAGTTCCTGCAGCGCCTGCACCGTGTCGGGATCCGCGATCAGCGACACCGACCCACCCTCCGGGGCCTCAACCGAGACGTACGCGCGGCCGGCGCGCACGTCGAGGTCGAGGTCGCCGTCGATGTCGGCGATGTCGAGGAGGCCTTCGAGGAAGTCGGCAGCGATGTCGCCTTCCTGCTCGAGCTGCTCGTCGGTCGCCGGCTCACGCTCGGGGCGGACGTCGGCGGTGGCGTACTCGGGTGTGCTGGTCATGCTGTCCTCAGGTATCGGAACACGGCGGATTGGTCAGGAGGCTGCGCCGGTCGGACCGGCCGCGCCCTCACCGGGCTTCTGCTTCTGCGCCTGCTTCTTCGCACGCTGCTTGCTCACCGGCTGCTGACGCTTGGGCTGCGCGGCGCGGGCCTTCTCGGCCTCTTCATACAGACGCTGCTGCTCGGCGAGGTACTTCTCCATGGGGACGACCTTGCCGTTGGCGTCGATCGCCTTGCCCTTGCGCGCAAGACGCTCCTCGCGCTCCTTGGCCGCCTCGGACCCGGGGGTGGGCATCTCGCGGATGACGAGGAACTGCTGGCCCATCGTCCAGAGGTTGGAGACGAACCAGTAGATGACGACGCCGAGGGGGAAGAAGACACCCGAGAACACAAACGCGAACGGGAGCACCCAGAGCATGATCTTCTGCATCTGGTAGGCCTGGCCGGTCTTGGCCTCGGGGGAGAGGTTCTTCGAGATGATCTGCAGCTGGGTGAAGAACTGCGACGCGATCATCAGCACCACGAGCGTGGCGAGGATGGCGATCGCCGCGGTGTTGCCGGTGTTCACCGCGTCGATGAGGGTTTCGTGCAGCGACGCGACACCGAAGAGCTTCGCGTTGTAGAACTCCGCGGTGAGCGTCGCGTTGAGCAGCCCCACACCGCCGACGCCTTCGTTGTAGTGCTTCGTCACGTCGTTCAGCACACTGAAGAGCGCGAAGAAGATCGGCATCTGAACGAGCAGGGGAAGGCAGCTGGAGACGGGGGTGGTGCCGTGCTTCTTGTAGAGCGCCATGGTCTCGCGACTCATCGCCTCACGAGAGAGCTGATCTCGCTTGCCCTTGTACTTCTCCTGAACTTTTCGCAGTTCAGGGGCGATTTCCATCATCTTGCGCTGGCTCTTGATCTGCCGGACGAAGAGCGGGATGAGCGCAGAGCGCACCACGATCACGAGGCCGACGATCGACAGCACCCACGTGATGCCGTCGGCCGGCGGAAGACCGATGGCGGTGAAGAACCAGTGCCACGCCACGAGCACAGCCTCGACGGCCCACTTGAGCGGCCAGAGGATGGTGCCGATCAGGTCGAACCCACCGGATGACGGTGCGGGAGTCGGGGTGGAGGCCAGCAAGAGATCCATGCGGAGGATCAGTCCTTTCCGGTGGGGGCTGGCACGACGTACCCGTGACGGGTCAGAGCGTGCCGGAAGTGCGAGTGCGCGGGGACGTCATCGACGCCGCCCACGGCCCAGGGGTGACAACGAGCGAGTCGGGCCGCTGTGAGCGCCGCGCCCTTGAGCGCGCCATGCTGCTGCACCGCGCCGACGGCGTAGGCCGAGCACGACGGGTAGTACTTGCAGACGTCGCCGTACGTGTGCGAGATGGTCGCCCGGTAGCCGTGCAGCAGAGCGAGGACGGCATTGCGCGGCATCAGGGGGACGGAGCGCAGCAGATCGGATGCCTCGAACTGCGCGTCTCCGAGGGCGTACGCGGGCAGCACGCTCATGACGACGCCTCCCGTGCCAGGCAACGAGAGACGTCGGCGCGCAACTCGCCGAAGGGCGCCGTCGCCGCACTGGGAAGGGCGCGGATCACGATGTCGCTCCCGGGACGGAGCCCGGGCAGCGCCTCGGCGCACAGTGCTTTGAGCCGACGGCGGACGGTGTTGCGCACCACGGCGCCGCCGACCTGACGACTGACGATGAAACCGAAACGCGCCGGGCCTTCGGCCACGGCGGGTTTCACATAGGTCACGGTGTGCGCACCGGCGCACCGACGGCCCCGACGGACAACGGCCTTGTACTCCGCTCCGCGGGTGAGTCGGTTCGGCCGCGCCAGCACCGCTCGGGGGTCAGGCCGAGAGCTCGGTGCGGCCCTTGCCGCGACGAGCCGAGAGGATGGCGCGGCCGGCGCGGGTGCGCATGCGGGCACGGAAGCCGTGCTTCTTGGCGCGGCGGCGGTTGTTGGGCTGGAAGGTGCGCTTGCTCATGGGATCACTTCCGGATCAGGTGTCACCGGGACTCTGAGACCGGAGACGCTTCGTACAAAGGGACTGCCGCGAGGGCATAAGTCAACCGATTTAGGGTACGCCGAGCCGCCTGAGAACTCAAACTGAGTCGGCGGCTGCGGGCATTATCCACGCGAGCACGCTTCCCTCCTGGCAACGACACACCCGACCGATCTACAGTGGAGTTTGCTCAGGAGACGCCCGCTGACTAGCGTGGCTCCCGCAGTTATCCACAGGCCCCGGCGCGAACTTTCCGCGGTCTCGGGTGGATTCATCAACAACCCGGGGGGGCCATGTCACCGCACGAACTTCCAGATGTCCCGGTCTGGTCAGCCGTGCTCGACGAACTGGGCCGCGACGAGCGCATCACTCCGCAGCTCCACGGGTTCCTGAATCTCGCCGTCGCACAGGGCGTCATGAGCGGCACGCTCTACCTCGACGTGCCCAACGACCTCACCGCTGCGCAGTTCACGAAGCGGATGCGCACACCGATCATGGAGGCGCTCTCTCGCGTCGAGCAGGAAGACGCCCAGCCGGCGAACACGTTCCGCGTGGTGGTGAACCCCGACCTCGCCGACGCGCACCTGACGGCGCCGATCCCGACGCATGTCGAGCCCACGGCAGCCCTTGCGCCGGCTGCCGTCGTGCGCCCGCCGCGCGAAGAGACACCGGATGCCGCGGCATCCGTCTCGCGAAGCGATACGCGACTCAACCCGAAGTACACGTTCGACAACTTCGTCATCGGCCAGTCCAACCGCTTCGCCCACGCGGCCGCCGTGGCCGTCGCCGAGGCGCCCGCCAAGGCGTACAACCCGCTCTTCATCTACGGCGACTCGGGCCTCGGCAAGACTCACCTGCTTCACGCCATCGGCGACTACGCGCTGAGCCTGTATGCCGGCATCCGCGTGCGGTATGTGTCGAGTGAGGAGTTCACGAACGACTTCATCAACTCGATCGCCAACAACCGCGGCTCGGCATTCCAGGCGCGGTATCGCGACGTCGACATCCTCCTCATCGATGACATCCAGTTCCTGCAGGGTCGCGCCGAGACCCAGGAGGCGTTCTTCCACACGTTCAACACGCTGCACGATCACGACAAGCAGGTCGTGATCACGAGCGATGTCCCGCCGAAGCACCTCACCGGCTTCGAGGACCGCATGCGCAGTCGCTTCGAGTGGGGTCTCATCACCGACGTCCAGGCGCCCGACCTCGAGACCCGCATCGCGATCCTCCGCAAGAAGGCGCAGTCCGAGCGCCTCCACATCCCCGACGAGGTGCTCGAGTACATCGCCACCGTCGTCTCGAGCAACATCCGCGAGCTCGAGGGTGCCCTCATCCGGGTCTCGGCGTTCGCGAGCCTCAACAGATCCACCCTCGACATGTCGCTCGCGCAGACCGTGCTGCGCGACATCGTCGACCAGGACGACGCCAACGTGATCTCTCCGACCGACATCATCACGGCGACCGCGCAGTACTTCAAGCTCACCGTCGACGACCTGTACGGATCGAGCCGGTCGCAGTCCGTCGCGACCGCGCGGCAGATCGCGATGTACCTCTGTCGCGAGCGCACGAGCCTGTCGCTGCCCAAGATCGGCCAGTTGTTCGGAAACCGCGACCACACCACGGTGATGTACGCGTACAAGAAGATCAGCGACCTCATGAAAGAGCGCCGCTCGATCTACAACCAGGTCTCCGAGATCACCACTCAGCTGGGTCGAAACGGTCGCTGACGGCGCGAGCGGTCATATGCCGCAAGAAGTGCTTGACAGACAAAGATGAGAACGCCATCATTTGCGTTCTCCCCAGTGTGGAAAACCTGTGGATAACTCCACAGCCCTGCGGAAACTCTGTGAACGACGGTCGAGTGCCTGTGGATGAATGTGTGGTCACGGTCGACGCCGCCGGAACTGTCCGACGACGAATCCGCAGCCGCTCCACATCTCACACGCATGTGATTCCGGTCTCCCGCTTGGCATCGCCCGAGTTGTCCACAGTTTCCACAGCCGTTAACACCATGACAAGAAGTTCCATATGAAGAAGGCTCCGATCACCTTGACGGTGGAGAAGCCGGTGGACGGATGCCTCGGCCGATCGGCACTAGCATCGGAGCGCCCTGGCACTAGCATGAGAACCCCCAGCCCGCACTCGAGGGAGCATTCGTGAAGTTCCACGTCAATCGCGATGTGTTCAGCGAAGCCGTGTCATTCGTCGTCAAGCTCCTGCCGCAGAGGAATCCGCAGCCGATCCTCGCGGGCGTGCTGATCGAGGCATCCGATGCCGGACTCTCGCTCGCCGCGTTCGACTACGAGGCGTCCGCGCGCACCACGATCGAAGCCACCGTCGACGAGCCGGGCACGATCCTCGTGCACGGGCGCCTGCTGTCCGAGATCGCCAGCCGGCTCCCCAACGCGCCGATCCAGGTCGAGGTCGACGAAGACGGCGGGATCCTGCTCACGTGCGGCTCCGCTCGCTTCACGCTGGCGTCCATGCCGGTGCAGGAGTATCCGGCGATCCCCGAGGTCTCCGGCGACTCCGGGCTGGTCCCGTCCGAGGACTTCGCGACCGCCATCGCGCAGGTCGCGTTCGCGGCATCGCGCGATGACGTGACGCCCGTCCTCACCGGCGTGCAGCTCGAGGTGTCGGGCAACGCCCTCAGCCTCGTGGCCACGGACCGCTACCGGGTCGCGCTGCGCGAGATCCCGTTCGACGGCGGTGGTGTCGCTTCCGACGACGCGACGACGGCTCTCGTGCCGGCTCGCACCCTGACCGAGGTCGGCAAGACCTTCGCTCACGGCGGCGACATCTCGATCGCCTTCTCGGGATCGGGCGACCGCGAGATCATCGCGTTCACCGCCGGCAACAAGACCGTGACGTCGCTCCTCATCAAGGGCAACTTCCCGCCGGTGCGCCGTCTCTTCCCCGAGGCCACCGAGCACCACGCCGTCGTCAACACCGCCGAGCTCGCCGAGGCCGTTCGCCGTGTGTCGCTCGTGCTCGACCGGTCCGCGCCGCTGCGTTTCACGTTCACGACCGACAGCGTGTCGATGGATGCCTCGGGCACCGAGCAGGCCCGGGCCACCGAGTCGGTCGACGCGAACCTCGTGGGCGAGGACGTCACCCTCGGACTCAACCCGCAGTACCTGCTGGAGTCGCTGAGCGCCGTCAAGAGTGAATTCGTGCGCATCACGTTCACATCGAGCGAGAACGCCAACAAGCTGAGCCCGGTCCTGATCACGCCGCAGACGTCCGTCGACAAGGCCGGCGCGGACTCGTTCCGCTACCTGCTGCAGCCGAACCTCCTCCTTCGCTGACCGACGCGCGCTGTCGCCCGCGATCATTAGGCTTGTCCGGTGATCGTGGAGCAGCTGAGTCTCGTGGACTTCCGCAACTACGCGGCCGCCGACGTGACCCTCGCACCCGGTCCGAACGTGTTCGTCGGACGCAATGGGCAGGGCAAGACGAATCTCGCCGAGGCGATCGGCTTCTTCGCCACCCTGGGCTCGCACCGGGTCTCCAACGACGCACCGATGGTGCGGGACGGAGCGGATGCCGCGATCATCCGTGCGCGTCTGGCTCACGGGGAGCGACGGGTGCTGCTGGAGGCGCAGCTCAACCGTCAGGGGTCGAACAAGGCCCGCGTGAACGGCGCACCGGTGAAGCCGGCCGAATTGCCGCGCTACGCGCAGGTCGTGCTCTTCGCGCCCGAAGATCTGCAGATCGTCCGCGGCGACCCGTCGGCCCGGCGGCGTTTCGCCGACCAGCTTCTCGTGCAGCGGGCACCGCGCATGGCCGGAGTGCTCGGCGACTACGAGCGGGTGCTCAAGCAGCGCACTGCTCTGCTCAAGTCGGCGAAGGCGCGTGGGGTCCGCGGCGATGCGCTGACGACCCTCGATGTCTGGGACGACAAGCTCGTGGCGCTCGGCACCGAAGTGATCGAGGCTCGCCTTGCCCTCGCCGCCGACCTCGCGACGCCGCTCGCCGCCGCCTACTCCGCCATCGCGGGGGCGGATCACCACCCCGAGGCCGAGTGGGCGCTGTCGGTCTCGGGCGCTGATCCCGAAGACGGCGCCGAGGCGCCGACGGCCGAGGCATCCGGTTCTCGCATCGCGGACCAGTTCCGCCAGGCGCTGGCGGCACGACGGTCCGCGGAGCTCGAGCGCGGTCTGACGCTCGTGGGGCCTCACCGCGACGATCTGGTGCTTCGCGTGCGCGGCCTTCCGGTCAAGGGCTACGCCTCGCACGGCGAGTCCTGGTCCGTCGCCCTCGCGCTGCGACTGGCATCGGCCGAGCTGCTGCGGGCGGAGTCCCGTCTCGGCGATCCGGTGCTGATCCTCGATGACGTCTTCGCCGAACTCGATAGCGACCGGCGCGCCCGTCTGGCCCAGCTCGCCGGCGGCTACGAGCAGGTCGTCGTGACGGCGGCCGTCGAAGAAGATGTGCCAGCTGCGCTGCGCGCGCGGATCGTGCGTGTCGAGGCCGGCACGATTCTGGAGTCGACGGATGCCTGAGCCCAGCGCCGGCCCGGGGGGCGAGGCATCCGTCCCCGCCGTTCCCGAGACCGTCGCCACGTATCTGCGACTGCGGGGACTCGAGCCGTCCGCACGCAGCTTCCGAAAGAAGCGCCGGCGCACCGAGGACGACGAGAACGTGCCGTTCACCCCGGGCCGCGACCCCCGGGGCATGGGCGACGTGCTCGCGCAGCTGACCCGAGAAGCCGGGTGGGACAAGGAGCTGGCGCGAGAAGACGTCGTGCGGGCATGGTCGGACGTGGCAGGCGACAACACGGCGCAGCACACGCGGCCCGTCGCCTTCTCGGAGGGCACGCTGACGGTTCAGGCCGACTCGACGGCATGGGCGAAGCAGCTCCAGCTGATGCGCGCCCACATCCTCTCGGAAATCGTTCGCCGCTTTCCCGACGCGGGCATCGACGCGATCCGCTTCATCGGGCCGGACGTCCCCTCTTGGAAATGGGGTCCCAGAACGATTCCAGGCCGTGGCCCGCGCGATACCTACGGCTGAGGCACGTCAGATAGCGTCGGGAACGATTTCCGTTCGCCACAGCGGCGTATAACCCGCGTGAGCATGCGCGCGCTTGATAGACTGTCGGTGCCCCCCGCCGTACGATCTGGAGCGCTCTGACCTATGACGTCCGTGAACCCCGACAGCGTTCCCGAAGAACCCGAAGCAACTCCCGCAGAAACGGTTCCGAACGAGTACGGGGCAGACGACATCCAGGTGCTCGAGGGCCTCGAGGCCGTTCGCAAGCGCCCGGGCATGTACATCGGCTCGACCGGTGAGCGCGGCCTCCACCACCTGGTCTACGAGATCGTCGACAACTCCGTCGACGAGGCTCTGGCAGGGTACTGCGACACCATCAACGTCACCATCCGGCCCGATGGCGCCATCCGTGTCGTCGACAACGGCCGAGGCATCCCGGTCGACATGCACCGCACCGAGGGCAAGTCCACCGTCGAGGTCGTCCTCACGGTGCTGCATGCCGGTGGCAAGTTCGGTGGCGGCGGCTATGCAGTCTCGGGCGGACTCCACGGCGTGGGCTCGTCGGTCGTCAACGCCCTCTCGACGCGCCTCGACGTCGAGGTGAAGCGTCAAGGGTATGCATGGCGGCAGTCCTATCGCGACGGCGGTATGCCGCAGGCACCCCTCGCACAGGAAGAGGCGACCGAAGAGACCGGCACGACGATCGAGTTCTGGCCCGACGACACCATCTTCGAGACCGTCCACTTCGACTACGACACGCTGCGCACGCGCTTCCAGCAGACGGCGTTCCTCAACAAGGGGCTGCGCATCACCCTCAGCGACGAGCGTCCTGACTCCGCGTACGTGGTCGACACCGAGGGCGGCGGCAGCGAAGAGCGCCGGCCGCACGACGACTTCTACTACGAGCGCGGGCTCGTCGACTACGTCGAATACCTCAACAAGGTGCGCAAGGCCGAGGTCGTCAACGACGAGATCATCGAGATCGAGGCGGAAGACACCGTCCGCCACATCTCACTCGAGCTGGCGATGCAGTGGACCACGAGCTACACCGAGAACGTCTTCACGTTCGCGAACACCATCAACACCCACGAGGGCGGCACCCACGAAGAAGGGTTCCGTGCGGCACTGACCACGCGCATCAACGCGTACGCGCGAGCGCAGAACCTCCTGAAGGAGAAGGACGAGAACCTCACGGGTGAGGACATCCGCGAGGGTCTCACCGCGGTGATCTCGGTCAAGCTCTCCGAACCGCAGTTCGAAGGCCAGACCAAGACGAAGCTCGGCAACACCGAGGCGAAGGCCTTCGTCCAGAAGGTCGTCGGCGATCAGCTCGCCGACTGGCTCGACCGCAACCCGGTGCAGGCGAAGAACGTCATCCGCAAGGCGATCGACGCCGCGACCGCACGCCTCGCGGCTCGCAAGGCGCGCGAGACCGCACGTCGCAAGAGCGTCTTCGAGTCGGCGGCCATGCCCGACAAGCTCAAGGACTGCACGAGCAAGGACCCGTCGATCAGCGAGATCTTCCTCGTCGAGGGAGACTCCGCCGGCGGTTCGGCCGTCCAGGGCCGCGACCCGCACACGCAGGCGATCCTCGCCCTCCGCGGCAAGATCCTCAACGTGGAGCGGGCACGACTGGACCGTGCGCTGGGCAACAAGGAGGTCCAGGCGATGATCCAGGCCTTCGGCACGGGCATCGGCGAGGACTTCGACATCGACAAGGCCCGATATCACAAGATCGTGCTGATGGCCGATGCCGATGTCGACGGTCAGCACATCACGACGCTGCTGCTGACGCTGCTCTTCCGCTATATGCGCGGGCTCATCGAGGCCGGCTTCGTCTACCTCGCTCAGCCCCCGCTGTACCGGCTGAAGTGGTCCAACTCGCCGCACGAGTACGCCTACTCCGACCGTGAGCGAGACGCCCTGATCGCGGAGGGCATCGCCCAGGGGCGCCGCATCCCGAAGGACAACGGCATCCAGCGGTACAAGGGTCTCGGTGAGATGAACGACCACGAGCTGTGGGAGACGACGATGGACCCGCAGACCCGTACGCTGCGTCAGGTCACGATCGACGATGCCGCGGCGGCCGACGAGATCTTCACGATCCTCATGGGTGAGGATGTCGAATCCCGCCGCGGGTTCATCCAGCGCAACGCCAAAGACGTGCGCTTCCTCGACATCTAGCCGTTTCGTCTCGGCGGCCGGCGGCCGCTGAGCGAGCGAAGCGAGACGAAACGACACGGAGAAAGACACGCGAATGGCTGACGAAGAACGCCCCGCCCCGTACCACGAGCACGGCAAGATCGATCAGGTCGACCTGCAGCTCGAGATGCAGCGCAGTTACCTCGACTACGCGATGAGCGTGATCGTCGGGCGCGCGCTGCCCGACGTGCGTGACGGACTCAAGCCCGTCCACCGCCGCGTGATCTACGGCATGTACGACGGCGGGTTTCGCCCCGACAAGTCGTTCTCGAAGTGCGCGCGTGTCGTCGGCGAGGTCATGGGCCACTATCACCCGCACGGTGACGCCCCGATCTACGACGCTCTCGTGCGTCTGGTCCAGCCGTGGGCGCTGCGCTACCCGCTGGCCCTGGGCCAGGGCAACTTCGGCTCTCCCGGCAACCAGGGCGCGGCCGCCCCCCGGTACACCGAGACCAAGATGGCTCCCCTCGCGCTCGAGATGGTGCGCGACATCGAAGAGGAGACCGTCGACTTCCAGGACAACTACGACGGCCAGACGCAGGAGCCAACGGTCCTGCCGGCGCGCTTCCCGAACCTTCTCGTCAACGGGTCGGTCGGCATCGCGGTCGGAATGGCCACCAACATCCCGCCGCACAACCTGCGGGAGGTGTCGTCGGGTGCCCTCTGGGCTCTCGAACACCCGGATGCCTCGCGCGAGGAGCTGCTCGAAGCGCTCATGGAGCGCATCCCCGGCCCCGACTTCCCCACGTCTGCTCAGATCCTCGGCACCCGAGGCATCAAGGAGGCCTACCGCACAGGGCGCGGGTCGATCACCATGCGCGCGGTGGTCAACGTCGAGGAGATCCAGGGCCGCACGTGCCTCGTGATCACCGAGCTGCCGTACCAGGTCAACCCCGACAACGTCGCGGTGAAGATCAGCGACCTGGCCCGCGATGGCAAGATCACCGGGATCGCCGACATCCGCGACGAGACGTCGGGCCGGACCGGCCAGCGCCTGGTGATCGTGCTCAAGCGCGACGCCGTGGCGAAGGTCGTGCTGAACAACCTCTACAAGCACACCCAGCTGCAGGAGAACTTCGGCGCGAACATGCTCGCGATCGTCGACGGCGTGCCGCGGACGCTGCCACTCGACGGGTTCATCTCGTACTGGATCGAGCATCAGATCGAGGTCATCGTCCGGCGTACGCGCTACCGCCTGCGCAAGGCCGAAGAGCGCATGCACATCCTGCGCGGCTACCTCAAGGCGCTCGATGCACTCGACGACGTCATCGCGCTCATCCGCCGCTCCCCGACGGTCGACGACGCGCGCGAGGGTCTGAAGGACCTGCTCGAGATCGACGATGTGCAGGCCGACGCGATCCTCGCCATGCAGCTTCGCCGACTCGCCGCGCTCGAGCGCCAGAAGATCATCGACGAGGCCAACGAGCTCGAGGCGCAGATCGCCGACCTCAACGACATCCTCGTCAAGCCCGAGCGCCAGCGCACCATCATCCGCGACGAGCTCACGGGCATCGTCGAGCGCTTCGGCGACGATCGCCGCACGCAGATCCTGCAGGGCTTCGATGGCGACATGTCGATCGAAGACCTCATCCCCGAGGAGGAGATGGTCGTCACCGTCACGCGCGACGGATACATCAAGCGCACCCGGAGCGACAACTACCGCTCGCAGCACCGCGGCGGCAAGGGCGTGAAGGGCGCCCAGCTGCGTGCCGATGACGTCGTCGAGCACTTCTTCGTCACGACCACGCATCACTGGCTGCTGTTCTTCACGGACAAGGGCCGGGTCTATCGTTCGAAGGCCTACGAGGTGCCCGAGGCCGGCCGCGACGCCAAGGGTCAGCACGTCGCGAACCTGCTCGCCCTGCAGCCCGACGAGGAGATCGCGCAGATCCTCGACATCCGCGACTACAGCGTCGCGACGTACCTCGTGCTGGCCACCCGCGGTGGCCTGGTGAAGAAGACGCGCCTCACCGACTACGACACGAACCGCCAGGGCGGCGTCATCGCGATCCGACTCCGCGAGGACGACGAGGTCGTCAGCGCGCTGCTCGTCGACGAGGGCGACGATCTGCTCCTCATCAGCCGGCACGGCATGTCGTTGCGCTTCACCGCCACCGACGAGGCGCTGCGTCCGATGGGGCGTGCCACCGAGGGCGTGAAGGGCATGTCGTTCCGCGGACGCGACAGTCTGCTGTCGGCGTCGGTCGTGAAGGACGACGGATACGTCTTCGTGGTCACCGAGGGCGGGTACGCCAAGCGGACCGCGGTCGGCCAGTACCGGGGTCAGAGCCGTGGCGGTTTGGGCATCAAGGTGGCCCGTCTCAGCGAGGATCGCGGCGATCTCGCGGGCGGTCTGATCGTCGGCGAGGACGACGACGTCTTGGTGGTTCTTGCCAGCGGCAAGGTGGTACGCTCTGCCGTGGCCGAGGTCCCCGCCAAGGGCCGCGACACCATGGGTGTCGTGTTCGCCCGGGCCGCAGACGAGGATCGCATCATCGCGATCGCGCGGAACGGAGAGCGAGGGCTCGCCGATGACGCAGAGGCCGCCGAAGAGAACGGCACCCCCGAAGACGCCTCTCCCGAGACCCCCGAAGAGAGTACTGACGCATGAGCACCGTAGCCGACAAGCTCGCCAAGAAGTCCAGCCACAAGACCAGCGCCAAGCAGGTGCGCCTGCGTCTGGTCTACGTCGACTTCTGGTCGGCCGTGAAGCTGTCCTTCCTCGCCGCCATCGCTCTCGCCGTCGTCACGGTCGTCGCGTTCGTGCTGGTGTACCTCGTCGTTCAGGCGACCGGGCTCATCGCGCGCGCTGACGAGTTCTTCGGCAACTTCACCGACGGCAGCATCCTGCTGTCGCAGTTCGTGAGCCTCCCGCAGGTCCTCGCGTTCGCAGCCGTCGTCGCCATCCTGAACCTGGTCGTCGTCACCGTTCTCGGTGCGGTGCTCGCGGGCATCTACAACCTGGCGGTCAAGGTGACCGGCGGCCTCCTGGTCGGTTTCACCTCGAACTGATTCCGGATGCCGGCACCGCCGGCATCTCAGACGACCGTCGTCCCCAGCAGGGTGCCGATCGCCCACGTCACACCGAGGGCGAGCGCGCCGCCGAGGACGAGCCGGACGGTTGCGCGCGCTTTCGAAGATCCACCGAGATAGGCCGACAAGCTCCCCGTCACGGCGAGGGCGACGAGCACCGCGACGAACGTCACCGGCACGCGCCAGTCGGGCGGCGGAAGCAGGATCGCGAGCAGCGGCAGGATCGCCCCGAGGGTGAACGCGATCGCCGACGAGATCGCGGCGTGCCAGGGATTGGCGAGGTCCTCCTGGTCGATGTGCAGCTCGACCTCGAGGTGTGCCGCGAGCGCGTCGTGGGCGGTGAGCTCCTCAGCGACGCGGCGTGCCGTCGTCTCCGAGAGACCGCGGGCCCGATAGAGCCCCGTCAGCTCATCGAGCTCCTGCTCGGGCATCTCCCGCAGCTCGCGCGTCTCCTTCGCGATGAGCGCACGCTCACTGTCGCGCTGACTGCTGACCGACACGTATTCGCCCAGCGCCATCGAGATCGCCCCGCCGACGAGACCGGCGATGCCGGCGAGGAAGAGCGCAGCCGTGTCGGTGGTCGCACCGGCGACACCGACGACGAGCGCTGCCACCGACACGATGCCGTCGTTCGCACCGAGCACTCCGGCGCGGAGCCAGTTGAGCCGTTGACCCACGCCATTGCCGTGCGGCTCGCCGGCATGTGTGCTTTCCGCCATGGCGACAGTCAACTCCTTTGAGCGGGCCGCCCGCGACAGGCGCGGCGAAACAGTCGGGGAGGGACGGATGCCCCGGCATCCCGGATTCGTGAAAACCGCGGGCGTCAGGTAAAGTCTTGGAGGTTGAACGGCGCGTCAGCGTCGCAACGACGGGGCTATAGCTCAGGCGGTTAGAGCGCTTCACTGATAATGAAGAGGTCCCAGGTTCAAGTCCTGGTAGCCCCACACACAGCCCCGGGGCCTTAGCTCAGTTGGTAGAGCGCCTGCTTTGCAAGCAGGATGTCAGGAGTTCGAATCTCCTAGGCTCCACAAATCTATAAATCCCCGGTCAGCGCCGGTTCTGTTGCTCCGACCTGCTGGCCAACGGCCCGGTCCAAAAGCCCGACGTGCCATCCATGTGCCATTAACTGGCCCCTCCAACTGCCAGAATAGATCTGGACCGAGCGGAGCGAGCCCGGCGCGGTGGTCGCTGCTACGCGTCTTCGACCCGGCGACGCCCACTCCACGGATCGATGCGGCTGACAGTCACTACAAGACTGCCCTGGACACGCGAATGCACGGGTCGAACCGGAACTGATCTCCATGCACCGAGACGGCCGCTGACTGATGCCAGCGGCCGTTCGGCTGTTCATGTCTGTCGTCGTGTGCCGGGAGGTCTTCGCTTGGACCACTCGTACTGACCGACCCAAGCGAGTACGACACTGAACAGGATCCAGCCCGTCCAGGACGGCACTACGTTGGCCAAGACCATCCAGACCAGGACCAGTCCTAGGAGGATCAGCAGCCCTAGCCCGTAGAGATACGTGCGCTTGGTCATGCCTGGCAGGCTAGCGGAAGGCGTTGCAGTCATCGACAGTGCACGGTGCCCCTCTTCTCGATGAACGGGTTCCAGCCGGGCGCGGGCAGCGGTGGTACCCACCAACCCACGACACCGACGCAGTTGCCATGGTTGTAGGCGATCTCCGCCATACCGACGATCGCGCCCGATGCCGCGGTGCACACGGCGACTCCGCCCCAGCCGAGCCCACCACAAGCCGCGGCTATGATGGCCATGGCCGCAGGGCCGCCGCTTTTGATCGTCTTGGTCTCGCTGCGGTTGAAATACATCGAGCACCAGTTCAGCCCGCATCCGAAGGTGGGGTCGGCTGTCACGGGGTAGGCGGCGCCCTCCAAGTCGACGTGCTGAGTGACGACGTTGCCCTTGATGGTGTAGTGCGTCGCGAGCTCCTTACCGTTGGCGTCCGTGGCCCAAGGCTTGCGGAGGAAGTTGACCTGAGTGCCCTTCTCGTTCAAGACAGCGACAGTACCATCCGTGTTCAGCTTCAGCGAGGTCGCGCCATTGCCGATCTCAACGGAGCGTCCGGTGCAAGCGCTTGTAGAGTTCGTCCCCCATCTGGTGGACAGCATGTATGTATCCTACAAAGGACCGCGGCCGCACGCATTCGTTCGCCATTCTTCGGCGACATGATCTCGGCGGTCCCGGCAGTCGCCGCGCTAAACCTTCCTCACCGACACCGTTGGGGGTGTCGATCACACTGGGAAGGGGAGATCATGCATTGGTCATGGATGAGATCCGCTGCCGCAGGCATGGGGGTGTCAGCGGTGGCCGCGGGCTACATCGTGAATGTGGACCGCGCTACGAGGCAAGGACAGAGCCTCGCGCTCGTGCTGGCGAACTACTTCAGCATGTTCACCATCGTGTCGACGCTCTTGAGCGCCGGCGCACTGTTCGCCGCGGCGACGTGGACGCGGATGCACCCCGAGCGCACCCGCGAACCGTTGGGAATCGCCCTCGCGCTCGCGGTCGTCACCGGCCCGATGCTGCTGCTCGGCGTCGTCTACAACGCGCTGCTGCGGGGTGTGCCCTCCGAGGTGGCGGCGGCGGACTCGCCCGGTATCGCGATGCTCGACGCGTACGCGATCGAGGTGCTGCACGTGGTGCTGCCGCTGTACTTCCTCGCCGACCTTCTCTTCGCCACGCGCCGCCGGGGCCTGCCGTGGTGGGGCCTGCCGGTCCTGCTCGTGTACCCGCTGCTGTGGCTGATGTACACGATGACGCGGGGTGAGCTCGTGGCCGACCCGTCGGGGGTGGCGGACTGGTGGTACCCGTACCCGTTCCTCGACCCGCACGGCGCCGGAGGGTGGGGCTCGGCGCTGATGTACATCGCGGCCATCTTCGCGGCGTTCGTCGCGATCGGGGCAGCGATCGTCGCGATCGGGCGCTACCGGGAGCGGCGCGCCGTGCGTCGAACGCAGCCTGCGGCACTGGCCGCCGTCCATCACTGACGAGCCGAACACCGCGGTCCGTCCCCGATCCGGGGGCGGGCCGCGGTTATGGTGAAGCATGGATCTGCGCGTCGCGGCCTACGCCGTCATCGTCGACGCCGACGACCGCCTTCTCCTGGCGCACTGGAACGAAGGCCGCCGCGCAGCCTGGACGATGCCCGGCGGAGGCCTGGAGCCGGGGGAGGATCCCGAGGTCGCGGCGCGTCGCGAGGTGCGCGAGGAGACCGGCTACAGGGTCGAGATCGACGAGCTCCTCGGCATCCACTCCCGCGTGATCCCGCCGGGGAGGCGCCTGACCCCGGGCGTGACCGAGCCGCTGCACACGCTCCGCATCATCTACCGGGCCCACGTGGTCGGTGGCCGGCTCCGCAACGAAACCGACGGGTCCACCGACAAGGCGGAGTGGTTCCCGCTGAGCGCAGTGCCCTCACTGCAGCGGGTCAAGCTGGTCGACATCGCGCTCGAGATGGCCAAGAACGCGTGAAGCGGATGCCTCAGCCCGTCGGCTGCGAGATATCGGCGATCGTCGCGCCGTAAGCGGCGATGAGGTCGTCGGCGTCGACGAACAGGCTGTAGCCGTGCGCCCCCGCGCCCATCGCGATCCGCTTGCCCACGATCTGCTCATCGGCGTACACCGGCCAGTCGTTGGTGCTCCCGAGCGGAACGATGGTGCCGCGCTCGTATCCCGTCGCCTCGAACGCGCGATCGGGATCGGGCAGCTGCAGCTTGTTCACGCCCACGACGGCACGGAGCTTCGGCCATGAGATCGCTCGATCGCCCGGGATCAGCGCGAAGAGGAAGGTGTCGTCGCTGCGCTTGACGACGAGGGTCTTCACGATTCCCGCAGGGTCGATTCCCAGCAGCGCGGCTGCTTCGGGCAGGCTCTTCGCGGCGGGACGCTCGCGGATCTCGATGTCGAGGTTTCGAGCGGATGCCGCTTCCTTGACGCGTTCGACGCCCGAAGCGCCCTCGGTCACGCTCAGGCGTCCGGCGCGCGCAGCGGGTCGTCGGCCACCCAGAGCTCGTCGTCAGCGCGGAGCGTCTGCCACGCGGCATAGAGCACACCGAGTGCGGCGGCGACGCCCAGGATGATGGCGATGACGCCACCTGCGCCGATCCCCTTCTTCACCGGCGCGGGGGCCGGTTTGCGGAAGGCGGAGAGGTCGAGACCGCGGCCCGACGCGAGGCGCGAGCGAGTGTCGTTCGCGGCATCCCACACCGACATCGCCGAGCCGACGACGGCGCCGGCGGCCGGCACGATCGTGTGGTTGACGACGTCCTTGCCCTTCGCGACGTACGGCGCGGCGTAGGTCTCGTAGCCCGCCTGGATGCGAGGGCGAACCTGTTCGCGGCCGAGGTGGCCGAGCTGGCGACTCGCTTCACGCGCGACGTGGGCGGCTTCACCGACCAGCACCTGCTGCGACTCCCACAGGTTGCTGGCCTGCGACTGGAGCTTGCGGAGTTCCTTCTTGCGCTTGCGGCTGAGGCTCACGGTGCCCTCCTGATCGAGCGGAGATCTGGTTCGACCCATCTTGCCAGACGTGTGCTGGGGCGGGAGGGGTTGCACAGAACTCTGGAAGAATGTAGCAATGCCGATTCCCACCGCTGTCGCCACTTTCCACACCAACTACGGCGACATCGTCGTCAACCTCTTCGGAGACCACGCTCCGCGTACGGTCCAGAACTTCATCGGCCTCGCCGACGGCACCGGGTCGTGGACGCACCCCGCCACCGGCAAGCCCGGCGAGGGCCCGCTGTACAAGGACGTGGTCTTCCACCGCATCATCTCGGGCTTCATGATCCAGGGCGGCGACCCGCTCGGTCAGGGCGTGGGCGGTCCGGGCTACACCTTCAACGACGAGATCAGCCCCGAGCTCACCTTCACCGAGCCGTACAAGCTCGCGATGGCGAACGCCGGCCTGCGCCGCAACGCCATCACCGGTCAGGCCGAGGGCACCAACGGCTCGCAGTTCTTCATCACGGTCCCCGGCCAGGGCGGTCGCGGTCCGGAGTGGCTGCAGGGCAAGCACACGATCTTCGGCGAGGTGGCCGACGATGCCTCGAAGGCCGTCGTCGACACGATCAGCGAAGTCCCGACGGCTGCCGGCGACCGCCCGATCGAGCCCGTGGTGCTGCAGTCGGTCGAGATCGCATCGGTCTAGGCATCCGCCTTTCGTGACCGCCGACGATCTGCGTCGCAACAGCGACAACTTCTGCTACCGGCATCCCGACCGGCAGAGCTTCGTGCTCTGCCAGCGGTGCCTGCGCACGATCTGCCCCGAGTGCCAGACCCCGGCCGCCGTCGGCGTGATCTGCCCGGAGTGCCTGCGCGACCAGCAGAAGGCGGCCTCGCCCGCGCAGCGGAAGGCCGAGCGTCGGTGGTCACGACCACGGGCCCTCACGGTGAGCGGGTCGCGACCGATCGTGACCTACGTCATCATCGCCCTCACGGCATTCGTGTACCTGCTCACCCTGATCCCGGGGATCGGCACCAGCATCCAGGACACCCTGCTCTTCTTCGCTCCCACGATCTACCCTGAGCTCACCGGCAGGTTCGAGCCCTGGCGGCTGCTGACCACGGCCCTGGTCCACGGCGGGTTCTTCCACCTCGCGCTCAACATGCTCGCGCTGTTCATGATCGGCAGCAGTCTCGAGCCGCTGCTGGGCAAGGCCCGATTCCTCACGCTCTATCTGCTGAGCGCGCTGGGGGGATCGGTGGCAGTGGCGCTGCTGTCGTTCCTCACGCCGGTGGTCGGGGCATCCGGAGCGATCTTCGGGCTCTTCGGCGCGCTGCTCGTGATCGGGCGGCACATCGGGGCGAACATCGCGGGCATCGCGATCGTTCTGGGGATCAACCTGGTCATCGGCTTCGTGCCGAACTTCAACGTGTCGTGGCAGGCCCACATCGGCGGCCTCGTGGTCGGTCTCCTGGTCGGCTTCATCTTCACGCGTACTCGCTCCTCACGTCAGCGCGGCCTGCAGATCGCGCTGCTCGTCGCGGTCGGGGTCGGGCTCATCGCACTCCTGCTCGTTCCCGTCCTGGTTCCCCAACTGGTGCTTCGCTGACGGAGTTATCCACAGGTTCATCCACACATGGGGATGAATCACATCCGTGTAATTCACAGGTGTTAACAACATTGTTAACAACCCCCGAACATGAGAAAGCCCCGGTCAGGCCGGGGCTCTCGGTTCGAAGGGGAATTGGCGCTATCGCCAGCGCGTGGTCATGAGGAAGCCGAGGAAGGCGATGCCGAAGCCGATCACGAGGTTCCATCCGGCGATGCCGGGAATCGGGTACTGCATGCCGCTGAGGTAGAACACCAGCACCCACACGAGACCGATCAGCATGAGGCCGATCATGATCGGCTTGAACCACACCGGGTTGGGTGCAGCTTCGCCTTCTGCGCGCTCGACGAGCGAGTCGTCTTCTTTGCCGGGTCGTGCCATGCCAGAAGTCTAACTGCCAGCCGCCCTCCAGCGCGCGGAGACTACAATGCGGCTGTGGATGAAGCTCTCGCCGCTCCGAGCGGAGGAGGCCGGGCGCGACCGGTCCCTTCGCGCCGTCGCGGCGCCTCGGTGCTCGGCGTCATCGGGGAACTGCTCATCACCGCGGGCGTCATCGTGCTGCTGTACGTCGTGTGGCAGCTGTGGGTCGGTCCCACCATCTACGGCGTGGAGGCGAACACCGAGGGCGACCGGCTCTCGCAGGAATGGGCCGAGGCCTACGGGGGCACGAACGAGCCCGAGCCCGCTCCCGACGCGGAGCCCGCGACGGCTGACCCGATCATCCTCCCCGAGCCGGCGGACGGCGAGAAGTTCGGCGTGATGCACATCCCCCGTTTCGGGGCGGACTATGCCGTGCCCATGGCGGGCGGTGTCAGCCGCGAGCGCACGCTCAACCCCATCGGCATCGGCCACTACATGGGAACGAGCATGCCGGGCGAGGCGGGCAACTTCGCCGTCGCGGCGCACCGCACCTCGTGGGCCGAGCCCTTCCGCCGCATCGCCGAACTCCGTCTCAACGACGCGATCGTCGTCGAGACCAAGGACGGCTGGTTCACCTACCGCTTCCGCACCCTCGAGTACGTCAAGCCCTCCCAGACCGATGTGCTCCTCCCGGTCCCGCAGGCGCCCGAAGTCCCGGCCGGCACGCGCTACATCACCATGACCAGCTGCAGCCCCATCCACTGGATGTGGGAGCGCATCATCGCGTACGGCGTGTTCGAGTCCTTCACACCGCGCTCCGAAGGTCCGCCGGCTTCGCTCACCGAGGGAGTCGCCTGATGTATGGCGCACTGTGGCGGGTCCTTCCCGGCCCGTGGTGGATCCGCGTGCTCATCCTTCTCGTCCTCGCCGCCGCCGTGCTGTACGGGCTGCTGTTCTACGTCTTCCCGTGGGTGAGCCAGTTCGTCAACCCGCTCGACGTCACCGTCGGGTGAGACGGCGCCGATGAGCGTCGCTCCCGTCCTGGTGGTCGACAACCACGACAGCTTCGTCCACACCCTGGAGGGCTACCTCCACGAGCTCGGAGTCCGCACCGATCTGATCGAGGCGGACTCGATCGACGACCCCGACGCGCTGATCGCGCCGTACCGCGCGGTCCTCGTCTCACCCGGACCGGGCACACCGGCCCGCGCGGGTGCGTCGATCGACGTCGTCCACGCGGCGGCACGGCTCCGGATGCCTCTGCTCGGCGTCTGCCTCGGTCATCAGGCGATCGGCGAGGCGTTCGGCGCCACGGTCGCGACGGCGCCAGAGCTCATGCACGGAATGACCTCGCTGGTGCATCACGATGGTGGACCGCTGTACGCGGGACTGCCGGATCCGTTCGTGGCCACCCGGTATCACTCGCTGGCCATCGTGCCCGAGACGATTCCCGAGGGACTGACCGTGACCAGCCGCACTGCCGAGGGAGTGGTGATGGGCGTCGCCCACCGCGCACTTCCCATCGTCGGCGTGCAGTTCCACCCCGAGAGCGTGCTGACCGAAGGCGGGCATAGGCTCTTGGGCAACTGGCTCGAAAGCGCTGGATTCGCGGATGCCTCGGTCCGAGGCGCCGCGCTGAGCCCGCGTCGCTGACGGCGAGCCCGCAGCGTCAGCCCCCCGTGCAGTAACCGAGCACGATCTCGGAGTGGATCGGCACGTCGCCGGGCGCCAGCGACTGCGTCGTCACCGTCTGCGGGGAGGTCGCCGCGCAGGACGCGTCCTCCGCTGTGGTGACCGTGAGCTCGAGCGCCTCGAGTTCGCGCTTGGCCGCCTCCACGGTGTAGCCGCGGACGTCGTTGATCGTGACCTTGCCGGATGCCACGACGAGGTTCACGACGGTGCCCACCGGAACCTCGGATTCGGCGGCCTGATCGGAGGAGATCACCGTCCCGCCCGCGAGGGCCGGATCGTTGCGCTGCGTCACCGTCCCGAGCTTCAGGCCCGCCTGCGTGAGCGCGGCGGCCGCGGCATCCTGCCCGAGTCCCTCCAGCACCGGGACCGCGGCCATCTCGGCGCCGAGCGACACGTAGACGTTGATCCGCTGACCCTGGTTCACCGACGTGCCCGCATCGGGCTCGCTGCGGATCACGACGCCCTCGGCGACGTCGGGGTTCTCCTCATCGACGCGGATCGCCAGCAGGTCCGCCTCGAGCAGCTCCTGATTCGCCCGCTCGTAGGTCATCCCGGAGAGGTCCGGAACGAGTCGCGCGTTCGCCGGCACATTGTCTTGCGGGTCGATGCGGAGCACCCAGAAGAGGATCGAGATGAGGAGCACGGCGATCACGCCGACGCCGGCCCAGATCCAGGCGACCGGGGGGCCCGCCTGTGTGCGCTTCATCGTGGTGTCGGTGCTGAGCTGCCGGAGCGACCGCGCCGTGTCGGCGGCCTGCCTCGGGTTCGGGCCGTAGAGCTCGCTCGTGAGCGCGCCCACCTGCTTCTTCGACGGAGAGCGCCCGTCGATGGTGGCGTCGAGCGCCTCCCGGAAGCTCGCGGCGTCCTGGTAGCGCTGGAACGGGTCCTTCGCGAGGGCGCGCAGAGCCACCGCGTCGAGCGAGCGCGGCACCGTCTCGTTCACCTCGGAGGGAGGCAGCGGGGCCTCGCTCACGTGCTGATAGGCGACGGCGACCGGCGTCTCGCCGCGAAACGGCGTGCGGCCGGCGAGCAGTTCGTACAGCACGACCCCGGCGGAGTAGAGATCGGCCCGGGCGTCGACCGGCTCGCCCTTCGCCTGTTCGGGGGAGAAGTACGCCGCGGTCCCGAGAATCGCCGTGGTCTCAGCCACGGTCGACGATGAGTCCGACACCGCCCGGGCGATGCCGAAGTCCATCACCTTCACCTGTCCGGCATCCGTGACCATGACGTTGCCGGGCTTGATGTCGCGGTGGACGACGCCGGCGCGGTGCGAGTACTCGAGCGCCTCGAGGATGCCGTCGACGTATCGCACGGCATCCGTCACCGGCACCGGGCCGCGCGAGATGATGTCTTTCAGAAGCGCGCCCTTGACGAGCTCCATGATGATGAACGGGACCGGCCTCGTGGTGCCGTCTGGGTTCGTCTCGGTGTCTTCTCCGGCGTCGAAGACGCGGACGATCGTCGGATGCGCCATGCGCGACGCCGCCTGCGCCTCGAGGCGGAAGCGCGTGCGGAATGCGTTGTCGCCGGCGAGCTGGCGGTCGAGGATCTTGATCGCCACGGCACGACCCAGCGTGAGGTCGTAGCCGCGGTAGACGCTGGCCATGCCACCGCGACCGATCGGCTCGTCGATGCGATAGCGCCCCGAAAGCACGCGCGGCTCAGCTGTCACAGTCACTCCCTGCGTGGACCAACGGCCAGACTATCCGAGCCGGAACGAGTCGCCGATCTCCCGCGACCCGTTCCGGCACGGGTCACGGCGTGGTGCCCCCGTCGGTGGGCGTCGGCTCCGGCGCCGGAGTGGCCAGCGTCGTCGTGCTCGACGTCGGGGACGGCGCAGACGGTCGCGACCCGCCATCGGCGGCGCAGGTGTAGGTGTAGTTGGCCGTCACCTGGGCGTTGGGCTGATTGGTGACGGAGATGTCGGCGGAGAGCTCGTTGGCGGCGAAGTCGCGCGTCGTCGAGCCGCCGGCGACGAACGTCGCGCCGCTGATCGTCACGGTGAATCCGCTGAGCGAGCCGGTACCCGGCGGGCACGCGGCCGTCTGCCAGGTGAGGTTCACCGTCGTCCCCTGCACCGGCTGCGCACCGCCGTTGATGACCGGGCCGCTGCCGGGAGCCGGGATCGAGGTCTGGTCGCCGAAACACGTGACGGTGATTGCCGAACCCTCCTCCGCGTTGCCCGACGAAGGAGCCGTCGACTCGACCGTTCCGACCTGGCCGGCCGAGGGCGCAGCGGATCCGTTGGCGCGCGTCGGGCGGAGGCCGGCCTCCGTCGCCGTCACGAGCGCATCGTCGCAGTTCATGCCGACGAGGCCGAGGGCGTCGATCGAGATCAGCGTCTCCGACGGCGTCGGAGTGCTGGAGGGCGTGATGCTCGCGGACGTCGATGGCGTCGTCGGGCCGGCGTCGGGGTCGCCCTGGTTGGCGAGGAGAGCCCAGATCGTGCCGCCGAGCACCAGGAGGAGCAGGACGATGAGCGCGATGAGCGGCCACGTCCACGGGCTGCGCTTCTTCTTCTCGGGTTCGTCCTCGACGACCTCTTCGGTCGTGACGACTCCCGCGGCGGGCAGCACGCGCGTCGCGGCAGACGTGTCGGCACCCGTCGTGAGAAGCTGCGTCGCCTCGTCGGCGGTGCCGGCGACGGCGGGCACCGCCGCGGCGGCCGCAGCCACATCGCCCCGGCGAAGTGCGGTGGCGGCCCGGGCGACCGCGGCCGCGGAGGCCGGGCGATCCTCGGGCTTCTTGGCGATCATCGCCATGACGAGGTTCTGCACCGGAACGGCGACCGTCGGCGGGAGCGGCGGCGGTTGCTCGTTGATCTGCGCCATCGCGATGGCGACCTGCGACTCTCCCGTGAACGGGCGCTTGCCCGCGAGGCTCTCGTAAGCGACGATGCCCAGCGAGTAGGTGTCGGTGGCCGGCGACGCCGGGTGGCCGGACGCCTGCTCGGGAGACAGGTACTGCACCGTTCCCATGACCTGGCCGGTCGCGGTGAGCGGCACCTGGTCGGCGATGCGCGCGATGCCGAAGTCGGTGATCTTGACGCGGCCGTCGGGCGTGATGAGCAGGTTTCCTGGCTTGATATCGCGATGCACGAGACCCGCAGCGTGGGCGGCCTGCAGAGCGGCCGAGGTCTGCGCGACGACGTCGAGGGTCTTATCGGTCGACAATGAGCCGTCGCGCTCGAGGATGGTCGAGAGGGCCTCGCCGGGGACGAGCTCCATCACGAGGAAGGCGCTGCCGTTCTCCTCGCCGTAGTCGAAGACGCTCGCGATGCCTTCGTGGTTGACGAGTGCGGCGTGCCGCGCCTCGGCTCGGAAGCGCTCCAGGAAACCGGGGTCGCCCATGTACTCGTCTTTGAGGATCTTGATGGCGACGGTCCGGCCGATGACGTGATCGGTGGCCTCCCACACCTCGCCCATGCCGCCGATCGCGATCCGCGAGTCCAGCTCGTAACGGCCGCCGAAGGTCACTCCCTGCGTCGGTCTCATCTGTTCAGCACCGCCTCCATGACCTTCTTTGCGATGGGCGCCGCAATCAGATTGCTGCTGCCCGATTGCCCTTGACCGCCGCCGTTCTCGACGACGACCGCGACGGCGACCTCGGGATTCTCGGCGGGCGCGAACCCTGTGAACCAGAGGGTGTACGGCTGATCAGGACCGTTCTCGGCGGTGCCGGTCTTACCGGCGACGTCGACGCCGTCTATTCTTGCACCCGTCGCGATTCCCTCACTGACATTGGCGACCATCATCGCAACCATCTGATCGGCGAGTTCCTCATCGAGCGCCCGGCCGAACTCGACGTCGTCGTACGTCTCCTGCACCGAGAGATCCGGGGCGATGACACGATCGACCATCCTCGGGCTCATCACCACGCCGCCGTTCGCGATCCCCGCCGACACCATCGCCATCTGCAGCGGCGTCGCCGTGACCTGACCCTGTCCGAATCCGGTGAGGGCGGTCTGCGCGTCGTCGAGCGCACGCGGATAGCTCGACGGCGTCGAGACGAGGGGGAGTTCGAAGGAGCGGTTGAAGCCGTACCTCTCGGCCTCCTCGCGGATCGCGTCATCACCGAGCTCGACAGCCAGCTCGGCCATCGGGATGTTGCAGCTGAGCCGCAGCGCGTCCGCGATGGTGACCGTCGCGCCGGGACCGCACGTGCCCCTGGTGTCGTTGTAGATCACGGCGCTCGACTGCGGCAGCGTGTAGGTCGCCGGGTTGGGGAGCGTCGACTCGGGGGTGTACTCGCCCGACGCGAGCGCCGCCGATGCGATCACGAGCTTGAAAGTCGATCCCGGAGGGTTGAGGTCGCCGCCGATGGCGCGGTTGGAGAGCGGCTGGAGCGGGTCGGCCACGAGCGTGTCGTAGGTCGCGTTCACCTCGGTCGTGTTGTGGGCCGCCAGCAGGTTGGTGTCGTAGCTCGGGCTCGTGACCATCGCGAGCACCCGCCCCGTGGAGGGCTCGATCGCGAGCACGCCGCCCTCGAGGTCTCCGAGGGCCTCGTACGCGGCGCGCTGCACCGAAGCGTCGAGGGTCAGCGCGACGTTGGAGCCGCGCGGCGGCTGACCCGTGAAGATGCGCTCGAGGCGCGACAGGAACTGCGACCCGGCGGTGCCGCTCAGGTACGAGTTCATCGCCTGCTCGATGCCGGTGGCCGAGCCGAGCGCCGGGTTGATGTACCCCGTCACCGGTGCCCACATGTCGGCGTCGGTGTAGACGCGCTGCCAGCTGTACACGTCGTCCGAGGCCACCGAGGAGGCGATGGCCGAGCCGCTGGCGATGATCGAACCGCGCTGCACCTCGTACGAGTCGTAGAGCGCACGCGTGTTGCGCGGGTTCTGCGCCAGCTGCTCGGCGTTGATCACCTGGATCCAGCTGGTCGACGCGAACAGCGCCAGGAACATGAAGAGCATCAGGATGCTCAGACGTCGGAGTTCTTTGGTCATGGGCTAGCCGATCACCACCCGGGGTCGGCTGCGAACGGCATCCGATATCCGCAACAGCAGGGCGACGATGATCCAGTTGGCCACGAGCGACGACCCGCCGGCGGCGAGGAACGGCGTCGTGAGACCGGTCAGCGGGATCACGCGTGTGACGCCGCCGACCATGATGAAGACCTGCAGGGCGATCGTGAAGGACAGGCCGGTCGCGAGGAGCTTGCCGAAGTCGTCCTGGCCGGCGAGGCCGATCCGGATGCCCCGGCTGGTGAAGACCATGTAGAGGCAGAGGATCGCGAACACGCCGACGAGCCCGAGCTCCTCGCCGAGCGCCGGCAGGATGTAGTCGCTCTCGGCGACGGGGGTCAGGTGCGGGCGACCTTGCCCCAGGCCCGTGCCGATGAGTCCGCCCTGCGCCAGGCCGAAGAGGCCCTGCACGAGCTGGTAGCTGCCGCCGTCCGCGTCGATGACCTCGGGGTTGAACGCGTCGAGCCAGTTGGTGAATCGGCCGTTCACATAGGAGAGCACCTGCGAGGCGATCAGGGCGCCGGCCGCCGCGAGAGTGACACCGATGAGCACCCAGCTGGTCTTGCCGGTCGCCACATAGAGCATGGCGACGAACATTCCGAAGATCAGCAGACCCGTTCCGAGGTCTCGCTGCATGACGATGATCCCCAGCGAGATCAGCCAGATAACGAGGAGCGGTCCCAGCTCACGGGCCCGAGGCCACGTCATGCCGAGGAACCTCGTTCCCACCGACGTGAGGCTCTCCCGCGTGCGGACCAGGTACCCGGCGAAGAAGATGCCCAGCGCGATCTTGGCCAGCTCGCCGGGCTGGAAGCTGAAGAAGCCCAGCGACACCCACACGTCGGCGTTCGCGTCGGTTCCCAGACCGGGGATGATCGGCAGGACGAGCAGGCCGATGCCGGCGAAGCCGAAGATGTAGGTGTAGCGGAACAGCACGCGGTAGTTGCGCAGGAGCAGCACCACGGTGACGGCTCCGACGATCGCGATCGCGGCCCACGCCAGCTGCCGAGTGGAGAACGCCTCCCAGCCGTGGCGGTCCCGCGCGATGTCGATGCGGTAGATCATGGCCAGCCCCAGCCCCGTGAGGAGCGTGGCGATCGGCACGACGAAGGGATCGGCATCCCGCGCCCGAAGGCGCAGGACGATGTGCAGCGCCACCACGAGTGCGGTCAGGCCGCCGCAGTAGACGAGGAAGGTCCAGTCGATGGCGCCGATCGCGCCGAGCTGCACGAGCGCGACGGCCGACCCGTTGATCGCGAATGCGAAGACGAGCAGCGCGAGCTCGCGGTTGCGCTGCGTCTGCGGCACGCGGATGCGCTTGAGCGCCCGCACGACCGCGGTGTCGGTGGAGACGGCCTCGGTCGCCGTGCTCGTCGAGCCGCTCATCCGCCTCCTCCCGAGGTCTCCAGGATGGTCGCCACGATACGGCGCGCGTCTGAGAGGGAGCTTGCCGAGATGGTCTGCTCCACGGTGGCGCGCGCGAACTCGGGCAGCGAGTCGAGCGGGATCTCCGTGTCTTCGTACGGAGTCGAGAGGGAGATCGGCCCGATCCCCTGCTGGACCCCCTGGAAGATCACGACGGTGTCCTCATCGGCGCCGACGTAGTAGCGCGTCTGCGTCCACTGGTACCCGATCCACAGCGCGCCCGCGATGATCGCCAGCACCAGCACGGCGCCGACGAACCATCCGATGCGCCGTCGCCGCACGCGACGGCGGTCCTCTTCGATGAGCTCCTCGAGGAACTCGGGTGCGGGCTCGAAGTGCGTCGGCTCGTTCGCTGCCTGGCGGTTGGGGTGCAGCCAGCTCGTCCGCCCCGGCCGGGCCGCCGGCACTTCCACGCCGACGGGGTTCGAGGCCGAACCGACGACGGTCGGAGTGCCGGAGAAGAGCGGATGCTGCCCGCCGACGTCCACGAGCACGATGGTGACGTTGTCGGGGGCGCCGCCGTCGAGGGCCTGCTTGAGCAGGTTGTCGGCGGTGCGGCCCGGCGCGAGACCCATCGCGAGGGCCTTCGAGGTGTGGGCATCGTCGACGACGCCGGACAGCCCGTCCGAGCAGAGCAGCCAGCGGTCGCCCGGCTGGGTCGGCATGATGAACGTGTCGAGCTCGGGGTCGGGATCCATGTCGCCGAGCACGCGCATGAGCACGGAGCGACGCGGGTGGTAGCGCGCTTCCTCCGGCGTGATGCGGCCCGAGTCCACCAGGCGCTGGACGAACGTGTGGTCCGTCGTGATCTGCGTGAGGGCGCCGTCGCGGAACAGGTAGATCCGGGAGTCCCCGATGTGGGCGATGACCGCGTAGTCGTCGACCATGACGAGCGCGCTCACGGTGGTGCCCATGCCGGCCAGCTCCGGTCGCTCGTTCACCGTGTCGATGAGCTGAGTCGCGGCATCCGAGATCGCATTCCTCAGCTCGCGCTCGGCCTCGGCCGTCGACTGGTACGGCCGGTCGAGGCTCTCCAGGCGGGCGATCGCGAGGCTCGACGCGACATCACCGCCGGCGTGGCCGCCCATGCCGTCGGCGACGACGAACAGGTTCGAGCCGGCGTAGCCGGAGTCCTGGTTGTTGGAGCGCACCTTGCCGGTGTGCGAGATGGCGGCGCTCGAGCCCTGGAAGACCATAGGTGGTGGTTCCGCCCGCTACTTCCGCAGCTCGAAGGTCGTCGCGCCGACCTTGATGGGAGCGCCCACCGTCACGGGTGCCGGGGAGGTCACGCGGACGCCGTCGTGCCAGGTGCCGTTGGTCGAGTCGAGATCCTGGATCATCCACTGGTCGCCCCACAGCACGAGTCGCGCGTGGTGGCTCGAGGTGTAGTCGTCGCGGATGACGAGGGCCGACTCGCTCGAGCGGCCGATCGTGAGGGGCTCGTTGCCGAGCGGCAGCTCGATGCCCGCCTTCGGGCCGCTGGTGATCACGATGCGCGACACCGCGCCGGCGGTGGCACGTCCGCCCTTCGGCCCGGAGGGCGCCGCGGGAGCGGATGCGACGGGCGCGGTGGCGCCGGATCGGGATGCCGCGCCCACCGGTGCCGCGCCCGCAGGCGCAGCCTCGGGCATGCGGCGCACCTTCACGCCGAAGAGGTCGGCGCGCAGCGAGTACACGACGGCGAAGACGAACCCCCACATCAGCACGAGGAAGCCGATGCGCAGGAGCAGCAGAGTCAGTTCGCTCATGCCAGCGGACCTCCGTCACGGACGTCGTAGGCGCGGGTGGCGTCCTCGGCCGACACGCGGGGTCGAGGCGGCGGCGCGGCCTGAGCGACGACGTGGAAGACGATGTCGGTGCGGCCGATGGTCACGGTCGAGTCCGGGGGCAGGGCCGCCTCTTTCACCTTCTGCCCGTTGAGCAGCGTGCCGTTGGTGGAGTTCATGTCGCGGACCATCGCGCGCTCGCCGTCCCACAGGATCTCGACGTGCTTGCGGCTCGTGCCCGCGTCGGCGATGGTGATGTCGGCGTCGCTGCCGCGCCCGATGACGGTGCGCCCCTTCACCAGCGGATGCCTCTTGCCCGCGATGTCGACGACCCCGCGCCACGACACTCGTCCACCCTGGGCGGTGGACGAGTCGATCCGCAGCGTTCCCGTCGTGAGCTGCTCATCGCGCTCGAGCGTGATCGTGACGGGGCCCGCGAACGAGTAGCCCTGCGCCTTCGCGTGCTTGTGAACGAGGGTGTCGAGCTCGTGCACGAGCGCGCCGCCGAGCGCGCTCATGCGCTCGTCGTCGGCGGCAGAGAGCCGCACGCTGAACGTGTTGGGCGCGAGGATGCGGTCGCGACTCACGACGGCAGCCTTCTTGTCGAGCTCGCTGCGCAAGGCGGAGGCGATCTCGACGGGCTGGATGCCGCTGCGGAAGGTCTTGGCGAACGCGCTGTTCACGGCGCGCTCGAGACCTTTCTCGAAGCTGTCAAGTAGTCCCACGGGGCTCCTCGGACGGGGGTTCCGGTTGGTACATGCTAGTTGCACACCCTGGGTTGCCCATGGACATGCGGTCGGGTTCGCTCCGGTTCGGGGCTTCTGGTCGCCCGTGATATCCTCGGGAAGTTGAGTTCGTGGTGTCTCCGGATGCCTCGACTCGCGCGAGTGGCGGAATAGGCAGACGCGCTGGCTTCAGGTGCCAGTGCCCGAAAGGGCGTGGGGGTTCAACTCCCCCCTCGCGCACAGACAGAAGAAGAAGGCCCCCGAGCGATCGGGGGCCTTCTTCGTGTCCGGCGGGTCTACATCCCGTCGAGCGCGGGCACCATCGTGAAGACGAGCTCGTCGACGTCGCGGCCCACACCCGGCGCGAACACCCGGTTGCGCGACACCTCGGTGAAGCCGGAGCTCTTGAGCACCGCGATCGCGGCCTCGTTGTGGGCGGCGACCCGGGCGTACAGCGGGCGGATCGGCTCACGCGAGACGAGCTGACGCAGCGCGGCGGTCGCGACGCCGCGGCCCCACGCATTGCGGGTGATCCAGACGCTCACCTCGCGGTCGCCGCCGACGTTGAACGCGGCGGCGGTGCCGGCGAAGCCGCCGTTCTCGGTGACCACCTGGTAGAGCACTCCTTCGGCGGAGTGCTCGCGCGCGATCCACGCGTCGAAGGCGGCACGATCGTCGGGGTCGTCGGCGGTGAACGCCGCCAGGGCGACGCCCTCAGGGTCGCGCATCATGTCGAAGATCGCGTCGAAGTCGTCCTCGTCGATGTCCCGCAGCTCGATGTGGCTCACACGACCACCGTAGCGAGCGCGGCGGACTGAGAAGCGGGTCTTGCGTGTCAGGAGAGCCCGTGCAATTCGCGCAGCCGGGCCTCGGCGCGCACGCCGTCGCGCTCGCGCATCGCGTCGCGGAAGTCCTCGTACGCGGCGGTTCGACCCAGCGGGCACTCGATCAGCGGACGCCACGTCGAGATGTTGCGGCGGATCGCCAGCTCCGCCTCGCGCATGAAGCGGATGATCGCGACGTTCCCGGTGGCGCGTGTCAGCTTCGCGAAGAAGACGTGGCTCGTGCGCAGCAGCGCGGCGTAGTCGTCGGCGCGCGACGCGGCGATGACGGCCTCGAGCTCGGCCAGGGCGTCGTGGAGCTGCTCGTCCGAGGCATCCCTCACCGCCATTCGCGCCGCATTGCCCATGAGATAGGCGACGAACTCGAGCGTGTCGGACTGCGCCTTGTCGTTCGGGATCGAGACACGGGTATAGCGGTGAGGCGACACCTCGACCAGCCCCACGCGCTCGAGCCGCTGCAGGGCCTCGCGCACCGGAGTCCGCGACACCCCGAGCCACTCGGCGAGCTCGTGGTCGCGCAGGCGTGCGCCGGGCGCGAGCGTGCCGTCGAGGATCGCCTCACCCAGGCGGGTGTACACCTCGTCGCCGAGGACCGCACCGCTGGGGACGAGGGGAGCGAGGGGGGTCGTCATGGGTGCGACAAGTGTACGACGGCCGATTCAGACGCATGCAGGCTTCTCATCTCGCGGTGGAGAACGGCGGATTCGCGCGTGTCATCGGTGCGACGGGAGGCCGGATCGGACAGCGCGGGAGCCTCCCGGTAGGGCCGATATATCGGTACCATGAGCGTGTCACGCTTCTGCGTGGCCTATCCGGGGGGATCCGTCGACGCCCGGGCTTCGAGCTTCAGCTCAGCCCGGGCGTCCGATGGGATCGCGCGCGAGCGCCGTGCAACATTTCTGTCACCATCAGAATCGACTCTCGCCGTCGAGCGCGCGGACCGTTACTTTGGACTGGACTCGTGGCATGAGCGCGGGCATCCCCAAAGAACGGCAAGTAATGAGCACGCAGGGCACCGTCAAGTGGTTCAACTCGGAGAAGGGCTTCGGCTTCATCGCTCCGGATGAGGGTGGCGCGGACGTTTTCGCGCACTACACCGCGATCGAAGCGAGCGGCTACCGCTCCCTCGAGGAGAACCAGCGGGTCGAGTTCGAGATCGCCCAGGGCCCCAAGGGCCTGCAGGCGGAGAACATCCGCCCCATCTAAGCCCCGGACCTTCAGGTCCGAGCACGCGAAGCTGCGTCGCGGCATCATCGCTTCCGCCGACAGTGTCGGGGGCGGATGCCGCGACTCAGCCGCGCCCGGTCACGACCGGGCGCTTTCGTATTCCCGGCGCCGGCCCCGCACTGGTGCGGCGTCGGCGCCTCAGGCGCGGGCGATGCGCGAGTAGTCCGCGAGGGCCTTCGCGTCCTCCGCATCTCTCAGGGCCCGGCGTGCCGCGTCGAGCGCCGCCACCGGGTCGGCGGCCTGCCGGGCGGCCGCGAGTTCGTGCTCGGCCGACTTCAAGCGGGACCGTGCGTCAGCGCCGGCTTGCGAGTGGGCGACGGATGCCTCGGCCTGAGCCAGCGCCGAACGGGCGGCCGCGAGCGTCCCGGGCAGCGCGGTGCGTGCGCCGCGGATCCGCTGCTGCGCGGTATGGGCGTCGCCCAGCGCGAGGTCGAGCCGGCTGCGGAGCCGCGCGATGCCGTCGACCGTGCGGGACGGACGGGTCGAGGCATCCGCTTCGATCTTCGTCAGCTCGGCGTGGAGGGCGGTCAGCTCGGCACCGAGACGCTCGGCGTCGGGAGCGTCGAGATGCTCGCGCACGACGGAGGCATGGCGCAGCGCCGCGCGGGCGGCCTCGAGCTCACCCGGCACGGCTTGCGCGGCCTGCAGCACCAGCCGGTGCGACTCCTCCAGGATCCGCGCGTCGGCCTCGGCCTGGCGGAGCGCCCGTTCGGCCGCCGCCAGCTCCGACAGCGCACTGCGGGACGGGTCGGCGGCGCGCGCCGCGGCGGCATCGAGCAGGCGCTCGGCTTCGGCGGCCTCCACGGCCGCGGAGTGCGCCGCCCGCGAGGCATCCCTCCACTCGTCTTCCGCGAACCGGGCGGAGAGGTCCGCGACCAGAGCCGCGGGATCGCCCATCGTCGCGCGGAGCTCGGCGAGATGACGGCGGGCGGCCTCGACCTGGCTCGCCGCCGAGACGTTCGCGGCGACCCATGCGGAGTGCTCGGCGCGAGCGGAGGCGATGAGGCGCAGCGCCTCCTCGGCGCGGCGCTCGATGCGCGCCGCTGACCGGCGCACGTCGTCGGGGAGCACCCCGGGCGCGCTGATACGGCGGTACTCGTCGAAGGACTCGTCGCGCACGTGCTGCGCGGTCAGGCGCGCTCGCCGCAGCGAGCCGGGTGCGCCGCCGCCGTAGAGCGCCCCGGAGAGGCCGACCTCGAGATCCAGATCGGTGACCTCGTCGTCCAGGCGGACCAGCGCGGCGCCGCTGCGGACCCGCACCTGGTCCGCGGCCGCACGCGCGCGTGGTGAGCGGCGGGCGCGGCGCACACCCCACGCGATCACCGCGATCGCGATCGCCGTCACGCCGAACACGACCAGCGCGGGCACCAGCCACGCGAGGATCGTGCCGACGAACTCAGGCATCGGACTCCTCGAAGAGCAGCAGCCGCCGCAGCTGTGCGACGTCGTCGACCGCGGCCTGCGCGCCGTCGGACTCGTGCGGCCAGCTGAATCCCCAGCGGACGAAGATCACGGGGACACCCTGTTCGGCCCCACCCTCGACGTCGTGGTGACGATCGCCGACGAGCACCGGGCGGCTCGTGTCGGCGCCGGCGGCCTCGAGCCGGCGCAGCGCCTCTGCGACGATGTCGGCCTTGGCGCTGAGGGTCTTCTCGTCGGGCGTCGCACCGACGATCGCGGTGAGCGCCGGGGAGAGGTCGAAGTGATCCATGAGGGCCGCGACCTGGATCTCGGGCTTCGAGCTGGCCGTGGACTGCGCGATCCCGGCCGCCGCGATGTCGCGGATCAGCTCGCCGACGCCGTCGAACAGCTTCGCGCCCGTCGTGTAGCCGTCCTTCTTGCCGAGGACGCGGTAGAACGCCACCGCTTCGGCCGCTTCGGCGGGGGTCATGCCGACGTTGACCTGGAACGACTCGTACATGGGCGGACCGATCCAGTGCACCAGTTCGGCGCGGGTCGGCGGACGCCTGCCGAAGTGCTCGAGGGCGATCGTGAGCCGGCGCAGGATGCCGTCGGAGGCGTCGACCACCGTGCCGTCGACGTCCCACAGCACACAGGTCCAGGGAGATCGCGTCGGCATGGTCCCAGCCTATGGGCGCGCTCGCCGGCCGGGCCAACCCGCGGTAACGTCCCCGGCCCTTCCGACGCCCGTATCCGGGCGGCTGGACGTGGCTTCAGGGCCGGACCTGCCGCCGCCTTTCCAGGTGCCCTTCCGGGAGCCCTTCCGGGAGCGTGTCCCGAACTGTGCCGTTCGTGTCCCGAAGTTCGCCGCCTGCGAGGCCCGCAGGCGATCAACTTCGGGACACGCTTCGACGGGAGGCCGCCGGGGCGCACCGGGGTGCTGGGCACCGCCGGGTGCTGCCGCCGGGTGCTGGCACCGCCGGGTGTGCGGCCGGGTGGCTGGCGCCGCCGGGTGTGCGGCCGGCGATCGTGTCCCGAAGTTCGACGATCGTGTCCCGAAGTCCGCCGCCTGCGGGGCCCGCAGGCGATCAACTTCGGGACACGCCCCACGTACGCGAGCGAGGCCGCAGGCGATCAACTTCGGGACACGCCCCACGTACGCGAGCGAGGCCGCAGGCGGCAAACTTCGGGACACGCCCACGTACGCGAGGGGACACGCATCCGTACGCGGGTGAGCGCCAGAAGCCGCCGCCTCCGCCGTCAGAACAGGCGGGGAGCTCCGGACTCGATGCCCTTCATGCCCTCGTAGTCGAGGGTGACGCAGCGGATGCCTCGATCCGCGGCCAGCACCTTCGCCTGAGGCTTGATCTCCTGAGCCGCGAACACCCCCGTGACGGGCGCGAGGTGGGGGTCCCGCCCGAGCAGCTCCAGATACCGCGTCAGCTGTTCGACGCCGTCGATGTCGCCGCGGCGCTTGACCTCGACGGCGATCGTTCCGCCCGCCGGATCGCGCAGCAGCAGGTCGACCGGGCCGATCGCGGTGGGGAACTCGCGGCGCACGAGCGTGAGCCCTTCGCCGATGACGTCGACCTGTTCGGCGAGGAGGCGCTGCAGGTCGGACTCGACGCCGTCCTTCTGCAGCCCCGGGTCGATGCCCAGTTCGTGCGACGAGTCGTGCAGCACCTCGTAGATGCGCACGAGCAGCGCGTCACCGGTCTTGGCGTGCGTCACGCGCCAGTGCTCGACGACGCCGGCGGCGGCGGAATCGGCATCCGGTTCCTCGACATCGAGCCGGCAGGGCGGGCTCATCCAGTTGAGCGGCTTGTACGAGCCGCCGTCGGAATGCACGAGCAGGCTGCCGTCGCCCTTGTGCACGAGAAGACGCGTCGCCAGGGGCAGGTGCGCGGTGAGGCGCCCGGTGTAATCGACGGAGCAGCGGGCGATGACGAGACGCACCCGACGAGCCTAGCCCGCGCGGCCGTCAGTGATGCGCGTGGCCGGCGCCCACCTTCGAGCCTGCGATCGGCTTGGCCGCGCCCGACGCCAGACCCGACACGGCGATGAGGCCGACGATGATCCACAGCGTCGGCAGGATGCCGATCTGGTGGCTCACCCAGCCGAGCACGGGCGGCCCGCACAGGAACGCGAGGTAGCCGATCGTGGCGGCGGCGGAGACGGATGCCGCGGCTTTCGCCGGATCGTCGGCGGCGGCGGACATGCCGAGGGGGAAGCCGAGCGACGCGCCCGCGCCCCACAGGGCGATGCCGACGAACGCGATCGGCAGGTTCGGCGCGACGATGAACATGATGAGGCCGACGCCGGCCGCGACCGCGAGGACGCGGAGCGTCCACACGCGGCCGATGCGGTCGACGATCGGACCGCCGAGGATGCGGAACACCGTCATCGACACGGAGAACACCGTGAGCGCGACCGCGCCGATGGCTTCGGTCTGACCGTGCCCGTCGACCATCGCGATGGTGAGCCAGTCGTTCGCGCTGCCCTCGGCGAAGGCCATTCCGAGCATGATCGCGCCGATCGCGTAGGTGCGCGGGTCGCGCCACACGGCGAGCTGCTCGGCGATCCGCTCTCGGCGGGTGGCCGGCGTCGCGGGGTCGTCGTGCATGGTCTCGCGGATGGGTACCGCGCGCAGGGCGAACAGGCCGGCCGCGAGCACGAGGGCGCCCACGATCCACAGGTGCCACGCCACGCCGACGTTCCACGCGGCCATGAGCACGCCCAGGCCGGCTCCGGCGACGGTCCCGAGGCTGAAGAAGGCGTGGAAGAGCGGCATCAGCGTGCGCTCGAACGCCTGCTCGACCGCCGCCGCCTCGACGTTCATCATGACGTCCGTCGCGCTCATCCCCATGCCCATCAGGGCCAGCCCGATCGCGGTGACCGCATACGACTCCATGAACTGCACGCCGAGTCCCACGACGACCACGCCGGCGGAGAAGGCGATGATCGTGAGGAGCATTCCACGGCGGGCCCCGAGCCGCACCACCAGGACGTTCGCGATCGAGAGCCCGACGATGGCCGCCGCGCCCGAGATGAACAGCAGGATGCCGATCTCGAGATCGTTGATCCCGAGATCGCGCTTGACGGCGGGCAGTCGCGACGCCCACGACGCGAAGCCGAGGCCGGTCACGAAGAAGATCGTGAAGACCGCGGTGCGCCAGTTGACGAGCTGGGAGCGCGTGAGTACCTTGTCCACCCGACCACGGTAGCGGCCGCGCTTCCGCTTGTCGAATCGATTCGACGCGCCCCGTGCCGACCCGGTACGATTGTCGCCACATGAGTACGCGTCGCGCCACCATCTCCGACGTCGCCCGCGAGGCAGGCGTCTCGCCATCGACGGCCTCGGTCGTGTTCAGCGGCAAGACCCCGGTGTCGGAGGCCACCCGCCGTCGCGTGCTCGACGCCGCGTCGGCACTCGGGTACACCGGTCCTGACCCGCGGGCCGCCTCGCTGCGGCGGGGGCGTTCGGGGATCGTCGGCGTCGTCTTCGAAGAGCACCTCGGCGCCGCCTTCCTCGACCCGGTCAAGACCCTCACGATGGACGGCCTCGCCGACGGCGTCGAACCGCTCGGGGCAGGGCTGCTGCTGCTGCGCGATCACCTGCCCGACGGCACCGCCACGGGCGCGTCCCTCACGACGGCGCCCCTCGACGCCGCCGTGCTCGTCGGGTGCAGCGGCCACCTGCGCGAGTCGCTCGACGCGGTGCGCGCCCGGGGCATCCCGGTGGTCGTCATCGAAGGCGATGCGGGCGAAGACGTTCCCCGCATCGGCCTCGACAACCGCGAGGCGCAGCGCCAGGCCGCGAGCCATCTGCGTGCGCTCGGCCACAGCCGGGTCGCGATCGTGACCCTTCCCGCGCGCGCCGGGTGGGAGGCGGGCTGGATCCTGGACGGCACCGCCATCAGCATCGACGTGACGCGCGAGCGGCTGGCAGGTGCGCGGGAGGTGTTCCCGGATGCCCCGGCCTATGCCGCCGCGGGCAGCTTCATCGACGAGGGACTGAAAGCGGGCCGCGTGCTCTTCGCCGACCCGGCGTCTCGCCCGACGGCCGTCATCGCGCAGAGCGACCTCCTGGCGGCCGGTGTCATCCGGGCGGCCGAGGAGGCCGGACTGCGGGTGCCCGACGACGTGAGCGTCACCGGCTTCGACGGGATCGTCGTCGACGGCCTCGCGCCCTATGAGCTGACGACGCTCGTCCAGCCCGCCGCCGAGAAGGGGCGCGCTGCCGGTCAGGCCGTCGCGGCCATGCTCGACGGCGGCGAGGCGGCATCCATCCGCTTCACGTGCGAGTTCCGCGAGGGCAACACCACCGCGCCGCCGGCCGCGGGCTAGGAGCGCAGCGGTCCGATCGGCAGCGGATCATCGCCGAAGTCGACGATGGTGTACCGGCCGCAGTCGACGACGGCCGAGGCATCCGTCATCTGCCGTCCCCCCGGCAGTGCGAACGCGACCGTCTCGGCGTCGATCACCAGGAACGTCACCTCGCCGGGGGCGAAGTCGTCGCGATTGACGAGCCACGCGTACCCGCGGAGCTCGTGGTCGACCTGTACGAGTGAGCGGGGGTCGGCCACGTGCGCCTTCGGAAGCCGGATGGTCCAGAACTGTCCCGCGCCGGTGCGTTCCGAGGCATCCGTCCACCGCACGACGCACGCGAGGTCGGCGTCGGCCGCGCTCGCCGCTGCGACCAGTCGCGGGACGCCGAGCACTCCCGCGCCGACGAGCGCGACCGCGGCAGCTCCCGCGGCCCACACGAGATCCGTCCGCCGGGGCGACCGCACGATGCCGGGCAGCACGGCCAGTCCGAGCACGGGGGCGAACGCGATCGGCTGCAGGTACCGTGCGGCGTGCGTGCCGAGCGCGATCGCCCCGACCACGACCAGAAGCGGCATGAGCCAGCCGCAGGCCGCGACCACAGCCGCCCCGGTGCGGCCGAGGCGCGCGAGGCGGACCGTCGCGACGAGGCACCACACCCACAGCGCCACCCCCGCCGAGATCGCGACGACCCCCGCGGGCTCGGCCATGCGGTCTGCGGCCAGTCGTGCGTAGTAGCCGAGCGACTCGGCCCAGCGCGCCGGATCGGCGTAGCCGGCACCGGTGTTCGCGATGACGCCGGCCAGAGGCATCCGTCCCACGAAGCCCACCACCGAGCCGCCGACGAGCGCCGCCGCGAGCCCGGCCGCGGCACTCGGTGCGTGCGCGCGCCGCGCGCGGACGGCGACGACCGCGAGCACGATCGCGAGCGGAACGGTCACCCAGGCGGCGAACAGCGGATTGGTGAGAACGGATGCCGCGGCCACCGCTGCGAGCACCCACAGGTGCCGGCGGCGGCCGGAGTCCAGCCCGCGGCGGGCGAGGCCGACGGCGAACACGGCGGCGATCACCGTCGCGCTGTAGTACGTGGTCGTGAGCAAGAGGGACGCGGGCTCGAGGGCGTCACGGTCGGAGGACGCCTCGGTGACCGCGAACAGCGCGAAGGCCGAGTACGCGAGGAGCGCGCCGGCCACGGGCGCTCGTCCGCGATCCGCCGCCCCGGCGACGAGGCGCAGCGCGCCGTAGAGGGCGAGCAGGTTCAGAACGCCTGCCAGCAGCAGCGTTCCATCGACGCCCAGGCCCAGCAGGGACAGGACGAACAGGACGGCGCTCTCAGGTAGGAAGAGCACCGAGGACATCGCCCAGTCCTGCGGCTGCGCGGCGAGAAGCGACTCGACGACGAGTGTCGTCACGAGCGAGTCGCCGTCCCTCAGCAGCAGATCCACCCGCGACGTCGAGGCCACGACCGCCGCCGTCGTCACCGCGATCGCCGCGGCAGCGGCCAGGCCCAGCAGCTCCCGCGCCCAGCGCGGTTCGCGCGTCACGGCGGGATCGGCGGCCACCGCTCCACTCTGGCACGCCCCGGCCGCGGCATCCGATCCCGTCTCGCCCCGCGGACCGGGCGGCGGAGCCCGCCGGTAGACTGAACGCGACACCCTGATCGCCCGTGCCGCGCGCGTGAGCCCCCGGCCGACGACCAAGAGGAGGCCGCCCATGCTCCTCCTCCTCGGCGCGTTCGCCGTCGTTCCGCTGATTCTTCCGTGGCTGGTGCGCCGGATCGGGGCCAGGGCGTTCTACATCGCCGCGGTGCTCCCCATCGTCGCGTTCGTCCACGCGCTCGTGCTCACGCCCGCTGTGCTGGCCGGCGCCGATCCGTTCGAGTCGTACGACTGGATCCCCGCCCTCGGGATCGAGCTGTCGATGCGGATGAACACGCTGTCGTGGCTCATGACGCTCATCGTGACGGGCGTCGGGGCACTCGTGATGCTCTACTGCCGCTGGTACTTCCGCGGCAAGAGCGAGGGCCTGGGTCAGTTCTCGGCGGTGCTCCTCGCGTTCGCCGGAGCGATGTACGGCCTCGTGCTGACCGACGATCTCGTCGTGCTCGTGATGTTCTGGGAGATCACGAGTGTGCTGTCGTACCTGCTCATCGGGTACTACAACAGGCGCGCCGCGAGCCGGCGTGCGGCGCTGCAGGCGCTCCTCGTCACGACGCTCGGGGGCCTCGTCATGCTCATCGGCGTCGTGCTGATGGTCGTCGACGCCGGCACCTCGAGCATCTCGGCGATCCTCTCCGAAGCGCCGACGGGTCCGGTCGTCGATGCGGCGCTCGTGCTGCTCCTCGTCGGCGCACTGAGCAAGTCGGCGATCTTCCCGTTCCACTTCTGGCTGCCGGGCGCGATGGCCGCTCCCACCCCGGTGAGCGCGTACCTGCACGCCGCGGCGATGGTGAAAGCCGGCATCTACCTCATCGCCCTGCTCGCCCCGGTGCTCGCCGCGGCACCGACGTGGCGACCGATCGTCATCTCGCTCGGGGTCTTCACCATGCTGCTCGCCGGCTACCAGGCGCTGCGTGAGACCGACCTCAAGCGCATCCTCGCCTTCGGCACGGTGAGCCAGCTCGGGCTCCTCTCGGTGGTCCTCGGCTACGGCACACGCGACGCCGCGCTCGCCGGTCTGGCTCTGCTCCTCAGTCACGCACTGTTCAAGTCCGCGCTGTTCCTGGTGGTCGGCGTCATCGACCGCCAGCTCTCCACGCGTGACATCGCCGAGCTGAGCGGCGTCGGCCGCCAGGCGCCCGTCATGGCGACGTTCTCGTTCATCGCGGTCGCCTCGATGATCGGCATCATCCCGACCATCGGGTTCGTGGCGAAGGAGACCGCCCTCACGGCTCTCCTCGACGAGGCGCTCGGCGGCCAGCCCTGGGGCATCGTCGCGTTCGCCGGAGTCGTCCTCGGCTCGGTCCTCACGACCGCCTACGGCATCCGGTTCCTGTGGGGCGCCTTCTGGACGAAGAAGGACGCCGACCGCCGGCCGCTCCCCACGACGGAGTGGCCCGACCCTCCCATCGGATTCCTCGGCGCGCCCGTGCTGCTGTCGGGACTGACGGTGGTCGCCGGGTTCGCCGCACCCGCCCTCGACATCGCGTTCGCCGGCTACGCCGACGAGGCGCCGGCCGGGGCATCCGAATCCCCCGCCCATCTGGTGCTGTGGCACGGATTCGAGCCGGCGCTGTGGATCTCTCTCACGACGATCGCCGTCGGCGCCGTGGTGTTCTGGTTCACCGCGCGCGCGGGGTGGTCCCGGCGCGTACTTCCTTTCACCGCCGCCGACGTCTACAACGCCGTACTCCGCGGGGTGGCACGGCTGTCGGTGGTCACCACCAGCTTCACCCAGCGAGGATCGCTTCCCGTCTACGTCGGCACGATCTTCGTCGTGTTCGTCGCCGCCGAGGGGACGGCGCTGTTCGCGAGCCCCCAATGGCGCGCACAGCTGGAGACCTTCCACACGCCCGTCCAGCTGCTGGTCGCTCCGATCATGATCATCGCGGGACTCATCGCCGTGCGCGCGCGCAAGCGATACACCGGCGTCGTGCTGGTCTCGGCGACCGGGCTCGGCATGGTCCTGCTCTTCGCGACGAGCGGGGCCCCCGACCTCGCCCTCACGCAGATCCTCGTCGAGACCGTGACGCTCGTGGCGTTCGCCCTCGTGCTGCGGCGCATCCCGTCGCGCCTCGGCGAGCACAACGCCTCGGTCTGGCCGGTCGCGCGAGCCGTGCTCGGAGCCGCGGTCGGAGCCACCATGGCGGCCGTCGCTCTCGTCGCCACGGCGGCGCGCAGCACTACGCCCGTCTCCGAGCAGTTCCCCGATCTCGCGTACTACCAGGGTCACGGCAAGAACGTCGTGAACGTCGCCCTCGTCGACCTGCGCGGATGGGACACGATGGGCGAGCTGTCGGTGCTGATCCTCGCGGCGACGGGTGTGGCATCCCTCGTCTTCGTCACTCACCGCGCCGACACCCTGTCGCGCTTCATCGCGCCGCTCCCCGCCGCCGCCGCCCGCACCCGCCGGCCACTGGTCGAGACGGCCGAGGGCGTCAAGCCGCGCGGCGAGCACGGCGGCCGCATGGCCTGGCTCGTCGGCGGCCAGCGCGTGCGCCCCGAGAACCGCTCGATCATGCTCGAGGTGATCGTGCGGATCCTCTTCCACTCGATCATCATCGTGTCGCTGTACCTGCTGTTCGCCGGCCACAACCTGCCCGGCGGCGGATTCGCGGGCGGACTCGTCGCGGGCATGGCGCTCGTGATGCGCTACGTCGCAGGCGGACGCTACGAGCTCGGCGCCGCCGCCCCCACCGATGCCGGGCGGCTGCTCGGGGTGGGCATGTCGATCGCTGTCGCGTGCGCGATCGTGCCGCTGTTCTTCGGCGCGCCCCCGCTGACGAGCACGTGGTTCGAAGCGGAGCTGCCCGTCCTGGGTCACGTCGAGTTCGTGACCTCGACGCTGTTCGACGTCGGGGTGTACCTCGTCGTGATCGGCCTCGTGCTCGACGTCCTGCGCAGCCTCGGCGCCGAGGTCGACCGTCAGGCGCAAGAGGCTCGCGAGAGCCAGCGCGAGGGGGTGAGCGCGCGATGACCGTGTCGACCGTGCTCATCGTCGTCATGGCGGTGCTCTTCGCCTGCGGCGTCTACGCGATGCTCGAGCGCAGCCTGACCCGCGTGCTCATCGGATTCCTGCTCCTCGGAAACGCCGCCAATCTGCTGCTGCTCATCGTCATGGGCGAGCCGGGCGTGGCCCCGTTCTTCGGCGCGGCGGCGTCATCCGACGAGATGTCCGACCCGCTGCCCCAGGCCCTCACCCTCACGGCGATCGTCATCACGTTCGCCGTCTCGGCGTTCCTGCTCGCCCTCATCTACCGCTCGTGGCAGCTCGGTCAGGCCGACACCTTCGAGGATGACGAGGCCGACCGCGCGGTTCGCGAGCGCACCGCGGATGTCGACGAGACGATGGACGAGGAGATCGAGATCGAGGACGAGGACGACGACGCGACGACGGACTTCGTCGGCCTCGACACCTCGCCGATCACCGTGCTTCGCAGCACCGACGTCGCCGGATTGCGGGACGACGCTCCTGTCGACGCTCCCGCCTCGCGGCCCCGCAAGGACACCGGCGGTGACGACCGATGATCGAGTTCGCCCCGGCCCTCGTCCCGCTGCTGGTGACGCTTCCGCTCCTCGGCGCGGCGATCGCCCTGATCTCCGGACGGCACCGCCGCACGCAGGTGGTCGTCTCCGTCGTGACCCTCACGATCGTGTCGGTCATCGCCGCCGTGCTGCTGTTCGTGGTCGACACCTCCGACCAGGCGATCGCCGTATCGGTGGGGGGCTGGCCGATCCCCTTCGGCATCGTGCTCTACGTCGACCGGCTCGCCGCGCTCCTGGTGGTCGTCTCGGCCATCGTGCTGCTCGCGGTTCTCCTGTTCTCGGTCGGGCAGGGTGCCGCCGACGGCGACGACGAGACGCCGGTCTCGATCTTCCACCCGTCGTACCTGATCCTCGCGGCGGGAATCTTCAACGCCTTCATCGCGGGCGACCTGTTCAACCTCTACGTCGGCTTCGAGATCCTGCTCGTGGCGTCGTACGTGCTGATCACGCTCGGCTCGACGGAGTCGCGCATCCGCGCCGGCGTCGTCTACATCGTGGTCTCGCTGGTGTCGTCGATCCTGTTCCTGGCATCGATCGCGATGATCTACGGCGCGCTCGGCACGGTGAACATGGTGCAGATCTCGGAGCGCATGGGCGATCTGCCCCAGGAGACGCAGCTCGTGCTGCACCTGATGCTGCTGCTCGCGTTCAGCATCAAGGCCGCGGTCTTCCCGCTGTCGTTCTGGCTGCCCGACTCCTATCCGACGGCCCCCGCCCCCGTCACGGCGGTGTTCGCGGGTCTGCTGACGAAGGTCGGCGTCTACGCGATCATCCGCACCGAGACCGAGCTCTTCCTGCAGAACGACGTCAACTTCCTGTTGATGGTCGTGGCGCTCGCGACGATGATCGTCGGCGTGCTCGGCGCGGTGGCGCAGGCCGAACTCAAGCGCATCCTGTCCTTCACGCTCGTCAGCCACATCGGGTACATGATCTTCGGGCTGGCGATCGCGACACCGGCGGCCATCGGCGCGACCATCTACTACATGGTCCACCACATCGTGGTGCAGACGACGCTGTTCCTCGCCGTCGGACTCGTCGAGCGCCGCGCAGGCAGCACCTCGATCCTGCGCGTGAAGGGCCTCATGCGCGCGGCACCGGTCATCGCGGTGCTCTACTTCATCCCGGCGGTGAACCTCGGCGGCCTGCCCCCGTTCTCGGGCTTCATCGGGAAGTTCGCGCTGTTCGACGCGGCAGCCGAGGTCGGAACGCCGATCATGATGGTGCTGATCGTGGGCGGCATCCTCACCAGCCTGCTCACCCTCTATGCCCTCATGCGCGCGTGGAACCTGGCGTTCTGGCGTGAGGAGGACGACTCGGCGGAGACCGAGGCGCGCATCTCCTACCTCGGGGCATCGCCGGGAGGCGTCGACACCGCCCGTCGCGTCATCCCGAAGATCATGACGGCGTCGACGGCCGGCATGGTGGCGGTGACCGTCGCGCTGACGATCTTCGCCGGCCCCCTGTACGCGGTGTGCGAGCGGATCGGGGCGGCGCTGCTCGAGCCCGTCTCGCTCGTCCAGCTCGAGCAGGAGCTCGGCGCCGACAGCGAAGACCTGAAGGAGCTGCCGTGACCGATCCCGTCGACGCTCCTCCCGGCGCAGCTCCCAAGCGGACGCTCGCCCGGCAGCTGTGGCGCCAGCTGCCGTTCACGGTCTGGCTGGTCGCGCTGTGGATGCTCCTGTGGGGGCAGTTCACGTGGACCGCCTTCCTGGTCGGACTCGTCGCCGCCGTCATCGTCACGCGCGTGTTCCGGCTGCCGCCGGTCGAACTGTCCGGTCGTGTGAACGCGTGGTTCGGCGCGATCTTCGTGCTCGAGTTCCTCATCGCGCTCGTCCGCGGATCGCTGACCGTCGCCGCCCAGGTGCTCGATTTCCGGCGCCAGCCGGGCACGGCGGTGATCGCGGTCCCGCTCGTCACCGACGACGACCTCATCATGACCCACACGGCGGTGACGGCATCCCTCATCCCCGGCTCGCTGATCGTCGACACCGATCGCGACCGCCGCATCCTCTACCTCCACGTCATCGGCGTGCGGTCGGCGGCGCAGGTCGAGGCGCAGCGCGCGAGCGTTCGCCATTGGGAGCGACGCATCGTCATGGCCGTCGGGTCGCGCGCGCAGGTCGAAGCGGTGAAGGCGGATGCCTCGACCGACCGCGCACAGCCGATCAGAGGAGGCGCGGCATGAACTGGCTCCTCCTCGCCGTCTACGTGGTGTTCGCGGTCGCGGCGGTGCTGACCCTGTGGCGGATCGTGATCGGACCCTCCATCCTCGACCGCGCCGTGGCGTCCGATGTGCTCCTCACCGAGGTGATGTGCATCCTCGGGGCCGAGATGGCGATCAACCACCACACCCGGTCCCTCCCGGTGCTGCTGATCATCGCGGCGGTCGGAGTGTTCGGCTCCATCTCGATCGCCCGCTTCGTGGCGAGAAGGGACAACGAGCAGCAATGACCCTGGACGACTGGCTCGATCTGACCGCGCTCCTGCTGATCCTGGCCGGCGCGATCCTGTGCCTCACGGCCGCGATCGGCGTGCTGCGGTTCCGTGACGTCGCGACGCGGCTGCACGCTGCGACCAAGCCGCAGGTGCTGGGGCTGATCCTCATCTGCCTCGCGGTCGCGCTCTCGCTGCGGTCGTGGCCGGTCGTCGCCTTCCTGGTGCCGATCGTCCTGATGCAGCTGGCGACGGCGCCGCTGTCTGCTCACATGGTCGGCCGGCAGGCGTACCGCAACGGCACGATCGACGAAGCGGGACTCCTCGTCGACGAGCTGGCGGATTCCCACCGCACTCCGCCCGCCGCCGGCGGCTGACTCCCGTGGGGGAGCCGGCGCTACGGCGTGGGGGTGAGGGTGAGGGTGTCGACCGTGGACTCGCTGACCGCGGCGGGTGAATATGCCCAGGGCGTGAGTTCGACGTTCTGCCACGCATCCGTCTGGTCGATGTAGTTCGCGTGGAACGCGTGGCCGCTCGCGCCGGTCAGGTGATTCCAACCGGAGTCGTCGAAGTCGGCGAGGTCGACGACCATGCGCATCGACGGAACGGTGACGGTCGAGAAGCCCTCGCCCATGACCCACCCGGTCGCGTTGACAACCGAGGACCCGCCGCCGGCCGGCACCGGACCGCGGTTGAAGAGCCACTCGATGGGCGCGATGCCCGATGACCCGAAGGTGTCGCTGCGCAGCGAGAGCGCGTGCAGCGATCCCCAGTTCCACTTCGACGGGTTCTCGCCCTGCAGGGCCACGAGACGCTCGTACGCGTCGACGGCCGAGCGGCGCAGCATCTCTTCCTGGCCCGACACGTCGATCGCCTCGTTCGTCCACCACGGCGACGCGGGCTCGCGCAGCAGCTCGTCCACGACCAGGAACAGGCGGGCCTGGTCCGAGAGCGGAACCGGGTTCTCGCGGCCGGTCACGAACAGGTTGCCGGCCAGTTCGTCCCAGAGCACGTTCGCGTAGGCGGCGGCGGGCGAGTCCGCGTCGTTCTGGGCGTCCCACGTGCGCAGCAGATCGAGCGCGGCATCCGTTCCCTCGTCGCCCGTCTCGACCTCGGCGTAGGCGCCCGACAGGCGCATGCCGAGGAAGAACGCGTTGTCGGACTGGATGTCGAGCATGTCCTGCGCGGTCAGCGGATTGTTGGCGGACTTGCGCTCGATGAGGTCGACGATGCGTGCGGCGCGCCAACCGTAATCCCAGTCGCGCGTGAGGAAGTGCGGGTAGTCCTCCCCGACGATCGCGTTGTTGGCCGTGACGATGTAGCCCTCGTCGGGGTTGTAGACCACCGGCAGCTCCTCGAACGGGATGAATCCCTGCCAGTCGTACGCGGAGTCCCATCCGGGCTGAGGCATGGAGCCGTCGCCGGCGCCGCGGATCGGCAGCGTGCCCGGCGTCTGGTAGCCGATGTTGCCGTCGACGTCGGCATACACGAGGTTCTGCGCGGGCACGGCGAACTGCTGCGCGGCGGCTCGGAAGTCGTCGAAGTCCTTCGCGAGGTTGAGGGTGAAGATCGCCGTCGCCGTGGTCGCCGGCGTGAGCGCCGTCCACTGCAGGCTCACGGCGTAATCGCCCTCGGGCGCGTCGGCAGGCTGCTCCACGCCGCCGCCGCTGCCGGTCCACGGGTCGTCGGCGATCGCGGTGTGGTCGTCGGTCAGGCCGGAGATGATCGGGCCGTGGACGGTGGACCGGATCTCGAGCTCGACGTCGTCGCCGCCCGCGACCTCGATGGTCTCGGTGCGCACGTCCAGCGGCACGAGCTCACCGTCGCGCCAATAGCTGTCGCCCTCGACCTTCTCGAGGTAGAGGTCGGTCACGTCGGTGGTCAGGTTGGTGAACCCCCACGCGACGCGGTCGTTGTGGCCGATGATGACTCCGGGGACGCCGGAGAAGCCGAAGCCGGCCACGTCGAACGCGCACGCCTCCGAGACGACGCGGCACTTGAGCTGGACCTGGTGCCACACGCTCGGCAGCGAGGCTCCGAGGTGCGGGTCGTTCGCGAGAAGGGGGAGGCCGCTGTCGGTCAGATCACCCGAGACGACCCACGAGTTCGAACCGATGCCCTCGCCGACGCCGCCCACGAGCGCGCTCACCGCCTCCACGACCCCGTCGACCTCGGACCATTCGATCGACGCCGTAGCGGCGGCCGCCTTCTGCTCCACCGCGGTATCGGCAGCCGTGCCGACCGCGGGAACGCTCGAGATCGACGGCACGATCACCGGATTGCGGTCGAAGGGGTAGGTCGGGTACAGCTCGCGCATCTGCTCGGGTGTGAAGTCCGCCGCGATCACCGCACGCTCGGTCTCCTCCTCGATGTTCGAGCGGAGGTCCCAGGCCATGGCCTTCAGCCATGCGACCGAGTCTGCGGGCCTCCACGGCTCGATCTCGTAGTCCGAGTTCTGCAGGCCGAGCACGGCGTATTCGAGCGAGACGTCCGCCCCGTCGTGATCGGCGAGGTAGGCGTTCACACCCTCGGCATAGGCCTCGTAGTAGGCGAGCGTCTCGTCGTCGAGGGCGGCGACCTCCTGCTCGGCGATCTCGCGCCATCCCAGCGTGCGCAGGAACCGATCGGTCGCCAGCTGCGATTCGCCGAAGATCTCCGAGACGCGGCCGCTCGTGACGTGGCGTCGGAAGTCCATCTCCCAGAAGCGGTCCTGCGCATGCACGTACCCCTGCGCGAAGAAGAGGTCGGAGGGGGTCGCCGCGGTGATGGTCGGGATGCCCAGCGCATCGCGCTGAACGCTGACCTCATCGCTCAGCCCGCTGAGCGCGACTTCTCCCTCGACCTGGGGGAACGAGCGCTGGATCGTGAAGGCGAGGAATCCGGTCGCGACGAGCGCGAGCGCGACGACGCCGGCGACGACGCTGAAGAGGGTGATGCCGATGCGGCGGCCGATCGAGCGGCGCGGCGGGGCTTCCTCGGCGGTCTCGAGCGGCGCGGTGGCGGTCTTCAGCATCGAAGCTCTTTCGGTTCGGCGAGGGGCCGGAACGCAGTGTCATGCGCGACGATCCCCGGTTTCGCGCGTTCGGGTCGCGCGCACCGTCTCGAATCGTAACCCGGCCCAGGTCGGGAGCCGAATCACCGTGCCGTCGAACCGCGCGGCCCGCCGCCGCCGATCAACCGATGCGGCGTGCTCAGTCGGAACCGAAGTCGAACGCGGCGCCTTCCGAGGCCTCGTCGAGCGCCTCCGCCAGCTCGTCCTGCGCGGCGTCGCGCGCCTGCGCGTGCTCGGTGATCTCTTCCGCGTCGCCGGCCTTGAGGCTGCCCACGAGCTCGCCCGCGGCGCCGCCGATGATTCCCTTGGCGGCGTAGTGCTCGAGCCGCAGACGCGAGTCGGCGATGTCGAGGTTGCGCATCGTGAGCTGGCCGATCCGGTCGGTCGGTCCGAAAGCCGCATCGCCGACGCGCTCCATCGACAGCTTCTCGGGGTGGTACGACAGGCCGGGCCCGGTGGTGTCGAGGATCGTGTAGTCCTCGCCGCGCCGCAGGCGCAGCGTGACCGAGCCGGTGATGGTCGAGCCCACCCACTTCTGGATCGACTCGCGCAGCATGAGCGACTGCGGCTCGAGCCAGCGGCCCTCGTACATGAGACGCCCGAGACGGCGGCCCTGCTCGTGGTAGGTCGCGAGCGTGTCTTCGTTGAGGATGCCGTTGACCAGGCGCTCGTACGCGGTGAACAGCAGCGCCATGCCCGGCGCCTCGTAGATGCCGCGTGACTTCGCCTCGATGATGCGGTTCTCGATCTGGTCGCTCATGCCGAGGCCGTGGCGCCCGCCGATGCGGTTCGCCTCGAAGACCAGCGCCACGGGGTCGGTGTACTCGACGCCGTTGAGCGCGACGGGGCGACCCGCCTCGAACGTCACGGTGACGTCTTCGGTCTCTATCTCGACCGCGGGGTCCCAGAAGCGCACGCCCATGATCGGCTCGACCGTCTCAAGCGATACGTCGAGGTGCTCGAGGGTCTTCGCCTCGTGCGTGGCGCCCCAGATGTTCGCGTCGGTCGAGTACGCCTTCTCGACCGAGTCGCGGTAGGGGAAGCCGTGCTCGACGAGCCATTCGCTCATCTCCTTGCGGCCGCCCAGCTGAGTGACGAAGTCGGCGTCGAGCCACGGCTTGTAGATGCGCAGGGCCGGGTTGGCCAGCAGGCCGTAGCGGTAGAAGCGCTCGATGTCGTTGCCCTTGTAGGTCGAGCCGTCGCCCCAGATGTCGACGCCGTCCTCCTTCATGGCGCGCACGAGCAGCGTGCCGGTGACGGCGCGGCCGATCGGCGTGGTGTTGAAGTAGGTGCGTCCCCCCGAGCGGATGTGGAACGCGCCGCACGCGAGAGCGCCGAAGCCCTCCTCCACGAGAGCGGGCTTGCAGTCGACCAGACGCGAGATCTCGGCGCCGTACTGCAGTGCGCGGTCGGGGATGGACGCGATGTCGTCTTCGTCGGGCTGGCCGAGGTCTCCGGTGTAGGTGCACGGCACTGCGCCCTTGTCGCGCATCCAGGCCACGGCCACCGACGTGTCCAGTCCTCCGGAGAAGGCGATGCCGACGCGCTCGCCGACGGGCAGGGACTGAAGGACCTTCGACATGCGTTCAGTCTATTTCAGCGCCGTATACCCGAAATCCGGTGTGACGTGGCGGAATGGCGCAAGCGCGACCCGTGGTACAGAGTTGTCACATGAGCATCCATGTGAATGCCGACAACTTCGTGCGCGCGGAGACGGACCGCATGTTCGCGGACATCCAGCGCGACGCGGGCGGCGTGAACACGTTCCGGCACAATCGCGAGCCGGCGCCCATCGAGGGGCAGACAGTGATCCGCCTCAACCGCGACACGCTCTACAGCTTCGCGATCGTCGACCTCTCCGAGGGTGCCACGCTGGTGATTCCCGACGCGGACGGCCGCTACCTCTCGGTCATGGTGCTGGACCAGCGGCATTACGTCCGCGCCGTGCTGCACGACGCCGGCTCGTATGAACTGCGCGACCTGGCCCCCGACGCCGACTACGTCCTCGTGGCCGCGCGCACGCTCGTCGATCCGCAGGATCCCTCCGATCTCGCCGTGGTCGCCCGCCTGCAGGACGCGATCCAGCTCGAGGCACGCTCAGCGCGCCCGTTCGAGATGCCCGACTACGACGTCGCATCGCTGGACGCGACGCGCAGCGCGCTGCTGTCGCTGGCGGCAGGGCTGCGCGGGTTCGACCGCATGTTCGGGGGCGAGCACGACGTGGATCCGGTGCGGCACCTCATCGGTGCGGCCGCCGGCTGGGGCGGCCTGCCGATCACCGAGGCCTCGTATGTGGGCGTCGCGCCGCAGCAGCCGGTGGGCTTCTACGACCTCACCATGCGCGACGTGCCGGTCGATGCCTTCTGGTCGGTGTCCGTCTACAACGCGCAGGGCTACTTCGAGCCGAACGCCGAGAACCGGTACACCGTGAACAGCGTGACCGGGGTGCCCGATGAGGACGGGGCCATCACCGTGCGCTTCACGCCGCCGGGAGAAGCGACGGCACCTAACAGCATCCCGCTCCCCGAGGGCTGGAACTACCTCGTGCGCCTCTACCGCCCGCGGCCGGAGTTCCTCGAGGGCTCGTGGCACGTGCCCGACCTCATTCGGCGCGCGGATCTTCGGGCGACGAACCACACCTCCGAGTCGGAAGAAGAGCGGACGGATGCCTCGCCCCTCGTCGCCGCGGAAGCGGCGGCTGAGCCGGATGCCGAGGCGGGCGAGTCCGGCGCTGGACACGAGGTGGAGCGCGAGCCCAAGGCCGCCGAGGACGAGGCCGAGCACGAGGACGAGGCAGAGCACGAGAACGAGGCCGAGCACGAGGACGAGGCCGAGCACGAGAACGAGGCCGAGCACGAGAACGAGGCCGAGCACGACGACGAGGCCACCGGGCCCGGGCACCATGCCGAGGCCGAGCACGATGCCGAGCGCGAGCCCGCCGAGGAGGCCGGGTCCGATGACGCGGGGTCCGATGGCGCGGGGTCCGCGGAGGCCTCCGACGCCGGCACGGAGTCGTCCGACGCCCCGGCGCCGTGGGTGCAGACCCCCGCCGAGGAGCTGACCGAAACCCATGCGGACGACGACTCGCCGTCGTGGGGGCGGAGCGAGGAGGACACGGCCGCCGACGCCGCCGTGTCCGACGAGGCCGAGGACGAGGCATCCGATCTCGACGACGACACCGAGCGGGTCGAGCGGCGACGCAACAGCGACGGAGACGATCTCAGCCGGCTCCCGTAGAAGCCGACCTCACTCCATCGCTGATTCGCGGGCCTCGTCCCACTCCTCTTCGAGGTGGTCGCCGGTGCGGTGGTCGAGCTCGCGCTCGGCGCCGACGCGGCGCCCCCACCACACGACGAGCGTCGCGACGACGAGGAACGCCGCCGAGATCACCACGATCCAGAACGCGACCTCCGTCCATCCGCCGGGGTTGTTCGGGTTGAGGAACGGGTAGGGGTACCAGAACGGATCGCGCGAGACCGGGTTCGTCACCAGCGGTCCGCGCAGCAGCGTGTACAGCACCCACAGGATGGGGAACGCGATGATGCCCCACACGGCGCGCCACGGCAGCGCCCGCCGCCGCGGGCCGACGAAGAGATCGACCAGCAGGAAGAGCGGGCCGATCAGGTGCAGCAGCTCGTTGGACCACGGGATCGGGGCGCTGCCCTGCGGCAGCTCGATGCTGCGGAGCAGCCAGTTGTAGACCACGCCGGTGATGATCATGTACGTCGTCACGCAGGCGAGCGCCATCGCCAGCGCGGGTGGTTCCACGTGTGCACCGCGTCCGCGCGTGAAGTGCCAGAGCCCCGCCCACGCCAGCACGACCGCCGCCAGGCTGTTGGACAGGATCGTGAAGAAGCTGAAGAAGTTGGCGACCGTGGTCGCGACATCCCGACCCAGCTCGGCGGCCGTCCCCACCGAGGCCGACAGCTGCGCGACGATCGCCGCGATGATCAGCGCCGCCATGACGAGACGCATCGCCGACCAGGCCCCCGCCCACGTACGGTTACGCATACCGCACACACTAGCGAGGGGCGTGCGGATCGGATCGATAGGATGGGGTGTAACCGTCCGATAACGGGGGAGTAGCCCATGCCAGGCATCGTGATCGTCGGAGTCCAGTGGGGAGACGAGGGCAAGGGCAAGGCCACCGATCTCCTGGGCGACCGCACCGACTGGGTCGTCAAGTTCAACGGCGGCAACAACGCCGGGCACACCGTCGTCATCGGCAACGAGAAGTACGCCCTGCACCTGCTCCCGTCGGGGATCCTGTCGCCGGGGGTGAACGCCGTGATCGGCAACGGCGTCGTCATCGACCTCGAGGTGCTCTTCGCCGAACTCGAGGCGCTCAACGCGCGCGGCCTCGACACGTCGCGTCTCCGCGTCAGCGCGAATGCGCACATCATCACGCAGTACCACCGCACCCTCGACAAGGTCACCGAGCGCTTCCTCGGCAAGCGTCAGATCGGCACGACCGGTCGCGGCATCGGGCCGGCCTACGCCGACAAGATCAACCGCGTCGGCATCCGCGTCCAGGACCTCTTCGACGAGAACATCCTGCGTCAGAAGGTCGAGGGTGCCCTCGACCAGAAGAACCACCTTCTCGTGAAGATCTTCAACCGCCGGGCGATCACCGCCGACGAGATCGTCGAAGACCTGCTCTCGTATGCCGAGCGCCTGCGCCCCATGGTCGCCGACACCGGGCTGCTTCTGAACGACGCGCTCGACGCCGGCGATGTCGTGGTGTTCGAGGGGGGCCAGGCGACGATGCTCGACGTCGACCACGGCACGTACCCCTTCGTGACCTCGTCGTCGGCGACCGCCGGAGGCGCCGCGACCGGATCGGGGGTGGGGCCGAACCGGCTCGACCGCATCGTCGGAATCGTCAAGGCCTACACGACTCGCGTCGGCTCGGGACCGTTCCCGACCGAGCTCTTCGACGACAACGGCGACTACCTTCGCTCGCGGGGCTTCGAGTTCGGCACGACCACCGGGCGCCCGCGCCGCGTCGGATGGTACGACGCTCCCATCACGCGGTACGCGACGCGCATCAACGGCATCACCGACCTCGTGCTCACCAAGCTCGACATCCTCACCGGCCTCGAGCAGATCCCCGTGTGCGTCGCCTACGAGGTCGACGGCGAGCGGTTCGACGAGGTGCCGGTCAACCAGTCCGACTTCCACCACGCCAAGCCGATCCTCGAGTACTACCCCGGGTGGAAGCAGGACATCTCGACGGCGCGCTCGTTCGACGACCTCCCGGTCGAGGCGCAGGAGTACGTGCTCGCCCTCGAGGCGATGAGCGGCACGCGGATCTCGGTGATCGGCGTGGGGCCCGCGCGCGACGCCGTGATCGTGCGCCACGACCTCATCGACTGACGCGCCGATGAGGTTCCTGCTGGGCGGGTACACCGCCGATATGGACGGGTCCGCCAGCGGAATCGGGATGCTGCGCGCCGGCGCTGTCGACGACGCATCGGCCGGTGGGCCGCTGGCGTACACGGGCTCGGTCACCCCCGCCGATTCGCCGTCGTGGCTGACATCGCACCCGACGCTCGACGTCATATACGCCACCCTCGAGAAGCGCGGTGCGGTGCAGGCGTTCCGCCGCACGGGCGAGGCGTCCTTCGCCCCGCTCGGCGACCCGGTCGACGCCGGCGACGCGACCTGCCACGTCGCCGTCGCTCCGGACGGCGCATCCCTCGTCGCCGCGTGCTGGGCCGACGGAAACGTCGTGCGCATGAGCCTCGACGGCAGCGGACGGCCGCACAGCCCGGTGATCGCCCCCGCGGCGACCGATCCCCACCACAACACGTCCGAGCGGTCCGACCGCATCGGTGCCGACGCCGGCTTCGGCGCCGGGCTCGATCTCGCGGCCGCGGCACGCGCGCTGCGAGAAGCGGCGGGAGACGAGTACGCGCACCTCGTGCCCGACCACGGCGCCCACGACGCCGAGGGGGCTGGTGCCGAGGGGGCTGGTGCCGAGGCATCCGCTCGCCCATCCCGTGCGCACCAGGTGACCTTCCTATCCGGGGGCGTGATCGCGACCACCGACCTCGGCCTCGACCTGGTGCGGTTCTGGCGGGCGGGGCCGACCGGGCTCCGCGCGGTGCAGCACGTCGCGCTGCCCGAGGGCAGCGGACCGCGGCACCTGCTCGCGCACCCGAGCGGCCACCTCTATGTCGTGACCGAGCTGTCGTGCGAGGTCTTCGTTCTCGCGGCCGCGGCCGACGGCTCGTGGCGCCTCGTCGGGGGGACCCCGCTCGGTGCCGCCACGCTTCCAGGCGACGCAGCCGCCGAGCTGGCCTCCTCGCGCGACGGCGAGTTCCTCTATGCGGGCGTGCGCGGCAGCAACACGATCGCGACGCTGCGGGTCCGCGGTGCGGGTGAGAGCCTCGCGCCCGTCGCCCTCGCCGATGCGGGTGTCGACTGGCCGCGCCACCACCTCGTGGTGCGCGACACGCTGCTCGTCGCGGGGCAGAAGTCCGAGGACGTGGTGTCGCTCACCCTCGATCTGCGCACCGGCGTCCCGGGCCGGGTGCGACACCGCGCGGACGCGCCCTCGCCCACGTGCGTGCTGCCGGTACGCTGAGCCCCCGACTCAGGGGACGACGATCTCGAAGTCCGGATCACCCGGCTGCAGCACGCCCAGCAGGGTCGTGAGCACGCCGAAGTCTCCCTCGATCTCCATGCCCTCCTGCGACGCGTCGCCCGCCGCGAACGCGAGCAGTCGCGACTTGGTGAGCTTCACGCTCAGCTGGGCGCCGGGCGCGGGATCCTTCTCGATGTAGACGAGCACGCCGTTTCTGAGGGTCACCCGGAAGCTGCGGCCGAGATCGGTGAACGTGACGTCGGTGGCGAGGTCGAGATCCCACGCCGCGGGACCGTTGACCTGGATCGCGAGCGCGTCGAAGAGCTGCTCCGGGCTGAGCTCCGCGAGGATCGACGGGGCGTTGGGCTGCGTGGGCGTCCCGAAGCTCCCCTCGCGCAGCTCGGTGGCCCCCGACAGGAAGAAGTTGCGCCACGTGCCGTTCTCGATGCCGTAGCCCAGCTGCTCGAGCGTGTCGGCGTAGAGCGTTCGCGCCGGCTGATGCGAGGCATCCGCGAACACCGCGTGGTCGAGCAGGGTGGCCGCCCAGCGGAGGTCGCCCTCGTCGTACGCCCGCTGCGCGAGCTCGACGACTCGTCCGATCCCGCCCATCGCCTCGACGTAGCGCTCCGCCTGCGCGGCGGGCGGGTGGGGCCACAGGCGGGCCGGGTTCCCGTCGAACCAGCCCATGTAGCGCTGATAGATCGCCTTGACGTTGTGGCTGACCGACCCGTAGTACCCGCGCGCGTGCCACGCGTTCTCGAGCGCCGGCGGCAGGACGAACTCCTCGGCGATCTCGGCGCCCGTGAGCCCGCGGTTGAGCAGGCGCAGGGTCTGGTCGTGAAGGTAGGCGTAGAGATCCCGCTGCAGCGACAGGAACTCCCGCAGCTCGGCGCCGCCCCAAGTCGGCCAGTGGTGCGACGCGAACACCACCTCGGTGCGATCGCCGAACGTGTCGATCGCCTCGGTCAGGTACTGCGACCACACGTGCGGGTCCCGCACCAGCGCGCCGCGCAGGGTGAGCAGGTTGTGCAGCGTGTGCGTGGCGTTCTCAGCCATGCACAGCGCGCGGAAGCGCGGGAAGTAGAAGTGCATCTCGGACGGCGCCTCGGTGCCCGGCGCCAGCTGGAACTCGATCTCGACGCCGTCGATGACGTGCGTCTCACCCGTCTCCTGCACGGATAGGGTGGGCACGATGAGCCCGGGGCTGCCGATCGACGTCGTCTGCCCGAGCCCCGCGCCGACCTGGCCGCGCGGCCCCCGCGCGAGCGCCGCTCCGTACATGTACCCGGCCCGTCGGCCCATCGCGGTGCCGGCGTAGACGTTCTCGGCGATCGCGTGCTCGAGGAAGCCGTCCGGTGCGATGACCGGCACGCGGCCCGCATCCACCTCCTGCTGCGTGGTCACCCCGAAGACCCCGCCGAAGTGATCGATGTGACTGTGGCTGTAGATCACCGCCGTGACGGGGCGCTCGCCGCGGTGAGTGCGGTACAGCGTGAGCGCCGCCGCGCAGGCCTCGGTCGTGATGAGCGGATCGATCACGATGACGCCGGTGTCACCCTCGACGAAGGTCACGTTCGACAGGTCGAAGCCGCGCACCTGGTAGATGCCCTCGACGACCTCGTAGAGACCGTGCTTGACGGCGAGCTGCGACTGGCGCCACAGGCTGGGGTGGACGGATGCCGGAGCCTCCCCCTCGAGGAACGCGTACGTGGTGGCATCCCACACGACAGCGCCGTCTGCGGCGCGGATGATCAGGGGCTCCACCGTGCCGAGGAAGCCCCGGTCGGCATCGTCGAAGTCCGCGCGGTCGGAGAACGGCAGCGACTTCCGTGCGGCGTCGTTGGCCGCGACGACGGCGGGGTGAGGTTCCTGCGAGGTCATGCGAGATCCTTCTTTCCGCAACGGTGCCGGTGCGGGGAGTCAGGATCATCCGACCGCCTGCGGGCACGACCGGCGAGGGAGCGTCAGAGCTTGGCGTCCTGCCGTGGGATGAACACCTGCTTGATGATGAGCAGGATCGACGCGGTGATCGGAATCGCCACGAGTGCGCCGAGCAGGCCGAGGAGGGTGCCACCGACCAGCGCGCCGATGACGACCAGGGCGCCGGGCACCGACACGGCGCGGTTCATGACCTTGGGGGTGAGGACGTACGCCTCGAGCTGCATGTAGATCAGGTAGATGATCGCGAAGATCAGCGCGGGCACCCACCCGGTGAAGAGCGCGAGGACCGTCGCCGTGATCCAGTACAGCACTGATCCCACGAGCGGGATCAGCGTGATGCAGAACGCGAGCACACCCATCAGGGCCGGGAACGGAAGACCGAGGAACAGGTGCAGCAGGAAGGCGACGATCGAGTTGCAGAAGGCCAGGATGACCATGCCCATCAGGTAACCGCCGATGGAGCTCGTGATCTGCTCGGTGAGGTCGGCGGCCTTCGCCCGGTTGCGCGCGGGCGCGAAGCGGTTGAGCGACACCTTCATCGACGGCAGCGACGCCAGGAAGTAGAGGCTCAGGACGAGAACGATGATCAGCCCCGAGATCGTGGTCGCGATGGTCACGCCGAACTGGAAGACGCCGCCGGTGATGGAGGCGATGTTCGACGGATTGGTGAGAAACGCCTCGATCTGCTTGATGATGTCGCCGACCTGGGCGCCGAAGGTGCTGGAGAGCCAGCTGTAGAAGTCGGACTTCTGGAAGTCCGCGATCGTGGTGGGGAGGTCGGTGAAGAAGGCCGTGATCTGCCGGACCAGAGCAGGGACGACGAGGAGGAGCACGCCGGCGAAGACGAGCGCGAACGCCGTGTACACCGTCACGATGCCCCACGCGCGCGGCACCTTGTGCCGTTCGAGCCAGGTCACGACGGGGTCGAGGCCGAGAGCGACGAAGAGCGCGAACACGACGTAGATGATGATCGTGGAGAGGTTCCAGAAGGCGAGCCCCAGGAGCACCGCCACGAGGCCGCCGAGGGTGAGCAGCAGGCCGAGCCCGAACGGGTGGTTCAGGTTGGCCCAGAACGTCTTCGAGGCGGGAGCTTCGCCCGAGAACACCGCGACCCCGTCGGGAACCGCGTCACCCAGCTCGTGAGCGGCGTTCGTGCCGGCCGTCGGCGTGACGGCGAGGGGCGTGAGGGTCTCGGCGTCGCTCGCGCCCGGCGAGGTGGCAGCGTCGGTCATGCGTCACACTTTAGGACCGCGGCCTGTCGCCGGCGAAGACACGCTCGATATTTCACCCCGCGCGGGCGATAGGCGGCGGCGCCGTGACCGGTCGAGCGCTCGGGTATCGTCGGAGGCCGAGGAGGTTGCCATGACCGAGGACCCGACGACGACGCTGAAGCGGCTGCGCAACAGCATCGACAACATCGACGCCTCCCTCGTCTATCTCCTCGCCGAGCGGTTCAAGGCAACGAAGCAGGTCGGCCATCTCAAGGCGGAGCACGGAATGCCGGCATCCGACCCCGCTCGCGAGGAGCAGCAGGTCGCCCGGCTGCGCCGGCTCGCCGAGGAGGCCGAGCTCGACCCGGCCTTCGCCGAGAAGTGGTTCAACTTCGTGGTCGCCGAGGTGATCCGCCACCACACCGAGGCAGCCGACAGCCGCTGAACCGCGGCGTCGACCGCGTCGACGTCACACGAGCGGGATGCGCCCGCCGTCGCGCCACGCCTCGTACTCCGCCCTGCTGTCGGGAGTGAGCGGGTAGTACTCGGACAGACGTGCGCCCTGCTCGAGGCGCATGCGACTGAAGTCCTCCCAGTTCTCATGGTCCTCGGCCGAACGCACCAGCTCCTCGGCCCTGCTGCCGGGCACGATCACCGCCCCGTCGTCGTCGGCGACGACCACATCGCCGGGAAGGCACAGCACGCCGCCCGCCGCGATCGGCACGTCGTACGCCCAGGGGAAGAGGTCGGTCTGCGAGGCGTAGTGCGGGGTGACGCCCGTGCACCAGATCGGCACCCCGAGCTCGCGCACGCGCGCCACATCGCGGATGCGGCCGTCGACGACGATGCCGGCACCCCCGCGACGCTTGAAGTAGCGCACGAGCATGTCGCCGAAGCATCCCGTGAAGGCGCTGCCGTAGGCCTGCACGACGAGAACGTCGCCCTCCTGGACCGTCTCGAGCACCTCCCACAGCGCCGTGTGGCGCTCGATGTACTCCTGGCTCACGCCGCTCGCGACGTCTTCGCGCTGCGGCATGAACTGGAGCGTGAGTGCCGAGCCGACGACACGGCTGCCTCGCTCGAGCGGCAGCGGGCCCTGCACTGCCGTGCGGGTGATGCCCATGCCGTTCAGCTTGGCGCACGCCGTGGCGGCGCTGACGATCTCCATCCGCCGGACGATGTCGGCGTCGGCGCGCTCGAACGGCTCGCCGCGCACCGGCAGCGGGTACACGGATGACAGGGGGGTCGGGTGGGTGATGCTCACGGTTTCTCCTCATCGGATCGGTTGAAGTGCTGGTGCCGGGCGGCGCGGACGCGGCGCGTGATGTCGAGGTCGAGGCGGATCCGCGTGCGCGCGGGAAGCTCGACGGTGAGCCGCGCGTCACCCACGTCCTCTCGCCGGCTGACGACGCTCGCGTCGGGGATCGCGTAGCGGTGCGGGTCGCCGGGGTAGCCCGGCGACCCGGCGTCGTAGGCGACCGTGTCGAAGCGGTCCTCGCCGAAAGCACCGGCGACGAGGGTCACCACGCGCGTCCGGGCGCCGAGGTTCATGAGCTCGACGGTGAGTCGCGAGGATTCGATGCCGCTGACCAGCGCCGCGACGTCCTCGGGGAGCCCGGGGCGCCCGCGAACGGCATCGCCGACGATGACGCGGGCATGCGTGAGTCCGCCGTAGTACAGCGCCGGCGGAGCGCCGAACACGAGTTGCGTCAGCACCTCGGTCACCACGGGGTTCAGCCGCTGCCAGAAGTGGATGTCGCCGTCGTCCGGCTCGGCCGGGGCCTCTTCGATGAGCGCGATCCGCCGCAGCACCTGCGCGATCGCGAGCCGCAGCGCGCGCTCGGGGTAATCCGGATTGCGGCCGGCGAGATACTCGCTCCACGGGGCCTCGTGTCCTTGTTCCTCCTTGTCGTGGAACCAGTGGACCGCGGTCCAGTCCACCGTCGAGGAGGCGCGGATCCGGTCGAGCCGCTCCTGGTCGGCAGGCGCCTGCGAGATCCACGCCAGCCAGAGGAGGGGCTGAAGGGGAACGGGGTGGAAGTCGAACCACCCGCCCGGGCCGTGGCGGTAGGGCACGAGCAATTCGCGCGTGCGCTCGTCGGCGTGCAGCCGGTCGGCCCACCCGGGACCGAGGCTGCCGCGCCGGCCGATGTCGTCGAGGACCTGGCCGTGGGCCAGCACGGCGTCGAAGAGCCCGCGGACCAGGTCGAGGCGTTCGAGGTCGCCCGTGAGGAGCGCGGCGTTCTGGGCCGCGACGGTGGCGGCGGGTCCGATCGTGTAGAGGCCGTGGGGCCAGGTCCACCCGTAGTGGCCGCCGTACCACGCCCCGTCGTGCAGCTCCCCGACCGTGCCGCCGGGACCGACATTGTCGGGCAGGAGTCCGTCGTTGCGTGCGGCCCGCTCGCGCCACGCGTCGATGTACTCCAGCACCCACTCCGAGAAGCGGGCGTCGTTGTCGTACAGCCACGCGTTCGTCGCCAGGGTCGTCGCGGCGAGATTGACCGCGGTGTCGCCTCGGCCCATCCGCTCCTGCATGGCCCGTCCCATGCGCGAAGCCGCACCATCCGCCCGCAGGTCGTCCCAGGAGTCGACCCCGTCCACGTCATGTAGCGGCAGGCCGTAGATGCGCATGCCGTCCTGGTCGGCGCCGTAGCTCTCCCAATCCTCGCCGACGCCCCATCGCGGCCCGCGCGAACCGGTATGCGGAGCGACGATGGTGCGCGTGGCGGCGTCGTAGTTCCCCGTGGGCGAATCAGGGAGGTAGAAGCCCGCGAACCTGCGCGCACGGTCGCGGAAGGCCCCGTCCGAGGGGTCCGCGGCGCAGATCCCGAGGAAGAGCGGCAGTGATTCCCCCTGGTGGAACCAGTCGTAGCCGACCTCGTACTCGTCGTGCACGAATCCGTACTCGGTCAGCTGCCGAGTCACGCCCTCCCAATGATGCTTCGCCGCCTCGAGCAGGTCGTCAGAGCCACCGAGGCGGTAGAGCGCGGGCCAGTTGAAGAACGCCTCGTAGAAGTCGTCCGCGCCGTCGCGCCCGTACATCCGGCCGCGGTAGCGCAGACGCCCGTCTGTCTCGCAGAACCGCTGGATGAAGAGGCGCCAGGCGGCATCTTGCAGCGTGAGCAGTTCACGTTGCAGTACCGCCCACTGCGGCACCTCGCGCAGTGGGGCCGACGCGTGGATTCGGCGCGTCATGGATCCCCCTTTAATCGTCTATCGATAGACGAGAAGAGCGTAGTCCGCGATCGGCCGGTGCACAACATCACCGCTCCTCGTCGATGTCGAGCGCGCCGGACGCGTGGGCCGAGAACGCGGCGGCCGCGGCATCCGGCCCCGTCCTCAACGCCTCGACGAGATCGGCGTGCCAGGCCACCACCTGCGACCGATCCCCCGAGAACGCCGGGTCGCCGATCGCACGCTGGCTGACGAGCGTGGGCTCGAGCGTCTGCCAGAGGCGCACGAGTACCGTGCGCTGGGTCATGCTGACGACCGCCCGATGGAACTCCAGATCGAGGGCGCGGAACGTCGCCCAGTCCTCGGCGTCGACAGCCGCCCGCATCCGTCCCACGACCCCTTCGAGGGTGGCGAACTCGGCGTCGCCGGCCTCCTCTGCCGCTATGCGCGCGGCCTCCGATTCGATCGAGGCGCGCATCGTGCGCGAGATCTCCGTTTCGCGGAGCGAGATCTCGGTCACATAGCTTCCCCGCCGGGGAAGAGACTCCACCAGCCCGGCGTGGACGAGCCGCTTCACCGCCTCGCGCACGGGCGCCTGGCTGATGCCGAGCTGCCGCGCGATCTCGGACTCCACCACACGCGAGCCGGGCGCGCGCGTGCCGTCGAGGATCGACGCGAGGATCAGCTCGTATACCTGATCCGAGAGCAGGCTCCGGCTGATCGTCCCGGGTTCCATGGGCGCCTCCGCTCCTGGTGTGTGCGCGCTCCCAGCCTAGCGACGATCCATGATCGCAAATCGATCCTGCTCCCGGGGCGCGCGGCCGATCTCTCGCCGGCGATCGGAAGACCCGCCCCTGGCGGGAGGGGCGGGTCTTCTTCCGGGCGAGCGGCAGGGGGTCAGGGAACCGCGCGCCGGAGCGTGAGGAACGCGACGGCAGCGAGGACCGCACCGAGGAGCAGTCCCCACAGCGACAGTCCGAGCGGCCCCTGCGCCGCGAACCACTCGAACACCTGCGCCCACGCGTTCAGCCGGCCGACGAGGTACATCCACAGGACGAGCAGCGCACCGAGCCCGACGAGCACCAGGGTCAGCACCAGTGACCCGGAGCGCTTGTAGATCGTGGCCGCCCAGAAGCCCGACACGAAGACGAGCATCGCCGAGGTGAACCAGAACACCAGTGCGACTCCGGCGCCCGACCCCCACACCCACGGCAGGGTGAAGAAGTAGCCGTTGAGGCCCCAGCCGCCGGTGGCGTCCTCGATGAGGCCCCCCACGACGTAGACGACGGCGAGCACGAGACTGGTCGTCGCGGCCGTCAGCAGCGTGCCCGAGAAGAAGTCGCGGCGCGTCACGCTCATCGCCTGCGAGAACGGGAAGCTGAGCGTCAGCGCCTGGACTCCGACGACACAGAAGTACCAGAGCGGTGCCTGCGCACCGCCACCGTACTTCGGGCCGGTCACGCCCGAGCTCTGGAGCATCGCGTAGACGGCCAGTGTCAGCAGGAACGCGCCGCCGAGCACCAGGAGCGGCACCCAGATGTACGTCTGGCGGTTGATCAATTGCATGCGGACGACGTTGACGGTCCGGTTCATCGGAGTGCTCCTTCGTCGATGGTGGTCGGCTCGGGCGCGGCACCGGCGTGCTGGGTCGTGCGCACGATGAGCTGCTGAAGCGAGACGGGAGCGACCTCGAGGCCCGCACCGACGAGGCGCTCGCGGTCGGTCGCCGACAGTGCGCCGAGCACCGTGACCGAGGAGACGCGGCCGAGGCTCTCGCGGTGGATCACCTCGCGGCCGGCGACGAACTGCTCGACGGCGGCAGAGTCTCCGACGATGTTCGCGGCGCGGTCGCGGACGGCATCCGTATCCTCGTCCATGATGATGCGGCCGCGGTCGATGACGAGCACGCGCTCGATGAGGTTGGAGACCTCGTCGATGAGATGGCTGGACAGGATGATCGTGCGCGGGTGCTCGGTGTAGTCGGCGAGCAGCCGGTCGTAGAAGATCTGCCGCGCCACCGCGTCGAGACCGAGGTACGGCTCGTCGAAGAAGGTGATCTCGGCGCGGGAGGCCAGGCCGATGATGACTCCGACGGCCGACAGCTGCCCGCGCGACAGCTTCTTGATGCGCCGGTTCATCGGCAGCTGGAAGTCCTCGATCAGCTGCTCGGCGAGCTCTTGGCTCCAGTTCGGGAAGAACAGGCGGGCCGTCTTGAGCGCGTGCGCGGGCTTGGCGTCGTCGGGATACTTCTGGCTCTCGCGGACGAAGCACATCCGACGCAGCACCTTGGCGTTCTCGTACGGATCCTGGCCGAACACCCGCACCTCGCCGCGCGTGGGAAAGTTCTGCGCGGTGAGGATCGACATGACGGTCGTCTTGCCGGCGCCGTTGCGACCGAGAAGGCCGTAGATGGTGTCCTTCTCGATCGTGAAGCTCACGTCGTCTACCGCGAGGGTCTCCCGGTAGCGCTTGGTGAGCCCGGTCACCTCGATCACGTGCGTCATCGGGCATCTCCTTGAGAGGTCGGCGCGACGGGTGCGAGCGCCCGGTCGCGGATGAGGGTGGACAGGTCCTCCGCGCCGAGGCCGAGCTTTCGCGCCTCGGTGAGCAGGGGATCGATGAAGCGGTCGGCGAACGCGGCGCGGCGCTCGGCGAGCAGCCGCTCCCGCGCGCCGGGCGCGACGAACATGCCGATGCCCCGCCGTTTGTAGAGCACGTCCTTGTCGACGAGCATGGCGACTCCTTTCGCCGCGGTGGCCGGGTTGATCCGGTAGAAGGCGGCGAGCTCGTTCGTGGACGGCGCCTGGCTCTCCTCGGCGAGACTCCCGTCGACGATGGAATCCTCCACGCTCTCGGCGATCTGGAGGAACAGCGCCCGGCCTTCTTCGATCACGTGCGACCCCTGGTCTGTCGGTTACTTACTTGACTAAGTAACCACAGAAGCACGCACGCCGCAACCCCGCTCCGCCGTCCCATGCCAGGGCGTGGTCAGGAGTGGGGCTTGGGGCGGACGACACGACCCGGAGCCGGATCCGTCGTCGGGCGTGCCGGCACCGGCCACGGCGCGCTCGGGGATGATCCGGCAGCGGGCGGGACCCCCGTGCCGGCGCCCCCCGCGGGCCGGGCGCCGGGCGCGGCCGGAGGAGTCGTCGAGATGCGGCGGGGCGGGGCATCCGTCGCCTGCGCACTCGTCGCACTGGCCGGAAGCTCGAGCGCGACCCTGGTCTCGAGCACCTCGATCGCCCCGTCCGAGAGTGAGATGAGGCCGTCGAGCTCTTCGCGCACGCGACGATACGCGAGCTGCCGCTCCGCGGGAGTGGCCGCCTGGTCGATCGCCACCGTGAGCAGCTGCTTCGCGGTCTCGAGGCGCTTGCGCTCCCCCTCGGTGAAGCTGGAGTCCTTGATGCGGCGGGCATCGCGCTCGGCGACGTCGAAGGCCACCTCGAAGTCGGCCACCGCGTTGCGGTACTCCGTCAGCTGGTCCCGCGTGAGCCGTGCCTTCGGCGACGCCGGGCGCAGACCGTCGGCGATGCGCTTGGCCCGCAGGAAGGCCGCCGTCAGCGGCTGCCTGCCGTCGCTCATCGCCGGGAACGCGATGATCTTCGCCACGTCGAGCTCGTACTCCAGCCAGCGCGCCGTGACGGCGTCGTGGGTCGCGAACAGGCGCTCGAGCTGGGTGGCCTGCGTCTCGCGAGCCGCGGGGGCGCCCATCGTCGTCGCCGTCGGGGCGGTGACGGGAGGGAGGGATGCCGCGGCCACCGTCTGCCCACGCGCGGCGGCCTTCAGCTCGGCCTTGGCATGCAGCACCTCGAGCCGGCGCCGGTGGCGGCGGCGGGCAGCGCGCTCCCAGGCGCTGCCGACGCCGCTCATCACACCGATGAACGGGAACGCGAGCCACCAGTAGTCGCGGAGGAAGTCGAGGATCGGCTCCACCCTGTCATGCTAACGGCCCGCGGAGCCGCGCACCCGGGCTCGGAGGAGCCCCACAGGCGGAGGTCAGCGCGTGGCGGAGTCGGGAGGCTTCGGCGAGAACCGGCGAGGAGTCAGCAGCGTCGACCGCAGACCCTCGAGCACCGGGATCGCGGCGTCCAGCACGCCCGCCATGGAATCGAGCACCCCGGACATTCCGGCCGGAGCCGGGCGCGCCGGACCGGGCACGCCGGCCTGGCGCTCGGCCTCGGTCAACGCCGCGTCGAGAGCCGCGACGGCGTTGCGGTAGGCCACGTACTCGGCCGGAGCCACGCGCCTGCCGGGTGTGGGTCTGAGCCACTGCGCCTCTCGCTGTGCGTGCAGGAACGCGACGGTCGACGGATGCCGCGCATCGGTCAGCTGCGGGAACGCCAGTGCCTTGTCGACGTCCGTCTCGTACGCGAGCCAGCGTGCGTTGATCGCGTCGTGCGCGGCGCACAGCCGGTCGATCGGCAGAGGTTCGGCGGGGGTGTTGGAGCGGTACTGCACGTACGACGCCTTGACCCGCGCGCGGCTGGCACGCAGGGCGAGCGACGCGGTCCTCTCGTTGCTGCGCGCCGCCGTCAGCGCGTGTTTGGCCTGCAGCTGCCCGGACACCCCGGGGCGCGATCGCGCCGTGAGCACGTCGGCCTGTGCGGCGCGCACCTGCGCCTTCGCGGCCACGAGAGCGCGGTAGGCCTGGGACTCCTCGTGGCGCGCGGCGTCGAGCTCGAGTCGGCGCGCGCGGCGACGGCCGGTGGTCAATGCGCCGTACGCGCCGGCTCCAGCCGCAACGGTGGCCGGAGCGATCCACCACCAGCTCCCGATGACCAGGAGGATCGGCTCCACTCCTTCATGGTAGCCGCGCGCTGCCTCGGCGTCCCGGGGAGTCTGCTGAGCGCCCTCGCGGGAGACCCGCCGGCGCTCGCGGGCGCTCAGCGGAGCGCGCCCTGATCGCAGAAGCGCGTCAACTTCGCAGCATCCGGCGGGAAATCTGCGAGATTCGCGCGATTCTGCGAGTCTCGTGAACCGCGGGCGTCAGCCGAACAGGAGCGACAGCACCGTGGCGCCGCCGCCGACCACGATCAGAGCGACGATCGTCACCCACGCGATGATCTTGACGCGCCGCTGCCGGGTGTCGTTGAAACCGCTGTACTCTTCGTCGTCGGCCGCCATGAGTCGATCCTAGGCCGCGGGCTCGGAGATGATGGGGCCGAAGGCGGCGGGCAGCGTCGAGGTCGACAGGTCGCGCAGCTCGGTGAGCGGAACCGTGAACAGGCCCTGCACCTCGAGCGCGGGCGCGTCGCCGTCTCCCGCGGCGTCGGTCACGCCGATCCGCAGCACGGGGTAGCCGCGGCCCTCGCACAGCCCGCGGAACTTCACGTCGTCCTCGCGCGGCACCGACACGATCACGCGACCGGTCGATTCCGAGAACAGCGCGGTCGCGGCATCCACCCCGTCCCGCTCCTGGATCTCGTTGAGCCACACCCGCGCGCCGACGCCGAAGCGCATGACCGCCTCGGCCAGCGCCTGCGCGAGACCGCCCGACGACAGGTCGTGCGCGCTGGAGACGAGCGACTGCAGCGACGCGGCGTGGATGAGCTCGGCGAGCTTCTTCTCCTGCGCGAGGTCGACGGCCGGCGGGCGTCCGCCGAGGTGGCCGTGGATCGTCCCCGCCCACTGCGAGCCGGACAGCTCGGTGGACGTCACGCCGAGCAGGTAGATGTTCTCGCCGGCATCCTGCCAGCCCGAGGGGATGCGCCGGGCGACGTCGTCGATGATGCCGAGGACGCCCACCACCGGCGTCGGGAAGATCGGCTGGTCGCCGGTCTGGTTGTAGAACGACACGTTGCCACCGGTGACGGGGACGCCGAGTTCGAGGCATCCGTCCGACAGGCCGTCCACGGCCTGCGAGAACTGCCACATCACCTCGGGGTTCTCGGGCGACCCGAAGTTGAGGCAGTCGGTGACGGCGGTGGGCACCGCGCCGGTCACGGCGACGTTGCGGTACGCCTCGGCAAGGGCGAGCTTCGCCCCCTGGTACGGGTCGAGCTGGCAGTAGCGGCCGTTGCAGTCGGTCGCGATCGCGAAGCCGAGGCCCGAGTTCTCGTCGACGCGGATCATGCCGGCGTCGTCGGGGAAGGACAGCGCGGTGTTGCCCATCACGTAGTAGTCGTACTGGTTCGTGACCCACGACGTGTCGGCGAGATTCGGGCTCGCGACGAGCTGCGTGAACTGACGGCGGAGCGTGTCGGGGTCGGTCTCGCGGGGAAGGGCGGAGGCGGAGTCGTCGCGGAGCGCGTCGATCCACGTCGGGTAGGCGACGGGGCGCTCGTAGACCGGGCCGTCCACGGCGACCGTCGAGGGGTCGACGTTGACGATCTCCTCGCCGTGCCAGAAGATCTGCAGGCGGCCGTCGCCGGTCACCTCGCCGAGGACGCTCGTCTCGACGTCCCACTTGGCGGTGACCTCGAGGAACGCGTCGAGCTTCTCGGACGCGACGATGGCCATCATGCGCTCCTGGCTCTCGCTCATGAGGATCTCCTCGGGCGTGAGCGAGGGGTCGCGCAGCAGCACGTTCTCGAGGTCGACGCGCATGCCCGAGCCGCCGTTGGCGGCGAGCTCGGAGGTCGCGCACGAGATGCCGGCGGCACCGAGGTCCTGGATGGCTTCGACGAGCTCACCCTTGTACAGCTCGAGGCAGCACTCGATGAGCACCTTCTCGGCGAACGGGTCGCCGACCTGCACGGCGGGCCGCTTGGTGGGCCCGCCATCGGCGAAGGTGTCGGAGGCGAGGATGGATGCCCCGCCGATGCCGTCACCGCCGGTGCGGGCTCCGAACAGCACGACCTTGTTGCCGGCGCCCGAGGCGTTGGCGAGCTTGAGGTCCTCGTGGCGGAGCACGCCGACCGCGAGAGCGTTGACGAGGGGGTTGCCCTGGTAGACGGCGTCGAACACCGTCTCGCCGCCGATGTTGGGCAGGCCGAGGCAGTTGCCGTAGAACGAGATGCCCGAGACCACGCCGTGCACGACGCGCGCCGTGTCGGGGTTGTCGATCGCGCCGAAGCGCAGCTGGTCCATGACCGCGACTGGGCGCGCGCCCATCGAGATGATGTCGCGCACGATGCCGCCGACGCCGGTCGCGGCGCCCTGGAACGGCTCGATGTAGCTGGGGTGGTTGTGCGACTCGACCTTGAAGGTGACCGCCCAGCCCTCGCCGATGTCGACCACGCCGGCGTTCTGGCCCATGCCGACCATGAGCCGTTCCTTCATCTCGTCGGAGACCTTCTCGCCGAACTTTCGGAGGTAGATCTTGGACGACTTGTAGGAGCAGTGCTCCGACCACATGACGGAGTACATCGCAAGCTCGCCCGACGTGGGACGGCGGCCGAGGATCTCGCGGATCCTGTCGTACTCGTCGGGCTTGAGTCCGAGCGCCGCATAGGGCTGCTCCTTCTCGGGCGTGGCCTCGGCGTTCGAGACGGTGTCGGCCAGGGCCTTCGGGGAGGGGGTGGTCACGCGGCTCAGCTCCAGGAATCGGGGGATGCCGGACCTGTCCAGTCTAGTTGGGCGTGAAGGGGGTTGACGGATGCCGCGGCCCGTCGTAACCTACAACCAAATGGTTGTACGAAAAGAGCTCAGCGATGACGAGATCGACCGCGTGTTCCACGCACTCGCGGCGGCGACGCGGCGCGACATCCTCCGTCGCACGATCGAGGACGAGCATTCGGTCTCGGCGCTCGCCCGTGACTACGACATGTCGTTCGCCGCGGTGCAGAAGCACGTCGCCGTGCTCGAGGCGGCCGGCCTCATCATCAAGCGCGCCGAAGGGCGCGAGCGTCTCGTGCGAGCGGATCCGGCGATGATCGCCCGGGCCCGCGCTCTCCTCGCACGCTACGAGGAGCTGTGGCGCTCTCGCATCGACCGCCTCGACGCCCTCCTCGCCGAACCCTCGGGCGGCACCGGCCGCCCGAGCCCGCACGACCCCGACAGCACGGAAACCGAAGGAGCATGAGATGCCCGTCACCGATGTCACCACCGATCCGAACGCCCTCACGATGACGCTCACGGCCGAGTTCGACGCGCCCGTCGACCGGCTGTGGGACGCGTTCACAGACCCGCGCCAGCTCGAGCGCTTCTGGGGTCCTCCCGGCTGGCCGGCGACCTTCCCGACCTTCGACTTCGAGGTCGGCGGGCGCGCCCTCTACTTCATGACCAGTCCACAGGGCGAGAAGTCCTACGCCTCGTGGGAGTTCCTCGAGATCGACGAGCCCCGGGGATTCACCGTGCTCGACAACTTCGCCAACGAGGAGGGGGGCCCGCTCGAGGGCATGCCCGTAATGCGCGTGGTCTTCACGTTCGAGCCCACCGCGACCGGCTCGCGCATGGTCAACGTCTCGCACTTCGCCTCCGCCGAGGCGCTCGAGCAGGTCGTCGCGTTCGGCGCCGTCGAGGGCTCGACGATGGCGATCAACCAGCTCGACCGCGTGCTCGCGGGGCTGCGGGAGTATGCCGGCGGCAAGGGAACGCAGACCGAGATCCTCGACGACACCCACGTGCGGATCACGCGGCTCATCGACGGTCCGATCGACCTCGTGTGGCGGGCGCACCAGGAGCCCGAGCTGCTGAAGCAGTGGATGCTCGGACCCGACGGCTGGCGTCTGGACGTGTGCGAGGTCGACCCCTCGGTCGGCGGACGCTACCGCTACGAGTGGGAGCCCGCCGAGGGCATCGAGGGCGAGCGGTTCGGCTTCGACGGCGAGACCCTCCTGTCGGAGGCCCCGCGTCGCGCGGTCACGACCGAGCACATGATCGGCACCGACTTCCCGTCCACGCTCAACGACCTCAACCTCTACGAGGAGGACGGGGCGACGCTCATCACGCTGCTGATCGAGTACCCCGACAAGGAGACGCGCGACATGGTCCTCGCCACCGGCATGACCGACGGCATGGAGGCCAGCTACGCACGTCTCGAGGGAGTGCTCACCGCCGTCTGAGCAACGAACGAAGGAGGGACGGATGCCGAGGCATCCGTCCCTCGTTCGTCTCATCAGGCCTGACGGAACCGGTTCACCATCGGGCAGTCGAACGGGTCGCGTGCGGCGAGGCCCACGCGGTTCAGGTACGCGATCACGATGCCGTACGACTGGATCAGGCTGGTCTCGGTGTAGGGCACGCCGCGCGTGCGGCACTGCTCCATCACGATCTCGCGGGTCTTGGCCAGATGCGGGCGCGCCATGCTCGGGAAGAGGTGGTGCTCCACCTGGTAGTTGAGCCCGCCCATGAGCGTGGTCGCCCACCATCCGCCGCGGATGTTCCGCGACGTGCGGACCTGCTTCGAGAAGAAGTCCAGCTTCGCGTCGGCGGCGATGATCGGCATGCCCTTGTGGTTGGGGGCGAACGAGGCGCCCATGTAGACGCCGAAGACAGCGAGCTGCACGCCGAGGAACGCGAACGCCATGCCGATCGGCAGGAACACGAAGATGGGGGTGAGGAAGAGCGAGAAGCGCAGGGCGATGAGCGAGAGCTCGATCCAGCGGCCCTTGACCTCGCCGCGCGAGAGAAGGTGCTTGAGGCCGAGCGCGTGGAGGTTGGCGCCCTCGAGCGTGAGGAGGGGGAAGAACAGCCACCCCTGCTTGCGGGTGATGAACGCGCGCAGTCCGCGCGCCGTCGCCGCATCCTCTTCGAGGAACGAGATCGTGTCGATCTCGATGTCGGGGTCCTTGCCCACGCGGTTCGGGTTGGCGTGGTGGCGATTGTGCTTGTTGTTCCACCACGAGAGGCTGATGCCGACCACGCCGGCGGCGAGGATGCGGCCGAGTCGGTCGTTCGCGGGACCCGAGACGAGGATCTGACGGTGCGCGGCCTCGTGAGCGAGGAACGCCACCTGGGTGAAGATCACGCCGAGCGCCCCGGCGATGAGGAGCTGGTACCACGTGTCGCCGAGCAGGATGAATCCCGTGATCGCCCCGCCGAGCGCGAGCACGAGCGCGACGCCGACGAGCGCATAGAACCAGCGGGCGCGCGCCAGGAGTCCGGTCTCGCGGACGACCTGCGACACCTCGGTGTACGCGCGGGCGACCGGAGGGAACGTGTCTGCGCCGGCATAGGTCTGGCGGACGGCGCCGAGACGGGCTTCGGTCGGAGCGACTGCGGTGATGGTTGCGATGATCGCACCTGCCTGGTCGGATGCCGACCAACCCGGTCGACGCGGAGCCACAGGCGGATGCCGATCGCTATTGCTCACACTACGCGCGTGAGTATGGCGCTCCCGGAATGCGGGCGCTTTCACCGGGCGTTCGGAGGCGGCGTCCAGGATCGGGACCGGCGGGGCGAGGCATCCGTCCCCGTACGATGGGTCTCGTGGACTTCTCCCTCGAATTCACCCCGGACCTCATCGCCGTCTTCCTCACGCTGTTCGTGCTCGAGATCGTGCTCGGCGTCGACAACGTCATCTTCATCTCGATCCTCGCGTCGAAGCTGCCGAAGGAGCAGCAGGCGAAGGCCCGCAATCTGGGTCTGACCCTCGCGATGCTCATCCGCGTGATCCTCGTGTTCTTCGCGGGCTGGATCATCACGCTGAAGGAGGAGGTCTTCTTCATCGGCGACCTCGGGTTCTCGTGGAAGGACCTCATCCTCATCGCGGGAGGTCTGTTCCTCGTCTACAAGGCGGTCACCGAGATACATCACAAGCTCGAGGGCGCCGAGGAGGAGCACGGATCGGGCAAGAAGGTCGCTCAGATCACCTTCGGGTCGGTCATCGCTCAGATCCTGCTGCTCGACATCGTCTTCTCGCTCGACTCGGTGATCACGGCGGTCGGCATGACCGAGAACATGATCGTGATCATCACGGTCGTCGTGCTGTCGTTCGGCATCATGCTGTTCGCGTCGCGCTTCATCTTCATGTTCGTCAACAAGCACCCCACCGTGAAGATGCTGGCGCTTTCGTTCCTGCTCCTCATCGGCGTGTTCCTGATCGCCGAGGGCTTCGGGCTGCACATCGACAAGGCCCTCATCTACATGCCGATGGCGTTCGCGGTGCTCGTCGAGGGCCTGAACCTGTGGGCGGCCGCCCGCAAGGCCAAGCGCGAGAAGCGCGCGCAGCACGCCGTCAAGCTGCGCCCGCAGTACCCCGACATCGACGAGTCCGTGGCGGTGCACACCGCACTCTCCGGCGCGGCCTCGGGCGGGTCGGTCGGTCTGTCGCGCAGGCCGGTGGCGAGCGAGGACGCGCCCTCCGAAGAGGAGCGCCAGGGCCTCGGCTGAGCTGTAGGGACGACGGATGCCTCGGCCGAGGCATCCGTTCACGCGGGCGTCGTCTGGACTTCCCCCACCTGACACGACGTCGCAGGCCGCGCTCGGTTGGCTCGCCTCATGAGCCCAATCCCCCGCTCGCGCGCCCTGCCGCGCGTCGTCGCCCTCACCGTCGCGGCCGTCACCGCCGCTTCCGTCCTGACCCCCGGCGCAGCCTTCGCCGCCCCCGACTCGACGCCGGGGAGCTCCGGCGCGGTCAAGGCCGTGGCCCCCACCCTCGTCGCGCGAGCGACGCTGTCGGCCGACCACCTCGAGCCCGGGCCGCCGTCCGGCGCGCTCGCCTCCTCGGCCAACGGGCGCACCGGTCCGTGGGACGGCCAGGTGATCCCCGGCTTCTCCGCCGCCATCGACAACGGCGACGGCACGTTCTGGGCGCAGCCCGACAACGGCTTCGGCTCGAAGGCCAACTCGGCCGACTTCCTCCTTCGCAACTACCTCGTGCGCCCGGCCTGGGAGACGGCCGCGGGCGGTGACGGCACCATCGCCGTCGAACGGTTCCTCTCCTACAACGATCGCAACGGCGTGCTCGACTTCCCGATCGTCAACGAGAACACCGACGATCGCCTGCTCACGGGCGCCGACTTCGACATCGAGTCGGTCGTCCGCGCGGAGGACGGCACCTTCTGGGTCGGCGAGGAGTTCGGGCCGTTCCTCCTGCACTTCGACGCAGAAGGGACGCTCCTCGAGAAGCCGTACTCGCTTCCCGGCGCCAAATCGCCGCAGAATCCCTACCTGCAGCCGGGCGAGACGCCCCGCGTGCGTGCGAGCCGGGGCTTCGAGGCGCTCGCCGGGGCCGTCAGCGGGAAGTACCTCTACCCGATCGTCGAGGGGGCGTACGCGGACGATCCCGACCCCCGTCGCCGCGAGATTCTCGAGTTCGACGTGAAGCGCGGGCAGTACACCGGCCGCACCTGGAGCTACCAGACCGACCAGGAGGCGAACGTCATCGGCGACGCGTTCCTGTCCGGCAACGACCGCCTGCTGATCGTCGAGCGCGACGACTTCGAAGGTGAGCAGTCCGTGACCAAGCGCATCTACGAAGTCGATCTCAAGCGCACCGACGCTCAGGGGTACCTCGAGAAGACGCTCGTCGTCGATGCGCTGCGCATCCAGAACCCCGACCTGATCGGCGAGGGCGACGGCTACGGGACCGGTCTGGTCTTCTCACTGCCGGTCCAGTCGTTCGAGACGGTCGTGCAGCTCGCGGACGGGCGCCTGCTGATCGGCAACGACAACAACTACCCGGGCAACGACGCGCGCATCCCCGGCACGCCCGACGACACCGAGTTCGACATCATCGACCTGCAGCGCGAGCGCATCGAGCCCTCGGAGATCACCGTCGTCGGACACCGCGGTGCCAGCGGCCACCGGCCCGAGCACACCCTCGCGGCGTACGAGACCGCGATCGTCCAGTGCGCCGACTACATCGAGCCCGATGTGGTCTCGACGAAGGACGGCGTGCTCGTCGCGCGTCACGAGAACGAGATCGGCGGCACGACCGACGTCTCGACACGGCCGGAGTTCGCCACCCGCCGCACGACCAAGACCATCGACGGTGCGCGCATCACAGGCTGGTTCACCGAGGACTTCACCCTTGCCGAGCTGCGCACGCTGCGGGCCAAGGAGCGCCTGCCGCAGACGCGTCCGGCCAACACGGCGTTCGACGGGCTCTACCTTGTCCCGACACTCGACGAGGTGATCGACCTCGCCCGCCGCTCGATCAGCTGCGACGGCCGTCAGGTCGGCGTCTACCCCGAGACGAAGCACCCGACGTACTTCGACTCGATCGGGCTGTCGCTCGAGGAGCCGCTCGCCGCGGCGCTCCAGCAGAACGGCGTCGACCGGGCTGATGCACCGGTGATCCTGCAGAGCTTCGAGGTCGGCAACCTCAGGGACCTGAACGAGCTCACGAATGTGACCATCGCCCAACTCATCAGCCCGTCGGGGCGCCCCTACGACTTCACCGCCAGCGGGGACCCCCGCACCTACCGGGATCTCGTGACACCCGCAGGCCTGGCGGAGATCGCGACCTACGCCGACGGCGTCGGTCTCGAGAAGTCGGTCATGATCCCGCGAACCGCGGCAGGCACCCTCGGAACCCCGACCACGGTGATCGCCGACGCGCACGCGGCCGGCCTCACCGTGCACGGCTGGACGTTCCGCCTCGAGAACCAGTTCCTGCCGGCCGAGTTCCGCTCGAGCACCGACCCCAACGCGCCGGGCGACCTGCCGGGCGAGATCCGGGTGTTCCTGAACGCGGGCATGGACGGCCTCTTCAGCGACCAGCCCGGGGTCGCGGTCGCGACGGTCGGCTGACCTGACACCAGGAGCGGGCGGATGCTGCGGCATCCGCCTGCTCTGCCGTCTGCGCATGCCGGTCGGCTCAGGAGCCGTCGAGCACCGGTCGGCTCAGGATCCGTCGAGCACCGGTCGGCTCAGGATCCGTCGAGCACCGGTCGGCTCAGGATCCGTCGAGCACCAGTCGGTACCCCATGCCCTGCTCGGTCAGGAGGTGCACCGGTCGCGAGGGGTCGGCCTCGAGCTTCTTTCGCAACTGCGACAGGTACAACCGCAGGTAGCCGGTGTCGGTGACCTGAGCGGTGCCCCAGATCTCCTTCAGCAGTGCCTGGCGGGTGACGAGCACCCCCGGATTGCGTGCGAGGAACTCGAGGATGAGCCATTCGGTGGGCGTCAGGTGCACGCGGTCGCCGCCGCGGGTCACCGACTTCGCCGCGAGATCGACGGTCACGTCGCCGAAGGAGACCACCGGAACGTCGGACGGCGCGACCACGCGGCGCGAGAGCGCGCGCAGTCGCGCGAGCAGCTCGTCGATCTGGAACGGCTTGGTGACGTAGTCGTCCGCACCGGCATCCAGCGCCTCGACCTTATCGGCGGAGCCGGTGCGTCCCGACACGACGATGATCGGCACCTGCGTCCAGCCGCGCAGCGCCTGGATCACCCGCACGCCGTCGAGCCGGGGCATCCCGAGATCGACCATGACGATGTCGGGCAGCTCCTTTGCCGCGAGGGCGATCGCCGAGGCGCCGTCGGGCGCGGCCACGACGTCGTAGTCGTGTGCGGCGAGCGTGATGCGCAGGGCGCGGACGAGCTGGGGGTCGTCGTCTGCGACGAGGATCTTCACGGGCGGCCCTCGGGGACGGATGCCTCGGCCGCCGACAGCGCGATCACCATGGTCAGTCCTCCGCCGGGGGTGTCCTCGGGGCTGAGCGTACCGCCCATCCCTTCGGTGAACCCCCTCGACAGCGCGAGTCCCAGACCGAGGCCGGTCGTGTTGTCGGTGTCGCCGAGGCGCTGGAATGGTGCGAACATGTCGTCGCGGCGGTCCATCGCGATTCCCGCGCCGTGATCGGCGACGCGGATCTCGACCGCGCCCCGACGCGACCGTCCGGCGACCTCCACCTTCTCGTCCGCCGGGCTGAAGCGGAGCGCGTTGGCCAGCACGTTGACCAGAACGCGCTGCAGCAGCACGCCGTCCGCGGCGACCGGCGGCAGATCGGTCGGGAGGGTGACCTCGACGAGATCGGGACCGGCGCCGAGCTCGTCGAGCGCGGCCAGCACGACATCGGCGGCATCGACCGAGCCGAGCGAGACCGCCAGCACGCCGGCCTCGACGCGACTGACGTCGAGGAGGTCGGTCACGAGCGCCGACAGCGCCGACAGCGACTCGTCGGCGGTCGAGATGAGCTCCTCGCGATCCTCGTCCGAAAGGCGCTGCCCGGCGGTGCGGAGCCCGCTCACCGCAGCCATCGCCGCCGCGAGCGGGCGCCGGATGTCGTGGCTCACCGCCGACAGGAGCGCCGTTCGCACACGGTCGGTCTCGGCGAGGACGGCGGCCTTGCGAGCGGTCTCGGTCAGTTCCGCGCGCTCGAGGGCGGCCCCGAGCTGCGCGACGACGGCATCGAGGAGACGCCGCTCCGCGTCGTCGAGCTCGCCGCCGTGCAGCTCGAGGGTGCCGCGGTCGCCGGGGCCGATCGGCACGCGCAGCACGCGTCCGTCGGGCACCGGCTCGCCATCGGTGGCGATCACCGTGCCGTCGGGCGCGAGCAGCCGCACACCCGTCACCGGAAACGCCTCGCGGGCGCGCGACACGAGCGCGGGAACGGCGCTCTCACCCCGCAGCACGCTCCCGGCAACGGTGGCGAGCAGGGCCGCTTCAGCCGTCGCCCGCTGCGCGATGCGCGCGCGTCGGGCGGCCTGATCGACGATGTAGCTCACGAGGATCGCGATCACGACGTAAAGGAACAGCGCCCACAGGTGCAGGGGGTCGGCGATCGTCACAGCGAACTGCGGCGCGACGAAGAGGTAGTCCAGGGTGAGCCCCGACAGCACCGCGGCGAACAGCGCCGGCCAGATGCCGCCGACGAGCGCGACGATCACGACGAGCAGTTGGAACGCGAGCACGTCGGACGTGATCGACTCGGGTGTGCGGATCGAGTAGAGCAGCCACGTCAGCAGCGGCCCGCCGACGAGCGCGACGACGAACCCCATGATGACGCGTCCGCGGCTGAGGGCCCCGCCGGGCACCTTCATCAATCCGCCGACGGCGCCGCCGACGAGCGCGACACCCGAGCGCGATGCCTCGGACTCCATGGCGACCCTCCTCCGTGCCCGGTTCGGGCCCGGGCGCGAGTCCCGGACCTTCGAATCCTAGGCTCGCCGGATGGCGGGGCCGCCGCGAGAGGGCGATCCTCACGCAATCCATGCGGGGTGGGCCTCATGTCCCGGTGTTCGCGTCGGCTTCCCCGTTCGCAGCGGCTTGGCACCCTCGGGGCCTGGTTCCCGCGGGCCCTGTCGCACTGGGACTCTGGCCCGGTTCCCGGGGTTTGGGGCTGGTTCCGGGGTTCGGGGCTGGTCGGGGCTGGTTCCAGGGGTTCGGGGCTGGTTCCGGGGCTGGCTCCCGGGGGTTCGGGGCTGGTTCCGGGGTTTGGGGCTGGCGCTTGCGCGCCCCAAACGCGAGAGCGCGCCCCAAACGCGAGAGCGCGCCCCAAACGCGAGAGCGCGCCCCGAACGCGAGAGCGCGCCCCAAACCCGCATCGGCGGCATGCCGTCCGGGCGTGACCCCGCGGGTTCGGGCGGATGGCCGTGTCCGGAGCTGGCTGCTTGGTTCGGGGCTGGTTCCGGGGTTCGGGGTGGGTTCTAGCGCGCCCCAAACGCGAGAGCGCGCCCCAAACGCGAGAGCGCGCCCCAAACGCTAGAGCGCGCCCAAAACGCGAGCACGCCCCAGATCAGAGTCAGAGCGCTTCGAGCAGCCCCGCACCGAACACGAATGCCGCGGCGCCGACGACCGCCAGCGCCGAGATGGCGAGGATCGTGACGACCAGCACGTTGCCGGCGATCGCCAGCAACGCGGCACCGAGGGCCGGGATCCGGCGGCCCGGCGTCGTGCGAAGGGTGGTCGAGACGGTCGAATGCATCATGCCCTCGACGCTACGAAGCGGGGCGGGCCGAGGCATCCGCCCCCGGGCTCATCTCCCTCCACCGAAGGGATGATCCTCGCGCGGACTCAGGCGCGGGCGAGGTCGTCCTCGAGGGCCACCCACGCGAGCATCGCGCACTTGACGCGCGCGACGTACTTCGAGACTCCCGACAGCGCGGCGGCGTCGAGATAGACGTCCTCGTCCAGCTCCACCGTTCCGCGCGAGCGCAGCGCTTCGCGGAAGCCGTCGATGAGGGCGGATGCCTCGGCCCGAGGCATCCCTTCGACGAGCTCGGTCAGCATCGAGGCCGAAGCCTGCGAGATCGAGCAGCCGTTGCCCTCCCACGTGACGTCGCGCACCGTCTCGCCGTCGGTGTCGAGGCGCAGGCGCAGCGTGATCTCGTCGCCGCACAGCGGGTTGTGCTGGTGGGAGGTCGCGGAGCGCCCCTCCTCGTCGGCGAGCCCGAACCCGACGCGGCGCTTCGAGTGGTCGAGGATGAGCTCCTGGTAGAGCGACTCGAGCCCGCTCACGATCCGGCTCCGAAGAACGCACGCACGCCCGAGACGGCGTCGAGGAACGCGTCGACCTCGTCCTCGGTGTTGTAGAGAGCGGCGGATGCCCGCACCGACGCCGTCAGACCGAACCGGCGATGCAGCGGCTGAGCGCAGTGGTGACCGACGCGGACGGCGATGCCACGGGAGTCCAGGAACTGGCCGACATCGTGCGCGTGCACCCCGTCGACGTCGAACGCCCACAGACCGACCCGCTCGACCCCCTCGGCATCGCCGAGCAGGCGGATGCCGGGAATCTGCCGCAGCCCCGCGCCCATGCGGGCCTCGAGCGCGCGCTCGTGCGCGTGCACCGCCGGCATGCCGACGGCGTCGAGATAGCGCACCGCGGCCGCGAGACCGATCGCCTGCGACACCGGCTGCGTGCCGGCCTCGAACCGCTGCGGCGGCGGAAGGTACGAGGCCTCGTCGAGGGTGACGGTGGTGATCATCGACCCGCCGGTGAGGAACGGCGGCAGATCGGCCAGCACCTCGGAGCGGCCGTAGAGTCCCCCGACCGCGTAGGGTCCGAGCATCTTGTGACCCGAGAAGACCGCGAGGTCGACACCCAGCGCCGGCAGGTCGAGCGGGAGGTGCGGGGCCGACTGGCACGCGTCGAGCACCGTGAGTGCGCCGACGCTCTGCGCGAGGGCGACGAGTTCGGCGACCGGGTTGACGATGCCCAGCACGTTCGACACGTGCGGGAACGCGACGAGGCGGGTGCGTTCCGAGATGACGGATGCCGCGGCATCCGTGTCGATCGTCCCGTCGTCGCGCACCGGGATATGGCGGAGCACGGCTCCCGTGCGGGCGGCGAGCTCCTGCCACGGGATGAGGTTCGCGTGGTGCTCGCTCTCGGTGACGACCAGCTCATCGTCGGGCTTCAGGGCGAAGCGGGCGCTGGCCGGAGCGCCGCGGCCCGAGGTGGCGTTGCCGATCGCGTAGGCGACGAGGTTGAGTCCGGCGGTGGCGCCGCTCGTCCAGACGAGCTGCTCGGGTCGCGCTCCGACGAAGCGGGCGACAGCAGACCGCGCATCCTCGAAGAGCTCGGTCGCCTCGGCGGCGAGCGTGTGAGCGCCACGGTGGACGGCGGCGTTCGCGCGGGTGAGGAACGACACCTCGGCGTCGATGACGGCCTGCGGCTTCTGGCTCGTGGCGGCGGAGTCGAGATACACGAGGGGCGCGTCGCCGACGCGTTCGCCGAGGAGAGGGAAGTCGGCGCGGATGGCCGCGAGGTCGAGCACGAGGGTCACCCTTCCAGGCTACGCCGTGCCGCCGCCCCGCGGCTGGGCGCGGCCTGGCGCCGATCACACGCGCAAACGGCCCTGCCGGCGCAAGCGGCCCTGAAGCCCGGCGGCGAGGGGCCGGGCGTCAGCGACCCGTGCCCACCGGCTCCACCGGCTCGGACGCCGCCGATCCGGCGCCCGCCTGCGGCGGACCCGCGGGCCTCATCGCGCGGCGCCCGGCCGTCTGGATCTCGGGTACCGACGGCCTACCGGCGCGGTCCTCGCCCGGCAGCGGGCGTGAGCGCCGTCCGTAGATGAGCTCGGAGGAATCGAGCAGCCACGGCACGAGCGTGATGCTCACGCCGTGCACGAGCATGAGCTGCTGCGCGATGCGGCGCGAGCGGCGGTTGTGGAGCAGCGACTCCCACCAGTGCCCGACGATGTACTGCGGAAGGTAGACGGTGACCACCGACGACCCGAACTTCTCGCGATACTGCTTGATGAACTTGGCGACCGGCGCCGCGTAGGAGCGGTACGGCGATTCGATGACCACGAGCTTCACCGGGATGCGGTGCTCGTCCCACTGGCGCTGCAGCTCGGCGGACTCTTCGGCGCTGACGGCGACGTGAACGGCGAGTGTCTTGTCGTGCTTGGCGGCGAGGGCGTAGTCGATCGCCTTGATGACCGGTTTCTGCAGGCGGTTGACGAGCACGATGGCGACGTCGCCGTCCGAGCCGAAGTGGGTCTCGTCGTCGACGCGGATCTCGTGCTCGACGTCGCGGTAGTAGCGGTTCACCCCCACCATGAGCAGCGTCAGGATCGGGATCGCGATGAACACCAGCCACGCGCCGTGGGTGAACTTGGTGACGGTGACGATCAGCAGCACGAAGATCGTCATCGCGGCGCCGACGCTGTTGATCACCAGGCCGGTGTGCGCCGAGCGGCGCTGGGCGGCATCGGATGCCTCGGCCGGGGCATCCGGCGACGAACCGGCGAGATTCCGCAGCACCCGTCGCCAGTGGCGCACCATGCCGATCTGGCCGAGCGAGAACGAGACGAACACGCCGATGATGTACAGCTGGATCAGCGTCGTGAGGTTCGCCTGGTAGACCACGAGCACGCCGATCGCCGCGATCCCGAGGATGATCATGCCGTTGGAGTAGACGAGGCGGTCGCCGCGGGTGTTGAGGGCCTTCGGGGCGTAGCCGTCGCGCGCGAGCACCGATCCGAGCAGCGGGAAGCCGTTGAAGGCGGTGTTGGCGGCGAGCAGCAGCACGCACGCCGTCGCCGCCTGGATCAGGTAGAACGGCAGCGATCCCATTCCGAACGTCGCGGCCGCCACCTGTGCCATGAGGCTCGGCTGGGGCTGGCCCTCGCAGTCGAAGCCCACGAGATGGCAGGGGTTCTCGGCGTAGTTCACGCCCGACACGAGGGCGAGCGCGGTGAGGCCCGAGAACAGCAGGATGGCGATGCCGCCCATGAGGGTCAGCGTCATCTGGGCGTTGCGCACCTTCGGCTTGCGGAACGCGGGCACGCCGTTCGAGACGGCTTCGACGCCGGTGAGGGCGGAGCATCCGCTCGAGAACGCCCTCAGCACCAGCAGGATCACGGCCGCCTGCGTGAGCTGCTCACCCTGCACGGCGTACTCGGCGCTCGACGCGACGGGAGGGTCGCCCAGCAGCGTGCGGGTGAGCCCCACGACCACCATCAGCGCGACCGACCCGATGAACACATAGGTCGGAATCGCGAACGCGAACGATGCCTCACGCACGCCGCGCAGGTTCACGATGACGATGAGGATCACGAATCCCACGGCCAGCTCGATGCGGCCGGGATTCAGCTCGGGGATCGCCGAGATGATGTTGTCGACTCCCGAGGCCACCGACACGGCGACGGTCAGCACGTAGTCGACCAGGAGAGCGGATGCCACGACCACCCCGGGCACCTCCCCGAGGTTCTTGCGCGCGACCTCGTAGTCCCCACCGCCCGACGGGTACGCCTTGATCAGCTGCCGGTAGCTCGCGACGACGACGAGGAGCAGCACGACGACGGCCGCGGCGACCCAGGGCGCGAACGCCAGGAACGCCGTGCCGCCGATGAGGAGGATCATCAGCAGCTCCTGCGGCGCATACGCGACCGAGCTCAGGGCGTCGGACGCGAAGATCGGCAGTGCGCGCTTCTTCGGGAGGAGCTGTTCGTCGAGCTTCTCCGAGGTGAGCGGGTCGCCGATGATGAGGCGTTTGGCCCGCGGGGTTTCGTCGCCGGGTTCCCGGCTCTCGCTTGTCACGGCGGACGACATTACGCCCGCTGTGGGGTATGCCAGGCCTCGATCCGGGCATCCTCACGGAATCCATACGACGGATGCCGCGGCATCCGTCCCCGCACCCGTCAGTGCGAGCCCAGGAACTCCCGTGCGGCGACGACGAGATTCGCCACGCCGTTGCGGAGCGTGGGCTGCAGCACCGGCGCGAAGAAGGGCGAGTGATTGGTCGGGATGTCGCGTTCGACCGTGCCGGCGGCGGTCGCCTCGGCGTACTTCGCCGGGTCGACCCCGCCCCAGAACCAGAACACCAGCGGGGCTCCCGCTTCACGCGCGAACCACGACACGTCCTCACTGCCGGTGAACATCCCGGGATCGATGACGGCATTCTCGCCGAAGGCGTTGTCGAACGCGTAGCGCAGGCGGGCCGTCGCGTCGATGTCGTTGATCGTCGGGGGGAGGGAGTGGTCGATCTCGATGACCGGCTCCTCGGCGGCGCCCGACGCCTGCGCCTCGGCGCGGACCACGCGCTCGACCTTCTCGAGGATGCGGTCCCGGGCGTCGTCGTCGGGGTAGCGCAGGCTGAGCTCGAGCCGGGCCTCGGCGGGGATGATGTTGTTCTTGAGGCCGGCGTGGATCGAGCCGACGGTCACGACGGCGACGTCGCGGGGGTCGACCTCGCGCGAGACGATCGTCTGCAGACGCATGACGGTGGCCGCTGCCATGACGACCGGGTCGATCGTCGAGTGCGGGCGCGAGCCGTGGCCGCCGCGCCCGAGAAGCGTGACGGTGAGGCCGTCGGAGGCCGCCATCTGGGTGCCGCTGCGCACCCCGATCATTCCGGCCGGAAGCGGCGTCACGTGCTGGCCGAGCACGATGTCGGGCTTGGGGAAGCGGTCGAGCACGCCGTCGGCGATCATCGCCTGCGAACCCGCGCCGTACTCCTCGGCGGGCTGGAAGACGGCGACGACGGTTCCCGACCATTCGTGCTTCGTGGCGACGAGCTTCTCGAGCGCGCCGAGCAGGGCGGCGACATGCATATCGTGTCCGCACGCGTGCATGACCGGCACGACGGTGCCCGACGGATCCGTTCCGCGCGCGGTGCTGGCGTAGGCGAGACCGGTCTGCTCGGGCACGGGCAGGGCGTCCATGTCGGCGCGGAGCCACACGACCGGGCCATCGCCGTTGCGGATCACGCCCACGACGCCTGTCTCGCCGATGCCCTCCTCGAACTCGATGCCGAGCTGCTCGAGGTGCTTCGTCACGACCCCGGCTGTGCGGGTCTCCTGGAAGGACAGCTCCGGATGCCGGTGCAGGTCTTTGTAGAGCGCTTCGAGGTCGATCGTCATGCGTTCGAGCTTAACCGGCGCGTTTCGTCGCGCTTCGCTCGCTCGACGACCGAGGGGGACCAGCGGCGCGCGGCGGCCCGGGTCGTCGAGCGAGGGAGCGCAGCGACCGAGACGAGACGAGCGTCAGTCGGCGAGGCGCGCGGTGGACCCGCGGACGATCAGCTCGTACGGCAGTTCGCCCGGCTGGTGCGTCGGCGCGACGCCCTTCTCGAGCTCGGCCAGGATCGCGTCGGCGGCACGCTCGCCCTGCCCCCGAGGGAACTGGTCGACCGTCGTGAGGCGGAAGAACTCGCCGAGTTCGTGGCCGTCGATGCCGACGACCGAGATGTCCTCGGGCACGCGATAACCGAGCTCGCGGGCGGCGAGCAGCGCCCCGATCGCCATCTCGTCGGACGCCGCGAAGATCGCCGTCGGCCGGCCGCCCGGCTTGCCGAGCAGCTGCTTCGCGGCGCGGAAGCCGCCCTCGATCGTGAAGTCAGCCGGCTCGAACAGCGACGGCTTGACCGGGATCCCCGCGTCGGCGAGGGCCTGCTCGAACCCCTGACGGCGGTGCGTCGGGATGTGGAAGTCGATGTCGAACTCCGGGCTCGCGCCGATATGGGCGATCTCCCGATGCCCGAGGGCGAGCAGGTGCTCGGTGGCCAGCCGCGCCACGGCGACGTCGTCGACCGTGAGCGTGGTGAGCCGCGGGTTCGGTCCGCCGATCGCGATCACCGGCAGGTCGAGCGCCATCAGCTGCTCCGTCTCCTCCTCGCCGATCTCGATCGAGATGGCGATGACGCCGTCGACCCGCTGCCGTCGCAGGAACGTGTCGAACACGTCGCGTCGCTCGGCGCGGTCGGCCGTCAGGCTGTACAGCGTGATGTCGTACCCACGCCGCATGAGCGCAGACGCGATGCCGCTCAGCACCGTCGAGAAGAACCACCGGTCGAGGAACGGCACCAGCACGCCGATGTTGCGCGTGCGACCGGACGCCAGGCTCGACGCCGACGCCGACACGACGTAGCCCAGGGTCTTCGCCGCGGCCTCGACACGCGCCTTGGTCGCGTCGGAGACGTGTCCGCGCCCGCTCAGCGCACGCGAGACCGTCGCCGTCGAGACGCCGGCATGTCGCGCCACCTCGTCGATGCTGACCACGTCGTCCCCACCTCTCGCCTCGGCCCCCAGGCCGAGCCCTCGTCAGTCGTTCGCGAGCCAGACGGTCGTGTCCGGAGGCAGCATGCCACCGTCGATCGGGCCGCTCGACGCGATCACGATACCGTCCGGCAACGGCGCCGCCGTCGCACCGGTGTTGCCGATGACGGTGATGTTCTCGTTGCGGAACGCCACGACGTCGGTGCCGAAGCCCTCGAGCCACTCGAGCGAGCCGGCGCCGAGACCGCGGGCGCGACGCTCGGCGATGAGCGCACGGTACAGCGACAGGGTCGACTCGGGGTCGGTCGCCTGCGCGTCGCGGGCGAGAACCGACCACTCGGCGGGCTGGGGCAGCCAGGACTGACCGGTCGGGCTGAAGCCATAGGCCGGGGCATCCGTCGACCAGGGAATCGGCACGCGGCAGCCGTCGCGGCCGTAGCGCTCGCCGTGGGTGCGGAACCAGGTCGGGTCCTGCCGCGCGTCGCCGGGGATGTCGATGACCTCGGGCAGGCCGAGCTCCTCGCCCTGGTAGAGGTAGGCGGAGCCGGGCAGCGCGAGCATGAGGGTCGTCGCGGCACGGGCGCGACGCAGGCCGACCTCGGGGATCGGCTTGCCGGGGGAGTCCGGCCCGATGCCGTGGCCCTGCGGGTTCTCGGCCGTGAGCGCGAGACGCGACGCGTGGCGCACGACGTCGTGGTTCGAGAGCACCCAGGTGCTCGGGGCGCCGACGGCGGAGTACGCGGCGATCGATCCGGCGATCACGGAGCGGAGGGCCGCAGCGTCCCACGCGGTCTCGAGGTACGAGAAGTTGAACGCCTGGTGCATCTCGTCGGGGCGCACCCACAGCGCGGTCTTCTCGGGAGTCGGCAGCCACGCCTCCGCGCACAGGGCGCGGTCGCCGTCGTACTCCTCCATCAGCAGGTGCCAGTCGCGGTACACCTCGTGCACGCCGTCCTGGCCCCAGTAGGGGACGTTCGCCTCTTCGCCGCCCATCGAGCCGGCCTCGGGGTCGGGCGTGTAGTCGGGCAGACCCTCGGCCTTGACCAGGCCGTGGGCGACGTCGACGCGGAAGCCGTCGACCCCGCGGTCGAGCCAGAAGCGGAGGATGCGGCGGAACTCCTCGCGCACCTCCTCGTTGGACCAGTCGAAGTCGGGCTGGGACGAGTCGAACAGGTGCAGGTACCACTGGCCGGCGGTGCCGTCGGCCTCGACGACGCGGGTCCACGCGGGGCCGCCGAAGATCGACTCCCAGTTGTTCGGGGGCAGCTCGCCCTCGACGCCCTTGCCGTCACGGAACATGTAGCGCGCGCGCTCCGGGCTGCCGGGGGCGGCGGCCAGCGCCTGCTGGAACCATTCGTGCTGGTCGGACGAGTGGTTCGGGACGAGGTCGACGATGAGGCGGATGCCGCGGGCGTGCGCCTCGGCGAGCATCACGTCGAAGTCGGCGAGCGTCCCGAACAGCGGGTCGACATCGCAGTAGTCCGAGACGTCGTAGCCGGCGTCCTTCTGCGGGGAGCGCTGGAACGGGCTCAGCCAGATCGCGTCGACGCCGAGGTCGCGCAGGTCGTCGAGGCGCGAGGTGATGCCGGGCAGGTCGCCGATGCCGTCGCCCGAGCTGTCGCTGAAGGAGCGGGGGTAGATCTGGTAGATGACGGCGGTGCGCCACCACTCGCGACCAGCGGTGACGGTCTGCGCGTCGGTGCGCTCGGCGATCTGCGGGGAAGTCATCGCTCCAGGATAGTGCAAGCGCTTACATTTCCACGCCCACCTGGCTGTGGATGTCCTATGCCTGACCGATCGGACGTCGGCGGTATCGTGAGGCGGTGACCGAAGCCCTCCAGCGCGCCGAGGCGCTCATCCGCACGATCCCCGACTACCCCGAGCCGGGCGTGCAGTTCCGCGACATCACGCCCCTGTTGGCGGATGCCTCGGCACTGCGCACCGTCATCCACGCGATGATCGCGCCCTTCGAGGGCGACTTCGACGTCGTCGCGGGGGTCGAGGCCCGCGGCTTCCTGCTCGCGGGGGCCGCCGCGATGGAGGCGGGCGCCGGGCTGGTGCCGATCCGCAAAGCCGGCAAGCTGCCTCGGCCCGCGGCATCCGTCGATTATGCGCTCGAGTACGGGACCGCGACGATCGAGGCGCACGACGACATCCGCGACGGCATGCGCGTGCTGCTCGTGGACGACGTGCTCGCCACGGGCGGCACGCTCGTCGCCGCCCACACGCTCGTCGAGCGGCTCGGCGGCAGAGTCGTGGGAACCGCGGTGCTGATGGAGCTGACGGCGCTCGGCGGTCGCGACGTCGTCGGCGACGTGCACGCGGTGTTCACGGGCTGAGGTCGCCGCGGCGAGACGGGACGAGTCCGCCTCGGAGGCTTCAGCCGCCGAGCACGACGTTGAGCGGCGCCTCGCCTCGCGACATCCGCTCGATCTGCGTGCGCACCAGGCGCGCGATGCGGGGAGCCATCGCGCTCGAGTCGCCGCCGACATGGGGAGAGATGAGCACGCCGGGCAGGGCCCACAGCGGGTGGCCCTGGGGAAGCGGCTCGGGGTCCGTCACGTCGAGGGCCGCCCGGATGCGCCGGCGCTGCACATGATCCACCAGAGCGTCCGTGTCGACGATCGACCCACGGCCGACGTTCACCAGCAGCGCGCCCTCGGGCAGCCGAGCGAGGAACGCGTCGTCGACGAGATGCCGCGTGGCCTCTCCTCCGGGAAGGGTCACGATCACGATCTCGGTGTCGCCGAGAAGCGCCGGCAGCTCGTCTACCCCGTGCACGGGCATCCCGTCCTCCACCCTCGCCCGGTGCGCGACCACCGTCAGATGTACCTCGAACGGCGCCAGCCGGGCGGCGACCGCCTTGCCCACACCGCCGTAGCCCAGCAGCAGCACGCGGCGGTCCGCGAGGCTCTGCGAGAACCGCGACTTCCACCGGGCCTCGGCGGTATCGCGCGCGAACACGTCGATCTTCCGCTGCGCGGCGATCGCGAGGCCCACGGCGAGCTCGGCTGTCGAGGTCTCGTGCACGCTCGCGGCGTTGGCGAAGACGAGTCCGTCGGGGAGGGTGCCGGCTACGCCGTCGTAGCCGATGGACTGGCTCTGCACGAGGCCTGTCGGCACATCGCGAAGGCGCTCGAGCACGGTGGACATCTGCATGTAGGGCGGGACGACGATGTCGAATCGGTCGCGAGGCGCCGGACCGTCCATGGGCCACACCACCACCTCGACGCCGTCGGGGAGGTTCCCCAGGTCGGCGGCGAGTCGTTCGGTGGGCACGCTGACGATGAGATTCCGGAAGCCTCGGCTCACCCTCCTACGCTACCGGCGCGCTGTCCCGCCAGGGTTGAGACGTGGCGCTACGCTCGCCCCGAGCGGCTCCGCGCCGCCGACCGAGGAGGCGCAGATGGTTCCCGAGATCAACTACTGGGCGGTGCTGCTGGCGACGCTGTCGAGCATGGCCGTCGGCGCGATCTGGTACTCGATGAAGGTCTTCGGCAAGCGCTGGGTCCGGCTGGCCAAGGTCGACATGGACCGGGGAGGCAACGCCGTCCTGCCGTTGCTGGTCACGCTGCTGGTGAGCTTCCTCACGGCCTGGGTGCTCGCCGGAGCGGCGAACATCGCGTGGCACTTCTACGGCGGCGGCTACCTGCTCGCGGCGCTCGGCACCGGCGTCATCCTGTGGGCGGGCTTCACGGCGGCGCGCTTCATCACCCACGACGCGTTCGAGGGGCGACCGTCGTCGCTCACGGTCCTGAACATCGCTCACGAGCTCGTGACGATCGTCGTGATGGCGATCATCATCGGGGTGTGGCCCCCGGCCGGAACCGTCTGACCGGGGTCAGGCGGCCGCGCCGACGACGGCGGCGACCGCCGACGTGAAGAACGGAAGGCCGTCGACGCCGGAGCGCATCGCGGCTGCCGTGTCGGGGCCGAAGCCCGGCTCCACCGCATGCTCGGGGTGGGGCATGAGCCCCACGACGTTCCCACGGTCGTTGGTGAGGCCGGCGATGTCGCGCAGCGACCCGTTGGGGTTGACGCCGAGGTAGCGGAACGCGACGAGTCCCTCGCCCTCCAGGCGATCGAGTTCGGACTCCGACGCGATGTAACCGCCGTCAGCATTCTTGAGCGGGATCACGATCTCCTGACCGGAGGCGAAGTCACTGGTCCAGGCCGTGTCGTTGTTCTCGACGCGCAGCCGCTGGTCGCGCCGGATGAACTGCTGATGGGCATTGCGGATCAGTCCGCCGGGGAGCAGGTGGGCCTCGACGAGCATCTGGAAGCCGTTGCAGATGCCCAGCACCGGCATGCCCTTTGCCGCGGCATCCTTCACCTCGGCCATGATCGGCGCGTGCGCGGCGATCGCGCCGGCGCGCAGATAGTCGCCGTAGCTGAATCCGCCGGGGAGGACGAGAGCGTCGACGCCCTCGAGATCGTGCGACCCGTGCCACAGTGCGACCGGTTCGGCGCCGGCCGCGGCGATCGCGCGGTGGGCGTCGCGGTCGTCGAGCGAGCCCGGGAAGGTGATGACGCCGATGCGGGCGGTCATTCGACCACCTCGACGCCGACGACGTCTTCGATCACCGAGTTCGACAGGATCTCGTCGGCGATCTGACGTGCTGCCGCGAGGACCTCGTCTGTGACCTCGCCGTCCACGGTGAGCTCGAACCGCTTGCCGATGCGGACGGACGAGAAGGCGTCCTGCCCGAGTCGCGCGAGGGCGCCGGACACGGCCTTGCCCTGAGGGTCCAGCAGCTCGGCCTTGGGCATGACGTCGACGACGATGGTGGGCACGGAATCCTCCTGGCGGCCGCGCGGGGCCTCAGCGGTCGTTGGGCGACGAGCGCGGCGAGCAGTCGAAACGCCGGATGTCGCGGGAAGGGGTTCAGCGCCAGTCTACCGGGGCGCGCCGGCGAGGTGACGTCGTCGTCGGCGCCGGTCGTGACACAACCGTGACCCGAAGCGTGGGAGCGCTCCCTTGACATCCATGGGAGCGATCCCATAATCTCGGGTCTCGTCCGGTGGGAACGCTCCCATGGCACCGCGGCCGAGAACCCGTCTCTGACCGCACCTGCAACACACCGACCCTGACAACACAAAGGAGTGACAGTGAACTCACGCGCCTTCCGCAGGAGCGCCGTGGCGGTCGCCGCCTTCTCGGCCACCGCTCTCGTGCTCGCCGGCTGCGCCAGCAGCGGCAGCGGCAACGGGGAGGGTTCGACCGACTCGGACGAGCCGGTCACGCTCACCATCGCCACGTTCAACGACTTCGGCTACACCGACGAGCTCCTCCAGGAGTACATGGACGAGAACCCGAACGTCACCATCGAGCACACCCGCGCCGCCGAGTCCGGCGACGCCCGCGCGAACTACTTCGCGAAGCTCGGCAAGGGCGGCCTCGCCGACATCGAGGCCGTCGAGATCGACTGGTTCGCCGAGGCCATGCAGTACAGCGACCTGCTCGCCGAGGCGCCGGACTCCGTGAAGGGCCGCTGGCTCGACTGGAAGGAAGCGGCAGCCACCGACGGCGAAGGACGCCTCGTCGGCTTCGGAACCGACATCGGCCCGCAGGGCATCTGCTACCGCGGCGACCTCTTCGAGGCGGCGGGTCTGCCCAGCGACCGCGAGGGCGTCGCCGAGCTGTTCGACGGCGACTGGGAGAACTTCCTCGACGTCGCCGACCAGTACCGCGAGGCGACGGGGAAGCCGATGATCGACTCGGCCAACTCGGTGCTCCAGGGCATCGTCAACCAGATCGAGTACACCTACACCGAGGAGGACGGCGCCGTCATCGCGACCGAGAACCCCGACGTTCAGGCTGCGTACGAGCTGGTCACCGAGCGCGCCGTTCCCAACTCGGCCTACTCCGGACAGTGGTCGGACGACTGGTTCGCCTCGATGGCGAACGGCGAGTTCGCCGCGATGCTCTGCCCGGGCTGGATGCTCGGCGTCATCTCGGGCAACGCGCCCGACGTCACCGGCTGGGACATCGCCGACGTGTTCCCGAACGGTGGAGGCAACTGGGGCGGCTCGTACCTCACCGTTCCGGCCAACGGTGAGAACGTCGACGCCGCACTCGCCCTCGCCGACTGGCTGACCGCCCCCGAGCAGCAGCTCAAGGCGTTCGCCAACGCGGGCACCTTCCCGAGCCAGCTCGAGGCGCTCGAGAGCGAAGAGCTCGCCTCGGCGACGAACGAGTACTTCAACGACGCTCCGACCGGTGAGATCCTCTCGAACCGCGCCGAGGCCGTCACGGTCGCTCCGTACAAGGACGCGAACTACTTCAAGTACCACGACGCACTGCAGAACGCGGTCATCCGGGTGTTCGACGGAACCGAGGACGCGCAGACCTCGTGGGACACCTGGGTCGCCGAGGTCGAGGCCTTCTGAGCCGAGATCTCCCGATCGAGCGAGTGCGTGCGGGTCGCTCCCCGGCCCGCACGCACTCGCCCAAACCCGACGGAGCAGCCGTGACCGCAACAGACACGCGCCATGAGGCGCCCCCGGCGACAACGCCGCGCGAGGAGAAGACCAAGCGCATCCGCGTGCTGTCGTTCAGCCAGAAGCTCAGCCGGTGGGACCTCAAGGTCTCGCCCTACCTGTACATCTCCCCGTTCTTCATCCTCTTCGCGATCGTCGGCCTGTTCCCGATCGCCTACACCGCCGTCATCTCTTTCCAGGACTGGGATCTCGTCCGCAACTCGGGTGAGTTCATCGGATTCGACCAGTACATCTGGATCCTCCAGAACCCGCAGTTCTGGACGGCGCTTCGCAACACGTTCAGCATCTTCCTGCTCTCGAGCGTCCCGCAGCTGATCCTCGCGATCTTCATCGCCGCCATGCTCGACCGCAACATCCGGGCCAAGACCTTCTGGCGGACGAGCGTCCTGCTGCCGTACGTCATGGCCCCTGTCGCCGTCGCGCTGATCTTCAGCAACATGTTCGGCGACAACCACGGTCTGGTGAACAACATCCTCACCGACCTGGGGCTCCAGCCCATCCCGTGGCACAAGAGCCCGTTCTGGAGCCACGTCGCCATCGCGACCATGGTCAACTTCCGCTGGACCGGGTACAACGCCCTCATCCTCCTCGCCGCGATGCAGGCTGTGCCCCGCGATTACTACGAGGCCGCGACCGTCGACGGCGCGAGCGCGTGGCGACAGTTCTGGAGCATCACGCTCCCGTCGCTGCGCCCCACGCTGATCTTCGTGATCATCACATCGACGATCGGCGGTCTGCAGATCTTCGACGAGCCGCGCATGTACGACAACACCGGTGAGGGCGGCGCCGCACAGCAGTGGCTCACGATCACGCTCTTCCTCTACAACATCGGCTGGCGCGAGTGGAACTTCGGCCGCGCCGCGGCGCTGGCGTGGATCCTCTTCCTGATCATCCTCGTGATCGGCCTCATCAATCTCATGATCACCCGGCGCCTCGTGCGCGACGAGGGTGGCCGTGGGGTGACCGCACCGCGCAGAAAGGGCTTCCGCCGATGAGCACGACTCCTCCGATCGCGATGGTCGAGCAGGCCGTCGCCACCGCCGGCACTCCCGAAGTGAACCGCAACCGGCGCGCTCGAACCACCCGCATCCGCGGCTACCGCGCCGGCTTCTGGGTCTACGCGGGCCTCGCCGTCGTGCTCGTCGCCGCGGTCTTCCCCTACTACTGGTCGTTCCTGATCGGTTCGGGAGACGCTTCGACGATCAACGACCCGAACATGTCCTGGATCCCGGGGGGCAACTTCCTCGCCAACGCCGCCTCGGTAGTCAACGATCCGGCCGTCGGCTTCTGGCCGGCCCTGTGGAACTCGATCTACAGCTCGACCCTCATCGCCGTCTCGGTCGTGGTGACCTCGACCCTCGCGGGCTGGGCGTTCGCGAAGCTGCGCTTCCCCGGGAGCAAGTGGCTGCTTGTATTCGTCGTCGCCACGATGGCCGTGCCGATGCAGCTCGGCGTCGTGCCGCTGTACATCCTCTTCTCGGACCTCGGCTGGACCGGCACGATCGGCGCGATCATCATCCCGTCGCTCACGAGCGCGTTCGGCGTGTTCTGGATGACCCAGTACCTCCAGCAGACCGTCCCCGACGAGCTCATCGAGGCGGCTCGCGTCGACGGCGCATCGATGATGCGCACCTTCTGGACGGTCGGCGCGACCGCCGCACGCCCCGCTGCCGCGATGCTGTTCCTCTTCACCTTCGTGAGCGCCTGGAACAACTTCTTCTGGCCGTTCATCGTGCTCGACCGGCGCGATCCCACCTTGCCGGTGGCGCTGTCGCTCCTGCAGTCGAACTACTTCGTGGACTACTCGGTCGTGCTCGCCGGCGTGCTGCTGTCGACCATCCCGCTCCTCCTCCTGTTCGCGTTCGCGGGCAAGCAGCTGGTGAGCGGAATCATGGCCGGCGCCGTCAAGGGCTGACCGAGCCCGCATTCCCTGCTTCGCCCCCTTCAGAGAGGACGCTGTCCGCATGACCGCGACCACCGCGCGCACCTTCCCGTCGAACTTCCTCTTCGGTGCCGCCACCGCCGCCTTCCAGATCGAGGGTGCCGCCCACGAGGACGGCCGCCGCGACTCGATCTGGGACGCGTTCTGCCGCGTTCCCGGCGCCGTCATCAACGCCGACAACGGCGATGTGGCGTGCGATCACTACCACCGGTACACCGACGACGTCGCGCTCATGAAGTCGATGGGTCTGCAGACCTACCGCTTCTCGACCTCGTGGTCGCGCGTGCGTCCCGACGGGGGCGCCCTCAACGCTCAGGGCGTCGACTTCTACAAGCGCCTCGTCGACGAACTGCTCGATGCCGGCATCCTGCCCTGGCTCACCCTCTATCACTGGGACCTTCCCCAGGCGCTCCAGGAGAAGGGCGGCTGGGCGAACCGCGCGACCGCCGAGCTCTTCACCGAGTACGCGCTCGACATGCACGACGCCCTGGGCGATCGAGTGAACGTGTGGACGACGCTCAACGAGCCGTGGTGCTCGTCATTCCTCAGCTACACCGCGGGGCTGCACGCACCGGGCCGGTACAGCGTGACCGAGGGCGTCCTCGCCGCCCACCACCTGATGCTCGGTCACGGGCAGGCCGTCCGCGAGCTGCGTGCGCGGGACGCGTCGCTCAACCTGGGCATCACGCTGAATCTGACGGTGGCCGACCCGGTGGACGAGAACGACGCCGCCGACCTCGACGCCGCGCGCCGCATCGACGGGCAGTTCAATCGGTGGTTCCTCGACCCGATCTTCCGGGCGTCGTACCCGGCCGACGTCGTCGAGGACATCCGCGCGGTGGACGCCGATGCGATCGAGGCGCTCGACGCCGCGATCCGCCCCGGCGATCTCGAGGCGATCGCGACGCCCCTGGACAGTCTCGGCGTGAACTACTACCACGGCGAGTACGTCGGAGGTCGTCCGCCGGCGGTTCCGCCGACCCCGGGCGACGCGCCGACCGACCGTCCGGGTCGCTCGCCCTTCCCGTCCCATGAGGGCATCTGGTGGCACGAGCGCGGTCTGCCCCGCACGCCGATGAACTGGGAGGTGCAGCCCGAGGGTCTGACGCGCCTCCTCGAGCGCGTGTCCGACGAGTACGCACGCCCGTCGGACACGGTCCTCTACGTGACCGAGAACGGCGCGGCCTACGACGACGAGCGAGTCGAGGAGCAGGGCGAGGTGCGGGTGCACGACGCCGACCGGACCGACTTCGTGCGCTCGCACCTCGGCGCCATCCTCGACGCGATCGAGAAGGGCGTGGATGTGCGGGGATACTTCTACTGGTCCCTCCTCGACAACTTCGAGTGGGCGTGGGGCTACGAGAAGCGCTTCGGCATCGTGCGCGTGGACTACGACACGCAGCTGCGGTCGGTGAAGGACAGCGGCCGCGAGTACAGCAGGATCATCGCCGCGCGGGCGCTTGACCGAGACGCCGCCGCTGTCGCGTCGTAGCATCCGTTAGGTCGTAGCATCCGTAAGGAGGACGAGGGGGAGATGACGACGGACACGATGCGGGGAACCGTCACGATCGAGGAGGTCGCCGCTGCGGCGGGCGTCTCCCGATCGACGGTCTCGCGCGTCGTGAACGGCTCGACGGCCGTCAGCCCCGAAGCGCTCGAAGCCGTCACGAAGGCGATCGCCGAGCTGAACTACGTGCCCAACCGGGCTGCTCGCTCGCTCGCCAGCCGTCAGACGCACGCGATCGCGCTCGTCGTGCCCGAAGACACCACCCGGTTCTTCGGCGACCCCTTCTTCGCGGCGATCGTCTCGGGCATCAATGCGCGCCTGAGTCGCTCGGATTACGTGCTGAACCTGTTCATCGCCAACGACGACCCCGGCGACAAGACCACGAGCTACGTCCGCAGCGGCGCGGTCGACGGGGCGATCATCGTCTCGCACCACACCAGCGACACGTTCATCGACCGCATCGCCAGCGCCGTCCCGGTGGTCTACGGCGGTCGCCCGGTCCGCGAGCGAGAGCGCGACTACTACGTCGACGTCGACAACGTCCGCGGCGGCCACGACGCCACGACGTACCTGATCGAGCGGGGACATCGCCGCATCGCGACGATCACCGGTCCCCTGACGATGCCGGCGGGAGTCGACCGACTCCAGGGGTATCGCGATGCGCTCAAGGCGTGGGACCTGCCCGAGGGGATGGTCGTCGACGGCAACTTCACGGCCGACGGCGGCGCCGATGCTATGCGTCGCATCCTGGAGTCGGGCGAGCGCCCGGACGCGATCTTCGTGGCGAGCGACCTCATGGCCCGAGGCGCTCTCAGCGTGCTGGCCGGTGCCGGGCTCAAGGTGCCCGACGACATCGCGATCATGGGGTTCGACGACTCGCCCGTGGCGACGTCGGTCCAGCCGCAGCTGACCACCATGCGACAGCCGTCATTCGCTCAGGGCGAGCGCATGGCGACGGTGCTCCTCGAGCTGCTCGCGGGGAGGCATCCGCGCCACGTGACGATCCTCGAGACCGAGCTGGTCGTCCGCGACTCCGTCTGATCGGGCTGTCGCGCGACTCAGCCGCGGCCGGGGGCCGTGGCCTCGAGCACGTTCGCCCAGGGGTCGTCGAATCGCACCGCCCGCCCGTCGTCGCGGACGGCCACGCCGTGGTGGGCCAGGCGGTCGGCGAGGGCGCCGAGGGAGTCGGTGTCCGGCAGCATGAGGTCGACCCGTCCGAGGCCCAGCGCGGGCATGCGTGGTCCGGCGCCGCGCGAGTTCCACACGTTCATGGCCATGTGATGGTGGTAGCCGCCGGCGCTCACGAACACCGCCTGGCCGCCCAGCGCGGCGGTCTCGTCGAAGCCGAGAGTGTCGACGTAGAAGGCGCGGGCGGTCGAGACATCCCCCACCGACAGGTGGACGTGTCCGACGGATGCCGCCTCCGTCGCGGTCGAGCCCAGTGCCGCCTCCTCGGTGAGGTGCTCGCCGAGGAACGCGTTCGGATCGAGGAAGAGGGTGGCCATCTCCACTGTTCCGTGGGTCCACGACCACTCGGAGCGGGCGCGATCCCAGTACAGCTCGATGCCGTTGCCCTCGGGGTCGGTGAAGTAGAACGCCTGGCTCACGAGGTGGTCGGCGGACCCGGTGAAGGTCCCGGGGGCGTGGCGGGCGACGCTGTAGAGCGCCGCGGCGAGAGCCTCCTGCGTCTCGAACAGGATCGCCGTGTGGAAGAGCCCGGCGGCACCCGGTGCGGCGTGACGCAGGGACGGCTCGTGGCGCAGCACCACGATGGGCCGACCGGCGCGACCCAGAGCAACGGTGTCGCCGTCGGCGGCGAGCACCTGCAGGGTGACCACGTCGCGGTAGTACGCCGTCATGCCGTCGAGATCTCCGACGAGGAGCGTCACGGCGCCCATGCCGGTGTCGGCGGCGAGCTTCTCATTCATATGAATGGACAACGCCGGGCCTTCGTCCCCCATTCCCCGGCGCCGACGGGGACGGATGCCCCGGCGAGGCCGTCAGCGGATCTCGGGGCCCTGCGGATCACCGCCCAGGGGGCCGACCGCCGGGATCGGACCGCCGTCGTCGGCGCCGGTCCTGCGCCAGCGGGCGATGGCGTTGCCCAGGTGGTAGATCAGCAGCGCCGACGCGGCGCCGATGACGATCGCCCCCAGCTCGAAGCCGCCTTCCCACGTCATCGTGAAGCCCGCGATCGCCACGACGAGCGCGACTGCCGCGGTGTACTGGTTCACGGGGCGCGAGAAGTCCACGCGGTTGTCGACCCAGATCTTGATCCCGATGATCCCGATGAGCCCGTAGAGCGCGGTCGTCACGCCGCCGAGCACCCCGGGCGGCACCGAGGCGATGACCGCGCCGATCTTGGGCGAGAGAGCGAGAAGGATCGCGACGATGCCGGCGACCCAGTAGGCCGCCGTCGAGTAGACGCGCGTCGCGGCCATGACGCCGATGTTCTCGCCATACGTGGTCGTGCCCGAGCCGCCGAAGCAGCCGGCGAGGGTCGTTGCGGCGCCGTCGGCGATGAGGGCCCGCCCGGTGTGCTCGTTCACCGAGGCATCCGTCATCGTCGCCACGCCGCGGACGTGCCCGACGTTCTCGGCGACCAGCACGAGCACGACGGGGAGGAACATCGCGATCACGCTCCACGTCCCCGGTGAGGCGAAGTCGGCGAGATGGAACTCGGGCAGGCCGAACCACGCGGCCTCCTCGACGGCGGAGAAGTCGACCTCCTTCAGGAGCAGCGCCACGACGTACCCGACGATCACTCCGAGGAAGATCGAGATCCGGCCGAGGAAGCCGCGGAAGAGCACGCTGAAGAGGATCACCGCGACGAGCGTGATCGTGCCCGTCACCGGCTGCTGGCGGAAGTTCGTCCACGCCACCGGGGCGAGGTTGAAGCCGATCAGCGCGACGATGGCTCCTGCGACCACGGGCGGCATGAGTCTGTCGATCCAGCCGATGCCCGCGAACTGCACGATGAAGCCGACGCCTGCCAGCAGCACGCCGACTGCGACGATGCCCGCGAGCGCCGAGCCCATGCCCTGCGACGCGGTCGCCGCCGTGACGGGCGCGATGAACGCGAACGATGACCCGAGATAGGAGGGCAGGCGATTGCGCGTGATGAGCAGGAAGAGCAGTGTTCCGACGCCCGAGAAGAACAGCGTCGCCGAGACCGGGAAGCCCGTCAGGACGGGCACGAGGAAGGTCGCCCCGAACATCGCCACGACGTGCTGCGCGCCGATCGCTATCGTCGCAGGCCAGTTCAGGCGCTCCTGCGGCTTCACCACCTTCCCGGCCTCGACGGTCCGGCCGTTTCCGTGAAGGGTCCACAGCGGCATGGGCGCTCCTTGAGCTCGCGGGATGGTGCGCCCATCACCCTAGCGGCGCCGCGCACGGCCGCCGGGTCACGCGGCGGTGAGGCGCTCCAGCAGCTCGCGATACCGCTGGGCGGTGCGCTCGACGATGTCGTCGGGCAGCGCCGGCGGCTCGCCCTGCTTGTCCCAGTTCGCGGCGAGCCAGTCGCGCACGATCTGCTTGTCGAAGCTCGCCATCCGCTCCTCGGGCGTGGTGCCCGACGCCCAGGCCGAGGCATCCCAGTACCGCGACGAGTCGCTCGTGAGCACTTCGTCGGCCAAGGTCATCACACCCTGGTCGTCGAGCCCGAACTCGAACTTCGTGTCGGCGAGGATCACCCCGTGCGCCTCCGCCGTACGGGCCGCGCGCGTGTAGATCTCGAGCGACAGGTCGCGCAGCTCGGCCGCCCGCTCCGCGCCCACGAGCTCGACCGTGCGCTCGTACGAGATGTTCTCGTCGTGCTCGCCCAGGGGCGCCTTCCAGGCCGGGGTGTAGATCGGCTCGGGTAGCCCGTCGCCGTTGTGCAGTCCGGCGGGGAGCGGGATGCCGCACACCGTCCCGCTCTCGCGGTACTCCGCCCAGCCCGATCCGGTGAGGTAGCCGCGCACGACGCACTCCACGGGCTGCATGTCGAGGGCCTTCACGACCATCGCCCGGCCGCTGACGGATTCGGGGATGAGCGCGCGAAGGTCGTCGGCCGTGTTCGCCTTGCCGTCCGCTCCCAGGGTGAGCACGTGCGACGCGGCGAGGTGGTTCGGGATGCCGCGGCCCCCGTCCGCGCCGGCGAGACGGTCGAACCACCACAGGCTGAGTGTCGTCAGCAGAACGCCCTTGTCGGGGATTCCCGGCTCGAGCACGTGATCGAAGGCGCTCACCCGGTCGCTGGCGACGACGAGCATGCGGCCGGGGCGCGCACCCTCGGCGGTGTCGGCGGGGATGTACAGGTCGCGCACCTTGCCCGAGTAGGCATGGCGCCAGCCGGGGAGGTCGAGGGGGCTCGTCACCCGCCCCATTATCCCGGACGGTCTGCGCGTGCCGCGGAGGGATGTCGCTGAGGCGACCGCTCGCTGGAGGGCAGCGGCGGCAGCTCGCGCCGGTCGGCCGCGTCGATCCCACGCGGATGGGCCGCCGGCGCAGGAGCGGAGGTATAGTCCATGTGGACTAATCGATCGGGGAACGGATGAAGGACGCGGCGGACCGGCTCACCCCCCTCGGCCTGATGCTGCTCGCGCTGCTGGCCGAAGGCGACATGCACCCGTACGAGATGATCCGGCTCCTGCGGATCCGCCGCGACGACCGCCTGGTTCCGATCACCCACGGCACGGTCTACCACACGGTCGCCCGCCTCGAACGGGCCGGTCTCGTGACCGAGGTGGGAGTCGACCGCGAAGGCAACCGTCCCGAGCGCACGACGTACGCGGTGACGGATGCCGGAACCGCCACCGTCCGCGAATGGGTGCGCCGCGAGCTGCCCCGCATCGACCGACCGGTGGAGTTCCGGGTCGCGCTCGCCGAAGCCCACAACCTCGACCGCCCCGAGGTGGCTGACCTGCTCACGGCGCGCCGCGCGCACCTCGCCGCCGCTCACGCCGCGCTCACGGACGGACACCGGTTCGCCAGGCACAAGGGCGTGCCCGACCAGTACCTGCTCGAGGTCGACCGCGACGAGGCGATGCTCGCGGCCGACCTGGCGTGGCTCGACGGGCTGCTCGCCCGTCTCGCCGATCCCGACTTCGCCTGGGGGCCCGATCCCGAGCCCTCGGAGCGCTATCTCGCCCAGAGGAAGGCCGCACGGCTATGACAGAACAGAAGACGGCGGCCGAGGCATCCGCTCGCTCGACCCGCCCGCGCAGCCCGTGGCCCGGCCTGTGGGCCCTCGTCATCGGGTTCTTCATGATCCTGGTCGACACCACGATCGTGTCGGTCGCGAATCCTGCGATCAAGGCGGCGCTCGACCCCGAGACGAACAACCTCGACAACGTGGTGTGGGTGACGTCGGCGTACCTGCTCGCCTACGCCGTGCCCCTGCTCATCACGGGGCGCCTCGGCGATCGCTTCGGGCCGAAGAACATCTACCTCATCGGACTGGCCGTCTTCACGCTCGCCTCGCTGGCGTGCGGCCTGTCGCCCACCCTCGGTGCGCTGATCGCATTCCGGGCGGTGCAGGGCCTCGGCGCGGCGATGATGACCCCGCAGACGATGGCGGTCATCACCCGCACCTTCCCGCCGAATCAGCGCGGCGCCGCGATGGGACTGTGGGGTGCGACATCCGGTGTCGCAATGCTGGTGGGCCCGCTCGCCGGAGGCCTCCTGGTCGACGGGCTCGGATGGGAGTGGATCTTCTTCATCAACATCCCGGTGGGGATCGTCGGGTTCGTCCTCGCGTGGATCCTCGTGCCGAAGCTCGAGACCCACCCGCATCGCTTCGACATGGTCGGGGTGGTGCTGAGCGCCGTCGCCCTGTTCCTCATCGTGTTCGGCCTGCAGGAGGGCGAGACCTACGACTGGGGCGTCATCTGGGGCCCGATCACGGTGTGGGGACTCATCATCGCCGGTGTCGTCGTGCTCGGCCTCTTCATCTGGCAGCAGGCAAAGACGAAGAGCGAGGCGCTCGTGCCGCTGGAGCTCTTCCGCGACCGCAACTTCTCGATCGCCAACATCGGGATCGCGACCGTCGGGTTCACGGTCACGAGCATGTCGCTGCCGCTGATGTTCGTCATCCAGCTCGGCCGGGGACTCACGCCCACCGAGGCCGCTCTGCTGCTCGTGCCGATGGCGATCGCGGCCGGCGTGCTGTCTCCGATCGCCGGGCGCTGGCTCGACCGCACCGATCCGCGCGTGCTGCTGGTGCCCGGGCTGCTCCTCGTGGCCGGATCCCTCGTGCTGTACTCCGCGCTCATGAACCTCGACACCCCCATCTGGGCGTTCCTCATCCCGTCCTTCATCATGGGCGTCGGAAACGCCGGGATGTGGGGGCCGCTCGCCACGACCGCGACCCGCAACCTGGCCCCCCGTCAGGCCGGCGCCGGTGCGGGCATCTACAACACCACCCGCACGATCGGGTCGGTGCTGGGCTCAGCCGCGATCGCCGTCTTCATGCAGGCGCGGCTCGAGGCGAACATCCCCGGCGCGGCCGACGCCGACGCGAGCTTCGCCGGTGGAGCGCTGCCCCCGCAGATCGCCGAGCCGTTCTCGACCGCGATGTCGCAGGCGATCCTGCTGCCCGCGGCCGTGATGCTCGTCGGACTGGTCGCGGTGCTGTTCCTGCGCCGGCCCGTGCCGACCCCGACCTCCGAGTGGCAGGCGGCCGAAGAAGCGGTGTGAGGCGAGCGCTGCGGACAGCCCGAGCTCAGGACTCGACGACGCGCGCGGCGATGTCGGTGCGGTGCTGGCCCCCCTCGAGGCCGATCCGGGCGACGGCGCGATAGGCGCGGTCGCGCGCCTCGGCGAAGGTCGTCCCGAGCCCGACGACGTTGAGTACGCGGCCCCCCGTCGCCACGAGCCCGCCCTCGCCGGGGGCGGTCGCTGCGTGCGCGAGGTGCACACCCTCGACTGCGGCTGCGGCATCCAGCCCCGACAGCGGACGGCCGGTCGCCGGGGACTGGGGGTACCCCTCGCTCGCGACCACGACGGTCACGGCGACCGCGTCGGCGAAGGCCGGTCTCGGTCGGGATTCGAGGTTTCCGGATGCCGCGGCCAGCAGCAGTTCGGACAGCGGGTCCACCAGCCGCGGCAAGACGACCTGGGTCTCGGGGTCGCCGAAGCGTGCGTTGAACTCGATCACCTTCACGCCGGCCTCGGTGAGGATGAGGCCCGCGTAGAGGAGCCCGATGAACGGCGTCCCCTCGGCGTCGAGCCGGCGGATGACGGGTTCGGCGATCTCGCGCGTGACGAGATCGACGAATTCGTCCTCGCCGCCGAACCGCTCGGCGAGCCAGGGCAGGGGAGAGTACGCGCCCATGCCGCCCGTGTTGGGCCCCTCGTCACCGTCGAGCAGGCGCTTGTAGTCCTGCGCCGGACTGAGCGGCAGCACGTGGTCGCCGTCGCTGAGGAAGAAGAGAGAGACCTCGGGACCGGCGAGGAACTCCTCGACCAGCACCGGCCCGGAGGGCAGATAGGCCGCGGCGTGCTCGATGGCCGCGCCGCGGTCCTCGGTGACGATGACGCCCTTCCCCGCGGCGAGGCCATCGGCCTTGACGACGTACGGCGACCCGAGCTCGTCCAGCGCGGCCTCGAGCTCGGCCGGTGTCGCGGCGCGCAGCGCGCGGCCGGTCGGCACGCCGGCGGCATCCATGATCCGCTTGGCGAACGCCTTCGAGCCCTCGAGCTGGGCGGCCGCCTTGCCCGGGCCGAACACCGGGATCCCACGCTCGCGGAGAGCGTCGGCCACGCCGGCGACGAGCGGTGCCTCCGGACCGATCACGACGAGGTCGACGGCGTTCTCGTTCGCGAAGACCGTGACCGCCGCCGGGTCGTCCGCGGCGAGGTCCACGAGCGTCGCGTCCTGGGCGATGCCCGCGTTGCCGGGGGCGGCGAGGATCTCGTGCGCCGCGTCTTCCGACCGCAGCGCGAGGATGATGGCGTGCTCGCGCGCGCCCGAGCCGAGAACCAGGATCTTCACCCGACAAGCCTACCGAGCGGCATCTGCCGCATTTCGGCGGTGAGGATTCAGCACAAACGCCGCGCGGAGTGCCTCGCCCCGCCTCCCCTGCGGCGGGTTTCCTGTTTCATCGACACTCCCGCCGCGCCGGAGCGCACGGATCCCGCATGCGTCACGCGGCGTAGCGTTGGAGCATGCCGCGCAGGATCACCACCGACGAGGGCCGGACAGCCCTCGAGGCGGTCCAGGCCGCGGGCGAGGCCTCCCTCCCCTCCCGCACCGATCTCGCGACCGCTGTGCGGTACCTGCTCCAGCTGCTGGTCGAGAAGGCTCCGGGCAACTCCGTCGAGGTGCGCGTTCCGCCGTTCGGCGCCGTGCAGGTGGTCGAGGGGCCGCGTCACACGCGGGGAACGCCCCCCAACGTCGTCGAGACCGATGCCGTCACGTGGATCGCCCTGGCCACGGGAGCGGAGAAGTGGGCGGATGCCGCGGCCGAAGGCCGCATCGTCGCCTCGGGCACGCGCGCCGACATCTCCGACCTCCTTCCGCTGCGACCCTGAACCCCGGGCCCCGCGCCCGCCCGCGGAGTGGGAGAATGGACCCATGGGCGAGCACGTGGATGACAGGATCGAGACCGTTCGGGTGCGCCGCGCGCCGAAGTTCTCGGTCTTCCTCCTGCTCGGCGCCGCCGTGGGCGTGGTCGTCGCGATGATCCTCACCTTCGCGTTCGACGGCACCCAGGACGTCAGCCCCAACACGGGCCTCGTATATTCGCAGGGACAGGTCTTCGGCTTCCTGCTTCTGACGTGCATCCCGGTCGGACTCGCGATTGCCGCTGTGGTGGCGCTGCTGCTCGACCGCCGGTCGCGCGCACACACCCGCACGGCCCTCGTCGACCACGAGTCCGTGCACGTCGACGACACCGACGCTCCCTGACCTCCTGCGCCCGTCGGGGGCACGCGGTACCCTCGCACCATGAGGGCAGAGCCGCCCATCATCACGCGCATCCGCGAGGCCGTCATCGGCGACGACCAGGTGATGTTCGGGCCGTTCGGACCGCGCCGTGTGACCTATGCCGACTACACGGCGAGTGGTCGCGCCCTCACGTTCATCGAGGACTTCATCCGTGACGAGGTGCTGCCGCGGTACGCCAACACGCACTCGGAATCCAGCGGGACCGGGCTGCAGACGACGCGCCTGCGCGAGGATGCCCGCGCGATCATCCACCGCTGCGTGCACGGCACCCCCGACACGGTCGTGATCTTCGCAGGCAACGGGGTCACCGGCGCGATCAACAAGCTGATCGGCATCCTGGGCCTGCGCATCCCCGCTGACCTCGATCGCGAGCATGCCCTGACCGCGAGCATCCCGCCTGCGCAGCGTCCCGTCGTCTTCATCGGCCCCTACGAGCACCACAGCAACGAACTGCCCTGGCGGGAGTCGATCGCCGATGTCGTCACGATCCCCGAAGACGCGGAGGGCCACGTCGACGTGGATCGCCTGGTGGCCGAACTCGAGCGGTTCGCCGAGCGGCCGCTCAAGATCGGCTCCTTCAGCGCCGCCAGCAATGTGACCGGCATCCTGACCGATACGGCGCGCCTCACCGACGTGCTGCACGCGCACGGCGCGCTGGCGTTCTGGGACTTCGCGGCGGCCGCCCCGTACATCGACGTCGACGCGTCCGACGAGGATGCGGTCTTCATCTCACCGCACAAGTTCATCGGCGGCCCGGGCACGCCGGGCGTGCTCGTGGTGAACCGGCGGCTGCTGACCAATACCGTTCCCGAAGCGGTCGGCGGGGGCACGGTCGCGTATGTGAACCCGTTCGAGCACCGGTACCTGTCCGATCCCGCCCACCGGGAAGAGGCCGGCACTCCGGCGATCATCGAGTCGATCCGGGCGGGACTCGTCTTCGCGCTGAAGGATGCCGTCGGCGTCGACACCATCCGCGAGCTCGAGCGGGGCTTCCTCGATCGTGCCCGGCGCGCGTGGCAGGGGCATCCGTCGATCCAGATCCTCGGGAGCCCGAGCGCCGACCGCCTCTCGATCGTCTCGTTCGTGATCACCCGGCCGGGTGGCCGCTATCTCCACCACAACGTCGTGGTCGCGATCCTCAACGACCTGTTCGGGATCCAGGCGCGCGGGGGCTGCTCCTGCGCGGGCCCCTACGGGCATCGGCTGCTGGGCATCGACCTGGAGCGCTCGCACGAGTTCGAACGCGAGATCGCCCACGGGTGCGAGGGCATCAAGCCGGGCTGGGTGCGCGTGAGCTTCAACTACTTCCTCAGCGACGCGGTCTTCGACTACATCGTCGAGGCGGTGTCGCTCATCGCCGACCATGGCTACAAGCTCGTGCCGCACTACCGGTTCGACCCGGTATCGGGGCTGTGGCATCACGAGCACGGACTCGTCGAACCGCCGCTGCGGCTCGATCAGCTGGCCTACGACGCAGAAGGACGCCTGACCTTCCCGCAGCACCACGACCGCGCGCCCGAGAGTGCGCTCGCCGGATACCTCGACGAGGCGCGTGCCCTCTTCGCGTCCTTGCCCGACCCGTACGCCGACGGTGAGCCGGCCCACGTCGCCGACGAGCGGCTGAGCGAGGACTTCGAGCACCTCCGCTGGTTCGACCTGCCGCCGGCGTCGCTGCAGCACTGACCCGTCGCTGCAGCACCGACCCGCTAGGCGAGCTCGGCGATGATCGGGTGGATCGCCGCGTCGAATGCCGCGACGTCGCCCCTCAGGCCGTCGGTGACCGCGATGGTCAGCGAACCGATCCACCACACGCCGCGCTGCGTGAGCGGGAGCACCTGCACGTTGAGCTCGAAGGAGTGGGCGCGCCGGCCGACCTGGCGCTCGTGCTCGGCGATCGCGCTGGCATACGCCCGATAGGCCGTGCCGGTGCTGTGGCTGGCGTCGCGGCGATACCGCGCGTGGACGGACTGGGCGAACGCGAGCGCCTCGGCGGCGTGCGGGACGACGGCCGACCGCAGCGCCTCGGCACCCTCGGATGGAAGTGCGAGGAGCGTGTCGAACCCGTCGACCAGGTCGAGCGGAACCGGGGAGGGGTGCGCCTGCGGCTCGACGGTCATCGCCCAGTACTCGCGCCACTGCCGTTCCAGCAGGGCCTGAGCCTCGTCGTCCCTCTCGTGCACGCGGGGAGGGATGCCCCGCAGGTGCGGAAGCTCGTCGGGCGACCGGATGCCGAGCACCTGACGCAGGTAGAGGGCAAGCAGCACCGGCTGACCTGCGTCCTCGCGGATCAGCCACTCCGGAGCACCGGTGCCGCCCATGCCGACATTGTAGGTCGGGCAGCCCCCGCAGGGCCGCTGGTCCCGTGCCGGCGTGACCGCGGGAGGAGATGTCACCGAGGGAGGACCGTGGGCGCGGCATCCGTCCTCCCGTCCTTCCCTCTCCTCCGCTCGTTCCTCCCCAGGGATGCCGAGGCGGCAAGGATTCCGCGGCCGCGCGGACTGATTCCGACTCGCTCGTCGCGCGGCGCGAGCATGTCGGGATGAGAAGGACGGATGCCTCGGCCCGCCGGGCCGCGGCGGTGCTCGCGGCCGTCGTCGCGGCAGGCGGCATCGCACGTCGCGCCCGCCTGGTGGAGGCCGGGCACTCGCAGCGCACCATCGCGGCGGTGATCGCAGCGGGCGAGCTGGTCGCCGTCCGGCGTCTGTGGGTGGCGCTGCGGACAGCGGACCCGCTGCGCCTCGCGGCCGCCCGCGCCGGCGTCACTCTGTCCTGCGTGACGCAGGCACGCCGCCTCGAACTCTGGGTCGACGGCGCCGACCCCGCTCCGCACGTCGCCGCGAGCCCGAACGCCGGGCGCGTGTCCGCGGCACCGGGCGCGCGCGTGCATCGGGCGCGGCCCCTGGTGCCGCGGCATCCGGACTCTCTTGAAGATCCGATCGAGAACGTACTGGCCCTCGTCTGCGCGTGCCAGCCGTACGAATCGGCGTTCGCGGTCGTCGAATCCGCGCTGAATAAGCGGCTCGTCGACAAGGACTCCCTCCTCGGACTCCCCCTGCCGGGCGTGGCCCGCCGGATCGTGACCGAAGCCAGCCCGTTCTCAGACTCCGGCCTCGAGACCTTCGTCACGGTCCGGCTTCGCTGGATGGATGTGCGCATCGTGCCCCAGGTGTGGATAGCCGGGCACCGCGTCGACTTCCTCATCGGGGAGCGCCTGATCCTCCAGGTCGACGGAGGTCACCACGTGGGGCGTCAGCGGGCGGACGACAACGCACACGACGCCCAGCTGAGGCTGATGGGGTATCACGTCATCCGCGTCGGGTACATCCAGATCGTGGAGGACTGGCCGGCCGTGCAGCTGTCGATCATGCGGGCGGTCGCGGCCGGCCTTCATCGGGGGCGACCCTGACGTAGGAATGGTCACGAGCGAAGGATCATGCGACCGGAGGAGGACAGAAGTCGCGGCATCCGTCCTCCTGTCGTGCCACCTCCTCCGCTCGTGACGGGACGGGGGGACACCTCCGTTCGAGACCGGGGGCACCGCGGGAGGAGATGTCACCGAGGGAGGACCGTGGGCGCGGCATCCGTCCTCCCGTCCTTCCATCTCCTCCCCTCGTGACGGGGCAGGGGGGCGGATGCCTCGGCCGGCGTGCCTGTGGTGCGCCGTCATGCGGCATCCGCCCGGGCGCGCCGCCGGTAGGCTGGAGGCGTGGCCTCCTCTTCGCCCGATGCCCCTTCCCCCGACGCCCCGGTGAATCCCTATACCGCTGCGGGCGTCGACACCGCCGCCGGTGACCTCGCGGTCGAGCTGATGAAGTCTGCGGTCCGGCGCACGCACGGTCCGGAGGTGCTCGGGGGGGTCGGCGGATTCGCCGGGCTCTTCGATGCGAGTGCGCTGCGCGCCTACGCGAAGCCCCTGCTCGCGACCAGCACCGACGGCGTCGGAACCAAGGTCGCGATCGCCCAGGCCATCGACAAGCACGACACCATCGGCCTCGATCTCGTGGGCATGGTCGTCGACGACATCGTCGTGGTGGGCGCCAAGCCGCTCTTCATGACCGACTACATCGCGTGCGGCAAGGTCTTCCCCGAGCGCATCGCCGACATCGTGCGCGGCATCGCGCAGGGCGCCGCCGAGACCGGCACGGCACTGGTCGGCGGCGAGACGGCCGAGCATCCCGGACTTCTCGGCATCCACGACTACGACGTCGCGGGTGCCGCCACCGGCGTCGTCGAGGCCGACCGCGTCCTGGGCGCCGACCGCGTGCAGAACGGTGACGTGGTGCTGGCCCTCGCCAGCTCGGGCCTCCACTCCAACGGGTACTCGCTGGTGCGCCACATCGTGGCCAATGCGGGCGTGCAGTACGGCGACCGCGCCGGCGACCTCGGCAGCCACGGCACGACGTGGGGCGAGGCCCTCCTCGAGCCCACCCGCCTTTACACGCAGCCGCTCCTGCGCCTCATCGCCGCGACCGGCGACGCCGTGCACGCGCTCAGCCACGTCACGGGCGGCGGGATCGCGGCCAACCTCGCGCGCGTGCTGCCCCAGGGCACGTGGGTCGAGGTCGACCGCTCGACGTGGTCTCCGCCGCCGGTCTTCCGGGTTCTCGCCGACCTCGGCGACCTGGAGCTGCAGGCGACCGAGGGCACCTGGAACCTGGGCATCGGCTTCCTCGCTGTGGTCGCGCCTGAGAAGGCGGCGGCCGCGGCATCCGCCCTCACCGCCGAGGGCATCGCCACATGGCAGGTTGGCGTCGTCCACTCGGGAGCCCGCCCCGAGGGCGAGTTCGAGCAGGGCGCCAAAGGCGTCGACGGTGGCGCCGTGCGTCTCGTCGGCTCATACAACGACAACGGAGCGAAGTAACAGCCCATGTGCGGAATCGTCGGGATGGTGGGCCGCGGCGCGGTCAACCAGGAGATCTACGACTCACTCCTGCTGCTGCAGCACCGCGGTCAGGACTCGACGGGAATCGCGACCGCCGAGACCAACGGGGTCTTCCACGTGCACAAGGAGCGGGGCCAGGTGCGCGAGGCCTTCCGCACTCGAGACATGCGCGCGCTCCTGGGCAACCTGGGACTCGGTCACGTCCGCTACGCCACCAAGGGCACGGCCTCCAGCGAGGAGGAGGCACAGCCGTTCTACGTGAACGCGCCCTACGGCATCGTGCTCGTCCACAACGGCAACCTCACCAACACGCGCGAGCTCACCGACGAGCTGTTCCACAAGGACCGCCGCCACCTCAACACCTCGAGCGACACAGAGCTGCTGGTGAACGTCCTCGCCAACGAGCTGCAGGCCTCGATCTCGGGCGTCGAACTCGAGCCCGATCAGATCTTCCAGGCGGTCAGCCGCGTGCACGAGCGCGTCGAAGGCTCGTATGCGGCCATCGCGCTCATCGCCGGGCACGGACTGCTCGCCTTCCGCGATCCCTACGGCATCCGGCCCCTCATCCTCGGCACGCGCAAGAACGACGACGGCAGCTACGAGTGGGTCGTCACGAGCGAGTCGCTCGTGCTCGAGAACGGCGAGTTCGAGGTCGTACGCGACGTCGACCCCGGCGAGGCGGTGTTCGTCGACCTCGACGGGCACCTCCACACGCGTCAGTGCGCGGCCGATCCGAAGCTCGTGCCGTGCTCGTTCGAGTACGTGTACCTCGCACGCCCCGACTCGGTCATGAACGGCATCTCGGTGTACGAGGCGCGGCTTCGCATGGGCGAGCGTCTCGCCGACACGATCGCCAAGTACACGCCGAAGGGTGCGATCGACGTCGTCATGCCGATCCCCGACTCCTCGCGTCCCGCCGCGATGCAGGTCGCCCGCAAGCTCGGCATCGAGTACCGCGAGGGGTTCTACAAGAACCGATACGTCGGCCGGACGTTCATCATGCCCGGCCAGGCGGCCCGCAAGAAGAGCGTGCGCCAGAAGCTCAACGCGATGTCGAGCGAGTTCAAGGGCAAGAATGTGCTGCTCATCGACGACTCGATCGTGCGTGGCACGACGTCGAAGCAGATCATCCAGATGGCTCGGGATGCCGGAGCCAAGAGCGTGACGTTCGCCTCCGCCGCTCCGCCGGTGCGCTTCCCTCACGTCTACGGCATCAACATGCCCTCTCGCCACGAGCTCGTGGCGCACGGGCGCACGATCCCCGAGATCGCCGAGGAGCTCGGCGCCGACTACATGGTCTACCAGGAGGTCGAAGACCTGAAGGCGGCGATCCTCGAGGGGTCCGATGTCGAAGATCTCGACATGAGCTGCTTCGACGGCCGGTACGTCACCGGCACGGTCACCGAGGAGTACCTGGCCTGGGTCGAGGGCTCGCAGGAGAGCTGACGGGCAGCGCGAGGCTGTCGCCGAGGCATCCGCTCACCGGCCTAGGCTTGACCGGTGAGTCGTTCCCCCGCCCGCCCGCTGTGGCAGGGACGCACCCTCGCCCTCGTCGGCATCGTCCTGTTCGCGTTCTCACTGCGGTCGGCCGTCGCCTCGCTGTCGCCGCTGTTCGACCACATCGGCGAGGACTTCGCGGTGCCCCCGGCGGTCATCGGACTCATCGGCACGGCTCCGCCCGTCTGCTTCGCCGTCTTCGGGCTCGTCACGCCGGCGCTCGAGCGCCGATTCGGATTGGAGCGCCTGGCCGTCGCGGCGATGGCCGTGGTCACGCTCGGGCTGATCGCGCGGGCCGTCGCGCCGAACTCCGCGCTGCTGCTGGCCGGGACGGCGCTGATCTTCGCCGCCGTCGGGTCGGGCAACATCCTCCTGCCGCCGCTGGTGAAGCGCTACTTCCCCGACCGGATCGGGCTGCTCACGACGGTGTTCTCCACGACGATGGCCGTCGCGACATTCGTGCCGCCCCTCATCGCTGTGCCGGTGGCGGATGCCTCGGACTGGCATTTCTCGCTCGGGCTGTGGGCCGTCTTCGCCGTCGTCGCGATGATCCCGTGGATCGGCCTGGCTGCGCGGCGCAAGGCCGCGCTCGGCGATGACGACATCGAGGCGGCCGCGCCGGGAGTGCTTCGCCGGATGTGGCGTCTGCCGCTCGCCTGGGCGCTCATGGTCGGGTTCGCCGTGTCGAGCACGGTCGCTTACACGTCGTTCGCGTGGCTTCCGACCATCCTCGTGGATGTCGCGGGCGTCACCCCTGCGCTGGCGGGCGTTCTCTTGTCGCTGTTCGCGTTCATGGGGCTGCCGGCGTCGCTGGCCGTGCCCCTTCTGGTGACCCGGCTGAACGCCACGCGCGCACTCTTCGCCGTCTCGGTCGTGACGGGTCTGACGGGCATCGCGGGCCTGCTGCTCGCGCCGGCCGCCGCTCCCGGGCTCTGGGTGGCGCTGCTGGGCCTCGCTCCGCTGCTGTTCCCGATGATCCTCGTGCTGCTGGGCCTCCGCGCACGCACGCACGAGGGCTCGGTTGCGCTCAGCGGGTTCACGCAGAGCGTCGGCTACGCCATCGCGGCCGTGTTCCCGTTCGGGATCGGCCTGCTCCACGAGGCGACGGATTCGTGGTCGATGCCGCTCGTCGTCCTCGCCGCCGTCATCGCTGCGGCGATCCCCGCGGGAGTCATCGCGGCACGCACGCACACCGTCGAGGACGACTGGGAACGCCGTCACGGCGCATGGTGAGGTACGCGCTCAGGCGGCACCGGAGGAGTGCGTAGGACTACGCCTTCTCGTCTTCGTACTCGTCGGAGTACTGGTCTGCCCACTTGTCGACGTACTGATCGTCGGCGGGGTGCCCGAGCTCGCGCTCGAGCGCACCGTAGTTGACGCTGTGCACGTCGTACTTGAGTTCGCGGGCGATCTTGGTGTGCTTCGCCTTCTGACGGCCACGCCCCATGCGAGACCCCCTCATTTGTGAGTCGCGGGCTTTCGAGTGCCCGCCGCAACGACGCCGGCTCGAGGCCGGTAAGAGTAGCATTCAGGATAACACGGAGCCTCCGCACCCCGGCCGGCTCCGTATCGGTCATGGCATCGGTGCGACGAAGGGGCGAGGACGCATGACGGACGAGGCATCCGACGCGGCGGAGGCCGCCGCCGTCGACGACCAGGAGCTGCGTGGCGGTGTCATCGTCGGCGTGGTCCCCGGGCAGTCGACGCGCGTGCTGGCCGAGGGAGCCCGCTATGCGAGGCTGCTGGGCGCTCCACTGATCGTCGTCCACGTCGACGTCACGCGCTTCGTGACGTACGAGGATCCGGACGGCTACGTGCACTCTGCGCCGATCGACATGAACATCGCCAGCGGCGAGGCGGACTTCGAGAAGGTGCAGACGACCGCGCAGACGTTCCTCGAGGGGCATGACCTGCGCTGGACGGTGCGGCAGCTCGTCGGCGACCCCGCGATGTCCATCAAGCACCTCGCCGAGAAGGTCGACGCCAAGCTCATCGTCGTGGGCACGCGCAAGCGTGGCCTGGGCGAGTCGATCCGCGAGTTCTTCACCGGCTCGGTCGCCGCACGCCTGGCTCACCGTCAGCATCGAGCGATCCTCGTCGTTCCTCTCGGCGAGCCGGTGCCCGACGACGAGGAGATCTGGCCCGCCTGAGGCGGGATGCGAACGAGGGGCAGGGCCGGCATCGCCGGCTCCTGCCCCTCGTGCTTTCGCGTCCGGTCAGCCTCGCGTCGCGCGCGTGACGTCCCGGGCGATGCGGTCGAGTTCGGCCGTCAGCTCGTCGACGAAGGTCGCCGCGAGCTCCCCTCCGCGCGCCACGTGCGAGCGAAGATCCGATCGCACCCGCCCACGGAAGTCGTTGATCGCGGCATCCGCGCGGTGCAGCTGCTCGCGGCTGAGGACGCGCGGGTCGTCCGAACCGATGGGGTCGGCGGTCGCGGTCTCCCGCTCCTGGGTCCGCGCGGCCGCCAGATCGGCGCGGAGGCTCCGCATCGCCTCGCGAACGCTGCCGCGCACCTCGTCGGCGATGAGGCGAACGGAGTCGGCGAGCCCGGCCTCGATGCCTTCGAGCTCTCCGGCGCGGGCCTGGACTTCGGCGTGGCCCGCCTCGGTGATCGCGTACACGGTCTTGCGGCCGTCGACGGTCTTCGTCACGAGTCCTTCTTCCTCCAGCTTGGCCAGGCGGGGGTAGATCGTGCCCGCGCTCGGCGTGTAGGTGCCGCCGGTGCGGTCGGAGAGCGCCTGCATGATGTCGTACCCGTGGCGCGGACCCTCGTCGAGGAGGTTCAGCAGATAAAGGCGCAGATCGCCGTGCGAGAAGACGGGGCTCATCGCCGCTCCTCCTCCGTGTCGGACGAGGGAGCCTGCTCGAGGGGGGTGTCGGGGGCGGATGCCGCGACCGCCGGCCGGCGCAGCACGGTCACGTCACCCGAGACGGTGTTGGCGCGGACATCCGCGAAGCTGCCGCTGAGCTCGCCGACCGAGCCGGTGAAGTTGGTGGTCGGGCCGGTGCCGTTGCCGGAGCGCATGACGCCGTCGATCTGCACCTTCCCGCTCACGCTGCGCACGACGTAGTTGGCGGGATGCCCCTCGTCGACGCGGACCGTCGCGTTGCCGCTGACCGTGTTGATGTTCACCGACAGGAGGTCGCCCGTCGAGTCGATCAGCGTCGCGCCGGAGACGGTGTCGATGGTGGCTTTGGCGAGTGTGCCGGTGGCAGCGACGTCGCCCGAGACGCTGTTGGCGTTGAGCGAGCCGACGAGCTCGCGCACCTGCACGTCTCCCGAGACCGCGTTGACGCTCAGCTCACCGGTCAGCCCGTCGACGATGAGGTCGCCCGACACGGTGTTCAGGCGGGCGCCGTTGCGCAGTCCCGCGACAAGGGCGCTGGCGCTCACGACGCCGAGGTTGAGGGCGACATCGCGGGGGACGGCGACGCTGATCTCCGCCTTCGGGCCGCTCGCGGTGAAGTTGCGGAACACCTCGAGGAAGTTGTCCCAGCGCAGCTGCGGGTGGTCGATCTCGACGGCGTCGCCGACGACTTCGATGCGAAGGTCCTTCACGGTCACGCCGTGCACTTCGATGCGGGCGCCCGGCTCGTCGTGAGCGATGACGTCGATCTGGCCGCCGATGAGGCCGACCTTCAGCGAGCGCACGGTCTCGATGTCGATGACGCGCGTCTCGCCCGGGTGGATGATCCACTTCTCCAGGGTCATGGTGTTCTCCAGGGTTTGGGGTTACTCGCGATATATCGCGTACTGAGAAGGTATCACGATATATCGCGAGTTGGTCAACCGGTCCGATGACGGCGACTTGACCTTGACGCTGCGTCAACATCTACCGTCGTAGACATGAACCAGGACGAGTGGTCGATCCAGCAGATCGCGAAGATCGCCGGCACGACGAGCAGGACGCTGCGTCACTATGACGACATCGGTCTGCTCACGCCGTCGAGCATCGGCCACAACGGCTACCGGTACTACTCCCCGTCCGCGCTCGTCCGGCTGCAGCGAATCCTGCTGCTGCGCGAGCTCGGACTGGGACTGCCGCAGATCGCGGAGGTGCTCGAGCGCGAGGCATCCGAGATCCCCGCCCTCGAGAGCCATCTCGCGTGGCTGCGGCAGGAGCAGGACCGGCTGAGGCGACAGGTCGCCTCGGTCGAGAACACCATCACGGCACTGAGAGGAGGTGAACGACTGATGGCAGAGAACATGTTCGACGGCTTCGATCACACGAAGTACAAGGACGAGGTCGAGCAGCGCTGGGGCAAGAAGGCATACGCCGACGGCGACCGCTGGTGGCGCTCGATGAGCGCCGATGAGAAGGCGGCGTGGCAGCAGCGCGCGTCCGACCTCGGACGGGACTGGATCGCCGCCGCGGAGAGCGGCGTCGCTCCGGACTCGGATGAGGCGCAGGCCGTCGCCAAGCGCCATGTCGAGTGGCTCACCGGCATTCCCGGCACACCCGCCGCCGCGCCCGGCGGCGACGTGAAGGGATACGTCATCGGGCTCGGCGAGATGTACGTCGCCGACCCGCGATTCGGGGCGAACTACGCCACGAGCGAGGGTGGCACGGCGGGTGCGGAGTTCGTCCGCGACGCCCTCCGCGCTTACGCGGAGGCCAACCTCTGAGCCCGGGCAGGCCAGTGACAGAACCACGGATGCCGCGGCCCGATGGGTCGCGGCATCCGTGTATTCGGGGGGAAGGCCCCGGAGTACTTCTCCGGCGTCAGACGCGCCGGCTTCCGCTGATGACGCGGAAGAGGAACACGATCAGGGCGATGACGCCGACGATCAGCGCGACCCACAGCAGCCAGCTCAGGGCGGTGTTGAGTCCGCCGACGATGGCCAGGATCACGGCCACGACGATGATGATGATGAGTGCGAGGTTCATGGAGGTTCTCCTACTCCTTCGTCGATACGCGGGGTTGACGTACCGGGTGTCTCGTGGACACCACCCCACGCTCCCACCATGCCCCCGCGGCGGGGAGGGGGTTGACGCCGCCGGATTTCCGGGTGTAGCCGCGCCCGTGGGGACGTGCCGTCCGCGGAATCCATCCGGCCGACTCCACCCGCGCCCGCTGTCAAGCCCCCGGATCGGCGGGAGACTGCGTCGTAACGTGGCCGCACACCATCGGTCGAAGCGAGGAGGAGCGATGCCTCAGGGACGGGGTTCGAACAGCCTCAAGGACCCGGAGCTCTACGAGGAGCTGCGCAAGGACGGGGCCTCGAAAGAGAAGGCCGCGCGCATCTCGAATGCCGCGGCACGAGACGGGCGCGAGAACGTCGGGCAGCGCGGCGGCGAGTCGGGCTCGTACGACGACTGGACCGTCGACGACCTGCGAAGCCGAGCTAGAGAGCTCGGCATCACCGGGTACTCGGGCAAGAGGAAGTCCGAGCTCATCGATATGCTGCGCAACCACTGACACCGAGAGACCGAAGGGAGGACGGATGCCGAAACTGTCGCGCGTCCGTCCTTTCGACGACCCCGGCTTCCGCCGCGTGCGCGCCGGCGCCGGGTTCCGGTACCTCGATGCGAAGGGACGCTCCGCACCGGAGCGCGATGTCGAGCGCATCCGTGCGCTGGTGATCCCGCCTGCCTGGCAGGACGTGTGGATCTGCGTCCGCCCGGACGGCCACATCCAGGCCGTCGGCACCGACGACGCCGGGCGCAAGCAGTACCTGTATCACCCCGACTGGTCGGCGGGCCGCGACCGCCGCAAGTACGCGCGTGCGCTGCAGCTGGCGCAGACTCTCCCGCGGGCGCGGGCCCGGGTGACGACGGGTCTTCGGCGCAGCGATCTCGACCGGGAGCGGGTCCTGGCGGTCGCGTTCCGCCTGCTCGACCAGGCCGCGCCGCGCATCGGCTCCGAGCGGTACCTCGCCGCGAACGGCAGCCGGGGACTGACCACGCTGCAACGCCGGGACGCGTCGGTCGAGGCATCCGTCACCACCCTCTCCTTCCCCGGCAAGAGCGGCAAGCGGCAGTACCTCGAGATCGACGACGACGAGCTCTCCGTCGCGGTCGAGCTGCTCGCGGCCGGCCGCCCCCGGTCGCCGCTGCTGGCGTGGGAGCGCAGCCGGCGTCGCGTGGCGCTCACTCCCACCGAGGTCAACGCCTACGTGCGCTCGCTCACCGGCGGGCGGTTCACCGCCAAGGACTTCCGCACGCTTCGCGGCACGATCCTCGCCGCCGAGGCGCTCGCCCGCATCGGGACGGTCGACACCGCAGCCGAGCGCAAGCGCGCCGAGCAGCTGGCCGTTCGCGCGACGGCCGAAGCGCTCGGCAACACTCCCGCCGTCGCGCGAGGCTCGTACATCGACCCGCGCGTGTTCGTGCGATACCGCGACGGCGAGACGCTCGACCTGTCGAGGTCGCCGGAATCGGCGATCATCGCGCTCATCCGGCCCAAAGGACGACGCCCGGCCGACGAGTAGCGTGAGGGGATGAGCCGCGTCGACCTGCCGACCCTCGGGTACGTCGTCGTCGGCGGGGCGTTCGGCGTCCTCGCCCGTGCCGCGCTGCTCGAGCCGGCCGCCGATCCCGCGCTGGTGCCGTGGGTCACGCTCGCGATCAACGCGGTCGGATCGTTCCTCCTCGGCGTCGTGGTCGGCGCACTCGGGGACCGGCGCCCGCACGCGCGCGCATTCCTCGGAACAGGCGTGCTCGGAGGATTCACCACCTACAGCGCCTTCGCCGTCGAAACGGCGCTGTGGCTCACGACGCCGATCCTGGCTGTCGCGCTCGCCGCGGCATCCGTCACCGCCGGCGTCGCCGGCGCTGTCGCCGGGCTCGCGGTCGGCCGCCTGGGCGCTCATGCCCGACCGGGGGCGATCGATCCCGAGGTCGCCGAGTGAGTCGCCCGCTCCTGATGCTCCTGGTCGCGCTCGCCGGTGGCGCCGGCGCCGGACTGCGATACGTCGTCGACCGTCTGGTACCCGCCCGGCGCGGGTTCCCGGTCGGCGTCCTGCTCGTGAACATCAGCGGCTCCCTCGCGCTCGGGGTGCTGACCGGGCTCGGCGCGGTGGTCGCGCCGCAGCTCGGTCTCGTGCTGGGGCTGGGGCTGCTGGGCGGTTACACCACCTTCAGCACCGTGTCGGTGGAGTCGGTCCTCCTCGCCGAGCGCGGACGGTGGCGGGATGCCGCCGCCAACCTCCTCGGAACGCTGCTGCTGTCGGCGGCCGCCGCGGCCGCCGGCCTCGGCGTCGGCGCACTGGTCGCGAACGCCTTCCGATGATCCCTGCTCGCAGGCGTCGATCAGGGAACCGGGTGAGATACTGAACTCGATACATTCCCGTATCCCTGCGCCGCTCGGCGCGCCACCGGTCGCATCATTCCCACGAAGGCATCCGTGTCGAACCTCGCCGTCCTCAGCCTCAAGAACCGCGCGCTGATCGCGCTCGTCACGATCGTCGCGGCGCTCTTCGGCTCGCTCGCGCTCGTGAACCTCAAGCAGGAGCTCATCCCGTCGATCGAGTTCCCCACGCTCATCATCGTGTCGACGTATCCCGGCGCGTCGCCCGAGGTCGTCAACAACGACGTCTCGGTGCCCATCGAGACCGCCATCCAGGGTGTCCCCGGGCTCGAGTCGACGACGGCGACGAGCACCACGAACGCGTCCATCGTGCAGGCCTCGTTCACCTACGGCACCGACCTCGCGACCGCCGAGCAGAAGCTGACGCAGGCGATCAACCGCATCCCGTCCCTTCCGGAAGGCGTCGAGCCGACGGTCATCTCGGCCAGCATCGATGACTTCCCGGTGATCCAGCTCGCGGTCACGGGGTACGAGGACGAGTCCACGATCCAGGCGCAGCTCGAGGCATCCGTCATCCCCGACCTCGAGGACGTACCCGGCGTGAATGCCGCCGAGATCGTCGGCGGCGTCGGGCAGCGCGTGACGATCACCCCCGACCAGGCCGCTCTCGCCGAGGCCGGCTACACGCAGCAGGCGATCCGGGACGCCCTCGACGAGAACGGCGTGCTGTTCCCCGGCGGCGAGATCACGGCCGAGGGCGAGACCCTCACCGTGCAGACGGGCACGAAGATCGCCTCGGTCGAAGAGATCGCCGCGCTGCCCCTGGTGCCCTCGAGCGCGGAGCAGCTGCAGTCCGGCACGGTCACGATCTCCGACGTCGCGACCGTGGCGCAGGGGCCCGACCCGGTCACCACGATCTCGCGCGTGAACGGCGAGCCCGCTCTCACGATCGCCGTCACGAAGCTCCCCGCCGCGAACACCGTCGACGTGTCGCGCGGCGTGCTGGCCGTGCTCCCCGATCTGGAGGAGAGCCTCGGCGGTGCGCAGTTCACCGTCGTGTTCGACCAGGCCCCCTACATCCAGGAGTCGATCGACACCCTCGCGAAGGAGGGACTGCTCGGCCTGTTCTTCGCCGTGCTGGTGATCCTGGTCTTCCTTCTCTCGGTGCGGGCGACCCTGGTGACGGCGATCTCGATCCCGACGAGCGTGCTCATCACGTTCATCGGGATCCAGGCCTTCGGGTACTCGCTCAACATCCTCACGCTCGGCGCGCTCACGATCGCCATCGGGCGTGTCGTCGACGACTCCATCGTCGTGATCGAGAACATCAAGCGCCACTACGTCGGCGACGCCGACAAGCGGCAGTCGATCCTCCTCGGCGTGCGCGAGGTGGCGGCCGCCATCACCGCGTCGACCATCACGACCGTCGCCGTCTTCCTGCCGATCGCCTTCGTCGGCGACGTCACCGGTGAGCTCTTCCGGCCCTTCGCGATGACCGTGACGATCGCGATGACCGCGTCGCTCTTCGTCGCGCTGACCATCGTGCCGGTGCTCGCCTACTGGTTCCTGCGGCCCGGAAAGCCGCTGCTCGACGCCGACGGCGAGGCGATCGACCCGGAGCACCCCGACGCTCCGCCGAGCCGCCTGCAGAAGTCCTACCTCCCGATCCTCCGCTGGACGCTCAAGCACTCGTGGGTCACGCTGCTCCTCGCCGTTCTGGTGCTCGTCGGAACGGCCGCCGCGGCGCCGTTCATGAAGACGAACTTCCTCGGCGATTCCGGTCAGAACACGTTCACGATGACGCAGACGATCGGTGAGGCGCCGAGCCTCGATGCTGAGAGCGCGGCCGCAGAGCAGGTGGAGGCGGCTCTCGCCGACATCGAGGGAATCGAGACGGTGCAGGTGTCGATCGGCTCCAGCGGGTCGGCGCTGCGCGACGCCTTCTCGGGCGGTGGCAGCGGCATCACCTACTCCATCACGACGGACCCGACCGTGGATCAGGTCGCCCTCCGCGAGGACGTGCAGGAGGCCGTTGCCGGCCTCGAGGACGCCGGCACGATCACCGTCGCCACCGCGGGCGGCGGGTTCGGATCGAGCGACATCGAGATCGACGTGACGGCACCCGATTCCGAGACGCTGCAGACTGCGACCGACGCCGTCGTGAGCGCCGTCGAAGGCGAGGAGGGCGTCGGCCAGGTCACGAGCAACCTCTCGGCCTCGCTGCCCTACATCGCCGTGACGGTGGACCGTGACGCGGCCGCCGCGCTCGGCCTGTCCGAGGTCGCCGTCGGCGCCCTCGTGTCCAGCACGATGCAGCCGCAGTCGATCGGGTCGATCGAGATCGACGACACCGCTCTCACGGTCTACCTCGCGGCCCCGTCGACGCCCGCGTCGCTCGACGACCTGCGGCAGCTGCCGGTTCCCACTGCCACCGGTCCGGTCCCGCTCGAGCAGGTGGCGACCGTCGAGGAGAGCGAGGGGCCCACCTCGATCACGACACAGCGGGGCCAGCGCACCGCGACGGTGACCGTCACCCCCTCCACAGACGACCTGGCCGCAGCATCCGCCGCCGTCACCGCCGCGCTCGAGACCGCCGACCTGCCCGACGCCGCGGACGCCTCGCTCGGCGGGGTCGTGTCGCAGCAGCAGGACGCGTTCTCACAGCTCGGACTCGCGATGCTCGCGGCGATCCTGATCGTCTACATCGTCATGGTGGCGACCTTCAAGTCGCTGCGCCAGCCGCTGCTGCTGCTCGTGTCTGTGCCGTTCGCGGCGACGGGCGCGATCCTGCTGCAGATCATCACGGGCGTGCCGCTCGGCGTCGCCTCGCTCATCGGCGTGCTGATGCTCATCGGCATCGTGGTCACCAACGCGATCGTGCTCGTCGACCTCGTGAACCAGTACCGGACGAAGGGTCTCACAGCGCACGACGCCACGATCGCCGGAGGATCGCGACGTCTGCGCCCGATCCTGATGACGGCTCTCGCGACGATCTTCGCACTGACGCCCATGGCGCTGGGGATCACCGGGCAGGGCGGATTCATCTCGCAGCCGCTCGCGATCGTCGTGATCGGCGGCCTCGTCTCGTCCACCGTGCTGACGCTGCTGGTGCTGCCGACGCTCTACAACCTGGTCGAGGGCGCCAAGGAGCGGCGGGCTGCCCGCCGCCGGGGCGACGCCCCCGTGCCGGCGCGAGCCGACGCGGTTCCGGCGCCGGAGCTCGTGGGGGCTGCGGCGATGACGCGGCGTGAGCGTCGCCGTCTCGAGGCGGGCATCGCTCCCGCCGTGCTCGCGCAGACGCCGGTGCCCCTGATCGAGGAGGGACCCGACATCGAGGTCTCGAACACCGCAGCGGGGACGGATGCCTCGGCCGGCGACATCGATTCGAACGACGCCGATACGGCGCGGGCCGGTGAGGTGCCGGTGATCGAGGAGGGTCCCGATATCGAGGTCTCCGACTCCGCCGCTGCTCCGCCGGCCGCAGCCGCGGCGGCGCCGGATCTCGCCGAGGGCGACCTCGCGGAGCCGCAGGGCGGGGCCGGGGAGGCCGAGCCCGGGGAGGCCGAGCCCGATGAGGCCGCGCCCCAGGAGGCCGAAGCGGAGCGTGACGTCGCGGCTGAGACGCCGGCGACAGAGCCTGCTGAGGAGCCCGAGCCAGCCGAGGAGCCCGAGCCTGCCGAGGAGCCCGAGCCTGCCGAGGAGCCGGAGCCTGCTGAGGAGCCGGAGCGGGCCGAGGAGAGGGAGTCGGCTGAGGCCTCCGAAGCGGAGGAGCAGTCCCACGCCGATTCCGCAACGAACGCCGACGCCGATTCCGAGACCGACGCCGGCATCGCGGCCGACTCCGAGGCAGCCGAGCAGGCGGTCGATACCGAGTCCGATCAGTCGGCCGGCGACGCCCACGAGCGCCGGGAGGACGAGCGCCGCGACTGAGGGAAGGCGCTTACTATCGCCCAGGCCGGGTGATGATCCTTCAAGACCCCCCGATCTAGGCTCGCTGCCGACGGATCGGGGGTCTTCTTCGTCGGGCTCCCCTCCATGGAAGGGATCACCGGTGAAACCTGAACGGTTCATGCTCCTCGTCGCGCTTCCCCTCGTCGCGATCGTGGCGATCGTCGCGCTCGTGCTCACGCAGTCGGGAGGCGGCGACACCGAGGCCGACTCGAGAGACGAACCCTCGTGGACGTTCATCGCGTATGTCATGGGAGACACCAACCTCGAGCCCTACGCGCTCGACGATCTCAGCGAGATGGCTTCGGTCGGGTCGAGCGAAGAGCTCAACATCGTCACGATGGTCGACCGCAGCCCCGACTACTCGTCGGACGGCGTGCTCAACCTCGACGACTGGGAAGACACGAAGCTCTTCGAGGTGCAGCAGGACGAGTTCGTCGAGCTCGACGACCTCGGTGAGCTCAACACGGGCGATCCCGCCACGCTCGCGTCATTCATCGAGACTGCGATCACTGAGTACCCCGCCGACAACTATGCGCTGCTGCTGTGGGACCACGGCGGCGGATGGCTCGGCATGGGGGCCGACGAGACCGATGACGAGGATGCCCTCGAACTCGACGAGATCTCGCAGGGCATCGGCGAGGGGCTCTCGGCGGCCGGGGTCGACAAGCTGGACCTGCTCGGCTTCGACGCCTGCCTGATGGCGACGTACGAGGTGGTCAGCTCGCTCGCGCCCTACGCCGACTACATGGTCGCCTCGGAGGAGGTCGAGCCGGGGCACGGCTGGAACTACGAGCAGCTCGCCGTCATCGAGGAGGATCCGTCGACGGATGCCCCGACTCTCGCCGCCGCGATGCTCGAGGGGTTCCAGGAGCAGGCGGTCGAGGAGGACACCGTCTCCGACATCACGCTCGGCATCCTCGATCTGAGCGGCGTCGATGCGCTGGTGACGGCGATGGACGACGTGGCCGCGGACTTCGTCGCCGACCCTGCGGCGTACACGCCGGACCTCGCGCTGGCGCAGCACGATGTGCTCGAGTTCGGCCGCGACCCCGATCCGTCGCAGAGCTTCTATCAGATCGACCTCGGCGGATTCCTCGACAACCTCATCGAAGACGGCGAGGGGGAGCTGGCGGAGAGCGCGGCCACCGCCCGCGAGGCGCTCGACGCGATGGTGCTCCAGCACATCGCGGGTGAGGCGACGAGCGCGTCGACAGGGCTCTCCATCTACTTCCCGCCGCTGCGCTCGTGGTTCTACGACGACTACATGCGTCTCGAGGACGTCCCCGCGTGGCCGGCGGCGCTCGCCGAGTTCTACGCGAGCGGACAGACGCTGGGCGCGTCGGGACAGGCGACCTTCGACGAAGGCGCACCGCCCGTGGCCACCACGGGAGACGAGGGTCTCAGCGTCTTCGCCCCGCTCGCCGACGGGTCGTCCGACTCGGTCGTCGAGGCGACCGTCGCGGTGGGGTTCGAGTGGGAGGGCGAGTCGGTCTACGCCATGCAGATGCCGGCGTATGTCGTCGAGCAGGACGGCCGGACCGGCATCCGGGCCGACTCGGACCTGACCTACATGACGATCGGCGACGGCGCGGAATCGGAGCTCGTCTATCAGAGCATCGGCATCGACCCGGGGACCGGAAACACGGTGATCGACATCCCGCTGGATTACGTGGCCCCGGGCGACGACCCCGACGTCTACGAGGATGCCCTCCTGTCGATCGTCATCGACGAGAACGGCGAGATCATCGAGCAGGACTTCTATGCGCGTGATGCCGGTGGGACCCTCGGCGCTTACGCGCCCGACCCCGAGGGGACGCTCTTCCCGATCGCGCTGGTCTCGACGGAGGATGACGAGTGGGTGTACCAGCGCACCGGTGACGAGGGCGTCTCGGCCGACCTCGATTCGCTCGAGTACGCGATCGAGCCGGTACCCGCCGGAACCAAGCTGCTTCTCGACCTGATCGTGCGCGACTACAGCGGCGCGGGCGACGACGTGGAGGTCTGGGTCGACATCGAATGACCGGGGGTCAGTCGGCGCGACCGGCCGCTTCGAGGAAGCGGATGAAGACGGCGATCCAGCCGAAGATCAACGCGAACACGATGATCTCGAACGCGGTCAGCGAGAAGTACCCGACCGCAGGGATGAAGAGGATCACCGAGGCGATCGTCGCGGCGAAGAAGGACCAGGACGCCACGAAATAGCTTCGGGGCATGCCGCGCAGGAGCGTCGGCCCGCTCACCAGCAGCACGATGAACATCGCGGCCATCCCGGAGGCCGAGATGTTGTGGAGAGCGAGGTTCACGTCGACGGGAAAGATCCCGACGCACGCGAGCATGATGCCCATCACCACGAACAGGATCGGCACGACGCGCGCGCCTCGCGGGTTCTCGAGGACGCCGGCGCGAACCTGCTCCTCCATGTCGTTGGCGATGTAGACGGCGAAGGTCGTGACGAGCAGACCGCCCGCGATGAGCGTGCCGTTGAAGATCCAGCTCGACAGCGCATCGAACGAGCCGAGGTGGCTGAAATGAACGGTCCACCACTCCGGATCCGGGGTCGTGACCATCGCGGTCAAGGTGCCGATCACGATGAACGTCATGAGCAGGGACGACATCCGCTGCGTCGTCATGCTTGAGACCGACAGATAGACGATGTAGGCGGACAGTCCGAGGGTGACCGTCATCAGGACCACGGCCCAGAAGGTGATCACCGGCAGGCCGATGAAGCCGAGCGCGAGGACGCGGTACAGCGCGTACGTCGCGAGGAAGGCGAGTGCGATGTGGACGATCACGACCGAGATGGTGTTGACCGTGAACTTCCATGAGGGCAGGGATCGCCGCCACTCCTGACCGGGCCGGTTGCGTGAGCGCCAGTAGCCGATCGTCGCGGCGATCGCGGCCACGACGGCCGCCCCGATCGCCGCCCACAGCGCGAACGGATCCTCGTCGGCCAGGCTGAGCGACGGTGCGAGCAGTGCGACGACGAAGCCGTACAGGGCGCCGGCGATGCCGCCGGCGAAGGCGAGGTAGACCGCTTCCGACTCGACGCGGCGCGTCGGGGCAGGCGTGCCATCCGGCAGGAGATCGGTGCGAGGCGAGGCCATGGCGTCAGTGTAGGACCGGTGGATGCCTCGGCCCCGCGACGCGCGGGACCGGCCAGGTCAGCGCGTCCGGTGCAGCCAGGGCCGAAGCATCCGCGTCACCCACGGCAGCACGAGGTACGTCATCACTGGCGTCAGAAGCAGAGTCGCGAGGAGGACGCGGAGGACGAGCGGCTGATCCGCGAAGCCGGGGACGAAGCCGAGCAGCCACGACGCGAGCAGGTTCGTGGGGAAGAACCCGAGCCAGATGGCGACGGCCTGCTTCCAGCGGGGCGGTGCTGCGGGAATCGGCTGCTGGATCGGGCCGGTCGCGGAAGAGGCATCCGCGTCCCCTCCGGCGTCACGAGACTCGACGTGTGTCGCGAAAGGCGCGTCGAACCAGCCTTCGATGCCGGTACGACGCTCGACGCGGACTTCGCGGGCGAAAGCGCGGCCGGAGTCGAGCCACCACGAGCGCTGGGGCGACTGCTCCCACGCTTCGAGGGTCGGGATGTCGCGGAAGCGGTACAGCATGTACCAGAGGTCGCTGCCTTCGCCGGCGCGGACCCAGCCCGAGCCGAGGAAGCCCGCGAAGCCGGTCGCGAGATCTGTACCCGCCTGCATCCAACTCGTGGCTTCGACAGTGCGGGACGGGTCGATCCGTCGTTCGATCGCGACGGTGATGGGGTGGGCCACGGGTTCTGCCATGCCATCCATTCCACACGATCGAGCGGTTCGGTGACCGCCTCGCGCAGCGAGAGGTGCGGCGGGGCGTCCGGACACGCGGCGAGCATCCGCGGGAGCACGCTCAGCCAGGCGCCCACGGACGCGAACCCGAAGAACTCGAAGCAGGCGAGGGTGATGAAACCAGCGGTGAGCAGGACCATGCCGGTCGCCAGCAGAATGACGCACAGCGCCGAGGCGGTGCGGAACCGCCGCGCGAAGCCGGGGATGCCGAGGCTCGTCGCGACGATGGCGAGGAGGGAGAGACCGAGACCCGCCGCCGCGACGTCGTGCATGACAGGGCTCACCGGGATGGGGATGAGGCCGACCACCGTCAGGTGCAGGCCAGCCGACATGACGGAGACCCGGAACGCGCGGGCCGTCTTGCGCCCGGTGCTCGTCGGGAGAACGGTGACGGCGAGCACACCGTACGTGGCCAGCAGGAAGCCGGAGACGATCGCCGTGCCGTTGAACACGTGGCCGGACAGGTCGTCGAAGGTGCCGAGCTGCGAGAAGTGGAGCTGCCACCACAGCGGATCGCGGGTGGTCAGCACGGCGACGATGACGCCTGCGGCGAGTGCCGCCATGGCCCCGTGGCTGAAGTGGTGGGCGGTGTGCCGGGCGCTCGGTCGCTGCGCCGCGGAGGGCGCCAAGGAGGCGACGCTCGGGCGTTCGGGATATGCGAGGAGGGTCACGGGACTCACGTTCTGTGTGTGCGTCGAGACCCCGAGTCGTCGACCCCCCAAGTCGAACGCCTCGGAGAATCGTCGCGCGCTACGCTGACGGGTCCCCAGGAAAGCGGATGGACCGCTATTGGGGACATGATAACGCCAACTGCATGTAAACCCCCAGGGTGTATCCAAATCCCGGATGAGGAACTTTCCCAGATCGGTGGTCTAATCTGGCTTCGTCGGCTCTGGACACCGCGTGATTGCGCGGATGGGTTTGTGAGTCCAAGGGGCCGATGGTGGAGACGAATCCGTCTCGACGACCATCACTGAATGGCCCCCGGCCGACGACAGTCCGGGTCTCTTCGCGTCGCACGGCGTCCTGACACGCGTGCGGCGGCGGAGCGCTGTTCTCTGCAGAACAACCCAGAAGGACACGCACGTGCCCAAGAACAAGAAGCCAGCCGGCGGCCGTCCCGCGAAGAACTTCGAGCCCCGCTACGCCGCGAAGACCAGCTACCAGGACCGCAAACGCCGGCCGGGGGAGTCGTCAGCGGGGAAGCCCGGAAGCAAGAGCGCCGGCCACCGCGGTCATCGTCCGGAGCAGGCGGATGCCGCGCCCAAGCGCCGCTGGACCGCTCAGGAGCGGGCAGGGCGCGACGAGGCCCGCGGCATCCGCACTCACGCCGGCGCGCGTGACGAGCGCGGCGGCCGCTCGTACGACGACCGCCCGCGTCGGGATGAGCGAGGAGGGCGCGACCCCCGTGCCGGCCGCTCGTACGAGGACCGCCCCGCGCGGTCCGTTTCCGACCGCACGTCCCGCCCGTCCCATCTCGACCGGGTCGACCGCGACGACCGCCGCTCCTTCGGCGACGCCCGCCCGTCGTACCGCCGTGACGACCGTCCGCGTCGGGATGACCGGCCGGCGCGTTCGTTCGATGACCGTCCGCGTCGGGATGATCGTCCGGCGCGTTCGTTCGATGACCGTCCGCGTCGGGATGATCGTCCGGCTCGTTCGTTCGATGACCGTCCGCGTCGGGATGATCGTCCGGCTCGTTCGTTCGACGACCGCCCGCGTCGGGATGATCGTCCGGCGCGTTCGTTCGACGACCGCCCGCGTCGGGATGACCGGCCGCGCCGCGGCGCCGCGCCGACCCGATCGGACTGGAACGCGCCGGCGCGCTCGGCCGCGCACGAGGCGCACGTCGACGTCGTCCACGAGCGCCTTCAGGCCGAGGCCGTCCAGGCGGGCGAGGTCGCAGACGTGAGCTTCGCCGACCTCGGCCTGGGCGACAACATCGTCCGCACGCTCGCCGAGCTCGGGGCATCCCAGCCGTTCCCGATTCAGGCGGCGACGATCCCGCCGATCCTCGCGGGCAAGGACGTGCTCGCCCGCGGACGCACCGGATCGGGCAAGACGATCGCCTTCGGTGCTCCGCTGGTGGAGAGCGTGCTCCGGTCCCAGACGGGGCAGCGCCGTGAGTTCGGCCGGGCGCCGAAGGCCCTCATCCTCGCGCCGACGCGCGAGCTGGCCCTCCAGATCGACCGGACGATCCAGCCGATCGCGCGCAGTGTCGGCCTCTTCACCACCCAGATCTACGGCGGTGTCCCCCAGGGCCGCCAGGTGGGCGCCCTCAAGCGGGGCGTCGACATCATCATCGGAACCCCCGGACGCATCGAGGACCTGGTCAACCAGGGCAAGCTCGATCTGTCCGGCATCCGCGTCGCGGTGCTCGACGAGGCCGATCACATGTGCGAGCTCGGATTCCTCGAGCCCGTGCAGCGAATCCTGCGCCTCACCGCCGACGGGAGCCAGAAGCTGCTCTTCTCGGCCACGCTCGACCGCGAAGTCGCCGCACTGGTGGACGAGTTCCTGGTCGACCCGGCCGTCTACGAGGTCGCCGGCGAGGACCAGGACTCGGGCACGATCGACCACCGCGTCCTCGTGATCGATCACCGTGACAAGGGTGAGATCCTCGCGTCGCTCGTCGAGCGCGAGGGCAAGACCCTCGTCTTCGCCCGCACCCGCGCGTACGCGGAGATGCTCGCGGAAGAGTTCGATGACGCCGGCATCCGCGCCCTCGCACTCCATGGCGATCTGAACCAGGCCAAGCGCACGCGCAACCTGGAGCGCCTCACGTCGGGCCGCGTCCAGGTGCTCGTCGCCACCGATGTCGCCGCGCGAGGCATCCACGTCGACGACATCGATCTCGTGGTGCAGGCGGACGCGCCCGACGAGTACAAGACCTATCTGCATCGGTCGGGCCGCACCGGTCGCGCCGGCCGCTCGGGAACCGTCGTCACGCTCATCACACGCCAGCGCCGCCGCCGCATGACCGAATTGCTGGATCGCGCCGAGATTCACGCGCCGTTCGACGAGGTCCGTCCCGGCGATGACCTGCTCGAGGAGCTCTCGGGTCGTCAGCTCTCGGGCGTCGACGCCTGAAGCGTCTGGTCGCCGGCTCATCTCCCTCGCTGAGGAGGTGAGCCGGCTCAGGCGGCGGTGGCCGTGCGCGTGATGGACGCGACCATGTCAGGGTCGCCGCCGAGGTCGAGCAGTCGTGAGCGCAAAGCCACGGCGGCGCGATCGTACGGCTCGGTGCTCGCATGCAGCAGCGACCGGGTGTTCGCGGCCTCGAGGAACGAGACGATCTCGAACGTGAGCTGTCGGGCCTCCTCGAGCCGGGGGAGCTCGCCTGCGGCCATGGCGTATTCGATGGAGATCGTCAGGTAGTCCTCCCACGCCGTCGAGGCGGCGACGACCGCGTCCCGCACCGGACCCGGCTTCGCGTCGTATTCGACGGATGTCGCGGCGAAGAAGCAGCCACCGCGGAAGACGCGCTCGTCGGAGTACTCCAGCCACGCCGAGATCAGGGCAACCAGGCGGTCGAGTCCACGTTCCGAGCGGGCCCGGGCGGGTGCGATGACGCGATCGACGAACACCTCGCGAGCCGCCGCGATCGTCGCCAGCTGCAGCTGCTCCTTCGAGCCGAACAGCGTTGCGATACCGCTCTTGCTATGACCAGAGGCATCCGCCAGCCGGCCGATCGTGAGGCCCTCCAGACCGTCGACGGACGCGGCATCGATCGCGTGCGCCAGGACCACCCGCCGCGACTCATCGCCGCGGACGCGGCGGCCATCGCGAACCTCTTGTGCCATGGGACGAGGTTACCGTACGATCGTTCGTATTCATACGCACGATCGTTCGTATAGATAGGATGGTGGCTTCAATGGACGTGGCGCTCTCGATCGCCGGATCCTCCGTACGCGCGCTGGGAGCCCTGTCGCCCGGGTTGGCGGCGACGGCGGCCTTGCCGCTGTTCGCTCGCGTCGCCCGGCCGCGTCCCGTGGCCGACCACGACATCCCGACGATGGATCGCGCTCGCCGCTCGACCGTGCGCGTCGCGGGGGTGCGCGGGCGCGGCGTCGATGTGGTCACGTATGCGTGGGGCGGTGGTGGTCGCGGCACGATCGCGCTCGCCCACGGCTGGGATGGGCGCGCGAGTCAATTCGCCACCCTCGTGCGGGAGCTCGTGGCCGAGGACTTTCGCGTCGTCGCCTTCGACGCACCCGCGCACGGCGATACGCTCGCGCGGGGCACCTATCTGATCGACTGGACCGACATCCTCACCGAACTGCAAGGGCGGTACGGCACCCTCGCTGCGGTGGTCGGCCACTCCTTCGGCGGGCTGGCCGCGCTGGTCGCGGCCGGCCACGGACTGGATGTCGCGCGGGTGGTCAGCATCGCCGCGCCAGCAGAGGCCGACTCGCTTCTGTCGCAGTTCCAGTCGATGCTGCGCGTGGCCGACCCGACCGCCGAGGCGCTGCGCCGCGCGTTCGCATCCCGGTACTTCCCCGGCGAGCGCGACCCGTTCGCACGGTTGTCGCCGCTGCGCCATCCCGTGGGGACGACTGTCGGGATGATGCTGGTGCACGACGAGCGCGACCGGGTGGTTCCTGTCAACGAGGTGCGGCGGCTCGCGGACGCACATCCGCACGCGCGAGTGCTTCTCACGGGCGGTTTCGGTCACAATCGCGTGCTCTCGGCGGACCCGGTGCTGGACGCGATCCTCGAATTCGTCGACGGACCGGTCGCCCTGCCGTCGACGACGAGTGCGGTCGCTCGCCCGGCCTGACCTCAGAAGAGCCGGGGCTCGGGCACCACGGGTCCGGCCGACACCGCGCGCGAGGCGGCTGCTCGACCGCGCGACGTGACGACGACGCCGGCCGTCCGCGCCTCCGCGCGCGCCGCAAGACCCGAGACCGGCGTGTCGCGGGGGTGGTCGTCCTCGGCCCGCCCATCGAGACCGTGCACGCGGAGGAGCGGACGCACTCTCTTCGCGAGCCAGGCACGGTAGGCCTTGGGAGCCGTCGTGGACGCGCCCGGGTACAGCCCGAGGTACGACGACACGAGCTCGGGATGCTCCCGCTGCAGCCACTGCATGAACCACTGCTTGGCGCCGGGTCGCAGGTGCAGTGCCCCGTAGATCACCCGCACCGCACCGGCGGCCTTGATGCGCGTGAGCGCGTCGTCGATGGCCGCGACGGAGTCGGTGAGGTGGGGGATGATCGGCATGAGGAACACCGTCACGCGGAAGCCGGCGTCGGCCGCCGCCCGAACGGTCTCGAGGCGCGCGGTGGCAGTAGGGGTGCCGGGCTCGATGAGGTGCTGCAGGGCGTCGTCGAAGACGGCGATCGACATGGCAAGCGTCACATCGACCTGCTTCGCCGCCTCCGTGAGAAGTGGCAGGTCTCGCCTCAGCAGCGTGCCCTTCGTGAGGATCGAGAACGGTGTGCCCGACTCGGTGAGCGCGCCGATGATCCCCGGCATCAGGCGATAGCGGCCCTCCGCGCGCTGGTAGGGATCGGTGTTGGTGCCGAGCATGACCGGCTCGTGGACCCAGCTGCCGCGGCGCAGCTCTTTCTCGAGCACCTCGGCCACGTTGATCTTGACGATGACCTGAGAGTCGAAGTCCCGCCCCGAGTCGAGCTCGAGGTACTCGTGCGTGCCCCGCGCGAAGCAATTGTGGCTGATCACGCCATTGGCAACGAAGTCGCCGGTGGTGGTCGTGATGTCGATCATGTCGATCGTCTCGCCGACGTCCTCGATCGCGACCACTCGAAGAGGTGCGGTCGTCTTGACGGCAGCTCCGACCAGGTTCAGCTTGCGTGTGATCGCGGGTTGCGTCAGATCGAAGAACCGGCGCCGCGCGAGCAGGCCTCCGAGTAGGCGAATCGAGACCACCCCGTTCTCGCGGGCCGGTTCGGTCACGTATTCGAATCCATGCGCGCGCAGCGATCGAGCGATCGTGAGCAGCATGTGCTGATCTTTGTTGCTGATGCGCAGGATGCCCCGGCTGCAGCTGCCCTCCGCGTCGAAGACTCCTGACAGGAAGCCCCGAGACCACTCCGACGAGGGGTCCACCGGCCACTGGATGATGGAGCTGATGACCTCGTGATCGGCGGCGCGGGATGAGTGGATCGCATCGATCTGACGCCGCGTGGCGGAGGCGGGCGAGAATGCGTGCTCGCGAAGTGTCACTCCGGCGGCCGTGAGGTAGGCATGCGACCGGTCGAGCGCCTCTCGGTCTGCCAGCGCCAGTCGGAACCTGTGTGCTGTGTACGTCCCTCCCCGCGCGCGTCGGTACTCCCGCTTCAGCATCATGCCGTCGCCGCGGATCATCCCGCTGAGATAACCCACGCGGAAGTCGGTGGTCTCCTCAGGAACTGGCCCCGCCCCAGCGGTGCCGTAGCCGAGCAGGCGGTTGTTCGTTGTGAGGATCGGGCGCTGTCCACCCGACTCGGAGGGTTGGACGAACTTCCATCCACGCTCGGTCAGGAAGCGATGGTCGCCGCTCGCGACGACCTCCGTTCCGTCACTGAGCCGCACCCGATACGCCCGTTTGCGCGTCGCCCAGGTCGCACCGACGGTCGCGGTCACGTATCTGCGATAGGCGCCCTCGCGGCGCGTTCCCACCACCGCATCGCCGACGGTGATCTCGCGCAGGGGTTTCGTGCGCCCGTCAGCCATGAGGATGGCCGTATCGGGGTGGAGGCAATAGACACAGGCGTGACTGCATCCGCGGTAGGGGTTCACGGTCCAGTCGAACGGCATCGCGGACGCGCTGGGCACATGGTTGAGCGCGGTCCGTGCGAGGACTTCGTGAAAGGTCACGTCAGCGAACTCGGGCGTCGTCACAGAGCGGACGAGGCCGTTCAGATGCTCGAGGCCGGGGAGGGCCGCGGCATCCGCCACACCCAGTTCCTGACCCTGCCACCGCATGCAACCATGGGAACAGATGTTCGAGAGACTGTCAAGACCGAGTCGGCCTATCTTCGAATCTCGTCCGATGCGAGCACCGGCTTTTGCGCGGCGCGCCCGCGGGGGCCAGAATGGCACGCGTGACGGCCTCCGGCCCACCCGAGACCCCGGTGACTCGTCGCGCCGCCCGAGCCCTGCGCGAAGAGGCCGATGGGCGTGCCCGCGACACGCGCTCGGATGACGCGCGCGCCTTCTCCCCGTTCGTGCTGCCCGACGACCTCGTCGGCCCCGACATGCGGCCGGCCTCGCTCGCGCGACCGGGGGGCCCGCCTGCCGGGGTCTTCGCCCCGCGGCATGCGGGTAGACGCCGCCTCACGCGGGCGGGCGTCGTCGGCGTGATCGCCGTCGCGGGGGTGCTCCTCGCCGGGTCGACGGCCGCGGTGACGGCTCTCGTGTCGGGCGCGCAGCCCGCAGCCGTCGCCGCGACGGCGCCCGTGCTGGAGCCGCCGCCGAACGTGGACCGCCTGCCGGTGCCGCGGGTCGAGCAGAAGCCGGTCTCCAACGACATCTGCGCGAAGCCCGACGTCATCGCCGCGCTCGAGGCGCACGACGACGCGGGCGCCATCCTCGCCGCGGGCGGGGGCGAGGCGTTCCGCGCCGCTGTCGCCGCGGGAGCCGCGTCGTGCGTCGACCTCGACGACCCCACCCGGCTGTGGGTCGTGGTCAACAAGCACCGTCAGTACGTCCCGATCGACTACTGGCCCGCCGGCCTGATGTTCCCCGACGGCGTTCGCAGCCTCGAGGGAGGATCGCTGCGGTCCGATGCCTCGGCCGCCATGACCGCGATGGTGACGGCTGCCCGTGAGGCCGGCGTCGGGGAGATCGCTCTGCTGAGCGCGTTCCGGTCGTACCCGTCGCAAGAGGACACCTACGGGCGGCACGTAGCCGCGCGCGGCCAAGAGGGCGCCGACCAGGTCAGCGCCCGGCCAGGGTACAGCGAGCATCAGTCCGGCCTCGCCGGCGACGTGGTCCCGTGCGCCGGCACGTGCGGCTCCCTCGATGACCTCGCCGGCTCGCCACAGGGCGACTGGGTCGCCGCGCACTCGTGGGAGTACGGGTGGATCGTGCGGTACGCCGACGGGGCGACGGATGTGACCGGATACCTGCCCGAGCCGTGGCACCTTCGCTATATCGGCCCCGAGCTCGCCCGCACGTATCACGACGGCGCCTGGACGTCGCTCGAGGCGTTCTTCGGCCTGGAGGCGGCCCCGAACTACGTCGAGTGACGGCGGCTGGAGGCATCCCACAACGTCCGACACTGAGTGCCAGCTTTCTTCGGATCCGATCTCACATCGACGTGGTTCCGCCGTCGCGGGCCCCTAGGATTCGAGGGGGCAGCGCCGGGCGGCAATCGCATCCGACCGCCGTGGCGCGCCACTCGAAGACGAGAAGGAGGCGCGCATGGAGCGTGACATCTACGACGAGGACCACGAGGCGTTTCGCGACGTCGTCAAGGAGTTCATCAAGCGCTACGCGAGCGACGACAAGCGCAAGCAGTGGGACCGCGACGGCGAGATCGACCGCGCCACGATGCTCGCGGCCGGTGAGGCCGGCATCATCGGCCTGTCGGTTCCCGAGGAGTTCGGCGGTGCCGGGATGCTCCAGGACTACCGCTTCCGCTCGATCGTCCTGGAAGAGACGATCGGCGCGGGCCTCGGATCGCTCGCTGGAGCGCTGGGCATCCAGGATGACCTCGCCGTGCCCTACATCGTTCACATGGGCACGCAGGAGCAGAAGGAGAAGTGGCTACCCGGCATGGCGACCGGCGAGATCCTCGGAGCTCTCGCGATGACCGAGCCCGGCGCCGGCTCCGACCTGCGCGGAATCAAGACGACCGCGAAGAAGGTGGAGGGCGGCTACATCGTCAACGGCGCCAAGACCTTCATCTCCTCCGGCAAGACCGCCGACATGGTGGTCACCTTCGTCAAGACCGGCGAGGGCAACCGTCCCGACGCCTTCAGCCTGCTGATCCTCGAGGACGGCATGGAGGGCTTCGACCACGGCAAGAAGCTCGAGAAGATGGGCTTCCACGGTTGGGACACCGCCGAGCTCTCGTTCAGCGATGTCTTCGTGCCCGAGGCGAACCTCATCGGCGGCAAGGAGGGTCTCGGATTCATCCAGCTCATGATGAACCTGCCCCTCGAGCGCCTGTCGATCGGCGTGGCCGCTGCCGCCGCAGGCGAGGCCGCCTTCGTCTGGACCCGCGAGTACGTGCTCAGCCGTGAGGCGTTCGGCCAGTCGATCGCCGACTTCCAGAACACGCGGTTCAAGCTCGCCGACATGGCCACGACCGTCGACGTGATGTGGACCTACGTCGACCGCGCCATGAAGCTGTACAAGGAGGAGAAGCTCACGGCCGAGGAGGCGGCGAAGGTCAAGTTCTGGACCACCGACCGCGAGGCCGAGCTGCTCGACATCGGCGTGCAGCTTCACGGCGGCTACGGCTACATCACCGAGTACCCGATCGCCCGCGCCTACCTCGACGCCCGCGTGCACCGCATCTACGGCGGCACGAACGAGATCATGCGCGACCTCGTCGCGCGCCAGATCGTCGGCAAGCGGTAGCGTTCCGCGGTTCCGGATGCCGCGGCCCCCGTCTCTCGGAGATGGTCGGGCCGCGGCATCCGTCGTCTCAGGCGTCGCGCCCGACGACGGCCGGGCGCCGGCGGGCGACCTTTGCGACGCCTGCGCGCTTCAGGCGGTCGGCGATCAGGATGCCGAGCCAGGCGCCCGCCGCCGCGGAGAGAAGCGTGGCGGCGATGTAGGCGACCAGCACCCACGCGGCGAAGGCCGTCATGTCGGCGGCGAGCACCGTCCACGCCGAGTACAGCACGGCGCCGGCGATGCTGCCCGCGTAGAGCAGCCAGGCCGACCAGCGCCGGTACAGCGTCACCAGGAAGGGCAGTTCGATCACCGCGGCGAACATGAGGTTCGTGACGATGATCGCCGGGCCGGTGACCGACAGCGGAGTGGCGACGATCCCCGAGATCAATCCGGTGAGCAGTGCCGCCCCCGGCCGCTCGAGGAGGCGCATCGCCAGGACGTAGCCGATCACCCACGCCGCGTAGGTCAGTGCGGACAGCGGGGGCGCGGACACGTAGAGGGCCGTCGAGAGCGCGGTCGCCGGGATCACGAGCAGGCCCGTCGCCACCCCGATCGCGGCGCAGGTAAGCAGGTACGCGGTCGTGATCCGGCTCATGCGGAGGCCTCGCTCGTCGCGAGGTGCGCCTTCGGGGTGGGGGATGCCGCGCCCACGCGCCAGTATCCGCAGAAGCTGACCGCGTCCTTGGCGACGCCGCACTCGTTCACGAGGTAGCGGCGGCCCTCGGTCGGCAGGGCCTGCTCGCCGACGAGGTACGCGTGGAACGGGGCATCCGGAATCGACGCCTCGCGAAGGGCCTGCAGGGCGAGCGTGCCCGGCTTGACATCGTGGTCGCGCACGAGCCACCGCACCTCGACGCCCGTCGGGCGGTCGAAGCCGAGCGCATCCTCGGCAGTCGGCACCTCGACGATCGCGAGACCGGACGCGTGCGGGGGCAGCGACCCGCAGATCCCGGCGATGGCGGGCAGGCCGGTCTCGTCGCCGACCAGCAGGACGCGGTCGATGCCGCGCTGCGGGTTGAAGGCGAGCCCTTCGTCGATGATGACGACGCTCTCGCCCGGCTCGCAGGTCTCGGCCCACCGGGAGGCGGGACCCGCGGTCCCGTCCTCGGCGGAGCCGTGCAGCACGAAGTCGACGTCGAGCTCGGCACCGCTCTGCGCTGTGGCGGGGCGGAAGGCTCGCACGGTGTAGTTGCGCATGACCGGCCGCACGCCGTCGGGGATGCGCAGATACCGCAGGTAGCCGATGAGCTTGTTGGCCTTGGCGGGGAGGCGATCCAGCCCTTCGTCTCCGCCGAGCGGGAGGAAGAGGCGGAACCACTGGTCGAAGCCCATCGGCCGGAACTGCTCGATCTCACCCCCGCCCAGGGTCACCCGCATCCAGTGCGGTGACAGCCGCTCGCGTCGCAGCACCGTCAGGTGCACGAGTCCCTGCGTCTCGGGCTTCACGAGCTTGCTGGCGCCGGCCATGGATCCTCCGTCGGTGCGAGGTGAGGGGGCTCAGAGGCCCCAGGGGAAGCAGAAGGTGAAGATCGCCGCCGAGACCGCCCACAGCAGCAGGATGAAGACGGCATCGCGGGCGCGGAACGGCACCAGGTGGCGTTCGGTGCGGTCGGGGTAGGCGCCGAACGCGCGGGCATCCATCGCCAGGGCGACGCGCTCGGCGTGACGGATCGCGCCCGCCATGAGCGGCACGACGTAGCCGAACCACCGCGCGATCGCGGCGAACGGTCCGCGCCCGCCGTGCGCGCCGCGCACCCGGTGCGCCTGCCGGATGACATCGAGTTCGTGACCGAACCGCGGAACGAAGCGGAACGCCGCGAGGGCCGTATAGCCGATGCGGTACGGCACGCGCAGCTGCTGCACCGTCGCCCGGACCAGGTCGGGGCCGGTCGTCGAGACGCCCGCGATCAACGTGAGGGCGACGATCGCGGCGATCCGCGCGCCGGTGGCGAGGCCGACGGACAGCGCGCCGCCGTACAGGGTCCACGAACCGAGCTGCAACACGATGACCGACTGATCGACCCGCGCGGGATCGGTCCAGAGCGAGAAGCCGACACCGATCACGATCGCGCCGACCGGCAGCGCGGCCAGCATCGCCGCCAGACCGGCCGAGAACCTGACCCCCACGAGGAGGATCGCATAGCTCAGCACGAGGAACGCGATCGGCGTCGCGAGGTCGCGCACGAAGACCAGGAGCACGATCGCCGGCAGCGGTGCCGCGATCTTCGCCAGCGGATTGAGGGCGTACAGGAACCGCGCCGGTGAGGACGGCGCCATCCCGGCATACGGATCGAAGGGCGCCCGGATGCCCTGGGCGGCGGTGAGGCGTCCGGTCATGCCGATGCCTCCGCCGGCAGATCGCCGATGCGGGCGACGGTCGAAAGGAAGGGGTGCGACGTCAGACCGCGCAGCGCGCGGCGCAGCGGCGGCAGCCGAAGGCCCGCCCGTTCGATCAGGGCGTCGTCGGCGAAGACCTCGGAGGTGGGGGCGGCGGCCAGGACCCGCCCGTCGGCGAGCACGATCGTGCGGTGCGCGTGATCGGTGACGAGCTGCATGTCGTGGGTCACCACCACGACGGTCGTGCCCTCGGAATTGAGCTCGTCGAGCAGGCCCAGCAGCTCGTCGGCCCGCGCACGGTCCTGACCGAAGGTGGGCTCGTCGAGGACCAGCACGGATGCCCCCGTCACGAGTGCGGTCCCGACCGACAGCCGGCGCTTCTGGCCGCCGGAGAGCAGGAACGGGTGCGCGTCGGCGCGCGTCTCGAGTCCGAACCGGCGCAGCAGGGTGATCGTCCGCTCGCGGACCTCGGTCTCGGGCAGGTGCTGACGCCGGAGGCCGTGGGCGATCTCGTCGAACACCGTGTGCGCGATGAACTGGTGCTCGGGGTTCTGGAACACGAACCCGATCCGGCGCGCGAGCGTGCGCGCATCGGTGCGCCCCACGTCGCGCCCGTCGACGCGCACCGTGCCGCGGGGAGGCGGCACCACGCCGGCGAGCGCCTGGATCAGCGTGGTCTTGCCCGCGCCGTTGGTGCCGACGACGGCGACGAACTCGCCGGCCGCGATGTCGAGGTCGATGCCGTGCAGCACCTCGGTGCGCCCCCGACGGACGGTGAGGCCGCGGACGCTGATCAGGGGGGCGGATGCCTCGGCGCGGGCATCGTGGGCGGCACGCTGTTCGGCGGCGGTCCTCGTGCCTGCGGTGACGGCCGGGGAGCGCGGCGCCGGGGCATCCGTCGCCTCCAGTGCCGATCGCAGCTCATCGGGCGTGAGAGGGAGCGGGTCGAGGGTGTAGCCGGCGCGACGCAGTCGCAGCGCGGCGAGGGTGGACACCGGCAGCCACACCCCCATGTCGTGGAGCTCGTCGGCCCGCCCGCGCAGCACGGCGTCGACCGTTCCGTCCATCGAGAGGCATCCATCGTGATCGAGCACGACGACCCGATCGACGAATCCCACGGCGGCATCCAGGTTGTGCTCCACGAGGAGGATCGCGCGATCACCGTCGGCCACGACGCCGGCGAGTGCCTCGTAGACGTCTTCGATGCCGGCCGGGTCGAGGTTGGCGGTCGGCTCGTCGAGCACCAGGAGCGGCGAGCCCATGGCGAGTGCGCACGCGATCGCGAGGCGCTGGCGCCCGCCCCCCGAGAGGCGATCGGGATTCTCGGAACGCCGCTCCCACAGGCCGACCCGTCGCAGCGCGGTCTCGGCCCGGGCGAGCACGTCGGCCGCAGGAATCCGCAGGTTCTCGGGACCGAAGGCGACCTCGTCGAGCACGGTGCCGGTGACGAGCTGCGCGTCGGGGTCCTGGAACACCATCGCGACGTGCGTGCTGAGCTCGGCCACGGTTGCGGCGCTCGTGTCGAGTCCGGCGACGTGCACCGAACCGGTCAGCGCCGCGGGGACGGCGTGGGGGATCAGTCCGTTCAGCGCGAGGGTCAGGGTCGACTTCCCCGAGCCGCTCGGTCCGAGCAGCAGCACGACCTCGCCGGGGGCGAGGTCGAAGGTGACGGATGCCGGTGCCGCCGTGCTCTCGCCGTCGTGGGTGACTCCCAGGCCGCGCACGCGCACCGGGAGCGCGTCGCGGTCCGCCGCGAGCGCGGCGGAAGGGTCGCGCTCGGGTGCGGTCACGGATCTTCCTCGGGAGAGTACTAAGTCTCTCCTAACTTAGCCGACCCTTACCTGGGCGGAGAAGTCGATGACGCTAGGCGCCGCGCTGACGCGGGACGCCGGCACGGCGCAGCGCCCGTCCGATCGCGAGGCCGATGGCGGTCCAGAGCACCGGACCGAGCACGAAGAGGGCGACGTAGACGACCTGTCCCCACAGCGCGAAGCGTGCGATGTCGGCGGCGAACCAGATGACGGCGGCGATGACCACGCCGATGATCACGGACGACAGGAAGAACCGCCACGGCTCCCAGCGACGGTAGCGCGACACGGCGGCGATGAGCTCCTGCAGCCCGCCGATCAGGAGCGCGGTGCCGACGTAGCGCCCGATCCAGACCGGAGTGACCGCGCTGGCGACGAGCGCGGCGACGAGATGCGTGATCAGCGCCACCCACGGCGCGCGGAGCAGCTCCTGCGCGATGACTCCCGGCAGCACGTGCACACCGAGGACGAGGCCGTAGACGATCGGCGCGAAGGCGACGACGAAGCCGCTGGAGACCCCCGCGATCGCCTGCAGAATGCCCGCTGCGACGCCGATCGCGGCGCACGTGAGCAGAACGCTCGTCGAGATTCGGGACGGGTTGGCCACATGCCCAGCGTACTGGCGAGCGACTCCGCGATTCTCACATATTCCTCATCTGCGACGGGTGTTGCGGAAGTTACGTTTGAGCCTGTTGCGCCTCGAAGACGCGGCGCAACATCACTCCTGTACACCTAGATGGGGGCCCTGATGGGTAGATCCTCCGTGCGGGCAGCCGCGGTCGTCACACTCGCCGCACTGTTCACCGGCACAGCAGCAACCGCAAGCTTCGGTGCAGCTCCGGAGGAGGTGAGAACCCCCATTCCGATCGATTCTCCGGCCGGCCGCTACATCGTCCTGCTCAAGGACGCACCGCTGGCCACCTACGAAGGCGGCGAGAGCGGCATCGCGCGCACGAAGCCCGCGAAGGGCAAGCAGCTCGACGCCCACTCCGCGAACTCGCAGAAGTACGTCGCGCACCTCAAGAAGCAGCAGAAGGACGTCGCCGCCGAGGCCGGCGTCGAGCCGGCCACGACGTATCAGGTCACGCTGAACGGCTTCAGCGCCGACCTCAGCGGCGCCGAGGTCGCCAAGCTGCGCGGCAGCAAGGATGTGCTCGCGGTATACCCCGACGAGGTGTACCACCCGACCGCAACGCCGTCGACCGAGTTCCTCGGGCTCGGCAGCGGCGACAAGGGCACCGGCGGCGTCTGGGATGCTGTCGGCGGTGTGAAGGAAGCCGGCAAGGGCATCGTCGTCGGTGTGATCGACACCGGCATCGCCGCCGACAACCCGTCCTTCGCCGGGGCACCCCTGAAGAAGAAGCCGGGCGCCGAGCCGTACACGGTCAACGGCGACACCATCGTCTTCGACAAGGCCGACGGCGGCCAGTTCCGCAGCGCCATCGAGATCGGTCAGGGCTGGAACAAGCTCGACTACAACACCAAGCTCATCGGCGCGCGTCACTTCAGCGAAGGCGCCGCCGCCGCCGGGTTCGACTTCACCTACGACTACCTGTCCCCGCTCGACGGCGACGGCCACGGCTCCCACACCGCGAGCACCGCAGCCGGAAACTTCGGCGTCCAGGCATCCGTCGAAGGCGTCGACTTCGGCAAGATCTCGGGCGTCGCCCCGGCCGCCAAGGTCGCTTCGTACAAGGCGTGCTACGTCGGCCCGGACGACCTCGTGACCTCGGACGACATCTGCGCAGGCAGCGACCTCCTCGCCGCGATCGACCGGGCGGTTGCAGACGGCGTCGACGTCATCAACTACTCGATCGGCGGCGGGGCGGCCACGACGGTCCTGCAGGCCGACGACATCGCGTTCTTCAACGCGGCCGCGGCAGGCGTCTATGTCGCCGTCAGCGCCGGCAACGACGGACCGGGTGCGTCCACGGCGGACCACGCGGCGCCGTGGTACACGACCGTCGCCGCGTCGACCGTTCCGACGTACGAGGGAACGGTTCAGCTGCCGAACGGATTCGAGGAGGCCGGGGCGTCGGTCACCGTGCCGTTCGGTCAGACGATCAGCGGTCCCGTGGTCTATGCGGGTGACGCGGCGGCCGCAGGCGCCGCGCCCGCCGAGGCGGCGCTCTGCTTCCTCGACACCCTCGACCCGGCCAAGATCGCCGGGAAGATCGTGGTGTGCGACCGCGGCACCAACGCGCGCGTCGAGAAGTCGCAGGCGGTCGCCGAGGCCGGCGGCACGGGCATGATCCTCGTGAACGTCACGGCGGGTTCGCTCGACAACGACTTCCACTCCGTTCCCACCGTGCACCTCAACGCCGAGCACCGCACCGCGCTGCTCGACTACGTGCGCAACACGGCCGGTGCCACCGCGACCCTCGTGGGCGACAACGTGACCGGTGAGGAGACGCCGACCCCCGTGGTCGCCGGCTTCTCCAGCCGCGGACCGATGCTCGCCGACGGCAGCGATGTCATCAAGCCCGATGTGACCGCACCGGGTGTGGCGATCCTCGCCGCCACCCACAACGGTCCGAAGGAGGCCGCGACGTTCGGCTTCAAGTCGGGCACCTCGATGTCGTCGCCGCACGTCGCCGGACTGGGCGCGCTCTACCTCGGTGAGAAGCCCAACGCGACTCCCGCCGAGATCAAGTCCGCCCTCATGACGACGGCATACGACTCGAAGAACGGCGACGGCTCGACCAACACCGATCCGTTCGCGCAGGGTGCCGGACACGTCGACCCCACGAAGTACTTCGACGCCGGACTGCTGTACCTCAACGGCCCGGAGAACTGGGCCTCGTACCTGCAGGGTCTCGACCTCTTCGACTTCGGCGTGGAGCCGACCGACGCGAGCGACCTCAACCTCGCTTCGATCGGCATCGGTTCGCTCGCGGGTCCGCAGACCGTGACGCGGTCGGTCACCTCGACTAAGGCGGGCACCTTCACTGCATCCGCTTCGGTTCCCGGCATCGACGTCACCGTCGAACCCAGCACCCTCACCTTCGCGAAGGCCGGTGAGACGAAGTCCTTCACGGTCACGCTCGCCAAGGGCGACGCGGATGTCGAGGCGTGGTCGACGGGTTCGCTCACGTGGACCGGCGCCGGCTCGACCGTGCGCTCGCCCATCGCGGTGTTCCCCGTGACCGCCGACGCCCCGGCCTCGGTGGAGGGCAGCGGCGCGGCCGGAAGCGTCGACGTCGAGTTCACGCCCGGCGTCACCGGCGACCTCGCCCTGAACCTGGCGGGTCTCGCCAAGGAGCAGGTGCTGGTCGACGGCGACGAGACCACGGGCGAGGCCGAGGACGGCTACAGCTACTACGTGGTCGAGGTCGAGGAGGGTGCCGAGCTCGCCCGCTTCGCCCTGGACTCGTCGGACGACAGCGGGTCGGACCTCGACCTGTTCGTCTACCGCGTGGTCGGCCCCGAGGACTGGCGCTACTACGAGACCTGGACGTCCGCGTCGGCCGCTGCCGACGAGTCCGTCCAGCTCGAGGCGCCCACCGCCGGCTACTACCTGGTCGAGGCGCACGTGTACTCGCACACCGCGCCGTTCACGTGGCAGGGCACCAGCGCCGTCGTGATGCCCGCCGGTGACGGCTCGCTCACTGCGACGCCCAACCCGGTCGCGGCGACGGAGAGCGTTCCGACCGAGTACACCGTGTCGTGGTCGGGGCTCGAGGCCGGCAGCTACCTGGGCGTCGTCCGCTATGGCGACTCGCAGGTGCGCACCGTGCTCTCGGTCGACGTGCCGTAACGGTTGCACAGGCGAAGGGCGTCCGGGCTTCGGCCCGGGCGCCCTTCGCCGCTCGAGGGGAGGGTCAGACCCGACGCCGGCGGCGCGTCAGCCGCACGGCGGGCAGCGGCGGTGCCGGGATGCGCTCGTCGCCGTGGTCCACCACGCGGCCGAACCGAGGGTCGGCGGACTCCCAGGCGTCCCGTGCGACCACGATCTCCTCGTGGCTGCGGCCGACGAAGTTCCACCACATGACGATCTCGTCCGGGAAGGGCTCACCGCCGAGGAGGAACAGCGTGGCCCCGGTCGCGCTCGAGATCTCGATCTCCTCGCGGTGGATGCCGAGGTAGAGCAGGTGCTCGACGTCGAGGTCGATGCGGTCCTCGGTGCCCGCGTGCACCGTCGCCTCGCCGATCACTCCGACGAGGGCGTGCTCCCACGACGGATCGAGGGGCACGCGCAGCCTGGCGCCTGTGGGGACGCGCACCTCGGCCCCGACGATCGGCGTGTACGCGGTCGCGGGCGACGAGAGGCCGGCGAAGTCGCCGAGCACCACGGTCGCCGCGCCTTCCGCCCCCTCGACCGCGGCGAGCGCGATCTCGGGGAGCGTCGCATGCTGCTCGAACGCCGGTGCGCCGTGCCGACGGGACTCGGGGAGGGCGACCCACAGCTGGAGGGCATCGAGGGGCGCGGCATCCTCCCCCAGCGAGTACTCCGAGTGGGAGATGCCGGCGCCGCTCGTCATGAGATTGAGCGCACCCCGGCGCACGATCACGTCGCTGCCCACCGAATCGCGGTGGCGCACGTCGCCGGTCAGCGGCCAGGTCACCGTCTGCAGGCCGATGTGCGGGTGCGGCTCGACGCGCATGCGCGTGACCTGCGGCCCGAACCGGTCGAGGAAGCACCACGCGCCCACGAGCGGCAGGTCGCGCTGGGGCAGCGCGCGCCGCACGTTCATGGCACGGACGCCGCCGAGAGGCACCTCGCGGGCTTCGAGCAGCAGTGCGCGCGGGCCGTCGCAGTCGGCGGATGCCTCGGCCTGCACGCCTTCGCCGGTGTCGAGCCGTGTCATCGCAGGGTCGTCACTCCGGCCGGGCGTGCGCCGGCCATTCGATGACGAGGCCCGGCACCTCGTTCTCGCGCAGGTACTTCACGACTACGGGGCAGTGCGGCACGACGGTCTCGCCGCGACGGGCGAGGTCTGCCATGGCCTCGGCCACGACGGTCTGCGCGAGGCCGCGGCCGCGGAAGGCGGGGTCGACTTCGGTGTGCGGGAAGTTGAGGCGACCGCGCGCGTCGATGCGGAAAGTCGTGAAGCCGGCGAGCACGTCGCCCACATGGACCTCGTAGCGGGCGTCCTCGTCATTGCGCACGACGGTGATCTCTTCGGTGGCGGTCATCGGCGTCCTTTCGTCGTCCGTTTCAACGTACGGGCCGCTCCGGGTGTTCCGCCACCGCTTGACCCCGGGCATCCCGCCCTGACGTCATCGCCGCCGCGCTGATGCCGTAGCCGGCGCGCAGGCGCGCAGCATCCGCCCATTCGTCCGAGCTGCCGGGCCGCTCGCGCGGCCTGGCAGACTCGGATGATGCTCTCGCTTCTCGACGCCGTGCCGGCCGGCGCCGACGACGACGCCGTCTATACCGGTTTCGTCGAGTGGGCCGAGGAGCGCGGGTTCACTCTCTATCCGGCGCAGGACGAGGCGATCATCGAGATCGCGTCGGGGTCGAATGTGATCCTGTCGACCCCGACGGGCACGGGCAAGTCGCTCGTCGCCGTGGCCGCCCACGCGGCGGCGCTCGCGAGGGGCGGGCGTACGTACTACACGGCGCCGATCAAGGCGCTGGTGAGCGAAAAGTTCTTCGCGCTCGTCGATATCTTCGGCGCCGCGAACGTCGGCATGGTCACGGGCGACTCCTCCGTGAACCCCGATGCTCCGATCGTGTGCTGCACGGCCGAGATCCTGGCGAACCTCGCGCTGCGTCAGGGGGCGGATGCCTCGGCCGACCAGGTGGTCATGGACGAGTTCCACTACTACGGCGATCCCGACCGGGGCTGGGCGTGGCAGGTGCCGCTCCTCCTGCTGCCGCGTGCGCAGTTCGTGCTGATGTCGGCGACCCTCGGGGACGTGACCGCGATCGCCGACGATCTCTCCCGCCGCACCGGGCGGCCGACCGCGCGGATCACCGGCGTCGAGCGCCCGGTGCCGCTGCACTTCTCCTACGCGCGCACGCCTGTGCACGAGACGGTCGAAGAGCTGCTGCAGACGAACCAGTCGCCGGTGTACGTCGTCCATTTCTCGCAAGCCGCGGCGATGGAGCGCGCGCAGGCGCTCTCGAGCATCAAGGTGATCACGCGGGAGCAGCGCGACGCGATCGCCGAGGCCATCGGCGGCTTCCGCTTCACCACCGCGTTCGGGCGCACGCTGTCTCGCTATGTGCGCGCGGGGATCGGCGTGCATCACGCCGGCATGCTGCCGCGGTACCGGCGCCTCGTCGAGACGCTCGCCCAGCGGGGTCTTCTGCGCGTGATCTGCGGCACCGACACGCTCGGCGTCGGCATCAACGTGCCGATCCGCACGGTCCTGATCACGGCGCTCGCCAAGTACGACGGACAGCGGATGCGGCAGCTCACCGCCCGCGAGTTCCATCAGGTCGCCGGTCGCGCCGGCCGGGCCGGGTTCGACACCGCCGGCACGGTCGTGGTGATGGCGCCCGACCACGAGATCGAGAACGCGGCAGCTGTCGCCAAGGCCGGAGACGATCCCAAGAAGCTCAAGAAGGTCGTGCGCAAGAAGGCCCCGCAGGGTTTCGTCAACTGGAGCGAGTCCACGTTCGAGCGGCTCGTCGATGCCGAGCCCGAGCCTCTCGTTCCGCAGCTGCAGCTGACGGCGGCGATGCTCATCAATGTCATCGCGCGCGGCGGTGACGTGTTCGCGAACGTCCGTGCGCTGGTGCGCGACAACCACGAACCCCGCGCGCGGCAGTTCGAGCTGGCCCGGCGGGCGCTCGCGATCTTCCGCACCCTGGTGGCGGCGGATGTCGTCGAGGTGGACGGCGCGGGAGGCATCCGTCTCACCGTCGATCTGCAGCCGAACTTCGCTCTCAATCAGCCGCTGTCGCCGTTCGCCCTCGCGGCGATCGGCCTGCTCGATCCCGACGAGGCGCCGGGCGGCGCGGGAACCGGCCATTACGCCCTCGATGTCGTGAGCGTGATCGAGGCGACGCTCGACGACCCGCGTCCGGTGCTGTCGCAGCAGCAGTTCCTCGCACGGGGCGAGGCGGTCGCCGCGATGAAGCGCGAGGGCATCGAGTACGACGAGCGGATGGAGCTGCTCGAGGGCGTCACCTGGCCCAAGCCGCTCGAGGAGCTGCTCGCGCAGTCGTACGAGGTGTTCGCGACGAGCCAGCCGTGGGTGCGCGACTTCGAGCTCTCGCCGAAGTCGGTGGTGCGCGACATGTTCGAGCGCGCCATGTCGTTCGCCGAGTTCATCTCGCACTACCAGCTGGCCCGCAGCGAGGGGCTGGTGCTGCGCTACCTCTCCGATGCGTATCGCGCGATCCGGCAGACCGTGCCGGCCGAGGCGCAGACCGAGTCGCTGCTCGACCTCATCGCCTGGCTCGGCGAGCTGGTGCGGCAGGTCGACTCGAGCCTCGTCGACGAGTGGGAGGCGCTGGTCAATCCGTCGACCGATCCCGACGAGCCGGTCGTGCCGCCGGCCCCGCCGTCGGTGCTCACCAATCGGCGCGCGTTCCTCGTGCTCGTGCGCAACGAGCTGTTCCGGCGGGTGCAGCTGGCGGCGCTGCAGCGCGACGACGAGCTGCTCGCCGTCGACCCGGACGTCGACTGGTCCGCTGCGCTCGACGCCTACTTCGACGAGCACGACGAGATCCTGACGGGCGGGCCGGCGCGCTCGCCGCGGCTGGTCACGATCGACGAGTCGGATGCCTCGGCCGGCGTCTGGCGGGTCGAGCAGACCATCGACGACCCCGAGGGCGACCATGACTGGCGCATCCGCGGCGAGGTCGACCTCGCCGCGTCCGAGGAGGCCGGCACCGCCGTGCTGCGCGTGACGCACGTCCTCCGGCTCTAGTCTCAGCCGAGACTGAAGCCGCCGTCGGAGGTCAGCACCTGGCCGACGACCCATGCGCCTTCGTCGGTCGCGAGCCACGCGATGAGGTTCGCGGGATCGGCGGGGCGTCCGACTCTGCCGAACGGCGTCGTGCGGATCCACTCCTGGATCTCGTCGAGGGGCCGGTCCGTCGTCTCGGGGTCGAGGTAGCCGGTGTTCACCGGGCCGGGGTTGACGGTGTTGAGGACGATGCCCAGGTCGAGCAGCTCGGCGGCGACCGTCGGGGTGATCCCGGCGAGGGCGGCCTTGCTCGTGGCGTAGGCCACCTCGCCGCGCATCGGTCCGTGGATCTGGCCCGACGTCATCCAGAAGACCCGGCCCACGGGCTCGGCGAAGGGGCCCGAGCGCTCGGTCCGCTCGCCGGGTCGTGCCCCGGGCGCCTGGGTGACGTGCAGCGCGGCGTATGCGCGCGTGAGGAGCAGCGTCGACCGGGCGTTCGCCGACCAGAAGCCGTCGAGGCGTTCGGCGGTCATGTCCAGCAGCGAGCCGTCGTCGCCGGACTGGGCGTGGTTGCAGACGAGGATGTCGAGCCGGCCGGTGAGGGTCTGAGCGGCGGCGATGACGTCGTCGGGGGCCGAGGCATCCCGCAGATCGGCACTGACGTCACCGAGGACGGCGTCGTCCGCGAGTGCCGCGCGCAGCTCGTCGCGGACCGCGTCGAGGTCGTCGCCGCCCCACGGCAGCGGGGTGTCGTGCGGAGAGTAATGGTGGATGAAGACGCTCGCACCGAGCTCGGCGAAGCGTCGCGCGACGGCGAACCCGATGCCGCGGCGGCGCGAGACGCCGGTCACCAGCGCGGTGCGGCCCCGCAGGGGAAGGGAGTCGGAGGGGAAGAACAATGCGATGCCTTTCGGATGCCGCGGCCGCCGAGACGCGGCCGGTTCGGCGCTCGACGCGCCGGCGTACGGATGCGGGGACGGCTCATCGGCATTGCATGGCCCCGACCATACCCGACAGGCGCGGCGCCTCCTCCCCGGGCGCGCGTCGAGCGCGGCGGTCCACCGAGCCCGGGGAACCGGGGCGGGCGTCGGCGGCCGCGGTTACCCTGGGAGGGATGAGCATCCCCCCAGGCGACCCGTACGCCGATCTCATGTGGGACCCCGATGACTTCGCGCCACCGCCGGAGTTCGACGAGCCTCCCTACGCCGAGCCTTCCGGGCGGTTCGAGGGCGCCGAGAGCGATGCGGTTCCCGCGTTCGCGTCTGCGCCGCGGCGCGACTTCGCGGGTGCCGACCCCCGGGCGGTGCTTCACGAGGTCTACGGCTATGACGCCTTCCGCGGCGAGCAGGGCGCGATCGTCGAGCACGTGATCGCCGGCGGTGACGCCGTCGTGCTCATGCCCACGGGCGGCGGAAAGAGCGTCTGCTACCAGCTGCCCGCGCTGTTGCGCCCCGGAACGGGACTCGTCGTGAGCCCGCTCATCGCGCTCATGCACGACCAGGTCGACGCACTGCTCGCCAACGGCGTGCGGGCGGCCTATCTCAATTCCACGCAGGCCCCGCACGAACGGGCGGCGGTCGAGCAGGCCTATCTCGCCGGCGAGCTCGACCTGCTGTACGTCGCACCCGAGCGTCTCAACACCGAGGCCACCCTGCGGTTCCTCGCCCGCGGCAGGCTGAGCGTCATCGCGATCGACGAGGCCCACTGCGTGTCGCAGTGGGGTCACGACTTCCGGCCCGACTACCTCGCGCTCGGCGACCTCGCCGAGCGGTTCCCCGGCGTGCCGCGGCTCGCCCTCACGGCGACCGCGACGCCCGCCACGCACCGCGAGCTCACTGAGCGCCTTCGCCTCCCCGAGGCACGACACTTCGTGTCGAGCTTCGACCGGCCCAACATCCAGTACCGCATCGACGCCAAGACCGACCCGCGGCGTCAGCTGGCCGCGTTCATCCGCTCGCAGCCCGAGGGGTCGGCGGGCATCGTGTACGCGCTCAGCCGCAAGTCCGTCGAGCAGACAGCCGAGTTCCTGCGGACGCAGGGCTTCGACGCGCTGCCGTATCACGCCGGGCTGGAGGCATCCGTCCGCGCCGCGAATCAGTCGCGGTTCCTGCGCGACGAGGGCGTGGTCATGGTCGCGACCATCGCGTTCGGCATGGGGATCGACAAGCCCGACGTGCGCTTCGTCGCCCACATCGACCTGCCGAAGTCGGTCGAGGGGTACTACCAGGAGACCGGACGAGCGGGCCGCGACGGCGACCCCTCGGTCGTGTGGATGGCCTACGGGCTGGGCGACGTCGTGCAGCAGCGGCGCATGATCGACCAGAGTCCCGGCGACCGGGCGTTCAAGAACCGGCTGGGTCAGCATCTCGACGCGATGCTCGGGCTGTGCGAGACGGTCGGATGCCGCCGCCAGAACCTCCTCGCCTACTTCGGTGAGCCGTCCGAACCGTGCGGGAACTGCGACACGTGCATCGAAGCCCCCGAGACCTGGGACGGCCTCGTGCCGGCGCAGAAGCTGCTGTCGACCATCGTGCGCCTGCAGCGCGAGCGAGGGCAGTCCTTCGGCGCCGGCCACCTCATCGACATCCTGCGCGGCTCGTCGACCGATCGGATCCGGCAGCAGGGGCACGACTCGCTCTCGACGTACGGCCTCGGGGCCGACCTGTCGGAGCAGGACTGGCGCAGCGTGATCCGGCAGCTGCTCGCCCGGGGCATCCTCATCGCCCGCGGCGAGTACGGCACGCTCGCGCTCGGCGAGCCCGCGGCCGGCGTGCTGCGCGGCGAGACCCCGGTGCCGCTGCGGCGCGACGTGCTCGGCCGGTCTGGCTCCGCGCCCCGTGTGCGCAAGGTCTCGGCGTCCGACACGCTCGCCGAGCGGGACCGCCCGCTCTTCGAGGCGCTGCGCGAATGGCGCGCGGGGGTCGCCCGCGAACTCGGAGTGCCCGCGTACATCGTCTTCGGCGACTCGACGCTGCGCGCCCTGGCCGAGGTGCGGCCGGAGAGGCTCGCCGACCTCGACGGGGTGACCGGGATCGGCGCCAAGAAGCGCGAGGCCTACGGCGAGGCCGTGCTCGAGGTGATCGCGGCGGCCTGACCGGCCGGTGTCCGGACGGGGCGGGGTGCGCTCCGGCCGCGACGGCCGGGCAGCCCGCGCGAGTTCAGGCCAACGCGAACGACCGCACCCGCTCGACCCGCAGCACGTGCGGCAGCGCGTCGACGGCGCGAGTGCCGTCAACGCGTGGGAACTCGTACACGTCGAGCATGAACTGCACCGGGTAGTCGATCGACTGGACGGATGTCTTGACCCATCGCCCGTCGATGAAGAACCGCACGCGCTCGGGCGTCCACTCGACGGCGTAGTCGTGCATGTCGGTCAGATCGCCGTCGACGCGCACCTTCTCGAACTCCTCGCGCAGTCGCGGGTCGTTCTGCGGCTTCACTCCCACGCCGACCCAGCCCCCGTCGTCGTCGAGCTCGCTCCCGAAGATCTCGGCGATGCAGAGCTCCCCGCAGTCCTCGGGCCGCTCCTCGAACCCGATCGGCCAGAACGCGACCATCACGTCGGGGTGCCGGATCGCCGCCATCCTCACTTCGATGACGCCGTGACGCACGAGCCAGCCGCGGTGCTCCGGCTGCTCCTCGCGCACGGTCAGCCCGTCGCGGAAGCGATGCTGTCCGATCGCGCTTCCGACGGGTCCCGAGTATTGACCGGTCTGCAGGTGCGACACCCGCAGGTCGCCGTCGAGGTCGGGCGCCCAGGGCCGCGTTTCATCGTCGATCCGCAGTTCGAGTCCGGATGCGCCGACCGACGAGCGGGCGGCCGAGGCATCCCGCGACGACCAGTGCGGCGTGTAGAACGGCCACCAGCGCTCGCGGTCGAGTGCGTCGCCGTCGAACCGTTCCTCGACGTCGGCCGTGAGGCCTGACACGTCGAGCGGCGAGACGTCGAGCACCCAGGTGTTGAACGTCAGTTCCCCGCCACGCCAGGGTGTCGTGCCCGACCCGCGGTGCTCGAATCCGGCACGTCGGCAGAGCGCGTTCGACGCGGCGTTGCCGGCGCCGGGGTAGGCCACGAGCAGTGCGCGCTGCCCGTCGGCCGCGACACGGTGAGTCAGCTGCCGCAGCGCTGCGCCTGCCACTCCGCGGCCCTGGTACCGCGGCTCGACACTCCAACCCGTCTCGTACGCGGGCACCCCGTCGTGCTCGGTCTGCCAGTACCCGATTCCGCCCGCGGGCTCGCCGTCGACGTCGATGCGCAGCATGCACGCCTCGCCGGCGGCGTTCAGTCGCAGATACCGGCGGTGGCGCTCCCGTACCTCGTCGTCGGACTCAGGGCCGCCCAAGTGCGCCGTCATCTCGGGGGTGTTCGCCCGCTGGAGCACGGGCAGATCGCCCTCGCTCCACGGGCGCAGTTCGACCTGCATCGCGCCGCCTCTCGTCGACTCCCCATTCTGGAAAGCCCCTCCGACGTCGGCAACCCGTCTCTCAGCGGGGGCGGATCACCCACACGTTCACCGGAACGGGTTCGCCGCCGTGCTCGTCCGGGAACAGCCCCGTCCCCTCGAGCTCGAAGCCGACGCGACGGCAGAGGGCATGGGATGCCTCGTTCTCGGCGTGCGCGTAGCCGACGATCGGTCGCCCGTCCGCCTCCGCGACGGCGCGCCGCACCACCTCGCGCAGCACCGACGTCGCGAGTCCGCGAGCCTGCCAGGCCGGCTCGATGACGCACCCGACCTCGTACGCCGGCTCGCCCTCGTGATCCTGTTCCCACCATCCGGCGTAACCGGCGGGCTCACCGTCCACGACCACACGGTGCATCCGCACGCCGACGCCGGCGAGGTACTCCTCGTGGCGCTGCCGGAGCGCGTCCTCGGCCTCGGGCCCGCCGAGGTATCGCGTCAGCTCGGGCGAGTTGGCGCGGCGCAGCAGCTCCAGATCGTCCCCCGTCCACTGCTCGAGCATGACCCGCATCCCGCCATCCTGCCCGGGTGTGGGGTCCGCACAACACGACCACGACTCGACGCGCCCGTGTGTTGTGGAGCTGCTCCAACCGGTTTGAGTGGGCGTTGTGGGAGTCCTACCGTCGAAAACGACTTTCCTGTCTCCGACACCGAGAGGTGACGCATATGGCCGACGCCGCCGTCCGCTCCCGCAAGCCCGCCATCAGCAAGCGCACGCCCGCCGGCGGGGCGCCCACCGCACCGCACACCGCAGCCGAGGCATCCGAGCCCCGCATCGATGCGGCCGCCGTGACCGACCTTCTCCTCGGCACGTGGGCCGAGACGCGCCGCGAGGCCCGCGAGATGATCAAGGATCCCGCGTTCTGGCGCATCGACGGGCAGCCGATGTCCGAGCATCGCGAGCGCACGCTCACCCAGCTGCACCTCCTCGTCGAGCACGGCGGGTCGCGTCGCGCGTTCCCCGAGGAGTACGGCGGACACGGCGACAACGGCGCCAACCTCGCGGGCTTCGAGGAGCTCGTCCTCGCCGACCCCAGCCTGCAGATCAAATCCGGCGTGCAATGGGGCCTCTTCGGCTCGGCGATCTTCCAGCTCGGGACCAAGGAGCACCACGACACGTGGCTTCCCGGCGTCATCGACATGAGCCTGCCCGGCGCCTTCGCGATGACCGAGACCGGTCACGGATCGGATGTCGCGGCCATCGGCACCACGGCGACGTACGACGCCGAGACCGAGGAGTTCGTCATCCACACGCCCTTCCGCGGGGCGTGGAAGGACTACCTCGGCAACGCGGCGCTCCACGGCAAGGCCGCCACCGTCTTCGCGCAGCTCATCACGGGCGGCGTCAACTACGGCGTCCACTGCTTCTTCGTGCCCCTCCGCGACGACGAGGGGAACTTCCTCCCGGGCATCGGCGGCGAGGACGATGGCGTGAAGGGCGGTCTCAACGGGATCGACAACGGCCGCCTGCACTTCGACAACGTCCGCATCCCGCGCACGAATCTGCTCAACCGCTACGGCGACGTCGCGCCGGACGGAACCTACAGCTCCGACATCCCCAGCCCCGGACGCCGGTTCTTCACGATGCTCGGCGCCCTCGTCCAGGGACGGGTCTCGCTCGACGGCGCCGCGACGACCGGCACCGCGCTCGCGCTCCACATCGCGGTGACCTACGCGAACCAGCGGCGTCAGTTCGACTCGGGCTCCGGAACGCCCGAGGTCGTGCTGCTCGACTACGGCAAGCATCAGCGCCGGCTGCTGCCGCTGCTCGCGCAGAACTACGCGCAGTTCTTCAGCCACGACGAGCTGCTGCGCAAGTACGACGGCGTCTTCTCGGGCCGGACCGACACCGCCGAGGAGCGCGAGGACCTCGAGACCCTCGCCGCCGCGCTCAAGCCGCTGTCGACGTGGAACGCGCTGGACACCGTGCAAGAGGCCCGCGAAGCGTGCGGCGGCGCCGGCTTCCTCGCCGAGAACCGCATGGTGGGACTGCACCAGGACCTCGACGTCTACGTCACCTTCGAGGGCGACAACAATGTTCTCCTGCAGCTCGTGGGCAAGAGGCTGCTGGCCGACTTCGCGAAGCAGTTCAGGGGGGCGGATGCCGCGACCCTCGCCCGCTTCGCCGTGGGCCAGACCGCCGGCAAGGTGTTCCACGGCGCGGGCCTGCGTCAGCTCGGTCAGTCGGTCGCCGACTTCGGGTCGACGGCGCGGTCGGTCGAGCTCGGCCTTCGTGAGGATCAGCAGCACGACCTCCTCGCCGGACGCGTGCAGCAGATGGTGTCGGATGTCGCGGCCGCCCTGCGCCCGGCGTCCAAGCTCTCACCGGCAGAGGCTGCCGCGCTCTTCAACAGCCATCAGGCGGAGCTCATCGAAGCGGCACGCGCGCACGGCGAACTGCTGCAGTGGGAGGCGTTCACCGACGGCGTGAACCGCATCTCCGACGAGGGCACGAAGCACGTGCTGACGTGGCTGCGCGACCTGTTCGGTCTGCACCTCATCGAGAAGCACCTCGCGTGGTACCTCATCAACGGCCGCCTGTCCGCTCAGCGGGCCGCGAGCGTCGGCCGCTACATCGACCGGCTCGCCGCCCGCCTGCGCCCGCACGCGCAGGACCTCGTGGACGCGTACGGCTTCGCCCCGGAGCACGTGCGTGCGCCGATCGCGTCGGGCGCCGAGCTCGAGCGTCAGAACGAGGCGCGCGAGTACTACGCCGCGCTCGCCGCGTCGGGCGAGGCGCCGGTCTCGGAGAAGTCGCTCAAGAAGCGGTAGAGCGGGCGGGCGCGTTTCGTCCCGGTCGCAGCGAGACGAAACGCGTCGGGGGCACCGGGTAGGGTCGCGGCGTGAGCACAGACACCCGCCTCGGTCCTGACGGCATCGCGCGCTGCGCATGGGTCGGCGACGACGCCGAGTACCGCCGGTACCACGATGAGGAATGGGGAGTCCCGCTCCACGGCGATCGCGCGCTCTTCGAGAAGATGAGCCTCGAGGGATTCCAGGCAGGGCTGTCGTGGATCACGATCCTGCGCAAGCGACCGCGGTTCCGGGAGGTCTTCGCGGGTTTCGAACCCGAGGTCGTCTCCGGGTTCGGTGACACGGATGTGGAGCGGCTGATGGGCGACGCCGGCATCATCCGCAACCGCGCGAAGATCCTCGCCACGATCTCCAACGCCCGGCTCGTGCTCGAGATGGAGGAGGGCGAGCTCGACGCGTTCCTGTGGTCGTTCGCGCCCGCGGCGTGGCCCCGCCCCGCGACGTTCGCCGACGTGCCGGCGACCACGCCGCAGTCCGACGCGATGAGCAAGGCGCTGCGCAAGCGGGGCTTCCGCTTCGTCGGCTCGACGACGATGTATGCGCTGATGCAGTCCGCGGGCATGGTCGACGACCACGTCGACGGATGCTGGCGCGCGGCCTGATCGGCATAAGGGGTGCCGGGTTGCCTGAACGAGCATGAGGCCCCGCGGTGGGGGATTGTCCCCATCGCCACGGTGGTGCACGGTCCCTAGGCTCTCGACCGAACCCACCGTGCGGAGGAGCCGAATGGCCGACGTCGATCTCGATCTGACCGCACTGCGCGGCGCGAAGGTCCGCGTCGAGGCGGCTCTCGCGACCTTCCGCGGCGCCGACCGCGTCGGTGAGGACCTCGCCGAGCTGACCGGCGAGCACCGTCTGGCGGGCAGGGTGCGCGACTTCGCCGGCAACTGGGATCACAACCGAGGCAAGCTCGAGGAGAAGCTCGTCGCCGTGCGCGACTGGCTCGACGCGATCGACGAGACGTTCACCGACCTCGATCGCACGCTGGGCGACGGTCTCGACACCGAGGGGAATGCGCCGTGAGTTCGGGTCTCGCGGCCGAGTTCGAGGACGTGTTCGAGGGCCGGCCGGACGAGCTCGAGCGACGCGCTCGGCGCCTCCAATCGACCGCCGATGCGATCTCGCGCGCCGCCGATGCCCTGCGCGATCTCGTCGACGATCAGCGCAGCCGTGCGACGGAGGCGGTCGAGGATTCGGCGGCCGAGGCATCCGCCGGTCTTCGCCGCGCTCGCCAGCGCTACGGCGGCACCGCGACGGCACTCACGACGTATGCGGTCGAGCTGGGGCCGATCCAGGCGACGGCGAGGGCGGCGGTGCAGGACGCCGACTTCCACCAGGCACGATCCGTCCGGCTGCAGGGGGATCTCGACGAGCTGAACAATTCCATCACCCGGGCCGAGGCCGAGGGCTCGCCTACTGACGTCCTCTACGAACAGCTCTGGGCAGCCCAGAGCGGCGCCGCGCACTCCGCGGGGCAGGTCGAAGAGGCGCGACGCACGCTGAACCGGGCCCGCCAGGACATCTGGGATGCCGCGGACCGTGCGATCGACGCGATCGAGACCGCCATCGAGCACGGCGCCGACTCGTGGGGCGACAACTGGGACCAGTTCTGGGAAGGCGTGGGGGAATTCTTCGACCTGGTCGGCGAGTGGGCGTCGCACGTGCTGTCGGCGGTGGTCGACGGGCTGCAGGAACTGCTCAGCTCCCTCGTCTCGGCGCTCGTCGTCGCCGCGATGCTGCTGATCGGTCTGCTCGTCGTCGGACTCGTCTTCGTCGGCTTCGGCGTCGTCGGGCTCCTCGTGCTGGCGGCGGTGCTCGCGATCGCCCTGCTGGCCTTGGCTCTCGGCGAGATGTCCGGGGAGCCGCAGCGGGTCTCGGGCGCCCACCAGAAGCCGAAGCCGGGTGACGATGCTCTCGAGGCACGGGACTACCAGGGCCTGATGACCGACCTGTCGGAACAGGATGATCAGGGCGAGGACGCCCTCACGCAGATCCGAGTCGTCGCCATCCGCGATGCCGACGGGACGGTGATCTCGTGGCGGGTTCAGCTGCCCAGCACGCAGAACTGGGACCCCTTCAACACCGACGGCGGGCTCAACGATGCGCGCACCGACGCCATGCTGTCGATCTTCCCCGGCGTGCCCACGCAGTACGAACAGGCGGTGTGGGACGCGATGACCGAGGCCGGAGTCTTCGAGAGCGAGGCGCCGATCATGTTCACGGGTTGGTCTCTCGGCGGCATGATGGCCGGTGAGCTCGCCACCAACCCTCGCGTCGCCGATCGCGTGCAGTCCGTCTTCACCGCGGGATCGGCGATCGACAAGCACTACAGCGACATGCCGCCGCACGTGCGGGTCACCCAGATCAACAACGGGATCGATCCCGTTCACACCCTCGAGTTCCTCGGCCTCGACCCCATCGACTACGTGCGGTTCGACAACGACTGGCAGACGTACCGGCCGCTCACCTGGCCGACGCACGACGCCGCTATGTATGGTGCAGAGGCCGAGCGCTACCTGCCTGAACCGCGGCCTGGAGACGAGATCTTCTTCGCCCAGGAGGGCGCGGACAGCTACGAAGACGTCTACATCGCGGAATACACGAGAGGTTCCTGAGTGCCCATGAAACGGATTCGCATCGTGCTGGCGATCGCCGCAGCGATCGGGGCTCTGACCCTGACCGGGTGCGCCACCGACCCCGACACGAGCGGCCTCGAACAGGATCTCGCCGCCATCGACGGCGTCAACGGATCCGTCGCGTACGCGACCCACTCGGGCGCCCCCTGGAACACGCAGATCGTCGTCGTGCTGTTCGTCGACGACGCCGCGGAGAAGAGCATCGTGACGACGGCGCAGGCGGCCGCTCCGGTGCTCGCGGACGATCCTGCGTCCGCCGGTCGGGAAGTGAGCATCTACTTCGTCCCGGGCGATCGCGGCGACTACGGCAGCAACTCCGAGGCGTTCCGCGACGCCGCCGTGATCACGCCCGAGCTCGCCCAGTCCCTCGGGGTCACGATGCCCGGCGGCAGCGAGCGCCTCGCGCTCACCGCCGATGACGTCCGGCGCATCGCCGAGGGGTCGTGAGCCTCGCCGACGCGTCGACGGGCATCACGCCCCGGCTGACCTTCGCGCTCCCCGGCCGCTGGCTGGCCCTCGACCCGCGCGAGCAGGGCGAGGCATCCGTCCATATCGACGATGCGGTGCGCGAACTCGCCGGACCGGCCGACGACGCCGCGATCGCACGGCGCCGGCTGCGGGTCGCGTTCCAGCGGGCGGTGGATTCGGCTCGGGATGCCTCGGCGCACGCGCTCTTCCTGTGCATCGAGATCGTGCCCGGCTTTCCGACACCCGCGTCCCTCACGGTGCACGCGCCGGAGGGCATGCGCATGAGCCCGGCCGTGGGGACGTCCGCGGATGCGGTGCTGGGCACCCTGCAGGAGAGCTTCCGGGTGCTGCGGGTTGCGGGCATCGACACGGCGAAGCGCCTGGACGGGCCGCGGGCGAGCATGCTCCGGCTCGACCGGCTTCACGAGGAGACGGTCGAGGAGGACGGCGCGACCGCCGTGGCGACACGGCTGGAGGCGGAGTACTGGTTCGCCGTGCCCGGCTCGAAGCAGGTCGCGCTCGCGAGCTTCGCGACCCCGCTCGGCGAGCTGCGGAGCGCCATGCTCAACCTCTTCGACTCGATCGCGCTCGCCGCCGCGTTCGGGCCGGAGGCCCCCGCGGAATGATCGACCCGGTGCGGACGCGTTTCGTCTCGCTGCGCTCGCTCAACGACCGCAGTCGAACGCGCACGCCGATCGAGCAGGATTCAGGAAGCGCGGTGTCCTCGATGTCGGTCAGAATGTAGCGTCGCCGCCGATCGAGAGGACCCCATGAGCGAGGCATCCGCCCCCCACATCGCTGATTCCCACGAGAAGATCCGTGTGGTCGGAGCCCGCGAGAACAACCTCAAGAACGTCGACGTGGAGATCCCGAAGCGCCGGCTCACCGTCTTCACCGGCGTGAGCGGCTCGGGCAAGTCGTCGCTCGTCTTCGGCACGATCGCGAACGAGTCGCAGCGGCTCATCAACGAGACGTATCCGACGTTCGTGCAGCAGTTCATGGGCCAGCTGAACCGGCCCGAGGTCGACGCGCTCGAGAACGTCAGCCCGGCGATCATCGTCGACCAGGAGCGCATGGGAGCCAACGCGCGATCGACCGTAGGCACCGCGACCGACGCGCACGCGATGCTGCGCATCCTCTACAGTCGCATCGGCCAGCCCCACGTCGGGTCGCCGCAGGCGTTCTCGTTCAACATCCCCTCGGTCAAGGGCGCCGGCGCCGTGACGTTCGAGAAGGGCGGCCAGAAGGTCAAGGAGCGGCGCAGCTTCGAGATCACCGGCGGCATGTGCCCGTCGTGCGAGGGCCTCGGCGAGAAGAGCGACGTCGACCTCGACGAGCTCTACGACAAGACGAAGTCGCTCGCCGAGGGCGCCCTCACGATCCCCGGCTACAACGTCGACGGCTGGATGGTGAAGGGCTTCACCGAGTCCGGCTTCGTCGACCCCGACAAGGCGATCCAGGACTACACCGACCAGGAGCGCCACGACTTCCTCTACAGGGAGCCGACCAAGGTCCGGGTCAACGGCATCAACATGACCTACGAGGGTCTCGTGCCGAAGATCACGAAGGCGATGCTGCAGAAGGACCGCGACGCGCTGCAGCCGCATATCCGCGCCTTCGTCGAGCGAGCGGTCAAGTTCATGCCGTGCCCCGACTGCGGCGGCACGAGGCTCAACGAAGGAGCCCGGTCTTCGAAGATCAAGGGTGTCAGCATCGCGGATGCCGCGGCCATGCAGATCTCGGATCTCGCCGACTGGCTCGACACGATCGACGACCCCGCCGTCGCCCCGCTGATGGTGGGGCTGCGTCAGACCATCGGCTCCTTCGTCGACATCGGCCTCGGATACCTGTCGCTGGACCGCGCTTCGGGCACGCTCTCGGGCGGTGAGGCGCAGCGCACCAAGATGATCCGGCACCTGGGCTCGGCGCTCACCGACATCACGTACGTCTTCGACGAGCCGACGGCGGGCCTGCACCCGCACGACATCCAGCGGATGAACACGCTGCTGCAGCAGCTGCGCGACAAGGGCAACACGGTGCTCGTCGTCGAGCACAAGCCCGAGGTCATCGAGATCGCCGATCACATCGTCGACCTCGGCCCGGGCGCGGGGCGCAACGGCGGCGAGATCCAGTACACGGGGGATGTCGCGGGGCTCCGTTCCTCGGGGACCGTCACCGGCCGGCACCTCGACGACCGCGCCCGCCTCAAGCCCGACACCCGCACGGCGAAGGGCGCCCTCGAGATCCGCGGTGCCGCGCAGCACAACCTCAAGAACGTCGACGTCGACATTCCGCTGGGCATCCTGACGGTCGTCACGGGCGTCGCAGGCTCGGGCAAGTCCTCGCTCATCCACGGCAACGTTCCGGCGTTCGACGACGTGGTGGTGGTCGACCAGGCACCCATCAAGGGCTCGCGGCGCAGCAGCCCGGCGACCTACACCGGCATCCTCGATGCGATCCGGTCGGCGTTCGCCAAGGCGAACGGCGTGAAGCCCGCGCTGTTCTCCGCCAACTCCGAGGGCGCGTGCATCGCGTGCAAGGGCCTCGGCGTGATCATCACGACGCTCGGCTTCACGCAGACCGTCGAGACGCTGTGCGAGACGTGCGACGGCACCGGCTTCAGCGACGAGGTGCTCGAATACACCCTCGACGGCAGGAACATCGCCGAAGTGCTGGCGATGTCGGCGGCCGAGGCATCCGATTTCTTCACGAAAGGCCCCGCGCACACGACCCTTCTGCGCATGATCGACGTCGGCCTCGGCTACATCACGCTCGGTCAGGCGCTCAACACGCTGTCGGGAGGCGAGCGCCAGCGGCTCAAGCTGGCCATCTCGATGGCGAAGAAGGGGGCCGTCTACGTTCTCGACGAGCCGACCACGGGCCTGCACCTCGCCGATGTCGACACGATGCTCGGCATGCTCGACCGGCTCGTCGAGGCGGGCAACAGCGTGATCGTCATCGAGCACCACCAGGCGGTCATGGCGCACGCCGACTGGATCATCGATCTCGGGCCGGGTGCCGGACACGACGGCGGCACGATCGTGTTCGAGGGCACCCCCGCAGACCTCGTGGCGAAGGGCGACTCGCTCACCGCCCAGCACCTGCGGGCCTACGTCGCCGGCTGACCGCGACCGCCCATGGGTGTTTGTCCCCATCGGCGGCAACGCGACGTCCGGAATACGATCTCCCCGGCGGCATCCCGCCACGGGAGCGTCTTGCGCTCCCGGGTTAGGCTGAAACGTCCCCACGCCACTGCGCTCGCCACGCATGCACCAGACCGCCGGAGGAGGCCGAGGTCCGATGACGTCATTCGCGTGGCTGCGCGCGCGCCCGCGTGCCCTCGCCTCGGCGGGCATCGTCACGGCCGCCGCCGTCGCCATCACCACGATGGCGTTCGTGTACCAGGGCAATCCGACGACCGAGGTCGACCTGCACGACGGGGGCGTCTGGGTGACGAAGCAGTCCGCGCTGCTGGTCGGGCACTTCAACCATGAGTCGCAGGTCCTCGACGGCGGCCTCCGCACGGCCAGCGGCGACTACGACATCCTCCAGTCCGGCGCCAACGTGCTGGTCGTCGACGAGACCGATGCGACGGTGACCTCCGTCGATCCCGCGATGGTCGCTCTGACCGAGTCGGCCGACATTCCCGCGGGCGCGAAGGTGGTGCTCGGCGGGACGACCGTCGGCATCCTGGATCGAGAGTCCGGAGACCTGTGGGTCGTTCCCGCGGCGGGACTCGGATCGTTCGCGGTCGAGGCCGCCGAGCCGCTCGCGACCCTGGGCGAGGGCGCCGATGTCACCGTCGGGCTCGACGGCACCGTCTACGCCGTCTCGCCCGAGGACGCCGATGTCGTCACCGTCCGCACCGACGCCGAGGGTGTGCCGTCGGAACCGGAGCGCTCGGGCATCGAGGGCCTCGAGCCGGATGCGGCGCTCACCATCACGGCCGTGGGCGATCGGCCGGCGATCCTCGACTCCGACAGCGGCACGCTCTTCGTGGATGGGCGGCAGACCCCGGTCGAGGGTGGGCAGACCGCCGTCCTGCAGCAGCCGTCCGCGCAGAACGATGCCGTCACCCTCGCGACCACCTCGTCGCTCGTGCACGTGCCGCTCGACGGCTCCGAGCCGGTGGCCGAGAGCACGGGAGCCCAGGGAGAGCCGGCGGCGCCGGTCTTCCTCGAGGGATGCTCCTACTCCGCGTGGAACGGCTCGGCGAAGTTCCTGCGCGACTGCGTCGGCGATGCCGACGATCTCGCCACCGACATCGACGGGCTCGACGAGGCATCCGTCCTCCGCTTCCGCGTCAACCGCGACGTCGTCGTCCTCAACGACGTCATCGGCGGTGCGGCGTGGATGGCGAGCGACAGCATGCAGCGCGTCGACAACTGGAACGAGATCACCCCGCCCGAGGGCGAGGCCGAAGAGGACGAGCAGACCACCGAGGAGACGGTCGAGACCACCCTCCCCGAGCGTTCCGAGAAGAACACGCCGCCCATCGCGACGGACGACGATTTCGGTGTTCGCCCGGGCCGGACGACCCTGCTGCCGGTGCTGGACAACGACAGCGACCCCGACGGCGACGTGCTCATCGCGGCCGTCGCGGACGGCGGGCCGTCGTTCGGCGAGGTCACCGCCATCAACGACGGCGCGGCGCTGCAGGTCGCGGTGCCCGAGAACGCCAGCGGCACGACGTCCTTCGCGTACTCGATCGACGACGGCCGGGGCGGGACCGATACCGGCGCGGTGACGCTGAGCGTGCACGACTGGAGCGTCAATGCCGCGCCGGTGCAGAAGCGCGTGACGACCGTCGTCGTCGAGGCCGGCGGCGTCGTGTCGTACAACGTCCTCCCGGACTGGATCGACCCCGACGGCGACGACGTCTTCCTGCAGTCGGTGACCCCGGCGCCCGGCGATGAGGCCGACTTCACCTCGGACGGGCGCATCACCTATCGCGCGGTGGGCGGCACGCAGGGCCGCAAGGACGTGCAGATCGTGGTGTCCGACGGCGATGAGGAGGCGGCGGGCATCGTGCGCTTCGACGTGCGCCCCGTCGGCTCGACCGACCCGATCACCAACGCCGACCGCGTCGTCGTGCAGGCGGGTCAGGTCGCGACGGTCTCGCCGCTCGCGAACGACACCAGCTCGGGCCGGGAGCAGCTGCGGCTCGTGCGCGTCGACGAGGTGCCCGGCGCGACGATCACGCCCGACTTCGCCAACAAGACCTTCGGATTCCGCTCGGATGTGCCGGGCACCTACTACGTGCAGTACCTCGTCGCGGCAGGGTCGAAGAACGCCGAGGGTCTCGTGCGCATCGACGTGCTCGCCGAGGCCGACACCACGCTCCCGCCCGTCGCCGTGCGCGACGTCGCCCTCCTCCCCAGCGGCGGCGAGGTGCTCGTCAACGTCCTCGCCAACGACTCCGACCCGGCCGGCGGCATCCTGGTCGTGCAGTCCGTCACGGTCGAGCCCAACTCCGGCATCACGGTGGCGGTGCTCAACCACGAGACGCTCCGGATCAGCGACCAGGCCGCCCTCGGCACGCAAGTGCGCATCTCGTACCGCGTCTCCAACGGGCTGAAGTCCTCGGAGGGCGAGGTGATCGTGATCCCGATCCCCGCCCCCGCGCAGCTGCGTCCGCCGGTGGCCAACGACGACCAGGTCGTCGTGCGCGCCGGCGACGTCGTCAACATCCCGGTGCTCGAGAACGACTACCACCCCAACGGCGATGCGATCCATGTCGCGCCCGATCTCGTCCCGCCGCTCATCGAGCCCGAGGACGGCGAGATGTTCGTCTCGCAGGACGTCCTCCGCTTCCGGGCATCCGACGAGCCGGGCACGGTCTACGCGACCTACGAGGTGATCGACAGCACCGGCCAGAAGGACGCCGGCTACGTCACCATCCAGGTGCTGCCGGTCAATGAGGAGACCAACGCCGCACCGCGTCCCCGCGACATCGTCGCCCGGGCGCTCGCCGGCAGCGAGGTGCGCATCGCCATTCCGCTGGACGGCATCGACGCCGACGGCGACTCGGTGCGGCTCGAGGGCATCGATTCCCCGCCCGGCAAGGGCCGCGTCGTGGAGGTCGGCTCGAACTACATCGTGTACGAGGCCTTCGACGAGTCCGGCGGCGTGGACGCCTTCACCTACCGGGTGCGCGACCGGCTGGGCGCCGAGGCGACCGGCTCGATCCGCATCGGCATCGCACCCGCCGAGAGCGCCAACCAGGCGCCCTACGCCGCGAAGGACTCCGTCGTCATGCGACCGGGCCGCACCGTCGCGGTGCCGGTCACCGCCAACGACTCCGACCCCGACGGCGACGCCTTCTCGCTCCTCCGCGACGGCCTGATCGTCGCCGACGTCGAGGGTCTCGAGGCCCGCGTCTCCGGCGACCGCGTGCTCGTCACCGCGCCGGACGAGGAGATCGAGACGTCGGTGCAGTACACGATCCGCGACGAGCGCGGCGCGAAGGCCACCGCCGTCATCCAGGTCACCGTCTCGGAGGACGTGCCGCTGCTGCGTCCGATCGCTCGGGACGACTACGTGCGCGCGGTCGACGTCGACGGCACGACGGTCGACGTCGAGGTGCTCGCGAACGACGAGGACCCCGACGGCACGGTCGAGGACCTCGACGTCTCCGTCGCGGGGTCGGGAGCCCGCGTGCTCGGCGACGGCTCCGTGCGCATCGAGCTCGACGACACCGACCGCCTGGTGACCTACACGATCACCGACCGCGACGGGTCCGAGGCATCCGCCTTCATCCACGTGCCCGCGCTGTCGTCGCTTCCCCCGACCCTCATCTCGACCGATGCGATCGAGGTGCGAAGCGGCGAGACGATCGAGATCCCGCTGGAGGACCACGTGCAGGCCGCCGGCGGCGGACGCGTGGTGATCACCGAGGCCGCCAAGGTCAGCGCGGTCAACTCCGACGGGTCGAACCTCGTGAAGGACCAGACGACCCTCGTCTACACGTCCAAGCAGGGGTACTTCGGCAAGGACGCGCTCACCTTCGAAGTCACCACGGGTTCCGGTCCGGACGATCCCGAGGGACGCAAGGCGACGCTGACGATGCCGATCACGGTGCTCCCGCCCGACAACCAGCAGCCGGAGTTCGTCGACGGGCAGATGGACGTCGCGCCGGGCGAGGACCCGACCGGTCTGGACCTCCGCGCCCTCACGACGGACCCCGACCCCGACGACCTCGACGGCATGAGGTACGAGATCGTGGGCGGCGTGCCGCAGGGGCTCTCGGCGTCGATCGTCGACCAGGAACTGCGCGTGAGCGCGGGATCCGACACCCCGAAGGGCACGCTCGAGCGCCTGACGGTCCGGGTGTCCGACGGGGAGACCGACCCCGTCGAGGGCACCGTCACCGTCCGGGTCACGGCGTCGACGCGCGAGCTCGCGACCGCGAACGACGACATCATCGCCGAGGCGCACCAGGGCGACACGGTCACCGTGCCGGTGCTGCGCAACGACCGCAACCCCTTCCCCGAGACGCCGCTCCAGATCGTGGGCGTGTTCCCCGAGACGGGCCGCGGCGTCGCCGAGATCTCCGGCGACCAGGTGCAGGTGACGCCGGCCGAGGACTTCTTCGGCACCATGGTCGTGCGCTACCGCGTGGCCGACGCCACCGGCGACACCGACCGCGAGGTCGAGGGACGCATCCGCCTCACGGTGCAGGGCAAGCCCGACGCCCCCGGCACCCCGGTCGTCTCGAGCGTGCAGGACCGCACGGTGGTGCTGTCGTGGACCCCGCCGGCCGATAACGGCGCCGAGATCACCCACTACGAGGTCTCGTCGACCGCGGGGAGCTTCACTCAGCGCTGCGAGGCCACGACCTGCACGATCACGGGCCTCACCAACAACGTCGAGTACAACTTCACGGTCGTCGCGGTGAACCGCGTGGGCCCGTCCGACCCCTCGGCGCCGTCCGAGACCGCCCGCCCCGACGCGCGGCCCGACACCCCGAACCCGCCGACGCTGGTCTTCGGCGACCGCAGCCTGCAGGTGTCGTGGGTGACGCCGAGCACCCCGGGCTCTCCGGTGGAGTCGTTCAGCCTCGAGATCTCGCCGGCCCCGCCGTCGGGCATCGTGCAGAAGACCGGCCTGACCGGCAACAGCACGGTGTGGGAAGGCCTCGAGAACGGGGTCGCGTACCAGGTGCGGGTGCAGGCGCACAACCGCGCACCCGAGCCGTCGAGCTGGAGCGCGTGGTCGGCGACGGAGATTCCCGCGCGGATCCCGGATGCCCCGGCAGCCCCGTCGACGGAACGCCTCGACCCCGTCGGCACGCAGGCGCAGATGCGGGTCTCGTGGACCCCGCCCGCCAACAACGGCGACGCGATCGCCGAGTACCGTCTGAACGTGCTGCAGGGCGGCGCAGTCGTGAACACGCTGCTCGTGCCGGGCGGCCAGACGTCGCAGACGCTCGCGATCAACGCCTCCACGACGGACTACACCTTCACCGTCGCCGCACGGAACAAGGCCGGGTGGGGCGCCGACAGCCCGCCCTCGGCCCCGCGGCGCGCGTTCGTCGCGCCGGGCGCACCCTCCAACGTGCGGGCGTCGACGCCGAACGGCAACTCCGCGATCGTCGTGACCTACGACCCCGCACCGGGCAACGGCGCGCAGGCGGGTGAGCTGCGCTACGAGTACTCGCTCAACAACAACGCCTGGCGCGCCGATTGGGACGGGACCACGATCGGCGGCCTCACGAATGGCCAGACCTACACGGTCCGCGTGCGCGCCTACACCGCGATGGACGGCGTCCGCTACGACGGCACACCGTCGGCGGCTTCGAACCAGGCGGTCCCCTACGGTCCGGTGCTCAACCCGGGCGCGAAGGCGACCCGCGACGGCACGGCGATCGTGTTCGAGTGGAGTGCGCCGGCGCGCAACGGTCGTGCCATCAGCCAGGTGCAGGTGAACATCGCAGGCGGGGGCTGGGAGAACGTGGCGAACAACGGCTCGCGCCGCATCGACTACGGCTACGACCAGACCCGCGAGATCCGGGTGCGCGCGTATGACTCCGAGGGGCAGGTCTCGTCCGTGGTGTCCGACTCGGCCACGACCGCACCCCGGCCGCAGCCGCGCGCGTGGGTCACGCGCGGAGCGAGCGCCCAGGGGCAGCCCGGGTGCGGCAGCTCGTACTGCGCCTACTTCGTGGTGAACACGCAGGACTTCCCCGCGGGCAGCTACCGCTACGAGTGCTGGGGCGCCGGGAGCAAGTTCAACAACTGGGAGGGCCCGGTGAACTTCCCCGCGAACGGCCGGACGCAGCTGCAGTGCTACTACGGCCAGCCCGGAGCGAACGTGTGGGTGGTCCTCAACGGGACGAGATACGAGACGACGCAATGGTGACGCGAGCGTGCGTCGCCACGAGAGGGAAGACACGACGATGACCATGACCCCCGAGCAGGCCGCCTGGTTCCAGGGCACCTTCGCCCGCCTGATCGACAACGTCGACCGCGCCGTCCTGGGCAAGCGCGAAGTCGTGGGGCTCGTGCTGTCGGCGATGCTCGCCGAGGGGCACGTGCTCCTCGAGGACGCGCCGGGAACGGGCAAGACCAGCCTGGCGAAGGCGCTCGCCGCGACCGTGCAGGGCACGAGCAGCCGCATCCAGTTCACCCCCGACCTGCTGCCCTCCGACGTCACGGGCGTCACGATCTACGACCAGGCGTCGCACCGCTTCGAGTTCCACAAGGGGCCGGTGTTCGCGTCGATCGTGCTCGCCGACGAGATCAACCGCGCCTCGCCCAAGACGCAGTCGGCGCTCCTGGAGGTCATGGAGGAGTCGCGGGTGACCGTCGACGGCGTGACCCACGAGGCGGGTCGTCCCTTCCTCGTGATCGCGACGCAGAACCCCATCGAGCAGGCCGGCACCTACAAGCTGCCCGAGGCCCAGCTCGACCGCTTCCTCGTGCGCACGTCGATCGGCTACCCCGACCTCGCGGCGGCGGAGCGCATCCTCGCCGGGGCCGCCGACCGCAACCCCGCGGCCAGCCTTCCCGCGATCATCACGACCGGCGCGGTGGCCGACATGGCCGACCTCGCCGCGACGGTCCACACCGAATCGGCGGTCCTCCGGTACACCGCGCAGCTCGCGGAGGCGACGAGGGCGGATGCCGCGACCCGCCTGGGCGTGTCGGTGCGAGGCTCGCTCGCCATGATCCGCATCGCGAAGGTGTGGGCAGCCGCCCAGGGCCGCCACTTCGTCACGCCCGACGACATCAAGGAGCTGGCGGCTCCGGTGTGGACCCACCGCCTCGTGCTCGACCCGGAGGCGGAGTTCGCCGGCACGACGGCCGAGACGGTCATCGCGCGGGTTCTCGAAGACGTCGCCGCACCGCAGGCGAGGTCCGCTGCCTGATGACGACGGAAGCACTCGGCGAGGCGGCTCCGGCACGGGATCGCCTCGAATGGTGGGGGGAGCGCGCCGCACGCGCCTGGCGACGCCTGCGGCGCGTGCTGGACGTCGTGCGCCCCGCTGCCTGGGTGCTCATCGCCGGGGCCGCCGCGCTGTGGATCGCGGGCGCCTCGCTCGGATGGTGGGAGCTCACGGTCGCCGCCATCGTGCTGACCGTCCTCCTCGCGCTGTGCGCGCTCTTCCTGATCGGCCGCACGGCCTACGACGTGACGCTCGACCTGACGCGGACCCGGGTCGTCGTCGGCGAGCGGGCCGTCGGTGCGCTGACGCTGTCGAACTCGGGCGGGCGGGCGATCCTCCCCTCGCGTGTCGTGCTTCCCGTCGGTGCCGGCCGCGGCGAGTTCCACGTGTCGCGCCTCGCCCCGGGTGCGTCGGCCGAGGAGCTCTTCGCGATTCCCACCGTGCGGCGCGCCGTCGTCGAGGTGGGCCCGGTGAGCGTCGTGCGCGGCGATCCCCTGGGCCTGTTCGAGCGCGTGCACCGCAAGGATGAGCCCGTCGACCTGTTCGTGCATCCCAAGACGGTGCTCTTCGACGGGCAGTCCCTCGGCTTCCTGCGCGACCTCGAGGGCCTTCCGGCCACCGATCTCTCGCGTGACGACGTCTCGTTCCACGCGCTGCGCGAGTACCAGCCCGGCGACGACCTGCGCCACGTGCACTGGAAGTCCACCGCGCGCACCGGCAGCGTCATGGTGCGCCAGTACGAGGAGACCCGTCGCTCGCACTTCGTGATCGGCCTCTCGACGCATCCGGGCGACTATCGCGATGACGACGAGTTCGAGCTCGCGGTGTCGGCTGCCGGATCTCTCGGACTGCGCGCGCTCCGCGATTCGCAGCGTGTCGAGGTGCGCGTGCAGGAGCGCTCGCTCCCGTCTGCGACCGGCAAGCAGTTCCTCGATTCGCTGAGCGCCGTCGTGCACTCCCGCCCGCGCGCGGGCGGTGTCGTCGAGCTGGCCGGAGTCGTCGCCGCGACCCTGCCCCTCGCGAGCGTGGTCGTGCTGGTGTGCGGGAGCACCGTCGACGCGAACAGCCTGCGGGCGGCGTGCGCGCGCCTGCCGTTCGGCGCGCGCGCTCTGGCGGTCGTCGCGCACTCCGGCGCGGCGCCGAGCCTGCGCCGGATCGCCGACGCCAGCGTCGTGACGGTCGGCTCGCTCGACCAGCTTCCCGCCGCGCTGCGGAAGGTGCTGGCATGAGCGCGGTCGCCCCGGCGCTCTCGAGGCGACGCTGGGTTCTCGATCTGACCGCCGTCGCGGCGCTGCTCGCGGTGCCCATCGTCGGGTTCTGGCCGACCTTCGGGGGGCCCGCGTACCTTCCGGCGGCCGTCGGCGGCGCGCTGCTCGGGATGGGAGTGGCGGTTCTGTGCGCGTGGCTGCGGTGGGGCATCCTTCCCCTCGCCGGCCTCACTGTCCTGGCGTACTTCGTCTTCGGCGGGGCTCTCGCCCTCCCGCACACGGCGGTGCTCGGATTCGTTCCGACGCTCGACACCGTCGGCCGGCTCGCCACCGGTGTGGTCACGTCGTGGAAGCAGCTGCTCACGACGGTCGCGCCGGTCGCGGCATCCGACGGCCATCTGGTCGTGCCGCTGGTGCTCTCCCTCGTCGCGGGCGTGCTCACGACGTCGCTCGCCCTGCGCCTGCGCAACCCCGCATGGACGCTGATCCCCGCGTCGGCATTCCTCGCCGTGCAGATCGCGCTCGGCACCTCGCAGCCGGCGGCTCCGCTCGTCCAGGGCGTGGTGTTCGCCCTCGTGGCCGCGGTCTGGCTCGCGATGCGCCAGAGCTGGGAGCACGGCACCGGCGCCGTGCCGCTCGGTGACGACCACGCCCCACGCGGCGTCGCGACGCGCCGGCTCCTCCTGGGCGGCGCGGTCGTCGTCGTCGCGACGCTCATCGGCGCGGGGGCGAGCGCGCTGGCGGCACCCGAGAGCCCCCGGTACGTGCTGCGCGACGTCGTGATCCCGCCGTTCGACATCCGTGAGTACGCGAGCCCGTTGCAGTCCTTCCGCGCGTACGTCCGCGACTTCCCCGACGAGCCCCTGTTCACCGTAACGGGCATGCCGGAGGGCGCCCGCGTGCGACTGGCCACCATGGACGCCTACGACGGCACCGTCTACAACGTGTCGGACGATGGCGCGGGAACGTCGAGCGCCTTCGGGCCGGTGCGCGGGAACATGTCCGCCGAGGCGGAGGGCACGCCCGCGACCGTGCACGTCGAGGTCGATGCCCTCGAGGGCGTGTGGATGCCCGAGGTCGGCGCCGTCCGGAGCATCACCTTCGCCGGCGATCGCGCCGACGACCTGCGGCGGTCGGCCTTCTACAACGAGGGCACCCAGACCGCCGTCGTCACCCAGCGGCTGAGCGCGGGGGACGAGTACACGCTCGAGACGCTCGTGCCGTCGTCGCCGAGCGACGACGCGCTGGCCGACAGCGACTTCGCGCCGGTGTCGCTGCCCGACCAGGAGGGCGTTCCGCAGGACCTCGCCGAGATCGCGTCGCAGGCGGTCGCAGAGGCGACCACGCCGGTCGAGCAGGTGCGCGCGCTGCAGACCTTCCTCGCCGAGGAGGGCTTCTTCAGTCACGGGCTCGAAGGCGAGGTGCTCTCGCGCGCCGGCCACGGTGCGGAGCGGATCTCGACCCTCCTCGGAAGCGACCAGATGGTCGGCGATGACGAGCAGTACGCCACGGCCATGGCGCTGCTCGCGCGCGAGATCGGCATCCCCGCGCGGGTGGTGATGGGGTTCTACCCCGAGGAGGAGGCCGAGGGGCAGGCGGTGTTCGCGGCCACGGGCGACACGCTCCATGCCTGGGTCGAGGTCGCCTTCGAGGATCACGGGTGGGTCACCTTCGACCCGACTCCGCCCGAGGACCAGGTTCCCAACGACCAGACCACCAAGCCCCGGGCCGACCCGAAGCCCCAGGTGCTGCAGCCCCCGCCCCCGCCGCAGGAGCCCGTCGACCTCCCGCCGACCGTGCCCGACGACCGCGAATCCGAGGACGAGAGCGGCTTCGATGCGGCGCTCCTCGCGCTCATCGTCGTGATCGCCCTCGGCGTGGCCGGGCTGCTCGCTCTCCTTGCCGCCCCCTTCGTGGTGATCGGCGCCCTCAAGGCCGCCCGGCGCCGCAAGCGCCGTGACGCCGAGCGTGCCGCCGACCGCATCAGCGGCGGCTGGGACGAGCTGATCGACCGCGCGACCGACTACGGCACGCCGGTGCGTCCCGGCGGCACGCGGCGCGAGGATGCGGGGGTCGTCGACGCGGCGTTCGCCGAGCCGCGCGTGACGACGCTGGCCGAGCGGGCCGACCTCGAGGTCTTCGGTCCCACGGAGCCGACCCCGGAGGACGTGTCCGAGTTCTGGCGCCAGGTCGACGAGATCGTCGGCGGCATGGGCGCCGGACGCTCGCTGTGGGCTCGGCTCGGCGCTCGCCTGAGCGTCCGCTCGCTGCTCGCGGGCACGCGATTCGCCCTTCCCGCCCGTGCGCCGCGCCCGCCGCGCGCCGGTCACAAGCCGGGGTCCGGTGGGACCGGCACCGGTGAGCCGGGTTCCGAAGCGGCCGATTCCGCGACGCCCGGGCCCGAGCGCCCGGCCCGCACGGCACGCCGTTCCCGTTCGAAGCGCACAGTCGCGCCCGACTCCGACCCTCGCCCCCTGGAGACCGAATGACCGACCACCCGCTCCCCGCTGCACCGGCATCGATCGGTCTGCGCGCCGCCGCGTACGCCGTCGATCTCCTGGTCGCGTGCGCCGTCGGCGTCCTGTGCGCCGGCATCGCCTTCGCGGTCGTGCTGGCCACGAGCGGGGTGGCCGCGCTCGGCCCGGCGCTTCTGGTCGCCGTCGGAGCCGCGGCGGCGGGGATGGTGACCTGGGCCGTGGTGCACACCGCGCTGCAAGGCGGCGCGGGGTCCGTGGGCCAGCGCGCGTTCGACCTGAAGCTCGCTCGCGAAGCCGAGGGCGGGCCCGTCGGATTCTGGCCGGCTCTCGCGCGCAACCTCGTGTGGGCGCTCTCCTGCGCGATCTTCGTCGGGTGGTTCACCCCGCTGTTCGACGCGAGCCCGCGCCGTCAGGGCTGGCACGATCGCGCGGCTCGCACCCTCGTCGTCAACGCTCCGACGCCTGCCGCTCCCGTGGCCCCGGTCGCCGTCGCGCCCGCCCTCGTCGTACCGTTCACCGCCGCCGTGCCACGCGTGGCCGGGCCGAAGCCCGCAGCCGACCCGCAGCCGTGGTTCCTCGCGGCACCCGCGCCCGCCCCGGCCGCGCAGCCCGACCGCATGCCCGCCGCCGCGCCCGCGCCAGCCCGGCAGCCGGCCCCTGCGCCGGCCGTGCGAATCGACCCCTTCCCTGAGCTCCCGCGGCTCGCCGAGAGCACGCGCGTGACATCCCTGCGCGCGGCGGAGCCGTCCGCTGGGCCCGTGCTCCGCGCCGGGACGCAGCGCGACATCACCCGCACGGCGCCGCCGCCGGCGCAGCGCGCCGCGCTCTTCGCCGACGCGCCGGTGCTCGCCGTCCTCACGTGGGATGACGGGTCCCGAATGGCGGTCTACGGTCGCACGCTGTACGGGCGCAATCCCGCCGCGGAGTCGGGAACGGTCAGCGTTCCGGTGCGCGACGAGACCCTGTCGCTGTCCAAGACGCACTTCGAGATCGGCGGCGATGCGTCCGGCGCCTGGATCGCCGACCGGCACTCGACGAACGGCACGGTGCTCGTGCGCGACGGGGGGAGGCATCCGCTCGTTGCGGGGCACCCGACGTCGCTTCGGCCCGGAGACCGGCTCGAACTGGGCGACCGATCGGCCGTCGTGGGGCTGTCGGCATGACCGCGCCCATGAAGGTGGTCTTCGGATCAGCCACCGACGCCGGCCTGCGGCGGCGCATCAACGAGGACTCGCACATCGCGGCGCCGCCGCTGTTCCTCGTCGCCGACGGGATGGGCGGGCACCACGGCGGGGAGCTTGCCAGCGCGGCCGTCATCGAGGAGTTCGCGGCGCTCGCGGGGCGGCCGAGCCTGGACATCGACGACGTCCGCCGTGCGCTCGCCGCCGCTCGCCGCCGCGTCGAGGCGCTTCCGCCCGGACAGGGCGCCGTCGCCGGCACGACGCTGACGGGCGTCGTGATCGCCGACGTCGACGGCGACGGGTACTGGCTCGCGATCAACCTCGGCGACTCGCGCACGTACCGTCTCAGCGAAGGGGACTTCGAGCAGGTGAGCGTCGACCACTCGGTCGTGCAGGAGCTGATCGACGCAGGCCAGCTCGACGCGGCCACCGCATCGCAGGACGCGCGCCGCAATGTCATCACGCGCGCCATCGGCGCCGGGAGCGACGCGGACGCCGACTACTGGCTGATCCCCGCCGAGGGCGGCGACCGCATCCTGGTGTGCTCCGACGGCCTGTCGACCGAGCTCGACCACGACACGATCCACGCGATCCTGGTGGCCGAGACCCATCCGCAGGCAGCCGCCACCCGTCTCGTGCACGAGGCGATGCTGCGAGGCGGACGCGATAACATCACGGCGCTGGTGGTCGACGCGACGTCCGTGCGCGCCCGCGACGGCCGTCCCGGCGATCACACGGCTCCGACGGCGCCGGTCGCCGACGAGATCGACGGCGACACGCTGCCCCGCGTCGTCGCTGCAGGGGGGTTCTGATGTCGGTCCGCTATTCGCCGGGCGCGCATCCGGTCGCGGTGACGCCGCACGGATTCGCCGTGCTGGATCGAGACACCTCGCCCGCGCTCGCGTCCCGCATCCACGCGCTCCTCGCCGACGGTCGCGGTCTCGGCGGGGTGCTCGAGGCCCTCACCGGCGCCTACGGCACGTCGCTCTCCGCGGTGCCGCCGTTCGCGGTCGCGCTCGCCGAGCAGGGCGCCGTGCGTCTCGCCGTGCGCGGCCGGTTCGCCCTCGACACCCGGGCGGGCGCCGCCGAGCGGATTTCGGGCGAGGGCGTCACGACGTGGACGGAGCGCGTGATCCCGGATGTCTCGCGGGTGGAACTCGTGGCGGGGACGGATGCCTCGCCCCCGGAGTTCCCCGTCAGCGACGGCGTCATCCTGGCCGCCGCCGTCGTGTGGGTGCCGTCCGCCGTCGACGCACCGACCCCCGAGGTCCGGGCCGCCGTCGACGCGTCGGCGACCCCTGCCGCGACCACCGAGTCCGACGAGCCGGAGGCTCGCGAATCCATCCCCACGCCCGCGCGGGGCGTCGAGGCATCCGTCCCGCCTCCGGCCATCGTCGTTCCGCCTGCTGTCGACCCCGTCCCGAGCCCGCCGTCCACGCCGGGGCTGATCGACTCCGCGGCCGTGCTGTCGGTGGCCGACACGCTCCTGCCCTCCGAGTCGACACTGATCCCGGCGCACGAACCGCCCGACCCCGACCCTGAGCCTGAACCCGAGCCCGCCGCCGAGCCGGCCGAGGTCGACGCGACGATCGTGCGCCCGACACCCGCCCCGGTGGTGCTCGGCGACCACGACGGAGAGACGGTGTCGCTCGCCGAGGCGCGCGCGCTGCGAACGGGCGACTCCGCACCCTCGCCGCTCGCGCCGCCGCGCCCGCCGGCACCCGGGCGCATTCGCGTGTCGACCGGGCAGGTGCTCACCCTCGATCGCACCGTCGTCATCGGCCGGCGACCGCGCTCGACCCGCGTCTCGGGGACGGATCTGCCGCACCTCGTCGCCGTCGACAGCCCGCAGCAGGACATCTCCCGCAGCCATGTCGAGCTGCGTGTCGAGGGCGACAGCATCGTGGCCACCGACCTGCACACGACCAACGGCACGACGCTGCTGCGGACCGGCGTGGACCCCATGCGGCTGCATCCCGGGGAGGGCACGGTCGTCGTCCCCGGCGACGTGATCGACCTCGGCGACGGCATCACGGTGGCGATCGAGGAGCTGTCGTGAGCGGCAAGCGCGCCCCCATGTCTCCGCCCGATCTGCCGGGCTTCACCTACGTCGATGTGCTCGGCTCGGGCGGATTCGCCGACGTCTTCCTCTACGAGCAGGCTCTCCCGCGCCGTCGCGTCGCGGTGAAGGTGCTGCTGACCGAGCGGATGTCGAGCGGATCGGTCGCGGAGTTCACGGCCGAGGCCAACGTCATGGCGATGCTGTCGACCCACCCGACGATCGTCACGATCTACCAGGCCGGCGTCGCGCGCGATGGGCGACCGTACCTTGTGATGGAGTACTGCCCGAAGCCGAACCTGCAGGTGCGCTACCGGCGCGAGCCGTTCTCGGTCGCCGAGTCGCTGCGGGTCGGCGTCCAGGTCGCGGCGGCGGTCGAGACCGCTCACCGGGCCGGCGTGCTGCACCGCGACATCAAGCCCGCCAACATCCTCGTCACCGAATACAACCGCCCCGCTCTGACCGACTTCGGCATCGCGTCGACGACGAGCGCGGCAGCCGAGTCGGCGGGCCTCTCGATTCCCTGGTCGCCGCCCGAGTCGTTCGCCGACGTTCCGCGCAGCGATCCCCGTTCCGACGTCTACGCGCTCGGTGCGACCGTGTACACGCTGCTCGCCGGTCGTTCGCCGTTCGAGCTTCCCGGACAGCGGAACACCGCGGCCGATCTCATCCAGCGCATCGAGACCACGCCCCTCCCGCCGCTGGGCCGCGCGGATGCTCCGGCTTCGCTCGAGCGCGCCCTCGCCCGCGCGATGGCGAAGTCCTCGGGCGACCGCTACGAGTCCGCCATCGCCTTCGCACGGGCGCTGCAGAAGGTCCAGATCGAGCTTTCCCACTCCGTGACGCCGATCGACATCCTCGATGACAGCATCGCCGACGACGCGGTCGAGGACGAGGAGGAGGGGCTCACCCGCGTCCGCGGTGTGGTGAGCATCGACCCGCAGACCACGCCGGCCGCCGGGCCGACGCGACCGTCGGCGGTCACCGTCCCCGCCGCGCCGCGCACGCCTCCCGTGTACGAGCCGGCTGAGGCGCAGACCGTCCTCCGCGCCGACGCGGTGCCGGCCTCGGCATCCGCCGCCGCAACCCGGGTCCGCGGTCCGGTCGACGTGCCCGCCGCCGGCGACGCCACCGTCCTGCGCCCTCCCACGCCGGTCTTCACCGAAGCCGCCGCCGGCGCGCCGACGGACAGGGCATCCGCATCCGCATCCGCATCGGCGTCAGCGGCGGCGACGCCATCAGGCGCCGCTCCGCCGGCCGGACGCCCCCGCAAGGGCCTGTGGATCGGCCTCGGCGCTGCCGTCCTCGTCGTGCTCGCGGCGGTGATCGTCGGCGTGTCCCTCCCCGGCATCCTCGTGGGAGGGACGGCCCAGCCGACCCCTGCCGCCTCGTCCGTTCCGAAGGACCCCGTCTCGGCCGTCGTCCCTGAGCCCGAGGATCTCGCGGGCACGGTCGCGGCCGACGGCGTGCGCTTCGCGTGGACGAACCCCGACCCTCAGGAGGGGGACCGCTACCTCGTCGGCGTGGTCGCGCGGCCCGACGAGGAACCCGAGTTCGAGCCGATCACCGAGACCGAGGTCACCGTGCCTCTCGACGCGTCCGGGACGACGTGCGTCGAGGTGCTTCTCGTGAGACAGAACGGACAGTCGTCCGATCCGGTGAGGGGGTGCGCTCCGTGAGCGCGAGCATGACCGACGAGCTGACCGTCGAGTTCGCGGGGGAGGCGTTCACCGTCGAACCCGGCGCCGTGTTCACGGTGGGTCGCGAGGGTGACCTCGCGATCGACGACAACCTGTTCCTGCACCGCCACTTCCTCACCATCGAGAACGTGGGCGGACTGTGGCTCCTGTCGAACGTCGGCAGCCGCCTGTCGGCGACCGTCACCGACACGGGCGGCCGGGTGCAGGCGTGGCTCGCGCCCGGCGCGCGGCTCCCGCTGGTGTTCGCGGCGACGGCGGTGATCTTCAGTGCGGGCCCCACGACCTATGAGCTGACGATCCACGTCGCCGAGCCCGCCTTCCGCGAGACGCAGTCGTTCGGCGACGACGACGGGCTGAGCACCATCGGCGACGTGCCGCTCACGCACTCGCAGCGCGTGATGATCCTCGCTCTCGCCGAGCCCGTCCTGAGGCGGGAGGGAACGGGGATGAGCGAGCTGCCCACCTCGGCGCAGGCGGCGGAGCGCCTCGGTTGGACCCTGACGCGCTTCAACCGCAAGCTCGACAACGTGTGCGACAAGCTCGACCGCATCGGCGTGCCCGGCATGCGCGGGGGAGCGCGGTCCTACGCCACGAACCGCCGCGTGCGTCTCGTCGAGCATGCGATCGCCGCACGCCTGGTCACCCGCGAGGACCTCCCGCTGCTCGACCTCGAGCGCGCCTCGGACGCCGGCCGAGACACCTGAGCCGCGGCGTCAGCGTCCGGCGTCGTACAGGTGCTTGCCGCCGTGGCTCAGCACCTTGACGACCACGCCGCGGCGGTGGAGTTCGGCGACGGTGCGGGTCTCCTCGTCGATGTCGCGGCCGAGGGCGTGCACGTTCGCCACGACGAGCACGTCACCGCGACCGAGCGTGCCGAAGAGGCGCACCAGGCGCTCCTCCCATGACTCGAGCGTCTCGGGGGCGGGATGACGGAAGCCCTCGATGGGCACGCCGAAGCGCGTGAGATCGTTGCGCTGCTCGACGACCGACGGCATGTCGTCGCGCGAGACCACGAGGCCGACGAGCCGCGCCCCCGACGGGCGGGCGAGCCACCAGTCGCGGTCGCGCTGCAGCTCGGTGAAGCACTTCGGGCACTCGGCCGCGGTGTGCGGCACGGGGATCGGACTGGTCTCAGCAGCGGCGTCGTCGCGCGATCGCCCGACCCGGAGCGTGCTCGTCCGTCCCGGCGCGCTCTCGGTCGTTCCGCCCGAACCCGTCATCCCATGCCCCTTCGCCGCGTCCATTCTCCGCCATCGCGCCGACTCGCGGAAACACGGGGTGTCGAGGTCACCCTTGGTCGTCGAGGCGCAGCTCCAGGCTCAGCTGGTCGGCGTCCAGTTCGGCGAGGGCGTGCCGCAGCGCGCCGGTGCTGAACTCGCCGCCCGATGACAGCTCGTTGAGCCGACGCCGCATCGCCTCGATCAGCACGAGGCGGAGCTCGAGGGCATCGCGTGCCGCGGCCGTGGTCTCGTCGTCCGGCGGGTCGATGAGCTTCGTGCCGACGAACGCCACCAGCTCGGCCGGGAAGGTCCGGCCGTCGCGCCGGCGCAGCGCGGGATCGGACAGGGCGGATGCCGCGGCATCCCTCAGCCTTTCATCGAGCTCGTCCTGCTCGGCGCGGTCCACCCGGTGCTCGTCGGTGGGCTGCAGCCGCAGCATGCGGACCAGCCACGGCAGGGTGAAGCCCTGGAGCATGAGGCTCATGACCGCCACGGCGAAGGCCACGAAGACGAGCAGGGCACGCTCGGGAGTGCCGGTCGGGAGCGTCTGCGCGGCGGCGAGCGTGACGACGCCCCGCATGCCCGCCCACACGATGACCGCGCCGTGCTTCCACCCGAGCGGCGAAGCCTGGTAGTAGTTCAGGTCGCGCAGAGACCGCGTCACGCGGCCCCGCATCGCCGCGAGCCGCCGCTGGGTGCGGGGGTCTTCCAGAGCACGATCCCCGCCCCGCCCGCGGCGCCGGGGATCGGCGCGGCGCACCGGCCGCTCCCCGCTCGCGATGTCGTCGATCGTGTCGCTGATCCGCTCGAGCCGCCTTCGTCGCGCACTGCGGGCTCGCCGGCTCTGCGCCCACACGAGCAGCGAGACGTAGACGCCCCGCACCGCGAGCAGCAGCACGAGTGCGCCCAGCGCAATGGCGAGGCCGGTGCCGAGTCCGTTGTGGTCCTCGATGTTGCCCGTGACGATGTCTTTGAGTTCGAGGCCCATGAGCAGGAACACCGCGCCCTCGAGCACCAGCTCGATCGTGCGCCAGTTGTGCTCGTCCGACATGCGCTGCTCAGGGGTGAACCAGCGTGCCGAGCCCTGGCCGGTGACGATGCCGGCGACGACGGCGGCGACGAGTCCGGAGCCGCCGAGCTCCTCGGTCGGCAGGTAGGCGGCGAACGGGATCACGAACCCGATCGCCGTGTTGGCGGCGGAATGGCCGATGAGCGATCGCAGGCGCAGGTTCAGCCACCCCACCACGGCGCCGACCACCACGGCCACGAGCACGCCCCACGCGAAGGCCGGCAGGAAGCCGGCACTCACCTCGGCGTCCTCCACCGCCGAGCCCGCGGTCGCGATCGCGGCGGTCGCGATCATCGTCCGCAGCAGCACCAGGGCGGTGGCGTCGTTGAGCAGGCTCTCGCCTTCGAGCATCGTGACGACGCGACCCGAGACGCCCAGGCGCTTGACGATCGAGGTCGCGACCGCGTCGGTCGGGCTGAGGATCGCGCCCAGCGCGACGGCGATGGCGGGGTCGAGTCCCGGGATCACGAGCATGAGGAAGCCGCCGACGATGATCGAGCTGACGATCACGAGGACGAAGGAGAGCCCGGCGATCGGCCCGAAGTCGCGCCGGAACTCGATGGCCGGCAGCGCGACGGCGGCCGAGTACAGCAGGGGCGGCAGGACCCCGACGAGGATGAACTCGGGATTCACCTGCGGCACGCTGACGAAGGGGAGGAGCCCCACGCCGATCCCGATGAGCACCAGGATCAGCGGTCCGGCGATGTTGAGCCTCGGCGCGATCGCCGTCGCCAGGGCGATCACGACGATCCCCAGGATGGCGAGGACGAGCAGCTCCACCGCTACAGCACCCCGAGCGCCTCGACCGCCTCGCGTTCCGCGGCGAGTTCGGCGACGGATGCCTCGACGCGCGCCCGTGCGCGGTCGTCGAGAGCGAGGCCCTCGACCACCCGGTAGCCCGTGCCGTCCGAGACGACCGGGAACGAGCACACGAGGCCCGCCGGAACGCCGTACTCGCCTCGCGAGACGACGGCCGCCGACGTGAAGCGGTCGCCGGTGCCGAGCTGCTCGTCGCGTACGTGCTCGATGGCCGCGTTCGCGGCAGACGCGACCGACGACGAACCCCGCACCTCGATGATCTCGGCGCCGCGCTTCGCGACCCGGGGGATGAAGACGTCGTCGAGCCAGGTCAGGGCCGCTTCGCGCCCGCCCAGGCGCTCGGCCAGCGCCTCGGGCACCGGCACGCCGCGGACGGTTGCGTGCGAGGCATCCGGGAACTGCGTCGCCGAGTGATTGCCCCAGATCGCCACCCCGTGCACCTCCCCCGGACCCACGTCGAGCACGTCGGCGAGCTGGCCGACCGCGCGGTTGTGATCGAGCCGTGTGAGCGCGCTGAAGCGGTCGGACGGCACGCCGGGCGCGGCCGCGGCCGCCGCGATGAGCGCGTTGGTGTTCGCCGGGTTGCCGACCACGACGACGCGCACGTCACCGGCCGCCGTCTCGCCGATCGCGGCGCCCTGCGGGCCGAAGATGCCGGCGTTCGCGGCGAGAAGGTCGCCGCGCTCCATGCCCGGCCCGCGCGGCCGCGCCCCCACGAGCAGCGCGATGCTCGCGCCCTCGAACGCGACGCGCGGGTCGTCGGTCAGCTCCACGTCCTGCAGCAGGGGGAACGCGCAGTCCTGCAGTTCGAGCGCGGCGCCCTCAGCGGCACGCAGGCCCTGCGGAATCTCGAGCAGCCGCAGCCGGACCGGGCGGTCGGGTCCGAGCATGTCTCCGGCGGCGATGCGGAAGAGCAGCGCGTAGCCGATCTGACCCCCGGCTCCGGTGATCGTGACGGTGATGGGTGAGCTCGCCATGCCCAGAGCCTATTGCGGTGTCAAGTCTCCTCGCCCGGGGGGAGCACCGGGGGTACCGTGTGCCCATGACGTTCAACGACAACGCCAGCGTCGGCGGCAACACCGCGCGGCGCCGTGGCGGGGGCGCGGCCATCGCGGGCGGCGGCATCGCCGGCATCGGCGCGATCGCGGTGCTCCTCTTCCAGCTCTTCACGGGCACCGATCTGTCGGGGCTGCTCGGCGGCGGCGGTGCGGCCAGCGGCGGCGAAGGGACGAAGATCGAGAACTGCGAGACCGGAGCCGACGCGAACGCCAGCGACGACTGCCGGCTCGCCGCGGCATCCCTCGCCCTCGACCAATACTGGGAGGGGCAGATCGAGGGCTACCAGGCACCGCAGCTCATCATCGTCGATGTCGCGACGAGCACCCAGTGCGGCACCGCGTCGAACCAGACCGGACCGTTCTACTGCCCGCCCGAGCAGGGCGTGTACGTCGATCCCACGTTCTTCGGACTGCTGCGGGAGCAGTTCGACGCGACCGCCGGCCCGCTCGCCCAGCTCTACGTGCTCGCGCACGAGTACGGGCACCACGTGCAGAACATCACCGGCATCATGGCCGACAACCCGAACAACGGCACCGGACCCGACAGCAATGGGGTGCGCATGGAGCTGCAGGCCGACTGCTTCGCCGGTGCGTGGATCGGCGACTTCACCGAGCAGGTCGACGAGAACGGGGTTCCCTTCCTCGAGGCCCCTACCCAGCAGCAGATCGCGGACGCCATCAATGCCGCCCAGACCGTGGGAGACGACCACATCCAGCAGCAGTCCGGGGGTGCCGTCAACCCCGAGACCTGGACCCACGGATCCAGTGAGCAGCGGCAGCGCTGGTTCCAGACCGGCTATCGGAGCGGGGTGAGCGCCTGCGAGACGTTCGGCATCCCGGGCGAGAACCTGTGAACGAGCACCTCGACCAGATCCTCTACCCGCCGATCGAGCCCTACGAGACGGGCCAGCTCATCGTCGGCGAGGGCAACCGGGTGTACTGGGAGCAGAGCGGCAACCCCGAGGGGAAGCCGGTGGTGTTCCTCCACGGCGGCCCGGGCGGGGGCACCTCGCCCTGGCAGCGGCGCTTCTTCGACCCCGAGCGCTACCGGATCGTGCTCTTCGACCAGCGCGGCTGCGGCAGATCGACGCCGCACGCGAGCGATCCCGGCGCGGATCTGCGGCACAACACGACCTGGCACCTCGTCGCCGACATCGAGCTGCTGCGCCGCAACCTCGGCATCGCGACCTGGCAGGTCTTCGGTGGCTCGTGGGGCAGCGCGCTCGCCCTCGCGTACGCGCAGACGCACCCCGATGCCGTGAGCGAGCTCGTGCTGCGGGGCATCTTCACGCTGCGCCGTCACGAGCTCGAGTGGTTCTACGAGGGCGGCGCGTCGGCTATCCACCCCGATCTGTGGGAGGACTTCGTCGCCCCCATTCCGGTGCTCGAGCGCTCGCACATGATCGAGGCCTACCACCGCCGGCTCTTCGACCCCGATCCCGAGATCCACGTCCCGGTGGGCGTCGCATGGACCACATGGGAGGCCTCGACGCTCACGCTGCTGCCCGATCCCGACCTGGTCGCCTCGATGACCGACGAGGCCACCGCGACCGCGTTCGCGCGCATTGAGAACCACTACTTCATGCACGGCGGCTGGTTCGACGAGGGCCAGCTGATCGCCGGCGTCGACGCCATCCGCGGCATCCCCGCGGTGATCGTGCAAGGGCGCTACGACACGTGCACGCCCCCCATGACGGCGTGGGACCTGCACCGGGCGTGGCCCGAAGCGGAACTGGTGATGGTTCCGGATGCCTCGCACTCGGCGACCGAGCCGGGCATCGCCCGCGCCCTGCGAGCCGCCACCGACCGATTCGCGGGCCCTCGCGATGAGGCCGTCCAGGAAGCTCCCGCCGCGCCCTGATAGGGTGGGAGGACTTGCAGCGCATTCGCGCTTCTTGCGTCGTAGAACGCTTCCTTCGCCGCCGTCCCGGGGTTCCACTCCCGGACGCCGTCGGCTGAACACTTTCGTACGGCGACCCGTGGGCGAGATACGCCACCGGCCACCGACCAGGGTGCGTAGCGCGCCCGGAGAAACTCCTCAATGACTGACGTCACTTTCAGCACGCTCGGCGTGCCCCAGCCCCTCGTCACCGCCCTCGCGGCACAGGGGAAGACCACCGCGTTCCCGATCCAGGTCGACACGCTCCCCGACACGCTCGCCGGCCGCGACGTGCTCGGCCGCGGCAAGACCGGCTCGGGCAAGACGCTCGCCTTCGCCATCCCGATGGTCGCGCGCCTCGGCGGGGCGCTCGCCGGCGGCTCGCGCCGCAAGGGCCGCCCGCTCGGACTCGTCCTGGCGCCGACCCGCGAGCTCGCGACCCAGATCGACGCCGTCCTCGCCCCGCTGGCCAAGGCCTACGGGCTCACCACGACGACGATCTTCGGCGGCGTGAACCAGAACCGCCAGGTGCAGGCCCTCAACGCCGGCGTCGACATCGTCGTCGCCTGCCCGGGTCGACTCGAAGACCTCATGAAGCAGGGCTACGCGCACCTCGACGCGATCGAGATCACCGTCATCGACGAGGCCGACCACATGGCCGACCTCGGCTTCCTCCCGGGTGTCACGCGCATCCTCAACGCCACGCCGTCGGGCGGCCAGCGCCTGCTGTTCAGCGCGACGCTCGACAACGGCGTGGACAAGCTCGTGAACCGCTTCCTGCACAACGAGGTCCTGCACTCGGTCGACGAGGCGCACTCGCCGGTCGCCGCGATGACGCACCACGTGTTCACGATGACCGACGCCGACGCCAAGAAGGATGTCGTCAAGACCCTCGCGTCCGGCACGGGGCGCCGCATCCTGTTCATGCGCACCAAGCACCACGCGAAGAAGCTCGCCAAGCAGCTGACCTCGCAGGGCATCCCGGCTGTGGACCTGCACGGCAACCTGTCGCAGCCGCAGCGCGACCGCAACCTCGCCGCGTTCTCGGCCGGCACCGCGAAGGTGCTCGTCGCCACCGACGTCGCCGCGCGCGGCGTGCACGTCGACGACGTCGAGCTCGTGATCCACGTCGACCCGCCCATGGAGCACAAGGCGTACCTGCACCGCTCCGGTCGCACCGCCCGCGCCGGCGCCGAGGGCGCCGTCGTCACCCTCGTCCTCCCCGGGCAGGAGAAGGACGTCGCGCAGCTGCTGCGCAAGGCTGCCATCTCGGTGTCGCCCGTGACCGTCCACGCCGAGTCGGCCGAGGTCGCCGCGCTCGTCGGCGAGGTCGCCCCGTACGTCAAGCCGGAGCCGGTGCAGCAGGTGCGCGGCGGCGGAACCAGCCAGGGCGCGAACGCCCAGCGCAAGCGCGCCGCGCGCGAGGGCGGCAACGGCGGCGGTGGCCGTGGAGGTCAGCGCCGGGGAGCGGATGCCTCCACCAGCGGCCGCTCGGAGCAGTCCTCCGGCCACGGCCGGGGTCAGGGTGCCGGTCGCTCGACGGATCGGGCCCAGGGCGGGCACCAGCGCTCCGACCAGAGCGCCGGTCACACCCGTTCCTCGCAGCCAGCGCAAGGCAACCCGCGCACGCCCGGCCGCCGCGCGTCGAGCGGTGGCAGCGGCGGAAAGCTCATGGTCGGCTCGGTGGTGCGCCAGAACGGCGGCAACCGCCGCGGCGGTCGCTGACCCGCCCCCCTTTCCTGAGACTTCCCTCTGAGCGGCGTAATGGCTCGCGGGGTTCGGTGTCTACCGCATGGACGCCGGCACCGGAAGCCGGCGCCCGCGCGAGGATGACTCCAGGGGGATGTCCCCTCGCAGCTCGGGAGGATCGCGCCGTTCGGTGCCGGTCCTCCCGAGCGCCTTTTCCGGCGGGGCGTTCCGTCTCGCTGCGCCCGCTCAACGACCGGGGCGAAACGCGCTCGCCCTCAACGACCGCGGATCAGGTCGGCGGCGACCTCTCCGATGACGATCGCCGGGGCGTTGGTGTGGCCGCGGATGACCGTGGGCATGACGGAGGCGTCGGCGACGCGCAGCCCGCTCACCCCGCGCACTCGCAGCTCGGGATCGACGGGTGCCGAGGCATCCGTCCCCATCCGCGCCGTGCCGACGGGGTGATAGAGCGTGTGGGAGTAGCGGCGCAGCGACAGCTCCGCCCGTTCGGCCGCCGTCATCGTCTCGCCGCCCTCGGGCTGGACCCACCCGCCCGTCGTCACCGAACGCAGCGCCTCGGTGCCGATCAGCCGCTCGCACTCAGCCAGTCCGGCGAGCAGCGTCGCCTCGTCGATGCCGTCGGCGTCGGTGAGGTATCCCGGATCGATGACGGCTTTCGCGGTGGGTTCCGCCGACGCGAGCCGGATCGTGCCGCGGCTCTTCGGCCGCAGCAGGATGGCCCCGACGGTGATCCCCTCGGCCGGAGTCGGGATGAGCCCTTCGCCGACATACGGCACGGGCGCGAAGAGGATCTCGATGTCGGGGAGCGCGTCGGGCACGCCGGCTCGCTCGGCGACCTCGGTCCGCACGAACCCGATCGCCTCGCCGACGTTGGAGGTCAGCATCCCGCGCCGCGATGTCAGGTAGCGGGCGAGCTCGACGACGCGCTCGGCACCGAACAGCGTGCCGCCGCGCGCCGCAGGCGCGAACCCGGCGACCAGATGGTCCTGCAGGTTGGACCCGACCTCCGGCGCGTCCACGAGCACCGGGATGCCGTGCTCGGCGAGATGGTCCGCGGGTCCGATGCCGCTGAGCATCAGCAGCTGCGGCGTATTGATCGCGCCGCCGCACAGGATCACCTCACGCCGCGCGGTGGCGTGCCGGGTCACGCCGTCGAGGTCGACGTACACGCCCGTCGCACGCGGCGGCGTCGGGGCGTCGTCGTGCGCGAACTCCGCCGAGCTGCCGGGTGAGAAGGTCACGCGGCGCACGAGGGCGTCGGTCACCACGCGCAGATTGCGCCTCCGCCGCGCCGGCCGCAGATACGCGTCGGCGGTCGACGCCCGCGCTCCGCGGCGCTGCGACACCATCGTCTGGCTGAATCCCTGCCCCTCGGCGAGGTTGGCACGAGTGACCGGATGCCCCCGCTCGCGCGCGGCGGCCAGGAACGCCGCCGTGTGCGGGCGTGGGTCGCGCTGGTGCTCGACCGACTGGGCTCCGCTCGTGCCGTAGGTGTCGTCGGCCGCGTCCTGCGTTCGCTCCACGCGGCGGAAGTAGGGCAGGAGCGCGCTCCACGACCACGGGGCGCCTGCGGTCTCGGCCCACTCGTCGTAGTCGGCGGCGAATCCGCGGACCCACATCATGGCGTTGAGCGACGACGAGCCGCCGAGCGTCTTGCCGCGCGGCCAGTAGATCGTGCGACCGCCGAGCCGCTCCTGCGGCACCGTGTCGTAGCCCCAGTCGTAGGGTCCGCGGAAGAGCTTCGAGAACGCCGCCGGGACGTGCAGCTCGAGGGCACGATCGGGCGGGCCGGCTTCGAGCAGCAGCACCGACACGGCGGGGTCTTCGCTCAAGCGTGCGGCGAGCGCCGCGCCGGCCGAGCCGGCGCCCACGACGATGTAGTCGGCGGCGAGGTCGCCGCTGCGGCGGGGGCTCATGCCTGGAAGGCCCGCACGAGCGTCGCGGAGAGCTTGGCGTAGTCCCCGTCCATCCGGAACCTCGTGAAGCCCTCGCTCACGGCGGCGCCGGTGCGGGACGTCACGAACCACGGCGGCTTCGGCAGCACCGAGAACGCCCTCCCGTTCGAGCGGCGCAGCGCGGTCGGCGCGAGCGACCGCGGGAACGGCCGGAACGGACCGCGCGTGACGGCGCGTTCGACGCGGTCGAGGAGCAAGGCGTTGTGCACGATGCCGATGCCGCTCTGCACGTCCTGCAGGCTCGCGCCGGGGAAGCCGCCCCACGGCAGCGTCGGAGTGAGGAAGCCGAACGCCGTCCACGAGTTGATCGACACGGTGCCGTAGCGCAGGTCGGCGATCGCCCGCTCGAAGCCGTCGCCGAGCGCGGCCTGCGTCACCGGGTCGATGAGCACGTTGGCGCCCAGCGTGCCGGCGAGCTCGTCGTTCGCGTGCTCCACGGCGCGGTCGAGGAACTCCTGTCCGTTGCCGGGCAGCGCCACGACCCCGAGGACGGGCGCGAAGTACTCGGTCGTCTCGAGGGCCGACGCCTCGCCCGGACGCGCCTGCACCAGCGCGCGCGTGCCGTCCGTCGACCAGGAGGCGTCGGGATAGTCGGATGCCGCGGCCGCCAGTTTCCCGTCGCTGCCGGGGTACCACAGCGGGCGGCTCGGCGCGGCGTCGAGGGCGTCGCGCAGCGCGGCGATGAACGCCTCGCGCTGCGGCCAGTCGGCGCTCAGCAGCACGACCTGCCCGGCGATGCAGTTGTGCCCGGAGTTGTACAGCCGCATCGTCGCGACGTGCTCGGCCTGGAACCGGAGGTCGGCCTCGCTCCACTCGCCCGGGACGATGATGATCGGAGACACCCCGCCGAGCTCGGCGGTGATGGGCTTGTTCAGCTTGGGCCGGTTCTCGCGCCGGCGGCGGGCGGTGCTCGCCGCGCCGGAACCCGACGACGGTCCCCACACGATCGCATCGAACGTTGGCGCTGCCCCGGTGATGTGCACGTGGGCGATGTCGCGGTGCTCGGTGAGGTACGCCCCGACGTCGCCGCCGCCCGTCACGATGCGGACGAACCCGGGCTCGATGAGCGGTGCGAGCGCGCGCTCGAAGACCGGGACGAGAGCGTCCTGCGTGGGGTTGACCTTGAGGATGGTGACGCGGTTGTGCGCGATGAGCTCGTACATCACGTCGAGCACGGGGATCGAGGTGACGTTGCCCGCGCCGAGGACGAGACCCACACCGCCGGATTCGGTGGGCGTGAGCTGGGCGAGGCCCGCATCGGCGCGCACGTCGGCTTCGCTCACGCCGGGCCCGAACCACACTTCGCCGGTGTAGCCCGACAGCAGCACGCCGTCGACGGGGGCGAGCGGGAAGACGTGCGCCCTCACGCGGCCGCCGGGGGCGGCATCCGTCTTCACCCGCTTGAGCGGGCTCTCGCCCTTGGCCAGCGCCGCGAGGGTGTCGCGATAGGCATCGAGCGCTACGAGGGTCGCGTACGGTCCCGAGAGCCATTCCTCTCCGGCGAGCGGATGCCCCGGTGCGAGCCCTTTCGACGCGGCGGCGCCGTGCGCCCACTCCTCGGCGACGGCGGTCACCGCTGCGCGCACGCGATCGAGCAGGCGCGCCCGCTGGGCGAGGGTGAGGTGGGTCCAGGTGCGCGCCCCGCGCGCGAGGTCGGCGACCGCGGCGTCGAGCGGCTCGCGGACCTCGTCGGGGAGGGCAGGCTTCTTCGTGCGGGCGGGGGTGGTGGTCACCGGGGCGGCCTGGGGCACGAGCGCTCTCCTTCGGGCGGCGGGGGTCTCAGTCTACGACGCCGTGCTGACACGCGATCTCAGAGGGGCTGCGACTCGATGTCGCCACGGCGCAGCGGGTACCGCGCCAGCGCGATGAGGCTCAGCCCGATGAGAGCGGCCGGGGCGAGACTGAAGCTGACGATGATGCCGGTGATCGCGGCATCCGGCTGCCCGGCGGATTCTCCCGCGGTCGACGAGATGTATCCGGTCGCGGCGAGGATGAGCGTGAGCACCGTCGCGCCCAGCGCGAAGCCGACCGTCTCGCCCGCGGTCCACACGCCGCTGAAAGCCCCTGCTCGCCCGGGGCCGTTGGCGCGCTCGTCGTGCGAGATGACGTCGGGCAGCATCGCCATCGGAAGAGACTGCATGCCGGCGTAGGCCACGCCGGCGACGGCCACCGGCGCGTAGATCCACTGCCCGGGCGCCCACAGCATGCCGAGGATCGACAGCGCCGCGACGCCGAAGACGACGCTCGCGATCGCGAAGGCGCGCTCCTTGCCGATGCGGCGGGACGCGGCGCCCCACGCGGGCGCGGCGAACAGCGCGGGCGCGATCAGGGCGAGGAAGAGCAGCTCCACCGCCGCCTCGGAGTCGAGGACCCATCGAGCGACGTACTGCGCGCCGGCGAGCATGAGGCCGGTCGCGAGAGCCTGCAGCACGAACGTCGCGAGGAGAGCGCGGAACGGCGCGCTGCGCCGCAGGGAACGGATGCCCTCGCTGAAGTGCTCCCGGATCGCCGGGCCGGCCGGCGCGGTGTCACGAGCGGAGGACATGCGACGAACGGAGGACGACGCCGAGGCATCCGATCCTCCCGTCGTTCCCTCTCCTCCGCTCATGACCTCGCTCGTCGCGCGCGCACGGCGGGCGACGGTCGTGGAGACGAGCATGCCGAGCCCGATCACCACACCCGCGACCACGCCCATCACGAGGTACCCGATCACCGGGTCGTCGGACGTGCGACGCAGTGCGGGCCCGCCGGCGCCGAACAGCAGGATGGCCAGGGTCAGCACGACGACCCGCCAGGTGAGCAGGCGCGTGCGCTCGTCGTAGGCGGGCGTCAACTCCGCCGGAAGTGCGATGTAGGGCACCTGGAACAGGCTGAACGCCGTGGCGGTCAGGGTGAACGCGACGAAGACCCAGATCGCGGCGACCGCGGGTCCCACCTCCGGGGGCGCCGCGAACGTGAGGGCGAAGAGAAGCGGAATGCTGTAGGCGCCGACGAGCATGAGCCGGCGCCGACTGCCGTGGCGGGCGAGGTCGCGGTCGGTGAGGGCGCCGATGATCGGGTCGATCACGACATCCCACACCTTGGCGAGCGTGATGACGAGCCCGGCCGCCAGGGCGGCGACGCCCAGCGAGTCGGTGAGGTAGTACGTCAGCACCAGCCCCGGGAGCGTCGCGAACCCGCCGGTCCCGAGCGAACCGGTCGCGTAGCGGGCGATCGTGCCGCGCGAGAGCCGGGTATGGATCGGGCGGGAACCGGATGCCGCGGCCGGCAGCGCGTCGGGAGCGTCGGTGCTCATCGCGCCAGTGTAAGGGGAGGGTCGTCGCGAGGTTCGCCCGGTGCACCGCCGCGCTCCGCTCGCTCGACGACCCGGGGCAGTGGGCGCCCTTCCGGTCGTCGAGCGAGGGAGCGGAGCGACCGAGACGAAACGAGCTGCCGGACCTGGCGACCTCAGCCGAGCTCGGCCACGGCCTCCCGCACCGCTCGCAGGCCGGCCAGGGTTTCGGCGAAGCTCGTCGACAGGGGCGAGAGCCCGATCCGCAGGCCGCCGGGATCGCGGTAGTCGGGGATCACGTCCTGCGCCCACAGCCGCGCCGTCACTGCCCGCATCGCCGGATGCGAGAGGGTGACATGCCCGCCCCGCGCGGCGGCATCCCGCGGCGAGGCCACGACGACGCCCAGAGGTGCGAGCAGGCTGTCCGCCACGCGCACCGCGAAGTCGGTGAGCGCGACCGACTTCGCGCGGATCGCGTCGATGCCGGCCTCTTCGATGAGTGCGAGGGTGTCCTGCATCGCGAGCATCCCGACGATCGGCGGGGTGCCGGAGAGGAACCGACGCATCCCGTCCGCCGGCCGGTACTCGGGCCCCATCGCGAACACGTCCGCCGTGCCCATCCAGCCCTGGATCGGCTGCGCGAGTGCATCCTGGTGCCGCGTCGCGACGTACGCGAACGCGGGTGACCCCGGCCCGCCGTTGAGGTACTTGTACGTGCACCCGACGGCGAGGTCGAAGTCCCACTCGTCGGCCCGGACGGGCACCGATCCGGCGGAATGGCACAGGTCCCACACCACGAGGGCGCCGGCGTCGTGCGCGATGCGGGTGAGGGTCGGGGCATCCGCGAGGTAACCCGACCGGTAGGCGACCTGGCTGAGCACCACGACCGCCGTCTGCGGCCCGACGGCCGCGCGCAGCGCCTGTGCCGTGACGCCGGCCGAAAGGTCGACGTCGACCCAGCGCACGCGCCCGCCGCGCTCGCGGGCGATCCCGTCGACGAGGTAGCGGTCGGTGGGGAAGTTGTCGCGGTCCACGACGATCTCGACCCGCGCCGGGTCGGCCGCCTGCTGCGCGTCGAACGCGGCGCGCACCAGCTTGTAGAGGAGCACCGTCGTCGAGTCGCCGACCACGGTCTGGCCGGGTGCGGCGCCGATCACCGCGCGTCCGATCGTGTCGCCGATCGCGAACGGCAGCTCCATCCACGACTCGTCCCACCCGCGGATGAGCCGCCCGCCCCACTCCTCGGTCGCGAAGGTCGCGAGCCGCTCGACGCTGGCCCGCGGCGGACGGCCGAGCGAGTTGCCGTCGAAGTACACCAGCGACGTGTCGGCGCCGACGAACGCGTCGCGGTGGCCGCGCAGCGGGTCGGCGTCGTCGAGGGCGGATGCCTCGGCCTCGAGCGCCGAGAGCGTGTCAGTGGTCGTCATGGATGAGCTCCTCCGAGGGGACGACCGTCGCACGGCCGAGCCAGGCCGGAACGTCGTCGAGAGTCGTCGGCGGCGCACCGGGGACGAAGGTCGAGACGCCTTCGGCGGCGGTCGCCGGCCACGGGTCACACAGCGTGTCGATCAGGGACTCGCCCCGCACCCCGCACCGGTCGAGCGCGGCGAGTTCATCCGCCTGCACCCCGACGGGCCGGTCGCCGTTTCCGAGATCGGTGCCGTACAGCACCGAGCCGCCTGCGGTGACGAACGCGGCGAGGTTCGCCTCGGCGCGCCGCGCCGATTCGGGATCGTGGATGCGCAGCGTCGAGATCCAGCGCTGACCGGATGCCGCGGCGCGCGCGACGACGGCGGGTGAGAGGTCTTCGGTGAAGGGGGTGTGGGCGAGCACGTCGACCCCCGCGTCGAGCGCCCGCTCGGTCATGCCCTCGCCCTCGACGTGAGCGACCACCTTCCGCCCGTGGCCGTGTGCCGCGCGCACCACGGCGCGCAGCGTGGCGGGGTCGAGCACGGGACCGGCGGCGGCGTTGAGGGCGACCTTGACGACGGATGCCCCGAACGACACCTGCTCGTCGACCGCCGTCGCTGCTCCCCCCGGTGCGCCGGGGTGCGGCGAGGGATCGCTGACGGTGCGCACGATGGCGTCCGGAGCCCAGACCCGCCCCGACGGGTAACCGCCCGGCGCGGTGAGGAAGGCCCCGGCGTAGGCGACATGGGGGAGCCCTGCCGGGCGCCGGGCGAGCGAGACCGGGTCGCCGCCGAGGTCGAGCACCCCCGCGATGCCGCCGCCGGCGAGTGCCTGCTCGTCGATGAGGTGCAGGTGAACGTGGTGATCGACGAGCGGCGGCAGGCAGACTCCGCTCTCGCCCGTGAGCGCCCGCCGGCACGTCCGCGCCGCGGGCCCGACCAGCTCGCGGAGCGCGAAGGGGTCGATGTGCACGTCAGCTCCCCCTCTCGCCGCGCGGGGTGGGCGTCGTCTCGCGCCGGGCGCCGATCCCCGCCACCCGTCGGGGGCCGGTGCCGCTCATTCGATCTCCGTCCTCACCGCGAAGAGCTCGGGGAAGAACGTCAGCTGCAGCGCCCGCTGCAGGAAAGGCACGCCGCTCGAGCCGCCCGTGCCCGTCTTGAAGCCGATGATGCGCTCGACCGTCTTGAGGTGCCGGAACCGCCACAGCTGGAAGTTGTCCTCCAGGTCCACGAGCTCCTCGCACGTCTCGTAAGCCGCCCAGTGCGCCTGCGGGTCCGCGTAGATCTCGGCGAACAGCGGCACGAGCTCTCGGGTGAAGGTCCACGCCTGGGTGACGTCGCGCTCGAGCACCTCAGCGGGGATCGCGTAGCCCGAGCGGGCGAGCAGCCGCAGGAACTCGTCATACAGGCTGGGCGCCTCCAGCGCCTGATGCACGAGGGCGTGTGCCGGGGCATCCGAGGCGAACACCTTCAGCATCGCCGCGTTCTTGTTGCCCAGCGTGAACTCCACCGCGCGGTACTGGGCAGACTGGAAGCCGCTGGCATTGCCGAGCACGCCCCGGAACTGGGCGTACTCCGCGGGGGTGAGGGTCGCGAGCACGGACCACTGCTCGGTGAGCGTCTTCTGGATGTGCTTCACGCGCGCGATGCACTTGAGCGCCGGCGCCAGCTGGTCCTCGCGGAGCAGGCGGCACGCGGCGGACAGCTCGTGGAGCACGAGCTTGAGCCAGAGCTCGGTGGTCTGGTGCTGGATGATGAACAGCAGCTCGTCGTGGTGCTCGGGATCGCTCAGCGGCCGCTGCGCGGCCAGCAGCGTGCCGAGGTCGAGGTACCCCCCGTAGCTCATGCGATCGGCGAAGTCTGTGACGACCGACCCCTCGATCGTCCGGGTGTTGCGTTCGACGCCTTCGCTCACGCAGTCAGCCTAATGAGAGCGGATGCCGCTTCGTCAGGCCCCGTGGGGCGCGGACGACCCTGTCAGCGAGCAGCTGACGAACCGTTTACCGGGAAGGGGGTGACGCGGCGCAAGCGTTGGGTCTACACTCCCGAACGGGGGAGAGACCCGAACACTGCGACAGGAAACCCGAATCTTCCTGAATACCTGGGGGTATTCGCGCAGTGCTCTCCAAACGAGTGACCGATGCTGCGCGCGGGGAAGCGTGCAGTCCGGCCGCCCATTCAGCAGTGGGAGCTGGGAGCATGGGTGAGACTTTTGTCGACCGATCTGGGGCGATTCGCCGTACACGCCGGCTGAGGACGGTCGCCCTCGGGGTGGCCGCGCTCTTGCTGGCGGCGACGTTCGTCGCGGCCTCGCCCGCGCCCGTGGCCGAGGCCGCCAGTCCGTGCGGCCCGAACATCAACCCGATCGTGTGCGAGAACCAGAAGCCCGGCACCGATCCGGCGATCTGGGACATCTCCGGTGCGGGCGACCCGACGATCCAGGGCTTCGCGACGGACATCAGCGTCAACGCCGGCCAGCGGGTCGACTTCAAGATCGACACCAACGCCCGGTCGTACCGGATCGACATCTACCGCACCGGCTGGTACCAGGGGCTCGGTGCGCGCAAGGTCGACTCGGTGACACCCTCCGCGACGCTCCCCCAGAGCCAGCCCTCGTGCATCTCGGACGTCACGACCGAACTCTACGACTGCGGCACCTGGGGCGTCTCGGGGTCGTGGAACGTGCCGGCGGACGCGGTGTCGGGTGTATACATCGCTCTCCTGCATCGCAACGACACGGGCGGTGAGAGCCACATCATCTTCGTCGTGCGCAACGACGGCCGCGCCTCCGACGTGCTGTTCCAGACCTCGGACCCGACCTGGCACGCCTACAACTCCTACGGCGGGTCCGACTTCTACCAGGGCGCTGCCCACGGCCGCGCCTACAAGGTCAGCTACAACCGCCCCTTCGCGACCCGCGAGGGGACGACGCGGCGAGACTTCTACTTCAGCTCCGAGTACGCCACGGTGCGGTTCCTCGAGCGCAACGGCTACGACATGAGCTACATCGCCGGCGTCGACACCGATCGCCGCGGCTCCGAGCTGCTCAACCACAACGTGTTCCTCTCGGTCGGGCATGACGAGTACTGGTCGGGACCGCAGCGTGCCAATATCGCCGCGGCCCGAGATGCGGGAGTCAACCTCCAGTTCCTGTCGGGGAACGAGGGATACTGGCGCACGCGCTACGAGGCATCCGTCGACGGCGCCGCGACTCCCTATCGGACGCTGGTGTCCTACAAGGAGACGTGGGCGAACGCGAAGATCGACCCGAACGCGCAGTGGACCGGAACGTGGCGCGATCCTCGGTTCGCCGACGCCGCCCAGGGCGGGCACAGCCCCGAGAACGCCCTGACGGGCACGATGTACATGGTCAATCACAACGACCTCGCCGTCACCGTGAACGCCGAGCAGGGCAAGACGCGGCTCTGGCGCAATACCAACCTGACGTCACTGGGCGCGGGGTCAGCCGCGGCGCTGGCTCCGCACACCGTCGGCTACGAGTCGAATGAGGACATCGACAACGGGTTCCGGCCGCCCGGGCTCATCCGGCTGTCCACGACGCTGGGGCCGACACCGCAGTACCTCACCGATTACGGCAACACGGTCGTCCCGGGGGCGACGGAGCATCATGTGACGCTCTACCGTGCGGCCAGCGGGGCGCTGGTGTTCTCGGCGGCCAGCATCCAATGGGGCTGGGGACTCGACCAGGAGCACGATGGCGACGGCGCGCCCCCCGACGCGCGCATGCAGCAGGCCCAGATCAACCTGCTCGCCGATATGGGAGCACAGCCGGGAAGCCTCATGGCGGGGATGGCGGCGGCCACGAAGAGCACGGACGCCACCGCCCCGGCCACCACGATCACCTCGCCGAGCAACGGCCAGGCGATCCCGCACGGCACCGTCGTCACCGTCACCGGCACAGCCGCTGACACGGGGGGCGGCCGAGTCGCCGGGGTCGAGGTCTCCACGGACGGAGGTGCCACCTGGCGGTTGGCGCAGGGCACCACGACGTGGACCTTCTCCTATGTGCAGCAGGGGTCGGGCCAGGCGACCGTCAAGGCCCGCGCGATCGACGACAGCGCGAACTTCTCAGCGGCCGGCGCGAGCGTCGCCGTCACCGTCGGAGGGCCGTACTCGGTCTTCGGCGGCACGATGCCCGCCACCCCCGCGACCGACGACGGATCGGCGGCCGAACTCGGCCTCCGCTTCACGGCAGAGGTCGACGGCTTCGCCACGGGGGTCCGGTTCTACAAGGGCGCGGGCAACGGCGGCCAGCACACCGGCTCGCTGTGGAACGCACAGGGGACGCGACTGGCCTCGGTGGTGTTCGCGGGTGAGACGGCGACCGGCTGGCAGACGGCGCTGTTCTCGGATCCGGTGCCGATCGTGGCAGGGCAGCTCTACACCGTGTCGTACACAGCGCCCCAGGGACGCTACGCCTACGAGGAGTGGTACTGGCCGTACAAGGCGAAGGCCACGGCACCGCTGCACGCACCGGCGACGAGCGGCGCATCGGCCGCAGGGGTGTACGGCAGCGCCGGCGGCTACCCGACGACCACGTACCGGGATGCGAACTACTTCGTCGACGTGGCCTTCGAGGCCGCGCAGGACTCTCCCGTGAGGCTCACCTCCCAGTCGCCGGCCGTGGGGGCCACCGGCGTCGCGCGGGACACGCTCGTGTCGACGGTTTTCACCCGCCCCGTCCAGCCCGCGTCCGTGACCGTCACGCTCGCCAAGGCCGACGGCACACCCGTCGCCGGCACGACGACCTACGACGAGACCGCGCGCCGGGCGCGCTTCAGCCCGTCCGCCGCGCTCGACCCGGTCACCGGGTACCGGGTCACCGTGACCGCGACGCCCGTCGACGCGACGACCTTCGATCCCGGACCGGCGTGGACGTTCACGACCGCCAACTCGACGTCGTCCAACGAGTGCCCGTGCACGCTCTACACCAGCTCCGACGTGCCGACGGTGCCCGCGGCATCCGACACGTCACGCGTGACGGTGGGCACGCGCTTCAGCGTCACCGAGGCGGGCTTCATCGCGGCCGTCAACTTCTACAAGGGCCCCGGCAACACCGGCTCCCACACGGCGACGCTGTGGAGCGGATCCGGACAGTCCCTCGGCACCGCCTCGTACTCGTCGGAGTCGGCGACCGGCTGGCAGACCGCCTGGTTCGACGCGCCGATCGCCGTCAACCCCGGGACCGCCTACGTCGTGTCGTACGTCGCGACGGTCGGGGCGTACTCGGTGAGCCCGAGCGCGTTCTCCACGGGATACTCGCGCGGACCCCTCCAGGTCCCTGAGAGCGGCGGTGCGTTCACCTACGCGACCGGGTTCCCGTCGCAATCCTCGACCAGCAGCTACTTCGTCGACCCCGTCTTCGTGCGATCGGCGAGCGGACCGCACCTGGTGTCGACGTCGCCCCTCGCCGGTGCGACCGACGTCCTGGCCACGTCGCCGATCTCGGCGACCTTCACGGAGGAGCTCAGCGCGTCGCCGACGGTGACCGTGGCCGCCGGCGGGCCCGTGGCCGGGACGGCGGTCCTCTCGGCGGACTCGAAGACCGTCACGTTCACGCCCGACTCGCCCCTGCCGTGGGACACCGCCGTGCAGGTGACGGTGTCCGGCCTCGTCAGCGCGTCCGGCACATCACCCGACCGCAGCTGGTCGTTCCGCACGGCGACCGATCCGAACCCGCAGGGTGTGACGTTCTTCGGGACCGCGACCCCCACGGCCTCGGCCGCCGCGGACGGCTCGTCGGTCGAGCTCGGCATGGCCTTCCGCTCGACGCTTCCCGGACGCATCACTGCGATCCGCTTCTACAAGCCCGCGGCGGACACGGCCGCGCACACCGGAACCCTCTGGTCGCCGGCGGGCCAGGCCCTCGCCACGGTGCTGTTCCAGAACGAGTCCGCCGACGGGTGGCAGCGAGCGGAGCTGACTTCGCCGGTCGCCATCGCCGCGGGTGAGGTCTACACGGTCTCGTACCTCTCGCCGCAGGGACGGTACGCCTACGCGGGCGGCTACTTCTCCGCTCCCGTCACGAGCGGGCCGCTCACGGCGATCGCTCCGGGCAATGGCGTCTTCCGCTACGGCACCGGCGGCGTCATGCCTCAGTCGACGTGGGGCGCGACGAACTACTTCGTCGACGTGGAGTTCTCGGCCGGCGACCCGCCGCCGCCGCTCACCGTGACGTCGAGGTCGCCCGAAGGCACCGCGGTCGAGTTGGACGCGAAGGTCACGGCCGTGATGTCGGCGGATGCCCCGACCGCCGTGGTCGAGCTGAACCGGGGCGGCGCCGCCGTCGCGGGCGTCTCGGCGTGGAACGGTGCGACCCGCACGGTGACGTTCACGCCGCAGGACCCGCTCGACGACGTCACGACGTATCAGGCGACCGTGCGGGTGGGCGGCCAGGTGATCTCGCAGTGGAGCTTCACCACGCGCGTGCCCGACCTCACCGGCGTCGTCGGCAACCTGTTCGGCAGCACGGAGCCGGCCGTCACCGCCACGACCGACACGAGCGCCGTCGAGGTGGGGACCCAGTTCTCGATCGACTATCCGGGCAGCGTGACCGCGATCCGCTTCTACAAGGGCGTCGAGAACACCGGGACGCATGTCGGGCACCTGTGGAACGCGAACGGCGATCTGCTGGCGACGGCGACGTTCACGTCGGAGACGGCCTCCGGCTGGCAGCGTGCGGAGCTGTCGACCCCCGTCGCACTCACGCCGGAGACCGTGTACCTCGTGTCGTATCACGCCCCGGCCGGAAGGTATGCGGTCACCTCGCGCTACTTCGCGGATCCGGTCGCCAACGGGTACGTGAGGGCGCCTGCGGGCACCAACGGCAGGTTCTCCTACGGGCCGAGCGGCACCCTTCCGGCCAGCTCGTTCGACTCGTCCGCCTACTTCGTCGACGCCGAGATCGCCTTCGCCGGAAGCGCGGCCCCGGCGCCCGTCGTCACCGCCCGCACTCCCGCGGCCGATGCGACCAACGTCGACCCCGCGACAGCCGCGATCAGCGCGACGGTGTCCAACGCGACGGCGGTGTCGCTCGCGGTGGAATCGGGCGGGACCCCGGTCGCCGGGACGTCGAGCTTCACCGCGGCGACCGGCGTGGCCGTGTTCACTCCCGCGCAGCCTCTCGACCGAGGCCGGACCTACACTGTCTCGATCACCGCGAACGGCGCGGTGATGTCCGGCGGATCCTGGTCGTTCGCGACCCGACCCGACGCGTCCCTGACGTCGACGACGCCGGCCCCTGGCGCCGTCAACGTCTCCCCCACGACGCCCGGCATCACCGCGTCCCTCGCGAACGCCGCCACCGCGTCGCTCGCACTCACGGCGGACGGCGTCGCCGTGGCGGGGAGCTCGAGCTTCGACGCGGCGACCGGGGTCGTGTCGTTCACGCCGGCGGCATCGCTTGAGTGGGGCCGCACGTACACCGTCGCGGCGACCGCGGACGGCAAAGCCGTCGCCGGCGGCACCTGGTCGTTCTCGACGATGCCGCGCGCGACTCTGACCACGCGGACGCCGGCAGCCGGCGCGACCAACGTGGACCCGACGACGGCGCGGGTCACCGCGACACTGGCGTCGGCTCTCACAGCCTCGATCGCGGTGACCTCCGGCGGTGTCGCGGTGCCGGGGACGTCCAGCCTCGACACCGCGACCGGTGTCGTCACCTTCACCCCGACGGCGCAGCTCGCCTGGGCCAGGACCTTCTCGGCAACGGTCACGGCCAACGGGACGACGGTGACGGGCGGCACATGGACGTTCACCACCCAGGTCAAGCCCGATCAGGTGAACCTCTTCGGCACGACGGCCACGCCGGCCAACGCGAACACCACGACGGTCCTGGACATCCAGGTCGCGACGCGGTTCCGCGCGTCGGTGCCGGGGGTGGTGAGGTCGATCCGCTTCTACAAGGGCACCCAGAACACCGGCACGCACACCGGGTACCTCTGGTCGTCGAACGGGACGCGGCTCGCGCAGGTGACCTTCTCCGGCGAGACCGCCTCCGGGTGGCAGACGGCGACGCTGTCGACGCCGGTGCGGCTGACGGTCGGCGCAGAGTACCGCGTCGGTCTCTACAGCACCGCGAATCGATATCCCGTCACGAACAACGGGCTGTCCGCGGTCGTCACGTCCGGGCCGCTCTCGACCGTCGCCAACGGCGGCGCCTACATCTACAGCCGCAACTTCCCGAATACCACGACAGCACACAAGTACTGGGTCGACGTGATCTTCGATCCGGACGACTGACGAACACCAATCTGATCTGGGGGCGATTCAGATGACGCAATTGAACGTGGCGGTGGTCGGCGCGGGCTACTGGGGGCCGAATCTCGCACGCAATTTCCGTGCCAGCCCGCACTGGAGGCTGCACGGGATCTGCGACCTCGACACCGCCCGCGCGCGACGCGTGGCGGACGAGGTCGGCGGTGTCGCCGTGACCGAGCGGCTCGGCGATGTTCTGGCCGATCCCACGATCGACGCGATCGCGATCGCCACCCCGGCGCGCACGCATCACCCGATCGTCATGGCGGCTCTCGACGCCGGCAAGCACGTCATGGTCGAGAAGCCCCTCGCCGAAGGACTCGGCCTCGGCCGTGAGATGGTCGACCGTGCGCGGGAGCGCGGCCTGGTCCTCATGACGGACCACACCTACTGCTACACACCCGCCGTGCTCAAGATGCAGGAGCTGATCCAGGAGGGGTTCCTCGGCGACATCCTCTTCGTCGACAGCGTGCGCATCAACCTGGGGCTCGTCCAGCCCGACGTGGACGTGTTCTGGGATCTGGCGCCTCACGATCTGTCGATCATGGACTTCGTGCTCCCCGGGGGCCTCGACGCCGTCTCGGTGTCGGCGCACGGCGCCGATCCGCTGGGAACCGGGCGCTCCTGCGTCGGCTATCTCGCGATGCCCCTGCGCGGCGGCGCGATCGCGCATGTCCACGTGAACTGGCTCAGCCCGACGAAGATCCGCCAGATGGTGATCGGGGGGACACGGCGCACCCTCGTGTGGGACGACCTCAACCCCTCCCAGCGCGTGAGTCTCTACGACCGCGGCGTCGACCTCGAGCCGGCCACCTCCGCCGCTGCGCGCGCCGCCCGGGTGTCGTATCGGCTGGGCGACACCTGGTCTCCCGCCCTGCCCGAGCGGGAGGCCCTCGCCGAGGTCGTGGCGGAGTTCGCCGGGGCGATCGTCGGCGAGCGTCCGGCGCGCACCGACGGGCTCTCGGGACTGCGGGTTCTCTCGGTGCTGGATGCCGCGACCCAGAGCCTCGGCGCCGCCGGGGCGCCGCATCCGATGGAGGTCCCTGTGAAGTCGGAGGTGCTCGCGTGACTGCTCTCGAAGGTGCGCACGTGCTGGTCACGGGCGGCGCGGGGACCATCGGATCGACGATCGTGGATCAGCTTCTCGACGCGGGGGCAGCCGGGGTGGACGTGCTCGACAACTTCGTGCGCGGCCGGCGGGCGAATCTCGATGCCGCCGAGGCGACCGGCCGGGTGCGCATCGTCGACGGCGACATCCGCGACGCCCGGCTGGTGGACGAGCTGGTGGCGGGGAAGGACGTCGTCTTCCACGAGGCGGCCATCCGCATCACGCAGTGCGCGGAGGAGCCGCGGCTCGCTCTCGAAGTCCTGGTGGACGGCACGTTCAATGTGGTGGAGTCCGCGGCGCGCCATCGGGTCGGGAAGCTGGTCGCCGCATCCAGCGCCTCGGTCTACGGCATGGCGGAGCGATTCCCGACCGACGAGCGCCACCACCACGAGAACGACGACACGATCTACGGCGCGGCCAAGTCCTTCGGCGAGGGGCTCGTGCGCAGCTTCCGGGCGATGCGCGGGCTTGACTACGTCCTCCTGCGCTACTTCAACGTCTACGGGCCGCGCATGGACGTGCACGGCCTGTACACCGAGGTGCTCGTGCGCTGGATGGAGAGGATCGCCGATGGCGAGCCGCCTCTCATCTTCGGCGATGGGCGGCAGACCATGGACTTCGTGTGCGTCCCCGACGTGGCGCGCGCGAACATCCTGGCCGCGGCCTCCGACGTCACTGCGGGGACGTACAACATCGGCAGCGGAACCGAGACGAGCCTGCTCGAGCTCGCCGAGGCGCTGCTGCGTGCGATGGACTCGGACCTCGACGTCGTCCACGGCCCTGAGCGCGCGGTCAACGGGGTGTCGCGCCGGCTGGCCGACACCTCCGCGGCGCGGAGGGACCTCGGGTTCGAAGCCCGCATCGGACTCGACGAGGGTCTTCGGCGACTCGTGCACTGGTGGGCCCCACTGCGCGACGAGGTCGCGGCGGGCCGGAAGGCCGCGGCGACATGAGTGCGCGCATCGACGTCATGCGGCCGTGGCTCGGGAAGGAGGAGGCGGATGCCGTCGCCGAGGCGATCGCCAGCGGCTGGGTGGCGCAGGGGCCGAGGGTCGCGCGATTCGAGCGGGAGTTCGCCGCAGCCATGCGGGTGCCCTTCGCCGTCGCGACATCGAGCTGCACCACGGCGCTGCACCTGGCGCTCGTCGTCGCCGGAATCGGTCCCGGCGATGACGTGGTCGTGCCGTCCTTCTCGTTCATCGCGACGACGAACGCCGTCACCTACGTGGGCGCCCGCCCCGTCTTCGCCGACGTCGACCCCGTGACGGGCAACGTGACCGGTGACACCGTCGCAGCCGCACTGACTCCGGTCACCCGCGCGGTGATCGCCGTCGATCAGGGCGGAGTGCCCGTCGACATCGCGGACCTGCGGCACCTGGCCGATCCGCTGTCGATCGTCGTGATCGAGGATGCCGCCTGCGGCGCCGGCTCGACGTACCGGGGCGCTCCGGTGGGCGCCGGCGCCGAGATCTCCGCGTGGTCGTTCCACCCTCGCAAGATCCTCACGACGGGCGAGGGGGGGATGCTGACCACCACCCGGCACGACTGGGCGAGGCGCGCGGCCCGACTGCGCGAGCACGCCATGAGCGTGTCGGCCGCCGATCGTCACCGCGCCGTCCTTCCTCCGCCGGAGCGCTACGACGAGATCGGATTCAACTACCGGATGACGGACATGCAGGCGGCGATGGGGATCGTCCAGCTCGGCCGGCTGCCCGAAGTGGTCGAGAGGCGCCGGGCGCTCGCCCGGCGATACCAGGAGGCGATCGCCGACATCCCCGGACTGCGTGCGGTCAAGGATCCGGACTACGGGACATCGAACTACCAGTCGTTCTGGGTCGAGGTCGGCCAGGGGTACGGTCTCGATCGCGAGGGTCTCCTCGAGGCGCTCGCCCGAGCGGAGATCTCGGCCCGGCGCGGGATCATGGCGGCCCACCGCCAGGTGCCCTACGAGTCGCTGACGCCCCCCAGCGGACTGCCCGTCACCGACCGGCTCACCGACAACACGCTCATCCTTCCCCTCTTCCACCAGCTGTCCGAGGCCGACCAGGACCGCGTCATCGCGACCCTGGCCTCCCAGGGAGGGCGAACGCGGTGAGCGGAGTGCTGCTGATCGGCGCGGGGGGTCTCGCGCGGGAGGTGATCGCCGCCGGGATGCCGCGGATCGCCGGCATCCTCGATGACGACGAGCACCTCCAGGGCGCCGCCGTGTCGGGAGTCGCGGTCGTCGGCCGCGTCGCGGATGCCGCCGCGCTCTCCGAGGACCTGCTCGTGTGCGTGGGCAGCGGCTCCGCCCGAAGCCGGGTGGCCGGTCGCCTGCACGCCCTCGGCGTGCGCGAAGAGCGGTACGCGACGTATGTCGCGGAAAGTGCGCGCATCGGTGCAAGCAGCCGCGTCGGCCGCGGGAGCGTGGTTCTGGACGGAGTGGTGGTGACGGCAGACGTGTCGATCGGCCGCCACTGCGTGATCATGCCGAACTGCACCCTCACGCACGACGACGTCGTCGAGGACTTCGCCACCCTCGCCGCCGGGGTCTCGCTGGCGGGCCGCGTACGCATTCGCGAGATGGCATACATCGGCACGAATGCCTCGGTGCGTCAATCCACGACCGTCGGCCGCTCGGCCACGGTCGGCATGGGCGCGGTCGTCCTGACCCACGTCCCCGACGAACAGATCTGGGCCGGGGTGCCCGCCCGTCAACTCGAGAGGGTCAAGCTATGAAGCACATCGTGGTCCCGCGTCATCCGCGGGGCAGGTCCGACGTCACCGTGGTGATCCCCTGCTACAACTACGGGCGCTACCTGCCCGCCGCCGTGGACAGCGTCCTCTCGCAGCGCGACGTGGATGCACATGTGCTCATCATCGACGACGCCTCCCCCGACGGATCGGCCGACGTGGCGCGCGAACTGGCGCAGACCCGGCCTCGGGTCCGCGCGGTCGTGCACCGCGAGAACCAGAAGCACATCCGCACCTACAACGATGGCCTCAAGAGGGTCGAGACCGAGTTCGTCGCCCTCGTCTCGGCTGACGACGTCCTCGCGCCCGGGTCGCTCGCGCGATCGGTGGCGCTCATGCAGCGCTACCCCCAGGTGGGACTCGTGTACGGGCCGATCGCGACGTTCGCAGACGACGCGGAGCAGCTGCCCACGAGGAACCGTCGCTACCACCTGTGGCGGATCTGGGACGGCGACGAGTGGACGCGCGGCGTGACCCAGAGCGGATACAACCCGATCGCGTCGCCCGAGGCGCTGGTGCGCACCTCGGCGATGCGCGAGATCGGGCTGTACAACCCCGCACTGCCCCACACCGGCGACCTGGAGTACTGGCTGCGGATCGCCGCGCGCTGGGATGTCGGCCAGATCCACGGCCCGATCCAGGCCTACTACCGCGTCCACGGCGAGAACATGCACCTGGCGGACTTCGGCTCGCGCGTGGCCGACCTGCGGGAGCGCCTTGCCGCGTTCAAGGTGCTCTCCGACTGGACCGGCTCGCAGCCCACGGCCGCGCAGCGCCTCGAGGAGGCCCGGCAGGCCCTGCTCGTTCAGGCGGAGGGACTGGCCGCGGAAGCGAGGGCGGCGGGCGCCGACGAGTCGGCGGCGCTCGCGGAGCTGCGCTCGGCCCTGGCGACGCCCATCGGGGAGGCCCCCGCGCATCCGACACCGGAGTGGCCCGCGCGCGAGCGCACCGTGCTGGCCGATCCGGTTCCGATGCTCGACCTCGCGCACCAGCACCGGGCCGTGGCCGGCGACGTGGAGGCGGGGTTCGCACGAGTGCTCGCCGAGCAGACCTTCGTCCTCGGCCCGGAGGTCGAGGCATTCGAGCGGGCTTATGCGCGGTACGTCGGCGTCGATCACGCGATCGGCGTCGGCAACGGCACGGATGCGCTCGAGCTCGCGCTGCGGGCGGTGGGCGTCGGGCCCGGCGACGACGTCGTCATCCCCGCCAACACCTTCGTCGCGACGGCGGAGGCGGTCGTGCGCGTGGGCGCGTCGGTCCGGCTCGTCGACTGCGGGGACGACTTCCTGCTCGACACCGGCATGCTGCCGTCTGTGGTCGGCTCGCGCACGAGGGCCGTGATCCCCGTTCACCTGTACGGCGCGCTCGCCGACGTGGCGGAGATACGCCGGATCGTCGGACCCGATGTGGCGATCATCGAGGACGCCGCGCAAAGCCAGGGCGCCCGGCGGGACGGTCTCGTATCCGGAGCGCTCGGCGACGTGGCCGCGACGAGCTTCTACCCGGGCAAGAACCTCGGGGCGTACGGGGATGCCGGCGCCGTCACGACCGCGTCGCCCGCCATCGCCCGGGCGGTGCGCGCGCTGCGGAATCACGGCGGCGAGGCCCGCTACGAGCACCTCGTGGTGGGGTCCAACTCGCGCCTGGACGGACTGCAGGCGATCGTGCTGGCTGCCAAGCTCGCTCACCTCGACAGGTGGAACGCCGAGCGGCGCGCGATCGCCGATCGCTACCGGGACGCGCTCGCGGGCGACGATCGGATCCTCCTGCCCCCCGCGGCGCGGAGCGAGGCGCACGTCTATCACCAGTTCGTCGTCCAGGTGGACGATCGCGACCGCGTCCACGCCCTGATGACCGCGGACGGCATCGGGGTCGGCATCCACTATCCGCGCCCGGTGCACCTGCTGCCGGCCTTCCAGCAGGCAGACCTCGGACTGCACGGCCGCTTCCCTCGGGCCGAGCGCCAAGCGCGGCGCATCCTCTCCCTTCCCATCTATCCCGGACTCACCGAGGCGATGCAGGCCCGCGTCATCGAGTCGCTGCGCTCGGCGCTGCGGTGAGGAGACCGTCATGACCACGCGCGCCATCGGCCCCCTGGGGTCTCGCGCCGCGTCCAGCGTCGCGTGGCTCACCGGGCAGACGTGGCTCGTCAAGGCGGGGGGATTCGTCACCGTGGTGATCCTCGCCCGCCTGCTCACGCCGACGGACTTCGGACTGGTGGCCGTCGCGATGACGGTCGTCCCGGTCGTCACGCTCATCGCCGACTTGGGGTTCGGCACCTACCTCATGCAGACCCCGACCCTCACCCCGGTCGCCGCGAGCACGGCTTTCTGGTACTCCGCGGGCTCGGGCGTCGTCCTGGCGGGTCTCCTCGTCGCGACCGCACCCCTCATGGAAGCGCTGTTCGGCGTCCCCGGCGTCGCCGGTGTGATCGCGGCGATGAGCCCGGCGATCGTGTTCGCGAGCCTCGCGGCCGTGCCCATCGCGCTCCTTCGCCGCGAACTGCGGTTCCGGGCGCTGTCGATCCAGACGGCCGTCGCAGCGCTCACCGCGCAGGTCGTCGCGATCGTGCTCGCCCTCGTCGGGGCGGGCGTGTGGGCGCTCGTGGTGCAGATCTCGGTCCTCCAGGCGGTGACGCTCGTCGCGGCCTGGGTGGCCGCCCGCTGGCGTCCGCAGTTCCGGTTCGCGATGGCGGCGCTGCGGACGATGGCGGCGTTCGGCACGAAGGTGGTCGGGGTGAACCTCATCGCGACCGCCCGGCAGTGGGTCGAGAACGCGATCATCTCGAACGTGCTGGGCGCCGCGGCGCTGGGTCAGCTGAGCATCTCGCAGCGGCTGGTGCAGACCAGTCAGGAGGTCGGCGGGGCCGCGATCGCACCGGTCTCGACCGTCGTCTTCTCGCAGGTGCGCGACGATCCCGAACGCACCCGGCGCGGGTACGGCCGCGCGCTCGGCCTCTCGTACGTGGTGATCGCGCCCTCGCTCACCTTCATCCTCGTCAGCGCGCCGGTCCTTGTGCCGTTCCTGTTCGGGCCGCAGTGGTCGTCGAGCGTCGCGGCCTCGCAGGCCCTCGCGGTGGCGGCGATGTTCACCGTCGCAGCAACCCTCGACCACGGACTCTGCTATGGACTGGGGCGGCCGGGAACCTGGCTCGCCTACGCGGTGGGCGTCGACGCGCTCACGATCCTGGTCACCGCGCTGACCGTGAGCCACGGCATCGACGCGGTCGCGCTCGGCTTCGTCGGGGTCGCCGCCGTCGCGACGGTGGCCCGCTGCATCCTGGTGTCGCGCCTGCTCGGCGCCCCCCTCTGGTCGATCGCGCGCCGCATCCTGGCCGCACTCGCCGTGATGGCCGGATCCGCCCTTGTCGGGTGGGTGGTGCTGAACCTCGTGGGGGAGTGGCCGCCCATCGCCTCGCTCGCGCTGGTGGGCGCTGTCGTGCTGGTCGCGCACGTCGCCCTCTCCCGCTGGCTGATGTCCGCCGCGCTGCTCGATCTCGTCCGCGAAGCACGCTCGCGCCTCGCACGCCGGGGGGCACGGTCATGAGCGCACTGTCGAGGTGGAGGGCGAACGCGCAGCGGGCGGTCGCGGTCGGACCGCGGGGGATCGCCGAGCGTCTCGCTCAGCGCGCCTACCGTGCGACCGGTGCCGCGGATCTCCTCTTCAACCTCGACCTCGCGGACATCCTCACAGACGTGCCCGCGGAGCTCCCCGTGCCGGCCACGCGTCCCGATCCGCGGGCTCCGCTCGACATCGGATGGGTGGCGACGCCTCCCGCGCCCGGCTCCGGGGGCCACACCACTCTCTTCCGCATCGTCGAGGCCCTCGAGCGGCGGGGCCATCGCTGCACGCTCTACCTCTACGACAAGCACGGGCTGGACGCGGCGCGTGCCGAAGCGGTGGTGAGGGCGCACTGGCCCGGCGTCTCCGCGGAGGTGCGGGACGTGACGAAGGGGATCACCGGGGTGGACGCCGTGGTCGCATCCGGCTGGGAATCGGCGCACCTGATCGTCCGGTACGGGCGGGAGCCGGTGCGCAGGCTGTACTTCATCCAGGACTACGAGCCGTACTTCTACGGCCACGGTGCGGAGTACGAGCTGGCGGCGATGACCTATCGACTGCCGTTCCGGCGGATCGCCCTGGGCGAGATGGCGGCGGGGATGGTCCACGCGGAGACGGGGCTGAGGAGCGACGTCGTGCCGTTCGGCTGCGATGCGTCCGCCTATCGGCCGCCCTCCCCCCGGGTGCCTCGCAGCGGTGTGGTCTTCTACTCCCGCCCGGACTTCCCCCGGCGGGGGCACCAGCTCGCGTGCATGGCCCTGCGGCTGTTCCACCACGCCCATCCCGACGAGCCGATCCACGTCTACGGAGCGCGCCCGCGCGGCCTCGACGTGCCCTTCGTCTTCCACGGCCGGCTCAGCGTCGCCGAGCTCAACGACCTCTACGGCCGCACGGTCACGGGACTGGCTCTCTCGTTCACCAACATCACGCTCGTGGCGGAGGAGATGCTCGCGGCCGGGGCGATACCGGTCGTCAACGACCTGCCCCTCGCCCACGTCGTACTCCCCAATCCGCACGTGCGATGGGCGGCACCGACCGCTTCGGCCCTCGCCGGCGCGCTGGGCGAGGCGATCGACGCGCAGGACCGCGAGGCCCGCGCGGCGGCGGCCGCGGCATCCGTTCTCGGCCGCACCTGGGCGCCGACGGGGGCGGAGACCGTGCGCATCATCGAGGACGAGGTGTACGGCGCGGGGGAACGTCACGTCGTATCGAGCACTCACCGGGAGGCCACGGCATGAAGCACCGCACCCCGCCCACGCACGTGCTGATCATCGTGCAGAACCTGCCGGTGCCGCTGGACCGGAGGGTGTGGCTGGAGTGCCAGGCGCTGGTCGACGAGGGCTACCGCGTCAGCGTCATCTGCCCACGCGGGCCGGGTGATCCGGCTCGCCAGCACCTGGACGGCGTCGACATCTACAAGTACGCCCCGCCGCCGGAGGCGAAGGGTCTCATCGGCTTCGCGTGGGAGTTCGCCTACTGCTGGCTGCGAACGGCGGCGCTCTCCCTGAAGGTGCGTCGTCGCGGGCGCTTCCACATCATGCAGGCGTGCAATCCGCCGGACACCTACTGGCTGCTGGCGCTCCTGTGGCGTCCGTTCGGCGTGCGCTTCGTCTTCGACCACCACGATCTCAACCCCGAGCTGTTCCTGTCCCGATTCGGCGAGCCCCGCGGGGTGGTGGGACGGCTGGAGTACTCGATGCTCCGCTGGCTCGAGCGCCGCACCTTCCGGACCGCGGAGCGCGTCATCTCGGTCAACGAGTCCTACCGGCGGGTCGCACTGGAGCGGGGCGGACTGCCTGCCGAGCACGTCACCGTCGTGCGCAGCGGGCCGGACACCACTCAGATGCGCCCGATCTATCCCAGCGCCCCGCGGCCGGCGGGCGGGATCGAACTCGTGTACCTCGGAATCATGGGCCCGCAGGACGGCGTGGACCAGGCGCTGCTCGTCATGGACGAACTCGTGCACGCGCGGGGGCGCCTCGAGCTGACGGCGACGCTCCTCGGCTTCGGGGACTGTCTCGACGACCTGCGCGCGCAGTGCACCGCGCTGGGGCTGGACGAGCACGTCACCTTCACCGGCCGCGTCGACCGCGTGCAGATCGCCGAGTATCTGAGCCGGGCCGACATCGGTCTGTGCCCCGACCTGAAGACGCCGCTGAACGACGTGTCCACCATGAACAAGACGATGGAGTACATGGCCTACGGCCTGCCGTCGGTCGCCTTCGACCTCGCCGAGACTCGCATCTCGGGCGGGGACACCGTCCTGTACGTCCCCTCGGGGGACCTTGCCGGCTTCGCGGATGCCGTCGAGCGCCTGATGGACGATCCGGCGCTGCGCGCCGACCTGGGTCGCCGGGCCCGCGCGCGCGTGGCGTCCGAACTCGACTGGAAACCGCAGTCGGAGGCGTATGTCGGCGTGTTCGACGAGCTCACCGGGCGGGGCCGGTCCGTCGGGCGGCACCAGGCCGAGGTCTCGCGGAACGGCACCGATCCGCAGGGCCGCCGGTACGTCGACCTCGGCGACGCGATCGCGTTCGACCGGTACCTCAGAGAGAGGCGAGCGCCGTGATCCGCACGCACCTCCACGATCTGGTCGCGCACGGGGCCGCGGCGACCCCGGACGCACCCGCGCTGACGAGCGATGACCGCACGCTCAGCTACGCCGAGCTGTGGGACGAGGTGCGCCGAGCAGCATCCTTCCTGCTCTCGCTCGGCCTGGTGCGCGAGGACCGCGTGGCCGTGTACATGGAGAAGCGGATCGAGACCGTCGTCGCGATCTTCGCGACGTCGCTCGCCGGGGGGATGTCGGTGCCGGTCAATCCCGTGCTCCGCCCCGCGCAGGTCGAGCACATCCTCGTGGATGCGGGAGCGAGGTTCCTGGTGACGTCGCATCAGCGGCTCGCACAGCTCGAGCCCGCCCTGGCCGGCTCCGCGGTCGAGCACGTCCTGACCGTCGGCGACGCGGGCCCCGCGCCCGCGCGCGTGCGCGTGCACGAATGGCCGCGCGCCGGTGCCGGCGTCGCGCCCCCCTCTCCGGGTGTGGATCTCGATCCGGCGGCCATCCTCTACACCTCCGGCAGCACCGGCCGGCCGAAGGGCGTGGTCCTCAGTCATCGCAACCTGATCGCGGGCGCCGAGAGCGTCAGCTCCTACCTGGGCAACACGGCCGACGACGTGATCCTCAGCGTCCTGCCGCTGAGCTTCGACGCGGGCCTGAGCCAGGTGACGACGGCGTTCGCGGTCGGTGCGCACTGCGTGCTCCTCAACTACCTGCTGCCTCGCGACGTCGGGCGCGCGTGCGAGCGCTTCGGCGTGACGGGAATCACGGGCGTCCCACCGCTGTGGATCCAGCTCGCCGAGGTGGAATGGCCCCCTGCCGCTCGCGAAGCGCTGCGCTATTTCGCGACGACAGGCGGACGGATGCCGCGCCCGACCCTCGACCGTCTGCGGAGGCTGTTCCCCGGCGCGCGGCCCTTCCTGATGTACGGCCTGACCGAGGCCTTCCGGTCGACGTACCTGGATCCTGCGGAGATCGATCGCCGTCCCGGGTCGATCGGGAAGGCGATCCCGGACGCCGAGGTGCTGGTGCTGCGCGCCGACGGCACCCGGTGCGGACCGGGCGAAGAGGGAGAGCTCGTGCACCGGGGCCCGCTGGTCGCGCTGGGCTACTGGAACGACCCCGAGCGAACGGCCGAGCGGTTCCGGCCGATGCCGGGCACGCCGTCGTGGCGCACCCCGGAACGGGCCGTGTGGTCAGGAGACACGGTGGTCGCCGACGACGAGGGATACCTCTTCTATGTGGGACGACGGGACGACATGATCAAGACCTCGGGCTACCGGGTGAGTCCCACCGAGGTCGAGGAGGCCGCCTACGCCACCGGCCTCGTCGGAGACGCGGTCGCGGTCGGCGTGGACGACGCGGCCCTCGGGCAGCGCATCGTCCTGGTCGCCTCCCCGGCCAACGGGCATCTCGAGGCGCATTCGCTGCTCGCGGCGCTCCGACGGACCCTCCCCCACTACATGGTGCCCGCGCACGTCGACGTGCGGGAGCGACTGCCTCGGTCGCCCAACGGCAAGTTCGATCGGGTGCTGATCGCGACGGAGGCGGGCTCATGAATCCGCGCGAGCACATCGCCGCCTTCGGAACGTCCGCGGGCGAGCTGAGCGTCGGCGGCATGCCACTGTCGAGGCTCGCGGCGCGGGTCGGGGAGACGCCGTTCTTCGCGTACGACCGGCGGCTGCTCGACGAGCGCGTGGACCTGCTGAGGGCCACCCTGCCCCGCGAAGTCGAGCTGAGCTACGCGATGAAGGCGAATCCGATGCCCGCGATCGTGCAGCACCTGGCCCGGCGGGTCGACCGCATCGACGTCGCCTCCGGCCTGGAGCTGCGGACCGCGCTCGACACCGGCATCCGCCCCGATCGCGTCAGCTTCGCCGGGCCGGGCAAGACGCCCAGCGAGATCCGGCAGGCAGTCGCGGCCGGGGTTCTCGTCGAGATCGAATCCGCCCGCGAGCTCGCGCGGGTGGCGACGGCAGGCCGGGACCTCGGTCTCGTGCCCCTTGCCGCGGTGCGCGTGAATCCCGACTTCTCCGTCAGGGGTTCCGGGATGCGCATGGGAGGCGGGCCGCAGCAGTTCGGCGTGGACGCCGAACAGGTGCCCGAGCTCCTTCGATCCGCCGACGCGGCCGAGGTGGATATCCGCGGATTCCACGTGTTCGCCGGGGCGCAGAATCTCGACGCCGCCATCATCGCCGAGGCGCAGCGACGCACCGTGGATCTGATCGAGACGCTCGCGGGCGGTCTGGCCGGGCCGCTGCGCTACCTCAACCTCGGCGGCGGTTTCGGCATCCCGTACACCGATCGCGATCGCCCTCTCGACCTGACCGTCGTCGCCACGGGGCTTCAGACGCTGATCGACGGCCGCATCAGGCCGACGTTCCCGGATGCCGAGACCGTGATCGAGCTCGGACGGTTCATCGTCGGCGAATGCGGCGTGTACGTGACGAAGGTGCTCGACCGCAAGGTCTCGCGCGGCCGCACCTATCTCGTGGTGGACGGGGGGATGCACCATCAGCTCGCGGCATCCGGCAACTTCGGCCAGGCGATCCGGCGCAACTATGCGCTCGCCGTGGGGACGGCCGCCGCCGGGCCCCCGGTCGAGACGGTGACGGTGGTCGGCTGCCTGTGCACCCCGCTGGACCTGCTCGGCGATGATGCCGAGCTGGCCGCCGCCGACGTGGACGACCTCATCGTGGTCTTCCAGCAGGGGGCCTACGGCCTCACCGCGAGCCCCATCAATTTCCTTGGGCACCCGGCGCCGGCCGAGGTGCTCGTATGACGTCACGGATGCGAGCCGAAGGGGGACGACATGGTCGACAGTGAAGAAGCGGTACGGAGGGTGCTCGTCGAGAGCCTGGAGCTCTCGCGGAATCCGGAGGACCTCGACCGGGACACGCCGCTGTTCGGCGAGCTCCCCGAGCTCGACTCGTTCGGTGTGCTCGCCGTCGTCGCGGCGATCGAGGAGCGGTTCGGCATCCGCATCGAGGACGACGAGTTCGGCGCGGAGCTGTTCGCGACCGTCGGCACTCTCACCGACTTCGTCGACGGGAAGCTCACCCGGGCTGCGACATGATCGGGCGCGGTGCACTCCCCGGCTTCCTCGCGGCCCAGGGAACGGTCCAGCGGCCGGACCCTGACTCGGGCACGGGAAGACGCGTCGGTCCGGTCGATCTCACCCACTGGGGCCTCGACGGCCGGGCCGACGCCGAGCTGCTCGTCCTGTCGCCCATCTCCCGCGTCGCACACGGGGCCGTCTCCCGGCGGCGGATCCGGGAGGGGATGGCGGGCGACCCGGCGATGATCGGCGCAATGCTGCCGCCCTTCGCAGCCGCGGAGGCGAGCGTGCGGGGCGTCACGATGGCCGCGGACTCGATGGGCTTCCGGCCGCTGTTCCACAGCGCTCCCGGCGGGGGACCGGCGGTGATGTCGACGTCGGCGCTCGTGGCCGGACGGGCGATCGGCGCCGGACCCGACGATGTGGCCGTCGCGGTCCAGTCGCTGCTCGGCTGGCAGCTCGGTCAGCGGACACTGTCGGCGGGGATCAGCAAGCTCTCGCCCGGGCACGTCGCGACGCTTGGGGCCGACGGTGTCCGCGTCACAGGCGCGGAGTTCGAGGAGCCGGCTGAGATCGGGCTGGCCGACGCCGTCTCCGAGGCCGTCGAGCTGCTGCGCACGTCGCTCGAAGCGCTCTTGGACGACCATCCGGACGCTGTCCTGCAACTGACGGGCGGCCAGGACTCCCGGCTGCTGCTCAGCGCGGTCCATCCCGCTCGGCGCCGCGGACTTCGCGCGCTCACGCTCGCCGTTCCCGGCAGCGGCGACGTCGCGATGGCATCGCAGCTCGCCGCCAGGTTCGGCTTGGAGCATCAGGTGCGAGAACTCGACGGACTGGACGGAGTCGATCCGGCGGATGCCTGGGATGAGGTCTGCGAAGCGGCGAGAGCTCTCGACGGGATGGCCGATCCGATCGCGTTCGCTGCGCTCGCGCTGACGGAGCGGGGAACGGACGCGCCCGTGCGCATCTCGGGTCTGGGCGGCGAGGTCGCACGCGGCTTCTATTACGTCGGCGTCGTCCGCGACCGGACCTATACGCGTCGGGATTCCGAGCGGCTCGCCGCGTGGCGGATGTTCGCGAACGAGTCGGTGGAACACGGCATGCTCGACGAGGAGTTCGCCGCCTGGGCGCGCGAGACCGCGGTCGACGAGGTGGACCGCGCGCTTCGCGGGGGAGGCGCGGAGTGGTATCGCGCGACGGACGCCCTGTATCTCAGGCACCGGATGCAGCGGTGGGCCGGTGCGACCGACACCGCGGCCGACTATGAGCGCATTCTCATCAATCCGATGCTGGATGCCCGGTTCCTCGATATCGCGACGCGGCTCGCGCCGCACGATAAGGCCGGCTCGCGATTCCTCGGGCAGCTTCAGATGGCACTCGACCCCGAGCTCGGACGACTGCCCCTCGAAGGACGACTGGCACCGCAGGCGTACGCCCATCCGACGGCGAGGACCGCCGTGTCGGACGCGGCCGGCCGGGCGGGCCGGCTGGCGCGCAAGGCGCTCCAGCGGCTGAACCGGGGGAATCGCGCGCCTGCCGGCGGAGACACGCTCGCCGGACTGGTGGTCGCGTATTGGCGCGCGCATCCTGAAGTCGTCGCTCCGCTCGCGCGTGGACCCTTCGTGCGCGCCGACTGGATCGCAGACGTTCTCGCGCGACGGATCGAGCCTCGTCCGAGCTCCGTCGCCTTCGCGACGAACCTGCTCGTGGCCGCCGGATCCGATGCGCCAGACGGCGCGCTGGCCCGCCCCGAAGAGGAGAGGAAGATGAGGCGATGAGAGTATGCTCATCGCCGTCAGCTTTGAGGGCGCCCCTGACGTGGGCTCTAATAGGGCTGGTCCACGCAAGAAAACGTCAGGTATCGCTCTATGCATTCGGTTCAGACCCTCGCTCACCCTCGGCACGCGGCCCTCCCGCGACGGAAGCAGCGGCCGATCGCACTGCTCGTCGCCGCGGTCGTCGCCGCACTGATCGTCAGCCTCGCGGTGTTCTCGCCGTCCGCCGGTGCCGCCGTCGTTCCCGGCTCACTCTTCGGCGGACGCACCCCCACCGGCCTGACCTCTCACTCCGACCGCGCGTCGGTCGAGGTCGGCACCAAGTTCACCGTCGTGACCTCGGGCGTCGCCTCGGGCGTGAGCTTCTACAAGACCCGCAACAACACCGGTACGCACGTCGGCACGCTGTGGACCGAGCGGGGGACGAAGCTGGCGTCGGTCACCTTCACGCGCGAGTCGGCGACGGGCTGGCAGACCGCGCGCTTCGCCAAGCCGGTGACTCTGCAGGCGGGGAAGCGCTACGTCGTGTCCTATCACGCTCCGCGCGGTCAGTACGCGGTGAAGCGGTACTTCAGCGCGAGGTCCCTGTCGAGCGCCCTGAAGCTGGAGGCGAGTTCGGGCGTCTTCCGCTACGGCGGCAAGGTCGCCTTCCCGACCTCTACGTACAAGAGCAGCCAGTACCTCGTGGATGTCCTGTTCACGCCGACCAGGGTGGCGGCGGCGCCTGCTCCTGCGCCGGCCCCGACGACTCCACCGGCACCGGCACCGACGCCAACGCCGACCCCCACGCCCACGCCGACCCCGACGCCGACCCCGACGCCGACTCCTCCGGCGCCGGCACCTGCCCCGGCACCGGCGCCGTCCACCGGATTCCCGTCGGCGTCCAACACGGGCGTCCCGGCCGGAACCTCTCTGTCGGCGTACACCGGACCGTGCACGATCACGACCGCGGGTACCGTCATCGACGCCAAGATCGTCAACTGCTCCCTGTCGATCCGCGCCGCCGGCGTGAAGATCACCCGCTCGAAGATCAACGGCACCGTCTACACGGGCACCGACGGGTCGGGGTCGTTCTCGATCGCCGACAGCAATGTCGACATCGGGGACCGCATGGGCACCGGTATCGGAGACGCCAACTTCACGGCCACACGCGTCCACGTGACCGGCGGGAACCGCTCGATCAACTGCTTCCTGAACTGCACGGTCCAGTCCTCGTACGTCCACGGCCAGTTCCGCGACGAGAGCGGCACCGCGCACGAATCGGGCATCCGTGTCGGCTCGGGCAGCACCATCCGCGGGAACACGATCGCCTGCGACGCCCCCGATGTTCCGCCGGACGCGGGCTGCTCGGCAGCGCTCACCGGCTACGGCGACTTCGCCGTCGTCCAGGACAACGTGATCGACGGCAACCTGTTCCTTCCGACCACCGGCGGGTTCTGCGCCTATGGCGGATCGACGGCGGGCAAGCCGTATTCGGCGGGGGTGAACGACATCAGGTTCACGAACAACGTGTTCACGCGAGGTGCCGGCGGCAAGTGCGGCTACTGGGGCGCGATCACCTCGTTCGACGTCAACGCGCCGGGCAACGTGTGGAGCAACAACAAGTGGTCCGACGGGACGCTGGTCGCACCGGCGAACTGACGTCCGGGAGTCACCACTCCAGCAGGACGAGTTCGCTGTAGAGATCGTCGATCTCGGCGGCGGGAACGTCCTTCGCACGGAACATCTTCGGGCGCGGGCGGGCGAGCACCCGCCCGCGCCCGAAGACCTCCGGCAGCACGCGGCGCTCGACCAGCGTCGCGACGGCGCCGTGATGCACCAGCAGGTGGGCGCCGACGGCCCGCCATGCGCGGACGAGCAGAGCCCGGTCGCCCCCCGCGTGGAGCACCGTCGCGAACACCGGGAGGCCCTTGCGCCGCACCTTGCGCACCATGAGGTATGCCGAGCTCTCACCCGATCGGATCGTCAGATGGCGGACGGCGCGGGCCCCGCGGTGGTCTCTCAGCAGCCGGACGTCCTCTCCGGTGACGGTCGCCTCCGCGACCATGGGATCGCTCGAGATCCGGATGCCTCGCGGTGCCACCCGCGGAAGGTTGAGCGCGAGCGACGTGGCGGTGTCGAGATGATCGAAACCGAGTCTCTCGTTGAGGGCGATCACATTCCCACTGGGAGACAGGTCGGTGAAGACGAGCCCGGGCTGCCCCAGCACCGCACGCACAAGGCGCAAGCTGTGCGGGCGATACTCCTCGAGGACGCAGAAGGCGGCGAGGTTGCAGACCCTCGCCGCGGCGCCCGCCAGGACGCGATCGGCGTAGACGGCCACATACGCGCCGACGATCCGGCCGGATGCCTCGATCAGGAATCCGTGGTTCGCCGCATCGGTCGACCAGGGCGGCGCGAACAGCGCGGACCATCGGTGCACGGGAATCCGGCGGTTCAGTTGGGCGTGGAGGAACGCGCAGACGGCAGCGGCGTCGTCCGCTCCGATCGGGCGGAGCACGACGTCGGTGGCGTTCATGGGCCGAATCGTACGGCAGATCTCGGCGACCAGACGTAGCCCTCGGCCGATTCCTGCCCTACTCTGTAGTCAGCCTGCACTGGGGGAGGCTGTGTTCATGACCGTCCGCGAGATCCTGATCGCGATGGCGCGACGTTGGTACGTCGTCCTCGCGCTGCTCGCCATGGCGCTCCTTCTCGGCATGCTCCTTCTGCGCGACGGTGGGGTCTATTCGACGCGGACGGTCGTATCGTTCATGTTCCCGACGAGCACGAGCCTCTCGGCGAGCAACGGCACGACGGATGAGAGCCTCATCGCGTTCGCCGGCGCGGTGGCGCAGGAGATCAACAACGGCCGACCGGCGGCCACCTATTCGGAGGACGCCGCCCCCTTCTACGGTGCCGGCGTGCGCGAGGGCGTCCTTGTGAGCCTGCCGTATTCGGGCAACCAATGGGCGACCGACTTCTCGGTGGCCGAGGTCGAGATCCAGGTCGTCGGGCGGTCCCGGGAATGGGTCGAGGAGACGCAGGCCGACCTCGTCGCCAAGGTGCTGCGCCTGGCCGAGGAGCGGCAGGACGAACTCGCCGTGCCGACGGATCAGAGGATCGAGATCTCGGTCGTGCCGCTCACCCTGGCGATTGAGCGCATCGTGGCGGGCAGGGTCGGAACCCTCGCAGCATTCGCGGCGCTGGTCGCCGCTGCACTCCTCGTCGCGGGGTGGGTGGCGGCACGGTGGGAGTCGGCCTCGGCGCTGCCGCGATCGAGCGCCGCCCGAGTGACGCGGGGCCGCGTGCCCGCGCGCGCCCGTCCCCTGCCCGCAAAGGAGGTGCGACCGTGAATATCGCTGAAGTGACGCGCGGACTCCGGCGTCGCTGGTACATCGTCATCCCTGGGCTCATCGTGGCCGTGGCGACGGCGATCGCCGCCTGGTTCGTGGTCGAGCCCGGGTACGAGCGCACCGCGACCCAGCTGCTTCTGCCGGGAGCGCGATCGGTGCCCGAAGACGGGAACCCGTTCCTCTTCCTCGGCGGACTCACCAACGCCGCCGATGTCCTCGTCCGTGCCGTGGGCTCCGAGAACGTTCTGAACGAGATCGAGGAGCAGTACCCCGGGGTCGAGATCGAGGTGACACGGGACGGGTCGACGGCCGGGCCGGTCATCCTCATCACGGTGACCGCTCCGACCGACGACGGTGCGGCGGCCGTGATCGACACTCTGGTGACGCGGACGTCGGACGTGCTCGAGGAGCTCCAGACGGAGGAGGGGATCACCGCCGCGAACCAGATGACCGTCATCCCCGTCACCGTCGACGCGACCAGCGTGCCGCAGCAGCGCGACCGCTATCTCGCGGTGGCGCTCGCCGGGATCGGCGTCGCCGTGCTGGTGGTCCTCCTCGCGAGCCTCGTCGATGGGCTCGCGTTGCAGCGTCGGCGGAGGGGCACGTCTTCGGCGGCCGCCGAAGACGAAGCGAGCAGCCGCCCCGACACGGTGGCGGAGGGCGGCCCCGTGCGGGAGCCGGACGGTGGGGGCACCGATGCGCCGGGCTGGGCGCCTGAGCCGAGCCGCAAGCAGGGGCGCCCGTTCGTCCTGCACCCGGACTCCGACCTCGCCCGCGCGTCGGAGGCCGCCGAGCCGCTCGCCGAGGCGGAGGGGGGCGTCGCTGCGGAGGATTCCTCCGGCAGCGGTCTGGAGCGCACCGAGGCCACGCCGTCGAGATGAGCGGTACCGACGCACCCCTGGCCCCGGCCCCGGTCCCCGCGAGCCGGCACCCGGTGGTGCCCGTCCGCCGCCGGATCGACCCCGTGACGCTGCTCACCGTCTACCTCGTGCTGCTGCTGGCCGTGCCGTCGAACACGACGATCGCCGCGCTCGGCTCGCTGGGTCGCCCGTCGCTGCTGTGGGGGCTGGTGCTGATGGTCTTCTGGGCCGTCTCGAGGCTTCAGGCCAGGTCGTTCGATGTGCGCGGCGTGTCTCAGCCTGTCCGCTTCGCCTTCGGCGCACTCGTGGTCGTCGCGCTCGTGAGCTTCGCTGTCGCCCTCCTGCGCGGCCAGCCGAGCGATCAGGTCAGTCCCGCGTTCACGGCGCTCCTCCGACTCGCATCCTGGGCAGGCGTGTTCCTCGTGGCGATCGACGGACTGCGGACGATGAACGACCTCGCGCGGATGGTCCGCGCGGTGGTGATCGGCGCGAGCCTCCTTGCCGCGCTCGGCATCGCCCAGTTCCTGACCGGTCAGGCCATCATCGACTTCTGGAGCAGCCTCCCCGGGCTGTCCGGCCCAGGGGCGGGCGTGGCGGAACGCGGCGGGGTCGTGCGGTCGGCAGGCACCGCCATCCATCCTCTCGAATACGCTTCGACGATCACCGCGGTCCTCCCCCTGGCGATCGCCGCAGGCGCCTCGCGCGGATTCCGGTGGCGGCACGGCCCGGCCACTCTGGTGTGGTGGCTTCCGGTGGCCCTCATCGCGGTGTCGTCCTTGGTCGGCGTGTCGCGCTCGGCCGTCATCGGCTTCGCGATCGGGGCCATCGGAATGATCCCCGCACTTCCGCGTCGGTTCCGCTTCGGCGTTCTCGCGGGCGGTCTCGGCCTCGCGGCCGTGGTCGTCGTCGCCATCCCCGGGCTCCTCTCGACGACACTGGGGCTGTTCACCGGCGCCGGAGACGACCCCAGCACCCTGTCGCGCGTGAACGGACTCGACCGCGCGCCCGAGTTCATCGCGAGCTCTCCGGTCGTCGGGTCGGGCTTCGGCATCTTCCTGCCGAGGTACTACATCTTCGACAACCAGTGGGTGCTGATGGCGGTCGAGCTCGGACTGCTCGGCATCATCGCCTTCGCCGGCTTCCTCGCGGCCGCGGTCTGGAGCGCAGCGCGCGCGCGGGCGGCATCGACGGAGCGCGACGTGCGGCTCCTCGGCTACGCCCTCGCCGTGTCGATGATCGTGATCGGCGTCATGTTCGCGTTCTTCGACGGGCTGTCCTTCCCGATCAGCGCGGGCGTGCTGTTCCTCCTCGCGGGGATGTGCGGCAGCATCCGGACCGTCGGAGCCGCGGACGCGGCGATCCGTGCACTTCAGCCGGTCATCCGCTCCGCGCCCGAAGACGAGTGAGCCGTGTCACACCCGCACACCGGCGAGCCAGTCAGGACTCTTGGCGGTGCGCATCCGCCGCACGCTCACCAGGTCGCGGATCGCGGCTCGGCTCGTCGCTCGACCGAGCAGCGCCCGGCTGGCCTCACGGGCTGCCGTGGCGAACCAGAAGAGACCGGTGGCCAGGACGCCGTGACGTCGCGCGTAGAGCTGCACCCGATTGGCGACGAGCAGCGACCATTGGCCCGGCGACGTCGACGAGCCGCCTTCGAGGTGGCGCGCCCCCGCGCCGGGCTCGAATCGCGTCGCGAAGCCGCGGTCGCGGGCGCGCAGTTCGAACTCGGTCTCCTCGGAGTAGAGGAAGAAGGACTCGTCCCAGGGTCCGCACGCGCTGAGGCATGCCGCGCTGATGAGCTGCGTGGATCCCTCCGCCCAATCCGTGTCGCGCGCCGCTTCGTAGAGCTCGGGCCGCGTCACGACCTCGCCGAGGAGGGGATGCCGCCCGGCCCGCTCGGCGCCGAGCAGGGCGTCCCCCCACGCGCGCAGCAGCGTCGGTTCGCGCCGCATCGACCAGATCACCTCACCTCGGGCGTCGATGAGGCGCGGAACCACCACGCCCACCGCCGGCGTCAATGCGCCGTAGAGGGCACGGACGCAGCCCGGCGCGAGGCGCACGTCGGCATTGAGCACCAGATACGCGTCGCGGTCTCCCGCGGCGGCGACGGCGGCATTCACGCCGGCGGCGTAGCCGCGGTTCGCGCCGACCTCGACGATGACCGCATCGTGTGCGCGGCGGCGCACCTCGGCCACGGTGCCGTCGGTCGAGGCGTTGTCGGCCACGACCAGGACCCAGTCCGTGCCCGCCGCTCCCGCGGGGAGGGACGCCACCAGATCCGCGATGAGTGGTGCGCTCTCGTACGTCACGACGCAGATCGCGATGCGAGGACCGGTCATGCGGCCCTCCCCTGAGAACGCCCGGATCCGATGCCGACGGCCCCCGTCCGCAACGGGGGTGCGATGACGCCCGCGCGCGACCGACGGCCCGTTCTCGCCGCCCTCGGCGTGTACGCGGCGCTCGTCCTGATCCTCCTGATCGCGCCGGTCTCGTACGCGGACGCGGTCCACGCGATCGACGATGTGCTCCGCGACGGATTCGGTCTCACCTGGTTCGGCTCGGGATGGATCGAGTTCGCCGCGAACGTGGTCGTCTTCGTGCCCTTGGGGCTGCTGCTCGCGATCCTGATGGACCGGCCCCTGCGGGGAGTCGTCGTGTGCATCGCCATCTCCGTCGTCGTCGAGCTCGCGCAGTTCCTCGTCCCGCCCCGGCAGGCGAGCGTCCGCGATGTCGTCGCGAACGCGCTCGGCGCCGTGATCGGAGCGGGGATCGCGTGGTCGGTCGCGCGCCGCCGCGGGCGAGGGACAGGCAAGGGCTGACGCATCAGTCCTCCGTCACGACGGAGGGAGACCATGCGTGAGGCACGAGCATGACAGGCTCCGCGGTGCCGTCCGCGCGCAGGGCCCACACGTCGGAGTCGCCGGCGACGTCGGCGTGCGGCATCCCGTACAGGATCGTGTCGTCGTCGAGCCACTCGATCTGGTCGTCGACGCTTCGCCTCTCGGGCAGCAGCTCGACCTCGCCCGACGCGAGCGTCATGACGGCGGGTGTCCAATGGACCGTCTCGCCGGATCCGGCCGTCGCCCTCTTGAACGCGATGCGCGTGCCGTCGGGCGAGAGCGAGGGGCATTCGACGTCGGCGGCCACCTCGACCAGCGTCCTCCGCTGCGCATCGCCCTTGACGAGCGAGGTGCGGTCGCCGGTGCGGACCGTCGCATAGAACGTGCCGTCGCCCGCGAACGTCACACCCCAGTAGTTGCGGTCCGCCGGTGCGATGACGGCACCGTCGACGATGAGGTCGAACTCCTCCAGGTTGCCCACGACGGCACCGTCGACCGCGCGGATGACCGTCTCGGTGGAGAAGCTGCCCCCGGCATAAGAGTGTCCGCCCACGAAGGCGGTGGTTGCGACAAGCGTCCCGTCGTCGGAGATGCGGGTGCGGCTCGGGATGCCGGCCAGTGGCCACTGCGCGAGGACCTCGCCGTCGGTGCGGTAGACGGTGGCGGAGTAGGAGGGTGCGATGCCCCGGTCCGCCCGCAGGCAGGCGTAGAAGTCGTCGACCGCGTCGACGCGATCGCACTGGACGTCGGCGAGGGCACGGGGGCCGCTGGGATCCTCCAGCTCGACGCTCGCGACGTGCCCGTATGCGGCCCCGGCGGCGGTGTTGCGGAACACGATCCGCGGCCCCGAGCCCCACTCACCGGCGGCGGTGTCGACCGCACTGGGGCCCGAGCGTCGCTGGTCGGAGCTCTGCCAGGCCGCGACCGCTGTCGCGCCCGCGGCGCCGAACGCCACTGCGGCGACCATCGCCACGGCGATCCACTTCGCGCGGGGGCTCACGGTGCCGACCGCCGCTCGCCGCGGAGGATCGATCGCAGCAGGAGGGCCGCACCCGGGATCGCGATCGCCAGCAGCACGGCCACGACGATGGTCGCGGCCTCCGGGCCCACCGCGAACCACAGCACGCCGAATCCCGCGGCCGCACCGAAGCGCGCGACGGCGACCGTCGTCTGGGCTGCGGCGATTCCCGTGGCGCGCGTCTCGGGGGTGGTGAGCTCGGACGCGAGAGCCGCCAGCACGCCGTCGGTCGCGGCGTAGAACGTGCCCAGCAGCAGCAGGCAGGCGACGGTCGCGGCCAGATCCACGATCGGCAGGACAGCGACGACGTACGCGCCGAGCAGGGCGACGTGGCCGAACACGAAGACCCGCGCGCGGCCGATCCGGTCGGCGAGCCTGCCCATCGGGATCGCGAAGGCGATGAAGGCCACGTTGGTCCCGACGTAGAGGAGCGGGAACCACAGGGTCGCGAAGTCGCCCCGCGACTGGAGCAGCAGATAGACGAATCCGTCGCCGATCGTGACGAGTCCGAGGATGCCCGCCGCGGCCAGCACCCTGCGCATCGGCCCGCGAAGGACCACTCCCCACGCGAAGCGCGTCCGACCCTCCGCGTTCCCCGCGACCGCGACGTCTCGCGCCCGCGCGCGCAGCCGGACGTTGGGCACGACGAGCCCCAGGATCACCAGGCCCACGACGGCGAACGCGAGGGATACCGCGAAGACCACCTCGTAGCCGTCCGGGACGATCCACAGCAGGGCGAAGGCGATCAGCGGTCCGAGCGCCGCGCCGATGTTGTCGAGCGTGCGATGCACCGAGAACGACGTGGCGAGGTTGTCGGGCCGCGAGCGGGCCGTGATGAGGGCGTCGCGCGGAGCGGTGCGGATTCCCTTGCCGATTCGATCTGCCGTCATGACCGCGAGCAGGCCGCCGAACCCCGACACGAACAGCAGCCCGACGCGAGCGACCGCGGCGAGCGCGTAACCGCTGAAGGCGACCCATTTCGGACGGCCGACCCGGTCGGCCGTGTAGCCGCTGGCGATGCGCACCAGGGCGCTCGTGCCTTGGTAGAGGCCGTCCAGGAACCCGAATGCGATCGTCGAGAGACCCAGGAAGCCGGTGACGTACAGCGGCATGACCGCGGCCACCGACTCCGAGGAGATATCGGTGAGCATCGACACGACGCCCAGGGTGACGACGGTCGATGACACGGTTCGAACCCCGGGGGCGCGCGGACCCGTCGTGCGTCCGCGCGCGGGATTCGTGAGCGAGATGTACATTCGGCTCACTGCGACCGGAAGACGCCGAAGAGGACGTAGACGGTCCCCGTCCCGGATTCCGGCGCGAACCCGAGGGTGAGCGAGGTCGAGGGGTCGGCGAATGCGGCGCCGGAGTCCTGCGGACGAACCGATTGCAGACCCGAGTCGCCCCACAGCGTCCGATAGTGTTCGCGGATCTTGTCGGCGGAGGCGGCGGTGCGCGCCACCAGGGTCACCTGTGTGACGTCCCCCTCGGTGGCGATCTCGCTGTTGAGGACCTCGGAGGCCGACATCGGGGTCATGAGCGGTTCGGGGAAGCCGTCGACCAGTTCGCCGCTCGCCGAGGCCGACGCGGGAAGCGTGCCGCCCGGGAACGGGGTCGTCTCCGGTGCGGGCGCGGTGCCGGGTCCGGATGCCTCGGGCGCGCCGCTGTCGAGCGGGTCGGGCACCTCGCTGCCGTCCGCCGGCGCTGCTCCCGGATCGGAGCCGGGAGTCGGGAGCGCGGTCGGGGTCGGTGTCGCCGTCTGCTGTGCGGACAGACCTCCACCGCCGCCGGCGAGCACGCCGGCGGCGATCGTGGCGACGAGGACCGCCGCTGCGGCGACGCCGATCATGAGCACGCGGCGCGCGCGGCGTGGCGCGTGGGCGGCGTCCGGGCCGGCCGGAGCCTCGGGCCCGCTTTCGGCCCGATCCTTCTCGTCCACGGTTCCCCCGTCCGTCGTCGTCCGTCAACAGTCAGCGCAGGCGCTTCACCGCGCTGGCCAGTACGTGCCTGGCCTCCCCGATGCCGGGCCGATGCCGGATGATCCACCGCACCGACTCGACGGTGTCCTCGGCGGTCACGCTGTACCTGGCGCGAAGCCAGGACGCCTCGCGCGCAGGGAAGCGGTCGCTCGTGTACACCGCCGTATAGCCGGCTTCCCTGAGCCGGCGGAGGAGCCGCCGGTCATATCGGCCGAGCGGAAGCGCGACCTCCGAGATGGATGCGCCGCTCGCCGTCTCGAGCCGGGTGCGAGCGTCCGTCAGTTCGCGCGCGAGGCCCGCGCTGTCGAGGCCCCGCCACGGGACGTGCGCCCATCCGTGGCTGCCGATCGCCATCCCTGACGCTCGCAGGACGCCCAGGTCGCCGGCGGCGACGCTGCCGCCCTCGCCCAGGCGACCTGCGAGCGGGAAGAACGTCGCCGTGAGCCCTCGCTCGGCGAGCACGGGCAGTGCAACGTCGATGTCGGTCGAGTTCCCGTCGTCGAAGCTGAGGCGCACGCCCGGGTGGGCGGCGATCTCATCCGCGATGGCACGGAACCGATCGGCATCCACCCAGTACCTCGCCTCGCCGGGCTCGCGCTCGCGTTCGCAGACGCCGATGCCGTGGAAGCACAGGTTGACGTTCATCGCGTTCCCGCCCCGGGTGCAACGGCCTGCACGCGCGTGCTCTCGTCTCGTCCCCACGCCGCGGTGGGCCGGGATGCGCGACGAGCGAGGACGGCGGCGACCACGGTGATCACGACATACGGCACCGCTGCCGGAAGGAGGCGAGGGTCGCGGGCGACCTCTCGCAGCCAGGCGGTGCGATCGGCGTCCCGCACGCGCACGCCGACCTGCGCCGACGCATCGCGCAGTTCGGCGTTGCCTCGGCGCACGCGCACCAGGCGGCGCACGAGGTCGCGCGTCGTGCGCGGCGTCTCGACGACGACCATGGCACCGGATGCTTCGCACTTCTCTGCGGACGAGAACTGCGCGTCGAGGAACAGGTCGTCGGCGATCAGGGGAGGGAACTGCGCGAACCGGGCGCGGCCCTCGGCGGACAGGGCGATCATGCCCCGGCCGAAGAGCCCGTCGCGAAAGGCCGGGAGCCGCTCATTGACCGCGAAGTACGCTTTCACAGGCCAGGGGCGGGCCGTCGTGTCGAGGCGCCGGCGAGGGACGACCGCAAGGGCCTGGCCGAGCTCCAGTTCGGAGACGAGGGCGTCGACGGCGCCCGGAGAGGGCACGATGTCGGCATCCAGGTAGATGCGCGGATAGCCCCGGGCGATCGCGTCACCGGCGTTGAGCGCTCCGGCCTTGCCGGGTTCGGGACGTTCGACGACGCGCGCCCCGCCCTCCCTGGCGACGCGTGCGGTGCCGTCGGTGCATCCGTTCGCCGACACCACGATGTCGATCGGGCCCACCGCGACCTGATTGCGCAGGGAGTCGAGGCACGCGCCGAGGACTGCTTCCTCGTTGTGGGCGGCGATGACCACGCTCACCATCTCGGTGCTCCTTCCCGTCCCTGCGTCCCGCGCGAGGACGACTGACCGGCGCCGTCGGGTTCGGCGCCGGTCAGTACGCTCCTTTCGCCTCGAACATGACCTTGGCGGTGCGCCACATGATCATGAGGTCCGTCATGACGGACCAGTTCTCCACGTAGTGGAGATCGAGACGTACGCTCTCGTCCCACGAGAGGTCGCTGCGGCCGCTCACCTGCCAGAGGCCGGTGATGCCGGGCTTGATGTAGAGCCGGCGGGTGACTCTGCCGTCATACCCGGTCACTTCGCTGGGCAGCGGAGGACGCGGGCCGACGACGCTCATGTCTCCGCGCAGCACGTTCCAGAACTGCGGCAGCTCGTCGAGGGAGTAGCGGCGCAGGATCGCCCCGACGCGCGTGACGCGGGGGTCGTCCTTGACCTTGAAGAGAAGCCCCGCGCCCTCGTTCTTCGCGGCGAGCGCGGCGAGCTCGGACTCGGCGTTCGGGCGCATCGTGCGGAACTTGAGCATCCGGAACTCGCGGCCGTCGCGGCCGATGCGGGTCTGGGTGAAGAACACCGGCCCGTTCGAGTCGATGACGATCAGCAGAGCGATCACGGGCGTGATCAGCGCGAGGGGGAGAAGCGCCACACCCGCCACCACGATGTCGAGTGCCCGCTTCAGAAGGTGCTGACCGCCCTCGAACTCCGGGATCTTGACGTGGATGAGCGGCAGGCCGTCGACCGGGTGTAGCGAGATCCGGGGGCCTGCCACATCGGCCAATCGGCTCGAGAGGATGAGCTCTGCGGCGGTTCCCTCGAGCTCCCAGCTGAGGTGCTGGATGAAGTCCGGATCGTCCTCCGGCCGGCTCGCGACGATGATCGTGTCGACGCTGAGCAGTCGTGCCTGCTCGGCGACGTCGGAAGCGGCACCCGTACGCGGGTACACATGGTCGTCGACCACGAGTCCGGCCGCCGCCGTGTCGGTCGTCGCCACGCCGATGACGTCGTAGCCCAGCATTCGTGCGCGCTCGAGACCGCGGATCACGTATCCGGCGTCGTCTCGGGTGCCGGCGACGATCGCGCGCGAGGTGCACCGTCCCCGGCGTCGCTGGCGGGTCAGCCACCGACGCCACTCCCAGCGCCCGATCAGCAGCCCCAGCAGACCCAAGGGCAGGGCGACGATCAGCTGGATGCGGACCCCCGGCCACTGGACCACGACGAAGAGCATCGCGAGGATGCCGAACGCGAGGCCGGTCGCGTGGGCTACGCGGAGGTACTCCACGGAGCCGGATCCGACGATGTCGATCGTTCGCGTGTGGAACAGCGCGAGCATCGCCACCCACACCGCAGCCGCCAGCAGCGGCGCTCGCACGAACTCGGGCGCGCTCTCGACGGTGCCCTGGTGAGCGACCGCATCGGCCCACCCCGCAGCCGCTGTCGCGGTCAGGACCACGAGGACGTCGGAAGCCCGCAACCGGCGAACGTAGCGCCTCTCCCACATGCGCCGACGCTCGAGCGTCGGCGCCGTACGGGGAGCGAGCGCGGAAGGAGCGGTGTGGGTGGGGGCAGTCGCCGCCCCTCCCGCGGGCAAGGGGCGGAGAGTGCTCACCTGTTCGAAGCCGAACGAGGCTATGGGGTCCGCGGTCACCATCGCGGATCCCCTCCATAGCGCACGCCGAAGCGTTCCCCAGCAGCCATGTGCAACAACTCTCTGCAGAGGCAGGGACGAGCGGACTCGCGCACCCACCCTCAGCGGTACGGCCGATGATTCGGGTCATTGACCGTAAGGAGGCCCCCAGAGCCCCCTATGGTCGGCAGTGTACGCCTGAGGGGCGATCGGCAAAAGGGTCAGTTTACGAACGCGCGCCGACGTGGCGTTCTTCGACTCGCCGGAGCCGGGGACCGCCGGCTGCGGGCCGGCCGAGAGGTCAGATGAGCGAGAGCTCGCGGAGCTTGGTCTCGACGTCGTCGTTCGACGGCTCGACGTGGTGCGAGGCATCCGGATAAACGACGACCGGGATGTTCGTGCGCCCGGAGATTTCGCGCGCGACGTCGGCGGCTGCGGGATCGGCGACGAGGTCCACGTAGGTGTACTGGATGCCGAGCGAGTCCAGCTGACGCTTGGTGCGGACACAGTCGCGGCACCAGTCGGCGCCGAACATGGTGATCGTCGAGGGGGAGGTCATGACTCCATTCTCGCGGATGCAGCCTGGGCGAGCGCCGGGTGCTCCACAGCTCAGGTTCGCGGTTTCCCGCTCCCGTGCGACGATGGGATGCAGTGCAGCTGTCGATCATCGTCCCCACGTACAACGAGGCTCCCAACGTCGCGGAGCTGATCCGGCGTGTCTCGGCGGCGACCGAGAGCATCGACGCCGAGGTGATCTTCGTCGACGACAGCACCGACGACACCCCCGACGTGATCCGTCAGGTCGCGGCATCCGCCTCGCTCCCGGTGCGCCTCGTGCACCGGTCGTCTCGCGCCGGAGGACTCGGGAGTGCGGTCGTGGAGGGCATGGCGCTCGCCGAGTCCGACGCGTGCCTCGTGATCGACGGCGATCTGCAGCATCCGCCCGAGCTCATCCCCGTGCTCTTCGAACGCTTCAGCCGCGGGGATGCGGATGTCGTCATCGCATCGCGCTACGCCGGCGGCGGCACCGCGACGGGGCTCGCCGACCGCACGCGGGTGCTCGTGTCGAAGGCGGCGACGGCGCTCACGCGTGCGATGTTCCCCGTGCGGCTGCGCGAGGTGACCGACCCGATGACGGGGTACTTCCTCGTCGACCGCCGGGCCGTCGACGCCGCGACCCTGCGCCCTCGCGGCTTCAAGATCCTGCTCGAGATGCTCGCCCGCAAGAACCTGCGCGTCGCCGAGGTCCCGTTCGCGTTCGCCGGCCGTCACGCCGGCGAATCGAAGGCGTCGCTGCGCCAGGGGCTGCACTTCCTCACGCAGCTCACCGCCCTGAGGTTCGGCAAGATGTCGCTCTTCGCCGTGATCGGCGGGCTCGGCGCGATCGTGAACCTCGCGATCGTGTGGGGGCTCACCGCTGCCGGCGTGGACTACATCCTCGCCGCCGTCATCGCGGCCGAGACGACCATCATCGGCAACTTCCTGCTGCTGGAGCGCTTCGTCTTCCACGACATGCGCGAGGCGGCGGGCAGCGTGTGGCTGCGCTTCGCGAAGTCGTTCAGCTTCAACAATGCCGAGGCCCTCATCCGCATCCCGATCATGGCGCTCCTCGTCGAGACCTGGCACATCTCCGCGGTCGTCGCGACCGGCCTCACGCTCGTCGTCGCGTTCGTCGTGCGGTTCGTGTTCCACTCGCTCGTCGTCTACGCGCCGCGCAAGGCGGGCATCGAGCCGACGCGCGCACGCCGCTTCGTCGAGGAGCTCGATGCCCAGGCGATGTCTCCCGGCGAGCTCTAGTCGAGCGGATGCCTCGGCCGCGCCTCGGGCGCACCGCCCGCAGCGGGGCCGCCCCCGCTGGTAGGCTCGCCGCCGTGCTGCCCGCGGACTGGATCGAACACCGACGTCCTGACGGAGAGGTGCTCGGCTGGATGGTCTCCGACGGCGAGGGATTCCGCGTGCGCGACCTCCTCGGGCGCGAGTTGACGCCGGAGCCGGTCGATTGGCTCGAGGGCGAGGAGCTGCTGGAGGCGCTCGGGATCGGCTACCTCGCCGACCGCTGGGTGCTGACGCTGCCGGACGGCACCCAGCGGCCGGTGCGGATCGCCGAGGCGAGCCCGCGCGGGGTGATCGTCGTGGGCGACGAGTACGGGGCCGCGTCCGCGGTCGGCGCCGTCCTCGACCGGTTCCGGCTGCCGTTCCCCGCGCCGCAGGAGCTCCGCCCCGCGCGCTGACGGCGATGGGTACGCTGTGGCCCATGACTACTCTCGTGCTCACCGTGGTCGGCAGCGACCGCTCCGGGATCGTCGCGGCGGTCGCCGACGTCGTCGCGTCGCACGGCGGCAACTGGGAGACGAGCCAGCTGGCCGAGCTCGCCGGCGCCTTCGCGGGCATCGTCGAGGTATCGGTGCCTGCCGAGCGGGAGGACGCTCTGCGTGCAGCGCTCGCAGGGCTGGACGGCCTGCACACGGTCGCGGTCCTCGCGGCCGGCGAGTCGTCGGCGCCCTCTCAGCAGATCGTGCTGCACGTGCTGGGCAACGACCACCCGGGCATCGTGCGGGAGCTGTCGTCGGCGCTCAGTGCGCAGGGGGTGAGCATCGAGCGGATGACGACCGAGACCCGCGACGCGGCGATGGCCGGAGGTCGCCTGTTCGAGGCGACCGTGGTCGCTGCCGCTCCCGCCGACGCCGACGTCGCGCAGGTCGCCGCCGAGATCGAGCGCATCGCCGCCGAGATCCAGGTGGACGTCACGCTCGACTGACGGCAGGGGAAGGGCCCGGCGATCTGAAGACCACCGGGCCCTGCCGAGGGAGGCCGGCATCGCGCCGACCTCCCGAGCCGATCAGCCGAAGGTTCCGGCGAGCGCCAGGAGCGCCGCCTCGACCTGCGACCCGGCGAGGCCGGACTTGCGTGCGGCGTTGTCGAGCTGCGCCTTGATCGCGCGGTCGCTGGACGGGCCTGCCGAGAGCTTCTCGGCCTGGTCGACGTGCTTGCGCACCTCGGCCAGCGCCGCGCCGCTCAGGCTGCCGTCCCGCTCGGCCTGGTCGATGTACGAACGCGCGACTGCGAAGCTCGGCGCGTGCTCGATCTTGGGCTGAGCCTGCGCATTGAACAGGTCGAGGGTCCACTCACCGGCCGCTTCGATCTCGTTGGCGCTCAGGAACTCGCTCGGCTGCAGCGCGAGGCTGTCGAAGCCGCGGCCGATCTCGTTGCCGAAGACGTTGCCGTTGTACCAGTACGTCGACCAGTAGCCGCCCGTGACCAGACGCGTGGCGTCGTTCGGGCCGCGGTCGAAGTACGCGATCTCCACCGGGTTGGCGCTGTCGGTGAAGTCGAAGATCGACAGGCCGCCCTGGTACCAGGCCTGCACCATGATGTCGCGGCCGGGGACCGGGATGAGCGAGCCGTTGTGGGCGACGCAGTTCTCCTGTGCGGTCTGGACGGCGGGCATCTTGTAGTAGCTGCGGAACTCGAGCTGACCGTCGACGATGTCGAAGATGGCGTTCGCTCCCCAGTTCTTCGGGTCCTCGGCACGGCAGCGCGGGCTGCTGCCGCCGCCCCACTCGTCGGTGAAGACGACCTTGGTGCCGTCGTTGTTGAACGTGGCCGAGTGCCAGTACGCGAATCGCGGGTCGGTCACGGCATCGAGGCGCACCGGGTTGACCGGGTCGCTGATGTCGATCAGGATGCCGTTGCCCTCGCACGCACCGGCGGCCAGGCCGATCTCGGGGTACGCGGTGATGTCGTGGCAGGCGTCGGTCGCCGAGGTGCTCTGGAACCCTTCGCCGTGGCTGCCGCCGGGCCAGAGGCCGGCGGGGCTGCCGCTCTCGGCCGCGAAGAGGCGCGCCTCGTTGACGACGGCGGCGCTGGCCGGGTTCGCGAGCGGGACCTTGATGACCTCGACCTGGAAACGGGCGGTGTCGATGGGGTTGCCGTTGGCGTCGAGGTGGGATGCCTCGGTGTTGGCGTTGGTCGGGTTCACGCAGCCCTGCAGCGCGGTGGTCGTGGTGCGTACACCGGCGGTGCCCGACACGTACACGTAGACGTTGTCGGCGTCGTCGGGGTCTTCGACGACCGTGTGGGTGTGCGAGCCGCGGCACGTCTGGACCGCGGTGATCTGCACCGGGTTCAGGATGTCGCTGATGTCGAAGATGCGCACGCCGCGGAAGTTCTGCGGGTCGGTGGCCGAGACCGTGGTCGTGCCGCAGTCGAGGCGACCGGGGGCCGACTCGACCGACATGAACAGCAGGTCCCCGTAGATCGACACGTCGCCCTGGCCGCCGGGGCACACGAAGGTGCCGGCGAGCGACGGGGCTGCGGGGTCGCTCACGTCGTAGATCTGGAAGCCGTAGTAGTTCCCGGCGATCGCGTAGTCGCCCGTGAACGCCAGGTCGGAGTTCGTGGTGAAGGGCGAGGGCTTCTGCTGCGCCGAGAGCAGGGCGATGTTGCTCGCGGCCTGCTCGGCGTCGTGCAAGCCCGCCGCCAGGCCCTCGCGGGGGTCGTCGACCGTGTCGGCGGTCGCGGTGCTGGCGGCGACCATCGACAGTCCGAGGGCGAGTGCGCCGACCGCGGCGAGCGTGCGCGCCCGCCAGCGAGCGGAGCGGGGTGATCGTGTGTTCATGCGGGTGGGGCCCTTCTGAATCATCAGCATTGCGTCATCGATATGTGGATCTTTTCCCCAGGCCGAAGCGCATTCCGCACGTCATCCCCAGAGGGCTTCGCGCACTTCGCATACATCACGGATATGCAGTTGTATGAGTGGGAACCTATCGGCCTCCTGAGCGTTACCGCTACCCGAACGGTTAATTGTTTGTTTCGATCGCTTGGGAACGTCGCCGTCGGAGCGCAAGATGGGAGCATCCCCGACGAGAGGTGAACATGGCGAAGACGCGACTGCTGGTCGTCGGCGCGGTCACGCTGACGGTGCTCGGACTCACCGGGTGCACGCCGCCGGCGGACGACGCCGCCCCGCTCCCCACGACCCCGGTCGTGCAACTGGGAGCGCCCGGCGAGCCGAATCGCACCCTCTCCCCGAGCGAGGCCGCGGCGCTGGACTCCCCCGAGTACGTCGAAGAAGACGTCCTCTTCGTGCGCGACATGCTTCATCACCACTCGCAGGCGATCCAGATGACCGGCTACGTCGACGAGCGCACCTCCGACGACGACATCCGCCTCCTCGCCGAGCGCATGGAGGTCAGCCAGACCGACGAGATCACGCAGCTCGAGACCTGGCTGCAGCGCCGGGGCGAGCCGGTGCGCGACCCGGATGCCTCGCACGAGCACGACGCCGACTCCATGCCCGGACTCCTCACCGACGACGAGCTGGCTCAGCTCGAGGCGGCCGAGGGTGACGAGTTCGACGAGATGTTCCTCGAGTTCATGATCCGTCACCACCAGGGCGCCCTCGAGATGGTCGCCGAGCTCTACGGCTCCGGCGGCGGCCAGGAGTCCGACATCGACGCATTCGCGCGCCACGTCGAGGCCGATCAGAGCATCGAGATCGCCCGCATGCAGCAGATGCTCGCGGAGCGCTGAGCTTCCGACCCGGATCGCTCGCTCGCGCGCCCTCCGCGCGCCGCCGCGCATGAGACGACCCTGGGCGACGCCCCGCACACAACGGATGCCTCGGCGATCGCGCGACCGCCGAGGCATCCGTCATGAGGCGGGGGCGGCGCCGCCGCCCCCGCCTCATCTCAGCTGAACGTCGCCGCCAGCGCGTTGAGCGCACTGACCAGCGCCGAATCGGCAGCAGCACCCGACTTGCGTGCCGCGTTGGTCAGCTGCGCGACCACCGCGCGGTCGGCTGAGCCGTCCCCGGCGAGCACCTCGGCCTCGTCGACGTGCTTGCGCACCTCGCGGAGCTGCTTGGCGCTCAGCGTGCCCGCGCGCTCGGCCTGGTCGATGTACGACCGCACCACCGCGAAGCTCGGGTCGTGCACGAGCTTCGTCTGCAGCTGCGCATTGAACTGGTCGAGCTGGACCTCTCCGGCCGCCTCGATCTCGTTCGCCGACATCCAGTCGCTCGGTGTCAGGGCCAGACTGTCGAACCCGCGCGCGATCTCGCTGCCGAGCACCGCGCCGTTGTACCAGTAGGTCGACCAGTACCCGCCGAGGTTGATGCCCGCCGGGTTCGGCTCGTCGATCGGGCCGCGGTCGAGGTACGCGATCTCGACCGGGTTCGCCGTGTCCGTGAAGTCGAGCACCGTCATGCCGCCCTGATACCAGGCCTGTACGAAGATGTCACGACCCGGCACCGGCACGAGCGAGCCGTTGTGGGCGACGCAGTTCTCCTGCACCGTCTGCGCAGCGGGCATCTTCCAGTAGCTGCGGAACACGAGCTTTCCGTCGACGATGTCGAACAGCGCATTCGCGCCCCATTGCGGCTGATCCTGCGCGCGGCAGCGGGCCGAGGTGCCGCCGCCCCACTCGTCGGTGAAGATCACCTTCGTGCCGTCGTTGTTGAACGTCGCCGAGTGCCAGTAGGAGAAGTTCGGGTCCGACACGGCATCGATGCGCGCCGGGTTCGCCGGGTCGCTGATGTCGATCAGGATGCCGTTGCCCTGGCACGCGCCGGCAGCCAGGCCGATCTCGGGATACGCCGTGATGTCGTGGCACGTGTTCGTGTTCGGCAGCGGGCTGTACGCCGGTCCTGACGGGTGCGGCGTGCCGACGAGCGTGTTCAGCAGGCCGTTGAACGCCCCCGTCTCGGGGTTCTGGAACAGCCGTGGCTGATTCACGATCGCCGCCGTGTGCGGGGCGGCGAGCGGCACCTTGATCACGTCGATGCGCCACTGGGTGGGGTTGCCCGACGTGACCGGCGCCTGCGTGTTGGTGTTGGCGTTCTCGCAACCGGCGAGCTCGGTCGCCGAGCGGACGGTGGAGGTGCCCGAGTTGTACACGTAGATGTTCGCCGGGTCATCCGGATCCGTGACGAGGGTGTGCGTGTGCGATCCGCGGCACGTCTGCACGCCCGGGAGCTGCACCGGGTTGTCGATGTCGCTGATGTCGAAGATGCGCACCCCGCGGAACCGCTCGAGGTTCACCGCTCCGGGAGCGCCCTGCGTGCCGCAGTCGATGCGTCCGCGGGTCTCCTCGACCGACATGAACAGCAGGTTCCCGTAGACCGACACGTCGCCCTGACCGCCGGGGCAGACGAACGAGCTGTACAGCTCCGGCGCGCCGGCATCGGAGATGTCGTACACCTGGAAGCCGTTGAAGCCGCCGACGATCGCGTAGTCACCGGTGAAGGCGAGGTCGGAGTTGACGAAGCCGAAGTTCCCGGGAGGAGCGTCGAACGGCGCCACACGCGGCGTGGTCGACAGCAGATCGATGTTGCTGGTGGCGATGTCCGGAGTGAGGTAGCCCGGATCGAGTCCCTCGCGCGGGTCGGCCAGCGCCGTGGCGGCGGTGGCGCTGAGCACCGAGGCGCCGAGCACCAGTGCGGCGGCGCCTGCGAGGGCGCGCACGCGCCAGCGTCTGGACATGTGGGTGGTGGTCATCGGAAGTGCCCCTCTCGATTTCACTGCTCAGGCGAAACGGATACACACCTCCGACAGGCGTGGCGCGCACGACGGCGTGCGGGCACGCGGCCCTGGGGGAGGCCGTTGGCAGGGACACTATCGGCTCCCTCGCGCTCGCAACAGGGGGTGCGCGGTGCGGTCCGATCAACGATCTCGGCCCCCTCGGGACCGGTCTGAGCCGTTCTCCCGAGGAGGCCGTCCGCAGCTCCCCCTGCTGCGGAAAAATCCCGCGGCCCCAGACCGCGTTCCCCCGTTTTTCGATGCGAACCTCGGGCCGGCTTCCCCAGTAGCCTCTTCCCCAGATTGCCCGGGATTCGCAACAAGGCCAATGTACCTTGTCCCCCATATGGGGGACACCCCCGAACCACAGAACTTCAGCATTTCCTGAGGTTCCGACATCGACGTCGGCCCCAAAGACGAAACCCCCGCGATGTAGAAGCTACGCGAGGGTTTCTGGGGTGACTGTAACGATCACCCTTGTGGCTCCGACCGGCATCGATCCGGTGACCTTTCGATTTTCAGTCGAACGCTCTACCAACTGAGCTACAGAGCCGCACGGCACTCGTGAATGCCGCGTCCTAGACGAAAGGCCCTCTCGAAAAAGGGCCCGTCGCTTGGAGCGACCCTGACGGGACTTGAACCCGCGACCTCCGCCGTGACAGGGCGGCACGCTAACCAACTGCGCTACAGGGCCATGCTGTTAAGTTGTGATCTTCCGGAGTGACCCCAACGGGATTCGAACCCGTGCTACCGCCGTGAAAGGGCGGCGTCCTAGGCCGCTAAACGATGGGGCCGGGTGAACCCGGGGGGCTCACTTACCGAGGGTCAAGCATACGCAATGAGTGACGAATGCGCCAATCGAGCGCGCGCCGGCCTTGTGCGGAGCGCTTCGCGGGGCGACACTGACGTGGTGACCGCTCGCCCGAGGCGGTGACTCGCGTGAGCGCGACACGCTTGCGATTGTGACTGATGTTGCTAATGTGAAACGAGTCCGCACACGGAGGGGAGATCCGGTGGAAGCCGATGACGCCCTCGACGAGTGCGGTTGCGCGCCCTCGCCGCGTGAGCGCCGCACCCTCTGGCCGCACCTGAGCCGGCGCGGTGCGCTCGGCCTCGGCGCCGTCGGTCTCGCGACGCTGGGAGCTCTCGGCGGTCCGCTGATCGCGCCGGCCTTCGCCGCCGACTACCCGTCGTGGGACGACGTCGCACGCGCAAAGGCCAACGAGGCGGCCAAGGGCGCCGAGGTCACCCGGATCAAGGGGCTCATCGCGGCGCTCGCCGATGACGTCGCCGCGAAGAACGCTCAGGCGCAGAAGGCCGGCGAAGAGTTCTACGTCGCCGAGCAGGAGTACTTCGACGCCGCATACCGCGCCGAGCAGCTCCAGCTCCAGGCCGACGAGCAGGCTCAGGCCGCCGTCGACGCCGCGAACAAGGCCGGGCGCGTCGCCGCGCAGCTCTACCGCAACGGCGGCGACGACACCTCGCTGCAGCTCTTCTTCGCCGGCTCGGCCGCCAGCGCCGACGACCTCCTCGCCCGACTGGGGACGATGGACAAGCTCGTCGAGCGGAATCAGGCCGTCTACGCGGAGGCCGTCACCGCGCGCGACGCGGCACTCAGCCTGACCAGCCTGGCCGAGGAGCAGCGGGTCGAGCGCGACCGTCTGCAGAAGATCGCCCACGAGAAGATGGTCGCCGCGCAGGCGGCCGCCGAGGCCGCGCAGGCCGCCCTCGAGACTCAGCAGACAAGACAGCTCGTGCTCGAGGCCCAGCTCGCTGCGCTCCAGGACACCACCAGCCGCACCATCGCTCAGTACGAGGCCGGCGTGCGCGCCCGCGCCGAGGCTGCCCGCAAAGCGAGGGAAGAGGCCGAGCGCCGTGCCCGCGAGGAGGCCGAGCGCCTCAACAACCAGGCCGGCAGCGGTGGCGGCGGTGGCGGCGGCGGAGGAGGCGGCGGCGGAGCGGTCAACGGCTCCGGCTGGGCCCGTCCGTCCTCGGGCTGGCGCAGCTCCGGCTTCGGACCTCGCAGCGTCGTCTGCGGCAACGGGTCGTGCTCGCCCGGCTTCCACCGCGGTGTCGACCTCGCCGCCGGCTGCGGTGCGGGGATCTACGCCGCCCATGCCGGAGTGGTCGAATACGCGGGATGGAACTCCGGCGGCTACGGCAACCTCATCCGCATCAGCCACGGCGGCGGCGTCAGCACCGGCTACGCCCACATCCGTCCCGGTGGCATCTTCGTGCGCGGCGGTCAGTCGGTCCGCGCGGGTCAGCTCATCGCAAGCGAGGGCAACACCGGCAACTCCTTCGGCTGCCACCTGCACTTCGAGGTCTATGTCAACGGCACGCCCGTCGACCCGACCCCGTTCATGGGCGCCCGCGGCATCTCGGTCTGAGGCCCAGACCGCCTGAGACGACGAAGAGCGGATGCCGAGGCATCCGCTCTTCGCTTGTGAAGATCTCAGAGAGTGTTGGGTGCGACGCCCTCACCCTGCGTGCGGGTCTCGCCCTCGTGCTCCTTGAAGCGGTCGAAAGCTTCGCCCACGAGGCGCTCGGCCTCGGCCGCGCCCGCCCACTCGTCGACCTTGACCCACTTGCCGGGCTCGAGGTCCTTGTAGTGCTCGAAGAAGTGCTCGATCTCCTTGCGCGTGTACTCGGGGATGTCGGCGACATCCTGGACGTGGGCCCAGCGCGGGTCCTTGCCGAGCACGGCCACGACCTTGTCGTCGCCGCCGGCCTCGTCGCTCATCTTCAGCACGCCGACCGGGCGCACCGAGGCGAGCACGCCGGGCGCGAGGTCGAAGTCGAGGAGCACCAGCACGTCCAGCGGATCGCCGTCCTCGCCGAGGGTGTTCTCGAAGAATCCGTAGTTCGTCGGGTAGCCGAACGCGGTGTACAGGATGCGGTCGAGGAACACGCGGCCGGTGCCGTGGTCGACCTCGTACTTGACGCGGCTGCCGCGGGGGATCTCGATGACGGCGTCGTACGCGCCCATGGTGGTACTCCTTCGAAGAGACGGTGGGATGCCGCGACCAGCCTAGTTCCCGGTCGTCGGGCGAGCGAAGCGGACCGGATGCCGCTGGCAGCCGCCCGTCCCAACGGGCGGATCGGCGCAGCGCGGGCGGAGCGCCGCAGCGTGCACAACTCCTCCTGGCTCGGCAGCGCCGCCGGTGCGGACCCACCTCCACACGACGGAGGAGGAGTTGTGCCCGCCTCGGCCTCGGTACCGTGGTGGCGTGACCCATCGTCCCGGACTCGACCCCGCCGTCGCCGAGGTGCGTCGGGCGGCGCGTTCCGCGCTCTCCGGCGTGGACCCAGGCGCGGTCGTGCTCGTGGCGCTGTCGGGCGGTGCGGACTCCCTCGCGCTCGCCGCGGCCACCGTCTTCGAGGCGCCCAAGCTCGGCCTCCGCGTCGTGACGGTCACGGTCGATCACGGGCTGCAGGCGGGTTCGGCGGATGCCGCGGCATCCGCCGCCGCCACGGCGGGGGCGCTCGGCGCCGATGCGCGCGTGGTGCGGGTCGACGTCGCAGGCGCCGGCGGCCCGGAAGCGGCCGCGCGAGACGCGCGGTACCGTGCATTGCGCAAGGCCGCGCGCGACGCCGGCGCGGTGGCGATGCTCGTGGGGCACACGCTCGACGATCAAGCGGAGACGGTTCTGCTCGGCCTCGCCCGCGGCGCGGGGGCTGCCAGCCTTCAGGGGATGGCCGAGGCATTCGACCTCGACGGCGTCTCGTTGCTGCGCCCGCTGCTCGGCGTGCGCCGCGCGACGACGCGCGCCGCCTGCACGGCCGAGGGCCTCGAGCCCTGGGACGACCCGCACAACGCCGACGCCCGGTTCACGCGCGTCCGCGTCCGTGAGCGGGTGCTGCCCGTGCTCGAGGCGGAGCTGGGGCCGGGTGTCGCCGAGGCGCTCGCCCGCACAGCCGCGCAGTTGCGCGAGGACGCCGAGGCGTTCGACGAGATGATCGACGAGACGATCGAGGACATCGTCGAGCACGTCGAGGCGGGCATCTCGGTATCGGTCGGGGCCCTCGCGGCGAACCCCGCGGCTTTGCGGCATCGCATCATCCGGCATGTCGTGGCCAGCGAGTTCCACGAGAGCCTCACGCGCGCGCAGACGCTCGAAGTCGCGCGTCTGGTCACGGACTGGTCCGGACAAGGACCGATCGATCTGCCCGGATGCCTCGCCCGCCGCGTCGGCGGCCGCATCGAGTTCACCGCGCGGCCGCCCCGGGGCTGAGGGCGCTCCCGGCCGATCGTCCTAGACTCTCTGCATGCGCGCGGCCGACATCCAGAGCGAACTGACCGAGATCCTCGTCACCGAGGATCAGATCCTGGCCAAGCTGGAGGAGATCGCCGCTCGCGTCGCTGAGGACTACGCCGGCAAGGACCTCCTGCTCGTCGGGGTGCTCAAGGGCGCCGTCATGGTCATGGCCGACTTCTCACGGGCACTGCCGACCAGCGCGCCGATGGACTGGATGGCCGTGTCGTCGTACGGCGCCGGCACCAAGTCGAGCGGCGTCGTGCAGATCCGGAAGGACCTCGACACCGACATCCACGGCAAGCACGTGCTGATCGTCGAGGACATCATCGACTCTGGTCTGACACTGAGCTGGCTTCTCGAGAACTTCGAGCTGCGCGGCGCCGAGTCGATCGAGGTCTTCGCGCTGCTGCGCAAGCCCGACGCCGCCAAGGTCGAGGTGAACTGCAAGTACGTCGGGTTCGACATCCCCAACGAGTTCGTCGTCGGCTACGGCCTCGACTACGCCGAGAAGTACCGCAACCTGCGCGACGTCGCGATCCTCGCCCCGCACGTGTACTCGTAGGGCGGCGCGCTTCGTCTCGCTGCGCTCGCTCAGCGGCCGAGGGCGGCGCACTGCGCTCGATTGACGAGGGTGAGAACGCCACCGGTCCGGGCGATTACGCCCGGGGCGAATGCACAGTCAGCGCCTAGGAACCCCGCGATACCCTGATTCAACCGCCGCCAGGCAGCCGTCCGCCTCGGGGCGGGTCGTCGACGAAAGGGATCGGGCTGGCGCCCGCACCATGGACTTCAAGAAGATCACTCGCAACCCGCTCTTCTACGTCCTGCTGATCGGGGTCTTCCTCATCGTGGGGTTCTCGCTCATCTCGAGCCTGAACGGCGCGAAGCAGATCTCGACGCAGGAGGGGCTCGAGCTGCTGGCCGGCGACACCGTCGTCGAGGTGCTCAACACCGACGGCGATCAGCGCGTCGACATGAAGCTCTCCGACGAGTACGAGGGCGCGAGCGACGTGCAGTTCTACTACGTGTCGGCGCGCGCCAATGAGGTGGTCGAGGCGATCAGCGCCGCCGAGCCGAAGGACGGCTTCAACGACGCGGTCCCGCGCGCGACGTGGTTCGACGGCTTCATCTCGCTCCTCCTGCCGATCCTGCTGCTGGGTCTGCTGTTCTGGTTCCTGCTCTCGAGCGCGCAGGGCGGCGGCAGCAAGGTCATGCAGTTCGGCAAGTCGCGCGCCAAGCTCGTGACGAAGGAGATGCCCCAGGTCACCTTCGGCGACGTCGCCGGCGCCGATGAGGCGATCGAGGAGCTCGAGGAGATCAAGGACTTCCTCAAGGACCCGGCCAAGTTCCAGGCGGTGGGCGCGCGCATCCCGAAGGGCGTGCTGCTGTACGGCCCTCCCGGCACCGGCAAGACGCTGCTCGCCCGCGCCGTCGCGGGCGAGGCGGGGGTGCCCTTCTACTCGATCTCGGGCTCGGACTTCGTCGAGATGTTCGTCGGCGTCGGCGCGAGCCGCGTGCGCGACCTCTTCAACCAGGCGAAGGAGACCGCACCCGCGATCATCTTCATCGACGAGATCGACGCGGTCGGACGTCACCGCGGAGCCGGGATGGGCGGCGGGCACGACGAGCGCGAGCAGACGCTCAACCAGATGCTCGTCGAGATGGACGGCTTCGATCCCAAGGCGAACGTCATCGTGATCGCGGCGACCAACCGTCCCGATATCCTCGACCCGGCACTCCTGCGCCCCGGTCGCTTCGACCGCCAGATCGGCGTCGATGCGCCCGACCTGCGCGGACGCCAGCGCATCCTCGAGGTTCACGGCCGCGGCAAGCCGCTCGCGGACGGCGTCGACCTCGAGGTCGTGGCCCGCAAGACGCCGGGCTTCACCGGCGCCGACCTGGCGAACGTCCTCAACGAGGCCGCGCTGCTCACGGCGCGCTCGAACGCGCAGCTCATCGACAACCGCGCCCTCGACGAGGCGATCGACCGTGTCATCGCGGGTCCGCAGCGCCGCACGCGCGTGATGAAGGACAAGGAGAAGCTCATCACGGCCTACCACGAGGGCGGCCACGCCCTGGTCGCCGCCGCGATGAACCACAGCGACCCGGTCACGAAGATCACGATCCTGCCGCGCGGCAAGGCGCTCGGCTACACGATGGTGATGCCGCTCGACGACAAGTACTCCATCACCCGCAACGAGCTCCAGGATCAGCTCGCATGGGCGATGGGCGGTCGCGTGGCGGAGGAGATCATCTTCCACGACCCGACCACGGGCGCATCCAACGACATCGAGAAGGCCACCAACATCGCCCGCAAGATGGTCACCGAGTACGGCATGACGACCGACGTCGGCCCGGTCAAGCTCGGTCAGTCGTCCGGCGAGGTCTTCATGGGCCGCGACATGGGTCACGGACGCGACTTCTCGGAGCGGGTCGCCGAGCGCGTCGACGCGCAGGTGCGCGGCCTCATCGAGCAGGCCCACAACGAGGCGTACCACGTGCTCAACGAGAATCGCGAGATCCTCGACCGGCTGGCTCTCGCGCTGCTCGAGAAGGAGACGCTCGACCACGTCGAGATCGCCGAGATCTTCGAAGACGTCAAGCGCCTTCCCCCGCGTCCGCAGTGGCTGTCCAGCGAACAGCGCCCGGTGTCGGTGCTGCCCCCGGTGCAGGTGCCCTCGCGCGCCGAACCGGTGAGCACGGCAGCGCAGACCGAGGCCGAGCAGCCGGCGGCCGAGAAGGCCGCGAAGCGTCGCCCCAGCGGTCAGGCGCGCCCCGCGACCGCGTAGGCTCGGCCCGTGGCCGTCGACCGAGAGCGCGTCGCTGCGCTCGTGCGTGAACTGCTCGAGGCGATCGGCGAAGACCCCGATCGCCCGGGACTCCGCCTCACGCCCGAGCGGGTCGCCGACGCCTACTCGGAGTTCTTCTCCGGTGTGGGGGCGGATGCCTCGGCTCCCCTCGCTCACACCATCTCGGTGACGCGCGGGCCGGCGCCCGACACCCTGCCCTCCGGAGCGGTGATGCTGCGAGACATCCGTTTCCGGTCCGTCTGCGAGCACCACCTGCTGCCGTTCCGCGGTCATGCCCACATCGCCTACCTGCCGGGTGAGCAGGTCGTCGGACTCGGCGCCCTGCCGAAGGTCGTCGACATCCTGTCGTCGCGCCCGCAGGTGCAGGAGCGCCTGGGGGAGCAGATCGCCGATGCGATCTCGGCGTCGCTCGACACCCGCGGCGTGCTCGTGGTGCTGGATGCGACCCACGAGTGCGTGACGATGCGGGGCGGGCGACAGGCGGATGCCTCGACCGTGACCATCGCCGCGCGGGGCGAGCTCGCCGACCCGGTGGCCCGGGCAGAGCTCATCTCGCTCCTGTCTGCCGGTCACGCCGGAGGCCGTGAATGACGCTCATCATGGGCATCGTCAACGTGACGCCCGACTCCTTCAGCGACGGCGGCCGCTATTTCGACGTGGACGCGGCGGTCGCCCACGGCCGGCGCCTGCTCGCCGACGGTGCGGACATCCTCGACATCGGCGGTGAGTCGACGCGCCCCGGCGCGGAGCGCGTCGCGCCGTCCCTCGAGCAGGAGCGCGTTCTCCCGGTGGTGCGCGCGCTCGCCGAGGCGGGCGCCGTCGTCAGCATCGACACGATGAACGCCTCGACCGCAGTCGCCGCCGTCGGGGCCGGCGCGCGCATCGTGAACGATGTGTCGGGCGGACTCGCCGATCCCGACCTGCTCGCCGCTGTCGCGCCCACCGGCGCCGACGTCGCCCTCGGTCACTGGCGCGGACCGTCGGCCGATATGTATGCGCGAGCGGAGTACGCCGACGTCGTGGCGGAGGTGCTGGTCGAGCTGGGCGAGCGGGTCGAAGCCGCGGCGGTCGCCGGTATCGCGCCGTCGCGCGTGATCATCGATCCGGGGATCGGCTTCGGCAAGAAGGGCGAGCAGAACTGGGCGACCCTGCGCGGCACGAGCCGGCTGACGGGTCTCGGCCCGCGTGTGCTCATCGGCACGAGTCGAAAGCGGTTCCTCGCCGAGTGTCTCGCGCAGGGGGAGGACGTGGACGAACGGCGCCGCGACCTGGCGACCGCCGTCACGAGCGTGCTCGCCGCGCAGGCGGGTGCGTGGGCGGTGCGCGTTCACGACGTCGCGTGGACCCGGGACGCCCTCCGGATCGCCGCCGCCTGGGAAGGGGAGAGCCGATGGGCATCACCGACGAGATCACGCTGACCGGTCTGCGGGTCTTCGGCCGGCACGGCGTGTACGACCAGGAGCGCCGCGATGGCCAGGACTTCGTCGTCGACGTCACGCTGCGCGTCGACACGCGCGGGGCGGCGGCGAGCGACGACGTCGCCGACACCGTCCACTACGGCGAGATGGCGCAGCAGATCGCGGCGATCGTGGCCGGTGAGCCGGTGAACCTTCTCGAGACCCTCGCCGAGCGCATCGCCGACCACCTGATCCGACTCGAGCCGGTGGACTCGGCCCGGGTGACCGTCCACAAGCCGCAGGCGCCGATCCCGCTGTCGTTCGCGGACGTCTCGGTGACGATCGAGCGCACGAGGGGTGTGCGATGAACCGACGTCTCGCGCAGGGCATCCACGGGGATGTCGACCGCGTGCCGCGCGCCCCCGTCGACGCCGTCGTGGCCCTCGGCGCGAACCTCGGCGACCGGCGCGCCACGATCGCGGCTGCGGTCGACGCCCTGAGTCGGCTGCCCCTCGTGGACTCGGTGAGAGCGTCCGATCCGATCGAATCCGTCGCGGTGACGCTGGAGGGTCCGGATGCCTCGGCTCCGTCCTACCTCAATGCCGTCGCGATCGTGCGGACGCGGCTCGCGCCTTCGGTGCTGCTCGGCTACCTGCACGCGATCGAGGAGCGCCACGGTCGCGAGCGGCGGGTGCGGTGGGGCGACCGCACGCTCGACCTCGACCTCATCGCGTACGGGGATCTGCGCAGCGCGTCGCCGCGCCTCGCGCTGCCGCATCCGCGTGCGGCCGACCGCGACTTCGTGCTGGAGCCGTGGCTCGCCGTCGACCCTGATGCCGTGCTCCCAGGGGTGGGGCGCGTCGACGAGGCGCTCGCCCGGCTGAGGAGCCCGCAGTGAAGCGCACCGGAGCGGGAGTGCTCGTCGTGGCCACGGTGCTGGGAGGAGCGGCGGGCTTCGTCGTGAATCAGCTGCTCACGGCATCCGGGCGCCCGACGTTCACTCCCGCGGTCACCCTGCCGATCCTGCTCGTGGTGCTCGGTGCCATCGTCGTGGCGCTCGCCCTGCCCATCCGGCGGGCGACCCGCGGCTCCGGCTCGACGGTGAATCCCTTCCGCGCAGTGCGCGTGGCGATGCTCGCGAAGGCGTCGAGCATCGTCGGCGCCGCGATCGGCGGGCTGGCGCTGGGGCTGCTCGCCTTCCTGGCGACCCGGCCCGTCACTCCCTCGCTAGGCTCGATGGCGACGGTGATCGCAACTGCCGTCTGCGGTGCGCTGCTGGTGGTGGCAGCCCTCGTGGCGGAGCACCTGTGCACCATCCGGAAGGACGACGATGACGAACAGCCCGGAGGCGACGACCCCGGACTCGAGCCCCGCATCCACGGCCACTGAGCCGGCTGGAGCGGCGTTCGAGCGGCTCGCCGAGCCGCGCTCCGAGAACCGGCTCATCCTCGAGACGGGCGTGTGGCACCAGATCTCGCCGAAGTACGTGCGGGTGCAGCTCATCTCGACAGGATCGTTCCTGCTGATCGTGGTGGCCGCCACGCTCGTCCTCACGCTCCTCATGGACCAGATGTGGGCGTGGATCCCGGGCGGGATCATGACCGTCGTCCTGGTGTGGACGCTGGCGATCCTGCCGCGTCAGGCGCGCTCCATCGGGTACCAGCTGCGCACCGACGATCTGGTCTTCCGCCGGGGCATCCTGTGGCAGCGCTTCGTCGCCGTCCCCTACGGGCGCATGCAGCTCGTCGACATCACGCATGGACCGCTCGACCGGGGATTCGGCATCGCACAGCTCAAGTTCGTCACGGCTGCCGCCACGACCGGCGTCGTCATCCCCGGCCTCGAGCAGACGACCGCCGAGACCCTGCGCGACCACCTGGTCGCGGTGGCGGAGAGCCGGCGCACAGGACTATGACCGACCCGGTACCCGCGCACGCGGTCCCACCGCAGAGCCTCGTCCGGTCGCCGTTGAGCGACGGCGAGTGGCATCGACTCCATCCGCTGACGCCGCTCCTTCGCGGCGGGCTGTTCCTTCTGGTCGTCATCGGCATCGTCATCGCGAACCTGCGGGACCGACTGCTGTTCCTCTTCCTCCCGGGTCTCGCGCCTTCCTTCGACGAGGACGTGCCGGACGACATCGTGGAGTGGGAGACGAGCGGCGACCCGATCGACTTCGTCATCGCGAACAACCTCTACCTCGTGGCGGCGCTCGCCGTCCTGGGCGTGCTGCTGATCATCGTCGCCGTGTTCTACATGTCGTGGCGCTTCCACACTTTCCGCATCACCGGCGACGACGTCGAGGTGCGCAGCGGCATCCTGTTCCGCACTCAGCGTCGCGCGCCCCTGGACCGCGTGCAGGGCGTGAACCTCACGCGGCCCATGATCGCCCGTCTGCTCGGCATGGCGAAGCTCGAGGTCGTCGGCGCTGGAGCCGATTCCAACGTGAAGCTCGAGTACCTCTCCACCGCCAACGCCGAGGCGGTGCGGGCCGACATCCTGCGGCTCGCGTCGGGAAGAAGGCTGGCGGATGCCGCGGCATCCGCCGACCCGTCCCGAACCGACGGCCGGCTGGCGGCCCTCAGCCACACCGTCGGGCGGGAGCTGACGGGGCTGATCGAGGGACCGGAGGCGCCGGTGGAGGTGCCCGATTCAGTGGTCCACATCCCGGTCGGGCGGCTCGTGCTGTCGCACATCGTCAGCATGTCGACCGTCGCGCTGGTGCTGGCCACCGTGGCCGTGATCGTCGGCGTGTCTCTCGGCGTGACCTGGCTGCTGTTCGCCTTCGTCCCGACGCTCATCGGCTTCGCGGCGTACTGGGTGCGCTCGATCGTGCGGTCCTTGCGCTACTCGATCGCGCCGACCCCGGATGGGGTGCGGATCACCTTCGGGCTGCTGACCACGATCACCGAGATCGTTCCGCCCGGCCGAGTCCATGCGCTCGAGGTCACGCAGCCGATCCTCTGGCGACCCGCCGGGTGGTGGATGATCCGGATCAACCGTCTGAGCGGACGCAGCGCGACCGACGCGAACACCGACCAGTTCACGACCGCCCTCCCGGTCGGCACCGCCGCAGACGTCGAGCGCGTGCTGCGGCTGCTGCAGCCCGACGTCCCCGATGTGGAATGGCCGCTCGTCGTGCAGCAGGGGATGCTCGGTCCCGGTGCTGACGACACGTTCGTCAACACGCCGCCGCGCGCGTGGTGGATCCGTCCGCTGTCGTACCGGCGCAACGGCTTCCGGCTCACCGACGACCTCCTCCTGCTGCGGCGGGGCTTGATCTGGCGACGGCTCGGCATCCTTCCGCTCGCGCGGCTCCAGAGCATCGGACTGCACCAGGGTCCCCTCGACCGTGCCTCGCGGGTTGCGTCTCTGCGTCCGCACGTCGTCGCCGGCCCCGTCTATGCGGGCCTCGCGGCGATCGACCGCGACGTCGCGCTCAGGCTCTTCGCCGACGCGTCGCGCGGAGCGGTGCTGGGCGCCTCCGGCGACCGGACCCATCGATGGGCGCAGGAGGCCGGGGCAGCGGAGGGCCGAGCGTGAACCGCGACGGGCGACTCGGCGTCGGGATCATCGGCGCCGGCCGCGTCGGGCCGGTGGTCGGCGCGGCCCTCGGCGGGGCCGGTCACGCCATCGTGGGCATCACCGCCGGTTCCGACCCGGAGCGGGTCGAGGCCGTGCTCCCCGGCGTGCCGACCCTCGACGCGACCGAGGTGGTGCGGCGCAGCGAGCTCGTGATCGTGGCGGTGCCCCACGACCAGCTCGAGTCCCTCGTCGCGGGACTCGCGGCGCTCGGGGCGTGGCAGCCCGGACAGCTCGTGCTGCACACCGACCCCGCCTACGGGACCGCGGTTCTCGGCCCCGCCGTGGCGAAGGGCGCGATCCCGCTGGCCGTCCACCCCGCCGTCATCTTCACCGGGACGTCGATCGACCTGCGCCAGCTGTCCACCGGCTACGCCGCGGTCACGGCACCCGGGCCTGTCCTGCCGATCGCGCAGGCGCTCGCCGTGGAACTGGGCTGCGAGCCGGTCGTCATCGCCGAAGAGGATCGCCCGACCTACGCCGAGGCCGTCGGCGCGGCCACGGAGTTCTCGAGGTCGATCATCCGCCAGGCCGCCGGGCTGCTCGCCGAAGCGGGGGTGCCCAACCCCGGCGCGTACCTCTCCGCCCTCGTGCACTCCACGATCGATCAGGCCCTCGCCGCAGCCGCTTCGGGGTCGCCGGGCGACCCCACCGCTACGATCGACGGATGATCAGCACCGTCGTCGAGCTGCGCGCGCGCCTGGCCGAGGCCAAGGCGGCCGCCGCCGACGGGGCGCGGGTCGCCCTCATCTCGACCATCGGGGCGCTCCACGACGGACATATCGACCTGGTCCATCGGGCCCGCGAGGTCGCCGACATCGTCGTCGTCTCGATCTTCGTGAACCCGTTGCGCTTCGCGAATGCGGCCGAGCTCGCCGCGTACCCGCGAACTCCGGACGAGGACGAGCGTCTGCTCGAGTCGCTCGGCGTCGATCTGATCTTCGCGCCGGACGCCACCGAGCTTCTGCCGAACGGCTCGGCGACGACGAAGGTGAGCGCGGGAGACCTCGGCCTGCGGTACGAGGGTCGCACGCGTCCGTACTACTTCGACGGGCTTCTGACGGTCGAAGCGAAGCTTCTCCACATCGTCCAGCCGGATGTCGCGGTGTACGGCGAACGCGACCCGCAGCGCGTCTTCCTCGTACGGCGCATGATCCGCGACCTCTTCTTCGACGTCGAGGTCGTCACGGTCGAGACGGTCCGCGGTGATGACGGGCTTCCGGTCTCGACGCGGGTGGGCATGCTCGAGGATCGCGATCGGGTCGCCGTCGGCCGGCTCCCGGTCGCCCTCGATGCCGCGGCCGCCAACGCCGATCGCGGCGTCGACGCCTGCATCGCCGCGGCGCAGTCGGCTCTCATGGGCGAGCCGCGCATCCGGCTGGAGTACCTCAGCGTCGTGGACCCGGTCTCCTTCCTGCCGGTCGACGAGGGGCACGAGGGCAGGGCGCTGGCGCTGATCGCCGCGAGCGTCGCCGGACACCGGTTCATCGACAACGCGGCGATCTACATCGGCTGACGGAGGGGGCCCGATGCGCGTCACCAGGATCGGCGGACCGACCGCGCTCGTGGAATGGGAAGGCTGGCGCATCCTCACGGATCCGACCTTCGACCCGCCGGGCCGCACCTACTCGTTCGGGGCGGGAACGAGTTCGCGCAAGACGACGGGGCCTGCGGTCTCACTCGACGATCTGGGCGACATCGATGTCGTGCTGCTCAGCCACCACCACCACGCCGACAACCTCGACGAGGCCGGCGCAGGCGCTCTCGCGCGCGCGACCACCGTGCTCACGACGGTCGCGGGGGCCAAGGCGGTCCCGCACCGCGACATCCGCGGACTCGCCGCCGGGCACGGCACGACGCTGACCGCCGAGGGCAAGCCGTCGATCGAGGTGCTGGCGACCCCCTGCCGGCACGGCGCGCCGCTCACGCGTCCGATCGTCGGCCCCGTGGTGGGGTTCGCGCTCACTCTCTCGGGTGCCGCCCGGCCGGGGCTCTGGATGACCGGTGACACCGTGCTGTACGGCCGTCTGCGTCGCGCCGTGACCGGCATGCGCCCCGAGGTCGCGCTGGTCCACCTCGGATCGGTGAAGTTCCCGCTGACGGGTCCGCTCGCGTACACGATGAGCGCGGCCGACGCCGTGACCCTCATCGAAGCAGTGCAGCCCGATGCCGCCGTGCCGGTCCACGTCGAAGGGTGGAGTCACTTCTCCGAGCAGGAGGAGGCCGCGACGCGGGTCTTCGCCGAGGCGGACCCGGAGGTGCGCGACCATGTGCGGTGGGCGCCGCTCGGTCATGCCCTCGACCTTCCACCGGCGGTCGGGTGAGCCATCCGCCCCCACAGGGAGAGCCGAGGCGCCGCCGATAGACTTGGCGGCGACTTTGCGAGGAGCCCCACCCATGACCGATTCGCCCGCGAACACGCGCGCCGACGCGCCCGAGCCGTCCGAGGAGGACATCTTCGAGCAGAAGGCGGTGCGCCTGGCCAAGCGCGAGCGCCTGATCGAAGAACGGGCGGATGCCTCGGGCGGCCCCTATCCCGTCACGCTGCCCATCACCGACTCGATCCCGTCGCTGCGCGCGCGGTTCGGCGACCTCGAGGCGGGCGCCGAGACCGGTGAGACGGCGGGCGTCGCCGGTCGGATCGTGTTCAGCCGCAACACCGGCAAGCTCTGCTTCGCGACGCTGCAAGCCGGCGACGGCAGCCGCATTCAGGCGATGGTCTCGCTCGCGGCGGTCGGCGAGGAGTCGCTCCAGCGCTGGAAGGAGCTCGTCGACCTCGGAGACCACGTCTTCGTGAAGGGCGAGATCATCTCGAGCCGCCGCGGCGAGCTCTCGATCATGGTGTCGGAGTGGGAGATCGCATCGAAGGCGATCCTTCCGCTGCCCAACATGTACACCGAGCTCTCGGAGGAGAGCCGCGTGCGCAGCCGGTTCCTCGACCTGATCGTCCGCGACCGCGCGCGGGACACGGTCATCGCGCGGTCCCGGGCCAACGCCAGCCTGCGTCAGACCTTCGCGTCCCATGGCTTCATCGAGGTGGAGACCCCGATGCTGCAGGTGCAGCATGGCGGGGCATCCGCCCGCCCCTTCACGACGCACTCGAACGCCTTCGACACCGACCTCTACCTGCGCATCGCGCCGGAGCTCTACCTCAAGCGCGCTGTCGTGGGCGGCATCGACCGGGTGTTCGAGATCAACCGCAACTTCCGCAATGAGGGCGCCGACTCGACGCACAGCCCCGAGTTCGTGATGATCGAGGCGTACCAGGCGTACACCGACTACAACGGCATCGCCGACCTCACGCAGGAGCTCATTCAGAACGCGGCCGTCGCGATCGCCGGCTCGACCACGGTGACGTGGGCCGACGGCACCGTCTACGACCTGAGCGGGCAGTGGGACCGCATCCCGATGTACGGCTCGCTGTCGGAGGCGTCGGGTCGCGAGGTCACACCCGAGACCTCGCTCGACGAGCTCGTCGCGTTCGCGAACGAGGTCGGCGTCGACGTTCCGCCGCATGCGACCCACGGCAAGCTCGTCGAGGAGCTGTGGGAGCATTTCGTGAAGCCGGGACTGACGCGCCCGACGTTCGTCATGGACTTCCCGATCGACACGAGCCCGCTCGTGCGGGAGCACCGCTCGATCCCCGGCGTCGTCGAGAAGTGGGACCTCTACACGCGCGGGTTCGAGCTCGCCACCGGCTACTCCGAGCTGGTCGATCCGGTCATCCAGCGCGAGCGTTTCGTCGAGCAGGCCAAGCTCGCGGCGCGCGGCGACCTCGAGGCGATGCGGATCGACGAGGAGTTCCTGCGGGCTCTCGAGCACGGCATGCCGCCCACCGGGGGCATGGGGCTCGGGCTCGACCGCCTGCTGATGGCGATCACCGGGCTGGGCATCCGCGAGACGATCCTCTTCCCGCTCGTCAAGTAGCACGCGGTCATCGCGCCCCCGAGGAGCGCCGGAACGCCCAGTCGGGCAGGTGGCCGGCGTGGACGAAGGAGCGCACGATCTCGCTGAGGCCGTGCTCCGGCTCGATCGCGCAGGCCTCGGCGGCGTAGCGGTCGGCATGGGTCGAGCGACCGAGCGCCCACGAGAGCCATGCGCACATCGCCAGCGGGCCCGGCTTCGACGTGCGAGGGGCTTCGGCGGCCACGTGCCGCGCGAGCGTGAGCGCGCGCTCGAGGCGTTCGACGTCGGGTCGGTCGCCGTCGCCCCACAGCCGCATCGCGAGGTGCACCGGATACTCCTCACCGGACTCCCACCGCAGCTGCGCCTCGAACGCCTCGTCGCCGTCGTCCATCGTGCCGGTCCACTGCACGAGGGCGACGTCGCGCAGGGACGGCCTCGACAGGCACCACGCCAGCGCTGCGCTCTGATACGGGGTGAGGTCGTCGGGGTGCCACGCGAGCGCATCCTCGAAGAGAGCGGGGAGGTCGTCGAGGTGGCACACCGTGGCGAGCGCCGTCGGGTCGACCCGGTCGTCGTCGACGGATGCCTCGCCCGCCGTCCTCGCCCGGTCGTCCTCCCCGCAGAGGAGCTCCACCGCCCGGTCGAATGCGCGCAACGCCCGCCCGACTCGCTCGGCGCGCAGCAGTCCGACCTCGGGCAGGGTCGCGCCGTCGGACTGGTCGCCGAGGGCAGGGGGGACCGCGTCGGCGCCCTCCGGCAGGACGTCGAGCTCGGCGAGCGGCCGGCCGCCGGCGGGCAGGGCGGGGTCGTATCTCGAGCCCCAGCCGTCAGCAGCGACGCACAGCGCGTCGGTGGTGCGCAGCCCGCACGTGTCGGCGCGGCGCTCGACGGCTGCGAGGAGCGCCTGGTGCGGCATCCCGCCACCGGCGAACTCGGCCGCGCTGTACACGACGGCTGCGACGGCGTCGGCCTCAGGCAGCCGGCACACCATGCCCAGGACCGTCGCGGCGATGCTGTCGACGGACTCGTCGTCGCCAGGTACGTCGAAGCGCAGAGCGCCGAGGCTCCTCGCCCCGGCGAAGGGGATCATCACGAGACTCTCGGCGGGCTGGTAGCCGAGCATGCGCGGGACGAGGGACAGGAACTCCGCGGCGTCGGCCGCCTTGATGATCGTCGTCATGCCGACCGACTCTGCCGTGGGCGGGAGACCGGCGGGGGAGGCATCCGCCCCCCTGGGAACATCGCGTGATGCGCTCCGCTTGTGGGGGAAGCGCGAGAGCGGCGGTGGGTGGCCGCGTATCCTTGATGCATGGACGATTACTGGGTCGCCGTCGTGTGGACGCTGCTCCCGACGATCGTCGTCAGTGCCATCTTCTTCTTCGTGCTCCGCAGCATCATCCGCGCGGACCGCACCGAACGGCGCGAATACGCCCGCATCGAAGCCGAGGAACGCGCCAAGCGCGGCCTGCCGCCGGTCGCGGCATCCGTCGAGACACCCACCGCATCCGAGCGCTGACCCCGGTCCCCACTAAGGTGGGGCACACGCATCCGGGGAACGCGAGGAGCATTCGTGATCACTGTCACGTTCGACGCGACGTGGTGGCTGGTGCTCGTCTTCGTGACCGACCTCGTCATCCGGATCGCCGCGATCATCATCGTTCCGCGCAATCGCCGCCCCACCGCCGCGATGGCGTGGCTGCTCGCGATCTACTTCATCCCGATCATCGGCGTCTTCCTGTTCCTGCTGATCGGCAATCCCCGGCTGCCGCGCAAGCGCCGCCGCAAGCAGGAGCGGATCAACGACTACATCCACGACACGAGCGCGTCGCTCGACTTCGGCACGCTGCGCCCTCATGCGCCGGACTGGTTCACCTCGCTGGTCACCCTCAACCGCACCCTCGGCGCCATGCCCCTGGCCGGCGACAACTCCGCGCACATCATCGGCGGCTACCAGGAGAGCCTCGACGAGATGGCCAATGCGATCCGCAAGGCCGAGCGCTACGTGCATGTCGAGTTCTACATCTTCCAGGCCGACCACGCGACCGACAACTTCTTCACCGCGCTCGAAGAGGTGAGCGCGCGCGGGGTCACCGTCCGTGTTCTGCTGGACCATTGGGCGAACCGCGGAAAGCCGTTCTACAAGGCGACGCTCAAGCGGCTCACCGCGATGGGGGCGCAGTGGCACCTGATGCTCCCCGTGCAGCCGCTCAAGGGCAAGTACCAGCGTCCCGACCTCCGCAATCACCGCAAGCTCGTCGTCATCGACGGGCGCGTCGCGTTCACGGGCTCGCAGAACGTCACCGACTCCACCTACAACCTGCGCAAGAACATCCGTCGCGGCCTCCACTGGGTCGACCTCATGGTGCGCATCGAGGGGCCGGTCGTGGCATCCGTCAACGCCGTCTTCCTGTCGGACTGGTACAGCGAGACCGATGAGATCCTCACCGACGAGATCGACCTGTTCGACGTGAAGTCCGGTCCGGGAGACCTCGACTGCCAGATCGTGCCGTCGGGGCCGGGCTTCGAGTTCCAGAACAACCTCAAGCTGTTCGCGGCGCTCCTGTACGCCGCCCAGCGCCAGGCGATCGTCGTGAGCCCGTACTTCGTGCCCGACGAGGCTCTCCTGCTCGCGATCACCACGGCGTGCCAACGGGGCATCCACGTCGAGCTGTTCGTCTCGGAGGAGGGCGACCAGGCCCTCGTGTACCACGCCCAGCGCAGCTACTACGAGGCGCTGCTGCGCGCCGGCGTGAAGATCTGGATGTACCAGCGCCCCTTCATCCTGCACTCCAAGTCGATGACGATCGACGACGAGGTCGCGATCGTCGGCTCGAGCAACATGGACATGCGCTCGTTCGGTCTCAACATGGAGATCTCGATGCTCGTGCGCGGCGAGGAGTTCATCCGCCAGATGCGCGCGGTCGAAGACGGCTACCGCTCGCTGAGCCGCGAGCTGACCCTCGAGGAGTGGATGAAGCAGCCGCTGCGCTCGACGGTGCTCGACAATCTCGCGAGGCTGACCTCGGCGCTGCAATAGGTGATCTTCGGGGTGATTGTGACCCGAGCGTGACCGAGACCCCTGAGATTCCCGTCCCGGTTGGGACACCATAAGGTCGACGGATGCCTCGGCCCGGCGTCCGCTCCGTTCACGGAAGGGTTCTCCCATGGCTCCTCGCACTCGCTCCGCTCTGGCCGGCCTCGGCCTGGCAGTCCTCCTCACCGGTGTGCTCGCGGCATGCGCCACCGGAAGCGGCGGCACCACCCCGTCGGCATCCGAGGGAGGTGACGACGACAACGGCTCGGGCAACGAACAGGAGGTCGGAGCCGCCTGGCTCGACGGCGGCCGCGCGATCGGCATCGTCACGCAGGGCAGCTCCACGTGCATCCCCACAGCCGAAGAGACGACGTACGCCGACGGCGTGCTGAACGTCACGCTGGTCGAGGTGGAGGGCGACACCGCGTGCACCGCGGATCTCGTGCCGCGCGTCTCACTCGTTCAGGTTCCCGGAGACGTCGATCCCGAGCAGGACCTCGAGATCAAGGTCACGGGCGACGGCTGGACGGGCGACACCGACCTCGGCGGCGTGCCGGGCCTCAAGACCGGAGGCGAGACCGACTACCTCCCGAGCGCCGGGTGGACCGACGTCGACGGCCAGTTCGTCATTCTCACGTGGGGCTCGTCCTCGTGCGTGCCCGTCGTCGAGAACACCGAGGCGACGAGCGCGACCGAGATCACCGTCACCTTCGTCACCCCGCCCGCCGACCAGGTCTGCACCATGGACATGGCCCCGCGCGGCACGGTCGCCTCCGTGCTCGAGGTCGAAGACGAGGACGCCGAGATCTTCGCGATCCTCACCGGCGCGGAGTTCGACAACGTGCGGATCCCGATCATCCCCAACTGAGTCGGCAGGGGAGCGGATGCCTCGGCCGAGGCATCCGTCCCTTCGCATGGCGCGCCCCTTTCCTGCGCGCGCTGCACCGATCCACGCAGCGCGTGCAGGAAACGGCAGCGCTCGGCCCGCCGCTCAGTCGGCGCGGACCAGCAGCTCGCCGATCTCGCAGTCCAGAGCCCGGCAGATCGCGGACAGCGTGGAGTAACGGATCGCCCGCGCGCGGTCGTTCTTGAGGATCGACAAGTTCACGACCGAGACGCCGACGAGCTCCGACAGGCGCGTGAGCGTCATGCCGCGCTCCTCGAGGAGCTCGTCAAGGCGGCAGTGGACCCCGGACGGGCCGTCCTCTTCGGCGGGGCTCACACCAGCGTCTCCGTGTCCTTCTGCATGCGCACCCCGATCTGAAAGGCCGCCGCGACGAGCGCCAGGCCGAGCGCCCAGCCGATGGGCGCGAAGTCGAGGTTCATTGTGAAGAGGCTCAGGCCGGGATACGGGCCATTCCCGTCGTCGCCCCCGGTGACTTCTCTCACGCCCAGATACTCCACGGTCGCCGTGCGCCCGAACGCGCCTGCCACTTGCCCTCCCAAGCCGCCGATCACGACTGCGACAGCTGCGGCGCCGATCACATGAGGCAACGCGCGCGTGAAGGGCCTGCCTCGGAGGAGCATGATCGACAGCCAGGCCACGGCTACCCCGATCGCGATGGAGGTGAGCGCCGGGAGAGCCGTCTCGAGATAAAGGAGCCAGCGGGGACCGAGCGGGAGGCCGCTCACCTCGACCCATGCGGTTTGGTACCCGCTGTTGACGAGATGCTCGACGCCGTCGAGGCGGTCGATGGGTGAGCCGTAGTACCCGATGTCATTCACGATCGAGGGTTCCGAGCCGAAGACGACGACTGCATTCGTGACGAGGCTGAGCGTGCCGAGCGCTGCGGCGAGCATTCCTCCCGCGCCGACGAGTGAGACGATCCATGACTCCAGCGGGGTGAGATTCCCTCCGCGAGGCGGACGCCGGCGCGCGACGATGACGAGCACGAGGGCGGTGCCCACCGCGATCGGCAGGACCACCGTAACCAAGAGGACCTCTGTCGGCACGATCGCCTCCATATCGATAAACGTTGTTATTGAAAAACGATATGGCGGCGCAGTGCACGCGTCAAGAACCGAAACGGGACGGATGCCGCGGCATCCGTCCCCGTACGTCACGACCGATCCGCCCCTGGCGAACACGGACTTGCGGCCCCGACCCTCTCGTTACCCTCGATGTAAGGCGCCAGGAGTGCATCCGCGCACCGGTGGCGCCCCGGAGGAGTGAACGATGTTCGAGAGATTCACCGACCGCGCACGTCGGGTGGTCGTCCTCGCCCAAGAAGAGGCGAAGATGCTCAACCACAACTACATCGGGACTGAGCACATCCTGCTCGGTCTGATCCACGAGGGCGAAGGAGTCGCCGCCAAGGCACTCGAATCCCTCGGCATCTCCCTCGACGCCGTGCGCGAGCAGGTGCAGGACATCATCGGCCAGGGTCAGCAGCAGCCGACCGGGCACATCCCGTTCACCCCGCGCGCCAAGAAGGTGCTCGAGCTCTCGCTGCGCGAGGCGCTCCAGCTCGGCCACAACTACATCGGCACCGAGCACATCCTCCTCGGCCTCATCCGCGAGGGCGAGGGCGTCGCCGCCCAGGTGCTGGTCAAGCTCGGCGCCGACCTCAACAAGGTGCGCCAGCAGGTCATCCAGCTGCTCTCGGGCTACCAGGGCAAGGAGCCGGCCGGCGTCGCGAGCGGCGCAGGCGAGCAGACCCAGGGCACCACGCAGGGCGGCTCGCAGGTGCTCGACCAGTTCGGCCGCAACCTCACGCAGGCCGCGCGCGACAACAAGCTCGACCCGGTGATCGGGCGCGAGAAGGAGATCGAGCGCGTCATGCAGATCCTGTCGCGCCGCTCCAAGAACAACCCCGTCCTCATCGGCGAACCCGGTGTCGGAAAGACCGCCGTCGTCGAGGGTCTCGCGCAGGCCATCGTCAAGGGCGACGTCCCCGAGACGCTCAAGGACAAGCAGCTCTACTCCCTCGACCTCGGCTCGCTCATCGCCGGTTCGCGCTACCGCGGCGACTTCGAAGAGCGCCTGAAGAAGGTCACCAAGGAGATCCGCACGCGCGGCGACATCATCGTCTTCATCGACGAGATCCACACGCTCGTGGGCGCCGGTGCCGCTGAGGGCGCCATCGACGCCGCGTCGATCCTCAAGCCGCTCCTCGCGCGCGGTGAGCTCCAGACGATCGGTGCGACAACGCTCGACGAGTACCGCAAGCACTTCGAGAAGGATGCCGCGCTCGAGCGCCGCTTCCAGCCGATCCAGGTCGCCGAGCCGAGCCTGCCCCACGCGATCAACATCCTCAAGGGTCTGCGCGACCGCTACGAGGCGCACCACAAGGTGCAGATCACCGATGGAGCCATCGTCGCGGCGGCGAACCTCGCCGACCGCTACATCTCCGACCGCTTCCTGCCCGACAAGGCGATCGACCTGATCGACGAGGCCGGCGCGCGCCTGCGCCTGTCGATCCTGTCGAGCCCGCCCGAGCTGCGGGAGTTCGACGAGAAGATCGCCAAGGTGCGCGAGAACAAGGAGGTCGCCTCCGAGGAGCAGGACTTCGAGAAGGCCGCTTCGCTGCGCGACGAGGAGAAGTCCCTGCTCGCCGAGCGGCTGCGCCTCGAGAAGCAGTGGCGCTCGGGTGACGTTGCCAGCCACGCCGTCGTCGACGAGGGGCTGATCGCCGAGGTCCTCGCGCAGGCGACCGGCATCCCGGTGTTCAAGCTCACCGAGGAGGAGTCCTCGCGGCTCGTGTTCATGGAGAAGGCGCTGCACCAGCGTGTCATCGGCCAGGAAGAGGCGATCGCCGCCCTGTCGAAGACGATCCGCCGCCAGCGGGCCGGACTCAAGGACCCGAAGCGCCCCTCGGGCTCGTTCATCTTCGCCGGACCCACGGGCGTCGGAAAGACCGAGCTCGCCAAGGCGCTCGCCGAGTTCCTCTTCGACGACGAGGCCGCGCTGATCTCGCTCGACATGTCGGAGTTCGGTGAGAAGCACACCGTCTCGCGTCTGTTCGGTGCCCCTCCCGGATTCGTCGGCTTCGAAGAGGGCGGCCAGCTCACCGAGAAGGTCCGGCGCAAGCCGTTCTCGGTCGTGCTCTTCGACGAGATCGAGAAGGCCCACCCCGACATCTTCAACTCGCTCCTGCAGATCCTCGAGGAGGGTCGCCTGACCGACGGTCAGGGTCGTGTCATCGACTTCAAGAACACGGTGATCATCATGACGACGAACCTCGGTTCGTCGGCGATCGCCGGCGGCCCCGTGGGCTTCCAGGTCGAGGGCAACAGCGGCACGACCTACGAGCGGATGAAGGGCAAGGTCAACGAAGAGCTCAAGCGCAACTTCAAGCCCGAGTTCCTCAACCGCGTCGACGACATCATCGTCTTCCCGCAGCTCGACAAGGACGAACTGCGGCAGATCGTTGGTCTGTTCACCAAGCGCCTCGGCGAGCGTCTGCTCGACCGCGACATGACGCTCGAGCTGACGGACGCCGCCAAGGACAAGCTCATCGAGATCGGCTTCGACCCCGCCCTCGGTGCCCGCCCGCTGCGTCGTGCGATGCAGCGCGAGGTCGAGGACCGGCTGTCCGAGAAGATCCTGCACGGAGAGCTCGAGCCCGGTGACCACGTGAAGGTCGACGCACAGAACGGGGAGTTCGTGTTCGACCACGGTCCGCGCGGCGAGAAGGTTGCGGTCGGGGTGGTCCACAACGGCGAGATCACGGCCACGCCGGATCTCGCGGCCAACGCCTGAGTTCTGAAGGACGACGCGAAGAGCGGATGCTGCAGGCATCCGCTCTTCGTCGTTTCCGGCCCCGCGATCGGCGTCGAAGTACCAGGCAGAACGCCGCGCAGGTCGCGCGCTGAGGCGTTGTCACGGCGTGGCTCGTGAATCCTCGACGCCCGCGGCCTCGGCCGGGTCGGCCGGGGCCCTACGCTGGACGGGTGAGTGAGTTCACGGTCCGTCCGGCGCGGACGCAGGACGTGCGCGGCATCCAGGCGATGCTCGAGCCGTTCGTGCAGCGCCGGATCCTGCTCGGCAAGGACCTCGTGGTGCTCTTCGAGGCCACGCAGCAGTTCGTCGTCGCCGAGGATGCGGCGGGCAACCTGGTCGGCTGCGGGGCGCTGCACGTCATGTGGGAGGACCTCGGTGAGATCCGCACCCTCATCGTCGTCGACGAGTGGCTGCACCACGGCGTCGGCCGCGCGATCGTCGAGTCGCTCGAGGAGAACGCACGCCGCCTCGGTCTGTCGCGGCTGTTCTGCCTGACGTTCGAGGTCGACTTCTTCACCCGGCGCGGGTTCGCCCCGATCGGCGAGCAGGTCGTCGATCCCGACGTCTACTCCCAGCTCATCCGCTCACCCGACGAAGGTGTCGCGGAATTCCTGGATCTTGCCCACGTCAAGCCGAACACCCTCGGCAACACCCGCATGCTGAAGGTCCTCGGTTGAGGCCCGGCATCTGGTCGTACGTCTTCGGAGGCGTCGGCCTGCTCGCGTTCCTGGGCACGGCCGGGCTCTACGCGGGCGCGACGGAATTCCTGCCGCTGTGGGGCCTGGCGATCCTGTGGGCGGCGTGGGCCGCGCTGCTGGTGTTCGCCATCTGGCTCATGCGGATGTCGCCCGCGTGGGTTCTCGCTGTCCCGGTGCTCTCGGTGATCCTCTTTGCGATGCTGACCGGGATCCTCGAGGTCGTGCTGCTCTTCCTGCTCTGAGCCTCTCGGGGGCGGGCTCAGTCGAACAGGTCGCTGAGCCAGTGCTCTTTCTTCTTCGGGCGGTGCCCCGGGTTGTAGCCCCGCTGGTCGTAACGCGGGTCGTATGACTGCTGACCGTAAGGGTCCTGCGCGGGCGGGGCATACCCCTGCTGCCCGTACCCCGACGCCGCCGGCGCTGCGGGTGCTGCGCCCGCCGATTCGCGCGCCGCGCGCTCGAGGATCTTGTCGAGCTCGCCGCGGTCGAGCCACACGCCGCGGCAGGTGGGGCAGTAGTCGATCTCGACGCCGGAGCGCTCGCTCATCACGAGCACGGAACCGTCGGTGGGGCACTTCATGGGGTCCTCCTCGATGTCCGTTCGACCCTATCGATCCCGCCCTTGCGCCACCTGTGAAGGCCGGGAGCGGGCGTGCCGGACGGGTGGGGCGGATGCCTCGACCTACGCTGGAGAGGTGACCGGTACGAGCCCCCGCAGAAGCCACTCCCCGGCGGTGTACCGACGCCGCCGGCTGGTGCTGCTGCTGGCGCTCCTCGCGATCGTCGCGGGGGTGGTGTGGCTTCTCGTGGCGCAGCCGTGGGCGGGCGCGGCATCCGAGAATCCGTCGCCCCAGGTGTCGCAGACACCGGATGCCTCCCCCACCCCTCCCGCGACGCCGACGGCGACGCCGACCGCCGAAGCTGTCGCCACACCCGCACCGACTCCGTCGGGCACGGGACAGCCCGCCCTCGATCCCTGCGACGACGGCGATGTCGCCGTCGAGGCGGTCACCGACCGCAGCTCCTACGCCGCCGATCAGCAGCCGGCTCTCACGATCAAGCTCACCAACACCTCCCCGGCCGACTGCACGCTCAACGTGGGCACGAGCGGCCAGGTGTTCACGGTGACGAGCGGATCGGATGTCTGGTGGCGTTCCACCGACTGCCAGACCGAGTCGAGCGACATGGTCGTCACACTCAAGGCCGGACAGTCCGTGGCGAGCGCGTCACCGCTCGTCTGGGACCGCACCCGCTCGTCGGTCGACACGTGCGACGACGACACGCGCCAGCGCGCACCGGGAGGCGGGGCGTCATATCACCTGTCGGTGCAGATCGCCGGCATCGAGGCGGAGTCGACAGCCCAATTCCTGCTCTACTGACGAGGCCCCCGACTGGCCGCGACCTCGCGGCTTCGGCGCGTAGTCGTCCGAGGCACGGAAAAGGCCCCCGGGGTTGGGGACTCCCGGGGGCCTGCCACTGTCGATCTAGACGGGCGCCCCCAAGGCGCGGATCTTCGACAATGTGTGAGGTGATGCTGGGGACATCACGCTCCGAGGTGCTGGGGACACCTCGCGTACAAGATTACGTGGATTGGTTGAACCTTGTCTGTCCCCACTTCGGTGGACAAAGTGCTCAGGATTCGCTTTAGAAACGCGCATCCTGTCCCCCTTATGGGGGACAAGGCCCTCGTTTTCGTGATTCGTCTGCCCGACGCGCCCAGAAAAGGATGCGGGGTCGAAGCGTCCCCCCGGACCGCTCCGACCCCGCGCTTACCCCTTGCTAGGGCTTGTCGCTGCCGAAGACCTCGGTCTCCATCGCGTCGTATCCTTCCGCCTGCGGGTCACGGTGCAGGCCGCCGGAGATCGCGTACTCCTCCTCGGGCGAGAGCACGAGGCGGTGCCGGAAGAAGAAGGCGAACCCGAGAAGGATGATCACGTACACCACCGCGATGGCGACGATGGCCGGTCGCGCGGGTTCGTTGATGAAGAATCCGAAGAAGATGAGCACTGACACCGCGCCGGCGATGACGGCTCCGGGGATGCCCCACGGGCTGCGGTACGGCCGCTCGACGTTCGGGTACTTCCGTCGCAGGATCACGTACGACACCATCTGCAGCGCGTAGGCGATCACGGCTCCCCAGATCGCGATGTTGAGGACGATGGCGCCCGCCACGCCACCTGTGCCGCCGAGTGCGTCGACGAGGAGGAGTGCGACGAAGCCGATCACGGCGCCCACGACGAGTGCCACCCACGGCGTGGCCCGCTTTCCGGTCAGCGAAAGGAACCGGGGGTAGTAGCCGGCGCGGGAGAGCGAGTACATGTTGCGGCCGTAGGCGAACATGATCCCCTGCAGCGACGCGAGGAGGCCGATGAGGGCGAACAGGGAGAGGACGGCGGCAAGCTCATCTCCGACGATCGCCCGGAAGCCGTCCAGCAGTGGTTCACCGGCAACACCGGTCGCTTCGGCTCCGACGACGCCCGTGTTGAGGAACAGGACGAGCAGGCCCGTGATGATGAGCGTCGTGCGAGCGATGAACCCGGCGCGCGGGATGTCGCGCTGCGGGTTGTGCGACTCCTCGGCGGCGAGCGGAAGCTCTTCGATTCCGAGGAAGAACCACATCGCGTACGGGAGGGCGAACAGGATCGGGATCCAGCCGTGGGGCAGGAACGCCGTCTGGCCGGGGTCCGGCGGGATGTCGAAGAGCTTGTCCCAGCTGAACTGGCCCGAGAAGAGCGCCATCGCCGAGAAGACGAGGATGATGCCGATCGAGATGATCGACACCACGATCGCGAACTTGAACGAGATCGAGGCGCCCGCGGCGTTGAGCGCGATGAAGGCCGCGTACAGGATGATCCACCAGATCCAGGTGGGCATCGAGAAGTTGAGGAGCTCGCTCGTGATCGCATCGGCATAGGACGCCGAGAAGTACACGATCACGGCCGTGGTCGCGACGTACTCGATCGTCTCTGCGAGGCCTGTGACCAGACCGCCCCACGGCCCCATCGCGGAGCGCGCGAACGAGTACGCACCCCCTGTGTGAGGCATGGCGGCCGCCATCTCGCCGATCGAGAAGATCATGCCGTAGTACATGACCACCAGGATCGCGAAGGCGATGAGCATGCCCCCGAAGCCTGCGAAGTCGATGCCGAAGTTCCAGCCGGAGAAGTCTCCGGAGATGACGGCGGCGACGGCTAGTCCCCACAGCCCCCACACGCCGGCTGATCGCTTCAGCGTCCGCTTCTGGAAGTAGTCCTGGCCAGCACGCGTATAGGTCGCCCCAGCAACCTTCGCGGAACCATCGCTCGACTGTGACATCGATCCTCCGTGCACTCGGGTTGGACGCAGGGGGTGCGTCTTGCGCTGATTGTGGCGCTTATTGGTGGGCTGTGTCTACCTTTGGGGAGGAAAATCTCGTTACAGTGGACCGGAGCGCGGCCGAGCGGACCGCGCTCGCGACGCGTGAGACAGGAGGATGTGCGCATGCCGGGGAATCTCACCGTTGCGGACCTCGACGCCGCGATCTCGGCGGGCGAGATCGACACCGTCATCGTCGCGTTCGCCGACGCGCAGGGAAGGCTCGTCGGCAAGCGCGTCTCGGCGCGGCTCTTCCAGGAGGAGGTGCTCGGCCACGGCGCAGAGGCGTGCAACTACCTCCTGTCGGTCGATGTCGACATGAACACCGTCGACGGCTACGCGATGTCGAGCTGGGAGACGGGCTACGGCGACATGATGCTGCTGCCCGACACTGCGACGCTCCGCCGCGTGCCGTGGCATCCGGGCAGCGCCCTCGTGATGGCCGACCTCGCGTGGGAAGGCGGCGACCCGGTGGTGCAGTCTCCCCGCGACATCCTCAAGACGCAGCGCCGGCGCCTCGCCGACCGGGGTCTCGTGGCCTACTCCGGCACCGAGCTCGAGTTCATCGTCTTCGATGATTCGTATCGGGATGCCTGGGCGAAGGGCTACCGCGACCTCACCCCGTCCACCGACTACAACGTCGACTACGACCTCCTCGCCTCGGGTCGGCTCGAACCCCTGCTGCGCGACATCCGTGTCAGCATGGACGGCGCGGGCCTCTACACCGAGGGCGTCAAGGGCGAGTGCAACCTGGGTCAGCAGGAGATCGCGTTCCGCTACGCCGAGGTGCTCGAGACCGCCGATCAGCACACGATCTACAAGAACGGCGCGAAGGCGATCGCCGACAGGCACGGCAAGGCCGTCACGTTCATGGCCAAGTTCAACGAGCGCGAGGGCAACAGCTGCCACATCCACCTGTCGCTGCGCACCGGGGCCGGCGAGCCGGTCATGGCCGGCGACGGGGACCACGGGTTCAGCCCCCTCATGGAGCACTGGATCGCGGGTATCCTCGCGACCCTCCGCGAGTTCACGCTGCTGTACGCGCCGACGATCAACGCCTACAAGCGCTACGCGAAGGGCTCGTTCGCGCCGACCGGAGTCGCCTGGGGCGTCGACAACCGCACGTGTGCGCTGCGCGTGGTCGGTCACGGGTCCTCCCTCCGCGTCGAGAACCGGGTCCCCGGCGGGGACGTGAACCCGTACCTCGCGATCTCGGCGATCATCGCCGGCGGCCTGCACGGCATCGAGCACGAGCTGCCGCTGCCGGAGGCCTTGACGGGCAATGCGTACGCGGCGGGCGTCGACCACCTGCCGACGACGCTCCGAGAGGCCGCCCAGCTCTTCGACCAGTCCGCGATCGCCCGTTCGGCCTTCGGTGACGACATGGTCGATCACTATCTGAATCAGGCGCGCGTCGAGGTCGAGGCCTTCGACGCCGCCGTCACCGACTGGGAGAGGGTGCGTGGTTTTGAGCGCCTCTGATCTCGATACACCGCCCGCAGCGGCACACGATCTCCGGAAGCGGCCGGTGATCGGCCTCACCACCTACCTCGAGCAGGCGAAGCAGGGTGTGTGGGACGTGCGCGCGGCGTTCCTGCCGCAGCAGTACTTCGACGCCGTGACCGCCTCGGGCGGGATCGCCGTGCTGCTGCCGCCGCAGCCGGATCCGGATGCCGCGGCCCCGGCCGTGCTCGAGGGACTCGACGGCCTCATCCTGACCGGCGGACTGGACGTCCAGCCCGAGCTGTACGGCGCGCCGAGGCATCCGCTCACCGACCCGGCCCGGCCCGACCGCGACGCATGGGAACTCGCCCTCTTCCGCGGTGCGGAAGAGAGACGGATGCCTGTGCTCGCGATCTGCCGGGGCCTGCAGCTCGTCAACGTGGCCAGGGGAGGCACGCTGCACCAGCACCTCCCCGATGCACTCGGCACCGAGCGGTACCGTGTCGGCGGCGGAGTCTTCGCCACGAACGAAGTCGTCGTCGACGAAGGCTCCCGTCTCGCGGGCCTCGTCGGAGCCGGCCCGCTCGAGGTGCACAGCTACCATCACCAGGGCGTCGACCGTCTCGGCGAGGGGCTGGTTGTGAGCGCCCGCACCGACGACGGGCTCGTGCAGGCGTTCGAGTCCGAAGGCGAGCAGTACCTCGTGGGCGTGCAATGGCACCCCGAGGAGAACGCCGAGGACCGGCGGCTGTTCGCGGGCCTCGTCGGCGAAGCTGCGCAGTACCGCTCGACGACCGGGACGGTGCGCGCATGAGCGGGACGTTCACGCTGATCAACCCGGCGACGGCGGAGCCGATCCGCGAGGTCGCCCGCGCCTCGGTGGAAGAGGTCGACGCGGTCATCGCGCGGGCGAAGCACATTCAGCGGGCCTGGGCCGGCATCACGCCCCTCGTGCGAGCCGACGCCCTCCGCCGATTCGCCCGCGTCGTCGAGGACCACATCGAGGAGCTCGCGCAGCTCGAGGTGCGCAATTCGGGGCATCCGATCGAGTCCGCGCGTTGGGAGGCGTCGCACGTCGCGCAGGTGCTCAACTACTACGCGGGAGCGCCCGAGCGGCTGAGCGGTCGGCAGATCCCCGTCGGGGGCGGGCTGGATGTCACGTTCCACGAGCCCTACGGGGTGGTGGGCGTCATCGTGCCGTGGAACTTCCCGATGACGATCGCGTCGTGGGGATTCGCTCCGGCGCTCGCCGCGGGCAACGCGGTCGTCCTCAAGCCCGCAGAGCTCACGCCGCTGACCGCGATCCGCCTGGGCGAGCTCGCCCTCGAGGCGGGCCTCCCCGAGGGCCTGTTCGCGGTCGTGACCGGGTCGGGGTCGGTCGTCGGCCAGCGGTTCGTCGAGCACCCCGACGTGCGCAAGGTCGTCTTCACGGGATCGACCGAGGTCGGCGTCGAGGTCGCCGCGGGCTGCGCGCGCGGCCTGAAGCCGGTCACGCTCGAACTCGGCGGCAAGAGCGCCAACATCGTGTTCGACGACGCGAACCTCGAGCTGGCCGCCGAACTCGCGCCGAGCGCCGTCTTCGACAACGCCGGGCAGGACTGCTGCGCCCGAAGCCGCATCCTCGTGCAGAGGTCCGTGTACGACCGGTTCCTCGAACTGCTCGAGCCCGCGGTGCATGGCTGGAAGGTCGGCGACCCGAACCTCGAGTCCACGCAGATGGGTCCGCTGATCTCGGCGTCGCACCGTGACACCGTCTCGGGCTTCCTCGAGGGCGCGAACGTCGCATTCCGCGGCTCGGCGCCGGACGGCGACGGGTTCTGGTTCGCGCCGACCGTCGTGCTGGCCGACCGCGCCGACCGCATCGCGAAGGAGGAGGTGTTCGGACCGGTCGTCGCCGTGCTGCCGTTCGAGGACGAGGCCGACGGCATCCGTCTCGCGAACGACACCATCTACGGTCTCGCCGGATCGATCTGGACCGAGAACCTCGGCCGCGCCGTCCGCGTGGCACAGAGGGTGAAGAGCGGCGTGCTGTCGGTCAACTCGCACGCGTCGGTGCGCTACTGGACCCCGTTCGGCGGCATGAAGGCCTCGGGCCTCGGCCGGGAACTGGGTCCCGACGCCGCCGAGCACTTCACCGAGACGAAGAACGTCTATTTCGCGACGGATGCCTCATGACCGCGGCACGGATGTCCCGAAGCCTCCCGCTTCGGCCGCCGGTAAGCGGCGAACTTCGGGACACGGGGCGAAAACTTCGGGACACGCCTGGGAAGGGAAGCACGACATGGATCTGACGCAGCGCCTAGGGGGCAGGGTCGCCATCATCACCGGCGGCGCGTCCGGCATCGGACTCGCGACCGCGCGCCGGTTCGCCGCCGAGGGCGCTCGGGTCGTGATCGCCGACCTCGACGCCCCGAGCGGAGAGGCCGCCGCCGCGGAAGTCGGGGGTGTCTACCGGCAGGTGAACGTGGCGGACGAGGCATCCGTCGACGCGCTCTTCGATGGCGTCGCGGCCGAGTTCGGAAGCGTCGACATCGCGTTCAACAACGCCGGCATCTCTCCCGCCGACGACGACTCGATCGAGACGACCGAGCTTCCGGCGTGGGACCGCGTGCAGGACGTCAACCTCAAGAGCGTCTACCTCTGCTCCCGCGCCGCGCTGCGGCACATGGTGCCGGCGCGAAAGGGCTCGATCATCAACACGGCCTCGTTCGTGGCGCTGCTGGGGTCTGCGACCTCGCAGATCTCGTACACCGCGTCGAAGGGCGGCGTGCTGGCGATGACCCGCGAACTCGGCGTGCAGTTCGCGCGGCAGGGCATCCGCGTGAACGCGCTCTGCCCCGGTCCGGTGAACACGCCGCTCCTGCAGGAGCTCTTCGCCAAGGACCCCGAACGGGCACAGCGGCGTCTCGTGCACGTCCCGATGGGCCGGTTCGCCGAGCCCGAGGAGATGGCCGCCGCCGTCGCCTTCCTCGCCTCGGACGACGCGTCCTTCATCACCGCCACGGCCTTCGTCGTCGACGGCGGCATCACCAACGCCTACGTCACGCCGCTGTGACCATGACCGAGACGCCGCTGCGCGAGGTGCGACGGGCCGTGTACCGGCCCGTCCGCGAAGGCAACGCCCTCGAAGACACCGTCGCCCGCCTCGTGCAGACGATCCGTCTCGGTGTCGTCGCGCCGGGGGAGTCGCTGCCGCCCGAGCGCGAGCTCGCCGCCCGGTATGCCGTGAGCCGCGACACCGTGCGCGAGGCCATCCGCGAGCTCGCCGACACCGGATACCTCGTGCGCCGCCGCGGCCGGTACGGCGGGACGTTCGTCGCCGACCCGCTGCCGCAGCCGCCGCATCCGGGAACCGTCGATCCCGCCGAACTCGACGACGTGCTGGGGCTCCGCCGGGTTCTCGAGGCCGGCGCGGCGAGGGCCGCCGCCTCGCGCACGCTCGACGCCGCCCAGCGCGATGAGCTGTGGGCGCGGTACGAGGCGGTCGCCGAGGCATCCGAACCCGACTACCGCCGCCTCGACACGCTGCTGCACCTCGCCATCGCCGAGGTCGCCGGCATCCCCTCGCTCGTGGCGCTCGCCGCCGAGAACCGCGCGCAGGTCAACGCCTGGCTCGACACCTTCCCTCTGCTGCCGCGGAACATCGAGCACTCCAACGCCCAGCACGAGAGCATCGTCACCGCGATCCTGGCCGGGCGAGCGGATGCCGCAGAGGCCGCGACCCTCGATCACCTGGCCGGCTCCGAGGCGCTGTTGCGGGGCTTCCTCGCCTGACGCGGGGCGCGGAGCGGGGGGCTCCTGCTTTGACAACCGAAAGGGCATTAGATAACGTCTTTTCGATATAATCCCTCGACTGATCGGAGCCCGGGTGCGCATCGTCGCTGTGGACGTGGAGCTCGTGGACGTGCCGGCCCAGCCGATCTACAGCTGGCGACAGGGGCTACCGGGGTCGGAGGGCGCCTCGGTCGGCGCATGGATCGCCATTCGCACCGACGCCGGAATCGATGGATTCGGGTTCTGCCACCGGGGCGTGATCTTTCAGGACATCGTCGAGCGCCGTCTGCGGAACGAACTGATCGGCGCGGATCCCCTGGACCGCGAACTCCTCTGGCATCGCCTATGGGAACTGGATCGTATCGAGTACTTCCCCGTCTACATCGCCGGGGTGATCGATGTCGCACTGTGGGACGTGGCCGGCAAAGCCGCCCGGATGCCGGTGCATCAGCTCATCGGCTCGTACCGCGACTCGATTCCGGCGTACGCGTCGACAGCTACGTTCGGGAGCATCGAGGAATATCTCGACGTCGCGGACCAGTGCCTGGAGGCGGGCTTCTCGGCCATCAAGCTTCACGCATGGGGAGATGCGCGCAAGGATGCGCGCCTCAGCGAGGCCCTGCGCGAGCATGTCGGCGACGAGGTCCCGCTCATGTACGACGGGTCGGGCGGCTTCGACCTCCTCGATGCCATCTACCTCGGTAACGCACTCGATGCCGCCGGCTACCTCTGGTACGAGGAGCCCATGCGCGAGTACAGCGTGTCCGCCTACCGGCAGCTCGGCGAGCGGGTCGACATCCCGCTGCTGGTAGGCGAGGTTTCACCCGGCGCCCACATGAACACCGGCGATTACGTCGCGACCGGAGTGGCCGCGGCCGTGCGTACCGGAGCCACGCTTCGCGGAGGGATCACCGGCTCTCTCCGCATCGCCCATCTCGCCGACTCGTACCTTCTGCGGGCCGAGGTGCACGGCGGTGGTCTGCCGAACACCCACCTCTGCATGGCGATCGGCAGCAACACGTTCTATGAATCGCTGATCTACTCCAACCCCGTCGTTCGACCCGCCGAGGTCGGTGCTGACGGCCTCGTGCGCGCCATCGACCGGCCCGGGATCGGTTGGGACTTCGACAGCGCCACGGCGCCGTCGACGTCGTTCGTCAACGCGAGTCGCTGATCTCGCGCCGCGGCTCGCTCGTGGAGATCAGACGGAGACGACCTGGTACGGGTCGCTGAAGATCCGGGTCTCGACGTCGTCGAGCGCGGAGCGAATCGCGCCGAGGGTGATCGAGTCGTCTCCGAGCTCTGAGACGCGTACCTCGGGCGGGAACGGGCAGCTGGCGTCAAGCCGGCGCTGAACCGGATCGACGGTGACCTCGCCGGCGCGAGCGAGGTCACCGCCTATCACGACGATGGCAGGATCGAACGCCGCGACGATCGGCGCGACGTGGTCGATCAGCTCTCTCGCGAAGTCCTCCACGGCGAGCCGCGCGGTGTCGTCGCCGAGCATCGCAGCATCGAAAATCGGTCCGGCATCTCCGATGTCACCACCGACGCCCGCGCTGCCCGCGGGCGTGAGGACTCCCAGAGGGTGCTCGAGGAGGGTGCGGTAGGCGTGCATCCACGCAGTCGCGGGTGCGCGACCCAGTTCGCCCGCTGCTCCGTGGGCTCCGATGAGCGGCTTGCCGTCCACGACCACCCCGACACCCATGCGCTGACCAGCATGCAGATGCACGACATCGTCGGCCGTCTGCGCCGCCCCGCGCCAGCGCTCGCCCAAGGCGCTCAGGCGGACGTGGTTGTACGCGCTCACGGGTGCGGCGAGCATGCGGGAGACCTCGTCGGCGAGGTGAAGACCCTGCCAGCCGGGAAGGTTGTTGCGAAGGATCCGCCCGTCAGGACCGACGACGCCCGTCGAACCGACGACCCCGCCCAGGATGTCATGGCTCTCCACGCCTGCCTCCCGAAGTGCCGCGCCGACCGATTCCCCGATCAACTCGAGCCGATCCTCGGCCGGCAGCAGTGGCGGGGCGGGGCGGCGGTCGCGACCGAGAACCGTCCCGCCGAGGTCTGCGACCGCCGACGAGACCGACGTCGCCTCCACGTCGACGCCGACGACATATCCCGCAGTCGGACGGAATCGGAATCGACGAGCGGGGCGACCGGCCGATCGGCGGGCCCCCGGCTGCGGCGTGATGACGTCGATCCACCCGGCGGCATGGAGGCTCTCGGCGGCCTCCTCGGCAGTGGGGCGCGACACGTTCACCGCGGCGGCCAGCTGACTGACCGTCAGCCCACCGAGCTCCCCGGCCGAGTCGGCGCCGTTTCCGTGCTCGTAAAGGGCGTGGAGGACCGCCGAGGAGTTGAACCGCCGGAGGAAGGATGGGTCGCCACCGGTCGCGTGCACGGGTCTCCTTGACGTCATGATCAGGTCAACATAATCTACTGAGACACTTTGTAAAAGCACTTGACAATTCGGCCGTAGTCAGTGCCGTCCTCATCGCTGAAGAGCACCCATGACGTCCCCTCGCAACGCAGCCCCTCGCCTGACGCTCGGCGGGGGCGGCTTTCTCCGTGAAGGCCGCCCGCATCGGATCCGATCGGGCTCGCTCCACTACTTCCGCGTGCATCCCGATCAGTGGCAGGACCGGATCCGTCGGCTGGCAGCCCTCGGCCTCAACGCTGTAGACAGCTATGTCCCCTGGAACTTCCACGAGCGTCGGCGCGGACGGCGGCGCTTCGACGGCTGGCAAGACGTCGAGCGCTTCTTCGGGCTCATCGCCGACGCGGGTCTCGACGCGATCGTGCGACCGGGGCCCTACATCTGCGCAGAGTGGGACAACGGCGGGCTGCCGGCCTGGCTGACCGGCACGCCCGGCCTTCGCCCCCGCTCCAGCGACCCAGGCTTCCTGGAGGCCGTCGGCGAGTGGTTCGACGCGCTCGTCCCACGCCTGGCGAGGCTGCAGGCGTGTCAGGGCGGGCCGATCGTCGCTGTGCAGGTCGAGAACGAGTTCGGCAGCTTCGGCGACGACGTGCAGTACCTCGAATCCGTGCGGCGGATGCTGGTCGACGGGGGCATCCGGGAAATGCTCTTCACCGCGGATGGGCCGACCGATCTGGCGCTCGACGGCGGCACCATGCACGGCGTGCTGGCTGCCGCCACATTCGGCTCGCGCGTCGGCGAAGCCGCCGGCACGATGCGGGCGCGCCGGCCCGCTGAGCCGCTGTTCTGCGCCGAGCTGTGGAGCGGGTGGTTCGATCATTGGGGCGAGCGCCACCACGTCCGGCCGGCAGACGGTGCTGCGCGGACCCTGACGCAGCTGATGGACGCTGATGCCTCGGTGAACCTGTACATGGCGCACGGTGGCACGAACTTCGGCCTCTGGTCTGGCGCAAACCACGACGGGACGCGGGTGCAGCCGACGCAGACGAGCTACGACTCGGATGCACCCGTGGCCGAGGATGGCTCTCTGACTGCCAAGTTCTTCGCCTTCCGCGCGATCTTCGCGCGGAGCGGTGCCGGCGAGCTTCCGCCGGTGCCTCTGCAGCAGCCGCGGCTCGCCCCGCGGCTGCTGCGGACGACCCACCGTGCGGAGCTCCTCCCCGCGTTGCGCGCTGCAGCGGAGCCGATAGGCCTCGCCCATCCGCCGACGTTCGAGGAGCTGGGGCTCGACGCCGGCCTCGTCCTCTATCGCGCGACGCCCCTGCTGCCGGAGCGCGAGGTGCGTCTCACGATCGGCCGGCTCCGGGATCGCGCGCTCGTCTTCGCAGACGGAGCGATGGTGGCGGTGATGGATGCCTCCACTGCCGCCGACGGCGTCGTGCTGCCCGGGCGAGGGCGTCGCGTCGAGCTCGAGATCCTCGTGGAGAATCAGGGGCGCATCAACTTCGGCCCGCTGCTCGGGGAGGGGAAGGGGATCCTCGACGGCGTGTGGGTGGACTGGCGACGGGTGAACGGCTGGACGGCCCGCGCGCTGCCCCTCGATGAATGGGGCGAGGGGGTGTTGGCCACGCTGGCCGGGCGAGGCGCATCCGATGCGGATCCTTCTTCCGCCGGGGTGGCGACGGCCGAGCTCGTCGTGGACGAGCCGGGGGACGCGTTCCTGGCCTTTCCGGGATTCTCCAAGGGGTTCGTCTGGATCAACGACTTCCTCCTCGGCCGTTATTGGGAGATCGGGCCGCAGGAGACGTACTATGTGCCCGCACCTTTGCTGCGGCGGGGGATGAATATCGTCACGGTGCTCGAACTCGAGCGCTGTGGGGCGGCCATAGCGGTCTGCGCGGAGGCCAGGCTCGGTCCGGTCGAGGTGTACAGCGAAGACCTCGCAGTGGAAGCCGCAGAGTCGAACAGAGCGCACGATGATCTCGATTCGGTCACACCCGCTTGACGCAGGACAGATCGCCTGCGATCCTCGATTCATCGATTATGAAAGAAACCTATTTTTCTAATCGATACCTACCCGGAACACTCCGTGTTCACTGCATCGTCGAAGGAGACTTACATGCGCAGAAGGATGCCCCTCGCCGCCGTTGCTCTCGCCGTGGGCGCTGTCACGCTCAGTGCATGCGCGGCCGGTGGAAGCACGTCCACGGGCAGCGGAGGGAACGGTGAGGACGTCGAGCTGACGTTCTTCACCTTCGAGACGCCCAACCTGACGCCTGAGTACTGGGACGAAGCCGTCGCACGCGCGTCGGCCGAGGTTCCCGGTGTGAAGATCAACCGCATCGTCGGTGAGAACAGCCTGGACTACCTCCAGAAGCTGTGGTCGTCGGGCCAGGCCCCCGACATCATCGTCGGCGGCCCCGCCCTGGAGCCCTTCGTCGCCAAGGGGCAGCTCGCCTCGTGGAGCGAGGACGAGATGGGCGAGCTCGAGGTGCCCGCGAACTTCGTCGGCGAGATCGACGGCAAGGTCTACGCCCTGCCCCAGATCGGTGCACAGACCATCCCTCTCGTCTACTACAACGCCGACCTCTTCGCGAAGGCCGGCATCAAGGAGGCGCCCGGCAGCTGGGACGAGCTCGTCGAGACCTGCGAACAGCTGACGGACGCCGGCATCAAGGCCATCGAGGTCGGCGGTGGCGGCGGTGAGACCTGGGTGACCATGGTCACGTCCTCGGCGATCATCCAGGCCGATGTTCTCGGCGAGGACCCCGAGTGGTTCGACAAGCGCGGCGAGGGCGAAGTGTCGTTCTCGGACGATGAGTTCGTGGCCGCCGCCCAGAAGGTCGCCGACCTTTCCGAGAAGGGCTGCTACGACACCGACGGACTCAGCCGCACGTACGCCGAGACCGAGCAGGCGTTCCGCGACCAGAAGGCGGCCATGTACCCGATGGGCAACTGGTTCGCGGCTGCCGCTGACACGACCCCGCTCGACTTCGAGCTCGGCGTGTTCGCCATGCCGGGCGAATCCGGCAACCCCATGCCGGTCGTGACCGGCCCGGGCCTGGCCGTCAACGCCGAGGCTCCTGACGTCGACCTCGCCAAGAAGTGGGCGCTCGCGTTCCAGACGAACGAGAAGAACGTTCAGGCCAACATCAAGACCGACGGCGGTCTCGTCGGCGAAGAGATCGAGCTTCCGGACGGTCTTGGTGACGCTTACCTCGCAACGAACGACGCCTACCGTGAGGCGCTCGCCAACGACGAGACCGTTCCGGCCGCGTTCTACATCCAGGGCGTCACGCCTCCCGGCTTCGCAACCGCTATCGAGCCGGCCGTGGTCGACCTGATCAACCTGCGCATGACGGCCGAGGAGTTCGGTGCGTTCCTCGACCAGAAGTGGGATGAGCTCGAAGTCGAGTGAGTTCGTCCCGGGAGGGGCAGCTCGCGAGCTGCCCCTCCCATCCACCTACGCCCGATAACGGAGTCATAGATGACCGCTCTCCAAGAAGCGCGCATCGCCGTCGCGACTGCGCAGCGTGAACCCGAGCGCCGCCGGAAGGCGCGCGGAGGCAGCCGCCTCATTCAATTCTCGGTCTTCGTGCTTCCCGCGCTGGTCATCTACCTGGGACTGGTGCTGGTCCCCATGGGGATGGCGATCGTCACGAGCACGACGGACTACAACGCCTTCCGGCCCGACGTCAGCTTCATCGGCCTCGAGAACTACGTGCGGCTCGCCAATGACCCGGCATTCCTCAGGGCGCTGACCAACACCGTGATCATCGCGGTGATGGTCACGCTGATCCCGAACGCGCTGGGATTAGGCATCGCGATCCTGCTCGATCGCACGGGGTGGGTGTTCAACGCGCTCCGAGCAGCATTCTTCATCCCCGTCGTACTCTCCGCCGTGGTCGTCAGCGTCACGTGGGGCATGATCCTCAGTGACGACGGACTGCTCAACACGATGCTCATGAACGTCGGCGTCCAAGACCCGCCGGGATGGATCTCCGATCCCAACCTCGCGCTCTACACCGTCGGTGCGGTGATCTGCTGGCAGTCGCTCGGCATTGCGGTCGTGCTGTATCTCGCGGGTCTTCAGGGCATCCCCAAGGAGCTGCTCGAAGCCGCGGAGATCGACGGCGCCGGCCCCTTCACCCGCTTCCGCACCGTGACGTGGCCGCTGCTCGCGCCGGTCGTCACCATCAGCGTCGTGCTCAGCCTGATCGGGGGATTCAAGACCTATGACCAGGTGAAGGTCCTCACGAACGGTGGTCCCGGAGTGGGGACGACCAACACCCTGGCCTTCGACATCGTTCGATACAGCGTCGAGGCGGGCCAGGTCGGCTATGGCCAGGCGATGGCCACGGTCATGCTCGCGATCATCGCCTTCGTCTCGATCGTCGTCCTTCGACTCCTGCAGCGCAGGGAGGTAGACCTGTGAGCACCACCGTCTCACGCCCCCGCCGGCGGCTGCGTGACCGCGACAACTCGGTCGGACCTGTTCGCGTCCTGATCGGCACGGTCATCGCCGCCTTGTTCTCGGTACCGCTCTACCTGGTGATCGTGAATGTGTTCAAGCCGAGCACCGAGATCTTCGCTCACCCGGCCTCGCTGCCCGAGACCCCGACTCTGGCGAACTTCGGCGCCGTCCTCACCCGGTCGGACAACCTGTTCTGGAACGGCCTCATCAACAGCACGCAGATCACGGTGATCTCCGTACTGGTGACGATCCTCCTCGGGAGCATGACCGCGCATTACCTGGCACGAAACACGGGCAAGGTGACGCAGATCGTCATCGTCCTGATCGTCGTCGGCATGATGATCCCGGGGGCGGTCATCATTCAGCCCATCATCCAGATCCTGCTCGGCGTGGGCCTCATCGGCACGATTCCCGGCCTCATCCTCGTGAACATCGCGAGCTCGCTGCCCTTTGCGATCATGGTCTTCCTGGGCTTCGTCAGGAGCATCCCGATCGAACTGGAACAAGCCGCAGCGGTCGATGGCGCTGGCCCGTTCCGGATCTTCTGGCAGATCGTCTTCCCCCTGATGCGCCCCGCTGCCGCGACAGTTCTGATCTTCGTCGCCGTCGCCGTGTGGAACGACTTCATCATGCCCTTGATCATCCTGGGGCCGGGCAACGGCACCACGATCACTGTCGGGGTGTATCGATCGGTGAGCAAGTACGTGTCGGACTTCGGGGCGGTGTTCGCCTTCATGCTGCTCGCGACGATCCCGATCCTGATCCTGTTCCTCTTCTTCCAGCGCTACTTCGTCAAGGGCCTCATGAGCGGGGCAACGAAAGGATGAACGACCCGATGCGAACGACCGACGGGCTGACGATGGCGGTCGCCGGCGCGGGCGCGCGCGGCTTCGCCTACGCCGAGGCTGCGACCCTGCTCCAGGAGCCGGTGCAGATCGTCGCCGTGGCAGAGAACCGGCCCGCGCAGCGGAAGCGCTTCGTCGAAGAGTTCGGCGTCGATCCGAGCAGGGCCTTCGCAGACTGGGAGGAGCTCGCGGCGCAGCCGCGCCTCGCCGACATCGTGGTGATCAGCCTGCTCGACGACCAGCACGTCGACGCGGCGATCGCCTTTGCGGAACGCGGGTACGACATCCTGCTCGAGAAGCCGATGGCGACCAATGAAGCGGACTGCATCCGCATCGTCGAGGCCGTCGAGGCAGCCGGCGTCCGGTTCGCCGTCGCCCACGTGCTGCGCTACACACCGTTCACACTGGCGCTGCAGGACATCCTCCGCGAAGGTGCCATCGGCGAGATCGTGAACATCGATCATCTGGAGCCGATCGGCCACTGGCACTTCGCCCACTCGTTCGTGCGGGGGAACTGGCGCCGTGAAGACGAGAGCAGCTCGCTGCTGCTGGCCAAGTCCTGTCATGACATCGACTGGCTCTGCGCCATCGTCGGCAAGCCCCTCGAGCGCATCTCATCGTTCGGCAGCCTCACCCATTTCCGGCGGGAGAACCGTCCCGCGGGGGCGTCGGATCGCTGCGTCACGTGTGCCGTCGAGCCGGACTGCCCGTTCTCGGCCCTGCGGTTCTATCGCCGCGGCGTGTCGGATTCCCCCGGACCCGGGGAGGACTACATGGCGCGAGTGATGGCGGGAGACCTCACTCCCGAGGCCGTCGATCGCGCGCTCGAAGTCGGACCGTACGGACGATGCGTCTACGCCAGCGACAACGATGTCGTCGATCACCAGGTCGTGACGATGCAGTTCGAGGGTGACGTGCTGGTCAGCTTCACCCTGACGGCGCTGTCGGAGGGGACGCATCGCAAGACCCGCATCTTCGGCACGAAGGGGCAGATCACCGCAGACGGGCAGTTCATCCACATCTTCGACTTCATGACCGGACAGACACGGACGGTCGACACCGATGCGGTCGGCCACGCCGCTGCAGACGGTCACGGAGGCGGCGATATCGGCCTGGTCAGGGCGTTTGTCGAGTCGATCCGCGGTGGAGCTTCCGCCGAGCTGGCGACCGGCGCACGCGAGAGCCTCGCGAGTCACCGGGTCGTGTTCGCGGCCGAGCGGGCTCGCCATTCGGGCACGGTCGTCCACTTCGATCACGACTGGTCGGGGGCACTCGCGCGGTGACGAGCCTTCGGCCCGCTGCGAACGCCCATACGCCTGCGCGGACCGCCGCCCAGACGGTCGGCATCATCGGCGCAGGCGTGAGGGGGCGAACTCATCTGCTGAGCTACCAGCGCCTCGGCGTGCCGACGACCGTCGTTTCGCGGATGTCAGCGCCCGAGCTCGTGAAGGAGTGCGGCTGGGGAGTGGCCGCCGCAGACACCGATGAACTGTTCGCCTCGTGCGACGTCGTCGACATCTGCGCGCCGACCGGCTCTCATGCCGATCTTGCCCGAGCGGCGATCAACGCCGGCAAGCACGTGATCGTGGAGATGCCCCTCACCGGGACCGTGGAGGACGCCGACGACCTGCTGCGACTTGCCGATGCGCGCGGAGTAAGGCTCCTTCCCGCTCACGTGTGCCGCTATCAGCATGAGTATGCGCACGCTCGCGGGCAGGCCCTGAACGGCGCGCTGGGCGCTGTCGAGTCGCTGACCTTCTTCCGGCGCACAGGTTCGCCGGTGCAATCCGGGTGGTGGAGCGATCCCGAGCGCCGGAGCGACGTCCTCGGTCACCTCGCCATTCACGACATCGACATGGCGCTGTGGGTCGCCGGTCCTGTGAAGTCTGTGTCCGCGATCCGCAGTGCTCACCGGCGAGGCGACGCCGCGCTGGATGTGTCGCACGTGCTGATGCAGCACCTCAGCGGTACCGTCACCCGCATCTCGGCGATCTGGGGTCCGCCGCAGACGCCACTGCGGTCGGCGTTCTCGTTCGTGGGTGACCGGGGCAGGCTCACGCACAGGTCCGACAAGGGCGCCGCGTTGGAGTGGTCTGGCAACCTCCGGGAGCGCCAAGAACTTGTCCCGGCCTTCGATGCCGCTGATCCGGTCGATGCGCAGCTGTCCGACTTCCTCCAGGCGATCGAGAGCGGACGGGATGCGCGCGTCGCGGGCTTCGACGGACGGGAAGCCGTGCGGGTCGCCAACGCGGCGCGCGACGCCTCGCGTCTGCGAAGCGACGTGCAGATCGCGGACGCCGCCCTCGCGTGACGGAGTGCGTCGACTCGACGACTACCCTGGACTGATGGCCGGCAAGAAGCGCGCGAAGAAGGGACTCGAGTTCCGCAACACGCAGCTCTCAGACGCTCTCCAGACGCAGGACATGGCGGCCGTCGCATTCGCGCTCCGGCACGGCCCAACGGTTGTACCACTCATACGACCGGGTCAGCGAGATAACCCCCTCGACGGCGGCGAAGTGTGGACCTACCGCGACCCTCGGACCGGGGACGTCGCGCTCTTGCTTTTCAGCGACGCCGCGAACAAGCCCGCGACGCTCCCGCCGGGTGTCGCTCTGCAGTCGCCGGCGTGGCTGCGCGCCTTCCTCGGCGCGCATGAGGACGAGATCACCACCGTTTTCTTCGACATCGCCGGACCGCATCCGCTTCAGGCGTCGCCTGCTGACCTCATCGTCGCGCTGGACGCCTGACTCCCTGGACGCCTGACTCGCGTGCGAGCGCGGGTCGGCTGGAGTGGCGGGGTCTGCTCCACCGCTCACCCACCGTGTCGGATGGCGCTCGAACCAGCCAGGTGAAGCTCGCCGTCGATCCGACGGGGAATCGCGTCGAACTCGTCACGGAGCTCGAGGGGCAGCACGGAGGGGGGAGCATCCTGCCACGCGACCGGACGCAGGAACCGTCGCACAGAGGTCGCGCCGACAGATGTGTGGAGCGTGTTCGTCGCCGGCCAGGGCCCGCCATGGTGCTGTGCCCACGACACGCGCACGCCCGTCGGATACCCGTCGAAGACGATACGACCGGCGTGAGGCTCGAGGCGGGGGACGACGGTGAGCAGCGGATCTTCGCCGACGGTGTGGAGCGTCACGGTGAGTGACGCGGCCATCCGCTCGACCACATCGACGATCTCGCCGTGGTCGCCGTAGCGCGCGACGATCGCGAAAGGCCCGAAGCACTCCTCGGCAGACTCCGCGACAACGGGGAGATCCATCTCGATGAGCATGGGGGTGACGGCGAAACCGCGTGCATCGTCAACCGTGGCCGCAGCGAGCACCCGCCCGCCGTGCCCGGCCCGCAGCCGCCCGGCGATCTCGTGGAACGAGTCCCGGATCCGTCCGTTGAGGACCGTTGCGCCGGGCGCGTGCCGGAAGCGCTCGGCCAGAGCGTTCACGAGTCGATCGCCGCCGGGGCCGTGCGGGATGAGGACGACGCCCGGCTTCGTGCACAGCTGCCCGGCGGAGCCGGTGATCGACGCGAAGAGCCCTTCCGCGATGGCGTCAGCCCGAACGGATGCCGCGGCCTGGGAAACGACCAGGGGGTTGAGGCTGCTCAACTCACCGTAGAACGGGATCGGGGCGGGCCGCTGGGAGATGGCGCTTTCGAGCGCTTGTGCGGCCGACAGCGAACCGGTGAATCCGACTGCCGCGATGCTCGGGTCCTGCACCAGTTGGGAGCCGGCGGCCTGGCCATACACGATGCCGGCGATCAGGTCGGCGTGATCGCACTTCCCGGCCGCGGTCTGCAGCACATCCAAGGAGAGGGCGGATGTGCGCGGGTGCGAGCTGTGCGCTTTCAGGACAACGGGACATCCCGCCGCCAGCGCTGACGCTGTGTCCCCACCGAGCACCGAGAACGCGAACGGGAAGTTGCTCGAGCCGAATACCGCGACCGGACCGATCGGAACGAGCATGCGTCGGACCTCGGGGAGCCGCCCCGCGGGTCCGTCGCCTGCGCGATCGATCATCGCCTCGAGGTGGCTGCCCTCCCGTACGACGTTCGCGAACAGCCGGAACTGCCCGGCGGCCCGCGCCGCTTCGGACATGAGGCGAGCTTCGCCGAGAGCTGTCTCGGCGTCGGCGGTCTCCACAAGATCTGCGCGACGTCGTTCAACCTCATCGGCGATCGCATCGAGGAGAACGGCGAGGCCGCGTCTGTCCCGGCGGGGCTGTCGCGCGGCACCGCTCGCGCGCTCGGCGATCTCACGCACCTCCCGCGGCTCCGTGGGGTGGAGTGACGTCGGGGCGGCCTCCCCGGTGCGGGGATTCTGTGTCGGGATCATGCGACTTCCTTCGTCTCAGGGCGAGCGGAGCCCAGCAGTCCGCGATTCGCCAGGTTGCGCATCAGGTCGGCCACTCCGAAGGTCCATGGTTCGCATCGTTCGCTCGTGTCGACGACGTTGACGAGGCCGCCGAGTCCGGGCGCCGAGATGCGCACGATGTCGCCGATCGCATGCGTGAAGCCCGCACCCGGGGCGTACCGGTCGGCCGTCGGCGCGAACATCGTGCCGAGGAGCAGCACCGCGCCGTCCGGGTACTGGTGATGCGCGCTGAAGAGCTGGTCGATGAGCTCTTGCGGCGCACGGCTGATGAGCGACATATCGGAACGCGCGGTCAGGGTGAACCCGTCCTCGCCCCGTACGTCGAGCTCTACGGTCAGCGCCTGAACGGAGTCCAGCGAGAAGTGCTCGTCGAACACACGGATGAAGGGCCCGATCGCGCACGAGGCGTTGTTGTCCTTCGCGGCTCCGAGCAGCAGCGCCGAACGGCCCTCGATGTCGCGGAGGTTCACGTCGTTCGCCAGCGTCGCGCCCTTCGCGGTGCCGCGCGAGTCCATGACGAGCGCAACCTCGGGCTCTGGATTGTTCCATTGCGAGCTGGCGCGGATCCCGACCGGCACGCCGGTCCCGACCGCGGACAGCATCTGGGCCTTGGTGAAGATCTCGGCGTCGGGTCCGATACCCACCTCGAGGTACTGGCTCCATAGGCCCTCGTCCTGGAACGCCTGCTTCAGAGCCGCGGCGCGCTCGGACCCGGGCTTCACATCGGCGAGGTCGCCGCCGATCCGCTCCCCGATCCGCGCGCGGATCTGCTCCGCTCTTTCCGGGTCGCCCCCTGCGCGTTCCTCGATCACGCGCTCGATCATCGAGACGGCGAATGTGACTCCTGCGGCCTTGATGGGCTGGAGGTCGATGGGTGCGAGGAGCCAGGGGGCGGAGGCATCCCGACCCGCACGGGGCGTGTTCGCAAGGAGGGCGCGGATCGTCCCCAGATCCTCGCCGACGGCGCGCGCCACCGCTTCAACCGGCTCGGGGCACTCGAGAAGGTCCCGCACGGTGGCGAACGAACGGCTGATGTCGTAGACGATGCCGCCGCGCACCACCACCGGCGACGGCCCGCCGAGGGTGGGGACCCACGCCCGGCCGATGAGGGTGGCGTGGGCGGAATCGCTCGGGAGGGTGTGTTCCAGCATGTCGGAGAGCATGACGACCTCAGGGAGAGTAGGTAATCGATTATCGGTAGACAGGAGTCATGCTAACGGCGCCTCCTGCGCCTGTCGACTTGCGGGACGGATTGCGCTGTGGTCTTCGGGGCGGGCTGGTGCACGCCGAACGGACACCCCGACCGGATGCCGCCGAATCAGAGCATCGCCCTCCGCGACCTGCCGCGTGTCAGAACTCGGGCACGTCGTCGCCGGGACCCGGCTTCATGCGGGTCCTCACATCGGCGAGCGCGCCACGCAGCGAGCCGGATCGGTTGTCGATCACGTCGGAGTACCCCAGCCGCGACGCTTCGGATCGCCGCTGCGCGGCCTGCGTCACGGGCCGGACCTCGCCGGCGAGGCTGAGTTCCCCGACAGCGGCGAGGGTCTTCGGCGTGGACTCGTTGTTCACCGCACCCGCCACCGCGACGGCGATCGCGAGGTCGGCCGCCGGCTCGGTGAAGCGCACACCGCCGACGGTCGAGACGTACACGTCCTTGTCGCTCGTCTTCACCCCGCCGCGCTTCTCGAGGACGGCGAGCACCATCGCGACGCGGGCGGCGTCGACGCCGTTGACGATCCGACGCGGGTTGGGGCTGGTGGCGGCGATCGTGAGCGCCTGCACCTCGACGGGCATGGCTCGCCGCCCCTCGAGGGCGATCGCGACGCACGTGCCGGGTTCGGGCGTGCCGTGGCCGAGGAAGAGTGCGCTGGGGTCGGGGACCTCGGCGATGCCGGCGCCGGTCATGTCGAAGCATCCGACCTCGTCTGTCGGCCCGAAGCGGTTCTTGAGCGCCCTCACGAACCGCAGCGAGGTCTGACGATCGCCCTCGAAGTGGCACACGACGTCGACCAGGTGCTCGAGGATGCGGGGGCCGGCGATCGAACCGTCTTTGGTGACGTGGCCGACGATGATGACGGGCAGCCCGCGCTCCTTCGCCACCCGGATCAGCGTCGACGCGACCTCGCGGACCTGCGACGGATGCCCCGCCATCCCCTCCGACAGCGACGACGCCACGGTCTGCACCGAGTCGACGATCAGCAGCTCGGGTCTCACGTCGTCGACATGCCCGAGGATCGTCGCGAGGTCGGTCTCACTCGCGAGGAAGAGCTCGTCGTGGAGCGCTCCGGTGCGCTCGGCTCGGAGCCGCACCTGCGCGGTGGACTCCTCGGCCGAGGCGTACAGCACCCGCCGGCCGGCTTTGGCGGACTGCGCCGCGACCTCGAGCAGCAGCGTCGACTTGCCGACGCCGGGCTCGCCGGAGAGCAGGATGGCCGCCCCCGGCACGACTCCTCCGCCCAGCACTCGGTCGAACTCGCCGACCCCGCTCGTGCGGCGCGGCGTGTCGGCGGTGTCGATGGCGGTGATCGGCCGTGCGGACCGGCCTGCGCCGGGAGCGACCGGCGTCACCGAACGCGTGAGGCCGAGGGGTTCGGATGCCTCGACCACGGTGCCCCACTGCTGGCACTCGCCGCAGCGGCCGACCCACTTGATCGTCGTCCATCCGCACTCGGTGCACCGGTACGGTGCGGTCTGCGTGGGTCGTCGGGCGGCGGCCATGCCCTCAGCGTACGGCGGGGTCGCGACATCGCCCCGCGGCGCGGCGTAGCCTGGCCGCATGCGGGTGGACGAGGCATCCCGGTTCCTCGCGGCGGAGCCGGACGAGGTCTTCCGCGCTTTCGTCGACCCTGCCCTGCTGCTCGGGTGGCTCCCGCCCGAGGGGATGACGGGACGCTTGGAGTCCTTCGACGCGCACGCCGGCTACCGGATGGTGCTGCGCTACCTCGAGCCGCCCGCGGGCGGCGGCAAGGCGACCGCCGACGAGGACATCGCCGAGGTGCGCCGGGTGCGGGTCGAGCCGCCCGAGCTGATCGTCGAAGAGGTGGACTTCGCCTCGGACGACCCCGCGTTCGCCGGCACGATGACCATGACGTGGACGTTCACCGAAGGCGACGGCGGCACCTACGTCGAGGTCGCGGCGAGAGGTGTGCCGGACGGGATCGATCCCGCCGATCACGCCGCGGGGATGGCCTCGTCACTGCGGAACCTCGCCCGCCTCGTGGAGGGCGGGTGAGGCATCCGTCCCCCTTCAGCCCCGCAGTGAATCGGCCACGTCGCGCAGCGCGCCCGCCGAGCGGTGGAACAGCTCGAGCTCGTTCGGAGCGAACTGCGTCTCGCGGATGGGCACCGCCCCGCTCGCGCTCACGACCGACGGCACCGAGAGCGCGACGCCGTCGACGCCGTGGAAGTCGCGCAGCACCGTGGAGACCGGCATGACCGCGTGCTCGTCGCCGAGGATGGCCTCGATGATGCGGGCGCTCGAGAGCCCGATGGCGTAGTTCGTCGCGCCCTTGCCCTGGATGACCTTGTAGGCGGCGTCGCGCACGTCGATGGCGATCTGGTCGAGCTCGTCCACGGTCATGCGGTCTCCCGTGGGCGTGACCCACTCGAGGATCGGGACGGTCCCGATGGTCGCCTTGGACCACAGCGGGAACTCGGTGTCGCCGTGCTCGCCCACGATGTAGGCGTGCACGCTCGACGTCGCGACGCCCGCGCGCTCGGCCAGCTTCCACCGCAGGCGGGACGTGTCGAGCACCGTGCCCGACGCGAAGATGCGCTCGTCCGGGAGCCCCGTCGCCTCCTGCGCGAGGACCGTGAGCACGTCGCAGGGGTTCGTCACGATGACGTAGATCGCGTTTGGGGCCGCCTCGAGCAGCTGGGGCATCATCTTCTTCATGATCCCGGCGTTGACGCCAGCGAGCTCGATGCGCGTCTGGCCGGGGTTCTGCTTCGCCCCCGCGGTGATCACGACCACGTGCGACCCCTCGACGACCGAGATGTCGCTGCCGCCCACGATGTCGCTCGAGCCGGTGAACTGCGTGCCGTGCGCGAGATCGAGCACCTCGGCCTCGGCCTTCTGCGTCGCGATGTCGTAGAGCGCGACATGCCGCGCCGAACCGCGGATCAGCGCGGCATACGCGGCGCTCGACCCGACGCTGCCGGCTCCGACGATGGTGACTTTCGAGTTCTCGATCACGGCCATGCGGCCAGTCTTGCAGTGAGCGGATGCCTCGGGCCAGGCATCCGACCATGACAATCACCCCCGGCGGGCTACGCGCCCACCGTGCGGTCGGGCCTACCATGAGGCTCGTCCGCGAAGGGTTCGGAGGCGATCATGTGCCGCTGGCTGGCTTACACGGGTGAGGCGCTGCAGCCCTCGACCCTCATCGTGGACTCGCCGCACTCCATCGTGGCGATGTCGCTGAACTCTCCGCTGGGCGCCGAGACCGTCAACGGGGACGGCTTCGGGCTGGGTTGGTATCCGGCGGATGCCTCGCCCGGCGCCGAGCCGGCGCTGTTCCGATCGATCGAGCCGGCCTGGAACGACCAGAACCTGCGCGAGCTGAGTCGGGCTGTGCGCTCGCCGCTCTTCTTCACGCACGTCCGCGCCGCCGCCGGGCCGCCGATCCAGCAGACCAACTGCCACCCGTTCCGCCACGACCGCTGGCTGTTCATGCACAACGGGGCGCTCTCGGGCTTCTCCGGATACAAGCGCGACCTGGTCCTCGACGTGGACCCGTCGCTGTACCCGTCGATCCAGGGGACCACCGACACCGAAGTGCTGTTCCATCTCGCACTGACCTACGGGCTCATGGACGATCCCGTCGCCGGCGTCGGTGCGGCGATCCGGCGCGTTGAGGAGGCCGGCCGTGCCACCGGCGTGCAGTTCCCCATGCAGGGGACGGTCGCGGTCTCGGACGGTGCGACCCTGTGGGCCTTCCGGTACTCGACCCATGGGCGATCACGCACCCTGTTCCACTCCGCCGACGTGCCGACGCTCAGGACGATGTATCCGGATGCCTCGCGCCTGGACGCCTTCGGAGATCGCGCGCAGGTCGTGGTGTCGGAGCCGCTCAACGACCTGCCCGGGGTCTTCCTCGAGGTGCCCGAATCGACCGTCGCCGTGCTCGACCCGGACGGCTACCATCACCGGGACTTCTTGTCGGCGTGAGCTGCGCGGGTGTGGGCTCGGGCCGGGGTTCGCTCGATTGGCGGGTTCGCGCGGCGTGACGTAAACTCGTCGGCGGTGACGTGTCCGAGCGGCCGAAGGTGCAACTCTCGAAAAGTTGTGTAGGGTAACCCCCTACCGTGGGTTCAAATCCCACCGTCACCGCCACGTCGAAGCCCCGCGAACCCTTGGAAACAGGGGGATCGCGGGGCTCTCTTCTTGCCCGAAATCCCGCCGTGAGAACATTTTGAGAACAAACGTCTCCGGCGACGGGCTCAGATGCCGATACCGGGGACCTCTGGCGGCAGCACAACGGGCGTGTCAGAGGGCGGGTAGATCGACCGATTCCGCGCGTGCGCGAGTGCGGTGGCGACGGCGTCGAGATCGTCGTCGAAGAGGTCGGCGTAGGTGCCCAGAGTCATGGCCGCGGAGGCGTGGCCGAGCATCCGTTGGACGGCCTTCACGTTTGCCCCGGCACTGATCGCGAGGCTCGCCGCGGTGTGTCGGAGATCGTGCGGTGTGACTCGGGGGAAGGTCGGGTCTTCCTTCTGAGCGCGTCTGACCGCTCTGGCGAACCACCCGTCCTTGGAGTTGGGCAGACGGAGGTGATCAGTCCCGTCGCCGAACAGAAGCTGTGTGGCGTCCTTCCCGACGAACAGCGATCGGATCATCGGGTCAAGAAAGTCCGGGTACCGCACGGAGCGGGTGCGATGAGACTTTGGTGAGCCAACGTGGATGTGGCCGTTCACAAGCACGGCGTTCTCGTACACGGTCACGCGACGGCGAGTGAGGTCGACGTCTCGCAGTCGGAGGCCCGTCGCTTCGCCCCATCGGAGACCGGTGTAGGAGAGGAAGTAGACCACGTGCGGGTAGGCGGCTCGTTGGGCGAGCTCGGCGACCTGTCGGTGTGTCAGGTAGACGCGGGGCTTGGGGCGCTTCTTCGGAAGCTTGACGCCGCGGGCTGGATTGTCGGCGAGGCGTCTGTCCCGGACGGCGATGTCGAGGATCGCCGAGAGGATCCCGAACGAGCGGATGACAGTCGTTGGGCCGCGAGTGTTGGAGAGTTGCGACACCCAGGCGCGGACGTCGCTGTGGCGAATGTCGCCAACCTGTCGGTTGCCCCATGCGGGTTCGACGTGAATCCTCCACGCCGACTCCAGCGGGTGAACAGAGGACGGCTTGAGGACCGCCGACTGGTCCGTCATCCAGATGGCGCCGAGCTCGCCGACTGTAATGCGCGCGTCGGTTGGGTCAATGTATCGCTTCTCCGCGATCGATACGGAGGTCGAGGAGAGGAAGCGCTCTGCGTCGCGCTTCGTCTTGAAGCCACGTTTGGAGGTCTGTGAGTTGTCGGGTTTGCGGTACTTGACCATGTACCGCTTGCCTTCGCCGGTCTTGTAGCTGTGGATGCTACCCATCGGCCTTTCGGCCGGCGGCTGCTGTCATTCCCTCGAGGCGTCCTGCTGCTCTCGCCTTCTGTGTCCAGTCTGAGGCGGTGCGGTGGGGGATTCCGAGTTCGTTCATGATCATTCGGAGCGGGGCTTGCCCGGAGAGGGCGGCGACGCCGTAGAGGATCTCGACGACGTCGAGTCGGGCTTCGGATGATCCGCGTTTGACGACATCTGTTGCGAGCCACTCGGGGATAAGGCGTCCGTCGCGGTTCGTGAGCTCGGAGACGCTCAGCCCTTTGGCGTCGGCGCTGTCATCAAGCGTGAGGGCGATGCACTGTGGTGCTGCCGCTTGCACGATCGCTTGCACGGTGACCTGGCGCAGCGTGTTCGCGTTGACCTCGACCGAGTCCACGGTGCTTTCGACGGCAACCGCCGTCACCACGTAGCGACCCGTGGTCCGGACGTACTTCGCTTCGATGCGCGTCGCGAGGCCAGTCGTCTCGTCCGTCGTGCTGGCCGCGAACCCTGGCGCGATGCGAAGCCCGGATCCCAGCGGCTGAACTGCCGCTGCTACGGACATGGGGGTGCCATCGAGAGTCTTCACGTCGACCTTCACCTCCCCATTATGTCTAGTTGCGTCAGGGGTTCACGCTTTCCTCTTGACGAGTGTATCGCTAAATGCTTCACTCATGTCAAGCCAAGACGCAAGTACGCAACGGAGGTCGAGATGAGCACACTGGATCACACGGTGACGCAGAGCCTTTCGCACACGTTCGTCACCCCGGCGCAGGTGGTCGCGATGCTTCCGGGCATCACCCTGCGCACCCTCTCGATGTGGCGCTACCGCCAGATCGGGCCGCCGTATCGAAAGCTCGGCGCCCGGATCGTCTACCCGCTCGACGAACTGGATGACTGGGTCGAAGCGCGGGCACACGGCTCGAATACGAGGCGGTGAGTCATGACCAGCGTGACCGTCTACTCCGCAGGGCCGGCGTGTGTTCAATGCCGGCAGACCTTCAAGCACCTGGAACGCCGCGGCGTTGACTTCACCGAGGTTGACCTGCGCGCCACGGTCGCTGCTCTCGAGTACGTCACCGATCAGCTCGGCTACTCGCAGGCACCGGTTGTCGTCGTCGATGACGAGCCGGAGAACCATTGGTACGGATTCCGACCCGATCTGATCGACCGCCTCGCGATCGGCAGAGCATCATGAGTGGCACGTCCAACGAGGGCGTGAAGCGCCATGGTTCGGAGCGGAAGAAGTGGTTGCCGCACACGGACGCGCAACGCGAGCGGCGCCGCCTCACCAACCAAGCGTGGCGTGCACGCAACCGCGATCACGTGCGGGCCGAGGGGCGGAGGTGGCGAGAAGAGAACCTCGAGAAGGCTCGCGAGCTCAACCGACTCTCCATGCAGAGACAGAGCCGGAAGCACAAGCGCGAGGTTGCTCGACGTGAACGGAAGAGGACCTACGCGCGAAAGTACTACGCGAACAATCGCGACCGAATACTGGCTCAGCACAAGGCGGCGCGGGTCCGAAGCCAGGCCGCGGATCCTGACCGCTACCGCGAGATGGCATACGCCCGGACCGTCCGATGGCGGGACAGTCATCGCGACGCGCTGAACCAGACACAGCGCGACAGAAGGCGGGCAAACCCGCAGGCGGCCGCAGAGAGTTCAAGGCGCTACTACGAGAAGAACCGCGAGCAGGTGCTCCAACGAAAGCGCGAGCGGTACGCAGAGAATCACGAGTTGGCTCGAGCCAAGTCCAACGCGTACTACGCACGAGAGGCCCGCCGTCGCACCGCCGGGCTTCCCCCGCGACGGTTACACCGGGCGAGCCCTGCGGATCGTGTTGCGAATGGCGTCGCCGCAGACGAGTTCTTCTCCCGGACCTACACCGGGCAAGCCCTCAACGAGATGCTGCTCGGCAGCAAGCAGCCCACACCTCCCGAGCTCCTCGCCGCATGGAAGCGGGATTGCCTCCGGGCACGCGCCGCACACCACCAAGCGACCACAGAACCTGCAACTCCACCCAGCGCCCACGATGAACTGCGGATCGCGCGACTTGCGGCAAAGGCCGCAGAGGATGCCCGCCTGGACGCAATCGGAAGAGCGGTGAACGCGCGACTTCGAACCGAGCGCGCAAGAGCCGCGCTTCTGCCTGACCCCGCCGCTCCCCACCACGCCGGCTCGACCCCTAACGGTCCACACATCACTCGCTGAGGCGGCGGACGCAAAGTTCAGCCGCAAGTCATTCCTCGAAAGGAACATCATGATCGACCGAGCACACACCGAAACCACGCTCTGGCGGACCGCGGTGTCGGCATTCAGCTACTACCCGACCAAGCACGTCGACGAGCCGGGGTACACCGTCGGTGAGGACATCGAGTGGTGCCTGGAGCCGCTCAGCGAGGTCGATCAGGCCGTGCTGGCACGTCTCTCCGATCTCGTGGCGACCGCGATCGTGGACCCCACCGCACACCGGACTGAGCTGACGAAGGAATTGGAACGCCTCGCCGATCGGTAGACGGGGCTGAGGAGGTGGTGGAGATGCTGACGTTCGAGCCTACGGTGGCGATGATCGCGACCATCGTGTTGCCGTGCGCGGCAATCATGGTCGGGGCTGCCACGCTGATCGCTGCTGTTCGTCGGCGGGGTCGCCGCGCCACGACCCTCGCCCTGATCTTCTCGGTCTGTGTGCTCGGGACGCTCGTCGCGGCCACCATCGTCGCTCACGTGGACGGACTCGTGCCCCCCGTCTGACTCGCCCTCCCTTACGCCGGTACCGAGAGGGCGCGCTGCACGGCGCTCGGGCTGACGCCGATGACGCGGGCGATGTGTGCAATCGAGCGGTGCTGGCGGCGCAACTCTTCCGCCACCGCTACGCGATCGGGGGTCATCACGGACGGCCGGCCCGGTCGTCGGCCCGCAGCCTCGGCTTGCAGCATCCCCTGACGTGTTCGCAATCCCGCCAGCCGCCGCCGGAGCCCCTCCAACGCGCCAAACACCTCGGCGGGATCGACCGGGCCGGCATCGGTGGACAGCGCGGGCTCGGCGAGCGAACGAAATGCGATCCCAAGACGACCCAGCTCGGTGATGGTCTGAACGACCCGCGGAAGCGAGGATCCGAGCCGCGCCGCACTCGACACCAGCAGGATGTCACCGGGCTCGAGCGAGTGCAGTGGGCTTCCGTCATCCAATGGGCCATCGACGACGCCCGGGTCGGTCAGAGTCACCGTGGCACCCGCCGTGGCCAGCTTCTCAAGGTCGGTGGTGAGGTCTTCGCCCGGCCACCATGGTCGCGAATATCCGATCAAGCGGGTCATCGCGAGGGCCCGTCAGTACTCGGGGCTGGGGGCGTAGGAATAGTCGCGGGCGACTCTTGCACCAGCCCCGGCGCAGCCGGCCGGCGGAGCACGACCAGTTCGCTCGCGAGGCGACTCTCCAGGTCGGGTGTTACGACCGAGCCGGTGGGGATTCGAAGGTTCGGTACGACTTCTCGGAGCGCTGCTTCATGGAGTGCGACCAGATGTGGTCCCAGCTCTGGCAACGTCGATGAGGGTTGACGGGCGTATGCAGTCACTCGCTTCAGCTCGCTCAACCATTGAACCGTTTGCAGGGTGGACATTGGGGTCCTGCTAGCTCTATTGAATGCTCGGATCGCCGAAGACCCGTCTACCTGATCGGCGGCGACGCCTCCGTCTCGGTCGAACACGGTCAGTCGGGCACCCGCAGCCCCTGCCTTTGCCAGCAGTGCGCGCGCTTCTTCCAGATCGCGATCGTGCTGCTCGACGGGGACTAGCTCTAACAGGCGCCTCTCGCGATCGCTCGATGCGTACGCCGACGCTACGGCCAGGAGGCTCTCCGCACGCCCTGTAGCGACGACTGCGACGTGCGTGCGGTAACCGACCTGCCCGAATGTGGTCAGGATGCCTTCGGCCGCAGCCGCCGGTATCGGCCCGTCGAGGAGAAGCGAGAGTCGGTGCTCCCGGGCGTGCCGCATGCAAGCGATCAACCACGAGGCCGACGTCGCGGCGACACGATCGGCGTCGACGTTCTCGTTCACCGCCCGCGGGACGAACGAGCGAAGCAGGCTGGCCGAGATCACCGCGATCCCGTCCGGGTTCTCGCCCCGGAGGTGGCTGATGGCGCGAGATCGGCCCGACCCCGGTTGCCCAGTGAGGAGAACCATGCGAGGCGTATCCGTCGGTCGTGCACCAGCGAAGACCGTCGGCAAGATGCGTTGCTCGAGGATCACTTGAGGGTCATCGCTCGTGCTCGCCGTCCCCGGCTGCGGGCCGGGTGCCGGGCCGAGGGAGTCAATCGTGGGGCGGTCGAACCCGTCCGCCTGGAGGACGTTCGCGCGATGGGCCACCGCACGACTCAGATCGGAATCTTCCGCGAGACCATCGTCTGCAGCGCTGAGCGCGACGTCGTACGCGACGGCATCGCTGACTCGCCAGGCCGATGAATCGGGTCGCATCACGCCTCCTTAGCCAAGTCTATCGGCCACCCGAAAAGGCTCATCCACGCATTTCGATTCGCCACGCCGCCTGGCTCGAAGATCGGTTGCCACCGCACTGAGATCCGAGGCGCAACTGACGCGCGATGCCTCGCAAGTTGGTGGTGACCGCAACCTCTCTCCGACGGCGAGAGCGTAGCGGGGGCGGGGACGACTCCGTTCCTGTCGTTCGCTATTTGCAGACTCCGCTCTCCGCTGCGCTACGAGCTCCGCTTATCAACCGCTCACTCGGGCACTGCGTCATCCTCGCCCCGCATGATCAGCCGATTGTCGGAGCGAAGGTGAAGTCTGAGGGGCTCATCCGCCTGCCGTAGAGGCGTTGCCTGACGATCCACGGCTGCTAGCGAGGCGGGCCGATCCATTTATCGGGGTCGGTGCCGTACGTAGTGAGAAACGCATCGAGGTCACCGCGGTGGTACCACGACCGACTCGTGCCTTGGCGGCTGATCGGTTCGCCGACCCAGCTGCGCATCTGGAGGAACCAGTCCTTGGAGATCGGCTCAGTCAGTCGCTCGTTGAGGTAGTCGATGGCCTGGCTAGTGGTCATCTGGCCGGGGAACGCACGATGCATGCGACGAGGGTACTCGGCTGGTGACCGTAATCCGTCAGACGACGACCGACCGTGACCGACCTGGGCTTCCGCCCGATTATGACCGCACGTCGTCGTAGCGAGAGCTGAGTGCGACGCGGCAATATCTAGGATCCCCTTGCGGGCAGTGCGCGTTGGAGGCGTGCCGCGTGCAGCGCCGATCACGAAACATGCGGGGCGAAGACTTCCCTCGCGACCCCAAGGCCGCCCCGCATCTATCGGACTAGGGTCGAGGCATGTCAGAAGCTGGCGGGAGGCTCCCCGGGATCTATCGGGTGGACGATGGCTCGCGTGTGTCGCAGGCGGACGCTCTGCAGGAGTGGGTTCCGATTGCGTTGAACGAACTGATCGACACGGCGCGGAAATATGACGGCTTGGTTACCTATAAGGAACTCGCATTGCGCGTCCAAGAGGTGTCGGGGATCCGAACCCGAGTCCTCATCACGAACTGGATCGGCAAGCTGCTGGAGGAGGTGGCAGTACTTGCCAAGCAGAACGGCGAGCCTCCACTGACATCGCTCTGTGTTCACCAGGACGGCACGATCGGTGAAGGGTACGTGCGGGCGCCGAAGTCGGTCACAGACGCTCCGGAGAGCGACATCGAGTTCTACGCGGCCGGGCATCGGCTGCTCTGCTACAGGAAGTATGCGACGGATCTTCCGCCGGATGGCGGAACGCCGAATTTGACACCAGCGGAACGAGAACGCAGAAGTCGACGAACGACGTCGCCCGCGGCTCCGAGTCCGACCTGCCCGAACTGTTTCGTAATCCTTCCCGCAGCCGGAGCGTGCGGCAACTGTGGATGGTCGCCGGTCGCTGGCTGACGCCGCCTCGCGTCTTGGATTGGATTGGGTGGGGGCGGGTGCCGGCAGTCGCGATCCGTATGCGGGCAACGGACGCAAGCGGGACCACACGGGCCGTCCTCAGGCCGTTCAGTCGGCATCCGTTTGCGCGCTCGGCACGTTTGGGGGATGTGCCCGGGCCGCCGATCCGCTTCCCTCCCTGCGTTGTCCTATGGCTTCCCGCGACCGGCACACCTCGGGCCAGCTCGAGTCCTACGCTCGCGCCATGGATGAGTCGAATGTGCACGGCGGTGGGGGCTTTGAAGCGTGGGCGGTTCAAGCTCCAACCGGCGCGAAAAGATGCTGTTCGTTCGTGATCTGCGGACGCGGGACGCTGCCGGGATCGACGAGGTAAGTGAACATCTCTTTGGGGAGTGTCGGTCGTCAGCGATACCTTGTGTGGCGGAGGCAGACGTGTTCAACCCAAAACGCGCGGCTGCAGAACGCGAAGCAGCGTTGCTGGAGCAAAAGCATCAGGCCGCGAAGCAGATGCTGGCAGAAGCCCGCGCGGATGTGGTTCAAGCCGACCATAAGGCGTCAATGGTGCTCGCTGCGCTCGGCATCGGTTTCGCCGCTGTGCTAGGCGGGCAACTCGCGGGCACGTTCGACTCGTCGTCACTTACGGATTTCGGCCAGTGGGTGTGGTGGGTCGGTGTCGTGCTCGCAATCCTTGCCGTCGCAGCTTCGGCGCTCGCAGTCTGGCCCCGCTTCACCACCAAGGACCACCCGCAGTTCGGAGTGATGTACTGGGGTCACGCCGCGCGCTACAAGTGCCTTCCTGACCTCGTTGAGGCATTCAAGAACTCGGACACGACGAGCCCGCAGCGAACACTCCACCAGTTCTGGCGCCTGTCCCGCTTGCTGCTCCTGAAGTACTCGCTCGTGCGAATCTCACTCATCCTCGCCGGAGCATCTGGACTCGCTCTCGGTGCCGCGACGATCGTCATTCGATAGGCAGGGCGTCATGACTCTCAGAGACGACCTACACGCATACGTCAAGAAGACTCACGCCGATCAATGGCAAGAGCGCAAAGGTCAGAAGGTCCCAGAACTTGGCGACCTCAAGTTCTCAACCGACGCCGTCAACCTCGACGCCACGGTCCTTTATGCCGACCTCGCGGACTCGACAAATTTGGTCGCCAACAATCCCAATTGGCTGGCCGCCGAGGTCTACAAGAACTACCTTTACTGCGCCGCGAAGATTATTCGCTCTAACGGCGGCTCGATCACGGCTTACGACGGTGACCGAGTGATGGCCGTCTTCATAGGCACGGACAAGAACACGAAAGCGGTCGACACGGCGCTCAAAATTCAGTGGTCGGTCGGAAACATCCTGCAGCCCGCCTTCGACAAGAAGTACAGCGGGAGGTACGACTACAAATACAAGCAGAAGGTCGGCGTCGACACCTCGGAGCTGTTCGTCGCAAAGACCGGTTTCCGGGGCTCGGACGAGCTGGTGTGGGTGGGAAATGCAGCGAACTACGCTGCCAAGCTCGCCGCCCTCAACCGGGGCCGCTATACGTACATCTCGAAACGGGTCTACGACGTGATGCACAAGTCTGCGAAGTTTGGCGGCACCCCGGAGAAAAACATGTGGGAAGACATGGGAACCTCGGACTTCGGATTCCGGGTGTACGGTTCGACCTGGCGTCGACCGTTCTAGGAGGCGCAGTGGGACTCAAGGATCAGGTGACCAATTACGTTCGAGAGACGTTCGGCTCTGACTGGGAAATCAAAGTCGAGGACGAAGTCCCCACAGAGGATGACGCTCTCCCTCTGACCAACGGCGGCGTTCAGATCGAAGCGGCAGTCTTGTATGCAGATCTGCGCGATTCCACCGGACTGGTGGCTCGGCAGACCAGGGAGTTCGCGGCGGAGGTTTACAAGACCTACGTTCGCGCCGCTGTGAGATCGGTCGGTCACTACAGCGGGACCGTGACCGCCTACGACGGAGACCGTGTCATGGGCGTCTTCATGGGCGGGCAAGCACGCAATCACGCCGTTGGAGCCTCGACGCTCATATCGGCGATAGTCGAAGACATCATTCAGCCCGAACTGAATGCGCAGTATGGCGCGGGCAAGTACAAGGTTGAGCAGAAGGTCGGCATCGACTGGTCAACGCTCACCGTCGCCAACACCGGCATTCGCGGTAACAACGACTATGTATGGGTCGGCACCGCGGCAAACAACGCAGCAAAGCTCGCCACTCTTCGGCGCGGGTACACGACTTACGCGACGAGCGCCGTCTATGACGTGTTGAACGAAGCTAATCGGACCCTGGTGTCCGGCGCCCCAATGTGGACGGATCTTGGGACCAGCGACCTCGGGTTCCGTGTATACGGCGCTAACGCCCGGAAGGTTCACATTCCGAACTACTAGGCGACAGAATCCTGGTCCCGCTTTTCGATCGCTTCGGCGTAGTGCACGTCGAGACGCGCGCGGAACTGGCGGTGGTCTCGTCGTTGCGCTTGCGCACCATGCGCGGCACGTCCTCGGGCCACCGCCCAACCTCGACCCGGATGCGCGCGAGCTTTAGGAGGTTGCGACGGATGTCGGCTGACCACGACTCCCAGTCGAGCCCGCCCTGCATGGCCTCGGAGAGAAGCGGCCTACCGAGCAGGTCGTCGATTCTCGTCAGAGTGGTGTCGAGGCTGGCTTGCAGTTCGGCAACCTTGGGCCGGTGATAGTCCGGGTCGAGCGTCCTTCCAGCCTCATGTCGCGGAGCACGCGCTGCTGCTCGCGGATGCCGTCGCGCTCCGCTTCCAGCGCGGTGATCTTCGCGTCGTCGTCCGGTCGCTCGCTGAGCCGGGAGGTTACTCCGTGGTACTGCTACCAGCAGGGAGTCGCGGTGGCTTGAACGTGGGCGTCGTCGCCTACGGCGACGAGAAGTAGCGACCCGTGCGGGAGAAGAACTCATGGGCGAAGGACAAGCCTGACAGTAGCTCGATGGGAGGAACCGGGTTCGCCCGTCTCGGCATACTGGCCTTCGGAACCGACACTTGGTGGGAAGTCGGCGCCGTCAAACCGGCCGACGATGTTGTCGACCTCCTCCTTCGATTGGTCGAGGCCCACGCAGTTCCCTGGCGACGTGAGCGCGAGGCTAACGACTAGCGTCCGAGCGAACTTGCCATCCCGCCGACCATCGATCCGTGCCGGCCACCGAAGACCGCAACCCGGTCCTCCACCGGGCCATTGCGCCAGTAGGTGCGCCGACCCGTCGGCCGACGAAAACCCGGGGCGGCGGAGTCGCGGATCACCCGACCGCGAGCGCGAGCGAAGACGGCACCACATACGCACACCGTCTACACCAGCGCGCGCTCGCCGAGCCCCCAATAGCCGTAGCGTGCCGGACTCACGAGTGCGTGATCTATGCAATGCACGTAGGCACTTCTTGCGAAGGTGTGTCGCACATAAGCAAGTTCCGGTAGTCTGGTCGCATGCGCGGGGGGCTGCGACGGTGGAAGCGCGGGACACAGTCTCGGGGTGTCCGCAATGCGGTCGGCTATGCGATGGATGGTGCGTGCGATGCGCACGTCGCCCAGATTTCGGGTGTCGATGCGGCAATCGCGTATGGACGCGGCATTAGCGTTGAGCGATTCACGGTGGTAGGCGATCAGGTCGCGCGCGACCGCCTCGGTCCCAGGGCGTTGCGCCGGTGGGTCAGCGGGCAGGAGCCCGCGGGAGCGGAGCCGCGCGGTCGGGTGATGCACTCACCCAGTGCGGACCTGCTCCTGGATGGGACGATCAACTTCCCCAAGACCTATAGTCTGGCGGCCTTGATCGACCCGATCATCGCGGAGGCGTTCGAGGACTTGCAAGATCGTCTGCGCGACCGCATCTTCCTACTGTGGCGGCGCGAGCTCAACGCGCGGCGCGGTGCCGGCGGCCGCGTCCGCGAACGCATCGCTCGGCTTGAGGTGGTCGAGCTCAGACACCGTCGGTCGCGGTCGCTTGACCCGCACGTTCACCGCCATCTCTGGCTGAGCATGAAGGTGCAAGGCGAGGACGGGAAGTGGTCGAATCTCGACTCGCGGGTGGCGATGAAGCTCCACACGGTGGTGAATGCGGAAGGTGAGCTGGCGGCCCGCACAGACCCGAGGTGGGTGGCGGCGCTCGCCGTGCGCGGTTACACCCTTAATGTGAACGGTGAGATCGCCGAACTGACTACTGCGGTCCGACCGTTCTCGCGACGGTCAAACCAGATCGAAGCCAACCGGGTGGGCCTCATCACCGCATGGGAAGGGGAACATCCCGGCCTGCACCCCGGTCCGGAGGAACTGCATCACATCGACGAGAGAGCCTGGGCGATGGGTCGAGCGAACAAGCCAACATCGATTGACGAGGCGACGTGGGAGGAGAAGGTGCTCGGAGAGCTCGCCGTAATCGATCCCGGGCTGCTCAGGGTTCGGGGTCCGGTGGAGCTGTCCCCGGTGCCGCTCGCCCAGCTCGACCGGCACCTCCTCGCCGCAGCCGCGGTGATCGATGCGGACCGGCGATCTGTCTCGAGCAGCGGAAGGTTCAGCCTGTGGGACATCCGCGCTGGAGCAATTCGTGTGCTGGCGTCGACCGGCATCATCGCGAACCGCGACCTGCTGGACGAACTCGTAGACGACGTCTGCGCCCGCGCCGCCCGACACATCGTCGACCTCATCCCCGATGACCCGAACAAGCCGGCGCACATCAAGGCCCTGATGGCCGAAGCCACCGTCATCCTGAAACTGCGAGTCGCGAGCCTATACGCCGACCTCTCACGTCAGGGTCTGGTGCCGACGCCAGAGATCATCGACGAACTGGCACGCGCCGTGATCCCCGACAAGCACCTCAATCCAGACCAGCTGAAAGCTGCGGCGGCACTCGCGGGCACGGATCGGCTCGTGTGCGTCACGGGTCCCGCCGGCGCCGGGAAGACGGCGATCCTGCAGGTCGCGCTGAGCGCGCTGACAGCGCAGCGCCGCCGGATGCTCGTCGTCGCTCCGACCAGGAAGGCCGCAGCCGTCGTCGAACACGAAACCGACGCCGAGGCCACCAGCCTCCACGCGCTCCTTCACGACCACGGCTACCGATGGCACGGCGACCCCTCCGGCGCCCAGCACTGGAGCCGCCTCACCGTCGGCGACATCGACCCGGCCACTCAAGCCGCGTACCGGGGCCCGACGCGATTCTCCCTACGAACCGATGACCGCGTCGTCGTTGATGAAGCAGGAATGGTCGACCTCCACACTGCTGCGGCACTGGCCGAGCTCGCTCACGAGTCCGGCTTCACGATCGCCATGGTCGGCGACCCCCGCCAATCGGCACCCGTCGGCCACTCTGGAGCGATGGCCCTCGCGGCGCAGACCGCAGATCGCGGCGTCGAGCTGGCGACGACACACCGCTTCGCAAGTCCGGCGTACGCCGATCTCACGCTGCGACTACGCAATGCGACGACGCCCGAGGAGGCGCTGGCAGTCGCCTCCGACCTAGACGCCGCCGGACATGTCCAGTGCGTGCAGACTTTGGAGGACGCCAACCACCTCATGGTGGATGCTTGGTTCCGCTCCACCGCCGACGGGCGGCGGATCGCGCTCGTGACCAGCAGCAACGACGAGGCGCACGCCATCAATGAGGCGATCCAGCAGCGACGCATCGATGTTGGCCAGATCAGCGCGCGTCACGTCGCGATCGGGCAAGACGAGCAACGACTCCTCGAGGGCGATGTCATCCAGACCCGGCGAAACGACGCGGCAGCCGGCGTGCAAAACCGCGCCACTTGGGTGATCCGTCGCATCCGGCGCGGCGTGATCGAAATCCGGAGCCTCACGGACAGTACCGACCGACGCCACATTCCCGCCGACTACGTCCGCGACCACATCCACCTTGCGTACGCGTCCACGGTCCACGGCATTCAAGGAGAAACGACCGACGCATCCCTCGTCGGCCCCGGCGTGGACGCTGCCGGACTCTACGTTGGCCTCACGCGTGGACGCGCCAACAACCTTGCGCTCTGCGTCGCCGCGTCCCGGGAGGACGGCATCGCGCAAATCGCCGAGAGCATAACCCGGAGTCAGACAGAAACGACCGTCGACGAGTCGCGCCAAGCAGCCGAGATCGACCTCGCGCGCGCCGCCCGGAACGACCCAGTATTCGAGAGCTGGCCGGGCGTCGCGACCGTCGCGGTCGACGGGTTGCGCCTATAGCGGAGAGATGCACGAACGCAGACAACGCCGCCGCGTTCGTCAGGTAACGTCACCACCAAGACTAACCGGTCCGTGCGACGGCCGAGAGGGATGCGCCTCGAACTCGCGATGCCTGTGCGGCACAGCGCAAGCACGGACGCACAGTTTCGCGGGCACCCGCCAGCAGATCTCGTGAGCGCGGCCAGCCCGAGACCGGTGGGGTGCATCTTCGGCGAGGGTGGACAGTCTGGGCAGTTACCGCCGGATCCCGGGTGAACTGGTCGACTCGCGCACAATCAAGTTCGGAGTCAGCATCGGGAGGGGAGCCGGGGTCCCTCCGCGCATCAGATCGACGACGTAGTCAGCGGCGCGTCGGCCAATTTCCTTCTTTGGATAGTCAATGCAGGTGAGCGGAGGATTAGTCCAGCGTGTGTAGGATCTGTTGTCGTAGCTCACCACGGACATCCCTTTAGGCACCGAGATATGTTGCCGCCTCAGCTCCTCAAGCGCGCCTATCGCCAAGAAATCGTTTCCAGCGAAGATCGCCGTGGCGTCCGTGCCACGGAGGATTTGCTCGGTCGCCGAAGCGCCGTCGACTTCATCCCATGTACGGTCTGTGAAAACCATCAGCGACGGATCTGGTTCGATGCCGGCGTCCGCCAGAGCCTCGAGGTACCCGTTCTTTCGATCCTCCACATCCTCCCGGTAGGACGGCCCGGTGAGGTGTGCGATGCGTGTATGCCCCATGGATATCAAATGGCGAGTGGCCATCTTCCCGCCTGAAATGTTGTCGATCCGCAACGACTGCCATCCAGGTCCTGATGCAGCCCGGTTGAGAACGACAAGAGCCCGCTCGCGCGCGATGGTCGTGAGATACCGATCTGGAAGATGATCCGCGAGCACGATCAAGCCCTTCAGGTCCCGTCGAATCAACTCCGACACCACACGTGTTTCGGATTCTCGGTCGTTGTGGCCTAGGACGCACATCATGTGCACGCCCAGGTACGACAGCCGTTCCTCAATGCCGGTGACGATGTCGCCGCAGAACTCGTCATGCAGGTCTGGAACGACGACTCCGACCATCTCCACGGACCCGCTGAGCAGACCTCTCGCCAAGTTGTTGGCGGGCACCTTCAAGCTGCGCATCGCAGCATGAACTGCTTCGGCGCGCGCGGCCGAGACTGATGCCGTCCCGTTGAGGACCCGTGAAACGGTCGCAGGGGATACGCCGGCCAGTGCCGCCACGTCGGCGAGCGTTGCACCACGTGGTTGAAAACCCTTCACATCCCGAGCATAGCGAGCCTCGCGCCTCTCGGACGCTATTCGCTTCCGTTCCGCCTTGACGAGCGTCGTCGGAGGCGATACCGTGATCGCGCTCAAGAAAGTCTTTCAAGGAGGAATCATGCGTCATCGCAGACTCATCGCCTCAGCGATCGCTGCACTATCCGTCGTAGCCCTTGCCGCTTGCGCCGGTCCCAGCGAGTCTGAACCCGCCGATGAACCGGTCGAACTGGAGGTCTGGACTTGGCTCGCCAGCATGCCGGACGCGGCAAAGCTGTTCGAGGAGGCAAACCCAGGTATCACGGTGAAGGTCACGAATCTGGGCGGGGACACGTTTACGAAGCTCCAGACGGCGATGCAGGCAGGAACCGGCGGGCCAGATGTCGCCTCAGCCCAATTCTCCGAACTGCCTGCGCTGGTAGAAACGGGCGGGGTGGCCGATATCGCCAGCTACGCAGGCCCGGATGTAGAGGGCAAGTACGTCCCGTGGACCTGGTCTCAGGTGTCACCGGATGGCGAGAGGGTATGGGCGATTCCTCAGGACAGCGGTCCGATGACAATGATCTACCGCACCGACGTGCTGGCCGAGTATGGAATCGAGGTCCCGACGACGTGGGAGGAGTTCGCCGATGCCGCCGAGCGGTTGAGTGAAGACTCTGGGGGCACCGTGAAGATTGCCAACTTCGACCCAACCCAGGCGGCGTTCTTCTACGGCCTGGTCTGGGCGGAGGGAGGGCAGTTGTTCGAGCAGGAAGGCGATGGGTGGAAGCAGACGCTCGCTAGCCCGCAAGCGATCGAGGTCGCGGAACGATGGGGGCAGCTCATTGATGCAGGGTACGTCTCTACCTATCCTCGGTTCGCAGCCGACTTCGCGGATCCCATGAATAAGGGACTCATCGCGACCTCCATCGAGGCAGCGTGGGGAGCCGGAAACTTCCAGACAAACCTCGATGCCGCAAACGCCGGCAAGTACGCGCTCGCTCCGATGCCTTCGGCCGACCCCTCCGCCCCCGCCGCAGGCAACTGGGGCGGATCGAGCACGCTCGTCACCACGCAGTCCGAGCATCCCGAGGAAGCGGCACTCTTTGCTGACTTCATCAATAGCGACGACGCGGCAGTCGTATCTAACTGGGAGATCGACGGACTCTTCACGAACTCGGTCGAAGGATTGGAGCTTCCCGAGCTTCACGATACCGAGAGCGATCTGAACACGTTCTTCGGTGGTCAGGACATCGTCCAGGCACTTTCCGACGCTTCGAATACCGTGAACACCGACTTCCAGTGGGCTCCATGGCTCGCCAATGTGAACACCGTTTACGCAAAGTACATGGACATGGCAGTGAAGGGTGAGATGTCTTACGCCGATGCGATTCACGCTTGGCAGGATGAGACGCTGAAGCAGGCGCAAGCGGAGGGATACTCCGTTTCCGAATAGGAACGCTCGCCCCCGCTAACGGGACGCGGCACCGATTCGATCGGTGCCGCGTCCCAATGAAAGGACCTGCCATGGCTCTCCCTGGTGCCGCGCTCGCGACTCCTGTCAAGCAGAAGGAATGGTCACCCGCTTTCCGTGGGCGCCGGAGTAACCTCGCGCCCTATGCGTTCCTCGCCCCATTTGCTGCACTGTTTGTCACGTTCACCCTCGTTCCGGTCGGCTACGCAATCGTCCTCAGCCTTCTCGTTAAAGAACGCATTCCCGGCCAACCGGCCAGCGACGTGTTCGGTGGATTCGCCAACTATCTGCGCGCCTTCACAGACCCCGACTTCCTCACCTCATTCAGCAACATCCTCATTCTCTTGGTCGTGCAAGTGCCAATAATGCTGGGGCTCGCGACAGGACTTGCTCTCACCCTTGACCTCCTGACAGATCGCTTCCGAGCATTCATACAGTCGGTTGCGCTCGTCCCCTACATCGTCCCGGGGGTCATTGCCGGGCTGTTGTGGGGATACCTATACTCCACAAATTTGTCTCCCGCGAATGCTCTTCTCGAAGCCCTCGGAGCGGAACCCATCGCATTCATCAGCCCAGAGCTGATTCTCTTCAGCATCGGCAACATCGTCACCTGGGCATGGACCGGGTACAACATGGTTATTCTCTATGCCGGCCTGCAAACGATCCCGCGAGAGGTATACGAAGCCGCGGACGTCGACGGCGCATCGACGTGGCAGAAGATTCGCCACATAAAGCTGCCGCTACTGCGGCCGTCTCTGGTCGTTTGTCTGGTCTTCACCATAATCGGGACTACGCAAATCTTCGCGGAGCCGTTCGTCCTCTCCCCCCTCGGTTACGTTCCGGAGAACGTCACACCGAACTACTACCTCTACGGCGTCGCGCTGCGAGACGGCAACTACTCATACGGGGCTGCTATCGCTGTGATCATCGCTATGGTTACCTTCCTGGTGTCGCTCGCATTTCTCCGGCGCACTGCCAGCGGATCGGGAGCACGCTGATGCCGCGATCCACATCAGGCAGCGTTCGCGTTCGCCCACATGCCCCGCGGATCCTTACCCTCATGCTGCTGGTCCTTGCGTGTTACTTCCTCGTGCCCGCCGTGTGGCTACTCATCAACTCGACGAAGGACACCGCGCAGATTCAGGGGACCTTTGGGTTCATGATCGCGCTCCCGCTGCATTTCTCCGAGAACCTCGTTGCGCTCTTCACCTATCAGGACGCCGCGTTTTGGGAGTGGCTACGGAACTCGCTCATCTACAGCACGGCAGTCGCGCTAGGAACAGTGATCGTTAGCGCGATGGGAGGGTATGCCTTTGCGGTCTATGAGTTCCGCGGCAAACAGCCCGCCTTCTACATCATCCTCGGGGCGATCATGATTCCCTCGACAGCATTGGTGCTGCCAATCTTCTTCATGGCCAGCTCGGTGGGACTCGTGAACACCTACTGGGGAGTGATCCTTCCGAGCATCGCTAACCCCTTCGCGCTGTACCTAATGCGCGTGTTCTGGGAGACATCCTTACCGCGTGAACTCATCGAAGCCGCGCGGCTCGACGGCGCCCGCGAGTTCAGGGCCTTCGCCTGGATCGGTTTGCCGACTGTCATGCCCGGACTAGCAACCGTCGCACTCACCGCGTTCGTGGGCACCTGGAATAACTTCTTCTTGCCCCTCGTGATGCTCACTGACGACCGTCTCTACCCGCTGACCCTCGGCCTCTCGGTTTGGAACTCAACGGCTGCAGCTCAGAGCGCTCGGGAACCCCTGTACGGCATGATCCTGGTCGGGTCGATCATCAGCATGATCCCTCTGCTGCTGGTCTTTGGTCTAATGCGCCGCTACTGGATCTCGGGACTCACCGCGGGAGCCACGAAATGATCGATCTTGCGCAAAGCGTGAACGCGCCATTCCGTGGGTGGGGGACGTCGCTGGCCTGGATGGGGCGAGGACTAGAAGGGTGGGAGGAACCTGCCCGGCGGCAGGCCATCGCGCATGTGTTCGGCGCGGACGGTCTGGGTCTGAACATCGTCCGGTACAACATTGGCGGCGGAGACGCGCCCGGCCACGATCACATGCCGCACGAGCGGGCGCTCGAAGGCTTCCTCAAGCACGACGGAACGTGGGACTGGAGCGCGGACCGTGGTCAACGGTCGATACTAAGGGACGCGCTCGCCGCTGGCGTGGACTACGTCGAAGCGTTCTCGAATTCAGCCCCGTACTGGATGACGGCAAGTGGGTGCGTCTCGGGCGCCGAACACGGTGGACCCAACTTGCCAGACGCGAATGTTCGTGAATTCGCCCACTACCTCGCAGCGGTGGTCCGTCATCTCATTGATGTGGACCAAATCCCGGTGCGATCGCTCAACCCCGTCAATGAACCGTCCGCCTATACGTGGATCGCAGGCGGGCATCAAGAGGGCTGTCGAGTGAGCAGGCCCCAGCTCATCGAAATACTGAGAGAAACCCGCATGGCACTCGATCGTGCGGGCATCAACCGGGTCGCCCTGGTGGGGCCCGACGAGACCAGTGTCGACGAAACCATCGAGACAGCCCGAGAGGTCTTCCTCGCGGCACCGGACCTCCTAAAGCGCGTCAACACGCACGTGTACGGGTGGGGGAACCGACGGGAACTGGCTCGACTTTCGAGTGAATGGGCGGTCCCGCTTTGGATGAGCGAGTACGGCGTGGGGTCCGGCCCTCACGACCACGACGACATCCGATCGGCGATCGAACTCGCTCGGATGATCATGCGTGACCTGAACGAACTACAGCCGGAAGCCTGGATCTACTGGCAAGCCATCGAAAGCGAGCGCGAATGCGTGGAACGCAATGATAACGGCGGTCTCATCCACGCCGACTTCGCCTCGCAGAAGCTCTACCTCACCAGGCACTACTGGGTGATGCGGGCCTTCACTCATGCGGTCCCCCCAGGTAGTCGCTATTCCGTGGTACCCGACGAACCCGTCCTCGTGGCTGAGCAGCCCACCGGCCGCCGCTCAGCGCTCCTCGTCAACGACACTCTCCGCCCGCGCGTCCACTTCATTGACAAAGTGGAAAATTGGGAGCTGCACCAGTCGGACATCGTTGATGTCGGCAACTGTGGGGACCCCTGGGGAGCGATAGCCCTATCCAACGCGAGGTACTCGGTAACTGTGCCGCCGCAAGCGATCGTCACGATGACCTTCCTTCCGACCGCAGACGGCGGTCCCTCTCGACAGATGACGGAGCCTGACAGATGCTGAAGCTGGACGACTACTGGGTATGGGACAGCTGGAGCGTCACCGATGACGAAGGGCTGAACCATCTCTTCTTCCTCAAGGCAGACAAGTCGCTCCTGGACCCAGACAAACGCCACTACGCAGCGAGGATTGGGCACGCAATCTCGCGCGATTGGACGAGTTGGGAAGTTGTAGTCGATGCACTCCGGCCGTCCGATCATCCGGCGTGGGACGATCTAGCAACCTGGACCGGCTCCGTAGTGAGGAACCCGGAAGGCGGCTGGGTGATGTTTTACACAGGAGTCGCTAGGTCAGACGACGGCCTTGCCCAACGAATAGGCCGCGCATTCTCGGACGATCTGTTTTCGTGGGCAAAGGACGAGAATTTCCTCCTCGAACCCGACCCCCGATGGTATGAAACACTCGCCGATACTGGGTGGCACGATCAGGCGTGGCGCGACCCGTTTGTATTCCAGGACCCAGTCGGCGGGGCGTGGCACATGCTCATCACAGCGCGTGCCAGGCATGGCCACATCAGCGGTCGCGGCGTCGTGGGCTATGCGACGAGTGTCGACCTCGACGAATGGGAAGTGCAAGCAGCGCTTTCCGGTCCGGGCAACTTCGGTCAGTTGGAGGTGCTGCAGACCACCGTGGTTGATGGGCAACCCACCCTGCTATTTTCTTGCCTCCCCGAACACCACTCCCTCGGCCCGGACATTGCGAGGACTTCTGGCGGCGTGTGGACAGCGCGCGGAGACAGCCTGTTGGGCCCGTGGGATCTCGACAATGCCGTGGCCGTTGCGCACGAGTCGCTGTATGCAGCACGGCTGATTGAAGTGAAGCGCCTCGAGCGTCCGGAGTGGGCGCTGCTCGGATTCGTGGACCGCGTCGGCCCCCATTTCGTTGGTGAAATAACCGATCCGTTGCCGGTCGCGGTGACCGAGGGCGTGCTCCACCTGAGTTCAACGGACGACGCCAAAGTTCACTCCGGACGGCCGGGCGTCCTCGACTGAGACCTCGCCTAATGCAGTGATGAGGACGTCAATCGATCTACGGGCGAAGCCTCGCCTGGCCGAGCAAAGAAGAGGCGAAACCCTATGTGTCAGGGGCTAATCATCAGCGAAGACTCGACCTCGGCCACCCCCGGAGCAGGGGCCCATGGAACTCAATGTTGGCGATGCCGACCCCGTCCGGCGGGTCCGGGTCATCGCGCTCTCCACGTCGACACCGACGTTAAGGAGGAACACCGTATCCGAGTCCTCAAGCAATCCCGCGACCAAATGACGTTCGATGTTCACCTCGCCGCAGAGACGGGTTCGGTCTTCGACGACACGTTAGTCCTGCATGTCGCCGGCGCTGCCAGCGGCTTCGATTTACTTCGCTTCAAGGAGGTCCGGCGGTGACGGCGGAAACGGCACTCGACATCGACGTTCTCGTGATCGGTGAGGCCTTGATGGACATCGTGATTAAGGGTTCACAGAGTGTCGAGGCGCCTGGTGGCAGCCCCTCAAACGTGGCCCTCGGGCTTGGTCGACGAGGTGTCGACGTAGCTTTATTGACAAAGCTGGGTTCGGATCCGCGCGGCAGCACCATCACCCGTCATCTCGAAGGGTCCGGAGTATGGGTGCTCGCGGAGTCATTCGGCTCTGGTCCGACTTCGGCCGCCTACGCCCATATCCTCGGCGATGGTTCTGCACGCTACGACTTCCGCATCGACTGGACCCTCTCGCGCGAGCGACTCGGCGTGAAGCCGCGCACGGTGCATACCGGGTCGATCGCGGCGTTCCTGGCTCCCGGAGCCGACATCGTCCTCCAGCACATTGACCGCCTGGGCCCCGAGATCGTCACCTTCGATCCGAACATTCGCCCGGCGCTGGTCGGCGACCCAAACAGCGCGCGTGCCCGCTTCCAAGAGTTCGCCCGACAGTGCACGGTGCTAAAGCTCTCCGACGAAGATGCTGAGTTCCTGTACCCCGGAATGGATCAAGCTGGAGTCATCAGAGCGATCAGCGACCTTGGCCCGAGGCTGATCGCGTTCACGCGCGGCGCAGACGGAGCCGCTCTCGCAGCCGACGGTCACCTCGTCGAGGTCCCAGGTCCAAAGGTCGCCGTCGCGGACACGATCGGCGCGGGCGACACGTTCATGGCAGCGCTCCTCGCCGACTATCCGCCGCTCCACAACGCCGAACTAACGGAACAGCGCGTACGAACTCTGGCGCTCCGTGCAACGGAGGCGGCCGCAGTGACCGTCGGTCGACCAGGTGCTGACTTACCGTGGGCCGCGGAGCTTGCCCCCGACGCACATTCCTCGCCATGAGCGCTGGCGGTCAATCTCGCCCGGCGGCGGGTCGGCACCTTGAGCGCCGTTCTGCGAGGTCCCTTCATACAGACGCGACGGCGAGCGGTGCAGCTGTGTGGCGTAGACCATGGATCGTCATCGGCGGGAGTTCGGCGGCGGGGACTGGCCGCGCACCACGACTTCGAACCCCGACTCGATCGCACTCGGCGCATGGTTCAGTCTGCCTGTGGTTCGGGAACAAGTAATGGTCGGCATCGCTGAGGTAGCGGCGCGTGCGGGGGTTTCGCCCGCCGTAGTCTCGCGAGTGCTGAGCAAGGACTCGAGACTACGCATCTCGCCGGAAACGCGTGCGAGAGTGCTCCAAGCCGTCACAGATCTGCAGTACGTTCCGAGTCACACCGCGCGTTCCTTGAGGATGCGGTTACCCAGTGCGCTCACCCTTGTCATGCCGGATGCGACCAACTCTGTGCACTCTGAGCTCGTGCGTGGAGTGGAATCTGCAGCGCGAGAACGCGAACTGGCTGTGATGCTTGCGAGTTCGGAACGTATCAACGAAGGGCGCGAATGGCTTCGGCGCATCGTGCGAGAAGGGCGCACGGATGGTGTCATTTTCCAGCCTCCTCCGGACCTCGGCAGCGCGGCGGTTCGGTCGGTGACCGAACTGCCCGCTCCGGTCGTCGTGATCAACTGGGACGAGGAATCGGCTGAGCGAACGATAGTTTTCGATGACGCTGCCGGGGCGGAAGCGGCTGTTCGTCATCTCGCCGAACGGGGCCATCGCGATGTGGGGTTTGCCGGAGCGACCCCTGGGCACGCACCCGGCGCGCGACGTCTGCAGGGTTTTGAGACCGCGTTGGGTGATCTGGGCTTGGCACGCAGGCCGGCGTGGATCACCCACGAGGGACTTACAAGCGAGGACGGCAGATCTGCCGCCCGGCAGCTGCTTCGAGCGCCGCGGCTGCCAACGGCGGTCGTGGTAGCCAATATCAACGCTGCATTGGGCTTCCTTGCCGAGATGCACGCAAATGACGTCGAGGTGCCGGCCCAACTCTCAATCATCGCGTTTCATGACGTGTGGCTGGCGGACGCCACGTGGCCACCTCTAACGACAGTCCGAATGCCCTTCCACGAGATGGGGGTTGCTGCAGTGGACATGCTTTTTGCCGATGGTTCGCCGGCGGGCTACCACATCAAAGTCAAGCGTCCTCGCCCGATCATCGTTTCGAGGCAATCAGTCAAGGTGTTGCCGTGTCACCCATAGGCGGGTCACGCCCGACCGAGCTCGCGGCCCCAAACACATACATTGCGAGATCATGGATCCGCTACGGGCGCGTCGCGCACACGGCGTCGGGGCCGCCTTCCCATCTTCCCGGCGGCCCCGTCGTGATTGAGTGCCTGAACCAGCAGGCGCGGCGCCGTATCGCCACACAGGTACGAACAGCTGCGGGAAAGGACCGCCTGATTGCTTGGTCCGGTGGAGCGGGCGGGAGTAGCATTTCTCCCGCCCGCTCCTGCTGTCAGGTCAGCGAGTCATCCCGGCGCCGGCGTACGAGGCCGGTGCGGCGTACGGCCCCGTAGCGTCTGCCGCGGGGCCGTCAGCTTTTGGGTTGCGCTCGACGGCGATGCCCGTGAACTTCAGTGAGGCGCCGACGTTGTCCGCGACGATGTCGCGGGTTTCGCGGGTCTGGCCGGAGTCCTTGTCGACGTAGGTGCCGAATCGCAGGTCGCCGGCGACGAGGACGCTGTCGCCTTTGCGGAGCGAGTCGGCGACGTGGCGGGCCTGCTGGTTGAAGACGACGATGCGGTGGAAGACGGTGCCGGCGTCTTCCCATCGCTGTGTCTCTTCGTTGAGGCGTCGGTCGTTGACGGCGACGGTGAATCTGGCGTAGTCGGTGCCCGATTCTCCGGTGCCGTGTTCGGGGTCGCCGGTGAGGTTGCCCTCGATGGTGACCGGGATCTTGGTCGTCATGAGTGGGTTTCCTTTCGTTGTGAGTCACCCGTGTGGGTGTCTCGGTGGGCGTGGGCCTGGCTGGTCCACGCGTCCCAATCCGCACCCGGGGTTGGCCAGGTGCGGGGTTTCGAGGTTTGGTGTCCGTTGTTGCAGCCGCCGCCGTACGCTTTCGCGAGGCGGGGGAGGGCGATTGCGAGGCGTTCGTGCCAGCCGATCGGCCCGAGGCCGGCGTCGGAGCGGTCGAACATGGCGCGGTGGGCGGTGTGCAGGGCGGAGAGCTCTTCGACGAGCGCGCCGTGCTGGTACCAGCAGACGGGGATCACGGTCTGCGGGATGTTGTAGCGGACAGTGACCCACTCCACCCACCGCCGCAGCCTGTCCCATTCACCGGCCGCGGTGGCGTCAGGGAGGGTGTACCAATCGACGATGTGCGCACCGATCGCCTCAGACGAGACATTCCGGCTGGCGCGTGAACCGGTGAAACCAGCCGCGAAAGCCTGTTCGGCCCTGCTGACGTCCTCGTCGCTACTCATGGGGCACCCCATCCAGCTCGTTGAGCTTCGCGCGGAGACGGTCGAGCGCGAGGGCAGAGGCAGTTCGTCGGTCCCGACCGCGCGAGAGGACGGCGTCCCGGTCGATGAGCCGGTGCAGCAGCTCGTGGCATCCCGGGTTCAGCGGCACGAGGTCGCCGTGGGGCTCACGGGCGTGCCACCGTCCACCGTCCTTGTAGACGCCGTGGTAGTCGGTGTGGTGCAGCTCGAGCTCCGCGGATGTCGCCGGGTGCCCGCATGCCTGGCAGGTAAGAGGGATGCCGGTGCGGGCGTGAGCCCTGAACCATCGGTCGCGGCGGGCGAACCACTCGGGCGATTTCAGGTACCCGGCGCGGTATGAGCGACCGGTGTTGGCGGGGCGGCGAGCGTTGCTCACTCGGGCACCTCCTCCACAGCCGGCTCGGGGTCCGGGGTGGATGCCGGCATCGGGCCGCGGAAGACGTCGGCCTGTTCGGCTTCGGTGGCGGCTTTGGTGGTGCGGATGTCGGCGGCGTCGCGTCGTTCATCCCACCCGGTGAGCTCGAGCAGCACGCCGCGGCGGTTGCGGTAGGCGAGGAGACCGGTGTTGTGCGGCATCCGCCTGATCTCGTCGACCGACATCAGCGGGACTCGTTCGCGGTGCTCGCTGGTGGAGTGCCCGGCGTCGCGAGTTGACCAGGACCGGCTCGTTTGGCGTGTCTCCCTCATGCCGAGGAGGGCTTCGATGTCGCGGAGATGGTCGACGTGGCTGGCGCCGCCGAGGATGACTTTGGCGGTGGCGGCAGCCCAGATGGTGTCTGCTTCGGCACGGGACCAGGCCGTCTCAGCCTGTGAGAGGGCTTGCAGGACGACGAATGTGCAGATCCCGCGGCCTCCGCCGTCGGCCATGATCCGTGGCAGGTTGCCCCACCGGAACATGTTGACAATCTCGTCCAGGATCAGCCCGAGCGGGTGTGGGAGGCGGGAGCCGGGGGAGGCGAGTGCACGGATGCGGGCCACCTCGACGATGTCGTCCAGCACGGCGGACAGCCATCCGCCCATCGCGGATGCCCCGGAGGCGGAGCCGATCAGGTACAGGGTGTTGGCGTCGTCGAGGAACGCGCGCGGGTCAAAGGCTCGGTCGCTTGGGGTGGGGTTGAGGGCGTCGCGGATCTGCGGGACGGCGAGGGGAGCGACGGCGCCTTGGACACCGAACCAGATCGAGGAGGCGAGCTTCTCGTCGCCTGCGATGGTGGCCTCGAGGCTGTCGCCCCACCCGGGGGCGCCGTCGGAGCGGAGCACGTCGACCGCGGCACGTGCGAGGTGTGGGCTGGAGCCCCAGTCGTAGATGTCGGCGATCGACCGGCCCCCGACAGCGGCAGCGTGCAGGAGGCGACCGAGAACGACACCGGATGCTTGCGCCCACTCCTCGTTGGTCTGTGATGCGCCGAGCGCGGTGCCGGTGATGATGGCGGTGCCGCGTTGCATCGCGACGAGCGGGTTTTCGCAGCCGGCGATCGGGCTGATCCGGAGCGGGTGGGGGATGCCGGAGAGTGCTTGTGGGTCGAAGACGTGTACGTCGCCGCGCCGCTGCCGCATCCGCATCGTCGCGGTGAGGTTGTCGTTGGTGGTGGAGGTCGTGATGAGGGGGCCGGTCCAGTCCAGGATCGCGGAGATCAGCACCCGATAGCCCTTGCCGGATCGGGGCGGGCCTTCGAGGGCGACCGAGTCCTCAATGGACACGTAGACGTCCATTCCTCGAGATCGGCCAACCCGCCATCCAACGTCGGACGGGCCGGGCTTGGTGATGTCGGGGCGCAGCTGGGTGGCGCGGCGGAGGACGGCTTTGGCGGAGAGGTGGTCGCGGATCTCGGATGCCGGTGCGAAGCCGGGTCGAAGTCGGAGGTCGGTGAGGAAGGACCGGTCGGAGTGCCGGTACCGCCGATACGCCGCTACCGCCCAGATCGCGATCGCGGCCACCAGGAGAAGGAGGAGCAGGTCGGCGACGCGAATCTGCCACACCGGCAACGCACACCCGGCGGGTGCCGTGTACGCGGCGGGGTCGCCGGTGACGGCAAGCCACAGTCCGGAGAACAGACCGGCCGGGGTGGGACGGGCGCCGCAGGTCAGCTGGGTGATGGCTTCGGCGGTGAAGGCGAACAGGAGACTGAGCAGGATCGCAGCGGCCACCCCGATGGCGGCGATCCTGCCCAGCAGCCCCTCAAACATCAGCGTGGCGCCCCCTCAGTTCACAGGTGGGATGCGGTGTAGGCGGCGACGGTGCCCCACGCGTCCCTGGTCTTCGGGTGCAGGGCGTCGAAGCGCAGCGGCCCGGACTTCAACGCCGGGTCGAACGGGATGGTCGCGACCGCACCGACTTGGCCGGTGAACCCATCGACGATCCGGTCCACCTCGGCCCGCTGGGTGGGTTCGGGGTTGGTGACGACGACGACCGCGTTTGCGGCCAGCTGCGCGGACCGCTCGTCGCGCCGCCGCAGCGCGTCCAAGAGGAGGGAGGCGGATTCGGCGGGTTCGGGGGCGGCGAGGGTGGGGATGACGAGCTGGTAGCTGGAGTCGATCATGCGCAGCCAGCGTTCGGCGGATTCGTCGTTGCCGGAGTCGAAGATCACCAACCGGTAGTAGCGGGCGGCGACCTGCATGAGCAGGTCGAACTCGGTGTGCTCGATCCGCTGGTCGGTGGCCAGCAGTTCCGGGTTGGAGCGGAGCACGTCGTAGCGGTCGGTGGTCTGGTGGTGCACGAACCGGGAGATATCCGACACCCCCGCGGTGGGGGCAAGGAGGTTCGGGGCGGCGGGGAGGAGGTCGCGGACTGTGGTGTCGTAGAGGCCTTGTTCGGTGCGCCAGCCGAGGGTGCCGCGAGTGTCGTTGTTGTCCCACGCGAGTACGTTGCCGCCGCCGTAGCGCGCGTAGACGGCGGCGAGCATCGCGGTGGTCATGGTCTTGCCGACGCCGCCCTTCCCGTTGACGACGGCGATGGTGCGGCATCCGGCCCACTGTCTCGAGACCACCTGCTCCCGGTCACGCCGCGCAACCTCCGCCGGGGACGGCTTCACCGTAATCCCGAGGCTTGCCAGCACACCCCGCCACCCTGTGGTGGCCGTGGACGGTCCGGTGTGCGGGGTGATGAACGAGGTTCGCCCGGGAGCCTGCTCCCTTCCTACGTCTTCGCTTGCAGGGGTGTCGTCGGGGACGGTGATGGTGATACTGCGGCGCAGTGTCTCGGCGGGTGCGTTCTGCTCCGGTGTGGCTGGGGGCGCGTAGGTTTCGGCGTCGGGGGCTTGGGTGATGTCGCCGGTGGTGGTGATGAGGAGGCGGTGGTTGCCGCGGTCGCCGGCGGTGACCAGTTCGACGGGTTCCCCGTTGCGGCGGGCTTCCTCGGCAGTGCGGGCGACGATGACTTGCCGGATGTCTTCGTCGGGGGCGACTTCGAGGGGTTCGGTGTGTCCGTCGGGGGTGGTGAAGGTGGCGGTCGGGCCGGTGACGGTCGCGTACACGCGTGGGGTGGTCATTGGTACTCCTTGGTGGGGGTGAGCCACCCGTCCACGCCGGTGTCGGCGGGGGCGGGCCAGTAGTCGTCCAACTCGTCCGGAGCGAGGACGGTGAGGTGGGCGGGGTCTTGATGGTCGGAGGGTCGGACGGCGTCGTCGGTCTTGAACAGCTCGTACTCCCACGGCGTCGACGTGGCAAAGCAGTCCACCAGGTAGGCGTATTGGCCGACGTAGGCGAGGAACTCGCCCTTGCGCAGCTGCCGGGCCATGTCGACGTGCGGGGTGGGCATGTTCAGCCGGGTGCGGAGCGAGGTCTGTTCTTGGTGGTTGGTGCGGAAGATGAACTTGTTCTCGATGTCGCCGACGATCGAGTAGGCGAGGTTGCGTTCCTGTGAGTCGGCGGTCCCGACGGCGTCGAGGTCGCCCATCTTGTGCAGGATCACGATGTTGCTGATCCCGTAGTGCCGACTTAGCTTGAGCCATTGCTGGTACATCTGCAGCGCCGCGAGGGAGGTCATGTCGCGCCAGCCTTCTTCGCGGATCACGTACCGGGTGCGGTGCGCGGACCGGTCCGACACCACCGCCTGAATCCACGCCGTCGTGCACACCTGCGTCAGCTGCGCGACCAGGTCGCCGCGCGCGAACAACTCGGACGTGTCGACGACCACGATCGGGGCGTCGGCGTCGAACGCGACTGTCGATTCGTCCTCGAACAGACCGGAGAGGTCGCCTTCGACGAAGCGGCGGAGCACGAACCGGGGCTGCACGGCCGCCTCGGCGAGGCGAGTGTCGGCGCTGGGGTCGGTGGTCATGCGGCCGAGTTCGTCGTAGACGCCGCGAAGGGTGGGCTGGTCGTTGGTGTTGGTGATGCAGCGTTGCAGGGCGTCGTGGATGCAGGCGTGCTCGACGGCGGTGAGGCGTTGCCCGCCGAGGGCGAGTTCGATGAGAGTGATGAGGGTGGCGATCCGCCGCTGCCGCACCATCTGCTCGTGCTGCTCGTCGCCGGCATCCGAGCGGCGTGGTCCGCGGTCGAGCGGGTTGAGGCGGGCGGTGGTGCCGCCGCCGAGGGTGATGACCTTTCCGCCGGGGATCGAGTCGGCGACGATCACCCACTCGCCCTTCGCGTCGGAGGGGACGACGGCTTGGTGGCCGAAGGCGAGGGACCGGGTGACGAGAGTCTTCACGGCGGCAGACTTCCCGGCCCGATATGCGCCGAGGACGAGGATGTTGGTGGAGAAGGTGCCGCGCTCGGTGGCATCCACGTACGTCTCCCAAGGCGAGAAGTGCCACAGCGCGTCCGCGTTCAGGTCGACGCCGATGATGGGGCCGCGGTGGCCGAGGCCGGCATCGGCGACGAACGGGTAGATCCCGGCCAGGTGCTGCGAGGTCGCCTGGTGCGCTGGCACCCACGCCGGCGCCAGGTTCCAATACCCGCCTTCGGTCAGCCCAGGTCCCAACGGCCCACGCACCGTGGGTTCCGGCAGGCTGCGGTCTCGTCGCGAGCTCCGCGGCGTCTCTTTGCCGGAGCTTGGCGCCGCGGTTCGTTTCAGGGTGCGACGCTCTTGCCGGTTGAGGCCAGCAGGTTCGAAGAATGGGGTGTGGCGGGGCATCACTTCATTCCCAGCCCGACCGGGAGTGCGTTGACCATGAGGGCTTCGGCTTGCTGGCAGTACAGGATCTGCGCCTCCATCCCCGCCCGCGACAGCGCGTTGCGCATCCCTGCGAGGGCTTGGTCGAGGCGTTCCTCGTCGGGGGCGGTGACGGTGAGATAGGCGCCGTAGCGGAACTCGCCGTGCCCGGCGACGATCTCCTGCTCCTGCTTCTCCAACGCATCCCAGTCCGCGGCATCCGCGGCGGACCCGTCGGCACCGCGCTTCGCGCGCAGCTTCTCGTTCCCTCGCCACACCTTCTTCTCGTCCCGGATCCTCTTGAGCGCCTTGCTAACGGGGACGGGGGTGAGGACGAGGGAGAAGATGTGGGTGACGGCTTCGCCGGTGTGCGGGTGGCGGGCGAACACCACCGGGGCGACGAACCCGACCGGTGCGTCCGACCGGGGCCACTCGTGCACCCACATCGTGGTGTGCACCCCGGAGTCGGTGTATACGACCCCGTTCTTCCCTTTCGGCTCCTCCAGGCGCATCGGGCCCAGCGCGACCGGATCGACCCCGATGTGGGTGTCGTCCCGGTTCTGCACGATAGGGGCGAATTCCGGGTCGAACGCCACGCGTGCCAGCGCGGCGACATCCCGCGGAGATAGCCACTTCCGGACGCTGACCTTTGCGGCCCGGAGGGCGTCGGCGAGGTTGCCGGCCTCGAGGTAGGCGAGGGTCTGGATGGCGTCCTTGCCGCCGCCGAGGGACTTCAGCTGCGGGCCGAGCGCGATGAGGTCGAGGGTGAAGGTGAGGTAATTGCGATGCGCGACCGCGAACCGCTCCGCCCCATTCATCACTGCCTCGTAGTTCTCCACGACCGGGGTCGCGGCGTCCAGCTCGCGGCGGACGCGGACGGTGTCGTAGTGCTCCCGGGCGGCGCGGATCGTGGTGGGTAGGGTGCGCTCCTGCAGCGTGACCCGCTTCACGCCGGGGCGTTGGGTGAAGGAGGCGAGGACCTGCGCCCACTGCTGGGCGAGGTCGTACCGGTCGGGGGTGTCGTGCATCAGGAAGCCCTGCACCTCGAGCTCCGCAGTGACGGACACGGTTCGCTCGTGGGGGTTGTAGAGGCAGGCGACATCGTTGACGTCCCAGAACTGGATGGATGCTCGCACGCCGGGGAGGTTGAGCGTGCCCACCAGTTCGCGGCGTTCCGGCCGGAACCGTTGCTCGGTCGCCCCGGTCGTGTGGCGGAGCTGCTTCATCACCCAAAGCCCGCCCATCCGGGGTGCCGAGATGCCATGAATGGTCGCGACGGCTGTCCCGCCGAGGGCGAGGTAGATCGGCGCGGCGTAGAGGAGTCCCGGAGGGCCGAACCGGTTCACCGCGATGAGGACGGTGACGGCGGCGGCGGCAAGGAAGGTGAGCTGCCACCCGTCCATGCCCATCACGATTCCCTGCCGGGATCGGCGGGGCAGCCGCACCGGGCGAGCGAGGTCAGGGGTCGTGCTCATGACGGAGTCCTTTCCACTCGGGGCGACGAGGGAGGCGGCGGTGAGCTGGCGCTCCGTTGCGGCGGTGAAGCCGTGGCGCGCGCCAACTGAGGAGCAGTGGACGTCGCGGCGGCGGTCCGGTTAGCGGGTGAGCTCGCACCGCGCGCCGTCGATGTCTTCGCCGCGTCGGCTCCACTGGTTGTCGCGGTCGCGGGTCGGCCGGTGCCGTTCTTCGCGCTGGCCGCCACTCCTGCGGGAGCGCTGCCCAGACGGGTGGGGATGGCGACGGCGGTGCGGGCGGCGCGGCCCCCGAGGTGGCCGGCGTGGCTGCCGAGCCGGGAGCCGACGCCGTCCGCGGCGACAGCGCCGACGAAGCTGAACAGTCCGAAGATCGCGAACGGTGCGAACGCCACCAGGGCCAGCCCGAACAGTAGCGGCCACGCCTGCGGATCCCAGATGGTGCTCACCGCGGAGAGCCCGTTGATGATGAGGGTGACGAACCCGATCGTGAGTGGACCGGTGAGGAGGAGTACCACGACAGCGGACACGTAGCGGACCACCCATTGCGGCCCGAGCCCGCGGACGGGGAACAGCATCCACGCCACCGGGCCGACCGCGATGAGGGCGGCCAGGACGATGTTGCGGAAGGTGAAGACCAGCATGAGCAGCAGCATCCCGACCATCAAGAGCCCGTGGATGAGGAACGCGAAGAAGTAGTTCGCCTGCCCGCCGGCCCACATGACTCCCTGGAGGGTCGCGAACAGCGTCGTCGGACCGTCGCGGTTCATGATGTACCAAGTCATGTCGTCCATCGCGTTCAGCAGGTGTCCAGTGAGCCAGAGGGTGATCGGCACTGCTGCGACGGCGAGGAAGGATCTGCCGACCGCAGCGACAACCTCGCCGCGGTCGCCGGAGACGACGGCGGCGGTGACCGCCCACACCATGGACCCGAACGTGACGACGAGGATCGCCCACGCCCAGAACGACCACTCCCCGGTCGCCGCATCCCACAGCAACGACGAGGTATCGAAGCGCATGTTCGCCGCAACGGCGTACATCATCGCTGTTGCTGACATGGCCATTCCGCGGCCCGCGTTCTCGAACGTGATGCACGCTACGTCGCCGATACTGCAGCCGTACTCAACCAGCGCCACCTTGCCGCCGTCGGCTTGGATCGCGTCTGCGTGATCTTCGTAGGTGGTGCACACCGTGGTTCGCTCGCCCGCGACCAGCACGCCCAGGTAGCAGGTCTGTGCCGTTACGTTCGTAGGGCTCGTGGGTGTGCAGGTGCCTTGTCCGCCGGCGGTTTGACAGCCGACCGGGTACTGAGGAGCCGACCATGGCTCACCGGTGATCGCAGTCGCATCGGCGATCACCGCCCGGCTTGAGGGGTCCTGAGCGGCGTCGGCCGGTGCATGCGCGCCCATCGCTAGGCCGGCGCCGAGCGCGAGCGAGGCGAGCAGGATGCGCACGATCCTCATGTCAGAAGCCGAAGTCGAAGTTGACGAAGAAGGCGAACAGGCCGCTGGCGGCTCCGAGGACGGCGGCGGCGAGGAAGATCCACATGATGCTCTCGCCCGCCCAGGTGCGCACCCGGTCGGACGCGAGGCCGCGGAAGGCGAGCGCGGCGCCGGCGATGATGAGCATCACCAGGACCACAAGCATGGCCACGGCGAGGATCCAGGACGCGATGACTTGGAATCCTTCGAAGAAGGGCGCGGAGTAGTCCGGCTGGATGTCTGGGACGTCGACATCCAGTGGGGTGCGAAATGGGGTGGTCATGGCGGTTCCTTCCGTGGTGGTCGCTCTCAGGTCAGGGGGAGGCCGCGGGCGGCCATGAACGGTTGGGGATCCAGGCGAGTGTTGTCTTGGCGGACTTCGAAGTGCAGGTGGCAGCCGAAGGAGCGGCCGGTGTTGCCTTCCGCGCCGAGTGGCGTCCCGGCGGAGACGGACTCCCCGACGTCGACGCGGATCGAGTTCCATTGCATGTGGCCGTAGATGGTGACCAGACCGTTACCGTGGTCGATGCGGACCGTGTTGCCGTAGTCCAGGTAGACGCCGGCGGTCATCACTTCGCCGGGCCCGGCGGCGTAGATGGTGCTGCCGCAGCCTTGGGCCATGTCGTAGCCGCGGTGCTGGCTCGGGCAGTAGCTGCACCCGACCACTGGGTTGTACCCGAATCCGCGGCCCTTCGTGTACGCACCTGCCAGCGGGTAGCCCCACTCGCCCTGGACGGCCGGTTCGATGCCGGGGGCTGCGGTGCCCCGCGCGCCGGCACTGGCGCCCACGACGGCGAAGGAGATCGCGATCAGTGGTGTGATCGCGATGCCCGCCATCAGCGCGAGGGCAAGGACGATCCCGACGGCTACCCGGCGTCCCGTCCTCGTTCCGGCGAGGGCAGTGACGGTGGCGACCGGGGCAGGCATGTCAGGGCTCCACTGGCTCCGTGAAGAAGCGCACCACCTTGCAGTCCCCAACCTGCTGCGCTGAGTCCGGTGCCGGAACCGACCCCGGACCGCACAGCACCTGCACACTCACCCGCACCGACTCCTCATACGAGGACTCGACCCCAGAACCATCCGATCGCGTGAACTCCAGCACGACATCGGAGCCTGACCCGCTTTTCCGGACACCAACTTTGAGGCGATGATCGTCTCGGAAGGAGTCCGTGAGATGCCCGCACCACATTCGCCGGAGTTTCGGCGTCGAGCCCTGGATCTGGTCGC
>NZ_JABBDY010000005.1 GCF_012847295.1 Microbacterium sp. MF43
CCGCCGGCACACCAGCCTGGGCGACCTCAGCCCGGCCGACTACGAAGCACTTCACACCGCCGCCGAGATCGCGGCATGATCAACACACAAGAACCGTCCGGGAAACCGGGTCAGGCTCCAACCCCGTCAGCCGTATGCCGTGGACTGGGTCGTCTCGATAGAGCCACGAGAGGCTGCAGTGGCGCTCAGTGGCCCCGACGCCATGCGGTTCTCGGAAACTCTGGCGGCTTTGTCGGTACTGTGCGCCTTCCTTGAGACAAAGTCCAGGGGATACAACCACCACGACCGACCCTAGTTCTCGGAACCCCCTCTTCGTCACCTTCACCCACGCGCAATGGCGACGGCGGGACCTAACCGTCACCGGCGACGCCGCCTCGACACACCCGATGGCGGTCCAACAACCGCCTGCCGATCTGGAGGGTTTCCGCCGGTCAGCGCGCTCTGCTGATCTGACCGTCGTGAGAGCCCGCCAGCGGCTCACCGCTGCAGCTCGACGGTGCCCGCAGCCGGTTGCATCACCGCGACGGGCGGTGGCAGGGCGGGACTACGAGCGGCACGAGACAGTTCCCGCGAGGCCGCAGCCCGGGAATCCTTCATGGTGAGCTCCGTCTGCGCGCGGGTCATGCTGTCGGCGACTTGCCGGACGGCGTCCTCGGGCGACGCGGCGACGCACAACGCGGTGTTGTGGATGCGTCCCCGGGTCAGCCCGACATAGAGGCCCGCGGCATCCACACCCGGCCCCACCATCGCCGCGTCCGTCGTCTCGCCCTGGATACCGTGCACTGTCGACGCGTACGCCAGATGGATGTGCTCACCGACGTACTCGAGGGGAATGCGGCGCCGGTCGGTGGTGTCGGTGACGCTCTCAACCTCCATGAGGTCACGCCCGATGCGGCGGATGCGCCAGGTCGCCCGGTTTTGCACACCGGTTGCCGTGTCGTTGCGCCGGGTCTGGATGATGTCGCCCTCGAGCAGGCGTTGTCCGTGTCGTCCGAGAGTGACCCGGTGCGAGTGGATCTGGCCGGTGTCGATGCGGCGTTGCTGGATGGCCTCATTGAGGGCGTGGGCTGCGTCGTTGCTGCTGGTCACCAGCGCGAGTCGCTGCCCGTGAGCGGCGTGATCGAGCCAGGCGTCCACCATGATCCGATTGGCGTCCTCGAGTGTCGCGACCCGCTGGATGTGGCCTGCCGCACTCAGGTCTGAAGCCAACACCATTGCTTCCTCGGGCGTCGTCACGTCGCGCAATCGCAGGGTGAGCTGGGCGTATGCCGGGTTGGTGAACCGATGGGTTGAGACGAGTTCGACTGCTCGGTCCGCGCTTTGCGCCACGAGGGCCATCGCGCCGGCGTGACCGACCGGTGCCGCCTGGCGCGGGTCGCCGACCACCGCGATCCCGAACCCCACTTCTTGTGCCAGCTCTGCCAGCGCCGCCGCGGTGTGAAGGTCCACCATCCCCGCTTCATCGACGACCACCCGATCCCCGCCCTGCATGGCATACCGCCGCGGACCCCGGTACGTCGTATGGGTCGCCGGGTCGAGGTCGCCGACACGGAGCCGGGTCCACTGCTGCGCGTCGTGGTGATCGTGCTGCCACCGATAGCCGTGATCGTGGAGGAGCCCGTGAAGGCTGGTCGCCTCCGCTTTGGTGTGGTGCGCGACGACTGCAGCGGCCTTCTTGGTCGGGGTGACGACGAGTAGTCGGCGGTGTTGCGCGGCCAGTGCGCTCAAAGCGACCTGCAGGATGGCCGTCTTGCCGGCCCCGGCGGGCCCGGTCACGCACACCAGCCCATCCGAACCCGCCAGCGCCGCCGCCGCGGCGAGCTGGTCTGGATCGAGCTGCTTGTCTGGCACGACCGCATGGGCCAGGTCGTCGATGGCCCCGGTGGTGGGCACTGCGCCCGGCTCTGCAAGTTCCGCGTACAGAGCAGCGACGCGAAGTTTCAGGATCACGGTGGCTTCTGCCATCAGCGCCTTGATGTGCGCCGGCTTGTCCTCCTCGTCGGGCAGCAGGTCGATCACATGACCGGTGGCGCGCTCGCACACGTCGTCGATAAGCTCGTCCAGCAACCCCCGTTCGGCGACGAATCCGCTTGATGCCAGCGCACGGATGGCGCCGGCCCGGATGTCCCACGGGCTGAACCTTCCGCTGCTGCAGACCGACCGCTTATCGGCGTCGACGACAGCGGCCGCCGCGAGACTGTCTCGGTCCAGCTGCGCGAGTGGAACCGGTGACGGCTCGACGCGTTCACGATGCTCGAGCAGCAGCGGATCGATCGCGGCGATTTCCTCTCGCACCTTTGCCTCCCAGGACGGTTCATCCACAGGGGCGGGCTTGTTCGGCCGCCCGTGCGCCCAGGCTCTCTCGTCGATGTGGTGAAGGTCCTCCGGCCCGGGATGCAGCCCGGGATGCTCGTCCTGCCACGCCGCGAGAAGCGCCGCCCGGTTCGCGTCTATCTGGTTGGACCGTCGCGAGAACGGCCGGACCGCAGGGGTGAGTTCGGTGATCTCTCCGTGCGGGCCCAGCGTGTACCCGCGTGCGGCGAGCGCCGCGACCCACTCGGGATCGGTGCGGGCAGCGAGCTCGCCTTCCGCGTTCACCACCGTGTGCAGCTTCATCGCGACCCGCGAGTCGAGGTTCGACCACTTGCCGTCCTCGCCCTGCACCTTCACGCTCAGCCATAGATGACGGTGAATGTGCGGGTCCAGCGACCGCGACCGGCGGTGCCGGAGCTCAACCACCTCGAGCCGCGCAATACGTTCCCGGATGCAGCCACCTGCCCCGCGTCGAGCGTTGAGCTCACGCCGCCACAACTGGATGATGCGGTCACGCAGCCGGTCCTGCAGCTGCTCGAACGCCTCCGCAATCTCCGGGTCGATCAGCGCGGCGATGCTGTACGACTTGGGGAAGTTGATTGTCCCGTCCAGTAGCAGGTCCGCGTTTGGCGCGCGCATCACCCGACCGCGCGGCGACGCCGTCGCAGGCTCCTCACCGCTCACCCAGCGGCGCAGTGCTCGCGCCCCGAGCCGATCACGGGCAACCTGGTGCCCCATCACGGTGAACCGCTCGACCCGCGTGCCGCGACCGTACGCGACCGCGGCGTCGACCCCAGCCGGCCGAGTGAGATGCGCGTCGCACGCACCGTCCAACGCGTACCCGACAGCATTGCGGACGCCGCGAGACTGCGTCCCGCGCTTCCACCGTCGCAGCCCCCCACGCATACGATCAGAGTACGCTGATTTGCTTATTCGCGACATACCTTCGCAGAAGTGCCTACGTGCATTGCTGTACGTCGGTACAGATCGCGCACCTGCCGTCATGCTGCCGGCGGAGTGTGGTCGGCGGTACAGGTTTGCGCGGCGCGGTAGGCGCGCGATCATCGGGCATCGTCACGAGCGGGGTGTACGAATCATCGATCGCAACGACGGCGGGCGACCGGTCAGTCTCAGGCTGAGCACACGTTGCAGGACCCACCTGCGGGCAACCTCGTCGCGGAGCGTGTGCGTGGTCCAGCCATGACGCGGTTCGCTCCGGCGTGCCGCGGCGCTACGGCCCGCGGCAGCAGCGTCCACCGATTCCGCTACCCTGATGCTGTTTGCGACTCGAGATCGCACTGGTTGCAGGGGAGCAGTTGTGGGGGAAGAGGTTTCGGAACCGGCGGTCGACGACGCCCTCGAGCGCGAGCCCAAGAGCGGCGCCGGGGAAGCGGCTCAACCGTTGCCAGCCAAGCGCGGCTGGCGCCCCAGCAGTCGAACAATCAGCGTCGCTGCGGTCGTTGTCGTCGTCACAATCGTGCTGAGCGTTCTGACGACAGTGATCGTCGATCAGGTCACAAGAATCACTGTGCCGCAGGCTGAAGGCGAACCTCTGGCGGATGCGATTGCCGCTGTCGAAGACAGCGGACTCGAAACGAAGATTGTGACCGAGTCCGATTTCTGCGAGGACGACGTTCGTGCGGCCGAACTCTGCGTCGTGCAGTCCCAACGGCCGGAGCCAGCCGAACGCGTTCACACCGACCGCACGGTCGTCCTGGAAGTCGTCCCCATGGATGTCGTGGTTCCGGAAATGAGCGGCATGTCTCTCGACGAAGCGCAGGCTGCCAGTGCGGGGATCGGCATCACTGTGGAGGCAGCAGACCCAACCGCCGACCGAGTGGATGGCTTTGAGGAGTGGAAGATCCTCGAGCAAACCGCGACAGGGTCAATGGCGGCGGGCGAGTCCGTCTACGTCACGCTCGACCGACCTCTCGTTGACGCCCCCGACGTCGTGGGACTGCCGCTGGAAGCAGCACTCGACCAGCTCACCGTGGCGGGCTTCGAACCTCGCCCGGCGGGGCCGCCTGCGGACGACTATGACCCGGCGTGGGTAGTAACGGCGACCAACCCTGCTGCCATGGACGGCAAACTCCCCATCGCAAGCTCAGTCAAGCTGGAATGGGGCGTGAAAGTTCCCAACGTCGTGGGAGCCACCGATCTGGCTGCAACCAGCACCCTCTCGAACGCGGGCCTGGAGGTAAGCGGCTCAACGTCAGGCTCGCAGAAGGTCAGTTCTCAGCAGCCCAAGGCCGGGACAATCGTGGAGCCCGGGTCAGATGTCGCGATCACCCTCGAAGCGCCCTCCATCGTCTACGAAGTGGTCGGCAACGGCAGCCGGGCCAGCATTACCTGGATCGCGCCTGGGACCTACAACATCAGCCAAGCGACGAACGAACCGCTTCCGTGGCGAAAGAGCTGGCCCGGGGACTCGAGCTACCGCAACTTCAACGCGCAAATCCTCGACGGCACAAGTATCACCTGCAACATCTACGTGAACGGCCAACGGGTACGAACGAATACCTCGACGGGTCAATATGCCGTGGTCAGCTGCGGCTGACCGGGACCACACCGGACCGTGCTCGTCCGTGCACACTCGGCACCGTCAGCGACCGGCATCCGTGCCCAAGAAATACGAGCACTGACCAGGCCGGTAGTCTCCCGTCATGGCACCCACCCGCAGACTCCTTGCGCTCGGGGTGGGCGCGGCACTCCTGCCAGGCCTTGTGGGCTGCGGCGGAAACGATCGAGGGGTGAGCATCCCGCTGGGATACGAATCCCTCGACCAGTGCCAGCCGCGCTCGTTGGCAGTGGAGAATCTTCGTGAGCTCGGCGAGCCAGAGTGCAACCTCGCCGGCTCGTCGCTGGTCTTCCCCGATGGGTATTCTCTCCCCACCTCTAACGTCGGTGACGTCTTCTCCTCGACGTCCTCCCCCGGCGAACACACGTATCTCATCGTGAATTGGGGAGTTCCAGGAGTCGGAGCGTTCACGGTTCACGGCGATGAACTGCTGGGCCTCTGGGCGACGTGTGATGAAGCTGAGCGACTACAACGCGAGCAGGCGAGGGTCGAGGGCGTAGAACTTGATTGAACGGCGGACGATCAGGAACCGGCTCTTCGCGCGGTGATCGAGCCCGTCACACGACTCCCGGTATGCCAAATGCGTACGATCCAGGTTGGGCTTGTTGCTCTGGCCTAGGGACGGCGACGTTGTGTGGGTAGAGGTGAGCCGTCTGAAGCGTGACCGTCCTCGTGTCGCAGCCTCAGCGGGTGTCGCGCAGGTCACGCAAGAACCTGCGGAGCCGCTCGACTGGCCCGAGCGGCACACGGGCGTCTACGTCACCGATATCTCTGAGCCAGAGCGCGCCGGGCTTCTAAGTTCCGCATCAATCGGAAGCCAGCACAAAGTTCGTCGGCGCCCGGACGCTCTACCTCTGGACTGCCCTCAACGCTCCGCCCTGCCCAAGGGTGGCGATCCGGTCGGCCCGGCGATAGTCGTCCCACGTGCCGCAGTCGATCGCAGTGCCATCGAAGGTCACCAATTCCAGACCCCCAGCGTCGTACGCGGTTCTCCAGATGACTCGATATAGATCGGACGGAACCGCCTTCAGTTGTGCCGCGTCAGCAGCAGGCAACAGGCTTGCACCAATGAACCGAGCTTTACCAAAGTCGGATCGCCTCGGTGTAGGGATGACAAGGAGGCGCGGCCGCTGTCGATCCCAGCCGCGCCAGAGTCGAGTCAAGTCGCCGTCTATCCACGCATCGCCGTTGTGGATGAGCACATCCCGTCCGTCGATCCATTGGGCCAGATTGCCGATTGCGCCTGCCGTGCCCAAGATCTCGTCCTCGACCTCGACGTGAACTGGTCGTCGACGGAAATGGGAGACGATCTGGCCAGCCAGGTAGTGCGCATTTACGGCGACTTGCTCGTCGCTCACCCCGAGCCGCTCGACCACCCAATCAATGATGGGTCGGCCCCCAACCGGACATAGAGGCTTCGGAGTCGAATCGGTGAGCGGGCGCAACCGTTCACCGCGTCCGGCGGCCAGAACGACAACTGCCATATCGTTGATGCTTCGGGTGCTGTCCATGCCACAGTCAGCGTATGGCTGGCGAGACACTAAGGTGGCCTCGATGAGTGACATCGCGGATCCCATTCAGATCACCCGAGGCGGTGTCGCCCGTGGACTGGGATACGCCCTGGTTTGCTCGGGCTACCTCGTCGAGGACGACAAAGTGCTGTTGGTACATCATCGCGGATTCGATAAGTGGGTCCCGCCGGGCGGCCACATCGAGGCCGGCGACATGTTCCATGAAACCGCGGCCCGCGAGGTCAAGGAAGAGACTGGGCTGGATGTCGAGGTCTTGAGCGCGACACCGTCGCTCTTAAACGATGACAATGCGACTGCTCTGCCCGGCCCCTTCTATGTGGACGTGGAACGGGAGGGCTTCCACATTCCCGCGATCGTGCAGTTCTACTTCGTGCGGCGCGTCGACCGTGAGGCTCCCATATCGGCGCAACTGTCAGAGGTGCATGAGGTGGGATGGTTCGACGCGGCGCAGATCGAGCAAATTCCTACGTTCGAGCAGGTGCGAATGCTCAGCCGCTACGCCCTCGAGCACCACCCCGACGTTCAGTCATCGACGATGGGTGCGATCAACTCGTAGACGTATCGACGCTGCTCCTGGACGCTCAGAACGACGTGGGGTACGGCGTCGAATGACGCGGTGACGGCGCTCGAGTTGATCAGCTTCACGTCTTGGTGGATCGACGAAACCTGCTTCCCGGTCGCGTCGGCAAGTTCCTGGGTCGTCGCGCGTCCGCCCATTTGGTGTAGTGCTAGTAGGGTAACCATCGGTCCGGGGCTTAGAGCCATCTCGGCGTGCGCTTTGGTTCCGAGGACCTCGATCGTCCGTTCGTTGATCCGGATGCCTCGGATCTGGCCGAGCCTGGGTTCCTCAGGAGCCGGTAGGGGCTTTGGCGCGACCAGCACCGAATCGGGGCGCGCAGCTTCGAAGGCCATCACCGTGTGATAGGCCGCACGAATCGTTGCTTTGCCTTCGGGCTTGCCCGGCTCGGTCCACAACCGCTCGTCGACAGACCAGCGGCGGGATAGCCGGTCGAACACCGACTTCAATTGCCGCGGTGGTTCCGGATAGCCAGCGAGAACGCCGCGCACGCACTCCGCATACGCCATGTGCACCCAATGGGTGCCTTTCTCATCCACATCCTCTTCGGTTCGGCCGTCCCATGCCCGCATATTCGCCATGAGCCAACGACCTCCGTCCTCACGCGCGTGCGTAATTTCCGGATTCGCGCTCAGGTGGGCGAGGTAGCCCAGCGACATCGTCGCCAGTGCAGTCTTAGCAGCGCTTCGCTCGTTCCCGGTGGTGGGACGCACCGGCCAGGAGCCATCGTCGAGCTGTAGTGAGAGCAACCGCGCGCCGCCGGCGAGCGCGAGCTCTAGTGCCACCTCTTGCTCCTCGGTAGCGAGACCGCCGTGCGTCTGGTCGGCGAGCAGCAGTCGAACGAGCGAACAGATGGCTCGGGCAGTCTGATGAATTGAATCCGGTGCTTCGCCGCGCGTCTCCGGCCAACCGCCCTGGAACTGTGATTCAGAGAGGAAGCGGAGGCTGAACCGCACCGTCTCCATCGCAACATCGGAACCGAACAGCACTTCGGGATATGTGGTCAAGCCTTCGAGCCCGAACGACACGAACCGAGTCCGTTCGCCCCGCCCGAAGTGCTCGCCCGGGTAGCTCGGCTCCGGGCGGCAATACGCAGGGATCGCGGCCGAGATGTATTGAATCACTCGAGACCCGACGTCTGTTCCACGGCCGGCAGCGCGTAACACAACCCCAACCTCAGCTGTGTTCACGATGCTTGACACCGACGTCGGAGTTAGACCCCACCCACCGTCCGGTCGCGGCAATGACTCCAACTGGCGGGCAACGTGCTGAAGCTGAGTTCGGTACAGCGAGGAATTCATCGGCCCGCCCCACGAGGTCTGATTCGGTCTGACAGTATCAGACCCGCTTGACGGGCCAGGTATGAAAAAAAGGACTCACGAAGCGGCCACACGGGCCGCGCCTGACCGGAAGAAGCAATGGCTTCGATTCCGCCCCAAGGAGGTCGACATGTGGAAGGAAATCGGCCGAACGGTGCGGGCCGCCATTAAAGGATGGGGCCCGACCGCTCGACTACTGGTCCTGGTGGCAGCGGCAACTGTCATCTGGATCGTGGTGAACGTTACGCTCGCGTGAGCATTCACTACTGAGAGGGTAGGTGATTGGGATCCAATCGCCTACCCTCTCTCCGTTCCAGATGCTGGCTGGCACGCTGGCGCATTCATGCGAGACAACCTGGTGCCGGATGGGTGAGGCTCCCGCGCAAGCTGGAACGGCGAAGGACTGATCACCGGCTTGTCGACGGTCAGATGTGTCTCCAGACGGCAATCACCGCGAGCGGTTGCGCCGCCGACGAATGGAAGCTGGTGCATGACCCACGGCAGCCCCACCCATTCGTCAGAACTGACGGACTAGAGAGATACGCGCGAGTACTTCAGTTGATGCGGCCCGCGCCTCTGGAGGCCGCCGCGACGAAAGTCGCCGCTCACTCGGAAGGGCCGCAGAGATGGCGGCAGGCAGCTGTGTTGCAATGTCCGAGCCAAGGGTTACCCTGCCCTAGAGTGAGTGCCATTCGCCGAAGTAGGCGAAGAACCGGGGGGTATGGCGCTTGGCTCTGCGTGCTGAATCAGCTCACGAGGCGGGTCGTAAAGGGGTGATGCGGACCAAGCGATGGCTGGAGAGCACTACTCATCTCGAGTTGCCGTTCGATGCATACGAGTTCGCCCCGGACTGTACTGTGAGTTGCCTGGATGGGTCGGTCCAGACTTTCGATCTCCGAGGGTGGTTCTTTGAGAACAAGCGCGGGCTGTTTGTGGAGAACAAGGCGTACACCGGGGTGGGGAAGCAACCCATGGAGTATAAGGATTTCCTCGCGATTGCGTACAGCGCGACAGCCGCGGAGATCGCCAGAACACAAGACCCGCGGTGGGAGTTCATGTGGGTGACCACGCATCCCTTCGATCAGACTGCGTGGCCCACACTGACGAAGCGGTCAACGATCAAGGCGGCCATCGAAGCTAACAAAGCGGCGGCCGAGAAGGACGACAAGACTGATCTTCTCAACGGGGCGGCCATCGATGAGGACATCCTCGACCTCGTCACCGGTCGAGTGTGGTTGCTGGTGCTGAACAAGAGACAGAAGGAGCTGACCATCACGCGCTCCGAACTCAACAAGATCGAAGCGGTCCTCAAGCGCAAGAAGAAGGGGAAGGCGGCATGACGAACGCCGAAGTGCCGGTGGTCAAGGCTGTACGCGAGGCACGCGCCCACCAGAAGCCAGAAGACGTCATTGATGGAGTGAAGCGCGCAGTAGCGGACGAAATGCGGCGACTTGACCCGAGTGTCAAGATCGAGAAGACCGACTACTTCAACCACAGCTATGTACCCGATATGGTGGCGACCTGGCGAGAAGACGGCAAGAAGCGCGAAAGGCGCATCTTCATCCGCGGCTCTCTCCGCGCCGTTGTCGCAGCTGAGGACATCGATGCCTTGGCGGACCAGGAGCCGCTGATCCTCGGGCTGGAGGACGAGAAAAAGCGGACGTGGTCCCGCCTTCGGGATCAAATGCCCAAACAAAGTCGCACGCTAGCAACCGAGATCACGGCTACGGCTCAGATCGTTGCGCCTGCAGGCAGCCCGACCGATGCGACCCAACTCTCCGGGCTTGTCCGCGCGAACATCGTGCGAGGTGGCCGTGGGGTACTGGATGACGGCGATGCGCAGAGGATAGTAGGCGTCGAGCAGCAAGAGCCACTAGAAGCGTTGAAGGCGTTCAACAAGACAGTGCGGAGACTCTTCGTCGGTGCGACTGCAGAACGTTTGACGAGGACTGCCACCCTGCTTCAGGTGTTCTTCGAAAATGAACCCGACGCGACCGTCCTTGCGCAGTTGGAGGAGGATTCGCTCACCGATAGTGAGCTCCGCGTCGTGTTACCGTACGTCCTCCAGCGCGCGGGAGATGTACGCGTTCCGCAGGTCTGGCGCACGCTCGCGACGATGTTGACCATGGAGCGGCTGGAGTCGATGTCGGGTGCTCTCGATGGGCTCGACCTGACGCCCCTTGTACGCCAGGCGGCGCCGGCGCTTATGGCCGGCAGGTCGTCCTTGTTCTTCAATCCCGCGGAAATGACCGAGGAAGAGATGGACGCCACCCCTCCGCACTGGCACATGCGGAGTGGGCGCCTCGCTGCAGATGTGCGGCGGTGGACGATGTGGTTCGGGTCCGACGCGCGGAAGCTTCGGGGGCGCGAGGACGGCCCCGATGCAAGATGGGATGAACTCTCACCGCCGTTGCGCGGTTTCGATCTGACGGGAATCGAACTACGGGGCCTTAGCCGGCAGCTCTCGGTTGCAACTACTAAGGGCGACACGGTTCGAGAGGACGTCGAGCAGATTCGGACGACGATCGAGGACGACTTTCACGTCTCGTCGGTAAGTGTCCGCGCTAGCGGCGATGAGACCGCGCCAACCGTCAAAGTAGAGTTTGCAGCGGCGACTGCGACCGGCAAAGCCCCCGTCGCCTTTCACGTGCGGGCGCTAACCTTGCTCTCGGTGAAGCGCCCTATCGCTAACGACGACATCGCAGCCTTGCTCGACTCGTCGGACAACGGCAGCGGCTCGGGCCGGACATGACGGCCTTTTCGGCTTTCTAGCGCCTGCTGAATACCTCGGAGATCGGACCGGCAGCCAAACCCGGTTCGAGCACGAGGGCTTCCCGATACCGGGAGTCGTTCCCTGTGTGGCCGTCCCATTCATAGACGGTTGTGCGCAGCGTGTTCAGGTATCGCCCGCCGAGAGCGGCCATCGGAATCGGCCCGTGTAAGGCGATATGAACATCTGCTCGTCCGCGGGTAGCAGAGAGCCGCTTGATGTGCGCAACTGCGGGATCCGCGCGGTTCGCCCCAGCCGCGTACGCTCGTCGACGACATCCGGCAGGACAAGGAGTGCACTCGTTCGCGCGAGGGAAATGCCTAATTGAGCCCACAGTCCCCCGACCAGTCGACCAACACGCCTTGATTCCGCAACGGCTCAGATTGTCCTTTCGTCGTGAGGCGCGACGGGCGTACCCGATCGTGCCTGTGCCCGCTTCAGGATCGTCGAACCGCTCCGCCGCCGGGAGCTCATTCGGGGACGCAACCGTCGTTCGCCCATGAAGCGATGTCGTCGGGGATGGATCGATTCTGGCGGCGGCAGTACGCACGGAGGTGGCCGATCCCCACGCCGTTGATCCACCGCCCGTCAGAGAGATCGTCGTAACCGTCCCACCGGTTCCAACCACGACCGTCTCGATACCCCGCTTCCTTCGCCCACTGCACGTATTCGTCTCGCGACGCTCCACGATGCTCGCGCACATTGAGAGCTGCGAGTCTCGACCAGATCATGATCGAGACCCAATCCAGCTGCGCACGGTTGCCGTCGATGCTCGGGCGCATAGGTGGCTCGTCGATGTCGGGGTCGAATATCGGACTGCCCGGCTGGATAGAGTCGGCCGTGCCCCCCTCGAGCTCCGCCAGCAACAGGGCCAAGCGATCGGCGAGTGCGCGTTGCTCCTCGACAATCTCACGCAGTCCGGCAATCGTGGACATGATCGATCCATTCTGTAGAAACAACTGATTCTACAACTGTACTAACAGATCGAGATTGTGTCCATGAACCGGAGCTCGGAGCTCGTCGCGGAAACTCGAGGTTGGCCGCTGTCGTCATTGCCTAATGCACCGTTACCCATCAGAAACGTGAGATTGTACTCGCGGCGCGTCGCGAAATGCCCGCCCGCACGCGACCGCCCCTCATGCGTGCCGTGCTCGCATAGGGATCGCGTCCGGCACGTCCCTTCAGTCGACTGAGGTGCAGAGATACTGCTGATTGAGACGCCCGTGTCAGCGACTCAGGATGCGTTCGGGGCCGAAGCGCCCGCTAGCTCGTCGTCTTGGGAAGACAGCGCCGCGGACGGAATGTCCTTCGACACCTGCTCGTCCACGACCACCTCCTCCGGCTTGCGGAGACGAGGCGGCGCCGCCGTCCAGTCCTTTAGCCGCTGGCCCACGACGTCGTACGACTCGAGGATCGCGTCCATCACCGAATCGATGAACCCGGACCTTCCGGCGAGCCGCGCAGCGCCCATCTTTCCGATGTACGTGACGGTGAACGACTTGATCTCCTTCGACGGATCAGCGACCAGAACGCTCGGATCCTCGCGAGCGGTTTTCAGGAGTTCAGCGGTGCCGCCCCGCTGACGAGCAGCGAACGCCTCAACCCGTAGCGTGTCAGGTGCATCCTTCAGCTGTCGGAGCAGCCAGTTCACCCTCGTGGTGGGTCGGCCCTCGGCAGGAGCGCTCGTCGAGAAGGAGCAGGTGACCTGTGCCGCCCGGATATCAACGGTCACGGTCAATGGCGACACGGCATTCGGGATCCGGATTGCGCCCGACATCTTGCCCTCGCTCACCAACATGTCGGTGACAGCCGAGATACGCAACGCGGGATTCGCAACTTCCGCCTTCGACAACACCTGACTGACATCAGCGCCGAGTCGCTGCCCGAGCTTGAGCGCACCATAGCGCAGCAGTGCGTCGAACCGGCCGGCCACCTGTGCGGCGTCCTTATCGCTCTTGCGAAGAGTGCCGCTCGACACCGACTCACGGACGGGCACCCAGCTCGGCCCCATGTCCGTGAACTCGACGGCGCCGGATTTCGGGTGCTCAAGGTACCGGATCAGCTCACCCAGGATCCAGGCCTGGTCAGGGTCAGCGACGCCACGGAACTCCTTCTGCATGATCGCGGCGGTCAGCACTTCTGTCCAGGACAGGTGGTGCATCGTGGCGTACTTCGACTTGCGTTTGTCGACGACGGTCGGGTGCGTGCCCGCCGCCGGTGGGATCTCGTTAGAAATCGTCAGCAGCGCATCGAAGCGGTGCTCCCGGGCGACGTCGAGGTAGTTCTCCAGTTGTTCCCGCTGCAGCTCGTTGTTGCCTGTCTTTACCTCGACGAGCGCGGTCCAGACCTTGCTTCCCCGCTTGACTCGAATGAGGCCGTCGGGGAAGACCTTCTTGTCGCCCAATTGGAACGGCACCTCGATGAACGTGTCGAGCGCCCCCGCGGGCGCGCCCATACGACTCGTGATGACCCGGCCATATTCCCTCACCGACGCCATAACAGCGAGCAGAGCCGAGGTCGCTCGCCGTTCCTGTTCCTCAGCACCGTTGATCCCGGAGGTCGGGATCAGGCGCGCGGCGTTCCAGGGGTTCTCTTCTGCCACTTCAACTCCGTTAGGGATAACGACTTTCCACGCACGCTAGCGGCAACTCGGCGGCGGACTCTGCATTTCGCGCCCCAGAGCGCGGTCCTACCGGGTGTCCCCGCGTCCCGAGCACGATCGATCCGATTATGCGTCGGCGTCTCCGCTTCCGTTCACCGCTCGCGTAGGGATCGAGAATCTGGCGGGGACAGTAGTCAACCGAATGTCGACGACTCGCCTTGCACAAACGCTCTTTCGCGCGCCTCACGCCGAACGTTTGCCGCGCGACCTGCAATCACGCGCTCCGCGGTCTCCGTCACAGCGACGGCGAGAGCGCCTGCGACGGATCCGATGATCAATGACCCCAACCAGAGCGTGCTCAGGTCCTCGCTCGCAGCTGGCCAGACAACGAACACCACGGCGTACGAGATCACCAGCGCTCCAAGCGCCGCCCCGACGCGCCACCGCCGAACTAACCGTTGGTCCGCTGCGTTCCATGCGTTCAGTTCTTGCGCGAGTTCAGTCAGCGTAGCCCCCAACTTGGTCCGCTCACTCGACTCGGGGACTGCGGCATGGGCTTCACCGAGCCGACGAATGCGCGTCAGAAGGCGGCCCTCTTTGGTCCACCGTGGGCCAGCCCACCCCACGATCGCGATGACAGCGACGAAGATGGCGGCGAGCACGGACCCTAGTTCGATCGTCACGCCCTGAGGCTAGCCGGGTGGCACGACACCGTGCCGACCGTGCGTGACGTCTGCCAACAAACGTGGTGACTCGACCCCCATGAGAGCCTGCCCGGGAAGCACCCGCCACCGCGCGCGCCCGGATGGCGATCGAGAGTGATGTCAGCGTCTACTCGTCCCGCCGAACGAGATTTCGTTGCCGTCCGGGTCGGCATAGACCACCTTGCGCATGCCCTCTTCGTACTGTTCCGTCCGAAGGGCGTCGATCCCGCGGGCAGTGATCGCGTCGATGAGCTCGTCAAGATCCTCCACCATCACCATGCTCAGCCCGCGGCCAGCCCGATCGGGAAGCACTTCGAAGTACACGTAGCAGTGCGCACCGACTTCCCAGACCGCTTCCCGCTCGTTGGGGAAGAAGCTCGGCTCGCTACCTAGCAACTGTCGATACCACGCCAACGCTGGCCCGTAATCGGAAACCGCGAACCCGGCGAACAGCTCCACCATCCCGCGATCCTACGCCGGACACCCCTCGGGCGGTCCGATCGCGCACCGTCGGTAGGGGCATCATCCTGAACCCCGCACGTCTCAGTTCCGCCTTCGTCCCGACAATTGGCTAATCACAGCGGGGAGGGGATGACGCAGTGCCCGAGTGAGCGGTTGATAAGCGGAGCTCGAAGCGCAGCGGAGAGCGGAGTCTGCAAATAGCGAACGACAGGAGCGGAGTCGTCCGCGCCTCGCTATCCTCTCCCCGTCGGAGAGGAAGGGACCGTTGTATCGACCGCGGCTGAGCTTTTCAGTCGGTGCGGTTCGAAATCGGCGGCGTGTCCTTTTCGGGCGGTGGATAGACTCGGCGCGGGAGGCTCGATGCGTGGGGCAGTAACGCCGTGGCGGGTAAATGACGCGGCTGCGTACGATGCGCTCCTGTCTGCTGCCGACCGTGCCTCCGCCACCACATCCGGTGGACGTGAGTTCCGCGATCACGTCTTGTCGCTCGATGGCTTCGATCGGAGCGCACTACCCGATCGGTCGGCGAGGCCCGCGACTGGCTCACCGGCCAAGATGGGTGCCGGATCCTTCCAGTTCGATGTCGACGAGGCGCTCGAGCACCTGGTCATCCCGACGCTTTTCGCCGGGGCGCGTCCGACCGCCGAGCCACGGTTCGTGCTCGTCGCTGGGCCTCGCGGGTCGGGGGCGACTCGTGCTATCGGCGCTCTCGTGAGCGAGGCGTCTGACGGTATCGCCGTGATCTCCGCAGGGGCGCTCTCCAGCTTCCATTCCGAGGCCGACGAGTCCGCGCCCGATGCGCAGGAGCGCGTGGCGGAAGCAGCGGCGACGTGGCTGACACAATGTCTCCGTCACGCTCGCGAAGAACGGCTCCCGCTCCTCCTCGCTGGTCAATTCCCCGACGTCGAGGCGGTCATCGGCATCGAGCGACTTTTCCACGAGGACGGGTTCCGCACCGAGGTGGCCGTCGTCGCGACGTCACCGGCGGAGAACGCCCTCACACTGGCCTCGCTATACGCGCATCAACTCCACGCGGGCACTCGGAACGCAACGCTCGACGAGTCGGACGCGGACCACGACTTCGCGCACACGCTGTCCGTCCTCCGCGCGCTAGAGACCGCGACGGGCGTCGATCGCATCACCGTTCGCAATCGTGACGGCGAGCATGCCTTCGACGGGACCGCCGCGGAGAATTCGCTGCGAGGAGCAGCGGCGGCTTTCGAGGACGCAGCTCGTGCTCCGATGACCACGTTGCGGGCGGTGCAGTGGCTCAGCGAGCTCAAGCGGGTGACCCGCTTCTCCCGAACACTTCACCCCGCGCCAGCGGATCTCACCTCGTTGCTGGTCGAGTTGCATGGCCGCGCGATCCGCGAGATCGTGCCGACCCTGGCGGTGCCGGCCGGCTCGAAGGTCACCCGTGCGCTCGACGCGCGCCTGGCCGAGGATCTCGTGCGACTGCGCGAATCGCTCCCCGCGCGCCGACCCGAAGCTGCGACCGGTCCCGCCGTGACCCCGGGCACGCCCGACACTCGTGGCCCGTCGCGATGACACGGTCGGTCGGCTACTCTCGCCCGCTTGGCCCGGCATCGGATCATGATGCAGAGAAGCGTGCACTACTGGACGCGGGGGCGAAGCTGGCCTTCATCGACCAGGTCCAGCCCACCGCGCGTGATCAGCCCGAACTGTCCGCGTGTCTAACCGCGCTGAAGCCCGGTGACACCCTCGTCGTGACCCGGGCTGCCCGACTGCGGCCCGGGCTGACGGCGTTCGTGCAGACCGTCGCCGAGTTGAGCGGCCGCGGCGTGAGGTTTCTGTCACTGGCGGAGCCCGCACTCGCGACCACCCAGTCGGCGACCGATCCGCGAGAGATGCTCAGCGCTCTGAACGCGCTGCGTGGGGAGCTGGTTGGCATCCGCACGCGTGCGGGTATGGAGCGCGCGGAGGCGGAGGGTAGGCACCCGGGGAGACCGTCGGTGATGAGCCCGGAGCGACTTGCAGTCGCTCGCGAGCTCCGGCGCCAGCACCGGTCGATCGCGCACATCGCGAACGTTCTCGGCGTCAGCCCTAGCGCCGTGCAGCGTGCGCTCGCTCCGCGCCAGTCGAGCTAGCCCGTAAGCAGCGCCGGAGCGGCGCCGCTGGCACCAAGGACTGCGGCGATCGCAAGCCCCACGCAACTGAGCACAAGTAGCGCCGCCAGCCCGTGCAGCCCGACGCGAACGCCCCGCCGTACGCCCGCGAGCACGACCACCGGAAGGCCGCAGACGACAAGCACCGGAATGAGCACAGCCACAAACACACCGAACCCAAACAGGGCATCACTGGACATCGGAATCATCCCCCTCTGTCAGCTTGGCAAGCAGACGAGTCAGTTCCTCACGGTGTCCCGTCGGGTCTGCGATCGTGGCGCGGGCAACATCGCGCACGAGGTCGAACTCGGTGGGCGGAAGATCCAGGACGGGCTGCAACGCCCACTCCAGGTCCTCGTCGATGGTGAACCCCGGCTCGACCTCGGGCTTGTCCGGGTAGAAGGTCAGGGCAGCGAACGCGACGCGGTAGGTGGTGGCTTCGGCCTGTGCGCGATCGATCATGATGTGTCCTTTCGGAACGATTGTGCCCCGCGCGGCGGACGACGGCGGGGAGGCTGCTGGATGTGTGGTCAACGGCCCAGCCCCGATGTGTGGGGAGGATTGCTGTAGAGCGGCGCGTCGGCGGTGTCCGGACGGCGGGGGTGGCGCCGGAGCCGGTCGTTGATGTGCCGCGCGATCTCCTCCATACGCGCTTCCTCTGCCTCGCGCGCCAACATGGCGACGGTCTTGGGCGGCGCGTGTTCTTCCGCTCGGGCGCGGCTGGCGGCGAGATCGGCGAGATAGGAGCCCGCACGCGCTCGAGCGCTGTCACGCCCCCATCGTGCAAGGTCGGAGGGATCTGTCGGGGCGTCTCCGCGGATCGCTGCGATCTCGGCAGGGGTGCGTTCCCGGGTGAAGAAGTCCTGCGCGGCTTGTTCGTTGGCGTGCCGCTCTGCGGCTCGCACGCGGTGAATCCGGCGCGGCGGGAGACCCAGTTCACGGCGCCGACGTTCTCGCGCTCGGTATGCCCGCTGCTTCACCAGCGATTGCTCGCGGTTCTCCGCCCAGCGGAGCCGTCGCTTCGCGAGCACCGCGTCTCGGTTCTCCGCGTAGTACCGCGCGGATCGTTCGCGTCCCGCGACTGGATCCGCCTCGTAGCGCTCGCGCTGCCACCGGTTCACCTGCGGTCGATTGCTCTCCCTCCACCGGCGTTGGCTCTCCCGAGACAGCCGAAGGAAGCGCTCGGGATTCTCCGCCTTTCGTCGAGCGCGAGCCGAGCGCTGATAGTCGAGATACGTGTCGCGGTTCTCCGCGTAATACTTACGGGAGTACACCCGCCGTCGCTCCAACTGCCCCTTTCGTCTGCGGAGCCGGGCGTTGCGACCGCGCATGTACTCCCGCTTCTGCGCGAGCACACGATCGCGATTCGCCGCGTCGTAGACGGCGCGATACTCCCGGATGCGCTCAGCGTTGCGCCTGCGCCACTCACGCTTGTACTCCCGATCCGCCGCCCTGCGGGCCATCTCCCTCGCGGACTTATCCGCCGCCGACAGCTCGTCAGTCATGATGCCACCGCCTGCGCGAGTCGCTTGATCTGATCATCCTGAAAACCGGACCAGTGATTCTCGGGTTCGCCGTCCACGCACACGATCGGCGCCTGCGAGTAGCCGAGGTCCTCCGTCACGTATTCGAGTGCAGCGTCATCCCGGCGGAGATCGATGATGGTGTAAGCGATCTCGAGTTCGTCCAGGAGGCGCTCCGTGAGCTTGCATTGCATGCAGTCGGGGCCGGTGCTGTAGATGGTGACGCTCATGACCGCCTCCGCGGCAGATGCGTCACGTCCGGGTTGCAGTGGGTGGTCTGGCTCTCACGCCAACGCTCGAACACCTCGCGCTCGTAGAAGATCCGTCTGCCGACGGCGATGAAGTCAGGACCTCGCCGATAGTGCCGCCAGACAGCGAGCGTGTTGAGCGTGACTCCGGGGAACCGCTCGCATACCTCCTTCGGCGTGAGATGTTCCTTCCTCTCATCGAGCTCCGAGAGCTGGGTTTCGTCCATGATCCATCCTTTGCGCAACCATGCCCGCTTTACGCGTTAGTGTCGCAGCTTCTGATACACTCTGCAAGAGTCTTCTGCGAATGCGCGACACGACAAGGCAGACTAAGGGGGTGAAGGTTGACGTGAGGACGATCGACGACCAGCCCATGAATGCGAAAGCGGCGACGCTCCCCGTCGGTTCCGCGTTGCGCATCGCACCTGCTTTCGTCGCTCAAGCGACCCTGGATTCCCCTCCCGTGACGATCACCGTCATGGCGAAGTACATTGCTGCGGAGGGCCGGTACATCACACAGTCCGTCACGGCCGACGCCGCCCGCGACGACGTCGAAGTGAACAGCCGGCTGATGAGAACGCTGCCGATCGGCCGCGTCGTTCAGGCCGCAGCTCCCTCGTGCATCGCGCTGACTCTGCAGGGGCCCGAGGCGGTTGGGGCCGAGTGGTTCTCGGTAGCTGAACTGACCACCACCGAAGGACGGATCATCCCGGAGTGGATCGCCAAGGATGCCGCCGCTCGAGGTCAGACCGAGTTGCGCATGGACATCGTCGAGATTCTCTACGGAACGGCTGCGCTCGCCGGCGAACCGCCGACGAAGCTCATCCAGGACGAGCTCGCCGTCCCCCACCGCACCGCATCGGACTGGATCAGCAAAGCCCGCGCCGCGGGGCGCCTTGAAGGTATGACCTCCAACGTCGGCCGAAAGGCGAATGGGTAGCGTCCACCCCTACAACACCAACGGCGGCAGGCGATACCTCGTCCGCTACCGCCGACCCGACCATTCACAGGCCGCTAAACGAGGATTCCGTAGCAAGCGCGATGCCGAGGCGTGGCTCTTCGAAATCGAGTCTCAGCGCAGCAAGGGCGCGTTCGTCGACCCGCAGGCCGGGCGTGCGACTGTGACCGCACTCGGCGAACGCTGGATCGAGGCGAAACGTGGCTCCATGAAGCCATCGTCGTTCGCGCCCGTCCAGACCGCCTGGCGACTTCGCGTCAAGCCCAAATGGGGCGACTGGCCGGTCGCGGACATCCGCTTCACCGACGTTCGCGATTGGGTCTCCGAACTACGCGGGGAAGTGGGCGCGACCGTTGTGCTCCGCACCATCGGCGTCCTCGCGGGCATCCTCGATGATGCCGTTCTTGATGGACGGATCGCCCGCAACCCCGTTCGCATGGGCGACATCGGAAAGCCGAGGAAGTCGCGCTCCGTGCACAGATACCTATCGCATGAGCAGGTGCTGCGTTTGGCGGATGCCGCCGGCGAACGCCGGCTTGTCGTGCTAGTTCTCGCTTATACCGGCATGCGGTGGGCGGAACTTACGGGCCTCCGGGTGGGCGACATCGACTTCGGCCGTCGTCGTATCAACGTCACCGTAAACGCCGTCGAGGTCAATGGCGAGTTTCATGTTGGAACTCCGAAGTCCCATCGCACGCGGTCTGTCCCGGTCCCTCGTTTCGTGCTCGAAGAGCTGAGCACGGCCGTATGCGACCGCGCATACACCGATCTCGCATTCCCTGGCCCGGACGGATCGTACATGCGACGCGTCCGAGCAAGCAGCGGATCAAAATCGTGGTTTCGTTCCGCACTCCGCGCCGCAGGGCTTCCCCAAATGACCGTTCACGACCTGAGGCACACCGCCGCCTCCTTGGCAGTGCAGTCCGGAAGCCATCCGAAAGCGATCCAACGTATGCTCGGCCACGCTTCGGCGGCGATGACCCTCGATGTGTATGCAGACCTGTTCGACGACGATCTCGACACTGTCTCCCATGCTCTTGACGCGGCTGCACGCGACGCCAGGGACTGGCTACCCCCAGCGCCGGGCGGCGGGGCAGGGCGCAGCCTTTGATGAACTCATCACTGAAGCCGCCACCGCAGACCCGTGTTGACACCCCGCCGGGTAGCCTCTTGGCATGCGTCGCGCGTTCCCCGGACAGATGACCACCAATGAGGCGGTGGACTACCTGAACCAGTTCCTAACTGATCACATCACCCGGGACGAGTTCGACCGGTACCGCGCTTGGCTCGGTGCGCCGATATCACGTCAAGGCACCAGCCGATCGTGGTTCCACCTTGGGGACCTGGATGCGTTTCTGAACGAGTATGGCGCGGATCCGGGCACCTGGATCAGTCCTCCTCGTCCCTAGACGATCCAGCGCGACCTGCCCCGGGCAGTCCGCATCCCAGCGATACACTCGCGCTCATGGGGAGCACGAAGCTGTACTTTATCTTTTCGCTCGCGGTCGCCGGCGTCTCGCTCGCAGGGTGTGCAGCGGAGCCCGCGCCGGCGCCGACCGTCACCGTCACCGTCGCGCCTGAGGCTGAATCAAGCGTCGAGGATGACGCGTGGCAGCGTTTCCGCGACGACCCACGCGAGGCGTTCGTGTTCGCAAGCGCGTACGAGCTCATCTGGGGCACTCCCATCGGCAATGGCGAGCTGGCTGACTCCGTAGTCGAGCTGTCCAATACAATCTGCGCCCAAGTCGCGGACGGTGCAGCGTGGATCGAGATCCAAGACACGATCGACTCAGAGGACGCCGAGAAGTTCATCCTCACAGCCCAGGTCTATTGCCCCGAGCTCGGCATGTAGGGAAGCTTCGTCGAAGCGCACGACGAATCTGCCGCCAGTGTATTGGGATCGCGCCAGCCACCGCGCCCGTCGCATCCGACAGCGTGTTGTTGTCGGGGTGCATCCTCGCCGTCGGTACGACGCATTCCACCTCACGGCAGCCGCAAATCGGCCGGACTCAGGATGGGACAGCTGAGGCCTGGCGCCGACTATCGGTGGCTGGGAGCCCGTGCCCCCGTGGCGATTGTTCCCAATTTGTTCCCACGAGCGGTTTCGAAGAACGCCGAAGTGGGCCCGACTCCCCAGTGTTTTCAAGGGATCGCGAGCTGAGATGCGTGGCGGAGACGGAGGGATTTGAACCCTCGGTCCCCTTGCGAGGACTCCACCTTAGCAGGGTGGTGCACTAGGCCTGACTATGCGACGTCTCCAGGCATCCGACTGCGCGAAGCGTCGGACACACCCCGCAATCATAACCCGGCCAAGGCACGGTCTTCGCACGCGATCCGACGACCCCGACGTACGCGACCTGCCGGCGCTCTCCCCGCAGTGCTTCGCCTACCCCGGGTCGAGCAGCCCCGGGTGGGTGAGGCGCCACCACGCGTCGGGCGGTTCGATGCTTCCCTGGATCTCGACGTCGACGCTCTCCGTCTCGGGACCCGCGGTCCACGTGATCGTCCCGACCACCTCGCCATCGTCGTACGCCGTCGGAGCGGTCGTCCCAAGAACCCCGGTGATGGGAGTGTCGAACCACGTGAAGATCGAGGCGTCCTCGGAGATCACCAGCTCGACCTCTTCACCCCACGCCGTCTTGTACGTGCCGACGACGTCACCCTGCGTCGCGACCGGCACCTCGTGGAATCCGGCGCGGAGGCTGTCGAGAAGAAGCACGACGTCGGTGTTGACGGCTTGCCGCGTGGCACCCCCGAGCACGACGCCGACGACAGCGAGCGGCGTGCCCGTTCCGACGTCCACCGAGGCGGTGAACAGCAGATTGTGGGCGCCGGCCCCCAGGTTGCCGGTCTTCAGCCCCGTGATCCCTGCCGTGCCGAGGAGGCCGTTGGTGTTGTACACGAGTCCCGGCCCCGACAGGTTGATCGATGACGTCCGCGCGATCTTCGCGACGACCGGGTTGGCGGCCGCCAGCTCGCCGATCGCGATCAGGTCGGTGGGCGTGCTCGTGTTGTCACGGCTCAGCCCCGTCGGCTCGACGACGGTCGTGCCCGACAGACCGTTCTTCGCGAGCCACGCCCGCGACGCTTCGGCGAAGCCCCACCGCGACCCGAACGCCCACGTCGACACGGCGTCGGCGTAGTTGCTCGCCGACGGGACCAGCATCATCGCGAGCGCGTCGCGCAGAGGCATCCGAGTCCCCGTCGGCATCGCGGCGATGGTGGCCCCCATCACGTAGTAGTCGTCGTAGAGGTCGTGATCGGCCTTGCTGAACGTGATCGTGGGCCCCGGATCGTCCGCGCCGGCGAGCGGGTATCTGTCCAGGATCACGAGCGCGGCGATCAGCTTCGTGATGCTCGCGAGCGGTCGAGGCTCGTTCCCGCCGCTCGCCGCCCAGATGCCGCTCGCGTCGGCGCCGAGGTGCTCCTCCGCTCCCGTCACGCTGATCGCGGCCGCGCCGTCCACCGGCAGGGTGAGGGCTGCAGCCGCCGGGGTGGCGACCCGCGGGACATCGGATGCCTCGACCGGCGCCGGCAGGGGAGCCGTGAGCGCCCACGCGGCATACCCCGCGGCGGCGGCAAGCAGCAGGGCGATCGCGACCAGAGCGGCGAGCCCCCGGCGGCGCCGTGCGCGACGAGCGTCCGGCGACAGGGGGCCGCGACTCCCGGGCGGGATGTCCTGCTCGTCCTGCAGGAGGTCGGCGAGATCGGCGAACTCGTCGGACGCCTGCTGATCCGTCGTCATCGCGAGGACGCTCCGCGCAGCACGTCATCGGCGAGGAAGGCACGCATGGCGCCCACACTCTCACGAGCAAGACCCGACGCGCAGGCGAACGCCCACTCTGTGGACAACGCGTTCCGGGCCGACCGGGCTCGCGGAAACAGATCGGCCCCGGCCCGCTAACCCCCCGCGACCGTGCAGGTCGTCTGCGCCGCGGTCTGGCCGGCGATGTCCGAGGGCAGCTCGACGCGCTCCTCGGACGGAGCGGTCTCAGCCGGCGCCGGGGTCGCGGAGGCCGAGGCATCCGGCGTCGCCGTCGGCTTCGTCGCGGGCTGGGCGGTCTCGCCCGTCACCTCGACGCCGTAGCCCTGGCTCGCCTCACCGGTGAGCGTGAGCGGCTTGTTCTCGCGCAGCGCCGTGAAGAGGACGTCGGCCGCATCCGTCACCGGGATGACCCGGCTGGCCCCGTAGTCGGAGGAGTACACGGTGGGGTACTGCACGAAGACGATGTCCTCGTACGGCACGTCCTTCACGGCCATCGCGATCTGCACCATGAGCGTCGGGTTCGCGAGCGACTGGCTCAGGACGAGCTGCTGCTCCTGCACCTGGTTGATCGCGGTGGTCGCGAGGTTGAGGAGCACGCTCGGGTCGGCCAGCACCGACTCGGACTGCAGCTTGCGCACCATCGACGACATGAACTGCTGCTGGTTGGAGATGCGTCCGAGGTCCGACCCGTCGCCGATGCCGTGGCGCATGCGGAGGAACTGCAGCGCCTGCGCGCCCTCCAGCGTGTGGGTGCCGGCGGTGAGGTCGAGCCCCGTGTGCGGGTCGTACACATCGCCCGACACGCACACATCGACGCCGCCGATGGCATCCGACATGTTGATGACGCCGGTCCAGCGGATGGCCGCCGCGAAGTCGATGGTGTCGCCGATGAGCTCCTGCACGGTGAGCGCGGTACAGGCCAGCCCGCCGTACATGTACGACACGTTGATCATCTGCGCGCTCATCGCGGAGTACGAACCGGTGCCGTCCTCGGTGGGACACGACGGAATAGGGACGATCATGTCGCGAGGGAACGACACGACGGTGACGCGTCTCGGCTCGTCCGAGATGTGGACGAGCATCGTCACGTCGTTGCGCTCGCCGTCGGTGTCGCCGTTCTGGCACGCTCCGGAGAGCTCCGCGTTCGCGCCCTCGCACGAATCCGTTCCCACGAGCAACAGGTTCACGCCACCTTCGATCGCGCCGAGCGAGGGCGGCAGCACCTCGTCCTCGTTGAGGACGACGGAATGGGTGTTGAGCGCGTTCGCCGTGTCGACGACCTGGAAGGCCACCAGTCCGACAGCGCTCGCCCCCACGACCCCGAGCACGACGGCGACCATCGCGAGGAGCGACAGCACCGGGTGCTGGCGAGGGCGGATCGCGTGCCGGGCGAGGGGAACGCGGCCCTCCTCCGAGGACCTGGCGACCGCCGGCATCAGCCGTTGGACCTCAGATTGCCGGCCGAGCAGGTCTTGTCGGCCCCGGACTGGCCGGGAATGGTGTCGGGAAGCTCGACGGGGGTCTCGCTCGGCGACGGCGTGGCCGAGGCATCCGGAGCCGGCGTCGCCGAAGGCGATGCCTCGCCGCCGGTGCCCTCGCTGATGACGCCGCCCGTGGTGCTCGGGTCGTTGGTCACGGTGATCGGCTGGTTGGCCTCGAGCGCGGCCCACAGCTCGTCGGCGGCGGACTCGTTCGGGACGACGCGGTTGATATCCCAGGGGTCCTCGCCGACGGGGTACTGCACGAACACGATCTCTTCGAGCGGCACGTCCTTCACGGCGAGCGCGATCTGCACCATCGTCGTCGGGTTCGCCAGCGACGAGCTCGGCGTGATGTTGTCGACGGCGGTCGTCGCGAGCTTGTACAGCGTGGCCGGGTTCGAGAGCACCTCGTCGCTCACGAGCTTCTTCGCCAGGCTCGACATGTACTGCTGCTGATTGCTGATGCGGGCGAGGTCACTGCCGTTCTCGAGACCGTGACGCGTGCGGAGGAACTGCAGCGCCTCGAGCCCCTTCACGGTGCGCGGACCCGCCGGCCAGTCGATGCCGGTGTAGCGGTCGCGGATACCGCCGTTGCCGATGCAGACGTCGACGCCGCCGATCGCGTCGGTGATGTTGATGACGTTGCCGAAGCTCACCTTCGCAGCGAACGGGATGTTCATGCCGCTGAGGTCGGAGATCGTCTTGGTCACGCACGACAGCCCGCCGCGGCTCCACGCCTCGTTGATCTGCGACTTCGAGGTCGCCGAGTTGACGGTGCCGTCCTCATCGGTGCACTCGGGGATCGGCACCATGAGGTCGCGCGGGAACGACACCACCGTCACGCGACGGGGGTTGTCGGAGATGTGCAGCAGCATGTTGACGTCGTTGAGCTGCCCCTCCGCATCCGCGCCGGTGCAGCGGTCGCCGAAGATGTGGGCGTACTCGGGCTCGCACTCGTCGGTGCCGACGAGGACGACGTTCACGCCGCCTTCGATCGCCCCGATATCGGGCGGGACCGGGCCCTGACCCTCGAGCTCGACGACGTTCGCGGCGACGCTCGCGGTGAGGTCGTAGAACGCGTACAGGCCGACGCCTGCCCCCGAGACGAGGACGACCGCCATCACGATGCCGACGATCTTCATGATCAGCGACACCGGGTGCGGCGACGAGAGCTCGCCGTGCCGTGCGACGGTGCGACGGCCGCGCTTGGCGGGCTTGGTCGTCTCGGTCACGCGGTCCCCTCGGGGTGTGTCGGCTGGCGGGTCCGCACCCGGCGAACCTCAAGTGCGGAGGGTGTGGGATTCGAACCCACGGGACATTGCTGCCCACTGGTTTTCAAGACCAGGTCCATCGGCCGCTCGGACAACCCTCCCGACGACGGCCCCGTGCCGGGGCATCCGTCGAACAGGCGTCGAGTCTAGCCGACAGCACTGTCGGGCCATTCTCGCAAGAGCGCCTGTGGAAGGTCTGAAAGGCGCTCCGGATGCCTCGCCCACGGCGTGTCAGAGACTGCGCAGCACCTCGGCGACGCCGCCCGCCTCGACCGACGTCGTGGTCTCGCCCGCGGCATCCCGGACCTCCTGCGGGCCCTGCGCCATCGCGACCGCCCGGCCGCCGTGCTGCAGCGCCCATGCGAACATGCCGACGTCGTTGCGTCCGTCGCCGATCACGAGGACCTGCTCGGGGCGGATGCCCAGCTCGGTGCGGACGCGCTCGAGCCCCGTGCTCTTGTCGACGCCCTGCGGGGCGATGTCGAGCCACGCCGTCCAGCCGACGGCGTACGAGACCTGGTGCAGGCCGATGCGCTCGACGAGCTCGAGGAACTCTCCCTCGCCCTGCTCCGGCGCGACGACGACGATGCGGCACACCCGCTGCTCGCTCAGTTCATCGAAGGGCACGCGGCGGGCGTGGACGAGGTTCCAGTCCTCGAGGTACTCGGTGTACAGGCGCTCGCCCCCGGGGAGCTCGACGAGATAGCGGGCGTCGGGCAGGTGCTCTCGGAGCAGCGTGAGCACCTCACGCGGGTCGAACGTCTCGACGTGCCAGCGCTCGTACGCGAGGTCGTCGGCGTCGATGCGCTTGAGCACGACCGCACCGTTCGAGCAGACGGCGTACTCGGGCGCGATGCCGAGCACCCGCATGATCCCGCGGGTGCTCTCCCACGCGCGCCCGGTCGCGATCATGACCTCGTGGCCGGCGCTCTGCGCGTGCGCGACCGCATCGACGACGCCCGGACTCAGCGACTCGTCCTCGAGCACGACGGTGCCGTCGATGTCGAGCACGATGAGCATGCGCTCGACCCGCACATCGGTGGCCGCGGTCTCGCGCGCCAGCTCGTCGACGAGCCCCGCGGCGCCGGACTCGGTCTCGACCTCGACCGCACCGGTCGCGGGGAGCGTCTCCTCGACGACCGGGTCGTTCACCAGGTCGCCGGCACTGTGCTCGGTGTCGGTCATGACACGGGCTCCATGACCTCGAGGCCGCCCAGGTACGGGCGCAGCACCTCGGGGACGGCGACCGAGCCGTCCTCACGCTGGTGGGTCTCGAGCATCGCGACGATCCACCGTGTGGTGGCCAGCGTGCCGTTGAGCGTGGCGACGTGCTCGGTCTTCCCGCCGCGGTCGGCGGGGAGCCGGTGGCGGATGTCGAGCCGCCGTGCCTGGTACGTCGTGCAGTTCGAGGTCGAGGTCAGCTCGCGGTACGCGTTCTGCGTGGGCACCCACGCCTCCACGTCGTACTTGCGTGCGGCGCTCGAGCCGAGGTCGCCCGCTGCGACATCGATCACGCGATAGCTGAGTCCCAGGTCCTGCAGCATGCCCTCCTGCAGAGCGACCAGGCGCAGGTGCTCCGCCTCGGCATCCTCGGGCGTCGTGTACACGAACATCTCGAGCTTGTTGAACTGATGCACGCGGATGATTCCGCGCGTGTCCTTGCCGTACGACCCGGCCTCGCGCCGGTAGCACGTCGACCAGCCGGCGTAGCGCTTGGCGCCCTTGCCCAGGTCGAGGATCTCTTCCATGTGGTAGCCGGCGAGCGGGACCTCGCTCGTGCCGACGAGGTACAGGTCGTCCTCTTCGAGGTGGTAAACCTCGGCGGCGTGCTGACCGAGGAACCCCGTGCCGCGCATCACCTCGGGCCGCACGAGCGTCGGCGGGATGAGCGGCGTGAAGCCGGCCTGCAGCGCACGGTCGAGCGCCAGGCTCATCAGCGCGATCTCGAGGCGCGCGCCGATGCCGGTGAGGAAGTAGAAGCGGCTCCCCGACACCTTGGTGCCGCGCTCCATGTCGATCGCGCCGAGCAACTCGCCGAGCTCGAGGTGGTCGCGCGGCTCGAACCCGAATGCGGGGACCTCACCGTGCGTGCGGAGGGTGACGAAGTCGTCCTCTCCCCCGGCAGGCACGCCGTCGATGACGATGTTCTCGATCTTCGAGAGGGCGAGGGCGGATGCCTCCTCCGCCGCCGTGACGGCGTGCTGCGCCTGCTTGACCCGCTCGCTCAGCTCCTTCGCCTCGGCGACGAGTGCTGCCTTCTCCTCTTTCGGCGCCTGGGCGACCCGCTTGCCGTGCGCGTTCTGCGCGGCGCGGAGCTCTTCGAACGCCGTGATGGCGGCACGCCGGTCGCGGTCGGCGGCGAGCGCCTCGTCGACCGTGTCGGGAGACTCTCCGCGGGCCTCCTGCGAGCGCTTGACCAGCACGGGATTCTCGCGGAGAAGAGCGGGATCGATCACCCTGCAAGCTTAGTCGCCGGGCGTCACGCCGGAATCTGAGCGCGCGCTGGGGTGACCGGCGAGCGCAGGCGGGTGCCCGGCGAGCGCGGCTCGGGCACTCGACGTCGAGAGACCAGGAGACGCGCCGCCTCCCTCCGCCCACGCACGCCGCACGTGCCGGTTCTTCCTGATTCTTCGCCGCTTCGTCCCCGCCGCCTTAGGGTGGGACCCATGGCTGGGGCATCCGGATCGAACGACGACACCGCGCGTCCCGACGACGCCGCGCGTCCCGACGACGCCGCGCGTCCCGACGACGACACTGCGCGTCCCGGCGACATCGATCCGCCCCACCCCGCCGATCGGATCTACGCCGACGGCCCCGGGACCGAGGAGATCGAGGCGGTGAACGCCGACATCGCGGCGCAGGTCGGCGAGCAGTCGGATGACTCGTCCTCCGGTCACTCCGCGGATGGAGGCGGGGACGAGGTATCCGCGACCGGTCCCGGCGGCGAGGACAAGCCGGACCCGGCGAAGGCTGCGAAGCCCGACGAGGTGATCCGCGAACCCGACGACATCGAGCCCGACACGGCTGACGGCGAGACCGGCGAGGCCCGCCGTGTCGGCCCCGAGGGCGCACCGCGGCCGATGGAGGGCGGAGCGGAGCGTCCGTCGCCGAAGGCTGCCCTCGTGTACAACCCCATCAAGGTCGACGCCGACGAGCTGCGCGCGAGTGTCGAGCGGCTGTCGCGCGAGGCGGGGTGGTCCGAGCCCCTGTTCTACGAGACGACGGTCGACGACCTCGGGGACGACGTCACCCGGCAGGCACTCGCCGAAGACGTCGATGCGGTGCTCGTCGCCGGCGGCGACGGCACGGTGCGCGCCGTGTCGGAGGCGATGAGCGGCAGCGGCGTGCCCCTCACGATCGTGCCGAGCGGCACCGGGAACCTTCTCGCACGCAACCTCCGGCTGCCTCTCGACGACGCGGAGGCGGTCATCCGGGCGACCTTCGAGGGCGACCAGCTCGCGATGGACGTCGGGTGGGCATCGCTGCGCCGCGCAGGGGGAAAGGTCGACGAACACGCGTTCGTCGTGATGGGCGGCATGGGGCTGGACGCTGCGATGATCGCGAACACCAGGCCCGAGCTGAAGAAGTCCGTCGGCTGGGTCGCCTACGTCGACGGCGCCGCGCGTTCGCTCGTCAGCGCGAAGCCGTTCCGGATCATGTACCAGCTCGCCGGGTCCCGGCTGCATTCGGCGCGCGTGCAGAGCGTGCTGTTCGCCAATTGCGGGTCGCTTCCCGCCGGTCTGGAGCTCATCCCCGAGGCATCCGTCACCGACGGCGCGCTCGACATCGTGATCTTCCAGCCCAAGGGCCTGTTCGGCTGGATCTTCGTGTGGCGCCGCGTCGCGTGGGACAACAGCTTCCTGCGGAAGTTCCGCGCCGGACGCCGCGTGCTCGCCCTCCGCACGAAGGACAACGCCGTCCGCTACTCGCGCGGCACCGGCATCGAGCTCGCGACGTCAGAGGCGCAGCCCGTGCAGCTCGACGGCGACGAGTTCGGCGAGGCCGTGCACGTGCGCACGCACGTCGCGGCGGGCGCGCTGCTCATCACGGTCCCGAAGGGTCACGACACCGACGGGGTGTGACCGCCCGTCAGGTACAGCTCGGGGCCGGGCCGGCCGTGTCAAGCCCACCGGTCCGGAGCCCCCGCCCGGCAGGATGGACCCATGCCGAGCTCCTCCCTCGTCTGGCTGCGGGACGATCTGCGCCTCGCCGACAACCCGGCGCTGCGGGCCGCGCTCGATCGCGACGAGCCTGTCGTGGCGCTGTACGTCCTCGACGAGGAGTCGCCGGGGGTGCGACCCCTCGGCGGAGCCGCACGCTGGTGGCTGCATCACTCCCTCGCCTCGCTCGCTGAGCGTCTCGCCGAGCGGGGCGGTCAGCTGGTCCTGCGGCGCGGTCCCGCCGAGCGCGTGGTGCGGGAGGCGGTGACGGATGCCTCGGCCACCGCCGTCTTCTGGAACCGTCGCTACGGCGGACCCGAGCGCGAGCTCGACGCCTCGCTCAAGGCGGCGCTCCGCGCGGACGGGATCGAGGTGGCCTCGTTCGCCGCGTCGGTCCTCTTCGAGCCGTGGACCATCACGACGGCGGCAGGCACGCACTTCTCCGTCTTCTCCCCCTTCTGGCGCGCGTGCCTCGCGCAGCCGGCACCGCGAGCGCCGTTGCCCGAGCCTCGGGAGGTGGGCGCAGCGCGGCGTTCGATCGCCTCCGACGATCTCGACGACTGGAGTCTGCTGCCGACGAAGCCGGACTGGGCGGGGGGTCTGCGCGAGACGTGGGAGCCCGGAGAGCCCGCGGCCAGGCGACGCCTGCGCGCGTTCCTCTCGGAAGACCTCGACACCTACGATCGCGGGCGCGACGAGCCCGCCGGCGGCGCGACGTCGCTGTTGTCACCTCGGCTGCGCTGGGGCGAGGTCAGCCCGCACACGGTGTGGCACGAGGCCGTGGCGCACGGCGGCGGGGGCAGGTTCCTGTCGGAGCTCGGCTGGCGCGAGTTCGCGTGGCACACGCTGTTCCACTTCCCCGACCTCGCGACGAAGAACCTGCGCCGCGAGTTCGACGCCTTCCCGTGGCCGCGACTCAAGCCGTCGCATCTCGAGGCGTGGCAGCGCGGGCGCACGGGGGTCGCCCTCGTCGACGCCGGCATGCGCGAGCTGTGGGAGACGGGCTACATGCACAATCGGGTGCGGATGGTGGTCGCGTCGTTCCTCGTCAAGAACCTGCTGATCGACTGGCGGCGGGGTGAGCAGTGGTTCTGGGACACACTCGTCGACGCGGATGCCGCGAACAACCCGTTCAACTGGCAGTGGGTCGCCGGGTCGGGCGCCGATGCCGCGCCGTACTTCCGCGTCTTCAACCCCGAGCTGCAGGCGAAGAAGTTCGATTCCGACGGCCATTACGTCCGGCGGTGGGCGCCGGAGCATCGATCGGATGCCCCGCCCGAGCCGATCGTCGATCTTGCGGAGACCCGCAAGGAGGCTCTCGCCGCGTACGAGGTGGTCAAGCGCGCGCCGCGGGGTTGAGCCGGCCGCCGGCGCGTTTCGACTCGCTGCGCTCGCTCAACGACCAGGGGCATCCGGTCGTTGAGCGAGGGAGCGCAGCGACCGAGACGAAACGGCTCAGACCGCCGTGACGTGCAGCACGACGGCGTTTCCCGGAAGGAGGAGCGGCATCGGCAGCCCGGTCTCGCAGAGCACCGCGCCGGGAAGCTCGATCTCCCCGGCGGCGAACCACGGCGGCGGTGCGTCCTCCAGCACCTCGGGCGGGGCGCCGAGATCGACCACCGTCACGCGATAGCGACGTGCGGCATCGAGACCCACGAGCCGAACCGGCGCGGGCAGCGCGGCGGGGGTCGCGTCGAGCACCGCGTACGAGAACAGCGCTTCGGACCGGTCCTGCGAGACGACGCCGTGGATCAGCACGGCGTCGTCCGAGGCATCCGCCCTCACGACCTTCCCGGAGTGGAGCACGTCGCGGTGTGCGCGGAAGGCGTCCGCCCACCGGCGCAGCGCCTCGAGGTCGCCCGGCGCGATGCGGGTGAGATCGGACTCGATCCCGGCGTGGCCGAAGAGGGCCGTGGCGAGCCGCAGCCCCAGCCCCGACACCCGTCCGGTCGTGTGGGCGCGCGCGTCGCCGACGTGCGAGCCGAGGTACTCGGGCGGGATCACGATGCCCGTCCACCGCTGGATCCGCTGGCGCACGAGCGGGTCGTTCGTGTCGCTGACCCACACGCGCTCGACCCGCCGCAGGATGCCGAGGTCGACGCGCGCGCCGCCCGACGCGCACGACTCGATCTCGACGCCGGGATGCGCCGCCCGCACGCGATCGAGCAACCGGTACAGCGCCCGCGCCTGCGTGCCGGTGTCGTCGACCAGGAGGTCGCGGTTGTGGTCCCACTTGAGGTAGGCGATCGCGTGCTCGCTCAGGAGTGCGTGGAGTCGCTCGAACAGGTGCTCCTCGACCTCGGGCAGCGACAGGTCGAGCACATGCTGCCAGCGCCAGGTCACCGACTCGGGACGACTGAGGAGCCATTCCGGATGCCTCCGCGCCAGTTCGGAGTCGAGACTGACCATCTCGGGCTCGACCCACAGACCGAACTCCATGCCGGCGGCATGCACCCGCTCGATGAGCGGGCCGAGCCCCTCGGGCCAGCGCACCGGGTCGACCGTCCAGTCGCCGAGAGCGCGGCGGTCGTCGGTGCGGCCGAGGAACCAGCCGTCGTCGAGCACGAAGCGCTCGACCCCGACCTCGCTCGCCCGCTCGATGAGCGGTTCGATCCTCGCGAGGGAGTGATCGAAGTACACCGCCTCCCACGTGTTGAGCGTCAGCGGCCGCGCTCGACCGACCGTCGACCAGGAGCGCACCCAGGGGTGGAGGCGGTCCGAGAGCCCGTCGAGCCCGGCCCCCGACCAGGTCGCCACGACCGTCGGCGCATCGTATTCCTCACCGGGCATGAGCGTCGTCGCTGCCGTTCGCTCACCCGCTCCCAGCAGCGCGGGTCCGAGATCGGCGCGCTCGAACCACTGCCGCGTGTCGCCGCTGAACGCCACGTGCGCAGCCCACACCTCACCGGATCGGAAGCCGAAGCCGGGCGTGCCGGCGATCATGAGGAACGGATCGTCGTGCCCGCCGCGGCCGTGACGCGTTTCGCGCAACCAGACGCCGTGGCCAGGCGTCACCCGCTGGGGAGCGCGCTCGCCCGCCCAGCGCCCGGAGAAGTCGAGCACCTCCCGCGCACGAGCGGGCACGGGAAGCGCGACACCCGCCGACGCCAGCACGAGCGGAGCCTCGCCGTCGTTGCGCACCGTCTGCGCGACGAGCAGCACGCCGTGAGCCGTGAGCTCCAGGCGCGTCGAGATCGAGGCATCCGCCCACCGGCTCTCGACGACGAGGGCCCCGCCCTCGCGCGTGGTGCGCACGTGACTCGGCACGCCCCGCACTCCGGGGAGCGAGAGCGGCGGATGCCCCGTCCACCCGTCGCCGAGCACAGGAAGCAGCGACACCCGCAGCGGCGCGTCGATCGAGCTCGGCGGCACCGCGGGCACCGCCGCATCGGCGAGGAGTTTCAGGTCGGCTTCGGCGAGCGCCCCGACGTCTCGTCCCCAGTGGACGACGGCCGGAACGCCCGCGCCGCGGGAGTCGAGCACGAGGCTGACTCCCGCGGCACGGAGGTGATGGATCACGCGGGGAGACTACTCCGCAACCGGGATCGACTGCGCCTTCAGGGTGGCGATCGTCGACTCCTGCGCCGCCTCGAGGGCCTCGAGGAGCGTGCCCTGACCGGTGACGGCCTTCTGGAAGCCGTCCGACACGTCCGCGTACGTCTGCGTCATGGTCGGGCCCCACACGAAGTCGGGGTTGACCTGCTCAGCCGCCTCGGCGAAGACCTCGTAGATCTTCTGGCCGCCGTAGAACTCCACGCCCTCCTGGAGCGACGGCAGCTGCAGACCGGCCGTCGTGGCGGGGTAGATGTTCGCCGACTCGTTGAGCGCGGTGAGCGCCTCGTCGGACGTGTTCAGCCACAGGGCGAACTTGGTCGCCTCGTAGAGGTGCTCGGTGCCCTTGAACACGGCGATCGACGAGCCGCCCCAGTTGCCCGAGCTGGCGCCGCCGTCCTCCCACTGCGGGGACGGAGCGACCGACCACTTGCCGGCCGTGTCGGGAGCGCCCGACGAGATCGAGTTGGCGCCCCACACGGCGGAGTTCCAGGTCCAGACCTCACCGGAGTTGTACGCGTTGTTCCACTCCTCGGTCCAAGCCGGGTACGTGGCGACGAGGTCCTCGTCGAGCAGCTCCTGCCAGTACTCGGCGACCGTCGTGGACTCCTCGCCGGTCAGCTCGACGGTCCACTCCTCGCCGTCGTTGGCGAACCAGTCGCCGTTGCCCTGCCACACGAAGCCCGCGAACTGGTTGATGTCGGCGGTGGAGAAGTTCGTGATGTAGCCGCCGGCCTCGCGCACCTTGACGGCGGCTTCCTTGTACTCCTCCCACGTCGTGGGAACCTCGATGCCGTTCTGCTCGAACAGGTCGGAGCGGTAGAACAGCGCCATGGGGCCGGAGTCCTGGGGGATGCCGTAGACGCCGTCGGTGCCGAGCGTCACCTGTCCCCACGTCCACGGGATGAACTGCTCCTCGGCGGCGACGACGTCCTCGCACGCGGACAGGTCCTCGAGTCCGTCCTGCACGCGGAAGCTCGCGAGCGCGTCGTACTCGATCTGACCGAGGTCGGGGGCGTTGCCCGCCTCGAGCTGGCTGAAGAACGACTGGTACGTGCCGCCGTTGCCGTTGGGGCCGGTCTGCACCTCGACCTGGATGTCGGGGTTCTGCTCGTTCCAGATGGCGACGACGTCCTCGATGCCCGGGATCCACGAGGTGAAGTCGAGCGTGACGTTCTCGTCCGACGGGGCGCAGGCCGAGGCATCCGCTCCCCCGCCGTCGGTGCCGCTGCCGGAACCGCCCGCGGCGCATCCGGCGAGCGCGAGTGCGCTGAGCAGTGCGACGCCGGTGACGACTGCCCTCTTGTTGTGCTGCATGATCTTCCTTACTTGGTGAGGTGGTGATCGGGATTTACAGGGGATGCCTCGGGCGCGGACCCGCGGCAGGGACTCACTTCACGGACCCGGTGCCCAGGCCGTTGCGCCAGAAGCGCTGAAGGAGGAGGAAGGCGACGATGAGCGGGACGATCGAGAGGAACGACCCGACCAGGACGTAAGTGCGCAGCTCGGGGATCTGGTTGAGCTGCGTGTTCCACGCGTAGAGGCCGTACGTGACGGGGAACAGCTCCTGGCTGCGCAGCATGATCAGCGGCAGGAAGAAGTTGTTCCAGATCGACACGAACTGGAAGAGGAACACCGTGATGAGGGCCGGCATCATGAGCCGGGCCGACACGGTGAAGAACGTGCGCACCTCGCCGGCGCCGTCGATGCGGCCCGCCTCGATGAGCTCGTCGGGCACGCTCGCCGACGCGTAGATGCGGCTCAGGTACACGCCGAAGGGGCTCACGATGCTGGGCAGCAGCACCGCCCAGAACGTGTTGGTCATGTTGACCTGGCTGAACAGCAGGAAGAGCGGCAGAGCCAGCGCGGTGGCCGGCACGAGGACGCCGCCCAGCACGACGTTGAAGTACACCTCCCGCCCGCGGAAGCGATACTTCGCCAGCGCGTAGCCCGCCATCCCGGCGAAGACGGTCGCGAGGAGGGCACCGAGACCGGCGTACGCCAGGCTGTTGAGGAGCCACCGCAGGTAGATGCCGTCGTTGTAGGCGAACAGGTCGGCGACGTTGGCGAAGAAGTTCCAGTCCGCGAACCACAGCGCGTTCGTGGTCAGCAGGTCTCCGCGGTCCTTCGTCGAGGCGATGAACAGCCACCAGATCGGCACCAGGAAGTAGAGCGTGAAGACGCCCATCACCAGGAGGGCGGCACCGCGCGAGAGGATGCTCTCCTTCGGCCCGCGGGAGGCGGGCGTGAGGTCGTCGGCCGTCGCGCCGGCGGTACGGGTGAGGAGGCTCATGCTTCGGCCTTCCGCTGAGTGACCTTGAGGAACACGAACGACAGCACGAATGTCGCGAGCGCCAGGACGACCGAGAAAGCCGCCGCGAGGTGCGTGTTGGGGATCGAGTTGGTCGCGTAGATGGTCATGTTGGGCGTGTACGTGCTCGACACCGCCGCGCTGAACGACCGGAACACCTGCGGCTCGGCGAGCAGCTGCAGCGTGCCGATGATCGAGAAGACCGCCGTGAGGATGAGCGCGGGTGCGATCATCGGGATCTTGATCGACCACGCGATGCGCACCTGCCCGGCGCCGTCGAGTCTGGCCGCCTCGTAGACCTCGGACGGGATCGCCAGCAGCGCCGAGTAGATGATGAGCATGTTGTAGCCGACGAACACCCACGTCACGACATTCGCGATCGACCACAGCACGAGCTCCGGCGAGAGGAAGTCGACCGTCCGCGTCACATCGGTGAACGGCGAGAGGTTCGGGGAGTACAGGAAGCCCCACATGATCGCCGCGATGACGCCGGGCACGGCGTACGGCGCGAAGAACGCGAGCCGGAAGAACTTCTTGCCCTTGAGCACCGGGGAGTCCAGCAGCAGCGCGAACAACAGGGCCAGGCCGAGCATGACGGGCACCTGCACGACGCCGAAGAGCAGCACGCGGCCGACCGACTCCCAGAACGGAGCGTTCTGGAAGACGAGGATGTACTGCGTCAGCCCGCCGAAGACCTCCGTCGGCTCGCCGTACAGGCCTTCGCGCTCGACGACCAGCAGCGATTGCCACACGGCGTAGCCGATGGGGATCAGGTAGAAGAGCAGGAACAGCACGCTGAACGGGCCGGTGAAGATCGCGATCGCGCCCTTGTGCGGGGTCTTGCGCCGCGCCGCGCCGGGTGCTCCCGTCCCCTTTCGGGCTCCTCGTGTCACGAGGACTTCCGTGGCGGTCATGCGGCCGCCTCCTCTCTGATGATGCGGACGGCTCCGCCGGGGACCACCAGGTCTCCGGCGACCGGCATCTCGGTGATGAGTTCTGCGCCGCGTGCCGCGACGGATGCAGGGGCACCGCCGTGGTTCACGACGAACAGGTACGAGGCATCCGCCCCCGTCCGGCGCACGATCTCGAGCGCGCCGTCGCCGCCGCGCACGTCGGCCGCGGGGCGCACGCCCGCTTCGGCGGCCAGACGGCCGAGCAGCTCGCGGTACGCATCGGCGTCGAGCAGCGTCGCGACGTACCACGCCGCCCCCTCGCCACACGCGTTGCGGGTGACGGCGGGGTGGCCTGCCGAGGGCCCGTCGGTGAAGGATGCCTCGACCGCCGCCGTGGTGACGTGCGCGCGCTCCGACCACAGTCCGGCACCGGCGCCGGTGCTGAGGGTGAGCGGCTCGCCGGGCGCGACGGGAGCGAACTCCTCCACGCGGATTCCGAGCGCGTCGCGGAACGGTCCGGTGTAGCCGCCGGTGTAGACGCGGTCGTCCTCGTCGACGGTTCCGCTGTAGAAGGTGATGAGGGCGGTGCCGCCTGCGGCGATCCAGTCGGTGAGGACGGATGCCTCGCTCTCGCGCACCAGGTGCAGACCGGGGACGACGACGAGCCGGTACGCCGACAGGTCCGCCCCGGGCGCGACGATGTCGACCGTGAGGCCCAGCGCGTGGAGCGCGCCGTACGCCGCATGCACCTGGTCGAGGTAGCCGAGCGACTGGCTTGGGCGGGACTCGGTGTGGGTGACCCACCAGGACTCCCACGAGAAAACGAGAGCGACATCGGCCTGCACGCGCGAGCCGGCGACCTCGGAGATGCGGTCCACGATGCCGCCCAGCTCCACGACCTCGCGCCACACGGCGCTGTCGGTGCCGGCATGGGGAAGCATCGCCGAGTGGAACTTCTCGCTGCCCTGCACCGAGGCGCGCCACTGGAAGAAGCACACTGCGTCGGCGCCGCGCGCGACGTGGGTGAGGGAGTTGCGGATGATCTCGCCCGCGGCCTTGGGCTTGTTGAGCGGCTGCCAGTTCACGGCGCCGGTCGAGTGCTCCATGAGCAGCCAGGGCGCCCCCCGCCCCAGCCCGCGGGAGAGGTCCGCGGCGAAGGCCAGCTCGGCGAGCGGATCGCCGAGGCGGTGGTCGAGGTAGTGGTCGTTGGCGACGATGTCCATGTCGGCGGCCCACGACCAGTAGTCGAGGTTCTCGATGTGCGCGGTGACCATGAAGTTGGTCGTGATCGGCACGGCGCTGATGCCGCGGATGACGTCGGCTTCGGCGCGGTAGTACGAGAGGAGCTCGTCGGAGCTGAAGCGGTGGAAGTCGAGGAACTGCCCGGGGTTGCGCGTCGACAGCGTCGCACGGGGCGGAAGGATCTCGTCCCACTCCCGGTAGGTCTGGCTCCAGAAGGCGGTGCCCCAGGCGCTGTTGAGCGCATCGAGCGTCTCGTACCTGCCGCGCAGCCAGCGGCGGAACGCGGCGGCGCTCTCATCGCAGAAGCACATGGCGTTGTGGCAGCCGAGCTCGTTCGACACGTGCCACAGCGCGACCGCGGGGTGGTCGCCGTAGCGACGGGCGACGGCGTCGACCAGTCGGAGGGCCGCCTCACGGAACAGCGGTGAGCTGGGGCACCACGCCTGCCGGCCGCCGGGGAAGCGGCGCGTGCCGTCCTCGGCCATCGGCAGGATCTCGGGGTGGGCGGTGGTGAGCCACGCGGGAGGCGACGCCGTTCCGGTGCCCAGGTTCACGCGGATGCCGGCGGTGTGGAGCCGCCCGAGCACGTCGTCGAGCGCCCGGAAGTCGTACTCCCCGGCGCGCGGCTCGATGTGCGACCAGCCGAAGATGTTGATGGCCACGAGGTCCACGCCGGCCTCGCCCATCAGCGCGATGTCCTCGTCCCACACCTCGGGCGTCCACTGTTCGGGGTTGTAGTCGCAACCGAACGCGATGCCGTCGTGCTCGAAGGGGCGGGCGGGGGTGGTCATGCTCTCCTCGGATCTGTGAACGTGCACAGATCCGAGCGCGATTCCTCGACGCTGAGGTTCTGTGAACGTGTACAGAGTAAGCCTGCCGGAATTCCGTGTCAATATCGCCAACACGGAGTGTGCGCGTGCACATACCATGGTCCCGTGGAGTCCAACGGTCGCAAGCGCCGCGCCACCGTGAAGGATGTCGCAACCGAGGCAGGAGTCTCGCGCGGCACCGTCAGTCGCGTGCTGAACGGTCAGCCCTACGTCTCGGACGAGGCCCGCGCCGCCATCGACGCCGCGATCGCAAAGGTCGGTTTCGTGCCGAACCGCGCCGCGCGCAGCCTCGTGATGCAGAGTTCGCAGGCCATCGGGCTCATCGTCCACGAGCCGCACTCGCTCTTCGTCGAGGACCCGAACATCGGCTCGATCCTCCTCGGCGCGAACGCCGCCCTGTCCGAGGCGGACTACCAGCTGTCGTGCCTGATCGCCGATTCCACGCGCGACATCGAACGCCTCGCGCGCTACCTCAGCGGTGGACTCATCGACGGGGTCATCATCGTCTCCGCCCGCGTCGGCGACCCGATCACGCGTGCCGTCGCCGACCTGCGGCTTCCCGCGGCTTTCGTCGGGCATCCGCGCGACATCGGCGAGGCGGCCTACGTCGCGATCGACAACCGGGGCGCCGCGCGCGAGATCACGACCCGGCTCATCGCGACCGGTCGACGGCGGATCGGCATGGTCGCCTCGGCCCTCGACCGCGACTCCGGCTCCGACCGGCTCGCCGGCTTCGTCGACGCCCTCGGCAACAGGTTCGACCCGCAGCTCGTCGAGCGCGTCCCGCTGTACTCCTACTCCGACGGGCAGGCCGGCATGCGGGCGCTGCTCGAACGCGCCCCCGACATCGACGGAGTCTTCGCCTCGAGCGATGCCGTCGCCGCGGGCGCGATGGACGTGCTGCAGGCGGCGGGCCGCAGCATCCCGCGCGATGTCGGCGTCGTCGGATTCGACGACAGCTCGTGGGCGCTGCGGTGCGATCCGCCGCTGTCGACGGTGCATCAGCCGGCGACAGAGCTGGGGCGGGCCGCCGCGGAGTCGGTGCTGCGCCAGCTGCGCGGCGAGGACCCCGAGAACGGCGGGCGCGTGCTGGAGTGCCCGGTCGTCTGGCGCGAGTCGGCCTGACGCGCGTCCCCGGGGGTGCGCTTCACCTCGCTGCGCTCGCTCAACGACCGGTGCGAAAGAGGACCGGAAGGCCAGGTGACGCCGCCGGCCCTGGGCCGCAGCGGGACAGATTCAGGAAGACCCGTCCGGCACGCCGGGAGACGGATGCCTCGACCGGCGTGTCTCCTGAATCCGTTCCACCGCGCGGAATGGCGGCACCGGCGAGCGGGTTGCAGTTCGAGATGAGCACTGCGACCCCGGCCCTTTCCGTCCTCGACCTCGTGCCGGTGCGCGCCGGGCAGTCCAGCGCCCAGGCGGTCGCGGCATCCCTCTCGCTCGCCTCCGCGGCCGACCAGCTCGGCTACACGCGCTACTGGTTCGCCGAGCACCACAACATGCCTGCCGTGGCATCGACGACACCGCCGGTCCTCGCCGCCGCCGCGGCAGCGAGGACCACGCGCATCCGGCTCGGATCGGGCGGGGTGATGCTGCCGAACCACTCCCCCCTCGTCGTCGCCGAGCAGTTCGCCGCGCTCGAGGCCCTCGCTCCCGGCCGCATCGACCTCGGGCTCGGGCGGGCTCCGGGCTCGGACCCCGTCATCACCCAGCTGCTGCGCCAGAGCGGCACGACGAGCGACGTCGAGCGCTTCCCCGATCACGTGCGCGACATCGTGTCGCTCGTCTCACCCGACGGCGCGAGCGTGCGCTTCACGTCGGGCGGCACCTACGACGTGCACGCCACCCCCGCAGCCACGACCGTGCCCGAGGTCTGGCTGCTCGGCTCGAGCGACTACTCGGCCCAGCTCGCGGCGGCTCTCGGCCTGCCGTACGTCTTCGCCAACCACTTCTCCGGGCAGGGCCTCGAGCGCGCGCTCGACCTGTACCGGAGCGCCTATCAGCCGAGCGAGGCCCACCCCGAGCCGCGCACCTTCCTGACCGCGAACGTGCTCGCCGCCGGCACCGCCGAGGAGGCCGAGGAGCGCGCACTCCCGAACCTGCGCATGACCGCGCGCCTGCGGACCAATCGGCCGCCGCTCCCGCTCGAGACCGTGGAGCAGTCGATCGCCGGAGCCGCGGACTTCGACGGTCTGGGCGACACGTTCATGGCATCCGCCCGCGCCAACTGGTTCGTGGGCACCGCCGTGGCGGTCGCCGGCGAGCTCCGGAAGTTCGCGGCCGAGCACGGTGTCGACGAGATCATGATCTCGCCGATCGCCGGGTCGTATGACGCCGAGCCGATGGATGCCGCGCCCGGCCGGCTGCAGACTCTCGAGCTTCTCGCGGCCGAGCTCGACCTCTGCTGACGCGACCTCACCGAATACACAGAGACATTACGAAAACCACCCGTTGTGGGTGATGCCTTCGTCTGCACGCCTCAGGAGCGTAGAACCGTGGCTTGTGAGAAAGCGACTTCCCGCGCTCTGCCACAGACCGAGAAGGAGTCATCCATGTCGGGCCAGAAGACGGGCGCCCACCGCGCGAGGTCGAAGCGAGAAGCACGGCGAACTGCCGTGTTCGCGACCGTGGTCGCCGTGATCATGGGCACCATGCTCCCGATGGCGGGGACCCCCGCGGCGGTGGCGGGGCCCGGGAGCCTCATCTCCGGAATCGTGTGGGCCGACGCGAATCGCGACGGTCTGCGGGATGCCTCGGAGTCGACCAAGCCGGGGGTCACGGTCCAGCTCCTGTCCTCACCGGGCGGTGCCGTGATCGCCTCGACAGTCAGCGGGGTGGGCGGCACGTACTCTTTCGCCAACGTCGCCGACGGCGCCCACGTGGTGCGCGTGAATGCGCCGGGACCGTTCCGCTTCCCCGCCACCGCCACGGGCGCGAACGACTTCGTGCGCGCCGGACAGCCCCTGCCCGGCGACCCCGAGCGAGGAGTGAGCGCCGCATTCACCATTGCGGGCGCCACGCAGGTGACCGGCTTGGACGCCGGGATGCAGCCCATTGCCGATCTGCTGGTCGAGCTGCTCCCCGAAGCCGACGCGTGCCAGGGACTCGCCATCACGGGCCTTCCCCCGTTCGACGCGTCCGACGGCCCGGGCCTCGACTCGGGCCCCGGCAACTGCATCGTGCGCACAGAGGATTCTGTGCTGCAGTCGTACTCGGTGTCACTCACCGGCCTTCCCACCGGGGCGACGGTGCCGAACGTCGTGGCGCAGTTCACCCTCTCCTCACCCGACGGGGCGGCGCTCGAACTGGTCGGCCCCAACACGAATGGGCTGCCCGCCGGTTGCCTCGCCGCCGCCAACGGAGCCAACCCCGCGTCCTCGCGCACGCTGAACGCGGACGGATCGATCACCGTGACCTGCAACCTCGGGACGATGTCGTCGAGCGTCGCGGCGATCCAGTTCGCGCACCGCTTCACCACCGACACCCCCGTCCCCGCGCACGCGAGCGTCGAGCTCCATGCCTACGCGGGCCAGGGAGACGCGGGAATGTCCAACTCGGTCTCCGGGCCCGAGGTCGCGGTGACGGCCACCGCGCAGTGGGATCTCCAGAAGGTCCTCTACCCCTCGACCGCCGTCGGCAATGCCGGACCCGACTTCACGATCCTCAACGTCGGCGGAACTCCTCTCGAGGGCTACCTGCTGCGCTACCGGTTCAACATGGTCGACCTGATGGGCGGCGTCGGCGGCGCGGAGCTCCTGTGGCCGGTGACCTTCACAGACGTGTTGCCCGAGTTTCCTGGCGCCCGGATCACCGAGTGCCGATCGGGCCATCCGGTCGACGGCCTCGCCTCATCGCCCTGGACGCTCACCTGTCCGCCCGTCACCGAGGTGCAGGGGACCGACGGCTGGGAGCTCAGCATCCGGCCCAACAGCGGAGTGGGCGCAGACACCGGCGGCGGACAGATGATCATGACGGTGTTCGTCCCCCTCGACGAGATGAATCGCGCGATCGACCCCACCTGGCAGCCGGGTGACGACGTGCCGACAGGGTCGTTCAGCTACGACAACCGGGCTCAGGACACCGATCACTGGGCCATGAACGGCGGCGAACTGAACTTCGGCAACGGGCAGGAGCCGGGGTGGGACGGCACCGGGAACAACCTCGCCACGCGGACTGCGAGCTCGGCCGCACCGTCGTGGGATCTGCAGAAGAACTTCCGCCAGGGGCCGGCATTCACCACGCAGATCATCGACGGCGTGCCCGTGGAGGGTTACACCGTGGACTACGACTTCCGGATCCTGGATCTGGCCGGCCCCGAGAATGTCGGACCGTGGCTCGATCGCCCGATCACGTTCAAGGATCGGCTGGTCACTCAGCCCGACGCGATCCTGCTGAGCTGCCGGGAGCTGCAGCCCGACCCGAACGTCGCCTCCACCACGTGCGAGACGGGTGTGCAGCCTGCTGATGGCTGGGACATCAGCGCGATGCCGAATCAGCGGGGATTCAACAACCGTCGGATGGACTTCATCGCCCGCCTGTTCCTTCCGCTCGACGACCTGCCATCGGACCCTTGCGAGACCGGTGCGACGATCGACCTCCGCAACGAGGCGGTCGACTCCGATCACTGGACGATCGAGGGGCAGCCGAACAACGGCACGGGCTTCGAACCGGGATGGGACGGCACGACGGCGACCGGGAACAATCTCGATGTGCGAAGCGTGCGACCTTCGACCGGCGAGTGCGGAACGCTCACCGGCAACAAGCAGTACATCCGTAACGGTTTCGAGGTCACGACGCCCACCTTCGGGGGAGATGTCGTGCAGTCGCGCGTCTCCCTCTCGGCCAACAACGCGCGGGTCTCCGTCGACGACCTGCGCATGTGCGACGTGTTCGACGTGTCCGTGTTCGAGCTCGTGCCCGGCACCCCGCGGATGGGGGCCTTCCCGTCAGGGAGCAACGTCGACCCCTCCGACTTCGTGATCGAGTACGCCGTCGGGCCGAACGAGGTGGATACGCAGGCAGGACCCATCTCCGGGGGTGTGTATCCCATCGACGCATCCTCGCTGAACACGGCCGCCGCGGGCTGCCGCACCTACGCGGGGCCCTGGGCGACAGATCCGGCCGCGGAGTTCGGCGCCGACTGGCTGGACAGCGTGAACATGGTGCGCATCCGCCCCGTCGACCCGAGCCATGTCCAGCCGGGGCCGTTCGCCTCTCATCTCATGTTCGAGCTCGAGACCCGCACGTTCTACAACGGTGGCCCGAACGCCGGCGAACCGATCCCCTCGGGCGTGCGCCTCACGAACGTGGGCGCGTGGCCGACGGGGCAGAGCGGCGACGGCTGGGCCACGCTGCCACGTCAGCTCACGTTCTCGGGCATGCAGCTCGCGGTGTCGAAGACGGTCACCCCGACGCAGTACCTCCCCGGCGATCCTGCTGTCTGGGACCTGCAGGTCAGCATCAACCGCGCCACAATCGGCGCCACACTGCTCGACCTCGAGGTGGTCGACACGATTCCCCAGGGTCTTCACTTCGATATGGGATGCACGCAGGGCCTGCTGCCTGCCGGCGTCACGGTCAGTTACGATGCGGCGACCCGTCAGGCGACCTTCCGCGCCGGGGACGTCGAGATCGAGACTGCTCCGTCGCAGTGGGTGTTCCATGCCACGAACGGTGCGCCACGCCTCCGGATCTGCACGCGGGTGGATACGCTCGCCCAGCCTGGCGACACCTATGTCAACACGGTCCTGGCGAGGGCGTCCAACGCCGAGAACCAGCCCACTGCCACGGCGACGATCCAGGTCGTCGGCTCGGGGCAGATGGGCATCACCAAGTCCGTCGACAAGCCCTTCGTCGCCAGTGGCGAGACGTACTCGTGGTCGCTGGAGTGGGGCAACACCTCGACGGTGCTCTCGTTCCTCCCGCCCGACGTGATCGATGTGCTTCCGTGGAACGGCGACGGCGCCGCGGATGCCCCGTCGCGACGTGACCAGTTCTCCTCGCAGTACACCGGGCTGGCCGAACTCGTCGGGCCGCTCGCGGCGCCGACGTACGTGCGAGGCGGCGCCGGCTCGGTACCGGGAACCTGGTACTACACGACGACCCCGTCGCCGAGCGTCGACCACGATCCTCGCGATGCGACGAACGTCGACCCGGCCGCGCCCGGCGGTCGGTGGCTCACGGCGGCCGAAGTCGCCGACTTCGACGACGTGACGGCCGTGCGATTCGTCTCGAGCACGGCGCTGCCCGTGCAGTCCCGCGTCCTCGCCCAGATCGCCGCCGTATCGACGAGCAACGACCTCGACAACGTCTACGTGAACCGCGCGATGATTTTCTCGCCGACGTTCGCGCTGCAGCCCCTGCTGTCGAACGAGCCGTACGTGCTGATGCCCGGCTTCACGCTGGGTGATCTGGTGTGGATGGATGCCGATGGCGACGGCACCCTCGATGGCGAGGAGCAGGGCGTGCCCGGGGTGACCGTCCAGGTGCGCGACGCCGGAGGGGACGTGATCGCCTCGGCCGTCACCGACGCGGCGGGACGCTGGTCGGTCGCGGCGCTGCCGGCGGGCACCTACACCGTCCACGTCCCGGCGGCGATGTTCACCGGCGGCGGCCCTCTTGCAGGTCACCGGGTGAGCACGTTCGGATCCGGCGACGCGCTCGATCCGAACGAGAACGACGACAACAACAACACGGCATCCCCCGATCCGGCTGCCGCCGGGCTCACCAGCGCGCCGGTGACGCTGGAGTACGTGCGCGACGGCGACGGCGACCTCACGGGCGGCAACGGCCCGAGCGGCGACGACGTGGCCTCGCTCGCGGCAGCCCTCATCCCCGACTCGTTCACCGCATTCACGATCGACCTGGCGGTGATCGCGGCCTCCGCGATCGACATCGAGAAGGCCACCAACGGCGAGGATGCCGACGATCCGACGGGACCCTTCGTCCCCGACGGCGGGGAGGTGCGCTGGACGTACGTGGTGACCAACACCGGCGCCCTGGACCTGACGGATGTCACCGTGACGGACGACATGGTCGACGCGGGCGACATCGACTGCGACGGTACGGGGAGCAATGTCATCCCCGGACCGCTCGGCCCCGGAGCATCCGTCACCTGCACGGCCACGGGCGCAGCGACCGCCGGCCAGTACGCCAACACCGGCGCGGTGAGCGCGCTGGACTCCACCGGCACGGCGGTGACCGACGAGGACCCCTCGCACTACTTCGGCGCAATGCCGTCGGTCGACATCGAGAAGGCGACGAACGGACAGGACGCCGACGACCCGACCGGCCCGCTTGTGACGGTGGAGGGCGACGTGCGCTGGACCTACGTGGTCACGAACACCGGCAACGTGCCGCTCACCGATGTGACGGTGACCGACGACCTGGTCGCGGCGGACGACATCGACTGCGGCGGCACGGGGAGCAACGTCCTTCCCGGGCCGCTCGCGCCAGGAGGACGCGTCACGTGCGTCGCATCGGGCACGGCCGTAGCCGGGCAGTACACCAACCTGGGAACGGTCCTGGCGACCGGACCCGAGATGACGGACGCCGCCGGCGAACCCGTGCCGGGAGTCCAGGTCGGAGACGAGGACGCCTCCCATTACCTCGGCATCGAGCCCGCCGTGCAGATCGTGAAATCGACCGACGGCGAGGATGCGAACGAGGCTCCCGGTGTCGAGCTCGCCGCGGGCGACGACGTCGAGTGGACCTACGTGGTCACCAACACCGGCACCGCCCCCCTCACGGATGTCACCGTGACGGACGACCGGGTGGAGTCCGACGCCATCGACTGCGAGGGCACCAGCGAGAACGTGATCCCCGGCCCCCTCGCGCCGGGAGCGTCCGTCACGTGCACCGCCTCCGGCGAGGCGATCGAAGGACAGTACGCGAACACCGGAATGGTCGAGGGGACGGGCCCCGCGACGACCGACGCCGACGGGGAGCCGGTCGCCGGCGAAGTCGTCGCCGACGCCGACCCCTCGCACTACTTCGGTCACTTCGCCGAGGTCGACATCGAGAAGGCCGTCAACGGCGAGGACGCGGACGAGGCCCCGGGAGTGCCGCTCACCGAAGGCGACGACGTCGAGTGGACCTATGTCGTCACGAACACGGGCTCGGTGCCCCTGACGAACATCGTCGTCAGCGACGACCTGCTCGAGGCGAGCGAGATCCGGTGCGACGGCACGCCGTCCCACGTCGTCGCCGGTCCGCTCGCACCGGGAGCCTCGTTCACCTGCGAGGCGGACGGCGTGGCGATCGGCGGCCCGTACGTCAACATCGGGTCGGTCCGTGCCGATGCTCCCGACCTCGACACGACGGTCACCGACGAAGACGCGGCGCACTATACCGGGTCACCCAAGACCGCCATCGGCGGGGATGGCGACCTGCCCGCAACGGGTGGTCCGGACCCGACGCCCCTGATCTGGGCAGGCGCTCTCGGCGTGGTGCTCGGCGGAATCCTGCTGCTGGCGACCCGGCGCAGGGTCAGCGCAGCAGGGAGTAGAACCGGAAGAAGCTGAAGTCTTCGATGGGGAGGATCTGCAGATCGGCGAATCCGGCATCCTGCGCGTAGCGTCGGAGGGTCTCGGGGCGCATGACGGTCCCGGTGCCGGCGCTCGGCCGATGCGACAGTCCGTCGGGCAGGCAGCAGAAGAGGCTGAATCCGTACATGAGTCGTTCGACGTCGTCACCGGGCGCGACGAGCCGCTCCCCTACCGCCTCGTCCATGACGACCACCGGCCCGCCGTCCCGGACCGCGACCCGCATCGCCCCCAGCACATCGACAGGCCGGGGCATGTCGTGGATGCACTCGAAGGCGAAAGCGGCGTCGAACGGGCCGTAATACTCGAGTCCGTCGCCGTCGGCGTTGTGGAACTCCACGCGGTCCGCCACGCCCGCCTGCTCGGCGTTCATCCTCGCGAGCTCGATCGAGGGCTCGTCGATATCGAACCCGTGCACGCGGAGCTCCGGGTAGGCGCGTGCCAGTTCTATCGACGACCAGCCTCCGCCCATCCCCACGTCGGCGATGCGTCCGCCGGGGCGGGACAGCACTTCGTGGAGGTCCGGCACCTCGGCGAACGCCGCACCGAGCTCTGCGAACCACGGCCGGTTCAGGTCGGCCTGCGCCTCGCGCGCATCGGCGCCGAGCTGCTCCCAGCTCACGCCCCCTCCGGTGCGATAGGCGTCGAGAAGGTGGGCCGTCTGCGCCCCGGATGCCGCGAACAGCCGCGTCAGCGGAGCCAGATAGGCGAGGCTGGTCATGTCGGTCAGCACCTCGGCCGCACCGGCCGGCAGCGCGTATCGCCCATCGTCGCCCAGGGAGAGGACCCCGCTCGTCGCCTGCTGTTCGAGCCACTCCCGCGCGTACCTCGGCGCTGTCGCGGTGCGCGCGGCCAGTTCGTCCGGCGTGCAAGGTCCATGATCGGCGAGGCTGCGATACCAGCCGAGCCGGTCGCCGACGTAAGCCGACATGACGTCGATCCAGCCCAGGGCGGAGGACAGCATGCGCTCGGCGAAGGCGTCGGCGCTCATGCCGGCAGGGGAGGTCTCTGGCGAGGTGGACATGAGGAACCCCGTTTCACTCGTGCAGGCGAGCGCCCCCGTGCGCTCGCATCCCCGACGGTACGAGCGTCGGGGCGGCCGCGCCAGTCCCTCCCGGCGCAGATCTGCCTCCGCGTGCGCTCCCGGTGACCCGACCCGGTCGGCTCGAACGCCCGGGTCTACCAGGCGATCAGCGTGACCGGCGTGATCTCGATGACCGTGCTGTAGCGGGCGAACATGGCCTCACCCGGCAGCCCGAGACGCAGCATCCACTCGCCGTACTTCGCGTCGTACTCGGCGCCGATGCGCTCGCGCCACGCCGGCCCCGCGCCCGGGAAGAGCGTCGTCGTTCCCCGCAGGACGCTGAGCTGCTCGCCGTCGGGGCCCGCCTCGAGATGCAGGAGCACTTTGGGATCGGCCTGCAGATTGCGCACCTTCACGGTCGCGGGCTCGCTGAGCACGATGGCACGGTCACCCAGCCAGAGGAACCAGACCGGCACGGCGTGCGGGTATCCGTCGCGGCCGTTCGTGCCGATCCACGCGACCTGCTCGCTCTCGAGTCGCGCGAGGGTGCGGGCGTGGGCCTTGTCGGCCGGGTCGAAGACGAAGCTCATGTCTCGTCCGGCTCTCCGCTGAGCAGGCCTCGCAGCCAGTCGCGCGCCTCGACGAAGACGTCGTCGGAGTAGCGCTCGGGGTAGTGCACGACGGCGCGATCGGCGCGCGGGTACGAGCCGAGGAAGACGACCTTCGGGCTGAACCGGCGAAGCCCGAGCAGCGCATCGGCCATCCGCTCGTCTTCGATGTGACCGTCGGCATCGATCACGAAGCGGTACCGTCCGAGGGCATCGCCGATCGGGCGCGAGGCCAGCAGCGACAGGTTGATCCCTCGCGTGGCGAACTGCTCGAGCATCTCGAGCAGGGCGCCGGGGTGGTCGTCGGGCAGCTCGACGATGAGCGACGTCTTGTCGGCGCCGGTCGGCGGGGGCGGGGCGACGGTGCGGCTGACGAGCACGAAGCGCGTCACGGCGTTGGCGTTGTCGCCGATCGCCGACGCGAGCAGCTCGAGCTCGTGGTGCTCGAGGATCCCGGGAGGCGCGATCGCGGCATCCGCGTCGCTGCTTCCGTCGATCAGGCTCATCGCGCTCGCGACGTTGCTGGCCGCCGGGATGTGCGCGTGCGCGGGGAGGGTCTTCGACAGCCACTGAAGGCACTGCGCGTACGCGACCGGGTGCGCCGCCACGAGCGAGACGTCCTCGAGACGAGCACCGGGGCGCCCGACGAGGACGAACTCGACCGGCACGAGGTACTCCCCCACGATCCGCAGGTTCGGCACGGTGGCCAACGCGTCCTGCGCCGTCGACACACCGCCGTCGACCGAGTTCTCGATCGCGATCATCGCCGCATCCGAGCGCCCGTCCACGACGTCGGTCAGCGCCTCGCCGACATTGCGCACGGGGCGCCACTCGTGCCCTCGCGCCTCGGGGACCTGCGCGAGGGCGGCCTCGGTGAACGTCCCCGCCGGGCCGAGGTAGCTGTAGGTACGGCGATGGGGGACGGATGCCTCGGTCTCGAGCGCCTCGGAAGTCACGCGTGCCAGCCTAGCGACGTGCACAACTCCTCATCTCCCGCGCCGAGACACCGGCCTGCGGCCGGATCCCCACGCGCCGGAGGAGTTATGCCCCGGTCGGGCCGACATCCGGCGTCAAGCCCACGACACGAACGCCCGTCAGCGGGCAGACTGGACACATGACTCGCGCAGGACAGCCCGCCGAAGCATCCGATCTCATCGACATCGATGAGCTGATCGCCGCCTACTACGACCGGCGGCCCGACCCCGACGTGCCCGAGCAGCGCGTCGCCTTCGGCACGAGCGGCCACCGCGGTTCGTCGCTGAGCTCCAGCTTCAACGAGGTGCACATCCTCGCCACGACGCAGGCGATCGTCGACTATCGCCGCGCGCAGGGGATCGAGGGGCCGCTGTTCCTCGGGCGCGACACGCACGGGCTGTCGCTGCCGGCGGAGCGCAGCGCGATCGAAGTGCTCGTGGCCAACGGCGTGGACGTGCGGGTCGACGCGCGTGACTCGTGGGTGCCCACGCCCGCACTGAGTCACGCGATCCTGACGTACAACAACGGCCGGGATGCCGCGGATCCGGGTCGCGCCGACGGCATCGTCGTCACCCCCAGCCACAACCCGCCGCGCGACGGCGGCTTCAAGTACAACCCGCCGAACGGCGGCCCCGCCGACACCGACGCGACCGGATGGATCGCGGATCGGGCCAACGAGCTCATCGCGGCAGACCTGGCCGGGGTCGCGCGCACGCCGTTCAAGGACCTCGACGGCGACGCCCTCGGCCAGTACGACTTCCGCGACGCCTACGTGCGGGATCTCGCGAGCATCATCGACGTCAATGCGATCCGCGCCGCCGGCGTCCGGATCGGCGCCGACCCGCTGGGCGGGGCGTCGGTGGAGTACTGGTCGCTCATCGCCGAGGTGCACGGGCTCGACCTGACGGTGGTGAACCCCGACGTCGATCCCACGTGGAAGTTCATGACGCTCGACTGGGACGAGAAGATCCGCATGGACCCGTCGTCGCCGTCCGCGATGGCGGCGCTCGTCGCACGACGCGACGAGTACGACATCCTGACGGGAAACGATGCCGACGCCGACCGGCACGGCATCGTCACCCCTGACGGCGGGCTCATGAACCCGAACCACTACCTCGCGGTCGCGATCGACTACCTGTACTCGCACCGGCCGGATTGGCCGACGGATGCCGCAGTCGGCAAGACCCTCGTGTCGTCGATGATCATCGACCGGGTGGCCGCATCACTGGGGCGCCGACTGCTGGAGGTGCCCGTGGGGTTCAAGTGGTTCGTCCCCGGGCTCCTCGACGGGTCCGTCGCGTTCGGCGGCGAGGAGTCCGCCGGCGCATCGTTCCTGCGCAAGGACGGCACGGTGTGGACGACCGACAAGGACGGCATCCTGCTGTGCCTGCTTGCGGCCGAGATCCTCGCGGTGACGGGCAAGACGCCGTCGCAGCGCTACGCCGAGCTCGAGTCGCAGTTCGGCTCGTCGGCCTATCAGCGGGTGGACGCCCCTGCGAGCCCCGCCCAGAAAGCAGCGCTCGGCAAGCTCGCACCCGAGGCGGTGACGGCGACCGAACTGGCCGGTGAGCCGATCACCGCGAAGCTGTCGCACGCGCCCGGGAACGGCGCAGCCATCGGCGGCCTGAAGGTGCAGACCGAGCACGCCTGGTTCGCCGCGCGCCCGTCGGGGACCGAGGATGTCTACAAGCTCTACGCGGAATCGCTCAAGGGTCCCGAGCACCTCGCGGCGGTGCAGGACGAGGCTCGCCGCGTGGTGGCGGCCGCGCTGGGAGACTGACCCGTCGGGGTGCGAGCGCACGCTCCCGGGGACCGAGTGAGCGGAAGTTGAGCGAGCAATCACACGGTCGGCGTGAGAAAGCGCTTGCCGCCCGGTGCCGCGTGAGCAATGCGGCCATAGACTCAGCACTGTGAGCGACCAGCACGCGCCTACCCGAGGCGCCGCAACACTTCATGACGTCGCACGCGAGGCCGGTGTGTCCCTGGCGACAGCCTCTCGCGTGCTCAACGGATCGACCCGCAAAGTGGCCGAGAGCTACCGCGAACGCGTCGAGGCCGCAGCCGAGAAGCTCGGCTACACGCCCAACCTGTCCGCGCAGGCGACGGCTCGCGGGACCTCGGCGATGGTGGCACTTCTCGTGCCCGACATCGCCGACCCGGCCAGCGCACTCCTCGCCTCCGGGGTCGCCCGGGGTGCCGAGGAGGCCGGTGTGGTCCTGACGATCGCGGTGACCGAGCACGACCCGGAGCGGGAGGTGCGGCTCGTTCACGCACTGCGCGGCCATCGGCCGCGCGGTCTCATCCTCGCCGAAGCCCGCTCGGGCGCGCCGCAGGGAGCGGACCTGGAGCGTGAGCTGCAGGCGTTCGCCGACATGAACGGCCGCGCCGTGACGGTCGGCGGCGAGGAGAAGACGGCCCGCAGCATCGCGCTCGACGACCGCGCGGGAGCCCGCGCACTCGGGGCCGAACTCGCGGGACGAGGCTATCGCGAGGCGGTGGTCGTCGCTGCCCCGGCGGGGCTGCGCGCATCCGACGCACGCGTCGAAGGCTTCGCCGAGGGCTTCCAGAGCGGCGGGGGCGAGGTGCGCGAGATCCGCCGGAGCGGGTTCGCCCGAGACGACGGCTACGCCGCCGCACGAGACCTGCTCGCCGACGGTCTCGACGCGGGAACCCTCGTCTTCGCGGTCAGCGATGCGGTCGCCTTCGGGGTCATGGCCGCCGTCCAGGACGCCGGACGCGAGGTCGGCGCCGATATCGCGGTCGCCGGGTTCGACGACATCCCGGCGGCTCGCGACATCCGCCCCGGGCTCACGACCGTGCGCGTTCCGCTCGAAGAGGTCGGCTACCGGGCCCTGCGGGCCGTGGTCGAGACGGACCCGGATGCCTCGACACCGGGGCTCACCCTCGAGGTCCTCGTCCGCGAGAGCACTCCGCCGCGCCGCTGAGCGCCGTCACGCCCCTGCGCCTGGGCCTGGGCCTGGGCCTGGGCCTGCGCCTGCGCCTGCGCCTGCGCCTGCGCCTGCGCCTGCGAGAACCGTCGCCAGGAGAGGCAGCTGCCGCGGGTCTTCGAGCGCCGATCCGACCGCGACGACACGCGCGCCGGCGTCGAGGAACGTCTGGGCATTCGACGCGTCCATGCCCCCCGTCGCGACGAATCGCGCCCGGGGGAATGGTCCCCGCATGTGCCCGAACCACTCCGCCCCCAGCCAGTGCGCGGGGAACGCCTTGAGCCAGGTGAGCCCGAGCCCGAGCGCGGCCTGCACCTCGCTGGGCGTTGCGACGCCGGGGAGTATCGGGATGCCGTTCACGCGGGCAGCCTCGACGACCGCCGCGTCCAGCCCCGGCGAGACGAGGTAGCGGGCACCTGCCCGGATCGCGGCGTCGACCTGTCCGGCGGAGACGATCGTGCCGGCGCCGACCGCCCGCCCGCGGCGCTCGCCCAGACGCGCGACGCGCTCGAGCGCGATCAGGTCCTGCTCGGTCTGCAGCGGCACCTCGACGGAGGCGATCCCCAGCTCCCACGCCGTCTCGGCCAGCCGCACGGTGCGCTCGACTCCCATCCCGCGGAGGATCGCCATGAGCGGGGCACCGTCGAACGCGCCGTCGAACCAGGCGCACATCTCATCGTCGGTCATGCGGTGTCCTTCTCTCGGTCCGGAAAATCACTGGTGGTGGCGAGGGTCGCGGCGGCCCGCTCGTGGCCGGCGCGCAGGCGCTCGGCCAGCGGGGCGTGCGAGAGGCGCGCCGCGAGGTACCCGCCGGCGAACGCATCGCCGGCACCGACGGGCTCGACGACCTCGACCGCTCGCGACGCTTCGAACACCTGCCCGTCCCGAGAGAACACGGTGGCGCCGACGTCCGCGTCCTTGACGACGAGTTCGGGCACGTCGGGGAAGAGCGCGCGCACCTCCTCCGGCGTCCGCACACCCCACAGGCGCTCCGCCTCGTCCTGACCGACGAAGACGACATCGGCCCGTCGCGCGAGGGGTGCGAGCGCCCGCGCGGCCTCACTCCACCCCCACAGAGCGGGACGGTGATTCACGTCGAAGCTCACTGCGACCCCGGCGGCACGTGCCCGGAGGATCGCGTGGTCGACGAACCGGGCGGCGGACGCCGAGAGTGCCGGGGTGATTCCCGACAGGTGCAGCACATCCGCCCAGGCCAGATCGAGCCGGAGCGCGTCGTTCGGCGACAGGTGAGACGCCGCAGAGCCCCTGCGGTAGTAGCCGACAGCGCGTCCCGGGTCCTTGACGTACACTCCCGTCGGGCGAGCGGGATCGAGGACCACGTCACGGACGTCGACTCCCCGGCCTTTCAGTTGGCGTACGACGCGGCGGCCGATCGCGTCCTCTCCCAGGCGGCTGAACCATCGTGCGCTGACGCCGAGCGCGGCGGCATGCACGGCGACATTGGACTCCGCACCCCCGGCTTCGACACGGAATGCCACCGCGGTTTCGAACGGCTCGGCCACGACGGGCGCGATCATCGCCATCGTCTCGCCCGCGGCGAGAAGGCGTGGGCGGTGCAGGCTCGTCACGCAGGCCTCACCGCAGCGTCGTGACCGGGGCGGGATCCATGTCGTCGAACGACTGGTTCTCGCCGGCCATGGCCCACACGAACGAGTACGCCGCCGTGCCGACACCGGAGTGGAGCGACCAACTCGGCGAGATCACCGCCTGCCGGTCGGCCACGACGAGATGACGGGTCTCCTCGCGCTGACCGAGCAGGTGGATGACGCGGGCGTCCTCGGGGAGGTCGAAGTAGAGGTAGCACTCCGTGCGCCGGTCGTGAGTGTGCGCGGGCATCGTGTTCCACATCGAGCCGGGGTGGAGGCGCGTCACCCCCATCACGATCTGGCAGCTGCGGACGCCGCCCTCATGGATGTACTGCGTCAGGGTGCGACGGTTCGACGTGACCTGGTCGCCGAGCTCTCGGACCGTGCCCTCGTGCGGCGCGACGAGCGCCGGCGGGTAGGTGGTGTGGGCCGGGGCCGAGAAGAGGTAGAACTGGGCGCCCGCCCCGGATGCCGCGTCCACGTCGTCGGCGAAGACGATGTCGCGGATGCCCCGTCCGAGGTACAGGCATGCCCCGCTCTCGAGCGCATACACCTCGCCGTCGGCTGTCACCGTGCCGGCGGATCCCACGTTGACGATCCCGAGCTCCCGATGCTCGAGGAAGTAGTCGCTGCGGATCTCGTCGTACCCGGGCAGAGCGAGCCGATCGCCCGCGGGAACGGCCCCGCCCAGAACGACGCGGTCGTGGTGGGTGAGGACGAGGCGGATCTCGCCGGGCGCGAAGACATCGCGAACGAGGAACTCGGACCGGAGTCGGTCGGTCGTCATCCCTGGGATCTGCGTCGGGTGGGTGGCGTAACGCTGCTGCATGGTTCTCCTTGGTTGATCAGCGGACGAGCCAGCCGCCGTCGACGGGGAGGACGACCCCCGTGACGTACGCGGCCGCGTCGGAGGCGAGGAACACGAACGCCCCCTGCAGGTCTGCGGGCGCGCCCCAGCGCCCGGCGGGGATGCGCCCCAGGATCGAAGCCTCGCGCTCGGGGTCCGCTCGCAGCGCCGCAGTGTTGTCGGTCGCCATGTAGCCGGGGGCGATCGCGTTGACCGTCACCCCTGACGCCGCCCATTCGTTGGCCAGGGCTTTCGTGAGTCCCGCGACAGCATGCTTCGAGGCGGCGTAGCCGGGGACCGTGATGCCGCCCTGGAACGAGAGCATCGAGGCGACGTTGATGATGCGGCCGTATCCGCGTTCGAGCATGTGCCTGCCCGCCGCCTGCGACAAGTGGAAGACGGCGTCGAGGTTGACGCGAAGCACGTCGTCCCAATCACCGACGGGATGCTCGGCGGCCGGTGCCCGCCGTATCGTGCCGGCGTTGTTGACGAGCACGTCGAGCCGTCCGAATGTCGCCACCACCTCGTCGATGACGGCCGCGTGATCGGCTGCCTCGGCGGAGCGGAAGTCGGCCTGGAGCCGGAGGACGCGGCGCCCGAGGGCCTCGATACGAGCGGCGGTGTGCTCGGCGTCGCCGCGATCGAGGAGCGCGACGTCCGCGCCGGCCTCTGCCAGTGCGACGGCGGCGCTCTGGCCGAGGCCTCTGCTCGTGCCGGTCACGAGCGCCGTGCGTCCGTCGAGGCGGAATGATTCCAGGATGCCGCTCACCAGTACGGCCGCCAGTCGGGATCGGCGACGCGGGCGAGCGCCTCGAGATAGAAGTAGTCCCCCCAGAGCGACCCTTCGTCGACCCCGTTGCCCTTCGGCAGGTCGTACACGCTGTGAAGCAACAGGGCGTCGGACGACTCCGGCGGGCGCGGCGTGTAGTTCTCGACGAGGGAGTCCAGGATCCGGATCGCCGCCGCGTCGTAGCGCTCCGCGCGAGCCGGATCGGTCTCGCGCTGCGCGAGTTCGAGGAGTCCGCAGACCGCGATCGCGCCTGCGGAGCTGTCGCGCTCGGCTCCGCTGCCGTCGCCGTAGACGAGGTCCCAGAAGGCCACGCCGTCGGCGGGAAGGTGGTCGAGGAAGTAATCCGCACAGCGCCGCGCCGCGTTCAACAGGCGCTCGTCGCCGACGGCGGCGTAGTTCAGCGCGAACCCGTAGATCCCCCAGGCCTGGCCGCGCGACCAGCACGAGTCGTCGTGGGCGCCCTGGGCGGTGCCGCCCCGCAGCGGCTCGCCCGTCACGGCATCCCAGAAGAACGTGTGGAACGTGGAGCCGTCGGCCCGGATGATGTGCGCCTCGAGCTGCGCCGTGTGACGCTGCACCGCCTCGGCATACCGCCGATCACCCGTCTGCTCGTACGCCCAGGTGAGGAGCGGCATGTTCATCAGGCTGTCGATGATGGTCCGGCCCCGCTGCTCGGGATCGGCCAGGTCACCCCACGCCTGGATCACTCCCGCGGGCTCGAGGAAGCGCGTCATGAGGTGATCGGCGGCGGCCAGCGCGGCGTCGCGCGACGCGTCGTCGCGGAGAAGCCGCCACGGCGCCACGCAGGAGAGGGTGTAGAGGAAACCGAGGTCGTGCGTCTCGAGGTCCTCGCCCGCGTTCACCCGGCGGGCGAAGTCCGTGGCATGCCGCTCGGCGGCGGCGCGGAAGGCGACATCGCCGGTCAGCTCCCATGCGATCCATTGCATGCCCGGCCAGAAGCTCGTCGTCCAGCCGCGGTTGCCGCCCTCGCTGATGCTGCCCGCCGCAGGGCGCAGCTCATAGCGATCGCCGCGAGTGGTGTCGTCGGGGTAGAGATCGCCGTACGCCGCGATGTTGCGGCGGACCGTCGACAGCGCGGCGGCGATCGCCGTGTCGATCGGAGTCGTGATTCGGCCCGTTTCGGGCGTGGTCGACGTCATGGAGTGCACATCCTTCGTGTTGCGCGGCCGCGTCACGCGGCCGGACGGGGGGACAGGGCGGGCTGGAGCGTGTGACGGGCGTTCGCCCACGCGAGGTAGAGCGTGGGCGCGGCGGTGATGCCCAGCCCGATCGCCGGCATGCCGGCGATCGCCGCGAACTGCACGGCGAGCGCACCGAGCGTGACCGCGGAGAGGTACCACCGCCGGACGCTCAGCAGGAGCGACGCGCGCATGACGCGTCCGAGAGGGGCGGAGGGAGCCTCCGCGATCGCGACGAGCGTGACGACGAAGCATCCGACCGCGAGCACCGTCAGGACCGCCAGAAGCGGCACGACCACGACCCCGACCGTGGTGGGGGCGAGAGCCCGCACGTCGACGAGCAGCACGACCAGGGTCGCGCTCGAGATCGCGCCGACCAGCATGGCACGACGCCAGGTCGCTCTCCACCCGGCGAGGAACGTGCCGATGACCGCGGTATCGCCGCGCGAATGCGCGCGGAAGACGGTGAACGCCGCCGTGAACGCCGGCGTCGAGACCGGAAGGGCGAGCGCGATGAACGGCCACGAGCGGGCCGGATCGGTGGTGAGGAGAAGGAGCACGACCGGCAGCGCCGCGATGAGCACCAACAGATTGGTCATGAGTCCGAGGTAGGCGACACCGAATGCCGTCGCGTACACGTCGTGGCCGAGGCGCTTCATCATCAGCCCTTCATCCCGCTCGTCGCGATGCCCTCGACGAAGTACTTCTGACCGAGCAGGAAGATCACCGCGATCGGGATGACCGAGATCGTGAGCCCGGCGAACAGCAACGCGTAGTTGGTGTCGAACAGATTGCTGACGAAGCTCTTGAGACCCAGCTGCACGGTCCACAGGTCGGGGTTGCGCAGATAGATGAGCGGGCCCAGGTAGTCGTTCCAGGTGTTCACGAAGGTCAGCAGCGTGAGGCTCGCGAGGGCGGGGACGGAGAGAGGCAGCATGATCCGCCGCCAGATCCCGTACTCGGACAGGCCGTCGAGGCGTGCCGCTTCGGACAGCTCCTCGGGGATCGTCTCGTAGTACTGCTTCATCAGGAAGACGCCGAATGCTCCGAACGCGTGCAGCAGGATGATCGACCACAACGTGTTGGACACCTTGAGGTCGGAGAGGATGATGAACTGCGGGATCATGTAGGACTGCCACGGAACGGCGATGGTTCCGATGTACGCGAGGAAGAGCACGTCGCGGCCCGGGAACCGCATCCGCGCGAATCCGTACGCCGCGAATGAGCCGGTGAGCACCTGCAGGACGGTGATGACGACGGCGAGCAGCAGGGTGTTGCGCAGCCAGGTGAGCATCCCCGTCTCTGTCCAGATGTCGACGTAGTTGCTCCAGACGAAGGTCTCCGGAAGCCACTTCACCGGGACGGAGAAGACCTCGTTGGCCGTCTTCAGCGAGCTCATGACCATCCAGAAGAACGGCAGGAGCAGGCCGATCGCGAAGAGGACCAGCGCGAGGTAGGCGGCGATGCGCCCGACCCGCCGCCACCCGGTGGCTCGCTTACGCGAGGTCGGCGCGGGGCGGGGATCGGCGAGGTGGTACAGCGCCGCGCGATCCTCGGCGGGCACCAGGAGTTCGGTCATCAGCTGCTCCGCTTCTTGTTCCAGAGGAACTGCACGACGGTCACCACGATGCACATCAGGAACAGCACGACGGCGGCCGCCGACGCGTAGCCGAACTGGTTCTCCTCGAAGCCCTTGCGGTAGATGAACTGCGAGATGACGAGAGTCGCCTGCCCCGGGCCCCCGTCGGTCATCACCAAGACGAGATCGAAGATCTTGAACGAGTTGATGGTCAGCATCACGGTGACGAAGAACATGGTCGGGCGCAGGCACGGCAGCGTCACGTTGACGAACCGCTCCCACACGTTCGCGCCGTCGACCCGTGCGGCCTCGTGGAGCTCGCGCGGGACCGTCTGAAGGCCGGCGAGGAAGAGGATCATGTAATACCCCATGTCGCGCCACGTGCTGACGATGACCACGGCGGGCATCGCCCACTCCTGCGACGTGAGCCAGCCCGGAGGGTCGCTGATCCCCACGGCCCGAAGGATCTCGTTGATCGGACCGTAATCGGGGCTGAAGAGCAGGTTCCACACCACGGCGATCGCCACGATCGAGGTGATGTACGGAAAGAACGCGGCCGTCCGGAAGAAGGCGACTCCGCGCAGCTTGTTGTTGAGCAGCAGGGCCAAGCCGAGCGCGATGCCGATGCTGAGCGGGATGTGGAGGGCGGAGTAGTAGAGGGTGTTGACGACGGCGACCCGGAAGCTGCCGTCGGCGACGAGGCGCTGATAGTTCTCGAGCCCGGTCCAGTCCGCTTTGCCGAACACGTTCCAGTTCGTGAACGACATGTAGAAGAGGGTGACCACCGGGATGAGGGTGAGGACGGCGAACCCGAGGAAATTCGGGAGGATGAAGCTCCAGCCGATGAGCGTGTTGCGCACGCGAAGTCGCGAACGACGGCGGGCTCGCCCCGCGCGTGCCCGGCGTCGTGGCGTCGGCGTCGGCGTCGAGGGCGCTTCCTCGGCGGCGAGACTCGTCATGGTTCCTCCTCGATGCATGGCCGGCGGCGGGCGACGGCCCGGCCGGAGCCGGGCCGTCGCGCGGGGTCAGTCGACCCCGACCTCGTTCTTCACGCGCTCCTCGGCCGTGGCGATCGCGTCGTCGACCGACGTCGATCCCGACATGACCGCCGTGTGAAGCTCGCCGAGGATGCCCTGCACCGCGGCCGTTTTGGTCGAGGTGGGGCTCTCGGCGCGCGTGTCATGGACCGACCACGCGAACTGCGACAGGTCGTCGGTCGGCACACCGTCGACCGAGAAGTACGCAGCGACGACGTCCTCGTCGATGAGAGCCGGCGTCACGCCGATGGAGGCGAGGAGCTTCGCCGCCTCCTCGCTCGCGACGAACTCCAGGAAGTCCTTCGCCGTCTGCTCCTTCGCGGGATCGATCGCGGCGTTGACACCGAACCCGGTCGGGTCGCCGAAGGTGACCGGCTCGTTGTCGAGACCGGTCGTCGAGTCGTCGACCTGCGGCGCGGGAGCGATACCCCACTCGAACGCCTCCGCCTCGCCAGACTCCTGCTGGGCGATGAGGGTCGCGACGTACCAGGTCCCGATCGGCATCATCGCTGTCTGCTGGGTGCCGAACTCGCCCTGGTAGGTGAGCTGGTTCGCGGTGCTGGTGTTGAAGTCCACCGTGTCGCCGTCCTCCTGCAGGGCGAGTGCCGTGTCGTAGAAGTCGGCGAGGTAGCCGTAGTCGCCGCTGAGGATGTCGGCGTCGGCCTGCGCATTGGCGAAGCCCTGCACAGCCGACTGCCAGCGGTGGGTATAGGTGCCCCGGGCGTCGCTGCCGGCTGCGGCCAGGCCCTCGGTGAGCTCGTTCGCCGTCGCGGCGTACTCGTCCCAGGTCCAGCCGCCGTCAGGCAGGTCGACGCCGGCGAGCTCGAACAGGTCGACGTTGTAGTACACGACCCAGGAGTCCTTGCGGTACGGCACCGCGTACGCGACGCCGTCGACCTGATAGGACTCGGCGCCCGCGATGCCGTCCGGAAGCTCCACATCGGACACGTCGAGGAGCTGTCCGCCCTCCTGCCAGGTCGGGAGCTGCTTGACCTCCTTCTGGGCGATGATGTCAGGCGCCGATCCCGCCGCGAGGTCGGCCGTCATGAGCGTGTTGTACTCCGCCGGGTCGTACTCCTTGAGTTCGACCGTGACGTTCGGGTTCTGGTCCTCGAACGCGTCGGCGAGAAGCTGGAACTCGGGAATCGCCTCCAGCGCCCACCCCGACACGGTGAGAGTGACGGGCTCGTCCGAGTCGGACGGCTCCGTCGCCGTCCCCGCCCCGCTGCACGCGGCGAGCGAAAGCGTCGCCGCGACGCCGAGACCGGCGGCTGCTGCGAACTTGCGGTTCATGTGATGCTCCTTTGCGAATTGCTCTGTCGGACCCTGGCGGGATCCTTCGGGTGACCGGCTCGTCGATCGACGAGACGGTGGTCCAGGGCGGTGCAGGTGCGCACGCCGTCCGGCCAGGTGACGACAGCGTCGTCTCCCACGAACTCGAGACGACTTTCTGCCGCGGTCGCGCGCTGCGCGCCCGCCAATTCAATGATCGCTGCGACGCGGCTGCCTGCCACCACCGCGTACTCCAGCGTCGGAGCGGCGGCGACAGCGGCGAGGGGACTGTGTGCGCGCACGGTGACCGCGGAGGCCGCAACGCCGAGGACCGATCGGATGGTGGACGTGAGCGTGTCGCCCGTGACGGATGCCGCGGCATCCGTCACCCGGCTCACCGGCCGGGCACCCGCGACGGCCCATCCGCCCACGCGAAGCCGCACCATGCGGATCTCCGGCTCGAGTTCGTCCACGCAGCACACCCGGAGCTCCCAGGGTCCGCGCACCAGCGAGAGCACGGTCAGTCGCCCCGCCGGTTCGGGCTCGCCCTGAAGCTTCGCGTTGTGCTGACGGATGCTGGGCTGGGGATCGATCCAGTAGGCGGTCCAGGTGGACGAGGCGACGCCGACGGCGCTGCTGTCGGAGGGGCGCTCGACGGTGGCCTCGCGCAACGTCAACCCCGACCGGTGGCTGGCGCGGTCGCGCCCGTCGATGAGGCTGACGCTCTGATCGATCGGGTCCTGCCACGCCGAGTGGTCGAGCAGGGGGAAGGTCGCAGTGGAGTACCCGATCCGCGCGTAGAGCGGGGAGTCCTCACCCATCTCACCCTGCGTGCTGTGATCGGTGCCGTGATTCACCACGCGCACGATGCCGTCGGCCTTCGTGCCGGAGACGATCCATCCCGCCGCGCGGACGGCACGCAGCTCATCGCGGGTCTCCACGGGCAGAGGCTCGGCGGGGGCGGTCCACACCGGATGGTCCGCCGGCAGCGCCACCCCGAGCAGACCCTTCGCAGCCCAGTAGGGGGAGCCGGGTCCGCTGTACGACTGCGCGAGAGCGCGCCACTCGCTGTGCCAGCCCATTGTCAGCACGTCGTCCGCGCCCGGCACGCCCCGACGGACGAAGTGACCGACGACCCGCCCCGCCGCGTGACGGAGAGCGCCCGCGGTGAGGGAGGGCACCTCGGCGATCGCACCCACCCAGAACGGGGCGGCGGCGGCGAAGCGGTAGATCAGGCTCCGCCCCTGCACGAGAGGCGAGCCGTCCGCGCCGATCAAGGCGACCGCGTCCTGCAGGTACCGATCGAGGGCGGCGATGTCGCCGGCGGTGCGACCTCCGCCCAGCTCCGCGGCCCCGCGCATCCGCGACCACAGGATGGGATAGACGTGGAGGGCCCAGCCGACGTAGTGGTCGTACGCGCGACGCTCGCCGTCCGAGAACCACCCGTCGGCGCGCGCGAACGAGTCGTGCAGCGCGAGATCCTCGGCGATGTCCGTCGGCGACCACGGGCCGCCGACCGACCGGAGGAAGGTCTGCACCACCGTGCGGAACCAGAGCCAGTTGTTGCGGGGGTACGTGCTGTCGCCGACCGCCGGCGCGAGGTAGTCGACGACCCGGCTCTTCGTCGTCTCGTCGAGCCGGTCCCAGATCCATGGCCTCGTCATGTCGAGCACGAGAGCGAGTGAGGCCGCTTCGACTTTCGCCTGCGGGTGCTCGTCGAGGCGGACCCATGCGTCGGGCGCGTGCGGCTCGACGCCGGCCCGGATGCCCCGGCAGTACCGCTCGATCAGCTCATCGAGCCCATGACCCCGCTCCCCGGCGATCCGGAAGCCTGCGAGGAGGAAGGACCGAGCGAAGCCCTCGAGTCCGTCGATGTCGCGCCCGTAGCCGCCTTCGCGGCCCGGGAGGGTGATGCGAGCACCACTGGGGGACGCCCAGCGAGCCGCGCCATCGAGGAGACGATCGGCGTAGGCGACCCACTCGGCACGTGTCCACTCCGCGGCGTCGCGCGGCGCCGCGGGGGGCACCGGGATGGGGGACATGCGCACTCTCCTTCGATTGCGATCGATCTTTCTTTCTCGATCGTTTTGGGAGATTAGCAACATCTTTTCGTTGTTTCAAGCTTCGATTGCGATCGATTTTCACTTACGATCGATTCATCCACCGACGCCAGGGACGACGATGAACGACCAGCCCCCCGTGCTCCTCGCGCCTGCGCGACGGCAGTATGTGCTCGATGCGCTCGCCCGCGATGGGGCCGTGCGGATCGCGGACCTGATGCGCGAGCTCGGCGTGACACCGGTGACTCTCCGCCGCGACCTCGCCCATCTCGAGGCAGAAGGGCTTGTCGTCCGGGTTCACGGCGGCGCAGTCTCGGGTTCCGGCACCGGCGGCGGCCCCGGGGCCACGGGCGGCCCCAGCGCTCCCGGAGCGCTCGGCGAGCGGGCCCCCGCGGGCGGCTGCATCGCCGTCCTGGTGCCGTCGCTGAGCTTCTACTGGCCCACCGTCGTCCGCGGCATGGAAGCGGAGGCTCGCCGGCAAGGCGTGCGCCTCATCACGCGGGGGACATCCTACGAACTCGCGGACGAGCGGCCGGTCCTCGAACGCCTCGTCGCTGCCGACGACGTTCGGGGGCTGATCCTCGCCCCCAACCCCCGGACGCCGGCCGCGCAGGACGTCGCGCAATGGCTCTCAGCTGCGCCGATTCCGAGCGTGCTCGTCGAACGCGATCCGACGCCCGTCCCAGGCCGCGCGCCCGTCGAGACGGTGACGACCGACCACGGGCTCGGCGCCGTCCTCGCCGCGCGACACCTCGCCGAGCGGGGGCACCGGAACATCGGCCTCGTCCTCACCCGCAACTCCCCCACCGCCGGAAAGATCGCCGAAGGATGGAAGGCGGCGCGGGCCGAGCTCGGACTCGATCCCGCTCGGCGCACCGAACTCCTCCTGCCGCACTCCCGGCAGCCGGAGTTCCCGGCGGCGATCGATCGGGCCCTCGACAAGGTTCTCGACGAGGGCGTCACCGGCCTCCTCGTCCACTCCGACCCCGAGGCGATGGCCTTCGTCGATGTCGCCCTCAACCGGGGCCTCTCCGTGCCGGACGACCTTTCGGTCATCGCCTACGACGACGAGATCGCAGAGCTGTTCACTCCTCCCCTGACCGCGATCAGTCCCCCGCGCGCGGCGGTGGGCTCTGCCGCGGTCGACCTGCTGCTGCAACGGATCCGCGACCCGGCTCGGCCCGTGCATCGAGTGACACTCAACCCGGAGCTGGTCGTCCGCGGGTCCACGGCGCCACCGCGAGGGTGAGCGTGGTCTCGACGTCGCCCCGCCCGCGACGTCCGTTCACGAGCGCGGCTGCGCCGTGCTCGCGCGGACGATCAACGAGGTCGGCACGAGGTCCCGCCCGCCGGCCTCGCCCGCCTCGATCGCGCGAACCAGCCGCGCGACGGCTCGTTCGGCCAGCGCATCGAAGTCCTGACGCACGGTTGTCAGCGCCGGTCGGTACTGCGCCGAGTCGGCGACGTCGTCGAAGCCGACGACACTGACGTCGCGCGGCACCTCCCGCCCGCGGTCCGCCAGCGCACGGAGGACACCGAGCGCCATCTGGTCGTTCGCGCAGAAGACGGCCGTCGCCCCCGAGTCGGCCAGAAGGGGTCCCACGGCGGCACCCGAGACCGAACTCCAGTCCCCGCGAAGCACGCCGGGAGTCGTCCGTCCGGCCGCCGAGAGAGCATCGCGCCAGCCGCGCTCCCGCTCGGCAGCAGCGTACGAGTCAGCCGGGCCGGCCACGTGGCTGACGGTGTCGTGACCGAGCGCGAGCAGGTGCTCCACTGCGAGCCTGGCGCCGTCAGCGTGAGCGGTCTGGACGGTGGCGAATCGCTGATCGGGTGGAGAGTCGACGACGACGAGGCGCATGCCGGGCGCGATCGCCGCATCTCGGACCGCGGCCGTCGCTTCATTCAGCGCGACGACCCCGTCCACGCCCTGTTCGCGCAGGCGCTCGAACGCTCGGGACACGTCCGCCGGAACGGCGAGCGTGACGACGGTGAGGGCGTATCCGCGGGCGGCCGCGGCATCCGCCACCGCCTGCAGCATGCGGGAGTTGCCCACCGTCGCGAGCGTCGACACCAGCAGCCCGATCGTGTGCGTGCGCCCGGTGCGCAGGGCTCGGGCGGCCCGATGCGGGCGGTAGCCGAGCTCGGCCATCGCAGCCTCGACACGAGCACGTGTCGAAGGATCGACGCGCGGGCTGTCGTTGACGACCCGGGAGACCGTCTGCCCGGATACGCCGGCTATCGCCGCGACGTCGGCCATGGACACCCGCCGCTCCATCGTTCCCTCCCTCGACGCCGATTCCATGTTGACGTTATCATGGCGCGATTGCTAGCGTGTTGACGTGAACATGCTCCCCTTGCCCGCGGTCGAGCTCGGCGCCGGCGTCATCAAGCGGCCGGCCGTCCTCGCGGACGGGCGCGAGCTGATCTACTTCGACGACCCGGGGACAGCGCTCGGTCCGGAGCGGGCCGTCGACGCCCGGGAGCTCGCCGCACGTCCCGAGACCGCCACGATGCGACGCGACGTACTCACGGGCGACTGGATCTCGGTCGCCGCCGCACGGCAGAACCGCGCGTTCCTGCCACCCGCGCACCTCGATCCGCTCGCACCGCAGACGCCGGCGAATCCGTCCGAGATCCCCTCGCTCTACGACGTGGCGGTCTTCGAGAACAAGTCGCCGTCGTTCGGCCCGGCCCTTGCGGTCGCCCACGGTGACGCACCGGAGGGAGCGGATGCCCCGCGTGACCTCGCCGACCTCGATGCCCCCGGCCTGGGTCGAACCCGCACGTCGGTCGGGCGCTGCGAAGTGGTCTGCTTCAGCCCGGAGCACGAAGGCTCCTTCGGCACCCTCACGCCGACGCGCGCCCGCACCGTGATCGAGGCCTGGGCCGATCGCACCGCGGCGCTCTCGCGCCTCCCCGGCGTCCAGCAGGTGTTCCCGTTCGAGAACCGGGGCGAGACGATCGGCGTGACGCTCCCCCACCCGCACGGCCAGATCTACGCATACCCCTACATCACGCCGCGCACCACGAGCCTGCTCGCGGCGATCGAGCGCGAGGGAGCCGACCTCTTCGACTCCATCCTCGAGTTCGAGCGCTCCTCCGACCGCGTGCTCCTCAGCGGGGAGCACTGGACGGCTTTCGTGCCGTTCGCGGCGCGCTGGCCCCTCGAGGTGCATCTGCTGCCGCACCGGCACGTCGCGGACTTCGCCGAGACATCCGACGCCCAGCGCGACGAACTGGCGCCGCTCTATCTCCGCCTGCTGCGCGGGATCGATGCGCTCTACGACTCCCCGACGCCCTACATCGCAGCGTGGCATCAGGCGCCGGTGCACCGGGCCCGCGACACCGCGCGCCTCCACCTCCAGCTGACCTCGCCGCGCCGGGCCGCCGACAAGCTCAAGTTCCTCGCCGGTTCGGAGGCGGCCATGGGGGCATGGATCGGCGACGTTCCGCCCGAGCACGCGGCCGCCCGCCTGCGCGAGGCGATCGAGACCATCTCCGAGGAGACCCTGTGACCCCGAACGACACGGCGACCGCCGCGGCCCGCCTCTTCGCGGACCGGTTCGGCGGCCGGCCCGACGGCACGTGGTCGGCGCCCGGCCGAGCCAACCTGATCGGCGAGCACACCGACTACAACGACGGCTTCGTGCTGCCGTTCGCGATCCAGCACCGCACCCACGTGGCCCTCGGTGCACGCGGCGACGGACGGATCCGGGTCGCCTCGACCTTCGACGAGGACGTCGTGGAGCTGCCCCTCGCCGAGCTAGGCCGCGTGTTCCCCGAGCGCCGCGACGAGGTCGTGGAGTGGGCGCGCTATCCCCTCGGCGTGGCGTGGGCGCTGCTTGCCGCGGCGGGCCGCGACGCCCACGGCGTCCCGGGTGCCGACCTCGCCTTCGCGTCCGATGTTCCCGTCGGCGCCGGGCTGTCGTCGTCCGCGGCCATCGAGGGCGCCACCGCGGTCGCGCTCGCCGAGCTCTGGGGTCTCGACCTCGACCGTGTCGCGCTCGCGAAGGCCGGGCGCCGGGCCGAGAACGAGGCCGTCGGCGCCCCGACCGGGATCATGGATCAGATGGCCTCGATGCTCGGCAGGCCCGACGCCGCGACGTTCCTCGACTGCCGTTCGCTCGAGGCCACGGTGATCGATCTGGGCTTCGCTCCCGCCGGGCTCGAGATCCTCGTCATCGACACCGGCGTGAAGCACTCCCACGCCACGGGCGGCTACGGCGAGCGCCGGGAGGCATGCGAACGCGGCGCCGACCTGATGGGCGTACCGGCGTTGCGCGATCTCTCCGTGTCCGACCTCGAGAGGGCGCACGAGGTGATGGACGACGTGACCTTCCGCCGCGTGCGCCACGTCGTCACCGAGAACCAGCGGGTGCTCGACACCGTCGAGGCGCTGCGGACACAGGGGCCGGCGGCGATCGGAGGCCTCCTCGTCGCCTCGCACGCCTCCATGCGCGACGATTTCGAGATCTCGGTTCCCGAGCTCGACACCGCCGTCGAGGCGGCATTGGGCGCCGGCGCCGTCGGCGCGCGCATGACGGGAGGCGGCTTCGGCGGGGCGGCGATCGCCCTCGTCGCGCACGACGGCGTGCCGGTGGTGGCGGATGCCGTGACCGAGGCCTTCACGGCCCGCGGCTTCGCGGCGCCGACGATCTTCTCGGTCGCACCGTCGGCGGGAGCCGCGCGCGACAGCTGAGCGCAGAACCCTTCGGCAACCGGGAGTTCACCGGCAGGCGCTCGTCAAGACCTGGCGGGAGCGGATGCCTCGGCCTACCGTCGGACGTGGGCCGGGGCATCCGCTCGCCACGGTCCGGAATGGAGAGATCGTGGCGTACATCACCGTCGGGACCGAGAACTCGGCCGACATCGAGCTCTACTACACCGACCAGGGCAGCGGCCAGCCGGTCGTGCTGATCCACGGGTTCCCGTTGAACGGCGAGTCCTGGGGCAAACAGCAGGCCGCGCTCCTGGATGCCGGCTACCGCGTCATCGCATACGACCGGCGCGGCTTCGGCGCGTCGTCCAAGGCCGGATCCGGTTACGACTACGACACGTTCGCGGCCGACCTTCACGCGCTCATGGAAGACCTCGATCTCAAGGACGCCGTGCTGGTCGGCTTCTCGATGGGCACCGGCGAGATCGCGCGCTATCTCTCGCGGTACGGCAGCTCGCGCGTCGCCAAGGCGGCGTTCCTCGGGTCCCTGGAGCCCTACCTGCTCAAGACCGACGACAACCCCGAGGGCGCCGGACCGCAGGACTTCTTCGACGGCATCGCGCAGTCGGTGCGAGAGGACCGGTACGCCTTCGTCGTCGGCTTCTACAAGGACTTCTACAACCTCGACGACAACCTCGGCTCGCGCATCTCGCAGGAGGCGGTCGATGCGAGCATCCAGGTCGCCAACACGGCGAGCAACGCCGGCATGTCTGCAGCTCCGCTCACGTGGCCGACCGACTTCCGCGGCGACATCGGCTCGATCGACGTGCCGGCGCTCATCCTCCACGGAACCGCCGACAACATCCTTCCGATCGATGCGACCGCCCGACGCTTCCGGCAGCTTCTTCCCGACGCGACGTACGTCGAGATCGACGGCGCGCCGCACGGGCTGCTGTGGACCCACGGTGCCGAGGTGAACGAGGCGCTGCTGGCCTTCCTGCGCGCCTGACGGAGCCCCCGCTCCTCCCCAGCGGGGGAATCCATCCGAGTTTGTGCATGCGTTGCGTCCATCTTGCGGTTGCCTTGCGGTTCGCGCGGCAGGATGGAATCACGCCGGAACGGTGAGCATCAGCGGGGGAGCCGATCCGCACCGCACCGGAAAGTCGAAAGGCCGTTGGGGACGGCACGACGGACCTGTCGCTCTGGGGGCGGCGGGCCCGTCACGACTCGCGACGTGGCCGCCTCTGGGGGGCGGCCACGTGCGGTCGGCTACGCCGCGCCGGGGCATCCGTTCTCCCGACATCCGATCGCGACGCGACGCACGAGGCTGATGGAGTTTCGCGTCATCGCGTGGTTTCGGTTTACTGGCTCCATGGCGGAGACATATCGTGCGGCATCCTGATCCTCCCGTCGTGTCGATCGCGGCCGGGTCGGTGCGCGGGCTGTGGCGCGGTGCGCCCGGCGAGCGGGGGGCTTCGGCGGCGTTCCTCGGCATCCCGTTCGCGCAAGCGCCCGTCGGCGACCTCCGCTTCGCGGCGCCGGTGCCGCCCGAGCCGTGGCAGGGCGTGCGCGATGCGACCGAGTACGGGGCCACGGCGCAACGGGGAGATCCCGGTGAGACGCTGATCCCCGAACCATCGATCCCGGGCGAGGCGACGCTCAACGTGAACGTCTTCACGCCCGTTCCGGGGGATGCCTCGGCCGCGCTGCCCGTCCTCGTGTGGATCCACGGCGGCGGGTACATCGGCGGCTCCCCCGCGAGCCCCTGGTACGACGGGCGGGCCTTCAACCGCGACGGCGTCGTGACCGTGACGGTCTCGTACCGGCTCGGGTTCGACGGGTTCGGGCACATCCCCGGCGCGGCTTCGAACCGCGGCGTGCGGGATTGGCTCGCCGCACTCGAGTGGGTGCGGGACAACGTCGCGGCGTTCGGCGGAGATCCGTCGCGTGTGACGGTCGCCGGACAGTCCGCGGGCGGCGGCGCCGTGCTCACCCTGCTCGGGATGCCCGCCGCCCAGCACCTGTTCCACTCCGCGTGGGCCCTCTCGGCGGCGCTCGCCGATGTCGCCCCCGAGCGCTCCCGCACCCAGTCGGCCAAGCTCGCCCATCTCGCGGGCGTCGCCCCCTCACGCGACGGATTCGCGACCGTGCCGGAGTCGACGCTTCACTCCCTGCAGGAGAAGGCGGCCTCGCCCGACGCACGAGACCCGCTCGCCGGCGCGCTCGTCCTGCTCCAGGAGGGCCTCTCGTGGGGACCGGCCGTCGACGGCGACCTGATCACACGACCGACGATCGCGTCGATCGCCGCCGGAGTCGGGGCGGACAAGCCGCTCGTTCTGGGAGCGACCGACGACGAGTTCACGACGGTCATCGACGCCGCTCGCGGACGGTTGCGGATCGTCCCGCCCGCGCTCGCTCTGAGTCGCCTGCAGCTTCGCAAGGACCGCCGTCGCGCCTACCTGGCCGCCAACGCGGCGCAGCGCCGCAAGGGGACGGCCGCCGTCCTGGGCCGCTATGTCACCGACGTCGTCTTCCGCTCGACGGTCGTGCGCGTGGCCGAAGCGCGCGCGGACGCCCCGACGTGGGTGTACCGGTTCGCGTGGCCGTCGCCCACGCGACGGTGGGCGCTGCATTGCCTCGACGTGCCCTTCTGGTTCGACTGCCTGGATGCCGATGGCGTGACCTCGATCGCGGGCGCGGATCCGCCTCGCCGCCTCGCCGACGCGCTGCACGGCGCCGCGGTCGGATTCATCCGGCGCGGTGACCCGGGCTGGCGGGCCTGGTCGAGCCGCGCCGGCACGACGCGGGTGTTCGGGGGCGAGGCATCCCGCCCCGACGTCGAGCCCGACGGCTATCGCGAGGTCCGCGCCCTCCTCTGAGCCGGGCCGGCCTGCCCCCCGGCGCCCGAGCCGCTGCCGACACCCGCCCCCGCGACCCCCCGGCGCCCCCGCGACCCCCCGGCGCCCCCGCGACCCCCCGGCGCCCTCACGACCCCCGGCGACCCCGCGACCCCCCCGGCGCCCCCGCGGCCCCGCGACCCCCGGCGACCCCGCGACTCCCCCGGCGCCCGCGAGACCCCGCGCCCTCCGCGCGCCCGACCGGGCCAGATTCAGGAGACACGCCGACTCCGCTGCCACCGCTCACCCTCACGGCGGCGTGTCGCCTGAAACTGGCCCGTCAGGCCGGTGATGGCGGCCCGCACGCCCTCGGGATTCCACAGAATGTCCTCTGCAAGCAACCGAAGAGTGACGTATCCGGCCCCGGCCGCGGCGAGGTCGCGCCGCCGGTCCCGACGCTGCGCCTCCCGATCGCTGTGGTGAGCCCGGCTGTCGCATTCGATGATGAGCCAGCCCTGAACCACGAAGTCCACGCGACCCACCCCGCGGATGTGGACCTGCACCTCGAAGCGCAGTCCGAGAGCTCGCAGGATGAGGCGCACCAGCGTCTCTGTACCTGACTCTGCTCTCGGGTCCAGCAACGGGCGCAGAGCCCGGTAACGGTTCGGCAGCGCGGCGAACAGCTCATCGAGTTCCTCCGGCAGGAGCACCCCGAGATGAAGCGCTGAGTCGAGAGTCGCGACCGCTGCCCGAGGGCCTTGGCATCGAATGGCCTGGAGAAGCGCATCGAAGACCGAGACGGACGCCGCCCGAGCGGGTACGAAGCGTCGAAGCTCGCCCCAGTGCGTTCGCACGGGCCTGACCAGCCTCCGAAGGCGCGACGCGGCCCGCGGGAGGTGGATATGCAACGCGGCCCGATCCATGACGAAGATCCCATGGCGCGCAAGCTCCGAGACGCACGCAAGTCGTCCGCCCACCCGACACGCGTCGACGACGTCGGGGGGTGCATCCCGCGCGAGATAGGTGCCTTCACGGGCGCGGATCAGGTCACCGCCTCTCACGGCTGCTGCGATGTCGCGCTTCGTCAGTCCATCGCCGAAGAGATCGGACCGCCGCAGGACGTGAGGGGTGGGAGTCTTGATGCGCTCAGCGCGAATGGATCCGGTCACCCCGCCCAGCGTCGTCGGTCAGAGGACCCTCTGGCGGCCGGCTGCGCGAAGGGAGGGACGACCGCGATCTCCCTCCGACTGTGGAGGAGCGGAACAGATTCAGGCAACCCACGGCATGGCCCCTCGGGGCGACAGGAGTCGGCGGCGTGTCTCCTGAATCTGGCACGCTTCTCCACCGGCCCCGCCCCGGCCGCCGCCCGGCCCAGCCCCTGCCCCGCCCCGGCCGCCGCCCGGCCGTTCCACCGGCCCAGCCCCGGCCGCCGCCCGGCCCGGCCCGGCCGAGGGCGCGGCTCAGGCCAGCGCGGAGATGACGTCGCGCTCGAAGAGCTGCACGCCCGAGCGGTCGTACGCCGCCTCGGGGAAGTAGTGGATCGCGTATCCGAGCCCGTGCCGCTCACGTTCGGCGAGGCGCTCGGCGACCTGCTCTGCCGTGCCGAAGGCGGGCGAGTTGCGGTACTCGTGCTCGATGCGGTCGGCCCGCTCCTGGCCCACGTGGGGCAGCAGTCGCGCCTTCACGGCGGCGAGGCGATCGGATGCCTCGGCCTCGGTCTCGCCGACGATGGTGTTGAAGTTCGCCGAGCGGGTGATCGAGCCGAAGTCCCGCCCGAGGGCGTCGCAGTGGCCGCGCAGGATCTCGCTCTTGCGGTCCCACTCCTCGAGCGACCCGTTGAAGTTGGTGTACGCGGCGTACTTCGCCGCGATCTTGAGCGTGACCTTCTCGCCGCCGCCCGCAACCCACATCGGGATGCCGCCGTCCTGCAGCGGCAGCGGGCGGACGATCGCCCCGTCGACCTGGTAGTGCTTGCCGCCGAGGGTGGCGGTGCCGGTGGTCCAGGCCTGGTGCATGATCTCGACGCCTTCGCGCAGCATCGCCAGGCGGTCGCGGACCTCGGGGAAGCCGTAGCCGTACGCGCGCCACTCGTGCTCGTACCAGCCGCCGCCGATGCCCATCTCGACGCGTCCGCCCGACACGATGTCGACGGTCGCGGCGACCTTGGCGAGGTACGCGGGGTTGCGGTAGCCCATGCAGGTGCACATCTGACCCAGGCGGATGCGCGAGGTCGAGGCGGCGAACGCGCCCATGAGCGTCCACGCCTCGTGCGTCGCCTCGCCCGAATGCACCGGCGTCGTGTGGAAGTGGTCGTAGACCCACAGCGACTCCCATGGTCCGTCGTCGGCCTGCTGGGCGAGGGTCGCCATGACCCGCCAGTGGTCCTGCGGGTCGATGTCCACGAGATCGAATCGCCAGCCCTGGGGGATGAAGGTACCGAAACGCATGTTCTCCAGCCTAGGAGGCCTGCGCGGTGCCGGACGCGATGACGGTGGCGTGAGGCATCCGCTCGCTCATCACCGCGATCGCCTCGGGGTTGTCGTCGACGAGCACGGCGTGCCGGCCGAGCGCCGATGCCACGGCTCCGGTCGTGCCGCTGCCGGCGAAGAAGTCCAGGACCCGGTCGCCCGGGCGGGAGGATGCCTGCACGATGCGCCGCAGGATGCCCTCCGGCTTCTGCGTGGGGTACCCCGTCTTCTCGCGTCCGGTGGTGGGCACGATCGTGTGCCACCAGACATCAGTCGGAAGCTTGCCGCGGGCGGCCTTCTCGGGGGTGACGAGTCCGGGTGCCATGTAGGGTTCACGGTCGACGGCCTCGGAGTCGAACCAGTACCGTTCCGGATCCTTGACGTACACGAGGATCGTGTCGTGCTTCGTCGGCCATCGGCGCCGCGTCTTCGCCCCGTAGTCGTAAGCCCAGATGAGCTCGTTGAGGAACCGTTCGCGCCCGACGAGCGCGTCGAGGAGCACTTTGGCGTAATGGGCCTCGCGGTAGTCCAGGTGCAGGTACAGCGTGCCGTCGTCGGCGAGGAGCCGCCACGCCTCGAGCAGTCGCGGCTCGAGGAAGCCCCAGTAGTCGTCGAACCGGTCGCCGTAGGCTCGCAGGTCGCCCTTCAGCCGCTCGTACTCGCGGCCGTGGAAGCCGCGGCGCACGACGACGTCACCGGGCCGCTCCTCGCGCGGCGGGCGGGCGGTCTCGAGCGCCCGTTCCTGCGTGCGCCCGGTGTTGAAGGGCGGGTCGAGGTAGACGAGGGTGAACGACCCGTCCGCGAAGCCTCGGATCACGTCGAGGTTGTCGCCGTGGTGGATGTCGACGGATCCGGATGCCTCGGCCCCCCCGCCGCCGACGCTGCGGCCGCTCGCGGCGGACGCCGGCCCCGCCTTCTCACTCACCGGACACCATCACGGCACGCGGCGCAGCCACGCGTCGGTGGCGAACTTCGACTCGACCAGCGCCTCGGCCTCGGCGTATTCCTCTTCGGTGATATGCCCCGGGACAGCTCCGTACAACGTGCCGAACGTCTCCTTGAACCGCTCGATGATCGCCTCGCGCGGCAGACCTGTCTGCCGCCGGAGCGGATCGACCCGCTTGGCGGCCGAGACGGTGCCCTTGTCGCTGAGCTTCTCGCGGCCGATGCGCAGCACCTCGGTCATGACCTGGCCGTCCATGTCGTAGCTCAGCGTGGCGTGGTGCAGCACGCCGCCGTTCGCGAGACGCTTCTGGGCCGCGCCGCCGATCTTGCCCTGCGGAGACGCGATGTCGTTGAGCGGCTGGTAGACCGCTTCGATACCGAGGGAGCGCAGGGCCTGCAGCACCCAGTCGTCGAGGAACGCGTACGAGTCGGCGAAGGTGAGTCCGGCGACGAGCGATGCCGGCACGTACAGCGAGTACGTGACGATCGAGTTCGCCGCCATGAGCATCGCCCCGCCGCCCGAGATGCGGCGCACGACGTCGAACCCGTGGCGCGCAGCACCTTCGGGATCGACCTCATTCCGCAGGGACTGGAACGAGCCGATCACGACAGCCGACTCATCCCATTCCCACAGCCGAAGCGTGGGCCGGCGTCGACCGTCGCCCACACGACCCGTGAGCACCTCGTCGAGGGCCAGGTTCATGCGCGGCGACACGGGCTTCTCGTGGACGATCTCCCAGTCGAAGTCGCGCCATCCCGGCGCGGTCACGAGGGCGCGGCGCACGGCGGTGCCGACGGCTTCGGGCGTGAACCCCAGCAGCTGGGCTCCCTCGGGGAGGGCGGAGCGGACGGCTGCCGCGATCGCGGTGACGTCGGACACGATCGGGAGGCCGTTCACGGCGGCGTCGATGTCGTCGAGGGCGGAGTCCGGCTCGAGGAAGAAGTCCCCGGCGAGGTGGAAGTCGGCGATGCGGCCGTCGCGCTCTTCGAGGTCGACGACGACCAGCTTGCCTCCGGGCACCTTGTATTCGCCGTGCATGCGCTCCAGCCTATTGGCCAGCGCACGACGCGGCCCCGGCGGCGTGACCGTCGTCAGCGCGCGGCGTCAGGCGGCTGGCGGTGTTGGTCGCGGCGCGATCACTCGCGCGACGGGAATCGCTTGTCGAGCCACGCGAGGAGGTCGGCGCGGACCTCGGCCTGCGAGACGTCGTTGAAGATCTCGTGCCGTGCGCCCGGATACACGAGCGTCGTCACATCGGTCAGACCGGAGCGACGGCGGTAGGCGTCGGCGAGCCGATGCACGCTTCGGGGGCCGCCGACGGTGTCGTCGCGCCCGACCATCAGGAGGACGGGGATGTCGACGCCGAGGTTCTTGCGCGGCTTGCCGAGGAGCCTCAGGGTGTCGGCGGGGCCGAAGAGCTTCGCGAGCGGGACGTTCGTGGTCAGCGGGTCGTCGAGGAACGCGCGCCCGACCGCGGGGTCGGAAGCGAGCCACTCCATGCCCATGGCGTCCGGGCCGTTCCACGGCGCGTTCAGGTCACCCGGGTTGAGCGATCCCGGCCACAGCAGGGCGCTCCCGCTGAGCACGACGCCGTCGTACGCCTCGGGGCGATCGTTGACGAGCCGCTGGGTGATGAACGACCCCCACGAGTGCCCCAGGATGATGAGCGGGAGACCCGGGTTCTCCTCCCGGATGAGGTCGGTGAGCTGGCGGCAGCCGGCGAGAGCGGCCCGGTACCCGCCGGGGCCCAGGCGCCCGAGCTTGGTGGCGTCGCCGCCGTGGTGCCCCATCCCGGTGCGTCCGTGCCCGCGGCGGTCGTCGGCGTAGACGATGAAGCCTGCTGCGGTGAGGGCGCCGATGAGCGCGCCGTAACGGCCTGCATGCTCACCGACGCCGTGCAGCAGCTGGACCACGCCCCGAGGCTCGGCCTTCGCGGGGTGGACGTCGTAGACGATCGCGATGCCGTGCGCATCGATGAACTCGGGCATGCGGAGAAGTCTAGGGTGCGCGCGAGCGGATGCCGGGGCATCCGCTAGTCCTTTAGCCAAACTAATGAGCTATGCTAAGTAAACGCATGAGCACTGATACGAAACCGACGACGACAGCCACCGACTTCCCCGACGACCATTCGGCCGCGGCCTCCCAGCTGCGCATCGCCACCTTCCGGCTGGCGCGCCGTATGCGCACCCAGCGCGCGGTCGACTCCATGAGCGACGGACACTTCGCCGTGCTCGCAGCGCTCTGGGTGCACGGCCCTCACACCCTCGGAGAGCTCGCCGACCGCGAACGGGTGTCGGCTCCCTCCATGAACCGCACCGTCAACGGCCTTCAGGAGGCGGGCTACATCACTCGCTCCGCCGACCAGTCCGACGGGCGCAAGGTCGTCATCTCGCTGACCGACGAGGGTCGGGGCGTCGTCGACGAGACGGCGCGCCGTCGCGACGCGTGGGTCGAATCCGCGCTCGCCGAACTCACCGTCGAGGAGCGCGAGACGCTCGCACGGGCCGCCGCCATCATGGAGCGGATGGCCGCCCGATGAGCCGCCGGTCCTCGGCCCGTGAGTCGAAGCCGATGTTCCGCTCGTTCTCGATCTTCAACTACCGGGTCTGGTTCATCGGCGCGCTGGTGTCGAACATCGGCGCCTGGATGCAGGCGACGGCCCTCAGCTGGGTCGTCCTCACCGAGCTGACCGAGAACGACGCCGCAGCGATGGGTGTGACGATGGCGCTGCAGTTCGCTCCCCCGCTCCTGCTCGTGGGCGTCACCGGATGGGTCGCCGACCGGTTCGAGCGCCGGCGTCTGCTCGTGGTGACACAGGGTCTGCTGCTGCTTCTCGGGGTCGCGATCGGCGTGCTGCTGCTCCTCGGCGTGATGACGCTGCCGATCATGTACTCGTTCGCGCTCGCGCTCGGCGTCATCGCCGCCTTCGACAATCCGGCGCGCCAGGCCTTCGTGTCCGATCTCGTGGCGCGCGAGATCGCGTCGAACGCCGTCGCCCTCAACGCCGCGTCGTTCAACGGCGCGCGCATGATCGGCCCGGCGGTGGCGGGAGTCCTGATCGTCGCCGTGGGCACCGGCTGGGTGTTCCTTGTCAACGGCGTGACGTTCCTCGGCATGATCGTCGCGCTGCTGCTCATCCGCACCGACGAGCTGATCCCCCGCGTCAAGGCACCCGGTGCGAGCCGGCTGGCCGACGGCTTCCGCTATGTCGCACGTCGCCCCGACCTGATCGTGACGTTCTCGATGGTGTTCCTCGTGGGCGCCTTCGGCATGAACTTCCCGATCTTCGCCTCGACGATGGCGCTCGAGTTCGGGCAGGAGGCCGACGGCTACGGACTGCTCAGCTCGATCCTCGCGGTCGGCTCGCTCGCCGGCGCCCTCATGGCCGCACGGCGCGACCGCGCCCGCATCCGCGTCGTGATCGGCGGGACGCTGCTGTTCGCCGTGGCTGCGACGGTGTCCGCGATGATGCCGACGTACTGGCTGTACGCGGTGACGCTGATGTTCACCGGCTTCGCCGTCGTGACGATGCTGACGACCGCCAACGGCTTCGTCCAGACCACGACCGATCCCGCCCTTCGCGGCCGGGTGCTCGCGCTGTACATGGCGATCCTCATGGGCGGCACGCCGATCGGCGCTCCGATCGTGGGCTGGGTGGCGGCCGAGTTCGGTCCCCGCGTCGCCATCCTCCTCGGAGCCGGCGCCGCGCTCGTCGCCTTCGCCGTCGGCGCGACGTGGCTGATCGTGTCGGGCCGGCTGCACCGCAGCGAGCAGAACCGGTTCCGCCTGACGATCGACGAGACGCGGCCCCTCTCGGTCGTGCAGCCGCTGCCTGAGGAGTTCAGCGACGAAGTCGCGTCGACGACTCCCGTACGGATCCCCGAGGAGGTTCGCGAGCGCCGCGCGAGCTGAGCGAAGGGCAGCGGCGGATGCCTCGGCTCAGCGGGCTTCGCGAATGCCGACGCGCTCGAGATGGGCGTTCGTGAACCGCCCTTCGGGATCGAGGCTCTCGAAGACCGCCCGCGTGTCCGCGAGGCGCGGGTGCACGCGTTCCAGATCGTCACGACCGAAGCCGTGCAGCTTCCCCCAGTGCGGCCGTGCTCCGAACGCGGCGAGTGCTCCCTCGACGTGCGGCAGCACGCGCGCGACGCCCTCGGGGTCGTTGCGCCACGTGAAGTGGATCGCGAGGAGGTCGCGGGCATAGGCCGGACTCAGCCACAGGTCGTCGGCAGCCGCGGTGCGCAGCTCGCTCACGAAGAGGAGAGGCCGCACCAGGTCGCCGAGCGCGAGCATGGCACGGAGCGCGTCGGGCGCGTGCTCGCGTGGGACGAAGTACTCGCTCTGGATCTCGTCGCCGAACGACGGCGTGCCGTCGAGGCGGAAGTGCGGCAGCCGGAGCATCCACGGTCCTGGCACGCCGCGCAGTTCCGTGATGTCGGCAACGCCGGCGAGGGGTTCGGCGTCCGGGTCGCGCACACCGTCGAGCAGGTGGTCCGCAACGGCATCGGCGTCGTGGTCGAGACGCGTCTTCACCCACACGAACGCCAGGGATTCGGGTTCCCAGCGCGTGAAGACCGACACCGAGTAGCCGGCGCCCGTGACCGAGCTCAGGGACGACAGCGCCGCCTCCCACGACACCCCCCGGTAGACGTCCTGCCGCACCCGGTACGTGGGCTCCACCGCGAGGTCGAGCGACAGCACGACGCCGTAAGCGCCGAGCCCCACCGCGAGCGCCGGGAACTCGCCATCGCCGTGCCGGATCTCGCGCACGGCTCCCGAGGCGTCGAGATACCGGATGCCTCGCACCGCCGTCGTGAGGACCCCGTTGGCGTCACCCGAGCCGTGGGTGCCGGTGGCGGTGGCCCCGGCGACGGAGATGTGCGGCAGCGAGCCGAGGTTGTGAAGGGCGAGCCCACGCTCCTCCAGCCACGACGCGAGCACCCCGTACCGCGTTCCCGCCGCCACCCGAACGACCCCGTCACCGAGGTCGAAGCCGCCCTCGAGACCCGCCAGGTCGATGAGGGTCCCGGTGGTGTCGGGCAGGTCGGTGAAAGAGTGCCGCGTGCCGAGCGCGCGCACGCGTCCCGTGCCGGCCACCGCCCGCCGGACGTCATCCTCGGTGCGCACGGCCACGATCTCGGGTGCCGCGTACTCGTATGTGCCCGCCCAGTTCCGCATCACGGGGCGACTGTACACCGGACGCCGATCGCGACCGGGAGGGATGCCGAAGCTGGGTCTGCGCCCGGAGGCTCTCCGCGCTCGCGCAGCGCCCCGCATCGCGCCTGGCGCTGGCGCTGGCGCGTTCCCTCCTGATTCGCGCGCGTCAACCCCGATGCCGCGCGCCGCCGCCGCACCTAGCGTGAGGGCATGGACGAACGCCACGCCGAAGACCAGCCCCACGAGACGGACGCCCCCCTGGGCGGCGACGAGACCACCGAGGCACAGCTGGAGGCCGACAATCCGGCCGAGGAGGAGATGCTCAAGACGCTCGACCCCGACTCGCCGCCGGCCTGACCCGCGTGTCTTGCTCCCCCGGTCGTTGAGCGAGGAGCGGAGCGACGAGACGAAACGCGCCTGAGCTACGCCTCGCGCGTGATCGTCACCTTCACGTGCAGGTGCGACTTGAAGGGACCGGCGTAGACCCCGCGCAGGGGCGGCACGTCACCGTAGTCCCGGCCGCGCCCCACGAGCACGTGGCGGTCGCCGATCTCGATGTTGTTGGTGGGGTCGAAGCCCTGCCACTCGCCGGCGAACCACTCGATCCACGCGTGGGACTCGCCGGTGACGGCGACGCCGACTTCGGCGGACGGACGCGGGTGCAGGTAGCCCGAGACGTACCGCGCCGGAATGCCCACTTCGCGCAGTGCCCCGAGGGTGATGTGCGCGATGTCCTGGCAGACGCCCTTGCGGGCTTCCCAGGCGTCCTGCGCGGTCGAGTGCACTCCCGTGATCCCGTGCATGTACTCGACGGCGTCGCCGATCCCGGTTGCGATGGCGTGGGCCGCACGGCCGGGGTGGTCGTGCTGTGCGGCGATCGATCGTGCGAGCTCGGCGACCTCGGGGTGCGGGCGCGTGCGTCCGGTCTGCGTCATCTGCTCGACCGTCTCGATCGAGCGGCTGGCCTCACGCGCGAGCGCGTGCCACGAGAGGTCCACGTGCTCGAGCGGGCGCGGGCGCACCTCCACCAGCGAGCGGGCCGTGATCGTGAGCGACGTGTGAGGCGACAGCACGTCGAAGGCGGCGACGCGCGTGCCGAAGTAGTCGACGTACTGGTTCACCGACGTCGACGGCTCGATGTCGAGCGACGAGTTGAGCACGAACTGACTGTCGGTCGATCCCGGTAGCATGCGGGCCTCGTTGTAGGAGGCCGAGACGTCGCCCTGGTAGCTGAAGCCCGTCTGGTGCTCGATGCGCAGGCGCTTCATGAGATCTCTCCGATCCAGCTCGGTTCGGCCTGCGTCGGGAAGAACCTCCCGCGGATCGCCTCCGACGCCTCGCGCGTCACCTTCTGCACGCGGTCCATATGCGCGGGCAGTTCGCCGAGGATCTCGGAGATCGGCCGGTACTCGAGGTCGTTGCGGATCTGGCCGAGCGCACGCAGCACGGTATTCGAGTGCCCGACGCGGTCGGCGCGGGGGTCGATGGCGCTCATGCAGTCCTCCGCGCGCTGGATCGAGTAGATGATCGACCGCGGGAACAGCCGGTCGAGCAGCAGGAACTCGGCCGCGTTCTTGGCGCTCGGCATCCCGCGGTAGGTGCGCAGATAGGCCTCGTAGGCGCCGCACGATCGCAGGATGGTCGTCCAGGACGGTCCGGATGCCTCGGTCAGCGACCGCGTCGCGAGCAGGCGCGCCGTCATGTCGGTGCGCTCGATACTGCGGCCGAGGGTGAAGAACTGCCACGCCTCGTCGCGGCTGGTGGAGGAGTCGACGATGCCGACGGCCAGCGCCGCGCGCTCGCGCACCCACTGGAAGAACTCGTGCACGCGATCGGCCTGCAGCCGGCGAGGCATGCGGGCGTTCGTGGTGTTGAGGGTCTCCCAGAGTTCCGTCGAGACGATCTCGCGTGCGCGGCGGGCGTTCTCGCGGGCCGCGGTCAGGGCGTAGGCGATGCTCGACGGGTTCATGCGATCCACCGCCAGGCGCGCCAGCACGTCGGAGCGACGCACGTGCTCGACGCCCTCGGGCGGAAGCGAGCCCATCACGCTGAGCAGCGACCGGCACGCGGTGTCCTCGTCGATCCAGGGGTCCTCCAGCAGCAGCTGCAGGTGGACGTCGAGGATGCGGGCCGTGCCGTCGCTGCGCTCGATGTACCGCCCGATCCAGAAGAGCGACTCCGCGATGCGGCTCAGCATGAGCCACCGCCGTCGAGCGTGTCCCGAAGTTCGTCGCCTGGGCGTCGCGCAGGCGACGAACTTCGGGACACGGGGCGGAAAGTTGGGGACAAGGGTGCGGGAGCGGGGGCGAGACCGGATGCTTCCGGGCGCGTGGGTCCAGTCTGGGCTCGCGCCTGCTGCTGCTGTTCAGCCTGCGAGCTGTGCGGCTGGCCGGGAGCCTGCTCCTGCTGCTGCTGCTCGTGCTGGTCGCGGCGCCCTGAGCCGGCAGGATCGCGCGGAGAGTGGGCCGGCTCGGGCTGACCGTCGTAGATGATCGGGATCGCTGCGGTCACGGTCGCCGCCTGGTCTGCGACCAGCCCTGACACCCCGTTGCCCTGGCCGTACTCCACGTGCGACGGAGCCGAGCCGCCGATGACCCAGGTGTCCTTCGAGCCGCCGCCCTGGCTCGAGTTCACGACGAGCTGGCCCTCGGGCAGCGCGACCCGCGTGAGACCGCCCGGCAGCACCCAGACGTCCTCGCCGTCGTTCACCGCGAACGGACGCAGATCGGCGTGACGCGGGCGCATCCCGTCCTCGACCAGCGTCGGGATCGTCGACAGCATGACGACGGGCTGCGCGATCCACCCGCGGGGGTCGGCCAGCAGACGCTGGCGCAGCTTCTCGAGCTCGGCGGGCGAGGCATCCGGCCCCACCACCAGTCCCTTGCCGCCGGAGCCGTCCACCGGCTTCACGACGAGCTCGTCGAGGCGATCGAGCACCTCTTCGAGCGCGCCCGGGTCTTCCAGCCGCCAGGTGTCGACGTTCTTGAGGATCGGCTCCTCGGCGAGGTAGTACCGGATGAGTTCGGGCACGTAGGTGTAGAGGAGCTTGTCGTCGGCGACCCCGTTGCCGACCGCGTTCGCGATGGTGACGTTGCCCAGGCGCGCCGCCAGCATGAGACCGGGAGCTCCCAGCATCGAGTCGGCGCGGAACTGCAGCGGATCGAGGAAGTCGTCGTCGACGCGGCGGTAGATGACGTCGACGCGCTTGGGTCCGCGGGTCGTTCGCATGAACACCTTGCCGCCGACGCACAGAAGGTCGCGCCCCTCGACGAGTTCCACGCCCATGAGGCGGGCGAGCAGGGTGTGCTCGAAGTACGCGGAGTTGTACACGCCAGGCGTCAGGACGACGACGTTGGGGTCGTCGATTCCAGCCGGGGCGGAGGCCCGCAGCGCCGCGAGGAGCTTGTTGGGGTAGTCGCCGACGGGCCGCACGCGCATCGAGACGAACAGCTCCGGGAGCGTCTGGGCCATGACACGGCGGTTGGAGATCACGTAGCTGACCCCCGACGGCACACGCACGTTGTCTTCGAGCACGCGCATCTCGCCGTGCTCGTCACGGATCAGGTCGATGCCCGAGACCTGGATGCGCACGCCGTTGGCCGACTGGATCCCGGCCGCCTGACGGTAGAAGTACTGCGACGACGCGATGAGGCCCGCCGGAAGCACCTCGTCGCGTACGCAGTGCTGCCGCCCGTACGCGTCGTTGAGGAACGCCTCGAGCGCGAGCACGCGCTGCTTGACGCCCGCCTCGACCCGGGACCACTCGTCGTACGTGATGACGCGCGGCACCGCGTCGAGCGGGAAGGGGCGCTCCTCGCCGGCGAAGTCGAAGGTCACGCCCTGCGCGAGATACGAGCTCGCCAGCGAATCGGTGCGGCCGCGCAGCTCCTCCTGGGTCATCTGCGCGAGCGCCTGATAGAGCTCCTTGTACGCCTCGCGCGACTCCGCGAGCGCGCCCGGATGCGCCGGGCTGCCGAACATCTCGTCGTACGCGGGGACCCCGGAGGCCGTCTTGCGCGGCGCCAGCGTGGAGCCGTAGCCGTCGAACAGATCACCCATGCCACGAGCCTAGTCGCGGCCTGTTGCCGGGTTGTTTCGCCTGCCGCCCGTGGGGCCGGACGGAGACGTACGCTGTGAACGTGACGTCGTCGCGCGGGGACCGCGGCATCCCGGCGCCCCTCGCCTGGGCGGCCGGCATGGGCGCGGTCGTGTTCGGAGCCGGACTCGGCGAACTGACCGGGGCCGTGTTCGCGCCGTCGTCCGGGCCGTTCGCCGCGGTCGGCGGGGCGCTCATCGATCTCGCCCCGTCGTGGGCGAAAGACACTGCGATCGCGCTCTTCGGCACCGCCGACAAGCTCGCGCTCCTCGTCGGCATGGCGATCGTCGTGCTTCTGCTCGCAGGCTTCGCCGGGTGGCTCGAAGCCCGGCGGCCGCCCTGGGGCCGGGTGACCGTCGTGGCCTTCGGCGCCGTCGGAGCCGTGACGGCGGTGACGCGCGCCGACGCCGGCCCGTTGGCGTGGCTCCCATCCGCCGTCGCGGGCGTGACCGGGGCGATCGTGCTGTGGTGGCTGATCCGGATGCTGCGCCCCGCCTTCCCCACGACATCCCGCTCCGCTACCGGGGCAGGCGCCCCGCCGAGCCGGCGCACGTTCCTGGTGTGGACGGGGGCGGCGGCCGCGGGCGGCGTCCTCGCCGCGCTGGCGGCGTCGGCGATGCGCACCGGGAGCAACGCGCTCAACGCGATCCGCTCCGTGGTGCTGCCATCCCCCGCCGTGGCGGCGCCTGCGGTTCCGGCGGGGGCCGAGCTCGGCCTGCCGGGGCTCGCGAGGGTCGTCACCCCGAACGAGCGGTTCTACCGCATCGACACGGCACTGATCGTGCCGGCCATCGACCCCGCCGACTGGAGTCTGCGCATCCACGGCATGGTCGAGCGAGAGGTGACTCTCACGTGGGACGAGGTGCTCGCGCTCCCTCTCGAGGAGGGCTACACGACGCTGGCGTGCGTGTCCAACGAGGTGGGCGGCAGCCTCATCGGCAATGCCCTGTGGCTCGGCTACCCCGTCCGCGAGCTGCTCGCACGCGCCCGGCCGACGAGCGAGGCCGACATGGTCCTCTCCCGGTCGATCGACGGGTTCACCGCCTCGACTCCGCTCGAGGTTCTGACCGATGACCGCGCGGCGATCCTCGCCGTCGGCATGAACGGCGAGCCCTTGCCCGCCGAGCACGGCTTCCCGGCCCGGCTCGTCGTGCCGGGCCTCTACGGCTACGTGTCGGCGACGAAGTGGGTCACCGAGCTGGAGGTGACACGGTTCGACCGGGCTCGCGCATACTGGACCGACCGCGGCTGGTCGGAACGGGGTCCCATCAAGCTGCAGTCCCGCATCGACGTACCCCGCCGCGGTCAGGGGCTCAAGGCGGGCGAGGTCGTCATCGCCGGTGTCGCGTGGCAGCAGCACGTCGGCGTCGCGGCCGTCGAGGTGCAGATCGACGAGGGTCCTTGGCAGCCGGCGGAGCTGGCCACCGCGATCTCGGACGACACCTGGGTGCAGTGGAGCGTGCCGTGGACGGCCGACGTAGGTGACCACCTCATCCGCTGCCGCGCCACGAGCGCGACCGGCGAGGTCCAGACCCCCGACCGGGCCCGCCCGGCGCCCGACGGCGCCACGGGGTGGCACGAGCGATTCGTCAGCGTGTTCGCCTGACTCCCTGGAAAAGGACCCGTCCGGCTGTAGCATTCCGGGAACCCTTTACCCGACGGAGGCGCGGTGCCCGATACGCTCGACCGTTTCGTGGAGCGCCTGCTCGCCCTGGCGACCATCGATGACGACACCGGCGCCCGGCGCCTTCCCCCGGAGCGCGAACTCGGCGATGCCCTGGGTATGAGCCGCGGCGCGCTGCGGGAGCAGCTCGCGGTCCTCGAGCGACTCGGATTCCTCCACCGCACGCAGGGCCGAGGCACCTACCTCGACACCCCGTCGTACGGGTTCGTGCGCACCTACTTCACGATCGCGCGCTCTCTCGGCTACATCGCCGACTCCGACGTCTCGGACGCGCGGGTCATGGTCGAGGAGGCGGTCGCCGAGGCCGCGGCGCGGAGCGCGACCGCCGAAGAGATCGCCGGACTCCGCGAAGCCCTCGACCGGATGGACTCCGGCGAGCGCGACGGCGACATCGCGCGCATCCACGAGGCCGACGCCGACTTCCACCGCAGGCTGCTGCAGATCGTGGACAACCCGGTGCTGAGGTTCCTCCAGGAGGGCCTGCGCCGGGCACTCGACGACGACATGCGCGCGCGACGCGAGTCGGTCGAGCGCGGACGGGCCGGCGACGAGTTCGACCGGTCCCACGAGGACATCATCGACGCGATCGAGGCCGGCGACCCCGAGGCGGCGCGCCTCGCGATGCGGCGGCACTTCGGCATCGCGACCGGCGCGGAAGCGGAGCGCCGGGCGGGCTGAGCTCAGCCGGCGAGGACCACCCGCAGCTGCTCGACGGCCCAGTCCAGTTCGGTCGCCCGGATGACGAGGGGCGGCGCGATGCGGATCGTGTGTCCGTGCGTGTCTTTCACGAGCACGCCGCGGGCGATGAGGCGCTCCGCGACCTCGCGGCCCGTGCCGACGGCGGGGTCGATGTCGACGCCCGCCCACAGTCCGGCGACCCGAACCGCGGTGACGCCGTTGCCGACGAGGGCGGCGAGGCGCGCCTCGAGGTGCTCCCCCAGCGCCTTCGCGCGCGTCTGGAACTCGCCGGAGGCCAGCATCTCGACGACCCGCAGCCCGACGGCCGACGCCAGCGGATTGCCGCCGAAGGTCGAGCCGTGCTCGCCCGGGCGGATGACCCCGAGCACGTCGCGGTCCGCGACGACGGCGGAGAGGGGGAGGATGCCGCCGCCCAGCGCCTTTCCGAGCAGATACACGTCGGGAACGACGCCCTCGCGATCGCATGCGAACGTTTCGCCGACACGGCCCAGACCGGACTGGATCTCGTCCGCGATGAACAGGACGTTGTGGCGCGTGCAGATCTCACGGACCGCGCGGAGGTACCCGTCCGGCGGGAGGATGATCCCCGCCTCGCCCTGGATCGGCTCGATGAGCACCGCGGCGGTGCTGTCGTCGATGGCCGCCTCGATCGCGGCGGCGTCACCGAACGGCACCTGGACGAATCCGGGCGCGAACGGGCCGAAGCCGTCGCGAGCCTGCGGGTCGTCGCTGAAGCCCACGATCGTGGTGGTCCGGCCGTGGAAGTTGCCGTGAGCGACGACGACGGTCGCGGCATCCGGAGCGATCCCCTTGACGCGATAGCCCCACGCCCGCGCCACCTTGATGCCCGTCTCGACGGCTTCGGCGCCCGTGTTCATCGGCAGCACCAGGTCCTTGGCGCACAGGTCGGCCAGGGCCGCGGCGAAAGGTCCGAGGCGGTCGTTGTGATACGCGCGGCTGGTGAGGGTGAGCCGGTTCAGCTGCTCCTGCGCGGCGGCGAGCAGGGCCGGATGCCCGTGACCGAAGTTCAGGGCAGAGTAGGCCGAGAGCAGATCGAGGTAGCGCTTGCCCTCGACGTCGGTCACCCACGCGCCCTCGCCGCGGGAGATCACGACCGGGAGCGGGTGGTAGTTGTGGGCGACGTGCTCGTGCTCGTCCGCGATGATGCGGGCCATGGCGGTGTCGAGGTCGGGCGAGGTGGCGGTCATGGGATGCGTCTCCTTCGTCAGCGCCGCAACTCGAGGGTGCAGCACTTGATGCCGCCGCCGCCGAGCAGCAGCTCGGACAGGTCGACGAGCACGGGGTTGTAGCCGCGCTCGCGGAGCTGGGCCTCGAAGCCCGTCGCGCGCGGCGAGATGAGGACGTTGCGTCCGTCGCTGGCCGAGTTCAAGCCGAACACGGCGCCGTCCTCGTCGGCGACGAGGATCGCATCGGGGTAGCGCTCCTCGAGGATGCGGCGGCTCGGCTCGTCGAACGCACCGGGCAGGTACGCGATGTTGGCGTTCTGGACGCCACCCGGGCCCTCGACGGGGTCGAGCACCGAGATGGCCGTGTCGAGGTGATAGAACCGCGGATCGACGAGGCTCAGGCTCACGACCTCCTTGCCGAACACATCGGCCAGTTCGCGGTGGCTGTCGCCGGTCGAACGGAAGCCGGTGCCGGCGAGGATCGTGTCGCCGACGAGCAGGAAGTCGCCCTCTCCCTCGTTGACCTCGACGGGATCGACGACGTCGAAGCCGTTGGCGCGGAACCAGTCCATGAATGCCGGCGCCTCGGGACCGCGCTCGGCGAAGCGGAACTTCGCGCCGTACGCGACCCCGTCGATCACGAAGCCGCCGTTGGCGGTGTAGACCATGTCGGGCAGCCCGGCGATCGGGTCGATGAGGTGCACGTCGTGCCCCAGCGCGACGTAGGTGTCGTACAGCGTCTGCCACTGCGCAACGGCCTTGGCCGTGTCGGTCGGGTTCGCCGGCTCCATCCAGGGATTGATCGTGTAACTGACGGTGAAATGCTCCGGCCGGCACATCAGGTAGGTGCGGTGCTGCTGGACGCGGTCCGTGATCGCGGACGCCTGAGCGGTGGGCGCGGTGTTCTGCGCGGACATCTTGCTCCTCGGGGAAGGGGCGGCGGACGCTGTCCAGAGGCCCGGCGGAGCTGCGGAAGCCGGCACACGGGCACGCCGGTGTCATTGTCTCATGACCGCCGTCGAATGCCTCTGAACCCCCAGCGAACCCGAACCTCCCTCAGGACCGCTGTTGTGCGATGTCGTCAGGGTGGATCACCACGATCTTCCCGACGGCGTGACCGCCGTCGACGTGCGCGAGCGCCGCGCCGGCCTCCGCGAAGGGATACGTCCGCTCGATCCGCGGGCGGAGGGCTCCGGATGCCGCGAGCTCGAGCAGCCGGCTCAGCACGTCCGTCTTCGCCACCGCCGCGAGCGGCCGCAGCGGCCGCTTCGAGCCGATCGAACGGAGGGATGCCGCCGCGAGCCTTCCGACCGGACCGAGCACACGGCCCCCCTCGCCCGACACGAGGACGACCGCGCCGCCGTCCTTCACGAGCGCCTGAAGCGCGCGAAGGGGCGCGGTGCCGGCGATGTCGATGACGACGTCGAAATCGCCGCCCAGCTCGGCGGACCCCGGCTGGACCGACCGGTAGTCGAAGGTGCGCACCGCGCCGAGCTCTTCGACGATCGCACGGTTGCGCTCGCCGCACAGCGCCCACACCTCGGCGCCGCGGTGCGTGGCGAGCTGCACGGCGAACGTCCCGACCCCGCCTGACGCGCCGATGACCAGCACGCGCTGCCCGGCGGAGACCCCGCCGCGATCGAGGGCCTGCCAGGCGGTCCCGCCCGCGATGGGCAGCGCCGCCGCGACCGTCGGGTCGAGCGCGGCAGGACGGCGCACGAGCCGTTTCGCCGGTGCGACCGCGTATGCCGCGAGTCCTCCGCCCGCGGGCAGTTCGCACACCACCTCGTCGCCGGGGGCGAAGCCGACGACGTCGGGGCCTGCTGCGATGACGGTCGCCGCGGCATCCATCCCCCGCACCGGCTGCCGGGGGCGACGCCAGCCGAACGCCGGCCGCACGAGGAGCGGCTCGCCCCGCATCACGCGGATGTCGCCGTTGTTGAGACCGGTGGCGCGCAGGCGCAGCAGCACCTCGCCTCCCCGGGGTGGCGGCACGTCGATGCTGCCGAGGGTCACCGCCTCGGGACCGCCGTAGCGTGTCTGGTGCCAGGCAGGCATGGTGTCGGTCGAGAGCGGTGCGGCGGTCTCGGGCGTGGAGTCGGTCATGTCAGTCCTCCGGGTAGTGGAAGAGGTCGTCGAGCCCCACGCGGAAGACGCGGGAGATCTGGAAGGCGAGCTCGAGCGACGGCGAGTACCTGCCCTGCTCGATGGCGATGAGGGTCTGGCGCGTGACGCCGACCTGCTTGGCGAGCTCGGCCTGGGTCAACCCGGCAGACTCGCGCAACGTGCGGATCGAGTTGGTGACGCGAGTGGGCTTTACCATCAGACGAGCCCGCGCCGGTAGGCGATGACGCTCGCGATGCCGCCGACGATCGCCGAGACCGCGAATCCATAGAACATCGTGTTCGCGATCCAGAACCAGTCGAGCTCGAGCGCGCACTCGATGATGACGCCGAGCCCCGCGATCACCAGGAACGCCTGGCCGACGCGCGTGCTCATGTGGCTGATGTCGCGGTCGCGCTGATCGGACGTGCCGACACCGTCGGGGTCGCGCATGCCGGCGAGGATGCCCCACACGATGCTGACCACGATCGCGGCGACGATGCTGCCGCCGATGGTCCACAGCATGAGCGGCACCCAGTCGACATCCTCGACCGGTCCTCCCGCCGCTTGCTGCAGCACCAGCACGGTGTAGATCGCCATGCCGATCACGCTGACGACGAGGCTCGCCCAGACATTGCGCTCCTCATAGACCATGGCATCCTCCGATGTCTAGAATGTTTGACATTGTGAGGGTACGGCCGCCGAGGCATCCGTGTCAAGAATTCTTTACACTCGGCTGCTTCATCTGCACGAAATCGATCTCGCACCGTCCACGGATCGTCGGTTTCGCACAGACGAGCGCACCGATGACGCGGACGGGCTCTAGCGAGCCGGCGTCGGCTGAGCGCCTCCGGCCACCGGTCGGGTTTCCCGAACCGGTCGACGCTCCGGCGACAGTTCGCCGCGTGTCACCGAGGCCGGCGGTGCCCCGCTTTCACTCCAAGCCAGTAGATCGCGACACCCGCGTAGCCGAATACGGCGCTGGCGGTGGAGAAGGCCCCCGCACTCTCGGGCTCGCCGACCCACAGGCCGCAGGCTGCCAGCAGAGCACCGAATGCAGCCGAGAGCCCCGCCCAGCCGATCCACGGCGCAGCGGCATGGTGCACCTGCCACCACGCATCGTCGGAATCACGAGTGATCCGAAGCGCAATGCCGATATAGGGGTTGCGTGGCCAGCGGCGCAGGCGAATCAGGACGTACTGAACGAGGCACAGAAGCGCCCCCAGGGTGAAGCCGAGGAAGAGGACGACGAGATCACGACTCATCCGTGGAACACGCCTCCGTCATCGCCGCCGTGGTCGGCCCCTCAGATGACCGCCTCCGACCACCGGTCGGGGTTGCCGAAGCGGTGGGCGGTGATCGTGACCGACTGCTCGCGCAGGAACGGCAGCAGCTCCAGGCGCCCTGCCGTGGTCACCTCGTTGTCATAGACCGCCAGGTCGGGGTCGCCCCCGACCGCCGTCGACAGCGCGCGATGCAGCGACGCGACAGCGCCGCGCGAACCGACCAGCCGCACGCGCGGGGGTCGGGAAGCGGATGCCTCATCCGCCGCCGCCGCGACGATATCGGTCGCCGGCGCGGCCATGCGCTGAAGCCATTCCTCTTCGCTCTCGACGAAGACGCCGACGCTGAGGCCGCTGAGCGCCCGGCGCACCTCGGCGGGAACGCCCGCAGGAGTGCTGAGGGTGAGCACCGAGCCGGCGCGCAGGCCCGCGAGGACGACGCGCAGGATCGCCTGCCACGTCGCATCGGCGGTGGCGCGGATTCCGACTGCCGGCACGGGCCGATAGCGGAACAGGTTCCGCTCGACGCCGAGACCCGAGACGTCCTTGACCTGGCCGAACTCGCGGTCCCACGCGATCGCGTCGGACAGCGCGCCGCGGCGCAGCCACTCGAAGGATTCGTAATCGAGCGACGGCTGGGCTGCTTCGATCACCGTGGTGATGCGCGAGTCGAGGCCGCGAAGGTGCAGCGTCGCCGACGTGGGGCCGCCGCTCGTCGCCCGCCACGATCCCAGGCCGATCAGGTAGTTCGGTCCGCCCGCCTTCGTGCCCGCGCCGACCGACGAGCGCTTCCAGCCGCCGAAGGGCTGGCGCTGCACGATGGCGCCGGTGATTCCCCGGTTGACGTAGAGGTTTCCCGCTTCGACCCGGTCGAGCCACACCGCGAGATCGTCGGGGTTCTGCGTGTAGAGCCCCGCAGTGAGGCCGTACGCGACGGCGTTCTGCAGCTCGATCGCGTGGGCGAGCGAAGGGGCGTGCATGACCCCGAGCACCGGTCCGAAGAACTCCTCATGGTGGAACCTCGAACCGGGGAGCACTCCCGTGCGGATTCCGGGCGACCACATGCGCCCGGCGAACTCGGGGCCGGCGTCGACCGGCTTCGGCTCGACGAGCCACTTCTCGCCGTCGTCGAGCGTCGTGAGCGCCCACTCGAGCTTTCCGCGCGGCGGCTCTACGACCGGACCGACCTCCGACAGCGGGTCGGCCGGAGGTCCGACACGAAGCGACGTGGCGGCGTCGACGAGCTGCCGGGCGAACCGCTTCGAGCGTCCGACCGGTCCCACCAGGATCGCCAGCGAGGCCGCCGAGCACTTCTGGCCGGCGTGGCCGAAAGCGCTCTTGATGACATCGGATGCCGCGAGGTCGAGGTCGGCCGAGGGCATGACGATCATCGCGTTCTTGCCGCTGGTCTCGGCCAGCAGTGGGAGTTCCGGACGCCACGACCGGAACAGCGCTGCGGTCTCGAAGGAGCCGGTGAGGATCACCCGGTCGACGGCGGGGTGCGAGATGAGCGCCTGGCCGAGACCGCCTTCGTCGATGTCGACGAGGGCGAGCACGTCACGCGGAACGCCGGCCTGCCACAGCGCCTCCGCCACGACCGCGGCGCACCTCCGCGCCTGCGGAGCAGGCTTGAAGACGACTCCCGAGCCCGCGGCGAGCGCGGCCAGCACGCCGCCAGCGGGGATGGCGACGGGGAAGTTCCACGGCGGGGTGACGACCGTCAGGCGCGCGGGCTCGAACACCGCTCCGCTCACGCGGTCGAGCTCGCGCGCGGTCGCCGCGTAGTAGTTCGCGAAATCGACCGCCTCGCTCACCTCGACGTCGGCCTCGGCGAAGATCTTGCCCGTCTCGGACGCGGCGACCTCGATCAGCTCGGCGCGGCGCGCCTCGAGCTCGCGCGCGGCGGCGGCGAGCACGGCGCCGCGCTCGGCGGCGGGCTGAGCGCCCCAGTGGGCCGCGGCATCCGTCACCGCCTTCACCACCGACTCGAGAGCTGTGACGTCCTCGATGCGGGCGGCGGCGATCGTGTCGTCTCCGGCCCGCGACGCGGGGATGCGGGACAGGATGCCTCTCGCCCACGCCCGGTTGGCCGGGAGGGCCGGATCGGTATCGGGCGCATTGCGGAAGCCGGGAGCGCCGGCGGCCGTATCGGCGGTCTGCCGAGGCGCGTAGACGGCGGTCTCGACGAACGCGTCTCCGCCGAAGAGCTGCTCCTCCGCGGAAGGGGCGATCGGTGCGGTCTCGGCGGGATCGACGCCGGCTGCCCGGGAGATGCCGAGCACGGCCTGCGTGAGTCCGGCATCGTCTGCCCCGGCCGCACCGCTCGGGCGGGGAGCCGCGGCTGACGCGTCGGTGACCGGGGCGGTGCGGTCCTGGGTGCGAGTAGGCCCCAGGGCCAGCGCCGGATCGGCGGCGCGCTCCAGCGAAGCCAGGAAGCGGTCCCGCTCGCGGGCGAACATCGCCGGGTCGTCGGCGAGCTCGAAGGCGGCCGAGAGGAAGTTGTCGCTCGACGCGTTCTCCTCGAGGCGGCGGACGAGGTAGCTGATCGCGACGTCGAACTCGTCGGGACGCACCACCGGAACGTAGAGGAGCACATGGCCGACCTCGCGGGCGACGGCCTGAACCTGCCCCTGCGCCATGCCGAGGAGCATCTCGAACTCGATGTCGGGCGAGGTGTCGGCGGTTTCCGGCATGCCGTGCGTCGAGACGGTCGAAGCAGCGCCGCGCACACCTGTCTCACCGGCGAGAAGCCAGGCGTACGCGATGTCGAAGAGGTTGTGCCCGGCGACGCCGATGCGCACGGCGGCGATGTTCTCAGGGCGGAGCGCGAAGTCGAGGCAGCGGACGTAGTTCGCGTCGGAGTCGACCTTCGCGTCGTAGGTCGCCAGCGACCAGTCGTGCATCACGGCGTCGACGCGCTCCATGGCGAGGTTCGCGCCCTTCACGAGGCGCACCTTGATGCGGGCGCCGCCGTCGGCGACGCGGCGCTGCGCCCACTCGGTGAGCCCTTGGAGGGCGGGCAGCGCGTCGGGGAGATAGGCCTGGAGGACGATCCCGGCCTCGAGCCCGCGCAGCCGCGGATCTTCGAGGATGCGCGTGAACACCGCGATCGTGAGATCGAGGTCGCGGTACTCCTCCATGTCGAGATTGATGAACGTGCGGTCCGTCACCGCGGAGAGGTACAGCGGCGTCAGGCGCTCGACGACCTTGTCGACGACCTCGTCGAAGGCCCACATCGAGATGTGGCTGGCGATCGCCGAGACCTTGACCGAGACGTAGTCGACGTCGGGACGGCGGATCAGCTCGTGGATGCCTTCGAGCCGGTGCAGCGCCTCCTGCTCACCGAGCACCGCCTCGCCCAGCAGGTTGAGGTTCAACCGCGCGCCCGTCTCGCGGATGGCCGCGATCGCCGGGCCCAGCTTCTCAGGTCGCGCGTCGACCACGAGGTGGCCCACCATCTCGCGGAGCACGCGGCGGGCCACGGGCACGACCGGCGATGGCAGAACGGGCGCCACCGCCCCGCCGAGTCGGACGGCGCCGCGCAGATACCAGGGAAGGAACTCCGGCACGAGGGGGGCGACCCGGTGCAGATTGGATGCCGCGGCCGTCAGACTCTCGGGGCGCATCACGCCGTCGACGAACCCGATCGTGAACGGAAGTCCGTTGGGGTCCTTGAGCACGCCGGCCAGTCGCTCGGCAGCGGGGTCCACGTCGACCTCTGCGCTCTCGGTGATCCACCGCTGCGCCAGCACCACGGCGCGCGCAGCGAGGTCGTCGCCGGATGCCGTGAGGTCGGTGTCCCCCCGGTAAGGGTCGGTCACCATGCGACAAGCCTAAGCTCTGCGACGCTCCCTGTTCCGCCGCGGGGCGGCGGGTGTGGAGACCGCGCCACAGCGTTGCGGCGCAGGAACCGCGCTCCGGTGCCCCCGCGCGGATCGGTCAGACGCGATCGGTGCGCGGGTCGCCGGTTCGACGGCCGTCGGCCACACCGTCGCCATCGACGTCTGCGGGCGAGCTCCGGAACACCCGGCGGTCCTCCGTGGTCGTTGCATCGGCGTCGCCCGGCACGTCTGCGGCCCGCTCGTCGCGCACCTCGGCGCGGGAATCGGACGCGTCGTCTCGGCGCGCTTCCCTTCGCGTGGTCGCGTCGGCCGCGGCATCCGCCCCGTCGTTCGAGACGTAGGGGTCGACCTCGTCGGCTTTGCGCAGCGTCTCCGCCTGCGCGGCTCGATGCTTCTCGGCATCTGCCTGCAGGTCGCCGATCTCGCCCGCGCGGCGCTCCGCGTCGAGCGAGGCCTGTGCCGCCTGCGCTTTGGCACGCTCCGCCGCGGCGGCCGCGGAAGCGGCATCGGCGCGGGCCTGGGCCACCTCCGCCTCGTGTTCGCGGGCGGCCATCTCGGACTGGCGGGCATCGGCCCGCAGCTTCTCGGCCTTCTCGTGCTGCGCCTGGGCGCGCTTGTCGCGGCGTCCGCGTGCGGTGAGCATCAGAACGACGACGACGACGATCGCGACGACCACGATCGCGACGATGATCCAGATGAGAGTGCTCGTGTCCACGGCGCTCGCCCTCCTTCCGCGCCGGCGGAGATACCGGCGCTCCCGGTGACAGGCAATCGGAGCGGCGGCCGATCGGCAAACCGCTTGCGGGGCCGGCGGCCGTGCGCTACGCCGGCGCGGGACCGATCCGAGACCACCAGCGAACGCCCCGGCCGAAAAGCGAAAAAGCCCGCCACTGTGCGAAGGCCCCGCTACTGCGAGCGCGCGTGCGTGCTTATGCTGAGGCTTGCTCGTGGAGCCGATCCCGCCTGCGCGGGCCGAGGCTCGAGGAGGCGCGTTGACCGATACCCCCGCTCTGCCGTACGAGGGCGAGCGCTCACGCGAGTCCGCCGAAGCGCTGCGACTGCAGGAGTGCGCCACCGAGCCGATACGCACGATCGGCCGCATCCAGTCGCACGGGGTTCTGTTCGGCGTGGACGAGCAGACGGCGACGATCGTGGTGGCCAGCGGGAATGCCGAGCAGTGGCTGGGTCGCAACGTCAGCGAGACCGGGAGCGACACCCTCGCGTGGGCGGTCAATCACGCCATCGCGGTGGATCCGGTGCGGGCGGAGTTCGAGGGCTCGACCTACGACGTCATCGCCCATCGCGGCACGTCCCCGCTCATCGTCGAGCTCGAGCCGATCGTGCCCGAGCTCGAGTACGTGCGTACCGGGGTCGTGCGCGCGATCCAGTTGCTCGCATCCATCACCGACCCCGACCTCCTCCGCCAGCGTGCCGCCGAGCAGATCAAGTCGATCACGGGCTTCGACCGCGTCATGTGCTACGAGTTCCACGAGGACGGGCACGGCCAGATCGTGGCCGACGAGCGCGAGCCCGACATGGAGCCGTACTTCGGCCTTCACTTCCCCGCCTCCGACATCCCGGCGCAGGCGCGCGCGCTCTACATCGAGAAGCGATCACGGGTGATCGTCGACACCGAGGACCCGGGCGTCCCACTCAGGGCCCTGCTTCCGGAGGAGGCGCCCGTCGACCTCGCCGCCGCCGAGCTGCGCGGAGTCTCCCCGCACCACCTGCAGTTCATGCGCAACATGGGGCAGGCCTCCACGGTCTCGTTCGGCATCGTCATCGAGGACCGCCTGGTCGGCATGTTCACGTGCGCGCATCGCACGCCGCGCCGCTTGCCGGTACTGCTTCGGCGGTCGCTGGAGGTGCTCGCGAGCCAGATCGCGATGCAGCTCGCCGCCGCGCAGCAGATCCACGGGCTGCGGCGGCGCCTCGAAGCCCGGGAGCGCCGCGTCGCCATCGTCGCACCCCTGTACGGACGCGCCGACGTCGCCGGCGTGCTGCTCGGCGGCGAACGCACCGTCCTCGACGTCGTCCCGGCGGACGGCGTGCTGCTGCAGTACGGCGATTCCGTCCGCACCCTCGGCATCGTCCCGGCGCCGGACGCCCTCATCGACGTCGTCGACGACCTCGGCCCCGGGCGCCTCGCGTGGGAGGCGCTGCCCTCCGAACGGCCCGAGCTCGCGGTCGAGGTGCCGGGCGTCGCGGGCCTCCTCGTCGTTCCGCTCGGTCCGGACGGGGACCGGTTGGTCTTCGTCCGCGGCGAGGTGGCGCGCGACATCGACTGGCTCGGCGACCAGAGTCCCGAGAATCGCGACCACGTGCTGTCTCCTCGCCGGTCGTTCTCGGCATGGCGTGAGAGCGTCACCGGACGCAGTCTGCCGTGGGGCGATCATGCACAGGATGCCTCCGACCTGGGCGAGGAGATCCGAGCCGCGCTCGCTGCCCGCAGCCAGGCCGAGCTCGCCGAGCTGGCGCTGCGCGACTCGCTCACCGGGCTCCACAACCGGCGCTTCCTGAACGACCGGCTCGATGCGCTCCTGAGCGGACCGCACGCCAGTCTCTCCGTGATCTTCCTCGACCTCGACGAGTTCAAGGCGGTGAACGACACCCGCGGTCACGACGTCGGCGACGCGGTCCTCGCCGCGATCGGCAAGCGCCTCGCGCGCGTTGCGCGGGCCTCCGACATGGTGGTGCGGCTCGGCGGGGACGAGTTCGTCATCGTGTGCGTGGGCGCCTCAGAGGAGGACGCGGAGCACGTCGCGGCACGGGCCATCGCAACGGTCAGCGAGCCGATCGCGGTGCAGGACGCGGTGCTGCGGATCACAGCGAGCGCGGGGATCGTGGCCGCCAACAGAACGACGAACGCCGCCGATCTCCTGGCTGCAGCGGACGCTGCGATGTACCGCTCCAAGCGGGCAGGCGGCGGACGCGCCTCAGCGTGAGGCGGCGGGCAGGACGCCTCAGCGTGAGGCGGCGGGGAGCTCCGGCTCGGGCACGACGCGGAGGCCACCGGGCGAGTTCGCCGTGTCGACGAGCTCTTGCAGCCACAGCCGGTTGATCTCCGGCATGGGGGCGTCGTACTCGAAGCGCAGCGGTGTGACCGGGGAGATCCACACCGCCTGACGACGCTGCGTCTCGTCATCCACCACCGCGAACGAGAGACTCTCCTGGCGGCGCAGCTTGGCCATGATCACCAGCTCGATGTGCGCGAGGACGCGGTCATCGAGGGGGAAGCCGACGGAGGGAGAGCCGTAATGGAGTGTGCCCACCGCTCGATCCTACGGGGATTCGCCCCGGAACCCGTCCTGCGCCCACCCTGTTGCGGGCCCGCTAGGGTGGGGACATGGCGATCGTGAACCGGCTCACCGTGGATGGACGCGACTACTTTCTCCCCGAGCCCGTGACGCAGCTGAAGACGGCGATCCTCGAGGCGATCAAGGCGGGCGGGGGCTACGTCAACATCCCGCCGCTGCGCGGAGGCCCCGGCATCGACATCCTGTTCTCGCCGGGCATGCCGGTGACCTGGTCGCAGATCGACGTCGGAGAGTCCCCTGCGGGTGAGGAGCCCGTCGCGGCGGCCACCACCACCGCGGACGACGACTACCAGCTGTAACTCAGTCCGAGAACAGCGCTTCGAGCTCCTCGACCGCCATCGGACGGCCGAGCAGGTATCCCTGGGCGCGATCGCAGCCTCGCGCGAGCGCGCGATCGAGGTCGGCCTGCGTCTCGATGCCCTCGGCCACCGTGCGCCACCCGTTGCGCCGCGCTCGATCGATGACCTCGGCGACGATGTCATCGGCCTCGGCATCGGCGCGGCGTGACAGCGAGCGGTCGATCTTGACCTCGTCGATCGGCAGGGCCTCGATCATCGCCAGCGTGATGTCGCCGGCGCCGTAATCGTCGATCGAGATCGCGAGACCGAACGACTGCAGGCGGGTCAGCGGACGGGCGATGTCGGGGAAGAGGTTCGGCGAGGGAGACTCGGTGATCTCGAGAGTGACGGTGGCGGGGTCCACCGCGAGCTCGTCCAGACGTGCCATCACCGCGTCGGCGTAGTCGAGAGTGAGGTGCGACGGAGAGGCGTTGGTCGCGAGGGCCACGTCATGTCCGGCACGACGCCACGCCGCGACCTGCTTCGAGCCCTGCCCGAGCATGAAGAGGTCGATCTCCTCGAGGATGCGCGCGTCTTCGGCGAGCGGAATGAACATCGATGGCGGCACGGGCTCCCCGCCGTGAACCCACCGACACAGCCCCTCCACTGCGACCGGACCGGAGCGCACGCCCGCAGGATCCAGTTCGAACTGGGGTTGATACGCGATCGACAACGCCCCGGAGGCGACCGCCTCACGCAGGTCGCTCACCAAGTCAGCCGAGATCGTCACCGTGACAGACTGAAGGAGTCAACCCTTTTCGCGCAACACCCGACAAGGGCGAGAGAAAAGCGTATACTCCTCCCACTCGGATGGATCGTCGCGCCGACTCGGGGCGCGACGCGGCTAGTCTTGCGGGATGGGCACGCTCACGTATGACTCGAGGGTCACGGTCTCCATCGACGACCGGGTCCTCGCCCACCTCCAGGTCGTGATCTGGGCGAAGCTGCGCCGCGGCGAGCATTTCCCGTTCACATGGACCGACCCGACGCGCAACGGGATGGGCCGCACGTCGGTGTGGCTCAGCCCCAACCAGCCGCTCGTGTTCGAGTACTTCGGCGGACGCCAGCCGCGGCTCAACCCGGCGTGGGTGGACGCCCTGACGAAGGCGGCGAACTCGCCGGCGGGCCTGTCGATGGTCCCCGAGCCGGAAGAGCCGGCCGCACCGCGCTGAGCCTGCGGAGCCGCACGCCGCGTCAGTTCCAGACGCTCGGCGCCTCACCGCGCGAGGGCGGAAGGGCGGATGCCGCCGCCCAGTCGTGCACCCAGTCGTCGACCTGCGGGATGCCGTCCGGATACCCGACCGCGCCGAACAGCTCCTCGTGCGAGAGCGTCCCGCCGCTGCGCTTCATCATGCGGGCACGGACGATGACCCGGGCGTAGACCTCGCCGGCAACGACCGCACGGTGCTCGAGGTACACGGCCTTGTCGTCGTGGCCGACCATGCGCGACTCGACGTCGAAGCGCTGCCACAGCTCGAGGGACTTCCGGAAGGTCACGGTCTCACTCGAGACCACGGCGTACCACCCGCGGTCCTTCATGACGTCCCAGAGCCCCGTCCGCACGAGGAGGTCCCAGCGCCCCAGGTCGAAGAGCGACAGGTACCGGCCGTTGTTCATGTGCATCAGGAGGTCGATGTCGGTGGGGAGCGTCGTCAGCCGGATGCGCCCGATCTCGGTCGGTCCGAGCCGCCCTTCGCGCCGCACGCGCCGCCGCGCCGTCAGCATCACGAGCAGGGTGCGCCAGATCACATTCACGACGAGCGATCGTAGCGATCCGAGACACTCACCGACATTCCGTTGTGGGATCCCGACAGTGCAGGGGCGGCATCCGTTGCTCCTCCGCGGCGCACGCACGCAACCTTTCGCCCTCGATTTCGCGTCGCGGGAGCGCGAGCGTAGAGTCTCGCCATGGCAGCCGAACTCCAGACCGACATCGTCGTCCGTCCGGTGCGCGACGTCGACGCAGAGGCCCTCGGGCGCGTCCACGCGACCGCCTGGCACGAGACCTACGACCACCTCATCAGCAAGGCGGCCCTCGAGGCCGTCTCCCCCAAGCGCCTCGCGGAGCTGTGGACCCACTGGGCCGTTCAGGGCCCCGAGTTCAAGATGTTCGCGGCGCTCGTGGGCGGTGAGATCGTCGGCTTCGCAGGATCGGGTCCTGCTCGCGACAAGGACGCTCCCAGGTTCCGCGAGCTGTACTTCATCTACCTGCTCGACGCCTACCACGGGACCGGCATCGGCCAGCGGCTGTTCGACGCGGTGGTCGCCGCCGACGAGCCGCTGTACCTGTGGGTCGCCGACGATAACCCCCGCGCGCACCGCTTCTACACGCGCAACGGCTTCATGCTCGACGGCGCCTCGCACACCGAGCCCTTCCTGGGCGAGACGCTGACCGAGGTCCGGTTCGTCCGCTGAGCACGGTGCTGCAGGTCTGGGCACTCCGGGGAATCCCCGAGATCTCCCCCGGAGCCGATCTGGTGGCCGTGATCGCGGATGCCGCGGCGGGCACGCTCACCGACGGCGACATCCTCGTCGTGACGTCGAAGATCGTGTCGAAGGCCGAGGGGCGCGTCGTGGCCGCCGACGACCGCGAGGACGCCATCACGGCCGAGACCGTCCGCGTCGTCGCCACCCGGCCCACGCCGACCGGGCACGTGACCCGCATCGTGCAGAACCGGCTGGGCATCGTGTCGGCTGCGGCGGGGGTCGACGCGTCCAATACGCCGGAGGGCACGATCCTGCTCCTGCCCGAGGATCCGGATGCCTCGGCTCGCGCCCTCGCCGCCGGGCTGCGGGCCTCGCTCGGCGTCGACGTGGGAGTGCTCATCTCCGACACGCTCGGACGCGCCTGGCGTGAGGGCCAGACCGACCACGCCATCGGTGCCGGCGGCGTTCGGGTCTTCGAGGACCTGCGCGGGGGAACGGATGCCGAGGGCCGCCCGCTCGTGGTGACGATGCCGTGCGTCGCCGATGAGCTCGCAGCGGCCGCCGACCTCGTGAAGGGCAAGACCGCACGCCTCCCCGTGGCGGTCGTGCGGGGCCGCGCCGACCTCGTCGGTCCCCTCGACCTGCCGGGTGCGCGCTCGATCGTGCGCCCGCTCGAACGCGACATGTTCCGCCTGGGGGCCGATGAGGCGTACGCCGACGGCTTCGCGGCGGGCGCCGCGGGGGTCACGGTCGACTGAGCCTCGGCCGAGGCATCCGTCTCGGCGGACACCCCGTGTTCAGCGGCCGCTGACCTTCCCGAACAGGCGGGCGATGGGGGCGAGCACCAGCGGGCGGGCGGCGACCCAGGCGGCGACGATGACCAGCATCGAGACGGCGAAGATCCAGAACCCGGTCCAGTTCATCGCGTACGCGTCCGGATCGACGGACCCCTGCGCGGCGTACATGTGGTTCAGGTTGCGCAGCGCTCCCGTGGCGAACACCAGCACGACGTGCACGAAGATGAACAGCACGAAGTAGAGCATCACCGGGAAGTGCACCGCACGCGCCCACTCCACGGGGTAGATCCGGTTCAGCGTCTTGGCGTCCTTCGGCCAGATCCCGCTCATCCGCACGCCCGTGATGGCCGCGAGCGGCGCCGCGATGAACACGGTTGCGAAGTACGCCAGCTGCTGCAGGGAGTTGTAGTTCACCCAGCCGTTCTCGGTCGGCCAGTCCAGTGACACGTACTGCAGGGTCGCGGAGAACGCGTTGGGGAAGACCTCCCACGAGGTCGGCACGATGCGCATCCACTGCCCGGTGAGGAACAGCAGGACCACGAAGATCACACCGTTCACGAGCCACAGGATGTCGAGCGACTGATGGAACCAGAGGTTCAGGCTGATCTTGCGCTTCCCGTTGGTCCGCGGCGACCAGAACACGCTCGGGCGCTTCTCGGTGCGCACCTGCAAGCCGGTCCGGATGATCAGCACCATCAGGAAGACGTTGAAGAAGTGCTGCCAGCCCAGCCACGCCGGGAAGCCGACGGGCGCGCCCTCGGGCAGGTGGTACTCCCCCGGATACGCTGCGAGGAAGTCCATGCCCCAGGGCGTGCTGAGAAGGAACCGCACCGCCAGCACTGCCAGGAGCCCGGCATAGAGCAGCGCGCCGCCGCCCACGATGACCGCACCGGCCCACTGCAGTCGCGTGAACGGCCCGATGCGCTGCGGCTCGGGCTTCGGCTCCGGTCGCGTGCGCGCAGCGGCACCCGCCCACACCGTGGGCGTGAACGGGAGCGGGCTGGAGTAGTCCGCGGTCCGTGCGGGCGGGGTGGGCGCGGCTTCCGCCTCGGCGCGCAGTTGCAGCTGCGCCTCTTGCACGGACGTGCGCACCTCGGGAGCGGCGGCAGCAGGGGCGGATGCCTCGACCGGCGAGTCCGCGACGAACAGACCGGGCGGCGGCCAGGGCTCACCGCCGGCGACGCGCGGCAGACCGCGGCGCAGCGGGCGCGCATCCGCGGTCGTCGAGGGAGCGGAGAGAGAAGGGACGTCCGCCTCCGCAGCGGGAGCCGCGGCGGCGAAGACGGGCACCGGGGTGGGCGCGTCGGCGAAGCCCTGCGACCGCGGTGACGGGGTCGGGGCGGTCGCCGCGATCCCCGCGCCGAGCCCGGCGGATCCGGCTGCGACGACCTCGTCCGGGGCGGTGCCGACCGGCGGCCACGGCTCACCGCCGGGCACGCGGGGAAGTCCGCGGCGCAACGGACGCCCCTGCGGCGTCGGGTTCGGCGCATCGAGCACGGAGACGCGTTTCGTCTCGTCGCTGCGCTCCTCGCTCGACGACCGGGAGCCGCCGGGCCCATCGGACACGGGGACGCGCTCCTCGCTCATCGACCGGGAGCCGGCGGGCCCATCGGACACGGGGACGCGCTCCTGGCTCAACGACCGGGAGCCGACGGCCGCCACCGGGGCGTCGCCGTCGGGAGGCCAGGGCTCGCCGCCCGGCTGTCGCGGGAGCCCACGGCGGATGGTCGCTCCGAAGGTGGCCACGCCCGGTTACGCCTTCTTGGCCTCGAGCGCCGCGATGAGCTGCGGCACCACGGTGAAGATGTCGCCGACGACGCCGTAATCCGCGATCTCGAAGATCGGGGCGTCGGCATCCTTGTTGATCGCGACGATCGTCTTGGCCGTCTGCATGCCCGCCTTGTGCTGGATCGCGCCGGAGATGCCGAGCGCGACGTACAGCTGGGGCGACACCGAGACACCGGTCTGGCCGACCTGGTACGACGACGGGACGTATCCGGCGTCCACGGCGGCGCGGGAGGCGCCGACCGCGGCGCCCAGCACGTCGGCGAGTTGATCCACGAGCGCGAACTTGTCGCCCGAGCCCAAGCCGCGGCCGCCGGAGACGACCTTGGCGGCACCGCGCAACTCGGGGCGCGACGACGACACGACCGCCTCTTCGACGGACGCGACGGTGGCCGCCTTGCGTCCGGACGCGGCGACGTCGAGCTTCTCGACCGCGGGAGACGCGACTGCTTCGGCGCGCGCGTCGACCGCACCCTGGCGGACGGTGATGACCGGGGCGCCCCACGTGACGGCGGAGTCGACGTTGTACGCCCCGCCGTACACCGAATGCTGGGCGACGACGCCCTCCGCATCGCGCGAGACCCCGACTGCGTCCACGGCGATCGCCGACCGGGTACGGGCGGCGAACCGGCCCGCAGCCTCGCGTCCTTCGATCGAGTGCGACGCGAGAACCGCGTCCGGGCGCACGAGGTTCGCGGCCGCGACGAGCGCGTCGACCACGGGCACCACCAGGCCCTCACCGGGAGCGGCGACCAGCACGGACGAGGCGCCGAGCGCTGCGGCATCCGCTGCCAGCTTCTCGTCGCCCACGATCAGGGCGACCGGCGTGCCCACCTGGGCGGCCGCACCCAACAACCCTGCGGCCGACTTGGCGAGCGCGCCCGACGGGGTCACGTCGAGCAGGACGAGAATCGAATCGTCGGCGAATGTCATGTCAGCCACCCTTATGCGAGCCGGTTCTGGATGAGGAACTCGGCGAGCTTCTCGCCCGCATCGCCCTCGTCGACGATCTTGACGCCCGCCTCGCGCGGCGGCTTCTCGCTCAGCGCGATCACGATGGACCGGGATGCCGCGGCAGAGTGCGCCTCGATGCCGAGGTCGTCGAGCGAGAGGGTCTCGAACGGCTTCTTCTTGGCCGCCATGATCCCCTTGAAGTTGGGGAACCGGGCATCCGGGAGCGCCTCGGTGATCGAGATGACCGCCGGCAGCGCGGCCGAGACCTGCGCGGTGGCACCGTCGGAGGCCCGCACGCCCGAGACGCCGGTCCCGGAGATGTCGACGGAGCTCAGATACGTCGCGGCCGGCACGTCGAGCAGTTCGGCGATCATCGCCGGCAGGACACCGCCCGAGCCGTCCGTCGACTGGTTGCCGGCGACCACCAGGTCGAACCCGATGCGGGTGAGGGCCGCGGCCATCACTTCTGCCGTGAGCCCCATGTCGGCGCCCAGGAGCGCGTCGTCGACCACCTGCACGGCGGAGGCAGCCCCCATCGCGAGGCCCTTCCGGACGGTGGCGGTGGCCGACTCCGGAGCCATCGAGAGGACGACCACCTCGGTGCCGGCGTTCTTGTCGGCGTACGAGAGCGCGACCTCGAGTGCGCGCTCGCCGATCTCGTCGAGCACGGATTCACTCGCGGCGCGATCGGCCAGGCCGGTCTCGAGGCTGAGCTTGCGATCCCCATAGGTATCGGGGACTTCCTTGACCAGGACGACGATCTTCATTGTCATCTCCTCACGATGGCCACGAGTCTAGGGCGCGGCCCGGTGTGTACCCAATCGCACGGAGCCACCGCACAAACGCCCCGCCCGATGCGGATCTGTGTATACATTGACCCCTCCAAATCGGCCTCGTGCAGGCGCTGGGCCGCCGCCCCCAGCCGGTACGGTGGGAGCCAGGAGGTGACGCGTGGCAGCGATCCGACGACTTCCCGTCGACCCCATCGCCGAGGCGAAGCGCCAGTGGGTCGAACACGGATGGGAGCCGGCCGCTGCCGGCATGACCGCCGTCACGTCGATCATCCGCGCGCAGCAGTTGATGTTCGCTCGCATCGACGCGACGCTGAAGCCCTTCGGCCTGTCGTTCGCCCGCTACGAGATGCTGCGGCTGCTCGCCTTCACCAGGGCGGGGCGGATGCCGATGGCCAGCGCCATCGCACGCCTGCAGGTTCACCCCACGAGCGTCACGAACACGGTCGACAGGCTCGCGCGCGACGGCCTGGTCAGCCGGGAGCCGCACCCTATCGACGGGCGCGCGGCGATGCTCGTGATCACCGACGAGGGAATCGACCTGGTCGAGCGAGCCACCGCCGCGCTGAACGAGCAGGTGTTCGAGGACGTCGGCCTGAGCGATGATGACACCGCCGAGCTGGTGCGGATCATCGCTCGGTTCCGCAAGGACGCCGGCGACTTCACCGATCCGCGACCGCAACCCGACCCGCTCTGATCTCAGCGGTTCGTGAAGTCCGGCGACCGCTTCTCGCGAAAGGCGGCCATGCCCTCCTTCTGATCGGCGGTGTCGAACAGGCTGGCGAAGACGTGCCGCTCGAGACGCAGGCCCTCGGCGAGAGGTACCTCCATGGCCGCGTCGAGGGTCGCCTTCGCGGCGTAGACCGACGGGAGCGACTTCGCCGCGATCTCGCCGGCGAGCTTCTCCGCCTCGGCGAGGAGGTCGGCTGCCGGGACGACGCGCGAGGCGAGTCCGCAGCGCTCGGCCTCCGCGGCATCCATCATCCGGCCCGACAGGATCAGGTCGGCGGCCTTGTAGTAGCCCACCGCGCGGATGAGCCGCTGCGAGCCGCCCATGCCGGGAATGACACCGAGATTGATCTCCGGCTGCCCGAACTTCGCCGTGTCCGCGGCGAGGATGATGTCGCACATCATCGCCAGCTCGCAGCCGCCGCCGAGTGCGTAGCCCGACACCGCCGCGATCACCGGCGTGCGCACCCCGGCGAACTGCGCCCAGCCGCCGAAATGGTCTCCCATGAGCATCTCGAGCCCGTTCTTGGACTCCATCTCCTTGATGTCGGCGCCGGCGGCGAACGCCCGCTCCGATCCGGTGAGCACGATGGCGCCGATGCCCTCGTCGGCGTCGAAGGCGGATGCCGCGGCCACGACATCCTTCATCACCTGCGTGTTGAGCGCATTGAGCGCTTCGGGGCGGTTGAGGGTGATCCATCCGACGCGCCCGCGCGTCTCGACAAGGATCGTCTCGTATGTCGTCATGCTGCTCCCCGGGCGCTCTCGTCGCGGATCGTGTTGATGATCCCGGAGAAGTCCTGTCCGGCTCCGGCGCCGTCCGCGAACTCCTGATAGATCCGCCGCGCCAGCATGCCCATCTGGGCGTCCACGCCCGTCGAGACGATCGCGTGCTCGGCCAGCCCGAGGTCCTTCGACATCAGGGCGCCGGCGAATCCGGGCTGGTAGTCGCGGTTCGCCGGGCTGGTGGGCACCGGACCCGGGACCGGGCAGTTCGTCGTGAGCGCCCAGCACTGTCCGGAGGCGTTGGACGCGACATCGAACAGGGCCTGGTGCGACAGCCCCAGGCGCTCGCCGAGCACGAAGGCCTCGGCGACGGCGATCTGCGAAACGGCGAGGATCATGTTGTTGCAGACCTTGGCGGCCTGGCCGAGGCCGGCGCCGCCGCAGTGGACGATACGGCGCCCCATCGCCTCGAGCACCGGACGAGCCGCCTCGAAGTCTTCGTCGCGGCCGCCCACCATGAAGGCGAGCGTCGCGTTCTCGGCGCCGACGACCCCGCCCGACACCGGGGCGTCCAGCGATCGGTGGCCCGCGGCTTCAGCGAGTTGGTGGGCCGCGCGTGCCTCGTCCACGGCGATGGTGGACGAGTCGATGAACAGCGTCCCCGGCTCGGCGACGTCGAGCAGTCCGCCTGCGCCGTCGACGCCCCGATAGGCGTCCAGCACCTGCTTCCCGGACTGGAACATCGTGATGACGATCTCGGCGCGGGCTGCCGACACGGCTGCGGCTCCGGTCTCGGCGACCGGAAGGCCAGCGGCGGTCGCGGCATCCATCGCGCCCTGGAAGACGTCGAAGCCGACGACATCGTGACCCGCGGCGGCGAGGTTGCGGGCCATGGGAAGGCCCATGTGCCCCAGTCCGAGGAAGGCGATGCGCATGTCAGGCTCCCAGCAGTTCGCGGCCGATGATCACCCTCATGATCTCGTTGGTTCCCTCGAGGATCTGGTGCACGCGCAGGTCGCGCACGACCTTTTCGATGCCGTACTCATGAAGGTAGCCGTAGCCGCCGTGCAGCTGGAGCGCCTCGTTGGCCACCCGGAAGCCGGCGTCGGTCGCGTAGCGCTTCGCCATCGCGCACTGCATCGAGGCGTCGTCGGCTTTCGCATCGAGGGCGGCCGCGGCATCCCGCACCAGAGCGCGCGCAGCGCGGAGCTCGGTCGCCATATCGGCCAGGGTGAAGACGACCGACTGCTTCTCGGCGAGCGGCTCGCCGAACGTGAAGCGCTCGTGGACGTAGCGGATCGCCCGGTCCAGCGCCCACTGCGCACCGCCCAGCGAGCAGGCGGCGATGTTGATCCGGCCGCCGTCGAGGGCGGACATGGCGATCTTGAAGCCCTGACCCTCGCTGCCGAGCACGCTGGCAGCGGGGACGCGCACCTCGTCGAGGATGACCTGGCGGGTGGGCTGGGTGTTCCATCCCATCTTCTTCTCGTTCGCACCGAACGACAGCCCGGCCGCGTCGGCCGGCACGAGGAAGGCCGTGATGCCGCGCGCGCCCGGTTCCCCGCTGCGCGCCATGACGATGTAGACGGAGGACGAGCCCGCCCCGGAGATGAACTGCTTGACCCCCGTGAGCACGAAGTCATCGCCGTCTCGGATCGCGGACGTGGTGATGGCTGCGGCGTCGGAGCCGGCCCCCGGCTCTGTGAGGCAGTAGCTGCCGAGCCCCTGCATGGATGTGAGCATGGGCAGCCACTCCTGGCGCTGGGCATCGGAGCCGTAGGTGTCGATCATCCACGCGACCATGTTGTGGATCGTGACGTAGGCGGCGATCGCGGGGTCGCCCACGGCGAGCTCCTCGAAGATCGCGACGGCGTCGGCGCGCGACAGCGCACTGCCCCCGACGTCCTCGCGCACGTAGATGCCGCCGAGTCCGAGCTCCCCGGCGCGGCGGAGCGTGTCGACCGGGAACGTCTTGGTCTCGTCCCACTCCAGCGCGTGCGGCGCCAGCTCGGTCTCGGCGAAGTCGCGCACCGCTTCGAGGATGGCGGCCCGCTCGTCGTCGGCGAGGGCTGGACTCGGGGACATGGTCATGGACATCGTTGCTCCTTCAACCGCACCAGCACGCCCTCGTGAGGCATCCTGATGAACGTCATCGCGCCGACATTGGCACGTTGCTGATTTTACATGGACTTCCATGTATCTGCGAGGGAGACAAAAGAATAGCTCACCACAGGAGCCGCGCCGAGGGCCGTGCACGCTACCAGCCCGACGGGGGTACGACAACGGCCTCCGCTGTCGTACCCCGCGGGTGTACTCATGAAGGGTGATGCAGATCGTCTACGCGGGCACCGAGTTCCTGACGGGCGACGCCATCGCGCGCGCGCTGGTGGAGTACAGTCGCGCCCTGGCCCGTGCCGGTTCGTCCGAGAGCATCGAGGTGCCGATCCGTGACGCGAACGGGAACCTCGAGTCGGCCGTCTTTCTCGTCGGCCCCGCGAGTCAGATCGTGGCGAGGCACGTGGAGTCCGACGGCGCCGCCGAACTGACGGACGAGGCTGTCGTCAGCGAACTGACGACGCGCACCCAGCGGCTCACCCGTCCCCATCCCGGCCAGTTCCTGGAGGACTGGATCTGAGCGCGAGCCGCTCCACGAGCTCAGCCCGATGCGCCGATCAGAGCGCCCGCAGGTTCGGGGGCTCGCCGGCAGCAGCGCCTTCCGGACCGGAACCGTCGCGCCACACGGCCGCCTCGAAGACGATCCCGCCGAAGGGCGAGCTCTCGCCGCCCTCCACCGGGCGGTAGCCGCGGGGCAGGTCGTCGACCAGTTGCTGATCCCTCGGCCCCCCGCGGAGCAGATACGCCATGGAGAGCACCGTACGCGGGTTCGCCCCCGAGCGCAGGCCCCTTGACTGTTCTCACAGCGTGCTCAGGGCGGGCGGCTTCCGACAACCCGGGAGCATGATCTCGGCGCGGATCGCCTACATTGTCTCTACAGCGACTGCATCAAAGGGGAGAGCCATGGCATTTCGCAGCCGAGAGGTGCTCGAGGCGTGGGTCGAGGAATTCCTCGCGCTCGGCTACCCCCTCGCGGGGACGTTGCGGGTCATGGATCAGGACGGCGGAGACGGAGCCGACACCGGACTCGTCGGCGTGCACCTCGCGCACGCGTCGACGATCACGTATCTCCAGCCTGAGACGCCGACATCCCACCGATGGGTCGTCGCGCTGGAGCCTCGGGAGGAGACGGTCGTGCTCGACTCGCCCGGACTCCTCCACCTCGCCACCGAGCTGTCGACCGTGTCGGCCCTGTGCGCCTTCCTCCAAGCCAAGTCGGCAGGGCACGAGCCGACCTCCGGATAGGCCTCGTCCGGTCGTCTAGGCGCGCCCGCGCTCCAGCGTCTCGCGAGTGAGCGATTCGAGGAGTTCGGCGAACATCGCCGGGCGATCGTCGTCGATTCCGCTGACGGCGCGATCGAAGTCCTCGTCGAAGCGAGTCAGCTGCGACCACGGGTCCTCACCGAGGTCGATCGTCACGGCGATGCGGTTCACGCGACGGTCGTCGGCGTCGACGTCCCGCCGCACGACGTCCTTCTCGACCAGCCGATCGATGAGCGCGGTGACGCCCGCCGAGGTGATGCCGAGATGATCACGCAGCTGGGTCGGCCGGATGCCGGGGTTGTCGGCGATGTGGAGGAGTGCCTTGGCATCGCCCTCTCCCAGGCCGAGGCTGCGACGCGCCACGGTGATCGCGTCCGCGCGGGCCTGCATGTAGGTGTGCAGCGCACGGCGCACCGCGGACGGAACAGCCCCGGAATCCACCTGAACCCCCTCCGCTCGTCGTCGACTACGCCCCATCCTACTCGAAACTTAGATGAGTGAAAGATTAGATGGCTTATTTAAATCGGTGAAGTACTCTAGACTCGACACGACGGCACACACGCCGCAGAAAGGAGGGCCGAGATGGGACAGCTCTTCTACGGAGACACCGCCGAGCCGATCGAATTCCCTGATCGCCTGCTCGCCCACCTGAAGGTCGTCATCACGACCAAGCTCCGCCGCGCAGAGAGCTTCACGCTGAGCTGGCGGCACCTGGACGGCGACGCCGGCGGGCGGTCATCGCTGTGGCTGCAGGAATCCATACCCCTGCGCTTCGTGTTCGATTCCGCCGAACCCGAGCAGCTCGACGGTCACATGCTCCAAGACATGGCACACCGGTCGAATGCATCGAGCGGTCTGGTCGTCGACCTTCGCGAATTCGCCCCGGTCGATCAGCGCGCCAGCCTCGCTCCCGTGGCCTGAGGGCCCCAGGGCAGGAGTGGAGGAGGGGCCCGCCGCATCACGCGGCGGGCCCCTCCTTCGTCCCTCAGCGCAGGTTCTTGCGCTTCTCCTGCGCATCGACGAGCACGGCCACGGTCCGGGCGGGCACGGTGATCGTCCCCGAGGCGGCGGACCACGTCGTCGTCTTCACGACCGCATCCGACCCCTTCGCGAGAGCGGGGGTCAGCGTGAACCCTCGGCCGGCCAGCTCTGGCAGCACCTCCGTCGTCGCCTCCGGTGAGGCGTTGAAGACGACGAGCGCACCCTCGAGCGCCGGGTCGACGTCCTCGCCGACGAGATCGTCGATCAGCATCACGATCACGCCCGGCGTGGCATCCGGCCCACTGCCGGGGAAGGTGACCTTCTGCTGGATCAGGTCCGCCGAGCCGAGCCGGAGGAGGCCCACCTCTTCGCGCACGCGGAGCAAATCGAGAGCGGATGCCTCGGCCTTCGCGATGTCGGAGGCGCCGGGCTTGAGCGCCGGGTTCTCCAGCAGCGGCTGCATGAGCGGCCACTTGTCCTTGTTGTCGGACTCGCGCGGCAGGCCCGACCCGAAGGTCGACTCCTTGCCGGTCCAGTCGATGCGGTTGAACCAGTCGCCGGAGTTGTAGCTGTTGCGGTCGAGCGACTTCGAGCGCAGCAGCTCCGTGCCGGCGTGCCAGAACGACGGGGTCTGCGAGAACGTCGTCGTCGCGAGCGACACCGTGTTCATGCGGACACGATCGGCCATCGACGTGTCGACGGGCAGCTTGAAGACCTGGTGGTCGTAGAGCGTCTCGTTGTCGTGCGCGTCGACGTAGGTGATGATCTCGTCGGGCTGGTCGGCGTATCCGGCGGGCGACGTGTTGTAGATGAACTGGTCGCCGCGCTTCACCGAGCCGTCCGCTGCCGTCATCGTGAACGCGCGCAGGTTCCCCGCGAGGCCGAGCTTGACCAGGTCGGTCTTGCGCGCGAGGTCGCCGGCGGGATCCCCCGGCACGCCGGGTCGGCCATTCGGGTCGGTGTAGAGGCCGGTGCCGAAGCCCTGGTAGAAGATCGACGCCCCGTCGACCGGGCTGCCTCCGTGGACGGCGTCACGCAGCCGGTCGGTGAAGGTGCCGATGCCCGTGTTGCCGAGCTGGCCCTGGGTGGCCTGCACGAACAGCGCGTTGTTCGCCACCTCGCCGAAGTTCCAGCCTTCGCCGTAGAGGTAGATCGACGTGCCGTCGACGCCGTCGTGCTTCAGGGTCAGTTCATCCAGCGCGGCGCGGACGGCGAGCATGTTCTCCTTCGAGTGGTGTCCCATGAGGTCGAACCGGAAGCCGTCGACCTTGTAGTCGCGCGCCCACACCACGATCGAGTCGACCATGAGCTTCTCTGCGACCTCGTGCTCGGTGGCGACGTTCTGGCAGCACGTCGAGGTCTCGACCTTCCCCGCGAGGTTGAGTCGGTGGTAGTAGCCGGGCACGACCTTGTCGAGAACCGACTTGTCCCCCTGCCCGGACTGCGCCGTGTGGTTGTACACCTCGTCGAGCACGACCTGCAGGCCCATGCCGTGGAGCGCCCCCACCATCTCGCGGAACTCGTGCACGCGCGCGCCACCCTCGGGGTCGACGGCGTAGGAGCCTTCGGGAGCCGAGTAGTGGTACGGGTCGTAGCCCCAGTTGAAGCCGTCGGCGTCGACCACCTTCTGGATGCAGGCCTGCTGCTCCGTGCTGGCCGGTCCGTAGGACGCGAGGTCGCAGTCGGGCGTCTGCTGCTTGGCGCGATCCTCCTCGATCGAGGCGATGTCGAACGACGGCAGCAGGTGCACGGTGTTGATGCCGGCCGCCTCGAGCTGACGCAGCTGCTTCGTTCCGGCGCTGTCACGCGTGAAGGCGCGGTAGGTGCCCCGCTCCTCGGCGGGAACCGACTCGTCGGTGATCGAGAAGTCGCGGATGTGCAGCTCGTAGATCGCGCGGTCGACGGGGCGGTCCACCACGGGGGCCTTCGTCTTCTCCCATTGCTTCGGCTTCCATGACTTGTCGTCGAGGTCGATGGCGACCGATCGCTCGGAGTTCACGGTCAGCGCGACCGAGTACGGGTCGGTGACGCGGTTGGTCTCGATCGCTCCCGTGGCCGGAGCGTAGACGACGACCTCCCACAGGTACTCATCGCCCTTGAGCGACTTCGCACCCTTGACGGTCCAGACACCGGATGCCTCGTCCCACGCCGCCTCGTGACGGACCGGGTCGCCGTCGGCGCCGGCCTCCCACGTGAGGAGCGTGGCGGACTGCGCCGTCGGGGCCCAGAGCCGGAACGTCGGCTTGTCCTTCTTGAACGTCACGCCGAGCTCGACGTCTGCCACCGCGTCGGCGTACAGGTCGTCGAGCACGCCAGGGATCTGGACTCCGGTGAACGCCTTGAGCGTGCCTGCCGCGTCGCGCTGCGAGACCATGAGCTGACCCCTGAGCAGGTCGGCCGCGGCATCCCGATCGACTCCCTCGACGCGCAGCGCCGTGAAGCCCGCCAGCGCGGGGAATCGCTCCTTCTGGTCGGCGGTGAGGCCACCGTCGATCCGGGAGAGGTCGATCGCATCCCCGCCGCTGATCTGGCCGTCGGCCAGCGCGAGCGACGCATCGGCCGAGGAGTGCAGCTGCCACGACGCATCCGCGGCGCTGCTGCCCAGATCGCTCGGCCACGCGATGGTCTCGGCGTCGATCCAGTGCGAGCGGAGCTCACCCGTGCCCGCCAGCGGCGGCTCGCTCGCCTTCACCGTCAGCACGTGCGTCGCGATGTTGTAGCGGAAGGTGACGACCTTGCCGGCCGTCGCAGAGAACGTGATGTTCGCGCCACCGGGGTTGCCACCGGCGCCGTAGTTCTCGTCCCACGAGAGGTTGTGCGCGACCTTGACCTCATACGATCCGGTGGGCAGGTCGTCGGTCGTGAACTGGAACACGCCGTCGTTGTTGCGGTCGAACATCATGCTCGCGAGGCAGTCGGGCTTCCAGTCGTCGCTGCAGCCGAGCTCGCTCTGGAACGAGCCGGGCAGGGTGATCACCGGCCCTTGAGCCGTGGACCAGATGTTCTTCGTGCGCGGGTCGAAGTAGAACGTGATCGCGCCGCCGTCGTGGTTCAGGACGATGTCCTGCCCGCCGGGCGCGCCGCCGGCGCCGTAGTTCTCGCCCCAGGACTTCTCGACCGCGATCTTGTAGGCGTAGTCTCCGGCCGCGAGGTCGGCGATCTCCAGGCGCCAGATGCCGTCGACCTTGGTCATCTGCACGGCGTCGCACTCGGGCTGCCAGTCGCCGGGGCATCCGACCTCGGCGTTGAAGCTGCCGGGCACGCTCACCGCGCCGTAGTTGGTCGGGTCCTGCGGCTCGGGCTCTTCCGGCTCCTCCGGCTGCTCGGGCTCCTCGGGGATCGTGGTGCTGACGCGATTGCCGACCGACGCGTACGTCGATCCGGCGGAGCGGTTGCCCGCGGCATCCGTCGACACCGCGCGGTACTCGACGAGCGTGCCCGGCGCGAGACCGGCCGTGTCGTGGAACACGCGCGGCGAGGTGTCCTCGGCGGTTCCGAGCGCGTGCCACTCGTCCTCGCCGACGATGCGCCACGCGAAGCTGGTCTCGGCCCAGGCGTTGTCGGCGATGTCGGCTCCGACCGGCGCGACGCCGGTGACGGCGGCGCCGACCTCGGGCACGGTGAGAGTCAGGTCCCCCGCCTCGGTCGGCGCGGTCACCGTCTTGTCCGCACGGAAGACGACGGCCGACAGGGCGGGAACGGTCACCGACGCGACGCCCGCCGCATCGGTGCTGAACGCCTGGCCTCCGCCGTAGAGCGGGGCGAAGGATGCCTGGGCCGTGAGCGTCGGGATCGAGACCGTGCGCGCGGCGGTCGCGTTGTTCGTGGCGACCAGGTACTCGACCTTCTCGTCACGATCGACGCGGCTGAAGGCGTACACACCGGCCGCGGCGTCTTCGACGAAGCGCTCGATCTGCGCACCCGTCTCGAGCGCGGGGTGGCTCGAGCGCAGCTCGGCCAGCGCCGCGATGTGCGTGTACAGCGGAGCGTCCGTCGCGTAGCGGTCCTGGCTGCCGAGCTGACCGCCCGTGACGAGGGTCTGGTTGGCGTACTCGGCGGTCTCGGTGGCGAAGAGGGTCTGACGCGCGTCCTTGTCACCGCCGGCGCCCGCGAAGCCCTGCTCGTCGCCGTAGTACACGACCGGCTGGCCGCGCGTGAGGTACATCAGCTCGTGGGCGAGCTCGTCGCGCTGCTGCAGGTCGGCGCCCGCCAAAATGAAGCCGACGCGGCCCATGTCGTGGTTGCCGAGGAAGGTGGGGAGGGCCGTCGCCGAAGAATCGGGCGTGGTGTACATGTCGTCACCGGCGAACAGGGTGCGCAGTCCGCTCGGCTTCGCCCCGGCGCCGGTGCCCTTGGCGTACGCGGTCGCCGCGCTCTGGAAGGTGAAGTCGAGCACCGAGTTCATGTCGGAGTTGCGCACGTAGGGCGACAGCTTCGCGGGGTCGGCGTCGAAGACCTCGCCGAACATGAAGAAGTCAGGCTTGCCCGCGTCGTGCGCGTAGTCGAGCACCTCGGCCGACCACGTCTCCCAGAACTCGAAGTTCACGTGCTTGGCGGTGTCGATGCGGAACCCGTCGATGCCCAGGTCGATCCAGTCCTGGTAGACGTCGACGAAGCCGTCCACGACCGTCGGGTGCTCGGTCATGAGGTCGTCCAGCCCGACGAAGTCGCCGAACGTGACCGACTCACCGGCCCACGTCGAGTCGCCGCGGTTGTGGTACAGCGTCGGGTCGTTGAGCCACGCGGGAACCTTCACGTCCTTATCGGCATCGGCGATCACCGGCGTGTACGGGAAGCTCGTGGCGGGGTCGAGGGCAGGGAAGGTGTCGGTGCCGGCGTACGTCGCCGGGTCGAAGGTCACGCCGCTCGCATCGCGGTACGGCTCGGCCTCCTTGGTGATGTAGGTCTGCGTGCCCTCGGAGTACGAGATGACGTCGGCGGTGTGGTTCGTGATGATGTCGAAGTAGACCTTGATGTCCTTCGCGTGGGCCTCCGCGATCAGCGCCTCGAGCTCCTCGTTCGTGCCGAGGTGCGGGTCGATCTGCGTGAAGTCGGTGATCCAGTACCCGTGGTACCCGGCGCTCGCATTCGCTCCGGCCCCCTGCACCGGCCGGTTCTTGAAGCTCGGGGTCAGCCAGATGGCCGTCGTGCCGAGACCCTCGATGTAGTCGAGCTTGGACCGCAGGCCGGCGATGTCGCCGCCGTGGTAGAAGCCCTTGTCGGTCGGGTCGAACCCGTGCGCCAGGCGGTCGCCCGCTATCCCGGCGGTGTCGTTCGACGTGTCGCCGTTGGCGAAGCGGTCGGTCATGACGAAGTAGAACTGCTCGCTGCTGCCGGGCTGGCGCACCGGTGCGGCGACGAGCGCGTCGTCTGCGGCGGAGTATTTGCCGTCCAGAGCAGCGGGGGCGACGCCGACGCGCTTGACATTGTCGTCGAAGGTGAATCGCAGCGTGGCGGGGCCGGCGACCGTCAGCGGGATGTTGTCGCCGCCGCCGTTGAGCCCGTATGCCTCGGCCCACGCGTCGTTGACGGCCACCTTGTACTCGAACGCGCCCGCGGGCACGTCGAACTCTCGGGCGTACACCCCGGGCGTGCCGGTCGGCTCGAGGTCGGTGACGTTGCAGTCCGGCTGCCAGTCGCCCGGGCAGCCGAGCTCGCTCTGCAGGCTGCCGACGAGCGCGAACGTGCGCTCAGCGGCGACTGCGGGGGCGGACGCGACGACTCCCCCGGTCAGGATCAGTGCCGCCGCGGTGAGGATCGCGGCGGAACGGCGGACACGTGCGGATGTCGGCTTCGACACGGGGTTGCTCCTGAGAAGGAAAAGGCACGACGACGTGCCGGAGGGTGCAGGTGTGTTCGGCCGACGGTAGCAAGAACCCGACCGAAACTGCAAGCGCTTACATGATGAGAGAGCGCTCATTTTCTCGGATGCCGCGGCACGGGGCATCCGGTTCGAACGATCTACCCGCAACCGCTTGCATAAACCCGCGCTCCGCGGGTTCGCCGCGGCGGCTCAGCCGCGCTCGGCCGCCGTCGCGTAGGTGCTGCGCTGCTCGATGACCGCCAGCGTGCAGCGGGAGATGCAGACCAGTCGCCCCGCCTCGTCGACGATGCGGATCTCCCACACGTGCGAACGCCGGCCGATCGCCGCGGGCGTGACCGTCGCCGTCACCCACCCCGACGACACCGGCCTGATGTGATTGGCGTTGATCTCCTGACCGACCACATGGAACCTGTCGCGATCGACCGCGAGGTACCCCGCCCACGACGCGAGAGTCTCGGCGAGGGCGACGGAAGCCCCGCCATGGAGCACGCCCGCCGGCTGCACGGTGCGCTGGTCGACCGGCATCCTCCCGATCAGGGCGTCGTCGCGCAGCTCGGTGACCTCGATGCCGAGGTTCGCGATCAGCGTCGACTCCGACATCGCGTTCAGAGCGATGCCGGAGACGTCGCCGAACCACACGCTCACTCGGCGGACTCCTCCGCGCGCTCGGCCGCCGCGACGACCGCGGCGTCGGGCACGTAGCCCTCGATGTGGCGCTCGTCGGGACCGTTGTATTCCGACAGCGGGCGGATGAGCGCGTTCGACGACAGCTGCTCCATGACGTGCGCGGTCCATCCCGTCACACGGGCGGCCACGAACAGGGGGGTGAACGTGAGCGTGTCGAATCCGATCAGGTTGTACGCCGGCCCCGACGGGTAGTCGAGGTTCGGGTAGATGCCCTTGCGCTCGACGAACTGCGACTCGAGGGCGTCGTAGAGCGCCGCCACCTCGGGGCGGTCGTAGTGCTCGACGAGCGTGTCGAGCGCGGCTTTCATCGTCGGCACCCGCGAATCCCCGCGCTTGTACACGCGGTGACCGAAGCCCATGATCTTGCGCTTCTCGGCGAGCGCCCGGTCCAGCCACGGGCCGACGTTCTCCGCTGCGCCGATCTCGTCGAAGATGTGCAGCACGGCCTCGTTGGCCCCGCCGTGGAGGGGACCCTTGAGCGCGCCGATGGCGCCGACCACCGCCGAGTAGAGATCGCTGAGGGTGCTCGTGATGACGCGGGCCGTGAAGGTCGACGCGTTGAACGAGTGCTCCGCGTAGAGGATCATCGACCGGTTGAAGGCGTCCACGACGACATCGTCGGCCTCTTCGCCGAACGTCATCCACAGGAAGTTCGCCGAATAGTCGAGGTCATCGCGAGGGGCGACGGGCTGCAGCCCCCGGCGGCGGCGCTGGCCGTACGCCACGATCGCGGGCAGCACGGCGAAGAGGCGGATGCTGCGCGCGAGGTTCTCCTCGGCGCTTCCGCTCGCGTCGAGCACCGATCCCGAGCCCGCCAGGTCGCGCGCGCCGATGAGGCTGACCGCCGTGCGCACCTCGTCCATCGGGTGGGCGTCGATCGGCACGAGGTCGATCGCCGCCCGCACATCGGCCGGAAGCGCGCGGTAGGCGCGCTCGGTCGCACGCAGCTGCGACAGCTGCACGTCGGTCGGCAGCTCGCCGTGCCACAGCAGGTAGGCGACCGCCTCGAACGGCTGGGTCGCGGCCAGCTCCTGCACCGGGTACCCGCGGTAGAGCAGCGAGTTGGTCTCGGGATTGACCTTCGACACCGCCGTGTAGTCGACGACGACGCCGGCGAGGCCCTTCTTGATGTCGGGATCGGTCATGACTCGTGCTCTCCTTCGAGGTGGGGCATGTCCCAGAATGAGCCGCTCGCATGGTGCGCAAGCGAGTCATTTCGGGACATGTAACGCAAAGTTCGGGACATCGTCAACGTGGTCAGCGGTCGATCGTGAAGGTGAAGACGTCCTGGTCGAAGTGGTTGTACTGCTCGTAGTCGATCAGATCGTAGAGGTCGGCGCGATGCTGCATCTCGCCGAGCTTCGACGTGAGGTGCCCTTCCTCCACGAGGGTGTCCAGTGCTCGGGATGCCGCGCCCATCGCGATCCGCAGCAGCGAGACCGGCCAGATGACGATGTTGACGCCGACGTCGCGCAGCTGATCGACGCTGAACAGGTCGGACTTCCCGAACTCCGTCATGTTGGCGAGGATCGGCACGTCCACCGCGGCGCGGACGGCGGCGAACTCCTCGAGCGAGCGCATCGCCTCGGGGAAGATGGCGTCGGCTCCGGCATCCACCAGCGCCTTCGCGCGGTCGATCGCGGCATCCATCCCCTCCACGGCCCGGATGTCGGTGCGCGCCATGATGAGGAAGTTCGGATCGCGGCGCGCATCGGCGGCGGCCCGGATGCGCTTGATGGCGGTGTCCTCGTCCACGACGGACTTGCCGTCGAGGTGACCGCAGCGCTTCGGGTTGATCTGGTCCTCGATGTGCGTTCCGGCCAGACCCGCGTCCTCGAGCGTCTGGATCGTGCGGGCCACGTTCATCGGCTCGCCGAAGCCGGTGTCGGCGTCGATGATCGCCGGGAGGTCGGTCATGCGGGCGATCTGCTGACCGCGGCCCGCGACCTCGGTGAGGGTCGTGAGGCCGATGTCGGGCAGCCCGAGGTCGGCCGACAGCACGGCGCCCGAGATGTAGACCCCCTCGAACCCCTTGCGCTGGATCAACCGTGCCGACAGCGGATTGAATGCGCCCGGAAACCGCAGGAGTTCGCCCGAGGCGAGGCGCTCACGGAACAGCCGCCGCTTCTCGTGCGCCGGGACGTCGGAGTACAGCATCAGCGGCCTCCCCTGGGTCGCCGTACCGAATCGCGGAGATCCTGCGCGACACGCCGGCCTGCGGCATCCGTCACCGGAATGTCCGCGACGATCTCCGATTCCGTGCTCGGCGAGGTCATCAGAAGAGCCCCTTCGGAGCCGGCGCAGCGGCGAGGACGCCGAACTCGGCGACGATCGTCAGCTGCTGCACCTCTTCGGGGGTGAGCTCGGGCAAACGCTCAGCAAGGCCGAGGAAGCGCTCGATCTCGTCGGCCGTCAGCACCGGCTCGGCGAGCATGCGGAACTTCCGCACGTAGTCCTCTCGCGCGAACGGCCGCGCGCCGAGCGGGTGCGCGTCGGCGACAGCGATCTCGTCCTCGATCGTCTCGCCGTTCGCGAGACGGATGACGACGCGGCCGCCGAACGCCTTCTCGTTCGGGTCCTCCGAGTGGTAGCGGCGCGTCCACTCGGCGTCCTCGGCCGTCGTGATCTTCTGCCACAGCGCGACGGTGTCCGGGCGGCCGGCGCGCTCCGGGGTGTAGGAGTCGACGTGGTGCCAGCCGCCGTCCTGCAGCGCGACGGCGAAGATGTACGGGATCGAGTGGTCGAGGGTCTCGCGCGACGCGGTGGGGTCGTACTTCTGCGGGTCGTTCGCGCCCGACCCGATGACGTAGTGGGTGTGGTGCGACGTGTGCAGCACGATCGACTCGACGTTCGCGGGGTCGACGAGTTCGGGGTGCTCGCTGTTGAGACGGCGCGCCAGGTCGATCCACGCCTGCGCCTGGTACTCGGCCGAGTGCTCCTTCGTGTAGGAGTCGAGGATGCCGCGCTTCGGCTCGCCCGCGGCGGGGAGCGGCACGTCGTACGAGGCATCCGGACCATCGAGCATCCATGCCACGACGCCGTCCTCGCCCTCATAGATCGGCGAGGGAGAGGTCTCGCCGCGCATCGCACGGTCGACGGCCTCGACCGCCATCTTGCCGGCGAAGGCGGGGGCGTGGGCCTTCCAGGTCGAGATCTCGCCCTTGCGCGACTGGCGCGTGGCGGTGGTGGTGTGCAGCGCCTGTCCGACGGCCTGGTAGATCGTCTCGACGTCGAGCCCGAGCAGCGTGCCGATGCCGGCAGCGGCCGACGGACCGAGGTGGGCGACGTGGTCGATCTTGTGCTTGTGCAGGCAGATGGCGCGCACGAGGTCGATCTGGATCTCGTACCCCGTCGCGAGGCCGCGCACCAGCGCCGCGCCGTCGGCTCCGACGTGCTGGGCCACCGCGAGGATCGGCGGGATGTTGTCACCGGGGTGCGAGTAGTCGGCAGCGAGGAACGTGTCGTGGTAGTCCAGCTCGCGCACGGCGACGCCGTTGGCCCACGCCGCCCACTCGGGCGAGGTCTTGCGGTCGAGAGCGCACCCGAACACGGTCGCGCCGTTGCCTCCGACCGACACGGCGTGGTCGAGGGCCTGCTGGCGGGCCGCGCTCACGGGCGCGCGGGTGAGGGATGCCGCAGCCACCGCCGCGTTGTCGATGACGCGGTTGATGATCATGTCGACGACGTCGGGCTCGACCTCGACCGGGTCGGCGGCGACCTCGGCGATGTGCCAGGCGAGCTGTCCCTCGCGAGCGAGGTTCTCGTCGCTGCGGTGGACGCGGAGGTGGTGGATGACGGTCATGATCGTCCTAACTCAGGGATTCCAGGATGTTCGAGAGCGCGTTGTGCAGGTGCACGTGCGTCGCGTGCGCGGCCAGGTCGGCGTCGCGCGCGGCGATCGCGGACGCGATCAGGCGGTGCTCGGCGACGGAGGCCGCGAGCCGGTCGGGATTGTCGCGCGCGAGGCGTCTCACGCGACCCAGGTGGGTGCGCACGCCGCGCAGGGCGGACGTGAGGTAGTCGTTCGAGACGGCCTCGTCGAGCTGACGGTCGAAGCGCGCGATGAGCGAGTAGTAGGCGTCGAGCCCGTCGGCCCCGATCACGTCGGCGGTCGCGAACTCGCGCGCGAGGTCGGCGAACGCGCCGGCATCGCCCCGTTCGGCGGCCAGGCGCGCGGCGGTCTCCTCGAGGGCGCGGCGGACCTCGAAGATCTCGCGGATGTCGCCGGCGTCGATCGGAGTGACAACGGTCACGCGCGGAGACTGCTGTGCGACGAGTCCGTCGGCCGCGAGGCGCCCGAGCGCTTCCCGCAGCGGAGTGCGGCTCACCCCCAGCCGAGCGGCCTGCTCGACCTCGCCGAGGACCGCGCCGGGGGGCAGCGCGCCCTCCTGGATCTCGTCGAGAAGGGTCGCGTAGGCGCGATCGCTGGCTCGCATCCGTCGCACCTCCTCGTTCTGAACCTCGGCCATTGTATACACAAGCCCCCGTTTTGGCCACTTGATCACCTCAACCTGGCTACGGCGTATACATACGGAGCGCAGTCACGGGATACGGCGACCATCGCACCTTTCCCGCCTGCTCCAGTAGCACCGGCGATCGCCGGGGGGCGGCCGACTCCGGCCGCAAAGATTCCCGGTAGGAATATTCACAAAATCATGAAATCAGCGTAGCGTCCGCTGTATGACCCTCGTGATCCGCACCGCCGCCCTCACCAAGCACTACGGCCGCGTCCACGCCCTCGACGGGCTCCACCTCGAGGTGGGCGAAGGACAGGTCCACGGCTTCCTCGGGCCGAACGGCGCCGGGAAGTCGACGACGATCCGCGTACTGCTCGGTCTCGCCCGCAAGACCGGCGGCGAGGCATCCGTCTTCGGCGGCGACCCGTGGCGAGACGCGGTCGACCTGCACCGGCGCATCGCCTCCGTCCCCGGCGACGTGAGTGTGTGGCCGAACCTCTCGGGCGGTGAGGCGATCGACCTCATGGCGCGGCTGCGCGGGGCATCCCGTCACGACGCCGTCTATCGCGCCGAGAAGGACCGGCTGTGCGACGCGTTCCAATTCGATCCGCGCAAGAAGGGACGCGCCTACTCGAAGGGCAACAGACAGAAAGTGGCGCTCATCGCCGCCTTCGCGGTGCCCGCCGACCTGTACATCCTCGACGAGCCGACGAGCGGCCTGGACCCGCTCATGGAGGTCATGTTCCGCCGCGAGATCGCCCGCGTGCGGGAGGCCGGCGCCACCGTCCTGCTGTCGAGCCACATCCTGTCCGAGGTCGAGCAGCTGTGCGATCGCGTCTCGATCATCCGCGCCGGCAAGGTGGTCGAGTCCGGCACCCTGGCGGAGCTCCGTCATCTGACGCGCACCGAGATCTCGTTCGAGGGGACGGATGCCTCGGCGGCCGCCGGCATCGCCGGCGCACACGACGTCACGGCGGAAGAAGGGCGCGTGAGGTTCACGGTCGACAGCGACGCGGTCGCCGGCGCGCTGCCCGGCCTCGCGGCGCGCGGGGTGGCCGGGCTGCGGGTCGCCCCGCCCTCGCTCGAGGAGCTCTTCCTGCGTCACTACGGCGACGACCTCGCGGCGATGGAGGGCAACGGACGATGATCCGATTCCTCGCTCTCATCGGCCAGCGCGTGCGACGCGATTGGCTGCAAGTGCTGCTGTGGACGGTGGGCACGGCGCTCCTCGCGTACTCCTCGTACATCGGTGTCGCCGATGCGTACGGCACCGAGCGGGACCGCACCTCCCTGCTCGCCGCGGCTCTCGCCAACCCCGTGATCCTGCTCTTCCGCGGACTGCCCTCGGGCGCCGACGAGGGCGCGTTCATGGTGTTCCTGATCTTCCCGTGGCTCGCGATGCTCGCGGCCTTCATGAGCACCTTCCTGGCCGTGCGGCACACTCGGGGCGACGAAGAGGCCGGCCGCGCCGAACTGATCTCGGCGACTCCCGCCGGGCGCAGTCTGCCGATCATCGCCACCGCGACCCACGGCCTCCTGGCGAACCTCCTGCTGAGCGCGCTGACGGCCGGCGCCTTCCTCGCGGCCGGTCTCGACGCCGAAGGCGCCCTCCTGACGGGACTGGCGGCGGGCGGCGTGGGCGTGGTCTTCCTCGGTGTCGGGCTGTTCGCGGCGCAGCTGATGCGCACCTCCCGCGGGGCGAACAGCGTCGCGGTGTGGACCACCGTCACGACCTTCGTGATCGCCGGGATCGGCAACGCGATCGGCACGCCGAGCGACGACCTCACGCGCATGGAGAGCTCGTGGCTCACATGGCTGTCGCCGTTCGGCTGGGGCGAGAACACGCGCGCGTTCGACGAGAACTCGTGGTGGCCCGCGCTGCTCTGCGCGGTGGTGGGTCTCGCGCTCGCCGTCACGTCGATCGCGCTGGCGTCGCTCCGAGACCTCGGAGGCAGCTTCATCCCGGAGCGGACAGGGCGTGCCGAGGCATCCGCCGCCCTCTCCTCACCGCTGGGACTCACGTGGCGACTCACGCGGGGTGCCGTGGCGGGCTGGGCCGTCGGCGGGCTGCTGACGGGAATCCTCTCGACGTCGCTCGCCTCGATCGTGGAGGAGGTCGGGGCCGCCAACCCCGCCGTCGAGGAGATCCTGCGGCAGATCTCCGGTGAGGGCAGCATCGAGCAGGGCACGGTCACCACGTTCTTCACGATGCTCGGGGTGCTGGCGGCGTGCTGCGCGGTGCAGGTCGTCTGCCGCGCTCGACAGGAGGAGGCGCATGGCACGGCGGAGCCGGTGCTGTCCGCTCCGGTCGGCCGGGTGCGCTGGCTCGCCGACTACCTCGTCGTCGCGCTCGTCGGCATCGTGCTGGTGGTCGGGGCGGCCGTCGGCGGAGCGGCGCTCGGCATCGCCGGGCAGGCGGGAGAGTGGGAGCTCATGCGCACGGTCGCGATCACGGCCGCAGGGCAGGTCGCCGCGGCATCCGTGTTCCTGGTCGTCACGGCCCTCGCCTTCGTGCTCGTACCCCGTCTCACGATCCCGCTGGGCTGGACGCTCGTGCTGGTGGCGATGGTGCTGGGTCTCTTCGGTCCGCTGTTCCAGTTCCCGGACTGGCTCGTGCACCTGTCGCCGATCGCGGTGACGCCGCAGGTCGACGGGGACGCCGTCGACCTTCGCGGGCTGTGGTGGCTGCTGCTCGCGACCGGAGTGGGCGCGGCGGGGTCGCTCGCCCTCATGCGGCGGCGCGAGCTGACGGCGGCGGGATAGGCCGTGGCAGATCACCCCGGGCTGGGCGCGGCCGAGCAGGCCGCGGCGATGCTGACGACGGCGGGCATGGCGCGCATGCCGGCTCGCGTCATGATGGCGCTGGTCGGCTCCCCCGACGACGGCTACACCGCGGCCGAGCTCGCCGACCGACTCGGCGTCTCGCCCGCGGCCGTTTCCGGCGCGGTGCGGTACCTCGTGTCGATGCGGATCATTCAGCGGGTGTCGCGCCCCGGCGAGCGCCGCGACCGCTACGACCTCGTCGACGACGCGTGGTCGGGCATGATCACTGCGAACGCGCCGATGTACGCCGCGCTGGCGGCGGCGATGGAGGCGATCGCCGATGAGAACACGGATGCCCCGGCATCCGTCGCCCGCGCCCGCGATGTCGCCGACTTCCTGCGGTACCTCGCCGAGCGGATGCCGCGGCTGGCCGACGAGTGGCGAGCGGAGAGAGCCGGCGAGCGCGGGTAGCCTTGCCCGAGTGACTGACGCCTCCCCCTACATCGTGGCCACCGACGGCGCCTGCAAGGGCAACCCCGGACCGACAGGCTGGGCGTGGGTCGGCGAGGACGGGCACTGGGCCGCCGGCTCGATCCCCGTCGGCACGAACAACGTCGGCGAGCTGATGGGGCTGCTGAAGGCGATCGAGGACCACCGCGACGTCGAGCACCTCGTCGTCCAGGCTGACTCGAAGTACGCCATCGACACCTACACGAAGTGGATGGACGGGCACCGCCGCCGCGGTTGGAAGACGTCGACGGGCGCGCCGACGAAGAACGTCGACCTGCTCGAGCAGCTCATCACGGCGCGCGACGCGCGGCGTGCGGCCGGACTTCCCGATGTCGTGCTCGAGCACGTGCGCGGGCACTCCGGCCACGTGCTCAACGCGTGGGCCGACGAGCGCGCGGTGCGGGCGTCCGAGCACGCGGCGAAGGGCATCACGAGCGCATGGTCGTCGCTCGGCGCGCAGGAGCGCATCGATGTCTCGGTCGCGCCGAAGAACGGACGGTGAGCGGATGCCTCGGCCGAGGCCTCCGGTGAGCCGACGCGTTTCGTCTCGTCGCTTCGCTCCTCGCTCAACGACCGAGGACTGTGCCCGGTCGCTGCGCGAGCGGAGCGAGACGAAACGCGCTCAGCGAGCGGCCTCCGCGAGGCGCTGCTCCAGTGCGTCGAGGGCGGGGCGCTGCCCTTTCACGAGCTTCTCCCGGGCGTCGGGCAGGGGCATCCACTCGGCCCTGTCGACCTCGGGGAACGACCCGGTGCGCCCCGAGCGCGGCGGCCACTCCATCTCGAACTCGCCGAAGGTGAACTCGGTCGCCTCGAACGCGAGCGCCGTCGACGACGAACACCGTGATGCGCTTGCCCGAGGAATACGACCATGTGCCGAGTTCGGCGTAGGGCTCGCCCGGCGGAGCGACGCCGAGCTCCTCCTCGAACTCTCGCAGCGCGGCGTCGAGCGCGGCCTCCGCGTCGGGGTCGTACTCCCCCTTGGGAACCGACCAGGCGCCTTCGTCCTTGGCTGCCCAGTACGGGCCGCCCATATGGGCGATGAAGACCTCGGGCGCGGCATCCGTCACCCGATACAGGAGGAGCCCCGCACTGTGGACCGGCATGGCGGCTCCCTTCTGCGTCGCGGAGGAGATCTGCGCTTTCGCGGACCGATCGGCGCGATCCGATCCGAGGTTACGCAGATCTCCTCTCCCCGTGCAGCGCGTCAGGCCGGACGCGACTTCGGCGAGACCTCGTAGGTCTTCCCGGCGTCGCTCTCGACGACGCCGGTGAGCGCGGTGTCGATCGCGGCCATCGTGTCGGCGTCGAGCGTGACGCCTGAGGCCTTGACGGTGTCGGCGAGCTGCTCGGGACGGGATGCCCCCACGAGAGCCGCGGCGACGTTCTTGTTCTGCAGCACCCACGCGATCGCGAGCTGCGGCATCGTGAGTCCGGCCTGCTCGGCGATGGGCTTGAGCCGCTGCACAGCCTCGAGCACGTCGTCGCGCAGGAAGCTCTTGATGAAGTTCGCGCCGCTCTTCTCGTCGGTCGCGCGCGAGCCCTCGGGCAGCGGGTGACCGGGCAGGTACTTTCCGCTCAGCACGCCCTGCGCCATCGGCGACCACACGATCTGCGAGATGCCGAGCTCTTCCGACGTGGGCACGACCTTGCCCTCGATGACACGCCAGAGCATCGAGTACTGCGGCTGGTTCGAGATCAGCTGGATGCCGTGGCTCTTGGCGAGCGCGTGCCCCTCGCGCAGCTGCTCGGCGGTCCACTCCGAGACGCCGATGTACAGAGCCTTGCCCTGGCGGACGATGTCGGCGAACGCCTGGAAGGTCTCCTCGATCGGCGTCTCGTAGTCGTAGCGGTGCGCCTGGTAGAGGTCGACGTAGTCGGTGCCGAGGCGCTGCAGCGAGCCGTTGATCGACTCCATGATGTGCTTGCGGCTGAGTCCGGTGTCGTTGGGGCCTTTGGGTCCGGTCGGCCAGTAGACCTTCGTGAAGATCTCGAGCGACTCGCGGCGCTGACCCTCGAGCGCCTTGCCGAGAACCGTCTCGGCAGCCGTGTTGGCGTACGTGTCGGCGGTGTCGAACGTCGTGATCCCCGCGTCGAGCGCTGCGTGGACGGTGGCGACCGCGGCGGTGTCATCCACCTGCGACCCGTGCGTCACCCAGTTGCCGTAGGTGATCTCCGAGACCTTGAGACCGCTGTTGCCGAGATACCGATGATTGACCATCCTTCAACGCTAGTGCGGTGACGGATGCCTCGGCCCGGCATGGCGCAGGAGCCCCGGCAATGCGATAGTTGCTTGACACGACATCGGTCTCACCGTTCTGGGCCGGCGTGACCTCATAGGGAAGCTGTACATGGGAGCGCGCGCAAACGCGAACCTCATCGACCGCGGGCCCGCCGCGGATGCGGAGCGGCCCGCTGATCGGCGTGCCCGCCGCACGCTCTCCCACGCGGTGATCGCGGGCCTCATCGCGACCGGCCTGGCCTGGTCGCCCGCGGCGCCGGCGAGCGCCGAAGCGATCGCGGCACCCGAGTTCGAGTATGCCGCCGGATCGGATGTGTACCTGGTATCCCGCACCGATCGCGGCGAATCCGGCGACCCCTCCCTCTCGACCGACGGCCAGAGCGTGGCCTACGTGTCCACGGCGGCCGACCTGGCGGCGCTCACCCGTCCGGGCGTGCCCAACGTGTTCCTCGCGACGGCGGCCTCCGGGTCCCGCGACCCGTTCTCCGGCGCGCCCGAGCTCGTCAGCCGTCCCGACCGCTCCCTTGCGCAGGTCTCCGCCGACGGCATGAGTCACTCTCCTGCGGTGAGCGGGGACGGGCGCTACGTGGCCTTCGTCAGCCGCGCCCGCAACCTCGTTCCGGAGCAGGGTCCTTCCGACCACGCCGGCGTCTTCGTGCGCGACACCGTCGAGGAGACGACGCTGCGCCTCGACGCCGGCGTCGAGCCCGACGGCGCGTCGGCCGATCCCGACATCACCGAAGACGGACGTTTCGTGGTCTTCGAGTCGGATGCCACCAACCTCTCGGCGGGCGACACCAACGGCGCCACCGACGTCTTCGTGGCCGACCTGGATGCGAACGCCGACGGGACCCGCGGCGACGTCTCGGTCACGCGCGTGCTGCCCGGACGCAGCGTGCCGGGGGGCCTCGGAGAGCCGGCGATCAGCGGCGACGGCGAGTGGATCGTCGTCACGGCCCGCGTCGCCGACCCGGCGGCCGCCTCGCCACGCGCTTCGACCGCTCCGAACCTGTTCCGGATCCACCGCGCCACCGGTCGGGCGGAGCCGGTGCTGACCGGCGCGCGAACGGGAGCCGTCGACGCGACCGGCGGGTTCATCGCCGCCCGCGTCGAGGATTGCGGCGGATCACCCGCGATCGTCGGCGCGATGCTCGATCGGCATGGGCGGTGGGTCGTCGCCGCTGTCGACGAATCGGCGGCGACCGTCACCGACGCGTCGGCGCCCGCCATCTCGGCGGACGGGTCGACGATCGTGTACGCCGGCATCCGGGATGCCGACGCGGGCGAGGTCTCGGCGAACGTGCCGAGCGAGGATCTGGTCGTTCGGTCGTCGGAGATGCGATGGACGGATGCCGCGCCTGCCGGCGCGGAGTGCGCGACGAGCGGCGAGGCGAGCGTGGTCGTCGGACCGGGCGAGTCGGCGAGCGTGTCCGCATCGGGACGCACCGTCGCCGTTGCGGGTCCCGGCGACATGAGCGCTGCCGCGCGCTCGGTCACCGCCATCGACCTCCACACGCACGAGGGTCTGTCGGTCACCAATGCGATACGCGAAGCGCCCGTGCCCGGATATGTCACTGGTGCCGCGATCGCCGACATCCCCGCCGAGGCGCTGGAGCGCGATGCGCACGAGCTCGCCAGGCTTCCCCTGGCGCGGCTCGAGGGCACCGACCTCTCCGAACTCGGCCCCGCCCTGCATGATCTGCCGCTGGATCGACTGCCGCTGGGCGACGCGTCGATCTCCGACCTGCCGATCTCGCGAGCCGACCTGCCCGGCGGATGGGATGCTCTTCTCGCCGATTCGCCGTTCGCGGACGACGTGGCGGCCCACGTGACCCTTCGCGACGTCATGGAGTGGGCAGCGGAGGCCGACGCCGGTTCGGGGTCCTCCGAGGAATCGGCGCAGGCGGCGGTGCTCGGGCTTCGCCTCGGCGACCTCGCGCTCGCCGGCACTCCGGTGGGCTCGCTGTCGCTGGCGTCGTTGCTGCTGGGCGACGTGCCGCTCGCCGATCTTCCGATCGATGGGTCGGGCGACGTGCTCGCCCGCTGGGAGCGCGCGGCGGCGGCACAGGGCATCGAGCTCGAGCTTTCCGAGGAGACGAGCCTGGTCGAGGTCGATTCGGCCGGGATGGACCTCGGCGCGGTGGGACTCGCAGACGTCGCCTTCGTCTCGCGCGCGGTCGGCGAGCGCGGCGAAACACCGTCACCGCAGGGCACGCCCACTCCGGAGTCCACGCCGACACCCGAGCCCACCCCGACATCGACCCCGACACCGACGGCCACCCCGGCACCGAAGGCGACCCCCGCGCCCATCGTCACCCCGAACCCCCATGCCTCCACGTCACCCGAACCGCAGACGGTGGGTGCGGCACTGCTGTCGCTGGTCGGTTCGACCGGCGTCCCCTGGGAGGCGTTCGACCCCGCGCTGCTGCCGGCGGACGCGGCGACCGAGGATTCGACCGGGAGCAGCTGCGAGGGAGCAGCCTGTGGCCGGACCGCGAGCTTCCGCTTCGCCCTCGACCCGGGGCCGGGTGAGGCGGTTCGGTTCCCGGATGCCGTGGCATCCGTTCGACTGCCCGCAGTGACGGCTCCCACGTCGGTCCGGGTCGCGGAGGCCGGTCCGGAGTCGACCATCGTCGAAGGACCGTACGAGGGCACGATCGACGTCGACGGATCGGTCGTCCGGCTGCCCTTGGACGACGCGATCGCCGGCACGGTCCGCTCGGTCTCCATCGACTACACCGCCAGCCGCGGTCTGGGCGCGTGGGCGCTCTCGGCCACGCTCTCCGCAGGGCAGGGGGTGGCGCGGGACGTCGTATCGACGGCCGATCTGCCCGTGGCCGGCGAGACCGGCACCGAGGACGACCGTGCCCCCGAGACGGAGATCGACTCTGCGCCCCTGCTCGTCGAGGCGACCGTGCGCTACGGCGCTTTCGACTCCGATGCGACCGCGGCGACCGAGGAGACGTCCGCCGACGAGCAGTGGTACCGCGTGGCGCCGCCGCAGCCGGGGAAGCGACTGACCGTCGCGGTGCGATCGTCGGCGCATCCGCTCGCCGTCACCCTGTGGGAGCCCGTCTCCGCGACGACGCCGCTGGGCGTGCCGGTCACGCGCGACACCGCGATCACGCCCGTTCCCGGCGGCGCGCAGGCGATCGGCTCGGGCTTTCCCGCCGTGGAGGGATACGACCTCGTGGACCACGCCGAGGCGGGCGCCGGCGAGTCAGCCACGGTCGGTGGTCGCTGGAGCGACGCCGACAGCGACGCCCCGTGGCTCGTGCGGGTCACCCGCACCGCCGGTGCGACAGAGGCCGGTCGCTACGGCATCCACGTCCAGACCCGCACCGAGCCGGTCGCCCCCCGGTGCGCGCCGTGGGTTCCGCCCGCTCCCGCCATCCCCGACGACGGAGGCTTCTACGATCCGTTCGCGCCGGTGGACCCCTACGCCCCGATCGATCCCTTCGCCCCGCTCGATCCGTTCGACCCCTTCGGCCTCGACATCGCACAGACCCCGGCGCTGCCGACGAGCGACGAAGTGACGTCCTCGACGAACACGGTCTTCCTCACCGACCTCACCCGCATGCGCGACCTCCACGGCGCGGAGGCGGTGGACGAGGTGCTCACCGCGATCCGGGCACTCGACGGCACCGGCGTCGTCGGCGAGGACTCGGTGAGCGGAGCCGTTCTCACGGTCGAGACCGACCCCGCCGTCGCATCCGCCCGCGCGTCGCTCGACGCGGACCCGTGCTCGGTCGCCGCTCGCCAGGAGCTGGTGGCCGCCATCAACCGCTATGTCGAGTCGGCCATCGGCTCGCAGCGGCAGGCCGTCTCGGCGATCGTCATCGTCGGCGGCGACGACGTGATCCCCCACGCGCCCATTCCTCAGGACGACGCGGTCGCCGAGCGCGCTCACGCCGCGGCGCTTCGCCTGCCCGCGTCACAGGGCACCTGCTCGGCGGCGACGACGGCCGGAGCCGTCGACCCGTGCGCCACGCCGTACGCGGCGATCACGGCCGGGTCGTTCCTCCTCAGCGACGACCCGTACGCGCTGCCCGACGCGTACCCGGCGCTGGGTGGCCACCTTTATGTCCCGACGGTGGGGATCGGACGCCTGGTCGACACCCCCGATGAGATCCGTGCGCAGCTCGACCGCTTCCGGCGCGCCGACGGCATCCTGAAGGCGGACTCGCTTCTCGCGGGCGGCTACGGCCCGTGGTCGGACCTGCCCGACGCGATGAGCGCCGCGCTCAGCTGGCGGACGGGCCGAGGGGACGTGCTGCTCGAATCGGCCTGGACCGCGGAGGACGTCGAGGCGGCGCTGTCGCCGGAGGCGGGAGCCGGTGCCCCCGGGATCATCTCGCTCAACGGCGTCGGCGACGAGCGCAGGATGCTTCCCGGAGCCGCGTTCGCGGATGACGGCGAGAGTGCGGGCGATCCCCTGGAGGCGGAGGCGTACCGGTCGAGCCTCGACATCGGCGAGGGGCTGGACGAGACCGCCGCCGACGGGCCGTTCGACGGAGCGCTCGTGCTGTCGCTCGGATGCCACGGGGGAATCCACCTTCCCGACTCGGTCTACGGCGATAGGGCTCACTGGGTCGACTCGTTCGCCGCGGCCGGCGGGTTCATCGGCAACACCGGCTGTGGTCTCGCGGACGAGACCACGCTGGCGCTCAGCGAGCGGCTGATGGCGGTCTACGCAGACTGGATCGGGGTCAGCGCTGCGGATGGCCCGGTGTCGGCCGGCGCCGCGCTCGCGTACGCCAAGCAGTCCTCTCTCGCGGGTTCGCCGCACCACACCGCGTTCGATGCGACGGCCACGATGCAGGCGGTCTTCTATGGCGTGCCGCTGTACACGTTCGAGGATTCGACGAAGGAGCCCCCGTTGCCACCACCGGCGAGCGACAGCGCCGCCGAAGCTGTCGAGGGACCTGTCACGGCGACGCTCGCTCCCTCCCTGGCGACGGTGACGCGTACCGATTCGTCGGGCGCGGCCCGGGCTTTCGTCACCGCGGATGGCGGCCTCCCGCTGAGCGTGCCCGGTCAGGCGCTGCTGCCCTCGGTCATCCGCACCGTGCCGTCGACGGATGCCTCGGGCGCGGTCCCCCGCGGCGTTCTCGTCACCGCACTGAGCTCGCGCTGGAGCGATGTGGCCCGTCCCGCCGTGGCGGTGCCGACGTCCGGCGGCGGCGTTCCGCCCGTGGCGGGGGATGCCCCGGCATCCCCTTCCGCTCTCGTCGCCCTCACCCGGCTCACCGGTCCCGACGGTCCGGCGACGCTGCTGGTGGCCACGGCGGCGCGGGTGCCGGCCAACACGGACGCCGGTATCGAGGTCTTCCCCGAGATGGACGTGGAGGTGCTCTACGGCGACGCCGGCGACATCCTCCCGCCGGTCATCGGCGACGTCGGCGCGGGTGACGAGTTCCGCGTCACCGTCGAAGACCCCTCGTCGTCGGGCAGCATCGTCCGCGCACTCCTGCTGATCCAGCCGGCCAAGGACGCCCGCGACGGCGACGTCCGCCCGTGGGAGGCTGTGGAGCTGCGCTCGGCCGGCGACCAGTGGTCGGCGGACGTCTCGGACGAGACCGACGGGCCCTACCGCTGGATCCTCCAGGTCGTCGATGCCGGGGGGAACGTGACGACAGCGGTCGGCGAGTCGGACTGACGGCGGTCGTCAGACCTCGAGCGGAGTGGCCGCGGCGACCGCCTCGTCGTCCTCGGTGGCGACGAGCTGGCCGCACGCGCCGTCGATCTCCTTGCCACGGGTGTCGCGGAGGGTCGTCGGCACGCCGGCGTCGTTGAGGCGCCGCACGAACTCGTTCTGCACGTCGATCTCGGACGCGGTCCAGATGGAGCCCGGTGTGGGGTTGAGCGGGATCGGGTTGACGTGCACCCAGCCGCGGCCGCGCGCATTGAGCTTCTCGGCCAGCAGATCGGCGCGCCACGCGTGGTCGTTCATGTCCTTGATGAGCGCGTACTCGATCGAGACGCGGCGACCGGTCTTGTCGAAGTACGCGCGCGCGGCGTCGAGCGCCTCGTCGACCTTCCAGCGGGAGTTCACGGGGATGAGCTCGTCGCGGAGCCGGTCGTCGGGGGCGTGGAGCGACAGCGCGAACGTGACGGGGATGTCCTCGTTCGCGAGCTTCGTGATGGCCGGCACGAGACCGACGGTCGAGACCGTGATGCCGCGGGCGCTCATGCCGAGCCCGTGCTCCTTGTCGGTCATCACGCGGACCGCCTGCATCACGCGGGCATAGTTGGCCAGCGGCTCGCCCATGCCCATGAAGACGATGTTCGACACGCGCTCCGCCGAATGATCGGTCTTCTTCTTGCCGCCGAGGTGGCCGTCGGCGATGAGCCGATTGGCGCGCACGACCTGCTCGACGATCTCGGCGGCCGACATGTTGCGCGTGAGCCCGGCCTGGCCGGTCGCACAGAAGGGGCAGTTCATGCCGCAGCCGGCCTGCGACGAGACGCACAGCGTGATGCGTCCCGGGTAGCGCATGAGCACCGACTCGACGAGCGCGCCGTCGTGCAGCTTCCACAGGAACTTGATCGTGTCGCCTCGGTCGGTCTCGAGGCGTCGCACCTCGGTGAGGAGGGCCGGCAGCATGCCGTGCACGAACTCCTCGCGGCCCGCGGCCGGGAGGTCGGTCATGTCGGCGGGGTCGTGGGTCCAGTGCTGGAAGTAGTGCTTCTCGAGCTGCTTCGCGCGGAAGCCGGGGAGGCCCAGCTCCTTCACCTTCGCGACGCGCTCGTCGGGCGTCAGATCCGCGAGGTGCACGGGCGGCTTGCCGCGCTTCGGCGAGGCGAACTGCAGGAGCGGGCGGCCCTCGGCGTCCTTCTGCTGCGTCCAGCCCTCGGTCGCGGGACGCACCTGTCGGGGCTTCGTGGCGCGCACGGGCGGCTGGGTGCTCATGGTTCGAGCGTAGGGGACCCACCTGAACGCCACCCGGACTACCGTGGTGCACATGGGCGCGATGACGCGCGCCGTCGCCTCGCCTGCGAGGGGGCGCTGAGATGGATGCCGCGGACCGGGCGGAACTCGATCGCCTGCGCCGGCGGGCGTTCGACCGCGCCCCCGACATCGACGCCGACCCCGAGGCCCTCGCGCGCCTGATCGCGCTGGAGGAGCGCGTGCGCCATGAGCACGCCGTCGCCGATCTCCCCGCCGAAGCGACGGACGAGGAGCCCGGGTCCGCCGACGACACGGTCCGGCCGCGGGCATCCGATCCCCCGCCCGCTCCGCCGGGACCGTCTCGTTCCGCAGCCGCCGCTGAACCCGGCGCCACCGGGACCCGCGCCGCGGGACCCGCGCCTTCCGCGACGCCTCCGCCCCGCCGCACGATCCTCACGCTCGCCGCGGGTCTCGCCATCGTCGTCGCGGTCACGGCGTGGGCGGCCGCCGTGACGGTCCCGCCACCGGCCGCCGCGCCGACCCCTTCCGTCACGCGCGTGCCCATGGAGGGCCGTGAGGCGTTCTCCTTCGCGCAGGACTCGACCGCGGTGCCCCTTCTGCAGGTGCCGCTCGACGGCTCCTTCGGGACGTACATCAATCTCCCCAGCACCGCGTACGTGCCGGAGTTCCCCACGAGCGGCGAGGTGGACTGGGCCTACCCGCTCGGCGAGTACTACGGGTGGGACCTGTGGATCGCAGGCGCCGCCGGGCTCATCCAGCGGGAGCACTGCATCCTCGTCGAGCGCGGTCCGCTGCGCCGTGCCCGCTGCGTGCCGGCCTCTCTGCGGGGCAACGCCGCGCTGATCGTCTCGGTGCCCTACACCTACGTCGCTCCTGCCGATCGACCGGGCGCGCTCGGACCGAACGATCGCCTCGGCTTCTGGTGGCACGATGACGACTCGGTCGACATCCTGATCGGCGCGGCGCTCCCGCGCTGACACGGCGGCGGGTTCCGGATGCCGGGACTATCGTGTCCTCGTGGTCCCTCCCGAGAACCTCCTCGCCTTCACCCTTGCGGCCCTCGTGCTCATCGTGATCCCGGGGCCGAGCGTGCTCTTCACGATCGGCAGGGCGCTCGCGCTGGGACGCATCGGCGGCCTTCTCAGCGTGCTCGGCAACGCCCTCGGCCTCCTGCCGGTCATCGGCCTCGTCGCCCTGGGCGTGGGCGGCTTCGTGGCGCAGTCGGTCGTGCTGTTCACGATCGTGAAGGTCGCGGGTGCCGGGTACCTGATGTACCTCGGGGTGCAGGCCATCCGTCACCGCTACCGCGCAGCGGAAGCGGCCGACGGCGGCGCCGCCCCGCGATCGGCCTGGCGTCAGCTCGGCGAGGGATTCATCGTCGGCGTCACCAATCCGAAGACCATCGCCTTCTTCGTGGCCGTGCTGCCTCAGTTCGTCGACCTGTCGGCCGGCGCCGTACCGCTGCAGATGATCCAGCTCGGCCTGGTCTTCTTCGTGATCGCCCTCATCTCGGACGGCATCTGGGCTCTCGCGGCGGCGGGAGCCCGCTCGTGGTTCGGGCGGTCGCCGCGGCGCATCGCGCGCCTCTCGGCCACCGGAGGCGGCTTGATGATCGGGCTCGGCGGCATCCTCCTCTTCACCGGCGGAGAACACTGAGGATCAGTCAGGCGATCCGGATGCCTCGACCCCGAGGTTGACCAGGTTGCCGTCAGGATCCCGCACCTGCGCCACGCGCTCGCCCCACGGTGTGTCGCCGGGCACCTGGACCGTGTCGCCCCCGACCGTCATCCAGCGGGCGTACGCTGCGTCGACGTCGTCGACGTAGAACCACAGAGCGATCCGCCCGTCGGCCGCCGGCGCAGACGGATCCCGGCCGATCCCCAGCGACGCCTCGCCGATGGCGAGCGAGACGTAGTCATCCTGATCGGCGCTTCCGAACCGGTACGTCACGCGAGCGTGCAGCGCGCGCTCGTAGAAGCTCACGAGCCTCGGCAGGTCTCGCGAAACCAGGATCGGGAAGAGGCTCCGCACCGCCATGCGGTCACCCTACGCCGGCGGGGTCAGTCGAGGAAGATGTCGGGGAACAGCTGGTCGTCGGGCGTTCCCGGCACCGCGGCGTATCCCGAGAAGTCGGTCACCCCCGCCGCGCGGAGGACGTCCTCGACGATGAGCGTCTGGCCGGTGTACTCGCGCGCCGGCTTGAGGAGCACTTCGTAGGCGGCATCCGCGTAGATCTCGGGCGTGCGGCTGACCTTCATCATCGCGTCGCCGCCGAGGGCGAACCGCACGGCCGCCGTGGCGATGGTGGTCGCAGGCCAGAGCGTATTGGCCGCGATCCCGGCCTTCGCGAACTCGGCGGCCATGCCGAGCGTCGCCATGGTCATGCCGTACTTCGCCATCGTGTAGCCGGTGTGGGCGCCGAGCCACTTGGGCGACAGGTTGAGCGGCGGCGACAGCGACAGGATGTGCGGGTTCTCGGCGTCCTTCAGGATGGGCGCCGCCGCTCGGCTGAGCATGAACGTGCCCCGCACGTTGACGTCCTGCATGAGGTCGTACTTCTTCGCAGCGAGATCCAGCGACGACGAGAGGTCGATCACCGACGCGTTGTTGACGACGATGTCGATGCCGCCGAACTCGCCCTCCGTCTTGAGCACCGCCTCGGTGACGTCGTCGTCGTTGCGCACGTCTCCGACGATCGGCAGCGAATGGCCGCCGGCTGCGCGGATCTGCTCGGCGGCCGAGTGCACCGTCCCCTCGAGCTTCGGGTGCGGCGAATCGGTCTTGGCGAGCAGGGCCACATTGGCGCCGTCGCGGGCGGCGCGCACCGCGATGGCCAGCCCGATGCCGCGGCTGCCGCCGGACATCAGGATGGTCTTTCCGGCGAGACTGCGTCCGGCGTCCGTGGGGGTGGTCATGCCGTCTCCTTCGGGGCTGATTTGCGGGACGCGGCCGCGAACGCGGCCACGCGCACCTGCGACTCGGGCGTGGCGAAGCGCGCACCGATCGATGCGGCCTCATCGTCGAGGTTGTCGGTGAACGAACGGTGGGCGCCCTGACGGACCAGCCGCTTGGCCTGGCCGAAGGCGGCGGTCGCGCCGGCGAGCCAGAAGTCCGCGATCTCGTCGGCGCGAACGGGCACCTCGGCCGCGGGGACGACCTCTGCCACCAGGCCCCAGTCGAGCGCCTCAGCCGCCGTGAGGGTGCGATCCTGCAGAAGGAGCTGGAGCGCGCGGCGCTGGCCGACGGCGGCGGGGAGCAGCGTCGAGACGCCCAGATCGGGCGTGAGTCCGATGTTGGCGTACTTGCTGACGAACCTGGACGAGTCGGCGGCGACGATGTAGTCGGCCGTCAGCATGAGCCCGAGCCCGCCGCCGGCGACCGCGCCCTGCACGGCCGCGACCATCGGCTTGTCGCTCGTGGCGAACGTGCGGATGCCGTCGTGGATGAGATGCGCCGTCCGGGTGACATCCGCGCCCGAGGCTCCCGAGGTGGCCATCGCGACGACATCGCCGCCGGCGCAGAAAGCCGGGCCTGCGGCATCCAGGATCACCGCCCCCACCGCGGGGTCTTCGGTCACGGCGTGTGCGACGTCACGCCATCGACCGGCCATCTCGAAGTCCATCGCGTTCAGGTACGCCGGACGGTTGTACGTCACGCGGGCCAGCCCGCCCTCGACGTGGAGCAGGATCGATTCGCTCATCGGAGTCTCCTTACTTCGGGGCCATGCGGATGGCGCCATCGAGACGGATGGTCTCTCCGTTGAGGTAGCCGTTGTCGACGATCGCCATCACGAGTCGTGCGTATTCGTCGGGCCTGCCGAGGCGCTGCGGGTGCGGCACCTGCTGCCCGAGCGAGTCCTGCGCCGCCTGCGGCAGGCCCATCAGCATCGGCGTCTCCATGATTCCGGGCGCGATGGTCACGACGCGGATGGCGTACCGGGCGAGTTCGCGGGCGACCGGCAGCGTCATCGCGTGCACACCGCCCTTGCTCGCGGCGTACGCCGGCTGGCCGATCTGTCCGTCGAAGGCGGCGACGCTCGCCGTGTTGACGATGACCCCCCGCTCGCCGTCTGCGGTCGGATCGGTGCGGGCCATGGCGGCGGATGCCTGTGACAGGACGTTGTAGGTGCCGATGAGGTTCACGCGGACGATCCGCTCGAAGCCCTCCAGCGGCGTCGGCTGCCCGTCGCGGTCGAGAACCTTGGCGGGGGGCGCGATGCCCGCGCAGTTGACGACGACCCGCAGGTCCCCCGCGCCGGCGGCGACCTCGACCGCGGCGGCGACCTGAGCCGGGTCGGTCACGTCGGCGGCGGCGAAGGTGCCGCCCAGTTCCGCAGCGATCTGGGCGCCGGCCGAGCCGGGGAGGTCCACGATGGTGACGGCCGCTCCCGCCGCCGCGAGCCGACGAGCCGTCGCCAGTCCGAGTCCGCTCGCGCCGCCGGTGACGAGGGCGGAGGCGCCCGTGAGGTCCATGCGTTCTCCTTCGAACTGCGGTGACATTGCATCCCACCCTACGCGGTACTGAGTCTCACGATCGAACTCGGATGCCACGCCCAGCGTAGTCGAGGGGCATCATGGTCACATGGCGGTGGGACTCAAGCGGGTCTATGACGACCCGGCATCCGAAGACGGTTTCCGCGTGCTCGTCGACCGGCTGTGGCCGCGCGGTCTGAGCAAGGAACGCGCAGCCGTCGACCTCTGGGCCAAAGCGGCCGCACCCTCCGCCGACCTGCGCAGGGCGTTCCACGACGGCGGACTCCCGTGGGAGGAGTTCGAGGCCGCGTACCGCGCAGAGCTCTCCGCCAACGCGTACCTCGACGAACTGCGGGCCGAGCTGGCGAGGCATCCGGAATCGACCCTCCTGTACGGCGCGCACGATCCCGATCACAACCACGCGACGATCCTGCTCGACGCGCTCGGCGTCTGACGATGTCGATCCCCGTCGACGCCGTCGCCGTCCCCGAGCGCGTCCGCTCGCTCGCCCGCGGCGCCGCGCTCGCTCCGGTGTGGCGCAACGACTACGGGGGCGTGACGTTCCGCACCGATGACGGCCGCTACATCAAGCACGGACCGCGCAACGCGGAGTCCTCGCTCGCCGACGAGACCGTCCGGCTCGAGTGGGCGGGCCGCTTCATCCGCGTGCCGCACGTGCTCGAGGCCGGGTACGACGACGCGTTCGAGTGGCTCGTGACGAGGGCGATCCCGGGCGAGAGCGCGGTGGCGCCGCGGTGGATCGCGAAGCCCGAGGTCGCCGTCCGGGCGGTGGGCGAAGGGCTCCGCGCGATGCACGACGCGCTGCCCGCGGACGAGTGCCCGTTCGTATGGAGCGTGCCGTCCCGTCTCGAGAACGCCGCGCGCCGGGGCATCCGGGTTCCCGAGCCCCTGCGCGAACCCCCGCCGATCGACCTGCTCGTCGTGTGCCACGGCGACGCGTGCTGTCCCAACACCCTCGTCGGCGACGACGGCCGCTGGCTCGCACACGTCGACCTCGGGCAGCTCGGCACCGGCGACCGGTGGGCCGACATCGCCGTGGCGTCGATGAGCACCGAGTGGAACTATGGACCTGGATGGGAGGACGCCCTCATCGAGGCGTACGGCATCGACCCCGATCGCGAACGCCTGTCCTACTACCGGGAGCTGTGGAACGCCACATGACCGACCGCACCGCCATCACGGGCACCGTCACCGACATCGACGGCCACCCGAACCTCGTGCTCACGCGCACGTTCGCGGCCCCCGCCACGGAGATCTGGCGCGAGCTGACCCAGTCGGCGCGCCTCGAGCGGTGGATCGGACGATGGGAAGGGGATCCGTCGACGGGGCGAGTCGCGTTCTTCATGACCTCCGAAGGCGAGGACGTCGCGCCCGAGGAGTACACGATCCTCGAATGCGACCCGCCGCGGCGCTTCGCGGGCGACACGTCCGCTGCCAGCGGCTCGTGGCACCTGTGGTTCGAGCTGGTCGAGAAGGGCGAGGCCACGCTGCTCGTCTTCGGCCAGCGGCTCAACCCCGGCGAGGACGTCGGCTCGATCGGACCGGGCTGGGAGTACTACCTCGACCGGCTCGTGGCGGTGCAGAAGGGGCGGGATGCCTCGACCGTGAACTGGGGCTCGTACTTCCCCGCGCTGCAGGCGCCGTACCAGCGCCTGGTCGCCGCGGGCTGAGCGCTCACGCGCCGGGGCCGAGGATGAAGTTCCACGTGCCCGCGGCGAGGGCGGCTGCCGTCGCCACGAGGGCGATCGCGACGCCGACGGCCAGCAGCGCCCACTCCGCCCCACCGAACCGCGACTCGCGCGCCCACGTGCGCTCACCCGGTGCCCCGAACGCGCGTGCCTCCATCGCGGTCGCGAGCTTCGTCCCGCGGCGCAGCGCCAGCACGAGCAGCGCGAAGGCCATGCCGAGGAACCGGCGGAGGCGGCCTCTGTCGGCGACGCCGCGCGCGCGGCGGGCGAGCTCGAGGGCGCGCCAGTCGTCGAGGAACAGGCCGACCATCCGCAGACCCGCCAGGGCGCCCAGGACGAACCGTGCGGGAAGCCTCAGCACCTGCCCCAGCCCGTCGGCGAGGTCGGTGGGATCGACGCTGGCGAAGAGCACCACCGACGGCAGCGCGATCGCGAGCACGCGGATGGTCGTGGCCAGCGCGAGGACGAGCGATCCCTCGCTCACCGTCACGAAGAGCCACTGCACGTACACCTCCCCGCTCGTTCGCCCGTAGAGGGCGATCGTCAGGCCGGTGAGCGGCGCGAGCACCCACACGATCCAGGTGCGTGCCCAGAATTCGCGCCAGCCGAGGCCCGCGAGCGGCATGAGCAGCAGCTCGAGCATGAGCGCCACCGTCGCCGAGACGACGTCGAGCGTGAGCACGAGAGGGATCGTGATGACCGCGGCCGCCCCGAGCTTGGCGACAGGATTCACCCGCCCCATGCGGCTCGTGCGCGCGTGCGCGTCGAGAAGTGTCACGACGCGTCCGACCGCGCCAGCACGAACCGTTCGGCGTGGAGGGCCGCCACGACGTCCAGGTCGTGCGTGATCGTGACGATGGCCGACCCCTCGTCGCGCAGCCGCGCGAGCAGCGCGACGAGCTCGGCCCACGTGCGCGCGTCCTGGCCGAAGGTGGGCTCGTCCAGCACGAGCACCCGAGGCGCGGTGGCGAGCGCGGCGGCCACGGTGAGCCGGCGCTTCTCGCCCCCCGACAGCGTGTACGGGTTGGCGCGGGCCAGCGGAGCGAGCCTCAGGCGCTCGAGGAGCTCCTCGACGCGCTGCGCGGTCGCCGCCTCCGGCAGACCGAGCGCCCGGGGTCCGACTTCGAGCTCGTCGCGGACCGTCTTGGCCAGCAGCTGATGCTCGGGGTCCTGGAACACCGTGCCGATCCGGGTGAGGAGCTCCCGCGAACTCCAGCGGATCGGGGTCGTCCCCGCGGCGCCGGCCAGTTCGCGTGCGGCGGTGAGGGTGCCGGATGCCGCAGCCAGCAGCCCCGCGAGCGTGAGGCCGAGGGTCGACTTGCCCGCGCCGTTCGGGCCGGTGACAGCCAGCACCGCGCCCGCGCGCACCTCGAGGTCGATGCCCGAGGCGACGGGATGACCCGCGACGCGCTGCACCGACAGATCCGCCGCCGACAGCAGGGCGGATCCGGCAGGCGCGGCCGGCGCCGGAGGGCGGGCGGGAGGGATGCCGGGAACCCATACTCCGCTCGCGGCGAGCGCCGGTCCACGGCGGCCCAGGACGTCGGCGGGCGTGCCGTCGGCGAGGACCCCGCCCTCGCCGAGCACGATGACGCGCGACACGACGGGCAGCCACACCTCGACGCGGTGCTCGACGACGACGAGCGTGGCCTCGTGGGCGTCGAGCAGGCGCGTGACGGCATCGCGCACGTCGGCGACACCCTCGGGATCGAGGTTGGCGGTGGGCTCGTCGAGGAGCACGAGTCCCGGCCGCATCGCGAGCACCCCCGCGAGGGCCAGTCGCTGCTTCTGCCCCCCTGACAGCGCCTTGGTCGCCCGGTCGAGCGGCACGTCGAGACCGACTGCGTCGAGGGCGGCCCGCACCCTCGGCCAGATCTCGTCGCGGGGCACACCGAGGTTCTCGCACCCGAAAGCGACATCGTCGCCCACGCGGGCCAGGATCACCTGCGCATCGGGGTCCTGGAGAACGAGGCCCGCTCGCCCACGCGCCGCGGAGGCCGCCGCGCCGTCGATCAGCAGCTCGCCGGTCTGCTCACCGTCCTCTTCGCCACCGAGCACGCCCGCGAGGCCGTGCAGCAGCGTCGACTTGCCGGCGCCGGATGCGCCGAGGAGGAGCACACGCTCTCCGGGCTCGATGCGGAACGAGGCATCCGTCACCGCCCAGGCGTGACGCGACGCGTGCCGCCAGCCCCAGCCCCGCGCCTCGACGGCGGCCGGCCGCGGCATCACCTCGGACACGGGGTCAGACGCGGGTGCGTGCCTCGCGGCCGGAGGCGAACCGGTCGAGGGCACCCGTCCGCGCGAGGCCGCGCGCCAGCAGCCAGGTCAGCAGGCCGGCGATGAGGGCTCCCGAGATCGAGGTGCTGATGAGGTACACGACGACGAAGGGGAGGTCGGCGCCCGCGTACCACAGCAGCAGGTTGTTCACGCCGCCCGCCAGGGCGGCACCGATGCCTGCGAGGATCGCGACCGGCAGCGACCAGCGGCGGTAGAAGAAGAGCAGGAACACCAGCTCGGCCCCGAGCCCCTGCACGAGCCCCGCCTCGAGGGTGAGGAACGCGCCCCACGTGTTGCCCACGAGCGTCAGCGCCGACACCGCCGCGGCGACGACCTCGGTGTAGATCGCAGCGCCGGGCTTGCGGATGATGAGGGCGCCGAGCACGCCGGCGAACAGCCACGGGCCGTCGAGGAGGCCCTGGAGACCGGGCCAGAGCGGTTCGAGGAGCGCGCTCGGGCCGCGGTAGGCGACGTTCCAGAGCAGGAAGACGAGACCGGATGCCACGCCGATGACACTCGCGACGACGATGTCGACCACGCGCCACCGGAACGGGTGGGCGGGCGGCGTCGCGGGGGACGACGTCGTGGTGGGGGCGGACGCGGTGGCGTGCATGTGAACTCCTCCCTGCGCCGGCATGATCCGGATCAGGTTCGACGGTCGAAGCGTGGATCGCTTCCTCTCAGCCCGGCTCACCGGACTCCCGTGGTTGTGTGGACGAGTATACGCCCGCGGCCTGCGTTATCTTGAGCGGGTGACTCCGGATGACGCGCCCACCCTGACGCGCCGTGCGCTTCGGGCCGCGACGGGCGAGTTCCCCGTCGCGAAGGGCGAGCCCGGCCTTGCGGAAGGGATGCTGACCCTGGGCGCCGACGCGGTCAGCACGACCGGCGCGGGCGGCTCGATCGCTGCGACGGCGACCGCGTCGATCGAGCGTGCGAGCACCACTGCGCTCGGTGATCTCCCGGGCGGTCAGGAGGCACTCGACGAGACGCCCGCCGAGGAGGCGGGCACGCGGCCGCTCGCGCTGCAGTGGGTCGACGAGTCCACCATCACGCGTCCGCTCGCGCCCGCGGACCTGCGCGTCGCGTCGACGCCCTACATCCCCGTCGATGCCGACCTCCTCTCCGACCTCCCGCCGCGCAGTCCGCTCCGCGCCGGCGTCATCGTGCCGACGCTCGTGCTCGCGAGCGTGTTCGGGGCATACGCGGCCACGACGCTCGCGTGGCCGCTGCACGCCGTCGCCCCCACCGTGACGGCGATCGAGATCACCCCCACCCCTGCCCCGGCCGCAGCCCCGGCCTGGCCGGCGGCGGGCAGCGCGGCCGTCTCGGTCGGCGGGGTCGCGGGCGCCGCGGCATCCGCTGCCGAACCCGACTCCATCGCCAGCATCACCAAGCTCGTCACCGCCCTCGTCGTGCTCGACCGGATGCCGCTCGCCGTCGGCGAGCAGGGGCCGGAGTTCCGCTTCGACTACGGCGACACGCTGGCCTACTGGGACTACCGGGCGGCGGGCGAGTCGGCGCTCGACGTGCCGGTCGGCGGCGTGCTCACCCAGTACCAGCTGCTGGAGGGCATGCTCATCGGCTCGGCCGGCAACTACGCCGATCGCCTGGTCGGCAACCTCTTCCCGTCCGACCAGGTGTTCGCACGCGCCGCGACGGACTGGCTCCGGACCCACGGCGTTCCGGGCATCACGATCGTCGAGCCGACGGGCATGGACCCCGGGAACACCGCCACCCCCGAGGCTCTCCTCACGCTCGCCCGCAAGGCGCTCGCCCATCCGGTGATCGCCGAGATCGTCGCGAAGAAGTCCGTCGAGCTTCCCGGCGCGGGCCTGGTCGAGAACACGAACGGCCTGCTGGCCGACCCCGGCGTGGTCGGCATCAAGACCGGCACGCTCGACGCCTGGAACCTGCTCTCGGCGAAGGACGTCGTGATCGGCGAGACGCCGGTGCGCCTGTTCGCATCGGTGCTCGGGCAGCCCGACAACGATGCGCGCCTCGCCGCCTCGCGGGCGCTGTACGCCCAGCTCGAGCAGGAGCTGCAGCCCGAGCCGTCGGTGACGGCCGGCACCACCGCCGGCGAGGTGACGACCGCGTGGGGCGAGGAGGTCGACATCGTGGTCGCCGACGACGCCTCGGTCGTGCTGTGGAACGGCGGAACGGGGACGGTCGCCCCGATCTATGCGCTCGGCGACCACCGCGACGAGGGTGACGCGGTCGGCGAGCTCACGGTGACCGGTCCGCTCGATGCGACGACGGTCGACCTGCGCCTCGCCGACGACGTCGAGGGGCCGTCGGCCTGGTGGCGGCTCACCCATCCGCTCGAGCTCTTCGGCCTCACCGACTGAGCGCCAGAGGCGCGCTACGCGAACCGCACCGTCTGCTGCAGACGGGTCCGCACGTCGAACACCTCGTTGCCGCCGATCGCGCGCACGCCCGTGATGCCGCGGCGGAGCACCGTCGCCAGCGCGCTCCGCGCGACGATCGCGACCGGCGTGCCGCGCACCTTGCCGATCTCCTCGATGACCTGCAGCACATCGTCGTCGGGCAGCACGACGATCGCGCCGCTGAAGCGCACGCCTGCCGCGCGCGAGAGTCCGCGCATGCGGGCGACGAGCGTGGCGACGGGCGTGCCGGCGACGCCGTCGCCGGTGAGCTCCCCGCGCCGCAGTCGCGCCGGACCGCCGAAGTCCTCCGAGAGGACGCCGTAGAGACCGCTGGGGCCGAGGACGATGTGGTCGACCTTCGCGTCGGGGTCGGCGTCTCGCCCGGCGGCGGTGACGTCGTGCCACACGGTGTAGCCCATCCCGAGGTCGGCCACGATGCGGGCGGTCGCCTCCTCCGCCAGCGCGTCGGCGAGCAGCCGGCGCAGGTGCTGCGGTGCCGAGCGCACGAGCGCGGGGTCGTAGGGGTCTTCGAGCGTGACGCCGCGCCCGGCCCACTCCCGGATGAGCGTCAGGTACCGCTCGCGGCGCCAGCCTCCGGGGTGTCCGTACGAGCGTGCGCGCGGTCGCGTATCGGTGCGCGCGGCCGGCGCCCGCCACCCCGACCACTCCGGGGCCGGAGCATCGGCGAATCCGTGGCCGCGGTCGTACGCGGCCCTGGCCTCGGGAGTTCCGACGAGCGCCCACGCCCGCTGCACCTGGATGAAGACCGCCGCGTCACCGCCGGTGTCGGGATGGGTCTGGCGCAGGCGCAGCCGGTAGGCCCGTCGCAGGGCCTCCTCGTCGACGTCGGGCTCGACTCCGAGCACCTCGTACGCCGAGGCCGACATCGGGCTGTCGAACACGCGTCTCCTCCGATCCCCGCCGTCAGTCCCAGAGCGGTCGCGCAGGGCGATGCGCGAAGGCGGTTTCGACGACGTCCGGCGCCAGCTCGGCGAGGCTCGCCGGCTGCCAGCGCGGCGAGCGGTCCTTGTCGATGACCTGGGCGCGGATGCCCTCGGCGAGGTCGGGCTGGGTCGTGGCGAACCACATCACGAGGCCGTACTCCTGAGCCAGGGCGTCGCGCAGGCCCGGCAGCTCGCGGGCCCGCCGCACGGCCGCCAGGGTCACGGCAAGGCCCGTCGGCGACAGTTCGCCCAGCAGGTCGGCGGTGGCGGATGCCTCGGGCTCGGGCCTCGCGCGCAGGCGCTCGATGATCTCGGTGACCGTGTCCGCCGCGAACGCATCGTCGATCCACTCGCGTGCGCGCTGCAGCGTCGCGGGGGCCGGGGTCTCGTCGAACAGGAGCACGAGTTCGGTGGGGCTCGACGGGTCCGCACGGGTCTCGAGGGCGTCGCGCAGCCCGTCGAGGCGGTCGGACGGCACGAAGTGGTCGGCGAACCCGGCGTAGATCGCGTCGCTCGCGTCCATCACGGCACCGGTGAGGCCGAGGTACTCCCCGAGGCGCCCCGGCGCGTGGGCGAGCAGCCACGTGCCGCCGACGTCCGGGGTGAATCCGATCCGCGTCTCGGGCATCGCCAGCTGGGAGCGCTCCGTGACGATGCGCACGGCGGCGTGGCCGGCCACGCCGATGCCGCCGCCCATGGTGATGCCGTCGGCGAAGGCGACGAACGTCTTCGGGTACTCGGCGATGCGGGCGTTGAGGGCGTACTCGTCGCGGAAGAACGTCGCCGACTCCTCCGCCTTTCCGCCGTTGACGCGCTCCGCGAGGCCGCGTACGTCTCCGCCGGCGCACAGACCGCGCTCCCCCGCGCCGTCGAGCAGCACGACATCGACCTCGCTGTCGCGCTCCCATGCGTCCAGTGCTGCATGGAGCTGGTGGATCATGTCGAGGTCGAGCGCATTGATCGCGCGAGGGCGATTGAGAGTGAGGCGCCCGAGGCCGCCGCTGGCGCGGGCGAGGACCGTGGGCTCGGAGGCGTCTGTCACGCCCGCAACGTTACCCGGGGCAGCGGAGGAGCGGGATCGATGGCCCACCTCAGGGCGCTCCGGGACAATTGCTCACGTCGGAGCGCGGTTTCCGCAAAGATATGGGGGAAAGCTCCCGAGGACGAGAGGTACGGCATGCCCGAAGGACAGGTGCTGGAGTTCTCAGGTGCGACGAAGCGCTTCGGCCGGGTGACGGCCGTCTCGGAGTTCACGGCACGGGTCGAGCCGGGTCTGGTGACCGGCTTCCTGGGTCCGAACGGCGCCGGGAAGACGACCTCGCTGCGCCTGCTGCTCGGGCTGGTGCGTCCGTCGTCGGGAGCGGCGACGATCGGCGGGGTCCGCTACGGCAAGCTGAAGCACCCGCTGCAGACGGTGGGCGCCGTGCTCGAGGCATCCAGTTTCCACCCCGGCCGCACCGGGCACGCGCACCTGCGGGTGTACGCGCAGGCCGCGCGCATCCCGACATCCCGCGTCGACGACGTGCTCGGGCTGGTGGGGCTCGAAGACGCCGCAGGGCGCAAGGTGGGCGGCTACTCGCTCGGCATGCGGCAGCGGCTCGGGCTCGCCTATGCGCTGCTCGGCGACCCGGGCGTCCTCGTGCTCGACGAACCCACGAACGGGCTCGACCCCGAGGGCATCAAGTGGATCCGGGGCTTCCTGCGACAGCTCGCGCGCGAGGGGCGGACGGTCTTCGTGTCCTCTCACCTCCTCGCCGAGGTGCAGCAGACGGTCGACGCGCTCCTCATCATCTCGGCGGGCCGGCTGGTGTTCCAGGGCTCGCTCGAGGAGCTCTCCGACCCGTCCGAGCAGGCCACGGTCGTCGACTCGGCCGACCGCGCGGCCCTCGCCGAGGCGCTGCGCGGCGCCGGCATCCCGTTCGAGGTGCTGCGGTCCGGGCTCACGGTGCGCGGTATCGAGCCGGTCGATGTGGGCCTGGCCGCGGCGGCCGCGGGCGTGCCGCTGTCGGCGCTCCACAAGCGCGGCCCCGCCCTCGAGGAGGTCTTCCTCGATCTCGTCAACGGCACGCGCGTGCACGCGAGCGCCTCGGGCATGCGGCTGGATGACGTGATCCCGGCGATCGAGTCCGGTCCGATCACGGTCCTCGTCGCCGAGGAGCAGGTTCCGGATGCCTCGGCCGCCGCGCGCGACGACTCGGCGCCCCGCAGCGGTGAGCCCGGCGACGAGCCGTCGGCGGACGACGAAGATCTCCCCGAGGCGCGTCCCGATCAGACGGCGTCGGCGGCCGCGGAACTCGACGCCGAGGCGTCGTTCGCCGTCGCCGGCACGGGCGTGGTGGACATCATCCCCGCCGAGGAGCGGGAGGGTGAGCCGACGGGCGACGAACCCGCCGAGGGCGGTGAGGTCCGTGTCGTCGACGGCGTGGAGGGTGACGCCGTCGACGACGGCGAAGTCGAAGACGTCGATCGCGAGGACGGCGATGTCGAGAGCGAGCCCGACGACATCCCCGAGGGCGACGAGGGGCCTGAAGCCGACGATCGGTCGTGGGACCGGTACGTCAAGACCGACGCCGACCTCGAGGCGGACCGGTTCTTCGCGGCGTTCGACCGCGCCGCCGCCGCCGAGGCCGAGGAGCGCGCCGCCGCGGAGCGCGCCGCCGAGGCGGCCGCGGAGGATGGCGCCGCGGAGCGCCTCGCCGAGGACGGCGCGTCGACCGATCAGGACGAGGTGCCCGGAGCCGACCCCGGAGGCGAAGCCGACGAAGGGCCCGCACCCGAAGCCGAAGCCGGCACCGCGCCCGAGAGCCAGGAGGACGAGGCATCCGATCCCGAATCCCGACCCGACGAGGGAGGTGAGCAGCGATGAGCCTTGCCGCAGCCACCCGCTCCGAGACCACCAAGCAGTTCTCGACCGGGATGTGGTGGATCCTCGCGCTCGTGCTGGTCGTGTACGTCGGCTCGACCGCCGCCGCGCTCGGCTTCGTCTTCTCCGCGGCCGCATCGGGCTCGCTTCCGGGCAACGCCCCGCCGCTGCCCGAAGAGGGGCTCGCGCCGATCCTGTACAGCACGGCGACATCGGTCGGCTACGTCTTCCCACTTCTCATCGGCACGCTCATGGTCACGGCCGAGTTCCGCCACAAGACCCTGACGCCGACGTTCCTCGCCACGCCCCAGCGCGGGCTCGTGCTGTGGGCGAAGCTCTTCGTCGGCATCCTGCTCGGAGCCCTCTACGGCGTCATCGGCATCGCCGCATCGGTGGGCGCGTCGGCCGGCTTCCTGGTCGGCTACGGCCTCGAGACCGAGCTCACGTCGCCGGACACCTGGGCGCTGCTGGGACGGATGCTGCTGGCCTACGCGCTGTGGGTGCTGATCGGCATCGGCGTCGGAGCGCTCGTGCGCAACCAGGTCGGAGCGATCGTCGGCGTGCTCGTCTTCACGCAGTTCCTCGAGCCGGTCGGCCGCGCGGCCGCGGCGTTCGTGGACGGGCTGTCGGACGTGACGCAGTACCTCCCCGGCGCCGCCGGCGACGCGCTGGTGGGGGCGAGCGTGTTCACCGCCGGTATGGGCGGTGTCGAGACGGCCGCGCTCGAGTGGTGGGCGGGCGGACTCGTCCTGCTCGGCTACGCTGTCGTGCTCGTGCTGCTCGGGTATCTGCTCAGCTGGCGCCGCGACGTCAGCTGACCGCGCAGCTGGTCGACCGGGGCCGCGTGTGGTCGTGGTCTCGTCAGACGGCAGGAGCCGCGGCAGGAGCCGCGGCGGGAGCCTTGCGCGCCCGGGGCTTGCGCACCGGTGCGACCGGAACGGCGCCCGTCTCGGCCGCGATCTCGACGACGTCGGCCGCTTCGTCGGCACCCTCGACCCGCAGCGCCTGCACGAGCGCGAGGCCGTGGCGCGTGGTGAGGATGATCCGCTGGAACTCGGGGTGACCCTCGAGGTCGATCACGACACTCGGGCGACGACGGCGGATGATCGCGAAGTCCTCGGCGCCGGCCGACTTCCAGGTGCCCATCGCGACCACGCCGCGCAGGTGCGTGCCGGGGCTGGGCACGCCGCGCAGCCAGGTCCACGCGTCATCGGTGAGCTGGACCTTCGAGATCGCCGACCGCTCGATCACGACATTCCCCTTGCGGAATGCCATGGCGCGCTCGGCTCCGGACAGCACGATCTCGAGCTGCGTCGAATCCAGCAGCAAGGTCACCATGCGACTAGTCTGCCAGCGGCCGCCCCCACGCGCCGAGCCTTTTGCTTACAGGAGGGCAACGATCGACGGCCCCGAGCGTCGACGGGCGGTGCGAGACTGGTTCGGTGACCTCCGTGGCATCCTCCGTCGCCTCGCCGCCGGAGACCGCCCTCTCGCTCGCACGCGCGGCAGCCGGTGCGCGACTGGACGCCGACGATGCCGCCGCGCTGCTCGCCGCGACGCACGAGGATTTCGATCGGCTGCTCGACCTCGCCGCCGCTGCGCGCGACGCCGGGCTCGAGGCATCCGGCCGCCCCGGGATCCTCACCTACTCGCGCAAGGTGTTCGTCCCGCTCACCACGCTGTGCCGCGACCGGTGCCACTACTGCGTGTTCGTCGACACACCCGGGCAGCTGCTGAAGAAGCACAAGCCCGCCTTCATGTCACCCGAACAGGTGCTCGCCGTGGTGCGGCAGGGCCAGGCGATGGGCTGCAAAGAGGTGCTGCTCACCCTCGGGGACCGCCCGGAGGACCGCTGGCCCGAGGCCCGCGCATGGCTCGACGAGCACGGCTACGCGTCGACACTCGACTACGTCGGCCACATCGCCCGACTCGTCACCGAACAGACCGGCATGCTCGCGCATCTGAATCCGGGCGTGATGTCGGCCGACGAGCTGCGGATACTGCGCCCCGTGGCGCCGTCGATGGGAATGATGCTCGAGACGACGTCGCGCCGGCTGTTCGAGGAGCCCGGCCAGGTGCACTTCGGCTCGCCCGACAAGGACCCGGCGGTGCGGCTCGCCGTGATCGACGACGCCGGGCGTGAACGCATCCCGTTCACGACGGGAATCCTCGTCGGCATCGGCGAGACCCCGCGCGATCGCGCGGAGTCGCTCGTGGCGATCCGCGACGCCCACGAGCGTCACGCGGTGAACGGTCAGGGGCACGTGCAGGAGGTCATCGTCCAGAACTTCCGGGCGAAGCCGCGCACGGCGATGCAGGCGGCTCCCGACGCCGAGCTGCGGGAGTACGTCGCGGCGGTCGCCGTGGCGCGGCTCGTCATGGGACCGCGCATGCGCATCCAGGTGCCGCCGAACCTGTCGGACCCGGACGAGTTCGCGCTTCTCGTTCGGGCCGGCGCCGACGACTGGGGAGGTGTCTCGCCGCTCACGGCGGACCACGTCAACCCCGAGCGGCCCTGGCCGCACCTCGACGACCTCGCCGCGCGCACCGCCGCGCTCGGCTTCGAGCTGCGGGAGCGGCTCACCGCACAGCCGGAGTTCGTGCTCGCCGCCGAGACGTGGCTCGACGCGGCGATGCGCGCGCCGGTCGCCGCTCTTGCCGACCCGGAGACCGGCCTCGCCGCCGCCGGTTCGTCCCGCGCGGATGCGGAGGGCCCCTCGGGTCGTGAGGCGTTTCGGCTCGATCGCTCCGCTCCCCCGCTCGACGACCGGACAGCCGCCCCCCGGTCGTCGAGCGAGCGAAGCGAGACGAAACGCGCCGCCCCGACCAACGCCGTCCGCCGCATCGCCGAAGTCGCGGCATCCGACCCGCTCGCCCTCGACGACGCCGAGTGGATCGCCCTGCTCGAGGCGACGGGCTCCGACCTCGACGCGCTCACCGCGACCGCCGACGACGTCCGCCGCTACACGGTCGGCGAGGCCGTGAGCCTGGTCGTCAACCGGAATCTCACGTCGTCGGGCCTGCGTGCGCGCTCGACCGATGACGCCACGACGTTCACGCTCGCCGACGCCGCGGCGGTCGCCGCCGACGCGTGGGATCTCGGTGCCACGGAACTGTGCGTGCAGGGGCGGCTCCCCGACGACGAGGACCCGCGAGGCTACCTCGACCTCGCGCGCGCGGTGAAGGCTGCGGCGCCCGGCATCCACCTGCATGCCTACCGACCTCAGGACGTGCGCGACCTCGCCGTCCGGGGCGGACTCGGACTCGGCGGGGCGCTCGCCGCGCTGCGCGACGCCGGAGTCGATACCGTGCCCGGGACCGGCGTGAAGATCCTCAGCGAACGCGTCCGACGCCTGATCGCGCCCGACGACCTCGACATCGACCTCTGGATCGAGGGCATCACGGCCGCCCACGGCCACGGCTTCCGCTCGACGAGCGTCCTCTTCTACGGCCATGTCGAGACGGCGGCCGAGCGGGTCGCGCATCTGCGCGCGCTGCGCCGGATCCAGGACGAGACCGGCGGATTCACCGAGTTCGTGCCGATCCCCCTTCCCGCCCCGGCGGGCGGGGTGCCGCTCGTGGCGGGTCGCTCCAGCATCGACGAGCACCGCGCGATGGTGGCGGTGTCGCGGCTGGGGCTGTCGGGGAGCATCCCGCACGTGCAGATCCCCTGGACGCGCGTGGGCCGCGAGGTGGCCGCCGTCCTGCTGCGATCCGGCGGCGACGACCTCGGCGGCACACTCCTCGACGGCCGCGTGAAGCCCGAGGCGGGGATCGAGTTCGGGCAGGAGCTTCCGGTCACGGATGCCGCGGCGATCGCCGCCCGCCTCTTCCGGCCCTTCCGTCAGCGCACCACCGACTACCGCGAGCCCGCGCCCGACCGGAAGGCGCGGTGGCGATGATCCCGTCCACCACACGCGTCGAGGTCGCGATCGTCGGAGCCGGATTCGCCGGCCTCGGCATGGCGATCGCGCTGCGGCGCGCGGGCCGCGAGGACTTCGTGCTGCTCGAGCGGGCGACCTCGATCGGCGGCACGTGGCGCGACAACACCTACCCGGGGGTGGCGTGCGATGTGCCGGCGCACCTCTACGGCTTCGCCACCCATCCGAACCCGCGGTGGTCGCAGGAGTTCGCACCCGGCGCCGAGATCCGCGCGTACCTCGAGGACGTCGCCGCCGCCGAAGGGCTGGGCGGCCGCCTGCGGCTGGGAGCGGCGATGCAGTCGGCGGACTGGGATGCCGAGCACGAGGCGTGGCGCATCGGCACCTCGCAGGGGACGGTGCTCGCCGACGCGCTCGTCCTCGCCTGCGGGCGCCTGACCGAGCCGTCGATCCCCGAGATCCCGGGTCTGGCCACCTTCACCGGTCCCCTCTTCCACTCGGCCCGCTGGGACCACTCGACCGACCTCGCCGGACAGCGCGTCGCCGTGGTCGGAACGGGCGCGAGCGCCGTGCAGATCGTGCCGCGGCTCGCCGAGTGCGCGGCACACGTCACCCTTTTCCAGCGCACGCCCGCGTGGATCGTTCCGCGCGGCGGCGGGGCCTTCACGCCCGAGCAGCAGCGCACGTTCGCCGAGCGGCCGGATGTCCTCGCCGCGCTGCGGGCGGAGCTGTACGCCGAGGGCGAGGCACGCTTCGCGTCGCGGTCGGGGGATGCCTCGGCTGCGGCATCCGCTCGCGACGCCGCCGTGGCCCACCTCGCCGCTTCCGTCAGCGACCCGGCCCTGCGGGCCGCGCTGACCCCCGACTACGCCTTCGGCTGCAAGCGTGTACTGCTGTCGGACGACTTCTACCCGGCGGTCGCGTCGGAGGCCGTGACCCTCGTGACCGGCGCGCTCGCGCGCGTGGACGGCTCGGCCCTCACGGCCGCCGACGGCACGCGGCACGAGGTCGATGCCATCGTGCTGGCGACCGGCTTCGCCTCGACCCGGCAGCCGTACGCCGACCTGGTCCGCGGCGAGCACGGCGAGACGCTCGCACGGCACTGGTCGCTCGGCATGACCTCGTTCGCGTCCACGGTCGTCGCCGGGTTCCCCAACCTCTTCGTGCTGAACGGCCCGAACGCGTCGCTCGGGCACTCGTCGTCGGTGCTCATGATCGAGGAGCAGGCGGCGTACGCGGTCCGCGTGCTCGCCGCTCGTGCTGAGCACGGTGGCGTGCTGAGGCTCGAGCCCGCCGCCGAGGCGGCGTACACCGACGAGATCGCGGCGGCCGCGGCATCCACACCCTGGCTCACCGGCGGCTGCCGCAACTGGTACGTCGACGAACGCTCGGGCCGGCTGACGCTGCTGTGGCCGGGCACGGTCGACGCCTTCCGCTCACGCCTCGCCCGCGCCGACGGCTCGGAGTTCGAGGCGCTTCCCGCACCTCTCGAGAGGAGACTCGCATGACGGTTCCCATCCGGTTCGGCTACAAGGCCTCTGCCGAGCAGTTCGGCCCCACCGAGCTGCTCGACTACGCCGTCCTCGCCGAGGAGGTCGGCTTCGATTCGGTCTTCATCTCGGACCACCTCCAGCCGTGGCTGCACGAGGGCGGCCACGCTCCCGCGTCCGTCCCCTGGCTCGGTGCCGTCGGGGCGAAGACGTCGAGGGTGCTGATCGGCACCTCGGTGCTGACCCCGACGTTCCGCTACAACCCGACCGTCGTCGCGCAGGACTTCGCGACCCTCGGCGTGATGTACCCCGGCCGGGTCATCCTCGGGGTGGGCACAGGCGAGGCGCTCAACGAGGCGAACCTCGGCATCGCCTGGCCCGATCCGCCGGAGCGCTTCCAGCGGCTCAAGGAGGCGATCGGGCTGATCCGCCGGCTGTGGTCGGAGGATCGCGTGAACTTCGACGGCACCTACTATCACGCGAAGAACATCACGATCTACGACAAGCTGCCCCAGCCGGTGCCCATCTACGTCGGCGCGGCAGGCCCCGCCGCGACGCGTCTCGCCGGGCGCATCGCCGACGGATTCATCACCACCTCGGGCAAGAAGCGCGAGCTCTACACCGACACGCTGCTGCCCGCGCTGCACGAGGGGCTCGAGAAGGCCGGACGCGCCCCCGACGCCATCGACACCCTGATGGAGATCAAGGTCTCGCTCGACAGGTCGATCGACGCGGCGAAGGAGAAGACCCGGTTCTGGGCTCCGCTCGCGCTCAGCCCCGACGAGAAGATGGGCGTGGACGACCCGATCGAGATGCAGCGACTCGGCGAAGAGCTGCCGATCGAGCGTGCGGCCTCGCGGTTCATCGTGTCGGACGACCCCGACGAGCACGTCGAGCGGATCTCCTGGTACGTCGACCTCGGGTTCCGGCACCTGGTCTTCCACGACCCGGGTCACGACCAGGAGGCCTTCCTCCGCCGGTACGGCGACGAGATCCTGCCGCGCCTGCGTGCGAAGTACGGCGCATGAGGGGGATCTTCCGCCGGCGCAAGGACCCGCGAGGCGCCGACGCGCAGGAGGCGCGCCGGGGCGACCTCTCCGACGCCCCCCGCCCGCGCTGGGTCGTCGTCATCCCGGTGAAGCGCGCGACTCAGGGCAAGTCGCGCCTCGCCGTGGACGGCGCCGATCGTGCCGAGCTCGCCCGGGCGATCGCGCTCGACACGATCGAGGCGGCCGCGCGCTGCGAAGACGTCGTCCAGGTCGTCGTGGTCTCGGACGACCCGGCCCTCGCGCGCGAGTCCGCGATGATCCCGGCGCTGCGCTTCGTGCCCGAGGGTGAGCCGCGCGGGCTCGACGCCGCGATCGCGACGGGCTTCGCGCAGATCGACCCCGCGGGCCGGATGCCTCGTGCCGCCCTCCTCGGCGACCTTCCCGCGCTGCGGCCTCCCGATCTGTCCGAGGCGCTGCGGGCCGCGGCATCCGTCTCCCGCTCTGTCGTGGCCGACACGGAGGGGACCGGCTCGACGCTGGTGACCGCGAGCGCCAGCGTCGAGTGGGCATCCTCTTTCGGCGACGGGTCGTTCGCGCGTCACGTGGCGCTGGGCTGCGCGGCGCTGTCGATTCCGGATGCCTCGACCCTCCGTCGCGACGTCGACACCGCCGGGCAGCTCGAGGCTGCACGCGCTCTCGGCCTCGGCCCGCGGACCACCGCGCTCCTCGCGCGCTCGGCCTGAGCATTCCGCACTAGCCTGGCGGCATGAGCGACTACACGGTGCTGGAGATGGGCGGGCTCGACGAGTGGCGGGCCCACTACGGCGGGTTCCGGCCCGAGAGCTCGCGCGACGGGCGACGCGTCGTGGACCACGACATGACGATGCAGTACATCGGCATGACGGCGAACGCGTTCGAGCCGGGAGAGGAGGCCGGCTACTGGCACACCCACTCCCGCGTCGAGGAGCTCTACGTGTTCCTCGCGGGGCGCGGGCAGATGGGGCTCGACGACGATGTCGTCGACGTCGAGCCCGGAACGGTCGTGCGGGTCGGGCAGGGGGTGTGGCGCACCTGGCGGGCGACGCCCGACAGCCCCGAGCAGCTGCGATGGCTGTGCATCCGCGCCGGCGGCTACGAACTCCCGCACTTCCCCGACGACGGCACGCGCGACAACGACCGCCCGTCGCCCTGGGCCTGAGGCCGCACGACCGCGGGCTTCACACGACCAGGAGGTACACCGCCCCGACGATCGTGAAGGCGATCACCAGGCGCTCGAACACCCGCTGGTCGATGCGCCCGGCGATCCATCGTCCGAGGAGCGCACCCGCGACCACTGCGGGAACGAGGACGAGATCGAGCAGCAGGCCCGACGGTGTGATCAGACCGAGCCCCACCGAGAAGGGGACCTTGAACAGGTTGATGACGGCGAAGAACCACGCGGCCGTGCCGAGGAACTCCTTCACCGGGAATCGCGCCGCCAGGAAGTACATCGACATCACCGGCCCCGCCGCGTTGGCCACCATCGTCGTGAACCCGGCGGTCGACCCGTAGGCGGCGGCGGCGACCGGATGCGGCCGGTCGAGCTCGACCCGCGCGCTCATGCGGCGCCGGAGCAGCGTGATGCCGATCACGGCGAGGAGGATCACCCCGATCGTCCGCTTGACCCAGGTGTCGTCGGCGAACGCGAGGAACCCCACGCCGACGATCACGCCCGCGACCACGGCCGGGGCGAGCCGCAGCAGCTCGCGCCCGTTCACGTGGCGCCGGTACATCGTGACGGCGAAGAGGTCGGCGACGATCAGCAGCAGAAGGATCGTGCCGGTCGACTGCTTCGCCGGGAGCACGGCGGCGAAGATCGCGACCGCGATCGTCCCGGCGCCGGGGATCCCGGTCTTCGACAGGCCCACGACAGTGGCGGCGAGCACCAGCAGAGCCCAGCCGAACCAGGCGAGTTCGGGCACTGTCACACTCCTGCGGTGGCGAGCGCCGTCTCGGCGAGGGCCGCGGAGCGTGAGGCATCCGTCATCCACAGCGGCGCGACGACGGGACGGATGCCCCGGCCCGCGACCTCCTCGGCGAGGGCGGCGTCCTCCTCGGCGAGCAGCCAGGCATCGAGCACTCCCCCCGCCGTGCGCGTGCCGTAGTGGGTCGCGACCGCCGACGCGGAGGTCTCGACCCCGATCGCGGTGAGGCACACGTCGGCCATGCCGCGCACGATACGTCCGCCGATGATGGGCGACACGCCCACCACCGGAGCCGGCGTCGCGCCGAGTGCTTCGCGGATGCCGGGCACGGCGAGGATCGGCCCGACGGACACCACCGGATTCGAGGGTGCGAGCAGCACGGCATCGGCGGAGGTGATCGCGTCCGTCACGCCGGGGGCTGGGGCCGCGGCCGCGATGCCGGGATTCTCGAACCGCGCGGGGGCGAGCGTCGCCCGGTGGCGGGTCCACCACTCCTGGAAGTGCAGGCGCGAGCCGTCGCGGAGCACCACCACGGTGTCGACCTCGGCGTCGGTCATGGGAAGGAGCCGGGCGCCGAGTTCCCAGCGCCGCGACATCCGCTCGATCACCTGGGTCGGGGTGAGCCCGTCGCGCAGCCAGCCGGTGCGGGCGAGGTGCGTGCCCAGGTCGAGGTCGCCGAGGGTGAACCAGGGCCAGCCGGCTCCCCACTCCTGCAGTTCGCGGTTCACGCGCTCGCTGTCGTCGGTGCGGCCCCAGCCGCGTTCGACGTCGTTCACCCCCGCGAGGGCGTAGGTGATCGAGTCGACGTCGGGCTGCAGGCGTACCCCCGACAGCCAGAGGTCGTCCCCGGTGTTCACGACCGCGGTGAGCACGGCCGCCGTGTCGTCGATTCCTCGGCGGCGCAGGGCTTCGCGCACGCCGAGCATGAAACGCGAGCCGCCCACCCCGCCCGCGAGCACCACGATGCGCGGTGCGGCGCTCATCCGCGCACTCGCGTCAGTCCTGGCGCTGCACGGGGAGCAGCCCGGTGCGCGGGGCGAACTCGTCCGCCGCGTGCGGCAGCGAGAAGCGGGCGACGGCGTCGATCAGCGCGTCGACGGTCTGGGTCTCGGCGACCACGTCGACCGAGAGCCCTGCGCGACGGGCGTCCTTGGCGGTCCGAGGGCCGATCGCAGCGATGAGGGTCGTCTCGGGCACCTCGGGGAACTGTTCGTGCACCTGCTCGGCGACCGATCCGCTCGTGACCAGGATCGCGTTGATGCGCCCGGAGCGGACGTCTTCGGCGATCCGGTCGGTGACGGGAACCCCGACCGTGCGGTAGGCCACGACGCTGCGGACGCGGTGACCGGCCTCGGAGAGCATGCGCGTGAGCACCGGCTTGGCGATCTCGCTGCGCAGGGTCAGGATGTCGCGGGGGCTCGGCTCGAGCGCGATCATCTGCTCGGCCATGCCGGCCGCCGAGTTGTCCTGTGCCGGAACGAGGTCGACGCGGTAGCCGACGGCCTGCAGGGCGGCCGCCGTCGTCTCACCCACGGCGGCGACCTTCGTGCCGGCGGGCACGACCGCCCGGTACGCGTAGAGCACGTCGACGGTCGTCGCACTCGTGACCGTGAGCCAGTCGAAGGCTCCGGCTGCCAGGTCAGCGAGTGACTGCTCGAGCGTGGCCTGGTCGTTCGTGGGCGCGAAATTGATGAGCGGAGCGATCACGGGCGTCGCACCCTGGCGGCGCAGACTCGCCGCGACGCCGTCGCCCCAGGGGCCGCCGCGGGGCACGAGGACGCGCCAGCCCGCGAGGGGCTTGGCGGGAACGTGCTGTGGGGCTGTGCTCATTGGGGTCGACTCTCGTGGTGCTCAGTCGGCCGCCCCAGACGTCGAGCAGCCGATTGCGCGAAACGAATCGGGTTCGCGCTCTCGGCAGCATCCGCACCATTGCACTGCCTTATTCCGAGCATACCCCCAGCCCCGCGGTGTGTGTCCGGGTGGACTCCGAAGGGTCAGCGGGTGTAAGAGCGCACGAACCCCCACACGGCGGCACCGATGGCTGCCGCCGCGGTCACCACGGCCGCCGCCGCGAGGGCCGGGTTGCGCTTCGAGAAGGTGCGCGCCTTCTCGATCCCCTCGTTGATGCTCAGCGAGACGCGGCGCGGCACATTGGCCTTCACCTCGATGGCGGCCAGCGCGGCCTTGAGCTCGGCACGCGCCTTCTCGACGGGATCGGCAATGCCGAGCGGGACGGCGGTGCGGGGCATCGGCACGGGCGCGTCAGAACTCATCGCGCACCTCCTTCACGTCCTGGGCGATCGACTGCACCGGGTTCTGGCGCTCCCCGATCTTGCGGAACCGCAGGATGCCGAGAAGTGCCAGCACGGCGGTCACGATGAGCATGCCGAAGAACACGACCAGCGCCGAGAGCCACACCGGCCACCACGACGAGAGTCCGGCGATGATGAAGGTGCCCAGCACGGGAACCGACCAGAACAGCACGAAGAGCGCGGCGAACATCCACAGCGCACCCCATCCGCCGTCCTTCGCCGTTCGCGCGACCCACTTCTTCGCCGACTCGATCTCGGCGATGACGAGGTTGCGGAGCAGCTCCGGAATCTCGCCGAGCAGTGTCAGAAGGCTGTCGTCCGCGCGATCGCGGAAGCCTCGGGGTGAGCTCACGTCACGCTCCGCCGCGTCCCGCGCCGGGCGTGGTGTCGTCGGTCACGTCGTCCACCAGGTCCTCGACGGCGTCCTTCGCGGCCTTGGCCGAGGTCTTGGCCGCGCGCTGCACGTCATCGGCCTGGTCCTTCGTCACGGTGATCGCGGCGTCGAGGCGCTGCCCCGGCGTGCCCTTGGACGACGCGGACTTCGCGACCTTGACGGCGGAGTCCCACAGCGTGCTGGGGAGCGCCATGGCGCTGGACTTGGCGAAGTCCTTCACCTTGCCGACCTGTTCCTGCACGGGGTCGAGGTTCCAGACCTTGAGCCACTGGGTCTTGATCTGCTCGTAGCGCTCTCTGCCCGCTCGCGCGCCGAGCACGTAGCCGACGGCGATTCCGACGACGAGTCCTGCTTTCCCCTTCATGGGGTCTCCTCACGTTCGGTGGTGCGCTGATGACCATCCCCAGGGTAGCCCTGTATTCCGATTCCGGCATCCGCCCTTGACAAGCGACGTCACCGTGCACTCGTCGCCCGGCTCACGGCAGGGGGAGACGCTCTCCGCTCCCGAACCACGCCCGCACCCCGGGGCTGTACAGGACCGAGTCCGGCACCGCGGAAAGCCCGGAAACCCCCGCGCGCTCGAGGAGGTTGCTCTCGAAGTGCGTCACCTCGGCCGGGAAGAGCGTCCACGCCTCGTGCGTGTTGGGCAGGCGCATCACGCGCCGTCCGCGTTCCTGGAAGAGCGCCCACCGCGCCGTGAGGAACCTGCTCGTCGGCGTGTCGACGGGCCGGAGGCGATCGACCGTCACGCGAAGGTCGAGTCGCGCGTCACCGAAGCGCCGGCGAGAGGTGTACTCGTGGGTGCTGTGCCGCGCACCGACGCGGTGACTCTCGGTCATGTCGGCCCAGTAGTAGGGCAGGGAGAACAGGGCACGGGCGCCGATGACCGCGGGCAGGCTCGCCGCTTCCAGAGAGCGGAACACGACACCTCTCCGGCCCCGCGCGTCGACGCCGTAGAGGCGCACATTGACCTCGGTGAAGGTTCCCCACCGCCGCAGCGACGGGGAACGCCCGACGCGCGCGTCCTCGAGCCGGAAGGCGATCAGCCCGATCCAGGTCTCGCCGTCGAGGAGATCGGGGACGACTCCCGTGGGATAGAGATGCTCGACCTGACGCGGCGAGACCCGCCAATGCAGGAACGCCGCATCGCGCCACCCTTGGCTCGCGATCGGCCTGCCCTCGAGGGGCGCCCCCGCGGGCAGGATCTCTTCGGCCGCCACGCTCACTCGCCTCGCGTTGGCCCGCCCCAGAGAGCCGCGCGCCGCACGCGCTCTGCTTCCTCTCGCGTGGCTGAGACGACATTCGCGAGGCTGCTCCCCGCCAGCCAGGCACCGACCGCCGCGAGCCCCGAGTGTCCGGCCACCGCCTGGCGGACGGCGGCCGCGCGGGCGTCGTGCCCGAGCGCCGACCGCGGCAGGGGGAGGGGGAACACCGCGCGATGCGAGCCGCGCACGGCGCCCGCGTCGAGGTCGACGCCGAGCAGGGCGGATGCCTCCTCCCGAGCGACGGTCGCGGCATCCGCGTCTCCCCGTCCCGACGCCTCCGGCCCGTCGAACGCGACGTGCAGCACGTGACGCCCCGCGCCGGCGACGCGCGCGAGCCACTCCCAGCGGGCCGTCTCGTGCACCACGCCCGAGGCGCGGCTGGTCCCCGGGACGGGGTAGATCTGCGCGCCGCGCGGTGCAGGGTCGAGCGGCGGTGCGTCGACCACCAGCGTCACGATCTCGCGGGTGCCCGCGGCAGCGGTCATCTGGGTCACCGCGTCGCCGACGAACGGCGAGAGAAGTGACGAGGCCGCCGCCGGACCGACGGCGACGATCATGACGTCGGCGGCCACGGGTTCTGCCGCGTCGATGCTCGCGATCCAGCGATCACCGGCGCGCTCGAGCTGCGACACGCGCGTGTCGACCTTCAGCTCGGCGCCCAGATCGGTGAGCCGCTCGACGAGCGCGGCGACCAGCTGGCCCATTCCGCCATCCAGGCTCTCGACGGCCGCACCCCGGCCCCGGTCCACGAGGAGGTCCGCGACGGCGCCGCCGAGCGACCCGGTGCGGGTGAGGGCGGAGCTCAGCCCCGGTGCGGCGGCGGCCACGTCGACCTGCTCGGGGGCTAGACCGTAGCGCCCGACGCTCAGCGGCGCCACCATGCGTGCCAGCACGGCGTCTCCCATGCGCGTGCCGACGAGCCGCGCCAGGTTGTGCTCCTTGCCGATCGTGAGCGGCGGCCGCAGCCGGTCGAGGTAGGCCCGCCACGCGCCGCCCCAGCCGATGAAGGCACGGGCGCTCTCGTCCCAGGGGTTGGCCGGGATCCCGAGCACGGCCTGCTCCGGCACGGGAGCCGCCGCGCCGCCGCGTCCGAGCCCGGAGATCCACGTGCGGTCGGTGCGCGGGGTCACCACGCGATCGCCGAGGCCCAGCTCCTCGACCAGTTCGCGCACCGCGCCGCCGGCCGACCAGCACGTGACGCCGGTGTCGAGGTTCAGCCCGTCCACCTCCGCGCCCGAGATCGTGCCCCCGAAGGCTCCGGATGCCTCGACCACCGTGACGGGCATTCCGACCTTCGCGCATTCCCACGCCGCCACCAGACCGGCGATCCCGCCGCCCACCACGAGCACTCGTGTGTCGCGGGCGTGAGTGACGAGCTCGTCGAAGGGTTCCGGGGTGTCGGCCATGCGATCCATCCTCCCATCGCGGCCCGAGCCCGCCCCGGTCCGGCCACCCGCGTGCCGGTGCGGGGAGTACCAGCGCCCGATGGCTCGCCACCGGCAGACCGCGAGTGCGAGACTGACCTCATGACGCTCCACATCACCGGGGACGACACCGCCGACCGCCTGCTGACGGACGACCCGCTCGCACTGCTCATCGGGATGCTGCTCGACCAGCAGGTCGCGATGGAGACGGCGTTCGCCGGCCCCCTCAAGATCTCCGAGCGGGCGGGCACGCTCGACGCCGCCGCGATCGCGAGCTTCGACCCCGACGCCTTCATCGACCTCTTCAAGGCGACGCCCGCCGTCCACCGCTTCCCCGGTTCGATGGCCGGCCGCGTCCAGGCGCTGTGCGCGGCCGTCGAACAGGACTGGGCGGGCGACGCGTCGGCCATCTGGAAGGACGGCGACCCCGACGGCGCGACGGTGCTCGCGCGTCTGAAGAAGCTCCCCGGATTCGGAGAGCAGAAGGCGAAGATCTTCCTGGCGCTCCTGGGCAAGCAGTACGGCTACGACGGCGCGGGATGGCGCGAGGCATCCGCCCCGTACGGAGAGGACGGGAGCTTCCGCAGCGTCGCCGACATCGTCTCGCCCGACTCGCTCGCGAAGGTGCGCGATCACAAGCGGGCGATGAAGGCTGCCGCCAAGAGCGGTGGAGGAGGAGTCTGATGCAGAAGACAGGCGGCAGCGTCGCCGCGTTCATCGCCGGGGTCACCCCCGAGAAGCGGAGACGGGATGCCGAGACCCTCGTCGCCCTGATGAGCGAGGTCACGGGGCGCGATCCCGAGCTGTGGGGCACGATGATCGGATTCGGCTCGTGCCACTATCGCTACCCCACCGGCACCGAGGGCGACATGCCGATCGCGGCGTTCGCGCCCCGCAAGACATCCACGACGATCTACCTGCTGCGCGCCGACGAGCACGGCGCGCGGCTCGCCCAGCTCGGTCCGCACACGACCGGGGTGTCGTGTCTCTACATCAAGGACCTCGAGGCCGTCGACGGCGACGTGCTGCGCGACATCGTGGCGGAGGACTACCGCCGGGTGCTCGCCGGTGAGACCGGCGCCGCCGAGATCACGGTCACCGGCTGACCGCCGGTCAGGCTCCGCGCAGACGCTCCGCGAGGTAGTCGCGCAGTCCCTCGAGCGGCACGCGCTCCTGCGCCATGGTGTCGCGGTCGCGCACGGTCACGGCACGATCGTCGAGCGAGTCGAAGTCGACCGTGACGCAGAAGGGCGTGCCGATCTCGTCCTGGCGGCGGTACCGGCGTCCGATGGCGCCGGCGTCGTCGAAGTCGATGTTCCACTCGCCGCGCAGGGTCTCGGCGACTTCCCGCGCGATCGGCGAGAGCTGCTCGTTGCGCGACAGCGGCAGGATCGCCGCTTTGACCGGCGCGAGGCGCGGGTCGAGCTTCAGCACCGTGCGGGTGTCGGTGCCGCCCTTCGCGTTGGGTGCCTCCTCCTCGTGGTAGGCGTCGACGAGGAACGCCATCATCGCGCGGGTGAGGCCGAACGACGGCTCGATCACGTAGGGGACGTAGGTCGAGCCCGACGCCTGGTCGAAGTAGTGCAGCTTGTGGCCGGACGCCTCGGTGTGGCTGCCGAGGTCGTAGTCGGTGCGGTTGGCGATGCCCATGAGCTCGCCCCACTCCTTGCCGGGGAAGCCGAAACGGTACTCGACGTCGACGGTGCCGGCCGAGTAGTGCGCGCGCTCGTCTTCGGGGACGTCGAACCGGCGCATGTTGCCGGGGTCGATGCCGAGCTCGACGAACCAGTTCCAGCAGTCCTCGACCCACGCCTTGAACCAGGTGTCGGCCTCGGCCGGCGGGGTGAAGTACTCGATCTCCATCTGCTCGAACTCGCGGGTGCGGAAGATGAAGTTGCCGGGCGTGATCTCGTTGCGGAACGCCTTGCCGACCTGGCCGATGCCGAACGGGGGCTTCTTGCGCGAGGCGGTGAGAACGTTCGAGAAGTTCACGAAGATGCCCTGCGCCGTCTCGGGGCGGAGGTAGTGGAGGCCGGACTCGTCGTCGACGACGCCGAGGTAGGTCTTCACGAGGCCCGAGAACGCCTTGGGCTCGGTGTACTGGCCCTTCGTGCCGCAGTTGGGGCACGGCACGTCGGCGAGGCCGTTCTCGGCAGGGCGGCCCTTGCGCGCCTCGAAGTCCTCGAGCAGATTGTCGGCACGGAACCGCTTGTGGCACTGCAGGCACTCGACGAGCGGGTCGGTGAAGGTGGCGACGTGACCGGATGCCTCCCACACGCGCTTGGGCAGGATGATCGACGAGTCGAGACCGACCATGTCGCCGCGGCCGCGCACGAAGGTCTGCCACCACTGGCGGCGGATGTTCTCCTTCAGCTCCGTGCCGAGGGGGCCGTAGTCCCATGCCGAACGGGATCCGCCGTAGATCTCACCGGCCTGGAACACGAACCCGCGATGACGGGCGAGGGCGATGACTTTGTCGAGGCGGGACTGCTCGGCCACGGTGGCTCCAATGGTCGGGATGGGGGATCTGCCGTAATGCGGCGATCGCCGCGGCATCCGTCGATTCTAGTCGGCCGCCGCATGCCGGCCGACGGCGCCGACCTCCCGCCGGGCCCCGGCTGAGCGGCTCGCCCGCCCGCTCAGCGGACGAAGCGGATCGCGAGGGGGTACTGGTACCACTCGCCGCGACTCGCCTTCACGGCGGCGATGATCGAGCACACCAGGTTGAGCACCGCGATCGCGAGCAGGATCACGAATCCGACGAGGACGATCGTAAGCACGCCACCGACGAGGGCGTAGATCAGCAGGCTCACCTGGAAGTTGAGCGCCGCGGCGGTATGGGCGCGCACGAATGGCCCGCGGTCCTTGAGGATGAGGAAGCCGATGAGCGGCACCAGGAAGTTGAAGAAGAGCGAGCCGACGTGCACGAGGGTCGCCCACGTCTTCTCGTCGGACGGACTCATCGGCTGCGGCGGCTGCGCATAGGCGTAGGGCGCCTGTGACGGGGGAGGGTAGCTCACCCGGCCACTCTACGAAGCCGCCCGCCGCGACGCACGGGGGAAATCCCCCGAGTCGTCTCAGACGTGCCGCAGCGCGTCCTGCCCGACCTCGGCGATGGCGGTGTGCCCTGACAGGCCCAGGGTGATGTCGAGCTCTGCGAGCACGTTGCGCACCACCTCGCGGACGCCGTCCTCGCCGGCGATGCCGAGTCCGTACGCGTACGGGCGGCCGAGCGCCACGACGGTGGCTCCGAGGGCGAGGGCGATGAAGGCATCCGATCCCTGTCGCACCCCGGAGTCGAAGACCACGGGCACCCGTCCGCCGACCCGCTCCGCGACACCCGGCAGCGCGTCCAGGGTGGGTACGGACTGGTCGATCTGACGGCCGCCGTGGTTCGAGACCCAGACGCCGTCCATACCTGCATCGAGGGCACGCGCCGCGTCGTCGGGGTGGACGATCCCCTTCAGGATGATCGGCAGCGAAGTCCACTCGCGCGCCTTCGCCACGTCGTCCCAGGTGAGCGCGGGCGTCGAGAACACCTCGAGGAACGTCTCGACCGCCGTGCGCGGCAGCGGAGACCGCAGGTTCTCGCGCAGGCCGGCGCCGGTCAGCGCCGCCCCCTTGCGGGCGATCTGCACGCCCGCGGCCACCGTCTTGGCGGTCAGCTTGACGGCCGGTGCGGGCGGTGCCGAGGCATCCGTCCCCCTCCTCACGCGCTCGCGAACGAGCTGCTGGAAGACGGGGTCGCTGGTGTACTGCGCGATGCCCAGGCCCCGCGTGAACGGCAGGTAGGCGAGGTCGAGGTCGCGTGTGCGCCACCCGAGCAGATGGGTGTCGAGCGTCACGACGATCGCCTCGCACCCGGATGCCTCGGCACGCCGCAGCAGTGAGGCGTTGAGGTCGTCATCGGCCGACCAGTAGAGCTGGAACAGCCGGGAGCCGTCGGGGGCGGCATCGGCCACCGCCTCCATCGGGTACGACGCCTGATTCGACAGCGCGTACGGAACGCCGAGGTCGGACGCGGCGCGCGCGACCGCGAGATCGGCGTCGGCATGAGCCAGCTCCATGACGCCGAGCGGTGCGAGCAGCAGCGGCGTCGCGCGCCGCCGACCGAGGAACTCGACGGACAGATCCCTCTCGGCGACATCGCGCAGCGGCCGGGGCCATATCTGCCACCGCCGGAACGCCGCCGCGTTCGCCTCCATGGTGCGCTCCGCGCCGGCGCCGCCGGCGATATAGGCGAACGCCTCGGCCGAGAGCGAACGACGGGCGCGCTCCTCGAGAGCAACGTCGTCGACGGGAACACGAGGCCTGCCGCCGCTGATCCCCGCGCGGTAGATCTCGGATTGCGTGCGGCGCGAAATCCCGCTGGTTGGCATGCCGTCAGCCTAGGACCCGCCCTCTCGCGGAGCCTCCAGCGACGGGGTTCGCGGCGGGCGACGGATTCCGCAGGCAACGTCAGCACGGTCGATCCTCGCGCTGAGCGCGCTGCTCATGGCACTGGGGACCGGCCTGCTCATCGCCCGCCGACGCCGGGTGTGAACGCGACTGCGGGGCGGCGCCGTCGTGGCGTCGCCCCGCAGGTCGTCCGTCGCGCGCCGCGACGCGCGTGCCGCGCGGAGGTCAGGTCTGGCGTCGGATGAAGCGCATGAGCCAGGCGATCACGGCGATGACGATGATCACGAGGCCGATCCACAGCAGGAACTTCGCCGCTTCGATGAACACGCCGAGAAGCAGCAGCACGATGCCGACGATGAGGAGGATCACAGCTAGTCCGGTCATGTCCCCTACCTTGCCGCGGGTGAACGACGCGGAAGAAGGGCTTGACAACCCGCGGTGCCGCGGGTCAGCCGATCGGCGTCACTCCGAGCCGAACCCGCACCACTCTGCCACCCACGTCAGGATCTGCCCGCGCATCTCTTCCGAGGCGGCGAGCTCGATCTCGCCCTCCTCGCCGTCGATCGTGACGTCCAGGTCGAAGCTCGTCCCCCGCTTGTCCTCCTGCACCGCGTGCGGGTCGCACCGCAGCGGAACGAGCGGCAGCGAGAGGACGACGGACTCCGTGTCACCCTCGGCGAGCTCCAGCCCGACGGGATAGTCGTCGGCAGTGGCTCCCGCGCCGGCGTCGAACGTCAGCAGGTTGGTCGTCTGGATCGAGCGGATGCCTCCACCCCCGGCTCCCGTCGGCGTCACCGTCAGCTCCAGAGCGGCCGGCTGACCCGCCGGTGAGGGGGAGAAGCCCGTGAACGCGAGGTCGGCCGCCTGCGAGAGCAGGACGACACGGCACTCCCGCTCGTGGAGCGGCGGCACGAAGCCGAGCGGATCCTCGAGCGGCTCGGTGGCGTGGCCCCGTGCGTCGCCGAGCGTGTAGTCGACGACGAGCGTCGCGGTCGCGGCATCCGGATCCACCTCCTCGTCGCACGCGACCGGCGGAAGCTGCACGCGAACGCCCACCGAGCGACCCGGCCCGACGGTGCTGTCGCGCGCGTTCACCCGGCCGATCGAGCCGTCGAAGCGCGGATCGTCGACCAGGAGCTCGCCGACGACGAGCGTCTCATCGGTGCCGTTGGTGACGACCACCTGCGCTTGGCGCGCAGCGACGTCGGACCGCAGCTGCTGCAGCTCGACCGTCACGCCGGCAGGCAGGCCGTCGAGCTCGCTCGGCCCGGACGGCTCGTCCGCCGCACACGCAGAGGTCGCGCACGCGGCGAGCACCACCGCGGCCGCCGCCACGGCCCTGCGCCACCCACCGCCCCACCTCATCGCGTGAGCGTCTCCCGCGCGACGGTGAAGTCCTCGAGCGCCACCGGATCGATCTCGACCCCGAGGCCGTGCCCCGTGGGTACCCGCACGTGCCCGTCCTCGAGCACGGCGGGCTCGGTCACGATGTCGCGCGCGTAGAACCGGCTCGACGCCGACACGTCGCCGGGGAGTGTGAACCCCGGCAGCGCGGCGAGCGCGGCGTTCGCCGCCCGGCCGATGCCGGTCTCCAGCATGCCGCCGCACCACACCGGGATCGAGGCATCCCGGCACAGGTCGTGGATCGCGACCGCCTCGAGATAGCCGCCCACGCGCCCGGCCTTGATGTTGATGACGGATGCCGCACCCAGCGCGAGCGCGTCGGCGGCCGCCTTCGCCGACACGATCGACTCGTCGAGGCACACCGGCGTCGTGAGCCGCCGCGCGAGAGCAGCGTGGTCGACGAGGTCGTCCTCCTGAAGCGGCTGCTCGATCAGCAGCAGGTCGAAGCGATCGAGCTCGGCGAGCGTGTCGGCGTCGGCGAGCGTGTACGCCGAGTTCGCGTCGACCTGCAGCATGATCCCCCCGAACGCGTCGCGGACGGCGGCGGTGTCACCCACGTCGCGGCCGGGCTTGATCTTGATCTTGATGCGCGCGTAGCCCTCGTCGAGGTAGCCCCGCACGACGTCGACGAGGGCCGCCGGATCGCGCTGGATGCCGACCGAGACGCCGCTGGGCACGCGGTCGCGCGCGACACCGAAGTACTCGCCGAGCGCGCGGCCCTCACTGCGCAGCGCCGCGTCGAGGACCGCGAGCTCCAAACCCGCCTTCACCATGCGGTGGCCGACGAAGGGCCGCAGGACCCCGGCGACCTCTTCGGGTGCGAGCGTGCCGCGGTCGAGCAGCGCCGGCGCGAGCCACCGGAGCGCGACATCCCACGCGCTCTGGGTGTACTCGCTGGAGTACAGCGGGGCGGCGCTCGTGACGATCTCGCCCCAGCCGTCGCCGCCGGACGTCAGCGCTCGCACGACGATCGCCTCGCGCACCGTCTCGGTGCCGAACGACGTCGTGAACGGGGTAACGAGCGGCAGGTGCAGCACCCGCAGTTCGAACCCTTCGAGGGCGACGGATGCCGCGGCAGACGCGATGGGCATGGGCTCAGGGTAGTCCGCCCGCCGTCCGCGCGCGTCAGTGCGCGAACCGCGTGGGCCGCATGTCGGGCGCCACCGGAACGAAGGTTCCCCGAGCCCGGCGCGGTGCGCGACGGCGTGCCTTGCGAGCGTCGCCCCGCAGTACCGTCGCGAGCCCGGTCACCAGGATCTCGATGTGTTCGCGCATGATCTTCTCCTCGCGTGCGTGTCTGCAAGGGAGGAGCCGCTGCGCGCGGCACAGATACGTCGGCTAGGCGGGAACCTCGGCGAACGCGCGCACCGGGAACGTTCCGAAGCCCTCGACCGCCGGGGGCGCCGCGGTGAACCGGGCTCCGCGCGCCGGCAGACCGCCGAGGTTGGTGAGGTGCTCGACGACGTGCACGCCCGCGCCGAGCAGCAGGGTGTGCGCGGGGCGCTCCCCTCCCGCCTCGGTGTCGTCGATGTTGAGGGAGTCGATGCCGACGAGCGCGGCGCCGGCGTCGATCAGCCACTGCGCCCCTTCGCCGGTGAGGTAGGGCGCACGGGAGCCGTACTCGGGCCGACCGAACCAGCGGTCCCAGCCGGTGTGCAGCAGCACGGCCGCTCCGCGCACGTCGCGATCGGCGAGAGTCTCGGGGCGGATGCCGCGGCGCTCGGGCGTCCAGGCGTCTTCGAGATGGAAGACCTCGGCACGCAGGCCGACGAGCGACGCCAGCTCGAGCCCGGCGAGATCGGGGCCCTCGGCGTAGCGGTGGAACGGGCTGTCGAGGTAGGTGCCGGTATTGCCGACCATCGTCAGGATGTCCATCGCGAACTCGGTGCCGGGCGCGTACCTCGCACGCGAGTCCTCGCGCGTCAGGTGCGGCGTGATCGTCGGCGCGGGCAGACCGGGATACGTGACGAGGCCGGCGCGGATGGGGTGACTGAGGTCGACGACCCGCGGCTTCGTCGACGGCGCCGCGGCGGAGGCATCCGGAACCACCCCGCGGCTGCCACGGTGGGGTTCTTCGACGATGCGCAGTCCGCGCAGCTCGACCTCGTCGACCAGGGCCAGCCCCAGGTGCCGCACCAGGAGGCGGCCGATCGCGTCCTCGGTCGCATCGGCCGAGGGCAGGTCGAGGCGGAAGCCGGTGCCGGCGAGCCCACCGCCGTTGGCGAACCGGATGTCGAAGTCGAAGTGGGCGCGGTACTCGGGCATGACGCGAGCCTAGGCGGGCGGGCCGCCGCAGAACTGCCGCTGACCGTCGGATTACGGTCGTTGAACCCCCGGTCGTCGAGCGAGCCGCAGGCGAGACGAAACGCCCCGGCAGGTTCAGGCCGGACGCACGAACAGGTAGCCGCGCTCGTCGTCGAAGCCCCCGATCACCAGGCCCTCGGCGAGCTGGGTGAGAACGCCCTCGCGCAACCGGGTGCGCCAGGCCGCGGCATCCGTCGGCGCTTCGCGCCGCATGGTCTCGATGTCGTGCGGCACAGCGACCGACGCGACCACGCGCCCTGCCTCGGGCGTGGGCACGGGCGGAGCGGCGAGCGCCCACGACACCATGAGCCGGTCGGTCTCGTCGCCGCGGTTGACGCCGTCGTCCATCGGTCCGTAATGGTCGACGAGGTACTCGGTCACGCGGGTCCCGAGCACACGCAGGTTGAAGTGCGCGTTGCGTGCGACGAGCGGATCGAAGGTCCACGTGATGTGGCCCACGTCGCGCGCGAGCGCCCACTCCCGCTGGTGCTGCTTGAGCACGCGCCCGAGGCCCTTGCTCTGGTGGTCCGGGAGCACTCCCGTGATGTGGCTGTGCATCGAGCGCGCCGCGGGGGCGGCGAAGAAGGCGACGGATGCTCCGACCATCCGCTCTCCGTCATAGAGCCCGACCGCATAGTTGCCCGCGTGGGCGAGGGCGCGCAGCAGGTTCGGCGGCATGCCGCCGCGGTCACCGCCCCACACGTCGGCGAGCACCTGCGACGCGGCGTGCACGTCGGCGACGGTGTCGAGCGGGCGGATCGCGAAGCCCGGCGGGGGTGACGTGTCGGCCATGGATCCAGTGTGGCACTCGCCGGCGCGCACAACTCCTCCGGGGGCGGCCAGGCCTCGTCATCCGCCCCGCTCTGGGGCCAGGCAGGAGGAGGTGTGCACGCCGGAGCCCGGCGTCCGGGGCGCGGATAGCCTGGACGGATGGGCACGGATGAGGACGCGAGAAGACGACTCACCCGGATGCCCCGCCAGGGCGCGATCGTCGCCGTGCTCGCGATCGCAGGCTTGGCGTCGTCGTTCATGTTCACGCTCGTCGTGCCGATCCAGTCGAAGCTGCCCGAACTGCTCGACGCCAGCCGCGAGGACACCGCATGGGTCGTGACCTCGACCCTGCTCGCCGCCGCGATCATCACGCCGATCTCGGGCCGGCTCGGCGACATGTACGGCAAGCGACGGATCGTGCTCGTGCTGCTCGCGCTGCTCGTCGTCGGCTCGGTCATCGCCGCGCTCTCCCCCGGCATCGTCGGCATCATCGTCGGCCGAACGCTGCAGGGCGCGGTCGTCGGCGTCGTTCCGCTGGGGATCTCGATCCTGCGCGACGTGCTGCACGAGAACCGCGTCGACACCGCGATCGCGCTCATCAGCGCGACGCTCGGAGTCGGCGGCGCCCTGGGTCTGCCGATCAGCGCGTTCATCACCGAGCGCAGCGACTGGCACATGCTGTTCTGGCTGGCCGCCGGCCTCGGCGCGGTGGTCTTCGCGCTCGTGCTGTGGATCGTCCCGGTCAGCGTCCTGCGCACCGCCGGAAGGTTCGACTTCGTCGGCGCGGCGGGGCTCAGCCTGGGGCTGCTCGGGATCCTGCTGGCGATCTCCCGGGGGAATGAGTGGGGCTGGACCTCACCGGCCGTGCTCGCCCTCGGCGTCGGCGGCCTCGTCATGCTGCTGGCGTGGGGCTGGTACGAGCTGCGGATCGACGAGCCGCTCCTCGACCTTCGCGTCGCCGCGCGACGCCCGGTGCTGCTGACGAACATCGCGTCGGTCGCGATGGGCTTCTCGCTGTTCGCCTCGAACGTCGTCTACCCGCAGATGCTCGAGCTGCCGGTCGCCACCGGCGGCTTCGGCCTGTCGCTCCTGGCCGCGAGCTTCGTGGTGATGCCCGCGGGCATCGTGATGATGGTGCTCTCGCCCTTCTCGGGACGGCTCGCCCGGACCGTCGGGCCGAAGCTGCTGCTCGTGCTCGGCGCGATCTCGCTGATCGTCGCCTACGGGTTCACCCTTCTCTTCTCGAGCGAGGTGTGGCAGCTGGTCGTGGCGAACATCCTCATCGGCGCCGGGATCGGCTTCGGCTACGCGGCGATGCCGATGCTCATCATGCGCTCGGTGCCGCAGTCCGAGACGGGCGCCTCGAACGGGCTCAACGCGCTGTTCCGCTCGCTGGGCACGAGCACCGCAGCAGCGGTCGTCGGCGCCGTGCTCGCGACCTACACCGTGGCGCACGAAGGAACCGCAGTCCCCTCGCCGACGGCGTTCCAGCTGTCGTTCGTGCTGGGCGGGGCGGCCGCCGTGATGGCCCTTCTCGTGGCGCTGTTCATCCCTCGGCACCATGCGCCTGAGGAGAGGCATCCGTCCCTCCGGGAGTGATGACGTCCCCGCCCGCGAGGGGTTCGCCCGCTCGCCTGACGGCACGGCGTGATCGACAGGGCAGAATCGAGGCATGGCCGCCACTCCGCACCTGCTTCCCGACCACGCCTGCCTGATCGTCCACGGCAGCGACCAGCCGGGGATCGTGGCGGCCGTCTCGGCCCTCATCACGCGAAACCACGGCAACATCGTCGCGTTCGATCAGTACTCCGACGACCCCACGGGCGGCGCGTACTTCCAGCGGGTCGTCTTCCACCGGCCCGATCTGACGGCCGGGCTCCCCGCGATCGAGGAGGATCTCGCTCGCACGCTCGGGGACGGGTTCGATCTGCAGTGGTCGATCACCGACCAGTCGGTGCCCAAGCGCATGGCGATCCTCGCGTCGAAGCAGGACCACTGCCTGCTCGATCTGCTGTGGCGCCACCGCCGCGGGGACCTCCCCGTGACGATCCCGATGGTGATCTCGAACCACACCACGTCGGCAGAGGATGTCCGCTCGTTCGGCGTGCCGTTCTTCCACGTGCCCTCGACGCCCGGCCCCGACAAGTCCGCCTCCGAGGCCGAGATCCTGAAGCTCCTGACCGGGAACGTCGACTTCGTCGTGCTCGCGCGCTACATGCAGATCCTCTCAGCCGACTTCCTCGAGAAGCTCGCCGTTCCCGTGATCAACATCCACCACTCCTTCCTTCCCGCCTTCATCGGAGCCGAGCCGTACAAGAAGGCGAAGGAGCGCGGGGTCAAGCTGATCGGCGCCACCTCGCACTACGTGACCGACGACCTCGACGAAGGCCCGATCATCGAGCAGGACACCGTCCGCGTGACCCACGGCGACAGCGTCGAGGAGCTCGTGCGCCGCGGATCGGATGTCGAGCGCCAGGTGCTCTCACGCGCCGTGCTCTGGCACGCCCAAGACCGGGTCATCCGCCACGGCAACCACACGATCGTCTTCTGACAGACCCGTCTGCACCGGAGTACCGTGGCCCCGGGCCCGGCGCCGATGCCGGATCCAGGCAACCGGCGAAGGGGTCTTCCATGGGCGAGTCCACGAACGGCGAGGCGACCAGCGACGAGGCACGGCTCCTCTCGGCGGCCGAGTTCCATCGAGCCGCCGGCGTCTCGGACTGGCGGGTGACGGGGTCGGGCCCGCAGGCCGTCTTCACCGCGGCGTCGCTGGGGCAGGCCGCGGCACTCGTCGAGCCGATCGTCGCCGCGGCCGAGCGGACCGGCGTCCTGCCTGACATCGATCTGCGCCCCGAGGTCATCGTCGTACGCATCCCCTATCGAAACCCCGAAGGCATTCCTGCGGCAGCCGGCGAGTTCGCTGCGGCCGTATCACGGGCGGCAGCCGAACGGTCGCTCCCGGCCGACCCCTCGCTCGCGCAGTCGATCGGCATCTATGTGGCGCAGCACTCCCAGGTCGACGCGCGCCCGTTCTTCCTCGCCGCCCTGGGATACGAGGCTTTCGGCGACACGGATGCCGTCGACCCGCTGCGCTGCGGACCGCAGCTCGCCTTCAACCCGATCGCGGGAGACTCACCGGCGCGAGGGCGCACCCACTTCGATGTCTTCGTTCCGGCCGACCAGGCGCAGGCGCGAGTGGATGCCGCCGTGGCCGCCGGTGGGCGGCTCGCCGACGACTCTCACGCCCCCGCGTGGTGGTCGCTCGCGTCCCCCGACAACCACGGCGTCGACATCGCCTCGTGGACCGACACGTACGAGTGATCAGCTCTCCACGACGGCGGGCCGCGCTCGGCTACCGCCTCCACACCATCAGCTCAGCCGCCTGAGGGCGAGGTGGTTTCGGGCGGAGGCGATCGGATCCAGGCGACGATGGTCTTCGAGAAGATCGTCTAGCCGTCATGCGGGTGCTCAGCCGCTGAAGGCGTCGACGAACCGGTCGCGGAACTCGTCCATGCGCCATACCGGCGCGTCTGCGGACGGATGCACGCCGTCCTCCCAGCCCCACGAGGCGATCCGCCCGAACAGGTCGGGGTCGTTCGCGATGATCGTGATGGGCACGTCGTACGGGGCATCCGTTCCGCTCACCCTTCTCGCGGGCTGATGGTCGCCGACGAGCACGAGCACCAGGTCGCGCTGCTCGAACGCCTCCAGGTACGAGAAGGTCGCCCCGAGGGAGTATTCGACGGATGCCGCGTAGAGCGCCTGCGCGCGCTCGGCGTCTGTCAGCGCGGCCACGGCGGGCTGGCCGCTCTCGGCCTGCGCCGCGAACACGGCGCCGTCGCCCAGCTCATCCCAGGGCAGCAGGCGTGGGAGCGGCGTCCACGGTGCGTGCGACGACACCAGATCCACCTCCGCCATGACCGGCAGGGTCGCGGGGGCGAGCACCCGGTCGTGGAAGGTGCTCCAGGTGTACTGGTCGGGCATGCGCGCGTACCCGAACGCCGGCCCCTGGTACCCCATGTTCCGGGAGTCGAGCACGGTGTCGAAGCCGTAGAACGACTGACCCTCCTCCCAGAAGCGCCGGTTGGACGGCACCACGGCGGCCGTCTGCCAGCCGGCCTCCTCGAACGCGGAGGTCAGGGTCAGCCGGTCGGTCGTCATCAGCCGGCCGTACTTCTGCTGCGAGTCGACCCACACTCCGCTCTGCAGCGTGGCGTGGGCGAGCCAGCTCACGCCGCCGAACGTCGGCGATGCGAGGAACGCGCTCTGCGCGACGTATCCCCTGCGTTCGAGCGCCGCTGCGCCCTCGTCGAGCGTCCGTTCTATTCCGCGCGTGAAGCCCGACGGCTCGACGGCGGTCCGGCCGTAGCTCTCCACGAACGCGATCACGACGTCCTTGCCGGCGAGCGCCGTCAGCAGCTCCTCACCGGGCTGCGCGGCGAGCTGATCGGCCGCGATCGACTCGTCGAACACCCTGAGCGCTTCGACGTCGGCGATCGCGCGAGCCGACGTCGTGACGAGCGCGTCGAGGGAACGGGATGCCGCCGCCGACGCACCCGCGGATTGCGCCCCGACGAAGGCGAACGCGATCCATGCGAGTGCGACCGCCGCGAGAAGCATCCGTCCCCGACTCCCCGCCCTTGCGGTGAGGCGCCCGACGCGGAGCGCGGCGGCGGCGAGCGCGAAGCCGCACCCGACGAAGATCGCGACGACGGCGATCAGCACCGACCACGCCCCGACGGCGCCGACGGCGTCCTCGACGACCCCGAAGGCGTTCACGAGTGCGATGCCGTCCTCGGCCGCGCTGAAAGGCCGGTCGATCGACGCGCGGAAGGCGACGTCGAGCGCCGCGACGAGCAGCGCGGCGACGATGACGGCGGCATAGGCCGCAGCGGCGAGACCCTGCCCGAGGGCGGACGCCAGCACGCCGACCGCCAGCACGACCACGATCGATTCCACCGGCACGCCGACGAGCTGCGCCGGGTCGCCGGCACTCAACGCGCCGGGAACGAGGGGAAGCAGCGCGAGAGCGGCGACGGCGATCGCCGTGACCGCAGCAGAGCGTCCGCCGGGGCGGGACCCCGCGCCCGCCCCGAGCGGCGGCGTAAACGGTCCTCGGTCACCGGTCATCCGGAGCCACCTCCCCTTCGGGATGCGCGGAACCCCCTTCCGCGAAGCGCTCTGACAGCGCGTACCGCAGGAGGACGACGTCGTCGATGGGACGGGTCTCGGCCAGGCGTGCACGCCGAGCAGCCGTCCACGGGAACCGGCCCGGCTGCACGAAGCGGGGAGCCAGTGGCTCGCCCACGAAGAACGGTGCGATCACCAGCTGCAGTTCATCGGCGAGATCCTCCACCAGGAACTGCGTGTGCAGTCGCCCGCCGCCTTCGACCATCAGCCGCCGCACACCCCGTCGACCGAGGTCGTCGACGACGTCGCGCATGGCGACCGGGTCGCCGAGCGGCACGACCGTCGCGACCCCTCCGAGCTCCGCCTCGATGCGGTCCCGGTCGACCCGGGGGCAGTACACGATCTTCTCGACGTCACCCGCGGTGAAGAAGGACGAATCGACTGCGAGCTCGCCGCTGGCGGTCACCGTCACCTTCTTCGGCGAGGCCGGCAGGCCGGCGTCGCGACGGCGCGCGCGACGCTCCTCGCTCCGCACGAGCAGGCGGCAGTTGTCGCGTCGCACGGTGGCGGCGCCGACCATGATGGCGTCGCTCTCGGCGCGCAGCTGATCGACCCGGTCGAAGTCCGCCGCGTTCGACATCGCGAGCCGCCGAGGCTCCTCGGTGTCGAGGTAGCCGTCGATCGACATCGCACAGCTGAGCGTGACGTAGGGCCGCGTCATGAGTTCCGCCTCCGCTCCCGCTCCAGCCGCCGTCGACGCATCAGGGACACCGCGACCACCACGGCGCCCGGGGCGACCGCGAGCGCGGCGAGCACTCCGAACGCCGTCGCGGCGGCGATCCCGGCGGCGGCGCCGACCCCCGCTGCCCCGAACGCCCAGGCCGCCGCGCCCTCGCGCGGGCCCCACCCTGCGATGTTGAGCGGGATCGACGAAGCGAGCACGGCGATCACGGCGGCGGCGGCCACGCGGTCGGCGCCGGGATCGACGCCCACGGCGGCACATGCCACCAGGAAGGTCGCCACGTGGCCGGCGACGACCACCGTCGACGCGAGGGACACGCACACGACCGTGCGGATGCTCCCGAACGCGCCTCGCAGGATCTCGAGTTCACGCGCGAGCATCGCGCGCAGGCGCCGGCTCGTCGCGACGACGATCGCTCCCGCGAGGATCACCCCGGCCAGCACCACCAGCGCCGGAGCGTAGGCCCAGGAACCGACGGCGGCGAGCACCACGACGGCGAGCGTCAGCTGCACCGCCTGGCCGGCTGCCCGCTCGGCGGCGACGGCGCGAGCGGCTTGAGCGACCCGGTCGACGGTGCGCCCGTGCGACACGGCCCGGTCCACGTCGCCGATCACGCCGCCGGGCAGGACCGTGTTGAGGAACTGCGAGCGGTAGTACGCGGCGAGTGCCGCCCGCCAGCCGAGGTCGAGTCCCAGTCGGCCGGCGAGGAGGCGCCACCGCCAGGTGGCCGCCATCGTCGCCACGGCGGCGAGCGCGAACGCGGCCAGCACCGCCGGCGCCGAGATCGCGGCGAGACCCCGCAGGAACGGCTCGGCTCCGGCGACGGCGATCATGAGGACGAGGATGCCCGCACCGACGGCCGCCCGGACCCACGGCTGCCAGCGCCGTGCCGTCGATGCGGGCCGACGCGGGATCACGCTCGCCGCGGCACTCACGGCGGCCACGCCAGCAGGTCGGTGTGATGCACGACGGCGGAGAGCAGACCGGCTTCCCGCTCGGCCCGACGCTGGAGCAGGTACTCCCGCGCGGTGGCGGCGAGTTCCGGCCGCTGCTCGACGGCGGCGCCCACCCATCCGTCGAGCCACTCCGCGGTGAGCTCGCCGTCGCCGGGGCCGAGACGCCACGGCGAGGAGTCGAAGCTCACCGTCCACCCGGATTCCGCGAACAGGTGTGCGGCGACGTCGACCGCATCGGGGCCGAGCAGGGTGCGACCGTCGGCGCTGCGGCGCTGATGATCGTTGAAGGATGCCTCGAACACCGCGTCCTCGGGGCGAGCGGGGTCGAGTTCGACGGTGCCGCGGACCGAGAGGGCGAGGAGGGCGGGGACTGCCGCCGTCACGCACGCCCGCACAATGGCTTCCACTTCGGGGGCGGCGAGCACGTCGAGCAGGGCCGACGTGACGACCAGCGACGCTCCGGCGACATCTGCCTCCCGCAGCTCCGCCAGGTGCCCGACTCTCGTCTGCACCTCGACGCTCCTCCCCGCCGCATCGATCGCTGCGGTGGCAGCCGCGTGCCGCAGCAGCTCCTCGTTCCAGTCGTGCAGCACCCACGTCTGCGGCCCGGGCAGGAGCGGTGCGAGCCACCGCATCATCGACCCCGTGCCGCTGCCGAGATCGTGGATCGTGAGCGGGGGGCGAAGCATCCGTCCCGCGTTCTCGACGAGCGCGAGCGACCGCGACCGAGCGTCGACGGGCTCGCGCAGGCTGAGCCAGTCGGCCGAGACCGGGATGACGGCGCTCATGACGCGCCTCGCAGGGCCGCGTCGACGACCCGTGCGGTGTCATGCCATCGGGGCCGGGTCGGCGCCTCGCGCCGCGCGCGGTCGGTGAGCCGGCGTCGCAGCTCGGGGTCGGCCATCCATCCTCGGAGCGCGTCGGCGAGCGCTGCCGGGTCGCCCGGAGGGACGAGGAGCGCTCCGCCCCCGGGCGCGACCGCCTCCGGGATGCCGCCGACGCGGCTCGCGATGACCGGGATGCCACGGCTCAGCGCGTCTCCGATCGCGATGCCGTAGCTCTCGGCTCGCGACGGCGCGACGACGAGGTCGGCGGCGGAGTAGGCGTCGCCCAGACTTCTCGGCCCGAGCACGCCGGCCCACGTGATGCGGCTGGCGAGCCCCGCCCCGGCGGCGCGTTCCGCTACGGCACGCGCGAAGGAGGAGTCCACCGCCGTGGATCCCGCGAAGGTGCACGTCCACCGCACCCCGGCCGGCAGACGGGTGAGCGCCTCGACGAGCATGTCCTGTCCCTTGTGCGGCGCGACGGCGCCGACGCACAGCAGCGCGGCACCCGTCCAGGTGCCGGTGGCGGTCGCCGCGGCATCCGATCCCGGAACGGCCACGATCACCGCGTCGGGTGCCGCCCCGCGCGAGATCAGCTCGCCCTTCGCCCACTCGCTCGCCGTCACCACAGACCGCGCTGCCCGCAGGGCGCGGAGCTCGGCGTCGACATCGCGCGGGTCGGGATCGGGGAAGGATGCCGCGACCATGTGCGCGAGCAGCACGACCGCCGCGCGGGCGGCGGCACCCTCGACCGCTTCGGGAGCCTGCATGGCCACGAGCCCGTCGATGAGGACGAGCGCGTGGTCGGGCACCGTGAGGAAAGGGTCGGACGAGGCATCCGCCCCCACCATCCGCACGTCCCACCCTAGCTCGCGCAGACCGTCGCGGAGGCGCTGGTCGTAGACGCTGCCGCCGCTCACGCGCGCCGGATCGTCGATCCCCTCGGGAACGACGAACCACAGCGAGCGTCCGGTCACAGCGTCACCTCGAACGACGCCCACGCGATGTGGGACTCGCGCAGAGTGACCTCGATGGCGAAGAGGGTCGCGCCGCCGAGCCCGCCGGCAGCGGCGGTGTCGGCCAGGCGCAGCGCGATCACGCTGCAGAGGCGCTCGGTCGTCGTGTTCACCCCCGCGAAGTCGGGCTCTTCGTCGAGGTTGCGGTAAGACAGCGCCGAGACGATCTCGTGCAGTGCCGCCGACGCGCGGCCGATGTCGACCACCACGCCGTCCGCGTCGAGATCGGCCGATCGGAAGGTCGCGTCGACGACGTACGTCGCCCCGTGCAGGCGCTGCGCGGGCCCGAAGGTCTCGCCTGAGAGGCTGTGCGCGATCATCATGTGGTCGCGTACGGTCACCGAGTAGGTCATGCGGGGTCCCTCCAGTCGATCGTGTGACACAGGCCCGGCGCATCGCCGCGGGCGATGGCGGCCATGGTGGCCGGAAGGTCGCGCCACGAGGATTCGCCCGTCAAGAGCGCGTCGAAGGCGTCGTCCTGAAGCAGGTCGAGCGCGAGGGCGAGCCGGTCGGCGGTCGTGCGCGTTCCATGCCGGCGCGGCGCGACCGCGCCCACCTGGCTCGAGCGGATCGTCAGGCGGCGGGAGTGGAACGCGCCGCCGAGGCGCAGGGGCACCTCGCGGCTACCGAACCAGCTCGCCTCGACGATCTCGCCCTCGGTGGCCGCCGTGTCGATCGCCAGCTGGAGGCCCTCGGCGGACCCGCTCGTGTCGATGACGAGGTCCCGCTCGGGCGGACTGTCGGAGGGATGCGCGTACGCGAGGTCGAGCGCCCGGCAGACGGATGCCTTGGTGCGGTCGACATCGAGCACGACGACGTCAGCGCCCGGGATTGCACGCGCGAGCCGCGCGACGGCGCAGCCGATCATGCCCGCGCCGATGACGGTGATCCGGTCGCCCACCAGGGGCGAGGCATCCCACAGGATGTTCACCGCGGTCTCGACCGCGCCCGCCAGCACGGCACGCCGCGGGGGCACTCCGTCCGGGACCACGGAGACGGCGCTCGCGGGAACCACGAACACCGACTCGTGGGGGTAGAGCGTGAACACGGTGCGTCCGACGAGCCCCTCCGGCCCTCGCTCGACGGTGCCGACATTGAGGTAGCCGTACATCACCGGACCGGGAAACGCGCCCCGCTGGAACGGCGCACGCATGCGCTCCCGCTCGCTCTCGGGGACCTCGCCACGGAAGACGAGCGATTCCGTGCCGCGGCTGATCCCCGTGAACAGCGTGCGGACGAGCACGTCGTCCGCACCGGGGTCGCGTGCCGGCGCGCTGCGCAGGGACCCGACACCGGGGCCTTCCACCCAGAACGCCGCGGCATCCATCAGTCCCGCACCTCACCGGATTGAACCGAAGCCCGCCCCGGCTCCGTGTTCCCAGTGGTATCCATGACGGAGAAACGGAACTCCCCATGTCGAAGGTTCATCTCGCTCCGCTCTCGTCGTTGATGGCGGGCGCGCTCGGCCTGTTCGCGGTCGATCGCCTCTCCCCGCTGTCGGCGGTCGGATGGACCGCCGGCCTCCTCTACTTTGTCGCGTCGAACGCACTCCTGGCCAGGGGGTTGCACCGCAGCGGTACGACCTCCCTCGGCTGGGGCAACGCGGCGACGACGACGCGGTCGACCCTGGTCGGGTTCGTCACGGCGCTCGTCGCGACGTCGTTCACCGCACCGGTGTCGGTGCTTCTGCTCGTCGTGCTGGCGAGCGTGGCGCTCTCACTGGACGCGGTCGACGGCTGGCTCGCTCGGCGCACCGGCACCGAGACCGACCTCGGCGCGCGATTCGACATGGAGGTCGACGCCTTCCTTCTCCTCGTCCTGAGCGCCTACGTCGCCCAGGACCTGGGGGCGTGGGTGCTCGCCATCGGCCTGCTGCGCTACGCCTTCGTCGTCGCCGGATGGCTGCTGCCCTGGATGCGCGCGACCCTCCCCGCTCGGTACTGGCGCAAGGTCGTCACCGCCTACGCGGGGATCGCGCTCACGGTGACCGCGTCGAGTCTCGTGCCCGCAGGGGCGGGCCTGGTCCTCACGCTCGTCGCCCTCGCCCTGCTGATCGAGTCGTTCGGACGCGATGTGCTCTGGCTCATCGCGCGGCGGCGGCTCACCCCCGCCCGCACCGATGCGGGCTTACGAAGGAGTGAACAGACATGACCGACGGCACCTCGCGCGCGGTGTGGATCCTGCGGATCCTCAGCGCCCTCTTCCTTCTCGCCACCGGCGGGATCCACCTGTACCTCGCCCTCAACGGCGTCGGGGGCTTCCTCGGGGTCGCCTTCATCCTGAACTTCGTCGCGGGGCTCGTCCTGGCCATCGCCATGGTGGCGCTGAAGGGCCGGCTGCTGCAGATCGCGACCGTTCTCAGCCTCCTGTTCCTGATCGCGACGCTCGGCTCTCTCGTGCTCGCGCTGACCGTGGGACTGTTCGGCATCCATCAGGACTGGAACTTCACGCTCGTGCCCGAGACGGTCATCGTGGAATCCATCGGGGTCGTGGTCCTCGCGATCACGACGGTGATGGTGCTGCGGATGCCTCGCCCCGCGCCCGCCGTGCGCTGACCACCGCGCCCCCCGGCACGCCGTCAGAACACGTACTCCATGAGCTCCATGCCGAGCGTGCGGAACGCCTCGTGCGCGCGCATGCGATGCATGATCGACAGGTCGTCGAAGCACACGATGAGCGCATAGGAGACGCCGGCCCGCGGCCCGGCGAGCACACCCGCCTCGACGCGCACACCGGCATCCCGCCCCGTCTTGTTGATGAAGAGCAGGCCGTGCTCGTCGTTCTCGTGCGCGAAGGGGTCGAGGCCCGTCGCCGACGCGACGAGCGAGAGGTCGTGGTTGAGGCTCAGCCACTCGGCGACCTGCGCGCTCACGCCCGGCGAGACGACCTTCGCGTTCACGAGCGCGGCGAACAGCTCGGCGAGCTCGCGGGCGGAGCCCAGCGCGAAGTGCGGCGCATCGTCAGGTCCGCGCACGTCGCGGAAGCGGTCGAGCATCGCCGACCTCGTGAGGCCGAGCTGCTCGATGCGTGCGCGCACGGCTGGAAGGCCGACGCGCGACAGCAGAGCGTTCGCGGCGAGCGCGTCACCCGTCGACGCGGCCAGCACCGCGACATCCGACATCGGCAGCGCCGGCGCCTTGAGGTGCTGCCACACGCCGCCGACCGTCACCGGGTCGATATCGGCGCGGTCGATGATCTCGAGGGGGTCGAGCGCTCCCGACTCGAACCCGGCCGCGACCTCGATCAGCAGCGGGACGACGCCGAGCCCGCCCACGGGGAGCGTGACGAAGTCGTCGCCCGCCAGCACCGAATGGCCGCGATCGAGATCGGTGATGCGCACCGAGATCTTCGCTCCGGACGCGGCGAGGTCGTCGAGCGCCTTCAGCGTCGACGTGAATGATCGGCGTCCGACTGCCGCCCTCCTCGGCACTCGTCTGCTCGTGCTCCGTCGCGACCCCCGCTGCGACTCGGCATCCCTTCTGGGCTCAGTGCCCACGGGCGGTTCCTTCCGGTGGATTCGGCTGGTGGATGCGCGACCCCAGGACGCGCACGGGTCCATCTCACCAGATGGTGACGCGCTGCTCCCGATCGAGCCAGAGGGCGTCGGCTTCCGTCACGCCGAACGCGTCGTAGAACGCGTCGATGTTGCGCACGATCTGGTTGCACCGGAACTCGTTGGGCGAGTGGGGGTCGATCGTGAGAAGGCGGATGGTCTCGGCATCCCGCCCCTTCTGCTGCCAGATCTGACCCCAGCTCAGCAGCAGGCGCTGCACGCCGGTGTAGCCGTCGATGACCGGCGCCTCGCCGCCGCGCAGCGACAGCTCGTAGGCCTTGAGGGCGATGCCCAGGCCGCCGAGGTCGCCGATGTTCTCGCCGACCGTGAGCGAGCCGTTGACCGTGTACTGCTCGTCGAGGCCGTCGGGGGTCAGCTCGTCATACTGCGCGATGAGGGTCTTGGTGCGCTCCTCGAACGCGGCGCGGTCGTCGTCGGTCCACCAGTCGCGCAGCGATCCGTCGCCGTCGAAGCGGCTGCCCTGGTCATCGAAGCCGTGGCCGATCTCGTGCCCGATCACCGCGCCGATGCCGCCGTAGTTGGCGGCCGCGTCGCGATCCGCCTCGAAGAACGGGTACTGGAGGATCGCCGCGGGAAAGACGATCTCGTTCATGAGCGGGTTGTAGTAGGCGTTGACCGTCTGCGGCGTCATGTACCACTCGTCGCGGTCGATGGGCTTTCCCACCTTGTCGAGCTGACGGTCGTGCTCCCACACGTGCGCGCGTCGGACGTTGCCGATGAGGTCGGCGGGGTCGATCTCGAGCGTCGAGTAGTCCTTCCACTTGACCGGGTAGCCGATCTTCGGCGTGAAGGCGTCGAGCTTGTCGAGGGCGCGCCGGCGGGTCTCGGGGCTCATCCACTCGAGGCCCGTGATCGACTGACGGTAGGCCTCGATGAGGTTCGCGACGAGCTCGTCCATCGCCGCCTTCGCCGACGGCGGGAAGTGCCGGTCGACGTAGACCTTGCCGATGGCCTCGCCCAGCGCGGCCTCGGCCAGGCCCACCCCGCGCTTCCAGCGCTCGCGGTTCACGGGCACGCCGGTGAGCTGCGTGCCGTAGAACGCGAAGTTCTCGTCGACGAACTCGTCCGACAGGAACGCTGCCGAACCGTGGACGATCGACCAGCGGAGCCAGGCCTTCCAGTCCTCGAGACGGTCCTCGGTGAGGAGCGACCCGAGGCCCTCGACGTAGCTGGGCTGGTAGACGTTCACCTCGGCGAACGCATCGGCGTGGCCGGGTGCGACGCCTTCGATCCAGGGCGCGAGGTCGACGCCGGCGAGCGCCTGCACGTCGGCCCACGGCTTGAGGTTGTAGGTCGCCACGGCGTCGCGGCTCTTGACGTTGTCCCAGTGGTGCGTGGCCAGTTCCGTCTCGAGCGCGAAGATGCGGTCGGCGGATGCCGCGGCGTCCGCAACGCCCGCAAGATCGAGCATCTTCTGCACGTGGGCGCGGAACGCGGTGCGCGTCGCCTCGAAGTTGTCGAGGCGGTAGTAGCTCTCGTCCGGGAGGGACAGCCCGCCCTGGATGAAGAACGGCACGTACCGCTGCGGGTTGCCCGGGTCGGGCTCGATGTAGAGGTGCACGAGACCGGCGACGCCGTCACGCTCCAGCTCGCCCACCGTGCGAAGGAAGGAGGGGATGCTGTCGACCCGGTCCACCCGCGCGAGCTGGTCGGCGAGCGGCGCCGCGCCCAGCTCCGCGATGCGGGCGGTGTCCATGAAGCTCGTGAAGAGGTCGCCGATCTTGCGCGCCTCGGTTCCCGGCTCCGCCGCCTGCGACTCCTCGACGATCGCGTGCACGTCCTTCTCGGCCTGCTCGGCGATGAGGTGGAAGGAACCCCACCTCGCCTTGTCTTCGGGGATGTCGGTGCGTTCCAGCCACGCGCCGTTGACGTGGCGGAAGAGGTCGTCCTGGGGGCGGATGTCTGCGCTGAGCTCATCGAGCGCGAGACCAGAGCGGGGGGCGTCGGTCATGCGTTCCAGGATATGCGTCGGCTCCTCCCGAAGGGCAAGGGCTGTGGGTGGACCGCCCTAGGCTCGTAGGATGACCCGCCCGCAGACGCTGAACCGCGACATCCTGCGGCTCGCCGTCCCGGCGCTCGGCTCGCTCGTCGCCGAGCCCCTCTTCCTCATCGTCGACTCGGCGCTGGTCGGCCACCTCGGTGTCGTGCCGCTCGCGGGCCTCGGCATCGCCTCGGCGGTGCTGCAGACGATCGTCGGGCTGATGGTCTTCCTCGCGTACTCGACGACACCGGCCGTGGCGCGGCGCTTCGGCGCGGGCGATCCGTCGAAGGCCGTCTCGGTCGGCATCGACGGCTTGTGGCTGGCCCTCGGCATCGGCGCGGTGCTCGCGCTCGTCGGGTCCCTGGCGACCCCGTGGCTGGTCGGGCTGTTCGGCGCGACGCCGATCGTGTCAGAGCAGGCCGAGATCTATCTCGGCATCTCGATGTGGGGCCTCCCCGCGATGCTGATCGTGTTCGCCGCGACAGGGCTCCTGCGCGGCATGCAGGACACCGTGACGCCGCTGTGGATCGCCGGGCTCGGCTTCGGCGCCAACGCCCTGCTCAACTGGCTCTTCATCTACGGCTTCGGGTGGGGCATCGCCGGCTCTGCCGCCGGCACCGTCGTCGCGCAGTGGGCGATGGTCGCCGCCTACGTCGTGGTCATCGGCCGGCTGGCGCGGCGGCACGAGGCATCCGTCCGTCCCCAGCGCGAAGGCGTGCGGGGCTCGGCTCGATCCGGTGGCTGGCTTTTCCTGCGCACCGTCTCGCTGCGTGTGGCGCTGCTCGCGACGGTCGCCGTCGCAACCGCGCTGGGCACCGACGAGCTGGCCGGGTGGCAGGTCGCGTTCACCATCTTCTCGACCGCGGCCTTCGCGCTCGACGCCCTCGCGATCGCGGCACAGGCCCTCATCGGCAAGGGCCTCGGCGCCGGCGACACCTCGCTCGTGCGACATGTCCTCGGCCGGACGGTCGCGTGGGGCGCGTGGTTCGGCGTCGTCGTGGGCGGTGTGATCGGACTGTTCTCCGGCGCGATCGGCCTGCTGTTCACGGGTGACCCCGCGATCGCCGCCCTCGTCCAGCCGGCGCTCATCGTGCTGGCCGTCACGCAGCCGCTGTGCGGCGTGGTGTTCGTGCTCGACGGTGTGCTCATCGGCGCCGGCGACTCCAAGTACCTCGCGGTGGCCGGCGGACTCAACCTCATCCCGTACCTGCCGGCGCTCGCGCTCGTCGCCGTGCTGCACCCGCCGGGAGCGGCCGGGCTGGCGTGGCTGGCCGTCGCCTTCTTCGGCGTCTACATGCTCGCGCGCCTCGCGACCCTGGGCCTGCGCGTGCGCGGCGCCGCCTGGATGACGGCGGGGGCCTGAGCCGTCACGCCCAGCGACGGCACCACTCGTACATCACGACGGCGCCGGCCGCGCTGGCGTTGATGGAGCGGGTCGATCCGTACTGGGTGATCTCGACGACGGCGGATGCCGCGGCGAGCGCCTCTGGCGACAGCCCCGGACCCTCCTGCCCGAACAGCAGCACGCAGCGCTGGGGAAGCTCGGCGCGATCGAGCGGCACCGAGCCGTCGACGTTGTCGATGGCGATGATCGGGAGGGACGAGGCATCCGCCCACTCCTTGAACGCCGCGACGTCCTCGTGGTGCCGCACGTGCTGGTACCGGTCGGTCACCATCGCGCCGCGGCGGTTCCAGCGCCGGCGCCCCACGATGTGCACCTCGGCCGCCAGGAACGCGTTCGCGCTGCGCACGATCGAGCCGATGTTCATGTCATGCTGCCAGTTCTCGATCGCGACGTGGAAGCCGTGACGCCGGCGGTCGAGGTCGGCGACGATCGCCTCCATCGACCAGTACCGGTACTCGTCGACCACGTTGCGCGCGTCGCCGTGCTCGAGCAGATCGCGGTCGTAGCGCGGATCGTCCGGCCACGCGGCCGGTCCGCCGGGCCAGGGGCCGACGCCGTGAGGGAGAGTGGGCTCGTCGGTCACCGGCTCAGATTATCCGGGACGTCCCCCGGATGGCGGGTCGACGGTGTGCCCTCGGACGCACATACTGGGACTATCGCCGTTCCGCAGAGGGGGCCTGTTGTTTGACGACGAGAAGCGGCAGCGTGCCGTCGAAGCCCTCGGAGTGCTCGACACCCCGCCCGATGTCCGCGTGGACCGCGTCACCCGGCTCGCCCAGGAGCTGTTCGACGTTCCGATGGTGAGCGTGACCCTCATCGACCGCGACCGGCAGTGGCGCAAGTCGCAGATCGGCCTCGGCGGGAGCGAGGCTCCCCGCGAGGGCGCCTTCTGCGACGTCACGGTGCGCAAGGGCGACACCCTGGTGGTGGAGGATGCCTCGATCGACGAGACCTTCGCCCAGAACCCGTTCGTCACCGGCGATCCGCACCTGCGCTTCTACGCCGGCCATCCCCTCGCCGCGCCCGGTGGTGAGCACTTCGGCACGCTGTGCATCCTCGACACGAAGCCGCGCACCCTCGACGACCATCAGCGCGAGCTGCTCAAAGAGCTCGCGCTGTGGGTGCAGAACGAGCTGACCGATGTGCAGGAGCTCGACGAGGCGTCCCTCGTGCAGCGGGCCCTCTACGGTGCGCGCACGCCGGACGTGCCCGGCTACACGCTCGCCGCGTCCGCGACGCCGTCGCGTCAGCTGATGGGCGACTTCTACGACTGGTACCTTCACGACGGGCGCCTGCGGGTGACGGTCGCCGACGTCATGGGCAAGGGCGCGGGCGCCGCGATCATCGCGGCGGAGGTGCGGGCGTCGCTGCGGACGGCTCCGTCGCGCTCGCTGGGCGATTCGGTGACCGAGGTCGACCGCATGCTCGAAGAGGACATCGGCGGTGCGAACATCTTCGTCACCGCCGTGCACACCGAGATCGACGTCGCGACGGGCGAGCTGTCGTTCGTGGACGCCGGTCACAGCCTCGCCTTCATCCTGCGCGCCGACGGACGGTGGGAGTTCCTCGAGTCGACCGGCCTGCCGCTCGGCATGGGCTTCGACGAGCAGCGGGAGCCCGCGGGAGCCAGGCTCGAAGTGGGCGACAGCTATCTCGTCTGCAGCGACGGACTGCTGGACGTGCTCGACCCCGACGATCCCTACGGGCACGTCTACCGCGTGCTGACGAGCCTCGACCCCGCGGGCGCGGTCGCGGAGGCCGCGCGGCTCGCGCGCGAGGTCCACGCGCCCGACGACGTGACCGTGGTCGTGGTGAGGAGGGACCGATGACCGCTCGCTTCGTCACCATCCGCGTCCTCGCGCTGCTTTCGGTGCTCTTCGGCGTCAACTACGTCGTGTGGCGCTGGCTCGACTCGGTGAACTGGTCGGCGTGGTGGATCGCCGTGCCGCTCGTCATCGCCGAGACCTACAGCCTCATCGACACGTTCTTCTTCTGCCTCACGATGTGGCGTGCGCGGGACCGGCCCGCCCCCGTGTCGCCGCCCACCGGCACGGTGGACGTGCTGATCACGACCTACAACGAGCCCGTCGAGATGGTGATCGCGACGGCACGCGCGGCCAAGCGCATCGCCTACCCGCACGAGACGTGGATCCTCGACGACGGCGCGCGACCCGATATGGCCGCCGCCGCGCGCGAGGCCGGCGTGGGGTACATCACGCGCTCGGTCGACTGGGAGAACAAGCCCCGGCACGCCAAGGCCGGCAACCTCAACAACGCGCTGTTCGCCACCGAGGGCGAGTTCATGCTCATCCTCGATGCCGACCAGGTGCCCGACCCGCTGATCCTGCACCGCACGCTCGGCTACTTCGCCGACGATCCCGAGGTCGCCCTCGTGCAGACACCGCAGTGGTTCGTCAACGTCGACGACGCCGATCCCCTCGGCAGCCAGGCGCCGCTCTTCTACGGCCCGATCCAGCAGGGCAAGGACGGGTGGAACGCCGCGTTCTTCTGCGGTTCGAATGCCGTGCTGCGCCGCGACGCGCTCATGCAGCTCGGCATCGTCGGCTACGTCCGCAGCATCGAGCAGTCCACGCTGCGCACGCTCCGCGCCGCGGAGTCGCTGCTGGCCAAGGCCGCGCGAGACCGCTCCGCCGACGGTCCCGTGCGCGAGCAGGTCGGGGTGCTGCGCACCGAGGTCGCGAAGGCGCGAGCCGAGATCTCGGCGGGCGAGCCGATCGCCGACGTCACCTACCGGGTTCAGAGCGCGGTGGACGCGGCATCCCGTCGCCTCGTCAACGCCGACCTGGCGCAGGTGCGCGCCGACCTCGCCGCCATCGGAGAGCTGCCGGTCCAGCGAGACGCCGAGCTCGACGCGTTCATCGTCGACGATGCGGCACTGGACGCGCTCGCGGCGCGCGAGCTGTCGCCGCTCGGTGCCGTCGAGTCGGTCTCGGCGCTGCTCGAGGCGATCCGCGTCGATCGCCCCGACGAGGCGCAGCCGGTGCAGCCGATGGCGACGATCTCGGTCACCGAGGATATGGCCACCGCGATGCAGCTGCATGCGCTGGGGTGGCGCAGCGTCTACCACCACGAGATCCTCGCGAAGGGGCTCGCTCCCGAAGACCTGCGCACGATGCTCACGCAGCGACTGCGCTGGGCGCAGGGCACGCTCCAGGTGATGCTGCGCGACAATCCGCTCGCCAAGAAGGGCCTGTCCGCCGGCCAGCGGGTCATGTACTTCGCGACGATGTGGAGCTATCTCTCCGGCTTCACGGCGGTGGTCTACCTGGCGGCGCCGGTGATCTACCTCGTCTTCGGGGTCATGCCCGTCACGGCGTGGAGTCTCGACTTCTTCGCGCGCTTCCTGCCGTACTTCATCGTCAATCAGATCCTCTTCCTCGTGGTCGCGAGGGGGCTGAAGACCTGGCGAGGGCAGCAGTACTCGCTCGCGCTGTTCCCGGTGTGGATCAAGGCCTGCACCTCGGCGTTCGCGAACGTCGCCTTCGGCCGGCCGCTGAACTTCGCGGTCACCAAGAAGGACGGCCGCAGCGAGCTCGGCCCGCCGTGGCGCGAGATCTGGCCCCAGCTCACGGCGATGGCGATCCTCGCGGTGGCCCTCGTGATCGGCCTGGCGCGCCTCGCGGTCGGCACCGCCGACGGGACCGGCACCCTCGTCAACACCGTCTGGGTCATCTACGACCTCGTCGTGCTGAGCGTCATCATCCAGGCGGCGCTGTACCGCGGGCCCGCCGCCCCTGCTTCCGAGGAGGTCGCATGAATCTCACCGTCACCACCGGCACGAAGTACGCCGTCATCCGTCCCGAAGGGCGCCTGACCGCGACCTCCGTGCCCCAGTTGCGCAAGGCGGTCGACGACCTCGTCTCCGGCGGCAGTCCTCGTATCGTCGTCGACCTCGGCGGCACGGAGTTCGTCGACTCGTCCGGTCTCGGCGCCCTGATCGGCGGGCTCAAGGCCGCGCGTCTCGCGGGCGGCGACCTGCGGATCGCGGCGATGACCGAGCCGGTCCGCAAGGTGCTCAAGCTCACCAACCTCGATCGCGTGCTGCGGGACCACCCCACGCCGGAGTCGGCATTCGATGGCGACTGAGGCTTCGATCAGCCTCGACGGGATCGCCGATCCCGTCCTGGTCGACCGCGTGCACGAGGCACTCGACCAGCTCTTCGAGAACGCCCCGGGCGCCGGCGAGGAAGATCGCATGCTGTTCCGGCTCGCGGTGAGCGAGGTCGCCACGAACGTCGTCGAGCACGCGTCACAGCGCGAGCCCATCCACGTGACGGTAAGGCTCGGCGCCGACGACCGCGGCTTCTCGGCCGTGTTCACCGACGACGCCGACCCCGCGCTCATCGACCTCAGCGCCGTCACGATGCCGGGTGAGGAGGCGGAGTCGGGCCGTGGTCTGGCCATCGCCCTCGCCACGCTCGATCAGCTGCTCCACGAGACGGACGGCGGCAACACCTGGCGGCTGCACCGGATCCATCGGGGCGACTGACCCCGAGGCATCCGGGACTTTTCGGCACGCCGAAAAACCGCTACGGTTTCGGTGTGCCGAAAAGTCCCGTCGTCGCGCCGCCGCAGCGCACCGCCGTCCCGAGCGTCCCGCGCACCGCGTGGCTGATCGGTCCCGCCCTCGTGGCGGGCGTCGCGTACCTCGACCCCGGCAACGTCGCGAGCAACATGACGGCCGGCGCCGTCTACGGCTACCTGCTCGTCTGGGTCGTCGTGCTCGGCAATGTGATGGCGTGGCTGATCCAATACCTCTCGGCCAAGCTCGGCATCGTCACGGGGCGGAGCCTCCCCGAGACGCTCGGCACGCGCATGCGCAATCGGTGGGCGCGCCGCGCCTACTGGCTGCAGGCCGAGCTCGTCGCGATGGCGACCGACATCGCCGAGGTGATCGGCGGCGCCGTGGCGCTCAACCTGCTGTTCGGCGTTCCCCTGCTGTGGGGCGGGCTGATCACCGGCACGGTGTCGATCGCGCTGCTCCTGCTGCAGTCGCGTCGCGGGCCCAAGACGTTCGAGTTCGTCGTGATCGGGCTCGTCGTGATCATCGCGATCGGGTTCACCTACGGCGTGTTCGTCGCCCCGCCCGACCCGGCCGGCATCGCGTCGGGCCTGATGCCGCGCTTCGAGGACTCCGGCTCGGTGCTGCTCGCGGCCTCCATCCTCGGTGCGACGATCATGCCTCACGCGATCTACGCCCACAGCGCACTCGCGCGCGATCGGTTCGCCCCCGGCAAGCCGGTGTTCGGCGACGAGACCCAGGGCGCCCGCACGCCGGCCCCGCTCGAGGAGCTGCGCGGCATCTCGACGGCGCGGCTGCTGCGCGCGACGAAGTGGGACGTCACGATCGCCATGCTCATCGCGGGCACCGTGAACCTCTGCATCCTGCTGCTGGCCGCGGCGAACCTCGCCGGCGTGCCCGGGACCGACACCCTCGAGGGCGCGTACGCCGCGCTCGACGCCGGCCTCGGCCCCGCCGTCGCGACGCTGTTCGCCGTCGGCCTGCTGGCCAGCGGACTCGCCTCGACCTCGGTCGGCGCGTACGCCGGCGCCGAGATCATGCACGGCCTGCTGCACATCCGCGTGCCGCTGCTCGCTCGCCGGCTGGTCACGCTCATCCCGGCGCTCATCATCCTGGCGGCGGGCGTCGACCCCACGCTCGCGCTCGTCCTCAGCCAGGTGGTGCTCTCGTTCGGCATCCCGTTCGCCCTCATCCCGCTCGTCGCCCTGACGGCGAAGCGCGACGTGCTCGGCGGCTTCCGCAATCGCGCCGTGACGACGGTCGCGGGGGTCGCGGCCTCCGTCTTCCTGATCGCCCTGAACGCGATCCTGCTGTGGCTCGTGCTGACGGGGTCGTGACGCCCGGCGGGTAGCCTGGGGCGGTGCCCTCCCCCGCCGTCGACGACTATCTGAAGACGATCTATCACCACACCGAGTGGCAGACCGAGCGCATCACGCCGTCACAGCTAGCCGCCGAGCTCGGCCTCGCCCCGTCGAGCGTGACCGAGATGGTGCAGAAGCTCGCGGCGCAGGGCCTCGTCACGCACCGGCCGTACGGCCCGATCGCCCTCACCGAGGCGGGAGAGCTGCGCGCCGCGTCGATCATCCGGCGGCACCGGCTCATCGAGACCTGGCTCGTGCGCGAGTTCGGCTACGCGTGGCACGAGGTGCACGACGAAGCCGAAGTGCTCGAGCACGCGATCAGCGACCGCCTGCTCGAGGGCATCGACGAGCGGCTCGGGCGCCCGAGCTTCGATCCCCACGGCGATGCCATTCCGGATGCCTCGGGCCACGTCGAGCGCGTGCCGTTCGTGCTCCTCGGGGCCGCGGCGGTCGGGCACTCCGGCCGCGTGCTCCGCGTGAGCGACCGCGATCCCGAGCTGCTCCGTGCGGTGGAGGCGGCGGGAGTCTCGGTGGGCACCGAGGCGACGGTGACGGATGCCTCGACCCTGCGCGTCGACGGCTCCGAGGTGTCGCTCCCGGTTGCGGCCGCCGACGCCGTGTGGCTCAGCGCCTGAGAACCGATCGGGCCGCCTCCGCGCTTCTCACGCTCGGGATCGACCACTCGGGGGACGGCGGAAGGCGGATGCCTCGGCGAACGGCCAGCGCACGCCGGTGGCGTCTTCGGCCGCCTGCCACAGGCGAGCGGCGACCTCCTCGTCGCGGGTGATCCTCGACGGATTCTGTCGTCGCGGCTCGCCGCGGGTGATCGTGCGCGGACCCCAGAACTCGCCGCCCTCGACGTCGGGATCGACGAGCGCCCGCACGAGCGGCCACGCGCCGCGCTCCTTGGACTGGGCGATCGCGGCCTGCAGGTTGTCGCGGAATCGCTTCATGCGCGTCGGCGCATTGACGCCCGCGATGCCCGGCGTGCGCCCGCTGGTCGAGTAACCGGGGTGGGCCACGACGCTCGCCACCGGGACGCCGGCGGCGCGCAGGCGCCGGTCGGCCTCGAAGCCGAGCGCCGCGGTGGCGATCTTCGACTGCACGTACGCCCGCCACGCGGTGTAGCCGGTCGTGAGCTGCGGGTCGACGGGGTCGTACGGGGTGAGCGAGGTCGACATGCTGCCGACCCAGACCATGCGGCCGTCGCTCCGCGCGAGGGCGGTGAGGAGCTCGCCCGCGAGGGCGAAGTGACCGAGTGCGTTCGTCGCGAAGACCACCTCGTGCCCGTCCACGGTGGTCTCCCGCGCCTTCGGCGGGTGGACGATGCCGGCGTTGAGCAGTACGCCGTCGAGCCCGCCGCGACCCCGCACGCTGGCCGCCGCCGAACGCACGGAGCCGAGGTTGCTCGTGTCGAGCACGAGTGCCTCGGTGGCGTCGGGCGAGGCATCCGGAACCCGTCGCCTCACCGCCGCCCGCGCAGCCGACAGCCGATTCGGATGCCGCGCCGTCATGTACACGTGCGCGCCGGCGCGCACGAGCTGCTCGGAGGCGAAGTAGCCGAGTCCGGCGTTGGACCCCGTCACGAGATAGGTGCGACCGGACAGATCGGGCAGGCTGCGGGGGTCCCAGGTCACGACTTCGACCATAATCCCCCGCGGCCGTAGGCTTGCGCCATGCGGACCCGAGCCGAGATCGAATGCTGGCTGACAGACATGGACGGCGTCCTCGTCCACGAGAACACCCCGATTCCGGGTGCTTCGGCGCTGCTCGAGCAGTGGCGCGACACCGGCACGCCGTTCCTCGTGCTGACCAACAACTCGATCTTCACGCCCCGCGACCTGTCGGCCCGGCTGCGCGCCTCGGGACTGATCGTGCCCGAGGAGTCGATCTGGACCTCGGCGCTCGCGACCGCCGACTTCCTGCGCTCGCAGATGCCCGGAGGAAGCGCGTTCGTCATCGGCGAGGCCGGTCTCACGACCGCCCTGCACGAGGCGGGCTTCATCATGACCGAGACCGATCCCGACTACGTCGTCGTCGGCGAGACGCGCAATTACTCGTTCGAGGCGATCACGAAGGCGATCCGCTTCATCGGCACCGGCGCGCGGTTCATCGCGACCAACCCCGACGCCACCGGGCCCTCCACCGAGGGGGTCCTGCCCGCGACGGGGGCGATCACGGCGCTCATCACCAAGGCGACCGGCATGGAGCCGTACGTCGTGGGAAAGCCGAACCCGATGATGTTCCGCTCGGCGCTCAACCGCATCGGAGCCCACTCCGAGAACACCGGCATGATCGGCGACCGCATGGACACCGACGTGGTCGCGGGCATCGAGGCGGGCCTGCACACCGTGCTCGTGCTCACGGGGATCAGCGATCCGGCCGAGATCCAGCGGTACCCGTTCCGCCCCGACGAGGTGCTGGACTCCGTCGCCGACCTGCTTGCGACCGAGCCGGTCGAGAGCGAAGAGGCCGACATCCTCTGACGGGGCCTTGCGGACACGAGGCGTCCGCGTCCGGCGATAGGGTCGCGGCATGGGTGCACTCGACGACGGCGAGAAGGTGGAGGCAGCGGATGCCGCGGCCTGGCGCGACTGGCTCGAGAAGAACCATCGCACGTCGAGGGGCGCGTGGCTCGTGCGCGCCCGGCGGGACTCGGGCCTCGTATACGTCGAGTACGAGGACGCCATCCGTCAGGCGCTGTGCTTCGGCTGGATCGACGGCCCGGTCCGCACGTTCGACGAGGCGACCGGCGGTCTCTGGTTCGCACCGCGGCGCCCGTCGAGCGGGTGGGCCGCGACGAACAAGGCGCGCCTGGTCGAGCTGGAGGCCGCCGGGCTCATGACCGAGGCGGGCATCCGCGCGGTCGAGGTGGCCAAGGCGAACGGCGCGTGGACGGTGCTCGACAACGCCGAGGCCGGCATTGAGCCCGAGGACCTCGCCGCAGCGCTGGACGCGGAGCCCGATGCCCGTGCCGCGTGGGACGGCTTCCCGGCCTCGGCGAGGAAGTTCGGAATCTCGGCCGTCGATTCGGCGCGTCGCCCCGAGACCCGTGCCGCGCGCATCGCCAAGATCGTCGCGGACGCCGCCGAAGGGAAGAGACCCGCATGACCGAGTTCGAGCAGAATGTGCTGCTGACCATCTCGGCGATCGGGCTCACCGGCACGCTCATCGTCTTCGTCTGGCAGTGGCTGCGCGGCCGAGGCCGCGGCGAAGACTGAGGCTGCGACCCCGGACTACTGCGGTTCGAGACCGAGGTCGTCGAGGTCGATCGCGGCGAGCCACTGCAGCCCCTCGGCCTCGACGGCGGCCTGCGCCCCCGTCTTGCGGTCCACGATCACGGCGACGGCGACGGGCTCAGCGCCTTCGCGGCGGAGCGCCTCGACCGCCTTGAGCGCCGACTGACCGGTGGTCGAGGTGTCCTCGAGCACGACGACGCGCTTGCCCGCGACATCCGCCCCCTCCACCTGGCGGCCGCGACCGTGATCCTTCGGCTCCTTGCGCACGACGAACGCGTCGAGCGGGGTGTGCGTGCGGGCCGACTCGTGCATCACCGCGTTCGCGATCGGATCGGCGCCGAGGGTCAGCCCCCCGACGGCGACGACGCCGTCGACGTCGCGGATCAGGTCGAGCATGATGCGTCCGATCGATGGCGCCGCACGGTGGTCGAGCGTGAGCTTGCGCATGTCGACGTAGTAGGTCGCCTTCTTGCCGCTCGAGAGCGTGAAGTCGCCGTGGAAGACGGCCTCGTCCTGAATCAGCGCGATGAGGTACTGGCGGTCGGCTTCGAGCGCGGGCGTGGAGGCGACGGTCATGGGAACGAGTCTACGGATGCCTCGGCAACGGCGAAGGCCGGTGCGAGGTCCATCGCACCGGCCTTCGTCCCCCCGGCCTAGAGCAGGTCGCCGAACTCGGCGTAGAGCCACTCGAGGTCGTCGGCGCGGTCGACGCGGTACACGCCTCCGGTGCCCGCGCAGGCGCTGTTCAGCCCGAACGAGGTGACACCGGCGATGACGTTGCTGTCGCCGATGAAGTTCGGGCCGCCCGAGTCGCCCGAGCACGTGCCCCCGGTGTGGGCGTTGTTCGACAGCAGCAGCGACGCGTCGGTCGTGAACCCGGTGTTGATCTGGTTCAGCTTCGGCGTCGAGACCATGCGGGTCTTGTACGCCTGGTCCTTCCACGCCGCCGCGTCGGGGAAGCTCTTCTGCAGCCCGTAGCCGACCGCCGTGAACCATGCGTCCTTCTTCGCGCTCTTCGCGTAGACGTCGAGCTGGTTCAGCGTCGGCAGCTCGCCGTACTCGTCGAGGAAGACCGGCTCGTCGAGCACGACGACGCCGAGGTCGTACAGGTAGAAGGCGTTGTCGTCGTACTGGGGGTGCGTGTAGGGCGTGCCGCTGACCTGCCCGTCCCTGGGGTAGCCCAGCGCCTGCGGGTTGGGCTCGAGGTCGCTCTGGAACCACAGTTCGACGTGCTCGGCGCCGTAGGTGCAGTGCCCGGCGGTGAGATAGACCGTGGGCGAGATCAGCGTGCCGCTGCATCGCCACAGCGGATCGCCGTTCTCGGTCTGGGCGACCATCAGTCCGACGTTCGGGTGGCCGTCGCCGTCGGGCACTCCATCGGTGACCGCACTCGCCGGCGCTGAGCCGAGACCGATCATCAGGAGTGCCGCAGCAGCTGCGGCGAGCGCTTTGTGGCGCATGTGTGGGTACCCCTCTCCGTTGGGTCAGTGCCGCCGAGCATGCCAGGCGGCACCCGGAAGGACAAGGGGCTCCGGCGTGTCAGCTCCTAGCGCGCGAAGCGGTCCGCGAGGCGGATCAGGGTGGGCAGTCCTCGGGAGGTGGCGGGCGCTCCGGTCAGCCGCTCGACGACGGGGGTGGCGTTGGACTCGCGGTCCCGCTCGTTCGCCGAGACCACCCAGCCGGGCCCGGCGCCGACCACGCGGCAGCGCCGCACGGCGGCCTCCTCGGCGACTGCGGCGTCGTCGATGTCGAGCACGCCGCCGCGGTGCAGCGTGACCTCGAGCCGCGGGGCATCCGGTGCGCCCGCGTGCGCTGCGACGACCATCGCGATCTCATCGAGTGCCATCACGAAGACCTCGCGCTCGACGCCGGATCGAGCAAGAAGAGCGCTCGGGATGTCACCGGCGATGCCGGAGGCCGGGGCATCCGTGAACACCACCGTGCCGTTGCTCTGGAACGCGACCGCATCCCGGCCGCCCGCGTCGCCGAGCGCGCCCAGCAGGTCGGCGGTCGAGGGGTGCCCGCGCTGCCCCTGGTTGACGTTGCGGAAGAACGCCACGTACCGCACGTCGACAGGCGCCGCAGCACCGGGGACGGCGTTCACGTCCCCCCGCGCCTCTCGCCGAGGGCGATGCCGGGTTCGACGACGAGCACGCGGAGCGCCCCGCTCTCAGGCACCCAGACCCGCTCGGCCACCTTTCGCATCATGAGACCTCCATCGCAGCGTCCGCCGCGAACCTATTGCCGCGCACCCACGAGCGCAACCGCGGAACATCGGGGCGGGGTCTACGGGACGACGACGTCGCCGACGGCTGCCTGCGTGGGCACCTTCTCCGGCTCGACGACGAAGCTGTCGAAGATGACGTCGAAGACCTCGTCCGCCGTCTGCCCGTGAGCCGAGACCTGCGCGATGACGAGCACTTCGGCGTTCTCGGGCATCGCAGCGAACTCCAGCATTCGCTGGCCCTTCGTGGCGGCGCACTCCTTCCACACCCGCGTGGCGACCGTCCAGCCCGACCGCTCGCGCGGCTGCTCGTTGACCGGAACGCACCCGTCGATCGACCAGTCGAGGTCGACGAATCCGTCGAGCCACTCGGCACGATCGCGCGGCGCCATCGCGGCTACGTCGGCCGCCACGACGATGTCCCGCGATGCGCCGATCCACGCCCCGTCGTTTCGGAAGTCCACGTAGCGGTCGAGAGCGGTCCCGAGGAGCAGAGCGGTCCCGGGGTCCTCCGTCACGTTCCACCGACTCCGCTGTGCCGACCAGTCCTCGGGCACGTCGACCGTCAGCGCGCCGTCTGCCGACGAGACCGAGTGCGTCGCCAGCGCGACGGTGGCAGAAGGGCTGGCCGTCGGAGCCGGATTCAGCATTCCGAAGATCGCGTCGACCCGCTCGGGGGTGATCACGGCCGCGGCGGTGGCTCCCAGCACGGCGACGGCGACCGCGCCGATGATCGCGGTCCAACGGCCCCGATGACTGGGACGTCCCGTGGGGGGTGCGGGCGGTTCCGTGGGTTCGGGGCGGATTTCGGGCTCCGCCATGTTGTCTCCCCTGGCCAACGCCCCCACCCTAGCGCCGGAGATCGCCCTCCGGAAGCGCCCCCGTGAGCGGCCGCGCGGGAGTGACAGCGAGCGCGATCGTGACGCGCCGGCGCGGCCGATGCCGGTCCCGCGGCGTCGGCGCCCCCGCCTAGGCTTGAGCTCATGCGCCTGGCCACCTGGAACGTGAATTCGATCCGCGCGCGCGTCGACCGCATCGTCGACTTCGCGGTGCGCGAGCACATCGACGTGCTCGCCATGCAGGAGATCAAGTGCAAGGTCGAGCAGTTCCCGTTCGACCGCTTCGAAGAGGCCGGATTCCACGTCGAGGCGCACGGCTTCTCGCAGTGGAACGGCGTCGCCATCGCCAGCCGAGAGCCGCTGTCCGACGTGCGGACGGCCTTCCCGGGCATGCCCGGCTTCGCGAAGGGCCACCAGGGTCCGGATGCCCCGCAAGAGGCCCGCGCGATCGGCGCGACCGTCGGCGGGATCGAGGTCTGGAGCCTCTACGTGCCCAACGGCCGCTCGCTCGGCGACCCGCATTACGACTACAAGCTCGCGTGGCTCGCCGCCCTCGAGGACTACACGCGGCAGTCCCTGACGGCCGACCCCGACAAGGCGATCGCCCTCGTGGGTGACTTCAACATCGCCCCGACCGACGCCGACAACGGTGACCCCTCGGTCGTGCAGGGCTTCGCGACCCACGTCTCGCCGCCCGAACGCGAGGCGTTCGCCGCCCTCGAAGCAGCGGGCGTGCACGACGTGGTGCGCCCGCTCGTGCCCACCGGGTTCACCTACTGGGATTACAAGCAGCTCCGCTTCCCCCGCAACGAAGGCATGCGCATCGACTTCATCCTCGGGTCGCACGCGGTGGCCGACGCGGTCACCGGCGCGCAGATCCATCGCAACGAGCGCAAGGGCGAGGCGCCGAGCGACCACGTGCCCGTGGTCGTCGACCTCGACCTCGAGGGCCCCGACGACGACGATCGCCCGATGATCTTCTGACGCGAGCTCAGTCTTCGCCGGGCGGTTCCATCGACCCCGTCTCGACGTCGCCGTCCGGCGCGTAGCGCAGCTGCACCACCGTCCCGCCCGTGATCGGCGGCTCGAGGAGCCGGAGCCGCGCGGGCACGGCACCGTCGGGGAACACCTTCTTCCCCTGACCGAGCACGATCGGGTGCACCCACAGCCTGAGCTGGTCGTAGGCCCCCGCGGCGAGGAGCGACTGCACGAAGTCGATGCTCCCGATCACGTGGATGTCGTCGTGCTTCTCCCGCAGCCGGGCGACCGCGGCCGGGGCATCCCCCGCCAACTGCGTCGTCCCCTGCCACGTGAGCTGCAGCGGGGACCGCGACGCGACGTACTTGGGGATCTCGGCGAACCGCCGTCCGATGGGGTTGTCGACATGCTTCGGCCAGTAGTCGGCGAAGATGTCGTAGGTGCGGCGGCCGAGCACGAGGGCGTCCATCGCCGCAATGCCCTCGCCGACGGCACGCCCGACGACGTCGTCGGGGAGCGGCGCCTGCCAGCCGCCGTACGGGAAGCCTCCCGACGGATCTTCCTCAGGACCTCCGGGCGCCTGCGCGACGCCGTCGAGCGTCGTGAAGAGGTCGATCGTGATGCGTCCGATCATAGGGCGCTCCTCTCAGGCTGCGACGTCGACGGTCGCTTCGATGTGGAAGGTGTCGGCGAACCGCTCGAGCAGCGACGGGTCGCCGGCGACGACCGCCAGCACCTCGCGGTCGATCGCCTCGGCCGGCGTGAGCTCGCCCGAGATCACCCGCCGGATGCCGGGTCCGGCCGCGAACACGAGCTCGGGCTGGCCGGTCGGCAGCCGACCGCCGACCGGAGGCGCGGGTGGTGCGAGCTGAGCGATCCTCAGCTCGGCTCCGTCGACCTGTACGCGCAGGGCCACGTCGCCGACGTGCACCTCGTAGTCGGCCGGGGGGACGGATGCCGCGACCTCCGGCCGGAAGGCCGTGCGCAGCGCCATCGTGAGCGAGTCACCGGTCACGACGTCCTCGGGAGCCGGTTCGCCCATCTGCGGGAATCCCCACCGTCCGAGCGCGAGCACGATGGATTCGAGACCGCGCCCGTACGGCGTGAGCTCGTACACCAGTCCGCAGTTCGCGAGCGCCACTCGACGCACGACGCCCCCCTCCTGCAGCTCTTTCAGCCGCGTGGAGAGGATGTTCGTCGGGATCTTGGGCAGGCCCTGCTTGAGGTCGGTGTAGCGGCGGGGTCCGACGAGCAGATCGCGGACGATGAGCAGCGCCCACCGCTCCCCGATCAGCTCGACGGCGGTCGTGACCCCGCAGTACTGCCCGTAGCTGCGGGAGGCCACTTACGCCTGCGCCTGCTCCGCCAGGTAGGCCTCGGGTCCCTGCTCGGCCGCCTGCGGCTCCATGTAGAGGAAAGCGAGGCCGTTGCCGTCCGGGTCGTCGAGGTCGCGGCTGTACATGAATCCGTAGTCCTGCGCCGGCCGCGGCTCGCTGCCGCCGTGCGCGAGCCCCGCCTCGAGCACGCGGTCGACCTCCTCGCGCGAGTCGCGGCTGAACGCGATCTGCACCTGTGCGTGTGTGCGCGGGTCGATGATCTGCTTGTCGGTGAACGTCGCGAGGTACTCCTTCGTGAGCACCATCATCTGGATGTTGTCGCCCCAGACGATGCACGCGGCGTTCTCGTCGGTGAACAGCGGATTGATCTCGGCGCCGAGCGCCGTGTAGAAGGCCTTGGCCTTCTCGAGGTCGTTCGTCGGGACGTTGACGAAGATGTGCGTCATTGCGTTGCTCCTTGCCGCTCCATGCGAGGGTTCCCTCGGCGATGGAACCGATACTTGCAAAAGACAAGCGAGCTTGTCAATAGCAAGTACGCTCACGCGAAGCGTTCGATCAGCGATCGGAACGAGCGCAGGAACTCCTGGAGGAACTCGCGGGTCGAGGCATCCGTCACCTGACCTTCGTCGTCGATGAGGCCGTCTTCGTACTTGATGTATGCCTCGGGCTCGCCGAGGACCTGAGCCCCCTGCGACATGAGGATCGCCTTCAGGTGGTTCTGGGCGACGGCGGTCGAGATGTCGCCGGCGCTCGCCCCGATGACGGCGGTCGGACGCCCTGGGAACGAGCTCTCACCCTCGGGGCGTGAGGCCCAGTCGATCGCGTTCTTGAGCACGCCCGTGATCGAGCGGTTGTACTCGGGCGTGACGAGCAGCAGTCCGTCGGCGCTGTCGACCGCGCGCTTGAACACGCGCCCGGCCTCGGGATAGTCCGCCTTGGACTCCATGTGCGCACCGAAGAACGGCAGCTCGCCGATCGGGACGTCTCGCAGCTCGAGTCCCTCGTCGGGAGCGAGCGCGGCGAGCGCATCGGCGAGGCGGCGATTGAGCGAGGGCTGCGAGACGCTGCCGACGATGAGCGCGACAGTGAAGGTGTCCGGGGATGGGGTCATGGGGATCTCCTCTCGTGGCCCCATCCCACGCGAGGCTCGCCATCGACGCCAGCCCCTTGCGCGGTCGGCCTCGAGACGCCAGGGTCTCCGTCGTGCGGGGGATGCCGGGGCCCCACCCTCCCCCGTAGCGTGGAGGGATGTCCGAACTCCCCGTCGCGCCGCCGGTCCGGCGCCCGCGGCCGAGCCGGTCGGAGCTGCGCAACGACGTGTGGCTCGCCGCCGGCCTCTTCGTCGCTGCGGTGCTGAGCACCGCCCTCGGGTCCGTCGCCGGAGTGTACGGCGAGGACGCGGGCGGCGGCATGCAGGGCGCCCTGCTGTACTGCCTCGCGATCACGGCACCTCTCGCCGTGCGCCGCCGGTTCCCCGAGGTCGCGGTCGTGGTGATCGCGGTGGTGTTCTTCGTGGGCGTGACTCTGCGGATCCCCGAGCTGTACGTCAGCAACATCACGGTGTTCATCGCGATGTACACGGTCGGCGCATGGGTCGACGACCGTCGCCGGGCGATGTGGGTGCGTGTCGCCGTCATCGTGGGGATGTTCGTGTGGCTGCTCGTCACCACGTTCCAGGCGGCCATCGACCCGACCGACGAGACGCTGTCCCGAGCCGGCCTCTTCTCGCCGTTCGCCGCGTACATGCTCATCCAGTTCCTCGTGAACGCCGCCTACTTCGGCGGCGCGTACTACATGGGCGATCGCGCGTACGCCGCCGCGATGTCGCGCGCGGCCCTCGAGGAGCGCACGCGCGAGCTCGAGCTCGAGCGCGAGGTGACCGCCGCGCAGGCGGTCGCACTCGACCGGGTGCGCATCGCGCGCGAGCTCCACGACGTCGTCGCCCACCACGTCTCGGCGATGGGGGTGCAGGCCGGTGCCGCGCGCACGGTCCTGGAGCGGGATCCGGATGCCGCGCGCCGCGCGCTCCTCGGCGTCGAGGAGTCCGCGCGCTCCGCCCTGGCCGACCTGCGCCAGCTCCTCGAGACGCTGCGGACGCCCGACCTCGAAGCGGAAGGCGGTTCGGCCGTGCACCTGTCGGGGCTCGCCGATCTCGTCGCGCACGCGAACGACAACGGCCTGCCGACGTCGCTCACCGTCGTGGGCGAACCGGTGGAGCTCGCCGAGCTGACGCAGGTGAACATCTACCGGGTCGCGCAGGAATCGCTCACGAACGCGCGCCGCCACGGCGGACCGGATGCCTCCGCCGACGTCCGCCTGCGCTATGACCAAGGCGCGGTCGAGCTCGAGGTGACGAACACCGGCCGGACGGCGGGACCGATGCGACCCGGACTGGGCATCGTGGGAATGCGCGAGCGCGCGGCGTCGTCGGGAGGCACGCTGGAAGCCGGGCCGCGACCGCGCGGCGGGTTCCTCGTGCGCCTGCGGATCCCTCTGCCGCTGCGGGTGGACGCGTGAGCCGCGCGCCGATCCGCGTCCTGCTGGTCGACGACCACGCGGTCATGCGCGCCGGGTTCCGAATGATCCTCGAAGCGACCGACGACGTCGTCGTCGTCGGGGAAGCCGCCAACGGCGTGGAGGCGGTGGCCGCGGCATCCGCTCTGCACCCTGATGTCGTGTGCATGGACGTGCAGATGCCCGACATGGACGGGGTGGAGGCGACCAGGCGCATCGTGGCGTCCGACGGCGCAGCGGCCGTCGTCATCGTGACGACGTTCGACCGCGACGACTACCTGTTCACCGCACTCGATGCCGGCGCGAGCGGATTCCTGCTGAAGAACGCGGGGCCCGAGGAACTGGTCAACGCGGTGCGCGTGGCGGCCGCCGGCGATGCGCTGCTCGCCCCCGAGGTGACCCGGCGGGTGATCGCGCGCTTCGCCGAGGCATCCGCTCCCCCGCCTTCATCGGCCGGGACGACGGTCACGCCGGCGACGGGGGTGCCGGTCGAGCTCACTGAGCGCGAGGACGAGGTGCTGCGCCTCATGTCGCAGGCGCTGAGCAACGCCGAGATCGCGCAGCGGCTGTACATCGGCGAGGCGACGGTCAAGACGCACGTGTCGAACGTGCTGCAGAAGCTCGGCGCCCGCGACCGCGTGGCCGCTGTCGTCTACGCGCATCGCCACGGTCTCGCCGGTCGCTGAGGGGGCCGCGCCGGACGGACGCGTTTCGTCGACGACCGAGGGTTCACCCATCCACCCGGTCGTGGTTGAGCGAGCGAAGCGAGACGAAACGCCCCGGCCCGCGAGGGGCCGGGGCGTTGGGAAGAAGGGCGTCAGGCGGCGACGGGAACGTGGGCGTAGCGGTCCACCAGAGCGCCGAAGGCCTCGAGGTAGCCGACGAGGAACTCGGCGGTCTGGTCGTTGGTGACCTCGCCGTTGTCGGCGAAGAGGCCGGGCGTGGTCTGCACGTAACCCTCGGGCTGACCGAGCGTCGGGGCGTTGTAGTGGCTGAGGATCGCCTTGAGGTGCTGCTGGGCCGCGGCGGTCGCGATGCCGCCCTGCGACGTGCCGATCACGGCGGTGGGCTTGCCGTTGAACGAGCCCTGGCCCCACGGGCGGGCCGCCCAGTCGAGGGCGTTCTTGAGAACACCGGGGATCGACCGGCTGTACTCCGGGGTGACGATGATCACACCGTCGACGTCGTCGATCGCCTGCTTGAAGTCGCGGGCGACCTGCGGGAAGTCAGCGTCGAAGTCGGGCGAGTAGAACGGCAGATCCTGGATCGGGATCTCGACGAGCGTGGTTCCCTCGGGCGCAAGGCGCTCGAGCGCCTTGGCGAGGCGGCGGTTGATCGAGGTCGACGAGATGCTGCCGACGATGTACCCGATGGTCCGATCGGTCATGAGAAGTTTCCTCCGGAAATGAAAGGGGTCCCCGAGCGGGGACCACCGTGGACGTTCCATTCACGTGCAAGGACCCGTCATCCGGATCTATTCCCGTGCATGAAAATTTCCTCATGTGACGCGGGATCCGGCGCACGGCGGACGGAGATCTCCGCCGTGCGGGGGAGGCCCCGGCGCGCGGCGGGTCGTACGTTGAGAGTCATGGGGGCCGAGACGAGGAGGAGCGGATGCTGCAGCTGACCGGGATCACGAAGAGCTACGGAGGGAGGCGCGTGCTCGACGACGTCACGTTCGACGTGCGGCCGGGGCGCCTCACCGGGTTCGTCGGAGGCAACGGCGCCGGCAAGACCACGACGATGCGCATCGTGCTCGGCGTGCTCGCCAAGGACGCCGGCACCGTGATGCTCGACGGCGCCGAGGTGACGGCCTCCGACCGCCGACGCTTCGGCTACATGCCCGAGGAGCGGGGGCTGTACCCGAAGATGAAGGTGCTCGAGCACATCACGTACCTCGCCCGCCTGCACGGATTCACGAAGACGGATGCCTCGGCTCGCGCCACGGCGCTGCTCGAACAGCTCGGACTCGGCGAACGCCTGAACGACAACGTCGAGACGCTGTCGCTGGGCAACCAGCAGCGCGCGCAGATCGCCGCGGCGCTCGTCCACGACCCGGAGGTGCTCGTGCTCGATGAGCCCTTCTCGGGCCTCGACCCGCTCGCGGTCGACGTCGTCGCCGCGGTCCTGCAGGACCGTGCCGCACAGGGCGCGGCGATCGTCTTCTCGTCTCACCAGCTCGACGTGGTCGAGCGACTGTGCGACGACCTCGTCATCATCGCGGGCGGCACGATCCGGGCCGCCGGCGCGCGCGACGACCTGCGCGCCCGCTACTCGACGCGCCGCTTCGAGCTGGTCTCAGCCGGTGACGCCGGCTGGCTGCGCACCGAGCCGGGCGTCGAGGTGCTCGAGTTCGACGGAGGGTACGCCGTGTTCGACGCCGACAGCGACGAGACCGCCCAGCGCGTGCTGCGCCAGGCCGTCGCGCAGGGGGACGTCGCGAGCTTCGCGCCGCAGCATCCGACCCTCGCCCAGATCTTCAAGGAGGTCATCCAGTGAGCACCGCACGCACCCAGGGACTCAGCTCGGCGCAGGGCATCTGGCTGGTCGCCGAGCGCGAGATCGGCTCCAAGCTGCGCAGCAAGGCATTCGTCATCTCGACGGCGATCCTGCTGCTCGGCGCCCTCGCTCTCGTGATCTGGGGAGGATTCGCGGCGGCGAACAACGAAGGCACGCCAGTGGCCGTGACGACGGATGCCTCGTCCGCCCTCACGAGCACCGAGGGGCTCGACATCACCGAGGTCGCCGACCGTGACGAAGCCGTCGAGCTCGTCGAGAGCGGCGACGTGGATGCGGCGATCGTGAGCGATCCGGAGTCACCGGTCGGGCTCGCGGTGATCGCGCAGTCGGACACCCCGACGCAGCTCATGCTGCTCCTCGCGCAGACCCCGACCGTCGAGCTGCTCGAGCCGGCCGAGGGACCCGAGGCGCTGGGATACATCGTCGCCGTGGGCTTCGGCGTGGTCTTCCTCTTCGCCGCCTCGATGTTCGGCGGCACGATCGCCCAGAGCGTCGTCGAGGAGAAGCAGACCCGCGTGGTCGAGCTGCTGATCTCGGCGATCCCGGTGCGGTCGCTGCTGGCGGGCAAGGTGATCGGCAACACGGTGCTCGCGATGGGGCAGATCCTGATCCTCGCGGCGATCGCGGTCGTGGGCCTCACGGTGACGGATCAGACCGCCCTGCTGCAGGGCCTCGGCGGTCCGATCGCGTGGTTCGCGGTGTTCTTCCTGTTCGGCTTCATCCTGCTGGCGTCGCTCTTCGCGGCCGCCGCGTCGATGGTGTCGCGCCAGGAGGACATCGGCTCGACCACGACCCCGCTCACGATGCTCGTGATGGCGCCGTACTTCCTCGTGATCTTCTTCTTCGACAACCCGCTCGTGCTGGGGATCATGTCGTACGTGCCGTTCTCTGCGCCCGTCGGCATGCCGATGCGCCTGTTCCTCGGCGAGGCGCAGTGGTGGGAGCCGCTCCTGTCGCTCGCCATCCTCGTCGCGACGTGCGTCGCCGCGATCCTGGTCGGCGCGCGGATCTACGAGAACTCGCTGCTGCGCATGGGCGCGCGGGTCAAGCTCTCCGAGGCGCTCGCACGCTGACGACGATTCCGGATGCCCCGGCCCCCGTTCGCGGGGATGCCGGGGCATCCGTCGTTCACAGCCTCTCGACGACCGTCGCCACTCCCATGCCGCCGCCGATGCAGAGCGTGGCCAGGCCGTAGCGTCCGCCGGAGCGCTCGAGCTCGTCGACGAGCGTGCCGAGGATCATCGCCCCCGTCGCGCCGAGCGGGTGCCCCATCGCGATCGCCCCGCCGTTGACGTTCGTGCGCTCGTGGGGGAAGTCGAGGTCGCTCATGAGCCGGAGGGCGACCGACGCGAACGCCTCGTTGATCTCGACGAGGTCGATGTCGTGGATCGTCAGGCCGGCGCGCTCGAGCGCGAGACGCGAGGCCGGTCCGGGGCCGGTGAGCATGATCGTCGGCTCGGTGCTCACGACGGCGGCCGAGCGCATGCGGGCCCGCGGCGTGAGGCCGTGGCGCGCGCCTGCTTCCTCGCTGCCGACGAGCACGAGCGCCGCGCCGTCGACGATCCCGGAGGAATTCCCGGCGTGGTGCACGTGGTCGATCCCGCCGGCCTCGGGGTACTTCCGCACGGCGATGTCGTCGTAGCCGCGATCGCCCAGCTCGGCGAACGCGGGCGGGAGAGCGGCGAGCGTCTCGACCGTCGTGCCGGGCCGGATCGTCTCGTCGCGGTCGAGGATCACGGTGCCGTCCTCGTCGCACACGGGGATGACGGAGCGGGCGAAGCGTCCCTCGTCCCAGGCGCGGGCGGCGCGAGCGTGGGACTCTGCGGCGAAGCGGTCGACGTCTTCACGGGTGTAGCCCTCGAGGGTCGCGATGAGGTCGGCGCTGATGCCCTGCGGCACGGCATCGGGAGCCACAGCCGCGGCGGAGTCCTTGCCGAACGGACCGCCGTCGCTGCCCATCGGCACGCGGCTCATCGATTCGACGCCGCCCGCCAGGAACAGGTCCTCCCAGCCGGAGCGCACCCGGGAGGCCGCCTGGTTGACCGCCTCGAGCCCCGAGCCGCAGAAGCGGTTGAGCTGCACGCCGGGCACGGTATCGGGGAGCCCCGCGGCGAGCGCGGCGACCTTGGCGATGTCGGACCCCTGGTCGCCGATCGGCGTGACGCACCCGAGCACGACGTCGTCGATGCCGGCGGGGTCGAGGCCCGGGTTGCGCTCGCGCAGGGCGTCGATCAGGCCGACGACGAGCCGGTGCGGCGGGACGCCGTGCAGCGAGCCGGTCGCCTTCCCGCGTCCTCGCGGCGTGCGGACCGCGTCGAAGACGAATGCCTCGGCCATGGCACCTCCTTCGGTGGTGTCTCCATCGTGCCACCGCGGGGAGGGGTGAGAGCCCGCCGGCCGGGTGCCGGATTCAGGAGACACGCCGACCGGGCCGGGGAGGCGGATGCCTCACCCGGCGTGTCTCCTGAATCCGGCACCGAAGCCCGGCGCGGCGGCGGCGCCCGGCGGCACCGCTGCCGGGGTGCGACGGGTTCAGTCGGCGCGGGGCCCGGGCGGGTTCAGATCGGGATGGAAGGCGGTGAAGACCGAGTAGGTCTCGCCGTCGGGATCCGAAACGCGCTCCTTGAATTCGACGAGGAGGTCGTACAGGCGGCGGCGGAACTCCTCCTTGTGCTCCTCGTTGAGCTTGAGCCCCAGCCAGCTCGTGTCGAGGTCGTTCGGCTCGACCCCCTCGATCTGCTGGAGGAAGACCTCGACCAGCACGCGGCTGCGGTCGGGCATCGGCATGCGCCACGACAGACCGGTCGCCTTGTACGGCACCTCGCGCGCCCCCTGCGCGCCGGTGCGGGCGGGCTCGGCCGCGAGGAACCCGGTCTGGACCAGCGTGCGCACGTGGTGGAGCATCGTCCCGGGGTTCACCCCGAGCAGTTCCGCGAGCTCCTTGTTCGTGCGCGATTCGAACGCACACAGCCGCAGCACGCGCAGGCGCAGCGGTGAGCTGATCGCCCGCAGCCGCGCCTCGGCTTCGGGGTCGCCGGGCGTGAGCTCGAGACGATCCGATCGCTGCTCCACGGGTTCACGCTAGCGGACTGATTGACATTCCTCAATCACTGGTCGACACTGATTGACATGTCCCAATCACCTCTCCCCGGCGACGCCGTCGAGGACACCCCCGGGGTCGCGGATGACCTGATCGCCGAGGCGCGGGCCGAGGCATCCCTCCCCTCCTCGGCGGCGCGCGCGGACGCCGCCGCCGACGCGGACGTCGCCGATGCGGCCGCCCCGGCGTCGCCGCCCGAGCGATCGCTGTGGCGGGACGGCAACTTCCTCACGATGTGGAGCGGCCAGGCGCTGAGTCAGTTCGGCGCTCAGATCGCCGAGCTCGCCATCCCGGTCCTCGCCGTGCTCCTGCTCAATGCGACCGAGTTCCAGGTCGGCGTGCTGAGTGCCGCGCAGGTGGCAGCGTTCCTGCTCGTCGGCCTGCCGGCGGGCGCATGGATCGACCGCATGCGCAAGCGGCACGTCATGATCGCCGCCGACATCGTGCGCGCCGCCGCGCTCGCGCTCGTCCCGCTCCTGTGGATGACCGGCGTGCTGCAGATCTGGCACCTGGTCGCGATCGCTGCGGTCGTGGGCATCGCCACGGTGTTCTTCGACGTGTCGTACCAGAGCATCGTGCCGTCGCTCGTGAAGCCGGCGCAGATCGCCGAGGCGAACGGCAAGCTCGAGTCGACCTACCAGCTCGCCAACATCGCCGGACCCGGGTTCGCCGGGTGGCTCGTCGGCGTGATCACCGCGCCGCTCGCGCTGCTGGCCACCGCCGGGACGTACCTCGTGTCGGCGGTCGCACTCGCCTTCACCCGCGACCAGGAGCAGCCGCGCGCTCACGACGACCGCGCGCCGATCCTGCGCGAGATCTGGGAGGGGCTGCACTTCGTCTTCACCGAGAGGCTGCTGCGCCGCATCGTGGGCACCACCGGCGTCTCGAACTTCTTCAGCACGATGTCGTTCACGCTGCTGCCGATCTTCCTGCTGCGCGAACTGGGCTTCTCCCCCGCCTCGCTCGGACTGATCTTCTCGCTCGGCGCGATCGGCGGCCTGCTCGGCGCCATGGCGACGCCCCGCATCGTGAAGGCGATCGGCGAAGCCCGCGCGATCCCGGTGAGCGCCCTCGGCTTCAGCGTCGTCGCCCTGCTCCTTCCGGTCGCCGCCGTCGTCCCCGCCGTCGCCTTTCCGCTGCTGGTGGCGCAGTCCTTCGTCGCGAGCTTCACCGTGCTGCTCTACAACATCACGCAGGTGACCTTCCGGCAGCGCATCACTCCGCCGCGGCTGCTCGGTCGCATGAACGCGTCGGTGCGGTTCGTCGTGTGGGGAGTCATGCCGATCGCCGCGCTCCTCGCGGGCGCCCTCGGCACGTGGCTCGGCGTCGTGCCGACGATGTGGATCGGCGCGGCTGGGCAGCTGCTCTCGGCGGCGTTCGTGGTCTTCGCGCCGTTCTGGACGATGCGCGAGCTTCCGGACGTGCACACGTCCGCGGCATCCGTCGACTGAGCCCGGTCAGGGCCGGCGCCGACTGCGGGTGAGCCCCATGATCGCGAAGGTGAGCGCCGCGAGGTAGGCGAGGACGATCAGACCGGCCGAGACGGCGAACATGGCCGCCGAGGTCTCGGCCGTCATGCCGAACCACGTCATGAGGGCGGTGTCGAGCGGTCCGCTGTCGCCGGCGTCGGGCACGGTGAGCCCTCCCAGCACGAAGCCGAGCCACAGGACGGCGCTCGCGATGTCGTACGCGACGCGGGTCGCACGCGCGCGGCGCACCTCGCGGTCGAAGAGCGTGAGCACCGGCGGCACGAGCAGCAGCGCGACGACGATGAGTCCATACGCGATCCCGAGGAAGCCGAGCCGGCCGATCCCGGCTCCCACGAAGCCCCGACCGATGAAGAAGAACACCGGCAGGAACAGCGCGACCGGCCATTGGGCGTAGAAGACGAACCGCCCGGACCCTTCGATGTGCATCCTCCGACCGTAGCGCGGCGACCTCTCATGAACCGTGAGTTCCCGCAAGGCCGCCCCACGGGCGCCGCGGGCGTGCTTGAGTGTGTGCATGAGCGCGCGCATCGTGTCGATCGGTACGGCCGTCCCGCCCACCTGCGTGCCGCAGGATCGCGCGCGCGAGATCTTCGCCGGTCAGCCCGGCGTCGACCGGCTCACGCAGCGCCTCATCCACGCCGCCTTCGACGCATCGGCGATCGAGCGACGACACACCGTCCTCGGCGAATTCGGCGACGAGTTCTCGCCTCGCGAGGTCATCCCGCCGGGGCGCCCCCGCTTCGCGGACGACGAGGGGCGGATGCTGCAGCCCACGACCGGGCCGCGAAATGATCTCTACACGGCCGTCGCGCCGGATCTGTACGCCCGCGCGGCGAGGGCGGCGTTGACGGATGCCTCGCTCGACGCGTCCGCGATCACCCACGTCGTCACCGTCTCGTGCACGGGGTTCTTCGCCCCGGGCCCCGACTACCGGCTCGTGCGGGACCTGGGCCTGGATCCCTCCGTGGAGCGGTACCACCTCGGATTCATCGGCTGCGCTGCCGCGATGCCGGGCCTTCGCCTGGCGGCCCGCATCGCCGCCGCGCAGCCCGACGCCGTCGTGCTGGTGGTGTGCGTGGAGCTGTGCACGCTGCACATCCGCCCGTCGCCGGACCCGCAGCAGATCGTGGCGGCGTCCGTCTTCGCTGACGGGGGCGCCGCGGCGATCGTGACCGCCGACCCCGACGTCGGCCGGCCGGGCGGACTCGAGCTCGAACGCTTCGCGACCACGCTCACGAGCGAGGGCGAGAAGGACATGGTGTGGACGATCGGCGATCACGGGTTCGAGATGATCCTGTCGGCCGAGGTGCCCCGCATCATCGGCCGCGAGATCCGCGGCGCGGTCGACGGCTTCCTCGCCGGAGACGCGCCCGACGCGTGGGCGGTGCACCCGGGCGGACGCAGCGTGCTCGATCGCGTCGAGAGCGGACTCGACCTCGACCCCGCGATGCTCGAGACCTCACGCGGAGTCCTCCGCGACTTCGGCAACATGTCGAGCGCGACGGTGCTGTTCATCCTCCGCCGGCTGCTGCTCGACGACGCCGTCGCCGACGGCGCGCGCGTGGCCGGTCTCGCCTTCGGGCCGGGACTCACCGTCGAGGCGGCGCTCCTCACGAAGCGGGCACCCGGTGGGCCGGACGCGGCGGAACGCGACGCCGTCGCCGCGGGCGCGACCCGGGCATGAGCCTCGCCGTCCGCGACCGAGAGCTCGTCGAGCTCATGGACGACCCCGCGTGCGATCCCGCCCGGCTCGCGGCCACGCTGCGACGGTTCGGCATCGTCAACCGGCTGTTCGCAGGGTGGGGCACCGTCTACCGCCGCCACCTCGGCCCGTATCTGACCTCACTGGGCCGCCCTGCCCGCGTGCTCGACATCGGCTCCGGAGGCGGTGATCTGCCGCTGCGGCTGGCCCGCCGCGCCGCGCGCGACGGGCTCGAGGTCGCGTGGACGGGGATCGACCCCGACCCGCGCGCGCACGCGATCGCGATCGAGCGCGGCGCTCCCGCGAACGTGACGTTCCGCGTGGCCGACGCCGACGACCTCGCGGCCGAGGGGGAGGTGTTCGACGTCGTCTTCTCCAACCATGTCCTGCACCACGCGGGGTCGAGCGCAGCCGCCTTCGCCGAGGCGTCGCGTGCGCTTTCGCGCGGCCTCGTGCTGCACGGCGACATCGACCGCAACCGGTGGGCGTACGGGCTGTACGCGGTCGGCATCACGCCGTTCGCGCCGGGGACGTTCCTGCGCACCGACGGGCTGCGATCCATTCGCCGCAGCTTCACGCACGACGAGCTGCAGCGCGAACTCGATGCGCACGCGAACGGCGCGTGGTCGGTCGGCACGCACGCGCCCTTCCGCCTCCTCGCGATGAGCCGCGGCCGTGCCTGACGTCCTGATCGTGGGGGCAGGTCCCGTCGGGCTGCTCCTCGCGGGCGAGCTCGTCTCGCGCGGCGTCGAGGTCGAGCTGCTCGAGAAGCGCCCGGCGACCGGCGCCGGGTCGCGGGCGATCGGCGTGCACGCTCCGGTCCTGCGCGCGCTCGAGGACTCCGGCACGACCGAGGCGCTGCTCGCCGATGCGACCCGCGTCGGCCGCGGTGAAGCGCGTGCCGCCGGACGTCTGCTCGGCGAGGTGCGCTTCGATCGCCTCTCGACCCGGTTCCCGTTCGTCGCGACGCTGCCTCAGGCGGCGACCGAGGCGGTGCTCTCCGCTCGGGCGCCCGACCCCCTCCGCGGAGCGACGGTGTGGAGCATCCTGCCCCGCGGCGACGCCGTGCACGTGCGCTACGGTCACGCCGGTCGCCCGGCCGAAGCGTCGGCTCCCCTCGTCGTCGTGGCGGGCGGCTCCGCCTCGCGCGACCTCGTCTTCCGCCCCGACGCGGTCCGGATGCACCAGTACCGCGACACGTACCTGATGACGGATGCCCCAGCCCCGGGCACTGCGCCGGCCGACCTCGCCGTCATCCACCTCGATCGCCGCGGCGTGCTCGAATCGTTCCCGCTCCCCGGCGGAAGGCGGCGGTACGTGGCATGGGACGCGCCCGGCGCCGATCCCGACCCCGCTGCGCGCGTCGAGCGACTCCGGACCGCTCTCGCCGAGCGCGGCGAAGCCGAGGCATCCGATTCCGTCACCGCGGCCGGCGCCTTCGGAGTGCGCCGCGTCGTGGCTCCCCGCCTGCGCAATGGTCGCATCTTCGTGATCGGGGATGCCGCGCACGAGGTCAGCCCGATCGGCGGTCAGGGGATGAACCTCGGCCTGCTCGACGCGGCGACGCTCGCGCCGCTCCTCGCCGGGTGGGTGCGCAGCGGGGTCGCCCCGCAGGCAGCACTGCAGAGGTGGGAGCAGCGGCGGCTGGCATCCGCGCGGACGGCCGCCCGACTGGCCGGTGTGAACACGTCGCTCGGCCGCTCGCTCCCGACTCTCGTCGACGGCATGCGGCGGCTGGCGGTGCGGGCGATGCTGACCCGCCCGCTCGACCGCGGGTTCGCACGGGCGTACTCGATGGGCTTGGACCGCGACGCCTGACCCGGGGTCACGCGGTCAGCGCGGACCCCGACGCCACGAGCTGCGCCGCGAGCAGCAGCGCGGCGAGCATCACGAGCCGGAAGAGGACCCGCGCGGGCGGGCGCACGAGCGCCCGCACCAGGGTCGCGACCGCCACGGCGACCACGACCCCGAAGAACAGCCAGGACACCGGTCCGACGGCGGCGAGGTCTCCCCCGGCCGCGCCGAGCAGCACTGCGACGGCGCCCGCGAGCACGGCGAGCGCCGCCAGCACCGCGGACACACGCGGTCCGAGCCGGTGTGGCAGGCCGCGAACGCCGGTGCGAGCGTCGTCGTCGAGATCGGGGAGCACGTTCGTGAGGTGCACGGCCGTGCCGAGCGCGGCGCCGGCGACCCAGGCCCACGCGGGCGCGAACGACGGCTCCGGTGCCGAGAGCGTCGCGAGCGAGGGGAAGATCCCGAAGCTCACGACGAACGGCACGAGCGAGAACGGGGTGGACTTGAGGCCGGTGTTGTACGACAGGGCCGATCCGATGAAGAGCGCGTGCGCCGCCAGCATCCGCCACCCGAGCGGCGCCGACAGCACGAGCGCGAGCACGAGGGTGACGGATGCCGCCACCCATGCCGCCGTGAGCGACACGTCCCCGCGCGCGAGCGGCTTGTCGGTTCGGCCGACCGCACGGTCGCGGTCGGCGTCGAGCGCGTCGTTCGAGATGCCGACCGACAGCTGCCCGAAGAACACCGCGAGCGCCAGGAGCGCGATCCGCCACGGCTCGAGGCCGACCGCGATCCCGAGCGTGAGCGCGAGGACGGAGACCACGAGCGTCGGTCCGGGATGGGACGATCCCCACAGGGCCCGGACGGTGCGCATCCCCCGATGCTCTCACGCGCCCGCCCGGCCGAGGGCACACCGGGGCCGGGCGGGCGAGGGTCGGCACCACGTCAGTCCTCGAGCACGGCCTCGATCACATCGTCGTCGTCCGAGGCATCCGGAACCGGCGCCGCACCGTCGCTGACGAGCGACAGACCCGACCCGTCGGCCTCGACGTCGACCCGCACGACGTCGCCGTCGTGCACCCCGCCCGCGAGGATCGCCATCGCGAGGCGGTCCTGGATCTCGGACTGGATGAGCCGGCGCAGCGGGCGCGCCCCGAACACCGGATCGTATCCGCGCTCGGCGAGCCACGAGCGAGCCTCGGGCGTCACGGCGAGGGTGAGGCGGCGGTCCTTCAGCCGGCGCTGCAGCGCGAACACGGCGAGCTCGACGATCTGGGCGAGGTCGTCCTCGGTGAGCGCCTGGAAGATCACGATGTCGTCGAGGCGGTTCACGAACTCCGGCTTGAACGCCTGGCGCACGAGGCCCTGCACCTGCTCACGCTTCTGCTCGACCGACAGCGTCGGGTCGATGAGGATGGGCGAGCCGAGGTTCGACGTCAGGATCAGGATGACGTTCTTGAAGTCGACCGTACGGCCCTGACCGTCGGTGAGCCGGCCGTCGTCCATCACCTGGAGCAGCACGTCGAAGACCTCGGGGTGGGCCTTCTCGACCTCGTCGAGGAGCACCACCGAGTACGGGCGGCGCCGCACCGCCTCCGTCAGCTGACCGCCCTGCTCGTAGCCGATGTAGCCGGGAGGGGCACCCACCAGACGCGAGACGGTGTGCTTCTCGCCGTACTCCGACATGTCGATGCGCACCATGGCGTGCTCGTCGTCGAAGAGGAACTCCGCGAGCGCCTTCGCGAGCTCGGTCTTGCCGACGCCCGTGGGCCCGAGGAACAGGAACGAGCCGGTGGGACGGTTCGGGTCGCTGATACCCGCGCGCGAGCGGCGGACCGCGTCCGACACCGCCTTGACGGCCTCCTTCTGTCCGATCAGGCGCTTGCCGAGCTCGGCTTCGAGGTGCAGCAGCTTCTCGGTCTCGCCCTGCAGCAGGCGGCCGACGGGGATGCCCGTCCACGCCGCGATGACGGCGGCGATGTCCTCGTCGGTGACCTGCTCGTTGACCATGCGGTCCTCAGGCGCGATCGCCTCGGTGCGCTCGGCTTCGGCGATCTCCTGCTGAAGCCGCTTGATCGTCTCGTACTCGAGCTTGGACGCCCGCGCGTAGTCGGCCTCGCGCAGGGCGCGGTCGCGCTGGGTGACCGCCTCGTCGTACTGCTTCTTGAGCTCGCCGACGCGGTTCAGACCCGCGCGCTCGCGCTCCCAGCGGTCTTCGAGCACCTTCAACTCGGCTTCGGCTTCGTCCATCTGCTCGCGCAGCTTCGCCCGCCGTTCCTTCGAGGCCTCGTCCTTCTCCTTCTTGAGGGCGAGGTCTTCGAGGCGCATGCGGTCGACTCGGCGGCGCAGTTGGTCGATCTCGACGGGACTCGAGTCGATCTCCATCTTGAGGCGGCTCATCGCCTCGTCGATCAGGTCGATCGCCTTGTCGGGCAACTGGCGGCTGGGGATGTACCGGTTCGACAGAGCGGCGGCCGCGACCAGCGCACTGTCGCTGATCGTGACGCCGTGGTGCGCCTCGTACCGGCCCTTCAGGCCGCGGAGGATCGCGACCGTGTCTTCGACGCTCGGCTCGCCGACGTACACCTGCTGGAAGCGACGTTCGAGCGCGGCATCCTTCTCGATGAACTCGCGGTACTCGTTGAGCGTCGTCGCCCCGATCAGCCGCAGCTCGCCCCGAGCGAGCATGGGCTTGAGCATGTTGGATGCCGCCACGGAGCCCTCGCCCCCGCCCGCGCCCATCAGGACGTGGAGTTCGTCGATGAAGGTGATGATGCGGCCGTCGGACTCGGTGATCTCCTTGAGGACGCTCTTGAGCCGCTCCTCGAACTGACCGCGGTACATCGCGCCCGCCACGAGCGCGGAGATGTCGAGCGTGACGAGCTCCTTGTCCTTGAGCGACTCGGCCACGTCTCCGGCGACGATGCGCTGCGCGAGACCTTCGACCACGGCGGTCTTGCCCACGCCGGGCTCGCCGATCAGCACGGGATTGTTCTTCGTGCGACGGGTCAGCACCTGGCTGACGCGCCGGATCTCGCTGTCACGCCCGATCACCGGGTCGAGCTTGCCTTGGCGCGCGCGGTCGGTGAGGTTGATCCCGAACTGCTCGAGTGCGCTGCGTGCGTCCTCCTGACCGGGGTTCTGCGTGGCGTTCATGTGTCTCCTGAGGTGGGCTCGCGGAACAAAGTTGAGTCGCGATGGCTCAAGTTTAACAGCAGGGCGGATGCCTCGGCAATCCGTCTTGCTCGGCAAGGGGTTGATTCGCCGGGCAGGCGGGAGAACTGTGGAGCACACACGAACAGAGGAGTTCATCATGAGCAGCACGACGGTCGCACGCGTCACGACGATCACCGCCCGGTCACCCGAGAGCTTCGACGCGGCGATCCGCGAAGGCATCGCGCGGTCGCACGCGACGCTGCGCAACGTCAGCGGAGCCTGGGTCAAGGAGCAGAAGGTCGAGTGCGACGACGGCACGATCACGTCGTACCAGGTGGTGCTCGAGGTGACGTTCGTCCTCGACGACTGACCTACGGCCGGCCGGTCCGGATCTCGTCCTCGGCCTCGGCGTACGCGCGGCGCAAGGTCTCACCGACCCATTCGGTGCCCTTGTACACGTTGCGCTCGCCGATGTCGTCGACGAGCCCGCCGGCGGCGAGCGCCTCGATCACCCGGTCCTCGGTCGCCACGACCTTCAGGCTGGACCCCGCGTCGCGCAGCAGATGCGCGTAGCGGCGCAGCACATCCACGAGCGACAGGCCGATCTGATCCGTGCCGCGCAGCCGCACGATCACGACCGCGTTGCGTGACGCGCGGCTGACCTCGGGAAGCTGCTTCTCGAAGATCGGCGCGCTCGCGAAGAAGAGACTGCCGTAGGGCTGCAGCACCAGCACCTCCCCCGCGGGCACCGTCGCGGGCGGGTCGGACTCGCGCAGGCGACCCTCCGGCTCGACGTGCACGGCGCGCACGCGCACGCGGTTGGACTGCTGGCCCACGTACAGGATGATCCCGAGGCCGACGCCCGCGAGCACGGCGAACTGCAGCGGGATGATGAGCGTCAGCCCGAAGGTGACCGCCATCACCGCTGTCTGCAGCGGCCCCGACTTCACCACCGAATACACCCGGCTGGGTTTGATCGCCCCGAAGCCGACCACTATGAGCAATCCCGCGAGCGCGGGCATGGCGACATACGCCACGAGATCGGAGGCGACGAAGACCAGGACGGCCATCACACCGGCCGCGATGAAGAGGGCCAGCCGGGTCTTCGCGCCGGACTGCACGATGATCGACGAGCCCGACATCGACCCGCCCACGGGCATCCCCTGGAAGAGACCCGACACGACGTTGCCCGCCCCCTGGCCGATGAAGTCGCGATTGGCGTTCGCAGGGCGGCCGTCGGGCGTGGGGATGCCGGCCGATACGGCCGCGCCCTGTACGAGGCCGATGAACGCGAGCGAAACCGCGGGGACGAGCAGGACCGGGATGTCGGCGACGCTCGGCAGCACCGGCGCCGGCAGTCCGCGCGGCACGTCGACGATATCGCGGAGCTGCGCGACGGGATCGCCGACCCAGAGGTTCAGCAGCACGGCGCATACCGACCCGGCCACGACCGCCACGACGAGCCCGAGGCTGCCGACACGGGTGGGTCGCAGCACCACGATCAGGAGGATCGTGATCGTGCCGACGACGACCGAGGCGATGCTCCACTGGCCGAGGTGCAGCAGCACGTCGAAGGTCTTCAGCAGCCGGTTCGCACCGCGCCCCGCGTAGCCGGTGAAGTTCGAGAACTGGCCGAGGATGATGTTCACGCCGATCGCGGTGATGAACCCCGTCATCACCGCGGTGGGCACGAAGCTCACGAGACGGCCGGCCCGGGCGATGCCGGCGACGACCATCACGATCCCGGTGAGGATGGCGAGGGTGAAGAGCGCGCGGTCAGGGTCCGGCCTGCGGGCGAGATCGGCATCCGAGACCACGAGGGCCATCGCGCTCGTGGCCTGCACCGCCATGAACGTGCTGCTCGTGAAGAGCGCCGCTCCGGCCATCCCGAAGAGGTAGGCGTACAGCCCCGCGAGCGGATTGACGCCCGCGAGGAGTCCCGCGGCGAGTCCGTCGGGGACGGCCTCCACGCCCAGCACCAGGCCGGCCGCGGCATCCTTCCCCAGCGTCTTGCGGGAGAACCACCGCCTCGGATCGATCCGCACGGTCACACCGTAGCGACGAGCGCCACCACCGGCGTCGCCCGTCGCGGGTGGTTACGCGACGGGCTCGAGAACCGCGGCAGAGGCCCGCTCGACGCCGGCCGCCTGCATCGCCTCGCTCGTGCAGCAGAAGCGCGCGCGGTAGGCGGTGGGCGTGGTGTCGAGCACGCGCGCGAAGTTCTGGCGCAGCACCGCTGCCGAGCCGAATCCGCTCTCGTACGCGATGCGGTCGAGTCCCAGGTCGGTCTTCTCGAGCAGGCGCTGGGCGTGGATGATGCGCTGTCGCGCGAGCCAGGCCGCCGGCGTCGCGCCGTAGTCGGCCTTGAAGCGCCGGGCGAAGGTGCGGGGAGACATGTGCGCCTTCGCGGCGAGCTGGTCGACGGTGAGTTCGAGCCGGAGGTTCTCGAGCATCCAGTCGGTGACCGGTGCCAGCGAGAGCGACGCGACCTCGGGCAGCGGCTTGTCGATGAACTGCGCCTGCCCGCCGTCGCGCTGCGGCGGCACGACCATGCGGCGGGCGATCTTGTTCGTGAGCTCCGCGCCGAGCTCCTGGCGCAAAAGGTGCAGGCATGCGTCGAGTCCGGCGGCGGTGCCGGCACTCGTGATGATGCGGCCGTCCTGCACGTAGAGGACGTCGGGGTCGACGTCGACCTCGGGATACATCCGCGCCATGGCGTCGGCATACATCCAGTGGGTGGTCGCCTTGCGCCCGTCCAGCACGCCCGACGCCGCCACGACGAAGGATCCGCTGCACACGCTGAGCACCCACGCGTCGCGCGCGACGGCCTTGCGGATCACATCGAGCACCCGCTCGTCGGAGGCGCTGCGCGCCCAGTACTGGCGGGGCGTGGGCGAGACGACCACGAGATCCGCCTCGTAGGCGAAGGTGAGGTCGAGGTCGACGTTGATCGTGAACCCCATCTTGGACTGCACGACGCCCGGGTCGGGAGTCACGATGCGGAAGTCGAAGTTCGGGATGCCGTCGTCGGTGCGATCGAGGCCGAACGCCTCGCACGCGACTCCGAACTCGAACGGCGCGAAGCCGTCCTGCACGATGACGGCGACCGTCTTCATGGGAACCTCCTGGCGTCGACTGCGATGGCAGTATTCGTGCGATGTGTGTCCATCCTGCCACTCGTGGCAGTCATGACGCAAGCGTAGCGTTTCTGCCATGTTCATGGTGATTCTTCTTGCAGCACTGTCCGCTGTCGCGGTCGCCTCGACGATCTCGGCACTCCGCACCGACGGCTACCGTCGCACCCCGACCGACTGGTCGCGCCTCGTCTGACCACTCGGAAGCCGCTCCTCACCCTCCCTCACCCACCTCGCCGACCGGGCCGGGCGGGTTTGGGGCGGCGCCGGTGGTTCGGGGCGCACAAGAGGCCGCCCCGAACGCCGGAACCCGCCCCAACCCCGCGAGGGTCACCGGGAGGGGACGGATGCCCCGGCCGGTCGGGCCGGGCGGGTTTGGGGCGGCGCCGGTGATTCGGGGCGCACAAGAGGCCGCCCCGAACGCCGGAACCCGCCCCAACCCCGCGAGGGTCACGGGGAAGGGACGGATGCCCCGGCCGGTCGGGCGTCAGGAACCGGCGACCCGGCGGTAGAGGTCGATCATCGCGGCGGTACGCGACGACTGACGGAACCGCTCGCGGATGGTCGGGTCCACGGGGACCGGCCTTCCCGCCTCGATGTCGGCGGTCGCGTGCACGAGCGCTGCCGCGAGCGCGGCGGTCGAGGCATCCGGAACCCGACCGTTCCCCACGGTCCAGTACCCCGACCCGAGCTCGGCGGCGATGTCGGGATCGCTGACGACCGACGGCGTGCCGAGCGATGCCGCTTCGAACACGGTCATGCCCTGGGTCTCGAAGCCGATCGAGGTCTGCACGACGGCGTCCGCGTCCGCGATGTGACGGAGCACCTCGTCGTACGGCAGGCGACCGGCGAACCGCACCGTCGGACGATGCGGGTCGCCCACACCGGCCGCCGGGTCGAGTCCGCGCCGCGCGACCAGGTGCTGCGCCGCCCGCAACTGGCCTCCGCCGCCGATGACCTCGACGTCGGCGCTCACGCCGGAGTCGGCCACCGCCTCGAGGAACGGCAGGAGCCGCTTCTCGGGGCTCATGCGCCCCAGCCACACCAACCTCGGCCGGCCGGGGCGACGCCCGGCCGCCGCCCCGATGAGCGCTGCGTCGAGCAGCTCGTCGTCGATGCCGTTCCACGACACCTCGACGCGCGCGTGCACGCCGTGATCCTCGAGCCGCTGCGCGAAGTGCGCCGAGGGAGCCGTCACCGCCGCCGCCCCTTCGGCGAGCCCGGCGAGGTACGCCCAGCCGTCCGCACCGCGGGCACGCGAGCCGATCGCGCGCCGCTGCCACGCGTTGAGCGTCCGGAGCACGAGACCGGGGAACGGCGTGACGGCGCGGATTCCGACCTCCACGCGGTTGTGCATGGTGATGACGACCGGGAGCGAGTGGCGGCGCGCACAGCGCAGGCCGATGAACGCACCCCAGAAGTCGGCCTGGACGTGCACGACGTCGACCGGCGGGCGGCCGGCGAGCGCCGCATCCACCCATCTGTCGGTCCGGCGACCGGGCCACGACATGGAGTACTCGCGGTCGAAGGCGACCGGCACCGAAGGGATGTCGAGATACGAGGCATCCGGAGCGATCGACCGCCCCCGAGGACCGTGCACCTTCGGGGAGACGATCGTCACCGTGTGGCCGGCGAGTTCGAGGAAGCGCCGCTGCAGCCGCATCGAGACCTGGGCCCCGCCGAGGGTCTCGACGTGCTGGTCGCCGAACATCACGACGTGCACGGCGGACTACTCCGGCAGGGGTTCGTCGCGGTAGAGCGCCTCGAACGTGTCGAGCGTGCGCTTCATGTCGTGCACCTTGACGCCCTCGAGCGAGGCCCGCTGCATGCGCAGCCGCTCTTCGGGAGTCTGGGTCAGCACGGTCGTCAGCTTCGCAGCGAGGTCGTCGATGTTGCCCGGCTCGAAGAGATAGCCGTTCTCGCCGTCGTGCACCAAGTGCGGCAGCGCTACGGCGTCGGCGGCGACGATCGGCAGGCCGGACGCCATCGCCTCCATCGTGGCGATCGACTGGAGCTCGGCGATGGAGGCGATCACGAACAGGCTCGCGTTCGTCAGCAGCGAGCGAAGCTCCTCGTCGGCGGTGTGCCCGTGGAAGTGCACACGATCGGCCAGGCCGAGCTCGGCCGTGAGCTCCTCGAGGTTGCGGCGCTGATCGCCCTTGCCCACGATGTCGAATCGCACGTCGAGGTCGGGGTCGAGCCGTGCGATGGCTCGCAGCACGACGTCGATCTGCTTCTCGGTCGTGAGTCGGCCGACGAAGACGAGGCGGTGGGCGTCGCGGGGGGTCAGGTCGGCGGTGTAGTGGGATGCCTCGATCCCGCAGCTCACCGGGATCACGTTGCCGATCTCGATCGTGTGCTCGAGGAACTCCGCCGCCTTGCGGGTCGGAGTGGTGACAGCCCGCGTCATGTCGAACGTGCGCTTTGCGTCTTCCCACGCGAGGCGGATCGCGTAGTCCGTCAAGGGCCGCGGCAGGACGGTGAAGTCCAGCACGTTCTCCGCCATCACATGATTGGTGGCGACCACGGGGATGCCTCGCTGGCGGGCGATGCGGGTCAGGCCACGTCCGATGACGATGTGGGACTGGATGTGCACGATGTCGGGCTGGACCTCGTCCAGCACGCGGCGGGCGTAGTACTTCGCACGGAACGGGAGCACGAACGTCAGCCAGTCGTGCGGATACCAGCGCCACGACGGGATGCGGTGCATCGTCATGGGCTGGCCTTCGATGACCTCGGTGAAGCGGCCGTGCTTGCGGTGCGTCTCACTCGGCGCCATCACGTGAACCTCGTGGCCGCGCGTGACGAGGCCGGCGGCGAGGCGCTCGGCGAAGCGCGCGGCGCCGTTGACGTGCGGCAGGAAGGTGTCGGCCCCGATGAGGATCTTCAGAGGCGGCTTCGCACCGGCGGCAGGGTGCGCTTCGGCGGAACGATCGTCGGGCGTCGCGGACTCGGTCACGGGGTCAGGGGCCTGTCTGTGCGGCGGGGCGCGGCGGAAGGGGGGAGGGGGTGGGGAACCGCGCGCCTCCACTGTACCCGAGGCCCCTCCACGCTCCCCGTACGCTGGAGGCATGCCCCGACTTCAGGCGGATGCCGACCCCCTGCTGTGGGTGCCGGTGACCGAGTCCTTCGGATTCAGAGGCCGCAGGCACCGCAAGGCGGCGATCCGGATGCTCCTGTCGCAGGCCGGTGGTGCGACCGGCGCCGACCGCCCCGGCACCGGCGTCGCCGCGTGGGCGATGAGCCAGGCGGCCCCCCTTCTCATGCGCAAGGCCGCGGGTCGCGTGCTCGTCTGGGTGTGGAAGGCCGACGCCGAACTCGTCGTCGTGATGGCGCAGGTTCAGCAGGCGACGGCGCAGCTGCGCACCGCCCGCGCCATGATGCCGATGGAGTACGACGACACCGAGGACTTCCGCAGCGCACACCTCGGCATGGGCGAGAAGCTCGAGATGTCGCTGCCGGCCGATCCGCGCACCCCGCCCTTCGCCACCTACACATGGGATACCGGGACCCACTTCGTCACGGTGACCGCCGTCTGCTCCGACCGGGAGCGCTTCGGAACGATCGTCGGCGCGGTGGACGACCTGGCGCGCACGATCCGCCTCGTCGAGGACCTCGAGGTCGGCGAGTCTCCGACCGTGCTGCGCATCGATCCGGGCGGCCCGTACTGAACGGTCCGTGAACGGAATCATCCCTGCCGGGTGACGAGAGCGCCATCGACTCTGCCCCACGCTTGCAGAGTCTGATCCCCCGGGCCATGGAAGGGCGGGCCATGTCGGCGCACCTCGTCGAAATCGTCATCACCGGTCATCTCGGACGCTCCCTCACGGCAGCGCTCGACGCCTACGACGTGCGCACCCGCGAGGACGGAACCACCAGCATCACCGGACTGCTCGAGGATCAGTCAGAGTTGCGCGCGCTTCTCGGAGTGCTCGACGACCTCCACATCGAGGTCGTCTCGGTCAACCGGGTCGCCCCGGCCTGAGAAGAGGAGCGCATGCGCACCATCATCGACGCGGGCACGCTGTGGCCGCTGGTTCTGATCGTCGTCCTGGTCATCGACATCCTCGCGCTGATCGTCATCCCGCGGGGCCGCAAACCCACCGCGGCGATGGCGTGGCTGCTGCTCATCTTCCTCCTTCCGTTCGTCGGCATCCTCATGTTCCTGCTGATCGGGAGCTTCCGGCTGCCTCGCAGGCGACGCGACGAGCAGGCCCGTATCGACGACATCATCCGGGCCAACGTTCGCGAGAACCGTCTCGAGACGCGGGGCCCGGACTGGCCACGGTGGTTTCAGCGCGTCGTCCAGCAGAACGAGAACCTCACGGCGCTTCCCGCGGCGGAGGGGAACGAGGCGACGCTCTATCCCCACTACCAGGAGTCCATCGACGCGATGGCCCGCGAGATCGACACCGCCGAGCGCTTCGTGCACGTGGAGTTCTTCATCGTGGCCTGGGACGACACCACCCGCGGCTTCTTCGCGGCGATGGAACGCGCCGTCGCGCGCGGGGTGACCGTGCGACTGCTCGCCGACTACGTGGCGACCCGGCGCCTCGGCAACTGCAAGGCGACGCTCGCCGAGCTCGATCGCATCGGGGTGAGGTGGGCATGGATGCTGCCGGTCATGCCGTTCCGGGGCAAGTATCAGCGACCCGATCTGCGCAACCACCGCAAGATCGTCGTGGTCGACGGCCGGGTCGGCTTCATGGGATCGCAGAACCTCATCGACCGCACCTACGACTCCCCCAGGAACATCAAGCGCGGCCTCAAGTGGCAGGAGCTCATGACCCGGCTCACCGGACCGGTGGTCGCCAGCGTCAACGCGGTGTTCCTCTCGGATTGGCTCATCGAGACGGGTGAGGACCTCACGGCGACCGAGCACGTCCCGGTCTACGGCCTGGAGGCATCCTCGTCGGCGGATGCGCTGCTGTGCCAGGTCGTGCCGAGCGGCCCGGGCTACGAGACCGAGAACAACCTGCGGCTGTTCCTCTCGCTCATCTACGGCGCCACCGAGAAGGTCATTCTCACGAGCCCGTACTTCGTTCCCGACGAGGCGATGGTCTACGCGATCACGACGGCCTGCCAGCGCGGGCTCGAGGTGCAGCTGTTCGTGTCGGAGATCGGCGATCAGGGTCTCGTCTACCACGCCCAGCGGTCGTACTACACGCCCCTGCTCGAGGCCGGCGTGCGGATCTTCCTCTACCCCGCGCCGTACATCCTCCACTCGAAGCACTTCTCGATCGACGACGACATCGCCGTGATCGGCTCCAGCAACATGGACATCCGCTCGTTCAGCCTGAACATGGAGGTCTCGCTGCTCGTGCGCGGCGAATCGTTCGTCACCGAGATGCGCAAGGTCGAGCAGGCCTACCGCGACGCCGGACGCGAGCTCACGCTCGACGAGTGGCGCAACCAGCCCGGCAAGGCGACCTTCCTCGACGGCCTGGCCCGGCTGACGTCGGCTCTGAACTGACCGGGATCAGACCTTCAGGTCCTGCTTCGGCACGACGACCTCGCGGATGATCAGCAGGATCGACGCCATCACGGGCAGGGCCACCAGGACGCCGATGACTCCCATCAGCGCCCCACCCACCATCGCGCCGATGAGCACGAGCGCGGCGGGGATCGCGATCGCCTTGTTCATGACGCGCGGGCTGATGACGTACGACTCCAATTGGATGTAGATCAGATAGCAGACGGCGAAGATGAGCGCCTGCGTGGGGCTCGAGAACAGCGCAACGCCGGTGCCGATCACGAGGAAGATCACCGAGCCGAACAGGGGGATCAGCGTGATCACGAACGCGACGACGGCCATGAGGGCGGGAAACGGCAGCCCGATCACGAGGTGCAGGACGAACACGGCGGCGGCGTTGAGAGACGAGAGGGTGACCGAGCCGATGAGCGCCCCGCCGACGGAGGCCGTGATCCGCTCGGTGAGGTCTTCCAGGCGCGCGCGGTTGCGTGCGGGCGCGAGCGCGTAGAACGCCTTCTTCATCGCCGAGAGCGACGCGAGGAAGTAAAGGGTGAGGGCGACGACGATGAAGGATGCCGAGATGCCGCCGACGAAAGCCACGCCGACCGCGAGCACGCCGCCCCCGAGCGCCGCGAGGGTCGACGGGCTGGCGACCCAGCTCGCGAATTCATCCAGCGCGGCCAGCATGGCCGCCTGGGTGTCGCGGTCGAGTGCCGCGAACCAGTCGGTGTCGGGGATGCCGGCCACCGTCTCGGGGATCGCCGCCACGAACTCCGCGATCTGCGCGATGACCGGCGGGAGCACCCAGATGAGGAACGCCGCGAACAGCAGGGCGAAGGCACCGAACACGATCGCGATCGCGGCGCCCCGCTTGACGCGATGCCGCTCGAGCAGCCGCACGATCGGGTCGAGTCCGACCGCGAGGAACATGGCGAGGACGATGTAGACGAGGATCGTCGAGATCGACGCGAGGGCGCTGCCCAGAACGAGCGCTCCGAGCACCCCGATGGTGGTGATGAAGCCGACGGCGAGGGGACGGTCGAGTGCGGCGAGAACCCCGGTGAAGCGACGCGGCCGTTCCGAGAGCAGGGCGTCTGGCGGCGGGGAACCGTCGCCGGGGGTGTCTTCCGGCGTCCGGTCGGGCTCGCGCGCAGCGGTGGCGTCCATGGGCACATCCTCCGGTGCACCCGGACCGCTCGTCGTCATCCCACGCGGGCGATCTCACGAGCGTCGAGCAGGCCGAGTTCCACGGCCCGCTCGATCGCGGCATCCCGGCCCGAGACTCCGAGCTTGCGATAGATGTGCCCGAGGTGGGTCTTGATCGTGTTCGTCGAGACGAAGCATCGTGCCGCGATATCGGCGATCGTGAGACGGCTGGGCAGGAAGGTGAGCAGCTCGAGCTCGCGCGGCGTCAGTTCGTCGACGAGCGACTTGCCGCCGGAGTTCGCGACGGCCCGGCACCGCGCGATCACCGCGCGCACGAAGTCACTGCGGACGGCGAGCTCCTCGAGCAATTCGGCGACGGCCGGACCGACGCGCACGAAGGGATCCACGAGCCACTCCGACTCGGCGAGGGTGAGCGCCGCGAGGAGCCGCTCCTTCGCCTGCGGGCGGCGCCCTTCAGACGCGAGCGTCCACGCCTGCAGCAGATCGAACTCGACGGTCGGCAGCGGAGCGTCCTGGTCGGGTTCGAAGCGCAGCTGCGCCAGCCGCGCATGCGCGGCGGACGCATGCCCGTCTGCGAGAAGCCCTGCCACTTCTTCGAAGGCCACGACGTTCCAGGCCTGCGCCGGAGCCGAGGGCGCGATCGGTGAGCCCTGCGTCCGCGCGCGTCGCATCGACACCGCGGCGAGAGCACGGCGCACGAGCGGCGGCGGCGGTCCGGGCGGCTCCGCGGCGGCGAGCTGCTCGTCGCCCGGGTCCACCAGGAGCGCCGCCGCATGCGCCACCCACATGAGCTGGGTCCGCTGGTTCGACGCCGCCCGGATGCCGCCCTCGGCGAGCGCGAGCGCGCCGACGTCGGGCTCGCCGCGTTGAATCGCGACGATCGCACGGGCCAGGTACGCGTCGCCCGGCGCCGGGTGGGCCAGGAGTCGGAACTCCCGCGCGGTGGCGAGCGCCTCGTCGGCCTGCTCGGCGGCTTCCACCAGATTGCCGCTGATCGCGTTGACGAGCGCCAGGCTGCCGAGCAGATGGATGCGGTAGGGAGCGTAGGCGAAGCCGGGCAGAGCCAGCGCGGCGACGAGCTCGCGACGCGCCGAGGCGAGATTGCCGAGGAACAGGTGCGCGCGGCCCAGCGACCCTTGGCTCAGGTACTGCAGAAGCGGTCGCGTCGTCAGCCCGAGCAGGTCGGGCAGCTCGGCGCCGGGCTGCGCCTCCAGAAGCGCCAGCGACTCCCGCGCCGCGTCGACGAAGAGCTCGGCGTGCGGGTGGAACTGGACGGCCGCCGCCAGGTACGCGAGGGCGACCTGGCGTTGGCCGACGGTGAGTCGCTCGTCCGTCAGCAGCTCGCGCAGGAGCTCCACGGCCACGAGCCCGCGCCCGTTCATCCCCTCGGCCATCGCGAAGAGCAGCTGTGCATCGGGATGCTCGGCTCGCACATCGGCGGGCACGCGGCGAAGCCACCCGGCCACGGTCGCGGTGCGGACGTCCTCGAAGACGTTGCGTCCGGTCGAGAGCACCCGCTCGATCACGCGCTCCCAGCGGCGGGCGCGAAGCAGGTACTCCACAGCGGTCTCGGGGTCGCCCTCGGCGAGGTACCAGTCGGCGGCGATCTCCTGCAGCCGGGACTCGGCCCGCCCGTCCTGCGCCCGCAGACGATAGAGGAGCAGATCGCGGAAGAGACGGTGGAACCTCACCCAGCCCGTGCGCCCGGCGATCGGCACGACGAACATCGAGTCACGCTCGAGGTCGGCCAGGAATTCGCCGCCGTCGACGTCCGTGAGCGCCTCGACGAGCCCGGGAGACACCTCGTCGACCGTCGCGATCCGCATCAGCGCGTCCCGACGCGGGGGCTCGAGGGCATCCAGGACCTCCTCGCTGAGGTAGTCGACGACGAGCCGGTCGGTGTCGGCGAGCGCGTCGACGACCCGCTCCGGGTTCTCGGAGAACCGCAGGCTGAGCGCCGTCAGCTGCACGCCCACGGCCCACCCCTCGGTACGCGCGGTGACCGCGGCGACGGCCTCGTCGGTGACCGGCTTGCCCGCGATGCGTGCGATCACGTGCGCGGTCGTGGCGTCGTCGAAGGCGAGTTGGCGCTGCCGGATCTCGACGAGGCCGTGCTCGAGCCGATGCCGGCTCCAGCCCAGCTGCAGATCGACCCGCGAAGAGAACACGGCGTGGGCGTTCGACGGCAGCAGATCGACCATTCGCCACAGGTCCGCGAGGATGGCGCTGCCCGCGATCCGGTCGAGGTCGTCGAACACCATCACGACCTCGCCGACGTCGGCCAGAGCACCGGTGAAGTCCTCGAGGAATGCTTCTCCGAGGCGGTCTCCGGATGCCTCGACCGGCGCAGCAGGGGGAGCGAGTTCGGGCACCACCGCCTGGACTCCGGCGACGAGCCGACGCGCGAAGGACACGGGCGCGTCGTCGGCAGCGGTCACGTCGAACCACGCGACGGCGATGTCCGGACGCGAGTGCACCCACTGCGACAGCAGTACGGTCTTGCCCGCCCCGGCAGGCGCGACGAGCAACGACAGCGGTGATCGCACACCGGCATCGAGTTGTCGCCTCAGCGCCGGTCTGTCGACGGCGTGGGGCGGGATCCGACGTTGTTCAGTCACGCTGCCTCCCTGGCGAGTGGGTGCGTGCGCCCGCTGAATCATCCCACAGGGGTGACGTCGGCGCGAGGCGCACGGCCGCACAATGACACGCAACGACGACCGGTGACACCGAATGTCCCGACCACCGCCAGGAGGACCCATGAGCAGAGCTCAGGTCGTGGAGATCGTCGTTCGAGGAACGCTGGGACCCGAACTCGTCGCGGCGCTCCACGGATTCGACGTGCTTCCCGCACCCGACGGATGCTCGCGAGTCGTCGGCACGATCCCCGATCAGACCCGTCTCATGGGTCTGCTCAGCATGCTCGACGAGCTCCACGTCGAGGTCGTCTCGGTGAACCCGGCGACGGTCGGCGAGGACACCTGATTCTCACCCTCAGAGGGTGACGTAGCGATTCGGGCTGGATCGTAGCTTTCGAGTGTGACGAGCGCTCGGCCCGTCCACCGACGATTGGCAAGTCAAATGGATCTGTGGAGCTTGATCGCCTGGTTCTTCTGGGTGTTCGTGTTCGTGGCGTACCTGATGGTGCTGTTCTCCATCATCGGCGACATCTTCCGCGACCACACCCTCAACGGCTGGGGCAAGGCGCTCTGGATCATCTTCCTGATCTTCGTGCCCTTCCTGACCGCCCTGATCTACCTGATCGCCCGCGGTCCGGGCATGACGAAGCGGTCGATCGAGCAGGCGCAGGAGGTCCGTGCCCAGCAGGACGCCTACATCCGGGCGACCGCCGGCGGATCCAGCGCCACCGACGACATCGCCAAGGCGAAGACGCTCCTCGACTCCGGCGCCATCACGCAGGCGGAGTTCGACTCCCTCAAGGCCAAGGCCCTCGCCGGCTGATCGAGAAAGAAGGATGACGACATGACGACCTTCGACTACGGACCGATCGAGTTCTATGCGATCGCGTTCGACGGCGACAAGCCCGGTCCCGGCGTGCTCCAGGCGATCGACGACCTCGTGGCGGCCGGCACGGTGAACGTGCTCGACCTGGTGTACGCCACCCGTTCGCCGGAGGGGGAGCTCACGGTGGTCGAGCTCTCCGACACCACCGACGACGGGGGTGTGCCGGCCCTCGATCTGGCCGGGCTCGCCGGCCTCGAGGACATCGAGGCCCTCGCGGCCGAGGTGCCTCCCGGCGCCTCGGCGGCGATCCTCGTCGTCGAGCTGCTCTGGGCCAAGGCGTTCGCCGGCGCCCTGTTCGATGCCGGCGGGGCCGTGATCGCCCGCGAGACGATTCCGGCACCGATCGTCAACGCATTCCTCGCAGAGCACGTCGAGTAAGGAGACACCGACATGATGCGCAGAGCTGGCCGGCCCGGCCTCATCGGAATGGCTGCCCGCACAGCCGTCGTCGCGGGAACGGCGACCGCCGTCTCGGGCAGCGTCGCGCGGCACCAGCAGGAAAAGGCGAATCAGCAGTACGAGGCCCAGGCATACGAGGCGCAGCAGCAGCAGGCGGCCATGGATGCCGCGGCGGCGCAGGCTGTCGCCAATGCCCAGGCCGCCGCACCGCCGCCCGCCCCCGCGGCCGCACCCGCAGGAGGCGGCACCGACATGATGGCTCAGCTGCAGCAGCTGGGCACCCTTCACGCGCAGGGCATCCTCTCCGACGAGGAGTTCGCCGCCGCGAAGGCGAAGCTGCTGTCCTGATCGAATCGCTAGCATGAGGGCCGCATCCGACGGGATGCGGCCCTCGTGGCATTCGGGGCCCGTCAGTCCTGGCGGTCGCCCGCGCCGCCCGGCGACTCGCCGCCGAGCGCATCGAGCTTCGCCATGAGCTGGCGCATCTGTCCCCGCGTCGCCGGCTCGGCATCGTCCCGGTTGCGCGCCGCGCGCTCGAGCACCCACGACGCCAGGGTCGCCGTGATGATGCCGGCCAATGCCACCCCGCTGAACATGACCGCCACCGCCAGGATGCGACCGGGCGCGGTCACGGGATAGAAGTCGCCGTACCCCGTGGTGGTGATGGTGACGCAGGCGAACCACACCGCTTCGGCGAAGGTCTGGATGTTGGCACCGGGCGCGCGCCGCTCGACCTCGAGCATGGCGAGCGAGGAGATGTAGATGAGCAGGACGCCGGCGCCCGCACCGTAGACCATGATCTGCGTGCGCAGCCGCGTGCCCGCGGATGGACGCATGCCGGGAACGCGGGTAAGTGCCTTCAGCAGCAGGACAAGCCGGAACACAGGGATGACAGCGATGGCGAGCGTGCCCAGATGCGTCCGGAACCACTTCGCCCGGTTGGGCGCGAGCGCGAGCCGCACGAGGTAATCGACGATGAACAGTGCCCACGTGGCGAGGATGACGACCGTCATCGCAACGCGGGCGGTGTCCCCTGGTTCGCCGATCACTCGCCAGGAGTAGGCGGCGAGGTACAGGAGCGACGCCACCATCAGCGGCACCTGCGTGCGGCGGTGCCACGTCGTTTCGTCCACACGCGCATCATCCCGCATGAGCAACCTCCGCGGGCGGGGACGCGCGGGTCAGGCGCGGCGGGCGTCCTCGGTGAGGGCTGCGGCGTTGCGGATGAACAGCACGATCCACGTGAAGACCAGAATCCCCGCCACGAGCTCGACCGCGGTCAGGGTGTAGTAGCCCACGGCGAAGAGCACAGCGAGTACGAGAGTCACGGCGAGGAACAGCCAGCCCAGGAGGACGAAGGGGCGCGGCATCCCGGGAATCCATCGTGCCAGCCCGATGACCAGCACGCCGTACGCGACGACCATGCCCGAAGCCACACCCGTGTGGAGGGCGAAGAAGAGATTGACGGGGAAGACCCCCACCAGCGCCAGGAAGACGCCGACGACGATCAGGCACACGCGAACGCGTCCGATGCCCACCGGGTTCGGCGTCGGGATGCCCAGCGTCGCGTAGCGGGCGAGCGTCGTGACGAGGAAGCCCGCGACGATCAGCGTCAGGTTGAACGCGAGCGCGGAGACGTTGGTGGTCATCCCCAGCGCGCTGAGATTGTCCTTCCACCAGTCCGGGTCGCTCGCGGTGAGCATGCTCGCCAGGACTCCGAACACCAGGAACACCGCCAGCACCGCAGCGAGCAGCTCGAGGTCCATGTGCGTCGCCGAATAGAAGGCGATGTACGCCGTCATCCCCGCGGCCGAACCCGCGAGCAGCAGCACCGCCAACGGGAAGACCTCAGCTCCGATGAACGCTCGCTCGAGGATCACGGCGAGGAGCGTCCATCCGAGCAGCGCGATCACGGCGTGCGCGATGGCGAGGGCGATGATGTCGAAGTGGTCGAGCAGGCGCAGGCGTCCCTGCGGACCGCGCTCGTGCAGGAGGTACCGGCCGGCGAGCACGGCGGCGAAGGCCACCGCCGCCGCCGCCAGCGCCGCGAACTGCCCGATCGAGCCCGGGCCCGAGATCGGCGCGGGTTCGAACCCGAACGCGATGAGGGCGATCAGGGCGACGACGATGAACGCGAGCGTCGCCGAACCGAGGGCGAGCGACTCGAGCGATCGCTCGCTGCGGGCGTCGACGACACGGGCGAGAGCGCGATCGCGTCGCGTTCCCCGATCGGCGAGGGTGTCCTGCGTCATGGTCGCCTCCTCCTGGGGGCCGGTGGTGCCGGGTCTGGTGCCGTGGGCGGTGCGGCGGTGCGGTCGCCCGAGAGCCAGCGGAGCCACTGTCCGCCCGGGTCGCCCTCGAGCAGGAGCGCTCGCACGAACAGTGTCAGCGGGATGGAGAGGATCGCGCCGAGCGGCCCGATGACGAACGTCCAGAAGATGACCGAGAAGAAACTCAGGGTGAGGCTCAGGTCGACGGCGTCGCTGACGAACTTCGGCTGCACGAGCACCTGCAGCACCACGTTGACCACGCAGTAGACCGCGACGACCGCGAGCAGCAGCGGCCAGCCGCCGACGACGAGCGCGAGCACGGCCGGCGGGATGAGGCCGAGGATGAAGCCGATGTTGGGGATGAAGTTCGTGACGAACGCGAGGATCGCCCACACGAGGGGCGCGGGGACGCCGAGCCACCACAGCGCGAGCCCGTCGATGATCGCGACGATCGCACCGAAGGTCGCGTTGACGACGTAGTAGCGGCGGACGCCGGTGTTCAGGTGACGGATGCGGCTGAGCGTCGGCCGCTTCGACGCGCCGAAGACCCGTCCGGCGTCGCGATAGCGGGCCGCGTCGGCCGCCATGAAGATGATGTACGCGAAGACGAAGAACAGCGCCGTCGCGACTCCCACGGCCGTGCCGCCCAGGCGGGAGGCGAGGCCGAAGAGGGACTCAGGGTCGAGGACGGATGCCGCGGCATCCGACGCCTCCCCCTCCAGCCCGACGGACTGCAGCCATGAGACGACGCCCTGCACACTGCTCTCGAGCTGCTCCCCGAGGTCGCCGATCAGGCGAACGAACTGCACCCCTGCGACCCACAGGAGCACACCCATGACGAGCAGCACGAGGTAGGCGACGGCGATCACCGCCGTCGTGCCGGCCCAGCGCGGCCATCCGCGACGGTCGAGGGGGCGCCGCACCGGCTCGCAGATGACCACGAGCACGATCGCGAGAGCGAGCGGCCCGACCAGCTCGCGAGCGAACGACACCCCCGCGAGCACGATCGCGGCGGCCGCCAGCGTGAGCAGCGTCCGCAGGCTCGGCGACAGTCCCGTCGGCGTCGACGGCACCGGCGACGGTGAGGGTGGTGTGCGGGTCACGCCGCCAGGGTATCCACCGTCCTCTCGGTCGCCGGGGATTTCACCCGTGAAGTCACCCCCGTGAACGGTGTGACGATGCCACACTGAGCCCATGTCAACGGCACACGTCAGCCCGCTGGCGGAGTCCTGGTCGCCGCCGCCCACGCTTCAAGACCACCTCGACGAGGGCCGTGCTGCGCGCGGCCCCGCCCCGCGTGAGAGCCTCGCGCTCCTCCCGGACGGCGAGCGCGATCCCATGGGGATCCTCGACCGGCAGGACTCCGTGCGCGTCCCCGAGCTGGTGCCGATCCGCACGCAGCGCATGGCCGAGAGCGCATTCGCCTTCTATCGGGGCACGGCGGCGCTCATGGCGGCCGACCTCGCCCGTTCCCCCAGCAGCGGATTGGCGGTCGGGTCGTGCGGCGATGCCCACGTGTCGAACTTCGGCCTCTTCGCGTCTCCGCAGCGCACGCTCGTGTTCGACCTCAACGACTTCGACGAAGCGGCGTGGGCGCCGTGGGAGTGGGACGTCAAGCGTCTGGTGACGAGCATCGTCATCGCCGGACAGTCGACCTCGCGCGACGAGAAGGTGGTGGCGGATGCCGCGCTGGGCGCCGTGCGCACCTACGCCCGATCGCTGGCGAACGGCGCCAAGCGCAGCCCGCTCAAGCGCTACTACGACCACTTCGACGCCGACGCGGCGGCTGCGGCCATCGACCCTGCCTCGGCCGACGCTCTGCACAAGGCCGTGAAGGACGCGGAGAAGCGGACAGCCACGCGCGCCGTGCGCAAGCTCACCGTCGTCGACGACGACGGCCGCCTCGTCTTCATCGAGATCCCGCCCACCATGACGCACGTCGATCCTCGGATCGAGCTGCGGCTCCACGAGTTCATGCTCGAGTACCAGCAGTCCGCGAACATCGACATCCGCGTGCTGCTGCAGAAGTACCACGTGACCGATATCGCCCGGCGTGTGGTCGGCGTGGGAAGCGTCGGCACCCGGTGCTTCCTCGTCTCGCTCGCCGACGGCGATGGGAACGCGCTGCTTCTGCAGGCCAAGGAGGCGGGGCAGAGCGTGCTCATCGAGTACGGCCGGGTCGAGCAGCCCGAAGGGGTGACCCGGTACATCGAGAAGCAGGGTGACGGCGCCCGCGTCGTCGCGATGCAACGGGTGCTTCAGGCCGTCTCGGACCCCTTCCTCGGCCACCTCACCGGCCCCTCGGTCGACGGGCCGGAGCGATCCTTCTACGTGCGGCAGTTCCATGACAAGAAGGGCGGGTTCGACATGGACACGCTCGAGGACACGGCGTTCCGCTGGTACGCGGACGCCTGTGCGACCACATTGGCGCGGGCGCACGGCCAGTCGCCCAATGCCTCGGTGGTCGCGGGGTACATCGGGGGCGGTCGCGTCGCCGGCGAGGCGATCCTCGAATGGTCGTACGCCTACGCCGAGCTGTCCCGCGCCGACTGGCAGCTGTTCCGCCGGCACCGCGGCATCGAGAGCTGACGCCGCGTCACGGCCGGCGGACGCGGGCGAGCCGGAGGCGCAGGAGCGCGCCGCCCCCGGAGCGGGAGCGTCAGACGTCCTCTGGGGCCTCAGAGTGGGCGTCGAGCCATTCGCGAGCGACCCGTTTGGGAGCGCGCAGCAGCCAGGCGTCGGTGACGATCTCGCGCAGGTGGTCGCCCTCGATCCTGTCCAGACGCACGAGCACCGCCGGAAACGCGTCGAAGTGCGGGATCGTGAAGAACGCGTCGGGGTAGGTCTCGAGCAATGCTTCCTTCTCGTCGAGCCCGTCGGTGCGCACGGCGATCACCGGGCCGTCGGGCCACTCCCGGCCGAGCGCGTCAAGGGCGGCGAGGTCGGCCTTTCCCGGTCCTCGCTCCCACACGAACGCACCGGCCGCGGTGCGCCAGGTCATGCCGCCCCGATGACCGTCCACGCGCTCGTGAACGCCCGGGAGCCCGAGCGCGATCGCGCGCACGTCCTCGAGAGTCGCCATGCGCTCATGCTGGCGCGCGACGGCGATCGGCGCCAGAGGACGAGCGGATGCCCCTGCTACTCCTGCGAGGAGGACCGGGGGGCGGCATCCGTCGACCCGCCCTGCTCGAGCTGGTGCCGGGGCCGCCACACCACGAGTTCCGTCGCTCGGCGCACGCGTGTGCCGCTGCGCAGCGTGATGACCGAGCCGGTCGACCCCGCGGCGAACACGCGTGCACCCGGTCGCCGTTCGAGCTCGACGCGCACGCGCTCCTCCAGGTCGCGGACGCGGCCATGGAGCTCGCGGACCCTGTCCTCGAGCTCGAGAATGCGGGCGATCGCCGGAAGGCCGATGCCGTCGGCCGACATGCGGGCGACCTCCCGCAGCTGCGCGACATGGCGCAGCGAGTAGCGACGGGAGCCGCCCGGCGTGCGCGCAGGGACGACGAGGCCGAGACGGTCGTACTGGCGGAGCGTCTGCGGATGCATGCCCGAGAGCTCCGCCGCAACGGCGATCGCGAAGATCGGCGCCTCATCGTCGATGTCGTGCTGCTCGCCCATCGCGTTCACCTCCTCGTCGGCAACCGGAACCCGGACCCGCCATCGTCATCTTCCTAGCCGCGCGCCCTCGACATGAGGTCGGCACGCGGGTTCTCCTTCGGCTCGAGCTCGTGATAGCGCTCGAGGGCCTCGCGGGCGGCGTCGTCGAGGTGCGAGGGCACCGCGACCTGCACCTCGGCGAGCAGATCGCCCGTGCCCTTCGCAGTCTCGACGCCGCGACCCTTCACGCGCAGGACGCGACCCGACGGAGTGCCGGGAGCCACCCGCAGCTTCACGGGCTCCCCGCCGAGCGTCGGCACCTCGATGGTGGCGCCGAGCGCCGCCTCGGTGAAGGTGATCGGCACCGTGACACGCAGATTGAGCCCGTCCCGTGTGAAGACGGGGTGCGGCCGAACGCTCACCTGCACGACGACGTCGCCCGCCTCGCCGCCGTCGGGCGACGGGCGCCCTCGACCGCGCAGGCGGATCTTCTGCCCGTCCGAGACCCCCGCGGGGATCTTCACCTTGAACGGCTTGCCGTCCTCCCCCTGCAGCGAGATCGTCTCGCCGCGCGTCGCCGTGACGAAGTCGATCGTCGTGCGCGCCGTGACATCGGTCCCGCGCGTCGGCCCGCCGTATCCGCGGTAGCCGCCCGTGGTCTGACCGAACCGGCCGCTGCCGAAGCCGGCGCCCTGCTGCTGGTTGAACATCGCGAAGATGTCGTCGAAGTCCTCGGTCCGATAGCGCGAGCCGCCGCGACCTTGGTTGAACATGCTGAACACGTCCTCGAAACCGCCGGCACCGCCGGGGCCGCCCGAGGTGAACCGCGCGCCCGAACCCATCGCCCGGATCTGGTCGTACTCCTTGCGCTGCTCCGCGTCGGAGAGCACCGAGTACGCCTCGCTGACCTCCTTGAACTTCGCCTCCGCCGCGGCATCGCCCGCGTTGGAGTCGGGGTGGTACTTGCGGGCGAGCTTGCGGTAGGTCTTCTTGAGATCGGCGTCGGTGACGTCCTTGGACACACCGAGGATCTTGTAGAAGTCCTTGTCGAACCAGTCCTGACTGGCCATGGATGCTCCTCCTGCGGACTACTCGGCGGGGACCGCGACGACGACTTTCGCCGGGCGCAGTTCGACCGAGCCGAGGCGGTAGCCGATCTCGACGACCTCGAGGATCGTCGGGGTCTCGACCCCGGGTGTCGGCGCCTGGAAGATGGCCTCGTGGTGCTGCGGGTCGAACACCTCACCCGAAACGCCGTACGTCGTGAGCCCCATGCGCTCGGCGACGCCCCGAAGCTTCTCGGCGATCGCGGCGAAGGGCGTGCCCTCCTCGAGATCGCCGTGCTTCTCGGCGCGGTCGAGATCATCGAGCACCGGGAGCAGGCCCTTGGCCACCGCGCCCTTCGCCCGCTCGATCTCGACCTCGCGCTGCTCCTCGGTGCGGCGGCGGTAGTTCGCGTACTCCGCCTGGAGGCGCTTGAGATCGTTCAGCAGCTGCGACTCGAGGTCGGCGATGACGGCGTCCTCCGCCGCGGCATCCGCGTTCTGCTGGGCGCCCAGGATGTCTTCCACCGTGAGCTCCTCGTCGCGAGCCTGCCCGTCCTGCGGGACGGGGCCGGAGGCCTGCGCCTCCGACCCCTCCTGCTCGGGACGGACCTCTTCGCCCTCGCCCTGGGGCTCTTCGAAGTCCTTGCCTGTCATGGTTACTTCTTCTCGTCCTCGTCGTCGATGACCTCGGCGTCGACGACGTCCTCTTCGGAGGTCGTCGCACCGCTGTCACCGGCGGGCTCGTCGGCCGGGGCATCCGCCTGCTGAGACGCCTGGCCTGCGGCGTAGATCGCCTCGCCCAGCTTGCCCTGGCTCTGGTTCAGCTTCTCGAACGCGGTCTTGACCGCCTCGTCGTCGTCTCCGGCGAGCGCCGTCTTGAGCGCGTCGACGTCGGCCTGCACGTCGGTCTTGACGTCCTCGGGCAGCTTGTCGTCGTTCTCCTTGATGAGCTTCTCGATGGAGTACGAGAGCGTCTCCGCCTGGTTGCGGATCTCGGCGGCCTCGCGACGCTTCTTGTCTTCTGCGGCGTGCTCCTCGGCCTCGCGGACCATGCGCTCGATGTCGTCCTTCGGCAGCGACGAGCCGCCGGTGATCGTCATCGACTGCTCCTTGCCGGTGCCCTTGTCCTTCGCCGAGACGTGGACGATGCCGTTCGCGTCGATGTCGAACGTGACCTCGATCTGCGGGATGCCGCGCGGCGCGGGCGCGATGCCGGTCAGCTCGAAAGTGCCGAGCGGCTTGTTGTCGCGCGTGAACTCGCGCTCGCCCTGGAAGACCTGGATGGCGACCGACGGCTGGTTGTCGTCGGCGGTCGTGAAGGTCTCGGAGCGCTTGGTCGGGATGGCGGTGTTGCGCTCGATGAGCTTCGTCATGATGCCGCCCTTGGTCTCGATGCCGAGGCTCAGCGGGGTGACGTCGATGAGCAGCACGTCCTTGCGCTCACCCTTGAGGACGCCGGCCTGCAGGGCGGCGCCGACGGCGACGACCTCGTCGGGGTTCACGCCCTTGTTGGGCTCCTTACCGGCCTCGCGCTGAACGAGCTCGCTCACGGCGGGCATACGGGTCGAGCCGCCGACGAGCACGACGTGGTCGATGTCGGCGACCTTGATGCCGGCCTCGCGGATGACATCCTCGAACGGCTTCTTGGTGCGGTCGAGCAGGTCCTTGGTGAGGTCCTCGAACTTGGCGCGCGTGATCGTCTCGGACAGCGACACGGGGCCGGAGTCGGTCAGCGAGAGGTACGGGAGGTTGACGCTCGTCGAGGTCGACGACGACAGCTCCTTCTTCGCCTGCTCGGCAGCCTCCTTGAGGCGCTGCAGCGCGATCTTGTCGCCCGAGACGTCGACGCCCGTCGTGTCCTTGAACTGCTTGATGAAGAAGTCCACGAGACGCTGGTCCCAGTCGTCGCCGCCGAGGCGGTTGTCACCGGCGGTCGCGCGCACCTGGATGGTGGAGAAGTCGTCGTCCTTGCCCACTTCGAGCAGCGAGACGTCGAAGGTTCCGCCACCGAGGTCGAAGACGAGGATGAGCTCGTCCTCCTTGCCCTTGTCGAGGCCATAGGCGAGGGCGGCCGCGGTCGGCTCGTTGATGATGCGGAGCACGTTGAGACCCGCGATCTCACCGGCCTCCTTGGTGGCCTGGCGCTCGGCGTCGTTGAAGTACGCGGGGACGGTGATGACGGCATCCGTCACCGTGTCGCCCAGGTACTGCTCGGCGTCGCGCTTCAGCTTCTGCAGGATGCGGGCCGAGATCTCCTGCGGCGTCCACTTCTTGCCGTCCACGCCGAACGACCAGTCGGTGCCCATGTGGCGCTTGACCGACGAGACCGTGCGGTCGACGTTGGTCACGGCCTGGCGCTTGGCCGTCTCGCCGACGAGCACCTCGCCGTCCTTCGTGAACGCGACGACCGACGGGGTCGTGCGGAAGCCCTCGGCGTTGGCGATGACCTTCGGCTCGCCGCCCTCGAGGACGCTGACGACCGAGTTGGTCGTACCGAGGTCGATTCCGACAGCACGTGCCATGTGTTCTCTCCTTCGTGTGGGACGGGGACGGATGCCTCGGCCCGTGGATCTGGGAAACCTAGCTCACGGCGCACTCGCTCCTGAGCGAGTTGAGCCGCGATGACTCAAGGCTACCTACGACCCACAAAGGTGTCAAATGAACTTGATATGACTCGGCTCAAGTTTGTCGATGACCGACCTGCGGCGCGGAGTTCAGGCCCGGGCTGCACACGGATCGAGGCCGTACCATTCGACGGCGGTGCCGTGATGGATCCGCTCCAGGTCGCCCGACGAGACGTCGAGTGCGGCGTGCAGGCCCTCGAACGTGCGCACGTATCCGCCCGCGAGGTTGCTCACCGGCCAGTCGCCGCCGTACATGAGACGGTCGGGGCCGAACACCGCCACCGCCTCCGCCACGATCGGGCGCAGGTCGTCGACCGTCCAGCCGTCGGGCGCTCCGACGGCCGAGGCGAGCCCCGAGAGCTTCGCCGCGACGCGGGGCGAGGCGGCGGCACCGCGGAGGAGGCGAGACCACTCCTCGAACTGCGCGGCGTCCCCACCGACGGGGGGCTTGCCGAGGTGGTCGATGATGAGGCGGAGTGACGGATGCCGCTGCATCAGCAGCGGAACGAGCGCCAGCGCCGCGGGGCCCGACGTCACGAAGTCGAACGGCACATCGGCAGCGGCCAGGGCGTCGAGTCCTTCAGCGACGTCGGGGCGAAGCATCCACTCTCCGTCCGCCATCCCGTGGATCAGGGCGCGCACCCCGACGACCCGGCCCGTGGCGAGGCGTGCATCGAGCTGCTCCCGCAGGTCGTCGTGCTGGAGCGGGAGCCACGCGACGACGCCCGCGACCTCGGGGTGTGCGGCCGCCGCGGCGAGCATGCGGTCGGTGTCCCCCGGGGTGTCTGCGGCCTGCACGAGGATCACCCGGTCCACCCCCGCCGCCGCGCGGACGGGGGCGAAGTCCTCCAGGCCGAAGTCGTCGTAGATCACGCCGTGCGCGGGCGTGAGCCACGTGTAGTCTCCGCTGGCGCGCTCCCAGATGTGGGTGTGCGCGTCGATGATGCCGGTCATGGGGCCTCCTGGCGCCAGAACATCCCCTCGGGGAAACGAAAGGTCTTTACGGATTCTGCCAGGATCTCCGCGCTGTCCTCGGCTTGTGACGGCGCCGTCGCGGTCGACGCCGGCTGGACGGTGGTCCGCGAACGCACGCTCGCTATCCGAGGTCCGACGCCCGTTACTACGCCTCCTTCGTCGAAGACGGCAACGGCATCCGGATCGAATTCATGCACAATCCGCCGAAGGACCCTGCTGCGGGCGGGTGAGTCGGCGACCCGCGGCTCACCCGAGAAGCGTGCCCTCGGTGGCCTCGTTGGGCTTCGGGTCCGGCAGTCGACGCATCCGGAATCCGTTCAGCACGCCGATCCCGGCGGCGGCGATCGGGATCAGCAGCGCCACCTGGAGCGCGATGTGCCGCGCTTCGGTGTTGATGCGGATCACCTCGTCAGCCGCCTCGGGCGGCTCGTCGACGAGCAGTTCAGCGAGGCCCGTGTTCGACATGAGCTGCGCATCCTCCTCCAGCACCGTCGACACCTGTTCCTTCTGCTGGGCGTCGAGCACCGTGCTCGCGTCGGCGAGCGAGGTGAACGCAGTCGCGAGGGTGGCGAGCATGATGGCGCCGGCGAAGGCGAGACCGAACGAGAGGCCGAACGATCCTGCCGCCGAGTTCACGCCGGCGGCCTCGCTCACCCGCTCGTCCGAGATCGGCGACAGCGTGTAGTTGTTCAGCTGAGAGACCAGCAGGCCGAGCCCGCACCCCGCGACGATCAGGGGCAGAGTGAGCCACCAGCCCGAGTCGGCGATCGGCACGAGCGGAACGATCGCGACGAGCCCGGCGAGCGCGAGCGCGAATCCGGTGAGGATCAGGTTCGCGGGCCGCCCCTTGCCCCGTCGTCCGGCGAGGATGGCCACCGCGAACATGCTGAGCGAGAGCGGGGCGATCGACAGGCCCGCCTGCAGGGCGTTGTACTCGAGCACCATCTGCAGATACAGCGGCAGAACGATCATGGTGCCGCCGAGGGCGATCTGCTGCAGCAGCTGTCCGCTGACGCCCGTGCGGAAAGGCTTCGAGGCGAACAGGGCCGGATCGAGCAGCACCGGCTTCGCCTTCTTCTTTCGCGCGTTCAGCCACCAGGCGAGACCTCCGAGCGCCACGACGCCGAGCCCGATGAGCAGCCCGACGTAGCCGCCGCCCTCCTGCCAGACCAGGATGCCGAGCACCACGCCGCCCATGCCGACGACCGAGAGGCCGGCGCCGACGAGGTCGATCGATCGGTCGCCGGTGTAAGGCACATCCTTGACGAGCCCCAGACCGAGCAGGACCACCCCGATGATGACGGCTTCGAGTGCGAACGCGACCCGGTACGACCAGAACGTCGTGATGAACCCGCCCAGCAGCGGGCCGATCGCCGCCGCGATGGCCGCCGAGGCACCGACCAGCGCGTACACCCGCTTCTGGTGCCCGCCGGTGAAGTTCCCGTGGATCAGCGACTGCATGGACGGCAGAAGCAGGGAGGCGCCGATGCCGCCGATGATCGCCCAGAAGATGATCACCGCCGTGAGGCTCTGCGCGAAGGTCATCGCGACCGCACCGACGGCGTAGCCGAGCAGGCCGAGCGTGTAGGCGAGCTTGCGCCCGATGAGGTCGCCGGTCTTGCCGCCGATGAGGATGAAGGCCGCCGACACGAGCGCCTCGAGCGCGATCGCACCCTGCACCCCGCTCGCCGTCGTGCCGAGTTCCTTCACGACAGCGGAGATCGAGACGTTCATGATCGACGTATCGACGACCAGCACGAACATCGCCATCGCCAGGAGGATCGCCAGACGTCCGTTGAAGGGCGCCGCGGCAGGTGCGTCGGTCATGTGCGAAGCAAAGCACAGGGGATGCCCCCGCTCCAGGCCCCCGACCGGAAATCACCCTGGACCGATGTCGGCGCGCCCCGGCTACGCTGGCGTGGCGCCGCGATGAGGCGACGCGCCCGCCGGCGCCACGCGCCGTTCACCGAAGGGTCCTAGCGTGACGGACATGAGTTCGCCCGAGCCCCCTGCCGACCCCGCCGCGAACCACACGGCGACGACGCCGCCGGCGACCGCTCGGTCGGCGGCGATCGGCCCCATCGGCGAGGTGCTGCAGGAGCACGCGCCCGAGGTCCGCGTCCCCCGCAAGCGCGTGGTGTCGTGGGCACTGTGGGACTGGGCGACGCAGCCGTTCAACACCGTGCTGCTCACCTTCGTGTGGGTGCCGAGCTTCCTCGTCTCGCCGTTCTTCCTCGACCCGGGCGTCGCGGCTTCCGGAGTGGTGGACGGATCCGAGATCGACTGCGACACCCCGGCGAACACGGCGACCGCGTTCTGCCAGGCGCTCGGTCAGCTCGACGCCAACCTGGGCTGGGGCATCATGGCCGCCGGCATCCTGATCGCCCTGCTCGCTCCCGTGCTCGGCCAGCGGGCCGATGCGACGGGCCGCAAGAAGTTCATGCTCGGAATCTTCACCGCCCTGCTCATCCTGTGCCAGCTCGGCATGGCCTTCGTTTCGGGGGTTCCGTCGCAGTTCTGGTTCGGCGTCGCGATGATCGCCTTCGGGAGCATCGTCGGCGAGATCGCGGGGGCGAACTACAACGCCCTCCTCGTCTCGGTCTCGACCCCCCGGACGGTCGGCCGCGTCTCCGGCCTCGGCTGGGGCTTCGGATACCTCGGCGGGATCATCGCGCTGGCCATCGTGGTCGGGCTCATCCTCGGCGGCGTGCTCGACGGAACGCAACCGCAGACCTTCCAGCTCATCGCCGCCGGCGCGACGGTGTGGACGCTGCTGTTCTCGATCCCGATCTTCCTCAACGTCCCCGAGCCGCCGCCCACGCCGGACTCCCGGCGGGTCAACTTCTTCCTGGGTTACGTCGAGCTGGCCCGGTCGATCGCCCGGCTGTGGCGCGAGAACCGGGCGACGTTCTGGTTCCTGCTGGCCTCGGCCGTGTACCGCGACGGGCTCGCGGCGGTCTTCACGTTCGGCTCCGTCATCGCGGCGCGCGTCTTCGGGTTCGGGTTCACGGACCTGGTGATCTTCGGGATCGTGCTCAACCTCGTCGCCGGGGTGTCGACGATCCTCGCCGGCCGGCTCGACGACCGGTTCGGACCGAAGACCGTGATCCTGGTCGCGATCGGCGGGATCATCGTCTGCTGCCTCACGGTGTTCTTCGGCGCGGCGGCGGGTCAGGCACTGTTCTGGGTGGTCGGCATCGTCCTGGCCCTGTTCGTCGGACCGGCTCAGGCTGCGTCGCGCTCGTTCCTGGCCCGCGTGACCCCCTCCGGCCACGAAGGCGAGATCTTCGGCCTGTATGCGACGACCGGCCGGGCGGCGAGCTGGCTCGCCCCGCTGCTGTGGGGCCTGTTCATCGCGGCGGCCGCGAACCAGACCCTGTACGGGATCCTGGCGATCGCGCTCGTGCTCGCGGTCGGGTTCGTGCTGCTGGTGTTCGTCAAGGCGCCGCCTCGCGCCGCCTGAGGACGGGTCGCCGGACGCTTCGGAGCACCGGGGCCCTAGACCCCGGGCCAGGCGTCGGCGAGCTTCGTGAGGAGCCGCGCGAGATCGACCCGCTCGGCATCGGTGAATTCCGACAGCGCCGTGTCGATGGCCTCTCGCCGCTCGCCGCGGAACCCGCGCACGAGGGCGGCGCCGGCATCCGTCAACGCGACGCGCGTGCGCCGCGCGTCGTCGGGGTCGACCTCCCGCCGCACCAGGTCGAGCTGCACCGCCTGCTGCACGAGGCGTGACGCCCGGGGCTGATCCACCCCGACCGCGTCGGCGATCTCGCCGATGGAGAGGGGGCGGGATGCCGCGGCGAGCGCCTCGAGCAGACGCATGCGCGCCGGTCCGCCGAAGCGCGCGGGTCCGCCCCACGGCATCGGTCCGCGCCCGTGACCGTGGTGGGGCCCGCCGCCCCACGGCGGCTCGTGGTGCCCGTGATGCATCGGACCCGCATGGGGGTGACCGCCCTCCCACGGCGGGCGCGGCATCCGTCGACCCCGAATCCGGGAGAGCGCGGCGGCGATGGCGTCGGCGGGATCGGAAGGCTGCTGCGACATGGCTCCAATTTACATGTGTCTTGACATGCATCCCATGCACATGTCACAGTACATGTACATGTCGGTTGACATGCACTCACGCTGGCCGGCGACGGCCTTGGAAAGGACCTCCCATGAACAACGAAGAGAACACAGAGAACCAGAACCCGCCCGAGCGGCATACCGGCCGACCGCTCGGCTACTGGCTGCGCCTCGTCGACGGGCTGCTCACCAGGGAGCTCGGCCTCGCGCTGGCGAGCGAGGGCGTCAGCCGTCGCGATTGGATGCTGCTCAACGTGCTCGCCGGCACCGTCGACGCGCCCGGTCTCGACGAGCGCCTCGCTCGCAAGGGCAAGCGACTGCGTCGCCTGGAGCACCTCGGCTGGGCGCTCGAGCAAGGCGACGGCACGTGGGTACTCACCGATGCCGGACGCGAGGCGCACGCGCGGCTCGCCGACGCGGTCAGCGGCGTTCGCTCGCGCGTCACCGACGCCGTCTCGTCCGAGGACTATGCGACGACACTGGCTGCGCTCGAGGCGATGGCGCGGGAGCTCGGCTGGGACGAGAGCCAGCCCTTCCCCCGCGGCGGGGGGCTCGGTGGAGGTCGCTTCCGCGGTTCTCCTTTCGGCGGACCTCCCTTCGGCGGACCTCCCTTCGCGGGCGCGCCGCGGCCCGAGATCCGTCACGGGTGGGGCCCGAGCCGACACCACGGCTTCGAACCCGGCCGTGCGGAGCGTCCGGGCGCGGCCCCGCGACACGGCACCGCGCACGACGACGCGTGGAGGAGTTCCGGGCTCGACGATCCTGAATGCCCCGACCACGGCCACCACCCGGGCGCCGGGCGCGGACGCGACGCCCACGGGAACCTCGGGCACGGGCTGGGGCACCTCGGGCACGGGCTCCGGCACGGGCACGGGCACGGCGGACACGGGCACGAAGGGCACGGACACGGGCACGGGCACGAAGGGCACGGGCACGGGCACGGGCACGAAGGGCACGGGCACGAATCGCACGGGCACGGGAACCTCGGGCACGGGCACGGGAACCTCGGGCACGGGCACGGCGGGCACGGGCACGAAGGGCGCGGTCGGCACGACCACCGCGGTCAGGGCAGGCGGAAGGCGGAGCGGGCATACGAACGCGGCTTCGCGGCCGGGTTCCGAGCGGCGCAGTCCACCGACGCGCGTCGTGCCGAGGCATCCGACCCCGCCGCCTGACCCACGTCGGCCGTTTCCGGTCGAAGAACCAGCGAACCCGCCGGTCCGCTGACGACCCCGCCGCCCGCCCACGTCGGTTGGTGACAGATTCAGGAGACACGCGGCGAAGCACCCGTGGTAGCCGCGCGACGGCGGCGTGTCTCCTGCATCTGGCGCGGGGTGGGCACCGCCCGCACGCCGCCGGACCTCGCGGCGTACACCCCGGGCACGCCGCGAGGCCAGAATGGAGGCGTGACGACTCCCGCGCTCCTCGCGATCTCGCACGGCACCGCCTCCCCCGAGGGGCAGGCGGCCGTGGCGGGCCTCGTCGCCGCCGTCGCCGCGCGGTTGCCCGACGTCGTGGTGCGGCTCGGTCACGTCGACGTGCAGCAGCCCGACGTCGCGGCCTCCCTCGACGCCCTCCCCGTCGATGCTCCGGTGGTCATCGTGCCGCTGCTGCTGTCGGCCGGCTATCACGTGCGCGTGGACCTCAAGGAGCAGACGGCGGGTCGCACGGGCATCTCGATCGCATCGGCGCTCGGGCCCGACCCGCGTCTCGTCGACGCACTGCTCGCCCGCCTGGCGCCCCTCGAACTCGCCGCCGACGACCGGGTCGTGCTGGCGGTCGCCGGCTCGAGTGATGACCGCGCGAACGACGACTGCCGCCGTGTCGCGGCAATGCTCGGCGAGCGGCTCGGCCGGCCGGTCGGGGTGGGGTTCCTCGCGGCCGCCGATCCCCGGCTCGCCGCCGCGGTCGCCGACGCACGCCAGGGCGCCCCCGGTCGCGTCGTCGTCGCGAACTACCTTCTCGCTCCGGGCTACTTCCACGACCTCGCGGTGCGAGAGGCGGACGGATGCCCCGTGGCCCGCCCGCTGCTCGACGACGACGCCCCCGCCGCATCCCTCGTCGACATCGTCGTCGACCGCTATCGCACTACCGCGGCCGCCGCCTCAGCCGCCGCTCCGGCGGGTTGATGGACGCCGTCCACCAAGGCGGCACGCAACCTCTGTGACGCACCGTTACGCACGGTGACGGCTCTTGACGCTCGGGTAGGTCGAAGCGAGCGTCGCTTCTACTCTCGCGGCATGGGCTCGATAGAGTCCGCGCCCCGGGGACGCCCGGGCTCACCCGGAGGCCACCGTGACCATCAGCGACACCGACACGCGCGACGCGACGCCGCACGCCGGCCGTGCCGCCGCCCGTCCGCCGCGTCCGTCGTCCAAGCCCAACGGGCAGTGGAAGATCGACGGCACCGCTCCCCTGAACGGCAACGAGGAGTGGAAGCAGCAGGACGGCGGCCTCGCTGTGCGCGAGCGCATCGAGACGATCTACGCCAAGGGCGGCTTCGACTCGATCGACCCGACCGACCTGCACGGCAGGTTCCGCTGGTGGGGGCTGTACACCCAGCGCAAGCCCGGGATCGACGGCGGCCGCACCGCCACACTCGAGCCGCATGAGCTCGAGGACCGCTACTTCATGCTGCGGGTGCGCATCGACGGAGGTCAGCTGACCACCGATCAGCTGCGCGTCGTCGCCGGCATCTCGCAGGAGTTCGGCCGCGACACCGCCGACCTCACGGACCGGCAGAACATCCAGCTGCACTGGGTCGAGGTCGAGGCCATGCCCGAGATCTGGCGCCGCCTCGAGTCGGTGGGCCTCGGCACGACGGAGGCGTGCGGTGACGTGCCCCGCGTGGTCCTCGGGTCCCCGGTTGCCGGCATCGCGGCCGACGAGCTCATCGATCCCACCCCGCAGATCGACGAGATCACGACGCGCTTCATCGGCGACGAGTCGCTCGCCAACCTGCCCCGGAAGTTCAAGTCGGCGATCACCGGCCACCCCAGCCAGGACGTCGTCCACGAGATCAACGACGTGGCGTTCGTCGCCGTCGAGCACCCCGAGCTGGGTGTCGGCTACGACATCTGGGTCGGCGGCGGCCTCTCCACGACGCCGCGTCTGGCCGAGCGCCTGGGTGCCTTCGTGGCTCCGGATCAGGTGGCGGATGCCTGGCACGGCGTCGCTCAGATCTTCCGCGACTACGGCTACCGTCGCCTGCGCAACAAGGCCCGGCTGAAGTTCCTGCTCGCCGAGTGGGGCGCCGAGAAGTTCCGGCAGGTGCTGCAGGACGAGTACCTCGGATACGCGCTGCCCGATGGGCCGGCCGCACCGAAGCCGCTCACGCAGGGGGACCACGTCGGCGTCCACCGCCAGAAGGACGGCCGCTTCTATGTCGGCGTGACGCCGATCGTGGGCCGTGTCTCGGGCCCGATCCTGTCGAAGCTCGCCGACCTCGTCGAGGCGCACGGCTCGACCCGGCTGCGCACGACGCCTCACCAGAAGCTCGTGATCCTCGACATCCCCGAGGACCGCGTCGAGTCCCTCATCGCCGGGCTCGACGAACTCGGCCTCTCGGCGCGCCCGAGCCTGATCCGTCGCGGCACGATCGCGTGCACGGGCATCGAGTTCTGCAAGCTCGCGATCGTCGAGACGAAGGCCTACGCGACGGCGGCGGTGCTCGACCTCGAGGAGCGCCTCGCGCAGTTCGACCTTCCGCACCCGATCTCGCTGCACGTGAACGGATGCCCCAACTCCTGCGCGCGGATCCAGACGGCCGACATCGGGCTCAAGGGCCAGCTCGTCACGATCGACGGGGAGCAGGTGCCCGGGTATCAGGTGCACCTCGGCGGCGGTCTCGCGAACGCCGACCGGGAGGACCCCGGCCTCGGCCGGACGGTTCGGGGCCTGAAGGTCGCCGCCGACGGCATCGCCGACTACACCGAGCGGGTCGTCAAGAGGTTCCTGGCCGAGCGGGATGCCGCGGCGGACGAGACCTTCGCGCAGTGGGCGCACCGCGCCGACGAGGAGGCGCTGCAATGACGGTCACCCTCGCACCGCGCATCGCGGTGAAGCGCACCGCCGACGAGCTCCGCGCGCTGGCCGAGCAGGGCAACCACGAGCTCGGCAGCCTGACCGACCACGAAGCATCCCCCGCCGAAGTCGTCGCGTGGGTGGCGCGCAACTTCTCGATGACCTCCGCGGCCGTCGCGTGCTCGATGGCGGACGCCGCACTCCCCCACCTCGTGGCGGAGCAGCTGCCGGGCGTCGACGTGCTTTTCCTCGACACCGGGTATCACTTCGCCGAGACGCGCCACACGCGCGACGAGGTCGGCCGCGCACTCGACGTGCGCATCGTGGACGTGCTGCCCGAGCAGACCGTCGCCCAGCAGGACGCGGAGTTCGGCGCGAAGCTCTTCGAGCGCGACGCGGCGCTGTGCTGCGAGCGCCGCAAGGTCGCGCCGCTCAAGGACGCGGTGTCGGGATACGAGGTGTGGTTCACGGGCGTGCGCCGCGAGGAGGCGCCGACCCGCACGAACACTCCGCTGGTGACGTGGGACGAGCGCAACGGGCTCGTGAAGGTGAACCCGGTCGCCGCGTGGACCTTCGACGACCTGCTCGATTACGCCGGCACGCACCAGGTGCCGGTGAATCTGCTCGTGTCGAACGGCTATCCCTCGATCGGCTGCGAGCCCTGCACGAACCCGGTCGCCCCCGGTGAAGACCCCCGGTCCGGCCGCTGGGCCGGGCTCTCGAAGACGGAATGCGGGCTGCACGTATGACTCTCTCGAACACCGCGAGCGTTTCGTCTCGCTCCGCTCGCTCGACGACCGGGACTCCGGTCGTCGAGCGCGGGAGCGAAGCGACCGAGACGAAACGCCCTCGAGCGCTGTCGACGCTCGACCTTCTCGAGGCGGAGGCGATCCACGTCATCCGCGAGGTCGTCGCCGAATTCGAGCGCCCTGTGCTGCTGTTCTCGGGCGGCAAGGACTCGGTCGTCGTCCTTCACCTCGCGACCAAGGCGTTCGCTCCCGGTAAGGTGCCGTTTCCGGTGCTCCACGTCGACACCGGCCACAACTTCCCCGAGGTGCTGTCCTTCCGCGACGAGACCGTCGAGCGTCTCGGCATCCGTCTCGAGGTCGCGAAGGTGCAGGACTACATCGACGACGGGCGCCTGCAGGAGCGCGCCGATGGAACGCGCAACCCGCTGCAGACGCTGCCTCTCCTCGATGCGATCGCGAACGGCCGCCACGACGCCGTCTTCGGCGGCGCCCGCCGCGACGAGGACAAGGCCCGCGCGAAGGAGCGCATCATCTCACTGCGCGACGAGTTCGGGCAGTGGGATCCGCGCAATCAGCGCCCCGAGCTGTGGAGTCTGTACAACGGCCGCCACACGCCGGGCCAGCACGTCCGCGCCTTCCCGATCTCGAACTGGACCGAGCTCGACGTCTGGCGCTACATCGAGCGCGAGGGCATCCCGCTGCCGTCGCTGTACTTCGCGCACGAGCGGGAGGTGTATGCCCGCGACGGCATGTGGCGCCCGGTGGGCGAGTTCTCGCCGCCCCGCGCCGACGAGAACGTCGAGCTGCGCACCGTGCGGTACCGCACCGTCGGCGACATGAGCTGCACAGGGGCGGTGGAATCGGATGCCTCGACCCTCGCCGACATCGTCGCCGAGGTCGCCGTGTCCACCCTCACCGAGCGGGGCGCGACGCGCGCCGACGACCGGCTCAGCGAAGCCGCGATGGAAGACCGCAAGAAGGACGGGTACTTCTGATGTCCCTCGATACCCAGGGTGTTTCGGCTCGCTTCGCTCGCTCGACGACCGCCGTCGACGCGGTCGCTGAGCGAGGAGCGCAGCAACGAGACGAACCGCAGACGCCGACGCTCTTCCGGTTCGCGACGGCCGGATCGGTCGACGACGGCAAGTCGACGCTCGTGGGCCGGCTGCTGCACGACTCCAAGGCGATCCTCGCCGACCAGCTCGAGCAGGTGCAGCGCACGTCCGCCGAGCGCGGTTTCGCTCACGGCGAGTTCGACTTCGCGCTCCTCACCGACGGCCTGCGCGCCGAGCGCGAGCAGGGCATCACGATCGACGTGGCCTACCGCTACTTCTCCACCGGCTCGCGATCGTTCGTCCTGGCCGACTGCCCGGGCCATGTGCAGTACACCCGCAACATGGTCACCGGGGCGACGACGGCCGACGCGGTCGTCGTGCTCGTGGACGGACGCAAGGGCGTGCTCGAGCAGACCCGCCGCCACCTCGCGGTCGTCGCGCTGCTGCGCGTTCCGCATGTCATCGTCGCGGTGAACAAGATCGACCTCGTCGGGTTCTCGGCAGAGGTGTTCTCGTCGGTCGCGGACCAGGCCCGGACGGTGGCGGCCGAGCTCGGCATCCGGAATCTGCACGTACTGCCGGTGTCGGCGCTGGAAGGCGACAACATCGTCGACCGCTCCGAGCGGACGCCCTGGTACGGCGGGCCGGCGCTGCTCGAGCTGCTCGAGACGCTCCCGGCCGCCGACGAGCTCGAGAAGAGCCTCGAGCCCCTGCGCCTCCCGGTGCAGCTGGTGCTCCGCCCGCAGGGCGGCCTCGCGCCCGAGGTCGCGGCCGACCCCGCCGAGGTCGAGCGCCTCCGCGACTACCGCGCCGTGGCGGGTCGCATCTCATCGGGATCCGTCCGCGTCGGCGACCGCGTGGAGATCTTCCCCTCGGGGATCGCCACGACGGTGACGGGCATCCGCTCAGCGGGCACAGCCGTCGACGAGGCGTTCGCCTCGCAGTCCGTGTCGCTCGAGTTCGCCGACGACATCGACACCGCCCGGGGAGCCGTCGTCGTCGCGGAAGGCACGCTGCCCGCAGGACGCAAGGAGATCGAGGTCGAGCTCTTCCAGCTCGATGCGCGGCCGCTGACGCCGGGCTCACGCGTGCTGGTCAAGCACGGGACGACGACCGTCCAGGCGATCGTCGCGCAGATCGAGTCGCGCTACGACCTCGATGCACTCGTGCACGAACCCGCCCAGGCGCTGCAGACCAACGACATCGGCCGCGCGCGTCTGCGCCTGGCCGGCGAACTGCCCATCGAGCCGTACGAGGCCAGCCGTCACGGCGGTTCGTTCCTCGTCATTCATCCGTCCGACGGCGCCACACTCGCCGCCGGCATCGCGCGCGACTGACGCGCACCGCTCCACCAACCCCGACACGCCGAACGAAGGAGGCGAACCGTGAACACCATCCGCACCGCGACGACGATCACCACCCTGGGACTTGTGGCGGCCATGATGGCCGGCTGCGCCCCCGCGTCGGGGAGCACCCCGGATGCCGAAGAGGTGACCGAGCTCCGCCTCGGCTACTTCGCCAACGTCACCCACGCCCCCGCGCTCGTCGGTCTCGAGGAGGGCCTCTTCGAGGACGCGCTCGGCGACATCGACGTGACGACCTCTGTCTTCAACGCCGGCCCCGCCGCCATCGAGGCGCTCACGGCGGGAGCGATCGACGCGACCTACATCGGTCCGAACCCGTCGATCAACACGTTCATCCAGTCCGGAGGGGAGTCGGCACGCATCGTGGCCGGCGCCGCGACCGGCGGCGCGGCGCTCGTCGTCGCACCCGGGATCGACAGCCCGCAGCAGCTGGCCGGGACGACCCTGGCGACGCCGCAGCTCGGCAACACGCAGGATGTCGCGCTGCGCGTGTGGCTCGCCGACCAGGGCTACGAGACCGACGTCTCAGGTGGCGGCGACGTGTCGGTGACCCCGACCGAGAACGCCCAGACGCTGACGCTCTTCCAGCAGGGAGACATCGACGGCGCCTGGCTCCCCGAGCCGTGGGTGTCGCGCCTCGTCATCGACGAGGGCGCCGAGGTGCTCGTCGACGAGGCGAACCTGTGGCCCGACGGCGAGTTCCCCACGACCGTCCTGCTGGTGCGCGCCGAGTTCCTCGAGCAGCACCCGGAGGCCGTCGAGCAGCTGCTGGAGGGTCACGTCGCCGCCGTCCAGTGGATCGCGGACAACCCCGAAGAGGCGCCCGCGGTGATCAACGGCGCGATCGAGGCGGAGACGGGCAAGCCTCTCTCCGATGCGGTCATCGAGCGGGCGCTGGACCACGTCACCTTCTCGGTCGACCCGCACGCCGACACCTTCGAGACCCTCGTCGCGAACGGCCTGGAGGCCGGCACGCAGAAGGAGGGCTCGATCGACGGCCTGTTCGATCTGCGCCTGCTCAACGGCCTGCTCGAGGCAGCCGGCGCCCCGGCCGTCTCGGCCGCGGGCCTCGGCGAGGATTCACCGTGACCGATCTCAACGCCCGCGGCACCGGCGTCGCGTCGTCCATCGACGCGGCGCCGGGCCGCGGCATCCCGAACCTGCTCGGCCCGAGCTTCGACGGGGTCGCTCCGGTGCCCGCCGCCGCCCCCGCGCAGCCCCCCGCGGTGCGCATCGACGGCGTCTCGAAGCGGTTCGGCGCCGGGCCCCTCGTGCTCGACGACGTCGCGCTCGACATCGCGCCCGGCGAGTTCGTGTGCCTGCTGGGCGCTTCGGGGTGCGGAAAGTCGACCCTGCTGAACCTGATCGCCGGCCTCGACCGGCCCACGGCCGGGCGCATCGAGACTCCCGCGGCCGGTGCGGCGGTGATGTTCCAGGAGTCGGCGCTCATGCCGTGGCTCACCGCACGGCGCAACGTCGAGCTGGCGCTCCGGCTTCGTGGCGTCGCGCGCGGCGAGCGGCGCGAGAAGGCGCTGGCGCTGCTGGACGCGGTCAATCTGGCGGATGCCGCCGACAAGCGTCCGCACGAACTGTCCGGCGGCATGCGCCAGCGCGTCGCCCTCGCCCGCGCGCTCGCGCAGGACCGACCGGTCCTCCTCATGGACGAGCCCTTCGCCGCCCTCGACGCGATCACCCGCGACCTGCTCCACGAGGAGCTCGAGCGGGTGTGGCGGGCGACCGGACGCACCATCGTCTTCGTGACCCACAACGTGCGCGAAGCGGCACGGCTCGGCCAGCGCGTCGTGCTGATGGGCAGTCGGCCCGGCCGGATCGTGCAGCAGTGGCAGGTCGCCAAGACGACGGGCCGGCGCATCGAGTCGCCCGAGGTGGCCGCCCTCTCGGTGGAGATCACCGAGCAGCTGCGGAAGGAGATCCGTCGCAATGCCGCGTGACACCACGACCATCGACAGGACGGATGCCGCGGCATCCGTCCTGTCCGACGACCTCCGCTCGCTCGCCGCCGGCCTCGACAACCTGCAGACCGACACCGACGCCGCTCCCAGCCGCTGGCGCCGCTTCGCGACCAGCGTCGTGCCGCCGATCGTCTTCGTCATCCTGCTGATCGTCGCGTGGCAGCTCTACGTCGTGATCGCCGACCCGCGCCCCGACAAGGTCCCGAGCCCGCTCGACGTGTGGAACGCGCTCGGCCTGGCATGGGAGACCGGGCGCCTTCAGGAGGCCGTCGCGACGAGCCTCGAGCGGGGGATCGCCGGCTTCATCATCGCGATCGCCGTCGGCACGCCCATCGGCCTGCTGCTCGCCGAGGTGAAGCCGATCCGCCGCGCCGTGGGTCCGATCATCTCCGGCTTGCAGGTGCTCCCGTCGGTCGCGTGGGTTCCGGCCGCCATCATCTGGTTCGGGCTGTCGGACGCCACCGTGTACTTCGTGATCCTCATGGGCGCGATCCCCTCGATCGTCAACGGCCTCATCGCGGGCATCGACCAGGTGCCGCCGCAGCTGCGCCGCGTGGGAACGGTGCTGGGTGCGTCCCGCTGGCAGCTGGCGACCTCGGTGATCCTTCCCGCCGCCCTGCCCGGCTATCTCGCGGGGCTCAAGCAGGGATGGGCCTTCTCGTGGCGCTCGCTCATGGCGGCCGAGATCATCGCGACCGGCGGCACGATCGGATTCGGCCTGGGCGCGATGCTGCAGCAGTCGCGCGACCTCGCCGACCTCGCCGGCGTGCTCGGCGCGATCCTGGTGATCCTCGCGATCGGCATCCTCATCGAACTCGTCTTCTTCGGGCCGCTCGAGCGACGGATGCTTCGCCGCCGGGGCCTTCTCATCACGGGAGGTGCCCGATGACCGGCGTCGGGAAGGTGTGGCTGGTGGGAGCAGGACCGGGCGACCCGGGCCTGCTCACGGTCAAGGGACTGCGCGCGCTCGAGCGCGCCGACGTCGTGGTGGCCGATCGGCTCGGCGCGCGACCGGTGCTCGACGCACTCGCCGCCGACGGCGTCGCCCTTCGCGCGGAGATCGTCGACGTGGGCAAGCTCCCCGGGCACCACGCGGTGCCCCAGGACGCCATCAACGCGCTGCTCGTGCAGCTGGCGCGGGACGGCAAGCAGGTCGTCCGGCTCAAGGGCGGCGACCCGTACATCTTCGGCCGCGGCGGCGAAGAGCTCGCCGCGTGCGTGGAAGGCGGCGTCGAGGTCGAGGTGGTTCCGGGAGTGACGAGCGCCATCTCGGTGCCCGCCATCGCCGGCATCCCCCTCACCCACCGCGGTGTCGCGACGGCGTTCACCGTCGCGACCGGCCACGACCAGATCCGCGCGCTCGGCGGCGGTCGCGACCACACGGTCGTCCTGCTCATGGGCGTCGGCACCCTGGCGAACTCCGCCCTCACTCTCGCACGCGGCGAACGCGGAGCGGACTGCCCGGTCGCGATCATCGAGGACGGCTTCGGGCCCGGTCAGCGGGTCACGGTGGGAACCCTCTCGACCATCGCGCACCAGGCTGCGGCGCGCGGTGTGCGCTCCCCCGCGGTCGTCGTCGTCGGCGACGTCGTGCGGCTCAGCCCCTACGCCCCCGATGCTCTCGCCACCCTCGACCTCTCGACCTTCGATCCTCTCGCGGCCCCGGCCGCGCACCCGACCGGAAAGGCCAACCCCTCGTGACCTCTTCGACCCTGTCCCACCTGCGCGTCGCCATCGTCGGCGCGGGTCCCGCCGGCATCTACGCCGGCAACATCCTGACCAACGCCGTGGCGGAGGCCGGCGGCTCCGTCGCGATCGACCTGTTCGAATCTCTGCCCGCCCCGTACGGACTGATCCGCTACGGCGTCGCCCCCGATCACCCCCGCATCAAGGGCATCGTGAACTCGCTGCACGAGATGCTCGACGCCGGCACGACGCGCTTCCTCGGCAACGTCGAGGTGGGCCGCGACATCTCCCTCGAGGAGCTCCACGACCGCTACGACGCCGTGATCCTCGCGACGGGCGCCATCCGCGACGCGGTGCTGGACATTCCCGGCATCGACCTGCCGGGATCGTACGGGGCCGCGGACTTCGTCGCCTGGTACGACGGCCACCCCGACGTGCCGACCGAGTGGCCGCTCGACGCCGCGAAGGTCGCGGTGATCGGCAACGGCAACGTCGCGCTCGACGTCGCGCGCGTCCTCGCGAAGCACGCCGTCGACCTGCGGCCGACCGAGATCCCCGACAACGTGCTCGCCGGGCTCGAGGCATCCGCCGTCACCGACGTCCACGTCTTCGGACGCCGTGGCCCTGCCGACATCAAGTTCACCCCGATCGAGTTGCGCGAGCTCGGCGAGGTGCCGAACGTCGACATCGTCGTGCACGACGAGGACTTCGCCCACGCCGACCCGGCCGACGCGCCGAACAATCAGCTGAAGGTCATGCTGCGCATCCTGAACGGCTGGCGCACGCGGGAGTCGACGGGCGCGAGCCGTCGCCTGCACCTGCACTTCTACCACTCCCCCGTCGAGGTGCTCGGAGAGGGGCGTGTCGAAGGCGTGCGCTTCGAGCGGACCGAGCCGACGGGCGACGGGGGCGTGCGCGGCACCGGCGAGTTCCGCGAGATCGCCGTCCAGCAGGTCTACCGGGCGGTCGGCTACTACGGCACCCCCGTCGTCGACGCGCCGTTCGACGCGCGCGCCGGCGTGGTCTCGAACATCGAGGGACGGGTGGTGGATGCCTCGACCACCGGTGACCGCGACGCGGCGGCGATCCGCGGGCTGTACGCCACCGGCTGGATCAAGCGCGGACCGGTCGGCCTCATCGGGCACACGAAGTCCGACGCGATGGAGACGATCGCCCACCTCGTGGCCGATGTGCAGGCGGGAGTCCTCACGGCGCCGCTCGTCGGCTCGGATGTGCGGGACCTCCTCGACGAGCGCGAGGTCGCCTACACGACGTGGGAGGGGTGGCTCGCGCTCGACGCCCACGAGCGCGAGCGCGGAGCGAACCACCTCCACACACGCGAGCGCGTGAAGCTCGTTCCCCGCGACGAGCAGGTGGGCATCTCCCGAGGAGCCCTCGTCCCATGACGTACGTCATCGCGCTGCCCTGCGTCGATGTGAAGGACCGCGCGTGCATCGACGAATGCCCGGTGGACTGTATCTATGAGGGCGAACGGTCGCTGTACATCCACCCCGACGAGTGCGTCGACTGCGGCGCCTGCGAGCCGGTGTGCCCCGTCGAAGCGATCTACTACGAGGACGACCTGCCCGACGAGTGGCAGGACTACTACAAGGCCAACGTCGAGTTCTTCGACGACATCGGCTCGCCCGGCGGCGCCGCCAAGGTCGGCGTGATCCACAAGGACCACCCGATCATCGCCGCACTCCCGCCACAGGCAGATGATCATGGCTGAAACGGAATACACCGCCTCGCCGCCTGCGGTGGAAGTCGACGTCGTCATCATCGGCGGCGGTCCGGCCGGTCTGTCTGCCGCTCTCAACCTCGGTCGCGCGCGCGCCTCCGTGGTCGTCGTGGACGCGGGACGGCCCCGCAATGCGGCGACCTTGCGGTCGCACGGATTCCTCACGCGCGACGGGGTGCCGCCGCTCGAGCTGCGCAAGCTCGCGCGCGCCGAGCTGGCCGCCTACCCCAACGTCACGGTGCTGGATCGCACCATCGTGACCGCCCTCCTGCCGACGGATGCGTCGAACGGCATGCGCTTCATCGCCGCTCTCAAGGGGCGCTCGGAGCGCACGCCACCGGCGGTCGCTGCGAGGTCGGTCCTCGTCGCCACCGGCCTGCGGGAGACGCTTCCGTCGATCCCGAGCCTCCGCGCCTTCTACGGCATGACGATGTTCAGCTGCGCCGCCTGCGACGCATGGGAGCTGCAGGACCGGCCCCTCGCCCTCATCGGCGAGACCCCCGACCTCGCCGCTCGCGCTCGGCTCATCGCGCGATGGACCGACCGGCTCACCGTCTTCACCAACGGGGCCGATGCGGTCGGCACCGTCGAAGAAGCCGAGCTCGCGGCATCCGGGATCCTCGTGGAACGCCGCCGGATCGACGACCTCGAAGGGGATCGCGGCACCGTGTCGGGCGTGCGCCTCTCCGACGGCATGCTCGTCCCCATCGACGGCGGTTTCGTGCGGCCGCAGTGGCAGCCGCAGCTCGACTTCCTCACGTCCCACGACCCCGAGCGGGAAGCGGACGACACGCTCGCCGTCGACCCGTCGGGACGCACCTCGGTCGCGGGCCTCTACGCAGCGGGGGATGCCGCCTCCCCCGGTCCGCAGCAGCTGATCGTCGCGGCGGGCCAGGGCGCACGCGCCGCCGCTGTCCTTGTGCACGACCTCGTGGGGGTGCGCACGGCGCACTGAGCCGTGCCGACCCGGCGCGGCTGATCTCCTCGCGTCTGAGGCGCAGGGAGCGGATGCCGAGGCATCCGTCGCCCGCGCCTCAGCGCCGGGTCTGCTCGGAACCGGACAGCCGCTGCGCGAGGTAGATCGGCACGATCGACACGATCACCAGCACGACCGCGATGACCGACACGACGGGGGCCTGGTTGGGCCGGAACATGTTGTTGAGGATGTAGATCGGCAGCGTCGTGACGCCCGACCCCGCGGTGAACGTCGTGACGATGATCTCGTCGAAACTGAGGGCGAACGCGAGCATGCCGCCGGCGAGCAGCGCCGATCGCAGCTGCGGGAACGTCACCAGGCGGAACGTCGTCCACACCCCTGCCCCGAGGTCGGCCGAGGCCTCCTCCAGATTCGTGCCCGTGCGCCGGAGCCGCGCGATGACGTTGTTGAACACCGTGACGATGCAGAAGGTCGCGTGGGCGATCACGACGGTCCAGATCGACAGCGGAACGCCCATGATCGTGCGGAAGAAGTTGTTGAGCGCGATGCCCGTGATGATGCCGGGCAAGGCGATGGGGAGGATGATCAGCAGCGAAACCGACTCGCGACCGAAGAACTCGAAGCGCTGGAGGGCGAACGAGATGAGGGTGCCGAGCACGAGCGCGATCACCGTCGAGATGATCGCGACCTGCACGCTGGTGAGCACGGCCTCCAGCGCCCCGGCGCTCTGGAACGCCTTGCCCCACCACTCCAGCGTCAGCCCCGGCGGCGGCCACGTGAGCGACGTCGACGTCGAGAACGAGTTCACGAGCACGACGAACAGGGGCAGGTAGACGACGAGCAGGATGAGGCCCGTCACGATCGCGAGGAGGACCCGCGCCGGCCTTGAGAGTCGCATGCTGCGTCCTACAGGTTGTTCAGGGCGCCCGTGCGCCGCACGAGAGCCAGGTAGCCGAAGATGATGACGATCGGGATGAGGGCGATCGCAGCGGCGAGCGGCAGATTGCCCGCTGCGCCGATGTTGGCGTAGATGAGGTTGCCGAGCATCTGGTTCGCGCCGCCGACGATGTTCACCGTGATGTAGTCGCCGAGCGACAGGGCGAACGCGAAGATCGTGCCCGCGATGATCGCGGGGAACGCCAGCGGCAGCACGACACTGCCGAGCGTGCGCCACGTCTTGCCGCCGAGGTCGGCGGATGCCTCGAGCAGCGAATCCGGCACGCGCTCCAGTCCCGCGTAGATCGGCAGGATCACGTACGGGAGCCAGAGATACGACAGCGTGATCACCGTCGCCGGAAGCCCGTAGCCGGGGGTGTGCAGGCCGAAGGGCGCGAGGATCCACTCCAGGATCCCCTCCTGCGACAGCACCGACCGCCACGCATAAGCCTTGACGAGATAGCTGGCCCACAGCGGCATCAGCACGGCGATGACGAGCAGACGCTGCATCCTCGGGCTCGCGACCTTGGCCATGAAGAACGCGATGGGAAGGGCGATCGCGACGTCGATCACCGTCACGAGCAGCGCGACACCCACGGTTCGCAGCGTCACCGTCTGGTACAGCGTTCCGGTCACCACCGTGACGATGTTGTCGAGCGTCCAGTCGATGACGATCTCGTTGGTGAACGGGTCCACGCGCCAGAACGCCGTGACCAGCAGGAGGGCGAGGGCGACGATGTAGACGACGACGAGCCAGCACAGCGGGGCGGCGATCAGCAGCGAGAGGCGCGTGCGCGGGTGGGTGGTCAGGAACGACGAGACGCCGCGCATCCATCGGCGGAGTGCACCGGTGCTCCCGGACGGGGTTCCCGCGTCCGGGCCCGGCGTTCCGGGTGCGCGCCCCGAGGGGGCGGAGGTGACTGTGTCGGTCGTCACGGAATCCTCACGATCTGTGGGAGAAGGCCGGGGGCGGCTTGCACCGCCGCCCCCGGCGATCGGGCGGAAGGTCAGCCCTTGATCTCGGTCCAGGCTTCGGTCCACTTCGCGTAGTCGACGCACTCGACATCGGTGCGTCCGTCCACGCAGTCGGCGATGGGTGTGGTCCAGTACCAGATCTGCGACGCGTACTCCTCGTCGCCCGCGTGGTACGCCTCGCAGTCGTCGCGATAGTCGCACGCCTCCTGGCTGGACGGCGCCTCACCGAAGTACTGGGTCGCCTGCGCGTTGACCTCGGGGCTGGCGATCCAGTCGAGCCACGCGTAGGCGCAGTTCGGGCTCTTCGCCTCGGAGGCGATCATCCACGTGTCCGACCATCCGGTGGCGCCCTCTTCGGGCAGCACGACATCCGTCGTCGCGTCGCCACTCGCGAGCACGTTCTGGATGACCTGCCACGTGGTCCCCGCGACCGAGTCGCCCGTCTCGAACGCCTGGATCTCCTTCAGGTAGTCGGACCAGTACTCGCCGACGTGCTGCCGCTGCTCCTTGAGCAGGTCGACCGCCGCCGCGAACTGCTCTTCGTCGAGGGCGTACGGGTTCTCGATGCCCAGCTCCGGCTGGTGGGTCATGAGGTACACCGCGGCATCCGCGATGTAGATCGGCGAGTCGTACGCGGTGATCTTGCCCGAGTACTCGCTGGCGCGGTCGAACACGATGTCCCACGATGTCGGAGCCGGCGAGACGACCTCCGTGTTGTAGAGGAGGAGGTTGGCGCCGTAGCCGTGCGGCACGCCGTACGACTGCCCGTCGACCGAGTTCCACTCCTTCTCCTTCAGGAAGTCGTAGATGCCCTCGTAGCTCGGGATGAGAGCGGTGTTGACCGGTGCCACGTCCTCCGCGGCGATGAGGCGCAGGGTCGCGTCGCCCGAGGCGGCGATGACGTCGTACTCGCCCGTCTTCATGAGGTTGACCGCCTCGTCCGACGTGCCGTACGTCTTGGAGGTGACCTCGCAGCCGGTCTCCTCCTCGAAGCCGCTCACCCAGTCGACGTTCGGGTCGTTGCTGCCGTCCTCGACGTACCCCGGCCAGGCGAGGATCGAGACGGAGCCCTCGTACTCGCCGAGCTCGTCGACGGCTTCGGAGGGGGCAGCGCTGCCGCCTCCGCCGGCGGTGCCGCAGCCGGCGAGGATCGCGATCGAGCCGATCGCGAGTGCGGTGCCGGCGATCCGGCGACCGCGTGCTGTGTGCATCATGGGTGTTCCTCTCTCGGTGTGTGGAACTGCTGTGTTGTCCGGGGCCGTGCCCGCGGTCGGGTGCCGGCTCAGGTGCCGGGCGGAATCAGCGACACGACGTCCGAGTCGTGCCACGTGACGTGCACTCGGTCGCCGCGGTCATCGTCGGAGACGCGCGATCGGTCGTTGCGCTCGAGCACGGTCACGCGCATCCCGGCGTCGAGATCGATCACGCGACGGATGCCGTGACCGACGTAGATCGACTCCACGACCGTGCCGGGGGCGGAGTGCTCCCCCGGGCCCGTCGCCGCCTCCGATCGGATGGAGAGCTTCTCGGGGCGGATCGAGTGCTCGCCGGAACGTCCGATGAGCGCGGCCGAGCGGTCGTGGTCGAAGAGGTTCGACGTCCCGACGAAGTCGGCGACGAAGCGGGAGGCCGGCTGCTCGTAGAGCTCCCATGGCGTGCCGAGCTGCTCGATGCGTCCGTCGTGGAAGACCGCGATGCGGTCGGACAGCGTGAGAGCCTCCTGCTGGTCGTGCGTGACGAAGATGAAGGTGATGCCGAGGTCGCGCTGGATCTGCTTGAGCTCGACCTGCATCTGCTCCCGGAGCTTGAGGTCGAGCGCGCCGAGCGGCTCGTCGAGCAGGAGGACCTTGGGCTGAACGACGGTCGCGCGAGCGAGCGCGACGCGCTGCCGCTGGCCGCCCGAGAGCTGGGAGGGCTTGCGCGAGGCCATCTGCTCCAGCCGCACCGCCTCCAGCGCCTTGATGGCGCGCGCCCGTCGCTCCGCGCGCTTGACCCCGCGCACCCGCAGCCCGTACGCCACATTGTCGAGAACGGACATGTGCGGGAACAGCGCGTAGTCCTGGAACACCGTATTGACGTCCCTGTCGAAGGGGGCCTTCTTCGTGACGTCGTGTCCGAAGAGCTCGATCGTCCCGGAGGTGGGCTGCTCGAAGCCCGCGATCAGGCGCAGCACCGTGGTCTTGCCCGAGCCCGACGGCCCGAGCATCGAGAAGAACTCGCCGGCGGCGATCTCGAGATCGACGTGATCGACGGCGGTCACGGCTCCGAACTCCTTCGTGAGTCCGCTCAGCCGGATGGCGGGCTGCTGCTCGGTCATTGACCTCTCCTTCGATGTCGATGCAACTAAATCATATGGATCCATATGTCAAAAGATCACCCGTCGTGTTACGGTCGTGTCACGGTTCGGACGGACGGGCTTCTGCACCGGGAGGGAACGCTCAATGCCGCACGCCACAGGGCGCGTCGACGCCGCGCGAGCGGTCGTGTTCGCGCCCCTCGACGGCACCGGCCGGGCAGAGCTCGTCGAACAGCGCCTCACCGACGCGATCGTCAGCGGAGTGCTGCACGACGGCGAGCGCCTGCCGAGCGAATCCGACCTCTCGCGCAGTCTCGGCGTCGCCCTCGTCACGGCACGCGAGGCACTCGAGGGCATGCGCGACAAGGGGTTCGTCCGGACGCGGCGCGGCCGCGACGGAGGCAGCTTCGTCACCTACGACCGCGAGACGGCGGCCCGGATGCTCGAGCGTCGCCTCCGCGACACGAGCCGCATCGAACTGCGCGACCTCGCCCTCCACGTGTCGGCCATCGCCGGGACGGCCGCAGAGACCGCCGCGAACCGAGCCAGCGAGGATGACATCGAGAACCTCGCGCGCATCGCCGACGGCGCCGACCTCGCGACCGCCGGCGGCGCGAGGCGCGCCGTCAGCCGCTTCCAGCTCGAGGTCGCGGCGGTGAGCCAGTCCCCACGCCTCGTCCACGAAGAGATGCGACTGCAGAGCGAGGCCGGGCCGATGCTCTGGATGTGCCTGCGGGAACAGGAGTACCGTGACCGCAGCGCCCTCGCACGCACACAGGTCATCACCGCCCTCCGGGACGTCGCACCGGAGGCAGCCCGCGCAGCGACGATCGCGCACATAGACAGTGCCTTCGAGTGGCTCATCGACGAGCGGGCGCGGATAGACGCGCTCGCGCAGGATGAGGCATCCGGATCACCCGAGCCGGAGGGAGCGCCATGACCACCATCGCGACCCGTTCGCACGCCGACGTCGCCGCCCACGTGGCCGGCACGATCGACGGGATCTTCGCCATGATCGACGGCTGGCGGGATCTGCTCGAAGACCGATTGAGAGCGGATGCCTCGCTCACCGCAGCCCGCGTCGATCCGCTCGTCGAGTCCTTCGCCGTTCCCGCGGTCACGGGAGAGACGCTGCTCACCGGCGCCGGGTTCGTCGCTGCTCCCGGCGCGCTGAGCGACGCCGAATGGCACCTCGCCTGGTGGCTGGGCGGCACCACACCGTCGCGACAGCTCCGGCGGCTGGCGACCATCGACGACCCGTCGCACGAGCAGTTCCGGGACTACACCGCGCTCGAGTGGTGGCGCGTCCCGGCGACGACGGGCACGCGCCATCTCACGGGACCCTATGTGGACTACGTGTGCACCGACGACTACACGGTCACGATCACCACGCCGGTCCGCATCGGCGACGAGCTCGTCGGCGTCGTCGGGGCGGATGCCCTCGTCGACCGGCTCGAACGCGCGCTCCTGCCCGCGATGCGCTCCGGCGCGACACCCGTCACGCTCGTCAACGCGTCCGGCCGCGTCGTCACCTCGACCGACGCGCGGCGGGAGCCCGGATCGATGCTCCGCTCGGATGGCCTTGCCGCCGCTGCGCGAACGGCGTCGTCCACGCCCGTCGTCCTGCCTTCGGGCGCGGTCGTCCTCGCGTGCGGCGACACGTCTCTCGCGCTGGTCGTCGACGCCTGACGGCCCCCGCGCTACGGGGTGCGCGCGAAGACCTCCGCCTGGTTCCCCTGCACCACGACCTTGAGGCTCGTGCCGATCGGAAAGCGCTCACGGAGGGCCTCGGGCGAGGCATCCGTCACCGGAAAAGCGGCCGACGGCGGGTAGTGCCCGTCTCCGCAGCCGGTCGTGATGAGTTCTCCGGCGCTTCCCGCCTCGGACCCGCCCACCTGCGTCACGAACACGCAGTTGATTCCGTGGCGCGAGCTGCCCCACGCATTGGGCACCGTCAGCACGCGCAGCCCGAAGAGCTCCTCGAAGACCTGCGCCCCTTCCTGGGGCTCGCCGAACAACTGGTCCGGCCACTCGTCCAGGTCCGCCTCGGCGAGCACCGCGACGCGCCCGCCGACCGCGGCGGTGGTCGCCATGGTGAGAGCGGCGCCGGCGATCAGTGCGGCGACGACCGACACCGCCCAGATGCCCTTGGTCCGGCGCGACAGTCGCGACGCGGGACGCGCGGGCTCGGCCGAGGCGGGATCGGCCGGGGGAGCGGGTTCATCCGACGAACGCACGGGGTCGTCGCGCGGGTCGGCGGGGTCGCCGCGCGGGTCGGCGGGGTCGCCGCGCGGGTCGGCGGGGCCGTCGTGGACGGCGACCTCGGCTCGCGTCCGCGCGTCGCCCTCGTCCGGATCGACCGGATCACGAGGCGTGACGGCGACCGACGGGCGCTCGCCCGACAGCGACCGCTCGAGCTCGTCGAGGCGTGCGAGCGCCACGGGATCGTCATGGATGTCGGCGCCGGGTCCGTAGGCCCGCTCGCGGAGGGCCCGGAGCTCGTCGTCGACGCGATCGTTGAGGTCGGGCACGGCATCCTCCGTGGGCAAAACGATAGTCGACGTGGAGGCCTGCGGACCCTATACTGCAAATTGCAGTAGCCATCGGGTTGATCGCGGCCGCAACGTGTGGGGACACGGGCCGTTGACTGGGGCAGGCACGACCGGTGGTCGGCTTGCACCCGATGACGCTGGGGCAGCCATCGGGGTGGCGCCGCCACCTCGGTCGGCGCCACCCCGATTGCTGATCCTTCTCAGCCTCAGCCGCCGAGCGATCCCGCGTCGGTCGTGCCGACGTCCGTCCGGTGGAAGTTCTGGAACGAGCGCGACGCGGTCGGCCCGCGCTGCCCCTGATACCGGTTGCCGTAGGGACCCGAGCCGTAGGGGTTCTCCGCGGGTGAGGACAGCCGGAAGAAGCACAGCTGACCGATCTTCATGCCCGGCCAGAGCGTGATCGGCAGCGTGGCGACGTTCGACAGCTCGAGGGTCACGTGACCCGAGAAGCCCGGGTCGATGAATCCGGCGGTCGAGTGCGTCAGCAGGCCGAGGCGCCCGAGCGACGACTTGCCCTCGAGCCGAGCAGCCACGTCGTCGGGCAGAGACACCAGCTCGAAGGTCGAGCCGAGGGCGAACTCACCGGGGTGAAGCACGAACGGCTCGTCGGGCGACACCTCGATGAGGCGCGTGAGCTCGGGCTGGTCCTGCGCCGGATCGATGAACGGGTACTTGTGGTTGTCGAACAGCCGGAAGTAGCGGTCGAGACGCACATCGACGCTCGACGGCTGCACCATCTCGGGCTGCCACGGCTCGACGCCGATGCGGCCGGCGTCGATCTCGAGGCGGATGTCGCGGTCACTGAGCAGCACGGGGCAAGCCTAGCGGTGGGGCTCGGGCACTCGACGGTTGTGACGGGTCCGGATGCCGCGCCCCCGCCGTGCTCTGTTATCCTGGCCGAACGCCGATTCGGCGTCCCGGGGATGTAGTTCAATGGCAGAACTTCAGCTTCCCAAGCTGATAGCGCGGGTTCGATTCCCGTCATCCCCTCCGATGCTCTGATGTGCCGCCGCAGGCGGTGCAGCGGAGCATCTGCTGTTGCCGCGAATCGACCCCCTGGGTGGGCCCGCGCCGCCAGAGGCTCCACGCGCCGGCGTAGCTTTCATGCCAGCGGCTCTGCCGCCTCCCGCGCGCTCCGCGCCGACGACCGGACCGCCCCGATGCTCGCGGCGATCACGAGCGCGATGCCCGCGATCTCGAGCCAGGCCAGCTGCTGACCGAGGAACACGAAGCCCGCGATCGCCGCGGTCGCCGGCGCGAGGCTCATGAGGATCGCGAACGCGGAGGCCGGCAGACGCCGCAGCGCGATGAGCTCGAAGGCGTAGGGGATCGTCGACGACAGCACCGCGACCGCCGCACCGAGCGCGAGGAGCTCGATACGCAGGACGGCGGAGCCGGCGTCGAGAACCCCGAACGGCAGCGCGATCACGGCGCCGACCGCCATCGCGAGGGCCAAGCCGTCGAGCCGGGGGAACGCCCTGCCGACCCGGGCTGAGGCGAGAATGTAGAACGCCCAGCTCGCCGCCGCGCCGAGCGCATAGAGGACCCCCAGCGGGTCCAGGCGGTCCCACCCCCCGCCGCCGAGGGCGACGACCCCGGCGAAGGCCACGACCGCCCAGAGCCACGCCGACGCCCGCCGGGCGGCCACGATCGACAGCACGAGCGGGCCGAGCACCTCGATGGTCACCGTCACGCCGAGCGGCAGCCGCTCGAGGGCGAGATAGAACAGGCCGTTCATGACGGCGAGCACGAGACCGAAGAGGATGACGGCGGTCCAGTCCGACCGGGTGTGACCACGCAGCGCCGGCCGCGCGATCGCAAGAAGGATGAGCGCCGAGAACACCAGGCGCAGCATGACCATGCCGAGAGGTCCGACCTGGGGGAAGAGGAGCACGGCGAGCGACGCGCCGACCTCCTGGCACGCCAGACCGGCGACGACGAGCAAGACCGCGGGGCCGCTCACCCCTCCCGCCCCACGAGGGGGCGCTGCGTTCACGCGGCGGGTGCGCAGATCGCGGCTTTGGCGATCGCGTCGTGGTACTGCTCCGCCGTCCACGGCAGGCCGGCTTCAGGCGCGGTCTCACCGGCAGCCGCCGGGGCCTTCGAGGCGATCGCCGCGAGCTCCCACGCCAGGTACAGTCCGTGCCCGCCGCCGCCTGCGGAGTTGTTGAGCACGACGGCGACCGTCAGGCCCGTCTCGGGGTCGGAGAAGGCGGCGGTCGTGTAGCCGGGAGACGCGCCGAACTGCCCGATGAGCGATCCGGCCTGCACGGCGCCGCCCCCGACCGTGTACCACGACGGGGCAGAGGCGCCGGCCGGGACCGGGTCGGCGAATCGGTCGTCGACCTGCGGCAGGAGCGCGCCGGTCGCGAGCGCCTGGGCGTACCTGCCGAGGTCGTCGATGTCGCTCACCACTCCGCTGTCGGTGTAGCCGGCGCTCGCCGACACGTCCGTCACGTCGAGCGGCTCGGCGCAGTTGCGCTTCCCGCCCTCGACGGGCGGCGCGTACAGGCCCTGGAGGACGTTCTCCGTCGTGAAGCCGCCGAGATGCGAGGCATCGAGGTCGAGCGGACGGACGACGTACTCGTCGATCAGCTGCGACGCGGGCGCGCCGAGCGCCCGCTCGAGGGCGAGACCCAGAAGCACATAGCCGGCATCGGAGTCGCGGTAGGCGGCGCCCGGCTGAGTGGTGCGCGGTTCGCCGAGCCCGAAGCTCGCCAGCTCACGCGGCACCCATCTGCGATCGGGGTTGGCCAGCCAGAGCGGCTGGAGATGCGACGCGTACGATCCGATCCCCGAGGTGCTGTCGCAGAGCTGCTCGAGCGTCACGTCGGTGAGCACAGGGACGCTGGCAACCCAGTCCGAAATCGGGTCGTCGAGCTCGACCTTCCCCTGCTCGGCCGCCGCGTACAGCACATCGCACGTCATCGCGCGAGTGACCCGCGACGCGCGGAACTGCATGTCGGCCGTCACCTCGGCGCCGTCGACCGGGTTCTGGGTGCCGATGCCCGAGACCCACGCGCCGCTCCACGGCGCCCAGACTCCGACGATCGCGCCCGACGCGCCGGCTGCCGCCATCGCGTGGGTCACGGCATCCTGCAGCTGCGTCACGGTCGCTTCGGGAAGCGGGACGTCCGCCTGGGGCGGAAGCTCGATCTCGACGCTCGAGTCGGGTGCGCAGCCCAGCAGGACCAGTGTGACGGCGAGCGCGACGGATGCCGTCGCGACGGCGCGGCGCAGTATGGCCGGACTGTGCATGCTCACCCCCCGATGGTCGTCCCTCGATTCAAACACACCGCGGGTGCCACCGAGGATCCGGCTCTCTAGGCTTGACACATGGCGTATCGCTTCGACGAGTCCGTTCGCGCGGGTGTGCTCGGACACATGAACCACGATCATCGTGCCGACAACGTTCTCATCGCGCGCGCCTTCGGGCCGGCGGATGCTGTAGACGATGCGGTGATGACGGGATTCGACGGCGAGGGCGGATCGTGGGAGGCGTCGCTGAGCGATGGCACGACGGTTCAGGTCCGCGTCGGCTGGCCCGGCGGCCCGATCACTGAGCGACCCGACGTGCGGCGCGAGATCGTCGCGTTGTACGACGAGGCCTGCCGCAGGCTCGGCGTGCAGCCGCGTCCCCACGCGTGAAATGCCCATAGGTTAGGGCATCCTCACTCCCTTACACTGGGCGCATGAGCGACCCGATCCCGTTCTCGACCGCCCTGCGGGAGCGATCGAGTCGTGCCCACTCGAGCAGCGAGCACTCCGGGTTCATGTCCGACCTCATGACGGGCGAGGGCACGCGCGACGACTACATCGCGCTCGTCGCTCAGCACTGGTTCATCTACGAGGCCCTCGAGCGCACGGCTGAGCAGATGCGCAACGACCCCGTCGCTGCGGTCTTCATCAGTGACAAGCTCACCCGCCTGCCGGCGCTCGAAGCCGACCTCGAGTTCCTCGTCGGGCCCGGCTGGCGCGAGTCGATCACGCCGCTGCCCAGCACGCGCCGGTACGTGGACCGCATCAACGAGGTCGGCGCGACGTGGCCCGGGGGATTCGTCGCCCACCACTACACCCGCTATCTCGGCGACCTGTCGGGCGGTCAGTTCATCGGCCGGCTGATGGCCCGCCGCTTCGGGTTCGAGACCAACGGCATCGGGTTCTACCTCTTCGAGGACATCGCGGATCCGAAGGCCTTCAAGGACGTTTACCGCGAGCAGCTGGATGCGGCTCCGTGGGACGCCGACGAGCAGGACCGCGTGATCGACGAGGTGCTTCTCGCCTACCGCTTCAACACTCAGCTCTTCGAGGACCTCGCCGACGCGAAGGCGGCCCACGTCGCGTGACGGTCGGGCGCTACGCCTTGACCGACCCGGCTCTCACGCCGGCCATGAACCGCTGGACGTCGGGATCGACCCGGATGTCGCTCGGCCGCAGCGGACGGGAGAGGTAGAGGCCGTCCAGCGACGTGAGCCGTGAGAGCGCGACGTACGTCTGCCCCGGCGCGAAGGCGCCCGAGCCCAGATCGACGACGGCGCGGTCGTACGTCTTGCCCTGCGACTTGTGGATGGTGACGGCCCAGGCCAGACGCAGCGGGAACTGCGTGAATTCGGCGACGATCTCGCGCGAGAGCGACTTCGACCCGGCGTCGTACGCGTAGCGGAACCTCTCCCACACGGCCGGCTCGACGTCGAACTCCTGCCCCTCGACCTCGACGCGCACCGTGCCGCCTGCGATGCGCGTCACCGTGCCGATCGTGCCGTTGACCCACCGCGGCGGCTCGCCGTAGGACTGCGTGTCGTTGCGCAGGAACATGACCTGCGCGCCGACCTTCATCTTGAGTTCGACATCGGCCGGATAGGCGGCGTCGCCGCGCCCGAAGTCGCCGTTGATCTCGGCGACCGCCGTCTGCTCCCGGCCGATCAGCTCGGTGAGGTGACGCCGATTGATGCTGTTCACGATGTCGTTGCGCGTGGCGAGGGTGATGATCGGATGCTCGCCGTCCTTCGGGTCGGGCGGTGTGCGGGCGCCCGTGTCGTTGAGGATCTGCGCGATGTCGGCGGTCACCCGGCCGTATCGCACGGCGTTGAGCATCGCCTTGAACGCGGGATCGGACTGCCGGTGGATGTCGACCAGCTCGCGGATATGCAGGTCGGCGCCGTACGACCCGATGTCGATGATGCCGTCTCCCGCCGCTTCGCCGACCCACACCTTCGCATCGAAGAACCAGAACGAGCGATAGTGGTCGCGGATGTACCGCAGCTCGTCACCGCGCGGCGGAACGGGGGCGAGCTGGTACGGATCACCGAACATGACGATCTGCACGCCGCCGAACGGCTCGGCGCGCCGACCGCGTGCCTGTCGGAGCGAGCGGTCGATCGCGTCCATGAGGTCGGCGTTCACCATGGAGATCTCGTCGATGACGAGGGTGTCGATCGCATTGAGGATCTTGCGCGCGGCATCCGACTGCTCGATCTCGCTCTTCGCGATGAGCCCGATGGGCAGGCGGAACAGCGAGTGGATCGTCTGCCCCTCCACGTTGAGCGCCGCGACCCCCGTCGGGGCGCACACGGCGATCTGCTTGCTGGTGTGCCAGGCCAGGTGCTGCAGGAGCGTCGACTTGCCCGTCCCGGCGCGACCCGTCACGAAGACGTGCTCTCGGGTGTCCTCGATGAGCCGGAAGAGCGCCTCCTGTTCGGCGGAGAGCGCGGGCGTGTTCACCGATTCATGTTAGCCAGCGGATGCCTCGCCCCGGCGTCCCCGGACCGCATCGGTGGATCTGCACATCACGAGACGTGACGGCGGGTTCGGGCGCGGCCCGGCGTGTTCTTAGACTGGGCGGGTGGACCAAGGGTCGGTGGACACCGCCGCCGGTCGCGTGCAGCCGCCGGTCGCGTCCGCGCGCCCGGATGCCGAGGCATCCGCTCCCGCCCCCGCTCGCACGGACCGCCGGCGACGCAGCCTCGCCCTCGACCTCACCCTGCTCGCGGTGGTGGGGGTGCTGCTGCTCGGGGCAGCGGCCGCGGCGATCGGCGCGATCCACCAGCAGTTCTACAGCCCGACGGCCTTCGTCCAGCGCTACCTCGCGATGCTCGCCGACGGACGCGCGGCCGAAGCGCTGACCGTACCCGGCGTCGCGGTCGATTCCTCGGATCTCGAGGCGGCCGGGCTGCCGGCGTCGGCCTCGGAGGGCCTCCTGCGCGAGGCCGCGCTCGGGTCGCTCGAGGACGCCCGCGTCGTCTCGGAACAGGTCGACGGTGACATCACCCGTGTCACCGTCGAGTACGAGGCAGGAGGCTATCCGGGCACGACCACGTTCGAGATCGCGCGCGAGGGCTCCGTCGGCCTCGCGCCGACGTGGCGGTTCGCGCAGAGCCCGCTCGCGGTGATGCAGCTGGTCGTCAAGGGCTCCATGCAGTTCGAGGTGAACGGCTTCGAGCTCGACAAGCGTCAGGTCTCGCCCGACGGAACCGAGGCCGACCCCCTCGCGCCGGTGAATCTGCTCGTGTTCTCGCCCGGCATGTACTCCGTGGCCGTCGACACTCCCATTTCGGCCACACCCGGCGTCGCCGTGCTCTCCGACACCCCGTTCCACGGATTCCCCGTCGAGATCCAGGCCGAGGCGACCGAGGAGTTCGTCGCCGTCGTGCAGCAGAAGGTCGAGGAGTTCCTCACCGCGTGCGCGACACAGGAGGTGCTGCAGCCCACGGCGTGCCCGTTCGGGTACGTGCTCCAGGATCGCATCGACTCCCCGCCGACCTGGTCGATCGCCCGGCAGCCGACCGTGGAGGTCGCACCCGACGGTGCCGGATGGGCGATCATGCCGACCGAAGCGGTCGCCCACATCGAGCTCGACGTCGTCTCGCTCTTCGACGGGTCGATCACCCACGTGAGTGAAGACGTTCCCTTCACCGTCGGCGGGCGGATCACGGTGCAGCCCGACGGCACCGCATCGATCGTCGTCAGCGGGCCCGAGGGACCCTAGTCGCTCGGCGTCAGCGGACCTGGGCGTCCCGCTCGGCGAGCTTCGCAAGGTGCGCGTTGTACGCCTCGAGTTCGGCGTCCCCGGTGCGGTCGGCGTGCCGATCGCGGCGCTTCTGATCGCGTGCGTCACTCCGGCTCCACTGAATGGCCACGGTGATCGCGAGGATGAGCGTCGGAATCTCGCCGATCGACCAGGCCACGCCCCCGCCGAAGTACTGATCCTCGAGCGGCGGCAGTCCCCACTGCCGGCCCATCGAACCGAACCACTCGGCCACGATCAGGCCGCTCTGCATCATGATGGCGATGCCGAAGAACGCGTGCATCGCCATGATGCCGATGAGCAGGAGCAGGCGTCCCGGGTACGGGAGGCGGTACGGCACGGGGTCGATGCCGATCAGCGTGAGCACGAAGAGGTAGCCCGTGAACAGGAAGTGCGCCACCATCCACTCGTGACCGAGGTGGTCGTACAGCGACCACCGGAACAGGTCGGTGTAGTAGAACACCCAGAGGGAGCCGATGAACAGCCCGGCAGCCACGAACGGGTTGGTGAGCACGCGTGCCACCGGCGAATGCACAGCCCAGAGGATCCACTCGCGGCCGCCGCGCGTGCCGTCGTCGCGTTTGCGGATCGCGCGTGCCGCGAGCGTGACCGGCGCCCCGGCGACCAGCAGGACCGGGATCGCCATCGTCAGCAGCATGTGGCCGACCATGTGCATGCTGAAGAGGTAGTCCTGGTAGACGTTGATCACGCCGCCCGTGACCCACACCAGCAGGGCGAGCCCCGCGACCCACATGATCGTGCGGTAGAGCGGCCACTCGTCACCGCGCCGGCGCAGTCGCCAGACACCCGCGAGGTAGAAGAAGACGCCGAAGCCTGCGGCGACAGCCCACAGCAGATCGATGTTCCACGCGCTGAGCCAGCGGTCGGGCGTCAGCTCGGGTGGGAGGGGCGCGCCCGTGAGCACCTCGGCGGGCGTGCGCTGCGCGGGGGGTGCCGACGCCACCGGGGGAGGCGTGCGGGCGAGCGCGGCGGCCGCGCCGCTGGCGACGCCCATGAGGACGAGCTCGAAGGCGACCAGCGTCCAGAAGGTGCGGGAGGCGCCGGTCTCCCGCACGCGCCCGATGAGACGCACGCGGTACCACGCTCCGAGGGCGCCGAGCGCGATGAGGGCGACGATCTTGACGCAGAGGATCACGCCGTACGGCGACAGCAGCGCCCCCCAGTCCTGAAGCCCGATCACGGCGCGCACGGTGCCCGACAGGGCGACGACGACGAAGGCGGCGAGCGCGATGCTCGAGTAGCGTGCAAGCACCGAGGCGAGCCTGTCCCGGCTCAGGGCGGGACGCACGAGCACCATGAGCAGCAGGCCTCCCAGCCACACCGCAGCTCCGATGATGTGGAGGATGAGGGCCGTCATCGCCTCGTGATGGTTGGCCTCCTCACCCGAATGTCCCTGCGTGCCCATCGGCACGAGGGCCGCCAGCGCCAGGATCGCGACGAAGAGCGTCGCCGTCCACGAGCGGACGGCGAAGGTCAGCACGGTGAGGGCGGCGCCGGCGACAGTGGTGATGAGCCACGTGCGGCCGACCTCCGTCTCGACGAGGAAGCGTCCCAGCTGCGCCCCGAACTCGGGCCCGGCGTCGATGGCGGGATTGAACGCGTCGACGAAGGTGAGGAACCCGGTCACGGCCGCCGAGACGGTGAAGACGGCGGCGGAGACGGATGCCGCGTCCAGCGCGATGTCGAACTCGCGCTCGCCCGACGTGAGGGCGAAGAGCGCGGTCACGAGAGCACCGGCCATGCCGGCTGCGGAGAGGTTGACGAAGAGCTTCGCGGTGGGGAGCCCCCAGCGCGCGATCGGACCGGGATCGCCGATGGCCAGCGGCGCGGCTCCCCCGCCGTAGGCGAGCGCCCACACCAGAACGATCAGCGCCGACACGACGAGGATGACGGGCCCCGCGGCCCGCAGCCCGCGGGGGGAGGCCACACCTCCTGACGCTCCGCGCGGTGCAACGGCGCCGCGTGGAGGGGAAGCCGGGATCACCCGTCCAGCCTACGTGGGCCCGCCTGGGCGGTGGCACAGACGGCAGAAGGGGGACGCCGCCACGCGGCATCCCCCTTCTTGTGTGGTCGTTGGTTGGTTTCGATACGGTCGCTGCGCGGCCTCCTCAACCTGACCCGAGTCGCATCAACGCCGCATACGCGGCATTGATCCGACTCTCGTCACTTAACGGCGGCCTTCAGCTTCGAGCCCGCGGTGACCTTGACACGCTGGCCGGCGGGGATCTTGATCTCCTCGCCCGTCTGGGGGTTGCGGCCGGTGCGAGCGGAGGTCTCGACGCGCTCGAACGAGATCCAACCGGGGATCGAGACCTTGCTGCCCTTGGCGACTGCCTCGGAGACGGTCGAGAAGAGGGAGTCGAGCACGCCCGACACGGCGGACTGGCTCTGCCCGGTCGCGCTCGCGATGCTCGCAACGAGTTCGGTCTTGGTGATGGACTTGTCGGCCATGGGGTTTGTCCTCCGAAAGCGGCGGAGTCGCCGCCTTGTTCATTTCTCGGACCGGACGGCGTGAGCCCCCCGGCTGGTCGGTTCGACCGCCTTGAATGTACCCGACATCCCGTCGGAAACCGCGGATTTCCGGGGTTTTCGGACGTTCCAGACGGCGTGTCGGGGGTGGTTGTGGCCTTTGGGGCTGTTGTGAAGGCCGCTCAGCTCCTCTTCCCGCCTCGCGGAGCGGGCCGCCGGATCAGCCTCGATGGGACGCGATCACGCTGCGCGCGGTGCGTGCGAACGCCGGTGCGACGCGGTCCTGTCCGTCCAGGTAGCCGCCGACCAGGGCCGCGTCTCGCAGCAGGACCAGCGAGGCGGCGACGTCTCGCGGATCGATCAGCCGCGCCGCAGCGGCGAGCTGCTCGAGCGTCGACCGGAACCATTCGCGATGGCCGGCGATCAGTTCGCGCACCGGCCCCTCGTCGGGGTACTCGGCCGCGGCGTTGATGAAGGGGCAGCCGCGGGTGTGCCGTTCGCGGATGTCCTGCTCGATCCCGGCGATGACCAGCTCGAGGAGCACCTCCGGGTCGTCGGAGGCGGCACCGGCGTGGGCGAACAGCTCGCGGAGGCGCTCGTCCTCGCCGCGCAGGTAGGCGATGACGAGTCCTTCCTTGCCTTGGAACTGCTTGTACATCGTCGCCCGCGTGACGCCGGACTCTTCGATGATGCGGTCGACCCCGACCGAGTGGATGCCCTCGTTGTAGAAGAGGTGGGTCGCGGCATCCAGCAGGCGCTGCCGCGCAGGGGAGGGGCGTGTCGTGCCGCTGGCGGCGGGGGTGGTGCTCATGGTCTCCTCCGGTCTCCATCGTGCCATCCGGAGCGGCGCGAAAGATTTTCTCGAGAACAGTCTTGCGTAGATAGAACGTTCGGTCTACTATCAGGATACAACAACCGGAGACGCAGGATCCGGATCCACACACCACCACCGCACGAGACCGCACAGGAGATCGAAATGAACGAGAACACCACCGCCAAGACCCCCATCGTCCTCATCCATGGACTCTGGATGACTCCGAAGAGCTGGGACACGTGGGCCGATCGCTTCCGCGCCGCGGGCCACCAGGTGATCGTCCCGGGTTGGCCCGGGATCGACGACCGCACCGTCGAAGACATCCGCAACAACCCCGCCGCGCTCAAGGGCATCGGGCTCGCGCAGATCGCCGACAACTACGAGCGCATCATCCGCGCCCTCCCCGAGAAGCCGATCATCATCGGCCATTCCTTCGGGGGAGTCCTCACGCAGATGCTCGCCGACCGCGGCCTCGGGGTCGCCTACGTCGGCGTGGCCCCCGGGCAGACGGCCGGCGTCACGACGCTCCCCCTCTCCACGCTGTGGACCGGAACCCCGATCCTGTCCAACCCGTTCGGCATCAACGGCGCCAAGCCGCTGTCGAAGCGCCACTTCCACTTCACCTTCGGCAATGACCTGCCGCGTGAGGAGTCCGACACGCTCTGGGAGGAGTTCGCCGTCAACTCGTACAACAAGGTGTTCTTCGAGGGCGTCACGTCGGTGCTGAACGAGAAGAACGGCGTCACCCGTGTCGACTACGGCCGCACCGACCGCGCGCCGCTGCTCATCATCACCGGCGAGATCGACCACGTCGTGCCGCCCGCGATCGGTGAGGCGATCGTGAAGAAGTACAGGAAGACCGGCAGCCCGGCGGTCGTCGACTACAAGACCTACCCGGGCCGCACCCACCGCCTGGTGAGCCAGGACGGCTGGGAGGAGATCGCCGATTACGCCCTCGAGTGGGCCACCACCCACCAGGTGCGCCAGGCCGAGGCGGCGAAGTAAGCGGATGCCTCGCCCACCCCGGGTCGTTGAGCGAGCGAAGCGAGACGAAACGCCCTCAGCCCTCGGGAGCGTGCAGCCGGCGCAGCGCCGAGACGACGTCGTCGTGCCAGCGTCGCGCCGCGGGCAGCGCGGCCAGGAAGATCGGGGTGTCGTGGGTCACACCTTGGTACCGGACGACGCTCGCCTCCACCCCTGCCGCGCGGAGGGCTGCCCCGTAGGCGTCGCCGTCGCCGCGGAGCGGGTCGTACTCGGCCGTCATGATCACCGTCGGCGGCAGGTCTTCGTGCGAACCCGCGCGCAGCGGCGACGCGTAGGGCTCATGCGCAGCGCGCGATGAGGGCAGGTAGGTGCGCGCGACCGATCGCAGCTCGCGAACGGCGATGAATCGGGGGATGCCGAGGGTGCGGGTCGCGCTCAGGTCGAGGTGCGCGCCCGTGAGGTCGACGACGGGCACTTCGAGCACCTGCAGCGCGAGCGGCGGACCGCCTCGGTCCCGGTTCATCAAGACCACCGCCGCCGCGATGTTCGCGCCTGCCGACGTCCCCAGCACGCCGATGCGCCCCGGGTCGACGCCGAGCTCGCCCGCGTGCGCGCGCAGCCATCCCAGCGCGGCGAAGGTCTGCTCCACCTGCACCGGGTACTGGTGCTCGGGTGCGAGGGCGTAGTCGACCGCCGCGATGGCGACATTTGCGTCCACCGCCCGCCGGCGGAACGAGGCATCCGTCGTGGGGTAGTCCACGCCCCCGATACGGAACGCGCCGCCGAACAGCGCGAGCACCCCCGGAACCGGCGCGGCGCCGACGGGGCCGGGGTGGTAGACACGGACCCGCACCGACGGACGGCCCGGCACCTCGACGCGATGGTCGGTCGTGCGGATGTCCGGACCGGGCATGCCGACGGTGCGCAGCTCGGTGCGGTCCCACGCGAGCGCCGCCTTGCGCTTGCGCGCACGCGCCTGTGCGCGGGGACCCAGCGGCGGGCTGCCCGGCTTCGCCGTGGATCCCGTCTTCGCCCTCGCGGGCACTGACCCCGCGGCGGGCACCGGCCCCGCGGCGCCTGCCCTCGGGGCCGCGTTGCCGGCCGCGGTCGGTGCGGCCACACGGGAGAAGGGCCAGAGCGCGCTCAGGCGTGCGCGCATCGCGCCCTTCGCCTTGTCGAGCAGGTGCTTGCGGTGCACGCGCAGCCGCTCCTCGAAGAACGGGTCCAGCCGCATCCGCCCTCACCTCCGTCGCGTCACGCCGAGTGTAGAGGGGCGCCCGTTCGGCACGACCGGGATTGACACACGGATGCGCGTCCCCCCGCACCGCGGGCGGCGCCCCGCGGCCTCCCGGGGAGGCATACTGTTGGCGCATGACCGCGGTCAGCATCATCGCCGGCATCGTCCTCATCGCCGTCGCGCTGAACGACGTCTTCCACACCCTCTTGCGGCCGGCGTCGACCGGCAGGCTGACGACCCTGGTCTTCCGGGCGATGTGGTTCCTCTCCCGCAGGCGCCGCCCGCTCACGATCGGGGGGCCGCTCACGATCCTCGCGACGATCGCCGTCTGGATCGTGCTCATCGCGTTGGGCTGGGCACTCATCTACCTGCCCCACGTGCCGGACGGCTTCGCCTACAGCGGCATCGATCCCGACGACTACAGCCCGTTCTTCGAAGCGCTGACGTACTCGCTCGTCGCGCTCACGACCCTCGGACTGGGAGACGCGGTCCCCACGGATCCGGTCATCCGGCTGCTGTCACCGCTGGAGGCGCTCACCGGCTTCGCGCTGCTCTCGGCGGCCGTGTCGTGGTTCCTTCAGCTCTACCCCGCGCTCGCGCGCCGGCGGGCGCTGGCCATCGAACTGACCAGCCTGCACTCGTCGGGTCTGAGCGCACTGTCGCCCACGGTGTCGCCGGCGTATGCGGCATCCGTCGTCGCCTCGGTGGCCCGTGCGTTCGCGGAAGTGACGGCGGACCTCGTGCAGAACACGGAGATCTTCTACTTCACCGAGAAGGACGAGCGCCTGTCGGCCTCGCGAGCAACCGGGTACGCGATGGAGTTGCGCGACACCGCGACACAGTCCGACGACCCCGACCTTCACGCCGCGGGGGTGTTCCTGGCGCACGTGCTGGACGAGCTCGCCCGCGTGCTCACCGTCCAGTACCCGCACGTGAGGGGAGAGTCCACGGACGACGTGCTGCGAGCGGTCGCGGGCAGCCACGGGCACGACCTGTCCTGACTGACGGCGCGCCCCGCGCAAGACGGAAGGCCCGGCGTTCCGAGGAACGCCGGGCCTTCCGACTGATGCTGTGGTGCTTACCAGCTCGACTTGGTCACGCCGGGCAGCTCGCCACGGTGCGCCATGTCGCGGAAGCGGACACGCGAGATGCCGAACTTCGTCAGCACGCCCCGGGGGCGGCCGTCGATGACGTCGCGCGAACGCAGACGAACCGGCGACGCGTTGCGGGGCAGCTTCTGCAGGCCCACGCGAGCGGCTTCGCGCTGCTCGTCGGTCGAGGTGGGGTCGACGAGAGCCTTCTTCAGCTCGGCGCGCTTGGCGGCGTAGCGGTCGACGACCTCCTGGCGCTGCTGGTTGCGCGCGATCTTGCTCTTCTTGGCCATGGATCAGCGCTCCTCTCGGAATTCGACGTGCTTGCGGATGACCGGGTCGTACTTCTTGAGCACGATGCGGTCGGGGTTGTTGCGGCGGTTCTTGCGCGTCACGTAGGTGTACCCCGTGCCGGCGGTCGAACGCAGCTTGATGATCGGACGGACGTCCTGTGCCTTCTTGGCCATCAGAGCTTCACACCCTTCGCCTGGAGGTCACGCACGACCGCCTCGATGCCGCGGGCGTCGATGACCTTGATGCCCTTGGCCGAGACGTTGAGCTTGATGTTGCGACCCAGCGACGGAACGAAGTAGGTCTTCTTCTGCACGTTCGGGTCGAAGCGGCGCTTCGTCCGGCGGTGCGAGTGCGAGATGTTGTGACCGAAGCCAGGAACTGCTCCAGTCACCTGGCACACTGCTGCCATAGTGATGTCTCCTTAGTACCGTGGAGCCGGACGGCCCCACCCAAGATCCCTTGTCTGCATCTCGTGACACACGCGATCCCCGCCCGGATGTTCCGGTCGTTGAGCGAACGAAGTGAGACGAAACGCGAACTGCGTGCTGGAGTGCGCGCAGACAAAGAGTCAGTCTAGCACGGGCGGCGTGTCGCCCTTGCCGCGGCGGGCTTCACCGGATGCCACGCCCGCCGCCTCTGCCGCACCCCGGCCCCACCGGAACGCCGACACCGACGGATCGCCGGCGATCCAGAACCGCCACGGGAAGAGCGCGGTGCCGGCTTCGCCCGCCACTCCGACCCGCGGGCCCGTCGCGATGCCCGTGAGCGGCTCGACGCGCAGCGACAGGCGCGCGACCGCTCCGTGGCGCGGCTCGCCGGTGATCGCGTCGATGCCGTCGTGGATCGGATGCCGCAGCCCCACCGCGTCTCCGAGCCGACCGGGTCCCCGCGCCAGGTCGCGCGCGGTTCGCGCTGCGGGCCGGCGGCGGGCCGCGGCATCCGTCCCCTCCATCACCTCGGCTGCGCGAAGGAGGATTCCGCCGGCGACCCCGCCCGGACCGCACACGACGTTCACGCACGAGTGGATGCCGTGGCTCAGGTACACGTACAGGTGGCCGGGCTCTCCCCACATGGTCGCGTTGCGCGCCGTGCGTCCCATCCGGGCGTGCGAGCCGAGGTCGGGTGTGGGTCCGGTGCCCCGGCCGTGGTAGGCCTCGACCTCCGTGAGCCGCACGACGACCGTGTCGTCGTGGACGATCGTGGTGAGAGTGCCGCCCAGCAGCCGCGGCGCGACCTCGGCGGGAAGACCGAGCAGATCCTCACGGCGCGCAGGCCGCAGCGCAACGGGATCGGACATGCGGGGATTCTACGCAGAAGGCATCTCACCTCGGCGGGGCGATCCGCTGCGACCGCGGCGATCGCTAGCATCCGCTCATGAAGCGATGGTTCGTGCTGGTGATCCTCGGCGTCTCGCAGTTCGTCATGGTGCTCGACAGCACGGTCATGAACGTGTCCATCTCGACGGTCGCCACCGACCTGAACACCGATATCGGGGGCATGCAGGCGGCCATCACGTTCTACGCCCTGACGATGGCGGCCTTCATGCTGACGGGCGGCAAGCTCGGCGACAAGTGGGGACGCAGCACCGCGTTCCGCATCGGGTCGGTGGTCTACGGCCTGGGCTCGCTCACCACGGCCCTCGCCCCCAACCTCACCGTGCTCATGCTCGGGTGGTCGCTCGTCGAGGGTCTTGGCGCGATCCTCGTGATCCCCGCCATCGCCGCCCTCGCGGCGATCAACTACTCCGGCCGAGACCGCGTCATCGCGTTCTCGGCGCTCGGTGCGATCACGGGGTTCGCCGCGGCCGCCGGTCCCCTCATCGGCGGACTCATGACGACGTATGCCTCGTGGCGATACGTCTTCGTGGCGGAGACCGTGATCATGGTGCTCGTCCTGATCGTGTCGGGACGCATCAAGGACACTCCCGGCGACCGTTCGCTGCGCATCGACCTGCTGAGCGTCATCCTGTCCGCGTCCGGCATGGCGCTGCTCGTCTACGCGGTCCTGCAGAGCAAGGCGTGGGGGTGGCTCGTGCCGCTCGACCCGCCCGAGGTCGCCGGAGTCACCATCGCGCCCTTCGGCATCTCGCCGGTCGCGTACCTCATCGTCGTGGCGATCCTCGTGCTGTGGTGGTTCGTCCGGCGTCAGCAGCACCTGGAGAGCGCCGGCCGCGTCCCGCTGCTGAAGGTGAGCATGCTGCGCATCCCGGCGCTGCGCAGCGGACTGACGATGTTCCTCGCGCAGTACTTCGCGATCGCCGCGCTCTTCTTCGTGGTGCCGGTCTACCTGCAGACGATCCTCGGGTACGACGCGCTGCAGACGGGTCTGAAGATCCTGCCGCTGTCGGTCGGCCTCATCCTCTTCTCGGTCGTCGGCTCGCGGATGTCGACGGTGCGGTCGGCCCGCAACATCGCCCGCATCGGCCAGTTCACCCTCGGCCTCGGCCTGCTGCTCGTCTTCGTGTCGGTGCAGCCGGAACTGACCGACGTGCTCTTCGCCGCGGGGATGTTCGTGGTCGGAGCCGGCTTCGGACTGCTGGCCTCCCAGCTCGGGAACGTCAACATGACCGCGGTCTCGAAAGACGACACCTCCGAGGTCGGCGGCCTGCAGGGCACGTTCCAGAACCTCGGCTCTTCGTTCGGCACCGCCGTGGTCGGCTCGGTGTTCATCCTGCTGCTGACGGGCGGCTTCAGCACGGCGGTCGAGGGCAGCACCACGCTCGCCGACGACGTGAAGCAGCAGGTCGCGGAGGCCACGGCGGGCGGGGCGCCGATCATCTCGCAGGATCAGGCCGAGCAGGCGGTGCTCGACGCGGGCGGCAGCCCCGAGGTCGCGACCGAGGTGGCCCAGACCTACGCCGATGCCCAGGTGGAATCGCTGCGGCAGTCGCTGTTCCTCGTCTTCGCCCTGACGCTGTTCGCGATCGTGTTCGCCCGGGGCCTGCCCGCGACGATCCCGATTCCGGAGCCGGCGTCCGCATCGAGCGTTCGAGCGGGCGGAGCCGGCGGAGCGGGCGGAGCCGGCGGGGCGGATCAGGCCGGCGGCACCTGACACCACGAGATCGACGAGCCGACGAGCGCGACGACCTCCGTCGCGCTCTCGATCTCGACGATGCGGGTCTCGGCGCGCTCGGGCAGCGGGATCTGGTACGTGTCGTACGCGTTCGAGACGGCATCCGGCGCGACGAGCACGGCGACGTAACGGGCGCTCGGCGATACGCAGACCTGCAGCACGGCATCCGTCTCCGGCACCTCGTCGAGAAGACTCGTGGCGCCGTCCGGAACAACGAGGGCGATCGACGTGCGGCCGGTCGGAAGACCCGCGTCATCGAGCACGGCAGCGGTACGGATGGTCGACCCGTCGGGAAGGGGGGTGACCGTGGTGGGCGGGCCGATGTCGGTCGCCGGCGCGACGAGAGGCTGCTCCGTGGCATCCGTCAAGTCCAGCGTCGCGACCTGCTCGAGCCGGTCGATGACCGCCACCGACGAGCCGCGCGCGATGCCCTCGATCGCGAGGGCGGTGCCCAGCGCGGTCGCGCCCTCACCTCCCGACCCCGTCAGCAGCAGCGACCCGTCGAACGAGAGCAGCAGGATGCTGTCGGTGTCGGGCACGAACCGCCACTCCACGACCCGCGGGTCGGCGCCTTCGACGTCGACCTGCTGCGGCTCGGCGTCGGGAGTCTGCAGGGAGGCGAGGAACAGCACGCTCTCGCGGCCGCCGTCCGCACCGATGTCGGCGTCGGTGAAGGTGTAGCCGATGAGATCGCCGCGCTCGGCGCTCTGCAGGTTCGAGACGAACCCTTCGCCGGGAAGCGGGAGCTCGCGGGGGTTCGCCCCGTCGAGGTCGGTCATGATGAGGCCGGCCCGGTCGTCTTCGGTGCGCACCGAGATCACGAGGTGGGTGGACGTCGCCCGGAAGTCCTCGATGTGCGGATGCGTGAAGACGGCGACGGCGTTCTGGCCCGACAGGTCGGTGCGGAAGATCGTGTCGCCGTCGGCGCCACCGCGCTGCAGCAGCTCGACCTGCGCAGCCGGCGTGCGGAACGTCTCGACGATCGTCGACGTCGGCCCCCCGCCGGCGCCCTCGACATCGGCGATCTCGACCGTGTACTCGGTGTCGTCCCACAGCGGGAGCGTGAAGCGCACCCCGACGCTGCGGCCGGACGTGTCGACGACGAACGGTGTGGCGGGCGTGACGGTGACCTGCGCGTCGTCGATCTCGGCGAGCGATTGCGTCGTGGTCACGATGAGGCGGGAGCCGGATGCCTCGACCGCCGCCGCGGGGTCGACCTGCACGTCGGTCACCCGCGGTCCCAGCGCGACGCTCGCGGCGGCACCGGCGAGGCCGAGGACGACCAGCACGCCGATGACGATCGCGAAGGCGCCCGCGAACGCGCGGCCGCGCCGACGGCGCCCGCGGGCACGGCGACTCGCCGGCTCAGTACTCATACGGGTCCTCGGGCTCGTCGATGCGCTCGACGCTCTCGGCCTCGATCTGCAGCCGGCCGTCGGTGGTCGACGTCACGGTTCCCGTGACGGTGACCCACTGACCGGTCTCGGGCGCGGACTCGCCGGTCACCGGGATGCTCGCGGGCTGCGCGTCGATGACGCAGTGAGTGATGACGAGACGGGTCAGGTCGAAGTCGCCGCCTTCGCCCGGCGTGACGAAGCCCGTCAGCTCGATCGGTTCGCCGTCGAACTGGTCGGGGTCGGTCGCGGTCGCGAAGACGGTGGCCCACTCGCCGACCCCGAACGAGGAGGTGTCCCCCGTGGCGGCGAGGGTGACGACGTCGGCTCCCGCGAACAGCGGCGCCGCGCCCACATCGCGCGACATCGCGAGTTCGGCCGAGAGCGACGCGGGCGGGAGTACCAGCGTGAGCAGCACGACACCGGATGCCGCGGCCCCGCCCACGACGCTCGCGGCGACCCCCAGTGGATGGCGGTCGTGCTCGTGCGGCACGTGCTCGGCGTGCTCGTGCGCGCCCGCCTCGTGCTCGCCGGGGTTCGGACCCCGCCCCGCACCGCGCGCGAGATTCGCAGAATCGCGCGAAGTTCGCAGAATTTCGGGCTCCTCGTGCGATTCGCGCGCGATTCTGCGAACCTCGTGCGGGTGCGCAGGCGCAGGCGCCGGAGCGCTGCCGTGGTCGTGCCCGTGGTCGGCTTCGGCGCCGAGCGGGAGCGCGAACGACGCGACGGCGCCCACGAGGGCCACGATCGCCATCGACACCGCGAACCAGGTCGAGTCGGGGTTGATGTACAGGGCGAGGCGCCCGGTGACGGCGAGGCTGATCGTGACGACGGCGAGCACCGCCGCCAGCCCGACCCCGAGCCACCGCACGCCGACGTACCCCAGGTCACGCAAGGAGGTTCACCGCCGTCCCGATGGCGAAGGCCGACAGCAGCACCACGACGACGATGCCCGCGAGCGTGCGGGTCGTGAAGGTCGTGCGCATCAGGGCGAGCATCTTCACGTCGACGATGGGGCCGACGAGCAGGAACGCCACGATGGCGCCGGGCGTGAAGGTGGATGCGAACGACAGTGCGAAGAACGCGTCGACGTTGGAGCAGATGGCGACGATCATCGCGAGCGCCATCATCGCCACGATCGACAGCGCGGGGTTGGAGCCGATCGCAACGAGCGCCTCGCGCGGGATCAGCACCTGCACGGCACCGGCGAGCGCGGAGCCGATCACGAGGGCCGGCATGACGGCCCGCAACTCGATCACGAACTGCGCGAGCGTGCGGCGGCCCTTCCCGCCCGGTTCGTGGACGACGAGTTCGCACGTGTCGCGGAAGCGGTCGGTCAGCAATGCGTCGGGGGACGGATGCCTGCTGTAGAGCCACCCGACCAGATTGGCGATGAGGTAGCCGCCGACCAGCCGGGCGATCAGGATGCCGTCACTGAACCCGAATGCCTGGTGTGTCGTGATGATCACGATGGGGTTCACGATGGGTGCCGCGATGAGGAACGTCATCGTCTCGGGGACCGAGAACCCTCGCATGAGCAGACCGCGCGCGAAGGGCACGTTGCCGCATTCGCAGACCGGCACGAGCATGCCCAGCAGAGACAGCACGGCGCGGCGGGCCCACGCGCGCCGGGGCATCCATCGCTCGATGACACCCGGCGGCACCCAGACCTGCACGACGATCGAGAGCACCACGCCGAGGATCACGAACGGCAGCGACTCGATGAGCACACTGATCGCGAGGGTCAGGCCGTCCTGAGCGCGGGTCGGCAGCGACGCCGGGAAGAGCGTCGGCGCGAGAGCGTCGATGGCGAAGAGCGCCAGGACCACCGCCGCGCCGATCGAGAGCGCGACGAGCGTGCGGGCCGTGCGCGACGGCGTCGCGGCGGGGCGGGTGTCAGTCCGCGTCACGCTCGTCCTGGGCACGGGCGCAGTCGGCGCAGAGCCCGAAGATGTCGACGATGTGCTCGGCGTCGCGGAACCCGTGGCTCTCGGCCGTGCGCTTGGCCCACTGCTCGACGTCCGTCGCCTCGATCTCGACGGTCAGTCCGCAGCGGCGGCAGATGAGGTGGTGGTGGTGGCCGGTGCTCGTGCAGGCGCGGTAGAGCGCCTCGCCCTCGGGGCTCTGCAGCGAGTCGGCGTCGCCCTGCGCGGCGAGGCCGGCGAGCGCGCGATACACCGTCGCCAGCCCGATGCCGGTGTTCTCGTCGCGCAGGGTCGCGTGGAGCGACTGGGCGCTCACGAATCCCCGGGCGTCGGCGAGCGCCTCGCGCACGCGATCGCGCTGCCAGGTGTTGCGCTGGACCATGCCCGGGAGTTTACCGGCGGGGTCTGGACGTCTCCCGGGCGCCGCGTTGGCGCGGGTCATGCGTGCGCGGGCTGGCGCGTGACGCGGCCCCGACGCGCGCCGACGCCCCGGCAGACGAGGTAGATCACGAACGAGATGGTCGTGATGTACGGGCTGACGGGGAGGGTGCCGGCGATCGCGAGCAGGATGCCCCCGACCGCCGAGATCACGCCGAACAGCGCCGCGAGCACCGGCACCGACAGCGGACCGGTGGCCACGCGCATGGCGGCGGCTGCGGGCGTGACGAGCAGCGCCATCACGAGCAGCGCGCCGATGATGTGCACGGCGACCGCGACCACGAGTCCGAGCAGCAGCATGAACGTGAGCGATACGGCCGTTGTAGGCACGCCGCGGGCCGCAGCCGACTGCGGGTCGAGCGAGTCGAAGCGCAGCGGCCGCCAGATCGCGAGCAGCCCCAGCAGGGCGAACGCGCTGATCACGATGAGCCAGCCGAGCTGATCGGACTGCACCGACACGATCTGCCCGGTCAGCAGGCTGAAGCGGTTCGAGCTGCGGCCGTCGTAGAGCGAGAGGAACAGGATGCCCAGGCCCAGGCCGAACGGCATGAGCACGCCGATGATCGAGTTGCGGTCGCGCGCGCGGGCACCGAGCCACCCGATGATCGCCGCCGCGGCGATCGAGCCGACGATCGAGCCGGTCACGACGTCCCAGCCGAGGAGCAGCGCCGCCGCGGCGCCGGCGAACGAGAGCTCGCTGATGCCGTGCACCGCGAAGGCCATGTCGCGCTGCATGACCAGCACCCCGATGAGCCCGCCGACGAGCCCGAGCACGGCGCCGGCCCAGACCGAGTTCGACACGAGCGCCAGGATGTCGCCGTACACGGGCAGGCCGCCGAACATCGCGTCCGAGACGTCGTCCCAGTTCATGCGTGGTCCTCGTCGGGGTGGTGATGGTGGTGGGATGCTTCGGCATCCGGCGCTCCGACGACCACGAGCCGCCCGCCCGCCCGCAGCACGAAGACGGGTGCGCCGTACAGATCGGTGAGCGTTTCCGACGTGAGCACCTCGTCGGGGGTGCCGAGCGTGAACCGGCCGTTGGCGAGGTAAAGGATGCGGTCGACCTTGCCGAGAACGGGGTTGATGTCGTGCGTCACGAGCAGCACGGCGGCGTTCTTCTCACGGCGATGCCGGTCGATCAGGCCGATGACCGCCTGCTGGTTGGCGAGGTCGAGGCTCGTGAGGGGCTCATCGCACAGCAGCAGTCCCGGATCGTCGGCGAGCGCCTGACCCGCGCGGAGACGTTGCTGTTCGCCGCCCGACAGCTGTCCGACGGGCCTGTCGGCGAAGTCGGCGGCGCCGACGGCATCGATGAGCGCGTTCACGCGTGCGGAGTCGCCCCGTCGGGGGAAGGGCAGGCCGAAGCGGTGACCCGAGACGCCGAGCGTCACGAGGTCCCGTCCGCGCAGCGCCGTGTCGGGCGGCAGCGGACGCGACTGCGGCAGGTAGCCCACGTGGCGGTTGCCGCGCGAGCGCACCGGCTCGCCCAGCACCGAGATGGTTCCGCCGCTGAGGGGCTCGAGCCCCAGGATGGCCCGCAGCAGAGTGGTCTTGCCCGAGCCGCTCGGGCCGAGCACGGCGATCAGCTCGCCGGCGCGGACGGTCAGGTCGAGGCCCGCCCACAGCTCTCGGTCGCCTCGCCGGAGCGAGGCATCCCGGATCTCGAGCGCGACGGGTGCGGGACTCACTCCTCCAGCGCCGCCTTGAGCGCCTCGATGTTCGCCTGCATCCACGAGATGTAAGTCTCCCCCTCGGGGACGGTTTCCGAAAACGCGACGGTGGGGATGCCGCGGCCGTCCGCCTCGCCGACGATCTGCGCCGTCTCGGCACCGGCGGTCTGGGTGTTCGTGAGGACGATGCCGACGTTCTCGAGCAGTTCGATCGACTCGAGGAGCGTGGCGGGCGCCACGTCCTGCCCCTCTTCGACCGCTTCGCTGAAGGCGTCGGGGGTGACGTCCTCGAGTCCGGCCGCCGCGACGAGGTAGGCCGGAACGGCCTCGGTCGCGAACACCTTCGCACCGCCGTGCGCAGATTCGATCTCGGCCAGCGACGCCTCGAGCGCCTCGATGTCGGCGGCGAAGGCTTCGGCGTTCGCCGCGAAGGTGTCGGCGTTGTCGGGGTCGAGCTCGCCCAGCTGCGCCGCGATCACCTCGGCGACGTGCGCGATGGTGTGCGGGTCGTACCAGACGTGCTCGTTGAACCCTTCGATGTGCTCGTGGTCGTCGTCGGCGTGCTCGTCGTCGGCGTGGTCCTCGGCCGCCTCGGCTTCGTGCCCCTCGTTCTCGGGGTACTCGTGCGAATGCTCCACCGCGGTGACGACGCGCGCGTCGCTGCCGCTGGATTCGATGAGGGCGTCGATGAAGGCGTCGTAGCCGCCGCCGTTCTCGATCACGAGGTCGGCCTCGGCGACGGTGAGCTGGTCGCGGGCGCTGGGCTCGAACGAGTGCGGGTCCTGCGACGACTTGGTGACGATCGACGTCACCTCGACGAGGTCGCCGCCGATCTCCTCGGCGATCTGGCCGTAGACGTTGGTCGACGCGACGACCGAGAGCGTGTCGTCCTGCTCGCCCCCGGCGGCGGTTCCGCCCGCGCATCCCGCGAGGACGAGGACGGATGCCCCGGCAAGGCCGAGCACGGGAAGAAGGCGTCGCGTCGAATGCATGTGACTACCGTAACGCTATTGATAATCGTTCTCAAATCGGCGAGGGCGCACCGCGGCTACTGCGCTGGTCGCGTCCCGTCAACCCCGCTGAGCGCGCGGGGCGATCGGGCCTAGCGTGGCCGCGATGCTTCCTTCCGCCGTCCTGAGCTCCGCCGCGCGCCCGACCCTCCCCGCGGGCCGGCAGCTCGCCGTGACCTGGGGGATCCCGGAGGAGTTCGGCGGCATGACGGCGGCGATGCTGCATCGCTCCCGTGCCCTGGCATCGATCGCCGGGGCATCCGTCGACATCGTCACGTTCGACCCGGCGCCTGATGCCTCCCGCACGCGGCAGAGGCTGCAGGAGGCCGGCGAACTGCTGCCCGAGATGCAGCTTCGCAACGTCTTCGAGGACCTTCGCAGCGTCGGCCGGCCCGCGATCGGGGTGCCGGTGGAGCCGAGGGCGGCACGGCGGCCTCACGACGAGGAGGAGTCGGGCCCGGACGGAAACGTCCGCCGCTGGCGGCGCGGCGACGACGTGCTGCGCGTGGAGCACCGCCGGAGCGATGGCTCGCTCGCCCTGCTCGATGATCGCGGCGCCGGGTCGTCTTCGGAGCGACTCCTGACCGCGTTCGATGAGACCGGCGCCACCACGGGGCAGTGGGACGCGGCATCCGCTCTCTACTTCGAATGGCTGGACGGACTGACCGGCGGCGAGCCCGCCGTCGCCATCGTCGACAGCAAGGCGGTCGCACGGCTGATGCAGCGGTACCGGCGGCCGGGAGTGACGCTCATCTATGTCGTGCACGGCTCGCACCTCGCCGGGCAGGATCCGTCGCGGCTCGACGAGACGCGGCGAGGCGTGTTCGAGAACCTGCACCGCTGGGACGCCGTGGTGCTGCAGACCGAGCGACAGCGCACCGACGTCATCAATCTGCTCGGCGACAGCGGCAATCTCGAGGTCGTCCCCAATCCGCTGACCGTGCCGCCGACGATCCGGCGACTGCCGCCCGACCGCCTGCACGGTGTCATCGTGTCGCGGCTGAGCGCCCTCAAGCGGATCGACCACGCCCTGCGCATCGTCGCCGCGGTACGCGACATGGGACTGCCGGTGACCCTCGACATCGTGGGAGACGGACGCCAGCGGTCACGACTGGAGCGGGAGGCCGCTCGGCTCGGCCTCGGCCACGCGGTGCGCTTCCTGGGCTACGCGGCCGATGGCCCCGAGCGGTTCGCCGACGCCCCGTGGACGCTGCTCACGAGCAGATCCGAGGGGGGATCGCTGGCCCTGCTCGAGGCGATGGGGACCGGATGCCTCCCGATCGCGTACGACATCCGGTACGGCCCCGAGGTGATCGAGACGGGCCGCAATGGGTGGCGCGTGCCCGACGGCGACATGAATGCGGCCGCCCGCGCGCTCGCGGAGGCCTGCGTGCTCGACGATGACCGGATCGCCGCCATGCGGCGCGGGGCGCACCGTACGGCACTGGTGCGGGACGACGAGTCCGTGGTGGCCCGCTGGGCAGCCGTCCAGCGCCGGTCGCGCGCACGGCACGAGCGCGAACCCGAGACCGATGCGCTGCTGCACCGGGTGCGCGTGCGCCGCCTGCGGGGACGCTACGTCGTCACGGCGATCGTGACGGCACCGCACCCGGCGTCGGCCGCCGTCGAGGTGCGGCTTCGCACGCGCGACCGGGCCCCCCAGCGGACGCGGATGCGCTCGCTCGGACGCCTGCGCTTCGCGCGGCTGTCGGACGAGGCCTCGGCTGCGCTGGGCGACGGGCCGGTGCGCGCGCGCTTCGCCGTCACGCTGCCCGACGACATCGTGGTGATCGACGCCGGGTCGAGGCATCCGGACCGGCGCACCCTCACCCGCCGACTCGTCGACCGCGCCCGCAGGACGGTCGGCGCGGGCTGATCGCGCACGCGCGGGGGTGCCGTGCGCGGGGCCTTCCGGCCTGACGAGCAGTCGCCGTCGTCATCTTCTGCGGGTGCCGTGGAAAGTTCTCCTCGCGACGGGAATATTGCATGCAATATATTGCGTTGTCTCTCGCATGAACCGCCCGCGGTGGGCGGTCCCGAGGAAGGAACAGGATCATGGGAGAGAACAACCGGGTGAACAACGTCGTGCTGGTGCACGGAGCCTTCGCGGACGGATCCGGATGGCGCGGTGTCTACGACAGCCTGACGGCCCGGGGCTACCGGGTCTCGATCGTGCAGAACCCCCTGACGTCGCTCGCCGACGACGTCGCCGCCACCACGCGCGTCCTCGACGTGCAGGATGGCCCGACGATCCTCGTCGGGCACTCCTGGGGCGGCACGGTCATCACCGAAGCCGGCGTGCATGACAAGGTCGCGGGGCTCGTGTACGTCTCCGCGCTCGCGCCCGACGCCGGCGAGACCACCTCCCAGCAGTACGAGGGCTTCGCGGAGACCCCCGACTTCGTCATCGATGTCGCCGAGGACGGGTACGGGTCGCTGAACCCCGACAGCTTCACGATCGGCTTCGCGGCCGACGCCAGCGATGCCGACGCCGCCTTCCTGCGCGACTCCCAGGTGCCGATCAACATGTCCGTCTTCGCGACGCCGGTGACCCGCGCCGCGTGGCGCGACAAGCCCAGCTGGGCCGCCATCGCCACCGAGGACCGCGCGTTCGACCAGGCGATGCTGCAGCACATGGCGCAGCGGATCGGCGCCGAGATCACGAACGTGCCGGCGAGCCACGCGCTGTACGTCACGCAGCCCGGGATCGTCGCCGACGTCATCGCGACGGCAGCCGAGAAGGCGAGCGGGTCCCGCTGAACCCAGGCGCGGCCGGCCGGCGGGCTCTGGACCCGAGAGCCGGCCGCGCGATCAGGGACTCGGGCGCTCCGCCTCACCGATCGGAAGGCTGTGCCACGTGTCGAACGCCAGCTCGGCTGCGGCCCCGGCGTCACCCGCGGCGCAGAGGGCGATGAGGTCCGCGTGGCGCTCGGCCGACGAGAAGCGATCGACCGACAGGAACCGGAGCTGCTCGGCCCGCCGAAGGACCGGCGTGTACAGATCGAGCACGGCGACGAGCGCGGCGTTGCGGGCGTTGGCGACGAGGACTCCGTGGAACTCGTCGTCGGCGGCGATCGCCGCCTCGGCGTCGCCCGCGTCGATGGCGGCGGCGAACCGCTCGTTCGCAAGGCGCATGGCCTCGAGCTGGTCCGGTGCGAGCGTGGGCACCGCCTCGCGCGCGGCGAGGCCATGCATCGCCGCGACCACGTCGCGCGCCCCGCGGACCGCGTCTTCCTCCACCACGGCGACCGCGGTGGACCGACCCGGCCGCGCGACGACCAGACCGCTCTCGGCCAGCCGCAGCAGCGCTTCGCGCACGGGCGTGCGGCTCACGCCGAGCCACTCGGCGAGCTCGCCGTCCCGCAGGCTCTCGCCGGGCGCCAGGGTGCCGTCGATGATCGCGTCACGCAGCTGGACGTAGACGTCGTCGCGCAGCAGCGAACGACCTTTCGGGGCGGACGAGGCAGGGACCGGCATGCAACATATTGCACACACCATCTGAAGCCGCGTCAAACCGGCCGAGCGTCCAGTCAGTTATGACCCATCTCTCGTCCTGCTCCAGATCCGTCGGGAGCCTGACCCGGTTTCCCGGACGGTTCTTGTGTGTTGATCATGCCGCGATCTCGGCGGCGGTGTGAAGTGCTTCGTAGTCGGCCGGGCTGAGGTCGCCCAGGCTGGTGTGCCGGCGG
>NZ_JABBDY010000006.1 GCF_012847295.1 Microbacterium sp. MF43
GGATAAGATTGTGAAGTTGCCCTGCTGTGCTGGTCTGTGTGGCTGGTTGGTGGGTGCGTCCGATCCTTGAGAACTCAACAGCGTGCACTTGTCAAATGCCAAATAACCTCGTCCTGACCATTTGTTTGGTTGGGTGAGATTCCTTTGGATCAATTTATGGATGTCAGTGACATTCGTTTTTGGTCAGTTTCGAACTCGCAAGCGTTTGATCGTTTTCCCGGTCTTGGTTTGCATCATTTTTTTATGGAGAGTTTGATCCTGGCTCAGGATGAACGCTGGCGGCGTGCTTAACACATGCAAGTCGAACGGTGAAGCAGAGCTTGCTCTGTGGATCAGTGGCGAACGGGTGAGTAACACGTGAGCAACCTGCCCCGGACTCTGGGATAAGCGCTGGAAACGGCGTCTAATACTGGATACGAACCACGAAGGCATCTTCAGTGGTTGGAAAGATTTTTTGGTCTGGGATGGGCTCGCGGCCTATCAGCTAGTTGGTGAGGTAACGGCTCACCAAGGCGTCGACGGGTAGCCGGCCTGAGAGGGTGACCGGCCACACTGGGACTGAGACACGGCCCAGACTCCTACGGGAGGCAGCAGTGGGGAATATTGCACAATGGGCGGAAGCCTGATGCAGCAACGCCGCGTGAGGGATGACGGCCTTCGGGTTGTAAACCTCTTTTAGCAAGGAAGAAGCGAAAGTGACGGTACTTGCAGAAAAAGCGCCGGCTAACTACGTGCCAGCAGCCGCGGTAATACGTAGGGCGCAAGCGTTATCCGGAATTATTGGGCGTAAAGAGCTCGTAGGCGGTCTGTCGCGTCTGCTGTGAAAACCCGAGGCTCAACCTCGGGCCTGCAGTGGGTACGGGCAGACTAGAGTGCGGTAGGGGAGATTGGAATTCCTGGTGTAGCGGTGGAATGCGCAGATATCAGGAGGAACACCGATGGCGAAGGCAGATCTCTGGGCCGTAACTGACGCTGAGGAGCGAAAGGGTGGGGAGCAAACAGGCTTAGATACCCTGGTAGTCCACCCCGTAAACGTTGGGAACTAGTTGTGGGGTCCATTCCACGGATTCCGTGACGCAGCTAACGCATTAAGTTCCCCGCCTGGGGAGTACGGCCGCAAGGCTAAAACTCAAAGGAATTGACGGGGACCCGCACAAGCGGCGGAGCATGCGGATTAATTCGATGCAACGCGAAGAACCTTACCAAGGCTTGACATACACGAGAACGCTGCAGAAATGTAGAACTCTTTGGACACTCGTGAACAGGTGGTGCATGGTTGTCGTCAGCTCGTGTCGTGAGATGTTGGGTTAAGTCCCGCAACGAGCGCAACCCTCGTTCTATGTTGCCAGCACGTAATGGTGGGAACTCATGGGATACTGCCGGGGTCAACTCGGAGGAAGGTGGGGATGACGTCAAATCATCATGCCCCTTATGTCTTGGGCTTCACGCATGCTACAATGGCCGGTACAAAGGGCTGCAATACCGTGAGGTGGAGCGAATCCCAAAAAGCCGGTCCCAGTTCGGATTGAGGTCTGCAACTCGACCTCATGAAGTCGGAGTCGCTAGTAATCGCAGATCAGCAACGCTGCGGTGAATACGTTCCCGGGTCTTGTACACACCGCCCGTCAAGTCATGAAAGTCGGTAACACCTGAAGCCGGTGGCCCAACCCTTGTGGAGGGAGCCGTCGAAGGTGGGATCGGTAATTAGGACTAAGTCGTAACAAGGTAGCCGTACCGGAAGGTGCGGCTGGATCACCTCCTTTCTAAGGAGCATCTGAGGGCTTCGGCCTTCCAGAACCCGGATCAGACCGAATGTGTCTGCCGGGAGCTCATGGGTGGAACGTTTGACGAGGCTCCGTTCGGGAGATCTTCTGCTTAGTACGGCCTTCGGGTCTGGAACGGTGGGGGTGATGCTGGCGGGGCGTGCACGCTGTTGGGTCCTGAGGGACCGGGTGTGGGAGTGATCCTGCGACTGGGACTTCTGGGCCCATTCTGTATGCCGGCTGGTCTGGCTGCGGGATGGGGACCGCCCGTACTTTGAGAACTACACAGTGGACGCGAGCATCTTAAAGGGATGATCCTTCGGGGTCGTCTCGAAACGATAGACAATTCTTTTGGAATTGGCTCATGTGATTTCAAGTCTTTAAGAGCAAACGGTGGATGCCTTGGCATCTGGAGCCGAAGAAGGACGTAGCAATCTGCGATAAGCCTCGGGGAGTGGATAAGCACACTGTGATCCGAGGATGTCCGAATGGGGAAACCCCGCTGGGCGGCGTGCCGACCCAGTGACTCCCGCCTGAATATATAGGGCGGGTAGAGGGAACGTGGGGAAGTGAAACATCTCAGTACCCACAGGAAGAGAAAGCAACCGCGATTCCGTTAGTAGTGGCGAGCGAAACCGGAACAGGCTAAACCGAGTACGTGTGATATCCGGCAGGAGTTGCGTATTCGGGGTTGTGGGACTTTCCGTGCTGTTCTGCCGAGCAGTGAACGTGATGCGTCGATATAGGTGAACGGTCTTGAAAGGCCGGCCAGAGCGGGTGCCAGCCCCGTAACCGAAATGTCGGACGCAGCGTGGAGAGTATCCCAAGTAGCACGGGGCCCGAGAAATCCCGTGTGAATCTGTCAGGACCACCTGATAAGCCTAAATACTCCCAGATGACCGATAGCGGACAAGTACCGTGAGGGAAAGGTGAAAAGTACCCCGGGAGGGGAGTGAAATAGTACCTGAAACCGTTTGCTTACAAACCGTTGGAGCAGCCCTGGTAGCTGTGACAGCGTGCCTTTTGAAGAATGAGCCTGCGAGTTAGCGATATGTGGCGAGGTTAACCCGAGTGGGGTAGCCGTAGCGAAAGCGAGTCTGAATAGGGCGATTCAGTCGCATGTCCTAGACCCGAAGCGAAGTGATCTATCCATGGCCAGGCTGAAGCGACGGTAAGACGTCGTGGAGGGCCGAACCCACTTAGGTTGAAAACTGAGGGGATGAGCTGTGGATAGGGGTGAAAGGCCAATCAAACTTCGTGATAGCTGGTTCTCTCCGAAATGCATTTAGGTGCAGCGTTGCGTGTTTCTTGCCGGAGGTAGAGCTACTGGATGGCCGATGGGCCCCACCAGGTTACTGACGTCAGCCAAACTCCGAATGCCGGTAAGTGAGAGCGCAGCAGTGAGACTGTGGGGGATAAGCTTCATAGTCGAGAGGGAAACAACCCAGACCACCAACTAAGGTCCCTAAGCGCGTGCTAAGTGGGAAAGGATGTGGAGTTGCTCAGACAACCAGGAGGTTGGCTTAGAAGCAGCCACCCTTGAAAGAGTGCGTAATAGCTCACTGGTCAAGTGATTCCGCGCCGACAATGTAACGGGGCTCAAGCACGCCACCGAAGTTGTGGCATTGACATTATTGGTAGGCCTTCGTGGTCCAGCCGTGTTGATGGGTAGGAGAGCGTCGTGTGGCGAGTGAAGCGGCGGGGTGACCCAGCCGTGGACGCCACACGAGTGAGAATGCAGGCATGAGTAGCGAAAGACGTGTGAGAAACACGTCCTCCGAAAGACCAAGGGTTCCAGGGTCAAGCTAATCTTCCCTGGGTAAGTCGGGACCTAAGGCGAGGCCGACAGGCGTAGTCGATGGACAACGGGTTGATATTCCCGTACCGGCGAAGAACCGCCCAAACTAACCCAGTAGTGCTAAGTGTCTGAATCCCAGTGACCGATCCCTTCGGGGTGACGCTCTGGGCCTAGCGCACGACCCCATGCTGGTGCGGTTAGCGTATTAACAGGTGTGACGCAGGAAGGTAGCCCAACCCGGGCGATGGTTGTCCCGGGGCAAGTGCGTAGGCCGAGGAATAGGCAAATCCGTTCCTCATACAGGCTGAGACACGATGCGGATGAAAAGTGGGTGATCCTATGCTGCCAAGAAAAGCATCGACGCGAGGTTCTAGCCGCCCGTACCCCAAACCGACTCAGGTGGTCAGGTAGAGAATACCAAGGAGATCGAGAGAATCGTGGTTAAGGAACTCGGCAAAATGCCCCCGTAACTTCGGGAGAAGGGGGGCCTTCGACGTATTAGGACTTGCTCCGAAAGCGTTTGGAGGCCGCAGAGACTAGTGGGTAGCGACTGTTTACTAAAAACACAGGTCCGTGCCAAGTCGCAAGACGATGTATACGGACTGACGCCTGCCCGGTGCTGGAAGGTTAAGAGGACCGGTTAGCCGCAAGGCGAAGCTGAGAATTTAAGCCCCAGTAAACGGCGGTGGTAACTATAACCATCCTAAGGTAGCGAAATTCCTTGTCGGGTAAGTTCCGACCTGCACGAATGGCGTAACGACTTCCCAACTGTCTCAACCGCGAACTCGGCGAAATTGCATTACGAGTAAAGATGCTCGTTACGCGCAGCAGGACGGAAAGACCCCGTGACCTTTACTACAGCTTGGTATTGGTGTTCGGTGTGGCTTGTGTAGGATAGGTGGGAGACTTTGAAGCGGTGACGCCAGTTACCGTGGAGTCGTTGTTGAAATACCACTCTGGTCACTCTGGATGTCTAACTTCGAACCGTAATCCGGTTCAGGGACAGTGCCTGGTGGGTAGTTTAACTGGGGCGGTTGCCTCCCAAAAAGTAACGGAGGCGCCCAAAGGTTCCCTCAACCTGGTTGGCAATCAGGTGGCGAGTGTAAGTGCACAAGGGAGCTTGACTGTGAGACTGACAGGTCGAGCAGGGACGAAAGTCGGGACTAGTGATCCGGCAGTGGCTTGTGGAAGCGCTGTCGCTCAACGGATAAAAGGTACCTCGGGGATAACAGGCTGATCTTGCCCAAGAGTCCATATCGACGGCATGGTTTGGCACCTCGATGTCGGCTCGTCGCATCCTGGGGCTGGAGTAGGTCCCAAGGGTTGGGCTGTTCGCCCATTAAAGCGGTACGCGAGCTGGGTTTAGAACGTCGTGAGACAGTTCGGTCCCTATCCGCTGCGCGCGTAGGAAGTTTGAGAGGATCTGACCCTAGTACGAGAGGACCGGGTTGGACGAACCTCTGGTGTGTCAGTTGTTCCGCCAGGAGCACCGCTGATTAGCTACGTTCGGGATGGATAACCGCTGAAAGCATCTAAGCGGGAAGCCGGCCTCAAGATGAGACTTCCATACCCTTCGGGGTGAGAGGCTCCCAGCCAGACTACTGGGTTGATAGGCCAGATGTGGAAGCGCAGCAATGCGTGCAGCTGACTGGTACTAATAAGCCGATGACTTGACAATCACCCCCACCCCTCACCGGGGTGGAAATGACTGCCCGCGTCCACTGAGTGGTTCTCGATGTACGGTCGAGAACCGCACCACAACAATCTTTTGTTAGGTGCAGACTGAAACATCAATAGTGTTTCGGCGGCCATAGCGAGAGGGAAACGCCCGGTCCCATTCCGAACCCGGAAGCTAAGCCTCTCAGCGCCGATGGTACTGCAGGGGCGACCCTGTGGGAGAGTAGGACACCGCCGGACTTCCATTACCGAAATGGCCACCCAACGCAGGGTGGCCATTTCGCGTTAACGCGA
>NZ_JABBDY010000009.1 GCF_012847295.1 Microbacterium sp. MF43
GGAGCCTGACCCGGTTTCCCGGACGGTTCTTGTGTGTTGATCATGCCGCGATCTCGGCGGCGGTGTGAAGTGCTTCGTAGTCGGCCGGGCTGAGGTCGCCCAGGCTGGTGTGCCGGCGGCGCGGATTGTAGAAGACCTCTATCCACTCGAACATGGCCGACGCGAGCTGCGCCCGAGAGTCCCAGACGGTGCGGTCGAGGAGCTCGCGTTGCATGGTCGACCAGAAGCTCTCGATGAGCGCGTTGTCGACGCTCGAGGCCACCCTGCCCATCGAGCCGAGTAGCCCGGCTTGGCGCAGCCGATGCCCGAAGAGCCACGAGGTGTATTGCGCTCCGCGGTCCGCGTGAACCACGGTGCCGGGTTCGGGTCTGCGTCGCCAGCGTGCCATCTCGAGCGCATCGACGACGATCTCCGCGGTGATCCGGTCCGAGATCGACCATCCCACGATCCGTCGACTGAACGCGTCGATGACGGCGGCGCAGTAGACCCACCCGTCGCGGGCGCGGTGCTGTGTGATGTCGCAGAACCAGAGCCGGTTCGGGGCGTCGGCGCGGAACTGCCGTTTTACGAGATCTTCGTGAGTGGCGGTGTTCGGCTTCCACCCGCGCCGTTTCCGGCGGTGGGAGACACCGACCAGACCCTCCAGCCGCATCAGCCGCGCGACGCGCTTCCGGCCGACATGGACCCCGAGCCCGAGCCGCAGCTCCGCGAGGATTCTCGGCGCACCATAGGTCGCCCGCGAATCGGCGTGGATGCGTCGGATCGTGGTCGTCAGCTCCGCATCCGCGATAGCTCGTCGCGATGGTGGTCGGCTGGCCCAGTCGTAGTAGCCGGAGGTCGAGACTTGCAGGAACCGGCAGGCCACCGCGACGGGGATGCCGTCGGCGGCGAGCTCCTGGACCAGCCGGAACCCTATTTTGGGAGCACGTTCTCCCTGGCGAAGTACGCCGACGCCCGTTTCAGGATCTCGTTCTCCATCTCCAGCACCCGGATCCGGCGGCGGGCCTCCACGAGCTCTTTGCGCTCATCACTTGTCAGTCCTGGCTTCGCACCGCTGTCGATCGCGTCGCGGTTCATCCAGTTCCGAAGGCACGACTCGCTGATCCCGAGGTCGCGGGCGGTCTGCGCGACAGCATTGCCTTGCGCGACCAGATCCAGGGCTCGACGCCGAAACTCCGGCGAATGTGGTGCGGGCATCTCACGGACTCCTTCCGAGACGATCATCGCCTCAAAGTTGGTGTCCGGAAAAGCGGGTCAGGCTCC
>NZ_JABBDY010000010.1 GCF_012847295.1 Microbacterium sp. MF43
CCCGGGACCCAAAGACTTTGATTTCTCATACAGTGCTGACGGAGTCAAAAAACAACCGCCAATCCTGAGTCGGCATAGTTTATGGTTAAGACTACGATGGTATCTAATCATCTTCGATCCCTTAACTTTCGTTCTTGATTAATGAAAACATCCTTGGTAAATGCTTTCGCAGTAGTTCGTCTTTCAGAAATCCAAGAATTTCACCTCTGACAATGAAATACGAATACCCCCAACTGTCCCTATTAATCATTACTTTGGTTCGCAAACCAACAAAATAGACCCAAAGTCCTATCTTATTATTCCATGCTAATATATTCAACGGCATAAGCCTGCTTTAAACACTCTAATTTTTTCACAGTAAAAGATGAAGATTGCCAACCCGACAACTTAATGCCAGATAAGTTCTCTCCATGGATGGCGGGAGACAATCAGGTTCCAAC